>NZ_CM001852.1:2097826-2147356 GCF_000389985.1 Nocardioides sp. CF8
CTTGCCCACCCAGTCGAGCGCCCGGACGGGATCGCCCATCAGCTCCCAGAGCCCGACGATGAGCAGGTTGCCGATGACGTGGCCGCGCATCTCGCCCTCGCCGGCGAAGCGGTGCTGGACGACGTCGGCCCACGTGCGGCCCCACTCGTCGTCGCCGCACAGGGCGGCGAGCGCCATCCGTAGGTCGCCGGGAGGCAGCACACCGAACTCGCCGCGGAGCCGACCGGACGAGCCGCCGTTGTCGGCCACCGTCACGACGGCGGTGAGCTCGTCCAGGGTCAGCTCGGCGACGAGGTGGCGCAGCGCGCTCAGACTGGCGAAGAGCCCGTGACCGCCCCCCAGGGCGACCGCGGACTGCGCGGTGGATCGAGCCATCGAGGCGTCACTCCCGCCCGAGGTCGCGATGGCTGGCGCGCGAGTCGATGCCGTGGCTCCTGAGCCGGGCCGCAATTTCCTCGGTCATGGCCACGCTGCGGTGCTTGCCGCCCGTGCAACCGATCGCGACGGTCATGAACCGCTTGCCCTCCGTGAGGTAGCCGCCGGCGACGTTCTCCAGCATCGGGACGTACTGGTCCAGGAACGTCTGGGCACTCGGGCGCATCTTGACGTAATCGGCGACGTCCTCGTCCCGACCGGTCCGCGGGCGGAGCTCCGGCACCCAGTGGGGGTTGGGCAGGAAGCGCATGTCGGCCACGAAGTCGGCGTCGACGGGGATGCCATACTTGAAGCCGAAGGAGACCACCGTGACCTTGAGCGCGGTCGTCTCCGGGGTCCCGAACTGCGCGGCGATCCGGTCGGTGAGCTGGTGCACGTTGAGGTTGGTGGTGTCGATCACGACGTCGCAGTCGCCGCGCACCTCGGCCAGCACCTCCCGCTCGCGGTGGAGCCCGTGCAGCAACCGGCCGCTCCCCTGCAGCGGGTGTGGACGGCGCGCGGCCTCCTGGCGGCGTACGAGCACGTCGTCGGTCGCCTCGAGGAACAGCAGCGTGGTGGGGCGACCGGTGACGCCCTGGTGCCGGTTGGCCTGCAGCGAGTCGAAGAAGGACCCGGAGCGCACGTCCACGACCACCGCGATCGGCTGGGTGATCCCCCGCGAGTCGTCGACGAGGCGGACGACGTCGCGCACCAGCGTCGGCGGCAGGTTGTCGACCACGAAGAAGCCGAGGTCCTCCAGCTCCTTCGCGGCGGTGCTGCGGCCGGCACCGGTCATGCCGGTGACGATGACGAGCTCGCCTGCTGTCGGCTCCATCAGTGCTCCTCGATGATCTCGCCGGTCGCGGTGTTGACCTGCACAGCGGCATTCTTGCGGGTCGTGTCGGCGCCCGCCACGGCCGCCTTGATCGCCTCGGCCGTGCGCGGCCCGATGCCGGGCACCATCGCGATCTCGGCAGCGTCGGCGAGCCGCAGCTTCTTGAGCGAGCCGAAGTGCTTCAGCAGGGTCTTGCGGCGGACCTCGCCCAGGCCCGGGACGTCGTCGAGCAGGCTCTCGACCATCGTCTTGGAGCGGCGCGAGCGGTGGTGGGTGATCGCGAACCGGTGGGCCTCGTCGCGCACCCGCTGGAGGAGGTAGAGGCCCTCGCTCGTGCGCGGGAGGATGACCGGGTCGTCCTCCGCCGGCAGCCAGACCTCCTCGAGGCGCTTGGCCAGGCCGCACACCGGGATGTCGGTGATTCCGAGCTCGGACAGGGCCTGCTGGGCGGCCGCGACCTGCGGCGGGCCGCCGTCGACGACCACGAGCCCGGGGGGGTAGGCGAACTTGCGGGGCCGGCCGGTCTCCGGATCGACCAGCATCGGGCCGGAGTCGGTGGTGACGGCCTGCGACCTCGCCTGCTCGTCGAGCAACCGGCGGAAGCGGCGGGTGATCACCTGGTGCATGTGGGCGACGTCGTTCTGCCCGACCGTGGTCTCGCCCGGCTCGGGCTTGATCACGAACCGGCGGTACTCGCCCTTGCGCGGCAGCCCGTCCTCGAAGACCACCATCGACGCCACCACCTCGGTGCCCTGCAGGTTGGAGACGTCGTAGCACTCGATCCGCAGCGGCACCTCGTCGAGCGCCAGGGCCTGCTGGATCTCCTCGAGCGCACGGTTGCGGGTGGTGAGGTCGCTGGCCCGACGGGTCTTGTGGAGCACCAGCGACTGCTTGGCGTTGCCGGCCACGGTCTCCTGCAACGACAGCTTGACCCCCCGCTGCGGCACCCGGATCACGACCCGGCTCCCCCGCCGGTCGCTCAGCAGCTCCTCCATCACACCGGCGTCGGGCGGCAGCGCCGGGACGAGCACCTCGCGCGGGATGGCGTCGGCCTCGTCGCCGTACAGCTGCAGCAGGAAGTCCTGGACGAGCTCGGGCGTGCCGCCGTCGTCGGTGCGGTCGGCGACCCAGCCGCGCTGGCCCTTGATCCGGCCGCCGCGGACGTAGAAGATCTGTACGGCGACCTCGAGCGGGTCCTCCGCGAGCGCGATGACGTCGGCGTCGGTGCCGTCGCCGAGCACCACCGCCTGCTTCTCCAAGGCCTTGGTGAGCGCCCCGAGGTCGTCGCGCAGGCGGGCGGCCTTCTCGAAGTCGAGGGCCTCCGAGGCGGCATACATCTCCCGCTCGACGCGCTTGACGAAGGCGGTCGTGTTGCCGGCCATGAAGTCGCAGAAGTCGTCGACGATCTCGCGGTGCTGCTCGGCCGTGACGTTGCCGACGCAGGGTGCGGCGCACTTGTCGATGTAGCCCAGCAGGCACGGGCGCCCGATCTGGCTGGAGCGCTTGAAGACGCCGTTGCTGCACGAGCGCATCGGGAAGACGCGCAGCAGCAGGTCGACGGTCTCCCGGATCGCCCAGGCGTGTCCGTAGGGACCGAAGTAGCGGGTGCCCTTGCGCTTGGCGCCGCGTCCGACCATGACCCGCGGGAACTCCTCGCCCACGGTCACGGCGAGCCAGGGGTAGGACTTGTCGTCGCGGTACTTCACGTTGAAGCGCGGGTCGAACTCCTTGATCCAGCTGTACTCCAGCTGGAGGGCCTCGACCTCGGTCTTGACCACGGTCCACTCGACGCTGGCCGCGCTGGTGACCATCGAGGCCGTGCGCGGGTGCAGGCCGCCGATGTCCTGGAAGTACGACGACAGGCGCGGGCGCAGGCTCTTGGCCTTGCCGACGTAGATGACCCGGCCCTTGCCGTCGCGGAAGCGGTAGACACCCGGTTGGGTCGGGATCGAGCCGGGCTCGGGTCGATAGCTGGCGGGTGACGGCACGACCTCAACCCTACGAGGCCGCACCGACACCTCTCGCGTCAGCGAACGAGGACCGTGCTCAGGCCCGTTCGATCAGGGCCGGTCGCACGCCATCCGTGTCAGGCCAGGGTGATGGTGTCCCCGTCAACCGAGATCTCGACCTCGGACAGGGGCGAGGTGGCCGGGCCCTGGAGCACCGATCCGTCCTCGATCGAGAACTCGCTGCCGTGGCAGCCGCACGGGATGACGCCGTCGGTGCTGGCACTGACGGTGCAGCCCTGGTGGGTGCAGACCGAGGTGAACGCCTTGAAGTCGCCCTCGGTGGGCTGGGTCACCACGATCTTGTGCTCGGAGAACACCGCGCACCCGCCGACGGGGATGTCGCCCGTCGCGGCCAGGGCGGCGGCACCGGACTCCGCGCCGTCACCGGTGGTCGGTCGCTCGCTGCCGGAGGGCGTCGAGCTCGTCGGGTCCGTCGCCGAGTCGGGCTCGTCGCTGCCGCAGGCGGCCAGGACGGGCAGGCCGATGGCAGCCGCGGTGGCGCCGCCGAGGACGTTGCGTCGGTTGAGTCCGGTGGTCATGGTCCGAGACTACTTCTTCGCCGCGGCCTTCTTGGCCGGCGCCTTCTTGGCGACCGGCTTCTCCGCTGCGGCCTTCTTGGCCGCGGTCGCTGCCTTCTTCGCCGCCGCCTTGCTGAGCGGTCGCGCCGGGGCTTCCTTCGGGCGGACCTTCCCGCTGGGCTGCTGGGCCGCGCGCCCCTCGAGCAGCGGCGCGAGGAAGGTGCCGGTGTGGCTCTCCGGGTTGGCCGCGACGTCCTCGGGCGTGCCCTCGGCCACCACGAGCCCGCCCCGGGAGCCGCCCTCGGGCCCCATGTCGATGAGCC
This sequence comes from Nocardioides sp. CF8, assembly GCF_000389985.1. Lineage (NCBI taxonomy): Bacteria > Bacillati > Actinomycetota > Actinomycetes > Propionibacteriales > Nocardioidaceae > Nocardioides > Nocardioides sp. CF8. The sequence continues at coordinate 2,101,926 of NZ_CM001852.1, forward strand.
AGTCGGCGGTCTTGATCACGTCGAGGTTGTGCTCGATGACCAGCACGGTGTTGCCCTGGTCGACGAGGCGGCCGAGCACGAGCAGCAGCTTGCGGATGTCCTCGAAGTGCAGGCCGGTGGTCGGCTCGTCGAGGACGTAGACGGTGCGGCCGGTGGACCGCTTCTGCAGCTCGCTCGACAGCTTGACCCGCTGGGCCTCACCGCCCGACAGCGTCGTCGCGGGCTGGCCGAGTCGGACGTAGCCGAGCCCGACCTCGCAGAGCGTCTTCATGTGCCGGCTGATCGCAGGAACCGCAGCGAAGAAGTCGGCTGCCTCCTCGATCGGCATGTCGAGGACCTCGGCGATGGTCTTGCCCTTGTAGTGCACCTCGAGCGTCTCGCGGTTGTAGCGAGCACCGTGGCAGACCTCGCACGGGACGTAGACATCCGGCAGGAAGTTCATCTCGATCTTGATCGTGCCGTCGCCCGAGCAGGCCTCGCAGCGACCGCCCTTGACGTTGAACGAGAAGCGGCCCTGGAGGTAGCCGCGCATCTTCGCCTCGGGGGTCGAGGCGAACAGCTTGCGGACGTGGTCGAAGACCCCGGTGTACGTCGCGGGGTTGGACCGCGGGGTGCGACCGATCGGCGACTGGTCGACGTGGATCACCTTGTCGACGTGCTCGACACCGGAGATCTTGGTGTGCCGCCCCGGGACGGTGCGGGCGTTGTAGATCTGCTTGGCGAGCGAGGTGTAGAGGATGTCGTTGACCAGCGTCGACTTGCCCGAGCCGGAGACGCCGGTGACCGCGCAGAAGACGCCGAGCGGGAAGCTCACGTCGACGTCTTGCAGGTTGTGCTCCTTCGCGCCGTGCACGGTCAGCTCCCGGCCGATGGTGCGCGGGCGGCGCACGGGCGGGACGGGGATCTCGCGACGGCCGCTGAGGTACTGGCCGGTCAACGAATCGGGGTGGTCGAGCAGTCCCTGCACGCTGCCGGAGTGGACGACCTGGCCGCCGTGCTCGCCGGCGCCCGGGCCGATGTCGACGACCCAGTCGGCGACGCGGATGGTGTCCTCGTCGTGCTCCACGACGATCAGGGTGTTGCCGAGGTCCTTGAGCCGGACCAGGGTCTCGATCAGGCGGTGGTTGTCGCGCTGGTGCAGCCCGATGGACGGCTCGTCGAGGACGTAGAGGACTCCGACCAGCCCGGCGCCGATCTGCGTGGCCAGCCGGATGCGCTGCGCCTCACCGCCCGACAGCGAGCCGGAGGGACGGTTGAGGGAGAGGTAGTCGAGCCCGACGTCGAGCAGGAAGTTGAGGCGCTCCTGGATCTCCTTCAGGACGCGCTCGCCGATCTGCTTCTCGCGCTCCGAGAGCTCGAGGTTGCGCAGGTAGTCGGCCGTCTCGTTGATCGGCATCGCGCAGACCTCGGCGATGTTGAGCCCGCCCTGGTCGCGCGCGCCGAGCGTCACCGCCATCGACACCGGCTTGAGCCGGCTGCCCCGGCAGGTCGGGCACGGCACCTCGCGCATGAAGCCCTCGAACCGCTCGCGGCTCGTGTCGGACTCGGCCTCCTTGTGGCGGCGCTCGATGTAGGGCCGGACGCCCTCGAACGCGGCGTAGTAGGCGCGCTGGCGACCGTAGCGGTTGGTGGTGACGACGTGGACCTTCGTCTTGTGTCCCTCGAGGATCGAGGTCCGCGCCAGCGGGGTGAGCTTCTGCCACGGAGTGTTGAGGTCGAAGCCGAGCTCCTCGCCGAGCGCGTTCATCAGGCGGAGGAAGTAGTCGGAGACGTGGGCGTGGCTCCACGGCTGGATCGCGCCCTCGCCCAGGGTCGCGCCCGGGTCGGGCACGACGAGCTCGGGGTCGACCTCCATGCGGGTGCCGAGGCCGCTGCACTGCGGGCAGGCACCGAACGGGGAGTTGAAGGAGAACGAACGCGGCTCGAGCTCGTCGGTGTCGATCGTGTGCTCGTTGGGGCAGGCCATCCGCTCGGAGAACCTGAGCTCGCGACCGGGGTCCTTCGCGTCGAGGTCGACGAAGTCGAACAGCACCAGGCCGCCGGCGAGGTTGAGCGCCGTCTCGACCGAGTCGGTGAGCCGGCGCTTCGAGCTCTCCTTGACCGCGAGCCGGTCGACCACGACCTCGATGGTGTGCTTCTTCTGCTTGTCCAGCTTGGGTGGGTCATCCAGCGTGTGCGTCTCGCCGTTGACGCGCGCCCGGGAGAAGCCCTGGGTCTGGAGGGTGCGGAACAGGTCGACGTACTCGCCCTTGCGGCCACGGATGACGGGCGCCAGGACCTGGAACCTCGCCCCCTCCTCGAGCGACAGGATCCGGTCGACGATCTGCTGGGGCGTCTGGCGCTCGATCGGCGACCCGCAGACGGGGCAGTGGGCGCGCCCGGCGCGGGCATAGAGCAGGCGGAGGTAGTCGTAGACCTCGGTGATGGTGCCGACGGTCGAGCGCGGGTTCTTGCTGGTGGACTTCTGGTCGATGCTCACCGCGGGCGAGAGACCCTCGATGAAGTCGACGTCGGGCTTGTCCATCTGGCCCAGGAACTGGCGGGCGTAGGCGGACAGGGACTCGACGTAGCGGCGCTGCCCCTCGGCGAAGATGGTGTCGAAGGCGAGGCTCGACTTGCCGGAGCCGGACAGGCCGGTGAACACGATCAGGGCGTCGCGCGGCAGATCGAGCGAGACGTCCTTGAGGTTGTGCTCCCGGGCGCCCCGGATGATGAGCTGGTCGATCACAGTCGTCCTTGAAGGTCTGTGCAAGAGAGTGGGTTCGAACAAGTGTTCGTCACATCACGCGCAGTTGCAACCCGCCACGCGGTCAGGCTCGATCCTACGGGGCTGCACACAGCCTCCCCATGTGTGTTGAATGACAGTCATGACCTCCTCCCCCGCGGCCACGCAGCTCGAGCTCCTCGCAGCTGCCAACCAGCGACTGATCCGCACCGTCGATGCCCTCGACGACGCCGTCTTCGGCGCACCGTCACTGCTTCCCGACTGGACCGTCGGCCACGTGGTCGCCCACCTCGCCCTCAACGGTGAGGCCCTGGCCGGCGCCTTGGAGGGCGTCACCTCCGGCACCGCCCGCGCCATGTATGCCTCCCAGGAGGACCGCGACGGTGACATCGCCGAGCTCGGCGTCGCGTCTCCCGGGGACCTGCGCTCGCGGCTGATGGCCTCGACCGAGCTCTTCGACCGCGAGGTCCGCGACCTCCCCGAGGACAGGTGGACGACGACCATCGAGCGCACGCCCGGTCGGCCGGCGTTCAGCGCGCGCTCGACGGTGCTGATGCGGCTGCGCGAGGTCGAGATCCACCACGCCGACCTCGGTGTCGGCTACACCTCCGCGGACTGGTCGCCGGAGTTCTCGGCGATCGTGATCGAGACCATGGACAAGCGTGACTTCCCCACCTCCTTCCGGGTGCTGGCGCGCGACCTGGCGCAGTCGTGGTCGTACGGCGACGACGACCCGACCACGACCGTCACCGGCGACTCGCACGCCCTGGCATGGTGGCTGACCGGGCGCGGTGACGGCGCCGGCCTCACGAGCGACCGCGGCGAGCTGCCGGCGGTGCCGGCATGGTGACCTACACCGGTGACGTCACGCCCGGCGGCGAGGCGCAGACCCGGCAGGCCGGCTGCGTGACCATCACCAAAGTGGCCGTCGACCCGCAGATGTCCAACAACGCCTACCTCCTGCACTGCGAGGAGACCGACGAGCTGGTGCTCATCGACGCAGCCCACGACGCCCCCACCCTGCTGGCCCTGGTCGGCGACCGGTCGCTGACCGCGGTCGTCACGACCCACCAGCACTGGGACCACCACCGCGCCCTCGCCGAGGTCGTCGCGGCGACCGGCGCCACGGTGGTCGCCGGCGAGCCCGACGCCGCCGCGATCACCGAGCAGACGGGTGTCGCGGTCGATCGCACCGTCACCCAGGGCGACCGGATCGCCGTCGGCACCTGCGACCTGACGGTGATCGCCCTCGCCGGCCATACACCGGGCTCGATCGCGCTCTTCTGGGAGGACCCCACCGGGCAGGGCCACCTGTTCACCGGAGACTCGCTGTTCCCGGGCGGCGTCGGCAACACGTTCGGCGACGCGGACGCGTTCCTGACCCTGATCGACGAGGTCTCCACCAAGATCTTCGACGTGTACGGCGACGACGTCTGGTTCTACCCCGGTCACGGGGGCGACTCGACGCTCGGCGCCGAGCGGCCCCACCTCGACGAGTGGCGGGAGCGGGGTTGGTGACGGATCGAGCGCACCCCGGCGTTGACGCCTACATCGAAGGGCTACCGGACTGGCAGCAGGAGATCTGCCGCAAGGTCCGCGGCATCGTGTGGGCGGCCGATCCGGAGATCGAGGAGACGATCAAGCGGACCGTCCAGCCCTACTTCGTCCTGGACGGCAACGTGTGCGCGTTGCTGTCCACCAAGGACCACGTCAACCTGTTCCTCTACGACCCGACCGTTCCCGACCCGCACAGACTTGTCAACCAGGGACACGGCAACGCCACCGGACGGGCGATCCAGATCTACCAGGACGATCCCATCGACCGCGAGCCCCTCGTCGAGCTGCTGCGCGCCATCGTCGCCAACAACCGGGCCGGCGGGTGGCGCAAGCTCGGCCGCGAGACGCCCCCTCCGGTTAGGGAGAACTCTCACCGCGACCCGTGAGAACTTCGGTTTCGTGACGGCGCTGGCGCGCCTCCTCAACCTCCGACGACCACGCTGGCGCGCCTCCTCAACCTCCGACAACCACGCTGGCGCTCAGCCTCGAGCAGCGGGAGGCCTCAGCTGTAGGAGACCTTGACCGTCTCGGCGGTCGCGGGGACGGACTGGCAGCCGAGGCGGATGCCCTCGTCGAGGTCCTCCTGCTCGAGCACGTCGTTGTGCAGCATCCGCACCTCGCCGGAGACCAGCCGGATGGCGCAGGCGGAACACTCGCCCTCGCGACACGAGTACGGCGCCTTCACGCCCTTGGACTCCAGGAAGTCGAGCAGCTTCTCGCCGGGCTGCCAGTCGTCGAAGACGTGCTCCTCGCCGTCGAGCTCGACCTCGACCTTGACCGGGCCGGACGGGCCGGCAGGCACCGCCTCGTCCGACTCGTCGGCGTCGTCGGCTGCCTCCACGCTCGCCCGGGCGGCCAGCACCTCCTCGACGTCGCCGAAGGGGTTGCCGCCGAGGGAGACGAACTTCTCCTGGTGGCGTCGGTCGCGCGGGAAGTCGAGGGCGCGCAGCGAGTTGGAGACGGCCTTCATGAAGGGCGCGGGGCCGCAGCAGAAGCTCGTCCACGACGTGTACGCCGATGCGAACTCGCGCAGCTGGTCCTCGCTCGGCAGGCCCTGGACCGACTCGAGCCAGTGCACCACCTGGAGCCGGTCGGGGTGCGCGGCCGCGAGCTCGCGGAGCGCGGCGGCGAAGATGACCGAGCCCTCGTCGCGGTTGGCGTAGAACAGCACGACCCGGTTCGAGTGCTCAGCCAGCGCCGTACGCACGATCGACATGATCGGCGTGACACCGGACCCACCCGCGAACAGCAGCAGGTCGGCCGTCCAGTCCTTCGGGGAGAAGATCCCCGAGGGCGGCAGCACCCGCACGGTGTCGCCCGGCTTGAGGTTGTCGTTGAGCCAGTTGGACGCGTAGCCCTCGACGGTCCGCTTGACCGTCACCGTGAGCGGCTCGCCGGGCGGCGTGCAGATGGAGTAGCAGCGCGCGGCGAGCCCGGTCTGGTCCGAGGGCACGCCGACGGTGAGGAACTGGCCGGGACGGTAGGTGAAGGCCTCGGCCGCGTCGGCGGGGACCTCGAAGACGATCGACGACGCGTCGGCGGTCTCCGCGACCACCTCGCGCACCTCGAGGAGGTAGGAGTCAGTATCCATCTTCGGCTCCGATCGTGAGCTGTCCGCCGCGCACGGCGGCATCGATGCTCGCCTGCATGCGGGGACACGATGCCCGGATCGGGCGGCCGGTCGGTGCCGCGTCCAGTCGGCGGAACTCCGCGCACTCTGCCAGCGACTCCGCGTGCCACTGGATGGAGGTGTGGTGCTCGGAGTTCTTCTTGACCCCGACGCGGGCCAGGCAGTCCAGGCACGCGACCTCGGTCAGGCGGGCCTGCGTGTAGAGCCGCTGGTCCTCGAGGGTGTCGGCGCTGGAGGGCACGATGTAGGCCATCAGGTGGTGGCCGTCGCGTCCTCGGCCGACTTCTTCGCGAGGTTCGCCTCGACCTCGGCGCGCCAGAACTCGTTGGCCTTGCTGGTGTCGACCTCGAACTCGAAGCGCTCGGTCATCTCGTCGGTGACGTCGGCGGCGTCGACGTAGAACTGCTCGTACCACCGGCGCAGCTGGTAGACGGGCCCGTCCTCCTCGCAGAGCAGGGGGTTCTGCACCGGCGCCTTGTTCAGCCAGATGTGCACGTCCTGCAGGAAGCCGTCGCCGAACATGTCGGAGTACTTCTTGGCGATGTAGCGCGCGGTCTTGTCGTCGAGTCCGTCGGGCTTCTCGACGGCGAGGCCGTACTGCAGCTTGAACGAGTTGGGCCCGGTCGGGACGTGGCAGTTCACCAGGATGACCTTGGTCAGGAAGCCCTTGTAGTCGGTCTCCAGCCAGTTGATCATGAAGGACGGCCCGTAGTAGGTCGCCTCCGACTTGAGGATGAGATCCTCGTCGCCGTACCCCTCCCCGGCCATGTCCGGACGCCCGGTCGACTCCATGAACTGGGTCGCCATGTGGCCCTCGAAGACGTTGCGGAAGTTCGTCGGGAACGCGAAGTGGATGTAGAAGAAGTGGGCCATGTCCACGACGTTGTCCACGATCTCGCCACAGTGCGCGGTCGGGACGTCGAGGACGTTCCAGGTCCAGTCGGTGTAGCGCTCGGTGCCGATGCCCTCCAGCTCGGGCGGCAGGATGTCGTGGTTGGCGGGGCTGCCCTCCGCGTCGTGCCAGATCATCAGCATGCCGTTGCGGACCACCGACTCGTAGCGCGCGGTGCGGGCGCGCAGCGGCACCCGGCGGGCGTAGGGGATCGCCTTGCACTTCCCGTCGCCGCCCCAGCGCCAGTCGTGGAACGGGCAGGCGATCTCGTCGCCCTTGACGCTGCCCTGGGTGAGGTCGCCGCCCATGTGGCGGCAGTAGCCGTCGAGCACGTTGATGTTGCCCTGCGTGTCGGACCACACCACGAGCTTGCCGCCGAACGCCTCCACGCCGTGGGGCGTGCCGTCGGCGAGGTCGGTGGCCAGCCCGAGGCAGTGCCAACCACGGGCGAAGCGCTCGGGGACGGAACCGGTGTCGAGCATGCGGGTGTCACTCATGGAGCCATTATGGACCAAAACGAGAACACGTTCTAGTGTGGCCGCATGCACGTTGCCCTCTCGCCCGAGCACCTGGCCCTCCAACAGGAGCTCCGGGAGTACTTCGACGCCCTCGTCACGCCCGAGCGGCGCACCGCCCTGGCCCTGGCCACCGGCGAGTTCGGTGACGTCGCGACGTACAAGGAAGTCATCCGCCAGCTCGGCAGCGACGGCTGGCTGGGCATCGGCTGGCCGACGGAGTACGGCGGCCAGGAGCGCTCGATGATCGAGCAGCTGATCTTCACCGACGTCGCCGCGGTGGCCGGGGTGCCGATCCCCTATCTCACGCTGAACACCGTCGGGCCGACGATCATGCGCTACGGCACCGACGAGCAGAAGGACTACTTCCTGCCGAAGATCCTCGCCGGCGAGCTGCACTTCTCGATCGGCTACTCCGAGCCGGAGTCGGGCACCGACCTCGCGTCGCTGCGGACGCGTGCGACCCGCGAGGGCGACGAGTGGGTGATCAACGGCCAGAAGATGTGGACGTCGCTGATCCAGTACGCCGACTGGATCTGGATGGCCTGCCGCACCTTCCCCGACCTGCCGCGACACAAGGGCCTGTCGATGATCCTGGTGCCGGCGGACGCCCCCGGGTTCTCCTACACGCCCGTGCACACCGTCGCCGGCGTCGGCACCAGCGCCACCTACTACGAGGACGTGCGCGTCCCGGCGAGCAACCTCGTCGGCGAGCTCAACGGCGGCTGGTCCCTGATGACCAACCAGCTCAACCACGAGCGCGTCGCCCTGACATCGGCCGCGCCGTTGACGCACTCGCTGGAGCTGGTCGTCGCGTGGGCGAAGGGGACCAAGGACGCCGACGGCCAGCGCATCATCGACCGCGAGTGGGTGCAGGTGCTGCTCGGCCGGGCGCACGCGCGCATCGAGATGCTCAAGCTCCTCAACTGGAACATCGCCTCCGCCACCGGCGACCTCTCCCCCGCCGTGGCCAGCGCGACGAAGGTCTACGGCTCCGAGCTCGCCACCGAGGTCTACCGCTCGTTGATGGAGGTCGTCGGACCGCTGGCGTCGATCACCGGGGACAGCGAGGGGGCGGTGCTGGGCGGCCGACTCGAGCGCTACCACCGCGCGTCGCTGGTGATGACCTTCGGCGGCGGCACCAACGAGATCCAGCGCGACATCATCGGCTACGTGGGCCTCGGCCTGCCTGCAGCGAAGAGGTAACCCCATGGACTTCGACTTCTCCCCCGAGGCGGACGAGGCAGCCGCCCTGGCCGCCCGGATCCTCAAGGACTGCGCGACCCCCGAGCGCATGCGTGCGGTCGAGGAGGCGGGCGATCGCTGCGACCGCGACCTGTGGCGCTCGCTGGGCGAGGCCGGCCTCCTGGGCCTGTCCCTCCCTGAGGCGTACGGCGGCGCCGGGCTCGGCCTCGTCGAGGCGTGCCGCGTCCTGGTCGAGGTGGGGCGCACCGTCGCCCCCGTCCCGGTCGCGACCCACGTCGCCGCATCCCGGCTGATCGCCGAGCTGGGCTCGGCTGAGCAGCAGGGGCAGTTCCTGCCGGCTGCCGCGAGTGGCGCCTCGATCCTGACCGCCGCCATGGCCGAGGACCTCGCTCCCACTCCTGGTCGCCCGACGACCACCGCCACCCGCGAGGGCTCCGGCTGGCGGCTCAGCGGGGCCAAGGCCGCCGTGCCGGCGGGCACGGTCGCCGACGTCTTCCTCATCCCGGCCTCGACCGACGACGGCGTGGCCGTCTTCATCGTCACCGCCGACGAGGTCACCCTCACGCCGCAGACGTCCTCCGACGGTGACGCGGTGGCCCGCATCGAGCTGAACCACGTGCCCGTGGGCGAGGAGCGACTCCTGGCCGGAGCCGGCGAGCGGCTGCGCGACCTGGTGACCCTGGGCGCGTGCGCCCAGCAGCTCGGCGTCACCGAGGGCGCACTGGCGCTCACGTCGACGTACGCGAGGACGCGCGAGCAGTTCGGGCGCCCGATCGGCACCTTCCAGGCCGTGTCGCAGCGGCTCGCCGACGGCTACATCGACACCCTCGGACAACGGTTGACGCTCTGGCAGGCTGCCTGGCTGCTCGACTCGGAGCTCCCCGCCACGAAGGAGCTCGCCGCGGCCGCGCTGTTCGCCGCTGACGCCGGCCACCGAGTCGCGCACACGGCCGTGCACGTCCACGGTGGCGTCGGCATCGACCTCGACGGCGAGACCCACCGCTACTTCACGGCCGCGAAGCGCTGGGAGTTCGCCTGCGGCGGCACCACCCAGCAGGCCCTGGCGATCGGCAAGGCCCTGGCTGCCGAACCCTCCTGATCAGCGCAGCAGCTCGGCGACCCCGTTGGTGAGCTTCACGTTGTAGAACCCCGAGTTGGCGTCGGTGTACCAGACACTGCCGCGCTTGCGGTCCCACGCCGGCGCTGACATCGCGTAGGCGCCGGCGACGTCCGGGAACGTCGGACGACTGCCGGGGCGCTGCGGCTTGTTGAAGTAGGCCACCTCACGCGGGTGCTTCACGTCGCTGATGTCGAAGAGCCGCAGCCCGGAGACGATCATGGAGCATCCGGCGATCTTCGGGTCGTTTGCACGGGGCACCGAGCAGTAGTGCCCGGCGTAGCCCTGTGCGGGGAAGCTGGCGCCCGGGTCGTCGCGCTGCTCGCCGCCGTGCACGTCGGCCTGGTGCACCTCGAGGCGCAGCTGCGAGACCACGAACGGGTTGCGCGGGTCGTCGACGTTGATGATCCGGCCGGCTCCCACCGGCGCGTTGCGCATGTCAGCCAATCCCTTGAGGGAGAACTGGTCGGCGTACTCATCCATCTCGAGGACGTAGTCGTGGCCGTCCTGGGTGAACGGATCGGCCGACTGCGGGATCGACGCATCGGGCCACCTCAGCTCGGACAGCACCGTCGTGACGGCCCCCGGCACCCGGTCGTGCACCTTGCTCACGTCGAGGATGTCGAGCCCTGCGTTGCTGGCCAGGTCGAGCGTTCCCAGGTCAGGCCGGCCGATGTCGGCGGCGTACATGGTGTCGCCGTCGGCGGAGAAGCGCAGACCGTGGTAGCTCACGCCCGACTGGACCATGATCGGCACCGGAGACCTCGGGTTGGCCAGGTCGATGGCCACGAGGGTGCCGACCGTGCTGGCCGTCCAGAAGGTCTTGCCGTCGGGCGCGAACCCGCTCTCGTGCCCGAGCAGGCCGCTCGGCGTGCTCGACAGCAGCTTGGGGTGCCGGCAGTCGGTCTTCACGTCGTAGACGTCGAGGACCCCGGGGTAGGTCAGGGCCGTGCCCAGGGTGGCGGCGAGCAGGCCGCGCTTCTTGTTGAGCAGCAGGGACTCGTGGGGGCTCACCATCGCGGGCGAGGTGAGCACGGTGGTCTGGCGCGGCTTGCGCGGGTTGTCCATCGCGAGCACGACGACGCCGATGCCTGAGGTCAGGTTGTAGACGAGGTCGCGGGGGAAGACGAGCGTGCTGTCGTAGAACGCGCAGGTCTGGCCCTTCGCGTCGACGTAGCGGTGGACCTTGAAGCCCCCCGTCTTCCCGACGTGGGCCAGCGCACGGGCGTTGCAGCGGTAGCCGCGGTCGACGCGGCCCGAGGCATAGTCGCTCGCCGGCACCCTGCCCTGGATGCCGGTCTCGGGGCGCGAACCCTTGCCGCAGTCGGCTCGGGGCACGGGTTGCGGCTCGCGCCCGCCCTGCGCCTGCCCCGTGACGGCCATCGTGCCGCCCATCACCAGGCCGGCGGCCAGCACCGACACCGCCAGCCGTGTTCGGGTGCGTGCTCGACCTGACATCTTCTTCGCTCCCATGCTCACGACAACGGGCTCGATCGTGCCGGGCTACGCACCGGCGATGCCACCGATCCTCGCTGCGGCCTGCTCGAAGCCCGCGACCAGGTCGGCCATCACGTCCGCGACCGGGCGCACCTCGTTCATCGACCCGACGATCTGGCCGACGGGCATCGAGATCACGTCGGGATCGCCGTGGGCGTTCATCCGGTTGTGGGCGTCGGCGACCAGGAGGTTCTGCAGCGGCATCGGCAGCGGCGCGGGTGCCTCGTCCGTCTCCCACGCCTGGGTCCACCGCGTCCTGAGCAGCCGGGCGGGCTTGCCGGTGTAGATCCGGGTGCGCACGGTGTCGGCGCTGGTCGCGCGGAGGAACGCGTCGGTCATGCCCTGGTTGGTGTTGAGCTGCTGGTATTCCTGCGTCGTCAGCCAGACCGAGCCGGTCCACACGCCCTGTGCGCCGAGGGCGAGCGAGGCGGCGACCTGCCGGCCGGTGCCGATGCCGCCGGCGCCGAGCACCGGCACGCCCGGTCCCACCGCGTCGACGATCTCGGGGGTCAGGACCATGCTGGCGATCTCCCCGGTGTGCCCGCCCGCCTCGTAGCCCTGCGCGACGATCACGTCGACGCCGTTGGCGACATGTGACAGCGCGTGCTTGGCCGCGCCCGCGAGCGCCGCCACCTTCACGCCCGCGGCGTGGGCCTGCTCGATGACGTCGACCGGCGGGGAGCCGAGGGCGTTGGCGATCAGCACCGGGCGGTGCGTCAGGGCGACGTCGACGTGCGAGCGCGCGACGGAGTGGAGCCAGCCGAGCACGCCCTCGCGCCCCTCGCCCTCGGGCAGCGGGGGCACGCCCAGCTGCTGCAGGGTGCGGTCCACGAAGGACACGTGCTCCGGCGGGATCATCGTCGCCAGGTCGACGCCGGTCCCCTCGGTGGGCACCGTCATCGGCATGACCACGTCCACGCCGTACGGCCTGCCGTCCGTGTTGTCGTCGAGCCAGGTCAACGTGCGGTCGAGCTCGGCCGGGTCGTTGAAGCGTACGGCGCCGAGCACCCCGAGCCCGCCGGCCCGCGACACCGCCGCGGCGACGTGCTCGGACGGTGTGAAGGCGAAGATCGGGAAGTCGATCCCGAAGAGCTCGCACAGCTCGGTGCGCATCAGACGCGCGCCTCCAGAGCGGCCAGGGCGAGCTCCTTGGCCCGTGGGTAGTTGGCCTTGCCCGTGGCGCTGCGCGGGATCTCGTCGACGAAGGAGACCGAGCGCGGCAGCTTGTAGCCCGACAGCTGGCCGCGCAGGAACTCCCGCAGCCCCTCGAGCGTGGGCTGCGTGCCTTCGCGCGCCTGGACGACCGCGCTGACGGACTGCCCGTAGCTCTCGTCCGCGACGCCGACGACCAGCACGTCGTAGACGTCGGGGTGGCCCTTGAGCGCCATCTCGACCTCTTCGGGATAGACCTTCTCGCCGCCGGTGTTGATGCAGTTGGAGCCGCGACCGAGCAGGGTGACCTTGTTGCCCTCCTCGATCCGCGCGAAGTCGCCCGGCACCGAGTAGCGGACGCCGTCGACGGTGATGAAGGTCTTCGCCGACTTCGCCTCGTCCTTGTAGTAGCCGATCGGCACGCTGCCCGTGCGGGCCAGCCGGCCGATCTGGCCGACGCTGGTCTCCGGGTCGAGGACGCGGTTGTCCTCGTCGAGGATCACCGACTCGAGCCCCAGCGCGATCTGCGGGCCCTCGCCCTTGATGTTCTCCGAGTCCTGCAGGCCGGTGCCCTGGAAGCCGGTCTCGCTCGAGCCGACGGAGTCGGTGAAGAAGGTGTTGGGGAAGGCCTTCATCCAGCGCTCCTTGACCGGACGGCTGAAGATCGCGGCACTGCTCGCGACGGCGATCAGGGTGTCCGCCTTGTAGTCGCCGCGCTCGTACTCCTCGATCAGCGGCCGGGCCATCGCGTCACCGGTCATGAAGATCAGCTGCACGCCGTTGTCCTCGATCGTGCGCCAGACCTCCGCCGCGTCGAACTTGGGCGCCAGGATCGTGCGGTGCCCGGCGAAGAGGTGCATCAGCATCGCCGCCTGCGCCCCGCCGTGCATGAGCGGGCTGAGCGGGAAGGTCACCATCGGCTCGCTGCTCGCGGCCGACTTCGACTGGTCGTGCTCCTCGAGGCGGTTGCCACTCATGAAGTCGATGCCGCCACCCAGCACCCGCCAGAAGTCGGCCTGGCGCCACATCACGCCCTTCGGGAAGCCGGTCGTGCCGCCGGTGTAGACGATGTAGAGGTCGTCCTCCGAGCGCGGCCCGAAGTCGCGCTCGGCACTCTGCCCCGCCAGTGCGTCGTCCCACTCGATCCCGCCGTACGCCGAGATGTCGGCCGTCGAGGCGGGCTCGGTCGGGTCCGGGATGGCCACCACCGTCTGCAACCCGGCGTGCTTGGGCGCGGTGCTCGCGACGAGCGGCGCGTAGGGGCGCTCGTGCAGCAGCGCGACGAGGTCGGAGTTGTCGAAGATGTAGTCGAGCTCGCCCTCGACGTAGCGGTAGTTCACGTTGATCACCACTGCGCGGATCTTGAAGATCGCGAGCAGGGCGACGACGTGCTCGACGCTGTTCTTGGCATAGATGCCGACGTGGTCGCCCGGTGCCACCCCGCGGGACTGCAGGAAGTGCGCGAGCCGGTTGGCGTCGGCCTCCAGGTCGGCGTACGACACGATCCGGTCGGCGACCTGGATGATGCCGCGGTCGGGGACGACGTCGACGGCGTGCTCGAAGAGATCGGCGATGTTGAGGGCCATGGTCGGAGACTAGAACACGTTCTTGTTTCTGACTAGGATCGTTTGCATGTCGGAAGAAGCCCCGCACTGTCTCGTCTCGCTCGACGGCCACGTGCTGACCGTGACCATGAACCGGCCCGCGAAGAAGAACGCCCTGTCCGGCGAGATGCTGCAGCTGATGAGCGAGGCCTGGGACCTGGCCAACTCGTCCGACGCGGTGCGCGTCGTCATCCTCACCGGGGCGGGTGGCGCCTTCTGCGCAGGCGCCGACCTGTCGGCGATGTCGGCCTCCTCGCCGTCGGCGAAGTTCTCGTCCGGTGAGTTCGACCCGGCCGTGATCAAGCCGCTGCTCAAGGGGTTCCGGCTCACCAAGCCGCTCATCGCGGCGGTCGAGGGTCCGGCGATCGCGGGCGGCACCGAGATCCTGCAGGCCACCGACATCAGGGTCGCCGGTGCCTCTGCCCGGTTCGGGGTCTCGGAGGTGAAGTGGGGGCTCTATCCGCTCGGCGGTTCGGCCGTGCGACTCCCCCGCCAGATCCCCTACACCGTCGCCGCCGACCTGCTGCTGACCGGACGGCACATCACCGCCGACGAGGCGTTGTCCTACGGCCTGATCGGCCACGTCGTCCCGGACGGCACGGCGTTGGACAAGGCGCGCTCGCTCGCAGACCTGATCTGCGCCAACGGGCCACTCGCGGTTCAGTCGGTGCTCGCGACGATGCGCACGTCCGAGGGCAAGCACGAGGACGACTGCTGGGCCGACGACGCGCGCGTCGGCGCCGCGGTGTTCGCCTCCTCCGACGCGGCCGAGGGGCCGCGGGCGTTCGTGGAGAAGCGGCCGCCGGAGTTCATGGGGCGCTGAGCCGCGTCGCGGCGCACCGGACGCGAGCGCACTGCGCCACCGGCGCAGGCAATCACGACCAGGCCGCCCGCCAGGGTCAGCCAGCCGACCTGCTCGCGCAGGAGGAGTGCCGCCCAGCCGATCGTCATGATCGGCTGGACCAGCTGCACCTGGCTGACCCGGGACATGGGACCGATCGCCAGACCTCGATACCAGGCGAAGAACCCGAGGAACATGCTGATCGCCGACAGGTAGCCAAAACAGGCCCACTCGACCAGCGTGCCCGAGGGCGGATGGCGTACGGCAGCGACCGCAGTGAGCACGATCATCAGGGGCGCGGCGACCACGAGAGCCCACGACACCGTCTGCCACGAGCCGATCTCGCGCGCCAGCGTGCCGCCTTCCGCATAGCCGACGGCGGCGGCGAGCACGGCCCCGAACAGGAGGAGGTCCGCCCAGCCGACGTGACCGGCTCCGCCGCTGTGCAGCAGGGCGAACAGCACCGCTGCGGTCGCGCCTGCGGCGGAGAACGACCAGAAGGCCCGGCCCGGCCGCTCACCGACCCGCAGCACGGCAGCGACGGCCGTGGCGGCCGGAAGCAGCGCGATGACGACCGCCCCGTGACTGGCTGGCGTCACCGTGAGCGCGTAGGAGGTGAGGATCGGGAAGCCGACGACCACGCCCGCCGCCACCACGCCGATCCGCAGCCACTGGGCCCCCGCGGGGCGCGACTGTCGGGTGGCGGCGAGGGCGGCCCCCGCGAGCAACGCCGCGACCACCGCACGGCCCGAGCCGATGAAGAGCGGTGAAAGGCCCCCGACCGCGACGCGGGTGAGAGGAACCGTCAGCGAGAAGGCGACGACACCCGTCAGCCCCCACCACAGGCCGGCCGACGTGGCCGGTATCGGGATCGTCCATGGGGCAGTAGCGCTACTCTGTCTCGACATGTCCAACGATAGCAGTGGCCGGATCGCCGATGATCTCCGCCGATGGGTGGCGACCGCGGCACCCGGGGCACGCCTACCCTCCTCGCGGCAGCTCGTGACGGAGTACGCCGCCAGCCCGGTCACGGTCCAGAAGGCGCTCCGGTCCCTTGCTCGTGAGGGACTGGTCGAGAGCAGGCCCGGAGTCGGAAGCTTCGTCCGGGCTGCGCGCACACTGCGCCCGCAGGACTACGGCTGGCAGACAGCGGCACTGCGGACGCCGCGGATCGAGCTGCCGCCCCTGTCCGCCGCGATGCGAACCGCTCCCCCGGAAGCGCAGGCGCTCCATTCCGGCTATCCGGACCCCGACCTGCTGCCGGGGCGACTCGTGCGCACAGCCCTGGTGCGCGCTGCCCGCGGCACCGCAGCCACGTCCAGGCCGCCATCCGCAGGACTGCCCGACCTCCGCTCCTGGTTCGCGACCGAGCTGGCCGGTAGCACTCCCGCCGGCGTCGCGGCTCCCACCGCACAGGACGTGCTGGTCGTGCCGGGGAGCCAGAGCGGACTGACCTCCGTCTTTCGCGCCCTCGTACCGCCAGCCGGCCCGTTGCTGATCGAGTCGCCGACGTACTGGGGAGCGATCCTGGCGGCGCGCCAGTCCGGTGTGCGCCTGGTGCCGGTGCCGAGCGACGCCCACGGACCCGACCCGGCGGAGCTGGACCGGTGCTTCCGCGAGACCGGGGCCAGGGCGTTCTACGCCCAGCCCAACTACGCCAACCCCACTGGTTCGCAGTGGTCGGCCGGGCGGGCAGATGCCGTCCTGGATGTCGTCCGGGAGCACGGTGCCTTCCTCGTCGAGGACGACTGGGCCCACGACCTCGGCATCGACACCCGCCCGCGCCCGGTCGCAGCGCACGACGACGCGGGTCACGTCGTCCACGTCCGCTCCCTCACCAAGAGCATGTCGCCGGCGGTCCGGATCGGCGCGGTGATCGCTCGCGGACCTGCGCGTGACCGCATCCTGGCGGACCGCTCCGCCGAGTCGATGTATGTCAGCGGCCTCCTCCAGCAAGCCGCGCTCGAGGTCCTGAGCGACCCGGGGTGGACCACGCACCTGCGGCGACTCCGCACCCAGCTCCACGACCGCCGCGACCTGCTGGTCGACAGCATCCGCGAGCACGCGCCGAGCCTGCGCGTCGACCACGTGCCCCGAGGTGGGCTGCACCTCTGGGCACGACTGCCCGACCACACCGACACGCAACGACTGGTCCGCGACTGCGAGGCCGCCGGCACCTACGTCGCGGCCGGCGACGAGTGGTTCCCCGCCGAACCGTCAGGCCCCTTCCTGCGCCTCAACTTCTCGGGGCCCCACCCGGCGGGGTTTGCCGCTGCTGCCCGGACGATCGAAACCGCCATCGCTGCGCAGTCGTGACGTGGTCCGGGCGCGGCGCCCGGTTTCAGGCCGCCGAGAGCAGCTGGGCCAGCAGGCGTTCCACCGGGCTCATTCCGTCCGGAAGCTTCCTCATCGGACGTCCTCTCGGCTCGATGATCGGCGGAGCCGTCGAAAGGTATCGGTGTCCCGTCGGCGTGATCGTCTCGACGGTGTGCACAGGCCCGGGACGCGGCCATGCCTGCCAGCCGATCGCCTCCTTGGCGTAGTTGCACGCCTCGCACAGTCCCTGCGCGTTGGCCGCGCTGGTGGGACCGCCGTGGGCGGCGGTCACGACGTGGTCGCGGTGGCGCACCGGGGCATCGCACCACGGGGTGCGGCACTGCTGGTCGCGCAGCTCGATGAAGTCGGCGAGGCTGCCGTCGAACGCGCGCCTTCTTGACTCCATCGCCACCAGTGCGCCCGTGCTCGGCTCGGCGAACAAGCGCCGCAGACTGACCTCGACGCCGGCGTCCAGCCCGTCGCGGATCCACTCGCGCAAGAGATCGGCCGGGATCGGACCATAGCCAGGGATCGTGGCGGGGTCATCGCTCTCACCCAGAAGTGTGTCCACGCTGACGACGACGTTGACGGCCAGCGCAGGAACGCCCGGGCCCTCCTGCGCACCACCGTGCAGGACCCGATTGACGAGGGTGTCGGCCATGATCTGGCCGCGGCTGCGCTCGTCACCCGCGGCGATCAGGCGCGTGGCCTCGCGCTTGAGCACTGCGAACACGGCGACCCCGTCGCGCACCGGCAACGAGGCGGTCAGCCAGGTCATGGTGTCGGGCGCGGGACGCACGGTCACCGTCCGCTCGCCCTCCGCGCGACGTCGGCGCGCGGCCACGGAAGCGGGATCGAGTCGAGACGCCAGCCTGCGGGCCTCGCGCTCGGTCTCGAGATCTCCCATGGCTGAGAGTCGATCAGCGTCGGCGGCCAGGATCTTGTCGATCTCCCGGCGGCGCTCGACGTCGAGACAGGCCGTCTCGCGAGCCAGGATCGTCGCCCGCCACTCGGTGATGAAGCCGCCGCGCAGCGCACGCATGGTGTGCGGCATCTCCGCCTTGAGGATCTTCGCCAGGCCGAGGTGTCGGCTTCCCTTCTGCGGGGACTCGCGGCGTGCCAGCGCGATCTGATGACCGATCCCGTCGCCCTGCTTCTCGGACCGGACTCCGCGCTCGCTGGCAACCTGCCGCTGAGAGGCATCGAAGCCAACGGCGATCGCGGCCTGCGCACCCTCGACCGCACACTTGAGCTGCTCCAACCCACGGAGCACGTCCATGCGGGCGACGTCGTCAGCCGGCAGCGCCGCGGTCGTCACCTGCGACAGCATCAGCTCGACCTGAGCAGGGTCGAGAACCAGAGACGGTGTGCCGCCTCCGGGGCGCTCCCGCCCGGTCGTCCTGATCATGTCTTCGACCCTAGACGTGACCACCGACATCGATCCTCGGCGCAGAATCCGTTCGCCGAAGCCACCCAGAACCGCGAGACTCCCCCCGTGGATGACGCGACGCTGGCCCGTTCCCTGCCCGCCTTGCTGGCAGATCTGTGGGGCCTCGAGGACGTGGACGTGCGGCCACTCGGCGGCGGCATGAATTCTGCGACCTGCCTGGTCACCGCCACGGGCGGCGATCGCTTCGTCGCGAAGTGGTCGAGTGATGCCGAGTCCCTCGAAGCCGGCTGCTCGGCTGCCACCCTCCTCGGACGGCAGGGAGTGCGCACTGGCGAACCGGTCGGCTCAACTGCCGGTGCCCCGGTCGTAGCAATGGCCGGAGGCGCACTCGCACTGCTGCGCCACGTGCCCGGTCGCGAGCTCGACGGCGATTCAGGGCACGAGCAACAGCTGATCGGAACCGCCCTCGCGACGGCGCACACCGCGGGATGCCCCGCATCGGACACCGGTCCGTTCATGAGTGAATGGCTCTACCCCGCGGAGGATGTGCTCGCCGTCGCGACCTGGCTTCCGCCCGCGCTGGCCGAGATCCGACGCGAGTACAACGCGCTTCCGCAACTCACCTGGACCCAGCTGCACACCGATCCGGCACCTGAGGCCTTCATCCACGACGACGCCACCGGGTCGACGGGTCTCATCGACTGGGCTGGGAGCCGCCGTGGTCCGGCGCTCTACGACGTCGCCTCCGCTGTGATGTATCTCGGCGGACCCCAGCAGGCCGAGCAGTTCTTGTCGTCGTACGCCGATCGCGGTCCTGTCGAGAACGACGAGCTGGCCCTCCTCGACATCTTCCGCCGGTTCCGCTGGGCCATCCAGGCCAGCTACTTCGCGGGCCGCATCGTGGCGGACGACCGGACGGGGATCGTGGACGACACGGACCACAACACCGAGGCGCTCGCACGTGCTCGGCGCGGCCTTGCGGAGGCCCGCTGACTGCGCCACGTACGCTGAATTCATGAGCACGCGAGAGCTGACAGCTGAGTCCTTCGAGGAGACCATCTCCGGCGAGGGCATCGTCCTGGTCGACTTCTGGGCCGAGTGGTGTGGTCCGTGCAAGCAGTTCGGGCCGGTCTTCGAGGCAGCCGCGGAGGCCAACCCCGACATCACGTTCGGCAAGGTCGACACGGAGGCCGAGCAGCAGCTCGCCGCCCAGGCCGGCATCTCCTCCATCCCCACGTTGATGCTCTTCCGCGACGGGGTCCTGCTCTTCAACCAGGCCGGCGCACTGCCGCCCCAGGCGCTCGGCGACATCATCAAGCAGGCGCGCGACCTGGACATGGACGAGGTACGCCGCCAGGCCGGCGCCGCAGCGCAGGCAGCCGAGGCGGGCGAGGTGGGCCTGGACGACTTCGCGGCGGCCCACGCGGCCGGTGCCGTCGTGGTGGACGTCCGTGAGGACCACGAGTTCACCGCGGGGCACGTGCCCGGTGCGGTGCACGTGCCGATGGGTGAGCTGCCCGGCCGCGTCGCGGAGCTGCCGACGGACCAACCCTTCTTCGTGATCTGCGCCGTGGGCGGCCGCAGCCGCCAGGTCGTCGATCACCTGCGCGCGCAAGGCCTCAACGCGTTCAACGTCAGCGACGGCACCAACGGCTGGGCCCAGCGCGGCTGGCCCCTCGAGCGCTGAGGCTCACCACATCCGCGGCAGCAGCCGCTTGCCGACCACGAGCGCGACGTGCGCAGCCAGGACGACGAAGAACGCGACGTGTGCTGCGACGTGCAGCCACAACAGGTCGTCCTCACTGCTGAGCACCAGCACAAGGCCGGTCGCGGGGATCACGAGCAGCAGCCCCATCAGGCACCGCTCGGTCCAGGTCGCGAGCGTCCGCTGCCGAGCGCCCAGCCGATCCGACCACGGGGGCAGTCCGTCGACCCGGCGCCAGGCCAACCGCGCCAGCGCGAGCACGATGATCAGGACACCGAGCGAGACGTGCAGGGTGAGCAACCGGTCGTCGAGCACGCCGTAGCCCTCCTCGCCCCCACGCCCGCGTCCGCGCCCGGAGCCACCGCCACGACCCCGGCCGCGCCCTCGGCCCCCGCCATCGACGTCCATCGCGTAGCCGACGACGAACTGGGCGACCAGCGCCAGCACGGTCCCCCAGTGCAGCACCTTGCTGAGCCAGCCGTAGCCCTCCGGTCCGTTGTGCAGCACGGCGACGACGCTAGCCGGAGGCGAACCGCGCGCGCAGCGCCTTCTTGTCCGGCTTCCCCAGTCCGGTGAGCGGGATCGCGTCGACCGCGATCACCTGCTTGGGGGCGTGCAGCGAGCCCTTGCGCTCCTTCACCAGCGCGACGATGCTCGCGACGTCCGCCTCGCTCAGCGTGGACCGGGGCACGACGAGGGCGGTCACCGCCTCGCCGTACCTCTCGTGCGGGACGCCGATGACCGCGACCTGCGCGACCGCGGGATGCGTGGCGACGACGTCCTCGACCTCGCGCGGGAAGACGTTGAAGCCGCCGGTCACGATCATGTCCTTCGTGCGATCGACGATGTACCAGAACCCGTCTTCATCCTCGCGCGCGACGTCACCCGTGTGCAGCCAGCCGTCGCGGAAGGTCTCGGCCGTCTCGTCGGGCAGCTTCCAGTAGCCACCCGCGAGCAGCGGCCCGGCCACGCAGATCTCCCCCGGTTCACCGACGGCGACCGGCGTGCCGTCGTCGGCGAGCAGCGCCGTACGGATGAAGGCACTGGGCCGGCCGCAGGACGCCAGGCGCTCGGGGGTGTGGTCGGCCTTGGCGAGGTAGGTGATCGCCATCGGCGCCTCGGACTGGCCGTAGGACTGCGCGAAGATCGGCCCGAACCGCTCGATCGCCTCGGCCAACCTGGTCGGGTTGATCGCCGAGGCGCCGTAGTAGACCGTCTCCAGCGACGACAGGTCGCGGGTGTGGCTGTCGGGGTGGTCGAGCAGGGCGTAGAGCATCGACGGCACGAGCATCGTGGCGGTGATGCGGTCGCGCTCGATGGCCTCGAGCACCAGTGCCGGGTCGAACTTCGCCAAGACGTTCAGCGACCCGCCCCGGATCACCGTCGGCACGAAGAACGCGGCGCCGGCGTGCGACAGCGGCGTGCACATCAGGAACCGCGGAGCGACCGGCCACTCCCACTCCGCCAGCTGGATCTGGCTCATCGTGTTCATCGCCTGCGCGGTCCCGATGACGCCCTTGGGCCTGCCGGTGGTGCCGCCGGTGTAGGCGATCGACACGATGTGGTCGGGGGGCAGGTCGAGGGCCGCGAGCGGTCGTGTGTCGTACGTCGCCGCGCTGGCCACCAGGTCGACGGCGACGTCCGCCAGGGCCGGCGGCACCGGGCCGATGGTCAGCACCTGCCGCAGCCCGGGGCAGCGCTCGAGCAGGCCCACCGCACGCTCGGCGAAGACGGGGTCCACGATCAGCGTCGTGATCTCTGCGTCGTCGATGACGTAGGCGTGGTCATCGAGGCTGCCGAGCGGGTGCAGGCTCGTGCGCCGGTAGCCCTGCGTCTGCCCGGCGCCGAGGATGACGAGCACCTCGGGCCGGTTGGGCGAGAGCAGCGCGGAGCCACCACCGTCGCCCAGCGCTTCGAAGGCCTGCACGTAGCGGCTGATCTCGTCGGCCACCTCACCGCCGGTGAGCGTGACGTCGCCGAGGTGCAGGACCGGCTGGTCGTGGTGCCGCTTCAGTGCGGCCACCATGAGGTGGCCGTTGTGGATGGGCAGGCGCAAGGAGTCGGTCACACCCCGCACACTAGAACGCGTTCTAGTGTGCGGCAACGGTTCAGCGGTGCCGGCCCAGCCAGTCGATGACGTCAGCGGTGACCGCAGCGCGGTTGGTCTCGTTGAAGATCTCGTGCCGGGCGCCGTCGTAGGTCTTGACCGTCACGTCCTTCACGCCCGCCTCGCGGTAGCGGTGGCCGAGCAGCTGGACGAGCTCGCCACCCCCGGCCAGCGGGTCGGCGGAGCCGGAGACGATCAGGATCGGCAGGTCGGACCGGATGCCCGCGAGCGCCTTCGGGTCCGCGAGCGTGGCCGCGGCGCCGAACAGGCTGGGCACCGTCTCGTCGGGCAGGTCGAATCCGCACAGCGGGTCGGCGACGTACGCATCGACCTCGGCCTCGTCGCGCGAGAGCCACTCGTAGCCCGTGCGGTGCTCGAAGCCGGCGTTGAACGCCTCGAGCCCGGCCGGGTCCTCGGACTCGGCGAGCCCGGCGGCGAGCACGTCGAGCGCGGTGGAGCCGGACAGCACGACGCCGGCATACAGGTCGGAGTGCTCCAGCAGCACCGACTGCGCGGCGAACGACCCCATCGAGTGGGCGATCAGGAAGAGCGGCAGGTCGGGGCGGTCCTCGCGGAGCGTGGCGCCGTACGCCGCCGTGTCGGCGATCAGGGCGTCGAACCCGCCCTTGCCGAAGTCACCCGGCGTGCCGTCGATCGACTTGCCGTGTCCGCGGTGGTCGTGGGCGTGCACGAGATAGCCGGCGCCGTTGAGCGCCTGCGCGAGCCGGTCGTAGCGGGCGGAGTGCTCGGCGAGGCCGTGGGCTATCTGGACCGCGGCCGCGGGGACGAACAGATTGTCCCAGCTGTAGGTCGCGAGGATGGTCGCGTCAGTCGGCGAGGTGAAGGTGGAACCCGAGGCGGTCATGGCGACACGCTAGGCCTTAGGCGAGCACTTCGGCGATCTTGGCGACCTCCTCGGCGGTTCGGCACGACAGCAACAGGGTCGTGACACCGGTGGTTTCCCACTCCGCAGCGCGCTCCTTGACGTAGCCCGCGTCGCCGATGATGTGCATGTCGTGCACCAGCTCGTCGGGGATCAGGGCGGTCGCGTCCGCCTTGCGGCCCTCGAGGTAGAGCCGCTGCACCTCGTCGGACAGCGCCTGGTGGCCCATGCGCTCGAAGACCTGCTTGTGGAAGTTGGCGTCCTTGGCGCCCATGCCGCCCATGTAGAGCGACACCACGCCCTTCATCGTGTCGACCACGGCGGCCCGCTCCGCGGCCGAGGTGGTGACCTGCACGTGACAGGTCGCTGCGATCTCGAAGTCCGCCCGCGTGCGGCGGGCTCCCGGTCGGGCGAAGCCCTCGTCGAGCCACGGCTGGTACATCGCGGCGGAGCCGGGCGTGTAGAAGATCGGGATCCAGCCGTCCGCGATCTCCGCGGTGAGCGCGACGTTCTTCGGCCCCTCGGCGCCGAGCCAGATCGGGACGTCGGCGCGCAACGGGTGCACGATCGACTTGAGCGGCTTGCCGAGCCCGGTCGCATCGGCGCCGGAGTAGGGCAACGGGTGGTGCGGACCAGCGCTGGTCACCGGCGCCTCGCGGGCGAGCACCTGCCGGATGATGTCGACCACCTCGCGGGTGCGCGCCAGTGGCTTGGCGAACGGGGCGCCGTACCAGCCCTCGACGACCTGCGGACCGCTCACGCCCATGCCGAGGACGACCCGGCCGCCGGAGAGGTGGTCGAGGGTCAGGGCGTGCATCGCGATGCTCGCCGGGCTGCGCCCCGACATCTGCACGATCGAGGTGCCGAGCCGCACCCGCGACGTCTCGCGGCCCCACCAGGCCAGCGGCGTGAACGCGTCGGAGCCCCAGGCCTCGGCGGTGAAGATCGCGTCGAACCCCGATGCCTCGGCGGCCGCAACGAGCTCGGCGACGCCGGAAGGGGGCTGCGCGCCCCAGTAGCCCAGCTGAAGTCCCAGTTTCATGGTCACACTCTCGCAGAAGCATTGCCCGCAAAACTAGAACGTGTTTCACTCTTGCCATGGCGCGCACGCTCTCCCAGCCCGTGACGGTGACCTTCGACTACACCCGCTCGACGGGCCCGGTCATCGGCCGCTTCCTCACCGGGCTGCGCGACGGCGTCGTCCTCGGAGGTCGTACGGCGGATGGCCGGGTGCTCGTCCCGCCGCCGGAGTTCGACCCGCAGACCCATGCCGCGACCACCGACTTCGTCGAGGTCGGTCCGGGCGGTGTCGTGGACAGCTGGACGTGGGTGCCCGAGCCGGTCGCCGGGCAGCCGTTCGACCGGCCCTTCGCCTGGGCGCTGGTGCGGTTCGACGGCGCAGACTGCGCGATGCTGCTCGCCCTCGACGCCGACCACGACGCGATCGCGACCGGGATGCGCGTCACCGTCCGGTGGGCCGACGAACGGGTCGGGGCGATCACCGACATCGCGTGCGTGGAGCCTTCGGCCGGGGACCTCGGTTTCGACACGCTCGCTGCACTCGCTGCTCAACCAGCGGCCGGGGAACCCGTCACCGGCGTCGTCTCCCCCATCTCGCTGGACTACCTCTACGCCGCGTCCCCGGAGGAGTCGGCGTTCTTCTCCGGCCTTGCCGAGGGCCGGATCATCGGCCAGCGCTGCCCGGTCTGCCACAAGGTCTACGTCCCTCCACGCGGCGCGTGCCCGGTCGACGGGGTCCCGACGACCGACGAGGTGGAGCTGCCGGACAGCGGCACGATCACGACGTTCTGCATCGTCAACGTGCCGTTCCTGGGGCAGCGGATCAGCCCGCCCTACGTCAGCGCCTACGTCCTCCTCGACGGCGCAGACATCGCGATCCAGCACCTGATCCTGGAGGTCCCGGCCGACGAGGTGCGGATGGGCATGCGGGTCGAGGCGGTGTGGCGACCACGCGACGAGTGGGGCACCACGATCGAGAACATCGCGCACTTCCGCCCGACCGGCGAGCCCGATGCCGACTACGAGACCTACCGGATGCACCTGTGAGGGACGTTGGCGTCGTCGCCTTCGCCCAGCGGCAGATGCGGGAGTTCGACGGCTCCCCCACGTGCGTCGAGCTGCTCGTGCCGATCTTCGCCGAGTGCTACGAGCAGACCGGCTTCACCCGCCAGGACATCGGCTTCTGGTGCTCCGGCTCGAGCGATTACCTCGCCGGCCGCTCGTTCTCCTTCGTCAGCGCGGTCGACGCGATCGGCGCCCTCCCGCCGGTCAACGAGTCCCACGTCGAGATGGACGCGGCCTGGGCGCTCTACGAGGCCTGGCTCAAGATCCAGACCGGCGAGGTCGACACCGCGCTGGTCTACGGGTTCGGCAAGTCCAGTGCGGGCACGCTGCGCCGTACCCTCGCGCTCCAGCTCGACCCCTACACGATGACGCCGCTGTGGCCCGACACCGTCTCCATCGCCGCGCTGCAGGCGCGGCTCGGCCTCGACGCGGGGCTGTGGGACGAGGCCGCCCTGGCCGCCGTGGCCGACCGCTCGCTGCGCGACGCGGAGCACAACGAGTGGGCGATCCGCCGCGGCGGCTCGAGCGTCGAGGACCTCCTGGCCCGACCGTTGTACGCCGATCCGCTGCGCAAGCACGACATCGCACCCGTCTCCGACGGAGCGTCCGCGATCGTGCTCGCCGCCGGCGACCGGGCGCGCGACGCGTGCGAGCGGCCGGCGTGGATCACGCACTTCTCGCACCACATCGACCCGTTGCACCTCGGTGCGCGCGACCTCACGACGTCGCTGTCGACGCGGCGTTCGGCACCGGCGACCCGCGTCGACCTCGCCGAGCTGCACGCGCCGTTCTCCCACCAGGAGCTGGTCCTGCGCCGCGAGCTGGGCCTGGGTGAGGACATCGTGATCAACCCGAGCGGTGGGGCCCTCACCGCCAACCCGATGTTCAGCGCCGGCCTCAACCGGATCGGCGAGGCGGCCGGGCGGGTGTGGGACGGCACCGCCGACAGGGTGCTCGGGCACGCCACCAGCGGCCCCGCCCTGCAGCAGAACCTCGTGTGCGCGATGGGAGCAACACCGTGACGAAACAGCCCGCAGCCGTCATCGGCATCGGCCAGACCCACCACCGCGCCAAGCGCGAGGACGTCTCGATGGCGGGGTTGTGCCGCGAGGCGATCGACCGTGCGCTGCTCGACGCCGGCATGACGTTCGACGACATCGACGCGGTGGTCGTCGGGAAGGCGCCCGACCTCTTCGAGGGCGTGATGATGCCCGAGCTG
This sequence comes from Nocardioides sp. CF8, assembly GCF_000389985.1. Taxonomy (NCBI): domain Bacteria; kingdom Bacillati; phylum Actinomycetota; class Actinomycetes; order Propionibacteriales; family Nocardioidaceae; genus Nocardioides; species Nocardioides sp. CF8. The sequence goes on from NZ_CM001852.1 coordinate 2,128,367, forward strand.
TTCCTCGCCGAGGCGCTCGGTGCGGCGGGCAAGCCCCTGCTGCGGGTGCACACGGCCGGCTCCGTCGGCGGCTCGACCGCGATCGTGGCGGCCTCGCTCGTCCAGGCCGGCGTGCACCGGCGGGTGCTGACGGTGGCGTTCGAGAAGCAGTCGGAGTCCAACGCGATGTGGGCGCTCAGCGTCCCGGTGCCGTTCGTGATGCCCGTCCACGCAGGTGCCGGCGGCTACTTCGCCCCGCACGTCCGTTCCTACATCCGACGCTCGGGGGCACCGACCCACGTCGGCGCGATCGTGGCGGCCAAGGATCGGCAGAACGCGCTGCTCAACCCCTACGCCCACCTCAAGAACCCCGACACCACAGTGGAGTCGGTGCTCGCCAGCCAGATGCTGTGGGACCCGATCCGCTACGACGAGACCTGCCCGTCCTCGGACGGCGCGTGCGCCCTCGTCATCGCCGACGCCGACACCGCGGCCTCGATCACCGACCCGGCCTGGATCCACGGCACCGTCATGCGCAGCGAGCCGACCACGGCGGCCGAGCGGGACCAGGTCAACCCGCTCGCCGGGCGCGCGGCCGCAGCCGCCCTCTGGAAGCAGGCGGGGATCACCAACCCGCTCGAGGAGATCGACGCCGCCGAGATCTACGTGCCCTTCTCGTGGTTCGAGCCGATGTGGCTGGAGAACCTCGGCTTCGCCCCGGAGGGCACCGGCTGGCAGCTGACCGAGGCCGGGGACACCGCCCTCGACGGCCGACTGCCCGTCAACGCGTCCGGTGGCGTGCTGTCGTCCAACCCGATCGGGGCGTCCGGCATGCTGCGGTTCGCCGAGGCTGCCCTGCAGGTCCGGGGGCAGGCCGGCGAGCACCAGGTCGACGGCGTACGGCGAGCGCTGGGCCATGCCTACGGCGGCGGCTCGCAGTTCTTCGCGATGTGGGTCGTCGGCGCCGAGAAGCCTTGACTCACGCGTAGCGGACCGGAAGCTCCTTGATCCCGTTGATCCACCCGGACCGCAGCCGCCGCTCGGGACCGTTGGCCACGATGTCGGGCATCCGGTCAGCGATCGCGTTGAACATGATCTCGACCTCGAGCCGGGCCAGGTTGGCACCGATGCAGTAGTGCGCACCGTGGCCGCCGAAGGCGACGTGCGGGTTGGGGTCGCGGGTGATGTCGAAGGCGTCGGGGTCGGTGAAGACCTCGTCGTCGTGGTTGGCGCTGGCATAGAAGATCCCGACACGCTGGCCGGCCTTGATCTGCTGGCCGCTGACCTCGGTGTCGACCGTCGCCGTACGCTGGAAGACCGTCACCGGCGTGGCCCAGCGGATGATCTCGTCGACCGTCGTCTTCGGACGCTCCTTCTTGAACAGCTCCCACTGGTCGGGGTGGTCGAAGAAGGCCTTCATGCCGTGCGTGATCGCGTTGCGGGTCGTCTCGTTGCCGGCGACCGCGAGCAGGATGACGAAGTAGCCGAACTCGTCGTCACCGAGGTGTCCGTGGCCGTCGATGTCGGCCGTGACGAGCTTGGTGATGATGTCGTCGCGCGGGTTGGCGCGACGGTCCTCGGCCATCCCCATGGCGTAGCCGAGGATCTCGGCCGCGGCGACGGCCGGGTCGACGTCGTAGTCGGGGTCGTCGTAGGCCAGCATCTGGTTGGACCAGTCGAAGAGCTTGCGGCGGTCGTCCTGCGGCACGCCGAGCAGCTCGGCGATGGCCTGCAGCGGCAGCTCGGCGGCGACGTCCTCGACGAAGTCGCCGGAGCCCTTCGCGATCGCGTCGTCGACGATCTTCTCGGCCCACTCCTGCAGCGTGCCGTGCAGGGCTCCGATGGCGCGCGGCGTGAAGCCGCGACTGATGATCTGCCGGCTCTTGGTGTGGTCCGGCGGGTCCTGGTTGATCAGCATGACCCGCTGGAGCTCGACCTCCTCACGCGTGATCTCGGAGTTGAGCCGGATGATCGCGGTGTTCTCCGAGGTGACGAAGTCCTTGGACTTGGAAACCAAGGAGACGTCCTCGTGGCGACTGATCGCCCAGTAGCCGGTGCCGCCCTCCATGCCGGCACGCGCCTCCGGCGGCTGCTCGACCCAGAAGACCGGGGCGTTCTTGCGCAGCGCGAGGAACTCCGCGTGCGGGACGCCGATCTCGTTGATGGCCGGATCGGTCGGGTCGAAGCCCGTGGGCAGGTCGAGGTCGTGGAGCTGTGCGGTCACGTGGACAGGTTGCCACGGGGCTTGTCCGAATACAAGAACGTGTTCTAGTTTTGTCGCATGGGCACCCCTGTGATCGTCGAAGCCGTCCGTACGCCGCTGGGCAAGCGCCGAGGCTGGCTGGCCGGCGTTCACCCGGCTGAGCTGCTCGGGGCGTCGCTCGTCGAGGTCGTCAAGCGCTCCGGGGTGGACCCCGCGCTGGTCGGGCAGGTCGTCGGCGGCTGTGTGACCCAGGCGGGCGAGCAGTCGAACAACATGGTGCGGCGCGCCTGGATGCACGCCGGGCTGCCCAACGAGGTGGCCTCCACCGTCATCGACGCGCAGTGCTCGAGTGCCCAGCAGGCCACCCACCTCATCAACGCCATGATCACCGCCGGCGTGATCGACGCCGGCATCGCGTGCGGGATCGAGTCCATGTCACGCGTCGGCCTCGGCGCCAACGTCCCTCCCGGCACGGGCGACCCGCGGCCCTCCTCGTGGGACATCGACCTGCCCAACCAGTTCGAGGGAGCCGACCGGATCGTCCGCGACCGCGGGTTCAGTCGTGCGCAGGTCGACGAGTTCGGACTCTGGTCGCAGCAGAAGGCACGGGTCGCGCTCGACGAGGGTCGGTTCGCCCGGGAGACCTTCGCGGTGACCGCCCCCCAGCTCCTCGAGGACGGCAGCGTCGGCGAGACCCGGTCGGTCGACACGGACCAGGGGGTCCGCGACACCTCCCTCGACGGCCTCGCCGCGCTCAAGCCGGTGCTGGAGGGCGGCATCCACACGGCCGGCACGTCGTCCCAGATCTCCGACGGCTCCTCGGCGCTGCTGCTGATGGACTCAGCCCTCGCGGCCTCGCTCGGCCTGACCCCCCGGGCCCGGATCGTCGCGTCCTGCCTCGTGGGCGCCGACCCCTACTATCACCTCGACGGACCGGTGCAGGCGACGTCACGCGTGCTCGCGGACTCCGGCATGTCGATCGCGGACCTCGACATCTGCGAGGTCAACGAGGCCTTCGCGGGGGTGGTCATGTCCTGGGCGAAGGTGCACGCCGTACCGCCCGAGAAGATCAACGTGAACGGCGGCGCGATCGCGCTCGGCCACCCGGTCGGCTCGACCGGGACCCGCCTGCTCACGACTGCCCTGCACGAGCTGGAGCGTCGCGACGCCTCCACCGCACTCGTCTCGATGTGTGCCGGTGGCGCCCAGGCGTCCGCCACGATCATCGAGCGGATCTGATGCCCTCGCGGCAGGTCAGTGCATGACGGAGTCGGCGCGCGTGAGCCGCTTGAGCGAGTCGGACGCGCCGGCGGGCAGGAGCGAGAAGAGGCGCCCCTGGACCGCGATCTCCTTCGGGACGCACACCTCGAGCTCGTGGGTCCGCATCGCCTCGACGACCCGGTCCGCGACCATGCTGGGCTCGACGACACGCACACCCATGGCGGCGTTGAAGTCCTTCGTCATCTCGGTGCGGATGACACCGGGCATGACGACCGAGGTCTTCACCCCGGTGTCGCGCAGCTCGCCGCGCAGGGCCCGGGTGAACCCGAGCACCGCGTGCTTGGTCGCGGAGTAGACCGCGCCGTTGGCCGTGGCGATCATCCCCGCACTCGAGGCCATGTTGACGATGTGCCCCTGGTCGCGCGGCAGCATCCGGTCCAGCGCCAGCCGGGTGCCGGTCAGGACACCGCCGATGTTGACGTCGAGCTGCAGCTGGACGTCCTCGGCCGGGAGCTCGCTGAAGGGACCCATGCGCAGGATGCCGGCGTTGTTGACGAGGGCGTGGAGCGGTCCCTGCTCTGCCTCGACGGTGTCGAGGAAGCGGCGGAAGTCCGCCTCGTCGCGCACGTCGACCGTCAGCCCCAGCACGTCGGGACCGATCTCGGCGGCAGCTTCCTTCACGAGGGTCTCGTCCAGGTCGCCGATGGCCACCGACATGCCGGCCCGATGGCACGAGCGCGCGATCTCCAACCCGATTCCGCGCCCCCCGCCGGTGATGGCGACGACGAGACCGGTGAGGTCCTGGTTCTTCATAGCGGGCACGAGATCCTTCTTCCGAACAGCTGGCGGGCAGACCCCTCATCGTCTCCCGGGACGTCCCGGGAGGGCTTGACTCACCAGGACAGCTAGTTGACTTCTGCGGACACTCGCAAGGCAAGACGGGCTGCCCGGGGAGATGCTGCGAACCAGTGCCGGCAGCGTCTCGAGAAGGTGCTCTGCTCGGAGTAGCCCAGCAGTCCGGAGATCTGGCCGAGCGGCATGTCGGTGTCCCGCAGGAGCTTGCCGGCGACGTCTCGGCGCACCGAGTCGACCAGCTGGTCGAACGTGTGGCCCTGGGCTGCGAGCTGGCGCTGGAGCGTCTTGGGGTGCAGGGCGAGGTGTGCCGCCACCACACCGATCATGAGGCGTCTGGTCGGAAGGAGGTGCCTGACCAGGGTCGTGACCGACGCGACCAGGTCGGATCTCTCGTCGGAGGGCGGCTCGTCGGCGAGCGCCCGGTCCAGGTAGCTGGTGACGCACCGGTGGAGCTCGCCACCGTGTCCCAGGGGCCTGTCGAGGTCCCGGGTCCGGAGCGTGAACCCCATCGAGGGCTCCGCGAAGCGGACCTGAGCGCCGAGGTGGCGCTCGTAGGTGTCCGGTGCGGACACCGGGTCATGCGGCACGTGCACGCACAGGGGTCGCGAATCACTCAGCAGCCGCATGATCTTGAGCGTGAGGCCCAGCGTGAGCTCGGTCGTCTGCCGGTGCGCGGGCGGGTCCTCGATCATGAAGGCCAGGCCGAGGAGGACACGCTCGGGTTGGTCGGTGGCCGCCAGCGACACCCGGAGGCCCCGGCTGTAGAAGGCGAGATAGCGCCCGATCGCCGCGATCCCCTCCCCCACGGTCGGAGCGCTGAGGGCGACCGCGCTGACCGGCCCGAGGATGTCCATGTCCTGCCGCTGGGCGAGCTGCAGGCCGAAGTCGGGCGCGCCCGTGACCCGCGCCGCGGACTCGAGGGTGTCCATCACGTGGGAGTAGCCGACGAAGGAGTCGATGTCCCCCACCGCGTCCAGTGCGATCCCGGATGCCCGCAGGACCGGCTCGGGATCCGCACCGAGGTCACGCATCAGTTCCGGGAAGCCCACCAGGCAGGTCCCGCGGATGAGTGTCACGGGGGCAAGCGTCAGAGGCAGGAGTGTCCCTGTCAAGCCGCCGGGTGCGAGATCGGGATCCGCACCTCGAACACGGTGTGCCCCGGCTCGGGATGGATCACGATCTCGCCACCGTGCCGCTCGACGACGATGCGACGCGCGATGTCCAGGCCGAGACCGGTCCCCTGGCCGACGTCCTTCGTCGTGAAGAAGGCCTCGAAGGCACGCTCCGCGACGTCCGGGGCCAGCCCCGGTCCGGTGTCCCCGACCTCGACCACCACCTGGTCGCCGTCGCGGCGGGTCGCGACGTGCAGGACGCCGGTGTCCCCCATCGCGTCCAGCGCGTTGTCGACCAGGTTGGTCCACACCTGGTTGAGCTCTCCCGGGAACGCGTCCACCAGCGGGACGTCGTCGCCGTACACGCGGACCACCCGCACACCGTCGGGCACCTTGTGGCCGAGCATCACCAGCGTGCTGTCGATGCCCTCGGTGACCTGCGTGGGCTGGCGCGAACCGCGGTCCATCTGCGAGTAGGAACGGACTGCGGAGACCAGCTCGGAGACGCGCCGGGTCGACTCACGGATCTCGCCGAGCGTCGAGGACAGCGAGATGGTCGCCGACACCCAGCTCAGCCCGGCCCCGAGGGCCGGCCCGAGCAGGTCATCGGCGCGCTCGCACCACGCGACGTCGGCCCCCGCCGCGGCGAGCGGGGACGCGAGCTCCCACCCGCACTCGACCCCGCGTCGCTCCAGCCAGCGGTCGAGCAGGTCCTCGGTGTCGGCGAGGACGAGCGCGTCGGCAGAGTGCGGTCGTTCGTCGAGCTCGCGGCGCAGCAGGTCGAGGCCGGCGAACTGCTCGGCCGTGATCCGCAGCTGGGCGAGGTCGCCCAGCGAGGCCAGCAGCGACGTACTGTGCGCCTCCATGGCCGCGACGGCGCGCACCGCTGCCGCGGCCGGGTTGTTCAGCTCGTGCGCGAGGCCTGCGGCCATTCGGCCCAGGGTCACCAACGAGTCGCGCTGGCGTGCGGTCGCCTCGATGCGCCGCGCCGTACCGAAGATGCCGTTGACGATGTGGACACCGAACGGGAACCACTCGTCGAGGAGCGTGCGCAGGGCCGCCGAGGGCAGCCGGAACATCCGTCCCGGCTCGACCCCGCGGGCGGTCGCGAGATAGACGCCCTGCTCGTCCCACGCCCGGAACCCGCCGGCCCAGAGCCCGGCGCGGGCCATCCGACCGACCACGACGTCCTCGCGACCGACGTGTCGCACCAGCTCGATGGCGCCCTCGACCAGCACCCACCAGAAGTCGGCGTGCTCGCCCTCGCTGAACAGCTGGACGCCGTCGTCGATCGCGACCTCCTCACCGGCCGCGAGCAGCTCCGCCAGCTGTGCTTCGTCGAGCCCGTCGAAGAGCGGGATCGGGCGCAGCTCCTCCGCGCGCATCACGTCGTCCCGAGGTAGCGGTGGACGTGGTAGACCGACATCGCACCCTCGCCGACCGCCGACGCGACGCGCTTCATCGAGTCGAGCCGCACGTCTCCGGCGGCGAAGACGCCCGGGATGCTGGTCTCGAGGGAGTACGGCGCCCGCTCGAGCGGCCAGCCGGCGCCCACGTCCGGTCCGGTGACCACGAACCCGTGGCTGTCCCTCGTGACGCTCCCGCCCAGCCAGTCCGTGCGCGGCTCTGCACCGATGAAGACGAACAGCCAGCTGGCCGTCACGACCTCCGTGGCGCCGGTCGTGCGCTCGGCGATGGTCAGGCACTCGAGGTGCCGGTCACCGCCGACGGCCACGACCTCGCTGGAGAGGCGCACCTCGATGGTCTGCGCCTCCCGGATCCGGTCGACGAGGTACTGCGACATTCCGGCCTCGAGCGTCGGTCCGCGCACCAGCAGCACGACCCTCTTCGCGTGCTTGGCCAGGTTGAGCGCCGCCTGGCCGGCGGAGTTGGCGTCCCCGACGAGGTAGACGTCGTCGCCGGTGCACTGGGACGCCTCGGTGGCGTCGGCACCGTAGTAGACACCGCGACCGGTGAGGGCCTCGACGCCCTCGGCACCCAGCCGTCGGTAGGACACCCCGGTCGCCACGATCACGGACCGGGCCTCAATCTCGGCGGTCTGGCCGGCCTCCTCGTAGAGGACCACGCGCGCAGGCCCGCGCGCCTCCAGTCCGGCCACCTCGCGGGCGAGCACCAGCTCGGCGCCGAAGCGGGTGACCTGCGCCAGCGCGCGGTGCGTGAGGTCGGCGCCGCTGAGCCCGCGCGGGAAGCCGAGGTAGTTCTCGATCGCGGCACTCTGCCCGGCCTGCCCTCCGGGAGCCTCCCGCTCGACGATCACGGTGCTGAGGCCTTCGGAGGCGGCGTACACCGCAGCCGCGAGGCCGGCCGGGCCGGCGCCGACGATGCAGACGTCGTAGAGCTGTTGCTGCGCGGTGGTGCGCAGCCCGAGAGCCCGGGCGACCTCCAGCGGGTGCGGGCTGATGAGCGGTTCGCTGTCGGCGACGAGCACCATCGGAAGTGCGCCGGGGTCGAGGCCAGCGGCGGCGAGCAGCCGCTCCCCCTCCGGGTCGGTCTCGACGTCGAGCCACTTGTACGGCACGTGGTTGCGGGTCAGGAAGCGTCGGAGCTCGTGGGCACGCTCGGACCAGCGGTGACCGACGATGCGGACCGCGACCGTGCTCTCGGGGTTCTCGGCACGCCAGTCGGAGAGCAGGTCGTCGATGACCGGGTAGAGCCGATCCTCCGGCGGGTCCCACGGCTTGAGGAGGTAGTAGTCGAGGCCGATGTCGTTGATCGCCTGGATGGCGACGCCGGTGTCGGCATAGGCCGTGAGCAGGAGGTACTTCGCCGTGGCGGCGTGGGCGCGGGCCTGCCCCAGCAGCTCGATGCCCGTCATCTGCGGCATCCGCTGGTCGGCGGCGACCAGCGCCACCGGCTGGTTGCGCAGGCTCATCCGGGAGAGCAGGTCCAGCGCCTCCGCGCCGGAGGTCGCGCGCACGATGCGGTAGTCGCGGCCGTACCTGACGCGCAGGTCCCGGCTAATCGCGGCCGAGACGCCGACGTCGTCGTCGACGGTCAGGATCGCGGGCTTGACGGAGTCCATCACGGGGACGCTAGGACGAGTGCGGACCCCGCCGGCGAGGATGGGCCCGGCTTACCCAATCAGGGTGAGGATCTCGGCCCCGTCCTCGGTGATGGCGATCGTGTGCTCGCTGTGCGCCGTCCGGCAACCGGTCGCGCTGCGCAGGGTCCAGCCGTCGTGGTCGGTGACGAGCTCGGCGGTGTCGGCCATGACCCACGGCTCGAGCGCCAGCAGCAGCCCCGGACGCAGCGTGAAGCCGCGGCCCGGGCGCCCGGTGTTCGAGATGTGCGGGTCCTGGTGCATCGTCGAACCGATGCCGTGGCCGCCGAACTCGGTGTTGATCGGATAGCCCGCCTCCGTGAGGACCGTGCCGATGGCGTGGGACAGGTCGCCGATGCGAGCCCCCGGTCCGGCCGCGGCGATCCCCGCGGCCAGCGCGCGCTCGGTGGCCTCGATCATGGCGACGCTCTCCGGCGGCCTGGTCTCGCCCACGATGAAGCTGATGGCGGAGTCGGCGGCGATCCCGGCCTTGGACACGGCGAGGTCGAGGGTCAGCAGGTCGCCGTCGGCCAGGGCGTAGTCGTGGGGCAGGCCGTGGAGCACGGCGTCGTTGACCGCCGTACAGATGTAGTGGCCGAACGGCCCGCGGCCGAAGGACGGCGCGTAGTCGACGTAGCAGGACTCGGCCCCGGCCTCGGCGATCATGGCCTTCGTCCAGCGGTCGATGTCCAGCAGGTTGGTGCCGACCACGGCGCGGCTCCGCATGGTCCGCAGGATGTCGGCCACGAGGGCGCCCGACTCCCGGGCCAGGGCCACCCGGGCCGGATTCAGGATCTCGATCATGCGAGGACCACCTTTCCGCCGTCGACCTGCCAGCGCTGGTCGAGCTTCACGTTGGCGAGGAGCCGACGGTCGTGGGAGACGAGCAGGAGCGTGCCGTCGTACGACTCGAGAGCCTGTTCCAGCTGCTCGATCGCCGGCAGGTCGAGGTGGTTGGTGGGCTCGTCCAGGACGAGCAGGTTGACCCCGCGGGCCTGCAGGAGCGCCATCGCGGCGCGGGTGCGCTCGCCGGGCGAGAGCCGCTCGACGAGGCTGGCGACCTGGTCGGCCTTGAGCCCGAACTTCGCCAGCAGGGTGCGCACCTCAGCCGGGGTCATCGCGGGCACGACGGCCTCGAAGGCGTCACCGAGCGGCAGGTCCTCGGCCAGGGAGGTGCGGGCCTGGTCGATCTCGCCGATCGCGACGGTGGCGCCCAGGGAGGCGCGTCCCTCGTCCGGCTCGGTGTGGCCGAGCAGGAGCCGCAGCAACGTCGTCTTGCCGGCCCCGTTGGGCCCGGTGATCGCGATCCGGTCGCCGGCCGTGACCTGCAGGGAGACCGGGCCGAGCACGAAGTCGCCGAGCCGCTTCGTCGCGGCGTCGAGGGTCGCGACGACGCTCGAGGAGCGCGGCGCGGCGGCGATGTCGAACTGCAGCACCCACTCCTTGCGCGGCTCCTCGACCTCGTCGAGACGGGCGATCCGCGACTCCATCTGCCGGACCTTCTGGCCCTGCTTCTCCGACGACTCGGTCTGCGCCTTGCGGCGGATCTTGTCGTTGTCGGGCGACTTCTTCATCGCGTTGCGGACGCCCTGCGAGCTCCACTCGCGCTGGGTGCGCGCCCGGGACACGAGGTCGGCCTTCTTGTCGGCGAACTCCTCGTAGGCCTCGCGGGCGTGCCGCCGGGCGACGGCGCGCTCCTCGAGGAAGGCGTCGTAGCCACCGTCGTAGACCGCGACCTGCTGCTGGGCGAGGTCGAGCTCGACGATCCGGGTGACGCAGCGGGCCAGGAACTCGCGGTCGTGGGAGACGAGCACGACACCGGCGCGCAGGCCACGCACGAAGGACTCGAGGCGCTCGAGGCCGTCGAGGTCGAGGTCGTTGGTCGGTTCGTCGAGCAGCACGATGTCGAAGCGGCTGAGCAGCAGCGCCGCGAGGGCGACCCGCGCTGCCTGCCCGCCGGACAGCGAGGTCATCAGAGCGTCCGTGCCGACGCCCAGCCCGAGCTCGGCGAGGGTGGCGGGCGCCCGGTCCTCCAGGTCGGCCGCGCCGCTGGCCAGCCAGTGGTCGAGCGCGACCGCGTAGTTGTCACCCGCGTCGGGGTCGTCCGACTCCAGCGCCGCGGCTGTCTCCTCCATCGCGGCGGTCGCCGCGGCTGCGCCCGTACGGCGGGCAAGGTAGCCGCCCACGGTCTCCCCCGGCACGCGCTCGTGCTCCTGCGGGAGCGAGCCGACGAAGGCGTCAGCGGGCGCGGTGGACACCGTCCCGGCCATCGGCGTCGTCTCGCCGGCGAGCAGTCGCAGCAGGGTGGACTTGCCGGCGCCGTTGGCGCCCACCACGCCGACCACGTCGCCGGGCGCGACCGTCAGGTTCAAGGACTCGAAGAGGGTGCGGTGACCGTGGCCGCCGGCCAGGTCCTTCGCTATCAGGGTGCCACTCACCGACGCAGCCTAGCCGTGGCTCACCCGACGTCGATGCTGCCCTCGATCCGCGTCACGGCGTCGCCCGAGACCCAGACCTGCGTGCCGGCGGACTCGATGTGGACGCGCCCGTTGCGGCCGATGACCGACCCCTGCCGCGCGACATAGCTCTCGGGCAGGGCACCCGTCCCGATGAGCCACTGCGCGAGCGCGGCGTTGGCGCTGCCCGTGACCGGGTCCTCGCCGAAGTCGCGACCGTCGGCATAGAAGGCGCGCACCTCGACGTCGGCCCCGAGGTCGGCTGCGCTCGCGTCGTCCCACCGACCGACGATCGCGACCTTGAGGTCCGCGAAGGCCGCGACGTCGGGGACCACGTCGACGACCGCCCGGGCGGCGCCGAGGTCGACGCCCACCCAGCCCGGGCCGTTGTCGGTCCAGGCCATGTCGAGGACCGCGGACTCGTCGACGGCGAGCGCCTTGACGATGCGCGCCCGCAGCTCGGGCTCCACCTCACCCGAGCGTCGCAGCGGTGGCGCGACGAAGCCGAGGCGCGGCTCGCGGCGGACCTGGACGAGCCCGACACCGCACTCCTGCACGATCACGTCGCCCCGGGGCGAGCCGCCGGCCTCGAGCCACGCGTGGGCGCTGCCGATCGTCGGGTGTCCCGCGAAGGGCAGCTCGCCGCCCGTCGTCCAGATGCGCACGCGGTAGTCGGCTGCCGGGTCGGTCGGGGAGCACAGGAAGGTCGTCTCCGACAGGTTCGTCCATCGGGCGATCGCGGCCATCTGCGCGTCGCTCAGGTCGTCGGCGTCGTGGATGACGGCGAGCGGGTTGCCCAGCCACGGCTCGGCGGAGAAGACGTCGACCTGTCGGAAGGGCAGCATGTCGCCATCTCACCAGAGTGCTCACCCGTTTGCTTGGATGACGACATGACCAACTCGCTGCTGAGCCCGTCGACCCTGCCCTTCGCCCTCCCGGACTACGCCAACCTGTCGGACGCTGACTTCCGCGAGGCGATCGAGCGGGGCATGGCCGAGCACCTGGTCGAGCTGGACGCCGTGGCGCAGGACACCGAGCCCGCCACCGTCGCCAACGTCCTCGAGGCGTGGGAGCGCAGCGGCAGCCTGCTGACCCGGGCGATGAACGCCTTCTGGGTCGCCAAGGCCGCCGACACCAACGACGAGCGCGACGCGATCGAGGAGGACATCGCACCCAGGCTGGCCCAGCACGAGGACGCGATCCTGCTCAACGCGGGGCTCTACGCGCGGCTGACCCAGCTGCGCGCCCGCCGCGACAGCGGCGAGGTCACCCTGGACGCCCAGGAGACCCACCTGCTCGCCGAGCAGCTCAAGGACTTCGAGCGCGGCGGCATCGCGCTGCCCGAGGACGAGCAGGCGCGGCTGCGCGAGCTCAACACCGAGCTGGCGACGCTGGCGACGAAGTTCGACCAGCTGCTGGTCGCCGGCCGCAACGCCGCGGGTGTCCTGATCACCGACGAGGCCGAGCTCGACGGCCTCGACGACGGGGAGCGGGCCGGGGCGAAGGAGGCCGCCCAGGAGGTCGGCGAGGACGGCTGGCTGCTCACGATCACCAACACCACCGGCCAGCCCGTGCTCGCCTCCCTGCGCAACCGCGCCGTCCGCGAGCGCGTGTGGCGGGCCAGCGCCGAGCGCGGACTCGTCGCCGGCGACCACGACACCCGTGGAGTGCTCCTCACGATGGCCAAGCTCCGCGACGAGCGGGCGCGGCTCCTGGGCTACCCGCACCACGCGGCCTATGCCGCCGAGGACGGTTGCGCCGGCAGCACCGACGCCGTCAACGAGATCCTCGGCCGTCTCGGCCCCGCCGCCTACGACCTCGTCCGCGCCCGCGGCGAGCAGCTCCAGGCCCACCTCGAGGAGCTCGAGCCCGGCGCCACCCTCGAAGCCTGGGACTGGGCGTACGTCGACAGCCAGCTGCGGCACGAGGAGGCCGAGCTCGACCAGGGCGCACTGCGCCCCTACCTCGAGTTCGACCGGGTGCTGGAGCACGGGGTGCTCGCCGCCGCGACCGCGCTCTACGGCATCACCTTCCACCGGCGCGAGGACCTCGTCGGCTACACCGCGGACGCCCGCGTCTACGAGGTCCGCGAGGAGGACGGCGACCACCTCGGTGTCGTGGTCATCGACCCCTACACCCGCTCGACCAAGCAGGGCGGCGCGTGGATGACGAGCATCGTCGACCAGAGCGAGCTCCTGGGCGACTCCCCCGTCGTGACGAACACCTGCAACTTCCCGCCGCCGGCGCCCGGCAGCCCGAGCCTGCTCTCGTGGGACAACGTCATCACGCTCTTCCACGAGTTCGGACACGACCTGCACGGCCTGCTCTCCGACGTGCGGTTCCCGAGCCGCAGCGGCACGTCCGTGCCGCGGGACTTCGTCGAGTTCCCCAGCCAGGTCAACGAGATCTGGGCCCGCGAGCCCAGCCTGCTGGCGACCTACGCCCGCCACCACGAGACCGGCGAGCCGTTGCCCGACGAGATGCTCGCCCAGCTGCTGGAGACCTCGGGCAAGGAGACCTTCCGCTACGCCGAGCTGCTGGGCGCGATGATCCTCGACCAGGCTTGGTACCAGACCCCCGCGACCGACCTGCCCTCCGATCCCGAGGGCGTCGAGGCCTTCGAGCTCGCGGCGCTCGAGAAGGCCGGTGTCCACTACGCGCCGGTGCCGCCGCGCTACCGCTCGACCTACTTCCACCACATCTTCGGCGGCGGCTACTCCGCGGCCTACTACTCCTACCTCTGGTCGGAGATCATGGACGCCGACACCGTCGCGTGGTTCGAGGGCCGGGGCGGCATGACGCGCGAGGCCGGCGAGCACTTCCGCCGCACGCTGCTGGCGCCGGGCGGATCAGTCGACGCGATGGAGTCCTACCGCGCGTTCCGCGGCGGCGACCCGGACCTCGGCCACCTGCTGGAGCGGATCGGCTAGAAGGACCGGAGGCGGTGCCACGCCAGGCTCACACCGGCCCGCACCGACCGGGGCGCGGGCACCGCGTCGAGGAGCGGTGCGTGCTGGCGGGTCCAGTCGGGGTCGCTCGGCATCGGGCCTTCCAGCCCGATCCCGTGCACAGCGCGCTCCATCCCCTCCCGCACGGTGAGCAGTGCGTCGCCGGACGCCGGCACCCAGGTCGCGGACGGTCGACACACCATGTCGTGGCGCAGTGACGCCACGAGCGCGGTGACGGTCCAGAAGGGTGCGCGGACGAGACCCGCCGTCCCGGCCGCGACCAGCACGGTCGGTGCGAGCAGCACCGGCACCCGCACCCGCAGGAGCTGGGCGGCACGCGCGTGGGCGGCCAGGAGTCGCGGGTAGCGGATCACGTCGGGGCCGCCGATGTCGAGGGCTCCTGTCATGGGCGGGTCGCAGGTCAGTGCCTCGACGAGCGCACGCACGGCATCGGTGACCGCGATCGGCTGGACGCGCGAGCGCAGCCACGAGGGGACCGGCTGGACGACCAGCAGGGTGCTGAGCTGGCGGACCACCTCGAAGGACGTCGAGCCCGCGCCGATGATGACGCCGGCGCGCAGGGCCACGCTCGCGGCCGTCGAGCGCAACAGCTCCTCCTCGACCTCCAGCCGGGAGGCGATGTGGGCGGACAGTTCGGCGCGCGGGACGTCGGGGACAAGCCCGCTGAGGTAGACGAGCCGGGGTACCGAGGCCGCATCGACCCCGCGGCGTACGACCTCGGCACCGACCCGGTCCGGGCCCGCGAAACCCCTCCGGTCGAAGGAGTGCACGAGGTAGCAGACGGCGTCGACGTCGACGAGCGCCGCGTCCACGTCCGCACGCGACGTGACGTCGCAGCGCACCCAGTCGACCGACGCGCCCCAGTCGAACCGCTCCGGCGCGGGTTCCGACGACGAGGCCGCGACCACTGCGTGGCCCTCGTCGAGCAGGGCCGGGACCAGTCGTGAGCCGACATAGCCGGTGGCACCGAGCACGAGGATCCGCACGTCACTCCCCCAGGTGGCGCAGCATGTTGGCGGCGAACCGCTTGCCCATGGCCGCGACGACCCCGCCCATCACCGTCTCCACGGCGATCCGCGAGATCCTGGGCAGCGGCAGGTCGCACCAGACCTCGAGGTCGATCGCGACGTGCGTCCCGGAGCCGGCCGGCGTGAGGAGGTAGGTGCCCTCGACGCCGGTGCGTTCGTCGGTCTTCGCCGGGTCGTGCGCGAAGACGATGCGGGTCGGCTCCTCGAAGGTCATCACCTCGGTGAAGGTGGGCGTGATGGTCGCGCTCATCACCGGGATCCGGGTGAGGTGCCACGTCCAGCGGTCGCCGTCGACCTCGATGCGCTTGAGGTACGGCGTGAGCCGTGGGAGCAGCTCCGGGTCGGTCAGGACGTCCCACACCCGGTCGGGCGCGGAGCGCAGGTTTGCCTCGGAGCTGTTGTGCGCGCGGAAGCGGTTCACGCGACCGAGCCTAGGAGACCCCGTAAACCGGCTCCGGTGTCGCGCCCTCCGCGACCAGCTCGCGCATGGCCGCGCCGACCTCGGCCGCATCCCAGCGCCGGCCCAGGTCGCGGGAGGCGCCATGGCGCCAGCCGTCCTCGAGGGTGAGCTTCCCGCCCTCGATCTCGATGACCCGGCCGGTGAGCTCGCAGTCGGTCGAGGCCAGCCAGGCGACGACCGGCGAGTTGTCCTCGGGCTCGGGCAGCTTCGCCGCGAACACGCCCTCGGTCATCCGGGTCTTCGCGACCGGTGCGATCGCGTTGACCGCGACCCCGACGCGACCGAGCTCCGCCGCCGCGACCAGTGTGAGCCCCGCGATCCCGGCCTTGGCCGCTGAGTAGGCGGCCTGCCCGATCGAGCCCTGCAACCCGGCGCCCGAGGAGGTGTTGACGACGCGCGCGACGCGCTGGCGCCCGGCCTTCGACTCCAGCCGCCAGTACGCCGCGGCGTGCCGCAGCGGAGCGAAGTGCCCCTTCAGGTGGACCCGGATGACCGCGTCCCACTCGTCCTCGGTGGCGTTGACCAGCATCCGGTCGCGCACGAAGCCGGCGTTGTTGACCAGGACGTCGAGGCCGCCGAAGGTGTCGATCGCCTGCTGCACCATGGCCTCCGCCTGGGCGAAGTCCGCGACGTCCGCCGCGTTGGCCACGGCCTCGCCGCCGGCCTCGCGGATGAGCGCGACGACCTCGTCGGCCGGCGAGACGGCGTCGGAGGGCTTCTCGCCGGCCAGCGAGACGCCGAAGTCGTTGACCACGACCTTGGCGCCCTGGCGGGCGAGCTCCAGGGCGTGCGCGCGGCCGATGCCGCGGCCGGCTCCGGTGACGATCGCGATGCGGCCTTCAAGGAGGGTCATGAGGACTCCAAGCTGTTGACGTGGGTGGAGATGGGGGGTGCGCCCACCCTACCAAGCAATTGCTTGGTCGGGGTGCCGGTCCGTGTCCTCACCGTCGGGGCCAGCGTCGACCACCGCAGCGTCTAACCTCTGAGCGTGCTCATCTCCGACCAACGCCGGATGCTCTTCGTCCACATCCCGAAGACCGGCGGCGCCTCCGTGGAGCAGCTGCTCCGCGAGATGTGCCCGGACGCTCGCTCGGTCGGCAAGCAGCGGCACGCGCGGCTGCGCCGGATCCTCAAGCAGCACCCCGAGTTCGAGGGCTACTGGTCGTTCGGCTTCGTGCGCAACCCGTGGGCCCGGATGGTGTCGTGGTACTCCATGATCGAGACGTGGGACCGCCGCTGGGGCCCCGCCTCGGGCCGCCCCCAGGACGGCCAGTGGGGCTCGACGCGCGACGGCAACCCGCTGTGGCGCGCGGTCGCGGCGTACGCCGACTTCGACGAGTTCATCCTGCGTGGCACCGCCGAGATCGACCGGCTCGCGATGCCGCAGGTCGACTACCTCGTCGACGGGGACCAGCGCGCCGACTTCATCGGTCGCACCGAGTCGCTGGGCGAGGACATGGCGACCGTGCAGCGCGAGCTCGGGCTCCCGGTGACCGAGATCCCGCGCCGCAACACGACGTCGCACGGCTCCTACCGCGACTACTACACCCCGGCCGCGCGCGACCGGATCGGCGAGGTCTACGCGAAGGACGTCGAGGCCTTCGGCTACGACTTCTGAGCGTGCCCGGCCACGCTGCCACCAGCTGCTCAGAGCTAGGGTTCGCCTCGTGTCACGTCCGTCTGCGCTCGCTCTCGCCCTCCTGCTCGTCACCGGACTGACGGCGGGCTGCATGCCCGCCCGGGAGCAGGACCGCGTGCCCGGGCCGCCGGACTCGACCGCCGGTGTCACCGTCGGCGACCAGCCCAACATCGTGCTGATCACGTCCGACGACCAGACCAAGCTCGAGCTCAAGTGGATGCCGAAGACGAGGAAGCTGATCGGCCGGGCGGGCCTGACGTTCAAGAACATGATCGCGCCGCACCCCAACTGCTGCCCGGCGCGCGCCCAGATCCTCAGCGGCGGGTACGCCCACAACAACGGGGTCCGCACCAACTCCCCGCCGTGGGGCGGGCACGAGGGCTTCGACCCGACGACGGCCCTGCCGGTGTGGCTGCAGGCAGCCGGCTACAGCACTGCCTTCATCGGCAAGTACATGCACGGCTACGACGAGAACGACGGCATCGAGCCGGGCTGGGACCAGTGGAAGCCGATCGTCGGCACGCTGTCGGACTACCGCTCGTTCGTGCAGTACGACAACGGCACCCTCGTGCAGTTCGGCGAGACCGACTACTACACCGACGTCGTCGCGCAGCAGGCCGCCGCGGTCGTCACCGACTTCAGCGCGGCCGGTGAGCCGTTCTTCCTGTGGTCGAGCTTCATCGCGCCGCACGGCACCTGCCAGGGCAACACCGAGGCCGACTGCTCCGGGCCTCCCCCGGCCGCGGACCGGCACGCCGGCATCCTCGGCGACGTCGCACTGCCGTCGCTGTCCTCGCCCTCCTTCAACGAGCCGGACGTCAGCGACAAGCGCAAGGACGTCAAGGCGCAGCCGGGCGTGGACCCGGCCACCCAGCAGGCGCTGTTCACCCAGCGGCTGCGCACGCTCGCCGCGCTCGACGAGGCCGTCGCCGGCATCGTGGCTTCCCTCGAGGCCGCCGGCACGCTCGACGACACGGTCATCATGTTCACCAGCGACAACGGCTATCTCTTCGGTGAGCACCGACTGGTGGGCAAGAACGTGCCCTACGAGGAGTCCATCCGGGTGCCGCTCGTGATGCGCGGCCCCGGCATCCCCGCCGGCGAGCGACGCAGGCAGACCGTCGCGATGGTCGACCTCGCGCCCACCATCGCCGAGCTCGCGGACGCCGACCCGACGGTCGGCATCGACGGCCGCAGCCTGTTGGGGTACGCCGTCCACGACCGCCGCCAGCGCGACCGCGGACTGCTCCTGCAGGCCGGGTCGAAGGGCAAGGACGAGAAGACGGCCTGGCGCTGGCGCGGGGTCCGCACCAAGCGCTACACGCTCGTCCGCTGGCAGGGCCCGCGGTTCGTCGAGCTCTACGACCGCACCACCGACCCCCTCCAGCTGACCAACGTCGCGCTGGACCCGGCCTACCGCAAGGTCCGTCGCGTGCTGGCCGGCTACCTCGACACCCTCGAGGACTGCGCCGAGGCGAAGTGCCGGACGCTGGTGCCGGAGCTGCCGGCTCCCAAGCCCCTCGTCTAGAGCCGCTCGATGATGGTCACGTTGGCCTGACCGCCGCCCTCGCACATCGTCTGCAGGCCGTAGCGGCCACCGGTGCGCTCCAGCTCGTTGAGCATCGTCGTCATCAGCCGGGTGCCGGTCGCACCGATCGGGTGGCCGAGCGCGATCCCACCCCCGTTGACGTTGACCTTGTCGTGCGGGACGTCGAGCTCCTTCATCCACGCCAGCACGACGCTGGCGAAGGCCTCGTTGCACTCGAACAGGTCGATGTCCTCGATGCCCAGGCCCGACTTGGCCAGCGCGTGCCGGGTGGCCGTGATCGGGCCGGTGAGCATCCAGATCGGGTCGTCGCCGCGGACCGACAGGTGGTGGATGCGAGCGCGCGGGGTGAGTCCGTGCTCGGCCACCGCCCGCTCGGAGGCGATCAGCATCGCCGAGGAGGCGTCACAGATCTGGCTGGCGACGGCGGCGGTGATCCGGCCGCCGGGGGCGAGCGGCTG
>NZ_CM001852.1:2147410-2194199 GCF_000389985.1 Nocardioides sp. CF8
GCCCGCCATCTTCTCCAGCGACGTCTCGCGCGGGCACTCGTCGGTGTCGAAGTCCCCGACGGGCGCGATCTCGCCCACGAAGCGACCCTCGGCGATCGCCGTACGCGCCCGCTCGTGGGACGCCAGGGCGAACGCCTCCATGTCCTCGCGGCTGATGCCCCACTTCTCGGCGATCATCTCGGCCGAGCCGAACTGCGAGACCTCGACGTCGCCGTAGCGCGCCGCCCAGCCGGGCGACTCGGCAAACGGCGTGGTGAAGCCGTACTGGTCGGCGACGAGCATGGCGGCGCTGATCGGGATGGCCGACATGTTCTGCAGCCCGCCGGCGACGACGAGGTCCTGGGTGCCGGACATGACGCCCTGGGCAGCGAAGTGCACGGCCTGCTGCGACGAGCCGCACTGGCGGTCGATGGTGACACCGGGGACGTGGTCGGGCAGCCCGGCGACCAGCCAGGCCGTGCGCGCCACGTCGCCGGCCTGCGAGCCGATGGTGTCGCAGCAGCCCATGATCACGTCGTCCACGAGTCCCGGGTCGATGCCGGTGCGCTCGACCAGGGCGGACAGGACGTGGGCACCGAGGTCGGCCGAGTGCATCGCGGCGAGCGAGCCCCCACGCTTCCCGACCGGGGTGCGGACGGCGTCGACGATGAATGCTTCAGGCACGGGCAATTCCCTCCAGCAAGATGGTGAGGTACTGGTCCGCCACGTCGCTGTGGCTCAGGTCGCCACCGGGGCGGTACCAGCGGACGGCGACCCAGACGGTGTCGCGGATGAAGCGGTGGACGAGGTCGATGTTCAGGTCCGGGCGGAGCACGCCGGTCTCGACGCCCTCGCGCAGCAGCGTCACCCAGATGTCGCGCGACTGGGCTCCCCGCTCGGCGAGGTAGCCGAACCTCTCGAGGGTGCCGAGGTGGTCCGCCTCGTTCTGGAAGATCGCGACCTCGGCCGGGTGCTGGTCGATGGCCTCGAACGAGAGCCGCACCACCCGGTCGAGCTTGGTGCGGGCGTCGTCGTCGGAGGCCAGCACTGCGTCGTACGACGCGAACAGCTCGTCCTGGAAGGTCGAGAGGATCTCGTCGACCATCGACTCCTTGGAGTCGAAGTGGTGGTAGAGGCTGCCGCTCAGGATCCCGGCGGCCTCGGCGATGTCGCGGACCGTGGTGTTCCTGAAACCCTTCTCGGCGAACAGCGTGGCGGCGATCCGCAGCAGCTCGCTGCGCCGGCCCGTCGTGCTCGGCGTGCTCGTCGGCTCAGGCATGCTGGCTGCTCACGGAGATGACCTCGCCGGTGAGGTAGGAGGAATAGCCGCTGGCCAGGAAGACCATCACGTTGGCGATCTCCCAGGGCTCGGCGGCCCGACCGAAGGCCTCGCGCTGCTCGAGCTCGTGCAGGAGCTCGTCGCTGGTGACCTTGGCGAGGAACGGGTGCATCGCCAGCGACGGGGAGACCGCGTTGACGCGGATGCCGTGCGGGGCGACGTCGAGGGCTGCGCAGCGCGTCAGCGCCATCACCCCCGCCTTCGCAGCGGCGTAGTGGGCCTGGCCCTCCTGGGCGCGCCAGCCGATGACCGAGGCGTTGTTGATGATCACCCCGCGCGTGCCGGCCGCGATCATCCGGTTGCTGGCCGCGCGCACGCAGCGCATGGTGCCGGTCAGCGTGATGTCGAGGACCCGGCTCCACTGCTCGTCGGTCATCTCGGTGATCGAGGCGGTGCCGCCGAGGCCGGCGTTGTTGATCATCACGTCGACGCCACCGAGCTCGTCGGCCACGTCGAGCAGGGCGCTCACGTCGGCCTCGGCGGTGACGTCGCAGACCAGCGAGCGCACCCGCTCGGCGCCGAACGCGTCGGACAGTGCAGCCTGCGCCTCGGCGATGCGGCGTTCGTGGGTGTCGGAGAAGACGACCGCCTGCGCACCCTCCTCGAGCGCACGGCGCACGACCGCGGCGCCGATGCCCGCGCCGGCGGCCGCCGTCACGACGACGACCTTGCCCGCCAGCAGGTTGTGCGGCTCGACGTAGTCGGGCGCAGGTTGTCGAACTCTCATCCGCGGGGCTCCTTGGGTAGGCCGAGCACGCGCTCGGCGAGGATGTTGCGCTGGATCTCGTCGCTGCCGCCATAGATCGTGTCGGCGCGGGAGAAGAGGAAGAGACGCTGCCAGGCGTCCAGGTCATCGGCGTCCCGGCCCGGACCCGCCTGCAGGCCTGCCGGGCCGGCGATCGCCATCGCGAGCTCGCCGAGGTCGCGGTGCCAGTTGGCCCACACGAGCTTGGCGATCGACTCGGCGCCGGGCGCCGGGTCGGCGAGCGTGCGCTGCACGTTGGCCCGCATCACCGCGAGGCCGACCTTCGCCCGGGCCAGCCGGTCGCGGAGCAAGGGGTCCTCGAAGGAGCCGTTGTCCCTGGCCAGCGTCACCAGGTCGGCGAGCTCGCGCTCGAAGCCGACCTGCTGGGCCAGCGTGGAGACGCCCCGCTCGAAGCCGAGCAGCGCCATCGCGACCGCCCAGCCCTGGCCGGGCTGGCCCACGACGAGGTCGGCGGTCGTGCGCGCGCCGGTGAAGAAGACCTCGTTGAACTCCGAGCCGCCCGTCAGCTGCTCGATCGGGCGGACCTCGATGCCGGGCTGGTCGATCGGGACCAGAAGGAAGGACAGTCCGTGGTGGCGCTGGGAGCCGGGACCGGTGCGGGCGAGGACGAAGATCCAGTCGGACTCGTGGGCGTTGGACGTCCAGACCTTCTGGCCGTCGATGATCCACTCGTCGCCGACCAGCCGGGCCTTCGTCTGCACGTTGGCGAGGTCGGAGCCGGCGTCGGGCTCGGAGTAGCCCTGGCACCACAGCTCGGTGACGTCCTTGATCCGGGGCAGGAAGCGCGCCCGCTGGGCATCCGTGCCGTGGGCGAGCAGTGTCGGGCCGAGCAGCTCCTCACCGAGGTGGTTGACCCGCGCGGGCGCCTCGGCCAGGGCGTACTCCTCGTGGAAGATCACCTGCTGGTCCAGGCTCAGGCCGCGACCGCCGTGCTCGACGGGCCAGCCGACGCAGGTCCAGCCATGCGCGGCGAGGTGGCGGTTCCAGGCCAGTCGCTCGGCGTGGGCCTCGTGCTCGCGCCCCGGTCCGCCCAGGCCCTTGCAGGCCGCCCACTCGCCGCTCAGGTTGTCGACGAGCCAGCTGCGGACCTCGGTCCGGAACTCCTCATCGGTGGGGGCGCTCATGCCTGCTACCCTACCAAGCAATTGCTTGGTTCGCACCACCCAACCAAATGCCCACGAAGGACCTCCGCGATGGATCTTGACCTCACCGACTCCGAACTGGCCTTCCGGGCCGAGGCCCGCGAGTGGCTCTCGGCCCACGTGCCGCGCACACCGCTGCCCTCGATGGACACCGCCGAGGGCTTCGTCGCCCACCAGGCGTGGGAGAAGCAGCTCTGCGACGCGCGCTGGTCGGTGGTGTCGTGGCCGCGCGAGCTCGGTGGCCGCGAGGCGTCGCTGGTCGAGTGGGTGATCTTCGAGGAGGAGTACTACCGCGCGGGCGCACCCGGTCGGGTCTCCCAGAACGGCATCTTCCTGCTCGCACCGATCATCTTCGACCACGGCACCCCCGAGCAGCAGCAGCGCTTCCTGCCGACCATGGCCAGCGGCGAGAAGGTGTGGGCGCAGGCGTGGTCCGAGCCCGAGGCAGGTTCCGACCTCGCGTCCCTGCGGTCGAGCGCCACCCGCGTCGACGGTGGCTGGCGGCTGAGCGGCCAGAAGACCTGGTCGTCGCGCGCCGCGCTGGCGCACTGGGGGTTCGGTCTCTTCCGCTCCGACCCGTCCGCGGAGCGGCACGCCGGGCTGACCTACTTCCTGTTCCCGCTCGACGCCGACGGGATCACCGTCCGCCCGATCGCCCAGCTCGACGGTGAAGCCGGTTTCGCGGAGGTCTTCTTCGACGACGTGTTCGTCCCCGACTCCGACGTGCTCGGCGCCCCCGGCGACGGCTGGCGGGTCGCGATGTCGACCGCCGGCAACGAGCGCGGGCTCTCGCTCCGCTCCCCCGGGCGGTTCTGCGCCGCCGCCGATCGACTCGTCTCGCTGTACGCCGCCACGCCGGCCCCCTCAGGGGCCGCGGCCGACGCCGTGGTCGACGCCTGGGTCAAGGCCCGCGCCTACCGCCTCTACACGTGGGGCACCGTCACCCGCCTCGCCGCCGGTGGCGACATGGGCACGGCCGGCTCGGTCAACAAGGTCTTCTGGTCCGAGCTCGACGTCGCCCTGCACGAGACCGCCCTCGACCTGCTCGGCCCCGAGGCGGAGGTCGAGTCGGCCTGGACCGACGGCTACCTCTTCTCCCTGTCCGGCCCGATCTATGCCGGCACCAACGAGATCCAGCGCAACATCGTCGCCGAGCGGATCCTCGGCCTCCCGAAGGAGCCACGCCGATGAGGTTCACCCACACCGCTGAGCAGGCCGACTTCGCGCGCACGCTCGAGTCGCTGCTGTCGGGAGCCGACACCGTCACCGCCGCCCGTGCGTGGGCGGCCGGCGACCACGCGCCCGGCCTCGCCCTGTGGTCGAAGCTGGCCGACACGGGCGTCACCGCGCTGCTGGTCCCGGAGCGGGCCGACGGCCTGGCTGCCAGCCCGGTCGAGCTCGTCATCGCCATGGAGGCCATCGGCCGCCACTGCGTGCCGGGTCCGTGGGTGGAGACGCTGGCCTTCCTGACGCCGCTGCTCTCGTCCGTCGGCTCCGCCGACGACACGCTGGCCGAGGTGGCCGCGGGTGAGGTGCTGCTCACCGTCGCGGCCGGTCCGCACGTCCCCCACGCCCTCGACGCCGACGTCGCGTCGGCCTTCAGGCTCCTCGACTCCCGCACCCTGCACACGGCTCGGGTCGGTGCGGCGCTCTCCTCCATCGACACCACCCGGCGGCTCTTCACGGTCGTCCCGGACCGCGAGATCGCCGAGGTCCCGACCGACGCGGTGCTCGCAGCGTTCGACCTTGCGGTGCTGGCGAACGCCGCGCAGCTGCTCGGGGCCGGCGAGCGCGTGCTCGCCGACAGCGTCGCCTATGTCAAGCAGCGCAAGCAGTTCGGCCGCGAGATCGGGTCCTACCAGGCGATCAAGCACCAGCTCGCGGACGTGCGGATCGCGCTCGACTTCGCCCGCCCGCTCATCGACGGTGCGGCGCTCACCCCGGGCACGATCGACGTCTCCGCTGCCCGCATCGCCGCCGCGGACGCCGCCCACCTCGCGTCGCGGGTCGGGCTGCAGGTGCACGGTGCGATCGGCTACACCGCCGAGTTCGACCTGTCGCTGTGGATCCTCAAGATCCGCGCTCTGGTCGCGGCCTGGGGCACCCAGTCCTTCCACCGGGCGCGGGTCCTGCAGGCGCTGGGAGCCGCCTGATGCGCACCGAGGAGCAGGCCGAGCTCGCTGCCGTCGTGCGGTCCCTGCTCGCGAAGCGCGCCGACAGTGCGGCCGTCCGGGCCGCGATGACCTCCGGGAGCGGCTTCGACGAGACCCTGTGGCAGACGCTGTGCGAGCAGGTCGGCGTGACCGATGCCGACATGGGCGTCGCCGAGACCTGCGTCGTGCTCGAGGAGCTCGGCCGCTCGCTCGCGCCCTCTCCCCTCCTCCCCACCGCGATCGCCGCCGCCGCCCTGCTCGCCGACGGCGACCCGGGCGGCCTGCTGGAGCGCATCGCGGCCGGCGAGATCGCCACCGTGGCCACCCCCGACCACGTGCTCTTCGGCGCCCAGGCACAGATCGTCCTGGCGTACGTCGACGGCATCCTCGTCGAGGTGGCCGAGACCCCCGTCAAGGTGCCCGCGATGGACCCGACGATCCAGCTCGCGACCGTGGCACAGCGGGTCGACCCCTTGCCCGCTCACGTCCGCGACGTCGCGCTCGTCCTCACCGCAGCCCTCCAGGTCGGCGGCATGCAGCGCGCCCTCGACGACACCGTCGCCTACAGCTTGCAGCGGGTGCAGTTCGGCCGGCAGATCGGCTCGTTCCAGGCGTTGAAGCACCGGATGGCCGACCTGCTCGTCGAGCTCGAGCTGTCGCGATCAGCGATGCTGCACGCGGTCGACGGGCTGGTCGACGCGGCAACCGATGCACCCGAGAGGGCGGCCGTCGCTGCGGCGTACTGCACCGAGGCCTTCGGCCACGTCGCCGGCGAGATGGTCCAGCTGCACGGCGGCATCGCCATCACCTGGGAGCACGATGCCCACCTGGTCCTCAAGCGGGCGCACGCGCTCGGCACGCTGTGGGGCCAGCCGCACACGCACCGTGCGCGGCTGGCCCTCTGACGGGGTCGGTCAGCCGTTGCCGCCGGCGCGGTACTCCACCCAGCCGTCGCTCATCCGGGCCGACTGGCCCGGCGTGAACATGTTCATGCAGGAGTCCTGCGTGTAGTCCATGAAGTTGTGGATGGGGTCGAGGCCGGGCGCCGAGCAGGTGTCCGCGCCGACCGGACAGTCGAACTGCGGGTGCGCCTCGGCCGGGGTGTCGTCGACACCGTCGCCCTTGACCGAGCAGCCGCCGGCGAAGGTGTGCTCGAGCATCAGCCAGTGGCCGACCTCGTGGGTGAGCGTGTCGCCGAGGGAGTACTTGCCAGCCGTGCCGCCGGGCATCGACTCGTCGAGGATCACCACGCCGTCCTTGGTGGCACCGGAGCCGGCGTTGTAGGTCTGCGGGAAGTAGGCCCAGCCGAGCAGGCCGCCACCGATGTTGGCGGCATAGACGTTGAGCGTCTCGGAGTCACCCTCGTGCAGGGCCTCCTTCATCGCGATCTCGGTGCGCCCCGGGGTGACGGTCGACCACTCGGCGTTGACGGTGTAGGTCGTCTTGGCGAGGGCGAAGCGGAACGGAGTGTCGGCGGCGTCCGGAGCGGTCAGCCCGCTGAAGGAGTCGTTGAGCACGGTCATCTGTGCGGCGACCATGCCCTCCATCCGGCGGGTCTCCCTGCGCGTCAGGGCGTGGTCGGAGACGACGTGGAAGACGGTGTCGACGGTGACCGACCCGGGTGCGAGCTGGGCGGAGTCGGCGAGCTGGGCGAACTCGCCTGCCTTGGCGGCGGGGTAGAGCGCCGGCTCCTGGGCCTTGGCGCCCGGCTTGATGCGGGCGGCGGACGAGGAGCCCTCGGCGCAGGCAGCGGCGCCGTCGGACATGACGCCGGCGAAGACCGGGGTGACGGCGAACGTCAGCGGCGAGAGGGCGAGGATGCCGGAGACGGCGGCGGGGCGGGCAAGACGCGTGGGACGCATGGGTGGTGTTCCCTTCGGGCGACGAGGTGGATCAGGCCAACCTAGACGCGCGTCGCCGGTTTGGGTATCACCGCTGCGGGGGAACTCAGGTCGCGGTGCGATAGCCGCCGCGGTAGTAGAGCAGCGGGTCCTCGGCGTCGCCTGCGGCGAGGTCGACGACCTTGCCGATCACGAGGTAGTGGTCGCCGGCCTCGTGCACGGCGTGCACCGTGCAGTCGACGTGACCGACGATCCCGGCCAGCAGCGGCGAGCCGGTGTCCTTGCTCGGGGTCCAGGAGACCCCGGCGAACTTGTCGTCGCCACTGGACGCGAACTGGTTGGAGACCTGCTCCTGGTCGGAGGCCAGGAAGTTGACGCAGAACGTGCCGGCACGCTGGATCGACGCGAAGGCCCGTGACTGCCTCGTCGGCAGGAAGGCGACGAGCGGCGGGTCGAGGGAGACACTCGTGAACGACTGGCAGGTCATCCCGACCGGCACCCCGTCCGACACCGTCGTGACGACCGTGACTCCCGAGGCGTAGCGGCCGAGGACGTCGCGGAACAGCCGCGCCTGGTTCTGCGCCTCCTCGCCGTCGACCTCGATCGTCTCGCCGGGCCGCCACTCGAAGTCGTGGGGGAAATTGCCCAGGAACGAGTCGATCAGCTCCCGTGGCGGCCAGGACGCGCGTGCGTCGTCGGCCATTCCGTCAGGGAGGTCATTCATCCGGACAGTCTCGCCCATCGCGCTCAACCGCCGAACTGGTGACCCCAGTAGGAGACGGCCGTGCTCTCCCGGGCCACCCAGCGGGCGTCGTCGACCTGCAGGCCCTCGGTGCCGAACTCGATGTCGAAGCCGGCCGGGCTCTTGACGTAGAACGAGACCATCTCGTCGTTCATGTGCCGCCCCAGCGTCGCCGACAACGGCGCCTTGTGCTTGCGGACCCGCTCCAGCGCGCGACCCACGTCGTCGAGCCTGTCGACCTCGAGCATGATGTGGACGCACTTGGACGGGTTGGGCATCGGCAAGAACGCCAGCGAGTGGTGGCGCGGGTTGATGCCGAGGAAGCGCAACCACACCTTGGTGCCCGGCTCCTTGCCGACGAACTCACCCGGCATCGACATCGAGTCGCGCAGCCGGAAGCCGAGCACGTCGCGGTAGAACCGCAGCGCCTCGACGTCGTCGCTGACCGGGACCACGATGTGGCCCATCCCCTGGTCGCCGGTGACGAAGGTGGCGGCATAGGGCGTGACGACCGGGCGGGACTCGTAGGTGATGCCGTGGAAGAGCTCGAAGACGTTGTCGAAGGGGTCGGTGAAGCGGACCAGCTCCTGCACCCGGCGCTCGGCCAGCTCGGCGGCCGTGCCCTCCTCGAACTCGACGCCCGCCTTCTGCAGGTGCTCGCGCGCCTGCTGGAGCGCGTCGTGGTCGGCCAGCTCCCAGCCGGTCGCCGACAGCTCGTCGACGTCGCTCGGGAAGACGACCAGCCGGGCCGACACCTCGTCGATGCGGTAGTAGAGGTTGCCCTCGGTCGGCCCGCGGCCGACGGCGAGTCCGAGCACCTTCTCGGCGAAGGAGCGCCAGGCCTCGAGGTCGGTGCTGGCCACGCGGACGTAGCCCATGGACTTGATGTCGATCATTTCGATCCCCTCTCGACATGGCGGTTCAGGAAGTTGACGGCGACCTCGCGGAACTCGTCGGCCGCCTCGATCTGGGCCCAGTGGCCGCAGTTGGGGAACACGTGCAGCTGGGCCTTCGGGATCAGCTTGAGGGCGACCATCGCGCCGTCGAGCGGGTTGACCCGGTCCTCGCGGCCCCAGGTCAGCAGCGTGTGCTGCCGCAGCCGGTGGGCCTCGCGCCAGAGCATGCCGTCCTCGTAGGTGTCGGGGTTCCAGAACGACAAGCCCATCGAACGCATCGCCTCGCGGGCGCCGGGCGCCGTCGCGTCGGCGAAGCGCTCTTCGACGAGCTCGTCGGTGACGAGGTCCTGGTTGACCACCATCGTCCGGATGAATGCCCGCAGGGACTCGCGCGTCGGGTCGGCCCCGAAGTCCATCAGCCGCTGCACGCCCTCGGTGGGATCGGCGTGGAACAGGTTGAGCGAGAGCCCGCCCGGTCCCATCAGCACCAGCCGCGCGACCCGCTTCGGGTGCTCGAGGGCCAGCCGCATCGCCGTACCGCCACCGAGGCTGTTGCCCAGGAGGTGGCAGCGGTCGATGCCGAGGTGGTCGAGCACGCCGATGACGTGCTGGGCGGCGTGGCGGTAGTAGTTGCCGACGACCTCGGGCTTGCCGGAGGCGCCGAAGCCGGGCTGGTCGACCAGGATCGTGCGGAAGCCCTGCGCGAAGCCGGGCAGGGCCGCGCCGAAGTTGGACCACGACGACGCCCCGGGCCCGCCGCCGTGCAGCATGACGAGCGGGAACCCCTCACCGCTCTCGTAGTAGGCGATCTCGGTGCCGTCGACCTCGACGGTCAGGCGGAGGTCTTCCTTGGCGGGCACTCAGTACATCCCCGGGTCGATCTTGTGCCCGAACTCGAGCTCGCCGAACATCTTCAGCGCGCGCTCGGGGTCGTTGGCAGCGTGCACCCGTCCGGCATGGGCGTCGCGCCAGGCTCGCTGGAGGTAGGTGCCCTCGGCCAGGGCCCGGCCGCCGGACGCCTCGAACAGCGCGTCGATCGCGTCGATCGCGCGCTGGGTGCCGAGCACCTGGTCACGCCGCACCTTGAGCCGGAGGTTGAGCGGGATCTTCTCCCCGCGGGCGACGTGCGCCTGCTCCTCGCGAATGTTGGTCATCAGCAACGCCCAGGCGGCGTCGATCTCGCTGCCGGCGCGCGCGATCCGGACCGCCGCGAAGGGGTCGGAGGATGCCTTCTCCCCGAGGTAGGCCGCACGCACGCGCTGCTGCTGCATCTCGACGTGCTCGGCGTAGGCACCGCTGGCCATCCCGACGATCGGGCTGGTGATGGTGCTGGTGAACAGCGAGTGGAAGGGCAGCTTGTAGAGGTCGGAGGTGTTCTGCTCCTGGCCGGGGCCGAAGCAGCGGCCGGTGTCGCTCATCGACAGCGTGAACGCCTCGGGCACGAACACGTCGTCGACGACGACGTCGTTGGAGCCGGTGCCGCGCAGCCCGACGACGTTCCAGACGTCGAGGATCTCGTAGTCGGAGCGCGGGACCATGAAGGTCTTGAAGTCGACGACGTTGCCGTCGGCGTTGAAGACGAGCCCGCCCAGCAGCACCCACTGGGCGTGCGCGGACCCGGATGAGAACGACCACTTGCCGCTGAGGGTGTAGCCCCCGTCGGTGAGCACGGCCTTGCCGGTCGGGGCGTAGGACGAGCTGAGCCGGGTGCTGGTGTCACTCCCCCAGACGGCCTGCTGCGCCTCGTCGGTGAAGAGCGCGACCTGCCACGGGTGGACGCCGAGCACGCTGGAGATCCAGCCGGTCGAGCCGTCGGCGGAGGCGATCAGCCGCACCGCGGTGAAGAAGTCGACCGGGTCGGACTCGAGGCCGTCGAAGCGCGCGGGCTGCAGCATCCGGAAGAAGCCGGTCTCCTCGAGCTCCTTGACCGACTGGTCGGGCACCTGCCGCAGGCGCTCGGCCTCGTCGGCACGCTCGCGGAAGCCGGGCAGCAGGTCTCGGACGGAGTCGAGAACAGGTGAAGGCGTCGTCATGTCGCCATACTAGAACCTGTTACAGTTTTGCGCCATGAGCCCCCCTCTGCCGGACCAGGTGGATGTCGTCGTCGTGGGCGCCGGTGGCGCCGGCATGGCCGCCGCGCTCGCGTCAGCGGCGCGACACGGACTACGCACGATCGTCATCGAGAGCAGCGACACCTTCGGCGGGTCCACGGCCCGCTCGGGCGGCGGCGTCTGGATCCCCGGCAACTACGCGCTGCGCGACGCGGGGCAGGTCGATCCCGGCGACCTCGACGCGGCCAAGCTCTACCTCGACTCGATCGTCGGCGACACCGTCCCGAAGGTCCGCCGCGACACCTACCTCGAGCGCGGCCCCGAGGTGATGGACTTCCTGCGCGAGCAGACACCGACCCGCTTCGCGTGGGTTCCGGAGTACGCCGACTACCTCCCCGAGCAGCCCGGCGGGCGCGTGCGAGGGCGGAGCGTGGAACCGGTGCCGCTCGATGCGTCGTTCCTCGGCGAGGAGCTCTCCCGGCTGACGAAGCCCTACACGAAGGCACCGGCCAACCTGATCGTCACGCAGGCCGACTTCCGCAAGATCAGCCTGGGCCTGCGCACGCTGCGCGGCCCGTTGACCATGGTCAAGGTGCTCCTCAAGCGGATCGTCAGCGGCCTGCGCCGCCAGCGGATGTATGCCATGGGCAACGCGATCGTGATCGGGCTCCGCCAGGGCCTCGTCGACCACGGCGTGGACGTCCACTACGCCACTCCCCTGGTCGGCCTGGTGACCGATGACGGCCGCGTGGTCGGCGTGGAGGTTCTCCGGGACGGCGAGCGAGCGGTGATCCGCGCCACCTGTGGCGTGGTGCTCGGCTCCGGCGGCTTCGAGAGCAACCAGGAGCTGCGTGAGAAGTTCCTCCCCCAGCCCACCGACGCAGCCTGGACGACCGGCGCCGCGAGCAACACCGGCGGCGGGCACGAGGCCGGCATCGCCATCGGCGCCGCGACCGACCTGATGGACGACGCGTGGTGGGGCCCGACGATCCCGCTGCCGAGCGGTCCGTGGTTCTGCCTGGCCGAGCGCAACCTGCCCGGCTCGATCATCGTCGACTCCGGCGGCCGGCGCTTCATGAACGAGGCGCTCCCCTACGTCGAGGCCACGAAGGAGCTCTACAAGGCGCACGAGGCCGGCCCCAGCGCCGTACCGGCCTGGATGGTCATCGACCAGCGCTACCGCAACCGCTACCTCTTCGCCGGGCTGACGCCGCGCACGCCCTTCCCGGGACGGTGGTACAAGCACGGCACCATCAAGAAGGGCGCGACCCTCGCCGAGCTGGCCGACGAGATCGGGTTGCCGCCGGGGGCGCTGGAGGAGACCGTCGACCGGTTCAACGGCTTCGCTGCGACCGGCGTCGACGCCGACTTCCACCGCGGCGAGAGCGCCTACGACAAGTACTACTCCGACCCGCGGGTCACGCCGAACCCGTCGCTGCACGCCATCGACGAGGGCCCGTTCTACGCCGTCAAGATCGTCCCCGGCGACCTCGGCACCAAGGGCGGGCTCGTCACCGACGAGCATGCGCGGGTGCTGCGGCCGGACGGCTCCACCATCCCCGGTTTGTACGCCGCCGGCAACGTCTCCGCAGCGGTCATGGGCCACACCTACGCCGGCCCGGGCGCGACGATCGGGCCCGCCCTGGTGTTCGGCTACCTCGCCGCGGAGGACATCGCCCATGCCCATTGATCCCGCGATCGCCATCGGCGCCGAGCTGCCCGACCGCACGTTCTCGTGGTCCGAGCCGGACGTCCAGCTCTACCAGCTCGCCCTCGGTGCCACCGACCTGCGGCACACGCTGGAGACCCACGGCCTGCAGGTGCTGCCGACCTTCGGCGTCGTGGCGCCGTCCTTCCACGAGACCGACCCGCCGCCGCTCGACCTGCCCGGCTGCGACATCAACCTGTCCCAGGTCGTGCACGGCTCCCAGTCGATCTCGGTGACCGCACCCCTGCCGACCTCGGGCACCGCCACCCTCTCGACCCGGATCTCGGACGTGTGGGACAAGGGCAAGGCCGCAGTCATCTGGCAGGAGGGCGTCGCGCGCTCGGAGGCGGGAGCGGAGCTGTGGACCGTCCGCTCGTCGATCTTCGTGCGCGGCGAGGGCGGCTTCGGCGGGTCTCGCGGCTCGTCCGAGCCGGTGGAGATCCCCTCTCGCCCAGCCGACGCGTCGTCGACGTACGACGTGACGGCGCAGCAGGCGCTGCTCTACCGTCTCTGCGGCGACCGCAACCCGCTGCACGCCGACCCGGAATTTGCGAGCGCGGCCGGCTTCCCGGCGCCGATCCTGCACGGCCTGTGCACCTACGGCATCGTCCTGCGCGAGGTGACCGAGCTGCTGCTCGACGGCGACGCCACCCGCGTGAGCGGCTTCACCGCGCGCTTCGCCGGGGTGGTCTTCCCGGGCGAGACGATCCACGTCGACGCCTGGGCGGACGACGGACGGATCATCGTCGAGGCGACCGTCGGGGCCGATCGTCGACCTGCGCTGGCCGACTGCGTCGTCACGACGCGTGCGCCACACTGACGCCCATGACCTTCCCGGACGACTGGACGCAGGGCTCGCACACGCACGACGGCGTCAGCCACACGACGTACAGGCAGTCTCCGTCGACAGGAAGCGGTCCCGGCGTCATCGTCATCCACGAGATCCCGGGCATCACGCCCGCGGTGGCGGCGTTCGGCCAGGAGGTCGTGGACGCCGGCTACACCGTCGTGATGCCCAGCCTGTTCGGCACCGACGGCGCTGCCTACACGCCGCTCGCGGTCGGCAAGGCCATCCGACAGGTGTGCGTCAGCCGTGAGTTCACCAAGCTCCGCACCGGCGTCACGACGCCGGTGGCCGGCTGGCTGCGCTCGCTCGCGACCGAGCTGCACGAGGAGCTGGGCGGGCCCGGCGTCGGCGCGCTCGGCATGTGCTTCACCGGCGGCTTCGCGCTGGCGATGATGGTCGACGCACCGGTCACCGCGCCGGTGCTGTGCCAGCCGAGCACTCCCTTCGTCCCCGGCCGCAAGCGCGCCGCCGACCTCAACCTCTCGCCGGGCGACCTCGACGTCGTCAAGGGCAAGTGCGCGGCCGGGCAGCAGGTGCTGGGGCTGCAGTTCCGCAAGGATCCGCTGACCGGCACCCGCTTCGACACGCTCACGCGCGAGCTCGGCGACGCGTTCATCCGCGTCGAGCTCGAGGGCAGGGGCCACTCCACCGTCACCGAGCACCGGCGCCAGGCCGGCGTCGACGCGGTGCTGTCATTCTTCGCCGACAACTTGCACTGAGGTCGGGTGGCGTTCATCCGGTTGCCCTAGCGTCCGGGCGTGCCGCCACCTGTCCGTCGTGATCTCGGGCTCGCCGTCGCGGTGACCTGGATGGTCACCCTGGTGCACCTCGCGGCTCGACCGGGCGGGCAGCTCGACCTGTCGGTCTATCGCGCCGGCTCCCAGCGGCTGCTCGACGGGGCCTCGGTCTATGCCCAGCCGTACGGCGACCTACCGTTCACCTATCCGCCGTTCGCGGCGCTCGTCATGGTGCCGCTGGCGGTGCTGCCCGCGACGCTGGCCGAGCTGGTGCTGCCGCTGCTCTCGGCGCTGGCGCTCGTCGTCGTGTGGCACCGCTGCGGGCTCGCCACCCGCTGGCTGCTGCTGGTCGCACCGGCCTCGGCCGTGCTCGAGCCGGTGTGGATGACCCAGCACTTCGGCCAGGTCAACCTGCTCCTGCTCGCGCTCGTGCTCGCTGATCTCGTCGGCCCGACGTCCCGCTGGCGGGGCGTGCTCACCGGCATCGCGGCCGGGCTCAAGCTGACGCCGCTGGTATTCTTGGGCTATCTCGTCGTGACCCGCCAGTGGCGCGCGGCCGGCGTCATGGCCGCGGTCTTCGCCGCGACGGTGATGGTGCCGATCGTGCTGCTGCCCGGCGACGGCCTGCGGTTCTGGACCTCCGTGCTGCCTGACGCCGAACGCATCGGGGCGTCGTGGTTCGCCGGCAACCAGTCGGTCATGGGCGTCCTGGCCCGGCTCGGAGGCGACGCCGCGTGGGTCCGACCGGCCTGGTTCGTGCTGGCCTCCGTCTTGGTACTGCTGCTCCTGTGGCTGGCCCGCTTGCTGTTCCTGCGGGGCGACACGCTGGGTGCCGTGAGTGCGACCGGGCTCGCGTCGCTGCTCGCCTCCCCTGTCTCGTGGAGCCACCACTGGGTCTGGTGCATCCCCCTGGGCGTCGTGCTCCTGCGGCGTGCGGGTCTGCTCCCTGCCCTCCTGTGGGCCGCCCTGTTCGTCGCGGCTCCCCACCTCTGGGTGCCCCGGGGGCACGACTCCGAGCTCGGCTGGACCTGGGCGCACCTGCCCGGCGACGCCTACGTCTGGGGGGCACTTGCTTGGCTGGCCGTCGTGGGGCGGACGTCATGGCGACCGGTCGCCCGGGCGACCAGCGCCCATGACGTCCCGGAGCGGCTAGCGTCTCGGGCGTGACGCTGATCGTGATGACCGGGCTGCCCGGGAGTGGCAAGAGCACCATCGCGGCGCAGCTCGCCGGCGAGCTCGGCTGCGCGGTCGTCTCGGTGGACACCATCGAGCGCGGTCTCCACGACGCCGGGGTCGATGCTTCCCAGCCGACCGGCCTGGCGGCGTACGCCGTCGCGAACCGTCTCGTCGACGCGCAGCTCGCCCTGGGCCACACGGTGGTCGCCGACGCCGTCAACCACCACCCCGACGCTCGGCAGGCGTGGCTCGACCTGGCGGCGGACCACGGCGTGGAGCTCCGGGTGATTCACGTCGAGTGCAGCGACGAGACCCTCCACCGGGAACGGCTCGAGACCCGTGAGCACGAGCTCCGAGTCGTGCCGTGGGAGCGCGTCATCGAGCTGCGCGGGACGTGGGCACCGTGGCCGGTCGAGACCGAGACGGTGGATACGGCTCGCTCGACAACGGGCTGTTCCACACCGCCAGCCGACCTCCGCGACTGATCGCCTGCAAACGGCCCTCAGTCGCGTCGCGCACCGCGTCCGGGACCGCGAGCAACAGATGGTCGCCGTGTCGCAATGACAGGTGCGGGCCCGCTGCCACGACCCCTCCCTCGCGAGCGACGAAGGCGAGGACGACGTGCTCCGACAGTCGCAAATCGTCGACGAACACACCATGCAACCGCGAGCCCTGCGGCACCTCGAACTGCAACACGCTCGCGCCCAGCTTCTCCAGCGGCGCCGACTCGACGGCCAGCTCGTCGGCCCGCTCGACCATCAACCCACTCCAGCGCGCGAGCCGCGGCAGCAACGGCGCCTGGATGAGCACGAACGTGATGACCAGCACGAAGACGATGTCGAAGACACGGTGTGCCGCAGGCAGCCCCTCGCTGACGGGGATGGTCGCCACCACGATGGGTACGGCGCCGCGGAGACCGGCCCAGGACAGGAACATCTGGTGTCGCCAGGGCACCCGCCACCAGATGGCGCACGCGACGACGGAGATCGGCCGCGCAACGAGGGTCAGGCCGATCCCGACGATCGCGGCGGGCAGCAACGCGTCGGGCAATCGCGTCGGGCTGGCAAGCAACCCGAGGAGCACGAACAGCCCGATCTGGGCCACCCAGCCGAGGCCGTCGGCGAAGCCGGCCGTCGCCTGCCGGTGCGGCAGCTTGGCATTGCCGAGCCACATCCCGGCGACATAGATGGCCATCAGGCCGCTCACGCCGAGGAGGCCGGCGACGGCGAACGCGAGGAACATGATGGCGAGCGTCGCGAGCGGGTAGAGCCCCACCGCCGGGAGAGCACTGGACGCCAGGATCCGCTGACCGAGGAAAGCAACTCCGACGCCGATCAGCACACCGCCCACGAGCTGGAAGACGACCAGCCCCAGGATCTGCCAGCCGGAGGCCTGGTGCCATGCGTCGCTGGCCACGACGGAAACCAGGATGATCACCGGCGGGTCGTTGAAGCCCGATTCGGCCTCCAGCGTGGCGCGGATCCGCGGTGCGAGTGGGAGTCGTCGCATGATCGCAAAGGTCGCCGCCGCGTCGGTCGAGCCGACGACTGCGCCCAGCAGCAGCGCCGTACGCACGTCGACCTCGAGGGCCCAGTAGGCGATCGTGGCGGTGATCGCCACCGAGATCGCGACGCCGGCCGTCGCCAGCAGACCCGACAGCCCGACGACCGGGCGGATCACGTCCCAGCGGGTGCTGAACCCGCCCTCGGCCAGGATCATCGCCAGCGCGATGGTGCCGAGGATCATCGTCAGCTCGGCGTCCTCGAAGCCGAAGCCGAGCCCGGACTCGCCGAGCACCAGTCCGATGACCAGGTAGAGCAGCAGGCTGGGCAGGCCGATGCGGGTCGATACGCGGACGGCGGCTACTCCGACGAGCAGGACCAGGCTGCCGGCGAGGATCGATGTGTTCAGGTCCATCTGTCGGGCCCGGCCCGGACCAGACGACGCAGCTCCGGCGAGACGACCACGTCGGCCGACTCCACCGTCACGTAGTCAATCCGAACTCCAGCGAGAGGCGCGCTCAGCAGTTCGTCAACCGACTCACCAGTGGCCGGGAGCTCGGCGACGGCGCGCGCTCCGATCAGGTGGCGCAGGCTCCACTCGAGCTCGGCCTCGACGAGTTCGTCGACGTCACGACCGGCGGTCGCGGCGTCGGTCACCGTCTGCAGGAAGGACGCCTGCAGGTGCGCGGTCACGCCGTCGAGCGTGGTGGCAGTGGCGACCACGAGCCGGTGTTGCGGGCCGGTCGGGCGAGGCTCGCGGCCTCCGAAGACGGAGAGGATCACGGCGACGACCAGCGCGGCCGCGATCGAACCCGCAACGAGAATGAGCTCCACGCAATCCTCCTCAGACTTGGTCGGGTCCCGCCCGAGCGCATCGGGTAGGACCCGCACCACCAGTCTGCGGCGCCCGCACCTGCCACCACATGGGGTCTGTCACCCACATTCGCCTGCAGGAGCCCGATGACGTGGACAGGTGCGGACGGGTGCGTGAAGGTGGCGGCATGGTGCATGCCGATGATCTCTCGCTGTCCTCTCGCGTGATCTTGATCAACGGGCTGCTCTTTGCCGCAGGCACCGCTGTGCTTGCCCTGTCGCCCGCCACCGTCTCCAGCCGCCCGGTCCTGTCCGAGCTGGTGGTGTTGCTCGTGGGCCTGACGGTGATGATCGTGGCCAACTCGATGTTGGTACGCCGCTCGCTGCGCCCCCTCGACAGGCTGATCCACCACTTGGCGCAAGCTGAGTCGTCTGCCCCGGCGACGCGGGTGCCGGTACCTTCCTCTCGGTTGGCGCGGCGAGTCTCGCTGGCGGTCAACGACCTCCTCGACCGGATCGACGAGGCGCAGCGGTCGAATGCCGCTGCCGCCCTGGCCGCCCAGGAGTCGGAACGGTCCCGGATCGCGCAGGAACTCCATGACGGAGTCGGCCAGTCGCTGACTGCGGTGCTGCTCGAGCTCAAGCTCGTCTCGGAGTCGGTGACCGCACCGCCGCTCGACCGGGTCCGCGAGGGCGTGCGGGCCAGCTTGGACGAGGTGCGCTCGGTCGCACGCACCCTGCGCCCACACGTGCTGGAGGACCTCGGGCTGCGCAGCGCACTCGCAGCCCTGTCCCAGGATCTCTTCGGCGCGACCCGGACCCACGTGCGCCGCGGGATCATGCCCGGGCTGCCCGACCTGCCCGACGACGTCGAGCTGGTCGTCTTCCGGGTTGCCCAGGAGGCGCTGACCAATGTGGCCAGGCACGCCGAGGCCGACACTGTCGAGGTCAGCCTCGGGATCGTGGGTCAGGAGGTGGAGCTCCGCGTCACTGACGACGGTCGCGGCCTGCCTGCTGACGCGGACGGCACCGGCCTGCGGGGCATGCGCGAGCGCGCCTCCCTGGTCGGTGGACGCCTCAGCCTCACGCGCCGCGAAGGTGGTGGCACCGTGATCACACTACGGGTCCCGGTGGATCCGGCATGACCACACGCGTGCTGCTCGCCGACGACCATGCGCTGGTGCGCCGCGGGGTCCGGATGATCCTCGACCAGCAGCCCGACTTCGAGGTCGTGGTCGAAGCCAGCGACGGCCACGAGGCGATCCAGGCGGTCCGGGACGAGCAGATCGACCTCGCGATCCTCGACGTCGCCATGCCCCGGATGACCGGGCTCCAGGCGGCCCGCGAGATCAGCCGGAGAGCGGATCCGCCGAAGCTATTGATGCTCTCGATGCATGACAACGAGCAGTACTTCTTCGAGTCGCTCAAGGTCGGCGCCTGCGGCTACGTCCTCAAGTCGGTGGCCGACCGCGATCTCCTCGATGCCTGTCGGGCCGCGGTGCGCGGCGAGTCGTTCCTCTACCCCGGAGCCGAGAGCGCCTTGGTGCGCGACTACCTCGAGCGGTTGCGCCGTGGGGAGCGGCTTCCCCGTGCCGTGCTCACGCCGCGAGAGGACGAAGTCGTCAAGCTGATCGCGGAGGGCAACTCCTCGCGCGACATCGCGCGCCTGCTGACCATCAGCGTCAAGACCGTCGATCGGCACCGGGAGAACGTCTTGTCGAAGCTGGGGATGCGCGATCGCACCGAGCTGACGCGGTATGCCGTGCGGGTCGGCCTGATCGAGCCCTGAGGATCAGCGGCCGAGGATCAGCCCGCTCGTCGGCACGCCCGTGCCGGCGGTGACGAGCACGTGCTCGGCACCCTCGACCTGGTTGACCGAGGTGCCGCGCGCCTGGCGCACGCCCTCGGCGATCCCGTTCATGCCGTGGAGGTAGGCCTCGCCGAGCTGGCCGCCGTGGGTGTTGATCGGCAGCCGCCCACCGAGCTCGATCGCGCCGTCGACGATGAAGCCGGGTGCCTCGCCGCGGCCGCAGAAACCGAGCTCCTCGAGCTGCATCAGGACGTACGGCGTGAAGTGGTCGTAGAGCACGGCGGTCGCGATGTCGGCCGGGGTGAGCCCCGACTGCTGCCACAGCGCGCGTCCGACGACACCGATCTCCGGGATCCCGATGTCGTCGCGGTAGTAGGACGTCATCACGAACTGGTCGGCGCCGCTCCCCTGCGCTGCCGCGACGACGGGTACGGCGCCCGCCGCCAGGTCACGAGCGCGCTCGGTCGTCGTGACGACGACCGCGACGGCGCCGTCGCTCTCCTGGCAGCAGTCGAGCAGCCGGAGCGGGTCGGCGATCAGCCGGGAGGCCTGGTGGTCGGCCAGCGTGATCGGGCGCTCGTGGAAGAACGCGGCCGGGTTGGTCGCGGCGTGGCGCCGGTCGGCGACGGCCACGCGGCCGAAGTCGGCCGAGGTGGCGCCGTACTCGTGCATGTAGCGCCGCGCCTGCATCGCCACCGTGGCGGCCGGGGTGGAGAGGCCGTGCGGATAGGTCCAGGCGTTGTCGAGGCCGTTGGTGTTGACCTGGGCGGCCGCCCCTAGCGACACCTGGCCGAAGCGGTCGCCGGAGCGCTCGTTGAAGCCGCGGTAGGCGACGACGGTGGTCGCCATCCCGGTCGCGACCGCCATCGCGGCCTGCTGGACCGTCGCGCAGGCTGCACCGCCGCCGTAGTTGATCCGGGAGAAGAAGGACAGCTCCCCCATCCCGAGCTCGCGGGCCAGCGAGATCTCCGACGAGCTGTCCATCGTGAAGGTGACCAGCCCGTCGACGTCGGCGGGCGCCAGACCGGCGTCGGCCAGCGCGGCGAGCGTCGCCTCGCAGGAGAGCTGGAGCTCGGAACGTCCGGACGCCTTGGAGAACTCGGTGGCGCCGATGCCGGCGACCGCGGCCGCGCCGCTGAAGGCGATCACAGCTGCACCGTCACTCGCGCGGTCACGTGGTCGCCCGACGACACGGCTCCCACGACGTCGACGACGATCTCGGCGTCGGTGCGCGATGCGATGGTGCCGGTGAGCTCGAGCGTGTCGCCCGGGTGGGCCGGCGCCCCCAGCCGCAGCGCACAGGCAGTGATGCGGGCGTCGGGAAGGCCCTCCTCGCGCGCCCAGTCGGCGACGTACTTCTGCACGAGGCCGGTGGTGGTCAGGATGTTGAGGAAGATGTCCTTGGAGCCCCGCTGGACGGCCAGGTCACGGTCGTGGTGGACGTCCTGGAAGTCGCGAGTGGCCAGCGCCGTCGAGACGACGAGGGTCGGGGTGACGGGGATGGCCGCGACCGGGAGGTCGGGTCCGTCATCCGAATCCGCACCCATCTCTTCCGGTCCGTATGACGGATCGCGGGTGCTCCACGACGCCAGCGTCAGGTCGTCGTCGATCCGGTCGAACACGACCTGCACCGGCGCGCCGATCTCGAGTCCCTCACCGCGGACCGCACCGACCATCCGCACTCCCTCCTCGAGCTCGACCAGCGCGAGCGGCAGCGGCAGCGTCTTGCCCGGCACTTGCGGTGCATGGTGGACCAGGAACGAGAAGACCGTCCCGCGGCCGCTGGCGACGACGTGGCCGCGGTCCATCGCGTGGCAGTCGGGGCACACGGGACCGGGCGGGTGGCGCAGCACCCCGCAGGCGTTGCAGGTCTGGATGCGGAGCTCGCCCAGCGCCGTACCCTCGAAGAAGAAGGCGGTGTCGCGGTTGACCACCGGGCGCACGGTCTGCGTGGGATCGACCCGAGCACCGGGCTTGAACTTCAGCACCCGGAACGTCATCGTCGCGACCGGCTCTTTCCGCCCGTCAGGGGCAGCGACCCACCAGGTGTTCTGGGTCGTCACGAAGTAGCCCTCACCGACGCCGGTCCGCTTCGGCCCGACGACCGACTCGAGCCGGGTCGTGATCGCGGGTCGCTCGCCGGGCACGAGGTGGCGGGCATAGGTCTGGTCGCAGTTGGTGCCGAGGACCGAGGTGAAGCCGGCCTCGTCGAGCAGCTTCATCGTGGCGTGCAGCGGGTCACCGGCCGGCCGGTGCGGGTCGAGCCCGTACATCGTCCAGACCTGGGTCATCGCCGGCGGCGCGACACTGCGCCACAGCGGGTTGGTGTCGCCCATCGCCTCGGCCCAGTGCCGGATCATCGGCAGGTTGACCTCGTCGAGCGCCTCGCGCGGGGACGTCTCGCCCGCCGCGACCAGCTCGTCGACGCGGGCCATGATCTCCTCGTGCGTCATCGCGGCACCCGCGGCAGGCCGAGGCCGAACATCGCGATCAGCTCGCGCTGCACCTCGTTGACTCCCCCGCCGAACGTGATGACGAGGTTGCGCTTGGCCTGCCCGTCGAGGTGGCTGACCAGCGACGCGGTGTCGGGATCGCTGGGGTCGCCGTGGCGCGCGACGACGTCGGCCAGCACGCGTCCGACGTGCTGCACCTGCTCGGAGGCGAACACCTTGGACGACGACGCGTCGGCGACGCTGATCTCGCCGTCGGCAGCCGCCCGTGCGACCTCCCAGTTGAGCAGCTCGTTGACCCGGAAGATCGCCGTCACCTCGCCCAGGGCCGCCTGTACGTCCGGCAGCTCCAGCACTCCCCGGTCGGCTGCCCACGACGCGACGCGGTCGCGCAGGCCCTCGAGCCGGCCGGCGGGGCCGAGCATGACCCGCTCGTGGTTGAGCTGGGTGGTGATCAGCTTCCAGCCGGCGTTCTCCTCGCCGACGAGCATGTCGACGGGGACGCGCACGTCGGAGTAGTAGGTCGCGTTGGTGTGGTGGGCACCGTCGACGGTGATGATCGGCGTCCAGGAGTAGCCGGGATCGGTCGTGTCGACGATCAGGATCGAGATGCCCTTGTGCTTGGGCGCATCGGGGTCGGTGCGCACCGCGAGCCAGACGTAGTCGGCCTGGTGGCCACCGGTGGTGAAGATCTTCTGCCCGTTGACGACGTAGTGGTCGCCGTCCCGCCTCGCGGTCGTGCGCAGCGACGCGAGGTCGGTGCCGGCGTCGGGCTCGGAGTAGCCGATCGCGAAGTGCACGTCGCCCGCCAGGATGCGCTCGAGGAAGAGCTCCTTCTGCTTGGGCGTCCCGTGCTTCTGCAGCGTCGGCCCGACGGTCTGCAGGGTCACCGCGGGCAGGTGCACGTCGGCGCGCTGCGCCTCGTTGGCGAAGATCGTCTGCTCGACCTCGCCGAGCCCGCGACCGCCGTACGCCTCCGGCCAGCCGACGCCCATCCAGCCGTCCGCACCCATCTGCCGGATCGTCTTCTCGTACGTCGCTCCGTGCCGCTCGCGCGCC
Organism: Nocardioides sp. CF8; assembly: GCF_000389985.1. Taxonomy (NCBI): domain Bacteria; kingdom Bacillati; phylum Actinomycetota; class Actinomycetes; order Propionibacteriales; family Nocardioidaceae; genus Nocardioides; species Nocardioides sp. CF8. Next base: position 2,170,422 of record NZ_CM001852.1, read on the forward strand.
ATCTCGGTGCGCTCCGCGTCGGACACCAGGCCCGTGAAGTAGGCACGCAGCTCGGCCTTGAGCGCGCGCTGCGACGCGGTGAGCTCGAGGTTCTTCGCCTCCGCCGACTCGATCGCGACCAGCCGCAGCGTGCCTGCGGGCCCGCCGAGCGCGTGCGTGATGTCGGTCAGCCACGAGTAGTGGTGGTGCAGCGGATAGGCCTCGTCGACGCCCGTGCCGCCGTGCAGGTGGTGGCAGGTGTGGATCGCGGCCGGCGCCTCGGCGCACGTCCAGTAGGCCGCGACCGCGAGGTCGTCGCGCACGTCGAGCCCGCTGGCGATCCGCCAGACGGCGTTGTCGGCGGCGAGGTCGAGGGTGCGGGAGGCGATGTAGACGTCGGCGACCTGCATCGCCACCGCCTGGAACTCGGCCAGCGCCCGCCCGAACTGGGTGCGCTGCTTGACGTGGTCGGCGGTCAGGTCGCGGGCTCCGGCGAGCAGCCCGGCGGCGAGCACGACGAGGCCGGCCACCGCGTTGTCGTGCGCGATGCGGAAGGCGTCGGCGCCCGGCAGCAGGTCGATCGGTGCGTCGTCGAGGACGACGGTGTGCTCGACAACGCCGTCGAGCAGCGCGCGGCTCGACGCGGACTCGAGGAGGGTGACGCCGTCGGCGCGAGGGTCGACGAGTCCCACCACCGGCCGGCCGTCGGTCACGGCACTGACGAGGAGCATGGCCGCGCGATCGGCGTACTGCACCGAGATCTTGCGACCCGTCACCCGGTCGCCGGAGACGGTCGTCGCGGGCACGTCCGGGAAGCCCGGACCGACCTCGCGCAGGGCGGCGGCGAGGACGACCTCACCGCTGGCGACACCGGGCAGCAGGGACTTCTGCTGGTCGTCGCTGCCGGCCGCCGCGATCGTGAGTGCGCCGACGCACAACGTCTCCCACACCGGCACCTGCACGGCACTGCGTCCGACCGCGCGCAGCACGACTGCGAGCTCGGCCAGGCCGAGGCCCTCACCGCCGTGGTCGGTCGGGACGACCAGCGAGAGCAGGCCGGAACCGGCGAGCGTTGCCCAGTCCGTCGAACGCCCGACTGCGTCCGCGACCACAGCCGCTACCGCATCCACTTCTTCCGACACAGGTGACCTCCGACGACGGCAAACCTAGAACCTGTTCTACTCTAGCGGACATGCTCTCCCCGCTCGACGCCGTCCGCCGGGGCGTCTACATGCCCTACGCGCGGATCCCGTACGGCGACATGCTCGACCTCCCCGGACGCGGCGCCACCTACGTCACGGACACACCGGGACCCGAGGCCGACTCCCCCGCGATCCTGCTGCTGCACGCCATCGGCACGACCGGGCTGCTGAGCTGGTATCCCGCGATCGGACCGCTGTCGCGTCACTTCCGGGTCGTGACGATGGACCAGCGCTGGCACGGACGCGGCATCCAGTCCGAGGAGTTCTCCCTGGCCGACTGCGCGGACGACGCGGCGGCGGTGATCGAGGTGCTCGGCCTGCGCCACCCGATCGTCGGGGGCTACTCGATGGGCTCGATCATCGCGCAGCGCGTCTGGCGCCAGCACCCGCACGCGATCGAGGGGCTGGTGCTCGCCGCGACGACCGACTACTTCCGCGCGACACCGTGGGAGAAGGGCTTCCACGCCTCGATGGGCCTCACCATGCTCGGCCTGCGCGGGCTGTCGCGCTCTCGCACCCTGACCCACGCCGCCCGGCGTACGGCGCGCGCCGTCGACCTGGCGCCGAGCGACATCCACGAGTGGGCGCTCACGGAGCTGCGCCGTACGAGCCCGTGGGCCGTCGGTCAGGCGCTGGCCGCCCTGGGGCGGCACCACACGCGGCCGTGGCTCTCACGCATCGACGTCCCCACCGCCGTCGTGGTGACGCGGCAGGACAAGGTCATCCCGCCGGGCCGTCAGCTCGCCCTGGCCCGCCGCATCCCGGGCGCGACCGTGCACGACATCGCGGCAGGACATGCGTCGTGCGTGCTCCAGTCGGAGGTGTTCGTGCCGGCCTTCGTGGAGGCGGCCGTCACCGTCGCGGCCCGGAGGGGCGAGCTGCGTCGGTGAGCTCCTTGAGCGCAGCGAGCTCGGCCGGGAAGCGCCGAGCGAGGTCGTCGACGTCGGCCACGGACTCGCGGCAGGCGATCACCCCGACCTGCATCTCGCCGTTGTTGCTCATCACGGTGATGTTGAGCCCCGCGCCGTGGAAGACCGGCCCGAAGGCGAACATGCCCTCGATGCGGGCGCCGACGAAGTAGAGCGGCACCGGCGGGCCGGGCACGTTGGACACGACGAGGTTGTGCACGACCGGGTGCTTCTCGGCGAGCCGGAGGCCGGCGTAGGCCCTCATGGCCAGGCCGAACGTGTTGGGCGACGCGAACTCCGCCCAGTCCTGCAGCGCGTCGGCGCTGATCGCCTTCTGGTGGTCCTTGGCGTGCCGGTTGGCTGCGGTCAGCTGCTCGAGCCGCTCGAGCGGGTCCTCGAGGTCGGTGCCGAGCCGCGCGAACAGGGCGGAGACCTTGTTGGCGCCCTTCTCGCGCTTCGACACCGAGCGCACCGAGACCGGCACGGTGGCCAGCAGCGAGGTGGCGGGCAGCTCGCCGCGGTCCGCGAGGTAGGAACGCAGCGCGCCTCCGGTCACGGCCATGACCACGTCGTTGACCGTCGAGCCGGTGGCCTCCTTGACCGCCTTGATGTCGTCCAGGCTCATCGTCGACATCGCGATGGCGCGGTGGCCGGTGATGGTGCCGTTGAAGGAGGTGCGCGGCGCGGAGAACGGCGCGGCCATCGCCGTACCCCTCCTGGCGCGGTTGAGGGAACCGGCGACCATCTGCGTCGAGGGGGTGATCAACCGCGGGATCGAGAGCGGGCGGGTCACCTGGTTGACGAGTCCGCGACCGAAGAGGCCGAGGTCGCTGGGCGCGTGGCCGTAGGTGCCCTTGCCGCCGATGCCGAGGGGTTCGGAGCCGGCCTCGAGGCTGGTGAGGTGGGAGAGCAGGTTGCTGCCGGAGACGCCGTCGACCGTGGCGTGGTGCATCTTGGTGAAGATCGCGACGCGGTCGTCGGCGCAGCCCTCGATCACCCACATCTCCCACAGCGGGCGCGAGCGGTCGAGCGGCATCCCGGCGAGGTGGCCGAGGAGCTCGGTGAGCTCGGTGTCCCCGCCCGGTTGGGGCAGACCGAGGCGGTGGACGTGCCGGTCGATGTCGAAGTCCTGGTCCTGCACCCACACGGGGTGGTCGAGGCGCATCGGCACCTTCTTCAGCTTGCGCGTGAAGTGCGCGACGTCGCGCACGCGCTCGTCGATGCCGGCGCGCATCGCCGCGAAGGAGTAGCCGTCGGGGATGGTGGCCGGGTCGACCATGACCAGGCCGCAGACGTGCATGAGCTGGGCCGGCGACTCGAGGTAGAGGAAGCTGGCATCGAGGCCCGAGAGGCGATCCATGGTCGGCATGTCGTGACAACGACGTGAACACGTTCTAGTTCCGGGCCTGTGACGGATACCATCGGTACGTGAGCTATCTGCGACGCCAGGCCATCGTGGCCGCCCTGACCGCCAACGCCCTGCGACCCGTGACGGGACCGCGTGCCGGCGTCCCCGCCTTCTTCGCGGGCTGGCTCTTCGGTGAGCTGGCCCCCCAGATGCTGACCCTCACGGCGGTCGACTCGGCGGCCCAGCTGCGTCCCACGAAGCGCTCGGGCGCCCGCACCCGGGTCGGCCTCGGCCTGGCGGCGGCGAGCACGGCCGGGCTGGCGCACATCATCCGGCAGTCCCAGCAGGTCAAGGACCAGGTCGAGGACGCGCTCGTGGAGGGCCTCGGCGTCGACTACGTCGAGCAGCTCGACGCCGCGCCCACCCCGGCCGACCTGGCGACGCCATGGCGCAAGCTCGTCAACCCGTTCCGCTTCACGGACCGGGCGGTCCGGGTCGAGAAGGACATCGCCTACGCCGAGTTCGGCCGTCGCTCCATGCTCGACATCTACCGACCGGCGGCGGGCGAGCAGCTCGCCGGCGCACCCGTGCTCCTCCAGGTCCACGGCGGTGGTTGGACGATCGGCACCAAGGACCAGCAGGGCATCCCGCTGATGCAGCACATGGCCCAGCGCGGGTGGGTGTGCGTGGCGATCAACTACCGCCTCGCGCCGCGCGATCCCTTCCCCGCGCACGTCATCGACGTGAAGCGCTCGATCGCCTGGATCAAGGAGCACATCGCCGAGTACGGCGGCAACCCCGACTACATCGTCATCACCGGCGGCTCGGCCGGCGGCCACCTGTGTGCGCTGGTCGCGGTCACGCCCAACGCCAAGGAGTGGCAGCCCGGCTTCGAGGACGCCGACACGAGCGTCCAGGCCGCGGTGCCCCACTACGGCGTCTACGACCTCGCCGGCTCGACCGGCCTGCGCAGCGCGAAGGCCATGCGCGACGGCTTCCTCGCACCGCGGGTCTTCAAGACGACGTGGGAGGACGACCCGGACGCCTTCGAGGCGGCCTCGCCCCTCCTGCGCCTCGACGGCGACGAGCCCGACTTCTTCGTGATCCACGGCGCGAGCGACACGCTCGTCGACGTCGGCCAGGCCCGCGCGTTCGTCGAGAAGCTGCGCCGTGTCTCGACGAAGTCCGTCGTCTATGCCGAGCTGCCCGGCGCGCAGCACGCCTTCGACATCTTCCCCTCGATCCGCTCGGCCCACGTCGTCCGCGGCATCGAGCGCTACCTCGGGTGGCACTGGAACAGCTGGCGAGCCGGTCTCCCCGTCGACCACGAGGTCGACGACACGGTCACATCCGACACGGCTGGTCCGTCAACGTGACATGGACACACTCGACAGCTTCGAAGACCACCGCAGCCACCTGACCGCCGTCGCGACGCGGATCCTCGGTCCCGGCGGTGACGCCGAGGACGCGGTCCAGGAGGCGTGGCTGCGCTACTCGCGCAGCGACACCTCCGACGTCGACAACCTCCGCGGCTGGCTGACGACGGTCGTGAGCCGCCTCTGCCTCGACCAGCTCCGGTCCCGTACGGCGCGGCGCGAGGACCTCGTCGACACCCACCTCGAACGGCCGGACACCTCGCCCACGCCCGAGGACGATGCCGTGGTCGCCGAGGCGGTGGGCGGTGCGATGCAGGCAGTGCTCGACGAGCTGAACCCGCCCGAGCGCGTCGCCTTCGTCCTGCACGACCTGTTCGCGGTCTCCTTCGACGAGATCGCCGAGATGCTCGACCGCTCCCCCGCCGCCGCCCGCCAGCTCGCCTCCCGAGCCCGACGCCGGATCCGCGGCACCACGCCCGCCACCGCTCCCGGGCGCGAGGTCGTCGACGCCTTCCTCAAGGCCGCGCGCGCCGGCGAGTTCGACTCCCTGCTCGCGCTCCTCGACCCGTCGGTCGTGCTGCGGGCCGACGCCGCCACGGTCGCCATGGGCGGCCCGGTCCCGCTGCTCGTCGGCCCCCAGGACGTCGCCAACCGCTTCAACGGCGGCGCCCAGTCCGCGTTCCTCACCATCGTCGACGGGCTCGCGGGCGCTGCGTGGATGCTGCGCGGCGAGGCCAAGGTCGTCTTCGACTTCACGATCGTCGACGACTTGATCGTGGCGATCGACATGCTCTCCGACCCCGAGGTGCTCTCAGGGATGGTGCTCGAGAAGGTGTGAGGAGCTGCCCTCCTCGACCAGGGCCCGCACGGCCGGGTCAGCAGCCAGGGCCATCCGTGCCCTGTGCAGGCGCACCCGCGCCGTACCGGCACGCACACCCAGGGCTGTCGCCAGCTCGGCAGGCGTCAGGCGCTCCCACTCGATGAGCCGCAGGACCTCCTGGTGGCCGGGCGACAGCCGGCCGATCGCGGCCACCATGGTCTCGGTGGTGGTGCTCTGCGCGTCGTCGGGCGTGGCCCCGTCCAGCCGCGCGTGCTCTGCTCCCGCCTCACGCTCCCGCACCCTCCGCCGGTGCTCCGCCTGCATCACCTTCGCGGCCGCGCCGAAGAGCCATGCCCGTCGCAGCATCGGTGCGGGGAGGTCCGTACGGCGACGCCATGCGATCGCATAGACCTCCGCCGCCACGTTCTCGGCGTCCGAGGCGCCGCGGCGCCGCAGGTAGGCGATGAGGTCGCCGACTGTCGCGCGGTAGAGCTCCTCGAACTCCTGCTCCGTCACGGAACGACCCATGTCACTGGACCCGGAAGGCGGCGGGTACGGCGGCGGGCAGGTCGGGCACCAGCTCGGGGATGCAGCGCGTGTGCTCTGCGAACGGCCGGCCCATCGCCTCGAGGTCGCGTCCACCCGCAGCCGTGACCACGAGCGGGAGCCAGCCGAACGGGGTGGTGTCGAAGTAGGCCTGCCGCCGGGTGCTCCCGTGCTCGTCGGTCACCCACATCTTCTTCGGCGTGATCGTCTGGTCGGCGTCGACGTCCGTGATGGCCGGCCAGGACGGGGCCCCTTCGATGACCTCGATCGCCGCGGCGCGGGCGCTGTCGTCGCCCGCTGTCGTGGCCCCGGCCCAGCTGTTCGACCAGGCACACAGGGCCGCGCGAGCCGCCTCGGCGCGCATGCCTCCGGTGATCTGCACACTGCGCCAGTCCTCATCGCCACGGGACTGCGCGATGCGCATGCTCTCCGCGTCCCGGAGGGCAAACTTCACCTGGTCCGCCACCGCGATGTCGCGCGCCTCGTCCGAGGGGAAGGGGATGTCGGCCATCTCCTCGCGGAGGACCTGCTCGTAGTCGGCGCCCCGCGGGTCGATCAGCTCGCCCGGTCCGCCCAGCCGGATGCTCTCGGCGTCGGTCTGCTGGACACCCGTCCGCGCGTGCCACATGTCCGCTGCGGCGACACCCGAAGCGCCGAGGACGATCGCCGCCACACCGGCACCCACCGCCATCCGCCGGCGTGATCGTCGCGCGGGCGTGCTCGTCGCCCTGCGTGCGGCGACCAGGTTCCAGACCCGATCCACCTCGGCGTCAGCCGGCTCCCCGACCGGCGGTGCTGCCTCGGCGACCAGGCGTGAGTGGTCGTCGGTCCACGACGGGTTGGGCATGGGGTCCTCCAGCTGGGTCGGCGACATCCTTCACCCGTACATGTCGGCGCGTTACACAGCACGTCTAAGAAGCAGCCCCTTCCAGGGCGGCGACCGCGACGGACGGACCGGGGAGTTCCCTCCACTCGTCGGCGACAGCGACGCACCGCGCCCGCACAGCTTCGTCGGCGAGGAGCTCGCGGGCGCGTGCCCCGACCTCCTCGGACGTGACTGTGGCTGCGTCGAGGGTCGCGGCCACGCCCAGCTCAACAGCGCGCATCCCGTTGTGCGGTTGATCCGCGCCGAGCGGCAGAAGCAGGGACGGGAGTCCGTGGGCGAGCGTGGCCATCAGGCTCCCCGAGCCACCGTGCGAGATGACGAGGTCGACGGCTGGGAGGACCTCTCTCTGCGGCAGGAATCGTTCCACACGCACGTGCGTCGGCTGGGGCCCGAGGTCGGCGGGGTCGGTCCCTTCTCCGACGGTCGCCACGACGTCCACATCGAGGTCGGCGAGCCCCGCCAGAAGGCGCTCGAAGAGGTCCCCCGATGCATGGTTGAAGATGGTGCCCAGAGTGACGTAGATGCCCGGTCGGTCAGCGCGCGCGGACGCCCTGGGCGTGTCGAAGGAGTTGTACGGAGTCGGCCTCATCGGCAACGGCGACTTCGGACTCCGGAACGAGGGCGCCGCATCGGTGAGCACCAGCCCTGAGGTCAGTCGGGTCAGCGCAGGGTCCGGTGGCAACCCGTGCTCGGCGCGAAGGGCGTCGAGGCGCGGGGCGACAAGTTCCGGTCGGATCAACAGGCCCGCGGCGAGCACGAGGTGGGTGGCGACGGGCACGTCGAGAAGCTCGGCGGCAATCGTCGTACCCAGGTCGGTCTCGTCGCGCAGCACGAGGTCGGGCCGGAAAGCGCGGATGACGTCCGGCATGGCCAGTGCCATACGACGTGCGCCTCGCTCGGCGAAGTTGTCGGCGAACTCGATCGTAGCCGCGCGAGCATCCATCACCTCGAGTGGCTTGCGGGTCTGGCTCGGAGGCGCCGGGTCGTGATGCACCATCGGGCTGGTGGCGAAGGCGGTGAACCCGGCATTCTGGATCCGCGGGACCAGACCCCCGGACCCCGCGATCGCCACCTCATGCCCGGCCGCGCGTGCCGCGCGTGCCAGCGGGCGGAGCGGAGCCAAGTGGCCGAGGCCGCCGACGAAGGTGACGAGGAGTCGCATGATGTCTCAGCCTGGACGGTGCGTTGCGCTGGCGAGGCCGGCAAGTTCTGGGTGAGCCAGGCACGCTGCCACCCTGCGGCGATGTTCGCGCTTGTCCGCGGTCTTGCCGGTCCCGGGCAGTTCTGCAAGGACGACGAGTACGGCCTGGGCGTCGCTCGAGTGGTCGGTCACCACGACATTGTGAGTCGATCTGCGAGTCGGAGCCCGCGGACATGCCGCTGCGGGCGGACCGAACGGCGACTGCGGCGGCATGTCGGTGGTCGCCTCTAGGGTGGGAAAGGCCCCGGCGGGTGCAACATGCGCGCACGCCCGCAATCCTTTCACGGCCTCTGACCTGCGCACATATGACGATTGGCTCTTGTTTTCGCTCACCCGTTCGATCTACAATGAGACATGATCACCGCCGCGATCGACACCACCCTGGGTCCCATTCCCGGGGCTGGGCTCGATGCCTGCGACGCCGATGTCACCTTGTCCCTGGCGGAGTCGTCGACGCGCGCTCGGCGGTTCGCGGAGGTCGAGGACCTCCTGGTGGTCGCACACTGGGCCGACCTGCACTCCGACCCGCCGGTGCACGACCCCGACCTCCCCGCGCACGCGCGGGAGAAGATGGTCCAGCCCGGCGGCGACGGGACGCCGTCGCTGCGCGAATACTCCGTCGCCGAGCTCGCCTTCGCCCGCCAGACCCACCACGCCACGACCCGGGCCGCGATCGCCGACATCCTCGACCTGCGCCACCGGCTCCCCCTCACCTTCGCCGTCGTGATGGCGCTCGAGTGCGAGCCATGGGTCGCCCGCAAGGTCGCCGTCGTCTCGCGCCACCTCGCCGCGGCTGTGGTCGGGACCGTCGACCGGGCCGTGGCAGTGGCCATCGCAGGCGACGCACCAGCGGTCGTGCTCGACCTCGCTCGTGCCAAGACCATCGAGGCAGACCCGCAGCACGAGCAGGACCGCCTCGAGTTCGAAGCCCGCCACCGCTATGTCGCCCTGTCCCGGGCTGACGAGTCCGGCCTGCGCAATGTCATCGCGCGGGTCAGCGCCGGCGAGGCTGTCTGGATCGACGCAACGGTCGACCGCGTCGCCGACATCCTCGCCACCACCCACGGCCACGACCACAACCGCGACGAGCTGCGCGCCATGGCCTTCGGCTGGCTGGCTCGTCCCGCCGACCTCCTGCAGCTGCTCCTCGACCACACCGAGCCGGAGACGGACGGGCCCGATCACGGCAGACAGCCGACCGGTCTGGGCACCCGCCCACCTGGAACAGACCCTCGCCGGTCTTGCTGCGCTCAGCTGTCGCCAGCTCGCCTCCCTGCGTCCCAAGGCCGTCGTTCACGTCCATCTCACCGACTCCGCCCTCCAGAGCAGCAGCGGCCTCGCGCGGATCGAGGAGCTCGGGCCGACGCTCGTCCAGCACCTCGCCGACCTCCTCGGCCACGCAGACATCAGCCTGCAGCCCGTCCGCGACCTCAACGGCCGGATCCGGATCAACGACTACGAGCACCCCGATCGGCTCAAGGACCACATTTGGCACCTCAGCGGTGGAGACGTGTTCCCCCACGCCCCACCGGGCGCCAGGCTCAGGGTCGACTACGACCACCCCACGCCCTACGACAAGCACGGACCGCCCGGGCAGACCGGCACCCACAACTCCGGGCCACTGCGGCGGGCCCATCACCGCTGGAAGACCTTCGGGGGCTACCAGTGCCGACAAGCCGGCCCCGGCCGCTACCTCTGGCGAACACCCCGAGGCCGCTACTACCTGCGCGACCACACCGGCACTCGTCGACTCGACCCCGACCTGGCCGAGATGATCTTCTCCGCGCCCCGCGGCGTCGACCTCTATCCGGTGAAGTGAGCCGTGATCTCCCGCTGCGCTCCGTCCACGGTGACGCGGCCGCCGTAGGGCAACAGCAGCTGCGGTTGGGTGTGTCCGAAGTCCACGTCGAGGACGACGACGAGCTCGGGGTTGTAGTCCGCGACGGCCGCCAGGACGGCTTCGTGCCGCTCGGCGACCGCGACGGCGATCTCGGCCTCGGTCTTCGGGGCCTCACGCGACGTCACCGGCGGTCGACCCCACAACAGCGCGGAAGCGGCGCCGAGGATGCCTCGCTCCCCCAGGTTGCGCAGCATCCGGAAGCACTGGGACGCGGACGGCATCTCCTCGGAGGCCTCCAAGGCGAGCACGCATCCGTCGTACGTCGACACGGGATGCATCCAGCGACCGACCGCGAGTGTCATCTCGACGCTCTCCAGACAGCCGCCCCACACGGCTCCGGTCACCGAGCGTGACGGCCCCGACCACACCCAGGGCGAGGCCGGCCAGTCCGGTGCCACGTCGACCAGCGCTGCCGGCGATGCCCAGTCGAGGCCGAAGTCGCGGGTCCGCTCCGGCGGGACGAGAGTCAGTGAGCCGCCGAACAAGGCGGCGCGCAGCGACTGCAGGTGCAGCGGGTCGACGCCGGGACCGGGGCCGAGGTGGACGGAGGTCGAGCCGCCGTACACGCCGCCGACACCGTGGAACCACAGCCAGTTGGAGAGGTTCGTGTTGTCGCTGTAGCCAAGGAACCGCTTCGGGTTCGCGAGCATCCGGTCCGGGTCGAGGTGGCGCAGCACGGTGATCTGGTCGTCGCCGCCGATGGTGGCCATCACCGCGGCGATGGAGTCGTCCTCGAAGGCGGCCATCAGGTCCGATGCCCGCTCGGCAGCCGTGCCCTGGACTCGGGTGAACGGAAACTCGACGGGCTCGAGGTCAAGCTCGCGAAGACGTCCGAGCGCCTGTTCGTGGAGGTCCGGAAAGACCTCCGGGCCACACCATGACGGTGACACGACCGCGATCCGGTCACCGGGCTGGACGGGCGGCGGCAGCACGACGGTCACCTGGGCAAGCCTAGGACCCTTTCCGCCGCAACGTTGCGCAGGATCTGCGTCGTGCCGCCCGCGATGGAGAGGCAGCGCGTCACCAGCATCTCGTGCACGGCGGCCTCCGCCTCGGCACCGCCGAGAAGCACGGTGGGACCGAGCAGCTCCACCAACAACGCCGAGGCCTCCTGCCGGTTGCGGACGCCCAGCAGCTTGGCCACGCTCGATTCCGCACCCGGCCCCTGCCCCTGGGATGCGGCGCCGGCCAGTGCCTTCAACGTCGTCCGCACCCCGAGCAACGCGCACACCGTCGCGAGCGCGACCTGCCGCCCGACGCGCACCCGGTCCAGCGGGTCGGCGCCGACGGCGGCCACGCAGCCCTCGACGCTAACGCCCAGCCGGTGCCCCGCCATCGCCACCCGCTCGTTGGACAGCGTGGTGCGCGCGAGCTTCCAGCCGTCGCCCGGAGCGCCGACGACGAGCTCGTCCGGCACGAACACGTCGTCGAGGAACACCTCGTTGAACAACGCATCCCCGGTCAGCTCGCGCAGCGGCCGTATGTCGATGCCCTCGCTGGTCATGTCGACGAGGAAGTAGGTGATCCCCTTGTGCTGCGGCGCGTCCGGGTCGGTGCGCGCGAGGCAGATCGCCCACTGCGCGTCCTGTGCCAGCGAGGTCCACACCTTCTGCCCGGTCAGCCTCCAACCGGATCCGTCACGCACCGCGCGCGTGCGCAGCGACGCGAGGTCCGAGCCGGCACCCGGCTCGGAGAACAGCTGGCACCACGTGATCTCCCCGAGCAGCGACGGCCGGACGAACCGCTCGCGCTGCTCGTCGGTGCCGTGCGCCAGGATCGTCGGCACCGCCCACCCGGCGATCTTCAGGTCCGGCCGCGTGATGTCGGCAGCGGCGAGCTCCTGGTCCACGACGAGCTGGGTCACGGCGTCCGCCCCCAGTCCGTACGGCGCCGGCCAGTGCGGCATCAGCAGGCCGGTCGACACCAGGCCCTCCCGCGGGTGGTCCGCGGAGACCGACCCGACCAGGGAGCGGATCGACGGCCGGACCGATGCATCCCGGCCGTCGAGGTCCACCTCAAGCCTGCGTCGCACACCCGCCGTGGCGCGGTCGCACACCCGGGCGGCCGCTCGGTCCGACGACCCGACCAGCGCCTGCAGGGACAGCGCGCGGCGCAGGTAGAGGTGTGCGTCGTGCTCGAACGTGTAGCCGATCCCGCCGAGCACCTGGATGCAGTCCTGGGCGACCCGGACCGCGCCGTCGAAGGCCACGGTGGCGGCGACATCGGCGGCGAAGGCCCACTGCTCGTCGTCGGAGCCGAACGCCACGGAAGCGACGTCCCACGCGACCGCCTCGATCGAGGTGACCGTCTCCAGCATCTCCGCACACAGGTGCTTGATCGCCTGGAAGGACCCGATCTTCGCGCCGAACTGCTCGCGCACCTTCGCGTACCCGACCGCCGTGTCCAGGCACCAGCGAGCCACCCCGGCCGCCTCGGCGGCCGCGAACGTGACGAGCGTGCGCCGGAGCAGCTCACCCTCCAGCGGCACCGGCGTGCCGGAGGCCGACGACGCCGTCCCCACGCGACGGGACAGGTCGAGGACCGGCGCACCGGGGGTGACCACCGCCGACGACGACACGACGTAGCTGTCGGCGGTCGGCAGCAGGAACAGGTCTGCCCCCACAGCGTCGAGCACGACGTCATCGAGCCCCACGGCGACGCGCGCGCCCGACACCAGCTCCGGGGCGAAGGACGAGGGCAGCACGGCCGCCGCGATCGCCGTACCCAACAAGTGGCCCGGGACGAGCGAGTAGGCGCACGCCTCGAGCGCGACCGCGACGTCGAGCGCGCTCCCCCCGCCTCCACCCGAGGACTCGGGGAGACCGATCGTCGGCACGGACATCGACGTCAGGGCGGACCAGACGTCGTCGAAGGCCGCGCCAGGGTCCGCCTCGGCCGCGCGCACCGCGTCGATCGGCGTGATGGACGCCGCCCAGGACCGCAGGCTCGCGCCCAGCTCGACGTGGTCGGCGGAGATGCCCAGCGAGTAGAACATGTTCTACATACTAGTGTCTCGCCCCGTGACTGACTGGCTGGAGCACGCGCGCGCTGCCCAGGGCTTCATGCCCGAGGACGAGGGGCTGCTGCTCCACCGCTACGGACGCCAGCAGGCGGGCCAGGGAGCGTTGCTCGAGGTCGGCACCTACTGCGGCAAGTCGGCGGTCTACCTCGGCGCCGCGGCCCGCGAGGCCGGCGGCACCGTCTTCACCGTCGACCACCACCACGGCTCGGAGGAGAACCAGGCGGGCTGGGAGCACCACGACACCAGCCTCGTCGACCCGCGCACCGGCCGGATGGACACCCTGCCGTTCTTCCGCCGCACCATCGAGGACGCGGGGCTCGAGGACCAGGTCGTCGCCGTGATCGGGACGTCCGCCACGGTCGCCCGGCACTGGCGTACGCCGCTGGCGCTGCTGTTCATCGACGGCGGCCACGGCGCAGAGCCGGCCCGCGCCGACTACGACGGCTGGGTGCGCTGGGTCCAGCGCGGCGGACTGCTGGTCATCCACGACGTCTTCCCCGACCCTGCGGACGGCGGGCGACCGCCGTACGAGCAGATCTATCTCCCGGCGCTCGAGAGCGGCGCCTTCACCGAGGTGGAGGCGCTGGGCTCGATGCGGGTGCTGGAGCGGACCTCAGGAGATGCGGGCGACCCGGTCGGCTGACGCGCAGCCGCACTCGAGCGCCAGCTCGTCGAAGTCGGCCGCCAGCGAGGTGCCGCGCATGATGTCGCCACCCGCGGTCAGCTGCGAGAGCGCGTCGACGGCCAGGATCACGGCCGCAGCGGTGTACGTCGTGTGCTCCCCCGGCCAGTTGACGCCCTCGGGGAAGACGTAGCCGGTCCAGTACTTGCCGTCCTCCGCGCGCAGGTGCTGCATGTCCGCGAGCAGCTGCAGCGCTCGCTGCCGGTCGCCGATGGCATCCAGCGCGAGCACCAGCTCACAGGTCTCCGCGCCGGTGACCCACGGATTGCGGGACACGCAGCGGATGCCGAGCCCCGCTTCGACGAAGGTGTCCCAGCGCGAGTCGATCAGCTCGCGCGCCGCGTCGCCGCGGACGGCACCGCCCAGGACCGGGTAGTACCAGTCCATCGAGAACTCGGACTTGTCGAGGAAGAGGTCGCGGTGCTCACGCAGCGCGTGGCCGAGCCGGCCGCCGGTGAGCTCCCACTCCGGCTGCGGGTCGTCGAGCAGGTCGGCGAGCGCCACGCCCGCGCGCAGCGCTTGGTAGATGCTCGAGGAACCGGCCAGCAGCGCGTCGGCGTTGACCTTCGCGGGAGAGCCGTCGGCCCACTCCTGCGACCAGGCGATGCCACCGAAGCGCAGCTGCATGCCGACGACCCAGTCGAGGCCGCGCCGCACGGTCGGCCACATGCGGCGGACGAACTCCTCGTCGCGCCGGATCAGCCAGTGGTGCCAGACGCCGACCGCGAGGTAGGCGGACATGTTGGTCTCGCCGGAGTGGTCCTCGATCTCGCCGGCGACGATCTTCATCGGCCACGAGCCGTCGGCGCGCTGGGTCGCGACGGTCCAGTCGTAGGCGCGCTCGGCGGCCTCCACCTGACCGCCGACGAGCAGCGCCATCGCCGACTCGACGTGGTTCCAGACGTCGGTGTGCTGACCGACAGTCCACGGGATCGCCCCGTCGGGCTCCTGCATGGCCGCGATGGACGCTGCAGTCTCCTCGACCTGGGCGAGCGTCAGGACACCAGCCAGGACGTCCTCAGGCCGCATCGCTCGAGGCGGAGTCGACGGCCGTCTCCGGCTTGCGGAAGTAGAGCACCATGCTCTTGCCGATCATCGGGTCGAGCACCTTGCCGGCCACCTGCAGCGCCTTGGGGTTCTTCATGATCTCCCACACCAGCAGCTTGTGGTAGGCCTTCGCCAGCGGGTGCTTGTCGTTGGTGACACCGACGGCGCACTTGATCCACCAGTACGGCGAGTGAAGTCCGTGCGCATAGCCCTTGCCCTCGAAGACCATCGCGTCGCCGGGCGTGCCGTCGTTGAACCGACCGGCCTTGGTGACCTTGTCGACCAGCTCGTGGTCGGTGTAGATCCGGACGTGGCCGCCCTCGGCGTTGTGGTAGTCGTCGGAGAGCTTCCAGTTGATGACCTCGGGCAGCCAGCGCGGCACCGAGATCGCCAGCGTGCCGCCGGGACGCAGCACCCGGACCAGTTCCTTGATCGCGTCGACGTCGTGGTGGATGTGCTCGAGCACCTCGGCCGCGACGATGCGGTCGAACTCGCCGTCGGCGAACGGCAGGGCGAGCGCGTCGCCCTCCTTGGTGTCCGCCTCGGCGCCGTCCGGCACCTCGCCGGCCTCCTTCATCGCGCCGAACCACTCGCGCACGGTCGCGAGCTCATCGGCGTCCTGGTCGAAGGCGATGACGTCGGCGCCACGCTTGTACATCTCGAAGGCGTGGCGACCCGCACCGCAGCCCATGTCCAGCACCCGGTCGCCGGGGCGCAGGCCCAGGCGGTCGAAATCAACGGTCAGCACTGATGTTCTCCTTCGTGGCGCCAGCGTGCTCGGCACGGTAGCTGTCGATCGTTCGTTCGTACGCCGCTGCGGTGGCCGCGGCCACGGCCCGCCAGCTGAAGAGTCGCTGCACCCGCTCGCGGCCGGCGCGGCCCATCCGGGCCCGTCGCTCGGGGTCGTCGATGAGCTCCAGGAGCGCCAGCTCCAGCTCGCCGACGTCGCCCGGGGTGACCAGGATCGCGCACTCCCCGTCGGGTCCGACGACCTCGGGGATGGCGCCGGCGCGGGACACGACGAGCGGGGTCTCGCACGCCATCAGCTCGGCGGTCGGCAGCGAGAAGCCCTCGTACAGCGACGGGACGCAGGCGAGCTCGGCGGAGCCCATCACCGCGACGAGCTCCTCCTGGGAGACGCCGTTGACGAAGGTGACGTGCTCGCCGATGCCGAGCTGGTCGATCAGCTTCTCGGTGCGACCGCCCGGCTCGGGCTTGGTCACGAGCAGCAGCTCGACATCGCGCTCGGTGCGCAGCTTGGCGAAGGCCTCCAGCAGGGTCGCGATGCCCTTCATCGGGGCGTCGGCGCTGGCCATCGCGAGGATGCGGCCCGGGACGCGCGCCACGGTCGGCGGCACGAACGCGTCGTCGACGCCCAGCAGCACGGTCTCCATGCGGGCCGGGTCGACGCCGAAGTCCTTGGCGATGTCGCGCGCCGAGGTGTCCGACGGCGTGAGGATCGTGCGCGCCTGGCGGGCGACCTTCGTCTGCATGCGCAAGAAGCCGTACCACCGGCGCAGCGAGAGCTTCTTGCGCAGCGTCGGGGCGGCGGCGAGGTCGATGCGCCGGTCGAAGGTGATCGGGTGGTGGATCGTGGTCAGGAGCGGGAGCCCCATCTTCTCGATCTCGAGCATGCCGTAGCCCAGGACCTGATTGTCGTGGGCGATGTCGAAGTCGTCGACGCGGTCCTTGAGCAACCGCGCGACGCGCGAGCTGAACGTCTTCGGCTCCGGGAAGCCGGCGGTCCACATCGTCAGGACCTCCTCGACGTCGATGAGGTCGCGGAACTCGCTGAGCCTCGGCGTCCGGAAGGGGTCAGGCTCGCGGTAGAGGTCGAGGCTCGGCACCTTGGTGAGCGTCACGCCCTCGTCGAGCTCGGGGTAGGGCTGACCGGAGAACACCTCGACCTCGTGACCGAGGTTGACGAGCTCTCGGCTCAGGTGCCGGATGTAGATCCCCTGGCCGCCGCAGTGTGGCTTGCTCCGGTAGGACAGCAATGCAATGCGCACGCGCCGCGACCTTTCTAGAAGTGAAACGTGTTCCTATTATGTCTCACCCGTTGATAACCTTCTCGGGGTGTTCAACTGGGCACGCTCGGTGACTGTTCCATGCAGCCTTGTGCCCCGTGTCACAGACCGTGTCACAGACGACTACTTGGAGGCATGGGTGAGCAGCACCAACGCGGTGGCGAGCGACGAGATCGGCTCGAACGCGCAGCGTGAGCGCCGCGAGCGCATCCTCGACGCCACGATCGCACTCGCCTCGAAGGGCGGCTTCGACGCCGTCCAGATGCGTGCGGTCGCGGAGCAGGCCGACGTCGCCCTCGGCACCCTGTACCGCTACTTCCCCTCCAAGATCCACCTGCTGGTCACCGCCCTCGCCCGCGAGTTCGAGCGTGCCGAGTCGACCCTCGCCACCCGCACTATCTCCGGCGACACCCCGGCCGACCGGGTGATCTCGGTGCTGCGGCGCACCACCCGCGGCCTGCAGGGCGACCCGCACCTGACCGATGCGCTGACCCGCGCGTTCATGTTCGCCGACAAGTCGGCAGCCCAGGAGATCCACGCCGTCGGCATGCTGCTGACCCGCATGCTCACCCGCGCCATGCACCCCGGCACCGACGAGGTCAGCGACGACGACATCGCCATCGCGCGCGTCATCGGCGACGTCTGGCTCTCCGCGCTCGTCGCGTGGGTGACCGGTCGCAGCACGGCCGAGGAGACCGCGGCCCACATGGAGCGCGCGGTCCGCCTCATCCTGCGCTGAGCGCGGACTGCCCGCTCAGCCGCCGAAGGCGTGCGTTGCGGTGACGCCCCCGTCGACCGCGATCTCGGCGCCGGTGATGTAGCTGCTCTCGTCACTGGCCAGGAAGACGTAGGTCGGAGCGATGTCGCCCGGGGTCCCGACGCGGCGCATCGGCACCTTCGTGGCGCCGTACTCCATCGCCGCGTCCCCGCCGTGCTCCTGGGTCATCGGGGTGTCGATCATCCCCGGGTGCACCGAGTTGACCCGGATGTTGCGGCGCGCGAGCTCGTGGCTGGCGGCCTTGGTCATCCCGCGGATGGCCCACTTCGAGCCGCAGTAGGCCACCAGCGACCCCATGCCGCCGAGCCCCTCGACCGAGGAGGCGTTGATGATCGAGCCACCGCCGTTGCGCTTCATCGTGGGCGTCACCGCCTGCATGCCCAGGAAGCAGCCCTGCAGGTTGACGCCCCAGACGAGCTGGGCCTCGGCGAGCGGCATCTTGTCGATGTCACCGAAGCGGAGGATGCCTGCGTTGTTGACGAGCACGCCCACCGGGCCGAAGCGCTCGTCGGTGTCGGCCACCAGGGCCGCCCACGAGGCCGGGTCGGAGACGTCGTGGCGCGTGAAGTGGGCCCGGTCCCCCAGCTCGTCGGCGAGGGCCTGGCCGCCCGCCTCGTTGATGTCGGCGATCGCGACCGACGCTCCCTCGGCGGCGAAGGCGCGCACGATCGCCTCCCCCTGCCCCTGTGCTCCCCCGGTGACGATGGCGACCTTGCCGGTCAGACGACTCATGAGTGCCTCTCAGATCTTCAGCTGCATGACGGAGTCGGCGGCGAAGCCGACAGCGGGGTCCCGGTCGGCGAAGTAGCCGCCGAGCTGGGTCTCGAGATCGGCCTGCGTCCACGCGGCGGCGGACGCGTCGAAGCGCTGCTCGACGACCGGCGCCGCGAGCAGCGCCACCATGCCGCCGTACACGACGAAGACCTGGCCGGTGATGCGCGCGGCGGCCGGTGAGGCGAGGTAGGCGACGAAGGGGGCAACGTGGTCGGGCGAGTAGGGGTCGACCTCCTGGCCCGACGTGTCCTCGCCGAAGACGGCCTCCGTCATGGCCGTGCGGGCGCGGGGGCAGATCGCGTTGGCGCTCACGCCGATGCGGCCCAGCCCGCGGGCAGCCGACAGCGTCAGCGCGGTGATGCCGGCCTTGGCCGCGGCGTAGTTGGCCTGGCCGGGCGAGCCGGACAGGAACGCCTCGGACGCGGTGTTGATGATCCGGCCGTAGACCTGTCCGTCGGTCTCCTTCGAGAGGGCCCGCCAGTGCGCCGCGGCGTTGCGGGTCAGCAGGAAGTGACCGCGCAGGTGCACCTTGAGGACGAGGTCCCACTCCTCGTCGCTGAGGTTGAACAGCATCTTGTCGCGGGTGATGCCGGCGTTGTTGACGACGATGTCGAGCGAGCCGAACTCGCCGAGCGCGGTCGCGAGCATCGCGTCGGCGGTGCTGCGCTCCCCCACGTCGCCGGTGACGATCCGCACCTCGACGCCACGCGACCGGATCTCCTCGGCGGCGTCGTCGGCTGCACCGGGCAGGTCGTTGAGGACGATCCGGGCGCCCTGGTCGGCGAGGGCGAGCGCCTCGGCGCGGCCGAGACCGGCGCCGGCGCCGGTGACGACGGCGACACGGCCGTCGAGATTGGCAGAGGCTTCGAGGCTCATCCGTCCGTGGGTGCTTCCTGGAGCGAGATCGCGGCTTTGGGGCACGACGCCACCGCACGCCGGACGGAGTCGAGGTCCTCGGGACCGACGTGCTCCTTCTTCACGACGAGGTAGTCGTCGTCGTCGAGCTCGAACACCTCGGGCGCCAGCGCCTCGCACATGGCATTGGACTCGCACAGGTCGAAGTCGACCAAGACCTTCATGATGCTGCCTTCATCGTGTGAATCATCCTTCGCTGGAGTGGCCGGGGAAGACATGGGCGGACGGGTCGATCGCCACGGCCGCGTTGTTGACGGCGGTGACGGCCTCGCCGAAGCCGACGGCGATCAGCCGGACCTTGCCGGGATATTCGGTGATGTCGCCGGCGGCGAAGACCCGCTCGAGGTTGGTCCGCATCGAGGAGTCGACGACGACGTGACGCTTGTCGGTGGTGATGCCCCAGGTCTGGAGGGCTCCCAGGTCGGCGATGAAACCGAGGGCGGCGACGACCGCCTGCGCCGGGCGGACGACGGGCTCCTCGCCGTCGACGACGATCTCGACCTCCTCGACCCCGTCGGTGCCGCGCAGCGCGGTGACCTGGGCCTTGGTGATGATCTCGACCGAGGAGTCACGAACCGCGGCGACGGTCCGCTCGTGTGCCCGGAAGGCGTCCCTGCGGTGCACGAGCGTCACCGAGCTGGCCATCGGCTCGAGGTGCTGGGCCCAGTCGAACGCGCTGTCGCCACCGCCGACGATCACGACGTCCTTGCCGTGGTACGGCGCGAAGCTGGGCACGAAGAACTCGAGACCGCGCCCCACCCAGCCCTCCCCGGCGGGCAGCGCACGCGGGCTGAACTTGCCGATGCCGGCCGTGATCAGCACGGCGCCGGCGTCGATCAGGGTGCCGTCGTCGAGGCCCACCACGACCCGGTCGCCCTGGTGGGCGAGCGTCTCAGCGGTGCGGTCGAGGAAGTAGTCGGGCTTGGCGGTGTCGGCCTGGGCCACCAGCCCGGCCACCAGGTCACGGCCCTTGACCGAGGGGAAGCCGGCGACGTCGAGGATCGCCTTCTCGGGATACATCGCGGTGATCTGGCCGCCCAGCTCGGGCAGCGAGTCGACGACGGCGACGCTCAGGCCGCGGAATCCCGCGTAGTAGGCCGAGAACAGGCCGGTCGGGCCCGCACCGATGATGAGCAGATCGACCTGCGGCACAACGACTCCCTCCCGACCGACACTAGAACACGTTCTACTCTAGCCGAGAGCGTTGACTCCCGCTATCGCCCAGTCACCGTCGACCCGCACGAGATCGACGACGAGCCGGTTGCGGACCAGCTGGTTGGCCTTGGTCTTGGCCGACGACGTCTCCTGGTTGACGAACACCAGCACCTGCGCCTTGTCGGCCCTCGCCGAGATGATCGCCGAGGAGACGGCTGTCGCCTCCTGGGAGATCTTGTTCTTCTCGGTGTTGGCCCGCACCTGCTCCATGGCTGAGTCGTACTCCTCACGGAACGCCGGCGTCAACCGTGCCGCCGCGACCTCGAGGTCCTGGTCGAAGGTGTCGTGGTGGTAGGTCAGCACCCGCTGGCTCAGGTCGGCGGCCGCGACGAGCAGCCCGGTGCGGGCGTCCTCGTCGGTGATCTGGCCGCTCTCGGGGGTCGCACCCTGCGGGGGGTTGAGGGCGTCGTAGACCGTGAAACCGGTGAAGACCGCCAGTCCCACGACCACCGCCGTCAGGACGGCCGCGAGCCAGGCACTGCCGAGGATGCCTGACGTCTTCTTCGTCGTCGTCTCCGGCTCCGCCTCCGGCTCCGGTTCCGGCTGCTCGGGCTCCGGTGCCTCCACCGGCGGCGGGATCTCCGACTGGCAGTAGCGGCACTTGATCGCCGCGGCCTTGATCGTCTCGGCGCAGAAGGGGCAGGTGCGCTCGTCTGATTTCATCGCTCTCATCCCACGAACTGGAGGCCGGAGGTGAGCCAGCGCCCATCGACCTTCTCCATGTCGAGCTGGATCCGCCAGGGCACGGTGCGCGCCTCGCCGGCGGTCGACTTGCTGGTGACCTCGGTGTTGGCCGCGACGAACACCTTCGCGGTCGTCGCGTCGATGTCGCTGATCCCGACCTCGAGCACGCTCGCTACCGCCGTCGACTGCTGCTCCTCGGCCGACTGCTTGAGGCTGTCCAGCTCGTCGGCGTACTGCTGCTTGAAGTCGCCGGTCGCGCTGTCGAGCACGGTCTGGGCCTGCTCGTCGACCTGCTCGTGGTCGATCGCGAGGAAGGCCTGGACCTGCGCGGCCGCGGCCCGACTGACCTCGACGTACTGCTGACCCCGCTGCTCGGCCTCGGTCTCGCCGGGCAGGGCCGCGCTGCCCCGGGTGAGGAGCACCGCCAGCGTCGCGCCCAGCACCAGCCCGAGCACCAGCAGCAGGAGGTTGAGACGTCGCAGGTTCATCAGCTGGCCCCGGTGATCACGTCGATGGCCCGTTGCTGGACGGGCCTGGGCGGCGGTGCGTACTTCATGCCACGCATATTGACAGGCGCACCGCTGCGGCACTCCGCCGGGAAGAACTCCACGAAGGATGTCTCGTTGGGTGAACGTCGCTCGGACGCCGGGAGATAACCGTCGGTGCAGGGCGGCGGCTCCTGGTTGAGGTTCAGGTTGACCCGGCCGTACTTCTGGCCGTCGAGGTCGGCCAGCGCCGACGGGCCGGCCGCCAGCAGGCGCGGGAAGGTGACGAGGAGCTGCTCGAGGCCGTCGCGGCGCTCGGCCAGCACCCGGGTCACCTCGACGGTGTTGACGAGGAACTCGGGCAGCACCGCACGCAGGTCCTCGACCAGCGCCTGCACCTCGGTGGCGGCGCCCGGCGCCTCGGTCAGGACCTTGCGCACGTCCTTGTCGGAGGCCGCCAGCGTGTCGGTGAGCAGGGCGAGGTCGCGCGCGAACGAGCGGATGTTCTCCTTGTTGGCCGCCTGGGTCTCCAGCACCGGCTGGGCCGCATCGAGCAGCCGGATGGTGGCGTCCTGGTTCTCCCGGGCCTCCAGGATGAACGCCTGGCCGTTGTCCACGAGCGCGCGCAAGGGCGTCGCGTTGTCGCGGAACATGTCGCCGAGCTCGTCGACGACGGTGCCGAGGTTCTTCTTGTCGACCGAGCCGATCAACGAGCTGAGGTGACGCAGCAGCACGTCCTCGCCGATGGGCAGCGACCCGGCGTCACCGGTGAGCCGGTCGCCGTCCTGCACGAACGGGCCGCTGCGGGCGGGCGGCTCGAAGTCGAGGTACTGCTCGCCCACCGCGGAGAGGTTGTGGACGTACATCGGCGAGTTGACCGGCAGCCGGGTCTCCTCGTCGAGCGCGAGGTCGACGTTGAGGCCGTCGCCGGTGACCGTCATGTCGGACACCTTGCCGATCTTGACGCCGCGATAGGTGACCTCGGAGCCGATGAACAGCCCGCCGGAGGTCGGCAGCGTCACGTGGGCCTCGATGCCGCGGCCAAGGACGCGGTCGACCAGACCGAGGTAGCTGCTCGAGACGTAGAGGATCCCCAGCGCGCTGACCACGATGAAGGCGATCAGCCGGATGCGTACGCCGCGGGTCATCGCACACCTCTCAGTGCCGACTTGTCCAGGGCGGCCGGGACCCGCGCCAGCGTGGCCGGGGCGGCACAGCGGCAGGCCGGGGACGTTGCCGCAGAGCTCCTCGACCGCGGTGTCGGTCTGCGTGCACAACGGTGCCAGCGGCGTCGTGATGCAGAGCTGCTGGAGGTCCTCCAGCGTGCTCGGGATCAGGCCGCCGTCGGAGACCGGGGTCAACTTGATCTGCATCAGGAACGCGACGTTGGCGTAGTCGCCCTTGATCACGTCCGCGGCCTCGAGCGGGAAGGGATAGCTGGCGAGCGACACCAGGCCGGGGATGAGGTTCTCGTCCACGTCGGCCAGCTTGCGCAGCACCGGCTCGAGGTGGCGCAGCTGGGAGATCAGGTCGTCCTTGGTGGCGTTGATGACCCGGGTGCCGACCACACCGAGCTTGTCCAGCTCCGTCAGCATCCGCACCAGCGCGTCGTGCTGCTCGTTGAGCACGTCGAGCGCCGGGCCCATGGAGTCGAGCGCGTCAGCGATGACCTTCTTCTCCTCGACCAAGGTCTTGCTCAGGTCGTTGACCGAGTGGAAGGCCGTGATCAGGTCGTCCTTCTGGCCGTTCAGCGCGCTCACCAGGGACTCGACCTGGCTCAGCACGTCACGAAGCTCGTCGGAGCGGCCGCTCATCATCGCGTTCAGCTCCTGGCTGATCGTCTTGATCTGCGCGACTCCGCCTCCGCTGAGCAGGAAGGACAGCGCCCCGAGCACCTCTTCGACCTCGGGGTTGCGGCCGGTCTGGGCGAGCGGGATGTGGTCGCCGTCCGAGAGCCGACCGGCCGCATCGGCGGGCGCGGCG
>NZ_CM001852.1:2194282-2203519 GCF_000389985.1 Nocardioides sp. CF8
CGATGTACTTCTCCCCCAGCAGGCTGGTCTGGCGCACCTCCGCGACCACGCTGCCGGGAAGGTCGACGTCCTCACGCACCCGCATGGTCACCTCGGCGTGCCAGCCATCGCGCTCGACCTCGAGCACCTGCCCCACCGGGACGTCGTCGACCATCACCGGTGTGCGCGGCACGACGTTGAGCACGTCGGTGAAGTCGGCGGTGACCTCGTAACCGTCCTCCTCGGCGACCGTGTTGGGCCCGCCGGGCAGCGGTAGGTCGTAGGCGCCGTCGAAGTCGCAGCCGGTCATCAGGACGAGGAGCGCGAGCACGAGTCCAGCGAGTCGGGTCATCCCTGGCCACCTCCGATGAGGGCTCCGATGTCGCCGGTCGGGGCGGGCGCCTGGCTGCCCTGCTGCCCCGGCTGCCGGCCGGCCTGCTGGGCCTTGCTCCGGCCGCCCTGCGTGCCGAGGACCGGCCCGAGCACCTCGGTGAGCAGCTGGCAGACCTCCTGGGGCGCCTTGATCGTGGCGTTGTTCTTCAGGGTCTCGCACAGGAACTCGGCCGGGTCCTCGAAGGCGGGCGCCGCGTTGACGCGCGAGCCGAAGGTGCCGGTGACCGGGTCGAAGGCGACGGCGAGGTTGCCCATCGCCAGCGGGCCCTTCTGGGCCACCAGCGCGAGCGCGTCCTTCTCCTTCTCGACCGTCCCGAGCACCGACCCGAGCAGCTCGATGTCCTTGGACAGCTTGCCCCGGTTCTCCTTGACGAACCCGCGGACGGTGCCCAGGACGCGCGCCAGTGCTACGAGCACCTTGCGCAGCTCGGTCCGCTCCCCCTCGAGCTGGGAGGAGACCCCGGCCAGGTTGCCGATGAAGCGGTTGACGAGCGCGTCGTTGGCGGCGAGCGTCTCGCTCAGCGACGCCAGCGAGCGGACGTTCTCGAAGAGCGGGCCACGGTTGTCGCTGAAGGTCTCCACCGCGGCGGAGAGGTTGCGGATCGCCTCACCGCCCAGCGCGCCGTTGCCCTCGAGCGCCTTCGCACCCGCGGTGATGACGTTGTTGAGCGGGCCGGACTGCTGACCGGGCTTCGGGCCCAGGGCCAGCGAGACGTCGTCGAGCGCCTTGTACATCCGGTCGAGCTCGATCGGGGTGTTGGTCCGCTCGAGCGGGATGTCGGCTCCGTCCTCGAGGGCGGGCTCGCCATCGACGTACACTGGGAAGACCTGGACGAAGCGGTCGGCGACGAGGGTCGGGGTGACGATCGCGGCCTCGGCGTCGGCGGGCAGCGTGTAGCGGGAGTCGTAGGTGACGTCCAGCCGCACGGAGTTGCCCTCGGGCACCACCGCGTCGACCTGGCCGATCTTGACGCCCATCACGCGCAGCTCGGAGCCGGGATAGATCGCGACGGTGCGGGAGAAGTGCAGGGAGGCTGTGCGCGTGTCCTGGCTGGGCAGGAAGGAGATGACGGCGGCGGCCAGCAGGACCAGGGCCAGCCCGATCCCGAGTGTCTTGGCAGAGATGCGCTCGAACACTGTCAGCTCACCTCGGTCCCGGGACGAACTCGCCGGAGAAGACCCCGGTGATGTTGGGGACGTAGGCATCGAACCACGGGCCGGTGCCGATGATGTTGCCGAGGATGTTCACGTAGGGCCCGTAGTTGTGGAGCAGGGTCTGCAGCTTGTCCTCGCGCTGCTGGAGGAAGGACAGGACCTCGTCGAGCTTGTCGAGGGTCGGCCTGAGCTGCTCGCGGTTGTCCTCGACCAGGCCCTCGAGGTCGTCGGCCAGCTGGCGCACGTTGACGAGCAGGTCGTGGATCGCCTGCTTGCGCTTGCGCAGCTCGGCGAACACGAGGTCGGCGTTGGACATCAGCTGCACCAGGTCGCCCTTGCGCTCGTCGAGCAGGCTCGTCACCTGCGCCGAGCTCTCCAGCAGGTCGCCGATCTCCTCGTCGCGCGAGGCGATCGTCTGCGACAGCCGGGAGATGCCGGTGAAGCTGCTCCGCACCTCGGGGGCGGCCTGGTCGATGACCGTCGCCAGGGTGTCGAGCGCCTCCGAGAGCGACTTCTTCTGGGTCTCCTCGGTCTGCGTGGTCAGCTGGCCGAGGGTGCCGACGATGTCGAAGGTGACGTCGGTGCGATCGACCGGGATCGTGCCGCCGGCGTCGAGCTCGTCGTCGCCGATCGTGGTCAGGTGCAGGAACTTCTCGCCGAGGAGGTTCTGCACCTGGACCTCGGCCTTCGACTCGTCGCCGAGGGTGGCGTCCTTGACCTCGAAGTCGACAACCACCTTCTCCTGGTCGATCCGGATGTCCTGCACGCGACCGACCCGGATGCCGGCGACCTGGACCTCGCTGCCGACGTGCAGGCCGCTCGCATCGATGAACTCGGCGTGGTAGGTCGTGCCGCGGAAGCCGGGGAACTTCTGCAGGTTGAAGGACGCGGCCATCACGACCAGCAGGCACACCAGGGTGATGGCGCCCAGGCGCAGGATCTTGGCGTCGGAGTGGCGGGCCATCAGCGATCGCACCTGTCCACGGTCGAGTGCATGGTGAACTGGGCGATCTGCTTGACCACGTCCGGCGGCAGCGTCTTGGCCAGCTCGCTGGGCAGCACGATCCCGCCGGTGAACTCGCAGAGGTAGTAGTTGTACCAGGATCCGTAGACCCCGATCCGGGTCTGTCGCGCCAGCATGGTCGGCAGCGTCTCCAGCGTCTTGTCGAGCATTGCCTTGTTCTCCGGTCGCGCCAGCACCGTGAAGAGCCGGCGCAGCTCGGCGACGTCCTTCTTGAGCAGCGGACGCGTCTGCGTCAGCAGGTCGGAGAGCGTCACCGACAGCGCGGAGATGTTCTCCAGCGACCGGCCGATGGTGAACCGGTCGCGGGCGACGTTGCCGGTCCACTTCTTCAGGTTGGTGATGAGCGCACCGAGCTGCTGGTGGTGGCCGTCGACCGTCTTCATCAGCGTGGTCAGGTTGACGATGACCTCGCCGATCAGCTGGTCGCGGTCGGCCAGCGAGTTGGTGAGCTCGCCGGTCTGCTGGAGCAGGCCGGTGATGGTGCCGCCCTCGCCCTGCAGCACCTGGATGAGGTTCATCGAGAGCTCGTTGACGTCCTCGGGGTTGAGCGCCGCGAAGAGCGGCTGGAACCCGTTGAAGAGCGCTGTCAGGTTGAGGGCGGGGCTGGTCTGGCCGAGCGGCAGCGTGCCGTCCGCCGGCAGCCGCTTCGCTTCGGGACTCCCCTGCTCGAGGGCGAGGTAGCGGTCGCCGACGAGGTTGAGGAAGCGGACGCTGGCTCGCGAGTCGGTGGTCATCGGAACGTCGCTCTTGACCGTGAACGAGATCCGCGCCCGGTTGGCCTCGTAGATCTCGACGTCGGTCACCTCGCCCACCGAGACACCGGCGACGCGCACGTCGTCACCCTTCTTCAGCTCGCTGGCGCTGGCGAAGATGCCGTTGTACTCGGTGTGGTCCCCCAGCCCGATGCCGCCCATGATGACGGCGAGCGTGGTGGTGAAGATGATCGAGACGAGGGTGAAGATGCCCAGCTTGATGCCGGCGGCCACGGTGGTGGCGTTGCGTGCGTTCACTCCAGCCCACCTCCCGGCTCGTCGTCGGACGTGCCGTCCTTGAGGGGCAGGAAGGGAGCCGGGTTCTGGTAGTTCGCCGGCAGGCCCAGGCACCACGGCCCGTGGCCGACCTCGCCGTAGACCGGCGCGTCGGCAGCGGTGTAGGACTTGCGCTGTGGCGCCCCCAGCTCGAGGGTCTGGTGGATGATCCCGTCCTGGAAGACGTTCTGGGTGTTGGCCTTCTGGCGCACGATCCCATCCAGCATGCAGGGCAGCTGCGGCGAGTAGGTGTCGAGGAGCGACAGCAGCGGGACGCCGTACCGGCCCTGCTGGATCAGGGCCTGCTCGTTGGCCGAGAGCGTGTTGCGGGTGCTCACCGAGAGTCCGGTGATCGCACGCAGCGTCTCGCCGAACTCGGCCTTCTTCTGCACGAGCGTGCGCGCCGAGACGGTCGCGTTGCGCAGCAGCCGCAGCAGGTCGGGTGCGGCCAGCTCGTAGGTCTGCGCGACCTCGGCCAGCAGCTTCATGTCCGTGCGCAGCTGGGGCAGGTGGTCGTTGATCTCGATGAGGTAGGCGTCGAGCTCCTCGAGGGTCTCCCCGAGGTCGTCGCCCTTGCCGGTCAGCGCGTGCGACAGGGCGTAGAGGGTGGCGTTGAGGTCGGCCGGCTTGACCGCGCGCAGCAGCGGGAACAGGTTGGCCAGGACCGTCTGGATCTCGACGTTGGTGCGCACCCGGCTGGCCGGGATCACCGCATTGTCGGTCAGCATCGTGGGCGACACGTTGCTCGTCGGCGGCACCAGCGAGACGTACTTCTGCCCGAAGAGCGTCGTCGGCAGGATCTCCACCTCGACGTTGTCCGGGATCGTGCGGGCCGCCTCCGGGCGCAGCGCGAGGGTGATGACGGCCTGCTCGCCGTCCTGCTCGATGGCGCGTACGTCGCCGACCAGCGCGCCATGCATGCGGACGTCGCCGAACTTGGCGAGCTGGAGTCCTGCCCGGTCTGCCTGGACCTTGATCGTGGTGACGTCGATGAACTTCTTCTGGTAGATCGCGATCGACAGCGCGATCAGCAGGGCCATCGCGGTGAGGTAGGCGACGCCGGCGACGAGCAGTCGCAGGTGCTCCGCCTTGGAGTCGTGGTGGATGTTGACGAGCACGGCGACTACCCCGTGATCCGCACGGTGGTGGTGGAGCCCCAGATCGCGAAGCTCAGGAAGAAGTCGGCGACCACGACCGTGACGATGGAGGTGCGGATCGCCTTGCCCACGGCCATGCCGACGCCGGCCGGTCCGCCGCTGGCGGTGTAGCCGTAGTAGCAGTGGATCAAGATGATCATGACGGCCAGGATGATCAGCTTGAGGAACGACCAGAGCATGTCGATCGGTGGCAGGAACTGGATGAAGTAGTGGTCGTAGGTGCCGGCGGACTGTTTGTAGATCAGCGTCGTGATCAGCCGCGGCGAGAGGTAGGACGACAGCAGGGCGATGATGTAGAGCGGGATGACGGCGATGAAGGCCGCGATCATCCGGGTCGTCACCAGGAACGGCAGGCTCGGGATGCCCATCACCTCGAGCGCGTCGATCTCCTCGGAGATCCGCATCGCGCCGAGCCGCGCGGTGTAGCCGCACCCGACCGTCGCCGCGAGCGCGATCGAGGACACCAGGGGCGCGACCTCGCGGGTGTTGAAGTAGGCCGAGATGAAGGCCGTGAACTTGGCGACCCCGATCTGGCTCAGCGACGCATAGCCCTGGATGCCGACCTCGGTGCCGGCGAAGAAGGCGAGGAAGGCGATCACGCCGGCGGTGCCCGCGATCAGGGTCAGACCGCCGGCGCCGAACGCCACCTCGGCCAGCGTGTTGTAGATCTCGCGTCGGTAGCTGCGCAGGGCGCGCGGGGTCCACGCCAGCGCCTTGGCGTAGAAGAGCAGCTGGTCGCCGTACTCCTCGAGGCGGTTGCGTCCGGTCCTGACGACCGCGGTCCCGGCATCCATCACTGCGCTCACGCGATCACAGCCCCGGCTGCGGCACGAGCTGGAAGTACAGCGCTGTGATGATCGCGTTGAGGAAGAACAGCAGCATGAAGGCCAAGATCACGCTCTCGTTGACCGCGCGGCCGACGCCACTGGGTCCACCCGCGGCGTTGAGCCCCTTGTGCGCGCCCACGATGGCGGCCAGGAAGCCGAAGAGCGCGGCCTTGACCATGGCGACGTAGAGATCGGTGATCGAGGCCAGGGCGGTGAAGCTGGACAAGAACGCGCCTGCGGACCCGCCCTGGACGATGACGGTGAAGAAGTAGCCGCCGCCGATCCCGGCGGAGATCACGATGCCGATGATCATCAGGCTGACGAAGACGGTGGCGAGCGCGCGCGGCACGACGAGGCGCTCGATCGGGTTGACGCCGAGGACCTCCATCGCGTCGATCTCCTCGCGGATCTTGCGCGCGCCCAGGTCGGAGCAGATCGCAGACCCCGCGGCCCCGGCGATGATGAGGGCGGCGGCGATCGGCGCGGCCTCGCGGACCGTGGCCAGCACCGCGGTCGCGCCGGCGAAGGACTGGGCGCCGAGCTGGCCGGTGAGGTTGCCGACCTGGAGGGAGATCACCGCACCGAACGGGATCGAGACCAGGATCGTGGGCATCAGCGTGACGCTGGTGATGAACCACGCCTGCTCGATGAACTCCCGGAACTGGAAACGGGTCGTGAAGGTGAGCTTGGTGACCTCGATGACCATGGCCGCGAGCTCGCCGGGTCCGCGGACGACGGAGACCGCAGAGAAACCCATGCACCCCACCCTCCCTGACCGGACCGACGAAGAATAGAACACGTTCTCGTTCTGGACAACGAGGCGGCGGCATTTCGGTGACGGTCGGGTCAACGAGGCAGCGTCGAGAGGGGTTATGCGTCGTCGAGCAGGCCCTCGCGCTCGGCGGCCTTCACGATGGCGCGCACCTGCGCCAGCGACCCGCAGCCCTGCGCGATCAGCTCGTTGCGTCGCTTCGCGAACGCCAGGCCGAGCTCGGCCCGGACCCGCGGCCCGACCTCGTCGCGGGCGGGGTTGAGGATGGTCAGCTCCTCCTCGGCGAGGTGGTGGTTGACCGCCTCGCAGAGCTTGTCGACCGCCTCGTCGAAGGCCTTCGTGCCGGTGCCCTTGAGCTCGAGCACCGCGAGCAGCGCCTCGTTGCCCTCGGCGTGCTCCTCCTTGCCGTGCTCCTGCTCGTGCGCGGTGATCGCGTCCTTGCGGCGCAGCCGCGGATAGACGATCTCCTCCTCGGCGGTCGCGTGCGCCACGTGCAGCTCGGAGAACGCCCGGCGCACGGCGTCACGGTCGGAGGACGCGTCGCGCAGCTGGCGCATCAGGGTCTCGAACCGCACGTGGTCGGCCAGGATGAGGTCGATGACATCGCCGGAGGTGAAGTGCCCGAGATCGATCGCAGATGAGGTCATGGCCAGACGCTAGCGGGAACTACTTGGTGGCTTCCATCATTTGCCGGAGCTCCTTCTTGAGGTCGTTGACCTCGTCGCGGATGCGGGCGGCGACCTCGAACTGCAGCTCGGCCGCGGCCGCGCGCATCTGGTCGGTGAGCTGCTGGATCAGCTCGGCCAGGTCGCTGGAGGGGATGCCGGCGGCGTCGGGCAGCGTGTTCTTGATCTTGGACAGCGCCGGCGTCGGGGCCACCGCGGCCTTGCCGCCCGGCTTGACTCCCCCGGCGCGACCCTTGACGCCGGCGTCGGCCCACGTCTGGAGCAGCTCCTGGGTGTTCTCGTCCTCGCGGGCGAGCATCTCGGTGATGTCGGCGATCTTCTTGCGCAGCGGCTGCGGGTCGATGCCGCGCTCGGTGTTGTAGGCGACCTGGATCGCGCGGCGGCGGTTGGTCTCGTCGATCGCCATCTCCATCGAGGGCGTGATCTTGTCGGCATACATGTGCACCTGGCCCGACACGTTGCGCGCCGCGCGACCAATCGTCTGGATCAGCGACTTGTCGGAGCGCAGGAAGCCCTCCTTGTCTGCGTCGAGGATCGACACGAGCGACACCTCGGGCAGGTCGAGGCCCTCGCGGAGGAGGTTGATGCCGACGAGCACGTCGTACTCGCCCATCCGCAGCTCCTTGAGCAGCTCGATGCGGCGCAGGGTGTCGACCTCGGAGTGGAGGTAGCGGGTGCGGATGCCGGCGTCGAGGAGGTAGTCGGTGAGGTCCTCGGACATCTTCTTGGTCAGCGTGGTGACCAGGACGCGTTCGGACTTCTCCGAGCGGGTGCGGATCTCGTGGATCAGGTCGTCGATCTGGCCCTTCGTCGGCTTGATCACGACCTCGGGGTCGATCAGTCCGGTCGGGCGGATGATCTGCTCGACGGTGTTGGCCTTGCCGCCGACCTTGTCGAGCTCGTAGTTGCCGGGCGTCGCCGACAGGTAGATCGTCTGGCCGATGCGATCGAGGAACTCCTCGAACTTCAGTGGCCGGTTGTCCATGGCGCTCGGCAGCCGAAAGCCGTGGTCGACGAGGTTGCGCTTGCGCGACATGTCGCCTTCGTACATCCCGCCGATCTGCGGGACCGCGACGTGGGACTCGTCGACGACGAGCACGAAGTCCTCGGGGAAGTAGTCGAGCAGCGTGTTTGGCGCCGAGCCGCGGCTGCGGCCGTCCATGTGCATCGAGTAGTTCTCGATGCCCGAGCACGACCCCACCTGGCGCATCATCTCGACGTCGTAGGTCGTGCGCATCCGCAATCGCTGGGCCTCGAGCAGCTTGCCCTGCCGCTCGAAGGTGGCGAGCTGGTCCTCGAGCTCGAGCTCGATGCCCTTGATCGCGCGCTCCATGCGCTCGGGCCCGGCGACGTAGTGGGTCGCCGGGAAGATGTGCAGCTCCTGGTCCTCGGTGATGACCTCGCCGGTGATCGGGTGCAGCGTCATCAGCCGCTCGACCTCGTCGCCGAAGAACTCGATGCGCACCGCGAGCTCCTCGTAGACCGGGAAGATCTCGAGGGTGTCGCCACGGACCCGGAACGTGCCACGGGTGAAGGTCATGTCGTTGCGGGTGTACTGGATCTCGACGAGCCGGCGCAGGATCGAGTCGCGATCGTGCTCCTCGCCCACCCGGAGCCGGAGCATCCGGTCGACGTATTCCTGCGGGGTCCCGAGGCCGTAGATGCACGACACCGTGCTGACCACGATCACGTCGCGTCGCGTCAGCAGCGAGTTGGTCGCGCTGTGCCGCAGCCGCTCGACCTCCTCGTTGATCGAGGAGTCCTTCTCGATGTAGGTGTCGGTCTGGGGGACGTAGGCCTCGGGCTGGTAGTAGTCGTAGTAGCTGACGAAGTACTCGACCGCATTGTCCGGGAACAGCATCCGCAGCTCGTTGGCGAACTGCGCAGCCAGCGTCTTGTTGGGCTGCAGCACGAGCATCGGTCGCTGCAGCTGCTCGGCCACCCAGGCGACGGTCGCGGTCTTGCCGGTGCCGGTGGCACCGAGCAGGACGATGTCCTGCTCGCCGCCGCGGACACGCTCGGTGATCTCCGCGATCGCGGTCGGCTGGTCGCCGGACGGGGTGTAGTCGGAGACGACTTTGAACGGGGCCACGCGGCGCTCGAGATCTGTCACTGGACGCATGTCTCGAGCCTACGGGTGGGCACCGACAACGGAGTCCCGCGCCGTAGCCGGACCGTGGCTAGATCTTGCGGCTCACGGGTCGGGGTGACAGGTC
>NZ_CM001852.1:2203619-2211229 GCF_000389985.1 Nocardioides sp. CF8
GGGTGTCACCCCAACCCGTGATCCTTAAGGGCTAGATTGTCCCCGTGACTGCCGCCCGCGTGCTGACCTCCGTCCGCCGGACGTTCCTGGCGGTCTTCGGGTTCCAGGTCGCGTTGGCCATCGCGCTCTCGTTGGTCGACTCCTACCGCCGCCGCGGCAAGAAGCCCAAGCCCTTCCCCGTCACCCCACCGCGCACGGTCGAGATCGGCGAAGGGACGCTCACGACGTACACCTTCGGGATGGATCTCTACGACGACATGCTCGCCGCCATCGACGGGGCGAAGAAGCAGGTCCTCTTCGAGACCTACATCTGGAAGGGCGACGAGATCGGCGAGCGGTTCAAGACCGCGCTGATCCGGGCCGCGGAGCGTGGCGTCGAGGTCTACTGCATCTACGACGGCTTCGCCAACACCGTCGTCTCGCCCCGGTTCCGCCGCTTCCCCGCCACCCTGAAGGTGCTGCGCTACCCCATCTGGTCCGCGGGCCTGCGCTTCTGGGACCTGCGCCGCTACGGACGCGACCACCGCAAGATCCTGGTCGTCGACGAGGAGGTCGGGTTCGTCGGGGGCTACAACATCGGTACGCCGTACGCCACCGAGTGGCGCGACACCCACGTGCGCATCACGGGCCCGGGGGTGTGGGACCTCAAGCGTGCGTTCGCCGACTTCTGGAAC
Organism: Nocardioides sp. CF8; assembly: GCF_000389985.1. Taxonomy (NCBI): domain Bacteria; kingdom Bacillati; phylum Actinomycetota; class Actinomycetes; order Propionibacteriales; family Nocardioidaceae; genus Nocardioides; species Nocardioides sp. CF8. Next base: position 2,204,294 of record NZ_CM001852.1, read on the forward strand.
CTCAACCGCCGCAAGCGCATCGGTCGCAGCGAGCGACCGCTGCTGCTGGAGACCGCGTCGGTGTGGGAGCCGCGGATCCGCTTCGCGCGCAACGTGCCGCGGCTGTGGATGTTCCCGATCCGCTCGATGTACCTCGAGGCGATCAACCGCGCGACCAACAACATCTGGATGACGCACGCCTACTTCATCCCCGACCAGGACTTCGTCGACGCGCTCAAGGACGCCTCTGCCCGTGGCGTCGACGTGCGGCTGCTGCTGCCGCTGAAGTCCAACCACATCGTGGCCGACTGGATCTCGCGCGGCTATTTCTCCCAGCTGCTCCACTCCGGGGTGCGGATCTTCCGCTACAGGGACGCGATGGTGCACGCCAAGACGTCGACCATCGACGGCAACTGGTCCACGGTCGGCACCGCCAACGTCGACCGCCTGAGCCTCCAGGGCAACTACGAGATCAACGTCGAGGTGATCGACGAGGCCATGGCCGCGGTGCTGGAGGAGATCTTCCTGCGCGACGAGTCCAACTCCCTCGAGCTCACCAGCCACGAGTGGGAGGCCCGCGACCTGCACCGCAAGTTCACCGAGTTCGTGCTGGCTCCCCTGCGCCCGCTCCTCTGATCCCCGCTAGCGACGACCGGGCGTGCGTCCCGGCAGGTGCGTCCGCGGCGACATCCGCGGCCCCCTGCGCGGCCGGCCACCGGCGAACCCGTGGATCAGGCTGACCGCCCGGTTGCGTTGCGGCCGCCACGGCTCGAGGAACTCGGCGAGCTCGGCGTCGGTGAAGGGAGTACCGGTCATCGCCCAGCCGATGTCCTTGGCGACGTGGTAGTCGCCGAAGCTCACGGCGTCGGGGTCGCCCAGCGCGTGTGCGCGCACCTCGGCACTGGTCCAGACCCCGATGCCGGGCAGGCTGCGCAGCCGCCGGTCGAGGTCCTCGGGCCCGTCGTGCCGCTCCAGCGCGTCGGCCACCCGGGTCGCGGTGACGATCGCCCGCGACCGCGCCTGGTCGACGTGCAGCCCCAGCCACGCCCAGCTCGGGATCATCCGCACGGTGGCCGCATCCGGGGGCACCCAGAGCCTGAGGTCCTCGCCGGGGCCGGGTGCGCGCTCGCCGTACCGGAGGACCAGGGAGCGGTAGCCGGCGAAGGCCTCCTGGCCGGTGACCTTCTGCTCGATGATGCTCGGGATCAGCGTCTGGAGCACGAGTCCGCTGCGACCGAACCTGCCGTGCGGTCGGCGGCGCCACGCCTCCGCCACCAGCGGGTGGATCGGGTCGAACCCGCTCACGTCGTCGTCGGCCCCCAGCAGCCCGGGAACGGACTCGAGCACCCAGTCGGCGCCCGCGCCCCACGCGCTCGCGTGCACGACGCCATCCGGGCGCTGCTCGATGCGCAGCGTCGCCGGGCCGACAGGCGTCCGCACCCCGCGCCAGTGGGCGCCAGCGGGGTCGATGCGATAGCTCGGGTCGGAGCTGCCGCGCCGTTGCTGCCGCAGGATCGAGCCGGCCGGGCACGGCCAGCCCGGCCGCCACTCCCGGGTCTGCGCCTGCATGCGGAAACCTTACGGTCGCTAGGTTGAGGACATGGCAGAGCACCGCGAGATCGAGGCAGGCATCGAGAAGGACTTCACCCAGCAGATGTCGTACGGCGACTACCTGCGCCTCGACCTGCTGCTGGGCGCCCAGCAGCCGCAGAGCGATCCCCCGCAGCACGACGAGCTGCTGTTCATCGTCCAGCACCAGACCTCCGAGCTCTGGCTGAAGCTGATGGTGCACGAGCTCCGCTCCGCGCGGTCGCTGCTGGCCAGCGACGACCTGTCCCCCGCCCTGAAGCGGCTCGCCCGGATCAAGCACATCCAGCGCGTGCTCACCGACCAGTGGTCGGTGCTCGCGACCCTGACGCCGAGCGAGTACGCCGAGATCCGCCCCTTCCTCGCCACCTCCTCGGGCTTCCAGTCGGCGCAGTACCGCGAGGTCGAGTTCCTGCTCGGCAACAAGGACGCCGACATGGTGCCCGTCTTCAAGCACGACCCGCCCGCGCGCGACGCGCTCGCCACCCTGCTCCGCGAGCCGTCGCTGTACGACGAGTTCCTGGCCTACCTCGCCCGGCGGGGCTACAACGTGCCGGCCGAGGTGCTCACCCGCGACGTGACCCGCTCGCACCCCTCCTCCCCCGGGTTGGTCGAGGTCTTCGCGCAGGTCTACGCGGCGCCCGCCGACCACTGGGGTGTCTACGAGACCTGCGAGGAGCTGGTCGACGTGGAGGACAACTTCCAGCAGTGGCGCTTCCGGCACCTCCAGGTCGTGCAGCGCACCATCGGGCACAAGGTCGGCACCGGCGGCTCCTCCGGCGTCGACTTCCTGCGCCGCGCCCTGGACCTCACGTTCTTCCCCGAGCTGTTCGAGGTGCGCACGCGCATCGGGGGCTGAGGACGGCAGACTGACCCCATGCTCCTCGCCGAGATCGTCGCCACGTCGGCCGCCGTGGCCGCGACCAGGTCCCGCAAGGCCAAGGTGCTCGCCCTGGCCGACGCCCTGCGGCACGCGGGGCCCGACGAGCTCGAGACGGTGGTGAGCTATCTCGGCGGCACGCTCCGGCAGCGCCGCACCGGCCTGGGCTGGCGCGGACTGTCCGACCTTCCCGAGCCTGCGGCCGGGTCGACGCTGAGCGTCACCGAGGTGCACGAGGCCTTCGACGCACTCGCGCTCATCGCCGGCACCGGGTCGCAGGCCACGCGCAAGGCGGCGGTGACGGCCCTGTTCGGCCGGGCGACCGCGGCCGAGCAGACGTGGTTGCGCGGCCTCGTCACCGGCGAGGTCCGCCAGGGCGCGCTCGACGCCCTCGTGCAGGAGGCGGTGGCCCAGGTCGCCGACGTCCCGCTCGTCGCCGTACGCCGCGCCGCGATGCTTTCCGGCAGCACGCTGGCCGCCGCCGTGGCGGCCTTCCGCGGCGGCGAGGCCGCACTGTCGGAGCTCGGGCTCGAGGTCGGGCGCCCGATCCTGCCGATGCTCGCGTCCAGCGCACCCGACATCGAGGCCGCGATGACCAAGGCCGTGTCGAGCGGCCCCGTGGCCATCGATACGAAGCTCGACGGCATCCGGATCCAGGTGCACCGCCGCGGCGAGGACGTGCTCGTGGTGACCCGCAGCCTCGACGACATCACGGCCCGGCTGCCCGAGGTCGTCGAGGTCGTGAGAAGCCTGCCCGGAGGCGACCTGGTGCTCGACGGCGAGGCACTGATGCTCGGCCCCGACGGGCGGCCCCGTCCCTTCCAGGAGACGGCTTCACGCACCGCCCAGGCCAGCGGGGCGGCCGTCGTGCCCTACTTCTTCGACCTCCTCCACCTCGACGGCACCGACCTGCTCGACGCACCCGGGACCGAGCGGATGGCCGCGCTCGACGCCCTCGTGCCCGAGACCCATCGCGTACGCCGCTTGGTGACCGACGATCCGGAGCAGGCCGCCGAGTTCGTGGCCGAGACGCTGGCCGGGGGCCACGAGGGCGTGATCGTGAAGGACCCCGCCGCGCCCTACGACGCCGGCCGACGCGGCTCCGCCTGGGTCAAGGTCAAGCCCGTCCACACCCTCGACCTCGTCGTGCTCGCAGTGGAGTGGGGCAGCGGACGGCGTACGGGCCTGCTGTCCAACATCCACCTCGGCGCCCGGGACCCGGAGACCGGGGGCTTCGTGATGCTCGGGAAGACCTTCAAGGGGATGACCGACGAGATGCTGGCGTGGCAGACCGAGCGCTTCAGCGAGCTCAGGACGTCCGACGACGGGTGGGTCGTGCACGTGCGTCCGGAGCAGGTCGTGGAGATCGCGATCGACGGCCTGCAGCGCTCGAGCCGCTACCCCGGCGGCGTCGCGCTGCGGTTCGCGCGGGTCGTGCGCTACCGCGACGAAAAGACGGCGGCCGAGGCCGACACCCTCGACGACGTCCTCGCGCTGAAGACCTGGTGAAAGAACCGTCACACGTGTGTAACTGTCCGTTGCACGACGCCTAGACTCGGGGCATGACCACCGCCGCTCACGACACCCCACGAGTCGACGGCCGCCGCACCGCCGCAGCGGCCCGCCGCCGCCAGCGCGAGCGCGAGATCCTCGAGGCGACGCGCGCCCTCTTCGACGAGCGCGGTGTGCGCGACGCACAGATCGAGGACATCGCCCAGGCCGTGGGGATCAACCGGGCCATCGTGTATCGCCACTTCACCGGCAAGGAGGAGCTCTTCGCGCTGACGCTGGTCGGCTACCTCGATGAGCTCCGCGTCGCGCTCACCGACAGCGTCGAGGACCTCACCGGCAGCGACGAGCGCGTGCGCGCGACCGTCGGGGCGTTCGTCGACTACGGCCTGGCACACCCGGCGTTCGTGGACTGTGCCCAGGCGCTGATGCGCCGGACCGGCCCCGAGCTGCTGGAGGAGATCAGCGAGGGCGCGATGTTCCGCCTCGGCCGCGCGATCTCCGGCTGCCTGGCCGTGCTCTCCGAGATCCTCGACGAGGGCGTCGAGCGCGGCGACTTCAAGGTCGTCGACACGACCCTGCTCGCCAACCAGCTCTATGCCAGCGGCCTCGGCGCGCTCCAGCTGGCCCGGGTCGGCATGCTGGTCAGCGAGGCGGCCCCGGGCATCCCGCGCATCGACCGGGTCTCCGGCGAGCAGGTCAGGACCTATCTCGTGACCTCCGCGCTGGCGCTGGCCCACCAGGGTGTCTAGACCGGCTCTCCGGCCGAGTCCAGTTCCTCCAGCGCGACCTCGATGGCGCGGTGGAACGTCGGGTAGGCGAAGTGCATCCGCCGGATCGTCGCCACCGGCACCTCGGCGTGCACGGCGAGGGACAGCAGCCCGAGGACCTCGCCACCGGACGGACCGGCGGCCGTCGCTCCGACGAGCACTCCACGCGAGGTGTCGGCCACGAGCTTGATCAACCCCTCGTTGCCGACCTGGTGGATCCAGCCTCGCGACGACTCCGGCAGCTGCGCGTGCCCGACCCGCACGGACAGGCCCTGCTCGCGCGCCTGCGCCTCGGTGATCCCGACGGAGCCCACCTCGGGGTCGGTGAAGGTGACCCGCGCGACCGCCCGGTAGTCCGCCTCCAACGGCGCCGTGCCGAGGATGTTCGCGACGGCGACCTCGCCCTGGTACATCGACACGTGGGTGAACGCGCCGTGCCCGGTGATGTCCCCGACCGCCCACAGCCGCTCGGCCGCCCGCATGTGGGCGTCCGTCGGGACGGTCTTCGCCGACGGGTCGAGGCCGACGGTCTCCAGCCCGATGTCGCTGATGTTGTTGCTCCGACCGGCCGCCACGAGCAGCTGGTCGGCGCGCACCTCCTCGCCGTCGACCTTCACCACGAAGGCACCGTCCACGTGGTCGACCCGCTCGATCTGCACGCCTGTGCGGACCGCGATCCCCTCCTCGGCGAAGATGCCGGCGATCAGGGAGGAGGTCTCCGGCTCCTCGACGGACAGGATGCGGTCGGCGACCTCCAGCACCGTGACCTCCGAGCCGAAACGGGCGAACGCCTGCGCGAGCTCGCACCCGATCGGGCCACCGCCGATCACGATCAGCGAGGACGGCAGGTCATCGACCTTCACGACCTCGCGATTGGTCCAGTACGGCGTCGCCTCGAGTCCCTCGATGGGCAGCTTCGCCGGCGCGGTGCCGGTGTTGAGCACGATCCCCCGGGCCGCGACGTACTCGTCCTCACCGACCCGCACCCGGCCGGGTCCGGTGAGCCGACCGTCGCCGCGCGCGATCCGCACGCCCGCGTCGGTCAGGCGCTGCACGTGCGACGCGTCGTTCCAGTCGTCGGTCGCCTGCTTGCGGATCCGCTCCGCGACGTAGGACCACGTGGGCGTCACCGACGCCGGCCCGACCAGCTCATCGGCGTGGCCCACCTCGGCGACGAGGTCCGCGGCGCGGATCATCATCTTCGAAGGGATGCAGCCGTAGAACGGGCACTCGCCGCCGACCAGGTCGCGCTCGATGCCGACCACGTCCAGGCCTGCCTCGGAGAGCTTCTGCGCGGCGTACTCACCACCGGGCCCGAGGCCCAGCACGATGACGTCGCATTCGGTCGCAGTCTTCACGGTGATCACCTGTCCAAGTGGCGAGCGCGGGCGAAACAGAACAATCCATAGCAGGCCAGTCCCAGCGCCATCGCGATCAGGAGCGCCTGCCCGAAGGGCTGGTCGAGCACGGTCTGCAGTGCCTGGTCGAGGCCGCCCGACTCCTTGGCCCGGTGGGTGATGGCGGCGTAGCCGAAGAGGCCGCCCACGATGGCGATGGCGATGCCCTTGGCGATGTAGCCGACCTTGCCGAACATGATGTAGGCCGAGCCGTCGTTGCCGGACTGGCCCTGCGCGTCGAGGTGCTCGGTGAACTTCTCGGTCCAGCCGCGGTGGACGAGCCGGAGGCCGTAGCCGGTGATCGCCAGCGCGACGGCGCCGACGAGGAACTGCCCGGCCGGCAGGTCCATGACCTTCGCGGTGGTCGAGTCGGTGCCGCCCGACGATCCGTTGCCGACCGCGGTCTTCACGGCACTCACGCCCAGCGCGGCGTAGACGACGCCCTTGCCGAGCGAGGCGAGCCGCTTGCGCCAGCGCTTCGTGGTGTCGCCGACCTCGCGATAGCCGAACCCGAACTCGAGACCGCGCCACACGACGAGCAGCAGCATCCCGACCGCGATCGTCCAGAGGAGTACGGCGCCGAGCGGCTGCTCGGCGATCGCGTGCAGTGCGCCCGCGTTGGACGCGCTCTCGGATTTCTCCCCCAGCGCGAGCTGGCCGGCGAGCCAGGCGACCATGAGGTGCACGGCGCCGTAGGCCACCAACCCGATCCGGACCGCGTGGTCGAGCCATTGGCTCTCGTGCGCCTGCTGGGCCTGCTCGGCCATCTCTCCCATGGACGCCACCCTAGGTGTTCTGTCCGGACAGGTTGGGC
>NZ_CM001852.1:2211329-2231186 GCF_000389985.1 Nocardioides sp. CF8
AACCTCCGTGGACAGAACACCTAGGGTGGGCGCCATGGTGTTTCCCTCTGGCGAGCAGTTCGAGATCGCGGCGGGCGGTTATCGCGCCGTGGTCACCGAGAGCGGCGCCGCGCTGCGCACGTTGTCGTACGCCGACCGCCCCCTCGTCGACGGCTTCGCGGTCGACGAGATGTCACCGGGAGGGCGCGGCCAGCTGTTGATGCCCTGGCCCAACCGGATCCGCGACGGCAAGTTCTCCTTCGGCGGGCGCGACCTCCAGCTGGCGCTCACCGAGCCGAAGCGCTCGAACGCCTCCCACGGGCTCGCGCGCTGGGCGGCGTGGACGCTGGAGGAGCACACCGCCAACTCGGTGTCGCTCGTGCTCCGCGTCATGGCCCAGACGGGCTATCCGTGGGCCGTGGACCTGCACGTGCTCTACGACCTGTCCGCCGACGGGCTGACCGTGACGCAGACCGCCACCAACCTCAGTGGCGAGGCGGCGCCGTACGCCTGCGGAGCGCACCCCTACCTGAGCGTCGGCGCCGCGAGGAACGGGGTGATCGACGACCTCGAGCTGACGTTGCCCGCCGGCACCCGCGTGCTCACCGACGACCGGCTGATCCCGACGGAGACCGTCCCGGTCGACGAGGAGCACGACTTCCGGACCGGCCGGGCGATCGGTGCGGTGCAGCTCAACGAGGCCTACGGCGACCTGGTCCGCGTCGACGGGGTCGCCACCACCACGCTGCGCGATCCGCGCGACGGGCACGGGGTGGCGCTGTGGGTCGACGACAAGATCCCGTGGCTGCTGCTCTACAGCGCCGACGACGTGCCGGGCAAGGAGCGCCGCTCGCTCGCGGTCGAGCCGATGACCGCCCCGGCCGACGCGTTCAACTCCGGCGTGGACCTGGTCACGCTCGCGCCCGCCGGCTCCCGCGGCGACGAGCTGTCCGTCACCTGGGGCATCCGGGCGCTCCCCGCCGAGTAGCTCAGCGCCCCGGCAGCAGCCGGCGGTCCACCTTCAGCGGCTCGGCGAGGGTGATCTCGACGTACTCGTTCTGGTCGGGCTCCGTGCTGGACCGGCCGCCGACCGCCGGGAAGTTGTTGTCGTTCATCACCGCGATGGCGCGCGCGTCGAGGATCTCGACGTCCTCGATGGTGAAGAACGGGAAGGTGAACGGGTCGCCGTACGGCGAGAGGCCAGCCGGGTTCGCGACGTCCATCAGGTCGACGAGCAGCCGCTTCTCGACGTAGCCGTCCTCGTCGGTGTCGCGCAGGTCGACCAGGTAGATCCGCTTGAACACGGCCTTCGCACCCGCCCCGTTGTCGCGCTCGATCACCAGCGCCTCGTGGTTGTTGACCTGGATGAAGTCGCCGAGCGCGTGGGCGGGGCTCTCCATCTCGTAGCGCAGGAACCCGTCGGCGTAGGCGCCGTTGCGGACGGTGTAGATCCGCAGGTCATGGTCGAGTCCCGCCGCCTTGTCCTCGGCCGTGGCCCCTTCGAGCATCGGCCGCAGGGTGGTGCCGTTGGGGCTGATCGCCAGGCCCTCGAAGCCCTTGGAGCTCGCGAGGTTGGGCACCGCGTCCCCGAGGGTCGGGTGTGAGGGACTCATGACGCCCGGGGTCGGGATCGGCGGCTCGATCAGCTCACCGGTGGCGTCGAGGTGCAGCAGGAAGGGCCCGAACTCCTCGCCGACCCAGAAGGTGCCGTCGTCGGCGACCTGCAGCGACTCCGGGTCGAAGTCCCAGCCCGTCAGCACCCGGTCGGCGTCCGGGCAGGCGTAGCCAGCCGGCAGGTCCTCGGCGTCCTCGCAGGCTCCGTCGCGCCAGATCGGCCACGGGATGTGGTGGTGCGGGTCGCTGAAGGTGAAGAGCGTCTCGTCGTACGTCGTCTCGCCGTCACCGTCCGCCGCGAAGGTCTCGGGGGTGATCCGGTGCACCGAGAGCAGGAAGTCGGCGCTGTTGGCCTTGGCACCGAAGCCGTTGTCGCTGAGCACCAGGAAGGAGCCGTCGCCCAGCGCGTGGGTGCCGGAGAAGCCCTGGACCGGCTGAGCGGCGTACGGCGCGGGGACGGCGGCGTTGCCCGACGTCCAGTGGCCGCTCGGCTCACTGTCCGCGACGTACGTCGCCGCGGGCAGCACCGACCAGGCCGACAGCGTGGCCCCGTCCGGTGCGACCGGCGAGCCCTCGGGGGCAGCGTGCGCCGGCAGGGCCGCGGCGGCGAGGGCGAGCGAGGAGAGCGCGAGGGCGCGAAGTCCGAGTGTCATGCGCGCACACCATCACCTCACGGTGACGCGGCGGTGACGGCGACGCGAAGTTCAGCGATCGATCAGCGCACGCAGGGTGCGGACCGCAGATCGCGCCCGGTCGCCGTCGGAGCCCTGGATCGCGAGCAGGGACGTCGTGCTGCCGTCGGCGAGGTCGATCGTCGCCCAGGGTGCGCCGACGGGCAGGTGGATCGAGATGATCTCGGCCCACTCGTAGTCGCGCCGCTTGTAGCCGTTGACCACCACCACGCCCGCCTCGGACGCCACGACCCGTGACCGGGCCAGGGCATAGCCGGCCACGGCGTAGAGCAGGCCGATGAACACGATCGTCGAGCGCTGGAACAGCGTGAACTTCGCCCGGATCTCGGGGTCGAAGCCGATCCACGCGAAGACGCACATCAGCACCAGCATCGCGCCGAAGAAGATCACCGCGATGCGCGCGCCGAAGGGGCGCCACGTGTGCGGCAGGGAGAGAGCGTCGGGCGCGGTCATGTGGGCGACGACGTCAGAGCCGGCAGGCGTGGATGTCGGTCAGCAAGATGGCGCGGGCGCCGAGGCCGTAGAGCTCGTCCATCAGCCGCTGGGAGCCGGCGCGCGGCACCATGACCCGCACGGCGACCCAGCCTGCCTTGCCGAGCGGTGAGATCGTCGGGCCCTCGAGCCCGGGCGCCAGTGCCGCGGCGCGGTCGAGGTTGGACTGCTCGATGTCGTAGTCCATCATCACGTAGCTGCGGGCGACCATGACGCCCTCGACCCGGCGCCGGAAGATCTCGAACTCAGCGTTCTGGGCGCCCTGGCGCGCGATCAGGACGGCCTCCGACTCGAGGATGATCTCCCCGAAGGTGGCCAAGCCAGCGGCCCGCAGCGTCGAACCGGTCTCCACGACGTCGGCGATGACGTCGGCGACACCGAGCTGGATGCTGGTCTCGACGGCGCCGTCGAGCCGGGTCACCGTGGCGTCGATGCCGCGCTCGGCGAGGAACGCCTCGACCACGCCGACGTAGGACGTGGCGATGCGCTTGCCGGCGAGCTGGTCGAGCGAGTCGTAGTGCCCGGCCGGACCGGCGAAGTGGAACTTCGAGCGGCCGAAGCCGAGCGCCATCGACTCGGTGGCGTGCGCGCCCGAGTCGAGCAGCAGGTCGCGGCCGGTGATGCCGACGTCGAGCGTGCCCTCACCGACGTACAGCGCGATGTCGCGGGGACGGAGGTAGAAGAACTCGACACCGTTGTCGGCGTCGATGAGCGCGAGCTCCTTGGAGTCGGTGCGCTGGCGGTAGCCGGCTTCACGCAGGATCTCGCTGGCGGCCTGGGACAGGGCGCCCTTGTTGGGTACGGCGATGCGGAGAGTCATCTCGGGAGGTACCGGCTTCTCAGAGGTGGGCGTAGACGTCGTCGAGGGTGAGTCCGCTGGCAAGCATCAGCACCTGTGCGTGGTAGAGCAGCTGGCTGATCTCGAGCGCCGTGGCGTCCTTGCCCTCGTGCTCGGCGGCCATCCAGGACTCGGCGGCCTCCTCGATCAGCTTCTTGCCGATCGCATGGATGCCGGCATCGAGCTGCTGGACGGTGCCCGAACCCTCGGGTCGGGTCGCGGCCTTCTCACTCAGCTCGGCCCAGAGCTCCTCGAACGTCTTCACGAGCAGCAAGCCTAGGCGCACACGCGCCTGCGCCCTGCCCCGGTCCGAGGACCGGCACCGCTCACCCCACGGGTTCGGGCTGGGTGCGCGCGTCGAGTGCGCCCAGCGCAGGATCCTTGCGGTTGCTCCACAAGAAGACGAGGAACCACGCGAAGAAGGCGAGCGCGAGCAGGACGACCACCGCTGCGGCCACCTGCGCGCCGTCTGCGGTGACCATGATCGAGCGACCCAGGGCAGACGACAGCAGGGCGGTCAGCGTCACCGCCAGGCCGATCCACCGCAGCAGGTTGGCGGTGCGCTGCACGTCCGACCGGTCAACGACCGCGCTGATGCCGGTGCACGTGCCGAAGACGAGGACCCCGATGACCAGGCTCTCCGCCGCGACGAGCCCCCGTCCCGCCTCGACGAGGAGCAGGGGGATGCCCAGCACGACCCCGAACGACGCGGCGACCGCCGCCGCGGTGAACCAGGGACTACGCCCGGCCAGCTTGGCGAGGCCGCCCAGCACGATGCCCCACCCGATCAGGTCCGGGATGAGGTCGAGCCCGTTGAACCGGAAGTCGTTGACGACCAGCAGCAAGCCCGCCACGACCATCCCGAGGGGCGTCATGCGCGTAGGTCCGCCAGGATCCGGGCTGTCTCGAGCACCGCGGACGTCGCCTCCCAGCCCTTGTCCTCCTTGGAGCCCTCCAGACCGGCTCGATCCAGCGCCTGCTGGTCGTCGTCGCACGTGAGCACGCCGAAGCCGATCGGCACCCCGGTGTCGAGTGCGACCCGGTTGAGCCCGTCGGTGGCGGCGGTGCAGACGTAGTCGAAGTGGGGGGTGCCGCCGCGGATCACGACGCCGAGCGCGACGACGGCGTCGTAGCCCTGCTTCGCGAGCGCGAGCGCCACGACGGGCAGCTCGAAGGTGCCGGGCACCCGCACGATCGTCGCGTCGGCGACCTGGTGGGCGGCAAGGGCACGCTCGGTGCCGGCCAGCAGGCCGTCCATCACCTCCGTGTGCCAGCTCGCGGCGACGACGGCGACCTTCAGGCCGGACGCGTCGAACGCACTCTGATCAGGGGCTCCGTGTCCACTCATTACTGGTGCAGCTCCTCAGTCATGACCTCCGGCAGGTCGGGCAGCAGGTGGCCCATCCGGTCGCGCTTGGTGCGCAGGTAGTCGATGTTGTCGTGGGTCGGGTGGATCGCCAGCGGCACGGTCTCGGGGACCTTGATCCCGAACTCCTCGAGGCTGGTGGTCTTGTCCGGGTTGTTGGTGAGCAGTCGCACCGACTCGATGCCGAGGTCGCGCAGGACCTGCGTGGCCGTGCCGTAGTGGCGGCCGTCCGCGGGCAGCCCGAGGTCGAGGTTGGCGTCGACGGTGTCGCGCCCGGCGTCCTGCAGCGCATAGGCCTGCAGCTTGGCGACGAGGCCGATGCCACGGCCCTCGTGGCCGCGGAGGTAGACCACCACTCCCCTGCCCTCGGCGACGATCTGCTTCATCGCCTCGTTGAGCTGCGGGCCGCAGTCGCACCGGTGGCTGCCGAAGACGTCGCCGGTGAGGCACTCGGAGTGCACGCGGGTCAGCACGGGCTCGGGGCCCGAGACGTCGCCGTACACCAGCGCGACGTGCTCGCTGTCGTCGATGGTGATGCGGTAGCCGTAGGCCGTGAACTCACCGTGGGCAGTGGGCAGGCGGGTCTCGGCGACACGCAGGACGTGCAGCTCATGGCGGCGGCGGTAGCGGACGAGGCCCTCGATCGAGATCATCGCGAGCCCGTGCTCGTCGGCGAAGGCCCGCAGCTCCGGGGCGCGCTTCATCGTGCCGTCGTCGTTGACGACCTCGACCAGGACGCCGGCAGGCGTCAGGCCGGCCAGCTTGGCCAGGTCGACGGCTGCCTCGGTGTGCCCGCGGCGTACGAGGACCCCACCCTCGCGGTAGCGCAGGGGGAAGACGTGGCCGGGACGGGTGAGCTCCCACGGCTCGGTGGCCGAGTCGGCCAGCACCTTCGCGGTGTGGGCGCGGTCCGCGGCGCTGATGCCGGTGCTGACGCCGTCGCGGGCGTCGACCGAGATCGTGTAGGCGGTGCGCAGCTTGTCCTTGTTGTGCGGCGTCATCAGCGGGATCTCGAGGCGCTCGAGCATGTCGCCGGGCATCGGCACGCAGATCACGCCGCTGGAGTGGCGGATGGTGAAGGCCATCAGCTCCGGGGTCGCCTTGGCCGCGGCGAAGATGATGTCGCCCTCGTTCTCGCGGTCCTCGTCGTCGACGACGATGACGGCCTTGCCGGCGGCGATGTCCGCGATGGCGCGCTCGACGCTGTCGAGCCGGATGGGTCCTGGGGTGGGTTCGGCGTTCATGCCTGGTCCTTCTCGTGGTTCGTGCTGAATCGGTCGAGGTAGCCGCCGACGAGGAGCTTCTCGACGTGCTTGGCGATCACGTCGAACTCGAGGTTGACGCGGTCACCGGGCTGGCGGGTGCCGAGGGTGGTGCGGGCGAGGGTCTCGGGGATCAGGCTCACGGTGAAGCTCGCGTCCTTCGCCTCGACGACGGTGAGGCTCACGCCGTCGACGGTGACCGAGCCCTTGTCGACGAGGTAGCGGCCGAAGTCGCCGGGGATCGAGATCTCCACGACCTCCCAGTGCTCGCTGGGTGTACGTCGCAGCACCTCCCCGACGCCGTCGACGTGGCCTTGCACGATGTGGCCGCCGAGGCGCCTCTCCACCGTCACGGCGCGCTCGAGGTTGACCGGGTCGCCCACCGTGACGCCGTGCAGGCTGGTCTTGTCGAGGGTCTCCTGCATGACGTCGGCGGTCCAGGTGCCGGCGTCGCTGGTCACGACGGTGAGGCAGCAGCCGTTGACGGCGATCGAGTCGCCCAGGCCGGTGCCCTCGAGGACGGTGGCGGCCCGGACGGTCAGGCGGATCGCGTCGCCCTGCTCCTCGACGGCCTCGATGGTGCCGAGCTCTTCGACGATGCCGGTGAACATCAGATCCCTTCCTTCGACGGGTGGAGGGTGAGGCGGACAGTCGCGTCGGCGCCCGTGCCGATGACGGACGCTCGCTTGAGGTGCCAGCGGAGCTGGTCGGTGACGGTGGTGATGCCGAGGTCGCCGACGGCGTTGAGGCCGGCCCCGAGGAAGGTCGGCGCGACATAGGCGTAGATCTCGTCGACGAGCCCGGCCTTGAGGAAGGCCGCGGCCAGCGTGGGGCCGCCTTCGAGCCACACGTGGACCCGGCCCTGGTCGCGGAGCTGGCGCAGCGCCTTCGCCGGGTCGCGGGTGACGAGGTGCTTGGCCTCGCCCGGGGCGTCGAAGATCCGGCTGTCGGCGGGGACGTCGCGCTCGCCCATGACGACGCGCAGCGGCTGGTGCTCGACGGGCTCGTCGACCTCGTCACGGACGGTGAGCTGCGGGTCGTCGATGAGGACCGTGCCGGTGCCGACGAGGAGGACGTCGCACTCCGCACGCAGGGTGTGGGTGTCGCGGCGGGCGTCGGCACCGCTGATCCAGCGGCTGGTGCCGTCGGCGGCGGCGCTGCGGCCGTCGAGGGTGGTCGCGAACTTCCAGGTCACGAACGGGCGCTCGTTCTCCACGGCGAAGGTCCAGGCGCGGTTGATCCCACGGGCGACCGGCTCCATCACCCCGGCCTCGACCTCGATGCCGGCCGCGGTGAGCGCCGCTGCTCCCCCGGCGGCCTCCGGGTTGGGGTCGCGCTGGGCGAAGACGACGCGGCGCACGCCCGCCGCGATCAGCGCCTCGACGCAGGGACCGGTGCGGCCGGTGTGGTTGCAGGGCTCGAGCGTGACGACGGCCGTCGCCCCGCGGGCCGCCTCGCCGGCCTCGGTCAACGCTGCGACCTCGGCGTGCGGCGTACCGGCACCGCGGTGGAAGCCCTCCGCGATCTCCACACCCTCGGCGTCGAGCAGCACGCAGCCGACCCGGGGGTTGGGCCCGAGCGGCACGCCCGGCGTCGCCGCGAGCGTCAGCGCGCGGCGCATCGCAGCCTGCTCGGCTGGTGTCGTGGTCATCGCTACCCCTCATGTCCGAAAAATGGACTCCGGGGTGCGGGCGCGAGCGTCGTGACGACGTCCACGCTGCGTGATCTTCTCATCCGGACTTTGACCGTCGGTCCAGGAATTGCACCTGGTCAACCGGCCACCGGCTGTGGCCGGGTCGCGGACTTTCACCGCCGGTGCGGATTTCCACCGCCCCCAGAGCACGCTCTTGCTGGGTCGAACTCTGCCACAACGCCCGACATTCCCGCGCGGGTGTCCGGGTGTGACGTCGGCGACGCCGGTGACCGGGGGTGAGAACCCCGGCTGATCTGCCAACTGAAGGCAGTTCGCCGGCGCCACCACCGAGGTGAGCGTGGACCCGGCGCTGGCCGAGGCCAACTGCATGCGTTACGAGCTGTCCAGGTCGTGCTCGCGCAGCCAGGTCTGCCCACGCCGGGCGGAAGCCTGGGCCAGCCACGCGTCCTGGACCAGCTCGACGATCTCGTCGCGGGACACCTCGCCGACCCGGGAGGCCCGGAGCAGGACGGACGGGTGGCCGTCGAAGTGCGGGGTCGTGAAGAAGGGCGTCGTCTCGTCCTGCACGAGGGCGAGCTTGTCCCCCTCGGACCCGACCCAGAAGACGATGACGTCGTCGTAGCGCTCCCCCGTCGCCGGGTCGAATGCGTCGGGCCGCGGGGTCCGGAAGAACACGAACGACTTGGAGCCCACTTGGTAGACGGGCCGTGGGCCCGGCTTGGCGACGGTGACGTGCGGCATCCCCAGCGCTGTGGCGTGGATGTCGTCGACCGTGGCCCGTTTGCTCACGTCAGCGCGGCCTCGGCCTTCGCCTTCAGCTCGCGCACCATCGCGTCGGGGTCGGCGGCGGAGTAGACGGCGCTGCCCGCCACGAACACGTCGGCGCCTGCCTCAGCACAGCGCTCGATCGTCTCCAGGCTGACGCCGCCGTCGACCTGGAGCCAGGTCTCGACGCCGTGCTTGCGCATCAGCGCCCGCGCCGTACGGATCTTGGGCAGGCACAGGTCGAGGAACTTCTGGCCGCCGAAACCGGGCTCCACGGTCATGATCAGCACCATGTCGAGCTCGGGCAGCAGGGCTTCGTAGGGCTCGATCGGCGTGGCGGGCTTGAGGGCCATGCTCGCGCGTGCGCCCTGGTTGCGGAGCTCGCGGGCCAGCCGGATCGGGGCCTTCGTCGACTCGACGTGGAAGGTGACACTGCTGGCCCCGGCCTCGGCGTAGAGCGGCGCCTGGGTGTCGCAGTCCTCGATCATCAGGTGCGCGTCGAGCGGGATGTCGGTGGACCTGCTGAGCGCCTCGATCATCGACGGCCCGAAGGTCAGGTTGGGCACGAAGTGGTTGTCCATGATGTCGACGTGCACCCAGTCGGCACTGCCGATCCTGCCGATCTCCTCCCCCAGCTTGGCGAAGTCGGCGTTGAGGATGGACGGCGTGATCTGGATTCCCACGGGCGTCAGCCTAGGGGCCGGCGGTTTCGGGGTCGGCGGGCGGCTCGGCACCCGCGGCCTCGTCCCGCTCGGCCCACTCCAGCAGCGGTGCGATGTCGAAGACCTCGTTGTCGATCCCGCCGTGCAGGTCGCCGATCTCGGCGAAGCGGGCGGGCATGGTGAAGATCGTGAAGTCGTCGGGCTCGCAGGCGTCGATCTCGTCCCACCGCACCGGCGCGGAGACGCGGGCGTTGGCGACGCCACGGACGGAGTAGGCGGCGGCGATCGTGTGGTCGCGGGCGTTCTGGTTGTAGTCCACGAACAGCTGGTCGGGCGAGCGGTCCTTGCGCCACCAGGCGGTGGTCACCTCCCCGCCGGCGCGGCGCTCGACCTCGCGGGCGAAGGCGAGGGCGCCGCGGCGTACGTCCTGGAAGCCGTGGTCGGGCTTGATCCGGACGTAGACGTGCAGCCCGGAGCCGCCGCTGGTCTTCGGGAAGCCGACGGCACCGAGGTCGTCGAGGACCTCGTGGGAGATGTGCGCGACCCGCTGGACGGTCTCCCAGTCGCACTCGGGTCCCGGGTCGAGGTCGATGCGCCACTCGTCCGGCGACTCGGTGTCGGCGCGGCGGCTGTTCCAGGGGTGGAACTCGACCGTCGACATCTGCACCGCCCAGATGACGCTGGCCAGCTCGGTGACGCAGAGCTCGTCGGCGGTGCGGTTCCAGCGCGGGAAGTGCAGGCGGACGGTCTCCACCCACGGCGGCGCGCCGGCGGGGATCCGCTTCTGGTGCACCTTGTCGCCGGCGAGCCCCTTCGGGAACCGGTGCAGCATGCAGGGCCGGTCGCGCAGCGCGTTGACGATCCCGTCGCCGACGGCGAGGTAGTAGTCCACCAGGTCGAGCTTGGTGGCGCCGGACTCCGGGAAGTAGACGCGGTCGGGGTTGCTCACCCGGACTACGCGGTCGTCAACCTCGATCTCGGTGCTGGGTGAGGTCGCCATGACCGAACCCTAGCCAGCGGTGGCGGCCGTCGGGCTCTGCTCGGGGGCGGGGGTGGGTGCCTGCGACGGCGGCTCGCTCGGAGCAGGCGTGACGGTCACCAGCACGACGTCGCTGGTGCCCGCGTCGGCGTACTCGCTCTCGGGACGCAGCCAGCGGAGCTCCTGCGTCTCGGTCACGGTGACGGTGGCGCGCGACGAGCCGTCGGGGCCCATGTAGGTCAGTGGCGACACGTCGGTCCACTCGGCTGCCCCGGGCGCGCGCGCCTGGAGGACCAGCGGGTCACCGGTGACCCGGCCGCTGCCGTCGGTCACCGAGCCGGCCACGGTGAGCTGCTCCCCGGCCGCCAGTCCCGGCGCGGACGTGGTGATCGAGGTCGCGAGCGTGAGCCCCTCGAAGTCCCACACGCGGCCGTTGCCGCGGATCGCGTCGACGTTGAAGCTGTTGCCGTCGCAGCCGAAGCCGGTCACGACATAGCCGGCGCCGTCGCCGTGCCGTGCCACGAACTCGGCGGGCGTGGCGCTCTCCACGGCCGTGGCCATGCCTGTCGTGAGGTCGACCAGGTGCCACTCGTGGGTCAGGCTCGCGGTGTCGACGTGCTGCCAGGTCGCGGGCGGGACCGCCAGCGGGGCCCGGCCACGCCAGGCGTGCCCGGCCGGCGCGTCGAGGGACGTGACCCAGATGTAGGAGGCGCCCGTGGTGCCGCTCTCGGAGCGGACGTCGACGGCCGCGCCGAGGGCCGCCATCGAGAGGAACGAGATCGTCGGACCGGCAGCGGTGCCGGGTCCCGCCGGCACGAGACCGAAGCTGCGGCGCCCGAGCGGCGCCGCGTCGGGGCCGCGGTTGATCCGCGTCGAAGGCGCGGTGGCCGGGCCACCGATGGCGTCGCAGCCGACGTAGGTGAGGTGCATCCCGTCGAGCGGTGAGCCTGGTCCCGTCAGGGTCTGGACGGCGGAGTCGTCTGCGTGTGCAGGCGTGACGGCCAGTGCTGAGAGCAGGGCCGCAGCGATGACTGCGACTCGTCGACGATGTTGCACCGATTGACTCGATCCCCTATGTGCCGATCACCTCGATCGGTCCCCCGCAGCCCATCATCCACACGAATCGCCCGGGAGGGAACAGGTGACCCCTCAATGTAGGTACGGAGAACACTCAGAGGCGGGTTCAGAGGCGGCGGATGGTGGCGATGAACATCGCATCGGTGCCGTCGCGGTGCGGCCACAGCTGCCGCGTGCTCTCGAGCTGCGCGTCGCTGCGCCCGGTCAGGACGGCTTGCACCACACCTGTCGTCTCGGCGAGCACCGGCGAGCAGGTCGCGTAGACGACCACGCCGCCCGGGCGTGCGGAGGCGATCGCGTTCGCCAGCAGCGCTCGCTGCAGGGGCACGAGCACGTCCAGGTCCTGGGGGGTACGGCGCCATCGCGACTCCGGCCTCCGGCGCAGCGCGCCCAGCCCGGAGCACGGAGCGTCCACCAGCACCCGGTCGAAGGTGTCCGCGCGCCACGGCGGGCGGGTGCCGTCACCGGTGACGACGCCGCTCAGCCCGACCGACGCCGCGCGGGTGCCCCGGGCGACCAGGCGTGCGCGGTGCTGCTGGAGCTCGTTGGCGAGCACGCGGGCCCCGCGTTGTCCGGCGAGCGCGGCGAGCAGGGCGGCCTTGCCACCCGGCCCGGAGCACACGTCCAGCCAGCGCTCGTCGCGTCCCTCGAGCCCGGCATCGGCCAGTGCCAGCGCCACCAGCTGGGAGCCCTCGTCCTGCACGCCCGCGCGACCCTCGGCCACCGCGGGGACGGCCGACGGGTCGCCGCCGGCCAGCTCGACGGCGTACGGCGACAAGGTGCCGCGCACCCCGCCAGCCGCGACCAGCTCGTCGACGGTCGAGAGACCCGGACGGGCCACGAGCATCACCTTCGGGGCGGCGTTGTCGGCCGCCAGCAGGGCGGGCAGCTCGTCGGCCGAGCCCAGCGCCTCGCCCAGCGCCTCGACGACCCAGCGCGGGTGGGAGTGTGCGATGGAGGCAAAGCCGACCGGGTCCCGTGCAGGGTCGGGCGCCACCTGCTGGATCCAGGCCTCGAGGTCGTGGGCGCTCACCTTGCGGAGCACCGCATTGGTGAAGCCGGCCGGCCCGACGCCGATCCGGGCGCGGACCAGGTCGACGCTGGTGCTGATCGCGGCATGGTCCGGCACGCGCATCGAGAGGAGCTGGTGCACCCCGAGACGCAACGCGTCGCGCACCTTGGCCTCGAGCTTCGGCTTGGTCAGGCAGGCGTCGATGATCGCGTCGTAGGTCCCCTGCCAGCGGATCGTGCCGGACACCAGCTCGGTCGTGAAGGCGGCGTCACGCCCGACCAGCTTGTGCTCGGCCAGCACCTGCGGGAGCGCGAGGTTGGCGTAGGCGTCGTCGAGTCGCACGGCCTTGAGCACGTCGTAGGCGGCGAGTCGTGAGGGATCAACCCGGTTGTCCTTAGCCATCGGCGAGGAACTCCTTGACCAGTCGTCGGGGTGCGACCGCCAGCCACGCCTCGTGGATCACCTCGGTGAGCTCGTCGAGGGTCAGCTCCCCGAGGCGCGACTGCTGGACGAGCACCGCTGAGGTGTTGCGGAAGTGGTCGATGGTGAAGAACGGCGTCGAGCCGTCCTCCACGAGGGCCGCCTTGTCGGCCGGGCCGGCCGTACGGATGACCAGCAGGTCGTCGTACAGCTCCCCTGTGGATGGATCGACGGCGCTCTTGTGGGGGTGGCGGTAGAGCACGAACCCCCGGCCCTTCTCACCGCGCGGGACCTTCCACGTGGGCACGTCACCCCACGTGGTGCCGAGCTCCGTGCCCGGCAGCGCGGCACAGATCGCGTCCACGTCGTCGGGTCGGGCGGGCCTGGTCACGAGACGCGAGCCTAGACCCGGCTCGGCGGCGGCTTCAGCAGGCCTTGTTGTAGACGCCTGGGCGGGTGGGCGGCGCGTCGACGGGCTGCAGGTTGGGGGCCTCGAGGCTCCAGTGCCGCACCCAGTCCATCTGCATGCGGCTGATGTTCATGGTGCGCTCGCCCTTGGCCTGCATCGTGAACCGCACCGTCAGCGGGACACCGGAGAGCAGGTCGTCACGTCGCTCGGTGAAGACCACGTGCGCGTCGATGAACCAGGAGATCCGCTCGCGCGTCACCTCGACGGCGTAGGTGTGCCACCGGTCGCGGCCGAGGTCCATGGGGTGGCTGCCCTTGTAGGCGACGTTGGGCAGGGTGCGGGCGTAGACGTGGGCCGCCTTGCCGTGGGGGGTGTAGCTCGTGAGCGCGATGTTGCGGCCGCCGCAGTTCTCCTCGGCGCCCCCGGCCGGGACGAGCTCGGCGAGCACGCGGTAGCGGGCGTCGCCACGGCCGTACTGCCGGCTCCGCAGCCGCGTCTCCCAGCGACCCACCTCCGCGCCGGCGCCGGCCAGCGTCGCGCGGACGGTGCCCTTGCTGGTGGCGTTGAGCGTCAGCATGCCGTTCTGGTGCCACACCTGGCCGGGGCCGTCGGCGACCCACTGCGGGCCCATCTGACCGGTGTACGGCGCCTCGAACTCCTCGCGCCACACGATGCCGCGGTTCCACCAGCCGAAGGTGCTGGCGGCGTTGATCGGGCCTGGCTCGGCACCTGCGTGGTCGGCCTGGGCAGGCGCACCCGTCAGCACGGGGCTGAGCAGGGAGGCGAGCACGGCTCCGGCCAGGGCAGCAGCTGCGCGACGGGGTCGGACAAGTGACAACGGGGAGCTCATGGGCACCGACCGTACGCGGTGGGGCCGGGACCGACGCAAGTTCACGAAACCAGCTTCAGCGCTGTCGTGAAGGTCTGGAACACGCCGTACGCCAACAAGATGCCGACCACGGACCAGGCCAGCACCAGGCGGACCACGCTGGCGTCGGTCGATGACGTCGCGTCGGCGGCCTCGCTCGCGGCCTCGTCGGCCTCCCGGGCGAGAGCGTGGCGCGTCATGTCCTCGTGGAACTTCGCCGCCACCGGGCGGACCAGCAGGTTGGCGACGAAGCCGACCGTCAGCACACCGACCATCGTGAACAACGCGGGCCGGTAGGCGTCGGCGTCCAGTGTCCCGGCGCCGCCGGCACTGTCGAGGAACCGGTTGATGATGAGCGGCCCGGCCACGCCTGCGGCCGACCAGGCGGTGAGGAGCCGGCCGTGGATGGCACCGACCTGGAAGACCCCGAACAGGTCGCGGAGGTAGGCCGGCACCGTGGAGAACCCGCCGCCGTAGAAGGAGATGATCATCGCCGCCAGGAGCACGAACACGGCCGTCGAGGAGGAGCCGGTGAGGGCGAGCAGGACGTAGAGCACGATGCCGAGGCCGAGGTAGAGCATGTAGATCGGCTTGCGACCGATCACGTCGGACGTGCTGGACCACACGAAGCGCCCTGCCATGTTGAACAGCGACAGCACGCCGACGAACCCGCCGGCCGCGGCGACGCTGACGCTGGAGGTCTCGCCGTCGCGGAAGAAGTCCTGGATCATCGGGCTGGCCTGCTCGAGGATGCCGATGCCGGCGGTCACGTTGCAGAACAGCACGGTCCACAGCAGCCAGAACTGCGGCGTGCGGATCGCGTTGGCGGCCGAGACGTCGTCGGTGGTGACGAGCGCCTTCGTCTTCACCGTCGACGGGTCGAACCCGGCCGGCTTCCAGCCCGGTGCCGGCACCCGGATGTTGGCGACACCGATCATCATGATGGCGAAGTAGGCCAGGCCCAGCGTCACGAAGAGCAGGGTGAGCGCGTGCCCGCCGGCCAGCGAGGCCGGGTCAGCCGAGTCGTAGGACGGGTCGTAGAACGAGAGCAGCTGGCGCGAGGCCGGCGATGCGACCATCGCGCCGCCGCCGAAGCCCATGATCGCCATCCCCGTGGCCAGGCCGGGACGGTCGGGGAACCACTTGATCAGCGTGGAGACGGGCGAGATGTAGCCGATGCCGAGGCCGATGCCGCCGATCACGCCGTATCCGAGGTAGAGCAGCCACAGCTGCGAGGTGGCGATGCCTGCGGCGCCCACCAGGAAGCCGGTGGCCCAGCAGCAGGCGGCGGTGAACATCGCCATCCGCGGACCCACCCGGTCGACCCAGGTGCCGAAGAGCGCGGCGCTCAGACCGAGCATCACGATCGCGATCGAGAACACGATGCCGATCGCGGTCTGCGACGCCTCGAAGTGCTCGATCAGCGAGTTCTTGTAGACGCTGGTGGCGTAGGCCTGGCCGATGCACAGGTGCACGGCGAGAGCGGCCGGCGGGATGAGCCAGCGGTTGTAGGAGTGGGATGCCACGGTGTGGCGCCTGTCCAGGAATTCGAGCGTTGCCACGTGTGACCTCCGAGATGGTGGGCGTCCGGGGAGGTTAACGCGCAGGTGGTTGAAGGGTGACGCACCTCACCCCACGGGGTGAGGGGTCAACCGTGCTCCCGCTGGCACCGTGACGCCACGCGCCCAGTCGGCGGCGCGCATCTGCTTCTTGCCGAAGGCCTTGACCTCACCGAGCTCGACAGGATGCGTCGCGGTGCCGACGAAGACGGCGTTCTTGGTGACGTCGAGGACACCGGGGTCGAGGCGCTCGCGCTCGGACGCGACGGTGACGGCGCCGATCTTGAAGCGCTCGCCCTCCCACGTGCTCCAGGCTCCGGGACCGGGCGTGCAGGCGCGCACCTGGCGGTCGATGCGCTCGGCGGTGTCCGTCCAGTCGATCTCGGCGTGCTCGACCAGGATCTTCGGCGCGAAGGTGACGCCCTCGGCGGGCTGGTCGCGGGCCTCGAGCGACCCGTCGGCGATGCCGTCGAGGGTGCGGACGAGCAGCTCGGCGCCGCCCTCGGCCAGTCGGCCGAGCAGGTCGCCGGCCGTGTCGGTCGGGCGGATCCGCTCGGTCATCACGCCGAACGTCGGACCCGCGTCGAGCTCCTTCACGATCCGGAACGTCGTCGCGCCGGTCATGTCGTCACCGGCCCAGATCGAGTGCTGCACGGGCGCGGCACCACGCCAGGCCGGCAGGATCGAGAAGTGCAGGTTGATCCAGCCGTGCTCGGGGATGTCCAGCGCGGACTGCGGCAACAGGGCGCCGTACGCCACGACCGGGCAGACGTCGGGCCGGAGCTCCTTGAGCGCTGTCTGGAACTCGGGGTCGCGCGGATGCACCGGCTTGAGCACGGGCACGCCGAGCTCCTCGCCGCGCAGCCCCACGGGACTCGCGACCAGCTTGCGGCCGCGACCGGAGGGGGCGTCGGGGCGGGTGACCACGCCGACGACCTCGTGGCCCGAGGCGACCAGGGCGTCCAGGGCGGGTACGGCGACGTCGGGCGTGCCAGCGAAGACGACGCGCATCACAGGCCGAACCCGAGGGTGCTGTGCGGGCTGACCTTGACGGTCGGTCGCTCGAGGCCGAACCAGTCGGACTCGCGGATCTCCTTCATCGCGGCCTTGCGGGCGGCCGTGTCGAGCTTGTCGATGAACAGGATCCCGTCGAGGTGGTCGGTCTCGTGCTGGATCGCGCGGGCGAGCAGGTCGGATCCCTCGATGCGGAGCGGTTCGCCGTACATGTCGAAGCCGGAGGCGACGACCGAGAGCGCGCGCAGGCACTCGTAGGTGAGCTCCGGCAGGCTGAGGCAGCCCTCGGCGCCTTCCTGCGTCTCGTCGCTCAGCGAGAGCTCCGGGTTGATGAGGTGGCCGAGCTGGCCCTCGACGTTCCAGGTGAACACACGCAGGCCGACACCGATCTGCGGCGCAGCGAGGCCCGCACCTGGAGCCGCGAGCATCGTGTCGGTCAGGTCCTGCACGAGCGTGCGGATCTCCTTGTCGAACGCGTCGACCTCGATCGCCCGCTTGCGCAGGATCGGGTCGCCGAACAATCGGATGGGCTGGACGGCCACGTGGTGCTTCTCCTCGGTCGGAAGGCACCAATGCTAGAGGCGCCCACCCATCGCTCGCGCATCAGCGGCCCACTCGATCACGCGCGCTCAGATCACCAGCGGGTCGACCTGGATCCGGACCGCGTCGAGCTTGCGGGCGCTCCGCACGCGCTGGAGCTCTCCCAGCGCAGCCGTCAACGCGGGTCCGGAGGCGAGCGGCACACGTATCACGGCGCGCTGCTCGTCCCTGGCGTTGCCCACGGGCACCGGCCCCAGCAGGTCGGCCACCTCCGGCAGGTCGAGCAGCGTCAGCGCATCGTCGAGCGGGCCCGGCTCCCCCGTGATCGTCGCAAGCCGGGCAGCAGGCGGCAGGTGGGTCTGGGACCGGTCGGCCAGCTCGCGCTCGGCGAAGCCTGCGGGGTCCCAGCGCACCAGGGCCTGCAGGACCGGCAGGGCCGGGTCGCCGACGACGACCACCCGTCCCCCGGGCCGGACCAGGCCGGCGGCGCCGAGCCAGCGGCGCAGGGCCTCCTCGTTGGCACGCAGGTCCTCGCGGGCCACGGTCAGCCAGGTGTCGAGGATGACGACGGCGGCGTAGCCACCGTCGGCGGGCGGCTCGGCCCCCACCGTCGCGACGACGATGTCGGGGCGGCTCGAGACGCCGGCGAGCACCCGGTCGCTGCTCGAGCTGCGGATCGTGGTGCCGGCGAAGGAGCGACCCAGCTCCTCGGCCGTGCGCGCCTCGCCGCGCACCGGAGCCCGGAGCCCGCGGTGTCCGCACTCCCGGCACGCCCACGCGGGGTCGGCCGTCCCGCACCACCGACAGGTCGGAGGTGTGGTCGGTCCGGTCAGCACCAGCGGCCCGGCACAGGCCGCGCAGCGGGCGGGGGTGCGGCAGCGCTCGCACGCGAGCGAGGGGGCATAGCCGGCCCGCGGGGTCTGCACCAGGACGGGCCCGCTCGTCAGGCCCTCACGGATGACCTCGTAGGCCGCCCGTGGCACCCGCGAGCCGACCGCCCGGTCCTCGGCCGGCACCACGTCGACCCGGGCCCGCGCACGGACGACGGCCCGGTCGGATGCGAGCTCGTGGGCCCAGCCGCTGCGGAGCAGCAGCAGGCTCTCGCAGGTGCGGGCGAACCCCGCGACGAGCATCGCTGTCCCCTGCTGGGCAGCGCGCATCGCGAGCACCTCCCGGACGTGGGGGTACGGCGCCCGCGGCTCTGCGTGCAGGTCGTCCCCGTCGTCCCAGATCACCACCAGGCCCAGGTCGTGCACCGGCGCGAGCGCCGCCGAGCGGGTCCCGACCACGACCCTGCGTGCGCCCCTCGACACCGCCAGGAACTCGCGGTAGCGCTTCGCAGGACCTGCCTCAGCGGTCAGCACGACGTGCTGGTCGGGGCCGAGGACGGCGTCGAGCGCCGACGAGACCCGCTCGGCGTCGCGCTGGTCGGGAACGCAGATCAGCGACCCCCGGTCGCTGGCGAGCGTTGCGGCGACGCCGTGCGCCAACATCGCCGGCCAGTCCTCGCCGGGAGCGGCGGTCCACACCGCGCGGGGCGCTGCCCCGGCGCCGAGATGGGCGAGGAACGTCGCTCCGTGCACGACGTGCTGCCACGCCTCCGGATCGGGCGTGGCGGTCGTGGTCGGGCTCGGCGGCGTGGGCTCCTTCTCCGTGGCGGCGTGCCGCGGCGGCACGGCCAGCCGCAGGACGTCGGCTCGCGCACCGGCGTACCGCTCTGCGATGCCGGCCGTCAGCGCAGCCACCTCGGGATGCAGGACCGGCTCCGCGCTCACGACGCGTCGCAGGGGCTGCAGGCGGCCGTGGTGGTCGCTGGTGGCCCCGCGCTCGAGCACGAACCCGTCGACGTCCTGGCCGGCGAAGCGCACCTTGACCCGCGCTCCGGGCACGGCCGTGGCTGCGTCCTTGGCGGGCACGGCATAGTCGAACGGGCGGTCGAGATGGGCGAGCGGGACGTCGACCAGCACCCGCGCCACGGGATCGACCTCGGCGGGCTCGAACTCCGCGGCCTTGCGCGCCCGCGTCGCCGCGGCCTTGGCCTTCGCGTCGGTCACGGACGCACGCAGGCCGGGCAGCATGTCCGCTGTCCCGGCCTCGTGGTTGGTCATGGGGCGCATTCAATCAGCGGCCACCGACAATGCCCGGAGCGGCCAACTGGTTGGCCAACTCTTGCGCCTCTTGGCCGTTGCAACGGCCTGTCTGTGCGGGAGTCCCCGCCTAAGCGGGGACTCCTGCATCAAAGAACCTCTCAGGCGCCGGCGGCAGCCTTGAGCTTCTCGGCGCGGTCGGTGGTCTCCCACGTGAACTCGGGCAGCTCGCGACCGAAGTGTCCGTACGCCGCGGTCTTGGCGTAGATCGGGCGGAGCAGGTCGAGGTCGCGGATGATCGCGGCGGGTCGCAGGTCGAAGACCTCGAGGACGGCCTGCTGGATGGCCTCGTCGGGGACGATGCCGGTGCCGAAGGTCTCGATGAAGACACCCACGGGGGCGGCCTTGCCGATGGCGTAGGCGACCTGGGCCTCGCAGCGACGGGCGAGCCCGGCGGCCACGACGTTCTTGGCGACCCAGCGCATGGCGTAGGCGGCCGAGCGGTCGACCTTCGAGGGGTCCTTGCCGGAGAACGCGCCGCCACCGTGGCGAGCCATGCCGCCGTAGG
>NZ_CM001852.1:2231246-2355658 GCF_000389985.1 Nocardioides sp. CF8
TCTTGCGACCGGTCAGGCCGGCGTCACCCATCGGGCCACCGACGACGAACTTGCCGGTCGGGTTGACGAGCATGCGGTAGCCCTCGGAGGGGATGTCGAACGTCGCGAGCACGGGGTCGATCACGTGCTTCTTGATGTCGGCCTCGAGGGTGGCGTGCTCGACGTCCTCGGCGTGCTGGGTCGAGAGCACGACGGTGTCGATGCGGACGGGACGGTCGTCCTCGTCGTAGGCGATCGTCACCTGGGTCTTGCCGTCGGGACGGAGGTAGGCGAGCGTGCCGTTCTTGCGGACCTCGGTCAGCGTCTGGGCGAGGCGCTGGGCGATCATGATCGGCAGCGGCATCAGCTCGGGGGTGTCGTCGCAGGCGTAGCCGAACATCAGGCCCTGGTCGCCGGCACCGCGCTTGTCGAGGTCGTCCTCGGACGAGCCGACGCGCGCCTCGTGGCCCTGGTCGACGCCGGCGGCGATGTCGGCCGACTGGGCGCCGATGGCGACCTGGACGCCACAGGTGGTGCCGTCGAAGCCCTTGTCGGAGGAGTCGTAGCCGATCTCGAGGATCTTCTTGCGGACCAGGTCGGCGACCGGGGCGTAGGCGTTGGTGCGCACCTCGCCCGCCACGACGACGAGGCCGGTGGTCAGGAGGGTCTCGACCGCGACGCGCAGGTTTTCCTTGTCGGCGTCGTTCTCCATCAGGTAGTCCAGGACGGTGTCGCTGATCTGGTCAGCGATCTTGTCCGGGTGACCCTCGGTCACAGACTCCGAGGTGAAGAGGCGTCCAGCCACAGCGGTGCTCCTGTCAGGGTTATTCAGGGTTTC
The DNA here is from genome assembly GCF_000389985.1 of Nocardioides sp. CF8. Classification (NCBI taxonomy): domain Bacteria; kingdom Bacillati; phylum Actinomycetota; class Actinomycetes; order Propionibacteriales; family Nocardioidaceae; genus Nocardioides; species Nocardioides sp. CF8. The sequence continues at coordinate 2,232,064 of NZ_CM001852.1, forward strand.
TCAAGGGTGCGGTGCGACCGACGCGGTTGGCGCGCAGGCATGGGTCCACGATAGCGATCGCCCACTATGCGGGACGGCCGTCTCAGGGGTCGAATCGACGCGCGACCTCGTCCCAGATGACCTGGGCGAGCGCACGCTTGGTGCCGTGGGGGACCTCGACGGTGCCGCCGTCGGCACCCAGGATGACGGCCTCGTTGTCCGGGCTGCCGAAGACCGCTCCCCCGCTGACGTCGTTGACCACGAGCAGGTCGCAGCCCTTGCGGGCCAGCTTGGCGCGGCCGAGCTCGAGCACCGTCCCGGTGGCGTCACCGGTCTCGGCGGCGAACCCGACGATCACCGAGCCCTCGCGGAGACGGTGCTGCGAGATCTCCTTGAGGATGTCGGGGTTCTGCTCGAGCTCGATCGTCGGCGAGGAACCATCCTCGGCCTTCTTGATCTTGTCCTCGCTGACCGACGTCGGCCGGAAGTCGGCCGGTGCCGCGGCCATCACGACCGCGTCCGCGGAGGAGGCTGCGGAGACGACGGCGTCGTGGAGCTGCGCGGTCGTCTCGACCGGCACGACCTTGACCCCGGCGGGGTCGGGCAGCGCGACGTTGGCCGCGACGAGGGTGACCTCGGCTCCCCGGGCGGCCGCGGCGCGGGCGAGGGCATAGCCCTGCAGGCCGGACGAGCGGTTGCCGAGGAAGCGCACCGGGTCGAGGTACTCGCGGGTGCCTCCGGCGCTCACGACGACGTGGCGACCGGCCAGGTCGGGCTCCACGACTCCGCGATCGAGCACGTCGAGGGCGATGTCGAAGATCTCGAGCGGGTCGGGCAGCCGGCCCTTGCCGGTGTCCTTGCCGGTGAGGCGGCCCTCGGCGGGCTCGATCACGATCGCACCGCGGGCGCGCAGCGTGGAGACGTTGGCCACCGTGGCGGGGTGCTCCCACATCTCGGTGTGCATCGCGGGCGCGAACACGAGCGGGCAGCGGGCGGTGAGCAGGGTGTTGGTGAGCAGGTCGTCGGCCAGGCCGTGCGCGGCCTTCGCCATCAGGTCTGCGGTTGCCGGCGCCACCACGACGAGGTCGGCGCCCTGGCCGATGTGGACGTGGGGCACGGCGTGGACGTCGGTCCAGACCTCGCTCGAGACGGGCTTGCCGGACAGCGCGGCCCAGGTCGGCGCGCCGACGAACTCCAGGGCGGCCGCCGTGGGCACCACGGTCACGTCGTGCCCGGACTCGGTGAAGCGGCGCAGCAGCTCGCAGGCCTTGTAGGCGGCGATGCCTCCGCTGACCCCGAGGACGACCCGAGCAGAACGAGCGCGAGGCCGCGCCCCCTCAGGGGACACGGCCTCGTCAGACTCAGTGGTCACACGTCACTCGGCAGCGTTGAACTGCGCCTGCGCCTCGGCGCGGGCAGCCGCAGCAGCGGCCTCCTCGGCGGCGAGCTCGGCGGGGTCGACGTCCTCGCAGGTGAGCAGGTCGTCGTTGATCTCGCGCAGCGCGATCGACAACGGCTTCTCCTGAACGTGGGTGTCCACGAGCGGGCCGACGTACTCGAGCAGGCCCTCGCCCAGCTGGGAGTAGTAGGCGTTGATCTGACGAGCACGCTTGGCGCTGTAGAGGACCAGCTTGTACTTGCTGTCGGTCTTGGTGAGCAGGTCGTCGATCGAGGGGTTGGTCACGCCCTCGGCGGCGATGTTGGGGGCTGACACAGCTAGAGCCTCACAGAGTCGAAGAGATGGTCGGTCGAGGCTCAAGAATGATCAGAGGACTGATCCGGAGCGTCGACCCTCATCAAGGCTACCAACTCCTCGGCAGCAGCGTGAACTTCGTGGTTCACCACGGTGACGTCGAACTCGCTCTCGGCGGCCAGCTCGACCCTCGCGGTCTCGAGGCGGCGCTCGCGCTCGGCCGCCGTCTCGGTGCCGCGGCCGACCAGTCGACGCTCGAGCTCCTCCCACGACGGGGGCGCCAGGAAGACGAACAGCGCCTCCGGCATCGTCGTGCGGACCTGACGGGCGCCCTGCAGGTCGATCTCCAGCATCGCGGGGTGACCGCTGGCGAGCGCGAGCTCGACCGGCCCCCGCGGCGTGCCGTAGCGGTGCATGCCGTGCACGACCGCCCACTCGAGCAGGTCACCGCGCTCGGCCATGGCGTCGAAGTCCTCGTCGGAGACGAACCAGTAGTGGACGCCGTTCTCCTCGCCCGGTCGCGGCGTGCGCGTGGTGGCGGAGACCGAGATCCAGACCTCGGGGTGGTGGCGGCGGACCTCCGCGGCCACGGTGCCCTTGCCGACGGCGGTCGGGCCGGCGAGCACGATCAGGCGCGAGGGCTGGGATGCGGGATGGGTGGTCAAGACGGCTCTTGCGGGCCGAACTCGCGCTCCAGCGCAGCGACCTGCTTGATGCCGAGGCCCCGGACCCGCCTGCTCTCGGCGATGCTGAGGCGCTCCATGACCTGCTTGGCGCGGACCTTGCCGAGGCCTGGCATCGACTGCAGCAGCTCGACGACACGCATCTTGCCGATGACCTCGTTCTCCCGGCCTTCACGCAGGACGTCGACGATCGACGCTCCGGAGTTCTTGAGGCGGTTCTTCACCTCGGCACGCTCCCGGCGAGAGGCCGCGGCCTTGTCGAGGGCGGCCTGGCGTTGCGCGGGCGTGAGTGGGGGCAAGGCCACGAATCGGTTCCTCTGTCGGGCGGGCTGGGCGTCGGCGTCAATCTAGTCAGAGTGCGACTCGGCAAGCAATCGGCCGCGGGTCCGTCTCACGGGCCCCGACGGGCTACTGGCTCAGCGGCGCCTTGCACACATCGAGGGCCTGCTGCTCGATTCCGGCCATCGCCGCGACCACCCGCTCGTCGCCCAGATCCCGCGCCGCGCCTTGGATTGCGGAGCGTTCCTCGGCCGGCAACGACTTCAGCGTGGTCTTCGGGTCGTACGTCGACGGGTCGACGCCGGCAGCGTCGAGAGCGGCCTCCAAGGCCTCGAGACGGCCGATCACCTGGCTCCATTCGTCGCGAAGATCACGTGGCGAGGCGTCGCGCAGGTCCCGATATGCGTCGAGGACCCCGAAGATCGCGCCGGGTTCGGTGCTGGCCGCGATGTCGCTGAGCTCGACCTGGTGCTCCTTGACGGTCTCGCAGTAGTCACTCGTGGCGTCGCCGCCGCAGCCGCTCAGCAGGGCAGCGGCCACGACCAGCGCGAGCGGGCTCCTCATGCGTCGCCCAGGGCCGCGACGGCGTCGTTGCCGCGCAGGGCGGCGTCGCGCAGGGCGGTCCGGTCGGGGCCGGCCGAGAGCACCTCGCGCGAGGAGCTCGGCAGCACGTTGCGGGCGTTGGCCCCGAAGATCCGCTGCAGGTCGGCGACGGTTCCGCCCTGGGCGCCGAAGCCGGGTGCGAGCACCGGGCCGTTGAAGTCGAGCCGCTCGTCGGTGCTGCCGATGGTGGCGCCGATGACGGCACCGAAGTCGCCCAGCGGCGTCGCGTCGGCGTTGAGGTGGGCCAGGTGGGCGAGCACCGTGCCGGCGACGGTGGCGTCCCCGCTGCGAGCATGCTGGACCTCCGGGCCCTCCTTGTTGGAGGTCAGGGCCAGCACGAAGACGCCGGCGTCGTGCCGGCGAGCGGTCTCGATCATCGGGTCGATCGAGCCGACGCCGAGGAAGGGGCTCGCGGTGATCGCGTCGCTGGCCAGTGGTGAGGCGGGGTCGAGGTAGGCGTCTGCGTAGGCCTGGCTGGTCGACCCGATGTCGCCGCGCTTGACGTCGAGCAGGACCAGCGCACCGGCGGCGCGGGACTCGGCGATCACGCGCTCCAGCACGGCGACCCCGCGCGAGCCGAACCGCTCGTAGAACGCGCTCTGCGGCTTCACGACGCTCACGTGCGGCGCCACCGCCTCGACCACGGTGAGGGCGAACCGCTCCAGGCCGGCGACGTCGTCGTCGAGGCCCCACTCGTGCAGCAGCGAGGAGTGGGGGTCGATGCCGACGCACAGCCTCCCGCGGGTGGTCATGGCGTGGTGCAGGCGGGCGCCGAACCTCATGGAGCGTCCTCTTCTCGGGTCAGGGCGGCGCGGACCCGCGCCACCGTTGTCGGATCATGCAACAGGGCGGTGCCGATCTGCACGGCACGCGCCCCGAGGTCGAGGAAGCGGCGGGCGTCGTCGACGCTGCTGATGCCGCCACCGCCGATCACCGCCACGTCGGGGAGCTCCGCCGTCACCGCGGCCACGCAGCGCAGCGCGATCGGGCCGATGGCGGGCCCGCTGAGTCCCCCCGGCCGCCCGTCGGGCATGGCCGCGGGCACCGCGTTGCCGATGACGACGGCGGTGGCACCGGCGTCGGTCACCCCACGGGCCCCCTCGACGATCCGCGACAGGTCCGGGCGCAGCTTGGCCAGCACCGGCAGGTCGCCCGGGAACTCCCGCCGGACGGCGGCCACGACGCTGGCTGCGTGGTAGGGCTCGCGCACGTCGAACAGGTCCTCGCCGACCTGGTCGGGGGCGCCGATGTTGATCTCGAGTCCCGCGACGCCGGGCGCGCGGCTGAGGCGACGAGCCAGGTCGGCGTACTCCCCCATCGACGAGCCCGCGATCGAGACGAAGACGCGCACGCCCGCACGCACCAGCCAGGGCAGCTCGGTGGCCAGGAAGTGCTCCAGCCCGGGGTTCTGCAGGCCGATCGCGTTGACGAGCCCGCTGGGCGTCTCGACGATGCGGGGCGACGGCCCGCCGGAACGGGGGTCGAGGGTGATCGAACGGGTCACGAGGTCGAGGCCGACGAGATCGGCGTAGGCGGCCAGCTCGCGACCGGTGCCTCCGCACCCGCTCGCGACCATCACGGGGCCGGGAAACGTGCTCATCCGAGTGCCTCCCAGTCGAGCCGGTCGCCGCGGAAGACGGGACCGTCGACGCAGCCGCGGACCATCCGGGACGCACCGTCCTCGGCGATCACGGGGACCGGGCAGCCCTGGCACAGTCCGGTGCCGCACGGCATCGGTGTCTCCAGTGCCACCTGGCTCCAGGCGCCGCGGGCCTCCGCCGCGCCCGCGACGGCACGCAGCACGTCCCGGGGCCCGACGGCATAGACGACGTCGGCGTCCGCGCGCTCGAGGATCTCCGCGATCTGGGAGGGTACGGCGCCGCGCACACCGACGGAGCCGTCGCCGGTGATCACGGTGACGGCCCGGGCCGAACGCCGCGCCTCCAGCGCCGAGAGGAGGTGGGCCTCGTCCGGCGCAGCGACGACGAGGTTGACCGCACAGCCACGCTCGCGCAGCCGCTCGGCCAGTGGGAACAGCGGAGCAGCGCCGTGGGCGACGCCGACCAGCACGCAGGCGACCGGCTCGCGCGGCAGGGCGAAGGGACGACCGAGCGGTCCGGTGATCGCGAGCCTGGCGCCCACCGGGCGGTCCGCCAGCCACGTCGTCCCGGGGCCGGTGGCGTCGACGACCACGTCGAGGGTCGGGCCGAACGCGCCGGACTCCTTGACGCGGTGGATCCACAGCGCCCGCCGGGCGAGGCGGCCCTCGCCGGCGTCCACGGCCACGAAGTTGCCGGCCCGGAACCGCTGCGGGATCCCGGGAGCCGTGATCGTGAGGTGCCGGTAGGCACCCGCCTTCTTCGTCGCCAGCACCTCGCCGGTGACGTGAAGGGGGCCCTGCCCGGGCCGGGGCGCCTCAGCCAAGGGCGCTCACGATGGTCCGCGGCCACCAGGGACCCTCGTAGATGAAGGCGGTGTAGCCCTGCAGCAGCGTGGCACCGGCCGCGAGTCGTTCCCGGGCGTCGTCGGGCGTGGTGATGCCACCGACGCCGATCAGGGTCAGGTCGTCGCCCACGCGCGCCCGCAGGGCGCGCATCACGTCGTTGGCGCGTGCGGTCAGCGGTCGGCCGGACAGCCCGCCGGCACCGATCGCGGCGACGGCGTCGGGGTCGCTCCTCAGCCCGTCGCGGCTGATCGTGGTGTTGGTGGCGATGACCCCGTCGAGCCCGAGGGCGACGGCGAGGTCGGCAACGGCGAGCACGTCGTCGTCACTGAGGTCGGGTGCGATCTTGACCAGCAGCGGCACCCGGTCGGCCGTGTGGCGATCGGCCTCCTCCCGCACCGCGATCAGCAGGGGCTCGAGCTTCTCCACGGCCTGCAGGTCGCGCAGTCCCGGGGTGTTGGGCGAGCTGACGTTGACGACGAGGTAGTCGGCGTGCGGCGCGAGCAGGCGGGTGCTCTTCTCGTAGTCGGCGACCGCGTCCTCCTCGGGCACGACCTTGGTCTTGCCGATGTTCACCCCGAGGACCGGACCGGGTCGCCGCCCGCGCGCCTCGAGGCGCGCGGCCACGACCTCGGCGCCGTCGTTGTTGAAGCCCATCCGGTTGATGACCGCACCGTCGGCGGGCAGCCGGAACAGCCGCTTGGGCGGGTTGCCGGACTGCGGCTCCCCCGTGACGGTGCCGATCTCGACGTGGCCGAAGCCGAGGCCGCCGAGCGCGTCGATGCCCACGGCGTTCTTGTCGAAGCCGGCGGCCAGCCCCAGCGGGTGGGCGAACTCAAGCCCCATCGCCGTGACCGGTCGGTTGCTGCGCTGCGGCAGCCGTGTCGTCACCGGCGCAGCCGCCCGGATCGCCGCGAACGCGGCGTGATGGGCGCGCTCCGGATCGGTCCGGGTCAGCACATGGTCGAACAGCAGTCGGTAGGGCCGGCCCATCAGCGCCGTCACGCCTCGATCTTTCCGGCCTTGTTCCAGTCCTGGAGGCTGCGTACGCCGATCTCGCCGGCCGCGAGCGCCTCGATGCCCTGCACCGCGGCGCCCAGGCCCTGGATCGTCGTGATGCACGGGATGTTGGCGCCCACCGCGGCCGTGCGGATCTCGTAGCCGTCGAGGCGGGCCGAGCCGCCGGTGGAGTAGGGCGTGTTGATGACGAGGTCGATGTCGCCGTCGCGGATCAGCTGGACGGTCGTCTTCTCCCCATGGGGGCCCTCGCCCTCGTGGTACTTGCGGACGGTGGTGACCTTGACGCCGTTGCGACGCAGCACCCCGGCGGTGCCGGCGGTGGCGAGGATCTCGAAGCCGCGCTCGGCCAGCACCTTGATCGGGAAGATCATGTTGCGCTTGTCGCGGTTGGCGACCGAGACGAAGACCCGGCCACTGGTGGGCAGCGAGCCGTAGGAGGCCGTCTGGGCCTTGGCGAAGGCGGTGCCGAAGTCGGCGTCGAAGCCCATCACCTCGCCGGTCGACTTCATCTCCGGGCCGAGCACGGTGTCGACGTTGCGGCCGTCGGGGGTCTTGAACCGGTTGAACGGCATCACGGCCTCCTTCACCGCGATCGGCGCACCTTCGGGGAGGTCGCCGCCGTCGCGCTCGGGCAGCAGGCCCACGGCGCGCAGGTCGGCGATCGACTCACCGAGCATCACCCGCGCCGCCGCCTTGGCCAGCGGGGTGCCGGTGGCCTTGGAGACGAACGGAACGGTCCGCGACGCCCGCGGGTTGGCCTCGAGGACGTAGAGCACGTCGGAGCCGAGCGCGAACTGGATGTTGAGCAGACCCCGGACCCCGACGCCCCGGGCGATCGCCTCGGTCGCCTGGCGGATCCGCTGGATCTCGGAGGAGCCCAAGGTGATCGGCGGCAGCGCGCACGACGAGTCGCCGGAGTGGATGCCGGCCTCCTCGATGTGCTCCATCACGCCGCCGAGGAAGAGCTCCTCGCCGTCGAAGATCGCGTCGACGTCGATCTCGATCGCGTCGTCGATGAACCGGTCGACGAGGACCGGCCGCTCGGGGCTGATCTCGGTGGCGCTGTCGATGTAGGAGCGCAGGCGGTCGTCGTCGTAGACGATCTCCATGCCGCGTCCACCCAGGACGTAGGATGGGCGGACCAGCACGGGGTAGCCGATGCTGTCGGTGATGCGCTTCGCGTCGGCGTACGACGTCGCCATGCCGTGCTTGGGGGCGGGCAGCCCGGCCTCGACGAGCACGCGGCCGAAGGCACCGCGCTCCTCCGCGAGGTCGATCGCCTCGGGCTGGGTGCCGACGATCTTGACGCCGGCGTCAGCCAGGCCCTGCGCCAGCCCCAGCGGGGTCTGGCCACCGAGCTGGCAGATGACGCCCGCGATCGGGCCGGCCTGCTGCTCGGCGTGGACGATCTCGAGCACGTCCTCCAGGGTGAGCGGCTCGAAGTAGAGCCGGTCGGAGGTGTCGTAGTCGGTCGAGACGGTCTCGGGGTTGCAGTTGACCATGATCGTCTCGTAGCCGGCCTCGCTCAGCGCCATGCTGGCGTGGACGCAGGAGTAGTCGAACTCGATCCCCTGGCCGATCCGGTTGGGCCCGCTGCCCAGGATGATGACGGCTTCCTTGCCCTCGGCCCGCGGCTGGACCTCGGTCTCCTCGTCGTAGGACGAGTAGTGGTAGGGCGTCTGCGCCGCGAACTCGGCGGCGCAGGTGTCGACCGTCTTGTAGACCGGGCGCAGGCCGAGCGCCTGGCGCACCCCGCGCACGACGTCCTCGCGCAGGCCGCGGATGGCCGCGATCTGCGCGTCGGAGAAGCCGTGGCGCTTGGCGGTGCGCAGCGTCTCGTGGTCGAGCTCGACGGCGGCCGCGAGGTCGTCGGCGACCTCCTTGATCAAGAACAGCTGGTCGACGAACCACGGGTCGATCTTGGTGGCCTCGAAGACCTCCTCGGCCGTGGCGCCGGCGCGGATGGAGTCCATCACGGTGCGCAGGCGTCCATCGGTCGGGATCTTGGACTTCTCCAGCAGCTCGGCCTTGTCGCCCACGGGCGAGGCGAAGTCGAAGATCGCGCCCTTGCTCTCGAGGGAGCGCAGCGCCTTCTGCAGCGACTCGGTGAAGTTGCGGCCGATGGCCATCGCCTCGCCGACGCTCTTCATGTGGGTGGTCAGGGTGGTGTCGGCGCCCACGAACTTCTCGAACGCGAAGCGCGGGACCTTGACCACGACGTAGTCGAGCGAGGGCTCGAAGGAGGCCGGGGTCTCCTGGGTGATGTCGTTGCGGATCTCGTCGAGGGTGTAGCCGATCGCGACCTTGGCCGCGATCTTGGCGATCGGGAAGCCGGTCGCCTTGGAGGCCAGCGCGCTCGAGCGGGAGACACGCGGGTTCATCTCGATGACGATCAGGCGACCGTCCTCGGGGTTCACGGCGTACTGGATGTTGCAGCCGCCGGTGTCGACGCCGACGCTGCGGATGATCCCGATGGCCATGTCGCGCATCGCCTGGTATTCGCGGTCGGTGAGCGTCATCGCCGGCGCGACCGTGATCGAGTCGCCGGTGTGCACGCCCATCGGGTCGAGGTTCTCGATCGAGCAGATGATCACCACGTTGTCCGCGGTGTCGCGCATGACCTCGAGCTCGTACTCCTTCCAGCCGATGATCGACTCCTCGAGGAGCACCTCGCTGGTCGGGGAGGCCGCGAGGCCGCCGCCACCGATGCGGCGCAGGTCCTCCTCGTTGTAGGCCATGCCGGAGCCGGTGCCGCCCATCGTGAAGGAGGGGCGCACCACCATCGGGTAGCCGAGCTCGTCGACAGCCGCGAGCAGGTCGTCCATCGAGTGGCAGACCACGCTGCGCGCGCTCTCGCCGCCGAGCTCGTCGACGATCTTCTTGAAGATCTCGCGGTTCTCCCCGCGGTCGATGGCCTCGATGCTGGCGCCGATCAGCTCGACGCCGTACTTCTCCAGGACGCCGGCCTTGTCGAGGTCGATCGCGCAGTTGAGCGCGGTCTGGCCGCCGAGGGTCGCCAGCAGCGCGTCGGGGCGCTCCTTGGCGATGACCTTCTCGACGTACTCCGCCGTGATCGGCTCGATGTAGGTCGCGTCCGCGAACTCGGGGTCGGTCATGATTGTGGCCGGGTTGGAGTTGACCAGGATGACCCGGATCCCCTCGGCCATCAGGACCCGGCACGCCTGGGTGCCGGAGTAGTCGAACTCGCAGGCCTGCCCGATGATGATCGGCCCGGAGCCGATGACCAGGACGGACTTGATGTCGTCGCGCTTCGGCATGTCAGGCCGTCCCTTCCATGAGGGTGATGAACCGGTCGAAGAGGTAGGCCGCATCGTGCGGGCCGGCTGCTGCCTCGGGGTGGTACTGCACCGAGAAGCTCTTCAGCTTCCCCTGCTCGTCGCGGAGCTCGAGTCCCTCGACCACGTCGTCGTTGAGGCAGACGTGGCTCACGGTCGCTTCGCCGTACGGCGTCGTCGTCGATCCCTCGAGGGGAGCGTCGACCGCGAAGCCGTGGTTGTGGGCGGTGACCTCGACCTTGCCGGTGGTGCGGTCCATGACGGGCTGGTTGATCCCGCGGTGGCCGTACTTGAGCTTGAAGGTGCCGAAGCCCAGCGCGCGGCCGAACAGCTGGTTGCCGAAGCAGATGCCGAAGTAGGGGACGTCGCGCTCGAGGGCGGACTTGAGCAGCTCGACCTGACCGGTCGTGGCCGCCGGGTCGCCGGGACCGTTGGAGAAGAAGAGCCCGTCGGGGCTGACGGCGAGGACGTCCTCGATCGTGGAGGTCGCGGGCAGCACGTGCACCTCGATGCCGCGCTCGGCCATCATCCGCGGGGTGTTGGCCTTGATGCCCAGGTCGACCGCGGCGACGGTGAAGCGCTTCTCACCGACCGCGGGCACGACGTAGGCCTCCTTCGTCGACACCGCCTCGCTGAGGTTGGCGCCCGCCATCTCGCCGGACTCGAGCACGCGCGCCAGCAGCTTGCGGGCGTCGGTCTCGGTGCTGGAGATGCCGACGCGCATGGCGCCGCGCTCACGCAGGTGACGAGTCAGCGCGCGGGTGTCGACGTCGCAGATGCCGACCACACCCTGCTCACGCAGGTCGTCGTCCAGGGTGCGCTGCGAGCGCCAGTTGGACGGCACGCGGGCGGGATCGCGGACGACGTAGCCGGCGACCCAGATCTTGTGGGACTCCGGGTCTTCGTCGTTCATCCCGGTGTTGCCGACATGCGGGGCCGTCATCACGACGACCTGCCGGTGGTAGCTGGGATCGGTGAGGGTCTCCTGGTAGCCGGTCATGCCGGTGGAGAAGACTGCTTCGCCGAAGGTCTCCCCCTCGGCGCCAAAGGCATATCCGGTGAAAGACCGACCGTCCTCGAGGACGAGCAGTGCGGGCGCGCGAGAAGGCAACGCCGTACCTCCTTCTCCGCCTCACAGGACGGATCGTTAAAGGATGTTCGAGCGATGCCGACCCTATCAGCGTGGTGGGAGACTGCACGCCAGCACGAGTGTGTCCGAGACCACGTCGACAGGAAGCGGGGAACGGCCCGAGAAGGGTGCAGGGTGGTGGGATACCGGCAGTACGTCGGTGCCACCTGACGGAGGTCCTCATGCCCCGCACTCTCGCTCGCATCGCGGCTGCCCTTGTCGCGCCCGCCGCCCTCCTGCTCGCTCCGGTGTCGGCCGACGCAGCCCTCCCGACTCGCGTCAGCTGCATCAGCGACGAGGTCGTGCTGACCGCGGACAACACGCACTACGAGCTCATCGGCGCCTGCGGCATCGTCTTCGTCGAGGCCGACAACGCGACGGTGACCATGTCGACCGCGACTCGCCTCGTCGTCAGCGGCGAGAACACGACGGTCACTGCCAAGACGCAGATCCTGGTCGAGATCACCGGGAGCAGCAGCGCCGTGGCGATGACGTCCGCGAAGGCACTGTCCATGACCGGCACCGGATCCTCGGCCGCCGTCACGGGGCTCGTCGAGGGCGTCACCGCTCGGGCCGACGGCACGTCCCTGACCGCAGACCGCACTCACGTCCTCGTCGTCGCCGGCACCGACAATGTCGTGGACGTGCGCCGCGGCTTCCGGACCCGCGTCATCGGCGACGAGAACGCGGTGACCCACCGCCGGCTCGACCGGCTGCGGGTCCGTGGTGACGCCAACACGGTCACCGTGGCCGCTGGGCGCACCGCCACCAAGGTCGTCGGCGCCCACAACCACGTCAGCGTGCAGAAGCGTCGCTGACGGACTCCAGCCGCAGTCGGCGCGAGTCAGGTCCGCCGTGGAGGCACATCTTTTTCGGTCCGGACCAGCTCGAGATTGAGCCAGGTCGCCAGCGCAGTGAGCTCGTCGCGGACGCCCTCGGTCCGCTCCGCCGAGAACGGCTCGTCCTCATGGACGGCGTTGACCACGAACACTCCGCCCTGGCGGTCGGCCGTCGCGTCGACCTTCCCGACGAGGCGGTCGCCGTCGAGGATCGGCAGGGTCCAGTAGCCCCAGCGGCGCTTGGCCTTGGGCTTGTACATCTCGAGCTGGTAGTCGAACTCGAAGATCTCCGCCATCCGCTTGCGGTCGAAGATCAGCCGGTCGAGGGGCGAGAGCAGTGCGACGCGCGGCACCAGCTCGACGTCGAGGTAGGTCGGGTCCACGCGCCACGCCCCGCGCACGCCCTCGATCACCGCTGGCTCCCCCACCTCGCCGACGTCGTTCGGCTCGTTCGGTGCCACCGCGGCCCTGCCCCGTGCGATGCCGAGTGAGCGCAGCCGCCGGCGGGCCCGGATCTCCATCGCCTCCGCGAGGGGCACGACCGGCTCGTCCGGATAGACCCGCTCGGCCAGGTCCCACAGCTTGTCGCGACCGTCGTGGCCGACCGGGGCGATCTCGCCGCGCTCCACCATCCGGTCCAGGAGCATCCGCACGTTGCGGTCGTTGTTCCAGCCGCTCGACTCCCACGGCACGAGCGTGGTGTCCGGGAACGACTTCGCGGTGAGCGGTCCCTCGTCCTCGAGCTTGTCGAGGATGTCGCGGCGGGTGTCGTCGTTGGCCTCGACCCAGTCGCGTACGTCGACCTGCCACTCCTTCAGGTCCCCCTGCCCGGGCCAGGCGGCCATCTCGGCGCGGTAGAGCCTCAGGTCGGAGGCCGGGCGGAGCATGGAGTGCAGCTCGATCAGCGAGCCGTCGGCGACGGCCTCGTCGACGTCGTGCGGCCGGCTTCGCTGACCGAGCCGCGTCCAGGTGACGACCTGCGCGCTGGGCGCGACCGCCGCCGTCGGCTCCGCCTGCAGCAGCGTCAGGTGGGCGACCATGTCGTCGAAGTCGGTCGGTCTCTCCCCCGACAGCAGCTGGGCCACGACCGAGATGCGCCGTGCGTCGGCCCGGGTGAGGTGGTGGGTCATGCGACGAAGATGCAGAAACGCGGGACCGCCATCAGTAGAGGCCCTTCGCGTAGTTCTCCGGCCGGTAGTAGTCGTCGAGCTCAGCGAGCGTCTTGTCGGGCTGCGGCTCGAGCTCCTGGGCGATGACAGCCCGCCGCGGCACGAGCGCCTCGGGGGCCCAGGTCTCCGGGTCCCAGAGCTGGGAGCGCAGGAACGCCTTGCCGCAGTGGAAGAAGATCGTCTCGATCTCGACGACGAGGGCCAGGATCGGGCGGCGTGCGCGCACCGCGAGCTCGTCGAAGAACGGGGCGTCGGTGACCAGCCGGGCCCGGCCGTTGATGCGCAGGGTGTCGGCGCGTCCGGGGATCACGAAGTTGAGCCCGACGTAGGGGTTGACGATGACGTTGCGGTAGCCGTCCACCCGCCTGTTGCCGGGCCGCTCGGCCAGCGCGATGGTCTGCTCGTCGAGGACGTGCACGAGCTGGCCCGCGGGGTCGCCCTTCGGGCTGGCGTCGCAGCGGCCCTCCGCGTCCGCGGTGGCGAGCATGCAGAACGGTGACGCCGCCAGCCAGGCACGATCGATCTCGGTGAGCGCGCTGCGCTCCTTGCCGGCGGCCCGCTCCCCCGGTGTGCCCACCACGGCTTCCAGCTCCGCGACGGTCGTGATCTCGGCCCACTCGGTCATGAGGTCACGCTAGACCCGCCGGGCCGGAACGGGCAGAGGGCATCGGTCTCAGGGCAGGAGGCCGTCGCGCACGGTGAACCGCCCGCCGTACACCGTGTGCACCACTCGGGAGGTCAGCGACCGGCCGTGCCAGGGGTTGTTGCGCGACAGCGACACCGAGTCGGCCCGGTCGACGACCACCGAGGCAGCCGGGTCGACGAGCACGAGGTGCGCCGGCGTGCCGACGTCCAGCGAGCCGTGGTCCGACAGACCGGCGATGCGCGCGGGGTTGGTCGACATCACCCTGGCGACGTCCGCCCAGGCCAGGTCGGGCAGCGCCGTGCGGACGACGGCGAGGGCCGTCTCCAGGCCGAGCATCCCGAAGGCCGCGTCGACGAACGCGTGCTCCTTGTCGTGGCGGGCGTGCGGGGCGTGGTCGGTCGCGACGGCGTCGATCGTGCCGTCGGCGAGCGCGACCCGGAGGGCCTCGACGTCCTCGGCCGGGCGCAGCGGCGGGTTGACCTTGTAGGTCGGGTCGTAGCCCTCGAGGAGATCGGTGGTGAGGATCAGGTGGTGCGGGGTGACCTCGGCGGTCACGTCGATGCCCTGGGCCTTCGCCCAGCGCAGCACCTCGACCGAGCCGGCCGTCGACACGTGCGCGACGTGCACGCGCGAACCCGTGTGCCGGGCCAGCATCACGTCGCGGGCGACGATGACCTCCTCGGCGATGCCCGGCCAGCCGGGCAGGCCGAGCCGTCCGGAGATCTCGCCCTCGTGGCAGCACGCGGCCGGTCCGGCCAGCGTCGGGTCCTGGGCGTGCTGGGAGACGACGCCGCCGAATGCCTTGACGTATTCCAGCGCCCGGCGCATCACCCGCGCGTCGTGCACGCACTTGCCGTCGTCGGAGAAGACCCGCACCCGCGCCCGCGAGCGCGCCATCAGCCCGAGCTCGGCGAGCTCCTCGCCAGCCAGGCCCTTGGTGACGGCACCGACGGGTTGTACGTCGACCAGGCCGGCCTCGCGACCGAGGTCGAACACCCGCAGGGCCGCCTCGGCAGTGTCGGTCACCGGTGACGTGTTGGCCATGGCCAGCACCGCGGTGAAGCCACCCATCGCCGCGGCCCGCGACCCGGTGAGGATCGTCTCGGCGTCCTCCCGGCCCGGCTCGCGCAGGTGGGTGTGCAGGTCGACCAGCCCCGGCAGGGCGACGAGACCTGACGCGTCGACCGTCTCGGCACCCGTGGGCGCCTCGGCGACGAAGCGACCCGCGTCGTCGACGTACAGATCCTGGGTCTTCTCGCCCAGCACCGATGCGCCGGTGATGATCAGGGCCATCAGGACTCCTCTCCAGCAAGCAGGTGGTAGAGCACGGCCATCCGCACCGCGAGGCCGCTCGAGACCTGCTCGAGCACGGCCGACTGGGCGGCGTCGGCGGCGTCGGCGGCGATCTCGAGGCCGCGGTTCATCGGGCCGGGGTGGCAGATCGGGGCATCGGGCTTGAGCAGCCGGAGGCGGTCGCGGGTGAGGCCGTAGCCGACGGTGTACTCCCGCGCGGACGGGAAGTAGCCGCCCGACATCCGCTCCTTCTGGACGCGCAGCATCATCACCGCGTCGGCGTCGGGCAGCACGTCGTCGATGTCGTAGGACGTCGCGAAGCCGGCCTCCTTGGACCACGGGCCGATGCCGCTCGGCATCAGCGTGGGCGGGGCCACGACGGTGACGTGGGCGCCCAGCTTGGTCAGGCACAAGACGTTGGAGCGGAACACCCGGCTGTGGGTGAGGTCGCCGATGATCGCGACGTGCTTGCCCTCGAGCGTGCCGAGGCGCCGCTGCAGGGTGTAGGCGTCAAGCAGTGCCTGGGTCGGGTGCTCGTGCATGCCGTCGCCGGCGTTGATGACGACGGCGTCGACCCACTCCGAGACCTGCTGGGCCGCTCCGGAGGCGGGGTGGCGGATCACGAGGCCGTCGACGCCCATCGCGCAGACGGTGAGCACGGTGTCGCGCAGCGACTCGCCCTTGGAGGCGGACGACCCCTTGGCGGAGATGTTGATGACGTCGGCCGAGAGCCACTTGCCGGCGATCTCGAACGACGAGCGGGTGCGCGTCGAGTCCTCGAAGAACATGTTGATGACCGTGCGACCGCGCAGCGCCGGGAGCTTCTTGACCTCGCGCTTCTGCACGTCGTGCATGTCGGCGGCGGTCTCGAAGATCTCCTGGATCTGGGCCGGGGAGACGTCGTTGATCGAGAGCAGGTGCTTCACGAGATGGTCACCTCGTCGAGCTCGTCGGACTCGGACAGCCGGACGCTCACGCGCTCGGAGCGGGCACTGGGCAGGTTCTTGCCGACGTGGTCGGCGCGGATCGGCAGCTCGCGGTGGCCGCGGTCCACGAGCACCGCGAGGCGTACGGCGCTGGGTCGGCCCAGGTCGGCCAGCGCGTCGAGCGCGGCGCGGATCGTGCGACCGGAGAACAGCACGTCGTCGACCAGCACGACGACCTTGTCGTCGATGCCGCCGGCCGGGAGCACGGTCTTGTGGGCCCGGCGGGTGGGCTGCTTGCGCAGGTCGTCGCGATACATCGTGACGTCGAGCTCGCCGACGGCGACCGCGGCACCCTCGACGGACTGGATGCGATCGGCGATCCGGTGGGCGAGCGGGACGCCGCGGGTGTGCAGGCCGAGGAGGACGAGGTCGTCGGCGCCCTTGTTGCGCTCGAGGATCTCGTGGGCGATGCGGGTGAGCGCCCGGGCGATGTCACCGGGGTCGAGCACGATGCGAGGGTCGGGCAGGTGGGTCACCATGGCCGTTGACCTCCTTCTCCGCCTCACGGGACGGCTCATTAAAGGATGTCGATCGCGCCGACCCTATCAACGGCTGGACCTCGTGGGCGAGTCGGAACGTTCTGGGGTGTTGCAACACACGAGAACGTTCGGTTCCCCCGCAGATGCGGGGGAACCGAACGTTCCAGAGGTTTTCCGGCCGTCAGCGCTCGAGGATCGCGACGACGCCCTGGCCGCCGGCGGCGCAGATCGAGATCAGGGCGCGGCCCTTGCCCTTCTGGTCCAGCAGCTTGGCGGCGACGGGGACGATGCGCCCACCGGTCGCGGCGAACGGGTGGGCCGCGGCGAGCGAGGAGCCGTTGACGTTGAGCTTGGTGCGGTCGATCTCACCCAGCGGGGCGTCGAGGCCGAGGCGCTCCTTGCAGAACACCGGGTCGGCCCAGGCCTTGAGGGTCGAGAGCACGACCGAGGCGAAAGCCTCGTGGATCTCGTAGTAGTCGAAGTCCTGGAGCGTCAGGCCCTCGCGCTGCAGCATCTCCGCCACCGCGTAGGCCGGCGCCATCAGCAGGCCCTCGTTGCCGGTGACGTAGTCGACGGCGGCGTACTGGTAGGCCGAGACGTAGGCCAGCACGGGCAGGCCGCGCTCCTTGGCCCACTCCTCCGAGGCGAGCAGCACCGTGGAGGCGCCATCGCTCAGCGGGGTGGAGTTGCCGGCGGTCATGGTGGCCGCCTCGCCCTTGCCGAAGACCGGCTTGAGCTTGGCGAGCTTTTCGACGGTGGAGTCGGGACGCATGTTGGCGTCGCGCTCGACACCGCGGAACGGCGTCACGAGGTCGTCGTGGAAGCCCTCGTCCCACGACCGGCCGAGGTTCTGGTGGGAGGCGGCCGCGAGCTCGTCCTGCGCCTCGCGGGTGATGCCCCACTCGAGGGTGGTGAGGGCCTGGTGCTCGCCCATCGACAGGCCGGTGCGAGGCTCGTTGTTGCTGGGCGGGAGGACGCCGATGTCGCCGGGACGCACCGAGGACAGGACCTTGAGCTTGCCCTTGGTGTCCTTCTGCTGGTTGACCTTGATCAGCTTCTTGCGCAGCCGCTCGCTGATGGCGATCGGGGCGTCCGAGGTGGTGTCGGAACCGCCGGCGATGCCGACCTCGATCTGGCCGAGGGCGATCAGGTTGGCGATGTGGGTGACGGCGGCGAGGCCGGTGCCACAGGCGATCTGCATGTCGATGGCCGGGGTCAGCGGGCTGAGCTTGGAGCCCAGGACGACCTCGCGGGTCAGGTTGAAGTCGCGGCTGTGCTTGATCACCGCACCCGCGGCCACCATGCCGAGCTGCTCGCCCTGCAGCCCGAAGCGCTCGACCAGGCCGTCGAGGGCGGCGGTCAGCATCTCCTGGTTGGAGGCGTCGCCGTAGACGGTGTTGGACCGGGCGAACGGGATCCGGTTGCCGCCGATGATGGCGACGCGGCGGGTCTTGGCCTGCATGTGTGCTCCTGTGTGTGAAGACCGGTGCGGGAGGTGAGAAATCGCTGCTGCGCGGCAGATGGTGCCAGTGCGCGCTCCTATCCTTGCTCGTAACACCCCTGCAGGGAATGCAATGAGCGCCACATCACGAAATGTGGACACCGAGTTACACCAATTGTTACAACTTCTCTGCACCCCGTCTCTTCGTCACTTGACTCCCCGGAGGATCAGTACCCCATGAGCGACCGTTACCAGGGCTTCGTCTCCTCTCCCATCGGCAAGCTGCTGGTGAAGAACCTCGGCCTCCCGAGCCCCACGCGCCTCGAGCGGTACGCCGCTGGCGAGCCGCTCGTCCAGGGCACCGTCGTCCTCGGTGGCGCCGGCCGGCTGAGCGCCCAGCTGCCCACCCTGCTCGACGGGCTCGGCATCGCGTCGACCTCGACCACGGCGGAGGGCGAGACCTACAAGGGGCTCGTCTTCGACGCCACCGGCATCACCGACGCCGCGGGCCTGATCGCCCTCCAGGAGTTCTTCACCCCGCTGCTGCGTCGCCTCGACACGTGCCCGCGGGTCGTCGTCCTCGGCACCACGCCGGAGTCGGTCAAGGGCTCCGAGCGGGTCGCCCAGCGCGCCCTCGAGGGCTTCACCCGCTCGCTGGGCAAGGAGCTGGGCAAGGGCGGCACCGTCCAGCTCGTCTACGTCACCGAGGGTGCGGACGACGCCGTCGCCTCGACGCTCGGCTTCTTCCTCTCCCCCAAGTCGGCCTACGTCTCCGGCCAGGTCGTGCGCATCGGCGCCCACCAGGAGAAGAAGGCCGAGCCGGTCGCCGACTGGACCCGCCCGCTCGAGGGCAAGATCGCCCTCGTGACCGGCGCGAGCCGCGGCATCGGCGAGCAGATCGCCCGGGTGCTGCACCGCGACGGTGCGAAGGTCGTCGGCGTCGACGTACCCCAGGCCGCCAGCGAGCTGCAGGCGCTGATGCGCGAGCTCGACGGTGACTTCCTCACCCTCGACATCACCGCCAAGGACGCGCCGCAGCGCATCGCGCACCACCTCTCGACCGAGCACGGCGGCGTCGACATCGTCGTGCACAACGCCGGCATCACCCGCGACAAGAAGCTCGCCAACATGGCCGAGGACCGCTGGTCCAGCGTCATCGGCGTCAACCTCACCGCGCCGGAGAAGATCACCCGCGTCCTGCTGGACGAGAAGGTCGTCAACGACAACGGCCGCATCATCGGTGTCGCCTCGATCGCCGGCATCGCCGGCAACGTCGGCCAGACCAACTACGCCGCGTCCAAGGCCGGTGTCATCGGCTTCGTCGACTCGCTCGCCGACGACCTCGGCCGTGGCATCACGATCAACGCCGTGGCGCCGGGCTTCATCATCACCGCCATGACCGCGGCAGTGCCGTTCGCGACGCGCGAGGTCGGTCAGCGCCTCAACGCGCTCAGCCAGGGCGGCCTGCCGGTCGACGTGGCCGAGGCCATCGCGTGGTTCGCCTCCCCCGGCTCGACGGCCGTCAACGGCAACGTCGTGCGCGTCTGCGGCCAGATGATGCTGGGCGCCTGATGGAGACCAAGCACCTCTCCGGCCAGCCCGGCGGGCTCAGCACCCTGCTGCGGGCAGCCCTGCCTGTCGTGCCGGGCGTCAACCAGCTGCCCGGGGTCAAGAAGGCGTCCGCCCAGGGCTTCGCCGGCCTGTCCTACGACCGCACGGGCGTCGTGGCCAGCCGGTCGGACGTCGATGCGTACGCCGCCGTGTGCGGCTTCCCGCGCAAGGACACCGTCCCCCTCCCATACCCGCACATGCTGGCCTTCCCGCTGCACATGGCGATCATGAGCGACCCGGCGTTCCCCTACCCCGCGATCGGGATGGTGCACCTGGAGAACTCCATCACCGCCCGGCGGGCGATCGCGGTCGGTGAGGTCCTCGACCTGACCACGAGCGTGGCGGCGCCGCGGGCGCACGCCAAGGGTGCGCTGCTCGACTTCGTGACCACCGTGACCAGCGGCGGCGAGGTCGTGTGGGAGTCCACCTCGACCTACCTCCGCCGCGGCGGCAAGCCCGAGGGCGAGCCCGACGCCGGTCTGGTGATCGCCGACGCGCCCACCGGCGGGCTGCAGTGGCGGCTGCCGGCCGACCTGGGCCGGTCCTACGCGAGCGTGTCGGGTGACCACAACCCGATCCACCTCTACCCGCTGACCGCCAAGGCGCTGGGCTTCCCGCGCCAGATCGCCCACGGCATGTGGACCAAGGCCCGCAGCATCGCCGCGATCGAGAACCGGTTGCCGGACGCCGTGACCGTCGAGGTGGCGTTCAAGAAGCCGGTGTTCCTGCCGGGCACGGTGGCGTTCGCCGAGCGCTCGCACGACGGGGAACACACCTTCGCGCTGACCAACCCGAAGGACGGCTCGCCGCACCTCGTCGGGCGCGCCACTCCCGCCTGAGACCGGCGGCCTGCCCCGGGGTCAGCCCCGGGGCAGGCCGAAGCGGACCGTGGTCACCTGCGACCTCGAGGCGACGGGAGCGGCTGAGAAGTCCACGCGCGCCTGGGTGAAGGTCGCGGTGGCGGGCGTCCACACGCCGATGTCGGTGACCCCGTCGCCGTCCCAGTCCCCCGCCACCGGCAGGTCCCCGGGCGCGCCGAGCGGCAGCTGGCTGATGAGCACCTGCCCGCCCGCGTCCACGCGCCGCAGCGTGAACGTGGCGCTCGTCTTGTCGAAGACACCGAGGTCCGTCACTCCGTCGCCGTCCCAGTCGCCGGTGACCGGCAGGTCGTCGGCGTCGCCGAGGAGCACCGTGGCCGTCGTGCCGTCGTCGAGGCGCTGGTGGAACGCGCCGGCGGACGCACGGTGGACGCCGACCTGGTCGGTGCCGTTGCCGTCCCAGTCGCCGGCGATCGCGCGGTCGGTGGCGACGCCGTACTTCACCTTCGTGACCCCGGCCGGCGTCTGGAGCAGGAACTTCCTCCGCTTCTGGCGCCACAGGCCCAGGTTGACGGCGCCGTCGCCGTCCCAGTCGCCGACGACAGGCTCGTCGGTGGCCTTGCCGAACAACAGCACCCGGGCGCCGGCCGGGTCGTTGACCACGAACGACGACCGCTTGCCGCGGCGGAAGACCGCGACCTCGGCGATCGCGTCACCCGTGAAGTCGGCCGCGATCGGCACATCTACGCAGTTGTAGGACGTGAGGTCGCCGTAGACGTAGGGCACGCCGGCGAACGATGCCGCGATCACGGACTTCGCGGACCGCTCCTCGAAGTGCAGGTGGGCGCCGCGCGAGTTGCCGGTGTTGCCGACGGTGCCGATGACGGCCCCCTGGTCGACGTACTGCCCCAGCGCGACCGTCACTGCCTGCAGGTGGCCGTAGACGGAGCTCTCGCCGTTCTGGTGGTCGATGACGACGTGGTGGCCGTAGCCCCGGGTGCCCGTCGCGTCTGCCTTCGTGACGATGCCGGCCGCCGAGGCGACGACGGTGTCGCCCTCGTCCGCCGACCGGTTCCAGTCGATCGAGCGCACGGACGGCGAGTGGCTGCTGCGCGTGGAGCCGGTCCAGGTCTCGCCGCACGGGAACGGCATCTGGTGTGGCGTGAGTGGTACGGCGTGGGCGACCGAGCTCGTGAACAGGGTGAGCGTCAGGCCGGCCAGGGCGGCGGCGGACACGCCGGGCAGGCGTCGAGCAAGGGTCTTCACGGCGCGGTCGGGTCTCTCTGCTCATCGCGGACAGGGATGTGGGACCGCACCGGGGAAGGAGTCACAGACGCCACACAAGTGCTCACACGTAACCACGCCGAGGGCGTGTCTGTCTGCGAAATGCCGCGATTTCCCGGCAGGTACTGCTACAAGTCCGCGACTATCCGCGCTCGGCCGGGTCGACGACCCGGATCAGCCCCTCCTGGGCCACCGTGGCCACGAGCGTGCCGTCCTGGGTGAACACCCGGGCCGTGGCCAGCCCACGCCCGCCGCGTGCCATCGGCGAGACCTGGTCGTAGAGCCACCACTCGTCGGCGCGGAAGGGCTGGTGGAACCAGATGGCGTGGTCCAGCGATGCCGCCTGCATGCGCGAGGAGTTGATGTGGATGCCGTGGGGGGTGAGGGCGGCGCCCAGCAGCGTCAGGTCGGTGGCATAGGTGAAGGCGCCCAGGTGCAGCACCGGGTCGTCGTCGAGCCGGCCGGCCGTGCGCAGCCACAGCTGGGCCCGCGCCGGGTGGTCGGGGTCGTGCGGCAGGCCCATCGCGCTGGTGCCGACGTAGCGGACGTCGAGCGCAGCCCACTCGCGCTCCCACTCCTCGACCGACTCGGGGCTGTGCTTCCGCGCGATGTCGGTCATCGAGACGCCCATCTCGGGCGGGGGCACGTCAGGCATCCGGTCCTGGTGCTCGAGCCCGTCCTCGGGGACCTGGAAGTTGGCGGTCATGAAGTAGATCGGCCGCCCGTGCTGGCGCGCCATCACCCGCCGGGTCACGAAGGAGCGACCGTCGCGGATGCGCTCCACGTCGTAGATGATCGGGACGGCCGTGTCGCCCGGCCGCAGGAAGTAGGAGTGCATGGAGTGCATGACCATGCGGTCCTCGACCGAGCGGGTCGCGGCAGCGACGGCCTGGGCCGCCACCTGGCCACCGAAGACGCGCTGTCGCGACGTATCCGCCTGACGCCCGCGGAAGAGGTCGACGTCGAGGTCCTCGAGCTGGAGCAGGTCGACGAGCTCGGTCACCGAGCCCGGCATCAGCTCTCCTGCCCGTCGTCGTCGCGCTTGTCAAGGCCCGCGAGGAACTGCTCGAACTGCCGGCCGAGGTCCTCGCCGGTCGGCATCGGCTCGTCGGCGGCCAGCAGCGACGACCCGGCTGCCTCGGCGTCGCGGAACGCGTCGTACTGCTGCTCGAGGCCGTGCACGACGTTGCCCACCTCGTCGTGGCTCTCGAGGTAGTTCGCGATCTCGGCCTCGGTGGTCTCGGCGGCGGCACGCACCTCCGTGAGGTCGATGGTGAGCCGCCCGCCGATCTCGAGGTGCTCCAGGAGCACGACGGCGGCCTGCGGGTATTCCATCTGCGCGAGGTAGTGGGGAATGTGGGCGACGTAGCCCATCGCGGCGTGCCCCCACTCGCCGAGCCGGATCTCCAGCAGCGCCTGGGCGCTCGCCGGCACCCGCAGCTCGCCGCTCCACGGGCTCGGCCCGGTGACGAGCTCCGGCTGGTTGGCGTGCGGCGTGATCGCGATCGGGCGCGTGTGGGGCACGGCCATCGGGACGGCGCCGAGGCTCACCACGCGGCGTACGTCGAAGCGCTCGACGACCTCCCGCACCGCCCGCGCGAAGGCCTCCCACCTGATGTCCGGCTCGGGGCCTCGCAGCAGCAGGAAGGGGGTGCCACCGGTGTCGCGCAGCGCCCGGACGACCAGCCGGGGCGCCTCGTAGTCGGCGTAGTGGTCGCGCACGAAGGACACGGGCGGACGCCGGGCGCGGTAGTCGTGCAGGGAGTCGACGTCGAAGGTGGCGACGACGCGTCCCTCCCCCAGCGCCTCGAGGTGCTGGGCCGCCAGCTCGGCGGACTTGCCGGCGTCGAGGAAGCCGGACAGCACGACCACGAGGGTGAGCTCGGAGGCGTCATCGAGGACATGACCGGAGTCGTCGACGATGTGCACCAGGCGCGTGGGTTCTGACATGGGCCCAGCCTAGTGAGGGGCCCCGCGTGACCGGTCACACAGGCGGTGGGCTGACGAACGTTGTTACTCAAGGGTAACCTTCCTGCGTCCCCTCGTCCTCCCCGTCGTTCCACTCAGGAGATCACGTGTCCCGTCAGTTGCGAGAGGTCGTCTTCGTAGACGGCGTGCGCACCCCATTCGGCAAGGCCAAGGGCCAGTACGCCGAGACCCGCGCCGACGACCTCGTCATCAAGTGCATCAGCGAGCTCATCCGCCGCAACCCGTCGCTCCCGCCCGAGCGGATCGACGAGGTCGCCATCGCCGCCACCACGCAGATCGGCGACCAGGGCCTGACCATCGGCCGCACGGCGGGCATGCTCGCCGGCCTGCCGATCAGCGTCCCCGGCTTCGCCATCGACCGCATGTGCGCCGGCGCGCTCACGGCCGTGACGACCACCGCCGGCGGCATCGCCTTCGGTTCCTACGACGTCGTCATCGCCGGCGGTGTCGAGCACATGGGCCGTCACCCGATGGGTGAGGGCGTCGACCCCAACCCGCGCATCATCTCCGAGAAGATCGTGGACCCCGAGGCGCTCGCCATGGGCAACACCGCGGAGAACCTCCACGACCGCTACCCGGCGATCACCAAGGAGCGCGCTGACGCCTACGCCGTCGCCTCGCAGGCCAAGGCCGCCGCGGCGTACGCCGCCGGGCTGATCCAGCCGGACCTCGTCCCCGTCGCCACCCGTTCCGCCGACGAGGGCTGGGGCCTCGCCACCACCGACGAGCCGATGCGCCCGCAGACGACCATGGAGTCGCTGGCGACCCTGAAGACCCCGTTCCGCTCGCACGGTCGCGTGACCGCGGGCAACGCGGCCGGCATCAACGACGGCGCCACCGCCTGCATCCTGGCAGCGGAGGACGTCGCCACCGAGCTCGGACTCGAGCCCAAGATGCGACTGGTCTCCTACTCCTTCGTCGGAGTCGAGGCCGAGTTCATGGGTGCCGGCCCGATCCCGGCGACCGAGAAGGCGCTGCGCCTGGCCGGTCTGGGCATCGACGACATCGACGGCTTCGAGATCAACGAGGCCTTCGCGGTCCAGGTGCTCTCCCTCCTCGATCACTACGGCATCGCCGACGACGACGCGCGCGTCAACCCGTTCGGCGGCGCCATCGCCTTCGGCCACCCGCTGGCCTCGTCCGGCGTGCGACTGATGCTGCAGCTGTCTCGCCAGTTCGAGCAGGACCCGAGCAAGCGCTACGGCATCACGACCATGTGCGTCGGGCTCGGCATGGGCGGCACCATCGTCTGGGAGAACCCGAACTGGAACGGCAACACCGAAGGGAAGACCAAGTGAGCGACGTCATCACGCGCGCCGAGGCGCTCGTCACCGAGGCCGAGGTCATCACCCAGGCCAAGCTCCGCAAGGTCACCCTGCCGGGTGCCGCGGGGGTCATGGGCCTGATCACGCTCGACAACGGCCACGACCACACGAAGCCGAACACGTTCGGCCCGGGATCCCTGGTCGAGCTCGACAAGGCGATCGACGCGGCCCTCGCCGACGACGAGATCACGTCGCTGGGCGTCACCGGCAAGCCGTTCATCCTCGCCGCCGGCGCCGACCTGACCGCGCTGCGCTCGGCCGGTTCGCCGGACGCGATCCGCACGATCGCCGAGCTCGGGCACTTCGTCTTCGGCAAGCTCGCGGACGGCGGCAAGCCGTCGTTCGGCTTCATCAACGGGCTCGCCCTCGGCGGTGGCTTCGAGGTCGCCCTCAACTGCACCTACCGCACGGTGCTCGAGTCCATCCCGGCCGCCGGGCTCCCCGAGGTCATGCTCGGGCTGGTCCCCGGCTGGGGCGGCGCCTGGCTCGTCCCCAACCTCGTCGGAGCCGGCACGGCCGTCAAGGTCGCCCTGGAGAACCCGCTCAACCAGGGCAAGGTGCTCAAGGGCCAGGAGGTCTTCGACCTCGGCCTCGCCGACGCGATCTTCGGTGGCGCCGACTACCTCGAGCAGTCGCTGCTCTGGGCGTCGCGCGTGCTCACCGGTGACGTCACGGTCGAGCGCACCGAGGTCGACCGCGGCCAGGCCTGGGACGACGCCGTCGCCTGGGGTCGTGCCGTCGCCGAGGGCAAGACCGGTGGCAAGTCCGTCGCCGCGACCCGCCTGCTCGACCTGATCGCTGCCGCGAAGACCAACACCAAGGCCGAGGGCTTCGCGCTCGAGGACCAGGCGCTGGTCGACCTGGCCGCGTCGCCGGAGCTCGACGCGAGCCTGTACTCGTTCGACCTGACCCAGAAGCGCGCCAAGCGTCCGGCCGGTGCACCCGACCGCAGCCTGGCCCGCAAGGTCACCAAGGTCGGCATCATCGGCGCCGGTCTGATGGCCTCGCAGTTCGCACTGCTCTTCGTCCGTCGCCTCAAGGTGCCCGTGGTCCTCACCGACCTCGACCAGGAGCGTGCGGACAAGGGCGTCGCCTACGTCCACGGCGAGATCGACAAGCTCGTCGCCAAGGGCCGCCTGACCACGGATGGCGCCAACCGCCTCAAGGCGCTCGTCACCGCCGAGGTCGACTACGCCCAGGCCTTCTCGGACGCCGACTTCATCATCGAGGCCGTGTTCGAGGAGATGGGCGTCAAGAAGACCGTCTTCGCCAACGCGGAGAAGGTCGCCCCCGAGCACGCTGTCTTCGCGACCAACACCTCCTCGCTCTCCATCACCGAGATGGCCTCCGACCTGGAGCACCCGGAGCGAGTGGTGGGCTTCCACTTCTTCAACCCGGTCGCGATCATGCCCCTGGTCGAGATCGTCAAGGGCGAGACCACCTCCGACGAGGCGCTCGCGACCGCGTTCGCCACGTCCAAGGGCCTGGGCAAGACCTCGATCCTCGTGAAGGACTCGCCGTCCTTCATCGTGAACCGCCTGCTGGGCCGCTTCATGGGCGAGGTCGCCAGGATCGCCGACGAGGGCACCCCGGTGCCCGAGGTCGACAAGGCCTTCGCCGGTCTGTCGCCGATGCCGCCGTTCGTGCTGCTCGGCCTGGTCGGTCCGGCCATCGCGCTGCACAACAACGAGACGCTCAACCGGGCGTTCCCCGACCGCATGTACGTCTCGGAGAACCTGCAGAAGGTCGTCGAGGCCAAGATCGGTTCGTGGTACGCCGCCGACGGGACCGTGGCCCCGGAGGTCGAGGCGCTCGTCGTCCCGGCCGCCAACCCGGTGGTCAGGTCCGTCGACGAGATCCGCACCGCGGTCCTCGAGGCACTGGCCGACGAGATCCGCCGGATGCTCGACGAGGGCGTCGCGCTGGCGCCCGAGGACATCGACCTCGCGATGATCATGGGCGCGGGGTTCCAGTTCTGGAACGGTGGCATCACCAAGCTGCTCGACCGCGAGGGAGTCTCGGAGAAGGTCAACGGCAAGCGCTTCCACTGATCGCTGACCCGCCAGTCCCCGGTCCAGACCGCTTCCAGCGGCGGGCCGGGGACTGGCCATTTCTGACCATGCCCGGCTGACCGCTCGGGGGTGCCGCGCGGACGCGACTTCTCCTAGCCTCGAAGAGGTCGAGGCCACCGTGGTCCCTCTCGGACGACTCCCCGGGAGAAGATCATGGCCCTATCGCTCCACAGCCGACTGCTCATCACCGCCGCCCTCGTCACTGTCGCGGCCACGTCCGGCGGGGCGGCCTACGCCGACCAGGTCGCCAACAACCTCGACGGCTCGGTGGACGCCGCCGCCGAGGTGATGCCGCTCAACGTCGGCGCCGACGGCAGCACCGTGCTGCGGGTCCTGACCGCCAACGGGGACGGCAAGAACGGGTGCAACCTCACCGGGGCGACGATCGCCACGTTCAGCGTGCAGTCCTCCGCGACCGACGTGGCGACGGTGACGCCCGGCACGGTGACGTTCGACTCCTGCGAGCGGACAGTGGTGCTCACCGTCACCGCGCACAGCGTCGGCTCGAGCGCCATCACGCTCACCCAGACGGCCAACACCACGAGCGGCAGCTTCGAGGTGGACCCCGCCTCCTTCACCGTCAACGTCGCCCCGCCGGCCAACACCGCGCCGGGCGTCGAGGTCACCGGCATCGACCGGTCGTCCTACGAGCTGGGCCTCGACACGCTGCCGACGCCCGGTTGCGCGGCCACCGACGCGGAGGACGGTCCCAGCTCCCCCGAGCCGACGGTCCTGGACACCCGTGACGCGCTCGGCCTCGGCACGGTCAGCGTGAGCTGCGCCTACACCGACGAGGGAGGGCTCTCCGCCGTCTCCTCACAGTCGTACACCGTTGTCGACACCATCGCGCCGGTGATCGAGCTCGTCTCCGTCACCCCGGCGGCCGGTGCCCATGGCTGGCACGGCTCCCCCGTCACCGCGACCTGGAGCTGCTCCGACGCCGGCTCCGGCGTCGAGGCGGCCGAGGTCTCGGCCACGACCGTGGGCGAGGGCGGCGACCTGGAGCTCACCGACACCTGCACCGACCGCGCGGGACACTCCACCAGCGACACCGTCGAGGACCTCCGTGTCGACCTGACCGATCCGGTCATCACGATCGGGCGCAGTCCCGCTGCCAACGCCGCCGGTTGGAACAACGTCGACGTCACCGTCGCCTGGGCCTGCGCCGACACGCTCTCGGGAACCACCGACCCGGGAGGCTCCGCCGTCCTCGGTGAGGGTGCCGATCAGTCCGTCACCGCCACTTGCACCGACCTGGCCGGCAACAGCGCCACCGACGAGGTCACCGACGTCGACGTCGACCAGACCGCGCCCGAGGTCTCGTGGACCAGCCCGATCGCGGACGGTTCGTCGTACTACTTCGGCAGCGTCCCGGACTCACCGACCTGCTCGGCCACCGACCTCCTGTCGGGCCTCGACGGAGCCTGCGCCGTCGGTGGCCACGCCACCACGGTGGGGACCCACACGGTGACGGCCCGCGCCAGCGACGTCGCCGGCAACACGTCGCAACTGTCGAGCAGCTACACGGTCATGGCGTGGACGCTGAACGGCTACGACAAGCCGGTCGACGGGGTCGGTGTCTGGAACACCGTGAAGAACGGTTCCACCGTGCCGCTCAAGTTCGAGGCCCTCATGGGCAGCGCCGAGATCACCGACGTGACCACGCTCGGTGCGCAGTTCACGGTCAAGGGGGTCGCGTGCCCGGGCGCCGGAGCAGTGACCGAGGACGTGGAGCTGACGACCACCGGCGGCACGACCTTCCGCTACGACTGGTCGGGTGGGCAGTTCGTCCAGAACTGGCAGACCCCGAAGAAGGCCGGGGCCTGCTACCAGGTGATCACCACGACCGCCGACGGCTCCAGCCTCTCGGCCCTGTTCAAGCTGAAGTAGGGCTCGCATCCGTGGGGGCAGCGGGGGTGCAGGGGCGTGCGGCCGAAGGGTCGGACGCCCCTGTCGCACATCGCCTGCCTCTCCGGGTCGGCTGCCCGCGCCCGTCTCTGGCATGCTGAATGCCCCGTCGTCGGCAGGAGGCACCATGAGCGCAACCATCGAACACTCCGAGGAGCACCGGGGGGCGTTCAGCTCCCGCAAGGTGTTCATCCTCGCCGCGATCGGCTCAGCCGTCGGGCTCGGCAACATCTGGCGCTTTCCCTACGTCGCCTACGAGAACGGTGGCGGGGCGTTCATCATCCCCTACCTCGTCGCCCTGCTCACTGCAGGTCTGCCGTTCCTGCTGCTCGACTACGGCCTCGGTCATCGCTACCGCGGCTCCGCACCCCTCGCCTTCCGCCGAGCCCATCGCTCGGCCGAGGGCCTCGGCTGGTGGCAGGTCGCGATCTGCTTCGTCATCGCCGTCTACTACGCCGCCGTCATCGCCTGGGCCGCTCGCTACGCATTCTTCTCGATCGACAAGGCCTGGGGCGACGACCCGGAGGGGTTCCTCTTCGGCTCCTACCTCCAGGCGGGCGACCCCGGGATCGGGTTCGACTTCGTCAGCGGAGTGACAGTGCCGCTGGTGCTCGTCTGGGTGGCGGTCCTCGCCATCATGGCGCTCGGAGTGCAGAAGGGCATCGGCGCCACCTCGGTGGTGTTCATCCCGGTGCTATTCATCGCCTTCATCGCCCTCGTGGTGGTGGCCCTGACGCTCGAAGGTGCCTCGACCGGCCTCGACGCGCTGTTCACGCCCGACTGGGGAGCCCTGGGTGAGACGAGCGTGTGGATCGCGGCCTTCGGCCAGATCTTCTTCTCGCTCTCCGTCGGTTTCGGCATCATGATCACCTACGCGTCCTACGTCGGACGTCGCAGCGACATGACCGGGTCCGGTCTGGTGGTGGGCTTCGCCAACTCGGGCTTCGAGCTGCTCGCCGGCATCGGCGTCTTCGCTGCGCTCGGCTTCATGGCCACCGCGGCCGGCACCACCGTCGACCAGGTGGCGACCGACGGCCTCGGACTCGCCTTCATCGCGTTCCCGGCGATCATCAACGAGGCGCCCGCAGGAGCGCTGATCGGCGTCCTGTTCTTCGGGTCCCTGGTCGTGGCCGGGGTGACCTCGCTGGTGAGCGTGATCGAGGTCGTGATCTCCGCGGTGCGTGACAAGTTCGAGATGTCGCGGGTCGGCGCCTCCATGGCCGTCGGCATTCCGGCGGCGCTGATCAGCATCACGCTGCTGGGCACCACCACCGGCGTCTACGTCCTCGACATCGTCGACCACTTCATCAACCGCTTCGGCATCCTGGTGGTCGCGGTGGCGAGCATGATCGCGCTGTCGTGGGTGTTCAAGAAGACCGGCCTCCTGCGCGAGCACCTCAACCGCGACGGATCGGTGCGGGTCGGCACGTGGTGGCAGTGGCTGATCGGGCTCATCGCTCCGGCCGCGCTGACCTTCATCCTGGTGAACGAGTTCATCAACAACCTCCAGAAGCCCTATGGGGACTACCCGACCTGGATGCTCAACACACTCGGATGGGGGCTGGCTGTCGCGGTGGTGATCTTCGGCTTCCTGGCCGCACGCATGCCGTGGCGCGACACCACCTTCCTCGGTGATCCCGAGATCCAGGCACGAGAAGACGAGAGGAGCTCCTGATGTCCGCTTCCGCCATCATCATGATGCTGGTCGCGATGACCATCCTGTGGGGAGGTCTCGCTGTCGCGATCTGGAACATCAACCGCCACCCCGGCGAGGAACCCGAGGTCGTCCACCGCGACCTCTGAACCGGCCGGCTGCACGAGCGAACCTTTCGAGTGGCCGGGATCGTCATGTCGGGTGAGAGCAACACCCACACGTCACGACGAACCAGGAGCAGCACCATGGCACGACGCGATCCGGCGGACTTCGCCGAGTTCGTCGCTGCGCGGTCGTCGGCCCTGCACCGCGCGGCATACCTCATGGTGGGCGAGCGACAGCTCGCCCAGGACCTCCTCCAGGAGGCCCTGACCAAGACGTATGTCGCGTGGCCGCGGCTGCGCGATCCCAGCAAGGCCGAGGCCTACACCCGCAGGGTCATCACCACGACCGCCATCACGTGGTACAGGCGCAAGTCCTGGCAGGGCGAGCGCCCGGCCGAGACGCTGCCGGACACGGTCTCGGCGGGCCATGACGACGTCGTCACCCAGCGGGAGTGGCTCTGGGCAGCCCTCCAGGAGCTGCCTCCCCGCCAGCGCGCAGCGATCGTGCTGCGCTTCTACGAAGACCTCACCGAGGCCCAGACCGCCGCTGCGATGGACTGCGCCGTCGGCACCGTGAAGAGCCAGGTGTCCGCTGGCCTCACCAAGCTGCGCGCCCAGCTCGGCGACCGGTTCGGCGAGCACGCCACGGACCTCCTCCCCGCCAACCTGATGACGGTGACCCCATGACAGAGCTGCTGAAGGACATGATGAACGAGCGTGCCGACGCCCTCGGCGCCCCGGACCTCGACGTGCTGGGCATGGTGCGCGAGGGCAACCGGCGCGTGGCGCGCCGGCGCACCGCGGTGCTCGGTGCCGGTGCAGCTGCGGCCGTCGTCGCGGCGATCGCCGTACCCACCCTGCTGCCGGAGGCCGAACAGCGCGCGCAGGAGCCGTCCTTCGCGTCCGTCTTCACCGCCGGCGAGCCGTCCTACGCCGTCGGCTCGCAGGTGTACGTCGACGGCCGCACCTTCGACGTCGGCCGCCCGGTGCATGCCTACGTGCAGACCACGGTCGGGGTCGTCTTCAGCGACCGGTCCGGCACCGTGTGGGCCAGCGACGGCACCGAGACCGTCGAGATCGGCACGACCGACGCGAAGCGCGCACACCTCGAGGCCGACGACTCACGCGCCGCGTGGACCGAGTACGTCGACGGCACCGCGCCGCAGTACACCGTCTACGACCAGGCGAGCGGCGAGGTCGAGCGCAGCGTGTTCCAGACCGGCAACGACGGTCCCACGGAGTACGACGACGCCCTGCTCGCCGTCGACGGCGACGACGTCTACGTCCGCGACAGCCGCGGCATCGTCCGCTGGAACGTCGAGACCGGCGACCAGACGTCGCTCGGTCGGCCCCTCGGAGCGGAGGTCGAGGACGTGAAGTCGGGCGTGATCGCCTATGCGATCCCGAACACCGACGACGCGGTCGGCGGCACGGTCATCCACTTCGGTCGGGACTTCGACACGGCCGTCGCGAGCGGGCTGCGCGACACCGAGGTGCTCGCGCTCTCCCCTGACGGCACCACCGCGGTCGGCGAGCCCACGCCCGACACGCCGGCGCTGGCCGACACGGCCACCGGCGAGGTGACGGCGATCGAGAACCCCGGCTACGAGTACTTCACCGGCTTCGGCTGGGTCGACGACGACACCTATGTCGGGATCGGGCTCGGCAACCCGTGGGTGAGCACCCCGGCCGACCTGCTCGAGTGCGAGGTCGGTGGCGCGTGCAGTGTCACCGGCTCGGCGATCGGGACGCTCGACGCCGGCCTGGTCGTCCCCCTCGGCGTGCCGATGGAGGACTGAGCCGCACCAGCCAGGCGTCAGCCGTAGGTCGCCAGGATCCGTTTGGCCGCCTCGCGGGCCAGCTGCCCCGACCCCATCTGCAACGTCTGCTGCAGCTCGTCGGCCTGGTCGGTGGGGCTGGCCACGGCGAGCTCGTCGAGCAGGCGCCACAGCATCGCCTCGCCGTACATCTCGACGATCGCCTCGCACGCCCACCAGGAGAGGCCGTAGTGGGCGGCCTGGTCCTCGTCGTTGTAGTCGAGGTCGGCGGGCAGGTCCTCGACCCCGGCCGCGGCCGCGTCGATGGCGGCCTGGCTGATCAGGCGCTGGTCCTCGGGCAGGGGCTGGACCGACACCCACTCGGCGATGCCTTCGCCCAGCCAAGTCGGGACGTCGTCGTCGAGGCTGCCGAGCGCGACGTGGGTGAGCTCGTGGCGGATCAGCCGCGCGAGCTGCTGGGCGTTGCTGTCGAGCATCCGCGGATGCAGCAGGAAGCGGGTGCCCGCCAGGGGGTCGCCGTCCTCCCCGTCGAGCCGGACCGGCACCGGGAACGAGACGGCGTCGAGCGCGTCCGGGTCCTGCGCCGGGAGGTTGTCGAGGCCGGCCAGCAGGTCGGTGTCGGACAGGGCGTAGACCACGACGTGGCCGTCCCAGTCGTAGGGCACGACCTGGGACACCTGCCCGATCCCCACCTCGACGGCGTTGATGACGTCGCGGGCCCGGACGACGCTCCGGGCATCGAAGATCCCCAGCACCCCGCCGCCGGAGACGACCGAGATGGCGCGGCTGTCCCAGGGCTGGACGTCGACGCCGTTGCGCTGCTCCCAGGAGCGGTCGCGGTCGCTGGCGATGCGCAGCCCGTCGTCCTCGGGGTCGAGGGTGAAGTGGAACCGTGCGGGACGCACGACCGGCAGCGCGTCATAGCCCTCGAGCTGGAGCTCCATCTCGACCACGGCGTCGAAGCCACCGGCCGTGCGCACCATCGAACTCTCGTCGACGCTGTAGGTCAGCTGGGCGATGGGAAGCTGGGCGAGGTTGTCGAAGTAGACCCGCTCCCGGTCGACGAACTTCACCTGGGAGCGGTCGATGGTCGCCAGGAAGGTCCGCAGGTTTCGCTTCTTCAGGGCCCGGGCGCGCTGCCGCAGGACCTGCTCCATGAGGGGCACGACGTCGGCGGTGGTCTGCCCCTCGGCCGATGACTCCGGTGACAGGTCCTCGGTGCAGCCGCTCAACGCAGGAGCGAGCAGCAGCACCAGCGCGACCAGCGCGGCTGCGCGCCGGACCCACGCGTCAGGCCGGGTGGTCGACATCGTGCAGGGCCCGACCGTCGGCGACGGCTGTGACGTCCTCGACGATCTCGCGCGCGATGGTCTGCGCGTCGAGGCCGACGCGGCTCAAGATGACGTCGCGCTTGGCGTGGTCGAGGAACTCCTGGGGAATCCCGTGCAGGCGGAACGGCGTGGTGACCCGGGCATCGTTGAGGGTCTGCAGCAGCACAGCTCCGCAGCCGCCGACCCGGCCGTTGTCCTCGATGCTCACGACGAGGGCGTGCTGGCGGGCCAGGTCGACGATCGCGGGGTCGACCGGCTTGACCCAGCGCGGGTCGAGCACCGTCACGCCGATGCCCTGGGCAGTGAGTCGCTCCGCCACGTCGAGCGCGACGGTGCACATCGAGCCCACCGCGACGATCAGCACGTCCTGCTCGCCGCTGCGCACCAGCACGTCGGCCGCGCCCGCCTTGGCGATGGCCGGGATGTCGGCCGGCGGCGGGCCCTTGGGGAAGCGCACCACGGTCGGGGCATCGTCGACCTCGACCGCCTCGTCGAGGAGCTCGCCGAGGCGGGTCACGTCGCGGGGAGCGGCCAGCCGCAGGCTCGGCACGACCTGCAGGATCGACATGTCCCACATGCCGTTGTGGCTGGCTCCGTCGTCGCCGGTCACGCCGGAGCGGTCGAGGACGAAGGTGACGCCGCACTTGTGCAGTGCGACGTCCATCAGCACCTGGTCGAAGGCGCGGTTGAGGAAGGTCGCATAGACGGCGAAGACCGGGTGCAGCCCGCCCATCGCAAGCCCGGCGGCCGACGTGGTGGCGTGCTGCTCGGCGATCCCGACGTCGAAGGTGCGCTCGGGGAACTTCACCGCGAAGGTGTCGAGGCCGACCGGGTGCATCATCGCGGCGGTGATCGCCACGACGTCCTCACGTCGCTCGCCGATCTCGACGATCTTGTCTGAGAAGTGGTCGGTCCAGATTCGGCCCTTCGGCTTCTCCGCGCCCGTCTGGACGTCGAAGGGACCGGGCCCGTGGAACTGGTCGGCCTCGTGCCGCTCGGCCGGGTCGTAGCCGTAGCCCTTGCGGGTGATCGCGTGCACGATGACCGGTCCGCCGAAGCGCTTGGCGTGCGTGAGCGCCTGCTCCATCGCGTCCCGGTCGTGCCCGTCGACGGGCCCGACGTACTTCAGCCCGAGGTCCTCGAAGAGACCCTGCGGGGCGAGCGCGTCCTTCATGCCCTTCTTGACCGCGTGCAGGGCGTCGTACGCCGCGTGGCCGACGCCCGGAACGGCGTTGAGGCGCTTCTTCACGAGGTCGAGGACCTGCTCGTAGCGAGGGTTGGTGCGCAGCGTGGTGAGCGCAGTCGCGAGGCCCCCGATGGTCGGGGTGTAGGAGCGCTCGTTGTCGTTGACGACGATGACGAGCTTCGAGTCGCGGGCGATCGCGATGTTGTTCAGGGCCTCCCAGGCCATGCCGCCGGTCAGCGCGCCGTCGCCGATCACGGCCACGACGTGCCTGTTCTCGCCCCTGACGCGGTAGGCCTTCGCCAGCCCGTCGGCGTACGACAGAGAGGTCGAGGCGTGGGAGTTCTCCACGATGTCGTGCTCGGACTCGGCCTGGCACGGGTAGCCGCTGACGCCGCCCTCCTGGCGGAGCTTCTCGAAGCCGGCCTTGCGGCCGGTGAGCAGCTTGTGGACATAGGCCTGGTGACCGGTGTCGAACACGACGCGGTCACGTGGGGAGTCGAAGACCCGGTGGATGGCCATCGTCAGCTCGACGACGCCGAGGTTGGGCCCTAGGTGGCCGCCGGTGCGCGCAACGGTCGAGATGAGGAAGTCGCGGATCTCACCGGCCAGCGCGTCCAGCTCGGCGGCCGAGAGGGAGCGCAGGTCCTGCGGCGACGTGATCGACTCGAGATGACCCATGTCGCGGAGTCTATTTCATGGCAGGTCGAGGACCGCCACCGCAGGCTCGTGCAGGCTGCCCATCCAGACGCGCCCGGCGTGCTCGCGCACCCCGGTGACCATGTGGAAGCCCTGGTCCGACAGGTCGATGTCGTGGACGAGGGTCCCGGCGTCGTCGAACGCCTGCACCCGGATCGTGCGCTTCGGCTTGGGCTGGAGCTTCTCGGGGATCCGGGTAACGAGCTTGCGCAGCGCCATCGGCGCCGTCTGCAGCCGCTCGACCAGCGGGTCCTTCGGCGAGGCGATGGTGACCCAGATCAGGCCGTCGCTCCCCCGCGCGATGTTGTCGGGGTAGCCGGGCAGGTCGCGCACCAGGAAGTCGCGCTCGCCGGCGCGCGGACCGGCGATCCACCAGCGGACGACGGTGCGCGCGCCTGTCTCGGCGACGGCGACGAACTGCTCGTCGCGGCTCAGCGCAACCCCGTTGGCGAACGCGAGGTCGTCGATCAGCACGGTGACCGTGCCGTCGAGGTCGCGCCGGCACAGTCGGCCGGTGCGGGTGTGCTGGACGAAGTCGTCCTTCCACTCGTGGATGCCGTAGTGCAGGGACGAGTCGCTGAACCAGATGGTGCCGTCGGCGGCGATCGCTGCGTTGTTGCAGAAGCGCATCCGCTTGCCGTCGATGTCGCTCAGCAGCGTCTCGATCGAGCCGTCGGCGACGTGCACGACGAGCAGCCCGGCGTCGGCGTCGCAGACGAGCAGGTCGCCGTCGGCGAAGAGCTCGAGCCCGAGGGGGCGACCGCCGGTGTGGGCGACCTTGTCGATGCGGCGGCCGTCCGCGCTGAGGCGCCAGATCAGGCCGTCCTCCGTGCCGGTGTAGACGCTGCCCTCGGGGGCGACGACCACGTCCTCCGCGCCGTGTCCCGGAACCTGGTGGACGGTGAAGGTCATGGGTGCGCTCCTACGAGTCGGCGGTAGTGGTCGGAATCCAGGAAGGCCGGGACGATGACAGCGGCCGCGGAGCTCAGGTCGAGGCCCCGGGCCCGGGTGGGTTCGACGAAGACGATCTGGCGTCCTTCGTTGCACTCGATGCCGGCGTCGGTGAGGTCGGTGGCCGCGACGAAGACCTGCATCCGGTCCCACGTGCCGTAGGCGTCGCGGTGGTCGACCATGAACTCGCCGAAGACCTCGAGCTCCCCCGGCGCCAACCGCACGCCGGTCTCCTCCGCGAGCTCGCGGTGTGCACCGGTCTCGAAGCCCTCGCCCGGGTCGAGGTGGCCGCCGGCGAGTCCCCACTTCTCCGGGTCGATGCGTGGGTGCTCGTCGCGCTCCTGCAACAGGATCCAGCCGCGGGCGTCCACCAGGATCACGCCGGCGAAGCAGCGCAGCGGCTCGGTGTCCGCGCCCCGCCAGGCATCCACCTGCCGCAGCTGCATGCGAGCAGCCGGGATGAGGTCGAGGTCGCCGAACGTCGCCGGATCGACGAAGACCATCTGCCGCCCCTCACCACACACGACGTCGGCGTCGGTCACGTCGAGCGCCACGGCGAAGAGCTCGAAATCGTCCTCAGCCCCACACGAGTTGCTGAAGAAGCGGGTGACGCCCAGGCTGGTGAGCTCGTCCGGCCCGACCTCCAGGCCCGTCTCCTCGGCGAGCTCGCGCACCGCGGCCGTGAGGTGGTCCTCGCCGGCCTCGAGCCCTCCGCCCGGCAGGCACCAGAGGTCGGGATCGACCGGCGCGTGCTCGTCGCGCTCCTGGAGGAGGATCCAGCCGCGGGCATCGACGACGGCGACGGACGCGAAGGTGTGCACCCGCTGGACACTAGCGACCCGCTCACAGCCGCGCGGTGTAGCGCCGCCCGCGCAGCGCGTCCTCGACCAGCCCGACCGCACGCCGGGTCGCGAGCAGCCGCGCCTCGTCGAGCTGGAAGGTGATGACGGCAGCCTCCACCACCTCGAGCGTGGCGAAGTCCTTGAGGTCGGACCGGATCTGGCTCAGCCCGCGACGACACGCGGCCTGCTGCGCCTCGACGTGGAGTACGGCGAAGCGCGCGAGCACCACGACATGGCGCCGCAGCCCGGCGTAGCGGCGGTACTCGGCCGGGCACAGGTCGAGCAACCAGCTGGCGGCCGTGGCCTCCCAGTCGGGCGCGTCCGGCGGCCGGACCTCGCGAGGCCATCCGGGTGGTGCGACAGGCCTCATCCGCCCAGTGTGCGTCGAACACATGTTCGAGTCAATTGGCCGATCAGTCAGCCCGTCGCGGACCTCACTGCCCGTCGGCCAGCGCCTGCTCGATCCGCTCGACCTTCGCGGTCAGCTGGTCGGCGTACCCCGGCCGGATGTCGGCCTTGAGCACGAGTCCGACGCGTGGCGACACCTCGGCGACGACGTCGACGGCACGCTTGACGACGGCCATCACCTCGTCCCACTCCCCCTCGATCGTGGTGAACATCGAGGTGGTCTCGTGGGGCAGGCCCGACTCGCGCACGACCCGGACGGCGGCCGCGACGGCCTCCGTGACCGAGCCGGTCGGGTCGCTGGTGGTCGGGGAGATCGAGAAGGCGGCAAGCATGCAGCCACGGTAGCGACCTCGACTTCCTGCAGCGCTGACGCGCCCGAGCCTGCGGCGTACGGCGCCGGGTCAGACGCCGACGCCGGGCGCGGGCGCTGCCCCGGTCGGGTCGGGCGTGCCCCCGTGGCACGTGACCCCGGTCTCCGGCGCGGTGTGCCCGTCGCCGTACTCCGTCAAGAAGAGCTCGAGCCGCTCGTCGTGGGCACCGTCGAGGGCAAGCTGCGCACCCCACACCGTGAGCACCACCGGCGACGCCAGGTCCGCACGCGGCGACATGATCGCGTTGTCGGGCAGGGCTGCGGCCAGCCGTTCGAGGTCGCGCGCGGGCAGCGACGGGTCGTGGGTGAGCCAGACCGTGCCGTGCTCGAGGTCGTGCACGGCGTTCTCCTCGCGCACGGGCACCTCGTAGACCCCGCACTCGAGCCAGACCGGCGCGTGGTCGCCACCCACGGGCGGGTTCTGCGGGTAGGTCAGGTCCGCGTCGCTGTGGGCGCGAGCGGTGATGTCGTAGGTCGCGACCTCCGACAGGTCGGCCGGGGCACGCTCGTAGCCCGCCAGGCGGGCGATGAGCGGCGCGCCGAGGGCGCCGCCGAGCACGACCACCGACACCGCCGATGACAAGACCAGGGTCAACCGGGACGGCCGCGCCGCCTCTTCCGTGTCGCTCACCGCGTCAGGTTACGGGTCCGTGGGACACCCGCCACGGGCGCCTCTCGATCGCTACGCTCTCGCCACCGACCACCAAGGAGATCAGCGAGCATGAACACCGAGCTCTCACGGCTTGCGGAGCGGCTGGGGGTCACCACAGGCCGTCTGCAGCCCCTTCAGGCCCTCGCCAAGCGCGACGTCCAGCAACTCGACGACCTCGTGTCCTCGACGATGACCAGCGGCGCGGAGGCCTTCGACAAGGGCATCGAGGAGGCGTTGCGCTTCGTGCCTCGCCCCCTGCGCGGTACGGCGCGCTCCCTGCTGTTCCCCGGAGGCGACCGTGGCTGACCTGCAGACGGCCGTCGAGCTGACCAAGCTGGCGCGCGAGCTGGACGTGCCCGACTCCGAGCTGGCGTTCCTGGCCCCCATCGGCGCCGACGCGCTCCGGGACCTGCGAGCCGACATCTCCGAGGCGATCTTCGCCGCCCACGCGCCCCAGCTGCACCGGATCGCCGCCCTCACCACGTTGCTGCCGATCACGCTGACCACCAAGATCGCCGAGCTGGCGATGGGACCGGTGCTCTGCGCCAAGATCGCGGCGGTCCTCGAGCCGGCGAACGCGGTCAAGCTGGCCAAGCAGTTCAAGCCCGCCTTCCTCACCGAGGTCAGCCTCAACCTCGAGCCCTCGCGCGCGGCGGCGATCATCTCGGAGCTTCCCGACGCCCTCGTGATCGACGTCGGCACGCGGCTGCTCACGATGGGCGAGCTGATCACGCTCGGCCGCTTCGTGTCCTTCGTCGACGTCGACGTCGCCCTCGGCGTGGTCGAGTCCGCGAGCCCGGCCGACCTCCTCCGGGTCGCGGTGTTCACCGAGGACAAGTCGGCCCTCGAGGCGATCGTCAGCGCGCTGCCGGACGAGACGCTCGCGGAGGTGGTGCGGGTCGCCGGCGAGACGGGTCAGTACGACGACGCGGTGACCCTGCTCGAGGCGCTCTCCGCCGAGAGCACCGCACGGCTGCTGGGCCTGGTCGCCGGCATCAGCACCGACCTGATCTCCGGCTTCGTCAGCGCCGTCGACGGCCACGACGCCTGGCCGGCCGTCATCGCCGGGATCGGCGGCCTGGACTCCGAGCAGCTGGCCATGCTGGCCAACCTGCCGGAGATCGCGGATCCCGCGCTCATCGACCGCGTCGTCCGGCACGCCCACCGTGCGGATGCCGCGCCCTCGTTGGTCAAGGCCGTCCTCGTCCTCGACGAGCAGCACCTCGAGGTCGTGTCACAGGCCCCTGCGCTCGCGGAGCCGAAGATCAAGAAGTGGCTGATCGCCACCACCGGGGTGTCCCCCCGACTGGTGAAGGCGGTGCTGAGCGAGCTCGGCGTCTGACCCGGACACCCACCAAGCACGTCGACCCGGCACGAAAGTGCCGGGTCGACGTGTTTCTCAGCCTGTGTCAGGCCTGGGTCAGGCCTTGAGCAGGTTGCGCAGGACGTACTGCATGATCCCGCCGTTGCGGTAGTAGTTGGCCTCGCCCGGGGTGTCGATGCGGACGACCGCGTCGAACGTGACGTCGCCCGCGGTGACCTTGACGGTCTTCGGGGTGGCGCCGTCGTTGAGGGCGGTGATCCCGGAGAACGAGAACTCCTCCTCACCGGTGAGACCCAGCGACTCGGCCGTCTGGCCCTGCGGGAACTGCAGCGGGATGACGCCCATGCCGATCAGGTTGGAGCGGTGGATGCGCTCGTAGGACTCCGCGATGACGGCCTTGACGCCGAGCAGCGAGGTGCCCTTGGCCGCCCAGTCGCGCGACGAGCCGGAGCCGTACTCCTTGCCCGCGAGCACGACCAGCGGGATGCCCGCGGCGATGTAGTGCTCCGAGGCCTCGAACACGCTGGTGACCTCGCCACCGGCGGTGAAGTCACGGGTGACGCCGCCCTCGGTGCCGGGCGCCAGCTGGTTGCGCAGGCGGATGTTGGCGAACGTGCCCCGGATCATGACCTCGTGGTTGCCGCGGCGCGAGCCGTAGGAGTTGAAGTCACGCTGCTCGACACCGTGCTCGGCGAGGTAGCGACCGGCCGGGCTGTCCTTCTTGATCGCACCAGCAGGGCTGATGTGGTCGGTGGTGACCGAGTCGCCGAGCTTGAGCAGCACGCGAGCACCCGCGATGTCCTCGACCGGGGTCGGCTCGTCGGGCATGCCGTCGAAGTACGGCGCCCGGCGGACGTAGGTGGAGTTCTCGTCCCACTCGAAGGTGTTGCCCTCGGGCGTGGGCAGCGACTGCCAGCGCTCGTCACCGGCGAAGACGTCCTTGTAGGAGTCGCCGAACATCTCGGAGTTGATCGCCATCGCGATCGTCTCCTCGATCTCGGTCGGCGTCGGCCAGATGTCCTTGAGGAAGACGTCGTTGCCGTCCTGGTCCTGGCCGAGCGGGTCGCCGAACAGGTCGAGGTCCATCGAACCGGCCAGCGCGTAGGCCACCACGAGCGGCGGCGACGCGAGGTAGTTCATCTTGATGTCGGGGTTGATCCGACCCTCGAAGTTGCGGTTGCCAGACAGCACGCTGGTCACGGCCAGGTCTGCCTCGTTGACCGCGGCCGACACCTCGGGGATGAGCGGGCCCGAGTTGCCGATGCAGGTCGTGCAGCCGTAGCCGACCAGGTTGAAGCCCAGCTTGTCGAGGTAGGGCGTGAGGCCCGACTTCTCGTAGTAGTCGCTGACGACCTTGGAGCCGGGGGCGAGCGTGGTCTTGACCCACGGCTTGCGCTGCAGGCCCTTCTCGACCGCCTTCTTGGCCAGCAGCGCCGCACCGATCATCACGCTCGGGTTGGAGGTGTTGGTGCAGCTGGTGATCGCGGCGATCGTGACCGCGCCGTGCCCGATCTCGTAGTCCTGTCCGTCGAGGGTGACGGTGGCCTTCGCGTCGGGGTTCTCGGTGTAGTCGGCGAGGGCGGTGCGGAAGCTCTCCTGCGCCTTCGTGACCTCGACCCGGTCCTGCGGACGCTTGGGTCCGGCGAGGCTCGGGACGACGGTGGAGACGTCGAGCTCGAGTTTCTCGCTGTAGCGCGGCTCGGCGCTCGGGTCGTGCCAGAGACCCTGCTCCTTGGCGTAGGTCTCGACCAGCGCGAGCTGCTCCTCGGACCGGCCGGTCAGGCGGAGGTAGTCGACGGTCTGCTGGTCGATCGGGAAGACCGCGATCGTGGAGCCGAACTCGGGGCTCATGTTGCCGATCGTGGCGCGGTTGGCCAGCGGCAGTGCGGAGACGCCGGGGCCGTAGAACTCGACGAACTTGCCGACGACGCCGTGCTTGCGCAGCATCTCGGTGATCGTGAGCACGAGGTCGGTGGCGGTCGCACCCTCGGGCAGGTCGCCGTTGAGCTTGAAGCCGACGACGCGCGGGATCAGCATGCTGACCGGCTGGCCGAGCATGGCGGCCTCGGCCTCGATGCCGCCGACGCCCCAGCCGACGACGCCGATGCCGTTGACCATGGTGGTGTGGGAGTCGGTGCCGACGCAGGTGTCGGGGTAGGCCTGGAGCTCACCGTCGATCTCACGCGTGAACACGGTGCGGGCGAGGTGCTCGATGTTGACCTGGTGCACGATGCCGGTGCCGGGCGGGACGACCTTGAAGTCGTCGAACGCACCCTGGCCCCAGCGCAGGAACTGGTAGCGCTCGCGGTTGCGCTCGTACTCGATCTCGACGTTGCGCTCGAAGGCCTCAGGCGTGCCGAAGACGTCGGCGATGACCGAGTGGTCGATGACCATCTCGGCGGGCGCGAGCGGGTTGATCTTGGTGGCGTCGCCGCCGAGCTCGGCCATGGCCTCACGCATCGTGGCGAGGTCGACGACACAGGGCACACCGGTGAAGTCCTGCATGATCACGCGCGCCGGCGTGAACTGGATCTCCTTGTCGGGCTCGGCCGACTCGTCCCACCCGGCGAGCGCCTTGATGTCGTCGGCGGTGATGTCCGCGCCGTCCTCCGTGCGGAGGAGGTTCTCGAGGAGCACCTTGAGGCTGAACGGCAGCGAGTCGACGTCGAGTCCGTCACCCTTCACCGCGTCCAGGCGGAAGATCTCGTAGGACTTGCCGTCCACGTCGAGGGTGCTCTTGGCACCGAAGCTGTCCTGACTGGCCATCCGCCACATCTCCT
This sequence comes from Nocardioides sp. CF8, assembly GCF_000389985.1. NCBI lineage: Bacteria > Bacillati > Actinomycetota > Actinomycetes > Propionibacteriales > Nocardioidaceae > Nocardioides > Nocardioides sp. CF8. The sequence continues at coordinate 2,275,125 of NZ_CM001852.1, forward strand.
GAGTTGTCTTCGTGGATCACTGAGCCGTGTGCCGCCCATCTTGCCGCCGCACAGTGAAGGCGGGGAAGCAAGGCGACCCTAAGTTCGAGTCCGGGGCCTACGGCGTTTTTGTCTTGACATCAAGATACATGACGCCGAGAGAGGTGTCACGCGATGCCCGCCCGCGCGTCGAGCCGCTGGAGCAGGTCGTGGGCCGCCAGCTCGACCGCCTTGTGCCGCCACTCCGCCGCCCGGTAGACGCAGGCGATCAGTCCGCTGCGATGGACACGGCGCAGGTCGCCGTACACGAACGCGTAGCGCGCCTTGGTCTCGTCGTTCGCCCCCTCGGTCAGGCCCAGGTGCCAGGCGGCGTAGTCCTGCCACGGGTGGGAGTCCAGATAGGCGTTCTCAGCACCGGCGCCGGGCTGGATCTCGCCCCAGTCACTGTCGAGGGCGTACTGGCGAGCGGTGATGAGGGTGCGGGCGTGCTCGACCGCGTCAGGGTTGACGGTGTAGGTCGCCATGCACGTCGACGCTACTCACGTCTGGGCATTCGCACGAGGGCGAAGTCACCCGGCCTGCGGTTGCGGGACTTCTTCGTGTCCGCCAGCGCCCATGCGGGGATCCTCACCCGCGAGCGGCGAGACGGTCGCCAGCCCTCCCGCGCCTCGGCGACCAGCTCCCGCCACGTCGGGTGGTCGTCGCGATCGGCCAAGGAGGGCGGCCGGACGAACGGCCACCACCTGCTGTAGCGCACCCGCGGCAGCTCCAGCTCAGCCGATCGGCCGAGGATCTCGTTGTACCAAGGGGTCGTCTCCGACCCCTCCGGCGCCCACCAACCCTCCGCCCACACGAACGCGTGCGCCGGATAGCGCCGGTCGCCCGCGTCCCTCGCAGCGTCGCGGCGCATGGGCTTCACGCGCTCACCGTCGCCGTTCACCGCGGCCAGGCCCAGCTTCGCGAGCTCCAGGATGCGCACCAGCATCCGAGCCGTGGGTGAGGTCCGACCGGTCTCCCACTTGGCGACCGCCGACTGCGACACCCCCAGCTGGTGCGCCAGCTCTCGCTGCGACCACCTCGCCAAGCGGCGTACGCGTCGAATCAGCCCCGGGACGTCCTGGTCGTCCGCACCCGACTCGACGGACCGTGTCTCCTGCTCCTGGCTCTCCATCCATCTCCCCCGATGGTCGCTCGATCTGTCCTGGAGCCATGACAGCAGGAGCCACCGACACCGGCCCTACGACCTGAGTCCGGTGAAGACTCAGGTCAAAGGGCCGGGCAGGGAAGGCAGCGGCAGGGTGGCGGCCGGGCGGGCAGCCCCGACCGAACCCGGTGTTCAGCGCGTGAGCAGCGCGACGCACTCGACGTGGTGGGTCATCGGGAAGACGTACATGACGCTGAGCGTAAGTGTGATCCTTTGCGGGCGCCTGCGCCCAAGAGGCCGAACGAGCCCGTGACCTGCGGCGTTGCCGCTCTGGACGGGCGCGGGCGTCGGCGTCCCGTTGCGGGTGATTGCGACTGAAAGCGAGCCCAATCCGAGCCCTCCCGTCGACGGGCACCCACGGTCGCAAAGGGTCCGCAGCGAGCGCAGGAGACTGGCCACCTTGCCAGGAGCCAGGTCGAACTGACCTAAGACATCTGATTCCCGGGGCTTTCAGCCCTCCTCAGTAGGTGCTGAAAACGGCGGTTGACCTGGGGAAACGCCTTCGGCGTCTCCCAGCGTCAGCCGCCGTTGGCGTTGGTGTGCGGCCCCACGGCGGCTCCAGCCGAGTCCGCGCCCAACTTGGTGCTGGAGGCACGCCGGAAGGGGAATACGGCGTCAGATCTCCCCCGCGACGAGCTAGTCTCCGCTGTCGATCCTGACTAGCGTCGAACCGGTCCGGCGCTGTCTGCCGCCTGTCGGCGGTGGCCTACGGGAGCTCCCCTTGCCACTCGGCGACCACCCGGTCGATGTGATCGGGCAGGCCTGCCAGCTTGTCGGCATTGGCCCAAGTGCTGATGAAGCTGGGGTCGTCGCTCTTCGGCGGGTTCTCAACGTCGCGGACCCGAACAGCAACGGGGACACCAGTACTGACGCCTGTCACGAGCGCATGTTGCTGAGCGAGGCTCGGCAACTGGTCGAGCAGCGCACGGGAACTGAGTGCTGTCGCGTGCCGGAGGAGATTCTGGTCCGCCTCATGGGTGAGGCGGTGCGCGATGACGGTGCCGCATTGAGCCACCACGGTCTCGCTGAGTTCGCTCGGTCGCTGGCTCGCGAGAAGCAACGACAGCCCGAACTTGCGCCCCTCCTTGGCGATCCGCTCGAAGACCGACGCGGACCGTCCAGGACCGCCCCCAGGTTCTTGGCGCGCAGGAATGAACCTGTGTGCCTCTTCGAGCACCAAGAGAAGTGGATGCTCGGCGCGAGGCTGGCTCCGCACGGCGAAATCAAAGAGGATGCGGCCGAGCAGCGCCGTCACGTTCTCCAACACGTCGTTGGCAACGAGGCTGAGGTCGAAGATCGTCACGGACGGCCCGGAGCCGTGGGTCGCGCTTTGGGACTGAAGATGCGTGCCGGCCGGCCAATCCGACGACGCGGGGTCGCCTCCGGTCGGGTCCACTCCCATCAACGCCTTCAGGTACGCACCCAGCGGATCGTCGTGCTCCTCGATCCTCGTTATGAAGTCGTACCTGCCGTCAGCGAGCAGCCGGCTCAGGCGCATCTGAAGGGTAGCGACATAGCCGCCGATACGACTATCAACCGCCTGCTCCAGTTGGACCCGCGCCGGAAGGAAGATGTCGCACAAGGCCTGCAGGGAGTAGAAGACGGGCGCATCGAAGTCAGCGCTGGCGTTGCCGCTGCCAAGCCCAAGATCGTTGAGTGCCGCCGTGATCTCTTTGTTCAAGATGTTCGCCAACCTGGCCAGCAGGTCCCGATGCTCAGCGGTCAGCGTCTGATACTTGACGTTGTCCCGAAGAGCCAACTTGGTGATGGCCTTGGGCACGACGTCGGCCATACGCTGCCAGCGTGCTTGGATCGGGGAAGCTCGGGCGGCGTTCTTCGTCAAGACATCGGAAAGCGACTGGAGCTGGCGGAGAGCGGGAGCTTCGGCGTCCATCGTGTTCTTGCTGAGCGCGTCGAGAATGCCAAGGGTGGTTCGGACGTTGTCCAGCTGGTCTGCGTCCGCGCCCTTGCTTGTTCCCGCAAGCCGCGCATCTGCGATGGCGCGCTGGAGCACCGGGGCTTGGACACCTTCGCTGGCGCGCAACAGGGTGAGGTGCTCCTCGTTGTTCATGAACCAGTGCGGCAGGAACAGGCCAGTATCCGTCCCCGGCTTCGGACCGAGCACCAACGGACGCGTCTTCTTCCCACGTGGCGTAGAGGCTTCGAACGACTGGGCGTACTCGCCGTTGATGTCGAAGATGACGATGTGCCCGTTGGGGATGTCGTGATCCAGCAACCCGTCAATGACTGCCGTAACGGTGCACGACTTGCCCGAACCGGTGGAACCGACCACAGCACAGTGATGGCCAAGGAGCAGATTGGCGTCAAGGTGGACTGCCTGCTCTGTAGCGACCGCTGAGGTGCCGATACGAAGGGACGGGCCCCCCTTCGGGAGAAAGATGCTCTTCACCTCGCCGGGCGAAGCCGCCTGTACTGGTGCGTGGAGTGGCGGGTACCCGGTCAGACCGGACTTGAACTTGTCTCCCTCGAACCGCCCGACCACGGTGGCTTCGAGTTCATACGTCGCCGTGTCGTCCTGGCTGAGGAGGGGGCCTTGCCCCCTCTGGTCCTGCCGTCCGCTGATGTAGACGCCGCTGACGATGCCGACGACCCGATGTGCGCCTGCAGGCACCGTGATGTATGAGTTGACGACCCCGACAGTCTGGAGACCGTCAGGTCCTACCTTCGTGAACCCCTTTGACCCAACATCCAGGGCGACACGGATCGTCGTGCTCCGGACGTCGATCACCCGCCCGATGATCCCGGCTTCACTCATAGGAGTTCGATCCCCGGGACTTGCGGCGCGGCGCCACGCGCGGCCTGCTCAAGGGCCTCGATCAACGCTGCGACGGCAGTCGGGGTCTCACCCTGCGGGGACGAGCCCGGCATGAGGTTGGCCAGTTGGGAGAACTTGCCGTGCTCGCCAGTCAGTACGGCGATCCGCGAATCGCTTGCTGTGGCGAGGGCCGCGATTGCCGACTTCCTCGGTGTGACGTTGAGTTCGCTGAGCTGCTGTTGCCGGGCGTCTGAAGTCAGGGCCGCCATGTCTGCGTCTTCGAGCACCGCGAAGGGATCGGCCACGAGGACATTGAGTGCCGAGTTTGTAGCGAGGCTGCGGAGCAAGAGTCGGTTGATGTGAGGATCAGCGAATCCGTAGCCAGCGACGATCACCGCCGTGTCCTCCTGCTGGACCGCATCGCCGAGCAGCCTGAGGAGATCCGAGTACGGGTACGCGAGGGTGTCGCCTTCCTTCGCTGACGTCGGGTAGATCAGCACCAGTTCGTCGACTTCTGCTGGGGCATCGCTCTGCTTGACCTCCAGCGACTCAAGCCCTGTCAACCGATCGCGGTCGGTCGATGACCGCCAGTTGAGGCTGCCGTGGACCTTGTGTACGTAGAGCGCGCCCTCTGCGCGGGCGAGCACCGACTGCGTCGTGGTCTCGACCCGATGGAAGTCGAGCCCGTAGAACGCGAGGTTTAGGCGGCGGTCGACGGTTCCGCTGAAGCCGTCGATGTATGGGTAGCCCAGTTCGTCGAGAGCGCTCTCGATGACCAGGTCGTAGTTCGTGGTGAAGATACGTGGACGTGGCAGGTTGGCTCGACGGCTACGAACGATTCGTGACAGGAAGGTGCGATGCGCGAGAAGCGGGTCTGTGTCGAACGGCGGGTCGAGCGACATGCCTTCCCTCGGCAGGCGACACGCCTCGGCGAGCGCTCGGTTGATTCGCTGCCGGAGTCCGTCAACCTGGTCCTTCGCGTAGGACTTGGCGTCAGCACCCGACCCGAGCGTCACCGCAGCCTGCCCGGCCTGAGTCGCAAGCGCTGCAGCCAGCTGGAGTCCGTTCAGCAGCTTCTCGAGGTCGCCGTTGTCGGTGGGGTTGATCGTGGCGAGCAAAGCTGGATCATCCTCGGCCGGCTCGCAGCCAGCCTCCCTAATGAGTTCGAGAACCTGCGCATTGGTCAGATCTCGGGTCTTGGGAGACCCCAGGTGGAACGAAGCGCCAGAGCCAAGGAGCACGACGAGGTTCTTCACCTGCAACAGGGAGCTCAGGTACTCCCGAACTCCCTGCGATTCGGAGCTGGTGATGACCTCCTTCACCGTGCCACCCACGACCAGGAGGCCCTTCGGACCCACGTCCTCCAGTTCTGTCTCGGTACCGCCGGCAGTCATCAGGCGCCCTTGCCTTCGTTGATGTAGGTGACGCCGAAGGCGACGACCTGGCGGAACTCCTGTCGGCGGGCCCCCATGTCGAACTGACTCCCCGAGCCCTTCTGAAAAATGTCGAGGCCGCGTCCGAGGAGGATCTTCCAACCATTGTCGGTCGTGATTGAGCGGTCATGGATGGTCTCGTCCCACTCGACGTTGAACTTGATGCCGACCGAGGCTCCGCCGTCCTGGATGTCTTTGAGCATCAGGAGGTGCTGCTGCTGGAAGTCACCCTTGTCTTCCTTGGTCACGAGCTTGACGACGATCTCGTCGGCCGGGTCCTTGACCGAGGCGACCAGCGCGAGCAGGTCGACAAGGTTGCGCCCTTGGTGCGGGAGACGGATGTAGGGGTCGACGATCCTGATGTCTGTCGCTCCGCGCAAGTACGGCAGCAGCAGGCTCTCGTAGGAGACGCCCCGCTGGTTCTCCTGGAACTCGCGGTGCCCCTCGAACAGCGGCTCGGGCTTGGCCGCTACCTCGACCGCCGCAGCCGCTGCGGCGACGGCAGAGCCACCGTCGGTCGTCACCTCGCCACCGGTCTTGCCACCCCGCTGGTGGTAGTAAGCCGGGTACTCGTCCTCCTCAAGCGTCGTGACGGCACGCCATTCGCCGGCCTTGTCGGAGTATCCGAACTTGACCTCGGCCATCGTCGAGTCGATCCGCAGGATCTGGTCCTTGACGCGTTTGCGGCCCTCGACGGCGAAACGGAGGATCTCCTCGATCTGCTCCTTCGTGGCCTCGCCGTGCGGGTAGACGATCTTCATCAGACCCGAGAACGTCTTGTGGATACCGTCGCGGTCGCGGGTGGAGATGTCCGAGCCGAGCGTGAAGTGCTGCTGGTAGCGGTCGGAGTAGTCGGCGTCACGCATCGACTTCAGCACCTCAGCGATGTAGTCGACGACGAACCCATAGCCGTCGGAAAACATCTCGCTGCGGATCGTGTCGACCTCCCAGCCCGGAATGTAGCAGTGCAGGCGGTCGAGGTAGGCGGAGTCGTGGTAGCTCTCGGGCAGCTCGTCGAACAGGTCGGAGTGCTTGAGCATGTACGGCACGTTGTGCGACGTGTTGCCGACGAAGACCATCGACGCCTCGGCACCCAGAGTCTCGACACCGCGGGAGAACGACTTGTTCGCCATGTAGTTCTTCATGATGTCGACGAGCGCCTTGTCGGTGCGCTTCTTTTTGCCCGCGAACTCATCGAAGGCGACGACGTCCCAGTAGCCGACGAGGCCGAGGCGGCCATTGGAGTTGTTGACGAAGAGTTTGGGGACCGTGACCTCCCCGCCAGAGATCAACATGCCGTGGGGCGAGAACTCCGAGAAGATGTGCGACTTGCCGGTGCCCTTCGGGCCGAGCTCGACCAGGTTGTAGTTGCGCTCGACGAACGGAATCAGGCGTACCAGCTGGATGAGCTTGGCTCGGCGACCGAACAGCTCTGGGTTGAATCCAATCGACTGGATCAGGAGGTCGATCCACTCGTCGGTAGTGAACTCGCGACGCGAGGCGACGTAGCCGTCGAAGTCGAAGTTGGAAAGTTGGATCGGCTTGATGGAGCCAAGAATCCACGGGACGACGCGGGCGTTGTCGCTGTGCTGGTACTCGATGTCGCAGATGCACCACACCCCACCGACGAGGAGCTTCGGGTGGGTCTTGATGGTCGCCGGTGACACGAGAACCTGCTTGATGCCGAGGTTGGCGAACTCAGCCTCGTAGGTGTCGTCCTTCTCATTGAGCTGTACCTGCACCTTGTCGATGACTCGGTAGCGGCCCTTCTCGCGGATGTTCGACTTGATCAGCTCTGACTGGTTCCGGTGCACATAGTGGTCCGCGAGAATCTTGCGAACGCTCTCGATGCCGGACTGGATTGTCGCCTCGTCATCAGATGCGGCGTACTGGCCGAGGAGGTACTCCAGGACGAACGAGGGCACGATCGCGTTGCCCTTGACGGCCTTGACCAGGTCCTTGCGCACGACTGCACCGCCGAAGACGTCGTTGATCTTCTGGTCGAGGGCAGACTTCGCCGGGGTCCCTCCCGGAGCAGGAGCCTCGGCGCCACCCACTGAAAGGTCGTTGTCGATCGCCGCGAGGTCGGTCGGTTGGGTCATCGCAGTCACGTCCTAGAAGTCGAAGTCCGTCGTGAACGAACGCTTGATCGTGTAGGTGCCCTTCGAGAACGGCTTCCATTGAGTCGTGTTCGGAATGGGCTCTTCCAGCCGCAACTCAACCGGGATGTTGTTGAACCCATCGGCTTCCTGCGTGAGGTAGAGGATCGCCGACTGGTAGCGCTCACGCTGGTCATCGGACGCGCTGACGAAGGTCAGAACGGGCTGGTCGGAGATCAAGGTGTCGCCGACGTACAGGCCGAGGCGGACCTGGCGCGGCTGGATCTTGTCCGTCACCGCCTCTCGCTGGAGCAGCTTGACGGCGAGCTGACCGGTCGTGATCTTGTCGGTCTCCGGCATGAGGTCGACGTGAACCGGGCGGACGTCGCTCTTGCGCTTCTTGTTGACCGTGATCACCGGGACGACGATTTCCTGGAGCGACGCTCCACCGTGGACATAGCGTGTACCAGCCCCCGGCTGCGGGATGCGGTGGATCGACTTCGGAATCTGGATGTCGATGTCACCGACAAGGCCGGCCTGGGCCGAGGTGAACGTCATGAAGGACGGGGACGGCTTGAGTGCCCGGCCCAGCACATAGCGTCGGTTAGTCTTGGTGACCGCGTCGCCTTGGGGTGCCTCGGAGACGTAGTAGGACTGTTCCAGCGGGATGTCCTGGTAGAGGAAACCGTGGTCAGCGGTGAGCAGGATGTTCGTGGCGTTGGCGTTCGTCCACTTCTTCACGAGCAGCAGCAACTCGCGCAGGGTTTCCTCGGCGGCCTCGAAGACCGTTCGTTCCGTGGGCGCCTTGTCGCCGGCAGCGTCGATGCGGTCGTGGTAGACGTAGAAGATCTGATGCTGCTTGTAAAGCTCGCGCAGCTCGTCGCCTGGCATTGCCAACACACCGGCTGCTGAGATGGCGTGGCCCTTGACCCCTTGCAGGATCTTGTCGCGGTTCACGGTGCCGTTCGTCGGCTTCCCATCGGCCAGCACCGGCAACGCCTCTGGGTCCAGCTCCAGCGTCGCTTGAGGAAGCAACGAAGCCATGCCGAGTTGGGTATAGCTCGGGAGCACCCCCAGCACAGCCGAGAGCGACGCATCGAACCGGTCCTCGTTGCGGATCAGGGAAGCGAGCTCTTCCGCTACCTCGTAGCGCATTCCGTCCGAGATGATGACCACCGCTTTGGTGCGGCCGTCCTTGACCACGGGAGCGACGTGGTTGTCGAAGAACCTCGCTTGAGGTGCCAGCACCGCCGACTTCCACTCGCCCGTCGGCTCCATCGCCTGCTGCCAAAGCCCGCCGAAGTCATAGAGGAACTTGTTGGCGTACTGCTTGTCCACCTCGGTCTTTAGAGCCGCCAGTGGGTTCTGGAAGTCAGCGGTCTGGTAGGCGTATGTGAACCGGCGGTACTGCTGGTCGAGGCGGAACCAGTCGGACTGGTACTTCTGAAGCCCAAGGTCAAGCGAGCCAATCGTTCTCGGCAGGACTGCGATCGCAGCCAGGAGTTCCGAGGCGCTCTGGATCGCCTCGTACAACTTGGCGTACTTGTTCTTCCAGAGGCTCTCCTGGCGCTGGCGCACCACATCGGCGACATCACGGGGCGTCACCGACTGACCCGCCACAGCGGCGGCGAGGTCGACGATGACCTTGCGGTCGACCTCTTCGAAGATCGTGACCGGGACCAACTCACGGTAGTCGCGGTGCTCGATCTTGGACTTGATGTCGAGGGCATCGGCTGCGCGGGAGGCCAGTTTCGCCATCATGTCTTGGCCGCGTACGTCGTAGCGCAGGCTGTTGAAGTCGATCCGGATGTTGCGGTACTTGCCCGGAGTGTCGGAGGCGAAGTCCTCGACAGCCCGGCTGAACGCCCAGAGGATGAAGTCCTCGATCGTCGGGGTCGTGCTGGGGTACCTATAGATGCTGGCGAGCCCGTCCCAGAGGAACTGGTCGAGTCCGAAGGTGACGAGGTCATCGAGTTTCGTTTTCTTGCTTGCAGCGTTCTCGGCCAGCAACTCGCGGGTGATGTCGGTAAGCGTGTGGCCCGACGCCTTGACCAGCACCTGGCACATCTTGGCTCGGAGCCTTGTCGGGTCATCACCGGCCACAAGCAACTTCTCGAGTGCTTGCTTGCGGGCGTTGGCGGCGAAGAACTTCTGGTGCTGCTCGATGACCGGAGCGAACGCCGCATCGTTGAGACCGAGTTCCTGCTGGAGTATGGACGTCTTGTCCGCCGTGAACACCCCTCCATATGCGAGCTCCAGGTCGAGAAGCCAGTTCGCGGTGCCGCGCGGCAAGTCGCCGGCGAGGTACACCAGGTGCTTCGTGACATGGTCCTTGAGGAGGGTGTTCTTGACTCCGAACTCGTCTTCCTGCACACGGATGACGTTCACGCCCCCGAGGTCGAGCGAGTCGAGCTCGGCGTCGTACTCACCGGCCGGGTCATGCCAGAACACGACTCGCTTGGAGGCGAGTCGGCTCTGGAGGGCGTCCTTAACGGAAGTCAGGTCACTCACCCGAAGCCTCCAGGCCCGCGATCTTCCTCAGGGCAGGTCCGAACTTTGGGTAGTTCGTCTTGACCCCGTCGTCGAGGTCGATGGCGACGTTCTGGGATGCCTTCGGGTACAGAGTGTCGTGCTCGTACTCGTTAAGCTCGACGAGGATCTTGCGAAGCCGGTCCGCCTCCTTCGCGTTCCCTGCGCGCTCGGCCTGCTGGAGGCTGGACTCGAGCTTGGTCACGTACTCACGCAGGTAAGTCAGCACGGTCGAGACACTGGACGGCGTAAGGCGGTGCATGTACACGAGCGCGTTGAAGGATCCCTTGGGGCTGGAGAAAAGCCAGTAGATCGGCCGCTTCTTGTATCGCTGAACGTGGTCGTCGTAGAACTTGGACTTCCCGGCCCGGGTGATGAAGTAGTCCCGCAGGTTCTTCACGCCGAGCGACTCCGTGACGAACTTGAGGTTCTCCTCGAAGTGCTGGTCACCGAAGGCGACCCAAAGGAACTGCCTAAAGAGTCCGACGACGTCGTCTTCGAACCAGTCACCGTCCACGACAGGGATGACGTTGTCCGAGTCAGGCGTGAACGTCGACGTTGGAACCTTCGAGAGGAAGTCCTGCAACGTCGCACCCTGGTCGGCAAGGATCAGACCCGACTCGCCCAGGCTGAAGCGTCCGAGCATGCAACCCACAGCGTACGAGATGAGTTCACGCATCAGCTCGGCGAGTTCGAGCGCGGCGTACGCCTCGGGCGTCTTGCCGGGGCCGTGATTGAACTCAACGTTCCGCGTCAGCGAGACACGATGCAGAGGAACCTCGATGGAAACCTCGTCCTGCAAGCCATACGCCTCGGCAACGATGCGGTTGTTCTCCACCTCCCGCGCCTGCTGCTCGCGGGCAGTCTCGGCCTGGCGCATCGACCATTCCGCAAGCCGCTCACGCAGCGCACAACTCGCCGCCCCCCGAAGCCACGACGGCGCTGCGAAGGCCCACGAAGTCTCGAAGTCGTCCCAATCCGCACGCGCGACCTCTACGGCCTGACGGGCGAACTGCGGGTCAATACTCACCCATTGCCTCGGGATCGGCAGATTGCCGACAGGAGTAAGCCTGAAGTGGAGCGTTGGACTTAGGGCGGCAAGCAGCGCCCCAACCGACGAACTATTCATCCAAGCCAGCTCACGGTCTCCCGCGGCGCTGTTCACGAAGAGGCAGGGGGACGCGGAATCAAATAATTGTCCAGCAGGGTATTCTCGCAGTGAGAATTCGCCCGACGAGATAAGCCCCCATGACAGCGCTGGCTTGAAATACCATTCCTCGCTACGGATCGATTTTGTATAGGAACCACCATACTGTGCAACAACCGCGGCCTTTATCTCCGCACCATCATCTTCCCAGTTGATCACAAATTCTTGATTTCCGTACCAACGACGGAAAGGACCGCCCTTTCTATGGGGAAACCAACGCGCGTTCGAACCGGCTGCTGATTTTCTCCCACTGGCGGTCCACAATGCCCTGTCTGCCGACACCTCCCACCAGTAGCGAAGGTACCGATCATTCTTTCCGCTTGTTAGCCCCTCACGAATTTGATATTTCTCATTGAGTCGACCCGTCGTATCGAAGACTGAACGCATGGAGTCGGAGAGCCAGTAAGCGATGGGTGACCCAGGGACCTTCGCGAGGTCCTCGGAGCAAGCCGAGAACCGCCACTCACAGGCTGCATCACGTATCGCTTCGATCAACCGGAGACGCTTCTCCTCTTCGTTTAGCGTCGTGAGCCTGATGAATGGCGCATGGTGACCGGGAGTGTTCGCCATCGCAACGACGAAGGCAGCGTTCGCACCGAAGATGTCCGGGTGATTGGAGACATCGCGGAGGTGAACGAAGCTGTCGAAGGAGTGGCCAGAGAGGATCTCTTCTCGCAAGTCCTTGAAACTCACAATGGACATCCAGGTGTCGCCGACGACCTTGGCGACCAGTCCCTTACTGGCAGCGAGGTCCATCGCACGCAGAATGAAACAGCCATAGAGGTCTTGCTTGCCGTTCGCGTAATGCTCTTTCGCGAACGCGCTCAACTGCGCACCCATGTTGCCGCTGCCCATGTAGGGAGGATTGGCGACGACGACGGCATATCGGTTGGTCAGGTAGTCGGCCTGACTAATGACCAATCGGGCTTTACGGAGTGCTTCGTTGCCGATGATCTCGTCACTGTCCATGCCGTGGATAGCGTGGCGAAGCTCGGTCACAGCCTCCCGAGCAGGCTGGATAAGGGAGCCGTACACGTCGGCATGTTCGAAGGTGTTCCAAACCAGGTCAAAGTCATCTCTGTCCAGCCCCACCTTGGGCATGGTGGAGCAAAGGAAGTCGAGTTCTTGCTGGTCCAAACGGATAGGGTCGAGGACACAGATGTTGGGCTCAACACGGTCGCTGAAGAAAGTGCGTCGTCTGGCGCGGGCCTTCATCATCAGCGCAAACGCCGCGAGCGCTCCCGCACGGGGGTCGATCTCAGTGCCGTACAGGTTGTTCGCGAGGATCAACCTTGGGATCTCCGACGGCGCGTACCCCTCCTCCTCGTAGATCGCGTACAGAAGGTCAAAGGCGTAGCTGAGCATGTGCCCCGAGCCGCAAGCCGGGTCAATTACGGTAAGTTCTTCGGGCTTGTTGATCTTGAGGAAGTCGGACACCTCGTCGACTGGTTCGATGTAATAGGCCATCTGGCTGACCAGCCTCGACGCCGGCCGGTTGCGCATCCAGAGGCGCCCGAGCGAGTTCTCGACGAGGTACCGGACGATCCAATGCGGGGTGAAGAGCTGGGTGGCCGCGGGGATCTCATCGGCGCCGGCCTTCTTGTTCTTCTTGAACCCGGCGAAGACCTCGTCCTTCCGCTCCGAGATGTAGAACTGGTAGAGCCAGCCGATGACCTCGACGTCCTGGCATACATCTGCCGTCAGCACGTTCACGGCGCGATGGAGAACTGAGTCGTCGGCGAGGAGGTTGCCCGGGATGAGCAGCTCAGTGAAGTCGCCCGCGCGCTCGAACATGAACGGCATGGCCTTGTTCCAAAAGCGACAGTAGTCCGCGAGGAGGAGGGCGTATGCCTCCGCCTGGCCGTCGGCCCCGGGATGTGGTTGGCGGGTGCCGTTGAGCAGCCCGGCGATGGTCGCCGGGTTCGTCCCCTTGACCACTTCCTGGTCGACCTGCCCTCGCTTGGCCGCGGACAGCACTTCAGGCTGGCCGACCTGGTCGGCCGCCGGAGACACAACGCCAATCCCGGTGTAGCCGGTGGCGTCCATGAACCTCAGCGCGATGATGCGGTTGAACCAGGTGTAGGCGACCTTGTCAGCAACGTGCGCCTTCCCCCTGTCGCCGCCGCCACCGCCGGCAATGGCCCTCTCCAGGGCGGTCACAGCCTTCGGCTGTTCGACGCGCTCAGGCGAACCCTGGGCAAGCACAGCCGTGATACGCGCGCTGACCTCGCGGATAAGCTCGGTGCGCGCCGAGGTGGCGAACGACTTGAGCGGTGCGGTTTCCATCAGAGCGTGATTCGCTTTCCGTCGTTGAGCGTCTCGACGAGTGCGGTGCGCAGGGCGGCGAGGTAGCTGTCGACGTCGGCTTCGGATTCGAGGACTCCGGAGACGCCCGAGACCTGGATCGTCTTGACCGACACCATCTGCTTCGGCGGCGGCCCACCGTTGCCCCCACCCTGCTGGGACGCGACGAGATGACTGAGCAGCTCTGGGTAGTCGGCCTGCTCGAAGGTCGCGCCCACCTGGAGGATGAGCGCGACCTGAGTCTCGCCGACGAGCCGCGCGAGGATCTGGTCGATGCGCCGGATCACGCTCTCTTGTGCGTCTGAGGTGGCGTTGGCGTAGTAGGCGCTGGCGAGCACCTCGGCCTTGCGTCCCTCGATCGCTGCGATCACCTCGGCGCGCTTGTCGGAGACGACGTCGTCGATCTGCCTTCGCAACGTGTCGGCTGCAGCTTTGAGCTGGTTCATCTTGTTGCCGCGGAAGGCGTTGCTGTCGGAGAGGAGGGTCTTGACCGGGTCGGCGCTGCCTGCGGGGAGGTAGCCGAGGTTCCCGGTGTTGCCGCTCAGGAGGACCTGCGCCTCATCGAAGATCTTCGCCTGCTGGCCGTTGAGGAAGGACTTGATCGGATCGACCAAGTCCTCCTTGGCCTCGATCAACTCGTCGGCCTTGTCGAAGTCGCCGAGATACCAGTCGGCGGGCTTGCCGATGACCTGGTCGAGCAGGGTGACGACGCCAGAGAGCTGGCTGACGAAAGGGTAGCGGCTGGCGCTCACGAGAGCGTTGAGTTCGTCGCGCTTGGCCGCGAGCTTGTCCTTGCCAAATCGGGCCAACTCGGTCGGGTCGCTCGGCACGGCGCCCTCGTCGAAGAAGTCCGTGCAGAACTTCTTGAAGGCGGCGACCTTCGTCGCGTCGTACGCCTTCTGCGGCGCGACTACCGTGTGCTGCTGTTTGCCCGTGTTGCGGATCAGGGCGGCTGCCTCGGTGCGCACGACCGGGTTCGCATCGACAGTCAGTGCGACCTTGCCGTTGCCGACTAGCCAGCCCAGCACGACCTCGATTGAGCCGAGGTCCCAGCCGTAGGGCTTGGACTCGAAGCGGTCAGCGATCTTCTTGACTGTGACCTGCTCTCCCAGACCGGTCTGCGAGATGATCCACGACTCCATCTCGGCGCCGGGTGAGCTGAGCAAGGTGAGGTTCCCCGCGCCGAACATGCCCTGGTCGTTCTGGACGGCGCCAGCGACCTGTTGCTCGGGATAGATCTTCCCGCCGAGCAGGCCGAGGTTCATGTAGGTCCGGTTGACGAGCTCCTGGAACCCGTCGGAGACCCGCGTAACTGCGTCCTGTGAGGTGGACGTGATCTCGGCGGCGTTGATGATCAGCTGGGCCTTGCCGACGGCTTGGCGGAGGCGCTCGATCAGCTCCTTCTCGCGCTCGGCGTTGAGCAGCTGCTTGGACTGGAGGATCGCTTGCATGGAGGGCGTGGCACCCGAGTTGGTGCGCTGCTTGGTGTACTTCTCCGTCTTGAGGAGCAGGCGCAGGTCGGCCAGCAACCGCTTGTCACGGCCGAGGAAGACCCGCAGCTCGTCCTTGCCCATGCTCTGAGCGGCGATCTCGGTGTCGGTGTAGTTCGTCTCAGGCGTGACGAAATGAATGGTCAGCTCGCGCTGGTTGCCCTGGACGATGTCGTCGAGCTTGTAGCCGAAGGGGAAGTCCTGGCCATTCTTCGCGTACTTGAGCTTGTTCGTCTTGAGGATGTCGGACGACAGGTACCTGAACAGCTTGTTTGAGACCTCGGACGAGTCGACGTCGACCGACTTGATCTCCTTCTCGATCTCCTGTTCCTCGTTGGTGAGGTACTCGTACAAGTTGCCGTTGCGCTGGACGTACGACTGCGTCTCCAGCAGGTTGAGCGCCTCCTGCACCTGCTTGCCCAGGGCATTGAGGTCGAGACCGAAACGGTCGTAGACGAGCACGGTGAGGTTGCGGGGCGTGGCCTTGAAGGTGTCGACGTACTTGACAAGGAAGAGCGCCTTCAGAAGGCGGTTGGCGAGGACCGTGACGTCGGACCCCGGGTCGGGAAGGTGCTTCTCGGCTTGGAGGATGGCGCTCTGAGCTGCGGACTTCAGTGCTGCGCTGATCCCGGCGAACATTTGGTCGAACGTGGCGAGGTAGCCAACCTGCTCCGCACCGATGCGCTTGGCGACCTCCTGAACCACACCAAGCATGGACCGCTCACCGACAGAGCTGTTCTTGCCCTCGAACATGTTGTGGTCCGAGAGACCCTCGATCGCGGCCTGGAACAACGGGATCTGATAGGTCACGAACGGATAGGTGCTGATGAAGCGGCCGCCATCAACGTAGTTGCGGTATGTCTTCGCACCGTCGACGAAGTCGAAGATCGTCTTGAAGTTCGCACCCTCCTTAACGTGGATTGCCATCAACTCGGCCGCACCTGCGTCGTTCTTCTCAAGAAGACGCTTGCTGATGACCTCCTCGACGTCCTGGCTGGTGAGCTTCACCTTCGCGCTGAACCGTGCCTGGATCTTGGAGAAGTCATTTCCCTGCTGCCTGGTCCGGTCGCCGACGACCTTGTCCATGTCCTCCTGCGAGGTCACGAAGACCCACGCCTGTCCCCTGCACTTGGTGTTGAGGGACTCGGCAATCGTCTGGAGGTTCAGCATGAGCTTCACATCGTCGGCGATGAACTGCCCGACCTCGTCGACGAAGAAGTTGAGGCGGAAGCCGGGTTCCTGCCTGTCGATCCACGCCTTCACGGCGGTGGCGAAGTCCTCGATGGAGACGGCGTACGACTTCTGGTATTGAGCGATGATGCCGGGGTTGGCCTCCCCGTTGACATCGGCGAACGCCTTGTCGACGTTGTGACCTTCGAGGGCGGTCTGTTCACGACCCTTCGCCCAGTCGATTCCGGCGTGCTTCTGGAAGGCAGCCATGAAAGCGTCGTACTGGCCGCGCTTGTCGAGATCCTCCTCGAAGCGGGCGACGGCTCCGTCGTTGCCGAAGTAGCCGCGGCTCTCGTCGAAGACCTTGACGAAGACCTTCAGCAACGCGTCCGTCTGATCCTTGGCGATCAGCGTGGCCTTCTGGTCGATGTTGAAGAGCAGACTCTTTGCCGGGATGGCGGCAGCCTTCTTCAGCGAGGCGATCAGCATCGCGTCATCGGTTTTGCCCAAGAAGCTCTCGCTCACCTCATCGCGCGGGAAGGCCTGACCTTCGACGTCGCCGAGGAGGTGGGCAAGCATCTTCAGGAGGTGCGACTTGCCGGAGCCGAAGAAGCCCGAGATCCACACGCCGTTGGCGTTCGTGTAGTTGGTGTACTCCTCCAGCAACGGGGCCACGCCCTTGGCCGCGTCATTGGTGAACACGTACTCCTCGACCTCGATGCCGAGGTGGTCGACGTCGTCGGCCTTGACGACACCCTCGATCGATCGGGTGACGTCCTTGAGGAAGATCTCGTTGAGTCTCATCGGGTCATGCTTCCTGATCGAGGATGCGCTTCGCGCGATAGAAGGAGTCGTCCTTGAGCTGTCCGAACAGAACAAGTGATGATCCCTGTGTGGCCGACACTTCGTAACGTCCCGGGAAGAACATCAGCATCGGTTTGTCAGAGACGACGGTTTGCAGGTTGTTGAGCACGGTGTGCGACCGAACGAACGGGAACACCTCGCCGATGCCCGTGAGGAAGAGGATCTGGAACGACTCGGCCTCGATGCGCGACTTGATGGCCGGCGCCAGATGCATCTGGGGGTCCAGCATGTTCTGGAGCATCTTGAGGAAGTCGGGCTTGTCCATCGTCGGCTCGGCTGCGAGCACGCGATCCCAGACGTCGCGTTCCTTGAGCAGGTCAACGCAGAGGTTGTAGAGGTTGATCTCGAAGACCTTGATACCCAAGTCGGTATCGAGCTTGGTCTTGATGCGCTTCTTCGCTTGTGCGACGTCGAGCGCCCACGACGGGTCGTAGTCGTAGATGAAGTGGGCGACCTCGTTGCCCAAGCCCTCCATTTTGAGGAAGCGCTCGCTGCTGAGCACCTTGAACAGGTGCTCCTCCTGCTGAGTCAGCGTCGATCTTGGCTGCACGGCTCTCACGCCACTCTCGTCGGGAAGAAGCGGATGTCGCTCGGCGTGCGCTGGTTCAGGCACTCCGCGACGCGGGCTGAGAGAAGCGCAGGCTCGATGTGGCCCTGCTTGGTCAGCAAACCGGCCTCGACCGCCATCCGAAACATGATCTGCCGAAGCTTCTTGTAGGTGGCGTCGGTGACTTGGCCAAGTTCGTCATGCCACATCGCCTTTGCGCGGTAGAAGGAGTCGTACTCCTCATGTGAAACCGTGCCCGCCAAGATGAGAAAACGCTCTCGAAGTACCTCCTCAGCGAACTCCCCGACCAGGTCGTAGCGACGACACGCGGCGGCCCACATCAGATGACCGCGATCCGTCGACGTACCCTCGGAGACAATCTCGAGTTCAGCATCGCTGAGGACCTGAAGTCGAGGAATGAGGGCGCGCAGGCGTCGCTCGCTGGAAGTGGCGACCCGGTGCTGGAGCAAGTTGGCGTCCCTTGCGTGCTCACGCGTCGCGTCCCAGTCGTGCTCGCGAAGGTAGATCGGAGCCACGAGGGCGGCCTCCGTCGCGAGCAAAGCGCCAGAGGTGAACGACAGGGCGTAGCGGCCTGCGCGCGGTGTTCCCGTCGTCATGTGCACCCCCTCGTAGTCATGAGCAAAGTTGGTCAGGATATCGGAGCCGTCCGACAAGACAGCATGCCGGCGAGTCAGGAAGGAGGCCCTGGCTCATCAGGGACCGCCGCACCCCCGCTGCGGACCCACGCGTCGACCTCGCTCGTCTGGAACTTCCATAGGCGGCCAACCTTGTGAGCCGGCATCGCCTTGTCGGCGATCCACGCGTAAACCGTGTCCTTCGTGACGCCCAAGTGCGCAGCGATGTCGTCGGCGGACAACCAAGGTTCGGACATGGCGACGTAGCCTTCCAGTTCAGCGAGACCGGTTCTAGCCCGGTATGACCGACCCTAGTGGAGGATGTTGCCGGTTTAGTGGGGTTTCGTGACACGATCCTGGAGATGATCGGCCGAGACAACCCTCGCGTGACGAATACGACGCGGCCGTACTGCCTCGCGCAGCATTCGAAGGATCTCCGCGATGGCCAGGAGCGCGAACTTGATTGCGTCCCAGAAGGCGACGAGGACAATCAGGTTCAGCCAAGCGGGTCCACCGGTCGCCGCCCATGTCGCGAGGAGGTGAGCCCCGACGACCAGCGCCGTTGCCAGTGACACGAGTCGAAGCGCAGTTCCAAGGCGCGGGGGCTCCATTCGAACGCGGGCCGCCAGGACGTTCGAGGGCGCATGGAGTTGAAGAACGCGGTGAACGGCCGTGACAAGTACAACGACGGGGACCATCAGGAGCAGAAACATCGTGGACCTCCCTGGACAGGACTGACCACCCCGTCGTACGACTGTCGCCACGCCAACGCGCGAGCTGAATGCAGTCATGTGGAGATTCGTGACGGATGGACCCCTATGGCATCGAGATGGCTTCGACACCAAATGTCGCCGACCGGGCCTCCGAGTACTCGACGGAAGCGAACCTCGCTGCCTCTCGCGCCGCACGTTGCGCACGCAAGCGCTCCGCGCGTTGCGAGTCGCTCTGCGCTCCCCCGCCGACTGGCAGGTCTGATGTGATCCCGTGTCGGTCGCGATAGGCAGCCACGGTGGTTGCGGCTCCGAGCCAGAGATCGCGGGCAGGGCTTGTCGACGGAGGCGCCCCGAGCCGGCGTACCCACGGCTTGCGGGTTCGCACGGCTTCCTCAACGACGGCTCGCGCTCGCGCTTCCATGAGGTGCTTGCGATCGGCGATGGCCTGGCGATCTTCCTCGCGCATCGATCCGAGAGGTTCTGGGATCAGTCCGGCGATCAGGCGGGGCCGCAGCCTGTTGCCGCGCGGGCTCCTTTCCGCCAGCTTCCCCAAGCGATACCTGATCACCGCAGCGATGTCGTCGGCATCGTCCAGAGCGTGTTGGGCAACGACTCTCGGCACGAGTCGTTCGAGGTCATGGTGGTACGCCTCAGCACGTCGTAGTGCGGCGGCGAGCGGCCCGAAGGCGGATGACTCGACCACCGCGGAGTGCTGCTCTGCTGTCAGTCCCGATCGGCTCAGCATATCGACGAAGCGATCGTGCTGAGCCTCGGCGGCGATCGTCTCGAGCTCAGCGGCGAGGCGGTCGATGCCACTGTGGAGCTCGTACTCTGCCTCGATCGTCTGCGTGGCCGAGAGGTCGGCGCCGCTGTGCTGGAGGACGCCGTACAGCACGGTCCTCGCGGTGACATCGTCCGCCTCAGGCCTGGAGTGACTGTCGTCGGGCTGGTCGAGGGCGACGTACACGATGTTGGAGTCGCGGCCGCGGGTCATTGACACGTAGAGGTTCTCCCTCGTCGTCGACGAAGTCACCACGACGTGCGCCGTGTCGACGGTGATGCCCTGGGCACGGTGAGCGGTCACGGCGTACCCGAGGTCGACGTGTTCCGCGACGTACTCCGCTGGGAGCACGGTGCGTCCTCCACGGCCCGGTCCCATGCGCTTGGCCACCACGGCTCCGTCGCGCCGGAGGTCGGTGACCTTCCAGCGGTCGCCGTTCTTGACCCACCCACCGCGCATCGTGCGGATGCATCGATCGTTCTGGCGCGTGATGACGATGTCCCCGACCGAGGCTCGGCAGCCGTCGACCAGGGCGACCTCGTGCTGGTCGACCGCGCCGTCCAAAAGCAGCCGCTCGGCCCGGGCGCGTTCGTTGAGCGCGCGGACGTCCCGAGCCGACTCGGTCACCAGGATGCTGGCACGGCCGGCGGCGCAGTCCGCTCGCCAGGCGACGTACGCGGCATCGACCATCTCGTCCGTGACGCCCTCGCGGATGCGCTTGTGACGGCCGTAGGCCGAGATGGCCTGGACGTCGCCGCGGCTCAGCGCGAGGGACGCGTCCTTCTCCCACTCGTTGGTGAAGCGGTGGATCTCGACCAGTTCCGGTGCGTCCGCACGCCGGTCGACGAGGAGCGCGAATGCCCCACCGGCGTCGACGGACTGGAGTTGGCGGGGATCGCCGACGAGCAGCACCTTGGCGCCCGCGCCCGCGGCGATCCCGGTGAGACGATCGAGTGTCACCGTGTCGGCGAGGGTCGCCTCGTCAACGATCACCAACTGACCGCGCCGGAGTTCAGTGCGGCCGTGGTCGTACTCGTGGAGCCACTTCGCCGTGTTCTCGCACGCGACACCGAGGTCGTCGGCCAACGCCTGGGAAGCGGCAGCGGACGGCGCCAGACCGACCACGCTCCCCCGCCCGCGCTCCGCGGTCCACGCTGCTCGGAGCGCTCGCATCGTAGTGGTCTTGCCTGCTCCTGCGGGGCCGACCAGTACGTCGACCAGGCGGCCCGACTGGCAGATGCTCTCCACCGCACAACGCTGTTGCGCGCTCAGCCGGACCTTTCCAGTCGCGGCCGCTCGCGCCGCAAAACTCGCGGCCACTGTCGGCGCGGTCACCTCCTCGGCGCGAGCCAACAGGCGCGCTTCGGCATCCAAGACCGCGGCCGAGGAGTACTTCTCGCCGTGCCGCGGACGGAACCGGCTCGTGCCATCCTCCCTCTGGAATCGGATCGGGCTGGTCGCGAGCTCCGGCGGGGTCAGGACGACGGACCGCAACTGCGCCGCGTCGACGACCAGCCCGACGACAGCCTCACGGTCCCCGCTCGTCGCGAACCTCAGATCCATGGTCTGCTTCGACGCTTCGGCCATCAGGTTCCAGTGCGTCCACACCGCCCGCTTCACAGACACCGCCGCGACCACGTCGGCGCTGATCGCCTCGATCGCAGCCAGCGGCACGTCGTCGGCAGTCAGCGGGTTCCCGCCGTGGCCAATTACGTCGCGAGACCATGCCGACGGCTCGGTCCCCAACCGCTCGGCGGCGCGCTGTCGCCAGTCGGCTGTCAGGTCAGCGAGCGATCGGACCTCCTTTGGCGGGCGTGTGGCCAGCGTCGCCTGGGCTCGGAGTTCGACGACGGTCTTCGCTGACGGCGTGCGTCCGTGGCGGGCGGCGTACTCGTCGATGAGCTCGTCCTTCTTGAGTTCGATCTGGCGGGTGCGACTGGAGAACTCGGTGATCAGGTCGTCGCAGACGCCAGCGATCTCCCATCGAGCGTTCCGGTCGGGTCCCCGCTGCCGCAACTCCCACTCGATGCCGAGGTCGCGCGACAGGCGATCCGCGAGCAGCGCGTCGTAGTGCACCGACAGGCCGGTTCGGGAGGCGAATACCGGGCGTCCGTCGAGACTGCGCCAGCGGCCGTCCATGACGGTGAGCACCTTGTTGGCGATGACGACGTGCGTGTGGAGCTGCGGATCGCCGGCTCGCGAATCGAAGTGGTCGTAGGCAACGGCCGCAACGCCCGCCACGTCGACCTGGGCCACGGCGCCGTCTCTGTCGGAGATGCCTGCCCGGGTAGCAGCGACCTCTCGCTCGAACAGGTCGATCACGTCGGCGACCGCCCCGTGGTGGGCGGCGACGATCCGCTCCTGGGTGACGGCGTCGGCCACACCCCAGAGCACGGAGACCGACTTCGGGACGTTGAAGGTAAGGTCGAATCCGGCGACCGCTCGACGCATCCCGGCCGCGGTCTCCTCGGCCTCGATCCGGGTGGTTTCGGCCGCGCAGTCCTCCTGAGTCATCTCCGGGTCGAGCGCGGCGACGCGCTCCTCGATCCGGTCAGCGAGCCGCTTGTACGACGGATACGCCCGGCCGCGTTGTTCTCCCGTGACGGGGTCGCGGCCCATGCCGACGAGCAGGGCGAGCTGCTCCTCAGTCACCTGCATGCCCGGCCGGATCTGGCCGGCACCGAAGGCTCCGACGCCGGATCCGAGCCAGCGGCCCGGCGGCGTACCGACCTCGGAGTAGTAGCGGGTCAGGGGCGTCGACATCGCGCGCTGGCCATCACCGGCCGCGACGCTGCGCAGCAGGTACTGGTAGCCGCTGCCCGCGGACATCCGGCGCATCGAGACCGTCACGGCCGTTTCCGTCCCACAGCGCTCAGGTGCGCGTCCTTCTCCACAGCCCCCTCGATCTGCACACCGTGTGAAGGCGAGTGGGGGTGGGGTGGAGACACGGAGGACGGAGCAGGGGGACGAGGGGGAAGGACGGATGAGGAGGTGGGATAGGGCAGGGGATGCGAGATCGGTGGAGCGGATTGGAGAAGGAGAGGCACCTGAGGATGGGAGGGCCTGTGGAAATTGGGGCGGGCCGAAATCAGGAATCGTGGCTACGATGAGGCGCAGACGGCGCTCGGGATCCGTCCGCAGCGGCGTCCGCCTCCTCAGTCACCTGTAGGAGGAACAGGAACCGCATGACGAAACGACTCGGGCTGATCTCCTGGGCGACCGGCACACTGATGTTGGCCGCAGTCTCCGCATGCGGCGGCAGCGACACCGATCCCCCGGCGACCGCCGAGCCGTCGTCGTCGTCGTCGAGCTCACCGACGACGAGCGCCTCGCCGAGTTCTCCGTCTGACGCGGCGAGCGCCGATGCCACCGAGGCGGTACGGACCTACTTCACGGTGGTCGACCAGCTCCGCAGCGATCCTGCGACCCACCTGAAGAAGCTGAAGTCCGTCGCGACTAGCGCGCAGCTCAACGCCGTCGAGACCCTCATAGGCCGACAGCGCGACGAGGGCCAGCGGCAGACCGGCACCACATCGATCAACGAACTCCAGGTCCAGTCGGTCAATCTCGACAACTCGGACCCGAAGGCCGGCAAGGTCCCGACGGTCGTCATCGACGTCTGCTGGGACGTCAGCAAGGTCGACGTGCTCGACAAGAGCGGTAAGTCGATCCTCTCCCCTGACCGCCCGGACACCGGGTGGACGCGTTACACCGTCGCGAACTACGAGTATGCCGCCGATCCGACCAGTGGCTGGCGTGTGGCGACGGGCCAGGACCTCAAGAAGACGCCATGCGCGGCATCCTGATTCGCCTCCTCCTGACTGCGCTGTCCGCCGCCGGCTTCTCCGTCCTTGTCCACGCCCCGTCATACGCGGACACCGTGTGCTCGCAGACCGACCCAGCGACGGGCGAGTGCCTCATCTGGATCGAGGTGCCGGGCACGCCGGGTACGCCAGGTGAGCCAGGTGACGACGGGCCGCAGGACACCGGCAACGGAGCGGCCTGCTACTGGGATGGCACGAGCCAAGGCATCACGAAACCTCCGCCCGGTCCGGTGCCCTGCTCATCGCCCGCGGGCTACTGGTCGAACAGCTATCACTGCTACATCAGTCCGGTTGAGCCCCAGCCGCCGGCGGGCGACCCGAGTTGGCAGGGTCACGAGCCCGGTGACGGGGCGGTGTACAACTGCTATCAGCCGCAGACTGGTCTGCTCATCACCGTCTGGTCGCAGGACCCGCCCCCGGACTCCGGCACGGGACCAACGCCGCGCGAGGTGGCACAGATCGCGATCGAGCAGATGCATCTGTCTGCCATCAACATCGGCATCGCGCCCGAGCCGGGTCCGGACAGCATCGGACTGGTCGGCATGCCGGTCTGGATGTGGGCCAAGAACCCGAACGCCCACACCGTCGGCCCTATCACCGAGAGCGCCTCTGCCGGCGGCATCACGGTCACGGCGACCGCGACGGTCCTCGACATCACCTGGGACATGGGCGACGGCACCGAGGTCGTCTGCAATACGGCGGGCACGCCGTACAAGCCGGAGTTCGGGCGGAAGGACTCCCCCGACTGCGGCCACACCTACCGGAAGTCGAGCGCCGGCCAGACGGATGACGCCTACACCGTCACCGCGACCTCGAGCTGGGTCATCACCTGGTCGGGCGCGGGCCAGACCGGGACGATCCGCCTCGACGGCCTCAACCGCTCGACCCAGATCCGGATTGGCGAAGCCCAGGTGCTCGTGAACTGACGAGAACTGCGCGGGAGGGACCAACGTGACCACGACTGCCCGAGAGGACCGGAAGCCCGGCCCCCACGCCGGTGCGCCGAATATCGGCCCACCGATCACTCCCCCGCCCAAGCTGCGAAGGCGCCCTGGTCTCGTCGTCGCCGCGGTGGTCATCACCGCGCTCGGCTGCCTGCTCGGCGCGTGGGCCTGGAACGCGACGACCAGCACCGAGGAAGTGCTGGCTGCTACGAACACCATCCATCGCGGCGAGTTGATCACTGCCGACGACATCCAACGCATCCGGATCAGCGGCGATTCGGCTCTGGAACCGCTCCCGGCCTCGGCGTACGACGAGATCATTGGTCAGCGCGCTGCGCTCGACATCTCTGCGGGCGGGCTGATCACGACCGAGTCGACGACAGATGCGCCAATGCCACCGGAGGGCCAGTCGATCGTCGGGATCTCGCTGACCCCGGCACAGATCCCAAGACTCCCCATGTACGGCGGCGACAAGGTCCGGATCATCGTCACCCCGGCCGCGAACGGCGACGCTCCGACCGGCACACCACAGTTCACTGAGGCGGAGGTTGTGGACACTGCCATCGACGACACCACAGGCAACACCGTCGTCAACGTCCTGGTGCCCTACGCCGACGCGAGCGTGCTCGCAGCCCGTGCCGCGACCGGCAACGTAGCGCTGATCCTCGACTCAGGGGCCGAGTGATGGCGATCGTCTGCCTGACCTCGGCATCCGGCTCCCCCGGCGTCACCACCACTGCGGTCGGCATCGCGTTCTCCTGGCCACGGCCGGCGCTCCTCGTCGAGGCCGACCCCACCGGAGGATCTGGCGTCCTTCCGGGATTCCTGCGCGGCACGACGCCGTACGACGCCGGGTTGATCGAGCTCGCGCTCTCACCGCTGGGCACGGCGGACGCGCTGCGAGACGTCGTACGGCCGCTGACCCCGAACGTCTCTCTCGTGGCCGGCATCCGATCGCATGCTCAGGCCACGGCGCTGCGCGATGTCTGGGAACCACTGGTCGCGGCACTCCGCGACCTGGACGACAGCGGCCAGGACGTCATCGTCGACGGTGGCCGGCTCGGCCTCGTGGGCTCGCCGACCCCGTTGCTCGACGCCGCCGACGTGACTCTGCTGGTCACCCGCGCCACGCTTCCGTCCATCGCGGCCGCTCGGTCGTGGGTGGAGGCCGTCCGGCAGCCCGCGACCGGATGGCGACACCCCGGCTTGCTTCTTGTCGCTGAAGGCCAGCCGTACCGGGCCTCCGAGATCGCCAAGGTACTCGGCATGCCCGTCGTCGCCGATTTGCCGGACGACCCAGCCGCCGCCGCTGTCTACCACCGCGGCGCAGCGCCCCCGAAGCACTTCGAGACCGGCCCCTACATCCGTGGACTTCAGGCAACGGTCCAATCCATCCAGGCACACATCGCTCGCGGTCGGTTCGCGCTGGTCGAGGAGGCGCGGGCATGACTGAGGCCTACCGATTCGCGAACGAGTACGGCGACCTGACGCACTTGCCGCTCTTCAGTCAGACTGCCAACGGCGTCACACCAGCAACCCGCGATTTCGACCCCACGGTGGCGTCGCCGCCGGCAGCCCCGTCCGACGTCGATTGGGCCTTGGTCTCGACGTTGCGTGCTCAGGCATCGGAGCAACTGAGTCAAGCCGTGCAGTCGGGTCGCGCCCGTCTGGACAAGGAGGCGCAACAGGAACTCGGCCGGTCGATCGTTCTGGACTTGATCGAATCTGCGATGGCCGAGGCCGTCGACGCCGGTCAAGGGTCGTGGTCCCCCGCGAAGCAGCAGGCCACCGCCCAGGCCGTGTTCGACTCGCTGTTCCGGCTCGGCCGTCTACAGCCATTGGTCGACGACGACCGGATCGAGAACATCGTCATCGTCGGTCACGACAACGTGCAGCTTGAGCTGGTCGACGGGACGCTCGTACCCGGACCGCCGGTCGCCGACTCCGATCAGGAGCTGATCGACTTCCTCGTCTTCCTTGCATCGCGCAGCGAGGTGAACGCTCGTTCGTTCTCCGAGGCCCAGCCGAGCCTGCACATGAGGCTCGACGGCGGATCGCGCCTGGCCGCGGTCGCTTGGGTCACGACCCGTCCCTCGGTCGTGATCCGACGTCACCGGTTGATGCGGGTGACGCTGAACGACCTCGTCGCCCGCGACATGATGACGCCGGTCGTCGCCTCGTTCCTGCGAGCCGCGGTGCGCGCTCGGTGCTCGATCGTCGTCGCCGGCGCGCAAGGTGCCGGGAAGACCACGCTCGTCCGGGCCCTCTGCGCCGAGATCGACGAGCTCGAGGCGATCGGGACCTTCGAGACCGAGTACGAGCTGCATCTCCACGAGCTCGGCCGGCACAAGGTGGTCATTCCGTGGGAGGCCCGGCCGGGATCGGGTGAGCGGGGTGCTGACGGGCGCCAGTCGGGCGCGTTCACCCTCGACGAGGCACTGGTCGACTCCTTCCGCTTCAACCTCTCGCGACAGATCGTGGGCGAGGTCCGTGGCAAGGAGATCTGGGCGATGATCAAGGCGATGGAGTCGGGCACCGGATCCATCTCCACCACGCATGCGGCCGATGCTGTGGCGGCCGTACGCAAACTCGTGACCTGCGCGATGGAGGCGGGCCCGCACGTCACTCGAGGACTCGCGACGAGCAAGCTCGCAGCGACCGTCGATCTCATCGTCCAACTGAGCATGGAGACCAAGGCCGCGCCCGGCGGTGCCCAGCGGACGCGGCGGGTCGCCGAGGTCATCGCGCTGTCGCCCGGCGAGAAGGAGCCCGGTTACGCGACCACTCACGTGTTCCGCGCAGACGCCAGCGGCATCGCAGCTCCCGACGTCCTTCCCGACGAATACCGCCGGCTCGCTCAGCACGGATTCGACCTGGCGGCGTACCTCGCCAGCCAACCGCTGGGAGCGCGGCCATGACCACGATCCTTCCGGCCATCGCTGGTGGACTCGTCGCCCTCGGGCTCCTTGGCATCATCGTCGGCCTACGTCTGGCAGCCGTGCCACCGCGCGAGTCCACCCGACCGCGTCGCCGGCGAGGACCCACTCGGCGCACCCGCCTCCTGCTTCTTGCCGGTGCCGCGCTCGGTCTTGTCGGCTGGCTCATCACCGGCTGGATCCTGGCGCTCGTGATCGCCCCGATCGCCGTCATCGGACTGCCGATCCTGCTCAGTGCCCCACCGGCCGCGACGCAGATCGCGCGCCTCGAAGCCATGGAGGAATGGACTCGATCGCTGTCCGGGGTGCTCACCGTCGGTATCGGCCTGGAGCAGGCACTGGTCGCAACGCTGCGATCGACACCCGCGCCGATCGCCGATGAGGTCCAACGGCTGGTGAATCGGCTCCGGGCACGGTGGGACACCGAGAAGGCGCTCCGCGCATTCGCCGACGAACTCGACGACGCCACCGGCGACCTGATCGCAGCGAACCTGATCCTGGGGGCCCGTCGGCGCGGGGCCGGGCTGGCGAGCGTCCTTGAAGGACTCGCTGAGTCGGTCGGCGCCGATGTGCGCGCTCGCCGACAGGTCGAGGCAGATCGGGCCAAGCCGCGGGCAACGGCGCGGTGGGTCAGCGTGATCAGCGCGAGTGTGCTTGTCGTACTCGCGCTGTCCGGGACGTACGTCGAGCCGTACCGCACCCCGGTCGGCCAGGTGCTCCTCGTACTGCTCCTGTCGGCGTACGTCGCCACGCTGATCTGGATGCGGCGCATGGCCGCAGGCAAGCCGCTCCCCCGGTTCCTGGCGACCCGCGCAGTCGCGGAGGTGACGCGATGATCACCGGGCTGCAGTTGGCGATCCTCTCGGGAGGCCTCGTCGGCCTGGGCGCCGTACTCCTCGTCGCGCGCCTGCTGCCTGTCGAACCTGATCTCGCCGACGCGCTGGAGCGGGTGTCCTCGACGCGATCTCGCAACGCGACGGCCGCCGACTCCGCTCAGTCCAGCAAGGAGCGGCTCGGCCTGTGGGGCCTGCGCGTCCTGCCTGCCGGTCTGTGGGTTCGTACGCCGACTCGCGAACTCGCATTGCTCCGGATCCCGGTCGCGCAGTTCTACGGCGAGAAGCTGATGTTCGCTGGACTCGGCCTGCTGATCCCGCCGGTGCTCGTCACGCTGTTCAACGCCTTCGGGCTGAGCATCTCGTTCCAGCTCCCAGCCGTCGCGTCGCTCGGACTGGCCGCTGTCATGTTCTTCATCCCGAACTACAACGCGCTCGACGACGCGAAGAAGGCACGGCTCGAGTTCGCCCGGGCGCTCGGCGCTTACATCGACCTCGTGGCGCTGGAGCGCAACAACGGCATCGGACAGCGCCAGGCGATGGAGGCCGCCGCCGGAGTCGGCGACTCGTGGGTGTTCACCCGGCTCTCCGAAGAACTCACCCGATCGCGCTGGTCCGGGCTGCCGCCTTGGGACGCGCTGCACACCTTGGCTGAGGAACTCGGACTGCCCGAGCTCGACGACTTCGCCGCCATCATGCGCCTCTCGGGCGAGGAAGGAGCAGGTGTGTACGCGACCCTGCGCGCCCGATCGGCCGCGATGCGCACGGCGATGCTTAACGACGAACTCGCTCAGGCCAACGCCGTCGGCGAGCGCATGTCGATGCCCGGCTCGCTGCTCGGCGTCATCTTCATGGCGCTGCTCGTCGCGCCCTCATTGCTTCGCATGTTCACGAACTCGTGACCACGGAAGGACACATCCACAGGAGGAAGCCCATGTTGAAGGTTCTGGTCCTGCTGCAGATCGCAGCACTCATCAAGTACGACGACCTGCGCGCATCCCGCCGCAGCGAACGCGGCTCGGTGACGATGGAGCACGTCCTCTGGGCGGTCGCCGTCATCGGCATCGTGGGGATCGTGGTCCTCGCGGTCACGAACTATGTCACCTCAGAAGCGGGCAAGATCAAGTAGCCGCCGCCGGCGACGCGGCGAGCGGGGCTCGGTCTCGATCGAGCTCGTCGTACTGCTGCCCGCACTCTTCGCAGTCATGTTCCTGGGCATGCAGGCCGCCCTCTACTACCACGCGAAGACGGTCGCGATCGCAGCCGCGCAGCAGGGCGCCCGAGCCGCCGGCACCGAGCAGGGCAGGGAGTCCGACGGTGTCGGTGCTGCCAACGACTTCCTCAACGAAGCCGGCGGAGACGACGTACTGACCGGGACCTCCACGAGCGCGAACCGGACAGCCACCACTGCCACCGTGACGGTCAGCGGCTTCAGCCTGAGCGTTATCCCGGGCTGGAATGTCCGCATCACGCAGAGCGCGAGCGTGCCGGTCGAGAAGGTAACGGCGACCTCCGGTGGGTTCACGATTTCTGAAGGTGCGCGCCGTGGGAACTGACGTGTTCACCCTGTCACGGGCAGCGGTTCGGACCTTAGGTTCACGAACCTGGTGTGTCCGGGATCGGTTCGAGCCCGTCGAGCTCCGGGTTGGGCAAGTAGCGAAGGGCTCCTTCGACGGTGAGGCCGAAGAGGTCGCAGATGCGGCGTACGTCACCGCCGGTGACGAGTGCTTCGTGGAGGATGCGGTCTTCGCGGAGGGTCTGGATCGGAATGCCGATCTTGAGGCCGAACCAGCGGCCGCCGACGCGTTCGGTCCGGGTGGCGTTGCGGTGGTTGAGGAAGACGTGCGGGTTGGCGGTGCTGGGCCAGCGTCGGGTGCGGTAGTCGAGCCAGGCGGCGAGCCGGACGCGGACCGGGTCGGCCAGCAGGATCGTCCGGTTGGCGACCTTGAGCCTGCCGTCGGCGAGGTCGACCAGGTGCATGTTGCGCAGTTCGCCGGATCGCAGGCCGTGGAAGATGGCCAGCGCGGTGAGCGCGGCGCAGGCTGGGTCGGGCGAGTGCAGCGCTTCGCGGACGTGCGCGGCGTGGGCGGG
The DNA here is from genome assembly GCF_000389985.1 of Nocardioides sp. CF8. Taxonomy (NCBI): domain Bacteria; kingdom Bacillati; phylum Actinomycetota; class Actinomycetes; order Propionibacteriales; family Nocardioidaceae; genus Nocardioides; species Nocardioides sp. CF8. The sequence continues at coordinate 2,305,484 of NZ_CM001852.1, forward strand.
CATCGGGTCGCGGCGCTCGTGGCCGCCGGTGTGCACCCGTGCGATGGGGTTGATGAAGAGCACCTTGCGGGCTTTGAGCACGGTGAGGATCGAACGCAGTCCGCTGCCCATGGTGGAGCGGGGGTTACCGGCGGGCGGGAGGACTGTGCGGACATCGTCGACGGTGATCTCGCGCAGCGAGGTGTGGCCTTGGGTGGCCCAGTGTGCGAGTGCGGGCATGGCCCAGCGCAGGTTGAGCCGGGTGGTCTGCTCGCTGCGCGGTTGGCGACGCGGCGGGGTGGTCGACCCGTTGAGCATGACGTCGAACCACTCGGCGACCTCCTCGAGCATCGGGCTGGGGAGCCCGGCTGTGGTGGTGGCGAACCAGGCGCGGATCGCGGGTTGGCGGTCGTCGAGCATGAGCGCCGCGGCGGTGGCGACGTCGATGACCGGGATGGCGGTCATCCCGATCGTGTGCAGGAGGATCGCGTCGGTGGCGAGCAGCATGGCGCCGGGGGTGTCTTGCATGAGCTGGAGGACCCGCATGGAGTGCCGGGTGCGGTGGGTGGTCGAGCTTGGCCAGCCGTGGCGCTGGGCGTGATCGAGGACGGCCTGGTCGAGGAACGCCGCCATCTGCTCATGGGGCGGGTCACCGAAGGGGCCCTTGCGGTGCGCGGCCGCCAGGTCGCGGGTCATGTCGAACAGGGCGTGCTGGACTTCCTCGACGGGGTAGAACTCGACGGCGTTCTTGGTCCGGGGCTTGGGTTTTCGGGTCGAGGGCTCGTACCGGCGGACCTTGCCTTTGCGGTCCTCGCCGTGGCGCCAGCGGGTGCTGCCCCACGGCATGTTGGCGAGGTAGAGCTGTTGTCCGCCGGCGCTGGCTTCCTCGATGGTCATCCCGAGGTGGATCACGGCCTGTCGGTCGCACAGGTTGCAGAGCTGGTCGCCGCTCACGGGCAGGTTCCCGCGATGGCAGAGCCGGCAGGTCCCGCGCGATCTCTTGGCGTCCCAGGAGAGGCATCGCCAGCATTTCCACTTGTACTTGCGGATCACGCCCCAGGCCAGGCAGTCCTTGCAGCTGTCGAAGCGTTGAGGCGCGTAGTGGTGGCAGCGATCGCACCGACCTTGGGAGTAGTAGCTGCCCGTGCCACCGCATCCGAGGCAGGCTGGTGGATCGAACGGACCGCCGGGCAGGCACTGGTAGCAGTAGTCGACCCGGGGACGGGTCCACGCACGCGGGCGGACGCCGCAGCCGCGGCACGGCTTGGGCTGGCCGCCGTGGGGAACCGCAGCGGGGCTCGCGTCCCAGCTCACGCGGGCGGCACGGTCCGGTTGCGTCCGAGTCGAGGTGTCACCGTCGTCGACGGGTGGGCGTCGGTGGGCTGGCTGCCGTCGGCCGTCATCGAGGTACGTCGGGCGGCGACCTTGTCAGGTTCGCGGATCAGCAGTTGCGAGGGCTCGCAGTCCAGCACGGAGCAGATCACGTCGAGGTCGTCGAGTCTGATCGTGGTGGGGGTGCCGGTCCACAGGGCCGACATCTTCCCGGCGCTGACTTCCAGGCCTGCCTCAGCCAGCTGGCGTCGCAGCTCGGTCGACTTCCAGATGCCTCGTTCGGCGGCGGTCATCCGCAGGTTCCAACGCATCGGCTCAGTTCTCCTTCAAATCGAAGCGGTCAGCAACGCGGGCGTTGGCCACAGCCCACGCCTGCTCGATGTGGTTGTCGTGGACGTGGACGTAGATCGTCGTGGTCTTCAGCCACTCGTGGCCCAAGAGCTCCTGGACGGCCTTCAGCGCGACGCCGCGCTCGTAGAGCGAGGAGGCGCAGTAGTGCCGCAGCACGTGCGGAGTCAGACGGCTGTCCCAGTCGGGAAGCCATCGCTGGACCGCGCCAGCCAGTCCGGACCGCAGCGCGTCGGCCCCAGCGCGGGTCGGTCGGCCAGTGACGCGGTCGTGGCGTTCGCTGGGCAGCAGTGGCGCGTCGGGGTCCTCCCAGTCGTCGCCGAACTGGTGCCGGACGTCGCGCAGCCACCACTCGAGCAAGTCGCCGACACCGTTGATCCCGGGAACCAGCCGAGTCTTCGGGCCCCGGCCGCGAGCGCCCTTGCCGAACCTCACGTGCAGCTTCCCGTGGTCGCCAAGGTCGGGTCGCCAATCGCGCAGGTCGAGTTGGACGGTCTCGTTGAGGCGGAGTCCGACGCGTCGCCACAGCGAAGCCGCGAGGTAGTCCCGGGCGGCGGGCAGGTACTTGCGCTGGTCGGGCAGGGAGTCGCGCCATTGCGTGAAGAGCTGCTCGACCTCCTGATCAGCGGGAGGGACCCGGACCGCACGGGTCCAGGTGCTGGCCGGCTTGTTGAACTCATCGATCGGCTGGCCGACCACGACTCCGGTCAGCGCGTGGATGTCGCCCTGGTAGCGGGTGATCGTGAAGTCGAAGAAGCGAGCCAGGCTGCTCGCCTTGCCTTCCACCGTCTTGCGGACCAGGCCACGATCTCGGCGCAGCGTCGTCAGCCAGCAGTCCGCGTCCTGAGCGGTTGCCGTCCAGACCGGGCGGCCGAGGAAGCGGATGAACTCGATCACCGTCGCTCGTTCGGCCGTGATGTACGGGTCGGTCAGGCCGGCGCCAACCATCGCGAGCGCGAACTGGTCGACGATCTCCTGCTCGAACTCCTCGACGTCAGCATCCGAGGCCAGCTTCCGCGGCGAGGAGATCGTCCGCACGACAGCCAGCGACACCACGGCACCTCCTGCTCACGAATCGACCAGTCATCCCGAACATATCGCCAAACCTTCAGGAATCACGAGAGTTTGTCAGAAAGTTTTGAGATGCTCCGACATGGTTCTGACCAGCCTCCTCGGCACCAACACGGACTTCAGGCACCCCACGAACTGAAGACAGTGGGGACACCGTGATCCGCCGGGACGAACGGGGCTCGGCCGCGATCGAGGCGGCGATCGGCGTGCCAGCCTTCGCCCTGTTCGTCGGCCTCATCATCTTCGGGGGTCGTACGGCGACCACCCATGAGGCGCTTCAGTCCGCAGCTGCCGATGCCGCCCGGTCGGCCTCACTCGCACGCGACGCGGACGTCGCCCGAGCCGATGCACGCGAGGCAGCGACATCCAGCATCACCAACCAGAAGATCGGCTGCTCGGCCGTCGATGTCGCCGTCGACACGAGCGACTTCAACAAGCAGCCGGGCGTCCCGGGTTCCGTGAATGTGACTGTGTCCTGCCGCCTCGACCTGTCAGATCTCGCAATTCCCGGAGTACCTGGATCCCGCGTCATGCGGGCGACCATGTCCAGCCCGCTTGATACGTGGCGCGAACGATGAACCGCCGAGACGAGCGTGGATCCGTCACTGTCTGGCTGGCCCTGTCCAGTTTCGTGATGATCTTCCTCGTCGGCCTCGCGGTCGACCTCGGAGGACAGGTCCACGCTCACGAGCGAGCCCACGACGTCGCCGCCCAAGCCGCGAGGGCTGGCGGCGAGGAGGTCGAGGGCGGCTCCGCCATCCAGGGCCACGATCTCGTGATCAACCCCGCCGCCGCACGCACTGCCGCGCAGCGCTACCTCGAAGCAGCAGGAGTCACCGGCACTGTAACGATCACCGCCGGCACCACGATCACCGTGACCGTGAACGACTCCTACGACCCGCAGTTCCTCAGTCTCATCGGCATCAACCGCCTCGACGTCACCGGCACCGCGACCGCACGACTCGTCCGCACCCTCGGAGGTAGCGAGCAATGAACAGAGCCAACTCCAGGGTGCGAGGCCTCCTGGCCACCCTCGCGCTCGTCGGATTCATGGTCGGCGTACCCGTCGTGTTGGTCTCTATCGATGCGCTCCCCGACCCGAGCGCGTTCACGTGGTCCCGACTGACGTCTCAGGACGACGGCACACTGGCTCTGCAGGTCATCACCGGGACCTGCTGGATCGCGTGGGCGGTCTTCACGTGCCAGCTCATTGCCTCCATCGTGTCGCAGGTTCGCGGCATCCGTACGCCGCGCCTTCCGGGTCTAGCTGTGCCGCAGCTCGCCGCCGACCGCCTGGTCGCCGCCGCGGCGCTGCTGTTCATCGCAGTGCCGGCCGTCAGTGCTGTGTTGCCTCAGCCCCGCGCGCACGCGGCAGTCGCGGCGCCGTTGCCCGAGGACCCGGCGGCTGCCGTCGACATCGCGTCGCCGGTAGGAACCCGAGCAGAGGACCGCGTCCAGGCGGTGCAGACCGAAACCGAGCGCTACACGGTCAAGCGCGGTGACAGCCTCTGGAAGATCGCCGAAGAGCGACTGGGTGACGGCACGCGGTACGTCGAGCTCGTCGCCCTCAACGAGGCCGTCCTCGACGGTCGTCCGGACTTCCTACTGCCCGGAACCGTGCTCAAGGTCCCCCGCGCGGACGACTCCACCAACGGCTCATACGTCGTCCAGCCCGGTGACACCCTCTCCGAGATCTCCGAGGACCAACTGGGCGACGCCGACGCGTACCCGTCGATCTTCCGCGCATCGCGCGACACCGTTCAGCCGAACGGTGCCCACCTCTCCGACCCGGATCTCATCCTCCCCGGCTGGAAGCTCACCATCCCGGGAGAGTCCGATCCGGCTGAGCCGCAGAAGCCGAAGCACGCTCAGGACCTACCTCTCCACGAGACGACTCCTCCCACCGATGGCGCGACTCCCCCCGCCCCCGAAGCAGCCGATCCGGCACCCGAGGAGGCTGCCCCTGAATCGGCCGAGGACGAGACCACCCCGAGCTGGCTGCTCCCGGGCTTGGCCGGCGCAGGAGCACTCCTGGCGGGCTCGCTCTGGCTGGTGCTGCGGCAGCACCGGCGCACCCAGCTGCGCTACCGCCGACCAGGCAGGATCATCGCGCCACCACCAGAGGAGTTGCGCCGGGTCGAGAAGTCGGTGCAGGTGAGCGGCTCTGCCACCGCCCATCCGATCGAAGAACTCGATGCGGCACTCCGGGGCCTCATCCCTGCACCGCGTCTGCTCTCCGTCCGACTCTCACCGAGCCGGATCGTGCTGACGCTCGCGGAGCCGGCTGAGCTCCCCAGGCCATGGACTGGGGAAGGCGTTGCATGGCGTCTCTCGGTCGCCGAAGCCACGACTCCTCCCCCAGATGCGCTGTCGCCGTACCCCATGCTGGTCAGCGTCGGGCAGGCCGACGACGGAGCGCTCGTCCTGCTCAACATGGAGGAGCTTCGTGCGGTGGCGCTCACCGGTGACGGCGATCGCAGCGCCGCGCTGGCTCGCCATCTCATGGCCGAACTGGTCGTCAACCCTTGGGCCTCGCCGGTGCACATCGAAGCACTGGGCATCGGCAGAGAGCTCGCCGCCATCAACCGCGACTTCGTCCACGTCCACGACCCCGGAGACGCCACGTTCCTCGACGCCCTGGCCGACGACCTCGGGGCTGCCAGCCCGACCGGCGAGCCCGACGAGTTTCACGCGGCGATCGTTGCCGCCGGCGACAGTGGGCCTGGCCTGGCTCGATTGGCGGGAGGCATCGTCGGATTCACGGGACGCTCCGGCGTGGTTCTGGTGACCGTCGGAAACGAAGCCGCCCCGCCGTACGTCGACGTCAACGTCTCACCTGAGGGGCGTCTTCGGATCCCGTCCCTCGACCTCGATCTCGCTGCATCGGGGCTCACCCCTGCCGAGGCGGAGGCCTGTGCCGCGCTGATCGACCTCACTACGGAGGCCCAGGTTGTGCCGATCCCCCGTCCCACCGACGAGGGAACCGTGTCGGACTGCGGTGGTGCGCTCGTCAACGAGCTGACCGAGCCGCGCCCAGAGGAACAACCGGCGGGCACCTCGTCGCTTCTGCCGCTCGACACCCACGTGTACGCCGACCGGGCGGCCACAACCGTGGATGACGTCGAGGCCCTCGCCCCCAACGCAAAGGATGAAGCCGCGCTGGCCGTGCGAGCCGCCGACCCGGACCTCGACGAAGACCTTGCCCGCTGGGATTCACCGGTACCCGTCGCACCGAAGGTCACGCTGCTCGGACCGATCACGGTCAGGACCCTCGGCGATGCGAAAGCGACGGCGCACCGACGGCCCTACTACGTCGAGTTCCTGGCCTATCTCGCTCTCCACCCCAACGGAGTCACCGCCGAGAAGCTCGCCGAGGACCTCTGCATTCGCCCTCAGAAGGCGCGGTCCGACTTGAGCATCATCCGGAAGTGGCTCGGGCAGAGCCGGACAGGCAATCCGTATCTCCCGCGGGCCCAGCAGACCCACCGGGACGGCGTCCCGGCGACGTACGCCCTCGACGGCGTCCTCTGCGATCTCGACCTGTTCAGGCGTCTGCGCGCTCGCGGCCAGAGCCGCGGCGCCGAGGGGATGGCGGATCTCGTCTCCGCGCTGCACCTTGTCAGCGGTGAACCATTCACCGACCTGCGCAAGGACGGCTGGGGCTGGCTCCTCGAGGGCGACCGCCTCGACCACATCATGACGGCCGCGATCGTCGACGTCGGACACATCGTCACCACCCATGCCCTGGCTGTCGGCGACCTCGGCTTGGCCGACTTCGCGTCGAACGTCGCACTCGCCGCGTCGCCGTACGACGAGGTCGCCGCTCTGGACCGCGTCGCGGTCGACCGAGCCATGGGAGACGTTGAAGGAGCCGATGCGCGGCTGCGGCACGAGGTCTTCAACCGTAGCGACGACGACTACGGGCCGGTCGAACTCCCGCCCCGGTCCGCTGAAGTCGTCGGAGAGAAGCCGCGCTTGCCAGCCTTCAGTCGCCGAACTGGCTGATTCGACCCGAGAAGACCTGCTGTAAGCCAGACTCCCGACGTGCGGATCGCGACCTGGAATCTCGAAGGCAAGTGGACGCCGCGGCATCGCTGGCTGATCAGGTCCCTGCAGGCGGACCTGCTCCTGCTGACCGAGGTGCTCGCCACGGTCGAGATCCCTGGGCTCAACATCCATCTCACCGAAGGTGAGATGCAGCCGGGGCGTCGTTGGGCCGCGGTCGCGGCTGAAGCACCTATGCGACCCCTGCCTGATCCGCACGGAGCCACCGCGCTCGCCGAGATCGACGGCCTTCGGGTCGCCTCGTCGATCCTGCCGTGGCGGAACGGTGGCGGCGCTCCGCCCTGGACCGGCCGAGACCAGGGCTCGAGGACAGCTGCCGCTGTCACGAGCATCCGGGCGGCCGCGCCCGTCGTTTGGGGCGGCGACTGGAATCACGAGCTGACCGGTCGGCTGTTCACGGGGTCCAAGGATGGCCGGACGTCGATTCTCGGGGCTCTCGACCAGCTCGGTCTCAGCGCACCTACAGGTGTGTCGCCCCACCGTCTCGATGGTGCCCGCAGCATCGACCACGTCGCCGTACCGGCCTTCTGGAGCGTCGTGGCCGTCGAGCGCGTCAGCGCGATCGTCGACGGCGTCGAACTCTCAGGTCACGACGCCTACATCGTTGAGGCCGAGTGATCGTCACGTTGCGCACGACCGGTTCGGTCCGGACGGCACAAGCTTGGATCTGACACGCGCACCTTGATTCACTCGCGCTCGGCTTCCTCGATCTCGCGTTGAAGTGCGAGCACGTCTTCCGGGGTAGAGCAGTCCGCGAACAATTCCGCGTACGGGTCGTCTTCTACGGGTTCGAGGCCGTCGTCGTTGAACTTCCCCATGGTGGCTACTTGAGGATCCAAACCTTCGTGCTGCGCGGGTGGTCCCGGCGAACCCTGCCTTGCGACTCGAGCTCCTTCACGGCGCGAGTCCGCACCGACTTCGCCTGGGCGGCCGTCATCTTGAACCGGTCCATCAGCCACGGGTGTAGCGGGGCGTGCGTCACGAGCGGGCCGGTCTCCTCGTCCCTGCCCGCGTTGCTGCGCAGGTGGTCGTAGACCGACTCCACGTAGTCACTGATCCCTTCGGGCACGAGTCCGAGGGTAGTCCGTTCACACCTGCAGCGCGGCCGATCGCCGCGACTTAGGGATACCTGCTGACCTGCGCAAACGCAGGTATCCCCCTCCCGAATCCGGGCAGGTATCCCGAAATCGTGGATACCTGACGGCGCATCGTCGTGGGCATGTTCGACGCCAACAACCCGGTCCCGACGTGGTCGGTCTCTACGATGCGACGCGTCGCAGAGGAACCGACACTCGCGGCCGCCGCAGTGCGCTACGCCAACCTCGGCATCCCGGTGTTCCCGTGCGCGCCCGGCGGGAAGCAGCCGCTGACTCCGAACGGCTTCCACGACGCAACCTCGGTCGCCCGAGTGGTCCACGCGTGGTGGCAGCGCACACCTGACGCGAACATCGGACTTCCGACCGGCGCTCCCGCCGGCGTGCTCGTCGTCGATATCGACGTCCACGCGGCAGGCAGCGGGTTCGCCTCCTTCGAGCGAGCCCGCGCCGAGGGGTTAGGCGACGCGTGGGGGTGGTTGGTTCGTACTCCGTCCGGCGGGCTGCACGCGTACTACCCGAATGCCCGCAGCGAGGAACAGCGCAGCTGGCAGGTCCCGTCGGCGCATGTCGACTTCCGTGGCGACGGCGGCTACGTGATCGCTCCCCCGTCACGGATCTCCGTCGACGGCGTCATGCGGTCGTACGACGTCATCGCCGTCGCCACCCATGCCGCGAAGCCGGTCGATGCGGTCGAGCTCCGCCGGTTCCTGGAGCCGCCCCGACCGACGCGGGTTCTGCCTCCGCCCGCCATGCCCACGACTGGGTGCCGCCCCGACGCGCTCGCGCGAACAGTGGCGCTGAGTCCTGAGGGCGGTCGTAACCACGCGCTCTTCTGGGCGTCGTGCCGCATGGCCGAGAACGGGCTCAGCCATGCCGACGCCATGAGCTGGCTGATGCCGGCCGCGCAGCACGCCGGGCTCCCGGACCGCGAGATCGAGACCACGGTCAACTCCGCGTTCCGCATCGCCTCCCGGCTCGGCCCCGGGAGCCGCCCGGGCCCTACCCCAGCGAGTGAAGGGATCCACCTATGAACACGCACGCCGAATACCGCCGCCACAGCTACCGGTCACCGGAGCAGCCGGCCAGCACGGTCGACCCAGCTGCCAGCGAGCTCGCACGCCATGGCGATCCGTCCCTCCAGCACGAACAGCCGGCGCTGGAGCGGACGCAGAAGCGGGTCGCCTGGATGCGCCCAACCGAGCTCGGTTCGTACGTCGGCCCGATGGTCGGCCGCGGGATCGACCTCCAAGCCGAGCTCGTACGACGAGCGCGACGTACGCCGACAACCGCCACTCGGACGCTCCGCCACTCCGCACCGAACCGCCCGACGACGTCCGCAGCGAGCCCGGAAGGACTGGGACTGTGAGCGCCTCGTTCGCCACCCCCGAGGGCCTTCGAGCCGTCCTTGAGCGCCTCCACGACCGCGAGAGGGTCGGCTACTGGGGATGGCGGCAGGACCGTGAGGCCGAGCGACTCATGCAGTTCACGATCCGCAAGTACCGATCACTCGCACGCACCCACCACTGCGAGCCGGAAGACTCGGCGTACGCCGCCTTCGAGGCCATGCGAACGCGTGCCGTCAGGTGCGCCGACGACCCGTGGGCGGTCATCACCCGTGCCGTCCAGGTCAGCCTCATCGCCGAGGAACGCGCAGCAGGTCTGCTCTGCTCGACAGCGCAGGCGCGGCGCCGCGAGGTCATGCGTAATCACGACGCCCGTCGTTTCGGCGAGGACGAGACCGGCTTCCTCGAACTCCTTGCCGAGAGCCGCGGCCCGTCACCCGTCGATGCCGCCGCGGCGCCGCCGCCGCTGAAGCCCGGGGAAACCTCCCCGACGAAGGCGTTCGAGGCGCTCAACCTGGTGATCAGCATGTTCGTCGCCCTGGGCTGGCCGATCAACAGCGCCACCTGCACGCTCGACTACATCGCCACACGGCTCATAGAGGCGGGCAACCGGCACGTCGCTCACTCCTACCTCCGGCGGGATCAGGCCGGTCGCGCCGCGCTCGACCTGGACCGCGAGTCATGGGCGACGGTGCTGCGGATCGTGCTCGGCAACCCCGACAAGGCCGCCGCCGCGACGCGCGCCGGCGTCGGCGTACTCGCCATGCTGGTCTGCGACTGGAAGGTCGTCGACCTGCTCGCAGACGACGGGCTCGTCGTGGAGATCCGCGACACCGCCCCGAAGGTAGCTAGGAGGATCGATGCCTGACAAGGGCCACATCGAGCTCGAGCGCCAGATCGACTCGATCACCGTCGGCGTACGCCACCGCAAGGACCCCGGCGAGCTGACCGCGCTGATGAAGTCGATCGAGGAAGTCGGCCTCCTCCAGCCCGTCACCGTCACTCCCGACGGCGTCCTGATCTGCGGCTGGCGACGCCTGGAAGCGCTGCGCCGACTCGGCCGGCGCACCTTGAGTGTGTGGGTCCGCTCCGGCATCTCCGACCAGCTCTCGCACCTGCTCGCCCAGCAGGACGAGAACGAGCAGCGCAAGCCACTCTCGCCGGTGGAGACCGCCCGGCTCTACGCCGAGATCAAGATGCTCGAGAGGGAGGAAGCGCAGCGCCGCATGGCCGCCACGCAGTTCGGCGGGGGAAGTCGCCATGGCGAAGCCTCCGGCTCCGGCGATTCGCCGGAGCCGTGCGGTGACTCTCGGACACGCGCTGCCCAACTGGCGACCGGTGGGAACTCTTACCATCGACTGGAGCAGATCAACTGGATCGAGTCGATCACGGAGGACGGGACGCTGAGCGAATCAGTACGCGAGTTCGCCTCCAACATGCTCAGCGAGATCGAGGATGGTGCACCTGTCTCGCCGGCGTACAAGCGCGTCAAGGCCGCCGTCGAGCTGGCCAGCAAGCCGCCCCCACCCACCAACGAAGAACAGGACGAGGTCACCCGGCTCGCCGCCGAAGCGCTCAAGCGCGTCCAGGAGGAGGAGAACGCCAAGCGGCTGCGGGCGCTCCGGAACAAGACCAAGCGCGCACCCCGTCATCACAGCCCGCGGTCGTTCACCCTGATGTGGTCCGAACTCGAGGGCTGGACCGACTTGTACGACGTCAACGAGCTCGCCGGCGCACTCAAGGACGACGATTGGGCACGCTTCGAGCGGGTCGTCACCGAGACAATCGACCTGCGCGACCGACTCCGCGAAGCCCGTACGACGGCCGCGTCGGCCTGACCGACGTACCTCCCGGGTGTCCACCACCTCGACCTCGGAGCCTCGATGCGCAACCTCACCTGGCGCCAGATCGCCGTCATCCTCGGCTGTGTCCTCACCTTCGCGACCCTTGTTGTCGGCGTCTACGGACTCGTGCGTGATCCCGCGGCCACCGAGCCGACCCAGCATCCTCGGCCGCCCGAGGAGGTCGCGGCGATCCCGGACGCGGCAGCTCCGGTGGTCACGCTCGAAGAGCGCGCCCTCCCCCACACGACCGACCCGATCGCCTACGCACGCGCCGTCGCGACCTCGCTGTTCGACTGGGACACCAGCCTCGGCTTCCTGCCGACCGACTACACCGCCGCTGTCCTGGCCGACGCCGATCCGTCCGGCGAAGAAACGCCCGGCCTGATCGCCGATGTCGCCACCTACCTGCCGACCGTCGACCAATGGCTCAACCTCGGCGCAATGGAAGTACGGCAGACGATCGAGGTCGACGACGCGTACGTCCCCGCGTCCTGGACCGCCGCGGTCCAGCAAGCCCACGGCCACCTCCGACCGGGCACGACGGCCGTCACCGTCACCGGAACCCGGCACCGGAGAGGCGTGTGGAACGGCCAGCCCGCCGAGTCGTCGCACCCGGCCGCGTTCACGATCTTCGTCGCCTGCGAGCCCTCGTTCGACCGCTGCCACGTCCTGCGGCTCTCGCAGCTCGACAACCCACTCAGGTGACGCGGCCATGGGCATCAAGGTGCTCGCCGTCAGCGCCACGGCCGCCGTACTCCTCGCACCCGGCGCAGCCGTCCTCGGCGTCGCCACCCTGATCAGCCCCGCCGCCGCGGGATCGGGCAGCTGCATGTGGGACGGTCAGTCGACCGAGAGCCTCGGCGTCAGCGGCCCCGTGCCGGACAGCCTCAGCGCGACCAACACCAACGGTGAGACCGTCACTCTCAACCAACAGCAGCTCACCCGCGCCGCGACAATCATCGCCACCGGCCAGAGCGAGAACATCCCGGCCCGCGGCCAGATGATCGCGGTCATGACTGCCCTGACCGAGTCGTCGCTGCGTGTCCTGTCGAACACCGGCGCCTACCCCGACTCCGGCAACATCCCGAACGACGGCGACGGCAGCGACCACGACTCCGTCGGCCTCTTCCAGCAACGCCCGGCCGCGGGATGGGGCAGCGTCGAGAACCTGATGGACCCCGTCTGGTCATCCCGAGCCTTCTACGGCGGTCCCAGCGGCCCGAACCACGGCTCGCCGCGTGGCCTGCTCGACATCGACGGCTGGGCATCGATTGAGCCGGGGGCTGCCGCCCAGGCCGTCCAGGTCTCGGCCTATCCCGACCGGTACGCCGTCAACCAGCCGATCGCGGAGAAGGTCCTCACCAGCTTGAGCGGTGTGTCGTTGTCCAGCGAGCTGGCATGCGCCCAGCCCGCAGGCGACGCACCACTCAACCTCCCGCCCGGGTTCGCCGGCGACTTCATCAAGGCCGCCGCGTCACAACTCGGCAAGCCGTACGTCTGGGGCGGCGGCGACTTCAACGGCCCCACCGCCGGGGGCTTCGACTGCTCCGGACTCGTTCTGTACGCCGCGTACCAAGCCTCTGGTGGACGAATCCGACTCCCCCACTACTCAGGCGACCAGATCCGCGCCGGCACGGGCATCCCGTTCGGGCAGAAGATGCCCGGCGACCTGATCTTCTTCAGCTACCCCGGAGCCGGTGGCCCGCACCACGTCGCGATCTACGTCGGCGGCGACCGGATCCTGCACGCACCGCGGACCGGTGACGTCGTGCGCCACGGGACGATTGGAGAGTTCGCGGGCGAGGTCATGACCGTCCGCCGGCTCGGCTAGTTGCGCACACCTGCCGGCTGTCATCGTCATCAAGGTGGCCCGGCGCCAGAGGTCTCCGGGGACTGCCGGGTGGCATCCTGACCGCATGGAGCAGGCTCGCCGGTTCGCGGTGCACGGCTTGGAGACCCACGTGGAGGCCTGGAGCGCCGTGCGGTTGCCTTTCGAACCGAAAGGCTGGCTAAGCGAGTACCGGCGCGACCTCCGCACGGCGCTGCGTTCCATGAGGGCAAGCCAAGCGGGCGTCCTCTACGCGGAGTACGCCACACCAGATCAGAGGTTCGCCGACCTCGAGAACGTGCTCCTCTACAACCTTGGAAGCGGCTGCTTCAACCATCTCGCTCGCCAAGGCCTGAGCTGCCGAAGGATAGCCAGCCGCGATGACCTTCACCATGTTCGATACACCAGCATCGAGCCGGAGGACGCGCCCAGGCCCGGCGGCCAACTTCTCGCTTCAGTTCGGTTGATCGATCTACCCCCAGGATCAACACCAGCGCATTGGTGGTCCGCGTTCCGCGAGCAACTCAAGGTGCACGGAGAAATCGGCACTTTGTATGGGGGCGAGCTTGGGATCACCGCCGAGCTCGGATCGAGTTGGAGTCGCCGCGACATCGCCCCATCGGTGAAGACACTGCTCGACGGGTTGATCAGCGCCCTGCACGTCCACGACTGGTCGAATCGTGAACACCTGGTGGCTGCTCTGGACGAAATCGGCGACGGCGAACGTCTGTGGGACCTCCTCAACGATCCCGCAATGGCGTTCCTGGGTCCACGACGCTTGGTCCGCCCTCACGGTCGGAGCATCGCGTGGAATCCGGCCGACGAACGCTGCGGGTTCTTCCAATTCACGAGGTCCGCGCAGGCCGACGCCGTGACCGTCAGAATCCACGCGCTGTCGCGCTGAGGTTGCTGCGTTGTCAGGTCTGCAGACTGAGTCGGAGCGCAGCTTGCAACGTTGGGGCGACGACGTTTGCGACGTATGGAGCATCCGGTCGATCGCCCCACCTAATGGTCCCGTGAGCCGAGGGGTGGGAGAAGCGGCAAACGACCACGCGGCGCCCATCAAGGATGGCCTCGTACAGGTGCTCCGTGTGCACTCGTTCTGGGGCAAGAACACCGGTCGCCCACTTTGCGACCTTGGTGCCCTGCAGGAGCACGATCGTAGGCTCAAGTATCGACAGCGTGGCGGAAAAGTGGGCGCCGCAGTTTCGGGCCATGGTGCCGGTCGGTCGCCCCTGGCTACCTCCGGGCGGGCCCGCTGAGCAGAGCAGCCGGTTGACCAGGGTAAACCCGTCAAAGAGATGGAAGCGTCGACCCTTCGTGGGAAGCACGAACTCGCCCTCGTAGTCGGTCCCGAGACCGGTTCCCAAGAGCAGCCTCAGCGCGGTCGTCGTGCCTCGCATATGGGGATTGCGTCCCGGGTATCCGTCCTGCGCGTAGTAGCGGTGCGCCAACCCCGACCCGTTCAGGACCTGCTGATACCGCGCTTCCATGGTGACCCCGCTGAGGTACCTGGCCGCCGATGGACCCTTGGCGAGACCGGACTCTTGACCCACGACTGCGATGCGTAAGGGCGCTCCGTCAAGAGTCAGGTCGTACCGCCGGCCGACGTGACTCATGATGCCTTCCCTGAAGGCATCGCCCTGGTGACGCGAATTGCGGCACTGCTGGTAGCTCGGACAGACGAACTGGCCATCTGACAGGAGGTTGCTTTCGACGTACCTGCTCAGCCTCGCGATGCGCCTTCTCGTTGCCTGGAGATCCACGCTGACCTGCCGGTCCCGCGGCTCGGTACGGCGGCTACCCGCGGTCCTCGCGAGCAGTAGCGGGACGAGTCGATCTCTCCAGGTCGGTACGTGAATGTGCCCGCTCGACATGCCTCCGTGCGCGAACTGCTCGCGATACACGGACTCCTGCGTTTCCCGGCGAATGTCGACACCCGCCAAGTCCTCGATGAGGGTGACGAGCAGGTTCTCCACGCCGTCGTCCGTGGGCGGGACAGGGGTTTGGTCGAGAGCCTCTCGGAGTGCCTGCCAGAGGTACCGATCACCGCGCAGCCCCCACTGCTCGGGCTCGGGAATGAACAAGGACCCCATCCTCACGTCGTCAGACTACGGGAGCGAGCGGAGGCGATCGGGGGGATGGAGAGCCCCGGTGCTTCGGTCAACGCACCTGATGATCATGACCCTGATGCTGCTGACTTTCACGGACGTCGGTCCGAACTTCGGCGCCGTAGGCGGAGCGGGTGACCTTCGCACCATCGTCGGTGCGCTCCTCACATACGGCCTGATCGTCGCCGTACTCATGCTCGTCGTCTCGGCGACGACCTGGGCCCTCGCGTCTAACTCAGGCAGCTGGCACACCGCTCAGAAGGCCAAGCTCGGCTGCTTCGTCGCCATCGGTGGCGCCACCCTCAGCGGCGCCGCGCTCACCTGGGCCAACTGGCTGCTGGACATCGGGCCGCACCTCTAACACGTCCGCCCGTCCGACGTCAGGAGTCCCTCCGATGAACCTTCCCGCAGCAGCCCTCCTGCTTCCCCTCGACATCGAGATCCACCCGAACTCGAACGGGCTCCCCGGCATCGGCGAGCTCAAGCAGATCGTCGGCGCCGCGATGACGGTCGGGTTGATCCTCGCCGTACTCGCCCTCATCATCTCCGCGATCGTCTGGGCGCTCGGCGCGAACTCGAGCAACCCGCACCTCGCGGGCCGCGGCAAGCTCGGCGTACTCGTCGCGCTCGGAGCTGCGATCGTCTGCGGCGCTTCGGTGACGCTCGTGAACTTCTTCTGGAACGTCGGCCAGCAGGTCTGAGGGAGATGGTCATGGGTGTCTGCGATGTGCCGGTGATCCACGAGGTCTGCAACGCGGCCGGGGACGCGGCCGGTGCGGTGGTGACAGCTCCGTTCGACTGGCTCGCGCAGGGCATGGGCGGCGCTGCCGAGTGGATGTTCACGTCCGTCTGGAAGGTCATCGACTCCACGACGTACGTCGACGTGACCAGCGGCGAGTACACCAAGGTCTACAACATCATGTTCGGCGTCGGGGTCTTCGTGATGCTCGGCTTCTTCATGCTCCAGGTCATCGGCGGCATGATCCGCCGCGAGCCAGCCGCGCTGTCGAGAGCGGCGCTCGGGCTCGCGAAGTCGATCCTCGGATCCTTCGTCGCCCTCGCGCTGCTCGCGACCGCGCTCGAGATCACAGACCAGTTGTGCATCGGGATCGTCAATGCCGCCGGCACCAACATGAACGAGATGGGCGACAAGGTCGCCGTACTCGCCGCCGGACTCGGCACCATCAACCTCGCAGCACCCGGCGCCGGTGCGATCCTGACGATCTTTCTCGCCAGCCTCGCCATCATCGGCGCCATGGTCGTGTGGACCAGCCTCCTGATCCGCAAGGCGCTCCTGCTCATCGCGATCGTATTCGCCCCCATCGCTCTCGCCGGATCGAGCTGGGATCACACCCGCAGTTGGGTGAGCCGCTGGGCGACATTCGTGATCGCGATGATCCTGTCGAAGGTCGTCCTCGTGGTGATCTTCCTGCTCGCGACCGCGCAGGTGTCTGCGCCGATCGACGCGGACCTGGAGTCGGTCAGTCAGCCGATGGCCGGCGTGGTGCTGATGCTGATGGGCGGGTTCGCGCCATACCTGACGTACAAGGCGATCGCGTTCATGGGCTTCGACATGTACCACGCGATGTCGGCTGAGCAAGAGGCCAAGGGTGCTCTCAACCGGCCGATGCCGATTCCACTCTCCTGGCGCACGGACAGCGAGCCGGCCAAGGTCTTGGGCGACAGCGGCGGCGGTGGGGGTGGCGGTACGACGTCCGGCAGCTCGCCCGCGACAGCGGGACCGTTGGCTGGCGGACCATCGAGCGGCGCGGGCGGCGGTGGCGCCGGGGCCGGTGGTGCCTCCGGACGTGCAGCGGCAGCAGGCGGAGCGGTCGCTGCCGGAGTGGTGGTTGCGAAGGAGGCCGCAGCGGCTGGCCCTCGGCTCGGCAACTTCGTTGCTGCGCAGGCGACCGGACAGGCAGAGGCGCACGAGTCCGCCGCGCCCTCGGCCGTCCCGCCGCCGGTCGCGGACTCGACGCTGGTCGACACCGCTGGGAAGAAGTGATCGGCTGTGGCCACGACGACCGGCGAACAGGAACTGACCCCGATCAAGTTCTCGCGCCTGACCAAGCGCGGCGTACTGCTCGGCCTCTCCGGGCCTCAGCTCCTGATGGCCGGCCTCGCGTCGGGCACCTTGATCATCGGCTTGTACGTCGGCGCCATAGTGATGACCTTCCCGATCATCTTGCTCTTCGTCGCGCTGGCCTTCGTCGGCGTCGGCGGACGCAAGCTCATCGAGTGGGCGCCGATCGGCGCGCGGTGGCTCTGGCGATCCACCGGCGGCCAGCTCCTCTATCGCCGCCGGATCGCGAAGCCGCGCCCCGCGGGCACGCTGGCGCTGCCGGGTGATGCGGCTCGGCTGCGCCAGTGGGTCGACCCCGAGACCGCCGCCGTCATGATCCACGACCCACACGCAGGTATCCTGACCGCGATCGTCGGTGTCTCCCACCCCGCGTTTGTACTGCTCGACCCAGCTGAGCAAGAGCGCCGCGTTGTCTCTTGGGGCCGCGTCCTCGCGACTGCATGCCGCTCCGGGCGAATCGCCTCCGTCCAGGTGATGGAGCGGACCCTGCCCGACTCCGGCAAGGGCCTGGCGGACTGGTGGGAGCAGCACGGCAACCGCTCAGGCACCTGGGCGTCGACGACGTACGGCGAGCTCGTCGACCGCGCCGGCCCGGCCGGCGAGCGCCATGCCTCGACCGTGTCCATCTCGCTCGACATGAAGGTGGCCGGACGAGCGATACGGGCCGCCGGCGGAGGCAAGCGAGGTGCCGCCGCCGTACTCCGGCAAGAGATGACGACCACGCTCGCCGCCCTCCGATCCGCAGACCTCTCCCCCGGCGAATGGCTCACACCCGGCGACCTTGCGCTGATCCTGCGGTCGGCGTACGACCCCGCCGTCGCGGGCGCACTCGAGCGCCAAGGCGACATCGGCCGAGACCTCGCCACCGCGGGACCCGTCGCAGTCACCGAATCGTGGGGCTCCTTGCGCAGCGACTCCGCGCACCACTGCGTGCTCTGGATCAGCGAGTGGCCCCGATCCCTCGTCTACCCCGGCTTCCTCGCACCCCTGCTGCTTTCCTCCGGCGTGCGCCGGACGTTCACGCTGCTCTACACGCCGATGCGCACCGACCGCGCGGCCCGCGACATCCGCAAGAAGAAGACCGAGTACATCTCGGATGCCGCCCAGCGGCAGAAGATCGGGCAGATCGAGGATGCCCAGCAGACCGCCGAGTACCAGGACGTCCTCCAACAAGAAGCCGACCTCACTGCCGGCCACGGCGTTCTGCGAGCGACGGGGTTCGTCGCCGTCAGCGCGAGCGATCCTGGCGAGCTGGAGCGGGCTATCGCCGCGATCGAGCAGGCCGCGATTCAGGCCTCGTGCGAAACACGTCGCTTATGGGGGCAGCAGGCCCAGGCGTTCGCGGCTGCTGCGCTTCCGCTCAGCCGAGCGATCTGAGGCTCAGAGACACTCTTCGGTTGCCTGTGCCAGTCCGAGGGATATGTCGAGTCGGTCGTGCCGGATCAAGTACTGCCGTACTTCTTCCGCAACACAGAGAGCTGTTGGCGAAGCGGGGTCTTCGGAACCTTGGCCAGATTGAGCGGCGGGTCCAGCTCGGTGAGGATCTCGGATTCCAAGCGATCGAGGGTGTCGACATCAGCAATAGGAATCGGGATCACTCGAAGATGCGCATGCATCCACCGGGTCAGCTGCTTCTCGTCGATCGTCGGCTGGCCGTGGGACTCAGCGAGGATCGACCCGAGACTGCGTCGCAGGGTGGAGAACTCATGCCTTTTGCCCAGGTGCATGGTGGCGATGCGGCCCCAGAGTGTGTTTGAGGACGCCGCGCCGCCGCTTCGAGTCGCGCCAGCGAGGCCGGCATAGATGAGGCCAGGTTGGATGCGGTGCCCGAGCCCGCGAGTGAGGTCGTCGGCTCCAGCATCGTCGATCCACCAGCTGTACATCCCGGGCACGCGAAGGTCGGTACCGCCGCCCGCGATGATGTCGGCGAGCGGCGTTGCTGTCTCCCCGTCTTGGAGCTGCGAGATCACCGTGGTCCCGCTCGATCCGCCGACGGCATCGTTCTTGAGGTACCAGGACAAGCGCCGGCCGAATGACAGGCCCTTGAGCTGGTCGAGCACCTGGGCGCCACGCGTTCGGAGCGCTTGCTCTACCGCCTCGACGTAGGCAGCTCCGGCGTGGACGTCGATGAGCACGCCCGACAGCGAGCCCAACGCATGCTCCAATTGCTCGGCCACCTTGTCTCCCCACAATCGCCGGTACTCGCGAGAGGTGTCTGGGAGGTATCGCTCGTACGGTTCAAGCCAGTCATCGGGGCGGACCAGGCCGTGCTCAGCCGAGAGGATGAACCAGGGACGACCGCTGGCTTCGGCGTAGGTCCGCATCTTCACGAAGTAGTCCGATACGTAGAGGTCCCTGGCGGCCGCTCCATGGCTCAGCTTGCTCTTCACGCACCCGACGAGGACGACGTCAACCGATCGACCAAGCGCAAGAGCGGCTTGGGCGGTGGACCGCGTCGCCGCTTCTGTTCCGCCTCGAGGCGTGCGAGCAGCCGAAGCCCCTGTGCCTCCACCGATCGTGAAACCGAGATTCTGCAGCCACCGACGCGAAGACTGCGACTGGAAGCGCTGTCGATCGGACACACCGGTCGCTAAAGAGATGACCTGCTTGACGGGCCAGCGAACGCCGTCGATCTCAACCCAATACTCGCGAACATCCTCGGGCACGCGGCCAGCGACCCTCGCCCGGACCAACTCCGGTGTCAGTTCGAAGGACTCGCCGTCCAGTGTGATGCGCATGTCCATTGATATCGCGACGATCCGACAGATGCCGGGCGGACCGTCCCGCGCACCTCATCGATGAGAACCCATCGATGAGGGGAGACCCACCATGTCGAGCTTCAACGACCCCGTCGCCGACGCCGACGAACTCCGCGAAGCAGTCCGCGGCCTCGCCCATGCCACACGCTCCATCGAGGACCCCACCTCGATCTACTCCGTGCTTGGCTCCATCAGCTCAGCCCTCGCATCGCTGAGCCAGTCGCTCCATCAACTGGGTGACCTCCACGACGGGCCGTCACGCAAGCAGGCGTGGATGAACGGCGACCCGAATGCAGGACGCGCTGCGTCGTACAAGGTCTCCTGGGAGCTGCATCGCGCGGCCGAGATGATCCATCAGGTCGCCGAATGTGTCGACCGGGCACACGAGGTCGAGGCGACCATCGCCTACGACATCGCGGACTATCCGTCCCTCGCTCCGGTCCACCAGCCGCTGCAGGATCGCGGGTTGTCCTTGTGACCGGGTGGCAGGACGGCCGACTTCATTCGGCGGTACTCGTCTCTCCGGGGCGCGAGCGTCGGGGGGACCGAAAGCTGCGCAAGGCGGCCGCCCGAGCCCGGATGTCGGAGGACCGCGAGGCGCGTCGTACCGAGGCCAAGCGAAAGGCCGACGCGCTCACCGCCGAGAAGCGCTCGACCGTCACCCTTCCCCGGGCTGGAGAGTCTGGCCCTGCAGCGCTCCGCACACCCGGCCGGTTCCGGCTCCCGCGGCATCAGGACACCTCGGCCACCCTCGCCGGCGCGTACCCGTTCCTCGCCGAAGGCGGCCTCGGCAGCGAAGGCGTCTTCGTCGGCCAGGACCTCTACTCCGGAAGCTCGTTCGTCTACGACCCGTGGATCCTCTACGCCCGCGGCCTCATCACCGCACCGAACCTAGTGCTCGCCGGCATCGTCGGCTCCGGCAAGTCATGCCTCGCCA
This sequence comes from Nocardioides sp. CF8, assembly GCF_000389985.1. Classification (NCBI taxonomy): domain Bacteria; kingdom Bacillati; phylum Actinomycetota; class Actinomycetes; order Propionibacteriales; family Nocardioidaceae; genus Nocardioides; species Nocardioides sp. CF8. Next base: position 2,326,281 of record NZ_CM001852.1, read on the forward strand.
AGAGCCTCTACACCCGCTCGATCCCGTTCGGCCGCCGCGTCTACGTCCCCGGTGACCCCAAGGGTGAGCACACCGCCGTCGCCGAAGCGGTCGGCGGACGCGCCATCGCCCTGGGCCACGGCATGCCCAACCGGCTCAACCCGCTGGACGAGGGACACCGCCCCTCCGGCTACGACGATGCGCAGTGGGCGAGCCAGATCGCATCCCGTCGCCGTGACCTCGTCGGAGCTCTGGCCGAGACCGTGCTCGAACGCCGCCTCACCCCACTCGAGCACACCGCCGTCGACATCGCCATTGACCGCACCGTCCAAGGTGCCGACGTACCCGTCCTCCCCATGGTCGTCGACCGACTCCTCGCCCCCGACCCCGCCGACGATCCCGACAGCCGGCTCACCGAGGACGGACGTCTCGTCGGCCACGCACTGCGTCGCCTCGTCGCGGGCGACCTCGCCGGGCTCTTCGACGGACCCTCCACGGTCACCTTCGACCCGAGCCTGCCGATGATCTCCCTCGACCTGTCCCGCGTCACCGAGAACGCCACCCTCATCTCGGTCCTGATGACGTGCGCGTCGGCGTGGATGGAATCCGCGCTCCTCGACCCCAACGGGGGCCAGCGCTGGGTCGTGTACGACGAGGCCTGGCGGCTCATGTCCCACCCCGCACTCCTGCGACGGATGGACGCCCACTGGCGGCTCGCGCGGCACTACGGCATCGCGAACATGCTGATCTTCCACAAGCTCACCGACCTCGACAACGTCGGCGACTCCGGCTCCGCCATGCGCGCCCTCGCCTCGTCGCTGCTCGCGAACGCCGAGACCCGGATCGTCTACCGCCAGGAAGCCGACCAACTCGGCGCGACCTCGGCCGCGCTCGGCCTCACCGGCACCGAGCAGTCACTGATCCCCACCCTCGGCACCGGCCAGGGACTGTGGCGGATCAAGAGCCGCTCCTTCGTCGTCCAGCACCAGATGCACCCCGCCGAGCTCGAGCTCTTCGACACCACCGGACGCATGACAGAAGGCACGGCGTCATGACCACTCAAGTTCGAGGTCGAGCGGCACGCGAGGCCAAGCTCGAAGCCCTCCAGGAACAGCTGTCCGAATCTGTCGCCGCGCTCGTGACCGGTGAGGACTGGAAGCGCGCGCTGACCTTCGCGGCCCAGTTCCGCGGACGCAGCTTCGGAAACTCGATGCTGATCGCGGCACAGCACTTCGCGGCGTACAACGAGGGCAGGGTGCCCGAACCCACCCCGACGTACGTCGCCGGCTTCCACCAGTGGCTCTCGCTCGGACGCAGCGTCGCGAAGGGCCAGCACGGGTACGGCATCCTCGCCCCGGTCACCGGCCGGTTCGCCTCGTTCACGCCGGACGACCCGAACTCCTGGAGGCGTCTGGCCCGAAGCGAGAAGCCGATGTCAGGCGAGTTCGCCCGCACCCGCATGATCGGCGTCAAGCCGACCTACGTCTGGGACATCTCCCAGACCACCGGCGACCCCGTGCCAGAACTCCCCCGCCCGACGCTGCTCCAGGGACAGGCACCGGATGGACTGTGGGACGGCCTCGCCGACCAGATCACCGCGGCCGGCTTCGAACTCCGTCTCGTCTCCTCCGCCGCGGCGATCGGCGGCGCCAACGGCCTGACCGACTTCCTCTCCCGCGAGGTCTCCGTCCGCATGGATATGGACGAGGCAGCCCAGGTGAAGACGCTCGCCCACGAACTCGGTCACGTCCTGCTGCACGCTCCCCCTGAGAACGCCCTGTCGACCGAGGTAGCTGCTGACGCGACCTTGCACCGCGGGATCGCCGAGGTGGAAGCCGAATCGGTCGCGCTCATGGTCGGCGCCGCGCACGGACTCGACACCTCCTCCTACACGGTCCCTTACGTGTCGACCTGGGCGGCGAGCGTGCCGGGCAAGAACCCGGTCGAGGTCATCCAGTCAACCGCCGAACGCGTCCGCGCCACTGCCCTCGGCATCCTCGACCAGGTCGACACCCAGCAGGTCGGCGACGGCAACCCGCCTGGGCTCGACCGAGAAGCCCTCAGCAACCGGACCGGGACGGCTCCTGTCGTCACCGACGTACGGCGCGACGGTTCGGTGCTCGGGCTATGAAGATCCCCGTCGTCCTGAGCGTCGTCCACGTCGCGATCGACGCCGACGGCGTGATGGCGGTCGACGTCGACGGTGTCCCCCGCGACTCTGGACAGAGCAGAACTCGCGGCGACCTTCGAGCCGTCATCGACGAGATCACCTCAGACCTCGGCGCCCCGGTGCGAGTCGAGGTACGCGAGGCCGACGGATCGACGTACTCCGACATCGCAACTCCCCCAGAATCCCCGGCACCAGCGGCGGCGGAGCCGTCACCCACCACCTCAACTCCGTCGCTCGCAGGCGCCGGGTTCCAACCGGGCGAGGAGGTCGCGCTGGCCTACGTCGTCGTACGCCAGAACGCCGACGCCGCAGGCAACGCTTCACTCAACCTCCCGCCCGCGCTGCTCGCCGCAACCCGCGGCGGGCTCGTGCTCCTCGGGATGAGCTCACGGACAGTCACCCCGTTCGAGGCCCCGGCATGAACCCAGCCGCACGCAGTGCGAACGACGAGCTCGTGAACCTGGCACTCATCGGGCTCCTGACGGCCTTCGCTCTGGCGCTTGTGCTGCGCGCCGCTGCAACGGTGGCCGCGGTCACGACCGGTGCGGCCACGCCCGGCAGCGGGATCGCGAGCGGCCTGCGTGTCCTCACCGACCCAGGGCGGCCGGCGCGAGCGTTCGAAGCCCCTGGGTTGTCAGCGATCGCGTATTGGACCGTGGTGGCGCTGTTCATCGGCGTCCTCGCGGCCCTCGCCTGGACCTTGTGGCGACTGGTCGCCCGCCTCCGGCACCGGACAGCTCGAGATCCTCACCGGATCCAGGGCACCGCAACCGCACGGGACATCGACGCGACGGCGTCGAAGAAGGCCCTCGTACGACGCGCCGCCACCCTCCGTCCCTCGATCCAGCAGCCAAGGGCGAGCGACGTCGGCTACCTGATCGGACGCTGCTGTGGCCGGGAGATCTGGGCATCGGTCGAGGACTCCATCCTCGTTATCGGTCCGCCGCGATCCGGCAAGGGACTGCACCTCGTCATCAACGCCATCCTCGACGCCCCCGGCGCAGTCGTCACCACCTCCACGCGGCCCGACAACATCGCCGCCACCATCGACACCCGGAACGAACGTGGGCCGGTCGCAGTGTTCGACCCACAGCACCTGACCACGGGATTGCGTGCGGCCAGCGGCAGCGGTGTCCGCTGGTCGCCGATCCGCGGCTGTGAGCAGCCGTTGACCGCGATGATCCGGGCATCAGGCCTCGCGTCTTCGACCGGACTCTCCTCCGGCGGCACGGAGTCCGGCGGATTCTGGGAGGGCAAGGCCCGCTCCGCGCTCCAAGCGCTCCTCCATGCCGCCGCGCTGGAGCGCCTCCCGACTCGAGCCCTCTTCGAGTGGTCGCTCTCCGCCTCAGCAGCAACCGACGCCGTCGCCATCCTCGCCAGCCACCCTTACGCCGCCGGCGGCTGGTCGGACTCGCTCGAAGGCATGATCAGGTCCGACCCACGGACTCGCGACTCCATCTGGATGGCCGTCGCCCAAGCCCTCTCCTGCCTCGCCGACCCCGCCGTACTGGACGCCGTAAGCCCCGAGCCCGGCGAGGAGTTCGACCCACGCGACTTCCTTACGCAGAACGGCACGCTCTACCTGCTCGCCACCGGTGCCGGCGCTGGAGCCTCGTGGCCACTCGTCGCCGCGTTCATGGAAGACCTCACAGAGGTCGCCCGCCACCTCGCCGCGGCATCGCCAAGAGCCCGTCTGGACCCTCCCGTGCTCATGGCGCTCGACGAGATCGGGAACCTAGCGCCGCTTCCATCCCTTCCGGTTCTGATGGCCGAGGGCGGCGGGACTGGCATCACCACGATGCCCGTCTTGCAGTCACTCGCCCAGGCCCGCAACAAGTGGGGCGACCATGCCGCCACCACCATCTGGGACGCCTCGATCGTCAAGGTCATCCTCGGCGGCGCCTCAGCCTCGAAGGACCTCCAGGAACTGTCCGTCCTGATCGGCGAACGTGACGAACGGAGCGACACAGTCAGCATCGGCGACTACGGCGCCCGTTCCCTCCAGCGCTCCACGCGACGCGTGGCCGTGATGCCTCCGGAACGCATCCGAACCCTGCCCTTCGGCACAGGGCTCGTCCTGCTGCGTAGCGCCCCGCCCATCGTCACGAGTCTTCGTACCTGGACCAATCGATAGTCGGGCCAACTTCACTCCAGAATGACCCTGTCAACTGAGACGGCGTTGTTTTGGCGACACCTCTTGGTCCGAGAACGGCCTAGGACTGGGCACTTCGTGGTTATGTGATCCACTCTCGGCTCTCGGCTCTCGGCTCTCGGCTCTCGGCTCGCGCTACGTGGCGCGCCTAGCGGCGATGACCGCTGCCTGCTCGAGGTTCAGGCTGCCCGTCTTCCCGACGATCCACCGTTGGCAATTCATCGCGAGCCGCGTCCTGAAGGGCACACCGTTCGGCAGCTCGTCTCCAATTAGGAGCAGCTGTGTCGGCGACAACGGGAAGGTGACGACCGAGACGCTGTTGGCACCGGTCTCAGAGCTGGACCCCCAGAGCATGACCGCACCGTCGCCAGTAGGGATGTCGTCGACCTCCCACACCGTCCAATCCAACTGATCCAAGCCCAGGTCGGTGAGTCTCGGACCGGGCTCCTGGTTCTGGGTGAGCAGCATCATGTCGCCAAGCCTGAGCTCCACATCGTTGGCCGAACCGTCGGTCATCACCGCCACCGCGGGAACCCTCACCTCCGCTCGATCGGAGTACCGCCCTCGGTATCGGTGCATCTCAAGGAACTCGACTAGGCGAGTCCTCTCGCCGACGGTCAACTCGAGTCCTTCTCGCATCTTGCGGATTGCAGGGATGCCTGCGCTCTCAATGCGCGCGTACCTGCCTTCGAGGTCGTAGCTGAGCAAGGCTGGCTCATAGACGTAGTTGACGACCGTCGCCTTCTTGTAGGACTTGTGATACCCGATCCCCTTCTCCAGGTCGAGCACAGCGATGACGTTCTTGTCATCAGCCCACGCGCTGATGTACCCACTGGACACCATGTGAGCGCCCCTCACTTGGTTTCTCGCAGGCCGGTTCGCAGTCATGACCACAGCGTAGAGCCGAGCACTACGACCAGGCCCGTGGTAACCGCAACCGCCATGCAGTCCAATTCCTGACCGCCTACGTCGTCGAGGTCTAACGCTGCGTTCGATGCGCCCACAATGATGCGACTCATGGCGAACGCGTAGAACCGGTCCGGTCCAAATAGCCCCGGATGGGCGGCTGGCTCTGATTACATGGGTACCTACTCGGAGGTCCCTGAGCGTGGGCTGGCGAGTGTCGTTGATCTCGGAGGAAGCGGATGGCTGGCCCCACCACGCGGATGCAGGACGCAGTGCGCCTGCTGATGCTGATCAACGAGGCGGCTGATTCGGTGTCGGCTGAGCACATCACTGATGACCCGAGGTTGCATACCGCGGTCGGGGTCGTTCGCACTCAGGTGCGGCTGCAGAAGCTTGACTTCTGGGTTCGGAATCCCGACTACCTGGCGAACGAGTTGTTGAACGACTACGTGAACGGGGACCAGGACCCGGCGTTGCTGCAGATGGCTGGCGAGATCCTCGACAGCGAAGAGCCAGAGCTGCGGCGCTACCCGATGCTTCGGTACTTGTTCGGGGCTTACGAGGACCTTGAGGACGCGTTGGCGGTACTCAGTCAGGCGGATCTGGTGGTGCGACGCAAGAAGGGCCGGCCGGGCCACGTGGTTCAGACGAACTATTTCTTGCTCCAAGCGGGCCGCGACGTGGTGTCCCGCATCCGGGCGGATTACGAGGACCTGTCTTGGTATTCGTTCCGGTCTGCACTGGTTGTGCAGCTGGCAAGTGGTCAGGGTGCGACGGAGTTGAAGGACAGGCAGTACATCCAGGAGGAGTACTTGCAGACGGCAAACGGGGTCCGCATCCCATCCATCGCGGAGCGGGCACGCAAACGGCTGGCGGACATTCGTGCGGGGCTGGAGGATGAATCGGCGTGAGTGTTCCAAGCCCGAGTGAACTGACCGAGAAGATTGCGTCGAAGGCTGGCGTCGATGTTGACGTGGTTGGGACGGTGTTGAAGGCGAATGCGGTGTCGTTGGTGCCGGTGCCACCGGCTCAGCGTCGGTTGGATGTGCGGCGCCTCTCGTTCTCGGGCGAGCGGTCGCGGACACAGTGGGACGGCCCGTTCAAGGCGGTGTTCGAGTTCTCGGACGGCGTCACTGCGCTGATCACGAACGAGAATCTTCGGGGCAAGTCATCTGTGCTGGAGCTGATCACGTGGGCTCTGCGTGGGAGTCCGCGCAACCTGCGTGCAGACGTGCGGTTGTGGTTCGAGCGCATCGTGTTGGAGTACTCGGTCAACGGGGTTCCTATGGCGGTTGTGCTGACGAAGGCGGAGACGGGGTTCGTTGCCGACATACTTCGCGCGTCGGACCCTGACGTGCTGTCCGCGTTCCTGGCAGGCGAAGCACCTATCGACTCGGTGAGTTACATCAAGACCGGGCTGTCGGAGGCGGAGTTCAAAGAGCAGCAGGACCAGTTGATGCTGACCTTGTTGAGCCTGGAACCCATCACGAACTTTCAGAAGCGTCCGAACAGCGACCAAGGTGCTGCACAGGACAACACATGGCCTGCGTATTTCGGTGGCATCTACTTGCCGCGAGCCGGTTCCGAAATTCTCTTTGGCGATGTTGTGTTCGCTGCGTTGCCGGCACGAATTCTTCAGCTGTTCTGCAACGTGCCCCTGATGAGCACTCAGATACGCCTCGCCACGTTGGGAAAGGTCGTTCGACAAGACGAGACGAATCAGAACCGCCGTCTTACCGAAGACGCGGCCGCGCGGGCTGGTGAGCGGGAGGCATTGGTTGCGGAGCTCGCTGACTTTGAGACGAAGTTCGCTGCGTTGCCTTCCGAAGGTGACCGGACCTACGAGGTCGTCGCTGCGGAACTCCGTGAGGCCGAGCTCCGGCTGGACGAACTTGCTGCGGTGAGCCGTTCAGCTAGCGCTACGTTCGATGAGGCGAAGGCCGCCCGTCAGGCTGAGGAGCTTCGGGCCAACGGCGACCGGGAGACCGAGCTTGCCGAACTGTTGTTCCAAGGGTTGAACCCGAAGCACTGTCCGCGGTGTGAGCAGAAATTCGAGAAGGCCCGGGCGGTTCGCGAGGAGAGCGACCACGAGTGTTCGGTATGCACCAAGCCGTTCCCGCCGACCGGTGCGGACACCGGTGATGAGGGCGAGCCCGAGGACGCCGGTGACGCGTTAGAGGCCGTGAAGGAGGCCGAGGAAGCCGCGTCGATTTCAGCGGAGGCCGCCGCGGACGATGTCACCGAGATGCGTCGAACGGTGGAGCGCCTGGCTCGAGAACTTGCGAGCGCGAGCCGTGCAGACGAGTTCACGAATAGGCTGGCGCTGCGGCTCGAGGAGGCCCGACTCAAGGGTCGACTGGAGAGTATGCCGGAGCGGGGTGAGGAGCTGCCGCCGTCGGAGTCACTTCTCGTCATCGAGGCGGCAAACCAGGTCTTGACCGCGGTCACGGGCGACGCGGCGAAGGAGATGTTCGTCGACCTGAACGCCGAGATTCTGGCGCTGGGGCGGAAGTTCAACATCACGAACTTGGAGAAGGTTGACCTGCAGCGCAACGGCGGGATGCAGGTAACGACCGCTGGTGCAGAGGTTCCGTTCAGGAAGGTGTCGGGCGGCGAGCGGCTACGTCTCCGGGTCGCGGTCATCATCGCCCTGCTACGTGTTGGTGCTCGCTCGGGCGTCGGTTCTCACCCCGGGCTGATCTTGCTGGACTCGCCCGGCTCGGATGAGTTGACCGTGCACGACGAGGCGACGTTGCTCGAAGAGCTGGACTCTTTGAAGGACGAGCTGCCGGGCCTGCAGGTCGTCATCGCGTCCGCGGAACCCGCGGCCGTTGTGGACCACCTACCTACAGACAGCATCTACTCCAACTTGGAGGGCGGTCCGCTGTGGTGAGCGACCATGTCGGTGGCTTGCCGCACGATCGCCTCCGGGGCCCGAGGTGGCTGGCGAGAGGTGTCGTGCGAACGCGGTAGGTATGAGTTTGGGTAGCGAGTGGGCGAGGAGGTTAGGTCATGTCGTTGATGGAAGCCCTTGGCGTGCTTGCGGTACCTAACACCTCGGACGCAGCCGAGTTGACCGCGTTCGGTGATGCTCTCTTCGCCCGCGTCGACAAGGCCGATCTGGACGATGCGTCAGAGGTCTCGGCGGCCCTCACGGTTCTGGCACCGGAGTTCGCTTCGTTGGCCGAAGCTGCCGCCCGCGCTGGTGATACCCACGCTGGAGAGCTGTTCGCCGCGCTCGCCGAGGCTCTTCCCGGGCTGCAGAACGTCATGTTCATGGACACAGCGGACGTCGCGCTGTCCTCGCCGAACTTCCTTGCAGCGCATGGGAAGCCGTTGGCTGGTGCGTTGGCTGAACGTGCGGAAGCGACCCGCACTACCCAGGGCCTGCAGGCATACGCGTATCTAGAGGTGTTGACACGCCTCGGCCTGACCGAGGCGACTGGGAAGTTCCGCGCAATGGCGTTCATGGCATCGGTGACCCTGGGCGACTCCGCGGACCTATTGGAGCGCCTTCCACGCCTTGTCGGACTGGCGATGGACCAGTGGCGCGAGGACACGCTTGGGGGGGTGCTCATGACGCTGCTGGAGCATCCCGACGCTCAGGCGGATGCGTTGTTCGAACTTGGACAGCAGACGCTCCGGTCAGCGTTGGAAGCCAACTCGGTCGAGTCTGTGATGCAGGGCCTGGGGGACGCTCGTGCTCGATTCGCTGAGGTGGAGGCTGCGGAGGAAGCGCGTGACGACGCAACCATCTATCGCGCCGCGCTGGACGTGGTAGTCGCATTCAGTGCAGCTCCGACTGGTGTCCAGGCTGATCCGGTGGAGGCTGTGACGGCCCTATCGGAGGCGTTGGGTCGCCGAGCGGCGTTCTCGACCAGAACTGCGATGGGCGGCTGGGCTTCTCCGCGGCGGCTGGCGGAGGCGGAGTGGTTCGCGTTGGCGAACACATTGCGCTCGGCGGTTCCCGAGTTGGGGAAGCCGGCGTGGCGCGAGCCTGCGGAGACCCTGTCGCAGGTTCTCGCTGCGTACCAGGCGGCCCGGTCGGTCTCTGTCATCTCGTCGGACGGCCTTCGGGTGGTTCTGGAGCCGCCCGTGCGTGCGGCGTTCATCGCGCAGAAGGGTCTGCTCGAGCATCTGCGAGCGGCTCTCGCTGCGGGGGATCTGCCTGAGGGCCAGGTCGAGGATGCGCAGGGACTCCTCGAGGCGGTTGACGCTGGTGGTGCTGCGGGTGGTGATGCGGTGGGAAAAGTGTGGAGCTCCGCGCCCGCGTTGGCCGCCGCGCTCGGCGTCGACGCGGACTATGAGGGCGCCGACGTCCTTGCGCGCGCGGTCGACGACCTGCCCGAGGTCGTCGCGTTCTTCAACCACGAAGCTGAAGAGCGGGCGCGTGCGCTTGCTCGTTCTGCGGACCCTGTCGTAGACAGCCTGCTTGGTACGGTCGCGGATAGTCTCGCGAACTGCGAGGACTTCATTGGGACAGTTCGGGAGGAGCTCATCGAGGTCGTGACTGCGGTCCTTCGGTTCGCCGCCGACCGTGTCAATGCGGGCCGCGAGAGCTGGAGGAAGGACATCGCCTACCTGTTCCCACCGGAGAAGGGCGACCCGCCGTTCGGCGAGGGCTTCCTGCAGAAGGACGTGTACAAGTGGCTCGGGAACTCGCCTATGCGGCCCTACACACGCCTGGAGGAGCGCGATGTCGCTGCTGGCCGTGCCGATGTCTCGGTCACGCGATCGCACAGGTTCGTGATAGAGGTGAAGCGGGAGTTGTCAGATGCCTCTCGAGCAGCGCTACACGCGGCATACGGTGGCCAAGCCGCGGCCTACTCCGCTGGTGGTCCGCGCGTCTCTCTTGTGCTGGTGCTCGACTTGACCGACCACTCTGACGGTGTGCCGTCGCTGACGAACTCGGTATGGGTCGACGAGGTGCTGGCTGGCGGGGAGACCCGGCACGTCATCACGGTAGTCGTGCGCGGCAATCGCCCAACGCCGAGGCAGACCATGACGGGCGCAGTCCTATAGTCCCTCGGTGCCGCGGGGTGGGAACTCTGCTGCATGACACGAAGGAATCCAGGTTCGTTCTTCGGGATGGTGTCCGCAACGTGTGGGCCACGGCTGGTGCGTCAAACCGGCTCCCTTCTGTTGTCAACCGGTCGGGCGTAACGTCTCTTCTGCGGGTCCGGGAAGTGACTGATCCGAAGTGTCGATGTGCGGGGGCAGGTCGACCGCGCTGGATTCTTGAGACGCCCCGCAGTGTCCTCCCGGGCCCGTGCCAGCGCTCCCTGCCGCCGCCGCTGCGGCGTCCTCGCGGAGTTGGCGGTAGATCGCATCAGAGATTCGGCGCTTGAGGCACCGGATGGCCTCGAGCGACTTCTTGCCCTCGGCTCGCTTGCGCCGGTAGTAGACCCGGCCGTCGGTGTCGAGTCGGATCTGGCTGATCGCGGCGATGTGGATCATGTGGTTGACCCGTCGGTTCCCGGCCCGGGAAAGGCGGTGTCGGTTCTGCTCACCCGACGAGGCGTCGAGTGGTGCCGTTCCTGTCCAGGACGCGAACCGGTTGCGGTCGGCGAACCGGGAGATGTCTCCGACGTCGGCCAAGATCCGGGCTGCGACCACGGGCCCGACGCCGTGAATGTCCATGAGTCGTGAGCCGCGAGCGAGCACGACCTGCTTCAACTCAGCCGTGGCCTTCTTGATCTTCACCTCGACCGCGACCAGCTCGGCGAGCTCCTCGGCGGCGATCCGCCGGCGGGTCTTGCCGGCGATGTCACGCGGGCGGACAGACGCGAGCATCGCCTTGGCCTGGCCGGTGGTGATGTCGCGTTTGGCCTGTCCAGGCAGGAGTTCAGCCAGCAGCGCCTGTAGCCGGTCGACGGTCTGGACCCGGCGCCTGGTGAGCGCTTCGCGGCGATCGCACAGCATCCGTAGCGCTTCGAGCTCGCCATCCAACTGCAACACCCGCAGGGTCTTCGTGCGGACCGCCACGACCGCGACCGAGTGGGCGTCCCGGGCGTCGGTCTTGCGATTGTGGCCGGTGTCGAAGAGCCGAACACGGGCTGCGAGCTTGGCTGGCACATCGAGGACCTGTTCACCGTCTTCAAGGAGTCGCTGCGCGAGTGGTCGGCCGGTCCCGTTGCTGCCCTCGACCGCCCATGTCCGCTCGGGCCAGGTCTTCGCGTACTTGAGCATCGCGGCGTACCCGGCCTTGTCGGTGGTGAACCGACCTGTGCCCAGCAGCTTCTCCTGATGATCGACGACCTCGATCGTGGCCGACAGCTTGTGGGGATCTACCCCGATGACCACGTGTTCGGCTTCCTGACCCATGTGCTGCTCCCGCCTGTGCTCGTTCCGGTGATGGACGGCGAGGTGGGCAGTGCTACTACGAGCAGGGCAGTCCCTTCTTGAGCCACGCCTCGTCACGATGACCGGCGGGCTGCAGACCGATAGCGAGCCACACCAGAACCGCCGGTGGGCAGCCGCAAAGAGAGCTGCCCGCCGATCACCTAGACCGAGTCTGGCCAGACGCCGGCCCTACGTGAATCGTCTAGTAGCCGCTTGTGACGGGCTGCGGGAGATCTCGGTTCCGCCGTCGCACCTACATCCTGACCACGGCGCTCAGCCAGAGCACCGACCAACATCAGGAGTAAGGATGTCCATCCCCACCCAGATGAGCCTCGTCGGCTTCGTCGCGTCAGCGCCGGAGCTCCACTTCACCAAGCAGGGCGCCGAGTGCTGCCGGCTGCGTGTCGGCGTCGAGCAGTGGCGCAAGGAGGTCGACGGGAGCTTCACCAAGCTCGATCCGACGTTCCACGACATGGTCTCCTTCGAGAGCACGGCCCGCGAGACCTACGCACGGTTCCGCAAGGGCGACTCCTTCGTGGCCAGCGGCTACATCCACGAATACGAGGTTGAGAGCCGAGACGGTGCGAGCGTGGTCAAGGAGGAGTTCGTCGCCAGGAAGATCGGCCACAACGTCAACAAGACCGACTACCTCGTGCCGCGCGGCCGCCACGCCGCCCCGGAGCGCTCGCTGACGCCAGTGCCCGAGCCGCCGCCCATCGCCATCTGAGCGGCCGTCGGTCATGGGCATGTACGACGAGGCCGACGCCGACTACCTCGGCGTCACCGACCTTCTCGAGCGTCCGCCGGAGTCGATCAACTGGAATCTCCTCGGCTCCGAGGACGCCGACCGCGAGTGGCATGACCTGGACGCCTGGGTGACCTGGCTGAAGGTCACCTTCGGGCTGCCACCGTCCATCGTTCCGCCCTACTGGCATCGCCACGACGAGCTCGTCTGGGAGCTCTCCGCCCTGCACACCCACTGGCTCAGCTGCTACCACGAGACCGCGAGTCCGTCGGCGCCGATCGCATGGATGCGTGACTTCGCGGACGCACGCAATCGGCTGCGGGACTGGGTCGCGATCTGCGGTACGCGCCTTGACCGCGATCGCCCGACCCGCCAGACCCTCTGGCCTGGCGAGAAGGGCGTGGAACTCGGCGGCGAGATCTCCATCGCCGACCGCCGGCGCGACTTCGAGGAGGTCGTCCGCGCCGATGTGCTGAGGCGGAAAGCCGCCGAAGCCGTGGCCAGGCGGTCCGTGCTCGCCTGAGCCGGATCCGCCTCAGGGGCACTGCCGGGCACCTTCATTCCACAGGTTTGGCGACCTCCAGCGACCCGACTCGACGAACTGGCGACGGTGGCATTCCACCCAGGAAAGGAGTTGATCGTGCTTCTCCCCCACGCACAGACGTTGGCGCAAGCGCGTTCCTACCTCGCTGCACTCTCCGATCGGGCCTCGACGATCGACGCCTCGTCGGCATATGAGCACGTTCTCATCGAACTCGATCGCGTCCACGGGGACGAATGCCCATCGGCCGACACCGAAGAGCTGGCCGAGGACCGAGCCATTCTGCTCGCCGTCGCGACGTCAGCGCTCGAGGAACTGGAGCAGTACGGCGTCGACCCGCTCACAGTCGAACTCATCATCGCGATGCTCGATGACGCATACGCCTTGGACGGCACCTAATGTACGGGGAGACCGGCGCGGCGATGCGCACAGAATTCGCGGCACTTCTCCGGCAGCACCGCATCCAGCAACGGCTGGTAGGCACGACAGCCGAGGAGCGCGAGGAACTCGGTGGTCTGATCCGGACCTACCGCCAAAGTGTCATCGTCTGGCTCGGCCAGGCCATGCGCGCCGCAAGCCCATTGGCCTTCTCCAACATGCCGCCGGCACAGCCGAATCCGTTCCGGGCAGTCGGCTCACGCGGCTCCCACCTGACCGCAGCCAGCGACCTGGCGCGGGCGATCGACATCGCAAGACAGCAGTCGAGCGCGCGCCCCGCGTCGACGGATGCACTGGCCACGTCCAACGCCAACCCGATGGTGGACCGATGGCGCCTCGCCGCCCGCGCAGCGGCCCTCGCCGAACACGACACCAGCGAGCAGGTGTCCGCGCAGATGACCGCACCCCAAGCCCAGGCTCTGGTCGGCGACGTCGCCGCGCTGACTCAAGCATTGGTCGTCCTGGACCAGCGATACAAGAACACACCCGGGTGGGAGCCGCTCGCCCAGAGTGCCCGCCTCGGCTGGGCTTCGCTGGCCGCAGCGCTGGACGTGACCCTCGGCCAACCTGACTACGCCGTCGATCATCTCGGCTGGCGCCCGAAGACGAAGGTCATCACCGGCCCGGTGCGTCCAGGGATCCTCGGCGTACTGCAGGCGCAGCACAACCTCGTGATCCGGATGAAGTCCGTGCCCAACGCGACCAACCTTCGCCTGATCGTGGACTCCCAACGCCTCGTCTCCGCGCACCTCGCGCCGTACGCCGCCCGCATCGACGAACGCCTCGCCGAGCGATGGACTGAACGCGCCGAGACCTACTCCGTCGTGCAGAAGGAGTTGCGTGAGATCGGCGGACTTCTCGGAAAGGGCGGACTGGCCGTGGCCGAAGGCGCGAATGCCGTTGCCCGGCTGAAAGCGCTCCCCCACGACACGATCGTCGAGCCACGCGTGCTCTCCGGATTCCAGTTGCTCTTCAGCCGACTCGACAACCGCATCGCCGACGTCATCGAAGACGGTGTCCAGCAGGGTGCCTTCTTCAAGCGCGTGACGCTCCCGCGCCTTGTGGGCGGGGGCGGGCAACTGGTCCGCCCGGTCCGCGAACGCTTCGTACCGGTCACGTCGGCGACCGATCTCGAAGTCGTGAAGACCGTCCGAGAGCGGCTGCGCCCCAAGGACGAACCGCCCACGGCCACCCCCGGACCGACGCGAGTCGACCTGCACTCCGCACTGATCCACCGACCGACCAGAGGAGGGGCCCTCGATGTCCCGAACATCTAACCCCCGCACCATCGGCGGCGCCCGACCACCTAAGCAGTTATGCCGACCGGAGGAGAGCAAATGTCCACCGACATGAGCATGTCAGACAGCGTCGTCTCGATGGTGCGAGACCCGTTCCTGAACACTGAGGAGGCGTGCGGCTACCTCGGCGTTCCCAAGGCGACGCTGTTGACCTGGCGGGTTCGCCGTCCTGGCTACGGCCCGCGCGCTGTCAAGGCCGGTGGCCGCCTCAAGTACCGCCTCTCGGAGCTTGACCGATGGCTGAGTGCCCATGAGGAGTCCTTCGCGGAGGACCCGGACAGCGACGAAGACCCTTCTCGCGAGGTTGTCCGTACCCGCCGCCGGGCCAGTCGCGTGCGAGGTGCAGCTCTCGGTCCGACCGACCCCGGATAGCTCGCCTGCGGACGAAGGAGAGAGGAAATGGCCAGACAACGGCTGATGGTCGGCACCTACGGCGAAATCAGCTGCTTCCGGTTGAAGAGCGGGTCGTGGCAGGCGCGCGCCCGCTACTGCGACGTCGACGGTGTCGTGCGGCAATACCGCAAGAACGGTGAGACCAAGACCAAGGCGAGGGCCAACCTCAAGGCGTTCTTCGTCGAGCACACCGGCACCTTCGGTGACGGCGCGCTCGCGCCCGACGACACCGTTCAAGACCTCCTCGACCTCTGGTTCAAGAAGGTGGAGCAGGCGGACGGAGGACCACGCGCGGAGACTCTGGGCTACTACCGTTCGCACGTCCGCTGGATCCTCGACCCCGACAAGACGGAGCATCCGCTCGGCGCTTACCAGCTCCGGCACGTGCGACCGGTGATCATCCAGGCCGCGCTAGACAGCGCCGGCGTCTCTCCCGACCTGCGCAAACGCATTCGCAGCGTCCTCGTGCGCGCGTTCAACATGGCGATCTTCCACGAGGCCATCAACGGCAACCCGGCCACGGCGGTCCCTTCGGTCCCTGTGCCACGAAACAAGAAGAAGCCTGTTCCCGTGAAGGACCTGGACGCCGTGCGCGCCGCCATCCGCGAGTGGGCCAACGCCGAGAAGCGGAACGGTCCGAAGAGCGTCGATCTGCCCGACATCGTGGAGATGCTCATCGCCACCGGCATGCGAATCGGCGAACTGCTCGCCCTTCGATGGTCCGACATCGAGCTGACGCCGCCCGAACGGCGGGACGACGACGGGTGGTTCCCGTGGTTGATGGTGAACGGCCAGATCACCTCGAAAGGCAAGCGGGTCGACTACGGCAAGACCCACGCCGCGATCCGCCCCATCGCGCTCCCGGACTGGGCTGCGGCGCTGCTACGCCGACGCAAGGTTGCCCAGACACCCAACGACCTCGACGCAGTGTTCATCACCCGGAACGGCACCTGGCACTTCCCAACCAACGTCCAGGGCCGGCTGTGGCATATCCGCCATCTCGCCGACTACGCAGACCTCGCCGCGCTCCAGGATGTCTCACCCCACTCGTTCCGCCGAACGGTGGCAACCGAGATCGACGAGGTCTACGACGCCGAGGCCGCCATGAACCAGCTGGGCCACACTTCCAAGGTGGTCACGGAGCGGCACTACATCAACCGACGGCTCGTAGTGCCCGACTACCGGGCCGCCACCGACCGCCTTGCTCCTGGCCCCGAAACGAACGATGGGCCGACTCCCGGGCTCTGAGAGGCCTTCGGCGGCCCGAGGCGGCATCCCGGCCCGGGGACGCGCTCTGAGCCGTCTATGGGCCGTTCTGCGCGCCCTCAGGCCGTCACGACGGCATTTCCGACAGGGGCGAGCGAGGCGTCAAAACCGAGCCCGAGAACTCAAAGTGAGCCCAAAGTGAGCCTTAAGGCCTCTTCTCGGGACTCAAGCCCGAGAGCCCAGATCGCATCAGCGCAGGTCAGAGCCGATTTTCGTCAGCAATGCCACGCATTCGACGTGGTGCGTCATCGGGAAGAGGTCGAAGGCCCGGAGCCGCTCGAGGCGATAGCCGTGCTCGGCGAAGATCGCGACGTCGCGAGCCAGGGCAGCCGGGTCACAGGCGACGTAGGCGACGGCGCGGGGTGCGCGGTCGACGACCTGCTCGACGACGACCCGTTTGGCTCCCTCGCGGGGCGGGTCGAGGACGACGAGGTCGATGGGTTCGTCGTACGCCGCCGCGAGCACCTTCTCCACGGGGCCGCACTCGACGACGGCGCCCTGGTGGGAGGCGAGGTTCTCCTTCGAGTGCCGAGAAGCAGCCCGGTCAGCCTCGACGGCGATCACCCGGGTGCCGTCGCCGACGGCATCGGCCAGGAATCGGGCGAAGAGGCCCACCCCGGCGTAGAGGTCGAGGACCCGCTCCCCCGGCTGGGGATCGAGCATGGTGAGCACCGAGGACACCAGCGTGGAGGGGGCACCAGGGTGGACCTGCCAGAAGCCATCAGCCTCCACCAGGAAGTGGCGATCCAGCACGGACTCGGTCAGCGTTAGCCCGGGTGTCGGTTCACGGGCATCGACGGTCGCGATCAGGCAGTCGTCGACCGGCACGACCCGACGCGACCGGTGGGCCCGCAGCCCGCGCTGGCCGTCGGGGGTGTGCGCCCACTGCATGCGGGTCCGCCAGCGCAGGCCCTGCTCGTCCCCGGGGACCGGCTCGACCGTGACGTCGAGGTCGAGGCCGGCGAGGCGTCGCAGCTGCTCGGACACCACGGCTCCCTTGAGCGCGCGCTGGGCGGGCAGGGAGACGTGCTGGAAGTCGCAGCCCCCGCACAACCCCGGCCCGGCGACGGGGCAGGGCG
Organism: Nocardioides sp. CF8; assembly: GCF_000389985.1. Classification (NCBI taxonomy): domain Bacteria; kingdom Bacillati; phylum Actinomycetota; class Actinomycetes; order Propionibacteriales; family Nocardioidaceae; genus Nocardioides; species Nocardioides sp. CF8. The sequence goes on from NZ_CM001852.1 coordinate 2,343,590, forward strand.
CCTGCACCCGGTCGGGTGAGGGGTCGAGGACGCTGATCGCGTCACCGCGCCAGAAGCGGTCGCCGTCCGTGCCCTCAGTGATCTCCAGGACGACCTGCTCACCCGGCAGGCAGTGCCGCGTGAACACCACCCGTGACTCGGGCTCCGGGAGCCGGACGATGCAGTGGCCACCGTGGGCGACCGGGCCCACGACCGCCTCGAAGCGCTCGCCGACCCGCGAGCGACCGCGCTCCTTTCGGGGACGGGCGTGCCGGCTCACGGATCGATCCGGCGGTCGTGGTCGACGTCGCCCGTGTCGCGCATGACGCGACCCCGGCGCAGGTCGCCGGCCTGGACGCGCTTGTCCTCGCGGGACCCACGCTCCTGCGCGATCAGCGAGGACCGCAGCTGGTAGGGCACCGAGATGACCATGACACCGGGGGTGAACAGTAACCGGCCCTTGAGCCGCAGGGCGGTCTGGTTGTGCAGGATCTGCTCCCACCAGCGGCCCACGACGTACTCGGGGATGTAGACGGCGACGACCCCGCGCGGGTTGGACCGGCGGATCTCCTGGGCGTACTCGACGATCGGGCGCACGATCTCGCGGTACGGCGAGTGCAGCACCTTGAGCGGGGTGCCCAGGTTGCGCTCGTCCCAGTCCTCCAGCAGCTTGTTCGTCGCTGCGGCGTCGATCGAGACGTAGACACCCTCGAGCAGGTTGGGTCGGGTCGCCTTGGCGAACGCCAGAGCCCGCAGGGTCGGCTTGTGCAGCTTGGAGACGAGGACGATGGCGTGCACGCGCGTCGGCAGCAGCTTGTCCTGCTCGTCGGCGGCGAGCTCGGTCTCGACCATCGCGTAGTGGTTGCTGATGCCCTTCATGACGAGGAAGAACACGACCATCGCGATGATCGTGATCCAGGCACCCGACAGGAACTTGGTGACCAGGACGATCACCAGCACCACCGCGGTCATGCAGAGGCCGAACGTGTTGATCGCCCGCGACCGCATCATCCGCCGCCGCTCCACGGGGTCGTGGGTGAGCTTCAGGTGACGGGTCCAGTGCCGGATCATCCCGAGCTGGCTCAGGTTGAAGGAGACGAAGACACCCACGATGTAGAGCTGGATCAGCTTGGTCGTCTCGGCCTCGAAGACCACGATCAGCACGATCGACATGGCAGCGAGGAACACGATGCCGTTGCTGTAGGCGAGCCGGTCGCCTCGCGAGCCGAGCGAGCGCGGCGCCAGTCCGTCCTGGGCGAGGATCGAGCCGAGCACCGGGAAGCCGTTGAAGGCCGTGTTGGCCGCGAGGACCAAGATGATGCCGGTGACGGTGACGACGAAGTAGAACCCCGGCGGGAAGCCCTGGAAGACGCCGTTGGCGATCTGGGAGATGACCGGGTGCTGCTCGTAGTCGCCGGGCAGGGCACCGCCGGCGGCGGTCCGCAGCCGTTCGATCTCGTGCGGGTCGACGTACCGGATGCTCATCTGCTTGGCCAGGACGATGACGCTCATCATCATCGAGACGGCGATCAGCCCCAGGAGCAGCAGCGTGGTCGCGGCGTTCTTGCTCTTGGGCCGCTTGAAGGCGGGCACCCCGTTGGAGATCGCCTCGACCCCGGTCAGGGCGGCACACCCCGACGAGAAGGCGCGGGCCAGCAGGAACACCATCGCAACCTGCGTCAGCGGGCCGTCCCAGCCCTCCGCGGGTTCGATCTTGAGGTCGGCACTCTCTGCCATCGGCAGGTCGCCCAGCAGCAGCTGCACGAGGCCGTAGGCGCACATGCCGAGGATGGAGACCATGAAGAGATAGGTCGGTACGGCGAAGAAGGAACCGGACTCGCGCACGCCACGCAGGTTGAGCGCCGTCAGCACCACCACTGCCCCACTGGCCACCAGCGCCTCGTGCCCGATCAGCAGGGGAATCGCACCAGCGGCGTACTGCGACGCCGACGAGATGGACACCGCGACGGTGAGGACGTAGTCGACGAGCAGGGCGCTCGCGACCGTGATCCCCGCGTTGCGCCCCAGGTTGACGGTGGCGACCTCGTAGTCACCGCCACCGGAGGGATAGGCATGCACGGTCTGGCGATAGGACGTCACCACGGTCAGCATCACCAGGGCCACGACCAGGCCGATCTTCCAGCTCCAGGTGTAGGCCGACACGCCCACGACGCTGAGCATGATGAAGATTTCGTCGGGCGCGTAGGCGACCGAGGAGAGAGCGTCGCTGGCGAAGACCGGTAGCGCGATGCGCTTCGGCAACAGCGTCTCGCCGAGCTGGCTGCTGCGGAGCTTGCGCCCCAGCAGGATGCGCTTTGATACGTCGCCGACACTCACGAGGGGACAGCGTAGTCATCTGCGTTACGGTTCCCTCGTGCATGTCGTCATCATGGGCTGTGGCCGGGTCGGTTCGACCCTCGCCCGAAGCCTCGAGGATCGCAACCACACGGTGTCCGTCATCGACAGCGACCCCGATGCGTTCCGCCGGTTGGGTCCGTCGTTCAACGGGGACAAGATCACCGGTTACGGCTTCGACCAGGAGGTCCTGGAGAAGGCCGGCATCCGTCGCGCCGACGCCTTCGCGGCGGTGTCGAGCGGTGACAACTCCAACATCATCGCGGCCCGCGTGGCGCGCGAGACCTTCGGCATCCAGCAGGTCGTCGCGCGCATCTACGACCCCGGCCGCGCCGAGGTCTACCAGCGCCTCGGCATCACCACGGTGGCCACGGTGAAGTGGACGGCCGACCAGGTGTTGCGGCGGGTGCTGCCCGCTGGCGCCGAGCCCGACTTCCGCGACCCGTCCGGCACGATCCGCGTCGACCACATCCAGGTGCCGGAGAAGTGGATCGGTGAACGGACCATCCACTTCCAGGAGCAGTCCCGCACCCGCATCGCGTGGATCGACCGCCTCGGCGAGGGCATGATCCCAACCCGCGAGACCGTCATCCAGGAAGGCGACATGCTGCACCTCGTGATGCGTGAAGAGATCGCCGCGCACGCCTATGCAGTGCTCGAGCGCGGACCCGAGGAGCACCGATGAGAGTCGCCATCGCCGGAGCAGGTGCCGTCGGCCGTTCGATCGCCCGTGAGCTGATCGACAACGGTCACCAGGTGCTGCTGATCGACAAGTCCCCCAACGCCATCCGGCCCGAGCGCGTGCCCAACGCCGAGTGGCTGCTGGCCGACTCGTGCGAGCTCTCCTCGCTGGAGGAGGCCCACTTCGACCGCTGCGACGTGGTCATCGCCGCGACCGGCGACGACAAGGTCAACCTGGTGACGTCCCTCCTCGCCAAGACCGAGTTCGGCGTGCCGCGCACCGTGGGGCGGGTCAACCACCCCAACAACGAGTGGCTCTTCACCGAGGCCTGGGGGGTCGACGTCAACGTGTCGACGCCGCGCATCATGTCCGCTCTCGTCGAGGAGGCCGTCAGCGTCGGCGACCTCGTGCGGCTCTTCACGTTCCGCCAGGGCAACGCCAACCTCGTCGAGATGACGCTGCCCCCGGACTCCCCCTACGTCGGGACGCCGAGCGGTCTGGTGCCGTTCCCCGACAACTGCGCGCTCGTCACGATCCTGCGCGACGGTCAGGTCTACACCCCGAGCGGGGACCAGCCCCTGGAGTCCGGCGACGAGCTGCTGTTCGTCGTCCCCTCCGACGTCGAGGAAGAGCTCGAGCGGCTGCTTTCCCCCCGCACCCACGGCGGCTGAACCCCCGGCAGCAGGTCAGTCGGCAGCCGGACCCGTCGACGTCTGCTGGGTCGAGGACGCCGAGGACGTCGCGGTCTCCGTCATCGGGGTGTGGTTGCGCGCCAGCACCCACACCATCGCGCCGAGCGCAGCGAGCTGCAGCGGCCAGCCGAGCCCGATCTTGGCGACGCCCAGGATCGCGACGGCGGTGTCGGGGTCCATCGATCCCGAGTTGCCGGCCAGCCAGATGGGCGCCTGCACGACGACGCGCAGCATGCACGGCAGCACCAGCAACCACGTCAGCCGCGTGCACAGCTTCACGATCTGCTTGTCCTGGTGCCACGCGGTGGGGTCGCCGGTCACGCTGCCGACCATGAACCCGACGATCGGCCAGCCGATCAGGCAGGTGAGGGCCAGCACCACGGTGTAGCCCGAGTTGTAGAGGATCCCGGGCAGGAAGTAGGCCAGCGCCTGCTCCTGCTCGCTGCCGCCGCTCGCCGCGGACCTCGCCACGAACAGCCAGCCGATGCCGATGCCGACGAGGGCGTTGACGACGAACTGCACCGACGAACGCTGGACGAGGCGCACCACCAGCAGCAGCACCGCCGCCGAGACGCTGAGCGCCAGCGCCAGCGTGAGCTCCCCCGTGGTCAGCCACAGGACGGTGAAGGCGATGGTCGGGACGGCAGCCTCGATCATGCCGCGTCGACCGCCCAGGGCCTGGGAGAGCTGCCGGCGGACGACGGCCTCCACGGTCTCGACGGAGGCTGGAGCTGCGGACTTCACGGGATCGGTCACCGGGCCGGTCACGGAATCAGCTCGTAGCGCGGGTTGAACAGCACGCGGTGACCGGTCGCGGAGCCGATGCGACCCTCGACGCGCATGGCGCGCCCGGGGCCGATGCCGGCGATGCGCCGACGGCCGAGCCAGACGATCGTGATGACGCCGCTGCCGTCCTCGAGCTCGGCCTCGAGTGCTGGTGCGCCGCCGCGCGGGCGCAGCGTCACCGTCTTGATCGTGCCGCGGAGGCTGACGCGCTCGCGGTCCGGCGCCTCGGCGATGGAGACGTCACCGGCGACCGAGTGGGTCGCACGCAGGTCACGGGCGTGTGCCTCGCCGCTGTCGGCCCAGCGCGAGAGGCTGCGCCGCAACCGGCTCCTCTTGTCGGCGGAGTCGGCGTCGGATGTCGTGTCGCCCATGACGGCGTTCACTGCACCCGTCGAGCCTGGTCGGGCAGGATCGCCGGGAGCGGCTCGCCGACCGGCATGGCGACCGCACCGCGGCGTACGACGACCTGGCCCAGCGCGTCCTCCCAGTCCTGCGCCGAGTCCGGCTGGAGGGCGGGGCGTCCCAGGAGTGATGCGCGCAGCATCCAGCGGTCGCCGTTGATGCCGATGATCCGCGACGGCTGGAGGCCCACGGAGCCGTCGGGCTTCTTCACCGGGACCTGGCACATCAGCTCGGTGCCGAAGCGACCCTCGCGCTCCTCGGCCTGGCCGCCCCTGCCGGCGATGTCGGCCTGGATCTGCGGACGCACGGTGCCCCAGAGGTCACCGTTGCGGGGGGCGGCGAACGCTTGGATCTCCAGCGCACCGTCCTGCCCGGCGAGCATGACTGCCTGCACCGTGCCGCTGGCCTCGTCGACCTGCAGCCGGAGCTCACGACCCTCGCTGGGTGCGATCAGCAGCGACCCGAGGTCGACACGCTGCACCCCGTCGCCGGCGACCTGGGACTCGTCGAAGGGACCGTCGGTGCGCGGCTCCGCCGGCTCGGACGCAGCCGAGGTCGCCTCGACTGCGGGCTCGCTCGGCTCCGTGCCCACCTCGGGGGTGGGCTCCGACTTGCGACGGAACTTCACGTCAGTCACTCCATTCGTCGTGATGCAAGAATTTCGGGCGGCTCATGTGCGCGCGAAGCCACCAGTAGAACCGTAGCCCCCCGCGCCGCGAACGGAGTCCGGCAGTGCGTCGACCTCGACGAAACGCGCGCGCTCGAAGCGCTGGATGACGAGCTGGGCGATGCGGTCACCGCGCTGCAGGCTCACCGGCGACACCCGGTCGTGGTTGACCAGCAGCACCTTGATCTCGCCGCGGTAGCCCGCGTCGACGGTGCCGGGGGTGTTGACGATGGACAGCCCGTGGCGCGCGGCCAGCCCGGACCGCGGGTGGATCAGGGCGACGAAGCCCTCCGGCAGCGCGATCGAGATGCCGGTCGGCACGAGCGCTCGCTCCCCCGGCGCCAACGTCACGTCGACCGCGGTCTGCAGGTCGGCACCGGCGTCGCCCGGGTGGGCGTAGGCGGGCATGGGCAGGTCGCGGTCGAGGCGGACGATCGCGACGTCGAGGTCGGTCACCGGCAGGTCGATCTGTTGGTCGGACACGGGCGGAGAATCTACCCGGCAACGTGACCTCAGCACCGCCCCCATAGGCTCTCCCGCGTGGAGTTCGCGGAACGGCTGAGCGTGCCGCTGCGCTGGTGGGTGCAGGGGACGATGCTGGTCGCCACCTTGTGGCTGGCCCTGGTGGTCGCCGTACCCCTCGCCGTCGCCTGGACGGTGACCGGTGTGGCCCTTGCTCTCATGGTCGCCCTGTTCGTGTCGTACGGCGCTGCGCGGGTCACCGTCGACCGCGACGTGCTCCGGGCCGGGGCCGCCCACATCTCCACCGACCACGTCGGCGCGGTGACCGCCCTCGACGCCGAGGCGATGCGGCTCCAGGCCGGCCGGGACGCCGACGTGCGTGCCTTCCTGCTGCTGCGGCCCTACCTCAAGCGCGGGGTGCGGGTCGACCTGACCGACCCGAGCGACCCGGCGCCCTACTGGCTGATCAGCTCGCGTCGCCCCGACGAGCTGGCGGCCGCGCTCACGACTGCGACCCGCTGACACCTGCAGCACTGGGTAGGGTGGTTCGTATGGCATCTGACAGCAGCAAGGCATGGTCTGCCTTCTCGCTCGTCGCCGCCCTCGGGGCAGCAGCGGTCGCGAAGAAGGGCCTCAACACGACGTGGCGGGCAGCGACGGGCAAAAACCCGCCGGCCAACCCCGCCGACCCCGACGTCGACATCCTGGAGGCCGTCGCGTGGGCCGCTGCGAGCGGCACGTTCGTCGCGCTGGCCCGAATGTTCGCCACCCGCCGGGCGGCGAACTACTACGCGAGGTCGACCGGGCACCTGCCCAAGCCCCTCCAGAAGGACAACCAGGACGCCGACGCCGCTGCGGCACCGACGACCTGACCTCCTGCACAGAGCACTCGAGGCCGCGTCCCCCTGGGGGGACGCGGCCTCGTTCGTGTTCTGGGTGACCAGGCCCGAATCATCGGGCCCGCATCAGCTCACACGCAGTCGCGGCAGATCAGCTTCTTCTCGTCCGCGAGCTGCGAGCGGTGGTGCACCAGGAAGCAGCTCATGCAGGTGAACTCGTCCTCCTGGCGGGGCATCACCTCGACAGCGAGCTCCTCGTGCGACAGGTCGGCGCCGGGCAGCTCGAAGGATTCGGCAGCCTCGGTCTCGTCCTCGTCGACCTTGCCGGAGTTCTTGTCGTGGCGACGAGCCTTGAGCTCTTCAATGCTCTCTTCGCTCTGGTCTTCCTCGGTCTTGCGCGGCGCGTCGTAGTCAGTAGCCATCTTCGTCCCTCTCACCCTCAGCACGAGTCCCCTGGGTGTGGGGCCTCGTCATGCTCGTCGGCGCCAGATTGTGCACCATGTAGGTCCGGTCCGCCACGGCGGACCCGATCAGTGCGGTGAACAGGTGATGAAGCCCTCGTATTCCCGAGCTCGTCAGGCCAGGAATCCGGCCCGGCCCAGCGCGGCCACGAACGTGTCCCAGCCGTCCGCCGGCGCCCCCACCACCAGGGCCTCGACGGCCGCCTCGGGGACGATCTCGCGCAGCCGTCCGGGCAGCAGCCCGAACCGCCCACCGGCCTCGGTCAGCACCAGTCCACCGGCGCTGTGGTCCCACGGGTTGGGGCCCTCCTCGACGTAGGCGTCGCCGCTGCCGTCCGCGATGTGGCACAGGTCCAGGGCGCACGACCCCATGCGCCGGATGTCGCGCACGTGCGGGAGCAGCGCGGCCACGCAGGCGGCCTGGTGGGCGCGCACGTCGCTGCGATAGCCGAAGCCCGTCAGCACGAGCCGTTCGGCGAGCGGCGGGCTGGGGCGTACGGCGATGGGCCGGCCGTCGCACGTCGCGCCGGCGCCCCGCGCGGCGGCGTACTCCGCCCCCGAGGAGCCGTTGACCACGACGCCTGCGACGACCGCGCCGTCGACCTCGGCGGCGATGGACACGGCCCAGTCGGGCAGGCCATAGAGGTAGTTGACCGTCCCGTCGATGGGGTCGACGATCCAGCGCACGCCGCTGGTGCCGGGGTGGTCCTCACCCTCCTCCCCCATGATCGCGTCGTCGGGTCGCGCGGCCAGGATGCGCGAGCGGATGAGCTCCTCGCACGCGCGGTCGGCCGCGGTGACGACGTCGACCACGCTCGACTTGGTGTCGGCGACGGCGATCCCGCCGTCGCGCATCCGCCGCGCCAGGGCGACGGCGTCGCGCGCGACGAGGAGCGCGAGGTCGCGCAGGTCGGTGGCGACGTCAGTGCCCGCGTCCGGGTTCACGAGTCGAGCCCGCACAGTGCGGGCCGCTCGCCACGCGGATTGGGACAGCAGCCGACTGCGCAGACCTCGGGCCACGCCGACAGGTCGCCGACCGCCGCACGCTCGACGGGCTCGCCGCGCTCGGCCGCGGCCCGCTCGACGAGCAGGTCGCGCACCATCGCGACGAACCGCGGGTCGACGCCGGGCGTGGCGGCACGCACGGCCTCCAGCCCGAGCTTCTCGGCGGTGGCCAGTGCCTCGGTGTCGAGGTCGTAGATGACCTCCATGTGGTCCGACACGAAGCCCACCGGCACCAGCACCACGGCCCGCGCGCCACGCTCGGAGATGGTCGCGAGGTGGTCGTTGACGTCGGGTTCGAGCCAGGGCGTGCGGGGCGAGCCGGAGCGCGAGCAGTAGACGAGGGTGTGGTCGTGGTGGCGCCCCGTCTCCTGGCGCACCCTCGAGGTGACCTCGGCGGCGACGCTGAGGTGCTGGCGGACGTAGGCGTCCCCGTCGGGTCCGCTCGTCTCGGCCATGTCGGTGGGGATGGAGTGGGTGACGAAGACGAGCTCGGCGCGCTCCCGGACGCTGTCGGGCAGCTCGGCGAGGCCGGCCAGGGTCGCGTCGACCACGGGCTCGACGAAGCCCGGGTGGTTGAAGTACTGGCGCAGCCGGTCCAGGCGCGGCCCTCCCTCGACCGTGGCCGCCGCGTCGGCGAGGTTCTCGCGGTACTGCCGGCACGAGGAGTAGGACGAGTAGGCGGAGGTGGTCAGGACCGCGGCCCGGGTGATCCCGTCGTCGCGCATCGTGGCCAGCGTGTCGGCGAGGTAGGGGTCCCAGTTGCGGTTGCCCCAGTAGACCGGCAGGTCGATGCCGCTGCCGGCCAGGTCCTCGCGGACGGCCGCGAGCAGCGTGCGGTTCTGGTCGTTGATCGGGCTACGACCGCCGAAGAGGAAGTAGTGCTCGCCGACCTCCTCGAGCCGCTCCCGCGGGATCCCCCGGCCCCGGGTGACGTTCTCCAGGAACGGCACGACGTCGTCCGGCTTCTCCGGCCCGCCGAACGACAGGAGCAGGAGCGCGTCGTAGGGCGAGACATCTGGACCGGTGGCGGAAAACATGGCCTCAGCCTAGTGATGCCACCCTCGTCACTACTCTCGTCCCATGGCTCCCTGGACGAACTGGGCAGGCACCGAGGCTGCTGATCCGCGCCACGTCGTGACCCCCACCACGACCGAGCAGGTCGTGCAGGAGGTCGAGCGTGCGATCGCGCAGCGGACCACGGTGAAGATGGCCGGCACCGGGCACAGCTTCACCGGCATCTCCGCACCCGTCGACACCATGCTGCGACCCGACCGCCTCGCCGGCATCGTCTCGGTCGACCGCGACGCCATGACCGTGACCGCGCTGGCCGGCACTCCCCTCCACGTGCTCAACGCCCAGCTCGGGCGGCTGGGGCTGTCCCTGCACAACATGGGTGACATCGAGGAGCAGACACTGGCCGGGGCCACCTCCACCGGCACCCACGGCACCGGCGGCACCGTCGCCTCGCTCTCGGCGCAGATCGCGGCGTTCTCCATGGTCACCGGGCGCGGCGAGGAGGTCCACGCCTCGCCGTCGTCCCACCCCACCCTGTTCGAGGCCGGCCGGATCGGGCTCGGGGCCCTGGGCGTCCTGACGGAGATCACGCTCCACGTCGAGCCGCTGTTCGCCCTCCAGGCGCACGAACGGCCGATGTCGTGGGACACCGCGCTGTCGACGTACGACGAGATGACCCGCGAGCACCACCACGTCGACGTCTACTGGTTCCCGCACACCGACCGGGTGATGACCAAGGTCAACGACCGCCTGGCCGAGCTGGACGACCTCCGCCCGCTGAGCCGCTGGCGGCACTGGCTCGACGACGAGCTCCTGTCCAACACGGTGTTCGGGATGATCACGTCCCTCGGCACCCGCGCCCCCGCCACGATCCCCCGGCTCAACCAGGTGTCGGGCCGTGCCCTGTCCGAGCGCTCCTACAGCGACATCGCCCACCGGGTCTTCACGTCACCGCGACGCGTCCGGTTCAAGGAGATGGAGTACGCCCTGCCGCGCGAGGCCGGGCTCGAGGCGCTGCGGGAGGTGCGCCGGGTCATCGACGCGTCCTCGTGGCGGATCGGCTTCCCGGTCGAGATCCGCTCGACGCCGGCCGACGACATCGCCCTGTCGACCTCGTCGGGCCGCGCGTCGATGTACCTCGCGTTCCACGTGCCCGTGCGAGCCGACCACACCGACTACTTCGCCGGCGTCGAGGACGTGCTGCGGGCCTTCGACGGCCGCCCTCACTGGGGCAAGATGCACACCCTCGCGGCCGACGACCTGGCCAAGCTCTATCCGCGGTACGACGAGTTCCTCACGCTGCGCGACGAGCTGGACCCGGACCGGGTGTTCACCAACCCCTACCTCCGACGGGTCCTGGGCGACTGATCGCGCGGCCGCGAGAGCCGGCTCAGACGTTGGACGGCCCGCGCGGCAACGGGGCGCGGATGTCGAGGACGATCGAGAGCAGGCGCAGCACGAGGCAGACGCCGAAGCCGGCCGAGGCCACGAGCGCGAACGGCTGGCCGGCGAGGTCCAGGGCCACCGCGATGCCCGCTCCGGCCAGGGCCGGCGTGGCGTAGAGGTTGCTGTTGAAGATCTCGGGCGGTCGACCGGCCAGCAGGTCGCGGACCATGCCGCCGCCGATCCCCGTCACCATGCCCATCAGCGCCGCGGGCACCGGACCGAGGCCGTACTCCACGGCCTTCAGGGCCCCCGTCACGCAGAAGAGCGACAGCCCGAACGCGTCGAAGACGTCGACCACGCGCTCCAGCCGGCCCACGGTCGGGTGGAACGCGAAGGTGACCAGGCCGGCGGCGACCGGCACGATCAGGTAGCGCCAGTCGGCGAGCGCGGCCGGGGGCGTCGCGTCGATCAGCACGTCGCGCAGGAACCCGCCGCCGAGGCCGGTCGTGCCGGCGAGCACCAGCACCCCGAACACGTCGAAGCCCCTGCGCACCGCCACCAGGGCTCCGGAGATGGCGAAGACGAAGATGCCGAGCAGGTCGAGCACGACCAGGGCGGCGGCCGAGTCCGGGAGGGCGATCACCGGAGCACGCTATCCGTAGGCACGCCGCTCCGGTAGCCGGGCTCCACGCCCGCGCTGGCGTAGGCTCGTGGGGACCGGACACAGGCGTGTCGACCACCACCTGCAGGAGTGCAGCATCCATGGCCCACCTCACGCTCGCGGGACTGAGCGACGACGGGAAGCGCCTGCTGCTGGTGGATGACAACGGAGCCGAGTTCACCCTCGACATCGACGCCCCCCTCCGTGCCACCCTCCGTGGCGAACACGCCCGCATCGGCCAGTTGGAGATTCAGATGGACAGCGCCCTTCGCCCCCGCGACATCCAGACCCGCATCCGTGGCGGCGAGACGGCCGAGTCGGTGGCGCAGGCGGCCCAGACCACGATCGAGAGGATCATGGTCTTCGCCGCGCCCGTGCTCGCCGAGCGCGCCCACGTCGCGCAGCGCGCCCAGGCCTCCTCGCTGCGGCGCAAGGCCGGCGACACCGGTGCCCGCACGCTCGGTGAGGCCGTCAGCGCCCACCTCCACACCTTCAACATCGATCCCGCTGTCGTCGAGTGGGACGCCTGGCGCCGTGAGGACGGCCGCTGGACCCTCACCGGCGCGTTCCGCACGGCGCAACGCAAGGGCACGGCCACCTTCGCCTTCGACATGCGCGGCAACTTCGTGACCTCCGAGGACGAAGACGCCCGCTGGCTCGTCGGCGAGGCCGTCGGCC
>NZ_CM001852.1:2355751-2377601 GCF_000389985.1 Nocardioides sp. CF8
CGACGCGGGTGCGCCGGCTCAACGCCGTACCCGCCGAGGAGCTGCCGCTCGGCGAGGACGCGATCGAGCTCGTCGCCGACGAGCCGGACGACGCCAGCCCGGCCGAGACCACGATCGACCTCACCGAGGCCGGCCTGGGCACCGAACAGCCCGTCGAGGCCTACCTCGCCGAGGACGCCGAGGAGGCCGCGGACTCCTCCGACGACGACTCCGAGCAGGACACCCCGCCGAGCGAGCCCGCCGCCGAGGACGACCGCAGCCCCGCTGCCGACGAGCCGCCGTCGCGCCGCCCCGCCCGCAAGGCCCGTGGCCGCGCGTCGGTGCCGAGCTGGGACGAGATCATGTTCGGCGGGCCCGGCGAGAAGTAGATCTTCGTCCTCGTCAGCGAAGCAGTCCTTCACTAGTCTCCGGTCATGTCCTACTTCGTCACCGGCGCCACGGGCTTCATCGGCCGTCACCTCGTCGAGGAGCTCCTCGACCACCGCGAGGGCGACGTCTTCGTCCTCGTCCGACCCGGCTCGCGCGGTCGCATCGACGCCCTGATCCGACGCTGGGGCACCGACCGGGTGATCCCGGTGGAGGGCGACCTCGCCACGCCCGGGCTCGGTGTGGATCCGGCGTGGACCGCGGCCAACACGGGGAAGATCGACCACTTCTTCCACCTCGCGGCGATCTACGACATGACGGCCGACGACGCCACCAACGACGCGATGAACGTGGACGGCACCCGCCACGCGCTGGCCCTCGCCGAGGAGATCGGCGCCGGTTGCTTCCACCAGGTCTCCAGCGTGGCCGCGGCCGGGGACCACCGCGGGACCTTCGACGAGACGATGTTCGCGGAGGGGCAGCACCTGCCGTCGCCCTACCACCGCACGAAGTACGAGTCCGAGGCGATCGTCCGTGACGAGTCCACCGTGCCGTGGCGGGTCTACCGCCCGGCGATCGTGGTCGGGCACTCCGAGACGGGCGCGATGGACAAGGTCGACGGTCCCTACTACTTCTTCCCCGTCCTCAAGCTGCTGCGCGACAACCTCCCGGCGTGGCTGCCGCTGGTCGGCGTCGACCTCGGTGACACCAACCTCGTGCCCGTCGACTACGTCGCCAAGGCCATGGACCACCTGGCGCACGCCCCTGGCCACGACGGCGAGGCCTTCCACCTCGTCAACCCCGAGCCACAGCCGGTCGTGGAGACGATCGGACTCTTCTGCGCGGCCGCCGGTGCGCCGCGCTTCGCCACCCCGATCGACCGACGGATCACGGCCTCCAAGCTGGTGCCGCGGCCCCTGCGGCCCTCGACGATGGTGGGAGCACTGGTCCGATCGGGGCCGATCCAGCTCCTGCTCGACCAGACGATCGGGCGTGCCGGCATCCCGGCCGAGGTCGTCGGCCACACCAGCTTCACGGCGGTCTTCGACTCTCGCCGTACGGAGGAAGCACTCGCCGGCTCGGGCATCGCGGTGCCCGACCTGGAGTCCTACGCCCGCACGCTGTGGGGCTACTGGGAGGACAACCTCGACGAGACGACGGGGCGCAGCTCGACCAACCGCGCGGCTCTCGAGGGCAAGCACGTCGTCATCACCGGCGCCTCGTCCGGCATCGGCCTGGTGACCGCGCTCAAGGTCGCGCAGTGCGGCGGCATCCCGGTGCTGGTCGCCCGCGGCAAGGACAAGCTCGAGGAGACCCGGGCGCTGATCGAGCAGCGCGGTGGGCAGGCCCACGTCTACCCGTGCGACCTGTCCGACCTAGAGGCGATCGACGCGCTGTGCACGCAGATGAGCGCGGAGCTGCCGTCGATCGACTTCGTCATCAACAACGCCGGCCGCTCGATCCGCCGCTCGCTGCGGCTCTCCTACGACCGCTTCCACGACTTCGAGCGCACGATGCAGCTCAACTACTTCGGCGCGATCCGGCTGATCATGGGGCTGATGCCCGCGATGCAGAGGCAGAAGTCTGGCCACATCGTCAACGTCAGCTCCATCGGAGTCCAGACCAATCCCCCGCGTTTTGCCGCGTACGTCGCCTCGAAGGCCGCCCTCGACTCGTGGTCCAACGTCGTGGCCAGCGAGGTCGTCGGCAACGGCGTCACGTTCACCAACATCCACATGCCCCTCGTACGGACGCCGATGATCGCGCCGACCAAGCTCTACGACAAGTTCCCCACGATATCGCCGGCCCAGGCCGCCGACATCCTCATCAGGGCCATGGTCGACCGGCCGCACGAGATCAACACCGCGCTGGGCAACGTCGGTGCGATCGCGCACACGGTGGCGCCGAAGGCGGCGTTCAGGTTGCTGAACATGGCCTATCACGTGTTCCCCGACTCGGCGGCCGCCAAGGGAGAGACGCCCGACGGTGGCACCCGCGAGTCCGAGCAGATCATGTTGGCGAAGGTCTTCAAGGGCATCCACTGGTGAGACTCACTGCGCTCAACATCCACCCCGTCAAGAGCATGGCGATCCGGCCCGTGGCCTCGGCGGACGTGCTCTTCGGCGGGCTCGCGACCGACCGGTCGTGGGGAGTCGTCGATGCCGACGGCGTGGTGCTCACCGCCCGGGAGGAGCACGGACTGTTCGCGGTCACGGCCGATACCCCGGCGACCGATGCCTCGCTGAGCACCGCCCTCCGGCTGCGTGCGGCCGACCTGCCCGACCTCCTGCTCGACGAACCGACCGGGGATCGCGTGCGCACCAAGGTCTTCTCCCGGGAGCTCGAGGGCATCCCCGCCGGCGCCGAGGCAGACGCGTGGCTGCGCAAGGCCGTCGGCCGCGACGACCTCCGGCTGGTCTGGTGCGACGATCCGACCCGACGCACGCTCAACCCCGCCCACTCACGACCCGAGGACTTCACGGCGTACGCCGACGGCTATCCCGTCACGATCGCGACCGAGGCCTCGCTGCGCCAGCTCAACGACTGGATCACCGAAGGCGCCCTCGAGCGCGGCGAGGTCCCGCCCGCTCCCCTGCCGATGGAGCGGTTCCGGCCCAACCTCGTCGCCGACGGGGAGATCCCGTTCGCCGAGGACGGCTGGACCACGGTCGTCATCGGCGACGTGCGGTTCCGCGTCGCCAAGCAGACCGACCGGTGCGTGATGACGACGATCGACCCCGCGACGCTGGAGACCGGCAAGGAGCCGATCCGCACGCTGGCCCGGCACCGGCTCTTCGACCACAAGACGATGTTCGCGATCCACCTGGTCCCCGAGTCGACCGGCCGGATCAGCGTGGGCGACGCGGTCGAGGTCTCCTGACCCCTAGCTGCGCTCGACGGGGCGGCTCTCGTCCGATGCCCAGCCCGACCAGCTGCCCGGATAGAGCGCCGCGTCCACCCCGGCGACGGCGAGCGCGAGCAGGTCGTGGGTCGCGGTGACGCCCGAGCCGCAGTAGGCGGCGACGTCGGCGCCGGGTACGGCACCGACCGCGGCATAGATCTCGCGCAGCTCGGCCGGCGAGCGGAACGTCCCGTCCTCGGTCACGTTGCGCGACGTGTCGACGTTGGCCGCGCCGGGGATGTGGCCGGCGACCGGGTCGATCGGCTCGATCTCCCCGCGGTAGCGCTCCGGTGCGCGGGCATCGATGAGGACGTCGACGTCGCACACGTCCGACGCGTCCACGACCCGCATCGACCCGGGCGTGCCCTCGAAGTCACCCGGCTCCGGTGCGACCGACTCCGTGCTGACCGCGCCACCCGCCGCGACCCAGGCGGGCCAGCCGCCGTCGAGCACCCGCACGTCGGGGTGCCCGTGGTCGCGCAACAGCCACCACGCGCGCCCGGCCGCGCGGCCCTGCCAGTCGTCGTGGACGACCACCGGCCGGTCGCCGCTCACCCCGGCACGCCGCATGGCCGCGACGAACACCTCCGGGTCCGGCAGGGGGTGTCTCCCCCGCTCGTCCACCGGGTCTGCGGGTGCGCTCGCGAGCTCGGTGTCGAGGTCGACGTACGCCGCTGTGGGGATGTGCCCCGACGCGTGTTCCTCGAAGCCGGTCGGCCCGCCCATCCGGTAGCGCACGTCGAGGACGGTGACCCCCGCGAGGATCGAGGACAGCTCGGCGGCCGAGATCAGGGGAGAGCTCACGCAGCCAACCGTAGTGCCGCCGCGCTCGACCGGATGTGACAGGATCTCGCGTCGTGGCTGAACTGCATTTCTTCACCGGGACGATGGACAGTGGCAAGTCGACCCTGGCGCTGCAGACCAACCACAACCACGCTGCGCGCGGCCGGGTCGGGAGGATCTTCACCAGCCACGACCGCGCCGGGCAGGCCGTGCTGTCCAGTCGCCTCGGACTGACCCACGACGCGCTCGAGGTCGCCCCCGACTTCGACTTCTGGCGCTATGTCGTGACGTCGCTGACCGCCGGCGGGCGCATCGACTACCTCGTCTGCGACGAGGCCCAGTTCTACACCCCCGACCAGATCGACCAGCTGGCGAAGGTCGTCGACGAGCTCCAGATCGACGTCTTCGCGTTCGGGATCCTCACCGACTTCCGCACCCAGCTGTTCCCCGGCAGCCGCCGGCTCGTCGAGATCGCCGACCGGATGAACGTGCTGCAGGTCGAGGCGCTGTGCTGGTGCGGCAAGCGCGCCACCCACAACGCCCGCACGGTGGACGGCAACATGGTCACCGAGGGTGACGTCGTGGTCGTCGGTGACGTCGAGGCCGCCGACGAGCCCCCGGCAGACGTGGCCTACGAGGTGCTCTGCCGCCAGCACCACCGGCGGCGCCTGACGGCGGCCCGCGCCAAGGCCGTCTCGCTCGCCCCCGAACCGCTGCCCTTCGGCTGACGCCGGCTCGGCAGGGTCAGCTGACGAGGATCGGGATCAGCATCTCGGCCGGGGTCAGTGAGCCGTGCATGCCGATCAGCTTCTTCTCGTAGGGGAAGTCGGTGGTCGAGACGATCGCCGCGTCGCCGCGGCAGGCGACCATGACGTCGCCGACGCGCGGGAGCACACCGGGCGAGACGTCCCCGAACCAGCCGCGCGCGATGGCGTCGTCGCGCGTCAGGACCAGCGCCCGCTCCCCCAGCACCTCGCGCCAGGTCGCCACGACCGAGTCCACGGAGCCGCGCGAGCAGTAGAGGTGGCGGAACCGGGCCTCGCCACCGAGCAGGTCCACGCCGTCGCGCAGCTCCAGCACCTCGTCCACGTCGACGCGCGACGCCTCGTCGGAGTCGACCATCCCGTGGTCGGCCACGACGACGAGTCGCACCGAGTGCGGCAGCGCCTCGCGCATCTGCTCGGCCTCGGCGTCGACCATCGCGAGCTGCTGGAGCCACTGCGTCGACGCGACGCCGAACTTGTGGCCGGTCCAGTCGAGGTCGGAGTCGTAGACATAGGTCAGCGACGGCGAGTACGCCGCCGCGGCGACCATCGCCGCGATCCGCTCGCCAACGCGGTCGGCGCCGACGTAGGTCGCGCCGCGGTGGGCGGCGACAGTCAGCCCGGAGCCGCCGAACTCGCGCTTGTTGACGACCGCGACGTGCACGCCGGCCGCGGTGAGGCGGGCGAAGGCCGTCGGGTGGGGCTGCCAGTCGAGCGGGTCGACCTGGTTGTCCCACGAGAGGTGGTTGATCAGCCGGTTGGTTCCGGGGATGCGCGCGGTGAAGCCGATCAGCCCGTGGGCGCCGGGGACCAGGCCGGTGCCGAGCGACGTCAGGCTGGTCGCCGTCGTCGACGGCACGCCCGCGGTGCCCACGGCCCCACCCTGGACCAGCGAGGAGAGGAACGGCGCGGCGTGCGAGTAGCGCCGGAGCAGCTCCGAGCCCAGGCCGTCGATCAGGAAGACGACGTACGCCGCTGCGTCGGGCAGCAACAGCCCGGTCGGTGCGGCACCGGCGACCGAGGGGTCGATCCCCAGCGCGCGGGCGACCGCGGGCACGACGTCACCCAGCGAGCGCTCGCCGTAGGCCGGCAGCTGGAAGTAGCTCACGCGCGTACTCGCTTCGCTCCGTGCGCGCGCGAGGCACGGTCGCGCTGTGCTGATCTGTTCACTCGCTGCGCTCGCTCACCTGGTCAGGGACGAGAGGGACTCGGCGAAGCCCAGCAACCTGCCCACGGCCTCGCCGCCGTCGGCCGCGGCCGAGACGCGCAGCGAGAAGTCGTCGCCGGCAATGACGCCGGTGTAGCCGTGGTCGGCGTCGCACTCGGGGTCGGCGCAACCGGCCGGCTCGAGGTCGATGCGACCGACACCGCCCCAGCCGATCGTCATGACGGCCTCCGCGGGCGAGGACGGGCCCGAGGTCGGGTTGGCGATCATCCGCGTGACCACGACCGAGCGGACCGCGGACAGCGAGACCGCCTCGGTGGAGGTCGAGGTGTAGGGATCGGGCAGCAGGTCGTCACCGGGGTGCTCGTCGGTGTGCGCCAGGATCAGCCGCGTCGGTGTCAGCACGGCGACGGTCAGGTGACGGCGCACCTCGTCGCGGTCGAAGGTGGGCTCGTGGTGCAGGTAGAACGCCAGCATCTCCTCGCCGCCCACCGCGGAGAAGACTCCGTCGGAGACCACCTCGGGGTAGTAGCCGGTGTGGTCGATGGCTCGTCGAAGTTCTCCCGCTGGCCCGTTGTCGGACGTCTTGCTGCGCATGGCCGCAGTCTGTCACGCAGGCTGCGGGTTCAGTCGGGCAGCGTGTCCCCCGGCGGCGTGGACAGCCGCCGGACGAACCAGTCGGAGCGGGGGTCGATGACCGGCTCGATCCTGATGGCACCGCCGAGCACCGCTGCCCCGTTGGCGCCCGCCAGGATCAGCGGCAGCTCGAGCGCCCGGACCTGGGGCAGGTCGTTCTGGATCTGCGCCACCCGGCGCACCAGTCGCTCGATCTCCGTCACGTCGACGATCTCGCTGCCGCGGTAGCCGAACAGGATCGGCGAGGCCTTGATCTCGCGGACCATGTCCTGCGCGTCGTGCTCGGCCAGCGGCGGGATCCGGAAGGACCGGTCGCCCAGCAGCTCGGTCAGCGGTCCGCCGATGCCGAAGGAGAGCACCGGCCCGAAGAGCGGGTCCTCCATCGAGGAGATCCCGACCGGCACACCCGGCGGTGCGTTCTTCTGGACGACGAAGCCGGCGGACTCGGGCTCGGTGATGAGGTCGTTGAGCGAGCTCCACGCGTCGGTCATGTCGGCGGCGGTATCGATGTTGCGCCAGACGTGGGCCAGGTCGGGGCGGTGGCGCAGGTGGGGCGCGGTCGCCTTCAGCACCACGTCCCAGCCCAGCTGGGTCCCGGCGGCCAGGGCATCGTCGAGGGTGCCGACCGGCACCGTCTCCCACAGCTCGATGCCGTACGCCGCCAACAGCTCACGCTGCTCCGCCAACGACAGGTCGTGGCCCTCGGGGTGGTGCATGAGCAGTTCGTTGACCACGCGCCGAGCCGCCTGCCGGTCGACGAGCTCCTCGTCGGAGGCCGGCGTGTCGGGCGTGCGCAGCCACACGGCGTACTCCACGACGCGCGCGAGGGCGCGCACCGCCGCTTCCACGGCCGGGTAGGACGGCACGGAGCCGCGACCGGCGCTCGAGCCGGCGACGTCGGGGACCCGCAGGAGCTCGGGCACGCCCTCGGCACCGAGGAAGGTGGAGACGATCGGCTTGTCCGACTGCTCGCCGACGGCCGCGAGGACGTTGGCGACGTCCTCGCCGGAGACGTTGAGCGGCGGGATGTAGATCGCGGCCACGGCATCGACCTCGGGGTCGTCGATGGCGGCGTCGAGGGCGTCCTCGAAGTCCTCCGCACCCGCGTCGGCACCGAGGGCGACCTGCTTGTTGACGACCAGGCCAACACCGGTGGCGGCGTCGGCGGCGAGCAGCCCGAGGGCGTCGGAGTTGCCGACGACGGCGACCCGGCGACCACGCGGCAGCGGCTGGTGGGCCAGCAGCTGGGCGACGTCGAACATCTCCTCCAGCGTGTCCACCTGGATCACGCCCGCCTGCCGGAACATCGCGTCGACGGCCTGCCCGGGCGCGGCGATCTTGCGCACCGCGTGGCCCATCGGCACGCCCTGGGTGCTGCGGCCGGAGCGCACGGCGATGATCGGCTTGCGGCGGCTGACACGGCGGGCGATCCGGGAGAACTTGCGCGGGTTTCCGATGGACTCGAGGTAGAGCAGCACGACCTCGGTGGCGTCGTCCTCGAGCCAGTACTGCAGCAGGTCGTTGCCGGAGACGTCGGCGCGGTTGCCGGCGCTGACGAAGGTCGACAGGCCCAGGCCCCGGTTGTTGACCTTCTCCAGGATCGCCGAGCCGAGGGCGCCCGACTGGCAGAAGAAGCCGGCGCGACCGCGCGGCGGCATCAGCGAGGACAGCGAGGCGTTGAGGCTGACCTCGGGGTCGGTGTTGATGACGCCGAGGGCGTTGGGGCCGATCAGCCGCAGGCCGTAGGAGCGCGAGAGCCCGACGAGGCGGCGCTGCCGGACCCGGCCCTCCTCGCCCGTCTCTGCGAAGCCGGAGGAGATGACGACGAGTCCGTGCACGCCCTTGGCCGCGCAGTCGAGGACGACGTCCTGCACGGCGTCGGCGGGCACGGCCACGATGGCGACGTCGACGTCGCCGGGGATGTCGCCGACGGTCTTGTAGGCGGGCATGCCGGACACCGCGTCGGCGCTGGGGTTGACGACGTAGACCCGGCCGGTGAAGTCGCCGGTGACGAGGTTGCGCACCAAGGCTTGGCCGATGGTGTCCTGGCGACGGCTGGCTCCGATGACCGCGACCGAGCGCGGCCGGAAGAAGCGTTCGATGCTGGCGGACTCGGCACGGTGCTCGCGCTGGGCCATCACGCCGATGGCGGTGTCGGTCGGGTCGATGCTGAACTCGAGCTCCATCACGCCCTCGTCGTAGGCGCTGGCGACCCGGTAGCCGGCGTCCTTGAAGGTGTGGATCATCGCCTGGTTGTCGGGCAGGACCTCCGCGATGAAGCGCTCGATCCCCCGCTCGCGGCCGGCCTGGGCGAGGTGCTCGAGCAGCAGCTGCCCGATGCCGCGGCCCTGGTGGCCGTCCTCGACGAGGAAGGCGACCTCGGCCTTGCCGGGCTCGACCATGTCGTAGCGGCCGACGGCGATCATCTTCTCGGCCGAGATGAGCACCAGGGCGACGCGGTTGACGTGGTCGACGCGGGTGAAGCGCTTCAGGTCCCGCTCGGAGAGGTTGGGCATCGGCGAGAAGAACCGGTAGTACTTCGACTCGTCGGAGACCCGGCTGTAGAACTCCACCATCAGCTCGGCGTCCTCGGGCCGGATCGGCCGGATGTGCGCCGACTTCCCGTCGCGCAGGAGGACGTCGGCCTCCCAGTGCCGCGGCGGCGGGGTGCTCGTCTCGGCTTCGCTGGTGGTCACGTCGGGAAATCTACAGGGCCGCAGTGGACTTCGAGCGCGCTCGTCGTTGGCGGTACGGAGAACTGTCGGAGCTTCGGCCTCTGTGGGCCAGCGTGCGCCTGACCGACGATGCCGTCGCAGGCGCGCAAGCCCTGTTCGACGCTGATCCGCAGATCGTGCGCTGGGCCCTGAGCAAAGTCTTTCGTTCCGGAAGTCGATCCGCTCAAGTCGTCGTCTTCGTCGACGTCGCAGGCAACCGCTGGGACCTGCTCGAACAACATTCGTCTGGAGGAGCGATCGGCTCGCGGAGCGTGTCAGTGCGGGATCGCCGAACGGGACGTCCGGACATGCTTGAGTTGAGTGCTTTGGCGGCGGCGTCAATCGAGCAGGTGCAGGTACATCGGGCGGCACTTCATTGCATGGATGGCTTCTTCGGTGCCGTCGTCCCACACGAGCACCACGATCTCAAGTAGCCGCGCACGGGTGTCGAAACCGATGCGCAGTTGACGCTGTGGCACCTCCTCGTCCAAGGGACCTGAGGCCAGCGGAGAAAGCGCCACGACGACAATGTCTGCGTCGTCAATTCCGTGCTTGCGTGCTGAGGGACGGACGATCACGCGACGTGCGACCACGCTTCGAGAGCCGCTCGGATGGCCTCGGAGCGGTTCAAGCCCTCGCGTTCGGCGCGCGCCATCACTGCCGCAAGCTCTTCCGCAGTGAGTCGAACAGGCACTACCTGCGCGGCTGCGGTCCCCCGCGGGGCACGGCCCCAGCGAGCCCGCAACTCATCTACGTCGTAGCCCACTTCGGCTTCGGCGACCCAATCATCGACTTGAGTTTCGTCGACCTCTTGGCCCTGAATCGTTCGCTTCATGAACTCATCGTAATACGAAGAGTTGTGTGCGCCAAGGGGCCGCCTGAGCCGCATTGACTGCGTTCCGGTTGCGGATCGCTGACGGCAACGGGGAAAGGGGATGATCGCTGCATGACTGATCAGTGCGGGCTGCGGATGACCTTCGACTCGGCCGCTGATCTCTACCAGCAGGCCCGGCCCGAGTACCCCGAGCATCTCTACGAGGCGATGATCGCCGCCGCTGGGCTCAGTGCGGACAACCGGCTGTTGGAGATTGGGAGCGCCTCCGGCAAGGCGACATTGCCCCTAGTGCGCCGAGGTTTTCGCATCACTTGCGTCGAGCCTGGCCCAGCGCTGGCCGCCGCGGCGCGGCGAAACCTGGCGAGATTCCCCGACGTCGAGGTCGTCCAGAGCATGTTCGAAGACATAGACCCCTCGGCGCACGAGCGGTTCGATCTAGTGTTCGCGGCCACCGCCTGGCACTGGCTCGATCCAGCGGTTCGCTACCGGCGCACGTGGGAGTTGCTGCGCCCGGGAGGCCACTTGGCGTTCTGGAGTGCCACCCACGTCTTTCCGGAGGGCGGAGACAGCTTCTTCGTCGACCTACAGGAGATCTACGACGAAATCGGCGAAGGGCTGCCCGACGGGGTGACGTGCCCCCGGCCCGGAGAGCTACCCGACCAGCGCGAGGACATCGAGGCGAGCGGACTGTTCGAACCGGTCCTGGTGCGCCACTTCGACTGGGAGGTCGCCTACGACGCCGACGGCTACACCCGGCTGCTCGACACGTTCTCGGGCCATATCGCGATGGAGCCGTGGAAGCGGCGGCGCTTGTACTCGGAAATCCGGCGCCGAATGGACGAGCGCGCAGACGGGCTACTCCGCCGCGGCTGGGGAGCCGTCCTACACGTCGCCCGGCGACGCGACCTCCCAGACGCCCCATAGCCCGATCGCGCTGTGTTCCTGCTTGCCTCTCGCCGGTAGCCGCGCTCAAGCGGAGCCGCACGCTCCGTGGTCACGTCCGGGCGACAAGCTCTCCGACGAGCACTCGACGTTGACGACGCCACTTGGACAGCCTCACGAGGCTGGGCCTTTAAGTCCGCAGTGCCCCCACTACGACCGGCGCCTGTCCCGCGTGTTCGCCGAGGGTGCGGCCAGTGAGTGGATGCTCACAGTCGGCCTGAGCATGCTGGCGCGGGTCCCACGATCTGTCGATCTGGGCGACACTCGTGTGCATGACGTACAACGTTCGGGCCCATTCGTGCAGCCCGGCCGGCTGCCCATGAGTGCCGGTGAGGTGGTGATCGGGCTCATCTCGGCTCCGGGCACGGCCGCCGAGGTCGCGGCTGATCTCGCCGAGGACCTGCGCGCAGAGTTGAGTGTGCTGATGCCGACCGTCCGATGGCGGGTGCCAACGGTGGTAGATGCCCTCGTCCACCCACCTGCTGACGACGCCGTGCTCGTCGGCGCGGCGCGGGAGCGGCTCCTGGCGGAGGCCTGGGACCTCATCGTCTGCCTCACGGATCTGCCGCTCAGGGTTCGTCGCCGGCCGGTGGTCGCCCATGCCAGCCCGCTGCACGGAGTGGCTGTCGTGTGCCTGCCGGCGCTCGGGGTGGTGGGACTGCGTCGACGCGCCCGTGACGTAGTCGTCGGTCTCGTGCGCACCTTGCTCGGGGAGGCCGAGGATCACGCGCCCTCCAGCTCGGAGGCCGCCCTGCGGCGCCGCGCTCGCGAGCTCGGGAGTCAGCAGGAAGCGGGAGACGGCAGCGTCATGTTCACGGCGAGGGTCCTGAGCGGGAACGTGCGACTCCTGGTCGGGATGATCCGAGCCAACCAGCCCTGGCGGCTTGCCATGGGACTCTCCAAGGCTCTGACCGCCGCTCTGGCAGCCGGAGTCTTCGCGTTGGTCACATCCGATATCTGGCAGCTGGGCGACGCGCTCAGCTGGACCAGGCTCGCGGCGATCGGGGTGGGCGCCGTCACGGCGATCACGGCCTCCCTGATCCTCGGAGCGGGCCTGTGGGAGCGCGGTTCGAATCCGGCGGGTGGGAAGCACGTCATCCTGTTCAACCTGGCCACGACGGGAACGGTCGTGCTGGGCGTGTTCTTCCTGTACACAGCCCTCCTGCTCCTCGCACTTCTGACCACCCCACTCCTGGTGCCTGCGCCTTTGCTCGAGGAGAACCTCGGACACGCGGTTCGAGTCGGCGACTACCTCAAGCTGGCGCTGCTGGCCAGCGCCCTAGCGACGGTCGGCGGAGCCCTGGGCGCGGGCCTGGAGAGCGACGAGGCGGTCCGGGCCGCCGCCTACACGTACCGGCAGGAGCCGGGCGACGTCCTGCGGAACGGGTGACACACATCTACCGGGTGCCGACCTCGCCTCTCACCACGTCGAAGGCCACGGTGTGCACCTTGCCCGCGGGGGCGATGCCGATCTCACCGACGAACCGCATCACCTTGGTCTTGAGCTCCCGCTCCTCCATGACGCTGAGGGCTCTACGGGTCTGCTCCTGCTCACCGGCGACCCTCGGCTTCCAGGAACCCGTGCACCTGGCGGATCGCGACCGAGCCTTCGCCGACTGCGGAGGCGACGCGCTTGACCGACCCACTGCGTACGTCGCCCACGGCGAAGACGCCCGGACGGCTGGTCTCGAACATGCCCCCCTCGGAGCCGTCGACCACGGGCCCGGTGAGGATGAACCCCTTCGCGTCCAGCGCGATCTGCCCCTCGAGCCAGCTCGTGTACGGGGTCGCTCCGATCAGCACGAACATGGCCGTGGTCGCGACGCGCTGCTTCGCGTCGGTGCGGAGGTCGTGCAACACCACCTCCTCGAGCGCTTCGTGCCCGACGAGCTCGCTCACCTCGCTGCGGCGCCAGATCTTGATGCGTGGTGACTGCTCGACGCGGTCGGCCAGGTAGCGGGACATGTCCCGTCCCAGGTCGTCGTGCCGGATGACCAGGTTGACCACCGGTGAACGGCGGGCCAGGAAGCAGGCCGCCTGGCCCGCCGAGTTGCCACCCCCGACGACGGTGACGGGGTCCTGTTGGCACAGCCGGGCCTCGAACTCCGTAGCGGCGTAGTAGACGCTGCTGCGCTCGAGTCGATCCAACCCGGGGACGTCGAGACGCCGGTAGCGCACACCCGTCGCGACGACGACGGCGTGCGCGACCAGATCCTCCCCCTCCGCCAACCCCACCACGTGGTAGCCGTCTGCGTGTGTGAGGGAGGTCGCCTCGCCGGGGATGCTGAAGGCGGCGCCGAACTTGCGCGCCTGCACCACGGCCCGGTCGGCCAGCTCCGCCCCGGAGACACCGGCGGGGAACCCCAGGTAGTTCTCGATCTGGGACGACGTGGCTGCCTGCCCGCCGGTGGCGAGCGCGTCCACGACCACCGTCGAGAGTCCTTCGGAGGCGGCGTACACCGCCGCGGCAAGACCACCCGGGCCTGCGCCCACCACGACCAGGTCGTACGCCGACCGGCTCGGCGCCGCACGAAGACCGACGAGTTCGGCCAGCTCCGTGTTGCTGGGGTTCCGCAGGACCGTCCGCGCCTTCCAGATCACGACGGGCGTCTGGTCGGGCGGGATGTCGAAGGCTCGCAGGGTCGCCTCGGCATCCAGGTCATCCTCCAGGTCCTCCCACCGGGACGGGATGCGATTGCGGCTCGCGAAGTCCCTCAACCGGCGGGTGTCGGCTGAGTAGCGGGAGCCGATGATCCTCAATCCCGCGCCGAGGCCGGCGTGGATCTTGCGTCGGAGCACGAAGGCTCGCAGGATCAGATCTCCGAGCGCCTGGTCCTGGGTGACCGCCTCCTTGAGGCCGTCATAGAGAACCTCGAGGACCTCCACGTCGGTCTGAGCGACGGCGGTGACGTAGACCGCCTGGCCGGTCAGCATCGACAGGTCACCCACGAAGCGGCCTCGCCCGTGGACGGCGATCACTCGCGCCTCCCCACCGGGACCTTCCTCCTGCACGACCCGGACCTTGCCGTCCAGGACGACGAACACGCCGCAGTCGCGGTCTCCCGCGCAGAACAGCGTGGCGCCCTCGGCCAGCGCCTTCCGCTCGCCGTGCTGCGAGAGCAGCAGGATCTGCTCGTCATTGAGCCGGGGATAGGCGCCGGTGGTGTCGGGGGTCTCGGGCAGGTCCGCCATCTCGAGCTCAGACGAACTGTTCGTCGACATAGCACCATCTCCAGTTCTCTCCCGGCTCGATCGAACGCACGATGACGTGACCCGTCGCGGCGGCGTGAGCGCGCGCGTGTCGCATCGGTGAGGAGTCGCAGCACCCGACCTGGCCACAGGTCAGGCACTGGCGCAGGTGCACCCAGGGGGTGCCGAGCTGCACGCACTCCGCGCAGGCGTGCTGAGCGGGTGGCGGCACGGGCCGGATGACGCGGATGTGCGGGTCGGCGCCGAGGCCCCCCGGGTGCGCGGTCATCGCTCCCCTATCGGCAGCCTCGACTCGAGCCACGAGCGCAGTAGGTTCTCCGGAAGGGCGCCGATCTGGGTGTCGACCACCTCTCCGTGGTCGAGGAGCACCAGCGTCGGGATCGACTGGACCCCGAACCTACGGCTCACGATCGGGTTCTCGTCAGCGTCGACCTTGACCAGCTTGAGGTTGCCGGCCAGCTCCCCAGCCAGCTTCTCCAGGGCCGGGCTGACCATCCGGCATGGGCCGCACCACGGAGCCCACACGTCGACCAGCACCGGGATGCTCGACTCGTCCACAACCGCGTGGAAGTCAGCGTCGTCCGCGTCCACCACCCAGGGCAACGGAGTGCTGCACCTCCCGCAGCGCGGCGTGCCCCCGGCAACCGCTGGGACGCGGTTCCTGGCTCCGCAGTTCCCGCACACGACCGTCGTCTTCCTCTCCGTGGTCGCGGTCATGCCACTGTCTGCCCCTCTGTCGGACTGCTGGACGCGGTCACCACGAGCTCCCCGTCGGCCACGTCCACCCAGATCGTGCCCCCGTCGGCCGCGTCGCCGCGGATCAGCGCTCGGCCCACCTGGGTCTCCACCTCACGGGAGATGTACCGCCGCAGCGGGCGGGCGCCGTACGCCGGGTCGAAGCCCTGGTCAGCGATGAACCGGCGCGCCTCGGTCGTGACCTCGAGGGTGACCCGCATGCCGGCCAGCCGGACCCGCAGCTCCTCGAGCTGGAGGTCGACGATGCGCACGATCTCGGCCAACGTCAGCGGCTTGAACATCACGATCTCGTCGACGCGGTTGAGGAACTCGGGGCGGAAGTGCGACTGCAGCGTGCGCATCACCATCGAGCGGGCCTCGTCCTCGACCTCGCCGTCCGCGGTGATCCCCCCGAGGAGGTGCTCCGAGCCGATGTTGGACGTCATGATCAGCACGGTGTTGCGGAAGTCGACGGTCCGGCCGTGCGAGTCGGTCAGGCGGCCGTCGTCGAGCACCTGCAGCAGCGTGTTGAAGACGTCCACGTGGGCCTTCTCGATCTCGTCCAGCAGGACGACGGAGTAGGGCTTGCGCCGCACGGCCTCGGTGAGCTGACCGCCCTCCTCGTAGCCGACGTAGCCCGGGGGTGCTCCGACCAGCCGGCTGACCGTGTGCCGCTCCTGGTACTCGCTCATGTCGATCCGGACCATGTTCTCCTCGGTGTCGAAGAGGGCCGCGGCCAGCGTCTTGGCCAGCTCCGTCTTCCCCACCCCTGTGGGGCCGAGGAAGATGAACGACCCGATGGGGCGCTGGGGGTTCTTGATGCCGGAGCGGGCGCGGACGACCGCGTCGGCCACCAGCTGGACCGCCTCGTCCTGGCCGATGACCCGCTCGTGGAGCACCTCGTCGAGCCGGAGCAGCTTGTCGCGCTCTCCCTCCTGCAGGCGGGTGACCGGGATCCCGGTCCAGCGCGACACGATGTCGGCGATCTCGTCTGCGGTCACCACCTCGCGCAGCAGCCGGCGACCGCCCTGCTTGCCCGCGAGCCGCGACTCGGCCGCCTCCAGCCGCCGCTGGATCTCCGGCAACCGGCCGTGCCGCAGGGACGCTGCCCGGTTGAGGTCGTACTCGCGCTCGGCCCGCTCGCTCTCCAGCCGTACCTGCTCCAGCTCCTGACGCAGGGACTGCACCTCGCGTAGCGCCGACCGCTCGGCCTCCCACTGTGCGCGCAGCGCGTCGGCCTCGGCCCGGGCGTCGGCCAGCTCCCTGCGCAGCTCTTCCAGACGGGCCCTGCTCGCCGCGTCCTCCTCCTGCGACAGCGCTGCCTCCTCGATCTCCATCCGGGTCACGCGCCTAGTGAGCTCGTCCAGCTCGGCCGGCATCGAGTCGATCTCGGTACGCAGCATCGCGCAGGCCTCGTCGACGAGGTCGATGGCCTTGTCGGGCAGGAAGCGGTCGGAGATGTAGCGGTGGCTCAGCGTCACCGCCGCCACCAGGGCGCCGTCGTGGATCTTCACCCCGTGGAAGACCTCGAACCGCTCGCGCAACCCACGCAGGATCGAGAGAGCGTCCTCCTCGCTGGGCTCGTCGACCAACACGGGCTGGAACCGGCGCTCGAGGGCGGCGTCCTTCTCGATGTGCGAGCGGTACTCGTCCAGCGTGGTCGCGCCGATCATGTGCAGCTCGCCGCGTGCGAGCAACGGCTTGAGCATGTTGCCGGCGTCCATCGCACCCTCACCGGCGCCTGCGCCCACGACGGTGTGGAGCTCGTCGACGAACAGCAGGATGTGGCCCTCGGCGCTCTGCACCTCGTTGAGCACCGCCTTGAGCCGCTCCTCGAACTCGCCGCGGTACTTCGCGCCGGCGATCAGCGCACCCATGTCCAGCGCGAAGACGGTCTTGTCCCGCAGGCCCTCGGGGACGTCCCCGTCGGCGATCCGCTGGGCGAGGCCTTCGACGATCGCCGTCTTGCCCACTCCGGGCTCGCCGATGAGGACCGGGTTGTTCTTGGTCTTCCGGGACAGAATCTGGACGGTCCGACGGATCTCGGAGTCCCGGCCGATCACCGGCTCGAGCTTTCCCGCCTTCGCGGCCTCGACGAGGTCACGGCCGTACTTGCCCAGCGCCTCGTAGGTCCCCTCGGGCGTCGCAGACGTCACCCGTTGGTGGCCGCGCACCTCGGTCAGCGCAGCCAGGAAGGAGTCGCGGGTCAGGCCCTGGTCCCGCAGGAGCCGCCCAGAGGCTGACTGCGAGCCCTCCTCCACCAGCGCGATCACGAGGTGCTCGACCGAGACGTACTCGTCCATGAGCCTGCGCGCCTCGCCGTCGGCAGCGTCGAGGAGCCGCGAAAGGCGCTGCGTGACGTGCACCTGCCCAGGCGTCACGCCCGGCCCGCTGACCCGCGGGCGCCGGCCGAGCTCGGCCTCGAGCTCCTCACGCAGTCGGTCCGGGTCGGCCCCGGCGCGTGCGAGCAGCGGCGCGACGAGCCCCTCGGCTTGGTCGAGCAGCGCGAGCAGCAGGTGCTCGCCGTCCACCTCGGTGTGGCCGAAGCGCAGCGCCTTGGTCTGCGCGTCGTGCAGCGCCTCCTGCGACTTCTGGGTCAGTCTATTCATGTCCATGGAGCGCCTCCTCGTCGTGTCGTGCGCCGTTGTGCGTTCTCCAGTTCCGCGATCCGGTCGAGCAGCTGGACCACCAGCCCGGTGGCGCTGTAGCCGAGGTTCAGGCTCATCCGCAGCCGCTGGATCCTGGCCATCTCCTTCACCTGGGACGGGTCGAACCACAGGCGACCCTGCGCGTCGCGGGTGACCTGCAGCAGCCCGAGCGCGACCAGGCGGCGCACCAGCTCCGGGTGTACGCCGGTGACCTGCGCATAACTCTCCAGGCTCAGCCGGTGGGGTCGGGCCAGCTCGAAGCGCGTGGTCGCGGTCATCGTCTACTCCTCGCGTCGAAGCGGGACACCTTCGCGAGCTCCTCGAAGTGCCGCCGCTCGTCGTCGGACAGGGTGCGGGGCACGCGCACCTGCAGCTCCGCGTAGAAGTCCCCGGGCGTGCCCTTCGGGTGAGGGAGCCCACGGCCCTTGAGCCGCAGGCGGCGGTGGCTGGACGACCCGGCCGGGACCTTGACCGTGGCCGCTCCTCCGGGCGTGTCGACGGACACCGACGCCCCGAGAGCGGCTTCCCACGGAGCGACCGGCAGGAGTGCGTGCACGTCACGACCCTCGACCCGGTAGCGCGGGTGGTCGGCGATCCGGACCACCAGGTAGAGGTCTCCGGCCGCCGCGTCGCCGCTGCCCGGACCGCCCTGGCCCCGCAGTCGGATCCGTTGGCCGTCGACGACTCCCGGCGGGATGGTGACGTCGAGCGTGCGGGGGCCGTCCGGACCCGTGATCGTGAGGCTGCGCTCGGTGCCGCGGTAGGCCTCCTCGACCGAGACCTCCACCTCCGCCTCGTGGTCGGCGCCCGGGACCGGGCCGGGTCCCCAGCCGGCCCGGCCCCGGCCGCCCCGCCCTCGCCCACCGAAGATCCCCCCGAGCAGGTCCTCGATGTCGATCTCGTCACCGAAGTCGGCCCCGCCGAAGCCGCCGGACGGCCCGCCCCCCGACCATCGGCCGCGTGCGCCTGCCGCCGCATCGGCATAGGCGCGGCCCTGGCGCCAGGCGGCCGGGTCCGCGTCGGGTGGCACACGTCGGAAGTCCTCGCCGAAGGCGTCGTAGCGCCGCCGTTGCTCGGGGTCCGACAGCACGTCGTAGGCCTCGGCGATGTCCTTGAACCTCTCCTCGGCCCCAGCCTGCTTGTTGACGTCGGGGTGGTTCTGGCGCGCAAGCCTGCGGTAGGCGCGTTGGATCTCGGCCGGGTCGGCATCGCGAGAGACACCGAGGACCTCGTAGAAGTCCTTGGCCATCAGGAAGCCCTGGTTGCCACCACGACAGCAGCCGGACGCAGGAGCTTGTCGTCGGGTCCGTATCCGGGGCGGACGACCTGGGCCACGGTGCCGGGCGTCAGCCCCTCACCGGACACGGTGCTGACCGCCTCGTGCACGGCGGGGTCGAAGGCCCGGCCGTCGTCCTCACGACGCGGGTAGCCGAGGTCGGCCAGGACGCCGACCGCCTGCGCGAGCACTGCTCGCAGGCCCTCGGCCACCGAGCTGGGGTCGGACGACGCGTGCTCGAGCGCTCGCTCGAGGTTGTCCAGGACGGGCAGCCACCTGGTGGCCACGGCCGCCCGTTCCTGCTCGCGGGCGCGCACCACGTCGCGTGCGCACCGCTTGCGGAAGTTGTCGAGCTCGGCAGCTGTGCGCCGCCACGCGTCTTCGAGCTCGGCGACCTGGCGCGACTGGCCGACAGTCTCGGGCGTGGCATCGTCCGGCGCGTCGCCCGACCGGGCCTCGGTCGTGGGGGTCTCGGTCGAGGGGGTCTCGGTCGTGGGTGCCTCGTGGTCGGACATGGCGGTCAGTGGGAGGTGAACTCGGCGTCGATGACGTCGTCGTCGCCGCTGTCGGACGGCTCGGCGGCGGAGCTCGCCGACCCGCTCGACGGCCCGCCATCCCGGGCGGCGGCGCCGAGCGCCTGGCTCAGCTGGTGGAGCTCCCCTGTCAAGGCGCGGAGGCGGTCCACCGGTTCGTCGCCCTCCACGGCCTGGCGCGCCTCCTCGACCAGCATCTCGGCACGAGCGCGGTCGTGCTCGGGCACGGACGCGGCGGCTTCGTCGAGGGTCTTGCGCACCTGGTAGGCCACGGAGTCGAGTTGGTTGCGAGCATCGACCCGCTCACGCAGGGCAGCATCCTCACCGCGATGGGTCTCGGCGTCCCTGACCATCCGCTCGACCTCCTCCTGGCTCAGCGTGGAGGACTCGCTGATGGTCACCTCCTGCTCGGCACCGGTGTCCTTGTCCCGCGCCGAGACGTGCAGGATGCCGTTGGCATCGATGTCGAAGGTCACCTCGATCTGGGGCACCCCACGCGGGGCGGGACGGATGTCCTCCAGACGGAACCGTGCCAGCACCCGGTTGTCGGCCGCCCTCTCCCGCTCGCCCTGGAGCACGACGACGTCGACGGCGGACTGGTTGTCCTCCGCGGTGCTGAAAATCTCGGTCCGCCGGGCCGGAATTGTCGTGTTGCGCTCGATGACCTTGGTCATCACCCCGCCCATCGTCTCCAGCCCCAACGACAGGGGCGTGACGTCAAGCAGCAGCACATCCTTCACGTCGCCCTTGATGATCGCCGCTTGGACGGCTGCACCGACGGCCACGACCTCGTCCGGGTTGACGGTCATGTTGGGCTCCTTGCCCCCGGTCAGGCGGCGCACCAATGCCTGTACGGCCGGAATCCGCGTCGAGCCGCCGACGAGAATGACCTCGTCGATGTCGTCGGTGGTGACCTTGGCGTCCTCCATCGCCTGCCTGACAGGGCCGAGGCAGCGCTCGACGAGGTCGGCGGTCAGCTGCTCGAACGACGACCTCATCAGGTTCACGTTGAGATGCTTCGGTCCGGAGGCATCCGCGGTGACGAACGGGAGGTTGACCGCGGTCTGACTGACGGCCGACAGGTCGACCTTGGCCTTCTCGGCAGCCTCGAACAGTCGCTGCAATGCCTGGGAGTCGTCGCGCAGGTCGATGCCATTGGACTTCTTGAACTCGTCCGCCAGGTAGTCCACGATCCGGCGATCGAAGTCATCGCCGCCGAGATGGGTGTCTCCCGCTGTCGACCGGACCTCCACCACGCCGTCCCCCACGGTGAGGACGCTGACATCGAAGGTGCCGCCCCCGAGGTCGAAGACCAGCACGGTCTCGTTCTCGAGCTTGTCCATCCCGTAGGCGAGGGCAGCGGCCGTCGGTTCGTTGATGATCCGGAGGACCTCGAGCCCCGCGATCCGGCCGGCGTCCTTCGTGGCCTGACGCTGCGCATCGTTGAAGTGCGCCGGGACGGTGATGACCGCCTCGGTGACCCGCTCACCGAGGAACTTCCCGGCGTCGTCGACCAGCTTGCGCAGCACCTGGGCGGAGATCTCCTCCGGCGCGTACATCTTGTCGTTGACCTGGAAGCGCACCGCACCGTCGGACCCCGCAACCACATCGAACGAGACGGTGTTCATCTCGCTGCTGACCTCGTCGAACTTGTGACCGATGAATCTCTTCGCGGAGTAGATCGTCCCCTTCGGATTCAGGATCGACTGCCGCCTCGCCATCTGGCCGACCAGGCGCTCACCGTTCTCGAGGAAAGCCACCACGGACGGCGTCGTCCGGTTGCCCTCCGCGTTCGGGATCACCTGCGCCTGCCCACCCTCCATCGCTGCGATCGCCGAGTTCGTCGTTCCCAGGTCGATGCCAACTGCCCTGCCCATGACCACTCCATTCGCCGGAAGCTCGTGTGTGACCATGCTCCTCAGGGGCCACGTCACCGGCATCCCGTGAACGGGTGATCTTTGAGGGGCAGGTCTCCGGCTATCCCATGGGAAGGTGATGCTGCAGCGCCAGCACGGTCAGCTCGACTCGCGTGTGGATGTCGAGCTTGCGGTACACGTGCTTCAGGTGGGCGTCCACGGTGTGACGCGAGAGGTGGAGCTCCGTGGCGATAGCGCGGTTGGTCATGCCCGCAGCGACCCCGGCCACGACTCGCAGTTCGCCGTCGGTGAGCGACCCCCACCCTCGGTCCACGTCCTCGTCGCCGTGCGAACCCACCCTGACCATGGGGTACCGGCTCGCCTCGGTGAGGCGGGCCGCGGGGTACTCCGCCGGCCGCAGGTAGTGAGGGTTGTCGATCACCATGCCGTCTAGCTGTACCCGGCCATCAGGTTGGTAGCAGCCG
>NZ_CM001852.1:2377701-2418786 GCF_000389985.1 Nocardioides sp. CF8
GGAGACCTCGAGCAGCGGCTCGTCGACCGCGACGTCGTCGCCGACCTCCTTCAGCCAGCGGGTGACGGTGCCCTCGGTCACGGACTCCCCGAGCGCGGGCAGCGTGACGGAGGTCGAGGCGCCACCACCGGCGGGCTTCGACTCGGCGGCCGGAGCGGCCTGCTCGGCGGGTGCTTCCTGCCCGGCGGGCGCCTGCTCGGCGGCCGGGGCAGCCTGCTCGGCGGGTGCTTCCTGCGCGGGGGCCTGCTCGGCCGGGGCCTCGGCGGCGGGGGCCTCGGCGGACTCCGCGGCGGCGCCACCTTCTCCGGCCTCACCCACGACTGCCAGCACGGCGCCGACCTCGACGGTCTCGTCCTCGGCGGCCTTGATCTCCAGGAGCGTGCCCGCGACCGGCGAGGGGATCTCGGTGTCGACCTTGTCGGTGGAGACCTCGAGCAGCGGCTCGTCGACCGCCACGGTGTCGCCGACCTGCTTGAGCCAGCGGGTGACGGTTCCTTCCGTGACGGATTCACCAAGGGCGGGGAGGGTGACTTCGGAGGCCATGGGCATTCCTTCTGTGTGGGTGGTGGTCACGAGTGGGCGTGCAGGGCCTTGCCAGCGAGCGCGAGGTGCGCCTCGCCGAGGGCCTCGTTCTGCGTCGGGTGGGCGTGGATGAGAGGTGCCACGTCGTCGGCGTGGGCTTCCCAGCTGTAGATCAGCTGCGCCTCTCCGATGAGCTCGCCGACACGGTCGCCGACCATGTGGACACCGAGCACGGGGCCGTCCTTGAGGCCGACCAGCTTGACGAAGCCCGCGGTCTGCAGGATCTGGCTCTTGCCGTTGCCGCCGAGGTCGTAGGTGATCGTGGTGATGTCGTCGCCGTACTGCTCCCTGGCCGTGGCCTCGTCGAGGCCGACCGAGGCGATCTCGGGGTGGGAGTAGGTGACGCGCGGGATGCCGGCCTCGTCGATCGGCTTCGGGTCGAGCCCGGCGATCTCCTCGGCCACGAAGATCCCCTGCTGGAAGCCGCGGTGGGCCAGTTGGAGACCCGGCACGATGTCACCGACGGCGAAGACGCCCTCGACATTCGTGCGGCCGCGTTCGTCGGCGAGCACGAAGCCGCGCTCCATCGCGATGCCCTGCTCCTCGTAGCCCAGGCCGTCGGTCGAGGGGCCGCGACCGACTGCGACGAGCAGCAGCTCGGCCTCGATCACGTCGCCACCCTCGACGGTCACGGCGACGCCGGAGTCGGTGGTCTTGACGCTCTGGAACGGCGTGCTGGTGCGGAAGTCGATCTTGCGCTTGCGGAAGGCTCGCTCGAGGGCCTTCGAGGATGCCGCGTCCTCGGCGGCCACGAGCCGGGGGAGTGCCTCGAGGATGGTGACCTTCGCGCCAAAGCTCGCCCACACGCTGGCGAACTCGCAGCCGATGACGCCACCGCCGAGCACGATCACCGACGCCGGCACCCGGTCGAGCTTGAGGGCGTGCTCGGAGCTGATGACGCGCTCGCCGTCGAGCTCGAGCCCGGGCAGCGACTTGGAGTAGGAACCGGACGCCAGGACGAGGCTCTTCCCGGTGTACGTCGCCGCGCCGACCGTCACCGTGCGCGGGCCGGTGACGCGCCCCTCGCCCTCGATGACCGTGATGCCACGCGACTTGATCAGGCCGGTCAGTCCCTTGAACAGGCGCGCGACCACGCCGTCCTTGTAGGAGTTGACCCCGGCCATGTCGATGCCGTCGAGGGTGGCGCTGACGCCGAACTTGGACGCGTCGCGCGCCGAGTCGGCCACCTCGGCCGCATGCAGGAGGGCCTTGGTGGGGATGCAACCCACGTGGAGGCAGGTGCCCCCGAGGTTGCCCTTCTCCACGAGTCCCACGGTGAGGCCGAGCTGGGCTGCGCGGAGTGCACACGCGTAGCCGCCGGACCCAGCACCGAGAATGAGTACGTCGAAGTCGCCGTCGGTCACGCGGACATCCTTGCACTCTTTGTGAGCCTGTCCACACCGGGTCTGACCCGTCTGCTCCCGGGCGGCAGGCACAATGACGGCATGGGACTGCTGGACCGATTCAGACGATCCGGGCGCGTGCGCCGACCTGCGCGCGACGGCCTGCGCACCGGGTCGACATCGGTGCGCGCCTCCGACGGGCACGACATCGCCCACCTCACCGACTTCGTGACCACGCGTCGCGGCGTCGAGGGATTCGTCGAGCCGCGCACCGCGGTCAGTGACGTGACGCTGCTCCTCGTGGCCCACGACGGCGAGTGGACCCGTCGCCGTGTCCCGAGCGTCCAGTGGGCCCACACGTTCGCCAACAAGCACCAGGTGCCGTCGTACGACGCCGCCGTCGTCGGCATCCCGCAGCGGATGCGCGACTTCAACCGTCGCAAGAAGGCCGGCGGGATCTGACCCCCGTCGCGAGGTTCATTTACATGAATGAACGCCGCGGGGTGCTCACTCCGGGGCGGCGAGCGAGCGGGCGTACTCCACGATCGTGGTGACGCCGAAGCCCGTGCCCCCGGAGGGGACGTGGCCGTAGGGCCCGCCGGTGTTGATCTCCTTGCCGGCGATGTCGAGGTGGGCCCACGGCAGGCCGGCGGTGAACTCGCGCAGGAACGCCGCGGCCATCAGCCCACCGCCCCAGCGCACCCAGTCGTGCTGGAGCAGGTCGGCGATCTTGGAGGCCTTGATCCGCTCGGTCATCTCCTCGGGGATCGGCATCTGCCAGTGCTGCTCGCCCGCGCGGGCGCCGGCGGCCAGCACCGCGTCGACGATCTCCTGGGAACCGAGCACGGCGCCGACCTTGTCGCCGAGCGCGAGCTGGAGGTGGCCGGTGAGGGTGGCGACGTCGACGATGATGTCGGGCGCCTCCTCGGTGGCGAGCACCAAGGCGTCACCCAGGAGCATCCGGCCTTCGGCGTCGGTATTGGCGATCTCGACGGTGGTGCCGCCGTACATCGTGACGACGTCGCCGGGGCGGAACGACGAGCCGGAGACCATGTTCTCCGCCATCGGCGCGAAGGCGGTGACCTTGACCGGCAGCCCGAGCTTCGCGATGGCCAGCGTCGCGGCGATGACGCACGCCGCGCCGCCCATGTCGCCCTTCATCCCGACCATGCTCGAGGCCGGCTTGATGGTGAGGCCGCCCGAGTCGAAGGTGATGCCCTTGCCGACCAGGACGAGATGGGTCGTGGCGTCCTTGGGCGACCAGGTCAGCTTGGCCAGCCGGGGTGTGGCGTCCGAGCCGTTGCCGACGGCGAGGGTGCCGCCGAGGCCGCGCTCGGTCAGCGTCGCGTGGTCCCAGATCTCGAGGTCGACCTTGGGGGCGCCGCGGCCCTTCGTCGCCGCGCGGTGGGCGTCGGTGACCGCGTCGGCGAATCCGGCGGGGGTGAGATGGCCGGGCGGCTCGTTGACCCAGTCGCGGGTGAGCCGGACGGCGTCGGCGAGCACCTGTGCCTCCTCGAAGGCGGTGATCGCCTCGCCCTGGCGCGCGACGGGGCTGAGGACGACGACCTGGCCGGCCCCCGACGACTCGTCTGCCTTGGCCGCGGAGGTCTTGTGCAGCGTGTAGGTGTAGCCGCCGAGCAGGTGGCCCTGGGTCACGGCGTCCACCAGGCCCGGGGTGTCGGCGGGCAGCGCGATCGCGACCGACGCGGCGTTGGGCACGCTGCGCGCGGCGACGCCGGCCGCGCGGCGTACGGACGTCTCGTCCGGCTCGGCACCCAACCCGACGAGCACGAGCAGCTGGGCGTTGATGAGGCCGTTGGCCGGGATGCGCACGGCCTCGCCGGCCTTGCCGGTCACGCCGAGCGTCGAGAGAAGGGGTTGCCACTTGCGGCCCCAGGCCTCGGCGACGTCGGCGCCGGCGTCGCAGACGACCGGTCCCTTGTCGGAGGCGAGGACGCCGACCACGACGGCCTCCGCCCGGGTCTTGGCGGGGCTCGCGCTGCGCAGCGTGTACGTCGTCGTCACCCGGGCACTTTAGGTCAGGGCGGAGCCGCGAGTCGCTGGGGTAGGTTTCGGGCCATGGCTGACGCGAACCTCAAGCAGTCCCCACTGCACGACCGCCACGTCGCTCTCGGTGCGAAGCTCGCCGAGTTCGGTGGCTGGTCCATGCCCCTCGAATATCCCGCCGGTGTCGTCAAGGAGCACACGGCCGTCCGAGAGTCGGTGGGCATCTTCGATGTCAGCCACCTCGGCAAGGCGATGGTCAGCGGCCCCGGCGCCGCCGACTTCGTCAACGCCACGCTCTCCAACGACCTCGCCAAGATCCAGCCCGGCAAGGCGCAGTACACCCTGTGCTGCGACGCCGAGACCGGCGGCATCGTCGACGACCTGATCGCCTACTACCAGGACGACGAGCACGTGCTGCTCGTCCCCAACGCTGCCAACACTGCCGAGGTCGTGCGCCGCCTGCAGGCCGAGGCTCCCGACGGTGTCTCGGTGAAGGACCACCACGAGGACTACGCCGTCCTCGCAGTGCAGGGCACCAGGTCCGACGAGGTCCTGGAGCGCGTCGGGCTGCCGACCGGCCACGACTACATGTCCTTCCTCGAGGCCCAAGTCCCCGACGTCCTCGGCTCCGAGGTCGGCGTCGTGGTGTGCCGCACGGGCTACACCGGCGAGCGCGGCTACGAGCTGATCGTCCGCAATGCCGAGGCCGGCGCCCTGTGGGATGCCCTGCTCGCGGCCGGCGAGGAGTTCGGGATGCTGGCCTGCGGGCTCGGTTCCCGCGACACACTTCGCACCGAGATGGGCTACCCGCTGCACGGCCAGGACATCACCATCGACGTCAACCCGGTCGAGGCCGGCCTGAGCTGGGCCGTCGGCTGGAAGAAGGACGCCTTCTGGGGTCGCGACGCGCTCCTGGCCGTCAAGGAGGCCGGGCCCAAGCGCCTCCTGCGCGGCCTCGTCGCCACCGGTCGCGGCATCCCGCGCCCGGGCATGGGCGTCACGCTCACCCAGGACGTCCCGCTGTGCGACATCACCTCGGGCACGTTCTCCCCGACCCTGAAGAAGGGCATCGGGATGGCGCTGGTGCCCACGATGGTGCACCCCGAGGCCGAGGTCGGCGTGGACGTCCGCGGCCGCCGCGAGATCTTCCAGCTGACGAAGCCGCCGTTCGTCGACACCTCGGTCAAGGAGTCGTGATGCTGCCCGACCAGCCGCCCACCTTCCGCCAGCCGTCGGCCGCCGAGCGCCCCTGGTGGTGGCGCCTCGAGGACGCGGCCGGCAACGAGGTCGCGGCCGACGAGTTCGCCGGCAAGCGCTTCCTCTCGCAGGCCGACGCCGAGTCGTGGGTCGGGGAGATCTGGGCCGAGCTGGCGGAGGCCGGTGTGGACGCGGTGACGCTGTTCGAGCACGAGCGCCAGGTCTACGGACCGATGTCGCTGCACGCCTGATGGCAGAGGGCCTCTGGGACGACGTCGCAGCGGCCTACGACCGGTCCTTCGCGACGCTGTGCTCCGGCACCGCACCAGCCCTGCTGACGCGGATCCCGTCCGGGTCGAGGGTGCTCGACGTCGGCTGCGGATCCGGCCACCTCACGGCGGCCCTGCTGACGGCTGGCCACGTGGTGACCGCGGTCGACCCCGATCCCGAGATGGTCGCGCTGGCGAGCTCCCGGTCGGGAGCTGATGTTCGTCAGGGTGGGCTGCCCGACCTGCCGTTCGACGACGCCCCGTTCGACGTCGTGCTGGCCAACTTCGTGCTCAATCACGTCGACGACCCGCGTGCGGCGACCCGTGGGCTGGTGCGCGTGGCGCGATCTGGTGGGCAGGTTGCTGCGACGGTGTGGCCGGCCTCGCTGATGCACCAGGCGCAGCTGTGGAACGACCTGCTCGATGCGGCGGGCGCCGTACGCCCTCCCGCGCCGCGGTTGGCGCCGCACCTCGACTTCGAACGCTCGTCCGAGGGCCTCGGGTCGCTGCTGTCCGAGGCCGGGCTCGACGTCATCGAGGCGAGCGCGCCGCGATGGGACTGGAGCGTGCGCCCTGAGGACTTCTGGGCCGGCGCCACCACGATCGGTAACTTCGGGGTGACCTGGCGGGCCCAGTCGACCGCGGTGCAGGAGTCGATGCGGGAGTTGTACGAGGACTTCGCTGCGCCTTGGCTGGTGGGTGAGCACCTCGTCTTCCCGGTCGAGGCAGTGCTGGTGACGGCGTCGGCCTGACCCATCCGGGACGACGGGGGCGCCGAACACACCCCGGAGGTGCGGATGGACACCCACGACGACTTCGTGGCCGCGCGCCGTTCCTCGCTGGTCGAGGAGTTCGGCGGGGGAGCGAGGGCCGAGGCCGCCGTCGACCGCGCGCTTGGGCGCTGCCGGCGCGGGTGGCGCAGGCTCGAGCAGACCACCGATGTCGAGGCACACGTCCGTGACCTCGTCGCCGAGGAGCTCGAGCGTCCGCGTCGCCGACGGTTGACGCTGTACGCCGTCGGGGTGCTCGCCCTCCTCGTCGCCGGCGCAGTGGTCGTCTCGCTCCTGCCCGCGCCGCCCGCCGTGCGCGAGGAGGCCAACCGGGTCCCGGTGCCGTGGTTCGCCGACGGCGAGCTGCACCTGGCCGACGTCGTGGTGTCGCTGCCCCGTGCCGGGTCGTTCGTGCCGCTGGACGAGGGCGTCGTGATCGAGCACGAGGACGGCTCGCTGCTGATGGTCGCGGCCGACGGGGACGTGTCGGACTTCGACGAGGCCATGCCCGAGGAGCCGGCGCCGGACCTGCCGCCGCCGTCCGAGGGAGGCACCCCGGGTGACCGGCGCCTCGACGTCGTCCTCGCGCCGGGCGGCGAACCCGTGCACCTCATGGAGATCTCGCTGTCCCGGCACGAGGCCGAGATCTACCTGCGCCAGTCCGAGACGGTGCGCAGGATGTTCCTCGTCTGCCGCGATCGCGACTGCACCTCGATCCGCCGTGTCGTGGTCGCGGGCGCCGACGTGCGCCTGCGCTGAGACCTGCCGAGTCCGCAGTATTGTCGGCGCATGCAGGCCTACCTCGACCTCCTCCAACGGCTCCTCGACGACGGGGTGGAGAAGTCCGACCGGACCGGCACGGGCACCTACAGCGTCTTCGGTCACCAGATGCGGTTCAACCTCGCCGAGGGCTTCCCGCTGGTGACCACCAAGAAGATCCACACCCGGTCCGTCTTCGGCGAGCTGCTGTGGTTCCTGCGCGGCGACACCAACGTCAAGTGGCTCAACGACCGCGGCATCTCGATCTGGGACGAGTGGGCCGACGACAACGGTGATCTCGGCCCGGTCTACGGCTACCAATGGCGCTCCTGGCCGACGCCCGACGGGCGCCACATCGACCAGATCGCCCAGGTCGTCCAGCAGATCAAGGACAACCCCGACAGCCGCCGGCACATCGTCTCGGCCTGGAACGTCGCCGACATCGGCGACATGGCGCTGCCGCCCTGCCACACCCTGATCCAGTTCTACGTCGCCGACGGCAAGCTCTCGTGCCAGCTCTACCAGCGCTCCGGAGACGTCTTCCTCGGCGTGCCGTTCAACATCGCGTCCTACGCCCTGCTCACCCACATGGTCGCCCAGGTGTGCGGCCTCGAGGTCGGCGACTTCGTGCACACGATCGGTGACGCCCACCTCTACTCCAACCACGTCGACCAGGCGCGCCTCCAGCTCACCCGCGACGTCCGCCCGCTGCCGCGACTGGTGCTGAACGAGTCGATCACCGAGATCGACGGCTTCGACCTCGAGGACATCGGCCTCGAGGGCTACGACCCGCACCCCGGCATCAAGGCCCCCGTTGCCGTCTGAGGGCTCGGACCGCGTCACCCTGGTCGCGGCGTACGCCGATGGGCGCATCATCGGCGACGCGGGCTCGATCCCGTGGCACATCAGCGAGGACTTCGCCCACTTCAAGGCCGTGACCATGGGCGGCGTGCTCGTCATGGGCCGCGCGACCTGGGACTCGATCGGTCGCCCGTTGCCCGGACGCACCACGATCGTGCTCACCCGGTCGACGACCTGGCAGCCCGGCTTCGACGGGGTGCTCGTCGCGCACTCCCTCGACGAGGCGCTGGGCCTGGCCGCCTCGCTCGGTGAGGTCTTCGTGGTCGGGGGAGCGCAGGTCTACGAGCTCGCGCTGCCGCGGGCCACGCACCAGGTGCTCACCGAGGTCGACCTCGCGCCGCCCGGTGACGCCCGCTATCCCGTCTTCCCGCTCGACGAGTGGACCGAGGTGCGCCGGGAGTCGCGGCCCGACCTCGGGCTGGACTGGGTGTGGTGGGAGCGCGTCAGCCGCGTCGTCGAAGACAGCGGTATCTGACGGTCACTGGGTGACTGTGGACCACCGCTGTCCTGCGTCGCTCAGGAGTAGCGGTGGCTCTTGGCGGCGTGGCCGTGCTCGCGGGTGCAGGACCGCCCGCTCATGTTGCGGTGACCGCACAGGGCGGTCTCCGCAGCCTCGGTGGCAGCGGGCTCGGCAGCCTTCTTCGCCGGTGCCTTCCTGGCGGTCGTCTTCTTCGCCGTCGCCCCAGTCGCCGCGGGCTGCTTCGCAGCCGGGGCGGAGGTCTTGGCTCGTGCGGCATTCTCGGCGTAGCGCGCTTCGCGCATCGCTCGCAGTGCGTCCATCTTGCTCATCGTGTCTTCACGACGCACACGCTAGGCGACGGCACCGACAGTGCCAGCCGGGAGCCTCGGCTCAGAGCTTGACCAGCTTGCGGTAGGGGCTGGTGATGCGCATGGCCTGCCCACGGAAGTCGACGGTGACCGCTGCTGGCTCCATGCCGATCACCCGTCCGACGCCGTGTGCGTCATGGCAGACCAGGTCGTCCATCGCAAACGTCTCGATGGTCGGCTCGGGTTCGGCCTGGAAGGGACTGCTGGCGAGGTGGCGGCGCACTGGAGTAGACATCAGTACCAGTATGCGCCTCTGGCAAGGCCGTGGCCTACTCATGGGTCCCGGGCGGGATAGCCTGACCCCTATGACAACCGCAGCACCGTTCGGCCGCCTGTTGACCGCGATGGCCACGGCGTTCCACGACGACGGGTCGGTGGACCTTGAAGCAACGGCCAAGATCGCCCGACATCTCGTCGACAACGGCAACGACGGAGTCGTCGTCAGCGGCACCACCGGAGAGGCCCCGACCACCACCGTGGCCGAGGACGGCCAGATCCTGCAGGCCGTCATGGACGCGGTCGGCGACCGTGCCTCGGTCATCGCCGGCGTCGGCACCAACGCGACCGCCCACTCCGTCGAGCTGGCCGAGCAGGCCGCCAAGATCGGCGTCCACGCAGTGCTGCTGGTCACGCCCTACTACAACAAGCCGAGCCCGGCCGGGG
Organism: Nocardioides sp. CF8; assembly: GCF_000389985.1. Taxonomy (NCBI): domain Bacteria; kingdom Bacillati; phylum Actinomycetota; class Actinomycetes; order Propionibacteriales; family Nocardioidaceae; genus Nocardioides; species Nocardioides sp. CF8. Next base: position 2,386,981 of record NZ_CM001852.1, read on the forward strand.
TCCTGCACCACTTCCGCAGCGTGGCCGAGGCCACCGACCTGCCGGTGATGCTCTACGACGTCCCCAGCCGCTCGGGCATCCCGATCGCGCTCGAGACCTACGAGCGGGCTCGTGAGCTCGCCAACGTCACCACCGTCAAGGAAGCCACCGGCGATCCTGCCCACACGGTCGCGCTCACCCAGCTCGGCTACACCGTCTACTGCGGCGACGACGCCGCGACGCTGGGTTACCTCGCGTACGGCGCCGCCGGACTCGTCAGCGTCGTCGGCCACGCCGCAGGGCGCGAGCTCAAGACCATGATCGAGGCCTACCTCGCGGGCAACCAGCGCGAGGCCCTCGAGATCCACACCCGGCTCGTGTCGGCCTTCGACGCCGTCATGGGCGTCACCAACTACGGAGCTACAACCGCCAAGGCAGCCCTGGAGCTGCTCGGCGTGCTCGACAACCGGAACGTGCGAGGTCCGCTCGTTCCTCTCGACGACGACGAGGTCACCGCGCTCCGCGCCGGGCTCGCCGCGTCGGGCCTGATCTGAGGAGTCCCTTGAGCCATCCGCATCCCGAACTGAGCACGCCCGCGCCACTGGTCGAAGGGGGCCTGCGCGTCATCCCGCTCGGCGGCCTCGGCGAGATCGGTCGCAACATGACTGTCTTCGAGTACGACGACCGATTGCTGATCGTGGACTGCGGCGTCCTGTTCCCCGAGGACCACCACCCCGGCGTCGACCTGATCCTCCCCGACTTCGACCCGATCCGTGGCCGGCTCGACAAGGTCGAGGCGCTGGTGCTGACCCACGGTCACGAGGACCACATCGGCGCGACGCCGTACCTCCTGCGCGAACGCGGCGACATCCCGCTCGTCGGCTCCGAGCTGACCTTGGCCCTGCTCGGCTCCAAGCTGCGCGAGCACCGTCTCAAGGAGACCGTGCACCACGTCGTGGCCGAGGGGGAGACGATCACCTTCGGGCCCTTCGTTCTGGAGTTCATCGCGGTCAACCACTCCATCCCCGACGCGCTCGCGGTCGTCATCCGCACCGGCGCCGGCGTCGTGCTGCACACCGGCGACTTCAAGATGGACCAGCTCCCGCTCGACGGCCGGATCACCGACCTCAACGAGTTCGCGCGATTGGGCGACGAGGGCGTCGACCTCTTCATGACCGACTCCACCAACGCCGAGGTGCCGGGCTTCACGACCTCCGAGAAGGACATCGCGCCGGTCCTGGAGGGGGTCTTCCACAAGTCCGCCCAGCGGATCATCGTGGCCTGCTTCGCCTCGCACATCCACCGGGTGCAGCAGGTCATCGACGCCGCCGTCGCCAACGACCGCAAGGTCGCCTACGTCGGTCGCTCGATGGTGCGCAACATGGCGATCGCCAAGGAGCTCGGCTACCTCAAGGTGCCGGCCGGCGTGCTCGTCGACGCCAAGGAGCTGGCCGACCTGCCGGTCGAGCGCCAGGTGCTCATCTCTACCGGGTCGCAGGGCGAGCCGCTGAGCGCGCTGAGCCGGATCGCGCAGCGCACCCACTCCTTCGTGCACCTCGAGGAGGGCGACACCGTCGTCCTGGCCAGCTCGCTGATCCCGGGCAACGAGAACGCCGTCTACCGCGTGATCAACGGTCTCGCCCGCTGGGGCGCCAACGTCGTGCACAAGGGCAACGCCCTGGTGCACGTCAGCGGTCACGCCAGCGCCGGCGAGCTGCTCTACTGCTACAACATCGTCAAGCCGCGCAACGTGATGCCCATCCATGGCGAGATCCGGCACATGCGTGCCAACGCCGCGCTCGCGATCGCGACCGGCGTGCCGGCCGACCGCGTCGTCATGGCCGAGGACGGCGTCGTGGTCGACCTCGTCGACGGCGTCGCGAAGATCGCGGGCAAGGTCGCGTGCGGCTACGTCTTCGTCGACGGCTCCAGCGTCGGTGACATCTCCGAGTCCTCCATGAAGGACCGCCGGGTGCTGGGCGAGGAGGGCTTCATCTCGGTGATCGTCGTCGTCGACTCGGTGACCGGCAAGGTCTCCGGAGGGCCGGAGATCCACGCCCGCGGCTTCGCGGAGGACGACTCCGCCTTCGACGCCATCAAGCCGCAGATCATCGACGCGCTCGCCAAGATCGCCGCCGACGGGGGAGCCGACTCCTACCAGATGCAGCAGACCGTACGCCGCGTCGTCGGTCGCTGGGTGAACAAGAGCCTGCGTCGCCGGCCCATGATCATCCCGGTCGTCATCGAGGCCTAGTCACGGGCGGTCGCGACACCGCGACCTCCCCTGACACAGCTTCCGAGACACACAGAGGGCCCCGGCACCAGGTGCCGGGGCCCTTCGCGTCGTGCGGTCGATCAGGGTGTCAGCGGCGACGCCCCTCGGTGCCTGCCGCGGTGGCGGCGGGCGCCGGGCACGTGGCCACCTCGACGTTGTCGACGGCCCAGCCCTCGAGGCCGCCACAGCCGTCACGACCGATGTCGAAGCGGAACGTGACGGTGTCTCCTGCCTTCACACCGGCCTGGGTCAGGTCGACCTGGGAGGTGCCCCACGAGCCGCCGATCTCGCCGCCGTCGGTGCCGGTGAACCCGTCCTCGCCTGCCAGCGGGTTGGTGTTCGTCGAGGCGTCGAAGATCTTCGAGGGCTTGTTGAAGGTGTAGGCAGCGGCGGGGATGACCATGAAGTCGCCACCGTTGATGCTGACCTTGACGTTGCCGCCGTCATAGCCCGACTCCGTCGAGACGTAGTGCTCGAAGGACAGGCGTGCCGCGCCGGCGGCCGGGATGCTCACCGACGGACTCGTGATCGAGTCCCGGCTCGAGAAGTCCCCGGCGCCGTTGGAGCACTGACCACGGTCGGGGGCGGGGCCGAAGGCCACACCACCTGCGTGGTCACCGGGTGCGGTGGACGAGGCCTCCCACGGCTGGCCGAAGCCACCCGCGAACACGACCTGCTGCGAGGCAGTCCAGCCGGCGAGCCCGTCCTCGAAGTCCTCGGACCAGACCTGCGTCTCGGTGCCACCCTCGCCGCACAGGGCGGGGATGTTCGGGTCGAGCAGGGGCTTGAAGTTGCACTGCACCGGGTCGGTGCGCAGCTCCACGGCCGCGGCCATGTTGCCGACCTGAGCGCAGTCGGCACGTCGGATCGAGTCGGCCGGGGCGGTCTTGGCGTTGGCCGCCGTCGTGAGGGTCGCGATGGGCTGACCGACGAGGTCGAGGCACGACGCAGCCAAGGCGTCGGCGTGGTCGGCGAAGTCGGTGGTGGGCGTCTGGTAGTCCACCATCGCGCGGAAGTAGATCGCCGCGGACTTGTCGAGGCCCAGGCCCTTGACCGTGACACCGTTGTAGGTGCCGCCGTCGACGAGCAGCGCATAGCCGTGGTTGGGCACCCCGGAGTTGCTGTGCACGCCGCCGCCGTCGTCGGTCGCGCAGTAGTACTCCGCGTCCGAGACCTTGCCCGGGTCACCGTGGCAGGTGGGCGACCACATGTCGCGGATCGCGCCGCCGAAGGCCGAGGAGTCCTCACCCATCAACCAGCGGTACGTGTCGGCACGGTCGCCGGAGGCGTCCTTCATCGTGATGTTGACCGGGCCGTTGGGAAGCTCGGACTTGATCAGGTTGCCGTCGCTGAGCCGGATGCGCACCGCCGGGATGGTGATGGCCGGGTCGACACCGGACATGCCGGAGGGGGTGGCCTCGACGTTGTCCGCGACGAGCACGGCGGTGGCGCCGGCTGCCTGGGCGTTCTTGACCTTGATGGTGAAGGCGCAGGAGCCGCGGTCCACGAGCGCGACCTTGCCGGCAACGGCTGCGCCGTTGGTCAGCGCGGTGCAGGCGTCGGAGGTGCTCGGGCTGGGGGTGCCGTCGGGCAGCGGCTGGCCGTTGTCGACGGCCAGGACCACGTCGCCGGACACGCCCGCGCCGTCGAGCTGGGGGCCGAAGGAGGCCGCGCCGGCCTCGCACTCCTTGGCGATGGTGGCCGGGGAGTTGATCAGCACGATCGGACGGGCGGGGGAGTGCGTGGAGCACACGCCGACCTGTCGCTTCGCGGTGATGTCGCCCTCGTCGGCGTCCATGCGGCCGTTGATCAGGTCGACGGTCTCGCCCCAGATGTCGGAGTAGGACTCGTTGAGCGCGCCCGACTGCCACTGGTAGATGAGGCCGTGGGTGTACTCGGTGTAGGCGTGGCCCCACTCGTGGGCGACGACGTCGTCGGAGGAAACCCCCGAGCAGTAGTTGGTGGTGACGCCGTTCCAGTTGGCGTTGGGGCACGAGATGCGCGGGTCGTTGTTGACCGTGATCATCTTGTGGCCGGCGTCGTCGTAGGAGTCGCGACCGAAGGCGTTCTTGAAGAACCAGTAGGACTCACCGGTGGCGAGGACCTCGTTCTGCTGGTCCACGTCGAGGCGGCCGGGGAACTTGTCGCCCTCTTTCCACTTCAGCCCCTTGCGGGCGTAGGTGGCTTCGTAGAGCTCGCGGTAGAGACCGTCGTGGATGAGGGAGTAGCGGTTGACCAGCTTGCCGGTGGCGGCGTCGAGGGTCAGGACGTCGCGCACGTTGGCGTCGTTGGAGACCTCGACGATCCAGGCGAGGATCGCCTTGCCGGCTTCGCCCTTGGTCGAGCCCAGGCGGTAGACCGCCAGCTCGGTGGAGGCGGCGCGGATGCCCGTGGTGTCGGCGTCACCCTCGTGGCCGGGCGGGTTGGCGCGCACGGTGCCCACCGCGCGCTCAGCGGCTCCGGCAGCGGTGATCCGCGGCGTGGTCGACATCGACAGGTCCGGCGCGGCGTAGCCGTTGACGGACGTCAGGTCGCCCTGCTTGTCGACGTGAGCGCGCAGCATCGAGCCGAACACGGGCACGCCCTTGTAGGCCTGGGTGTAGCTGACCGTCCAGCCGGACGCCGAGGACGTGACGCCCTCCTGCGTGAGCTCACCGGGTCGCGCGCCGAAGTTGGCGGCGTACTTGGCGAGGTAGGCGTCGGCCTTGGCGGCAGCGGCGGACTTGCTCGATGCGCCTCGAGAAGGCATGAGGTCGCCGGACTTCTGGGTCAGGCGGATGAAGCCGACTCGCTTCGTCGCGCTCTCGCCGGACACGGCGACGAGGCCGTCGGCCTCGTTCTTCATGGCTTGTACGCCGTTGTCGGCGGCGGCCGCGGACGTCGCGGCCGGGGTTGCTTGCGCCTGCAGCGACGGAACGGCAACGAGGCCGGCTCCGAGCATCGCCAGCGCGACTCCTTGCTTGAGGAGCTTCACGGGGGTTCCTCCCAGTTCGATTGCCACCCGGAGCCGAGGTGTGTCCGAGTGATCCACGTCACCATACGAATTGTGACGTGACACCGATAGCCCTCATCGAGAGTTGTTTGTAACAATCTCTGGTGCCGGCCGACTGCCGGGCCCCCGCTCCTTCACTCAGCTGTCCGTCAGGCGATGACCCTCAGACGGACGCTGTCCTTGCTGCGCAGCGTCGCGGCGGACCCGAGGTAGGTGGCCGCCACCTTGTGCTTCCCGACGCGGAGCAGGCGCCTGACCTTCAGCACGGCGCGGCCGTCCTTGAGTCGGACGACCTTGAGCCGCGTGCCATCGAGCTTGAGCTTGACCTTCCCGTCGACGTCGACCACCGAGCTGACCTTGACGATCACCTTGAAGGCCTTCCCGCGCACCACCGTCCGCGGCTTGACCTTGACCTTCGTCGACGTGGCCGCCTTGGCAGGTGTCGTCGGTGTGGTGGTCGGGGTCGTGGGCGTGGTGGTCGGGGTCGTGGTGGGCGGGGTCGTGGGCGTGGTGGTCGGGGTCGTGGTCGGCGTGGGCGTCGCCACGACCTCACAGGCCTCGACGACGACGTTGTCGACGTACCAGCCGTCGATGCCGTTGCAGCCGTCACGTCCCATGTCGAAGCGGAGCTTGACCGACGCGCCGGCCGCGGCGACCTTGGCGAGGTTGATCACCGAGGTCCCCCACGACCCGGCCATCTGGCCGCCGTTGGTGCCGGTCCAGGCGGCTTCGCCACCCATCGGGCCGGCATCCGGGTGGAGCGTGCCGCCCGGTGCGTTGTGGAGATAGGCGTCGGCGGGCACGAGCTGGAAGGCTCCGCCGTCGACGCTGACCTTGACGTTGCCGCCGTCCCAGGTCGCCTCGGTCGCCACGTAGTGGTCGAACGAGAGCCGCGGCGTGGCGCCGGCCGGCACGGTGATGGCCGGGCTGATCAGGCCGTTGCGGCTGGTGAGGTCACCAGCAGCGCCGCTGCAGGATCCCTCGACCGGGTCCGGGCCGAACGCGACACCGCCGGTGTGGCCGGCGGGGGCGGTCGTGGATGCCTCCCAGGCGATGCCGGAGCCGTCGGGGAAGCCGATCTCCTCGTCCTGGGTCCAGGTCCAGCCCTCGAGGCCGTCCTCGAAGTCCTCGGTGTAGCTGGCCTTCGTGACCGTGCCCGTGCCGCACTCGAGCTTCGGAGCCCCCGGCGCCAGGAGCGGCTGCCAGTCGCACTGCGCGCTCGGGTCGAGGCGCAGCTCGGTCTCCGCGATGGCGGCCGTCACCTTGGCGCAGTCGGCCACAGTGGTGCCGCCCACGACGAGCTCAGGCTCGACGACGCCGCCGTCGGACCCGTCCGGGTCGGTGGGGTTGCCCAGCGTGACCTTCTCGAAGCTGATCCCCGTCAGGTCCGCGCACGACGCCTCCAGTCCGTCGGCCAGGTCGGGGAAGTAGGACGACGGGGTCAGGTAGTTGGTCTGGGCGTGCCAGAACAATCGCGCCGCCTTGTCCAGCCCGATGCCGCTCGTGCCGGAGCCGTCGATGCCGTCGACCAGGATCGCGAACGTGCGGTTGACGACGCCCGAGTTGGAGTGGACGCCACCGCTGTCCTCGGACCCGCAGGTGTACTCGGCGTCGGAGACCTGGCCCGGGTCGCCGTAGCAGTTCGGGTTCCACATGTCGCGGATGGCACCGCCGAAGGCGGGGTCGGACTCGCCGGAGAGCCAACGGTGGGTCGGGTCGGCGGGGGAGGGCTTCGCCTCGATGTGGAACGACACGGGCCCGCCGGCGGACTTGAACTTCGCACCGTCCGCGTTGGAGACCATGACGCCGTAGATCTCGGAGTTGCCGGCCATGGACCCCAGGGTCTGCGTTGGTGTGTTGCCGACGACGATGCCCAGGGCGCCGGCAGCCTCCGCGTTGTCGATCTTGACCGCGAACGAGCACAGGCCGCGGTCGACGTAGACCCACTTGCCGGTGATGACGGCGGCGTTGGTGAACGGGGAGCAGCCGTCGGTCGTGGTGCCGATGGTCGTGCCGCTCCCGTCCTTCTCCGCCTTGTCGATCCCGACGACCGCGGTGGCGTTGACGCCGGCCTGGGTGATGACCGGGCCGAAGGACGCGGGGACGTTGACGCAGGGACCGGCGACGGAGGCGGGCGCCGTGATCGTCATGTTGGTGGCGGCCCTGGTGTACTCCGAGCACCGTCCCGGGGTGCGGTGCACCGTGGTGCCCGAGCCGGGCTCGCCCACCTCGTTATGGCGGGTGTTGAGCATGTCGACGGTCTCGCCCCAGATGTCCGAGTAGGCCTCGTTCATCGCGCCGGCCTGCCACTGGTAGATCAGGCCGGAGGTCGACTCGGTGTAGGCGTGGCCCCACTCGTGGGCGACGGTGTCGTCACGGGTGACGCCGGTGCAGTAGTTGGTGGTGACGCCGTTCCAGTTGGCGTTGGGGCAGCTGATCCGCGGGTCGTTGTTGACCGTGATCAGCGTGGCGCCGTTGCCGTCCCAGGAGTCGTAGCCGAAGGTGTTGCGGAACATCCAGTAGGCCTCGCCGGCGCCCCGGACCTCGTTCTGGTGGTCCTCGGTCATGTGGGGGGCGGGGTAGGGCTCACCCTCACTCCAGACGTGTTCGTAGCCGGAGAAGTCCTGGCGCGCCTCGTAGAGCTCGCGGTCGAGGGCGTGGGCGATCATCGACCAGCGGTTGAGCGGCTTGCCGGTGGCCGCGTCGAGAATGAGCGTCTCGCGGATCGTCGACCTGTTCCAGACCTCGACGACCCAGGCGAGCCTGGCCTCGCCGTCGATCCCGCGGGTCGAGCCCATGCGGTAGATCTCCAGGTCGGCCGAGCGGACGGTGAGGCCGTCGGCGAAGGAGGCGGGCAGGCCGTCCTCGTGGCCGGCGGGCTTGGCCCTAACCGCGGCGAGGGCGCGCGCCGATGCTTCGTCCTCGGAGACGGTGGGAGTGACGGAGAGGTCGAGGGCGGGAGCCGCGAAGCCGTTGACCGACGTCAGGTCGCCCTCCCGGTCGACGTGCGCCTTCAGCTCCGCGGCGAACACCGGGACGCCCTGGTAGCTCTGCTCGTAGGTGACGGACCAGCCGGCGCGGTCGGCGTGGACCTCGGCCTGCTCGAGCTCACCGGCGCGGGCACCGAAGGCGGGGGCGAACTTCGCGAGGTAGACGTCGGCCTTCGCAACGGCGCTCGCGCGGTCGGTGGCGAGCCGGCCGGGCATCAGGTCGCCCTTGGTGCGGACGAAGCCGAGCTTGCCGGTCGCGACCTGGTCGTTGACGACCACAGGCCGATCAGCCTGGTCGCGCACCTGCGCCAGCAGCGATTCGCTGGCCGGTGCTGGCGCTGCCTGCGCTCCGAGGCTGGGCATGGCCGCCAGACCAGCCCCCACCATCATCAGCGCAAGCCCCGTCCTGAGCGGCTTCACGTGGGGGCTCCTTCCCTGCTCCCGGACGCGTCTCGCCCGGAGACCCTGCAACACCATTGGGAGCATTGTCCGTCACTGGCCCCTCGAGCGGATGGTTTCGTGCGACACCTGCGCTTGACCCGTTTGTCCGCCGGTGACCGGGCTGAGGGGGGCCGGCAGATGTCGACCGACACGCAACTGTGATGCATGGGGCTGGTGTGACTTGGGACTAGGGTCGAACCATGGCGACCCGTACGTCTTCCCCGCCGGGTTCGCGGAGTTCGAGCACGTCCAAGACGAGTGCGAGCACGCGATCTCGGGGTACCAGTTCCAAGCGACCGACCACCAGACCGGCTCGCGGCTCTGCCGCGCCCGCACGCGGCTCGGCCAAGGCCGCCGCCAAGGGGCGCTCGCGCGCTCCGGCGAAGCGACCCGCGCCCCGCGCCGTACGCAACGGTCCCGGACCCGTCTCTCGCACGTTCGGCGCGCTCGGTCACGTCGTCGCCTCGATCTGGCTGGGCATCGCCCACACGGTCGGCGCGGTCGCGCGCTCGATCGGGCGCTCGGCCCGTGACCTCGAGCCCGAGCACCGCCGCGACGGCGCCGGGCTGTTCCTGATCGCGCTGGCCCTGGTGATCGCGGCTGCGGTGTGGTGGCAGCTGCCCGGCGGCGTGATGGAGTTCCTGCGCCAGATGACCGCCGGCGCCGTCGGCAAGGTCGGCTGGCTCGTGCCGTTCTTCGTCCTCTATGCCGGATGGCGCACGCTGCGCGACCCCGAGCACAACGGCCCCGTCGGGCGCCAGGTCATCGGCTGGTCCGCCTTCGCGCTGGGCCTGCTGGGCATCGTCCACATCGCCAACGGCAACCCGCAGCCCGAGCTCGGCGACGCCAGCCAGCTCCAGCAGGCCGGCGGTGCCGTGGGCTTCGTGATGTCGAGCCTGCTGCTCGACCTGCTGCGCACGGCGTACGTCGTCGTGCCGGTGCTGGTCCTGCTCGCGTTCTTCGGCGTCCTCATCATCACCGCGACGCCCGTCTACCAGATCCCGACGAAGCTGGCCGCGACCCGCGACAAGCTGCTCGGGCGCACGCCGCCGAGCCCCGAGGACGAGCTGGCCGACACCGGCACCCGGCCGATCCGCACGCGCCGCAGCAGCATGCTCGACGAGATCGACCCGGAGATGGGCGACAAGCCCTACGACACCCCGATGCTCGAGGACCGCGAGGTCAAGAGGCGCCGCAAGAAGAAGGACGAGGCCGCCACCGAGCCCGGCGTCGACCTCGGCATCGACCTGTTCGCCGACGCCCCCACCGAGGTCGCTCCGGTCGTGGAGCCCACGGTCGACGGCACCGGCGAGCTCGTCGCGCCGCCGCACACGCCGCTGCCGCAGCGGGTCGAGCAGCTCGCGCTGTCCGGCGACATCACCTACTCACTGCCCAGCAACGAGGTCCTCAAGCCCGGGTCGGTGCACAAGCAGCGCTCCAAGGCCAGCGACGCGGTCGTCGAGCGGCTGATGCAGGTGATGGACGAGTTCGGCATCGACGCCGCCGTCACCGGCTACACGCGCGGACCGACGGTCACCCGCTACGAGGTCGAGCTCGGTCCGGCCGTCAAGGTCGAGAAGGTCACCGCGCTGTCGAAGAACATCGCCTACGCGGTCGCCTCCGCCGACGTGCGGATCCTGAGCCCGATCCCGGGCAAGTCCGCGATCGGCATCGAGATCCCCAACGTCGACAAGGAGATCGTCTCCCTCGGCGACGTGCTCCGCTCCAACACCGCGCGCTCGGACCACCACCCGATGGTGGCCGGCCTCGGCAAGGACGTCGAAGGCGGCTTCGTCGTCGCCAACATGTCGAAGATGCCGCACCTGCTGGTGGCCGGCGCCACCGGCTCGGGCAAGTCGTCGTTCATCAACTCGCTGATCACCTCGATCCTGATGCGCTCGACGCCCGACGAGGTCCGGATGATCCTGGTCGACCCCAAGCGGGTCGAGCTGAACGCCTACGAGGGCGTCCCACACCTGATCACCCCGATCATCACCAACCCCAAGAAGGCTGCCGAGGCACTCGCCTGGGTCGTGCGCGAGATGGACATGCGCTACGACGACCTGGCCAACTTCGGTTTCCGCCACATCGACGACTTCAACAAGGCGGTGCGGGGCGGCAAGGTCGAGGTGCCGCCCGGGAGCGAGCGCAAGCTGGCGCCGTACCCCTATCTCCTGGTCATCGTCGACGAGCTCGCTGACCTGATGATGGTCGCCCCGCGCGACGTCGAGGACTCGGTCGTGCGGATCACGCAGCTGGCGCGTGCGGCCGGCATCCACCTGGTGCTCGCGACGCAGCGACCGTCGGTTGACGTCGTGACCGGCCTGATCAAGGCCAACGTGCCGTCGCGGCTCGCCTTTGCGACCTCGTCGCTCGGCGACAGCCGCGTCATCCTCGACCAGCCCGGTGCGGAGAAGCTCGTCGGACAGGGTGACGGACTCTTCCTGCCGATGGGCCAGAGCAAGCCGGTCCGGGTCCAGGGCTCCTGGGTCACCGAGGCCGAGATCCACCAGGTGGTCAGCCACTGCAAGACGCAGCTGGAGCCCACCTACATCGAGGACGTGACCGCGCCCGCCGCGGCCAAGCGCGAGATCGACGACGACATCGGCGACGACATGGAGCTCGTCATCCAGGCCGTGGAGCTGGTCGTCTCGACGCAGTTCGGCTCGACCTCGATGCTCCAGCGCAAGCTCCGCGTCGGCTTCGCCAAGGCCGGCCGACTGATGGACATCATGGAGAGCCGCGGCGTCGTCGGGCCCAGCGAGGGCTCGAAGGCGCGTGACGTGCTGGTGAAGCCCGATGAGATCGATGCAGTGATTGCCACACTTGAGGGGGACGCGTGATGGGTGCTGCCGAACTTCGCGACACGGACCTGGAGTCCGCGGCCGGCTCGGAGACGACGGAGTCGTTGTCGCTGACGCCGGACGCGGTGGAGGTGCGCCGCAACGCCGGCCTCGCCGCCGGCGTCGGCGCGATCGCCTCGGCGGTCGCGATCGCCTACCTCGCGCGGGCCGTGGGCGGAGGGGGAGCGCTGGACTGGTTGCTGGCCACGGTCATGGGGCTGCTGGGCGGCTACTGGCTGCTCACCTTCGTCGATGCCCGCACGCCGTTGCTCGTGGCCGATGCCCACGGAGTCCGGATCCGTCTGGGCCGCACCTGGCGCGGGTTGCCGTGGAGCGCGGTCGAGCACGTCGAGCACACGCCCCGACGCGGGCTGCTGCGCGACGGCCGCCTCGTCATCAGCGCACACAACGAGGAGAAGCTGCTCGCCGAGCTCGACTCCTCCGGACGTCGCCAGGCCAAGCTCTCCACCCGGTTGTACGGCGCGCCGTTCGCCGTACCCCTCGGGCTGGCCACGCAGGTCGTGGGTGCAGGCGACGACCTGGGCACCGCGCTCGAGCAGGTCGCCCACCAGGCCGGTGACGTCGTGGTCATCGACCCGACGCTGGCCACCGCCGTCGAGGAGAGTGAGCCGGTCGAGACCGCGCCCCTCGACGAGGAGGACGACACCCCGCACGCCCGTCCCTCGCTGCGCGACCCGCGGCCGTTGCTGGCCGCGGGCATCGCCAAGCTCGCGTCCATGGCACCGAAGCGCCGACTGGTCGACGCGGACGAGGACCTGCTCGACGAGGTCGAGGACGACGTCGACGTCGACGTCGACGTCGACGTCGACGTCGAGGACCTGCTCGACGACGAGCCCGTCGTCGCCAGCGAGACCCCCGCGCCGCTGCGCGAGTCCACGGCCGGTCGGCGCAGCGACGCGCGCCTCGACCTGCCCGTCGAGGAGACCGAGCTCGAGGGTCGCGAGCTGCGACGCCCGGGCAGCGTCAGCCTCGTCGAGGACACCCAGGTCTGGGGTGATCGTGTGCGCCCGATCGCCAAGGGCGGCGACGCGGTCGACCCGATCGTGCTCGACGACTTCGAGGTCGAGCCGGCCGTCGACCCCGTCATCGGACCGGAGCTGGCCGCGGCCCGCACGCGGCTCGGCCTCAGCGTCGACCAGCTGGCGGATCGCACCCGCATCCGCCCACACGTCATCGAGTCGATCGAGGTCGACGACTTCGCCCCCTGCGGCGGCGACTTCTATGCCCGCGGGCACCTGCGCACGCTCGCGCGGGTGCTCGGTGTCGACGTGGCGCCGCTGCTCGCGTCCTACGACGAGCGCTACGCCCACGCCGAGATCAACCCGCGTCGGGTCTTCGAGGCCGAGCTGGCCACGGGCGCGAACGGCTCGATCCGCAGCACGCGCGGCGGCCCCAACTGGTCGATGCTCGTCGCGGTGGTCATGGCCCTCGTGCTGTGCTGGTCCATCGCGCGCCTGGTCATGGACGCCCCGCCGGAGCTGCGCGGCTCGGCCCCCGTCCTCAACGGGTCCGGTGGTCCCGGTGGCGGTGGCTCGACCAGCCTCGGCGACCCCGTCCCGGTCGTGCTGAGCGCGACCACCGGCGGCGCCCACATCGTCGTGCGCGACGGCGCCGGCGAGATCGTCTTCAAGGGCAACCTGGCCGTGGGCGACACCAAGGAGCTCGACGCCGCCCCGCCGGTCCGCGTGCAGACCACCGACGGGGCCGTCACGGTCTCCCTCGACGGCGAGGACGCCAAGCCGATCGGCGAGTCCGGTGTCGCCGGGCAGGGCACCTACGTCGCCCGCTGACTCCAGCCCTCTCGATGGCCCCGTCTCCTCGTGAGACGGGGCCATCTGCGTCTGTGTGGCGACCCCCACGCGCGCCACGAAGGGGTCTCGCAGGCGCTGAACCGGCATACTCGGACAGCGATGACGACTACTTCTGCTGCCCCCGGCCGGCTCACGAACCCGGCTGCTGCCGAGACCCCGATGAGCGTGGCCGTGGTGACCCTCGGCTGCGCCCGCAACGAGGTCGACTCCGAGGAGCTCGCGGGCCGCCTCGAGGCCGGCGGCTTCGTGCTCGTCGACGAGCCGGAGGACGCCGACACCGTCCTGGTCAACACGTGTGGCTTCGTGGAGGCCGCCAAGAAGGACTCGGTCGACACGCTGCTCGCCGCGGCCGACCTCAAGGAGACCGGCAAGACGCAGGCGGTGGTGGCCGTCGGGTGCCTGGCCGAGCGCTACGGCAAGGACCTCGCGGAGTCGCTGCCCGAGGCCGACGCGATCCTCGGCTTCGACGACTACCCCGACATCGCCGCCAAGCTGCGCTCCATCGTGGCGGGCGAGGTCCACCACCCCCACACGCCGTCCGACCGCCGTCGCCTGCTGCCGATCTCGCCGGTCGACCGCGACGCCTCGGCGATCTCGATGCCCGGCCACGCCGACAACCTCCGGGCCGACACGGCCGAGATCGGCCAGGGTGCGCCGGCGACCGGCCCCCGGGTCGTACGCCGCAGGCTCGACGCCGGCCCGATGGCCCCGCTCAAGCTGGCCAGCGGCTGCGACCGCCGCTGCTCGTTCTGCGCGATCCCCAGCTTCCGCGGCTCGTTCGTGAGCCGTCGCCCGAGCGACGTCCTCCAGGAAGCCCAGTGGCTCGCGACCCAGGACATCAAGGAGCTCTTCCTCGTCAGCGAGAACTCCACGTCCTACGGCAAGGACCTCGGTGACCTGCGCCTGCTCGAGACGATGCTCCCCGAGCTCGCCGCGATCGAGGGCATCGCGCGCGTGCGCGTGTCCTACCTCCAGCCCGCCGAGACCCGCCCCGGCCTGATCGAGGCGATCGCCGACACCCCGGGCGTCGTGCCCTACTTCGACCTGTCCTTCCAGCACGCCAGCGCGACGGTGCTGCGCCGGATGCGCCGCTTCGGCGACCCGGAGAGCTTCCTCGACCTGCTCGCCCGCATCCGCAAGCTCAGCCCGCTGGCCGGTGTGCGGTCCAACGTCATCGTCGGGTTCCCCGGCGAGACCGAGGACGACCTGCAGACGTTGTGTGACTTCCTCGAGGCCGCACGCATGGACGTCACCGGCGTCTTCGGCTACTCCGACGAGGACGGCACCGAGGCCGCCACCTACGACGGCAAGCTGGACGACGACGAGGTGCGGGCCCGCACCGAGCACGTCACCGCCCTCGTCGAGGAGCTCAACGCGCAGCGCGCCGAGGAGCGGATCGGCGAGACCGTCAGCGTCCTGGTGGAGTCCGTTGGTTCTGATGGGGTCGAAGGCAGAGTTGAGGGTAGGGCCGAGCACCAGGGCCCCGAGGTCGACGGCACCACCACCCTCGACGGCTCGCAGGCCCGGGTCGGCGACCTCGTCACCGCGGAGGTGATCGCCACCGATGGTGTCGACCTCATCGCCGTACCCCTCGACAACGACGGAGACCACTCATGACCACCACCGAGAACCAGGTCTCCAACTTCAACATCGCCAACGTCCTGACGACGTTGCGCATCGTGCTGGTGCCGGTGCTGGCGTGGGCGCTGCTCCACGACGGCGGCGACTCCACCATGTGGCGCTGGATCGCCTTCGGGATCTTCGTCGTCGCGATGATCACCGACAAGATCGACGGCGATCTCGCCCGCAAGCACAACCTGATCACCGACTTCGGCAAGATCGCCGACCCGATCGCCGACAAGGCCATCACCGGCATGGCCTTCATCGGGCTCTCGATCGTCGGCGACATCTGGTGGTGGGTGACGATCGTCGTGCTGATCCGCGAGTGGAGCGTGACGCTGCTGCGCCTCTCGGTGCTCAAGCAGGTCGTCATCCCGGCCGCCATGAGCGGCAAGATCAAGACGACCTTCCAGGCGATCGCGCTGTCCGGGCTGATGCTCCCGCTGCCGCACGGTGACGCCCACGGCGGCGCCTTCGACGCGTGGGGCGGCTTCGGTGAGGCGCTGTTCTACCTCAGCCAGGTGTTTCTCGCCGGCGCCGTGATCATGACGCTGTGGTCGGGCTACGAGTTCTTCCGCGCGGTGTGGCAGCAGCGTCGTACGCCGACTGCCTGACGCCTCTCACAGGACCGTCTGACGAGTCGCCCGAGAACGGACAAGCCCCGCCCCAGGGCGGGTTAGGGTGTCGCAAATCACCTGTCCGATCGAAAGGTACCTCGTGTCAACATCACGTCTGGGCCGCCGCCTCGTCGCCGCTGCTACCGCAACCGGCGTCCTCGCTGCACCCCTTGCAGTTGTCGCCGTCACCGCAGCTCCGGCCAACGCCGCAGTCGTTGCGGTGCGCGTCCTCAACTTCAACGACTTCCACGGTCGCATCGACTCCAACACGACCAAGTGGGCCACCACCATCGAGCAGAACCGCGACGCCAACACGTTGCTGCTCTCGGCAGGTGACAACATCGGAGCCTCGCTGTTCGCCTCGGCCTACAACGACGACAAGCCCACCATCGACGTGCTGAACGCGCTCGAGGTCGGAGCCTCGGCCGTCGGCAACCACGAGTTCGACAAGGGCTTCGCCTGGTTCAAGTCACACGTCGTCGACGGAGGCGCGACCGCACCCGACGGCACGGCCTACCCGAAGGCCGCCTTCCCCCACCTCGGGGCCAACGTGGTCGACGCCAACGGCAACCCCGTGCTGCCCGCCTCGACCCAGCTGACGCTCAACGGCGCCAACGTCTGCGTCATCGGCGCGGTCACGCAGGAGACCCCGACCCTGGTCAGCCCCGGCGGCGTGGCCGGACTGACCTTCTCCGACCCGGTCGCCGCGGTCAACAAGGAGGTCGCCCGGCTGCAGTCGGCGGGCGTCGACTGTGACGCCACCATCGCGACCTACCACGAGGGCGCGCCCAAGCCCGACGCCGTCGCCACGCAGGCGCAGCAGGAGGCCGAGAGTGCTGTCTTCCGTCACATCACCCAGGACACCGTCCCCGCGGTCGACGTGATCTACAACGGGCACACGCACCAGAAGTACGCCTACAGCACCGGGCGCCCGGTCCTGCAGTCCGGCAACTACGGCGACTCCATCGGCAAGCTCGACATGACCATCGACACCGACGCCAACACGGTGAGCGTGCTCGGTGCGGCTGTCCTGAACCGCGTGACCACGGCCGACAACACCCTGCCGCGCGTCGCGGCCGTCAAGTCGATCGTCGATGCCGCGCTGGCCGCCTCCAACGTCATCGGCGACCGCAAGGTCGGCACGATCTCCGCCGACATCACCCGGGCCGACGAGGACCTCGTCGCCCCCGGTGTCCAGGAGGACCGCGGCAGCGAGTCCACGATCGGCAACCTGGTCGCCGACGCCCTGCGTGAGGTGAAGATCGCGGCCGCGGGCAAGACACCGGTCATCGGCATCACCAACCCCGGCGGACTGCGCGCCGACCTGCTCTTCAAGGGCGACCTCACCACCAGCCCCGAGAACCTCGACGGTGTGGTGACCTTCGAGGAGGCCAACTCGGTCCTGCCCTTCGTCAACAACATCAGCTATGTCGACGTCACCGGCGCGACCCTGAAGAAGATCCTCGAGCAGCAGTGGCAGCCGGCGTCCGCCAGCCGTACGTTCCTGCACCTCGGTGTCTCCAAGAACGTGCAGACGATCCTCGACCCGTCCCGCCCGGTCGGTGACCGCGTCGTGTCGCTGACGATCGACGGCGCGCAGGTGGACCCCAAGAAGACCTACACCGTCTCCACGTTCAGCTTCCTGGCCCAGGGCGGCGACAACTTCACCGCGTTCACCGAGGGCAAGTCGGCCGACACCGGCGCCATCGACCGTGACCTGTGGATCGACGGCTACTTCAAGGACGGCGCCACCAAGTCGCCGTCCGCGATCAAGCGCCAGATCTTCGCGACCGGCCTGAAGAGCACCTACCGGTCGGGGGAGAAGGCGACGATCGTCTTCGACAAGCTGAACATCAACTCGCTGGGCATCGCACCCAACACCAAGCTCGACCTGGTGAAGATCAACCGCGACAGCTCCACGGCGACCTTCGCCTCGGTCCCGGTCACCAACGGCCAGGCCCGGGCAGTCTTCACGGTTCGGGGTGGCAAGGCGCTCCGCCTCGTCGCGCAGGGCTCGAAGACGACCATCGAGCGCCCGGTCACGCAGGGCAAGCCGACGCTCGTCGCCAAGGTGTTCCCGAAGGCGAAGCTCATCAAGTCGAAGAAGACCAGGGCTCGGGTCAAGATCAAGCTCACGTCCGACGTCGCCATGCCCGTCAAGGGCCGCGTGGTCGTCCGCGTGGCCGCTCGCAAGTACACCGCCAAGGTCAAGAACGGCGTGGCGAAGCTCAAGCTGCGCACGTTCTCGCGACCCGGGAAGTACCGCATGGTCGTGCAGTTCAAGGCCAACGAGAGCTTCCAGGGCGTCCGCAAGACAACGACGCTGCGCATCAAGCGCTGATCGCCGCCTCCGGGGCGGGCCGGGTTCGCTCGGCCCGCCCCGGAGTGTTTCGTCCCGCGCGGTGCCCCGCACGTCGGTGCGGCGTTCACCTGCGGTTGCCCCGCACCTGCTCTGGTGCACCCGGACGCTCGGGGTCCACCACCACTCATCGCACCACCTGTCCCTCGGAGATCTCATGTCCCCTCGTCCTGTTCTGCGACAGGCACTCGGGTTGGTCGGCCTCGCGGTCGCTGCCACGAGCCTCGTCGCCACTCCCGTCACTGCCACCGCCAACCCCGGCGGCACCGCTCTGGTCATCTCTGAGGTGTACGGCGGTGGCGGGAACTCCGGCGCCACCTACACCCACGACTTCATCGAGCTCTACAACCCCACCTCCGCACCGATCTCGCTGACCGGCCACACGGTGGAGTACTTCTCCGCCTCGGGCGGATCCGGCGGCAGCACCCCTCTCACCGGCTCGGTCCCGGCCAACGGCCACTACCTGGTCCAGGAGGCGATGGGCGCCGGCGGCACCACCGCGCTGCCGGCTCCGGATGCGTCGGGGTCGCTGGCCATGAGCGGCTCGAACGGCTCCGTCGCGCTCAAGAACAACGGCACCACGCTCGACCTCGTCGGCTACGGCACCGCCACCCTGCGCGAGGGTGCGGCCGCGCCGGCGCTGAGCAACACGACCGCGGCGACCCGCAACGCTGAGCGGACGGACACCGACAACAACGCCGCTGACTTCACGGCCGCCGCCCCGGCACCGCAGAGCTCCGGAGGAGGAACCCCGCCGGTCGATCCGCCGGACCCTGTCCTCACGGACCTGACCATCGCCGAGATCCAGGGCACCGGAGCGTCCAGCCCGGTCGTCAACCAGCTCGTCTCCACCACCGGTGTCGTCACCGCTGCCTTCCCGACGGGTGGGTTCAACGGCTTCTACATCCAGACCGGCGGCGCCGACACGACGCCTGGCGCCTCCGACGGCCTCTTCGTCTACGAGCCCGGCTTCGACACCGGCATCACGGTCGGCGACTCGGTCGACGTCGAGGGCACGGTCAAGGAGTTCAACGGCCTCACCGAGATCGACGCGACGAAGATCGCCGAGATCGCGGCCCTGCCTTCGGTCGTGCCCAACCCTGAGCTCCCCGGCTCGGCGTGCGAGCTGCCGGGCACGGGTTGCCCGGGCACGGCCGCGTTGGACGCCCAGCGCGAGGAGCTCGAGGGCGAGGCCTTCGCACCGACGGCCCCGATGACGGTGACCGACGCCTACGACTTCGGCGTCTCCTCGAGCAGCTTCTTCGGCGAGATCGGCATCGCTGCGGGCTCGACGATCCCGCTGGTCACCCCGACCGAGGTCGTCGACGCGCAGGACACGGCGGGCATCGCGGCGCGTACGGCGTACAACGATGCTCACCGGGTCGTGCTCGACGACGGTTCCTCCGCGAACTACTGGAACACCAGCAACACCGCTTCCGCCCAGGACCAGCCGCTGCCGTGGCTGACGGCCGACCACACGGTCCGCGTCGGGGCGCAGGTGAGCTTCGAGCAGCCGGTCATCCTCGACTTCCGCTTCGGCTGGAAGCTGCAGCCGCAGCGTCAGGTCGTCGGTGTCCCGACCGGCCTGGTGACCTTCGAGCAGGACCGTCCGCAGGCGCCCGCACCGGTCGGCGGCGACGTCCAGCTGGCCACGTTCAACGTGCTGAACTACTTCACCACCCTCGGTGGTGACGTGCCCGGGTGCTCGCCGTTCGTCGACCGTGACGGCAACCCGATCGCCACCCGGGGCTGCTCGGGCCCGAACGGCCCGCGCGGTGCGTGGAACCAGGTCAACTTCGAGCGCCAGCAGGCGAAGATCGTGCGCGCCATCAACACCATGGACGCCGACATCGTCTCCCTGGAGGAGCTCGAGAACTCGCGCACCGTCGACGGTGGCGACCGCGACGAGGCCATCTCCGCGCTCGTGGCCGCGCTCAACGCCGACGCCGGCCGCGTCCGCTGGGCCTACGCCCCTTCGCCGGCCGTGCTCCCGGCCGCCGAGGACGTCATCCGCAACGGGTTCATCTACGACCCCTCCACGATCGAGACGGTCGGCGAGAGCACGATCCTCGACGTTCCCGCCTTCGACAACGCACGTGAGCCGGTCGCCCAGATGTTCAAGGGCAAGGGCGGGCCCACCGGTCAGAAGTTCGCGGTCATCGCCAACCACTTCAAGTCGAAGGGGTCAGGTGTCAACGACGGCACCGGGCAGGGCAACGCCAACCCGGACCGGATCGCGCAGGCCAGGGCGCTGGTGGCCTTCGCCGATTCCTTCGCCGCGGAGCGGGGGACCGAGCGGGTGTTCCTCACCGGTGACTTCAACGCCTACTCCGAGGAGGACCCGGTCCAGGAGATCGAGGCCGCGGGTTACGTGTCGCTGAAGTCGACCGACGACCCGGACGAGGAGAGCTACAGCTTCGCCGGCACCTCGGGATCGCTCGACCACGTCTTCGCCAACGCGGCGGCCCAGGAGATGGTCACCGGGGTCGACCTGTGGGAGATCAACGCCAACGAGTCGGTGTTCTACCAGTACAGCCGGTTCAACTACGTCGGCACGGACCTCTACCGCGCTGACGTCTTCGCCTCCTCCGACCACAACCCGGAGGTCGTCGGGATCAGGCTCCCCGCGGGCGGCATCGACCGTGACTGCCGGTCGCGGTGCACCCCGCAGAAGTGACGGCCTGACTGACCGGCACCGACCTCGAGGCGGCCCTCTCCCTGCGGATCACCGCAGGGCGAGGGCCGCTTGCACGAGCGTGAGGTGGCTGAAGGCCTGCGGGAAGTTGCCCGCCATCCGGTCGCCATCGACGTCGTACTCCTCGGAGAGCAGGCCCACGTCGTTGGCCAGCGCACAGAGCCGGTCCATCAGGGCGTGGGCGTCCTCGCGCCGCCCGGCCCGGGCGTAGGCGGAGACGAGCCAGAAGGAGCACGCCAGGAACGGGTGCTCGCCGCCGCTCAGCCCGTCGACCCCGGTCTGGGTTCGGTAGCGCCGCAGGAAGCCGTGGTGCATCAGGTCTTCCTCGATCGCCCGGATCGTGCCGAGCATCCGCTCGTCGTCCCCGGGCAGGAAGCCCACCAGGGAGATGTTGAGCAGGCTCGCGTCGAGCTCGCGGGTGTCGTAGTGCTGGGTGAAGGTGCCGCGCTCCGCGTCGTAGCCCTTCTCCAGGATCTCCTCGCAGACCTGGTCGCGCAGCGTGCGCCACCGCTCGACCGGACCGTCGAGCCCGTGCTGCTCGACTGCCTTGACGGCGCGGTCGAAGGCCACCCACACCATCACCCGGGAGTGCGTGAAGTGCCGCAGGTCGCCGCGGATCTCCCACAGGCCGTTGTCCGGCTGGTCCCAGTGCTCGGCGAGGTTCTCCACGAGCGAGCGTTGCAGCGCCCAGCTCTGCGTCGTCTCGGCGATGCCGGCGTTGCGCGCGTCCTCGAGGGCGATCATGACCTCACCGAGTACATCGGTCTGGCGCTGGTCGACGGCGGCGTTGCCGATGCGCACCGGCAGCGAGTCCTCGTAGCCGGCCAGGTGGGGGAGCCCTCGCTCGGGCAGCTGCCGACCGCCGTCGACGGTGTACATGATCTGGAGGTCCTCCGGATCGCCGGCGACCGCGCGCAGCAGCCAGTCGCGCCAGTCGCGGGCCTCATCGGTGTAGCCGGCCGCCAGCAGCGACTCGAGGGTGAGCGCCGCGTCGCGGAGCCAGCAGAAGCGGTAGTCCCAGTTGCGCTCGCCGCCGAAGTCCTCGGGGAGGCTCGTGGTCGGCGCCGCCACGATCCCGCCGGTCTCTGCGTGCGTCAGCAGGCGCAGGGTGAGCAGGCTGCGCCGTACGAGCTGGGCGTGGGGGATGTCCTCGACGCAGTGCAGGGCCCACTGCTCGTGCTCGGCGCGGGTGGCCTCGATGCGGTCGTCGAAGGGCAGCGGCTCGGGCAGGTCGCGCCAGGAGCGCACCCAGGTCGTGGAGAACGTCATCACCTCGCCGGCCGACACGTCGAACTCGTCGTCGTGACGACCGTCGTTGGCGTGCGGCAGGCGCGGACCGCGCAGCATGAGCTTGTCGGGACCGGCGGTGGCCACGATGACCTCCTGGCCGCCGACGTGCTGGCGCATCACCCAGGGCCGGACCCGGCCGTAGTCGAAGCGCACGACCCACTCGTGCCGCACGCGCACGGTGCCCTCGGTGCAGCGGATCGTGCGGACCAGGTCGGCGCGCCCGTCGCCTTCCGGCATCACGTCGCGCAGCACCAGCACCCCCGTGGGGGTCGTGAAGGTCGTCTCCAGGATTGCGCTGTTGCCGACGTAGGTGCGGCTCGTGGTCACGCCGTCGAGGTCAGCCGGGGCCAGCAGCCAGCGACCGTTGTCCGGGGAGCCCAGCAGCGCCGCGAAGCAGGCGGGGGAGTCGAAGCGCGGAAGGCACAGCCAGTCGATCGACCCGTCCTTGCCGATCAGGGCGGCCGTGCCGCGGTCGCCGACGAGCGCGTAGTCCTCGATGGGGAGAGCCATGCTGATCAACGTAGCTATCGTCTCCCACATGACTGCGGACGCCCCGGCCCTCGTTGCGTCGCTCTCGGCCCGCGGAGCCACCCTCGCGACCGCGGAGTCGCTGACGGGCGGCCAGCTCGCGGCGCTGCTCACTTCGGTGCCGGGAGCGTCGGTGTGCTTCGTCGGCGGTGTCGTGGCCTATGCGACGGCCGTCAAGGTCTCGGTGCTCGGCGTCAGTCCCGCGACCGTCGAGGAGTACGGCGCCGTGTCGGCCGAGTGCGCGACAGCCATGGCCGTCGGGGCCAGGCAGCGGCTCGGGGCGGACTACGCCCTCGCCACCACCGGGGTCGCGGGGCCCGGGCAGCAGGAGGGGCACCCACCCGGACACGTGTGGATCGCCTGCGCCGGACCGGCCAGCGTCGAGACGCGGCTGCTGACGCTGGAGGGTGACCGCGCGGCCGTCCAGGCCGCGAGCTGTCGCGGCGCGCTGTCGGTGCTCGATGGCATGCTCCGCAGGGAAGATTCGGTCCTCGGGTAGCGTTGGCCACCTAGGTCCCACCCCACCTCCGGAAGGACAAGCGCATGGTGCTCTTTCGTCGGCTTCTCGGCGACGTGCTCCGCAGCGAGCGGATGCAGCGCGGCATGACCTTGCGTGAAGTCTCCGCCGAGGCGCGGGTGAGCCTGGGCTACATCTCCGAGATCGAGCGCGGCCAGAAGGAAGCGTCCTCGGAGCTGCTCGCATCGTTGTGCATGGCCATGGACCTGCCGCTCTCCGACGTGCTGCGCGAGGTCTCCGACGCAGTGGCGATCGAGGAGCGTGCGCTCGGCCTGCACAGTGTCGACGCGACGCCGATCAGCACGGCCCGCCCCGCGCCCGGCGACGTCGTCGCCTCCGCCGCCTGACGGGTTCCCGCCCGCGGCTCCTCCGCTCCGCGTTTGCGCGCCGCCTCCGTGTGCTCGCTCGTGCAGTCCGACCGCACGCGGGAAGCGGTCAGCCGACTGCGGGCTGGCAGGTCGGGCACCAGTAGGCCGCACGTTCGCGTCCGGGCTCCCCGCGCATCGCGACCTGGACCGGGGTCCCACAGCGCCGGCACGGCGACCGGTCGCGCCGATAGACCCACATCCGCTCGCGGGGGCGCAGGTTGCCGGTCGTGGACTGGATCGCGCGTTCGGCGTTCTGCTCCAGCATCAGCTTCGCCCGCCTGACCAGCCTCGCGAGGTCGGGCACGTCGCCCACGCGGCTGCTCGGGTGGACGCCGCTGGTGAAGCAGAGCTCGGCTGCATACATGTTGCCGATCCCGGCGAGGTTGCGCTGGTCGAGCAGGGCCGCCATCAGCTCACGGTCGGGATCCGCACGCAGACGCCGCAGGGCCTCGTCCTCGTCCCAGTCGGGGCCGAGGAGGTCGGGGCCGAGGTGGCCGACGACCTGGTCCTCGTCCGTCGTCTCGATGAGCTCCACGATGCCGAGGCTGAACCCGACGGCGGTGACGTCGCCTGCCTCGAGCAGGACCCTGACCTGGCTGGCCGGTCGCTGCCAGCTCTCGCCGGGGCGGTAGACGCGCCACGCGCCCTCCATCTTCAGGTGGGTGTGCAGCGTGAAGCCGCTGTCGGTGCGGGTGAGGAGGTGCTTGCCGCGTGCGATCGTCGCGGTCACGCTCGCGCCGCTCAGGTCGGCGGTCGCGTGCTGCGGGACGCGGAAGTCGGTGCGGGTCAGCACCCGGCCCGACAGGGAGCGGTCGAGCAGGCGGGCGGCCCGCAGGACGGTGTCGCCCTCAGGCACGCATCCTCAGTCCCTTGGGGGTGGAGACGAACCCGGCGGCGTTCAGCGCCTGTCGCAGCGGGGTGTCACCGCCACCGAGCAGGGCCGCGCCGTCGGCCTTCTCCACCGTCAGCTTGCCGAGCGCGCGCCGTCGGGTCGCGTCGGCGAGGGCGGCGGCCGCGAGCGTGAGCCGGTCGATGTCGTCGCTCCACGTCAGCAGCGTGCGCCCGCCGCGCTCGACATAGAGGGTCAGGGCACCGTTGACGAGGACCACCAGGGCGCCCGCCTTCCGGCCGGGCCGGTGCCCGTTGTCGCCGGTGTTGGCCGGCCACGGGAGAGCGGCGCCGTAGGGGTTGGCGGGGTCGGTCGCGGCGAGGGCGACGGTGACGGGCTTGGACTCGTCGGGCTCGGAGAAGGTGCGCAACCGGTCGATCGCGCCGGCCGCACCGAACTGGGCGGCGCCGAGACCCTCGATGAAGTAGCCCCGGCGACACCTGCCCGTGTCCTCGAAAGCGGAGAGCACCTTGTAGACACCCGCGAAGCCGCCGACGATCCGTTCCTGCATGACCGCGCCACGGGTCACCACGCCGTGCCGCTCGAGGAGGTGCTCGGCAGTGGCGTGCGCACGGCGGGTGGCATCAGGGTCGCGCGCGGGCAGCACGCTCCACCGTCCGGCCGTCTCCGGGGGGCCCGTGCGGGAGGGCATGCGCCCCGAGCCGAGCGAGACGCGCGGGGGAGCGCGCCGGGTGCGGTGGCTGGCGGTGCCCGAGCGCACCAGCGCCCGCAGCGGGGTCAGCGTGTCGTTGGTGACCATGCCCTCCCACACCAGGCCCCACAGCGCGGTCGACAGGGCGGTGTCGTTGGTGGAGCCGAGCCGGTCGCTGAGCTGGCGGAAGAACCAGGCGCCACCCGGCGCGAGCGCCTCGAGCACGGACTGCTGGAGCTCGTCGAGCTCGCCCCACTGGGGATCGGGGAGGGTGAGGTGGGCCTGGTCGGCGAGGTGCAGGCTCACCCAGCCGTCGCTGCCGGGCAGCGGTGCGTGGCCCGCCCAGATGACCTCGCCGCTGCTGGTGAGCTCGTCGAGGAGGCTCGACTCGTAGCCGTTGACCCGGCTCGCCAGGACCAGCGGCTCGAGCGCGCTCGCCGGCACCGGGCAGCCCGCGAGCTGGTCGATGGCCGCGACCACGCCGTCGACGCCGCGGAGCTTGCCGCCGACCCGCTGCCAGGCGGGCAGGAACCGGGCCAGGGTCTCGGGGGTGACCGGCTCGACCTCCTTGCGGAGCCTGGCCAGCGACCGGCGGCGCAGCTTGCGCAGCACCTCGGCGTCGCACCACTCCGAGCCGCTGCCGGCCGGTCGGAACTCACCCTCGAGCAGGCGCCCACGGGCAGCCAGCCGTTGCAGCGCCTGGCGCGCGACGGCCTCGCCGAGCCCGAGCCGGCCTGCGACGTCGGCGGTCGTGAAGGGGCCGTGGGTGCGGGCGTAGCGCGAGACGAGGTCGCCGATGGGGTCCTCGGTCGGCTCGGTGAAGGCCTCGGGCGTGCCCACGGGCACCGGGACGCCGAGACCGTCGCGCAGTCGCGCGATGTCCTCGATCGTGGTCCAGCGCTCCTCGCTCGCGATGCGTACGGCGACGACCCGGCGGGCCTCGGCCAGGCCGGTGAGCCACGCCTGCACCTCGGGGGCGCCCTCGTCGGTGACCCGCGCCTCGACCTCGTCGATCGTCAGCGGCCCGAGCAGGCGCAGCAGGTCGGCGACGGCCTCGGCGGTGCGCGCGCGCCGGTCGGGGGCCAGCCACTGCAGCTCGGCCTCGACCTCGGCGAGCACCTCGGGGTCGAGCAGCTCGCGCAGCTCCGCGCGTCCGAGCAGCTCGGCCAGCAGCCCCTGGTCGAGGCTGAGCGCAGCCGCTCGCCGCTCGGCGATCGGGGAGTCGCCCTCGTAGACGAACTGGGCGACGTACCCGAACAGCAGGCTGCGGGCATAGGGGCTCGGCGTCTGGGTGGCGACGTCGACGACGGTGACCTCGCGGCGCTGGATCCGGCCGAGCAGGGCGGTGAGGGCCGGCAGGTCGTAGACGTCCTGCAGGCACTCGCGGATCGCCTCGAGCACAATCGGGAAGCTGGGGTACTTCGAGGCGACCTCGAGCAGCTGGGCGCTGCGCTGGCGCTGCTGCCACAGCGGGCTGCGACGGCCGGGGTCACGACGGGGGAGCAGCAGGGCGCGCGCGGCGCACTCGCGGAAGCGGCTGGCGAACAGCGCCGAGCCGCCGACCTCCTGGGTGACGAGCTGCTCGATCTCCTCGGGCTCGAAGACGATCAGGTCGCCGAGCGGCGGCTCCTGGTCGGTGTCGGGGATGCGGATGACGATGCCGTCGTCGGAGGCCATCGCCTGGCCGTCGATGTCGTAGCGCTCGCGCAGGCGCGCGTTGATCGCCAGCGCCCACGGAGCATGCAGGGGCGTGCCGTAGGGGGAGTGGACGACGAGTCGCCAGTCGCCGAGCTCGTCGCGGAAGCGCTCCACCACGATCTGGGTGTCGCTCGGCACGACGTTGGTCGCCTCGCGCTGCTCATTGGCGTAGGTGACGAGGTTGGCCGCGGCGTAGGCGTCGAGCCCGGCCGCGCCGACGGTGGCGCGGGCGGCGTCCTGGCTCTGCGTGAGCAGGCCACGGGTGAAGGCGCCGATGGCGGCGCCCAGCTCGGCGGGCCGGCCGAGGGTGTCCCCCTTCCAGAACGGCAGCCGGCCGGGGATGCCGGGCGCGGGCGTGACGAGCACCCGGTCGTGGGTGATGTCCTCGATCCGCCAGCTGGTCGCGCCCAGGGCGAAGACGTCGCCGACGCGGGACTCGTAGACCATCTCCTCGTCCAGCTCACCGACCCGGCTGGCCTTCTCGCCGACGAGGAAGACCCCGAACAGCCCGCGGTCGGGGATCGTGCCGCCACTGGTGACGGCGAGCCGCTGGGCGCCGGGTCGCCCGGAGATCGTGCCGTTGACGCGGTCCCACACGATGCGTGGTCGCAGCTCGGCGAACTCCTCGCTCGGGTAGCGCCCGCTCAGGAGGTCGAGGGTGGCGTCGAAGGCACTGCGCGGGAGGTTGGAGTACGACGCAGCGCGCCGCGTGAGGTCGAAGAACTCGTCGACCGACCAGTCCTCCATGGCGGTCGCCGCCACGACCTGCTGCGCCAGCACGTCGAGCGGGTTGGTCGGCACCCGGAGCTTCTCGATGGTGCCCGTGAGCATGCGCTGCACCGAGACAGCCGTCTGCGCGAGGTCGCCCCGGTGCTTCGGGAACAGGACGCCGCGGCTGACCTCGCCGACCTGGTGCCCGGCCCGGCCGACCCGCTGCAACGCACTGGCCACGCTCGGCGGCGACTCGATCTGGATGACGAGGTCGACCGCACCCATGTCGATGCCGAGCTCGAGGCTGCTCGTGGCGACCACGGCCGGCAGCCGTCCGCGCTTGAGATCGTCCTCGATGATGCCGCGCTGCTCCTTGGACACCGAGCCGTGATGGGCCTTGGCGATGATCGTCTCGGCGCCCGAGCTCGCCCCGGACTGGGCCATGATCTGGGCGGGTTGGTCCGCGGGGTCTCGTGACGGGCGCTGGGCGCCCTCCTCGACCGCCGCCGAGGCACGGTCCGTGGCGATCTCGTTGAGCCTCGCGGTGAGGCGTTCGGCCAGCCGCCGCGAGTTGGCGAAGACGATGGTCGAGCGGTGCTGCTCGATCAGGTCGACGACGTGCTCCTCGACGTGTGGCCAGATGCTGGTGGCGCGACCGGGATCGCCCGACTCCTCGTCGTACTCACCGGGCATCGTCATGTCCTCGACCGGGACGACGACCGTGAGGTCCCACTCCTTGGTCGAGGGCGGCGCGACGATCTCGACCGGGGCGGTGCCGCCGAGGAAGCGGGCGACCTCCTCGAGCGGGCGCACGGTGGCGCTGAGCCCGATGCGCTGGGCCGGCCGGTCGAGCAGGGCGTCGAGCCGCTCGAGGGTGAGCGCGAGGTGGGCGCCGCGCTTGGTGCCGGCGACGGCGTGGACCTCGTCGATGATCACCGTCTCGATGCCACGCAGCGTCTCGCGCGCCTGGCTGGTCAGGATCAGGAACAGCGACTCGGGGGTCGTGATCAAGATGTCGGGCGGGCGGGTCGAGAGCCGGCGCCGGTCAGCCGGGCTCGTGTCACCGGACCGGAGGCCCACCGTCACCTCGGGCAGCGGTGTCTGGAGCCGGTCGGCCGTATGCCGGATGCCGGTCAGCGGCGCGCGGAGGTTGCGTTCGACGTCGACGGCCAGAGCCTTGAGCGGGCTGATGTAGAGCACCCGGGTGCGCTTGGTCTTCTCCTCGGGCGGACCCGCGGTGAGGAGCTTGTCGATCGCGAAGAGGAACGCGCTGAGCGTCTTGCCACTGCCGGTGGGTGCGACGACCAGTGCGTGCTTGCCGTGGGCGATCGCGTCCCAGGCGCCTGCCTGGGCCGGCGTCGGCGCCGCGAAGGCAGCCTCGAACCACGTTCGCGTCGGGGCGCTGAAGTGGTCGAGGGCGGACATGGGCCCAAGTCTGGCCTACGGCACCGACAATGACGGGGAAGTGGGCTCAGCGACGGGCGTGCGCGGCCTGCTGGACCGCCAGCCCGGTGCACACGACGGCCAGCCCGGCCAGCAGCGCGGCGGTCGGCACCTGCTCCGACAGGGCGGCGAGCAGCAGGGGGAAGCCGAAGCCGATGTAGGCGACGGCATACAGCGCGGACGACACAGAGCCGAGCCGACCGTCGGACGCCACCGCGGGCAGGCGCGCGAGGCTGGCTGCCAGTGCCAGTCCGCCGCCTGCACCGAGCACGACGGAGGCGGGGACCGCCAGCAGGAGCAGCGACGGGACCGATGCCGCGAGCGCGGATCCGCCGAACCCGATGACACCGCAGAGGGCGGCGATCGGCGCCGTACGCTCTCCCAACCGTCCTTGCAGCGGAGCCGCGAGGGCGCCCGCGCCCAGGGTGAGGCCGGCGAGCAGGCCGGTCAGCGCGACCGGGGCGACCGGGAAGCCGATCAGCACCGGCAGCCCGCCGACCGCGCTCGCCGGGAATGCGTAGACGCAGATGGCGAGCGGTGCGATGACCAGCAGGAAGGTGCGCAGCTCGCCGTCGCGGAACGCGCCCGGCCGGACGGTGTGCTGCTCCGCGTGCGTGCGGCTGAGGGTCTCCTCGACCGTCCACGCCAGGAACACGGCCAGCGCCAGCGCGGCGACGTGCAGCAGGTAGGGGAGCACCAGCGGCCACGGGCCCCACTCGCCGATGACCCCGGCAACCGCCGGTCCGATCGCGAAGCCGCCGGTCATCGTGACGGCGGCGACCCGCGGCCCGGCCGTGCTGCCCCGCCGCGCCGCCGACTCCACGAGCCAGGCGCTGCCGACGCTGAACACGGTGCCCGAGACGGCGCCCTGCAGGAAGCGCGCGAGGTAGAGCAGGCCCTCGCTGTCCTGCGCCAGGATGAAGAACAGCGACGCGAGGCCGGAGCCGAGCGCGGCCGGCAGCACCACCCGCCGGCGCCCCCAGCGGTCCGCCGCCTGGCCGGCGACGGCCAGCGCGATCATCAGCCCCAGCGCATAGACGCCGAAGATCGCCGTCAGCGACTGGTCGGTCATGTCCAGCTCGTCGCGGTAGACCAGCAGCAGCGGTGTCGGGACGTTGGTCCCGGCGGCCGCGGCGAGCATCAGCACCCCGAGGCGGCGGTCGGGGGTCGCGGTCACGCGACGCACACTTCCACAGATCTCGATTGACGTTGTCCCTACGCTGAGCCCCGTGCGACGACGAACCCCTGCGGGTCCTTCTCCTCGGGTCCGGGCCCGCGCTCCAGCCGGACAACGACGCCGAACCCGCCGTCCTCGAGCGCGTCGGCCATCTGCGTCAGCGACCGGTGGAACCGGGTGAGCGTCACGTCGTGGCCGAGCGCGCGGTAGCCGTTCGCCACGTCGCGGGACCCGCTCCCGACCTGGAAGGCGATCAGCACGTGACCTCCCGGGCGGACGACGCGCGCGGCCTCGGCGACGATCCGGGGCAGGAGCTCGTCGGGGGAGTGGATCACCGAGTACCAGTACATCGCGGCGTCGAAGCACCCATCGGCGTACGGCAGGCCCACGATCGAACCGACGCTGAACGAGAGGTTCGGGTGGTCTCGCCGCGCCATCGCGACCATGCCGGGGGAGAGGTCGAGCCCGACGGTCCGGCAACCCCGGTCGGCGAGGTAGCGGCTCATCCGGCCGGTCCCGCAACCGGCGTCGAGCACGGTGGGCTGCGGGCCCAAGCGAGTGACGAAGTGGTCGATCACGGCCAGCTCGAGCGCGTCCTCGGGCTCGGTGGCCGGGAAGCGCGCGGCGTAGTCGGCAGCGACCGTGTCGTACGTCGCCCGCACCTGCGCGAAGTCGTCGCTCACGACAGCTTCTTCTGCAACCAGGTCACATCGATCCAGCGGTCGTGCTTGTGGCCGACCTCGCGCATCGTGCCGACCTCCTCGAACCCGCAGGCGGTGTGCAGCGCGAGGCTGGCGGGGTTGGGCAGCGCCACCGCGGCCAGCACGAGGTGCATGCCCCTGCTCTCGAGGTCGGCCAGCAGGTCGACGTACAACCGGCGCCCCACGCCCTGGCCCTGTCCTGTCGGCGTGACGTAGATCGAGGCCTCGCGGGTGAACCTGTAGCCGAGCTTGGGGCGGTAGGGGAAGGCGCTGGCGTAGCCGTGGACGCCCGCGTCGTCGGCCGCGACGAGGAGCGGCTCGCCGTCGGCGAGGTGGGTCGCCCACGCGCTGACCGGTCGGTGCTCGGTGTCGAAGGTCGCCACGCCCTGGTCCACCTCGTGGTTGTAGATGGCGGTGATCGCGGTCAGGTCGTCGGCTTCGGCGGGGCGGATCAGCATGGCGCCATCGTGCCGCACCGTGGCAGGAACCCGTTCGCGGATCGCCTTGCCCGACTGCGAGGATGGCGCCATGCCTGAGCCCATCGCGCCCGACACCAAGGACTGGACCTGGGTCCTCGAGCAGCAGTGCGACGAGTGCGGGTTCGACCCCGCGGCGCAGACGCTGGCAGCGGTGCCGGGCCTGCTCCACGACACGGCGATGGCGTTCTCCGCGGTGCTGCGGCGCGCCGATGTCCGCGAGCGCCCGCAGCCGGACGTCTGGTCGCCGCTCGAGTACGCCTGCCACGTCCGCGACGTCCACCGGATCTTCGGCGAGCGCGTCACGCTGATGCTGACCCAGGACGCGCCGACCTTCGCCAACTGGGACCAGGACGAGACCGCGATCGCATCGAGGTACGACGAGCAGGACCCGGCCGAGGTCGACGTCGACCTGATCGAGGCCGCCGGTCACGTCGCCGGCCTCTACTCCACCGTGACCCCCGAGACCATCGGTCGGACCGGGGTGCGCTCCAACGGCAGCGCGTTCACGATCGAGACGCTCGGGCTCTACCACTTGCACGACGTGGTCCACCACGTCCACGACGTGCGCGCATGAGTCACACCGACGACACGGTCGCCGCCTACCACCTCGACGCGGCGGCCTATGCCGGCAACGGCGCCACGATGCCCGACTCGGTCCGCCGCGACATCGGGGCCTTCGCCCAACAGCTCGGCGCAGGCGCGCGCGTGCT
>NZ_CM001852.1:2418854-2426420 GCF_000389985.1 Nocardioides sp. CF8
GGCGGGCGGGACGCGCGGCTGATGGAGGAGCTGGGGCTGCGCGTGCGCCGTACCGACATCACGCCCGGCTTCGTCGCCCTGCTCCGGGCCCAGGGGCACGACGCCGACGTCCTCGACCCGCTCACCGACGACCTGGCTTCGCCCGAGGGCCCGTACGCCGCTGTGTGGGCCAACGCCTCGCTGCTGCACGTCGCTCGGAGAGACCTGCCCACCGTGATCGCACGCCTCGCCGCGGTCGTGCGACCCGGTGGCCTGCTGCGCATCTCGGTCAAGGAGGGCGACGGGGAGGGCTGGTCGACGCACGGCTCGATCAGCAGCCCGCGCCACTTCACCTACTGGCGCGCCGATGCGCTGGCCACCGTCGTCGCCGACGCGGGCTGGCGCGACGTCGAGATCGCCCACGAGGCCGGACGGAAGAACGCCGACTCGTGGCTCGAGCTGTCGGCGGTGCGCGCATGAGGCACACCGAGTTCTGGGACCGCCTCGACCACGCCCTCGGGCGGGCGAGCTCACGGACCTGGGCCGAGCTGTTCGTGATCGGCGAGCTCGGCAGCCGGACCGCGGTCGAGGCCCTCGACGCGGGCGTCGCGCCCAAGCAGGTGTGGCAGGCCGTGTGGCGCACGCTCGAGCTGCCCGACCGGGAACGGTGAGACCATGGCTGGCATGACCAAGGGCAACTGGATCAGCGCCGCGGTCGTGGCCGCGGTGCTGGTCGTCGGGGTCGGGGCGTGGCTGTTCCAGCCCTGGCGCATCCTCACCAGCAGCACCGTCGACGAGGCCGTGCCGACAGCCACCTCAGGAGCCGACCAGACGGAGTCGGCCACTCCGGTCGATAAGCCCACCACCACGCCCACGGACCGGGAGCTCGGCGCCGGCACGTTCGTCGACGCCGAGCACGCGACCGCGGGGGCGGTCCGCCTGCTGGAGCTCGCCGACGGCCGCCGGTTCGTCCGCATCGAGGGCCTGGCCAGCTCCGACGGGCCTGATCTCCACGTCTGGCTCAGCGACCGACCCAGCGGGGGTGACTGGGGCTCCTACGACGATGGTCGCTACGTCGCGCTCGGAGGCCTCAAGGCGACCCACGGCAACCAGAACTACGAGATCCCGGCCGGGGCCGACCTCGCCGGGCTGAAGTCGGTCGTCATCTGGTGCGACCGCTTCAACATCGCCTTCGGCACCGCGCCGATCAGCGCCGCATGACGACGACGACCCTCGTCGACATCGAGGCCGTCCAGACCCGCACGATCCGCACGCTCGTCGTCTCGCAGGCAGTCGGGGCGGTCGGCGTGACGATCGGCGTCGCGACCGCCTCGCTGCTCGCGCGCGACATCTCCGGCAGCGAGAGCATGGCCGGCCTGGCCCAGACCTTCCAGGTGCTCGGCACGGCGGCCGCCGCCTTCCTGCTCGCGCGGTTGATGCGCGCCCGCGGGCGCCGGATCGGCCTCGTCACCGGCTACCTGCTCGGCGCTGCCGGCGCCGTGCTGGCCGTCGTCGCCGGTGTGGTCGACTCGATGCTGGTGCTGCTCGTCGGTGCCGTCCTCCTCGGTGCGACCACGGCAGCCAACTCCGGCTCGCGCTACGCCGCCACCGACCTCGCGCCCGAGGAGACGCGCGCCCGTGCGTTGTCCGTCGTCGTGTGGGCCACCACCATCGGCGCGGTCGCCGGCCCCAACCTGACCGGTGTTGGCGCCTCCTTCGCGCGGTCCGTCGGCATCCCCGAGCTCACCGGCGGGTTCGCCATCGGCGCGGTCGCGCTCGTGGTGGCGGCCGGCGTGCTCGCCGTACGCCTCAAGCCGGATCCGCTCCTCGTCGCGCAGTCGATGGCACCGGTCGCCGCGGGCGACGTCCCCACCCGGTCGTGGTCGCGCTTCACCGCCACGGTGCGCGACGTGCCGGCCGTCGGCGCGGCCGTGGTCGGCATGGCCTGCGCGCACGCGGCGATGGTGACCGTGATGATCATGACGCCGCTGCACATGGAGCACGGCGGCGCACACCTGCACGTCATCGGCTTCGTGATCTCGCTGCACGTGCTCGGCATGTTCGCGTTCTCACCGCTCGTCGGTCTCGCCGCCGATCGCTGGGGACGCTCGTCGGTGCTGGCGGCCGGCGGACTGACGCTGCTGGCGTCGCTGGCTCTGTGCGGCTCGGCGCCCGAGGGGAGCTCGTGGCAGATCTTCGCCGGGCTCTTCCTGCTCGGCCTCGGCTGGTCCTTCGCGACGGTCGCGGCCTCGACGATCATCGCGGACCGTACGCCGCTGTCCGCGCGCACGGACGTCCAGGGCACCTCCGACATGGCGATGTCCCTGACGGCCGCGGGCGGGGGAGCGCTCGCCGGGGTGATCGTCCAGGAGCTCGGTTATCCGATGCTGGCCGCCTTCGCCGCGCTGCTCGGAGCGGTCGTCGTCGCGGCCGGGCTCGCGACACGTCGCGACGGCCGCGCCTGATCCGGGCGACACGCCGGGGGCGAACAGCGCATCGAACAGACGTTCGGGTTAGATTGTGTCCACAGGTACGACGCGGGACCGAGGTTCTCCACAGGTTCGACCTCCCTGATCAGGGGATGTCGGTGGCTCGCTCTAGCGTCGCAGACGTACCTGACATCCGACACGTAGAGAAGGACACGCACATGGCTGGTGGAGATCGCGAGAAGGCGCTGGATGCAGCGCTCGCCAACATCGAGAAGTCGTTCGGCAAGGGCTCGGTCATGCGACTGGGCGACGAGATCCGTGCCCCGCTGGAGGTGATTCCCACCGGTTCCATCGCGCTCGACGTCGCGCTCGGTCTCGGCGGGCTGCCCCGCGGCCGTGTCGTGGAGATCTACGGTCCGGAGTCCTCCGGAAAGACCACGGTCGCCCTGCACGCGGTGGCCAATGCCCAGCGGGCCGGCGGCATCGTGGCCTTCATCGACGCCGAGCACGCCCTCGACCCCGACTACGCCAAGGCGCTGGGTGTCGACACCGACGCCCTGCTGGTCTCCCAGCCCGACTCCGGTGAGCAGGCGCTCGAGATCGCCGACATGCTGATCCGTTCCGGCGCCCTGTCGCTGATCGTGATCGACTCGGTGGCCGCGCTGGTGCCCCGGGCCGAGATCGAGGGCGAGATGGGCGACAGCCACGTCGGTCTCCAGGCCCGACTGATGAGCCAGGCACTGCGCAAGATGACCGGTGCTCTCAACAACTCCAAGACGACGATGATCTTCATCAACCAGCTGCGCGAGAAGATCGGCGTCATGTTCGGCTCGCCCGAGACCACCACCGGTGGCAA
The DNA here is from genome assembly GCF_000389985.1 of Nocardioides sp. CF8. Taxonomy (NCBI): domain Bacteria; kingdom Bacillati; phylum Actinomycetota; class Actinomycetes; order Propionibacteriales; family Nocardioidaceae; genus Nocardioides; species Nocardioides sp. CF8. Next base: position 2,422,119 of record NZ_CM001852.1, read on the forward strand.
GGCGCTGAAGTTCTACTCCTCGGTGCGCCTCGACGTGCGCCGCATCGAGACGCTCAAGGACGGCACCGACATGGTCGGCAACCGCACCCGCGTCAAGGTCGTGAAGAACAAGGTCGCCCCGCCGTTCAAGCAGGCGGAGTTCGACATCATGTACGGCAAGGGCATCAGCCGCGAGGGTGGCCTCATCGACGTCGGTGTCGAGGCGGGCCTGGTCCGCAAGGCCGGCGCTTGGTACACCTACGAGGGCGACCAGCTCGGGCAGGGCAAGGAGAACGCCCGCACCTTCCTCAAGGACAACCCCGACCTGGCCAACGAGCTGGAGAAGAAGATCCTGGAGAAGCTCGGCGTCGGGCCGCAGGTCGACACCCCGGCCGACGAGCTCTCCGACGAGCCGATCGGTGTGAGTGACTTCTGACCGCGCAGCCGGCCCCGCGGAACCAGGGGCCGGCGCGGATGAACTGCGAGGACGGGTGTGGTGAGCGAGGACCGGCCGGCGCCGGCGTGGGCAGGAGACGTCCACGCCGGGGTCGAGGCCTGGACTCGCTCGTCCCGGTTGTCCAAGTCCGGAGCCGCGGAGTCGGACGAGCCCGACGAGCCGTTCGAGCGGGTGCCGACAGGCCGCCCGCGGCGCAAGTCCGGCGCCTCTCGCGCCCGGTCGACGGAGCGGGCGACGGGTCGCACCCGAGAGCCCTCGTCGGCTCCGCCGCCGCCCGACAAGGTCGCCCTCGGACCGCCCGCGGACCCGGAGGCCGTTGCGCGCAAGATCCTCCTCGACGCCCTCACCGGCCAGGCCCGCTCGCGCAAGGAGCTGGCCGACAAGCTGGCGAAGAAGGAGGTGCCGGCCGAGCTGGCCGAGCGCCTGCTCGACCGCTTCGAAGAGGTCGGCCTGATCGACGACGAGGCCTTCGCCCGGGCGTGGATCGAGTCGCGACAGCCGGGCAAGGGGTTGGCCCGACGTGCGCTGGCCCACGAGCTGCGCCGCAAGGGCATCGACGACGAGGTCGCTCGTGACGCCCTCGACCAGATCGACCCGGACGACGAGGCTGCCGCTGCCCGGGTGCTGGTACGCAAGAAGTTGCGCTCCGTCCGTGGCCTCGAGCAGCAGAAGGCGACCCAGCGACTTGTGGGGATGCTCGCACGCAAGGGCTACGGCGCCGGGATGGCGTTCGCGATCGTCAAGGACGAGCTGCGACTGGATGCAGAGCCCGACGAGGAGTTCTAGTCTCGGCTCATGCCCCGACTGCTGCCCGGCCCGGACGAGCGCCCATGACCATCCGGCTGACGATCGCCGACCGGGGCCACGAGCTGTCGGGTGTGGTGCGAGACGGGGAGTCCTGGCGGGCTGCCGCGGTCCGGACGGCCGGCTCGCTCAGCGGCGTGCCGGTGCCTCTCGACCTGTCCGGTGAGGTCAAGAAGTTCCTGATCGACCACGACCGGGCCGTGACGCTGCGGCCCATGACCCGCGGCGACCTGCCCAAGGTGGCGCAGTGGCGCCAGCAACCGCACGTGCTCCAGTGGTGGGCAGCCGACGGTGAACCGACCCTGGAGCGCGTCACCGAGCAATACTCCGCGGACATCGACGGCACCAGCCCGACGCGGATCTGGGTGGCCGAGGTCAACGGCCGTTCGGTGGGCTTCGTGCAGGACTACCGCATCGGCGACTATCCCGAGTACGCGCTGCTGGCTCCCGACCCGGACGCGATCGGGATGGACTACGCGATCGGTGAGCCGGAGTGGGTCGGGCGTGGACTGGGGGTGCCGATCCTCTGGGCCTGGATGCTGAAGACCCAGCACCGGCTGCCGGCCGCGGCCGCCTACTTCGCCGCTCCCGACCACCGCAATGCGGCCAGCCTGCGGGTGCTCGACAAGCTCGGCTTCGAGCAGGGGGTGTGGTTCGACGAGCCCCAGACGGACAGTTCGGTGGCGACCGTCGTCGGCTGCACCCTCGACGTACGCCGCGTCCTGGCCTGACGAGCAGCGCCTCCTCGGTGCGCGATGATGTGCCCATGACCGACGCGATCGCCGCCCAGCTCCGCCTCAGCCCCGGCCCCGTTGACCTGAGTGCCATCGAGACGGACGCCGCGCCCGGGTTCACGGGGAAGAAGGCCGACGGCGAGGCGGCGCTGGCGGCCATGGCCACCGAGCTGGCCGACCTGCAGGAGCGCCTGTGGGCCGAGCGGACCGCCGGCTCCGAGCGGCGGGTGCTGCTCGTGCTCCAGGGCATGGACACCTCGGGCAAGGGCGGGGTGCTGCGGCACGCCGTCGGCCTGATCGACCCGCAGGGCGTGCGGATCACCAGCTTCAAGGCACCGACCGACGAGGAGAAGGCGCACGACTTCCTCTGGCGGATCGAGAAGGGTGTGCCGGCGCCCGGCTACGTCGGCGTCTTCGACCGCTCGCACTACGAGGACGTGCTGATCGCCAAGGTGCGCGGGTTCGCCGAGCCCGAGGAGATCGAGCGGCGGTACGGCGCCATCAACGACTTCGAGGCCAGGCTCGTGGCCGAGGGCACGACGCTGGTCAAGTGCATGCTCCACATCAGCGCCGACGAGCAGAAGGCCCGCCTCCAGGAGCGACTCGACAACCCCGAGAAGCACTACAAGTTCAACCCCGGCGACCTCGACGAGCGGGCGCTGTGGCCGGCCTACCGCGAGGCCTACGAGATCGCCCTCGAACGCACGAACACCGGGGTCGCGCCCTGGCACGTGATCCCGGCCGACAAGAAGTGGTTCCGCAACCTCGCGGTCGCCCAGCTCCTGCTCGACGCCCTGCGCGGTCTCGACCTGCAGTGGCCGGTGGCCGACTTCGATGTCGAGGAGCAGGAGCGACGGCTCGCCGACGAGGCGCCGGTCGCGTGAGCACGACTGCGAAGCCGGCCACCGGCCTGCCGGTGGTCGACGTCACCCGCTACGTCACGCCCCTGCGCGAGGGCGGCAGCCTGCCCGGCATCGTCGAGGCCGACGACCTCGGCACCTACGTCTGCAAGTTCCGCGGCGCGGGCCAGGGGCTCAAGGTGCTGGTGGCCGAGGTCATCGTCAGTGAGCTCGCCACCAGGATCGGGCTGCGCACGCCGCGCCTGGTCGCGCTCGACCTCGATGCCGAGATCGCCCGCTACGAGGCCGACGAGGAGGTGCAGGACCTGCTCACCAAGAGCGTCGGGCTCAACCTCGGGGTCGACTTCCTGCCCGGCTCCTTCGGCTACGACGGCGAGCTCAGCACCTCCGCCGCCGAGGCGGCCACCGTGCTCTGGCTGGATGCGTTCACCGCCAACGTCGACCGGTCGTGGAAGAACCCCAACCTGCTCGTGTGGCACGGCGAGCTCTGGGTGATCGACCACGGCGCCTCCCTCTACTTCCACCACGGGTGGTCCGGGGGAGTGAGCGACCCCCAGCGGTTCGCCCGACAGCCGTGGGACATCACCGACCACGTCATGGCCGGCTGTGCCGCGGAGGTGCCGGACGCCGACGCGCGGATCCGGGCTCTGCTCGACGAGGGCGTCTTCGCCGACGTGGTCGCGCAGGTGCCGGACGCCTGGCTCGAACCCGTGCCCGGCGCCGAGAGCGCCGCAGAGCTCCGAGCGGCGTACGTCGCCTTCCTGACCGCGCGCCTCGCCACGCGCGCCTGGCTGCCGGGGGCGCCGTCATGAGCCGCCTCGCCTATCAGTACGTCGCCCTGCGCTGCGTCCCGCGCCCTGAGCGTGAGGAGTTCGTCAACGTCGGGGTGGTGCTCTACTGCCAGGCTGCCGACTTCCTCGACGTGGCCTGGCAGTGCGACCGCGACCGGCTGGGTGCCCTCGACCCGCGCCTCGACGTGGATGCGGTGTGTGCGGCGCTCGCCTTCGTCGAGGGTGTCTGCCGGGGCGACGCCCGCGGCGGTGCGGCCGCCCTGCAGTCGCCGGGCCAGCGGTTCGGCTTCCTGAAGGCGCCGAAGAGCACCGTCCTGCAACCCGGGCCCGTGCACGGCGGCATGACGGCGGATCCCGCCCGCCAGCTCGAGCACCTGCTGGCCCGGCTCGTCGGGTGACCAGAAGACAGTCGCCCGGCCCCGCGTGAGCGGAACCGGGCGACCGGGGACGTGCTGGTGGGGCAGTGTCGATCAGACCGGCACGAGCTCCACGGCACCGACGGCGTAGCGAGCCAGGATGGCGCGCGCGACCTCGGGGTGGGCACCGAGCGGCTCGGAGACGGCGACCGCCCCGGCCTCGATCGCGAGCTCGGCAGCCCGGTCGGGCAGGAAGCCCGGCGCGAGGAAGAACGACGCGACAGCGATGTGTCGGCGGCCCTCGGCCCGGAAGGCGCGCAC
>NZ_CM001852.1:2426506-2486698 GCF_000389985.1 Nocardioides sp. CF8
AGGCGGCCGTCACCGGCAGCTTGTGGCGGGTGCCCCAGGTGCGGGCGAGTCGGGCGACAGCCTGGTTGGCGAGGGGGTCCGACGAGCCGGCGGCGGCGAGCACGAGAGCGTCGAGCTCACGCACCCGGGCCTCCTTGAGCGCCTCACGCAGGCGGACGTCGAGCACCTCGAGGAACGCAGCCTCCATGCCCAGCACGCGGGTCGCGCGGATCTTGAGCCCCTCGTGGCGCGAGGTGGCGGCAGCGATCGCGCCCGGGACGTCGACCTTGGCGTGGAACGCCTCGGTCAGGAGCAGCGGCACCACGACGATCTCGTCGAACCCTGCTTTCACCAGTCGGTCGACCACCGTGTCGAAGGACGGCTTGGACAGGTCGAGAAACGCCGTCTCGATGCGCAGGTCGGGGCGCATCGTCTTGACCTCGGCCACGAGGGCCTTGATCGTTGCGGCGGAGCGAGGGTCGCGGCTTCCGTGAGCCAGGGCAACCAATGCAGGAGCGGCCATCAGCTGGGCCTCCCATCTCGGGTGGTGGTGTGCGAATCGACGCCTTTGTCGTTGGGGGTGGAGCTCATGAGTGGATCCCGCACTCGGTCTTGTTCGTGCCCGCCCAGCGCCCGCTGCGCGGATCGTCGCCGGGAGCGACGCGCCGGGTGCACGGCCAGCAACCGATGCTGGGGTAGTTGTCGTAGACCAGCGGGTTGACCAGCACGCCGTTGTCGGCGATGTAGGTCTCGATCTGCTCGTCGCTCCAGCGCGCGAGCGGGGAGACCTTGACCTTGCCCTTGCGGGCGTCCCAGCCGATCACCGGTGCGATGACGCGGTTGTGGGTCTCCGCGCGGCGCAGGCCGGTCGCCCACGCGTCGTAGCCGGCGAGCGAGTCCGCCAGCGGCTGGACCTTGCGCAGCTTGCAGCACAGGTCGGGATCGGTCTTGTAGAGGTCCTTGCCGTACGTCGCGTCCTGCTCGGCGACGCTCAGCTCGGGTCGGATGGTGATCAGGTTGACCGGCAGCGTGGCCTCGACGGCGTCGCGCGTGCCGATGGTCTCGACGAAGTGGTAGCCGGTGTCGAGGAAGACCACGTCCAGGCCGGGGGCGACCTTGGCCGCGAGGTGCGCGAGCACCGCGTCACCCATCGACGAGGTCACGCAGAAGCGGTCGCCGAAGGTCGCGACGGCCCACTCGATGATGTTCTCGGCGGGCGCGAGCTCGAGCTCGGCGCCGACGTGCGAGACGAGCTCGCGGAGCTCCTCCGGCGTGCGGCCGGCCGTGTGTGTGCCCTTGAAGTCGCGGGCAGCCTGGGTGGACAGACTCATCGTTCGCCACCTCCTCTGGGGATCATGCCGAGATACGTGACGGCAAAGGCACGCAGGCAGGAGCGGCACTCCCACCCGTCCTCGCGCGGCCACAACGTCGTCTCCCCGCAGTAGGGGCAGTGCTGGGCAGCCGCTCGCTCGCTCATGTCAGACGACTTCCACGACGGACTCGCCGCGCAGGTGCACTTCGTCGGCCCGTGCGACCCAGTCGGCGAACAGCTCGTCCGGGGTGCGATCGGCGAGGTAGGCCTGCACGACGTTGGTGATGTAGTCGTCGAGGCCGGCGCTGGTGATCTTGTGGGCACGCAGCTTGCGGCCGAAGGTGGAGCTGAGTCCGAGGGCGCCACCGAGGTGCACCTGGAAGCCTTCGACCTGGTTGCCGTCCTGGTCGAGCACCAGCATGCCCTTGAGGCCGATGTCGGCGACCTGGGTGCGGGCGCAGGCGTTGGGGCAGCCGTTGACGTTGACCGAGATCGGCGTGTCCAGCTCGGGGAACCGCTTCTCCAGCTCCGTGACCAGGGCGCGCGAACGCTCCTTGGTGTCCACGATGGCCAGCTTGCAGAACTCGATGCCGGTGCACGCCATCGTGCGGCGGCGCCAGTTGCTCGGGCGAGCGGTCAGACCGATCTTCTCCAGGCCCTCAGCGAAGGCCTCGGTGTCAGCACCGTCGACGCCGATCACGACGAGCTTCTGGTACGCCGTGAGGCGGGCGCCGCGGGCGCCGTACTGCTCGACCAGGTCGCCGAGAGCGGTGAGCGTGGTGCCGTCGATGCGGCCCACGACCGGGGTCGCGCCGATGAAGAACTTGCCGTCCTTCTGCTCGTGGATCCCGACGTGGTCGCCCTGGTGCACGGGCGCAGCCGGGGAGGTGCAGTCGATCAGCTTGCGGTGGAGGTACTCGTTCTCGAGCACCTCACGGAACTTCTCGACGCCCCAGTCGGCCAGCAGGAACTTCAGGCGGGCCTTCGAGCGCAGGCGGCGGTAGCCGTAGTCGCGGAAGATGCCGGCCACGCCCTCCCATGCGTCGGCGACCTCGTCCAGCGGGATCCAGACGCCGAGCTTGTGCGCGAGCATCGGGTTGGTCGAGAGACCACCGCCGGCCCAGAGGTCGAAACCGGGGCCGTGCTCGGGGTGGACGGTCGCGACGAACGACACGTCGTTGATCTCGGGCGCGACGTCGTGGCTGGGGTGCCCGGTCAGCGCGGTCTTGAACTTGCGCGGCAGGTTGGAGAACGCCGGGTTGTCCAGTGCACGCCGCTTGATCTCGGCGAGCGCCTCGGAGCCGTCGATGATCTCGTCCTTGGCGATCCCGGCCACCGGCGAGCCCAGGAAGGGGCGGGGGCCGTCGCCGCAGGCCTCGACCGTGGTGAGGCCGGCCGCCTCCAGGCGCTCCCAGATCGCGGGCACGTCGACGATGTCGATCCAGTGGTACTGGATGTTGTTGCGGTCGGTGATGTCCGCGGTGTTGCGGGCGTAGGCCGTCGAGGCCTCACCGAGTGCGCGCAGGGCCTCGGCATCGAGGATCTGCCCGTCGGTGCGCACGCGCATCATGAAGAAGCGGTCGTCGAGCTCCTCCTCCTCCAGCTGCGCGGTCTTGCCGCCGTCGAAGCCGGGGGCGCGCTGGGTGTAGAGCCCCATCCAGCGGAAGCGACCACGCAGGTCGGCCGGATCGATGGAGTCGAAGCCGCGCTTGGAATAGGTGTAGAGGATCCGGTTGCGAACGTTGAGCGGGTCGTCGTCCTTCTTGGACTGCTCGTTCTTGTTCAGCGGCTCGGTGTAGCCCAGCGCCCACTGACCCTCGGCGCGCTTGGGGCGCGGGATCTCGGTGTGCTGGGCAGGCTCTGGCTTGAAGCGGAGGTCAGGCATGAGGGGGGTGATCCTGTTCGCTGAGGGCCGCGCGCGACGGTGAGCGCGGTGACGTGCGGGTGACTGGGCGGCGAATCAGCGATGCCAACACATCGAGCTGCGAGTACGACCGAAGTCCACGTGGCGTCGAACCACGAGGAACTTGGAAGTCACAGCAAGAGTCATGTCAAGGAGTCTCAACGCTCGGACACTCTCCCGACAAGGCGAAATCTCATGATGAGAGACGTGGCGCCACATAGTGAGATGGGCATGTGGAGTTCATGCGGGTTTTGCCGTCCGTGTGCGGCGCACGTCACACCGACTGCCGAGCAGGCTCGATGTCCATCCTGCCCGTCCGGGCCTCTAGGCTGAGGGCATGACGGATGCCTCCATCTCCCAGCTCACTTCCGGTGCCTACGAGCAGGCCCTCAAGGTCATCGAGTCGGTCGAGCCGCGAATCGCGGCCGCCACGCGACAGGAGCTGGCCGACCAGCGAGGTTCGCTCAAGCTGATCGCCTCGGAGAACTACGCGTCCCCGGCCGTGCTGCTGACCATGGGCACCTGGTTCAGCGACAAGTACGCCGAGGGCACCGTCGGGCACCGCTTCTACGCCGCCTGCCAGAACGTCGACACCGTCGAGTCGCTGGCCGCCGAGCACGCCCGTGAGCTGTTCGGGGCGCCGTACGCCTATGTGCAGCCGCACTCGGGCATCGACGCCAACCTCGTCGCCTTCTGGTCGATCCTGGCCAACCGCATCGAGACGCCGGCCCTCAAGCGCCTGGGCGCCAAGAACGTCAACGAGCTGTCCGAGGCCGACTGGGAGTCGCTGCGCCACGAGTTCGGCAACCAGCGCCTGCTCGGCATGTCGCTCGACTCGGGCGGCCACCTGACCCACGGCTTCCGCCCCAACATCAGCGGCAAGATGTTCCACCAGCAGCAGTACGGCACCGATCCCGAGACCGGCCTGCTCGACTACGACGTGGTGCGCGCCAAGGCCAAGGAGTTCAAGCCGCTCGTGCTGGTGGCCGGCTACTCGGCGTACCCGCGACGCGTGAACTTCGCGAAGATGCGCGAGATCGCCGACGAGGTCGGCGCCGTGCTGATGGTCGACATGGCCCACTTCGCCGGTCTGGTCGCGGGCAAGGTCTTCACCGGTGACGAGAACCCGGTGCCCTTCGCCCACGTCACCACGACCACGACCCACAAGTCCCTGCGCGGCCCGCGCGGCGGCATGGTGCTGGCGCAGGAGGAGTTCGCGGCCGATGTCGACCGCGGCTGCCCGATGGTGCTCGGTGGCCCGCTGTCGCACGTGATGGCGGCCAAGGCCGTGGCGCTGGCCGAGGCACGCCAGCCCGAGTTCCAGACCTACGCCCAGAACATCGCCGACAACGCGAAGTCGCTGGCCGAGGGCTTCTTGACCCGTGACGCCAAGCTCGTCACCGGTGGCACCGACAACCACATCGTGCTGCTCGACGTCACGAAGTACGGCCTCACCGGTCGGCAGGCCGAGTCGGCGCTGCTCGACGCCGGCGTCGTCACCAACCGCAACTCGGTGCCCAGCGATCCCAACGGCGCCTGGTACACCTCCGGCATCCGCCTCGGCACCCCGGCGCTCACGACCCGCGGCTTCGGCCACGACGAGTTCGACCGGGTCGCCGAGCTGATCGTCGAGGTGCTCACCAACACCCAGCCCGGCACCACCAAGGCGGGCGACCCCAGCAAGGCGTCCTATGCCCTGGCCGACGGGGTCGCCGACCGCGTGCAGGCCGGTGCCGACGAGCTGCTCGAGAAGCACCCGCTCTACCCGGGTCTCGAGCTCAGCTGACCGCTCGCTCGGTCCGCGCGTAGACGCGCGGACATTGGTCGTGGGCTGGCGCGGTGTCAGGCGGCGAAGGGCCACGCCGTGCGGGCCAATGTCCGCGCGTCTGCGCCGACGGTGCGGACGAGCACGTCTCGAACCCACTCGGGGCGGAACATCACGTCCTCCCAGATGAACCGGAGGACCGTCCAGCCCTCCGCGACGAGCAGCGTGTAGCGCCGTACGTCCTTGCGGAAGCCCTCTCGCACTGCGTGCCACTCGAACGAGTCGCACTCGACGACGAGCCTGCGCTCCTGGTCGACCAGGTCCGGGCGGGCCCAGCACGTCGGGGTGGAGATCACCACCTGCGGCTCGACGTGCAACCCCGGCACCGTGTTGCAGATGGCGCGGGTCGCGGACTCGAAGGCATTGGCCGCTTCGCCACGCGCGCCCTCCCCGATGCGCTGGGCCTTCGCCTGCCCACGTCCGCGGACAGAGGCGACGGCTCGTCGAAGGGTGGCCACCTCACCGTGACGCAGCGCGGAGTCCGCGATCACCAGGGCCTCGTCGTCGGGCAGGAGGCGCAGGCACTGCGTCAGCGTGAGCTCGCGGCTGGTGGCGCCATCGGTGATGTCGTCGATCATCAGGTCGCCTCGGTGGATGGTCACCTTCTCCCGCCACTTCGCGGGGATGTTGCGATGGCGCGGGAAGGTGACGTGTGGCTTGTCGGGCGCCAGCTTGACCTCCCAACCGTGGTGGAGGGCGGCGCTGGTCAGGCTGAGCACACCGTTCGCGCCGTGCGCGATCCGGGCTGCCTCACCCACGCTCGGCAGTGCGTAGCGACCGTGGCCGGCGCGGAAGATCTTGCCGTCGCGGACCGCCCGGTCGACATCGAGCCGTGCGGTCGCCGCGATGAGAGCGGCCCGGGAGGAGAGACCTCCCGAGCGCTCGATCACGGAGACGACGTCCATGTGGCTGAGCATGCTCGAATCGCGTGTCCGGCGCAGGCGTCATCCACAGGCCCGCAGACGCGCGGACATTGGTCCCGACGCCAGCCGCGGGTCACGCTCGGTGGAGCCGACGCGGGCGCGCAATGTCCGCGCGTCTACGCGGCGGCTCAGAGCAACGAGCGGTAGAGCGCCAGGGTCCGCTCCGCGATGGCGTCCCAGCTGAACGACTCGATCGCGCGCTGGCGGCCGGCGACGCCGAACGCGCGGGCCCGGTCGGGGTCGGAGACGGCGTCGACGAGGGCGGCGCCCAGGTCCGCGACGTACTGCTCGGGGTCGAGCGGGGTGCCGGTGCCGTCGCTCGCCTGCTCGATGGGGACCAGCCACCCGGTCGACCCGTCGACCACGACCTCGGGGATGCCACCGGTCGCGGTGGCGACGACCGCCGTCTCGCAGGCCATCGCCTCGAGGTTGACGATGCCGAGCGGCTCGTAGATCGACGGGCAGGCGAAGACGGTCGCAGCGGTCAGCAGCGCGACGACGTCGGGGCGGGGGAGCATCTCCTCGATCCAGACGACACCGTCGCGGGTGGCCGCGAGCCCCTCGACGAGCCCACGCACCTCGGCGGCGATCTCCGGGGTGTCGGGGGCGCCGGCACACAGGATCAGCTGCACGTCGGGCGGCAGCGACTCCACCGCCCGCAGGAACAGCGGCAGCCCCTTCTGCCGGGTGATCCGGCCGACGAAGATGACGCTGCGACGGTCGGGATCCAGCCCGAGCGATCGCACCCGGTCGGGGTTGGGCGTGGGCGACCACTGCGAGGTGTCGATGCCGTTGTGGATCACGCTCACCTTCGCCGGATCGACGGCCGGATAGCTGCGCAGCACGTCGTCGCGCATGGCTGCGCTGACCGCGACGACCCCGGCGGCGCCTTCGTAGGCGGTCTTCTCCACCCAGCTCGAGAGGGCATAGCCGCCGCCCAGCTGCTCGGCCTTCCAGGGCCGCATCGGCTCCAGGGAGTGCGCGGAGAGCACGTGCGGGACGTCGTGCATCAGGCCCGCGAGGTGGCCGGCCATGTTGGCGTACCACGTGTGCGAGTGCACCAGGTCCGCCCCGGCGCAGTCGTCGACCATCGCGAGGTCCACGCCGAGGGTCCGCAGCGCCGGGTTGGCGCCGGAGAGCGAGTCGGGTTCGCCGTACGCCGTCGTGCCCTGCTCGGAGCGAGGCGCCCCGAAGCACCGCACGCGGGCGTCGACGCCGGACCGTGCGCGCAGGGCCCGGACGAGCTCGGCGACGTGCACGCCGGCGCCTCCGTAGACCTCGGGCGGGTATTCCTTGCTGAGGACGTCGACGCGCATGGTCGTGAACCTACTCGTGCGCAAGGGTGGTCGCCCGGAGCCTGCGCCACTAGTTTCGGGACATGAGCGCCCACGGTCGCAAGAAGATCCTCGCCATCGTCCTGGCCGGCGGTGAGGGCAAGCGGCTGATGCCGCTCACTGCGGACCGGGCCAAGCCGGCAGTGCCGTTCGGCGGGATCTACCGCCTCATCGACTTCGCACTGTCCAACGTCGTCAACTCGGGCTACCTCAAGGTCGTCGTGCTGACGCAGTACAAGTCGCACAGCCTCGACCGGCACGTCACCACGACCTGGCGGATGTCGACGCTGCTCGGCAACTACGTCACCCCGGTGCCGGCCCAGCAGCGCGTCGGCAAGCGGTGGTACCTCGGCAGCGCCGACGCGATCTTCCAGTCGCAGAACCTCCTCGTCGACGAGCAGCCCGACATCGTGGTCGTCGTGGGCGCCGACCACGTCTACCGGATGGACTTCGCGCAGATGGTGGAGGCGCACATCGAGTCCGGCGCCGGCTGCACCGTCGCCGCGATCCGCCAGCCGATCTCGCTGGCCGACCAGTTCGGCGTGATCGACGTCGACCCGGCGAGCCCGGAGCGGATCCGCGCCTTCCTGGAGAAGCCGACCGACCCGGTGGGCCTGCCCGACGCTCCCGACCAGGTGCTCGCCTCCATGGGCAACTACGTCTTCGACGCCGATGCGCTGGTCGATGCGGTCACGCGCGACGCCGAGCTCGAGCGCTCCAAGCACGACATGGGCGGCGACATCGTGCCGTGGTTCGTCGACCGCACCGAGTCGGCCGTCTACGACTACAAGGACAACGACGTGCCCGGCTCGACCGACCGCGACCGCGGCTACTGGCGCGACGTCGGGACGATGCGCTCCTACTACGACGCCCACATGGACCTCGTGTCGCCGCTGCCGGTCTTCAACCTCTACAACAAGGACTGGCCGATCTTCACCAGCCACGGTCCCCACCCGCCGGCCAAGCTCGTCGAGGGCCACGCCGGTGGCGCGGTCACGACGTTCAACTCGATCCTGTCGCCGGGCGTCGTGGTGAGCGGGGCGTCGGTGAGCCAGTCGGTGCTCTCACCGGGGGTCTATGTGCAGGAGGGTGCCGAGGTCTCCGACTCCGTGCTGATGGACGGGGTCCGCATCGGCGAGGGCGCCGTCGTGCGCAACTGCATCCTCGACAAGGGCGTCGTCGTCCCGGCCGGGGTACAGATCGGCGTCGACCCCGAGGCCGACCGCGCGCGCGGTTTCGCGATCGAGGACGGGCTCACCGTCCTGGCCAAGCAGCAGGACGTGCCTGCGAGCTGATCAGAGCGCGTCGCGCTGCGACTCCAGGTGTGCCCGCTCTACCTCGTTGCGGCAGGCGGCGATCGCCTGGTCGTAGGCCGCCCGTGCCGCGTCGACGTCACCGGCGCGGCTCAGGAGCTCGGCTCGTACGGCGGCGACCCGGTGCGACGTCGGGATGTCGATGCCCTCCAGCGCCGCCAGGCCGGCGGCCGGGCCACGTGCCTCGGCCACCGCCACGGACCGGGCCAGGCGCGCGCCCGGTGTCGGCGCGATGTCCAGCAGGACGTCGTACCACCCGACGATCCGCTCCCACCGGGTGTCCTGCGCCGACGCGGCCAGCGCGTGCTCGGACGCGATCCTCGCCTGCAGGGTGTACGCCGCTGCCTGCACCGTCATCGGAGCGAGGAGCGTGTCGGAGTCGAGCAGTCGTCGGGCCTCGGCGATGTCGTCGTGCTGCCACCGGGTGCGGTCCTGGTCGGCCAGCAGCACGAGCCGCCCGTCGTGGACCCGGGCGTGGCGGCGTGAGTGCTGGCAGAGCATCAGCGCGAGCAGCGCCACCAGCACCGGCTCGTCGGGTCGCAGCGCGAGCACGACCCGCACCAGGCCGATCGCCTGTCCCGCGAGCTCGGCCCGCAGCAGGTCGGCGCCGGTGCCGGGGGAGTAGCCGGCCGTGAACGCGAGGTAGGCCGTCTGGGCGACGGAGTCGAGCCGGTCGGGCAGCACGCTCGCGTCGGGGACGGCGAACGGGATCCCCGCGCCGACGATCTTCTTCTTGGCCCGGGTGATCCGCGCGGCCATCGTCGGCTCGGGCACGAGGAACAACCGGGCGATGTCGGGTGTCGGCACGCCCAGGACGAGCCGGAGGGCCAGGGCGCTCGCCGCCTCGGGCGCCAGCGCGGGGTGGGTGCACATCAGCACGAGGCGCAGCAGGTCGTCCTCGACGAGCGTGCCGGGATCGGCCATCACCCGGTCTCCTGCGAGGCGGGAGCCCTCGATGACGAGCAGCGGTTCGGCACGGTGCGCCGCGGCCTCGGTGCGCAGGCGGTCGATGACGCGGCGGCTGGCCGCGGTGTGCAGCCACGCCGCCGGCCGGTCGGGCACGCCGTCCGTCGGCCAGGTGCGAGCGGCTGCCTCGACGGCGTCGCCCAGGGCGTCCTCGACCAGGTCGAGGCGGCGGTAGCGCGCGAGGAGCAGGGCCGTCAGCCGGCCCCACTCCTCGCGCACGGTGGACGCCAGGGCGTCGGCCGGATCGCTCATCCGGTTCCTCTAGACAGCCATGCGACGGAACTCGATGTGCTCGCCCCGGGCAGCGAAGCGTTCGCACGCGGCGCGCAGGTCGTCCTCGTCCTCGCTGTCGAGGAGGTAGAAGCCGACGACCTGCTCGGTGGTCTCGCTGAACGGGCCTTCGGTCACCACCGCTCCGCCGTCGTCGCCGGGTCGCATCGACGTGGCCAGGACCGACGGCTCCAGCGGTCCGACGGCGACGACCTGGTGACCGCCCTGGCGCAGGTCCTGCTGGAACTGGCCGTGCGAGCGCATCCCCTTCTCGTGCTCGGAGGCGGGCAGGGCCGCCCACTCCGCCTCAGGGGCGGGCAGCAGGATCAGGTAGCGGCTCATCGAAGAACTCCTCGTGGCTGTCGTCCGGGGTCGCGGTTTGCGACCTCGACACTGTGACGGATGGCGTGGGGGGAAATCGACAGGCGGTCGCGAGTCCTTCTCGACGTGCGCACCCCCGCGACGACAGGATGGCGCCATGGCTCCGGACTCCCGCGCAGGAACACTCGCCCAACCGTCCGACCTCGTCGACGTCGCCCACCTCGTGACGGCCTACTACACGCAGCAGCCCGACCCCGAGGACGTCGACCAGCAGGTCGCCTTCGGCACCAGCGGGCACCGCGGCTCGAGCCTCAAGACGTCGTTCAACGACACCCACATCGCCGCCACCACGCAGGCGATCTGCGACTACCGGCGCGACCAGGGCTACGACGGCCCGCTCTTCATGGGTCGTGACACCCACGCGCTCTCGGAGCCGGCGTGGACAACGGCGCTCGAGGTGCTGGTCGCCAACGACGTCACGGTGCTCGTCGACGACCGCGACGGCTACACGCCCACCCCGGCGGTCTCGCACGCGATCATCCGAGCCAACGGCGGCCGCACGACCGGCCCCGGCCTCGCCGACGGCATCGTCGTCACGCCGTCGCACAACCCGCCCGCCGATGGCGGCTTCAAGTACAACCCGCCGCACGGCGGCCCGGCCGACACCGACGCCACCAGCGTGATCGCCGCGCGCGCCAACGAGCTGATCTCCGCCGGGCTCGACGGCGTGCGCCGCATCCCCTTCACCCGTGCCCGCGCGGCCGCCGGCGCCTACGACTTCCTCGGTTCGTACGTCGACGACCTCCCGTCCGTCGTCGACCTCGCCGCCATCAGGGCGGCCGGGGTGCGGATCGGCGCCGACCCGCTGGGCGGGGCGAGCGTCGCCTACTGGGGCGAGATCGCCGAGCGCCACGGCCTCGACCTGACCGTGGTCAACCCGCTGGTCGACCCGACCTGGCGCTTCATGACCCTCGACTGGGACGAGAAGATCCGGATGGACTGCTCCAGCCCGTCCGCGATGGCGTCGTTGATCGGCCGCAAGGACGACTACGACATCGCCACCGGCAACGACGCCGACGCCGACCGGCACGGGATCGTCACGCCCGACGGTGGCCTGATGAACCCCAACCACTTCCTCGCGGTCGCGATCGGACACCTCTTCGGCGGCGCCCGCCCCGACTGGCCCGCGACGGCGCGGATCGGCAAGACGCTGGTGTCGAGCTCGATGATCGACCGGGTCGCGGCCTCGCTCGGCAAGCCGATGGTGGAGGTGCCGGTCGGCTTCAAGTGGTTCGTGCCGGGGCTGATGGACGGGTCCTTCGGCTTCGGCGGCGAGGAGTCGGCCGGGGCCTCCTTCCTGCGGACGGACGGCTCGACCTGGACGACGGACAAGGACGGGCTGGTCCTGGCGCTGCTGGCCAGCGAGATCCTCGCGACCACGGGCTCGACCCCCAGCCAGCACTACGCCTCCCTCGTCGCCGAGCACGGCGAGCCCGCCTACGCCCGCGTGGACGCTCCCGCCGACCGGGCGCAGAAGGCCAAGCTGGCGGCGCTGTCACCCGACGACGTCACCGCGACCTCCCTGGCGGGGGAGGAGATCACCGGGCGCCTGACCGAGGCCCCGGGCAACGGCGCGAAGATCGGTGGCCTCAAGGTCACCACCGAGTCGGCGTGGTTCGCCGCCCGGCCCAGCGGCACCGAGGACGTCTACAAGATCTACGCCGAGTCCTTCCGGGGACCCGACCACCTCGCCCAGGTGCAGGCCGAGGCGCGCGAGGTCGTGTCCGCGGCCCTGGCCTGACATCAGCGCGTCCGCCAGCGGTACTCCACCTCGGGGCGGCCCGACCCGCCGTACCGCGGCGTCCGGGTCACGAGGTCGGAGTCGGCGAGGTGCTCGAGGTAGCGGCGAGCGGTCACCCGCGAGGACCCGACGGCGGCCGCGACCTCGGTGGCCGACAGGGCGACCGGGGAGTCGCGCAGGACCGCGGTCACCTGGCGCAGCGACTCCGCACTCATGCCCTTGGGCAGCGGCGCGGTCGCGGCGGACGGACGCAGGGCGCCGAGGAGCCGGTCCACCTCGTCCTGCACCACGTCGTCGGCGGCACCGGCGAGGCCGGTGCGGTAGTCGGCGTACTGCTCGAGCTTGGCGCGGAACGTCGCGAACGAGAACGGCTTGAGCAGGTAGAGCACCACCCCCTGCGCGACTGCGTGCCGGACGACGTCGGCATCGCGCGCGGACGTCACGGCGATCACGTCGCACAGGTGACCGGCGGCGCGCATCCGCTGCAGCAGGCCGAGGCCGTGCCCGTCCGGGAGGTGCATGTCGAGCAGGACCAGGTCGATGGTCGGGTCCGCGGTGAGGAGCCGCATCGCCGCGGCGGCCGAGCGCGCCACTCCCGCGACCTCGAAGCCGTCGATCCGGCCGACGTAGGCGCTGTGGGCCTCCGCGGCGATCGCCTCGTCCTCGACGACGAGCACCCGGACGCTCATGCGGGCTCTCCCACGGTGACCTCGACCTCGGCGCCGCCGAGGGGCGAGCGGCCGATGCGGACGGTTCCACCGTTGCGGCGGGCCGCCTGGCTGACCAGCGCCAGCCCGACGCCGCGACCCACGCCGTCGCCCGCCTTCGTCGACCAGCCGTGCTCGAGGACGTGCTCGTGGTCGTCCTCGGGGATCCCGGGTCCGTTGTCGCCCACGCGGAGGCAGAGGTGGGTCTCGTCCCAGGTGACGGTGACCTGGACGCGCGGACCCTCGGTGCCGGAGGCGGCGTCGAGCGCGTTGTCGACGAGGTTGCCGGCCAGGGTCACGACGTCACGGGGCTCGATGCGCAGGCGCGAGGTGCTGACCTGGCCGTCGATGGTGAGGGTGATGCCACGCTCGGATGCCTGGGCGGTCTTGCCGAGCAGCAGGGCGGCCAGGACCGGGTCCTCCACCGCGGCGACGACCCGGTCGGTCAGCAGCTGGGCGACCTGGAGCTCCTCGGTGGCGAACTCCACCGCCTCCTGCGACCGGCCCATCTCGATCAGCGACACCACCGTGTGGAGACGGTTCGCGGACTCGTGGTTGGCCGCGCGCAGGGCGTCGGTGAGACCGCGCACCACGTCGAGCTCGCCGGTGACGGCCTGCAGCTCCGTGCGGTCGCGCAGGGTGACGACGGCGCCGACCTCGCGGCCCTTCCAGAGCGCGGGCGCGGAGCTCACGACCAGCACGTGGTCCCCGGCGACGTAGACGTCGTCGGCCTCCGCGGTCTCGCCGACGGCCGCCTGCACGAGCGCCGGGGGAAGCCCGAGGTCGCCCACGTCGCGGCCGATGACGTCGGCAGGCAGGTCGAGCAGCCGGCGCGCCTCGTCGTTCACGAGCTGCACGCGGTCCTGGTCGTCGAGGAGCAGCAGGCCCTCGCGGACGGCGTGGAGCACGGCGCGGTGGTACTCGTACATCCGGCCGAGCTCCTGCTCCCCGAGACCGTGGGTCTGGCGGCGCAGCCGACGGCTGATCAGCCAGGCGCCCAGCAGGCCGCCGGCGAGCACGGCCAGGGCGGCGATCGCGACACGCAGGAGCGCCGCGGGCAGCGCCTTGTCGATCGTCTCGATCGTGATGCCGACCGAGACGAGGGCAACCACGGTGCCGTCGACCGTGACCGGCACGACCGAGCGCATCGAGGGCCCGAGCGTTCCGGCGTACTCCTGGGTGAAGACCCGCCCCGCTGGCGCGCCGCCGAGGTCGCCGATGAACTTCTTCCCGATCTGCTCGGGGTCCGGGTGCGTGTAGCGGGTCCGGTCGAGGGCCATCACCACGACGAAGTCGACGTCGGTGTCGGTGCGCACGTTCTCGGCGAAGGGCTGCAGGGGCGCCGACGGGTCGGCATCGTCGAGGGCGTCGTGGACGGCGGGGGAGTCGGCCACGGTCTGGGCCACCGAGACCGACCGGTCGACCGCGCTGTCCCGCGCGTCCTGGCGTGCGTCATAGACCGCCAGTGCGACGCCGACGACCACGACGAGCAGCACCACGAGCACCTGGAGCAGCAGCACCTGGCGGGCGACCGAGCCCTCGCGTGACCTGCCCATGCGCGCATTGTGCCTGCTGTGAACTCAACGAACACAACGGTGACCTGGATCACAGCCGGGCCCAGTCTGGTGGCCATGGCACTGGGCGCCCGCCCCGGCCGCTTCTGGAGGAATCATGAGCACCACGACTGACACGGCCCCAGGCGCCGTACGACGCAAGGACAGGACGCACTACCTCTACCTCGCGGTGATCGCCGCCGTCGCGCTGGGCATCGCCGTCGGCCTGGTGGCACCTGCGTTCGCCGTCGAGCTCAAGCCGATCGGCCAGGCCTTCGTGGCGCTGATCAAGATGATGATCCAGCCGGTCATCTTCTGCACCATCGTGCTCGGCGTCGGCTCGGTGCGCAGCGCCGCCAAGGTCGGCAAGGTCGGCGGCCTCGCACTCGGCTACTTCATCGCGATGTCGACCGTCGCCCTGGCCATCGGCCTGCTCGTCGGCAATGTGCTGCAGCCCGGTGCGGGCCTGCACCTCACGGACGAGACCGCGTCCGCCGGCGCCGAGCAGGCAGCGGGCGCGCACGCCAGCACGACCGACCTCCTCCTCGGGATCATCCCCGACTCGATGCTGTCCGCCCTGACCTCGGGCGAGGTGCTGCAGACCCTGCTCGTGGCGCTGCTGGTGGGCTTCGCCCTGCAGGCCATGGGCCGCTCCGGTGAGCCGATCCTGCGCGGCGTGGGCCACGCCCAACGGCTGGTCTTCAAGGTGCTGACCATGGTCATGTGGGTCGCTCCGGTGGGCGCGTTCGGTGCCATGGCCGGCGTCGTCGGCGAGACCGGCATCGACGCGCTCAAGAGCCTGGCCGTGCTGATGCTCGGGTTCTACGCCACCTGCGCGGTCTTCGTGTTCGTCGTCCTCGGGGTCCTCCTCAAGGTGACGACGGGCATCAGCATCTTCGCGCTGCTGAAGTACCTCGCCCGGGAGTTCCTGCTCATCGTCTCGACCTCGTCGTCGGAGTCGGCCCTGCCACGGCTGATCGCGAAGATGGAGCACGCCGGGGTCGACAAGTCCACCGTCGGCGTCGTCGTCCCGACGGGCTACTCCTTCAACCTCGACGGCACCGCGATCTACCTGACGATGGCGTCGCTGTTCATCGCCTCGGCCATGGGTGACCCGCTGTCGATCGGCGAGCAGCTCTCGCTGCTGGCCTTCATGATGATCGCCTCGAAGGGTGCGGCCGGTGTCACGGGCGCCGGCATGGCCACCCTCGCCGGCGGGCTCAGCTCGCACCGGCCCGACCTGCTCGACGGCGTCGGCCTGATCGTGGGGATCGACCGCTTCATGTCGGAGTGCCGCGCGGTCACCAACTTCGCCGGCAACGCCGTCGCGACCGTGCTGATCGGCACCTGGACCGGCGGCCTCGACCGCGAGCAGCTCGATCGCGTGCTGGCCGGTGGTGACCCGTTCGACGAGACGACGATGCTCGACGAGGACGAGGCTTACGGCGACCCGGTTGCGGAGCCGCGGAGCGAGGAGCGCGAGCCAGCACTGGTCTGAGCCATCGAGACGTCGGCGCCCGGGTCCTCCCGGGCGCCGATGGGCATGTCAGCGGCGTACGGCGTCGATCTCGAGTCGCACGTAGTCGATGACGGGCTCCGTCATCGCGAGTCGCACGCGGCGTACGAAGTCGCGCTGCTCGGCGATCGGCAGGTCGACGAGGTGGGAGCCGAGGTTGACCGTCGCCAGGTAGTTCTCCATCAGCTCGGGGTCCTCCAGGCGCAGCGGGTCGGGGCGCAGCCGGACGTCCTCGACGTCGAAGCCCGCGTGCGTCAGCGACGCACGGGTCTCGTCGATGCCCTTGAACGACGTGCCGAACTTCCCGTCGCCGGTGACCGCCACGAGCGCGGCGGTCATGATCGCGAGCTGGCCCTGTCCGCCGCAGTCGGACGTCAGCCGGGCCCCCGGGCGCATCACGGCCGCGAGGTTGGCGAAGAGCAGGTCGTGGTCCTCGATCCAGTGGAAGGCGGCCACGCTCATCACCGCGTCGACCGGCTCGTCGAGGGGGAGGGGCTGCGTCAGGTCGGCGACGTGCAGCTCGACCGCGTCCCCGAGCTTGCGGCGGGCCTGCTCGATCATCTTGGCCGAGCCGTCGATGCCGACGAGGCGCACGTCGGGCCAGCGCTCCAGCAGCGCGGCACCGTCGCGGCCGGTGCCGCAGCCGGCGTCGAGCACGCGCTCGTCACCGCCCAGCCGCATCCGGTCCAGCACCCGCGCGCCCCACGCGACGTGCGGCAGCGGCAGCGCGTCGTAGGCCGTGGCGTCCCACTCGCGGGTGGCCATCACAGCACCGGCGTGGTGCGCTCGACGATGGCGCGCAGGTCGCCGCCGGTCAGCGTGCCGAACGTGCCGTTGAACGACGTCCCGAGCCGCGAGGCGCAGAACGCGTCGGCCACCTCGGGTGGGCCGAACCGGACGAGCAGCGAGCCCTGCAGGCACGCGGCCATCTGGCCGGCGAGGCGCCGGGCCCCGACCTCGAGGGTGGCCGTGTCGCCGAGCAGGGCGAGGGTGTCCTCGACGGCCCGGTCGAGCCGGGGGTCCGCCCCGTGGGCGGCACCGACCTCGTTGAGCCAGGCCTCCAGGACCTCGGGCTCGCGGCTCAGCGCGCGCAGGACGTCGAGAGCGTTGACGTTGCCCGAGCCCTCCCAGATGGAGTTGAGCGGGGACTCGCGGAAGAGCAGGGGCAGGCCCGACTCCTCGACGTAGCCGTTGCCCCCGAGGCACTCGAGCGCCTCGGCGACCATGAAGGGCGTGCGCTTGCAGACCCAGAACTTCGCCAGCGGCAGCGCGATCCGCCGCAGTGCCGCCTCGTGGGCATCGCCGGGTCGGTCGACCGCGGCGGCGAGCCGGAGCGCGAGCGCGGTGGCGGCCTCGGACTCGACGGCGAGGTCGGCGATGACGTTCTGCATGAGCGGCTTGTCGACGAGCCGGCCGCCGAAGGCGGAACGGTGGGTCACGTGCCACGACGCCTCGGCCAGCGCGCGCCGCATCAGCGACGCGGAGCCGAGGACGCAGTCGAGCCGGGTCGCGGCCACCATCTCGATGATGGTGCGTACGCCGCGGCCCTCGTCGCCGAGGCGCTGCGCGACGGTCCCGTCGAACTCGAGCTCCGAGCTCGCGTTGGACCGGTTGCCGAGCTTGTCCTTGAGCCGCACCACGTCGAGCTGGTTGCGCGTGCCGTCGGCCAGCACGCGGGGGACCACGAAGCAGGTCACGCCGCCCTCGGTCTGGGCGAGCACGAGGAACAGGTCGTTCATCGGAGCGCTGGTGAACCACTTGTGCCCGTGCAGCGTGTAGAAGCCGTCCTCCGACGTGGTTCGGGCCTGCGTCACGTTGGCGCGGACGTCCGAGCCGCCCTGCTTCTCGGTCATCCCCATCCCCGCGAGTGCGCCGACCTTGTCGGTGCGGGCGCGCACGCCCGGGTCGTAGCGGCGCGACGCCAGCAGCGGCGTCCACTCCTTGGCGATCGCGTCATCGGCTCGCAGCGCCGGCACGGCGGCGTACGTCATCGAGATCGGGCAGCCGTGGCCGGGCTCGGTCTGCGACCAGGCGAAGAAGCCCGCGGCGCGGCGCAGGTGTGCGTCGGGCGCGTCGGACTCCCAGGGAGCGGCGGCGAGGCCGTGGCCGATGCCGCGCTCCATCAGCCAGTGCCAGGAGGGGTGGAAGGCGACCTCGTCGATGCGGTTGCCGTGACGGTCGTAGGGCGTCAGCTCGGGGTGGTGCCGGTTGGCGAGCATCCCGTGCTCACGGGCCTCGGCGGTGCCCGCCTCGACCCCCAGCAGCGTCAGGTCCTCGACCAGCTCCGCGGATCCGTGGCGAGTGATCGCCTCGGTCAGCGCGACGTCGGAGGTGACGACATTGTGACCAACAAGTGGGGGAGTCTGGTTGGCGGTTGCCCTGATCGACGCGTCCATGTGGCTACCGTAGGCCCATGGCCGAGGCGAGTTCGCAGCATTCCGTGCTGCGCTCCCTCCAGGCGAGGTGGGTCGTCGTCCGCGCCCAGGTGTGGCGGCTCGTCGTCGCGACCGTCGGCTCCTGCATGCGCTACCGCGTCACCGGCCTGGCTGCCGAGGCAGCCTTCTTCGCCGTCCTCTCCGTGCCACCGCTGATCTTCGCCCTCGCAGGTGCGGTGGGCTACGTCACCGAGCAGTTCTCCCCGGCCGACATCGCCGAGGTCCAGGGGGCGATCATCGACCTGGCGTCGCGAGGACTGACCGAGCAGGCCGTCGAGGACGTCATCACGCCGACGCTGGACTCCGTGCTGCGGGGTGGCCGCTTCGACGTGGTCTCCGTGGGTTTCGTGCTGGCGCTCTGGTCGGGCTCGCGGGCGCTCAACGTCTTCGTCGACACCATCACGATCATGCACGGACTCGGCGGGCACCGGGGGATCGTCAAGACGCGAGCGCTCTCCTTCGCCCTCTACATCCTGGCGATGCTGACGGGGATGATCTCGCTGCCGCTCGTCGTCGCCGGGCCGTCGCTGATCCGGGACTGGCTGCCACCCCGCTTCGACTTCGTGATGTCGTTCTACTGGCCGATCGTGATCGTGCTGTGCATCTGCTTCCTCGCGACGCTCTACCACGTGTCCGTGCCCGTGCGGACGAACTGGGCGTTCAACCTGCCCGGCGCGACGTTCTCGCTGATCGCGTGGATCGCCGGCTCCTATGCCCTGCGCTGGGTCCTCACCGTCACTGCCGCGGAGTCAAGGTCGATCTACGGGCCGCTGGCCGCGCCCATCGCCGTACTCCTGTGGCTCTATCTCCTGGCCATCGCCGTCCTGATCGGGGCAGCGGTCAACGCGGCCTTCGACACCGTCTTCCCGCAGGGCACCACGACCAAGGCGCGACAGGAAATCGTGCAGCGGCTGCGGCAGGCGATCACGTCCCGGGACGCGGCGTGAAAGACTCCGGCCGTGCATGACCAACCCGCGACGACGGCGGCCCCCCACGGCGCCCGCATCGCGTTGCCCGACCCGGTCCGCTCGCCGTGGTGGGAGCTCGGCCGAAGGCTCCTGACTGCGCTGGGGATCCTCGTCGGCACCGTGCTGCTGGTCTACCTCGACCGCGACGGCTACACCGACGGCAACGACCCGACCGGAAAGATCGACCTGATCGACTCGATCTACTACACCACCGTCACGCTCAGCACGACCGGCTACGGCGATATCGCGCCCGTGTCAGAGCGCGCTCGGCTGATCAACGCTTTCATCATCACCCCCGCCCGCATCGCCTTCCTGGTGCTGCTGATCGGGACCACCCTGGAGGTCCTTGCCTCCCAGGGCCGCGAGATGTTCCGGGTCGCCCGGTGGAGGAAGAACATGGGAGAGCACGTCGTCGTCGTCGGCTACGGCACCAAGGGGCGCAGCGCGATCGAGACGCTCGTCAACAACGGCCACGACCGTGAGGCGATCATCGTGGTCGACCCGAGCATCGTCGCCAAGGAGGAGGCGCACCGCGACGGCCTCGCCGTCATCACCGGTGACGCGACCCGGCGCGAGGTGCTCCGCAGCGCCCGCGTCGAGCTCGCCACCCACGTCATCATCACGACCGACAGCGACGCGTCCAACGTCTTGTCCACCCTCACCGTGCGCCAGCTCAACCCCGACGCGTGGATCGTGGCCGCGGTCCGCGAGCAGGAGAACGTCCCGCTCATGCGCCAGTCGGGCGCCGACTCCGTCATCACCTCCTCCGACGCCGTCGGCCGCCTCCTCGGCCTCTCCTCCATGTCGCCGATGCTCGGGTCCGTGATGGAGGACCTCCTGACCTACGGCGAGGGCCTCGAGGTCGCCGAGCGCGACCTGCTCGTGGGCGAGGTCGGCAAGCCCCCGCAGTCGTTGCCCGACCAGGTCATCGCCGTCGTGCGGGACGAGAAGGTCTACCGCTACTTCGACCCCGTCGTCACGCTGCTGGCCCGCGGCGACCGGCTCATCGTCGTACGCCCGGCCAAGGAGCTGCCGTGGGCGCCGCGCCCCGGCACGCACGGGGAAGACACGGCCGAGGGCTGATCGCGCGGCGTTACCCGGGCGAACCTACGAGCTCGCCTATCCGGTGCAGCCCACCTCCATGGTCGGCATCGTCCACTGCGGGCAGCCGTTCTCGCCCGGCGGCGGCGACGGCATGACCAGGGCGGGGTCGAGGCCGATCGTGGCCAGGTCGTCGGCGGGCACGACGAGGCGCTCGCGCGCCGTCGCCAGGTCCGGTGCCTGCACGACCTCGCTGACATAGGTCACGAACGTCTCGGACTTGACCACCTTCACCTGCTGGGAGAACCACAGCCGGTCGGGTCGGACCGTGTCGAGGTCGTCGGCGGTGACCGCCATGAAGTCGTCGGTCCACGCCTGCAGGCCTGATGCGCCGCGCATCGGCCGCATCGCCATGAGCTTGGTGATGACGACCTCACCGGTCTCGGTGCGCTCGACGGCGCACTCCAGGTCATAGCCGGCCTCGAGGCCCTCGGCGCAGTAGCGCTCCGGATCGCCCTCGGCCGAGCCGCGCGAGTGATTGACGGTGACGGTGATCCGGTGGGGGGAGTCGACGCCATAGCGCGTGACGAGGCCACTTGCCATCTCCCAGTAGTGCTCCGGCAGCTCCTGCATCTGGTCGTCGAAGGCCACGAAGTCCGCCGGCCCGAGGTCGGGCACGGCCCCGACCAGGATCGACCGCGCGTGGTCATCCATGGTGCGCGGCATCGTGGTGACGTCGTAGGCCTCGATCGAGGCGGCGATGGCCGGGTCGATGAAACGTTCGGGCCCGGCCTGGTCGCCCAGCAGCGGGGGAAGGCCCAGCGCCGCACCGACGGCCAGCACGGCGATCCCGGTGGAGGCCACTGCCACGCGTGTGCGGCGTACCTTGCGACGCCCTCCAGCAAGGACCTCGGCGGACCCGTGGGCGTACGGCGGTCCGTCGGCCACGTGGTCGCGGATCAGGGTGGCGAGGTCGTGCTCGGTCATCAGATCTCCTCGGTCAGGACGAGCTGGGGCAGGTGGGTGCGGAGGGTGGCCAGCGCCTTCGACGACTGGCTCTTGACGGTGCCCTCGGACACGGAGAGGGCGTGCGCGACGTCGAGCACCGAGAGGTCGTCGAGGAAGCGCAGGGCGACGATCGCCCGCTGCCGTGGTGCGAGCAGGTCGAGAGCTGCGCTGACGTCGAGGACGGACGCTTCCTGCGAGTGTGTGGCCCGGTCGGGCAAGCGTTCGACCGGGACGTCGCGGCGCCGGCGAAGATGGCTCAGGCACTCGTTGACCACGACCTTGCGGGCGTAGGCATCAGCGGTGTCGTCACGCACGCGCGGCCACGCGGCGTACAGCTTGATCATCGCCTGCTGGGTGAGATCCTCAGCCGTGTGCCAGTCGCGGACGATGACGTAGGCCGTCCGGCGCAGCGCCTCTCGCCGAGCGAGGTAGAACTCCGTGAAGTCCGCCTCGCGTTGCTGTCGCCGCATCGGGTGTGCTCCTCGTCGTCGGATGGCGTGTCACCAGTCCTACGCCACGAGCGGGCGGCGGAGTTGCCTGGCGTCGGCTAGACATCGATAGGCGGACGACAACGAAAGAGCCCCTGACCAGTGGTCAGGGGCTCGATCCGTGTGGTGGGCGATACTGGGTTTGAACCAGTGACCTCTTCCGTGTCAGGGAAGCGCGCTACCGCTGCGCCAATCGCCCGAGGTCGTGCTCTTCACTTGTGGAGCGTGGAGGTGGGTACGGGATTTGAACCCGTGTACACGGATTTGCAGTCCGTTGCCTCGCCTCTCGGCCAACCCACCACGGAGGCCTTCCCAGGAAGCAAGAAGGCACGGGGAGAGACCTCTCCGAGCGGACAACGAGACTCGAACTCGCGACCTCAACCTTGGCAAGGTTGCGCTCTACCAACTGAGCTATGTCCGCACGCATTTTCACCCGGCGAACCGGCTTCAAGTGCGAGCAGAACAGTAGCCGATGGGTAGACGGCTGCCAAAATCGGGTGGGTGATCGCGTGTCCCGGGGCCGGTTCCCGGGGGTTTGCATGCCTACAGTGGCGGCATGCGCGCCTGGCTCAACGGACAGCTCCTCGACGACCCGATGGGGGCAACTCTGAGCGTCACCGACCACGGCTTCACCGTCGGAGACGGGGTCTTCGAGTCGATCAAGACCCTCGACGGCGAACCCTTCGCCCTGACCCGCCACCTCACCCGGCTGGCCAGGTCCGCGACGGGCCTGGGGCTCGAGTCGCCCGACGAGACGGACGTACGCCGCGGTGTGGCCGCGGTCCTCGACGGCACCGACGACCCGCTCGGCCGGCTGCGCATCACCTACTCCGCCGGGCCGGCGCCCATGGGCTCCGGTCGGGGCGACGGGCCGGCCACCCTGGTCGTCGCCTACTCGGCCATCGAGCCGATGGGGGCCAGTACCGCGGTCAGCACCGTGCCCTGGCCCCGCAACGAGCGGGGGGCGACCGCCGGCCTGAAGACCACGTCGTACGCCGAGAACGTCATCGCCCTCGCGCACGCGGCCGAGCAGGGTGCGACGGAGGCGATCTTCGCCAACACCGTCGGCAACCTCTGCGAGGGCACCGGCTCCAACGTCTTCTACGTCGTGGACGGCGAGCTGCGCACCCCGACGCTCGCCAGCGGCTGCCTCGCCGGCGTGACCCGGGCGCTGGTGCTCGAGTGGTGCGGGGGAGTGGAGATCGACGAGCCCATGGCCGAGGTGGCCGAGCGGATGAGCGAGGCCTTCCTCGTGTCCACCACGCGCGACGTCCAGGCGATCAGTCGCTGGGACGACCGCGAGCTGCCCACACCGGGCCCGGTGACCGAGGAGTGCGTGCGCACGTGGGCGCGACGCGAGGCCGAGCACCTCGACCCCTGATACTGGACGGGTGACCGCTCTCGATCCCGCCATCGCCGCACGCCTCAAGCGCACCCCCGACGGGCTGGTGCCGGCGATCGCGCAGCAGTTCGACTCCGGTGAGGTGCTGATGCTCGGCTGGATGGACGACGAGGCGCTCGCGCGCACCCTGAGCACCGGCCGGGCGACGTACTGGAGCCGCTCGCGCCAGGAGTACTGGGTCAAGGGAGACACCAGCGGCCACGTCCAGCACGTCCACGAGGTCCGCCTCGACTGTGACGGCGACACGATCCTGGTCAAGGTCGACCAGGTCGGCGCGGCCTGCCACACCGGCGACCGCACCTGCTTCGACGCGGACCGGCTCGATGGCTGAGAGGACCGAGCAGCGCAGGACCTTCGGCCCCGTCGTCCTGCTCGGTCTCGCGACCGGAGCGCTCGCGGCGGTCGCCGGATCGAAGCCTTGGATCAGCGCCACGGGCTCGAGCTCCTTCCCCGGAGGTGCGCGGCTGGCCCTCGCCGACGTGACGTCCATGCCGCTCGCAGCGGCGCTGAGCCTCGTCGTGCTCGCCTGCTGGGGGGTCGTCCTCGTCACCCGTGGCTGGGTGCGCCGATCCGTGGCCGTCCTCGGCGCCGTCGCGGCCCTCGGGCTGCTCGTCACCACGGTGGTCGGCTTCTGGACCCTGCCCGACCAGCTGCGCGCTGCCATGGAGCAGTTCGTCGCCGACGGCGACCACGACATCACCTTCACCGGGTGGTACGCCGCAGCGCTGGTCGGCGCGGTCGGCAGCGTCGTCGCCACGGCGCTGGCGGTGGTGAAGATCCCGTCCTGGCCGGAGATGGGCACGCGCTACGACTCGCCCACGGGCGAGTCCGCGCCCGTCGAGCCGGAGGGCAACATCGAGATCTGGAAGGCTCTCGACGAGGGTCATGACCCGACCGCGCCGGAGCGCCCCCTAGACTGACCGCCGCACCAGGTAGCCACGATCAGGGAGCTCTTCACATGGCGGACAACCACGGCAACACCCCCGCAGCTTGGACTGCCGTCGGGGTCGCCATGCTCGGATTCCTCGTCGGCGGCATCGCGCTGATGCTGACGCCGGTGAACATGCCGATCTTCTGGGTCGGGATCGCACTCGGCGTCATCGCCCTCCCGCTCTTCCTGATCCTGGCGAAGCTCGGCTTCCACACCGACCACCACTGATCGTCGGCCCGGGCCGATGAGCGAGCGAGCCCGACAGCTCGCCTCGCCGCTCGCGATCGGCGGCATCGCCGCGGCCGCGACGCTTGCGCTGCGCCTGCGGGACCCGCACGTCCCGGGTGCCTGGGGGCTGTGCCCCACCAAGGCGCTGACCGACCTCGACTGCCCGCTGTGCGGGTCGCTGCGCGCGGTCAACGACCTGACGCACCTCGACGTGGGCGCAGCCTTGTCGAGCAACCTCGTCCTCGTGCTCGCGGTCCCGCTGATCGTGTTCCTGTGGGGACGCCGGCTCGTCGCCTGCTGGCGCGGCGGCGAGGCGATGCGACCACTCACCGCCCCCGCCTGGGTGTGGGGTGCGGGGCTCGTCGCCCTCGGCGTCTTCACCGTCGTGCGCAACCTGCCCGGGTCCTGGCTCGCTGCCTGAACCACCCGCTCATCGGTTGGCGCCGCAGTGAGAGGGTAGGGCCATGTCCGTGCTCGATGAGATCATCGCTGGCGTCCGCGAGGATCTCGCGACCCGTGAGGCCGCCGTGTCCCTCGCCGAGGTGCGTGCTGCCCTCGCCGACGCAGACCCGGCCCGCGACCCGATGCCACACTTCCGCGCCGCTGGCTCGAGCGTGATCGCCGAGGTGAAGCGCAAGAGCCCGAGCAAGGGCGCGCTGGCCGACATCCCCGACCCGGCGGTGCTGGCGGCGGCCTACGCCCGAGGCGGCGCGGCCGCGATCTCGGTGCTCACCGAGCAGCGCCGCTTCAACGGCACCCTCGACGACCTCCGCGCCGTGCGCGCGGCCGTCGAGACGCCGATCCTGCGCAAGGACTTCATCGTCTCCAGCTACCAGCTCGTCGAGGCGCGGGCAGCCGGGGCCGACCTTGCCCTGCTGATCGTCGCGGCGCTCGACGACGACGAGCTGCGCCGGCTGTACGCCGAGGCGCGCGAGCTCGGCCTGACGGTGCTCGTCGAGGTCCACGACGAGCCGGAGACCGAGCGCGCGGTCGAGCTCGGCGCCGAGCTGATCGGCGTCAACGCCCGCAACCTCAAGACGCTGGCCGTCGACAACGACACGTTCGGAAGGCTCGCGAAGCTGATCCCGGACGACCGGGTCAAGGTGGCCGAGTCGGGCATCAGCGGCCCAGAAGACGTGCAGCGATTCGTCGAGGAGGGCGCCCGCGCGGTGCTCGTCGGCGAGGCGCTGGTCAAGGACGGCGACCCCGAGTCGGCCGTGCGTGCGATGACAGGAGTGCGATGAGTTCGCAGTACGACGCAGATGAGCTCGGCTACTTCGGTGAGTCCTGGGGCGGCCGCTTCATGCCCGAGGCGCTCGTCGCGGCGCTGGACGAGCTGACCGAGGCCTGGCAGCAGGCCATGGCCGACCCGGAGTTCGTCGCGTCCTTCGAGAAGATCTGCAGCGAGTACGCCGGCACCCCGAGCCTGCTCTACCACGCAGAACGCCTCTCGAAGCAGGTCGGCGCCCGCGTGCTGCTCAAGCGCGAGGACCTCAACCACACCGGCGCCCACAAGGTCCGCAACGTGCTCGGCCAGGCGCTGCTGACCAAGCGGATGGGCAAGACCCGGGTCATCGCCGAGACCGGCGCCGGCCAGCACGGCGTCGCCTCCGCCACCGCCGCGGCCTACTTCGACCTCGACTGCACCGTCTACATGGGCGCCGTAGATACCCGCCGCCAGGCGCTCAACGTCGCTCGCATGCAGCTCCTCGGCGCCAAGGTCATCCCCGTCGACTCCGGCAGCGCGACGCTCAAGGACGCGATCAACGAGGCGCTGCGCGACTGGGTCGCCAGCGTCGACCACACGGCCTACCTCTTCGGCACCGCGGCCGGACCACACCCGTTCCCGAGCATGGTGCGCGACTTCACGCGCGGTATCGGCGACGAGGCGCGGGCCCAGTGCCTCGAGCAGTACGGCGCCCTGCCGGACGCCATCGCGGCGTGCGTCGGCGGCGGCTCCAACGCGATCGGTCTGTTCACCGCGTTCCTCGAGGACGAGTCGGTGCAGATCTACGGCTTCGAGCCCGGCGGCGACGGGGTCGAGACCGGTCGGCACGCGGCGACCATCCATGCGGGGGAGTCCGGCGTGCTCCACGGTGCGCGCACCTACGTCCTCCAGGACGAGGACGGGCAGACGATCGAGTCCCACTCGATCTCGGCGGGCCTCGACTACCCCGGCGTCGGGCCGCAGCACGCGCACCTCGCTGCGACCGGCCGGGCGACGTACCTCCCGGTCACGGACGCCGAGGCGATGGACGCGCTCGCGCTGCTCAGCCGCACCGAGGGCATCATCCCGGCCATCGAGTCGGCACACGCGCTCCACGGCGGCCTCGAGCTCGCCCGCCGGTTGGGCGAGGAGAAGGGACCGGACGCGACGGTGATCATCAACCTCTCGGGTCGCGGTGACAAGGACATGGGTACGGCGATCGAGTGGTTCGGTCTCGGAGAAGCGGAGATCGACCAGTGAGCGCCAGCACCGCCTTCGCGAAGGCCCGCGCCGAGGGCCGCGCCGCGCTGGTCGGCTACCTCCCAGCCGGCTTCCCGTCCGTCGAGGGCTCGATCGAGGCCATGCGCGTCATGGTCGAGGCCGGCTGCGACGTGATCGAGATCGGCCTGCCCTACAGCGACCCCGTGATGGACGGCCCGACGATCCAGGCCGCCGCCCAGCAGGCGCTCGAGGGCGGCATCCGGACCAAGGACGTGCTCCGCGTGGTGGAGGCCGTCGCGGCCACCGGCACACCGACACTGGTGATGACCTACTGGAACCCCGTCGAGCGCTATGGGGTGGAGCGGTTCGCCGCCGACCTCGCGAGTGCCGGGGGCGCCGGCCTGATCACGCCCGACCTGACGCCCGACTCGGCCGCCGGGTGGATCGCGGCAGCCGACCAGCACGACCTCGACAAGGTCTTCCTGGTCGCGCCCAGCTCCACCCCCGAACGGATCGCGATGACCACGGCCGCGTGCCGCGGGTTCGTCTACGCCACCGCCGTCATGGGCGTCACCGGGGCCAGGACCTCCACCAGCGACCTCGCCGGTCCGCTGGTCGAGCGCACCCGCGCAGCGACCGAGCTGCCCATCGGTGTCGGCCTGGGCGTCAGCAACGGCGACCAGGCGGCGGAGATCGCTGCGTACGCCGACGGCGTGATCGTCGGCTCCGCCTTCGTCCGCACCCTGCTCGACCACGAGGGCGACCTCGCGGCCGGACTGGCTGCCCTGCGGACCCTCACCGAGGACCTGGCCGGGGGAGTGCGCCGTGGCTGACCGCCGGCGCTGGTTCGCGGTCGTCCTCGCCTCGGCGCTGGCCGGTGGACTGCTGTCCGGTTGCGGCGCGACGAGCGACGCCGGCGGGGAGCACCAGATGACGGGGACGCTGCTCGACCCGCCGTTCGCCGTCGCCGGTGACGCCCTCGTCGACGGGTCGCGGGCGCCGTACAGCCTGGTCGAGGACACCGACAAGCAGCTGACGCTGGTCTTCTTCGGCTACACCCACTGTCCCGACATCTGCGGGATCGTGATGTCGACGATGGCCTCGGCCATGACCCGGCTCAGCGACGAGGAACGCGCGGAGGTGGATGTCGTGTTCGTCACGACCGACCCGACCCGCGACACCCCTGAGGTGACGGCCGACTACGCCACCAACTTCGACCCGGGCTTCATCGGCGTCACCGGTCCGATCAGGACCATCATCGACGTCGCCAAGCCCCTCGGCATCTCCGTCGACCGGGGCGAGAAGCTGCCGAGCGGCGGCTTCGACGTCGCCCACGGCACCCAGATCGTCGCGATCGACGCTGCAGACGACGGCATCGCCTACTGGAGCGAGGACGTCTCGTCCGCCCAGCTGGCCGCCGACCTCCAACACCTCCTGAGCGAGTGAGCCTGATGCTGCCCCTGATCACTGTCCTGAGCATCCCCAGCCCGAGCCAGGGCACCTGGGAGATCGGGCCGTTCCCGCTGCGCGCCTATGCCCTGTGCATCATCGCCGGGATCATGGTGGCGATCTGGATCGGTGAGCGCCGCTGGGTGGCTCGTGGAGGCACTGCCGGCGAGATCGCCGACCTCGCGGTGTGGGGTGTCCCGTTCGGGCTCGTCGGCGGTCGGATCTACCACGTCCTGACCGACTGGCAGCTCTACTTCGGCGAGGACCGCAATCCCGTCACGGCGCTCTACATCTGGCGCGGTGGCCTGGGCGTGTGGGGCGCGATCGCCCTCGGCGCGCTCGGTGTCGTCATCGGTGCGCGGCTGCGCGGCATCCGGCTGCTGCCGGTGCTCGACGCGATGGCGCCCGGGGTGCTGATCGCGCAGGCGCTGGGCCGCTGGGGCAACTGGTTCAACCAGGAGCTCTTCGGCCGCCCGACGGACCTGCCGTGGGCGCTGGAGATCGACGAGGCGCACCGCCCGCTCGGCTACCTCGACGCCACGACGTTCCACCCGACCTTCCTCTACGAGTTCCTCTGGTGCGTGGCGGCCTTCGTGGTCGTGGTCTGGGCGGACCGGCGCTTCCAGCTGGGACACGGCCGGGTGGTCGCGCTCTACGTGATGACCTACACACTCGGCCGCTTCTGGATCGAGGGCCTGCGGATCGACGACGTGCAGCTCTCGGACGTCTTCGGCCTCCGGTTCAACGAGTGGACCTCGATCGTGCTGTTCGCCCTGGCTGCTGCCTACTTCCTCTGGGCGGGGCGCAAGCACGCCGGCAGGGAGGCCACGGTCTACCTCCGGCCGCCTGTGACGCAGCCCGCAGCGGAGTCTGCGGACTGAGATCGCTGTCTCACGGCATGGGCCGGCCGGTGATAGATTTCCCCTCGCGCGGGCCAACGCCGTCCCCTGCCGATCGCCATCACCTCCGTTCACGCCCGTCCCAGACGACCGCGTGAGCGCACGACGACGGGAGAAGCCCCAGATGCACGCCTTCTCGCCGCCTGCAGACCGAACCAGTTCGGGACTACTTGCAGGCCCCCAGGCACAAGGGCTCTACGACCCTCGCCATGAGCACGATGCCTGCGGCGTGGCCTTTGTCGCCACGCTGACCGGCGTCGCCAGCCACGACATCGTGGCCAAGGCCCTGACTGCTCTGCGCAACCTCGACCACCGCGGCGCCGCCGGCGCCGAGACCAACTCGGGAGACGGCGCGGGCATCCTGATGCAGGTCCCCGACGCGTTCCTGCGCGACGTGGTCGACTTCGAGCTCCCCGGCGCCGGCAGCTATGCCGTCGGAACGGCGTTCATCGCCGACGCCGACTCGCTGGCCAAGACCCAGGCCCAGATCGAGCAGATCGCGACCGAGGAGGGCCTGTCCGTCCTCGGCTGGCGCGAGGTGCCGATCAACCCCGACGTGCTGGGTGCCACCGCCAAGAGCGTGATGCCGAGCTTCCTCCAGCTGTTCGTCGCCGGCGCCGGCAAGCGCGTGGCCGGCATGGCGCTCGAGCGCCTCGCCTTCTGCCTGCGCAAGCGCGCCGAGCACGAGGCCGACGTCTACTTCCCGTCGCTGTCCGGTCGCACGCTCGCCTACAAGGGCATGCTGACGACCGACCAGCTCGACAACTTCTTCCCCGACCTGCGCGACGAGCGGGTCGCCTCCGCGCTGGCCGTCGTGCACTCGCGGTTCTCGACCAACACGTTCCCGAGCTGGCCGCTGGCCCACCCGTTCCGGTTCATCGCCCACAACGGTGAGATCAACACCGTCATGGGCAACCGCAACTGGATGCGGGCGCGCGAGGCCCTGCTCGACAGCGTCGTCATCCCCGGTGACCTCAACCGGCTCTACCCGATCTGCACCCCCGGGCACTCCGACTCCGCGTCCTTCGACGAGGTGCTCGAGCTGCTGCACATGGGTGGTCGCTCGCTGCCGCACTCCGTGCTGATGATGATCCCCGAGGCGTGGGAGAACCACGCCGAGATGGACGCCAAGCGCCGCGCGTTCTACGAGTTCCACTCCTCGATGATGGAGCCGTGGGACGGCCCGGCCTGTGTCGTGTTCACCGACGGCAGCCAGATCGGCGCCGTGCTCGACCGCAACGGCCTCCGCCCCAGCCGCTACTGGGTCACCGACGACGGCCTCGTCGTGCTCGCGTCCGAGGTCGGCGTGCTCGACCTCGACCCCGCGACCGTCGTGCGCAAGGGCCGGCTCCAGCCGGGCCGGATGTTCCTGGTCGACACCGACGAGCACCGCATCGTCGAGGACGAGGAGATCAAGTCCGAGCTCGCCGGCGAGCACCCCTATGACGAGTGGCTGCACGCCGGCCTCATCCACCTCGACGACATCGTCGAGCGCGAGCACATCGTGCACACGCACGCCTCGGTCACCCGTCGCCAGCAGATCTTCGGCTACACCGAGGAGGAGCTGCGGGTCCTGCTCACCCCGATGGCCAACACCGGGGGAGAGGCGCTCGGCTCGATGGGCACCGACACGCCCATCGCCGCCCTGAGCGACAAGCCGCGCCTGCTGTTCGACTACTTCGCGCAGCTCTTCGCGCAGGTCACCAACCCGCCGCTCGACGCGATCCGCGAAGAGCTGGTCACCTCGCTCAACGGCACGATCGGCCCCGAGGCCAACCTGCTCGAGCCGGCGCCTGCGTCGTGCAGGCAGGTCGTGCTGCCGTTCCCGGTGATCTCCAACGACGACCTGGCCAAGATCCGCCACATCAACCGTGACGGCGACATGCCCGGCTTCATCACCCACGTCTCCCGTGGGCTCTACGAGGTCGACGGCGGCGGAGCCGCGCTGGCCAAGCGCATCGACGAGATCTGCGTCGAGGTCTCCGAGGCGATCGCCGACGGCGCGCGCGTCATCGTGCTCTCCGACCGGCACTCGACGGCCGACCTGGCCCCGATCCCGTCCCTGCTCCTCACCGGAGCGGTCCACCACCACCTCGTCCGCGAGAAGACCCGCACCCAGGTCGGTCTCCTCGTCGAGGCCGGCGACGTGCGCGAGGTGCACCACGTCGCGCTGCTCGTGGGGTACGGCGCAGCGGCGGTCAACCCCTATC
This sequence comes from Nocardioides sp. CF8, assembly GCF_000389985.1. NCBI lineage: Bacteria > Bacillati > Actinomycetota > Actinomycetes > Propionibacteriales > Nocardioidaceae > Nocardioides > Nocardioides sp. CF8. Next base: position 2,457,717 of record NZ_CM001852.1, read on the forward strand.
TCGCGATGGAGTCCGTGGAGGACCTCGCGCGCGAGGGCTACTACGTCAAGGTCGACCCCGAGAAGGCCGTCGCCAACCTGATCAAGGGCCTCGGCAAGGGCGTCCTCAAGGTGATGTCGAAGATGGGCGTCTCCACGGTCGCCTCCTACACCGGCGCGCAGATCTTCGAGGCCGTCGGGCTCTCGCAGTCCGTCGTCGACAAGTACTTCACCGGCACCACGTCCAAGCTGGGCGGCATCGAGCTGGAGACGATCGCCGAGGAGGTGTCGCGGCGCCACGCCTCGGCCTACCCCCGCGGTGGCATCGCCCCTGCTCACCGCGAGCTGCAGATCGGTGGCGAGTACCAGTGGCGTCGCGAGGGCGAGCCGCACCTGTTCGACCCGGAGACGGTCTTCCGCCTCCAGCACTCGACCCGCACCGGCAGCTACGACATCTTCAAGCAGTACACCTCGCGCGTGGACGAGCAGTCCGAGCGCCTGATGACGCTGCGCGGCCTCTTCCGCTTCAAGGACGGCGAGGCGACCGGTCGCACCCCGATCAGCATCGACGAGGTCGAGCCGGTCAGCGAGATCGTCAAGCGCTTCTCGACCGGGGCCATGTCCTACGGCTCGATCAGCCAGGAGTCGCACGAGACCCTCGCCATCGCGATGAACCGCCTCGGCGGCAAGTCGAACACCGGTGAGGGTGGCGAGGACGCCGAGCGCCTCTACGACCCCGAGCGCCGCAGCTCGATCAAGCAGGTCGCGTCCGGCCGGTTCGGCGTCACGAGCGAATACCTCACCAACGCCGACGACATCCAGATCAAGATGGCGCAGGGCGCCAAGCCCGGTGAGGGCGGCCAGCTGCCCGGCCACAAGGTCTACCCGTGGGTGGCCAAGACCCGTCACTCGACGCCCGGTGTGGGCCTGATCAGCCCGCCGCCGCACCACGACATCTACTCGATCGAGGACCTGGCTCAGCTGATCCACGACCTCAAGAACGCCAACCCGTCGGCCCGCGTGCACGTCAAGCTGGTCTCCGAGGTCGGCGTCGGCACGGTCGCGGCGGGTGTCTCCAAGGCGCACGCCGACGTCGTGCTCATCTCCGGTCACGACGGTGGCACGGGCGCCTCGCCCCTGACGTCGCTCAAGCACGCCGGTGGTCCGTGGGAGCTCGGCCTGGCCGAGACCCAGCAGACACTGCTCCTCAACGGGCTGCGCGACCGGATCGTGGTGCAGGCCGACGGCCAGCTCAAGACCGGCCGTGACGTCGTCATCGCCGCGTTGCTCGGTGCCGAGGAGTTCGGCTTCGCGACGGCTCCGCTCGTCGTGTCGGGCTGCATCATGATGCGGGTCTGCCACCTCGACACCTGCCCGGTGGGCGTCGCGACGCAGAACCCCGTGCTGCGCGAGCGCTACAGCGGCAAGGCCGAGTACATCGTCAACTTCTTCACCTACATCGCCGAGGAGGTGCGTGAGCTCCTCGCCGAGCTCGGCTTCCGCACCCTCGACGAGGCCATCGGCCAGGTCGGTTCGCTCGACATCGAGCGAGCGGTCGGCCACTGGAAGGCGGCCGGGCTCGACCTGACGCCGATCCTGCACCAGGCCTCGGCACACGGTGAGTTCGGCCAGTTCGCCGACCAGGACCTGCGCAACACCAAGACGCAGGACCACGGCCTCGACAAGGCGCTCGACAACGAGCTGATCAAGCTCGCCGCCCCGGCGCTCGAGAACGGCGAGCCGGTCCGGGCACAGGTCGCCGTACGCAACGTCAACCGCACGGTCGGCACCATGCTCGGCCACGAGGTGACCAAGCGCTACCGCGGCGAGGGCCTGCCCGACGGCACCATCGACATCACCTTCACCGGCTCCGCGGGCCAGTCGTTCGGCGCCTTCGTGCCGCGCGGTGTCACGCTGCGCCTCGAGGGCGACGCCAACGACTACGTCGGCAAGGGCCTGTCGGGCGGACGCATCGTCGTACGCCCCGACCGCAGCGCGACCTTCGACGCCAGCGAGCAGGTCATCGCCGGCAACACGATCGCGTACGGCGCCACGTCGGGCCAGATCTTCCTGCGCGGCAAGGCCGGCGAGCGCTTCTGCGTCCGCAACTCCGGCGCCACCGCGGTCGTCGAGGGCGTGGGCGACCACGGCTGCGAATACATGACCGGGGGAGTGGTGGTCGTGCTCGGCCAGACCGGACGCAACTTCGCGGCCGGCATGTCGGGCGGCCACGCGTTCGTGCTCGACCTCGACGAGCGCCGGGTCAACCCCGAGCTCGTCGCCCTCGGACCCGTCACCGGCGACGCGGCCGAGCAGCTCAAGACCCTGGTCACCCAGCACGGCGAGGAGACCGGATCCACGGTTGCCGCCGCCCTGCTGGCCGACTGGGACACCGCGCTGGGCCGCTTCACCGAGGTGATGCCCCGCGACTACAAGCGAGTTCTCGACGCTCGGGCGGAGGCCCTCTCGGAGGGCCTCACCGAGGACGAGGCCAACGCGCGCATCATGGAGGTGCTGCATGGCTGACCCGAAGGGTTTTCTCAAGGAGGGCCGCCAGGTCGCCACGCGCCGGATGGTCGAGGAGCGGGTCAACGACTGGAACGAGGTCTACCCCGACGGGATCGGCCGCGCGCTGCTCCCGATCATCACGCCCCAGGCCGGACGCTGCATGGACTGCGGCATCCCGTTCTGCCACCAGGGCTGCCCGCTCGGCAACATCATCCCCGAGTGGAACGACCTGGTCTGGCGTGACGATTGGGAGGGTGCGATCGAGCGGTTGCACGCGACCAACAACTTCCCGGAGTTCACCGGTCGGTTGTGCCCGGCGCCCTGCGAGACCGCCTGCGTGCTGGGCATCAACCAGGACCCCGTCACGATCAAGAACGTCGAGGTCGCGATCATCGACAAGGCGTGGGAGTCCGGTCATGTCCGGCCCCAGCCGCCGGAGTGGCTCTCGGGCAAGACCGTCGCCGTCATCGGGTCGGGCCCCGCGGGCCTGGCCGCTGCCCAGCAGCTGACCCGCGCCGGCCACACGGTCGCCGTCTACGAGCGCGCCGACAAGATCGGCGGGCTGCTGCGCTACGGCATCCCCGAGTTCAAGATGGAGAAGAAGCACCTCGACCGTCGACTCGAGCAGATGAAGCGCGAGGGCACCGTCTTCCGCGCCGGCGTCAACGTGGGCGAGACGCTCACGGGTCCCCAGCTGACCGATCGCTACGACGCCGTGGTGCTCGCGATGGGCGCGACCGAGGCCCGCGACCTGCCGGCTCCGGGGCGTGAGCTCGCCGGCATCCACCAGGCCATGGAGTTCCTGCCGCAGGCCAACCGCGTCTCCACCGGCGAAGAGGTCGAGGACCAGATCCTGGCCACCGACAAGGACGTCGTCATCATCGGTGGCGGTGACACCGGTGCCGACTGCCTCGGCACCTCCATCCGCCAGGGCGCCCGCTCGATCACCCAGCTCGAGATCATGGCGCAGCCGCCCGAGGTCCGTCCCGGCAGCCAGCCGTGGCCGACCTACCCGATGACGTTCCGCGTCTCCTCCGCACACGAGGAGGGCGGCGACCGCGTCTACGCGGTCTCCACCCAGGAGTTCCTCGGTGACGAGTCCGGCCACGTGTCGGGCCTGCGCCTGGTCGAGGTGGACGAGAAGTTCCAGCCCGTCGAGGGCACCGAGCGGGTCATCCCGGCGCAGCTGGTGCTGTTCGCCATGGGCTTCACCGGCCCGGAGAAGCCGGGGATCATCGAGCAGCTGGGCGTGGAGCTCGACCAGCGTGGCAACGTGGTGCGCGACGCGACGTACGCCTCGAGCGTCGAGGGCGTCTTCGTGGCCGGCGACGTGGGTCGTGGCCAGTCGCTGATCGTGTGGGCGATCGCCGAGGGCCGCGCTGCCGCGGCTGCGGTGGACACCTACCTCACCGGAGCCTCGACGCTGCCCGTTCCGGTCAAGCCGACGGATCGTCCGCTCGTCGTCTGACGTTCGCGGGTCGGGCATTTGGATCGATCAAAGATCCGCTAGGGTCGAGTGGTGCGAAGAGCGAAGATTGTCTGCACCCTCGGCCCTGCGGTGTCCACCCCGGAGGCCATCCGTGAGCTCGTCGACGCGGGGATGGACGTCGCCCGGCTCAACATGAGCCACGGCGAGCACGCCGACCACGAGCGCAGCTATCACCTCGTGCGCCGGGCCAGCGACGAGTCCGGCCACGGGGTCGGCATCTTCGCGGACCTCCAGGGCCCCAAGATCCGGCTCGGCATGTTCGCCGACGGGCCGGTGCGGCTGGAGCCGGGCGCCACGTTCACGATCACCACCCGCGACGTCCTGGGCGACCAGCACCAGTGCGGCACCACCTACGCCGGGCTCCCGGGCGACGTGAAGACCGGCGACCCGCTGCTCATCGACGACGGCAAGGTGCGCCTGCGGGTGACGGCGGTGCAGGGCACCGACGTCGTGACCGAGGTGATCGTCGGCGGCAAGGTCTCCAACCACAAGGGCATCAACCTGCCCGGCGTCGCCGTGTCCGTGCCCGCACTGTCGGAGAAGGACACCGCCGACCTGCGCTGGGCGCTCAACCTCGGGGTCGACTTCATCGCGCTCAGCTTCGTGCGCAACGCGGCTGATGCGGAGGACGTGCGCGCGATCATGCGCGAGGAGGACATCTTCGTCCCGATCATCGCCAAGATCGAGAAGCCGCAGGCGATCGAGAACATCGACGAGATCGTGGACGCCTTCGACGGCATCATGGTCGCCCGCGGCGACCTGGGCGTCGAGTGCCCGCTCGAGGACGTGCCGATCCACCAGAAGCGGATCATCGACAAGGCCCGTCGCAACGCCAAGCCCGTCATCGTCGCCACGCAGATGCTCGAGTCCATGATCACGGCCCCTGCGCCGACGCGCGCGGAGGCCAGCGACGTCGCCAACGCCGTGCTCGACGGGGCTGACGCGGTGATGCTTTCCGGCGAGACCAGCGTGGGGGACTACCCCGTCATCGCCGTGCAGACGATGGCCCGGATCGTCACCTCCACCGAGCGGCACGGCCTCGGCCACATGGCTGCAGTGACCTGGCAACCCCACACGCGCGGCGGCATCATCGCCAAGGCGGCGGCCGAGGTCGCCGAGTCGGTGGGTGCGGCCTTCCTGGTGGCGTTCACAGTGAGCGGTGACTCCGCCAAGCGGCTCTCGCGCTACCGCGGACCGATCCCGATCCTGGCCTTCACCCCCGAGGCCCGCACCCGGTCCCAGCTCTCGCTGACCTGGGGGGTCGAGACCTTCCAGGGCGCCGAGGTCGAGCACACCGACGAGATGGTGCGCCAGGTCGACGAGGCCCTGATCCACATCGGGCGCGTCAAGGAGGGTGACCTCGTGGTCATCATCGCCGGCAGCCCGCCCGGGATCCCGGGCTCGACGAACGCCCTGCGCATCCACCGCATGGGTGATGCGATCAACGGAGCCGCGCCGGCCTATCGACGTACGTCGTGAGCTAGGTCTTCGGGCCGATCAGCGCGTCGAGGCGACCGACTGCCTCCCGGCGCGACACGGAGATGGTCCACGGACCTGACCTGCGCCAGGCGACGTCGACCAGGTCGAGCGCCCAGCAGCAGAGGTCGCGGATGTCGTCGGAGCGGTTGCTGAACTGCCAGCGGGGATAGTCGTAGCGACGCTTCTCCCCACCCACCATCCGCGTCGCCCAGTTGTGCACCCGTGCGCCGTCGGAGTGGAAGAGACCTCGCAGGAAGTCGGCCGGGAACGCTGTCACGATCTCCGCCTGCCACTCCTCGAGCACGATGGGTCGGTCGTGCTTGCGGCCGGGACCGTGCTGGGGGAAGAGGCAGGGCCAGTGCTTCCACGAAACGGTGGAGACGACGCATCCGGGCACAATCCTGGTGTGGGGTCGCGAGCCGGGCTTGACCGCGCGCATCAGCATCAAGATCTCTGCATTGAGACGCTCGTACGTCAGATCGTTGTAGACGTGCAGGTTGTAGACGTTGCGACGTCCCTTCGAGATGTAGCCATCGCCGAGATACCAACCGAGCAGTTCTGAGTATGCCGCCGGATCCAGCGGGCCCTCGTCGCACCGAGGACACGGCGGAGCGAGGTGCTGCTGTCCGCGCTCCTGCCCGCGACGTTGGTAGAGCCGGCGCCAACGTCGGATCGTCTTGACTGCCACGCCGTGGAGCTGTGCATTGTCGGCGTCGCGCATGCCAGCCGACGACGCAGCGAGGGCGCTGTCGACGACGGACTGAGGGCGGACGTGGGGCACAGCCTCATGTAAGAGGTCGCCACCGACATCAGGGTGCCGGGTGTGGGATTCGAACCCACACGCCCTTTCGGACAATGGTGTTTGAGACCATCGCGTCTGCCATTCCGCCAACCCGGCTGGGGAGCGAGGAAACCGTACCCGACTAGCCTTGGCGTCGTGACCGACCCCGCCGCCACGAGCATCCCGAGCCCCGCCGTACCCCGTCGCGTCGTCATCGCCGAGGACGAGGCGCTGATCCGGATGGATCTCGCCGAGATGCTGGGGGAGGAGGGCTACGACGTCGTCGGCCAGGCCGGCGACGGCCAGAAGGCGATCGAGCTCGCCCAGGAGCTCAGGCCCGACCTGGTCATCCTCGACGTGAAGATGCCGATCCTCGACGGCATCGCGGCCGCCGAGCAGATCGCCGGCGAGCGGATCGCGCCGGTCGTCATCCTCACCGCCTTCTCGCAGCGCGACCTGGTGGAGCGGGCGCGGGACGCGGGTGCCATGGCCTACCTCGTCAAGCCGTTCACCCGCACCGACCTGGTGCCGGCCATCGAGATGGCCGTGAGCCGCTTCGAGGAGGTCACGGTCCTCGAGCGCGAGGTCGCCGATCTCCAGGACTCCTTGGCGACCCGCAAGGCCGTCGAGCGGGCCAAGAGCATCCTGCAGGCGCAGCTCGGACTCAGCGAGCCCGAGGCATTCCGGTGGATCCAGAAGACCGCCATGGACCTCCGCCTGTCCATGCGCCAGGTGGCCGAGGGCGTCGTCGAACACGGCCCGGGACGGGATTGATCCCCGTTCTGCGGGACCTGGCCCCAAACTCTTCAGTCACAAATGCATCACGGCCGGAGGAAGTTGGTGCCTGAAGGGTGATTCAGGGCACATCGATGATGCTAGGTTTCGCTCCACCCGACCCGTGCAGGACCCCTGCATGGCCCCAAGTAAGACGGAGGACCAATGTTGCGAACCACGAGGCCCAAGCGCGCAGTGATCGCGCTCATCGCCACGGCGGGGCTGACTCTGAGTGCCTGTGGCACCACCGACTCGGGCGACGGTGGCGACAACGAGGCAAGCAGCGGCGGCGCGGCGTGTGACCTGACGCTGGCTTTCTTCGGCCCCCAGACCGGCCCCGCGGCCGGACTCGGCGAGCCCATCATCAACGGGGCCCAGCTGGCCATCGACCAGTACAACGAGGACGCCGAGTGCGAGGTGGCCTACGAGCAGATCGACTCGCAGGGCAGCCCCGACCAGGCGCCGTCGCTGGCCACCGAGGCCGCCGGCAACGAGGCCATCATCGGCATCGTCGGTCCCGCGTTCTCCGGTGAGTCTGCGGCCGCCGGTCCGATCTTCGCCGAGGCCGGTCTCCCGACCGTCAGCCCGTCGGCCACCAACCCGGCCCTGGCCGAGAACGGCTGGGACACCTTCCACCGGGCGCTCGGCAACGACGCCACGCAGGGTCCGGCCGCCGCGAAGTACATCCAGGACACCGTCGGTGCCAAGGCTGTCTTCGTCGTCGACGACGCCTCCGAGTACGGCGCCGGCCTGGCCGACATCGTCAAGGAGAACCTGGGCGACCTGGTCGTCGACGACGACACCATCCAGGCTGCGCAGACCGACTTCAGCGCCACCGTGACCAAGGTGCGCTCGTCCAAGGCCGACGCGGTCTTCTTCGGCGGCTACTACGCCGAGGCGGCGCTGATCGTGCGCCAGCTGCGTGACTCGGGCTACAAGGGCGAGTTCATCGTGGCCGACGGCGTCAAGGACCCGGGCTACCTCGACGGTGCCGGCGACTCCGCCGAGGGCACCATCATCACCTGCCCGTGCATCCCGGCCGAGGACCCGGCGGTCGCCGAGTTCGCGTCCGCCTACGAGGCCGAGTTCGGTGGTGCTCCGGGCACCTACGCCGCGGAGGCCTACGACGCCGCCCAGATCTTCCTGGACGGCATCGCCGAGGGCATCGACAACCGCGAGGACATGCTGGCGTTCGTCAACGACTACGACGCAGCCGGCGTGACCAAGCAGCTCTCCTTCGACGAGACCGGTGAGCCTGCCGACGTCCACGTCTACGCCTACACGGTCAAGGGCGGCGAGATCGTCTCCGACCAGGAGATCAAGTAGTCCGAGACGCATTGACATCGGTGTAAGAAACTGCGGCCGGGGGGTCCTCCTCCCGGCCGCAACCTTGCTCAACCTTGCTCAACCTGTGGCCGAGGAGGCCTGGTGAACTTCGACTTCCTGTTCAACAACTTTGCCGAGCTGACCGTGACCGGACTGGCGTTCGGCGCCATCTACGCCCTCATCGCCCTGGGCTACACGATGGTCTACGGCGTCCTACAGCTCATCAACTTCGCTCACTCCGAAGTCTTCATGTACGGCACCTTCGCGGCCCTGTGGACCACGATGCTGCTCGTCGGTGACAGCAGCGTCAGCACGATGAAGGGCATCGGCGTCCTGTTGCTCGCACTGGTGGCCGCGATGGCCATGTCGGCCACCATCGCCCTGGTGCTCGAGCGCGTCGCCTACCGTCGGCTGGTCAAGAACAACTCTCCCCGTCTCATCGCGCTGATCTCAGCGATCGGTGCCTCGTTCGTGCTGGCCGAGCTGATGGGCCTGCGTGATCGCATCGCCGGCTGGTTCGGGCTCGAGGACGACCTCCAGCGCTACGTCGCCGGCGCCCGGATCAACCGGAGCATGCCCAACGTCCTGGACAACAAGCAGCTCTTCCCGATCGGTGACTACCAGGTCACCTCGATCGACGTGCTGGTGATCGTGTCCGCCATCGTGATGATGGTGGTCCTCGACCAGTTCGTACGCCGCTCGCGGCTCGGCCGCGGCATCCGCGCCACCGCACAGGACCCCGAGACCGCGGCCCTGATGGGCGTCAACTCCACCCGCGCGGTGCAGATGACCTTCCTGCTCGGCGGGCTCATGGCCGGTGCGGCGGCCTTCCTGTACATGTTGAAGATCGAGACGACGAAGTTCGACGTCGGTTTCACCCTCGGCGTCAAGGCCTTCACCGCCGCCGTCCTCGGTGGCATCGGCAACCTGCGTGGCGCCCTGGTCGGCGGCCTGATCCTCGGTGTGGCCGAGAACTGGGGCTCCGCGCTGTTCGGGTCGGAGTGGCGAGACGTGGTGGCCTTCGTGATCCTGGTCGTCATCTTGTTGTTCCGCCCGACCGGAATCCTGGGTGAGTCGCTCGGAAAGGCACGCGCATGAGCAAGACACCTGCAGTGAAGAAGCTCACCGGCAGCCTCGGTGAGCGAGTGGCAAGCCTCCCCAAGCCGGTGAAGATCGGCCTGTGGGTCGCGTTCGCTGTCCTCGCCTACGCCCTGCCCCTCCTCGAGCCGCCGTTCATCTCGCCGCCCGGCACCGACTTCGGCGGCGTGCTGTTCACCGTCACCATCTACTGCCTGGTCGCGCTCGGGCTCAACATCGTGGTCGGCTATGCCGGCCTGCTCGACCTGGGCTATGTCGGCTTCTACGCCGTCGGCGCCTACACCGCCGCGATCCTGACCACGTTCCACGCCAACTGGCCGCTCCTGCTGGCGCTGCCGATGGCGGTCCTGGCCTCCACGATCTCCGGTGTGCTGCTCGGCTGGCCGACGCTGCGCGTGCGCGGCGACTACCTGGCGATCGTGACCCTGGGCTTCGGCGAGATCATCCGGCTGGTCGCGGTCAACACCGAGTGGCTGGGTGCCTCCAAGGGCATCAACGACATTGCCCGCCCGCCGGGCAAGGCGCTGTTCGAGATCCCGCACCTGAACTGGGAGAGCGGTGTCCCGCTGCTGGACTTCAACGACACCACGAAGTTCATCGAGTTCGGGGTGCTCGACCAGATCCCCTACTACTGGATGGGCCTGACGGTCGTCATCCTGGTGCTCTTCGCCGACCGGTTGATCAAGGACAGCCGGGTCGGCCGCGCCTGGGAGGCGACCCGCGAGGACGAGGACGCCGCCGAGCTGATGGGCGTCCCGACCTTCCGGTTCAAGCTGCTGGCGTTCGCGACCGGTGCCTTCATCGGTGGTCTCGCCGGAGCCCTCTACGCCAGCCGGCAGTCGTTCATCAACCCGCTGTCGTTCCTGCTGCTGTTCTCGATCATGTTCCTGGCCGCTGTCGTCATCGGTGGCCAGGGCAACCGCTGGGGTGTGCTCGTGGGCGCCGTGGTGGTGGCCTACCTGCCCGAACGGTTCCGCGAGTTCACCGACTTCCGGGTGCTGGTCTTCGGCGCCGCCCTGATGGCGCTGGCCATCTTCCGTCCCGAAGGCTTGTTGCCCCCGCGCCGCACGGTGCGGGCCAAGCAGTCCGAGGCTGAGATCGAGGCGCTCGAAGAGGGCGCCGAAGGAGAGGAGACGTCCCGTGTCTGACGACACCACGCAGAGCCCGGGCCGACGCGTCCTGGAGATCAAGGATCTGACCTTGAAGTTCGGTGGCCTGACGGCCCTCGACGAGGTGACGTTCCACATCAACGAGGGCGAGATCCTCGGCCTGATCGGTCCCAACGGCGCGGGCAAGACCACGTGCTTCAACGCGGTCACCGGCATCTACGCGCCCACGAGCGGCGACATCGTCTTCGAGGGCTCCTCGATCGCAGGCCGCAAGCGCTACCAGATCGCGCGCCTCGGCATCGCCCGGACCTTCCAGAACATCCGCCTCTTCAAGTCGATGACGGCGCTGGAGAACGTCCTGGTCGGCGCCGACGCCCAGCACTCCACCGGCATGGCGAGTGCGCTGTTCCGACTCCCCAAGCACCGTCGTGAGGAGCGGCACGGACACGACCGGGCGATGGAGGTGCTGAAGTTCATGGGTCTGCACCGCAACCCCGACGAGCTCGCGGCCAACCTGTCCTACGGCGACCAGCGGCGCCTGGAGATCGCCCGGGCCATGGCCACCGGTCCCAAGCTGATCTGCCTCGACGAGCCGGCCGCGGGGTTCAACCCGGCGGAGAAGGTCCAGCTGATGGAGCTGATCAAGCGGGTCCGCGACGAGGGCTACACCGTGCTGCTGATCGAGCACGACATGAAGCTCGTCATGGGCGTGACCGACCGGATCGTGGTGCTCGAGTTCGGGCGCAAGATCGCCGAGGGCAAGCCGTCGGAGATCCGTGACAACCCGGCGGTCATCGCCGCCTACCTGGGAGTGGATGAAGAAGATGCTTCTTGAGGTCGAGAACCTGTGCGTCAACTACGGGCACATCGAGGCCATCCGTGACATCTCGTTCGGGGTCAAGGAAGGCAGCATCACCAGCCTGATCGGCGCCAACGGCGCCGGCAAGACGACGACGCTGAAGACGATCTCGGGGCTGCGCAAGGTGCGGCAGGGCAAGGTCGTCTTCGACGGCAAGGACATCACCCACCTGCCTCCCTACGAGCGGGTCAAGCTCGGCATCTCGCAGTCGCCCGAAGGTCGCGGCTGCTTCCCGGGCATGACCGTGCGCGAGAACCTCGACATGGGGGCCTACGTCCGCAACGACCGACGCAGCGCCGCCTACCTGAGCGACCTGGACCGGGTCTTCGAGCTCTTCCCCCGGCTGAAGGAACGCATCAGCCAGACCGCCGGCACCATGTCCGGTGGGGAGCAGCAGATGCTGGCCATCGGTCGGGCCCTGATGGCCAAGCCGCGGCTGATCCTGCTGGACGAGCCGTCGATGGGCCTTGCGCCCAAGTTCATCCAGCAGATCTTCTCGATCATCACCGAGATCAACCACCAGGGCACCACGGTGCTGCTCGTCGAGCAGAACGCCGCCCAGGCGTTGAAGCGCTCGGACTCGGCTCACATCCTGGAGACGGGCGCGATCGTCCGCTCCGGCACCGGACGCGAGCTCGCGGGGGACGACTCCGTGCGGGCGGCCTACCTCGGTGGCGACGTCTGAGCCGGAGCTTCAGCACACTCCGGCGTGGGCGCCGAACACGGCGCTCGCGGCGGACACCTCACCTGACACGGGTCATCAGGTCAGCGTAAGGTCATCGCACATGGCCGAGAACCTTCTCGGCACGGGGGACGCAGTATCACGGGGCTGATCCTATGGAGTTGAGCATGAGCAGGACCTCGGTCCAGGTGCGGGCAGCCGCGACGGCTGACGCGCCGGCGCTGCGTGAGTTGTGGACGGACATCCTGCGTCGCGGCAGCGCGGCGGAGCAGGAGGCCGACGTCCTCAGCGTCATCGAGGGATGCGCCGACCGCGACGACCGCTGCATCGCCGTGGCCGAGCTCGACGGGCGGGTGGCGGGCGCGGTCTTCCTCGAGGCGACCACCCTCACGCCGCTCAACCTCGACTCCGCCGTGCTGGCCGTCTCGCCGCACGTGCTGCCCGAGTTCCGTCGCCGCGGTGTCGGTACGGCGCTGATGGATGCCGCAACCCGGTTCGCCGAGGCCCACGGCATCGCCACGGTGGCGACTGCCGCGATGGCCAACTCCCGCGACGCCAACCGCTTCATGGCCCGGCTCTCGCTGACGCCGCAGGCGACGCTGCGTGCCGCCAGCACCTCCGCCGTACGCTCCAAGCTGTCGGGGCGACGCTCCGCGACCCGCAACCGCGGATCACGCCAGATCGACAAGGTCCTGGCTGCTCGGCGACTGGGCCGCGAGCACGTCGCCTCCTGAGCGACCTCAGGGCTTGTCGAGGAGTGCGCAGGTGATGCGCGACGTGCAGACGCGCTTGCCCTCCTCGTTGGTGATGACGACCTCGAAGGCAGCCATGCTGCGACCGAGGTGGATCGGTGTGGCGGTGCCGGTGACCGTGCCCGACGTCGCCGCGCGGTGATGGGTGGCGTTGATGTCGACGCCCACGGCGATCTTGTCGGGAGCGGCATGGATCGCGGACCCGATGGAGCCGAGGGTCTCGGCCAGCACCACGGACGCGCCGCCGTGCAGGAGGCCGTAGGGCTGGGTGTTGCCCTCGACGGGCATCGTCGCCACGATGCGCTCGGCCGAGATCTCCGTGATCACCAGGCCCATCTTCTCGTTCAGGGCACCCATGCCCTGCGGCATCATCGCCACGAACTCGTCGATGGTGAGGCCCGTGGTCGGCAGCTTGAGGTCGCTCATGGAGGCATTGTGGCCGACCCCCGGTCGCTCGGCGTCGTCGGTGCCGGCGGATAGAGTCGCGTCGTGTCCGACACGAGCGCCGCCCCCACCACGACTCCAGCCCGCCTGCTCCTCCTCGACGGTCACTCGCTGGCCTACCGCGCGTTCTTCGCGCTGCCGGTGGAGAACTTCTCGACAGCCTCGGGCCAGCACACCAACGCCGTCTACGGCTTCACCTCGATGCTGGTCAACGTGCTGCGCGACGAGGTGCCGACCCACGTCGCCGTGGCGTTCGACAAGTCGCGCCAGACGTTCCGGCTCGAGGAATACCCGGAATACAAGGCAAAGCGCAACAAGACCCCCGGCGAGTTCAGCAGCCAGCTGCCGCTGATCCAGCGGGTCCTCGACTCGCTGCGCATCCAGCACCTCGAGCTCGAGGGCTACGAGGCCGACGACATCATCGCCACCCTCGCCACCCAGGCTCTCGCCGAGGGCATGGAGGTCCTGATCCTCACCGGTGACCGCGACTCCATCCAGCTCGTCACCGAGAACTCCACGGTGCTCTACCCCATGCGCGGGGTCAGCGACCTCGCCCGGCTCACCCCCAACTACGTCGAGGACAAGTACGGCGTCCCGCCCTACCGCTATCCCGAGCTCGCGGCCATCGTGGGGGAGACGTCCGACAACCTGCCGGGCGTGCCCGGCGTCGGCCAGGGCTATGCCGCGAAGTGGATCAACCAGTTCGACGGGCTCGACAACGTGATCGCCCGCGCCGACGAGATCACCGGCAAGAAGGGCGAGGCGCTGCGCGCCCACCTCGGCGACGTGATCCGCAACCGTCACCTCAACGCGCTGATCCGCGACCTGACCCTGCCGGTGCGCCCCGGCGAGACCGTCCGCCAGCCGTGGGACCGCACGGCTGCGCTCGAGCTGCTCGACGAGCTGGAGTTCCGCGGCGAGCTGCGCACGCGGCTGATGGACACCATCGACCCGGCCGCCGGCGACGAGATCGACGAGTCCGGCTTCGAGCTCGACGGTCAGCGGCTGGCGTCCGGTGGCGTTGCCGCGTGGCTGGCGGAGCACGCCAGCGACGGGAAGCGGGTCGGCGTCGCCGTACAAGGCAGCTGGCGGGCCGGCACGGGCGAGGTCGTCTCGGTCGCCCTGGCCGCCGGTGCCAGTGCCGGGGCCTGGATCGATGTCACCGAGATCTCGCCCGAGGACGACGCAGCGCTGGCCGGCTGGCTGGCCGACGCGGCCCTGCCCAAGGTCATGCACGACGCCAAGGGCCCCACGCTCGCCCTCGCGGCGCGCGGCTGGGAGCTGCGCGGGCTGGCCGTCGACACTGCGCTCGCGGCCTACCTCGTCCAGCCTGACCAGCGGTCCTACGACCTCGCGGACCTGACGCTGCGCTACCTCAAGCGCGAGCTGCGCCAGGACACCGGCGATGCCGACCAATTGAGCTTCGACACCCTGGACGACACCGGCGCCAGCGACGTCGCGATGCTGACGGCGCGCGCGATCCTCGACCTGGCCGATGCCCTCGACGACACGGTCGAGGAGCACGGCGGCACCACGCTGCTGGCCGACGTCGAGCTGCCGCTCGTCTCCACGCTGGTGCGGATGGAGCAGACCGGCATCGCGGTCGACACCGACTACCTCGAGGGGCTCGAGTCGGAATTCGGCGACCAGGTCAAGGCGGCCGCCGCCGACGCCTACGACGTCATCGGCAAGGAGATCAACCTCGGCTCGCCCAAGCAGCTGCAGGTGGTGCTCTTCGACGAGCTCGACATGCCGAAGACCAAGCGCACCAAGACCGGCTACACCACCGACGCCGACGCGCTGCAGTCGCTCTACGAGAAGACCGAGCACCCGTTCCTGCAACACCTGCTGCGCCACCGCGACGTCATCCGGCTGCGCCAGACCGTCGAGGGGCTGCTCAAGACAGTCGCCTCCGACGGGCGGATCCACACGACGTACAACCAGATCATCGCCGCCACCGGGCGCCTGTCGAGCACCGACCCCAACCTGCAGAACATCCCGATCCGCACCGAGGCCGGTCGTCGCATCCGCGAGGGGTTCGTGGTCGGCGACGGCTACGAGTCCCTGATGACGGCCGACTACAGCCAGGTCGAGATGCGGATCATGGCCCACCTCTCCGAGGACGCACTGCTGATCGAGGCGTTCCGCTCCGGTCACGACTTCCACTCGATCACGGCCGCGCGGGTGTTCGACATGGACGCCGACGCGGTCGGCACCGAGGAGCGCGCCAAGATCAAGGCGATGAACTACGGCCTGGCGTACGGCCTGTCGGCGTTCGGGCTCTCGCAGCAGCTGCGCATCGAGCCGTCCGAGGCCCGCGGGCTCATGGACGAGTACTTCGAGACCTTCGGCGGCATCCGCGACTACCTCGGCGGGATCGTCGACGAGGCGCGCCGATCCGGCTTCACCGAGACGATCCTGGGCCGGCGCCGCTATCTGCCCGACCTCACCAGCGACAACCGGATGCGGCGTGAGACGGCTGAGCGGATGGCGCTCAACGCGCCGATCCAGGGCTCGGCAGCCGACCTGATCAAGGTCGCCATGCTGAACGTGGAGAGGGCGATCCTCGAGCAGGGCCTGTCGTCACGGATGCTGTTGCAGGTCCACGACGAGCTCGTGTTCGAGGTGGCGCCGGGGGAGAGCGACGCGCTGGCCACGCTCGTGCGCGAGCAGATGGGCCAGGCGGCCGACCTCGCCGTGCCGCTCGACGTGTCCGTCGGGACCGGCCGCAGCTGGCACGACGCCGCGCACTAGGACTGGAGCGTCGTGGTGGCGGGTTCCGCGGGGGCGGGCGCGCCGTCGCGCAGGAACCACGCGCTGACTCCCATCAGGACGAGCAGCAGCGCGACGTCGACCAGCACGACGGTCGTCACCAGGCCGAGCACGGTCTCGGTCGTCAGGCCGACCGCGACCAGGGTCACCAGGGCCAGCCACACGACGTAGACCGAGCGCTTGCCCTGGCGGGCGAGCACCGAGTAGACGAGCAGCTGGATCATCGAGAGCAGCGTGCCGAGGATGGCGAAGATCCACAGGCGGGGCTCGACCTCGGCATACTTCACGCCGCCGGCGAAGCGGATGGCGATGCCCGAGAGCAGCCAGGCGGCGAGCGTGCCGACCGTGCCGAGCGCGGCGACGAGGGACAGGCTCACGACCAGGGCCTTGCGGCGCCCGCTGCCGGTGGCCATCGTCGGGAAGGCGACGATCACCACGAACTGCGGCAGGAACAGCATCGCCTTCGCGAGGATGAGCCCGCCGGCGTAGAGCCCGGACTCGTGGTTGGACAAGACGTTGCGTGCCACGACGATGTCGACGCTGCTGAGCGCGAAGAACGCGAACAGTGCCTGGCCGTTGCTGATGCTCTCCTTGAGCATGGCCATGCCGGTGTGCCCGGCGGCCTCGTCGCTCGGGTGGCGCCTGTTGCGCAGCGCCCACCAGCCGACCAGCACGGGTGCCCAGAAGCTGATGGCGATCCCGGCCAGGGCCCAGAGCTCCGTCGGACGCCAGGCGATGAAGGCGGTGCCGATCACCAGCCGGGGGACGCCGGAGGCTATGTAGAGCAGGCCGAGCGCCGCCCAGCGCCGCTCGCCCTGCAGGATCCCGGCGAAGCCGCCCACGATCGTCAGCGGCACGGTCGAGAGCGCGATGAGCAGGGCGACGCCGATGTGGTCGAGGTTGAGCAGGCGCTGGATGGCCGGGCTCAGCACGAGCATGATGACGCCGAGTGCGGCGGCGGCGCGGTAGGTGACGCGCAGGATCGAGTGCTCGATCTGGGCGACGTGCTGCGGGTCCGCGGAGATGCGTCGAGCGGCGGTCGCCTGCAGCCCGAGCGCGCCGACGCTGATGACGAGCAGCACGTTGAGCGAGGCCGCGACGGCGCCGTACGTCTCGGTGCCGAGCAGGTCGGAGCCGAGCAGCACGAAGCCGTAGGTCGCGACGTTCATGATCGCCATCGACACCGCGATGCCGGAGCTGCTGTTGGCGATGCGTTCGACCGCGACTCTCATTCCCACGCGGGCGAGCCTAGATGGTGCTTCGCTCCGAGTTGTCATGCGGCGTGCGCGGCCGGTCAAGGTCACTGACACAAACATTGCGTGCGCATAGCTACTGAAGGGTATATTCGTGCGATCGCCCGTCTGGGGTGATCACGTGGTCAGGGAGGCCACGGCACTGGGAGGACTGTTATTCGCATGCGCAAAACTTTGTTTGCCGGGGTGTTGCTGGCTGCATCAACCGGCCTCACGATCATCGTGGGGGAGACATTCGACCTCGAACTCGAGGCGGTCGCCCTGCTCGGGATGACGGCAGGCGCCATCGTCGCGCTGGTGCCGGACGCCACCCCGCCCCGGCGCCTGGGCGCTTACGCGCTCGGCTTCGTCGCGGGCCTAGTGTCATATCTGGTTCGCGCCGGCCTGATGCCGGACACCTCGACGGGGCGTGCTGGGGCGGCTTTCCTGGCTGTTCTCCTGTGTGTCGGCCTCGTCGCTCTGAGCGCTGGGCGGCTCCCATTGTGGGCAGCCCTTCTGGGCGCGGGCAGCTTTGCCGGTGCATACGAGTTCACGTACGCCGCAGCACCGCCACAGGTCCTCGACACGTCGATCAGCACCGGCACGGCTCTGGGGCTGTGCGTAGCTGTGGGATTCCTCGTGACTGCCTGGCTGTCGGACACAGCTGAGCCTTCGCCGCCGACCCGCGACGCAGAAGACGAGAGCCGGACCCGGATCGACGACACGATGGAGATCGCAAAGTGAGCGCGAACATGTACGGCGGAGCCGGGCCCCGACGAGCGGGCGCCGTGGTCGCAGGACTGACGACCCTCGCGTTGATGACGCTCTCATCCGCACCTGCTGCCTTCGCGGCCGATGGTGACGTCGAAGTGGTCAACACCGAGACCGTGCAGGTCTACCTCGACTCACATGGTCAGATCCAGAGCCAGCGCGTCTATGAGCAGCTCACGTTGACTGGCCAAGGCAGCGTCGATGTTCTGAACCCGATCGAGGAATCCGGTCTCCGTAACCTCGATGGATTCTCGGGCTACGACGTCGAGGATGGGCTCCAGCAGGTCAGCGTCGATGTCGACGGAGTCGAGCGCCTTCGCTCCGTCAGTGACTACGACGGTGACCTTCCCCTTCAAGTGTCGGTGGAGTATCGCCTCGACGGCGAACGGATCGACCCTGACAACCTCGTGGGCGCTGACGGTGCACTGGAGGTCGAGTACACGGTCCGCAACGTGACGTCCAGCCCACAGGAGATCAGCTACCCGGACGGCAAGGGTGGCACCGTCACCGAGACCGCCGAAGTGCCGATTCCGATGGTGGGTTCGTTGAGCACCGTCGCTCCCGCGAACTTCACCGAGGTGACCTCGGGGCAAGCCAACATGGCTGGCGACGGCAAGGGCGGCACTCGCCTCTCGTTCACGATGACTCTGTTCCCGCCCCTCGGCTCCGACGAGGTGTCGTTCGGCTACACAGCCAACGTCACTGATGGTGTCGTGCCGGGCGCCTCCATCTCCGCGCTCCCGGTGAACCCGCTCGAGAGCCCCACGTTCCGGACGGCGGGTGACAGCTACAAGTCGGGATCTGACACCGGCGTCAAGCTCGCCGATGGCGCGACGGAGATCGACACCAACCTGCTGCGTCTGCGCGATGGTGCTGGAGAGCTCCTGGCCGGGTTGATCCAGCTCAGCGACGGCGCGGACCAGCTCAATGCCGGTCTCGCCGGCGAGGCCGCGCCGGGCGCGGCGCGGTTGGCGTCCGGTGCGCTGGAGCTTGACGGCGGCCTCGGCAAGATTGACGAGGGCGCCGGGAAGCTGGCTGACGGTGCACAGCGACTGCGCGTCGGTGCGGGCAAGCTGGACGACGGTGCGGGCAAGCTGTCCGCGGGAGCGGGCGAGCTGAACGCCGGTGCCAGGAAGCTCAACACCGGCGCAGGCCAGCTTGCCACGGGCACGGGCGCGGCGCTCACGGGAAGCGAGAAGCTCGAGGACGGGCTGAAGCAGATCAGCGGTGGGCTGGGAACTCTCGCCGACAACAG
This sequence comes from Nocardioides sp. CF8, assembly GCF_000389985.1. NCBI lineage: Bacteria > Bacillati > Actinomycetota > Actinomycetes > Propionibacteriales > Nocardioidaceae > Nocardioides > Nocardioides sp. CF8. The sequence continues at coordinate 2,477,026 of NZ_CM001852.1, forward strand.
CACCGGTCTGCCGACGGCCGTCGCCGGAGTCGACACACTGCGCACAGGCGTGAACCAGATGCTCGCCGGATTCGGGTCCACGACGCAGGACGGCACTCTGCTCTTCGGGCTGAACAGCCTGGAGGCCGGTCTCACGGTGCTGGAGGGCGGCGCCACCCAGCTCGCGGGTGGGCTCGGTCAGCTGCGCGGCGATGCCGGCGTGCTCGCCGACCCGACCGACGGGAGCGGTCTCGCCAAGGCGCAGAACGCCACGGACGCGATCAAGGCAGGACTCGACTTGGCCCTGGCGCCCGCCAACGGGCCGATGCAGCCGGGCGGCGGATTGGAGGAACTGCGCATGGGGCTGGAAAGCGTGCGCACGACCTTCTGCGCCACGCATCCGACCCTCGCACCACAGTGCACTGGCACCGTCAATGCGTTGATCGATGGAGTAGCTGCCAGTCGGACCGACCTCGGGCAGGCTTCGGGAGGGCTCGGGCAGGTCTCGGTCGGTCTTGGCGATGCGCTGGCCGGACTCGACACGAAGCTGATCCCCGGCGCCCGGCAGATCGCGGGTGGATTGACGGCGGCCAAGGCTGGTGCCACGAAGACGAAGGCTGGCGCGATCGCCCTCCGGGACGGCACGGCGAAGGTCGGCGGTGGACTCGATCAGCTCAAGATCGGCCTGACCAAGGCCGTGGCGGGTGTCCTGCAGCTTTCGTCCGGGGCGACAACGGCCTACACCGGTTCGGGTGCGCTGACCGACGGCCTCGTCAAGATCGACGGTGGAGCCGGTCAGCTCGCTGATGGCAGTGGCCTCCTGGCTACAGGCGCGGGCAAGCTCGCTACTGGTGCGGGCAAGCTGGCGGACGGCACCGGCCAGCTGCGCGCGGGCTCGGGCGAGCTCGCCGCCGGTGCAGGTCAGCTCGCCGACGGCACGGGCAAGGCCAAGGACGGCTCGGGTCAGCTCGCCGCTGGAGCCGGCCAGCTGTCTGAGGGGCTGGGCGACGCGGCCGATGGGTCGGGTCGACTGTCGGACGGTCTGCACCGGGCGGCCAGCGGTGCCCCTGCCCTCCGGGACGGTGCGACACGCCTTTCCACGGAAGGGATGTCGCAGCTGATCGAGGCGGGTCGGGCGACAGCTCAGGACTACGGCAAGCTCTACGCCGTGATCGGGGCCGGTGCCGAGCGTGCCGACACCGAGCGAATGGCCTACGGCGCACCCGAAGAGGCTTCGGGCATGACGGCCTACTCGTTCGAGCTGCTGGGTGACGACGGTGAGGGTGGACGCAACATCCAGCGAGGCGCGGCGGGTCTGCTGCTCCTCGGTTTGGGGCTGGGGGCGCTCGGCCTGCGCCGCCGCTTCGCCTGACGGATCAACCGACGGCGGTGTCGCTCTGTGAGCGGCACCGCCGTTCGGTGTGCTCAGACCAGGTCAGCCACGAAGATCGCGGTGCCCGGGGTGAGCAGCCCTCGCGTCCGTGACCAGCCGCCCCAGACACGGTCGTGGTCGGCAGGCCACTCGGGCTCCACCAGGTTGGTGAGCACGAACCCGCGGGCGGCCAGGAGCCGCACCCAGTCACCGAGGGTGCGGTGGTGCTCGACGTACGACACGACGCCGGACGCGTCGTCGATCTCGACGTAGGGGGTGCGGTCCCAGTAGGACTGCGAGGCGGTCAGGCCGCCGACCCCCGGGTCGTCAGGGAACATCCACCGCGTCGGGTGGGTGATGGAGAAGGCGAACCGGCCGCCTGGGCGCAGCACGCGGGCGGTCTCGTCGAGCGCCTGCTCGATGTCGGCGACGAACTGCAGGGCTCCGAACGAGCAGAAGACGATGTCGAAGGAGTCGTCCGCGAAGGGGAGGTGGGTGGCGGTCGCCAGGACGGAGGGCACCGGGACACCGGTGTTCTCGTCGAGGCGACGACTGTGCTGGAGCTGGCGGTGCGAGAGGTCGAGGCCGATGGCTCGCCCGCCGTGGGTGCGGACCCAGCGCGAGCACTGTCCGGCACCCGATCCGACCTCGAGCACGTCTCGGTCGGCCACCGGGCCGAGGACCTGCAGGTCGGCCTCGGTCTGGCCCTCGGGCCCCCACACGAACCCGGCGTCGCCGAGGAAGCCCCCGTGGGTGGCTTGGTACTCGTCGGCGTAGCGGTCCCAGTCGGGGCCGTTGGCCCTGCGCGACTCGTCCTCGTCCACGGACCGGCGCTCGACCCGGACGGACTGCGGCAGATGATCCACGGGCTGACGGTATCCCTTGCTCGGCAGCGAAGTGCGAGGACCGCCCATCGGCGTTCGATGGGCGGTCCGTCGGCACACGTGCAGTTCGGCTGTCAGCCGCGGGTGTCGTCAGGCCCGGACTTGATGCGGGTCGGGTCGGACCCGAAGCGCACCTCGCGGCCGTCGCTGGTCCCACCGGTGTCGGTGTCGCACAGCATCGGGCTGGTCTTGCGACGCTTCCACTTCTTGTTGCGACGGCCCGTGCGCTCGTCACCGTCGGTGAGCTTGTCGCGGTCGGTGTCGGCCTTGGCCGGGTTGCTGCGGACACGGCCGATGTTGACCGTCTTGCCGTTGCGCTTGACGACGACGCGCTGCTTGATCCGATAGCCCTTGGCCTCGACGCGGTCGTTGATCTTGTCGCCGTCGGTGTCCTTGGAGAGCGGGTTGGTCTTCACGAAGATCGACCCCCGCGTGCGCGTGCGGCAGGCCTTGAAGGGGCCCTTGATCCGGATGCCGCTGACCTCCTGGCCGTCGGTGAGCCCGTCGCCATCGGTGTCGGGGTTGTTGGGCTTCGTGCCCAGGTCCTTCTCGGTCTCGTTGGACACGCCGTCACCGTCGTCGTCGGGGTCGCACTCCACGCCCCCGGCAGGAGCAGTGGCACGCACCGACATGGGGGCGAGCGAGATCTGCAGGTCGGCGATCGGCGTCGTCGCGGCCATCAGGTCGACGTCGACGCGCAGGAGGGCCTGCGAGCTACCGGCTGCGAGCGCACCAGCGCTCTGGTCGGTGAAGTTGAAACCCGTCACGGTGACGCTCGTGTTGAGGCCCGGGACCACGATCGGGATCGACACCGGCGTCCCGTTGAGGGGTACGGCGATGGCCTGCCCCGAAGCCGGCACCACCTGGATCGTGGGCGGCGAGTCGTAGGCGACCTTGCCCTTCGTGCCGTCGCTGTGGGCACGCAGCACCACGGGACTGGTCACCTTGACGACCGCCTGGCCACCGAACAGGGAGACGTCACCCACTGAGGTGGTCGTCACGGACTCGACGTCCGACCCACCGATCTTGTCGTCGACGAGCTGGGTGGTCGCGCGAGTGCGCGAGGCGCCGATGGAGGCGATGTGGGCGGGCGCACCGGGCACCGCGGAGAGGTCGCCGACCACGGCCGACGCGAGGGTCGTCAGCGCGTCCGAGTAGGTGCGGATCCCCTTGACCGCGGCGGGGCAGCTCGATCCGGTGCCGTAGTCGGCCGACACGGTGCCGACGAGGAGGCCGGGGGTGATGAGCGGGTTGGCCGGCACCGGGAGGAGGTTGCGACTCGTGGGCCCCGAGCGCGGGGCGGCGGTGGCCGTCACCCGGTCGATCGGCAGCGGGACCCGGCCGAGCAGCAGCTCGGCGTCCAGGTTGGCCGAGGTGGCGCGGACGTTGTCGCGCGGCAGGGTCGGGTCGACGGCGCCGCTCGAGCGGCCGACAGCGAGCTTGGCCGGCGAGCCTGCGGTCCCCAGCTCGCTGCCGACGGCCACCACGTCGGAGAAGGCCGAGGCGGTGAACGCGGGTGGCTTGGCGTCCGGTGGGGCGGCGGTGCTCGGTGCGGTGCTGACGACGGCACCGAGAGCCGGGACCAGCAACAGGCTGGAACAGATGGCGAGGCTGGAACGACGCGTGCGCATGAGATGTCCTTTCGTCCGGAGACGGCACCGCCTCGTCGACCCTGGTCGGTCGCGGTGGGTCCCCGGGCTTGATGCAAACGACCCCGATGATCGTCCGACACCGGTCCAACGACGGAGCTCGATCGGTGTCACGCCTGCACGAGCAGGGGCCGAGGGATGGGCGGAAACTGAGCGCTGGGCGCCGGACCAAGGTCCGACGCCCAGCGTTGGTGCGGAGAGGAGCCGGTGATCAGCCGCCCAGGGGGAAGCCCCTGCTGGCCATCCGCGATTTCAGGTCGTTCGGGCCCGACGTGATGTTGGTCGGGTCCGATCCGAGCTTGATCTCACGGCCGTCACTGACACCGCCGCGGTCGGTGTCGCACTTGGTCGGGTCGGTCTTGCGGCGCTTGAACTTCTTGTTCGCCGACCCCTTCTTCTCGACCTTGTCCTTGATCCGGTCGCGGTCGGTGTCGGCCTTGGTCGGGTTGGAGCGGGTCTTGCCGATCGTGATCTTGTCGCCCGAGCGGGTGACGACGACGACCTGCTTGATCCGGTAGCCCTTGACCTCGCGGCCGTCGGTCAGCCCGTCCTTGTCGGTGTCCTTGACCAACGGGTTGGTCGTGACCCGGATCTTGTTCTTGACCCGCTTGCCACAGACCTCGAAGCGCTCCTTGATGGTCATGCCGAGGACCTCGGGACCGTCCTTGAGCCCGTCGTTGTCGGTGTCGGGATCCAGCGGGTCGGTCTTGGTCGTGTTCACTTCCTGACCGTCCTTGAGCCCGTCACCATCGGTGTCCGCCTTCAGCGGGTCGGTGCCCGTGCCCTTGTCCGGACCGGCGCCGTCGTGGTCGACCTCCTGGCCGTCGGTCAGGCCGTCGTTGTCGGTGTCGGGGTCGTCGGGGTTGGTGCCGGCCGGAGTCTCGTTGCCGTTGGGCAGACCGTCGCCGTCACGGTCCGGGTTGCCCGGGTTGACGGTGAACGTCACCGTGTCGGCAGGCGAGGTGTTGCCTGCGGCATCGGTGGCGGTGGCGCCCAGGGTGTGCGGGCCGTTCGAGAGCGGCGTGGTCGGGGTGCAGCTCCAGTTGCCGGCCGCGTCGGCCACGGCGGTGCAGATGACCGTCGAGCCCTCGGTCACGGTGACGGTCGAGCCGGGCTCGGCCGTGCCGCTGACGGTGGGCGTGGTGTCCTCGGTCGAGCTGCCGTCAGCAGGCGAGGTGATCACCGGGGCCGCCGGAGCGGTCGTGTCGCCGGGGTCGGGCGCGGCCACCGTGAAGGTGACCGTGTCGGTGGCGGTGTTGCCGGCCGCGTCGGTGGCGGTGGCGGTGAGGGTCTGCTCCCCCTCGGGCAGTGCGGTGGTCGGGGTGCAGGACCAGTCGCCGTTGATGTCGGCGGTGGCGGTGCAGACCACGTCACCATTGGCGTCGGTCACGACGACTTCGGCGCCGGGCTCGGTGGTGCCGGTGATCGCCGGGGTGGCCGTGTCGACGGTGGAGCCTTCGACGGGTCCGGTGATGTCGATGCCGCCGTCGACGAGTGAGTCGACGGTGAAGGTGACCGTGTCGGTGGCGGTGTTGCCGGCCGCGTCGGTGGCGGTGGCGGTGAGGGTCTGCTCCCCCTCGGGCAGTGCGGTGGTCGGGGTGCAGGACCAGTCGCCGTTGATGTCGGCGGTGGCGGTGCAGACCACGTCACCATTGGCGTCGGTCACGACGACTTCGGCGCCGGGCTCGGTGGTGCCGGTGATCGCCGGGGTGGACGTGTCGACGGTGGAGCCTTCAACCGGGGAGTCGATCGTCACGTTGGTCGAGGTGTCGGCGACGAGGCACTCGATCCCACCGAGCGGGGCGACCGCCGTGGTGTGGAGAGGGAGTACGCCGATGTCCGCCGCGGCGAGGCTCGCGCCCGTGACCCCATCTGTGAGCGAAACCTGGATGGACAGCACAGAAGCAACCACGCCTTCGGCGGTCGCGTCGCTGTCCAGGTCGTTCATGGTGTGGGCAGTGAGGGTGATCGTCGCATTCGCGAGCGTCAGCGGAATCTCGATCGTCTCGCTGCCGCCGGGTACGTCATTGAGGTTGATGGTCTCGTCGACGACCCCGTCGACGTCGTTGTCGATGGCGAGCTCGACCAGCGGGTCGTTGTAGACGGACGTGCCAGTGGTCCCGTCGGAGGTCGACGTGAGCAGGGCGTCGTTCACGGTCGCGGTGATGGCCGGGAATCCGTTGACCTGGAGCACCTCCACAGGGGCGGTGGAGCCGGTGGCGGTCGAGACCAGAGTGGTCCCCACACGCTCGGTGGTGCCGGTGGTCAAGGACGCCCCCAGCTCGACGAGATTGACTCCTGTTCCGCTCAGGTCCAGGGCGCCGATCGTCGCACCCTCGGTGAGGTCGACCGAGGAGTGCGTGTAGACCGTGCCGTCGGGCAGACATGAGGCGTCGCCCGCCCAGTGGGCCTCTGCCTCGGCGTTCATCACGCTTGCGTCCAGCAGAGGCGCGAGCGGTACGGCAGCGAGCGTCCCGGTCTGGACGTCATCGCCTGCGTCGGGACCGGCGACCTGAGCCACGACAGACTCGGGGGTTGCACCCGGGGTGCCGGCGATCGCACCCTGGAGGTTGGACGCCTCCGCATACACACGCGGTGACGCCATGCTGTCAAGGGCTGTCCTCGAGTGGCCGAGCTCGCCGGCCAACAGGGACGACGTAGCCACAGACACCTCCCTGATGGCAGCGATGTCGCTGTGGGTGGAGCCGGAGTACGAGGCGGGCAGCTGTTCGGCGGCGGCCGGCGCGGCCAGCGAAACCGCTGCGAGCCCCGGCACCAGCGCCAGGGTCGTGAGCGAGGCCAAGACACTTCTGAAGCGAGGTTTCGCCACGATGGTTCCTCTCGGTTGTGCAGCCGTCCCGATGAGAGCTGCTTATTGAACGAACGGCTTCTCGGTGGTCCCGTGAGTCGTCCACTGCAAATATCTGGGCAAACGTCCAAGAACGGGGGCAGATCTCGCGTGTTGGCGAATATCGGACGAACTGGTCTAGACCGATCTGGCCTGCGGCCCACCCAGCGAGGTGGACCGCTGGCCATCCCGGGGTGAGAGTTGTGGGCAGGAGCCGGGACCCAGAGGCCTCCCAGTTGGACGTGCCCTTCGGCACCCGCGTAGTCTCGGGCGTGCGCCAGAGGTCTGCCTGCGTCCCATACGGAGCGGACTCTCGCTCGTCATCTCTCATCGGTGGTGAAACCGGCTTCTGCGCGTGTCCGAACGACTTCTATCCATCCAAGGAATCACTTCCCTTATGACGAGTACCATCTCCGCTCTTCCCGATTACGACGCGCCCCAGGTCGCGATCAACGACATCGGTTCTGAAGAGGACTTCCTCGCGGCCATTGACGCGACCATCAAGTACTTCAACGACGGCGACATCGTCGAAGGCACCATCGTCAAGGTCGACCGTGACGAGGTCCTCCTCGACATCGGTTACAAGACCGAAGGTGTCATCCCGTCCCGCGAGCTCTCGATCAAGCACGACGTCGACCCCTCAGAGGTCGTTTCCGTGGGCGATGTGGTCGAGGCCCTCGTTCTCCAGAAGGAGGACAAGGAAGGCCGGCTGATCCTGTCCAAGAAGCGCGCACAGTACGAGCGCGCCTGGGGCACCATCGAGCAGGTCAAGGAAGAGGACGGCGTCGTCGAGGGCACCGTCATCGAGGTCGTCAAGGGCGGCCTCATCATCGACATCGGTCTGCGCGGCTTCCTGCCTGCGTCGCTGGTCGAGATGCGTCGCGTCCGCGACCTGCAGCCCTACGTCGGCCAGGTCCTCGAGGCCAAGATCATCGAGCTCGACAAGAACCGCAACAACGTGGTCCTGTCGCGCCGTGCCTGGCTCGAGCAGACCCAGTCCGAGGTTCGCCACGGCTTCTTGACCCAGCTCCAGAAGGGTCAGATCCGCAAGGGTGTCGTCTCCTCCATCGTCAACTTCGGTGCGTTCGTGGACCTCGGCGGCGTCGACGGCCTCGTGCACGTCTCCGAGCTGTCGTGGAAGCACATCGACCACCCGTCCGAGGTCGTCACCGTGGGTGACGAGGTCACCGTCGAGGTCCTCGACGTGGACATGGACCGCGAGCGCGTCTCCCTGTCGCTCAAGGCCACCCAGGAAGACCCGTGGCAGCACTTCGCCCGCACCCACCAGATCGGTCAGATCGTGCCCGGCAAGGTCACCAAGCTGGTGCCCTTCGGTTCGTTCGTCCGCGTCGAAGAGGGCATCGAGGGCCTCGTGCACATCTCCGAGCTGGCCGAGCGCCACGTGGAGATCCCCGAGCAGGTCGTCCAGGTCAACGACGACGTCATGGTCAAGATCATCGACATCGACCTCGAGCGTCGCCGGATCTCGCTGTCGCTCAAGCAGGCCAACGAGACGGCCACGGCCGCTGACGTGGAGGAGTTCGACCCGACCCTCTACGGCATGACCGCGACCTACGACGAGCAGGGCAACTACGTCTACCCGGAGGGCTTCGACCCGGAGACCGGCGAGTGGCTCGAGGGCTTCGACGACCAGCGCGCCGTCTGGGAAGAGCAGTACGCCAAGGCTCACACTCGCTGGGAGGCTCACGTCAAGCAGCAGGCCGAGGCGAAGGTTGCCGAGGCCGAGGCCAGCGAGGCGACGTCCTACTCCTCTGGTGGCGACGACCTCGCCGAGACCGGTGGCGACACCGGCACCGGTGGCGGCTCGCTCGCGTCGGACGAGGCGCTCCAGGCGCTTCGCGAGAAGCTCACGGGCGGCCAGGCCTGAGGGTCTGACGCTCCACTTCGAACGGCCCACCGGCTTGCCGGTGGGCCGTTCGGCATTTCCGACGCGGATCAGGCCAGGAGTGCGGGCAGCTGGTCGCGACGAACCTTCCCGGTGGCGGTGAGCGGCAGCTCGGCCACGTGCACGTACGTCTTCGGTCGCTTCGCCGGAGCCAGTACGGCGACCGCGTGCTCGCGCAGGTCGGCCTCGGTCGCCGTACCCACGACCGCGGCGCAGACGCGCTGGCCCCAGGCGGGATCGGGCATCGCGAAGACACCCACGTCCTCGACGCCGGGCACCTCGCGCAGTGCGTTCTCGACCTCGAGCGGATAGACGTTGACGCCGCCACTGATGACCAGGTCGTCGCGGCGCCCGTCGAGATGGACGTAGCCGTCGGCGTCGATGCGACCGACGTCGCCGACGGTGAAGGCCGGACCGGCGGGGGTCTCGCGCCAGGCCTGCGCGGTCTTCTGGGGATCGCCGAGGTAGGTGAAGCGGGCGTGCGCAGGCACCACGCACCAGAGCCGGCCCTCGTCGTCGACGGTGATCGAGCGACCGGGGCGGGCGCGGCCCACGCTGCCGGGGTGGGTGAGCCACTCCTCGGACCGGCAGGCGGTGAACTGTCCTTCGGTGGACCCGTAGAACTCCCAGGTCGACCCGGCCGGGAACGTCTCGATCAGGCGGTGCTTCACCGCCACCGGGCAGGGGGCGCCGGCGTGCGCGACGAGCCGGAACGACGACAGGTCGGGAGTGCCGAACTCGTCCCAGTGGGCGAAGAGTCGCTGGAGGTGGGTCGGCACGCAGAACATCGTGGTCGGTCGCTCGGTGCGGATGCCGTCCGTGACCCGCTCGGGGTCGAAGCGTCCCGGCACCACGATCCGGCCGCCGGCGAGCAGCGTGCCCATCGCGAACCGCAGCGGCGCGGAGTGGTGGAGCGGGCTGAGCACGAGGTTGACGTCGTCGGGGGAGAAGCCCCACAGGTCGCGTTCCTCGGCGAGGAGGGCCTCGGCGTCCGAGCGGGTCAGCAGGCCGGAGAACACGCCCTTGGGAGTGCCG
>NZ_CM001852.1:2486783-2527540 GCF_000389985.1 Nocardioides sp. CF8
GCCGCGCGGCAGGGCGCGACGGAGGTGGTCGGGAGTGCGGGCCACCAGGGCGGCGACCTGCTCGGTCGTGGTCACCACCAGGTCGGGCGCGATCGGTGCCAGGACCCGCTCGCGCTCCGCGGGCGTGAGCGCGGGGTCGAGGGGCACCGGGAAGGTGCCGGCCGCCAGCAGCGAGATGACGAGGTCCACGTAGTCGTGGGAGCCGGGCACCAGCAGGGCGACCCGGGATCCCTCGCGCAGCTCGACGTGGTCCATGGCGCCATCCAAGCAAAGCCCGGACGGCGCGGACTCAGTGGCGGGGGACGAGGTGGTGGCGGAGCTCCACCGGACCGAGCTCGTCGTGGTCGTCGGCACGGGTGGCAGGCCCGGCGAACAGGTCGTGGCGTGCGTAGCTGACGAGCAGGGCTGCGATGGCGGTGGTCACGAGGACGAAGAGGAAAGTGGTCATGGCAGAAAGTCTGCGCTCGTTCTATTACTGCCACCAGTGGCAGGAATGACAGGGTTGATTGATTTACTGCCATCGGTGCGGCAGGGTGTTCCCATGCACAAGGTCGCGGTCGTGGTCCAGGACGGTGCCGAGCCCTTCGGGCTGGGCGCGATGTGCGAGGTGTGGGCCGAGCCCTACCACCCCGAGGACGACAACCCGGTCTTCGACTTCGTGGTCACCACCCCCCGCCCGGGGCGGGTCCGGGGCAGCGTCTTCGACCTGCACGTCGAGCTCGGCCTGGAGGCGGCGGCGGATGCCGACCTGGTCTGCGTGATCCCCAAGCGCGGCTATCTAGACCCTTCGCCCGAGGTCGTCGAGCTCGTCCAGCACGCCCACGACCGCGGCGCCTTCGTCTTCGCCCACTGCACGGCCGCGTTCGTGCTCGGCGAGGCCGGGCTGCTCGACGGCAAGCGGTGCACGACCCACTGGCGACACGTCGACGAGCTGGCCGCCCGTCATCCGCTCGCCCAGGTCGACGGCAACGTGCTCTACGTCCAGGAGGGCACCGTCGTCACCGGCGCGGGGTCTGCGGCCGGGCTCGACGCGGCCCTGCACCTGATGCGCCAGCAGTTCGGCTCACGCGTCGCCGCGTCGGCCGCTCGGCGCATCGTCGTGCCCCCGCACCGCGACGGCGGCCAGGCGCAGTTCATCGCGCGGCCGGTCCCGGTCTGCGAGTCGGAGGCACTCTCCCCGCTGCTCGCCTGGATCTCGGCCAACCTCGCCGAGGAGCTCACCGTCGAGGCGCTGGCCAGGCAGATGCACATGTCACCGCGGACCTTCGCGCGCCGCTTCAAGGACGAGACCGGCACGACGCCGTACAGCTGGGTGCTGGCCCAGCGCGTGCAGGCGGCCGAGGAGCTGCTCGAGCAGACACACCACTCCATCGACTGGATCGCCGGCGAGGTCGGCTTCGGCAACGCGGCGACCCTGCGCCACCACTTCGGCCGGTCGCGCGGCGTGAGTCCGGTCGAATATCGCCGTACGTTCAGCCAGACGGCCTGAGCCCCGGGCGTTCCATCCCCGAGCCTGCACCGCGCGGACGAACCGGCGCTCGGTAGCCTTGCGCGTGTGACGCACCAGCCGCTCTCCGCCATGTCCCGTGACGACCTCGCCACCCTGCTCCAGGAGCAACAGGCGGCCTATGCCGAGCTGAAGGCCAAGGGCCTCAAGCTCGACCTCACGCGGGGCAAGCCGTCGGCGGCCCAGCTCGACCTCGCCGACGAGCTGCTCAACCTGCCGCGCGGCTTCAAGGACAGCAGCGGCACCGACGTGCGCAACTACGGCGGCCTCACCGGCCTGACCGAGCTGCGCGAGATGTTCGCCGAGCTGTTGTGGGTCGAGCCCGAGCAGGTCGTCGCTGGCGGCAACTCCAGCCTCACCATGATGCGCGACTGCCTGATCTACATGTTGCTCTTCGGTGCCCGCGACAGCGACCGCGCGTGGAGCAAGGAAGACACGATCAAGTTCATCTGCCCGGTCCCCGGCTACGACCGGCACTTCACGTTGCTCGAGTCGCTGGGCATCGAGATGATCACCGTGCCGATGAACGACGACGGGCCCGACGCCGAGGCCGTGGCCGCGCTGGTCAAGGCAGACCGGTCCATCAAGGGCATGTGGGTCGTGCCGACCTATGCCAACCCGGCCGGCTCGATCTGCAGCCAGGAGGTCGCCGAGCGTCTCGCCTCGATGGACACCGCGGCCACCGACTTCAAGATCTTCTGGGACAACGCCTACGCCCTGCACCACCTCACGGAGGAGGAGGCCAAGAGCGCCGACATCCTCACCCTGGCCGCGGCGGCCGGTCACCCGGACCGCCCGATCATGTTCGCCTCGACCTCCAAGATCACCTTCGCCGGTGCGGGCGTCGCGTTCCTCGCGGCCTCCGAGGGCAACATCGCGTGGTACCTCGCGCACCTCGGCAACGGCTCCATCGGCCCGGACAAGGTCAACCACCTGCGCCACGTGCAGTTCTTCGGCTCCGCCCAGGGCGTGCGCGACCACATGGCCAAGCACCGCGCGATCATCGCGCCGAAGTTCGACGAGGTCGACCGGGTCTTCTCCGAGCGCCTCGGTGCCTACGACGTCGCGACCTGGAACAAGCCTGCCGGCGGCTACTTCGTCAACCTCGACGTGGTGCCCGGCACCGCGGCGCGCGTGGTGGCGCTGGCGAAGGAGGCCGGCATCGCCCTGACGCCCGCCGGCTCGTCCTTCCCCCACGGTGACGACCCCAACGACGCCAACATCCGGATCGCGCCGACGATGCCGCCGCTCGACGAGGTGACCGAGGCCATCGACGCCGTGGCCACCTGCGTGCTGCTCGCGGCGGCCGAGCAGCTCGCCGGGCAGGCGCAGGGCTGAGGCGTGCCGTTCCTGCCCTTCACCTTCTCCATCGTCGGCGTGCAGAAGGCGGGCACGTCGACGCTGCAGTGGATGCTCAACCAGCATCCCGAGGTGGCGCGACCTCCGCGCAAGGAGATGGGCTGGTTCGACGTGGACGGCGCGACCTGGCGCGACGCCGACCACTCGGCGTACGGCATCAAGCACGCGCGACCGGTCCACATCGCGCTCGGCGACGCCACCCCGCGCTACCTGCTGATGCCCGGATCCCTGGAGCGGATGCGTGAGCAGCGACCGGACATGCGCCTGATCGCGGTGTTCCGCGACCCGATCGACCGGCTGGTGAGCCAGTGGGTGATGGTGCGCGACCGCCAGCCGGACAAGGCCCCGGACTGGCCGGAGATGATGGCGTGGCGCCCCGAGGACTTCCCGACCGAGATGCCCCCGCAGTTCGTGGGACCGGGCGGGCGCGCGCGCTTCATGCGCGCGTCGGGGGTGATCCGCGGCTACTACGGCGGCCAGGTGCGCCACGGGCTGAGCGTCTTCCCGCGTGAGCAGTGGCTCTTCCTCGACTTCGCCACCCTGCTGGCCGAGCCCAACCCCACGCTCGACCGGGTGACCCGCCACATCGGCGTGGGCAGGTTCAAGCCCTACCCGCCGTTGAAGCGGCTGATGGCCGGTTCGCCGACCATCGCCGGCACCCCGCCCACGGGCGAGGACCTGATGACGCTCGCCCGCGCCCTGGAGCCCGAGCTGGCGGAGTACGTCGCGCTCACGGGGCTGTCCGTGGACCACTGGACGACCGAGCGCCTGCTCACCGGCGAGCTGGACGCCGACGAGCAGGCAGAGGCCTACGCCCGGAAGGCCGGCCTGGCCTGAGGCTCGGGCCGCGCTTCGCCGTACGCTCAAGCCGCGTCGTTGGGGAACCACATCGGGCTCAATCGAGTACTCGGGCCCGATCTTGTTCCCCAAGCGCGCGCCTGGGGAACGGAATCGGGCTGGCGAGTCGCCGTACGCCCGATCTGGTTCCCCAGCGCCAGCGGTGTGCTCAGGCGGCTGCGACGAGGCTGCCGCGCACCAACGCGGCGTAGTGGCCGCCGCGGAGCAGCAGCTCCTCGTGGGTGCCGAGCTCCACTATCCGCCCGTGGTCGAGCACCGCGATCCGGTCGGCGTTGCGCACGGTCGAGAGCCGGTGGGCGATGGTGATCGTGGTGCGGCCCCGGGCGAGGACGTCGAGGGACTCCTGGATCGCGCGCTCGGTCTCGTTGTCCAGGGCGCTGGTGGCCTCGTCGAGCACGAGGATCGCGGGATCGCGCAGCAGCGTGCGGGCAATGGCGAGGCGCTGCTTCTCACCGCCGGAGAACCGGTGACCGCGGGAGCCGACGACGGTGTCGTAGCCGTGGGGGAGGCTCGCGACCAGGTCGTGGATCCGGGCCTGGCGGCAGGCCGCCTCGATCTCCGCGTCGCTCGCGCCGGGGCGGGCGTGCAGGAGGTTCTCGCGGATGCTGGTGTGCATCAGGTAGGTCTCCTGGGTGACCATGCCGACCCTGCTCGCGAGGTCGGTGGCGGCCGCGTCGCGCACGTCGACACCGTCGATGAGCACGCGGCCCGAGGTCGGGTCGTGGAGGCGGGCCACCAGCCCGGCGAGGGTCGACTTGCCGCTCCCGGTCGTGCCCACGAGCGCGAGGCTGGAGCCGGCGGGCACGGTGAGGTGGATGTCGGTGAGGACGTCGCGGTCGGCGTCGTAGCCGAAGCCGACGTGCTCGAAGCGGACCTCGCCGCCGAGCCGGGGGAGCGGCGTGGGGTCGACCGGCTCCGGGAGGTCGATCGGCAGGTCGGCGTACTCGAAGATCCGGGAGAACAACGCCATCGAGGCCGTGATCTCGACGCCGACGTTGAGGAGTCCCATCAGTGGGCGGAACAGCGTGCCCTGTAGGGCGATGAAGGCGACGAGGGTGCCGATGGTCATGCCGCCGGACGTCGCGGGAAGGCCCGCGGCGAGGTAGATCGCGGCCGGGATGGCGGCGAAGACGACGTTCATCGTGGCCATCCGCCAGCGACCGGCGAGGCGGGAGCGGATCTCGAGGTCGACCAGGTCGGCCGAGGTCTCCTCGAAGCGCGTGCTGAGGGCGCCGCCGACACCGAGCGTCTTGGTGAGGAGCACGCCGCTGACGGAGAGTCCCTCCTCGATCTGCACGTGCAGGTCGGCGAGCCGGCGCTGCCGCTGGGCGGTGATCGTGTGGCGCATGCGAGCGACCTGGCGGGTGAGGAGGACCGCCGGCGGCAGGACGACCAGCGACAGCAGTGCCAGCCGCCAGCTCAGCGCCGCCATGGCGACGGCCGTGCCGACGACGACGGTGACGTTGGCCGCGATCGAGGTGGCGGTGCTGGTGACGACGCTCTGCATGCTGCCGATGTCGTTGACGAGGCGGGACTGGACGTCGCCGCCGCGGGTGCGGGTGAAGAAGCCGAGCGACTGTCGCTGGAGGTGGGCGAAGAGGTCGCTGCGCAGGCGGTGCATGACGCGCTGGCCGACGGAGGTCGAGAGCCAGGTCTGCACGACGCCGATGGCGGCGGTGGCGATCGCGACGCCGAGCATGGCGAGCACGAGCAGGACGAGCAGGCGCACGTCCTGTCGCGGCAGGGCCTCGTCGATGACGTGGCGCACCAGGAAGGGCTGTGCGAGGCCGATGGTCGAGCTGACCATGATCAGTGCGATGACCAGGGTGAGGGTGCCGCGGTGCGGCGCGAACAGGCGCGCGATCCGGGCGAGGGGCACGGGGTGGTCCGCGAGCTGCCGCTTGTCGGCGGGGTCGGGACGGCCGCTGCGGGAGCGGCGGGAGCCTGAGTGGTCATCCACGCGACCAGCTCCTCTCTGATTCGGAAAAGTTATTCGTGAGGTAACCTCACTATGAGGCTACAACGCAGATGCCACTACAGTTGTTCCCATGGATTCGCCCGCGTCCGACTCGACCGGAGACCTGCTGATGGCAGCCGCCCGGATGATCCGTCGCGAGACGGCCCAGGAGCTCGACGCGTGGGGGATCACCCCGGCGCAGTCGCGAGCGCTGAAGGTGATCGCCTCCTCCGAGCCGGTGCGCCCCTCCGTGCTCGCCACGTGGCTGCGGATCACACCACGCTCGGCGACCGAGGTCGCCGACGCGCTGGAGGGGCACGGCTGGATCGCCCGTGCCGCCGACCCCACCGACCGGCGGGCGACGACCCTGGCGCTGACCCCCGCGGGCCGGCTCCTGCTGCGGCGGATCGAGGACGTCCGCGGGCAGGCCGCGGAACGCGTGCTCGACGTCCTGAGCGAGCGCGACCGCCGTACCCTTGACCGGATCCTCACGAAGTTGGGAGAGCAGGCGTGACGTTGCGGGTGGGACTGACCGGAGGCATCGCCTCCGGCAAGAGCACGGTCTCGACGATGCTGGGCGAGCTGGGCGCGGTGGTCATCGATGCCGACGCGCTCGCCCGCGAGGTCGTGGAGCGGGGCACGCCCGGGCTGGACGCGGTCGTGGCGGAGTTCGGTCCGGCGCTGCTGACGCCCGAGGGTGACCTCGACCGGGCCGCCATGGGGTCGCTGGTGTTCGGCGACGTCGCCGCCCGCAAGCGCCTCGAGGCGATCGTGCACCCGCTGGTCTTCGAGCGCATGGTGGCGCTCGAGCAGGCCGCGGGCGACGACGACCTGGTCGTCCACGACATCCCGCTGCTGGCCGAGGGCGGCCGCGCCGACACCTTCGACGCCGTCGTGGTCGTCGACTGCCCGCCCGAGCTGCAGATCGCCCGCATGGTGTCGGACCGTGGCTGGAGCCGGGAGGACGCCGAGTCGCGGATCGCGGCCCAGGCCACCCGCGAGCAGCGACTGGCGATCGCGACCCACGTCATCGAGAACACCGGCACCATCGACGAGCTCCGTGACCGGGTCGTCGCGGTGTTCGTGTCGCTGCGGTCCGAGGCCTGAAGACATCCCGCGGGCCTGTTGCCTGCGCCGGAAGTGTGCTCGACTGGCTGGATGCTGTTGCGTGCGCCGTCAGTGAGCAGGGCCGAACAGGCCGTCCGACGCATCGAGCGTGCGGAAGGGATCGATGTCCTGGCCGACCGCGTCCGCGCGGGTGCCCAGGACGCGCTGGTCGCCCCACCCGGCCTCGACCGCCTGCTCGGCGGTGACTGGCTGGGCCACCGGGTCCACCCGGTCGCGGCGCAGGTGCCCCTCGGCGCCTGGCTGATGGCCACCCTGCTCGACGTCACCGGCTCGGAGAAGCACGCGGCTGCGGTCGACGCCCTCCTGCTCACGGGTTGCCTGTCCGCGCTGCCGACGGCCATCACCGGCGCCCACGACCTGGCCACCACGTCCGGGAGCGAGACGCGGGTGGCGCTGGTGCACGCGATCGCGATGGACGCCACCTTGGCGCTCTTCGTGACGGCGTTGGTCAAGCGCCGCCGCGGGGACCGGCGCACCGCGCGTCGCCTCGCGCTCGCCGGGACCGCCCTGGCCGGCGCGGGCGCCTACCTCGGAGGACACCTGGTCTTCCGGATGGGGGTCGGCGTCGAGCGGTGACCGGGGAGACGGCGGGTTTCGGGCGCGTACGGCGACGCGGGTAGCCTTCGCGCCGTGCGTACCCACCGAGCCGCGACCGTCCTGACCGTCGTGGCCTTCCTGTTCGCCGGGTGCACGTCGCAGGCCGAGGCTCCCGACGCCCCGGTGAACGGACCGGCGACGTCGTCGGCGCCGAGCGAGACGCCCGTTGACCCGGCGACGCCGCTCGGCTGGGGTCCCACCGTCGGTGAGCTCGACGAGGCACGCGCCCTCGTCGCCGACATGTCGAGCGAGCAGCTCGCCGGTCAGGTCATCGTGGGTCGCTACCTCGGCACCGATCCCGCCGAGGTCGCCACGATGCTGCGCGAGCACCACCTCGCCGGCATCTCCATCACCAACGGCAACATCGTCGACGAGGCGCAGGTGCGGGAGATGACCGCCGCGCTGACCCAGGCGTCGCTCGACGACGGGCGGGACTACCCGCCGGTGCTCGGGGTCGACCAGGAGGGCGGCTACGTGTCGCACCTGCGCGGCATCGCGACCGAGTTCCCCGCCTTCGACGCCGCCGGGGAAGCGATCGAGGCGGACGGTCCCAGCGGCCGGGAGGTGGTGCGCCGGGCGGCGTACGCCACCGGGCTCGAGCTGCGCGACCTCGGCTTCACCTGGGTCTTCGCCCCGGTGGCCGACGTGACCATCGGTGCGGCCGACCCGACGATCGGCACCCGCTCCGCCAGCGAGGACCCCGCGATCGCCGCCAAGGCGACCGCCGCCGCCGTACGCGGCTTCGACGCCTCCGGCGTCGTCTCGACGGTCAAGCACTTCCCGGGCCACGGTGCCGCCACCAGCGACAGCCACGACACCTTGCCGGTGCTGGAGTCGTCGCTGGCCGAGATCGAGGCGCACGACCTGCCGCCGTTCGAGGCGGCCATCGACACCCACGCGCCGGCGGTGATGCTCAGCCACCTCGACCTCACGGCGATCGCCCCGGGCGTGCCTGCGTCGCTGGCGCCGGAGGTCTACCGGATGCTGCGCGAGGACCTCGGGTTCGAGGGGGTCGCGATCACGGACTCCCTGGGCATGGGCGCGGTGGCCTCCAGCTTCAAGCCGGCCGTGGCCGCGCTCAACGCCGGGGCCGACCTGCTGCTGATGCCGGTCGACACGGTCGAGACGCACCGCGTGGTCACCAAGGCCCTCGAGGCCGGGGAGATCTCCCGCGAGCGGATCGAGGAGGCCGCGGCCCGGGTCGTGGCCGTGCAGCTGTGGCAGCAGCGTGCTGCCGCCCAGGAGCCGGTGCCGGCCGACGTGTCGACGCTGACCCAGGACGCCGCTGCCGCGCTGAGCGCTGCGGCGTACTGAGCGAAATCACCAAGACCCGCCCCGATGCGTGATCTGGGCGGGTCTGCTGCCTGGGAGGAAGGCTGGTGGAGCGGTCCTATGCGGCGGTGCTGCCGGTCGCGAGGTCCGGGTCGCCGATGCGGCGCAGCTTCTGCAGGGCCTCCCGCTCGAGCTGGCGGACCCGCTCGGCGGAGATGCCGTGCTTGGCACCGATGTCGGCCAGCTTGTGCTGGCGGCCGTCGTTGAGGCCGTAGCGCGCCCGGATGATGTCGGCTGCCCGCTCGTCGAGGTGGGAGACGAGGTCCTCGAGCCGCTGGCGCGCCTCGACGTCGAGGAACTCCAGGTCGGGCCCGGGCGCGGTCTCCTGCGCCATCAGGTCACCGAGCGAGGTGTCGCCGTCCTCGTCGACCGGGGTGTCGAGCGAGACGTGGTCGCGTCCCCACGACATGAGGTCGAGGACCCGGTCGACGTCCATGTCGAGCTCGGTGGCGATCTCGTGGGGCTCCGGGTCGCGGCCGAGCTGGCGCTCGAGGGTGCGACGGGCACCGGAGACCTGGTTGAGCTCCTCGACGACGTGCACGGGCAGGCGCACGACGCGGGCCTGCTGCGCGATGCCGCGCGTGATGGCCTGTCGCACCCACCACGTGGCATACGTCGAGAACTTGTAGCCCTTGGAGTAGTCGAACTTCTCGACCGCCCGGATCAGGCCGGTGTTGCCCTCCTGGATCAGGTCGAGCATCGGCATCTGCGAACGGCCGTACTTGCGGGCGATCGACACGACGAGGCGCAGGTTGGCGGAGATGAACTGGTCGACGGCCTTGCGGCCCTCCTCGGCCAGCCACTCCAGCTCCTCCTCGGTGGCGCGGCCCGGGGCGCCGCCCTTCTTGCGACCGACGCGGCCCTCCTCGAGCAGCTTCTCGGCCAGCAGGCCGGCCTCGATGGTCTTCGACAGCTCCACCTCGGTGATGGCGTCGAGCAAGGGCGTGCGGGCGATCTCGTCGAGGTAGAGCCCGACGCTGTCGCGACCTTCGATCTCGCGGGTCGCGCCGCGCGTGCCCCGGCCCGCCGCGCTGCGCGCCGGTGCGTTCTTGGTGATCTGTGTTGTGGTCATGGTCGCCTCCTCCGTGTGACGCGTTTCCCCGTTTGCATCACGTCGTGTTCAACGGCCCACGGTGCCCGGAGATTCCCGGTCGGTGTGGTCGCCCTTCATCTGCACTGACGTTCGGCAGTTCCGCAGAGTTGCAAGGACCGGCAACTCTCAGGGACTTCTCAGGGCTGTTCGGAGCGAACACGGATCCGGATCGCCCGGAGGGGTGGAGCACGCGGGCCGTCCACAGGGTGATCCACATCTGTGTGGAGAAGTGACTGTGTTCTGTGGAGCACAGGAGAACTTCTGTGGACACGCCTGTGGGACCGAAGGTTTGTTCGTCCAACCCCTTGCGCAGCCGGTGCGTGACGGCATAGAACTCTCTCTACCGGCACCGCTTGCGGAGCCGGGGATCAGACCGAAACGCAGAACTCTTCACGGCGAGCTTGCTCGCTGCGGGGGCCCGGTGACGGGGACCTCGGAGGTCGGCGGAGGTCGTGATCGATCGGACGTCACCGCAACCGGTCAAATCTGAGGGGCTCCTGACGCTCATACCGCCAGGAGCCCCTCACCCATTTCCGGCGAGCCACGCTCACCGGCCGGTGCTCAGTCCTCGGCGGGTCGGGCCGCGGGTGCGAGAGCGGGATCGTCGACGGAGAAGGACCGCACGGGCCCCGGCGGGGTCTCGGCCGTCTCGAAGCGCACCGTCACCACGCCCTTGCCGGACCCCCAGACCCAGCCCGCGCCCATCTCGGTGTGCTCGACGTCCATCCCGGGCGCGTAGCCGCGCCGGGCGGGCTCGACGGCCGGGAGCTCGATGTCGGGCTCGTCGGGCTCGGTGTCGCCGAAGAGGTCTTCCTGGATCCAGTCGGCGAGCCCGGAGACCCCCACCCCCAGCAACCGGACGCCGCCCGAGGTGTCCAGGTCGGTGAGCAGGCTCTTGGCCACGCGGGCGATGGTCGGGCCGCTGTCCGTGGGGGAGGGCAGCGTGGAGGAGCGGCTCACGGTGGTGAAGTCGTGCAGCCGCACTTTGATCGTCACCGTGCGCCCGGACAGGCCGTGCTTGCGCAGGCGCTCGCCGACGTGGCTTGCCTGCCGCGCCAGCAGGCCCTCCATCAGCCGGCGATCGGTCAGGTCGGTGTCGTAGGTGCCCTCCGAGCTCACCGACTTCGTCTCGCGGTCGGGCACCACCGGGCGGTCGTCCTGCGCCCGCGCGAGCCGGAAGAGGCCGTGGCCGTGCGCCTTCCCGAGCAGCCGGACGAGCTCCTCCTCGCTGACGGCCTCGAGGTTGGCGATGGTGTGGATGCCGGCTCGCCGCAGCCGCTCGGCGGTCGCGGGGCCGACACCGGGGATCACGGTCACCTTCATCGGTCGCAGGAGGTCGCGCTCGGTGCCGGGCGGCACCACGGTCAGGCCGTCGGGCTTGTCCAGCTCGCTGGCGATCTTGGCGATGAACTTCGAGGAGCCGATGCCCACGCTCCCGGTCAGCCCGCCGGTGACCTCGGCGACCTGCGCACGCAGCGCTTCGCCGTACGCCACGACCGTGGGGACCTCGAGGTCGGGAAGGCCGGCCTGCGCGAGGTCGACGAACGCCTCGTCGAGGGAGAGCGGCTCCACGAGCGGCGAGGCGGCACGCAGCACCGCCATCACCCGGCTGCTGGTCTCGCGGTAGGCGTGGAAGCGCCCGCTGAGGAAGGCGGCGTGGGGGCAGCGGGCGCGCGCCTCGCGGCTGGACATGGCCGAGCGAACGCCGAAGGCGCGGGCCTCGTAGGAGGCCGTGGCGACGACGCCCCGGCCACCGACGCCGCCGACGATCACGGGCTTGCCCCGCAAGGACGGCTTGTCACGCTGCTCGACGGCGGCGAAGAACGCATCGAGGTCGAGGTGCAGGACGGAAGCGGTGCTCCTCACAGGCTCACCGGTCGTCCCACGTCACCCCGGCATTCTCGCAGTCGCGTCCGCCTGCGCACCGCGCCGCTCCGCCCGACCCCCGGTTTTCCACAGGACGAAACCGGCCGGCATCCACCCGGCGGTGCCGGGGAAGCGTGTCGAGCATGACCACACCAGATCCCGTCTCCCGCCAGATGAAGGCCACCTGTCCCGAGGACCTGCTCGCCTTCGTGCCCGTCGCCATCGGCTTCGCGCCCACGAGCTCGGTCGTGCTGCTGAGCATCGAGGGCGCCCGGCCGTTCCATGCCCGCATCGACCTGCCCGCGGACGAGTCGGACGTCGACGACGTCCTCGAGGCGCTCCTGCGCCCGGCCTGCCGCAACCAGGTCACCAAGGTCGTCCTGGTCGTCTACGACGACGACACCGCCGTCGCCGACGAGACTGCCTGGTGCCTGCACGAGGGCTTCACCGAGGCCGGCATCGAGGTCTTCGAGCTGCTCCGCGTCCACGACGGCCACTACTTCGCAGTCCTGCCCGGCCGGAGCCCGGAGGCCTACCGCGGGATTCCCTTCGACGTCGGACACCACCGGTTCGCCGTCGAGTCGGTGTTCGGTGGGCGGGTGACGCATCCCTCGCGCGAGGCACTGGCCGCAACCGTGGCCTGCGACCCGGTCGGATCGGGGATCGTCGCCGGGCTGGTGCCCGAGGCCGTCCCCCTGCCCCCGGCGGCGGTGCGCCGGCTCATCGCCACCCACGCCGTGTCCGGCGCGACGGCACCGGCCGAGGAGGTCGCGGTGCTGGCCGTCTCGCTGGCGCTCCCCGACGTGCGGGACGAGGCCTGGCGCTGGCTGCGCCGGGAGAGCGCACGGTCGTACGTCGAGTTCTGGAGCGACGTCGTCCGGCGCACGCCGGAGGAGCTGGTCGCGGGACCGGCCGCGGTGCTCGCGTTCACCTGCTGGCTGGCGGGAGAAGGAGCGCTCGCGTGGTGCGCGGTCGACCGCGCCCGTGCGGTGGCTCCTGCGCACTCCCTGGCCGGCCTGGTGGCGGAGATGCTGACGTCCGCCACCTCGCCGGAGCTGTGGGAGGAGACCGCCCGGCGGATGGGCGAACGGGCGGACGGGGCTGCCTGATCGCTGCGCGGGTCCCCACGGCGCCCCGCGCATGGCTATCGTCTCGACATGGGCGAAGAAGTGGAGCAGCAGGAGTTCTCACGGGCCGACCGCACCGCGTACCGGGAGAAGGTGCGACGCAACCTCGACGTGTTCGCCCGGATGCTGCGCGAGGCCCGCTTCGACACCGATGACCCGATGACCGGGCTGGAGGTCGAGCTCAACCTCGTCGACGACGAGGGCAACCCCGCGCTGAAGAACGCCGAGGTGCTGGACGCGATCGCCTCACCCGAGTTCCAGACCGAGCTGGGCCAGTTCAACATCGAGATCAACGTCGCGCCCGCCACCCTGCGCGAGGGCGGGTTGACCATCTTCGAGGACAGTCTGCGGCGATCGCTCAACGAGGCCGAGTCCAAGGCCGCCCGGTCCGGTGCCCACCAGGTGATGATCGGCATCCTGCCCACCCTGGACGAGGGCCACATGACGGTGCACAGCCTCAGCTCCAACCCCCGCTACAAGCTGCTGAGCGAGCAGATCCTGTCCGCGCGGGGCGAGGACATCACCATCAACATCTCCGGTCGCGACCGGCTCTCGACGACGGCCGACTCGATCGTGCCGGAGGCGGCCTGCACCAGCACCCAGTTCCACGTGCAGACCTCGCCCGACGACTTCGCCGCCTACTGGAACGCCTCGCAGGCGATCGCCGGCGTGCAGCTCGCGGTGGGCGCCAACTCGCCGTACCTCCTCGGCAAGGAGCTGTGGCGCGAGACCCGGATCCCGCTCTTCGAGCAGGCGACCGACACCCGCAGCGACGAGCTCAAGGTGCAGGGGGTCCGGCCCCGGGTGTGGTTCGGCGAGCGCTGGATCACGTCGGTGTTCGACCTGTTCGAGGAGAATGTCCGCTACTTCCCGGCGCTGCTGCCCATCACCGACGACGAGGACCCGCTCGAGGTGCTGGAGGCGGGCGACACCCCCACCCTGTCGGAGCTGCGACTGCACAACGGCACGATCTACCGCTGGAACCGGCCGGTCTACGACATCGCCGGGGGAGTGCCGCACCTGCGCGTGGAGAACCGGCTGCTGGCCGCCGGGCCGACCGTGGCCGACACGATCGCCAACGCGGCCTTCTACTTCGGGCTCGTCCGCTCCCTGGCGGAGAGCGAGCGGCCGCTGTGGTCGCAGATGTCCTTCTCGGCCGCCGAGGAGAACTTCCACGTCGCCGCCCAGCAGGGTGTGGACGCGCAGATCTACTGGCCGGGCATCGGCCAGGTGCGCGCGACCGAGCTGGTCCTGCGCCGCCTGCTGCCGATGGCGCACGAAGGGCTCGATGCCTGGGGCGTCGAGGCCTCGGTGCGCGACCGGCTGCTGGGCATCATCGAGCAGCGGTGCCTGACGGGCACCAACGGTGCGGAGTGGTTCGTCGCCCGGATGCAGGCCCGCGAGGGCGAGGAGCGGTTCGACGCCTTGCGGGCCACGCTGCAGGACTATCGCGAGCGGATGCACACCAACGAGCCCGTGCACACCTGGGACTAGTCAGCTGCCCGGCGCGCCCGAGCGTCGGCGCAGCCGGCTCCACTCGCGCAGCACCTCGCTGCGGGGGTCGCGCCAGCCGGTG
Organism: Nocardioides sp. CF8; assembly: GCF_000389985.1. NCBI lineage: Bacteria > Bacillati > Actinomycetota > Actinomycetes > Propionibacteriales > Nocardioidaceae > Nocardioides > Nocardioides sp. CF8. The sequence goes on from NZ_CM001852.1 coordinate 2,501,184, forward strand.
CGGGTGACCACGACGAACGGCACGTCCACCTCGGACTCCGCGCAGGCGGCGTACCACGCTGCGGACCAGGCGACGTCGGCGTCGTGCAGCGACAGCGAGCCGCTGCGGCTCAGCCACGCCCACCGGTGAGGGGCGGCGGCTCCTGTGCGCTGGAGGAGGGCGGCGCAGATGTCGGTGCGCAGGGCCTGGTCGAGGAGCTGTCCTCGCTCCACCACGTGTCGCGCGACGGCCAGGCCGGGGGCTCCCACCTGCACCGACACCGGCGCGCGCCCACGCGGTGCGGACTCCTTGAAGTCGATCACCGCCGCTCGCAGCACGGCGTGCTGGATGCGGGTGATCGGCGCGGACAGGGGCATGGGTCCACCATGCCCCGAGTGGACCGGTCGTGCGTCGCGTCGTCCACAGGCTCCCGCCGGGACCGCGGATTGGGTACGGTGCCGGGGAAGCCGGACGCAACGACGCGTGCGGCACCGCGAAGAGGAGACGCCATGGGCACCGTTGTCGTCGGATATGTTCCCAAGCCTGAGGGCGAGGCCGCCCTGGCCACCGCCATCTCGGAGGCCAAGCTCCGCGGCAGCAAGCTCGTCGTGGTCAACTCCCACCGCGGCGGGAACGACTTCGACCAGGGCAAGGCTCGCGCGGCCGAGGACGACATGGACGCCGTGCGCAAGACGCTGGACGCGGCCGGGGTCGAGTACGACATCCGTCAGCTCGTCCGCGGCTTCGAGCCGGCCGAGGACCTCATCAGCCTGGCCGAGGCCAACTCCGCAGAGCTGCTCGTGATCGGGCTGCGCCGCCGCTCGCCCGTCGGCAAGCTGATCCTGGGCTCCAACGCGCAGCGCATCCTGCTCGACGCGCACTGCCCGGTCCTGGCGGTCAAGGCCGACTGAGCCGGGCACGGTGGACGTCGTCGGGCAAGATGTGCGCATGGCCATCCAGATCACCGGCGACGCGAGTGCCGACAAGATCCTCGACGAGTCCCCCTTCGCCCTGCTGGCGGGGATGATGCTCGACCAGCAGTATCCGATGGAGCACGCGTTCCGCGGCCCGGCGAAGGTCACCGACCGCTTCGGGTCCTTCGACCCGGCGGCGATCGCTGCTGCCGACCCCGAGGAGTTCGCCGCGATGGCAGCCACGACGCCGGCGATCCACCGGTTCCCCGGCTCGATGGCCACCAAGCTCCAGGAGCTCGCCCGCATCGTCACCGACGACTACGACGGCGACGCCTCGCGGCTGTGGACCGAGGCGGCTGACGGCAAGGACCTGCTCAAGCGGGTGATGGCCCTGCCGGGCTTCGGAAAGCAGAAGGCGCAGATCTTCGTCGCCCTGCTGGCCAAGCAGCTCGGGGTGCGGCCCGACGGCTGGGAGCAGGCCGTGGGCGACTACGCGCTCGAGGGCTTCCGGTCCGTGGCCGACGTCGTCGATCCCGCCTCCTTGCAGAAGGTGCGCGACTACAAGAAGCAGAAGAAGGCGGCCGCCAAGGTCGCCTCGTCGGCCTGACGAGCACCGCGTGGAAACGCTGTGGAGGCGCCGTTGCCGGGCCTTGACCAAGACCGTGGCAGAATGACAACGCGGCTCTTGACTTGACCGGGCCTTGCCGCGCCCCGATGCCGTTTGACGAGAGGTGTTCGTGTCCCCGCACGCACGCAAGTTGCTCCCCGCAGAGGTGCTCACGCACCCGTCCATCGTTGCGCTGATCGAGCGCGGTTCCCCGGCCGGGAGTGTGACGCCCGAGGAAGTTCGACAAGCCAGTGACGACGCGGCCGTCGAACCCCGACACCTCAAGGCTCTGCTGGTCCACATCAGTGGCCTGGGCATCACCGTGAACGTCGATGCGGCGAGCACCCGGGCGGTGGCAGCCACGTCGAGCACCCGCAAGACGACCACGGCGGCCGCCAAGAAGACCGCGGCCAAGGCTCCGGCCAAGAAGGCCGCCGCCACCAAGGCCACCGCGGCGAAGCCGGCTCCGGTCGACGACGTCGAGGCGCCCGCCAAGAAGGCGCCCGCCAAGAAGGCCCCGGCGAAGAAGGCCGCGGCCAAGAAGGCTGACACGGTCGACGTCGCCGTCGACCTCGTGCCGGCCGTCGTCGGCCCCGACGGCAAGAAGCTGCTCCCTGACCTCCCGGACGAGCAGTTCGAGAAGGACGTCAAGGTCGACCCGACGATCAAGGAGGACGAGAAGCAGGCCTTCACCGTCTCCGCGTCGGACGACACGGACGAGCCCGAGCAGCAGGTCATGGTCGCCGGTGCGACCGCCGACCCGGTCAAGGACTACCTCAAGCAGATCGGCAAGGTGCCCCTCCTCAACGCCGAGATGGAGGTCGAGCTCGCCAAGCGGATCGAGGCCGGCCTCTTCTCCGAGGAGAAGCTCAACAAGGGCGGCAAGATCACCCCGAAGGTCCTCGAGGAGCTCGAGTGGATCTCCGAGGACGGCCGCCGCGCCAAGAACCACCTCCTCGAGGCCAACCTGCGTCTGGTCGTCTCGCTGGCCAAGCGCTACACCGGTCGCGGCATGCTCTTCCTGGACCTCATCCAGGAGGGCAACCTCGGCCTGATCCGCGCGGTCGAGAAGTTCGACTACACCAAGGGCTACAAGTTCTCGACCTACGCCACGTGGTGGATCCGTCAGGCCATCACCCGCGCGATGGCCGACCAGGCGCGCACCATCCGCATCCCGGTGCACATGGTCGAGGTCATCAACAAGCTCGCTCGCGTCCAGCGGCAGATGCTCCAGGACCTGGGCCGCGAGCCCACGCCCGAGGAGCTCGCCAAGGAGCTCGACATGACCCCCGAGAAGGTCATCGAGGTCCAGAAGTACGGCCGCGAGCCCATCTCGCTGCACACGCCCCTGGGTGAGGACGGCGACTCCGAGTTCGGCGACCTGATCGAGGACTCCGAGGCCATCGTGCCCGCCGACGCGGTCAGCTTCACGCTGCTGCAGGAGCAGCTGCACGCCGTGCTCGACACCCTCTCCGAGCGTGAGGCGGGTGTCGTGTCGATGCGCTTCGGTCTCACCGACGGCCAGCCCAAGACGCTCGACGAGATCGGCAAGGTCTACGGCGTGACGCGCGAGCGCATCCGTCAGATCGAGTCGAAGACGATGAGCAAGCTGCGCCACCCGTCGCGCTCGCAGGTGCTCCGGGACTACCTGGACTGATCGAGACCTCTCGTGCGAACCGCGGTCGCCCTGCTCTGTGCGGGGTCGGCCGCGGTTGCATTTGGCTGTACGGCGCCAGCAGACGAGCCCCGCGACCCGCCCGTCCAGCTGCCGTCCGTGGGCTTCGTGCTCTTCGACCCCGAGCTCGACGGCGCGCAGCCGGTCACGACCACCGTCGACCCCGACCACGTCTCCACGACCTACGAGTGGGCCGAGCACCAGGGGTTCACGCTCTCGCAGCAGCCTGACCCCGGCAGCGACCTGTGCGAGGCGCTGGCCGCTCGCCGGATGGCGGGGGACTCCTGCACGGTCACCGACGGGGTGATGGTGACGCGGATGGAGGAGATGAGTGGCGTCGCGCTGGTGCGCGGCGCGACCCTGCTCTTCGCCAGCGGGCTGGTCACCGAGGCCGACGCTGGGTTGCTCGACCGCGCGACGGAGGCGCTGCGGGCCGCCCCGGAGACGACCCTCGACGACCTGGGCGACGTGCGTGCGGGCACAGCGGCACCGGCCGAGCCCGTCACCGCACCGGTGGTCCCGGACGACTTCGAGGTCGCGACCGCGATGAAGGCGGTCCGGCACCTGGCCGGCACCATCGGTCCGCGGGAGGCGACGAGCCCGGCCTACGCGCGCGCGGCCCGCTGGGTGGGCAGGCAGTTCGACCGGCTCGGCTACACCGTGCAGCGGCAGCGCATCGCCGTACCCGCCGGAAGCTCGTGGGGCGTGCCCGTCGACGCGGGACGGTCGCTGAACGTCGTCGCCCGGCCGCCCGGGTTCGAGCCGGAGCAGCCCCACCTCGTCGTCGGGGCCCACCTCGACACCGTGCCGCAGGCGCCCGGGGCCGAGGACAATGCGTCGGGCATCGGCGTCATGCTGGCCGTCGCCGAGGCGACGGCGCTGCGCCACACCCGGCTGCCGGTCGTCTTCGTCGCCTTCGGGGCGGAGGAGCCGCGGAGCGGGACCGATCCCGAGCAGCACCACTTCGGGTCACGGGCCTACGTGCGGACGCTGTCGCCGGGGGAGCGCGACGCGATTCGCGGCATGGTCTCGCTCGATCGCGTCGGGGTCGGCGCGCGGGTGCCGGTGGGTTCGGCCGACGACACCGACCCGGTCCAGCGGCAGCTGCTCGCGGCCGCTCGACATGCCGGTGTGCCGACGACTCCCGACCCCGACCAACGCAGCAGCGACCACTGGTCCTTCGTGCGTACCGGGCTGCCGGGAGCGCGCTTGGGCAGCACGCCGTACGTCGGCTACCACTCGGCGCAGGACGTGGTGTCCGTCGTCGAGCCTGCCCAGGTCGAGCGGGTGGGCCGGCTGCTGCTGGCCTGGCTGGCCCCGCGCTGACGCGTCAGAAGCCTGCGCAGCGTCGGAGCGCTGCCAGGTCTGCCTCGAAGCCGGCCGCACTCGTGAGCTCTTGCGGCAGGCCGTCGGTGCCGATCCGGGCCGGCGCCCACTCGCGGTCGACCACTCGCGCGCGACCGGAGGGATCGGCCGGCGGCCGGACGGTGAGGGTGAGCACGCCGGTGGTCGCAGTGGGGGTGTACCAGGCGTAGTTGCCCAGGCCGTAGGCCACGTAGCCGGGTCCGAGCCGTCCGTCGCCCTGGAGCTGGTGCGCGTGGCTGCCGACGACCACGTCGGCGCCTCGATCCACCAGGTCGGCGGCGAGGGTGCGCTGGTCGTCGGTGGGGCAGTCCTCGCCCTGGATGCCCCAGTGCAGGTAGACGACGACCACGTCGGCGGTCTCGTCGGCAGCGGCGACGGCGCGCAGCAGCCGCCGCGGGTCGACGGCGTCGGCGGTGCCGGGGGAGCCGTCGGTCGCGGCCCAGTGCCCGGTGGGGTCCGCGGTCGGGTCGGTGGCGGCGAGCGTGGCCCCGATGGTCGCGACGGTGGTGCCCCGGATCTCGGTGAGGGCCGGTGCGAAGGCGTCGTCGCGGTTGCGGCCGATCCCGACGACCGTCAACGAAGGCTCGGTCTCGTCGAACGTCTCCTTCAGGAGTGCGAGGCCGAAGTCGAGCGCATGGTTGTTGGCCATCGAGGCCACGTCGATCCCGGCCTCGGCCAGCGCCCGGAAGGCTGTGGGCGGCGCCTGGAAGGTGAACCTCTTGGCCGGGTCGGGGCGGCCGCCGGTCCCGACCGAGGTCTCCAGGTTGACGATCGCCAGGTCAGCGGCCGCGAGCGTGCCGGTGACCGGCGCCAGCGCCGTGGCCGGGTCGTCGAGCCGCGCGCGCAGCGCGCCCTCGAAGTGGATGTCGCCGGCCACCGCGATCGTCAGCGTGCGCGGGGTGCTGGGGGCTGCCGTGGCGGGGCTGGTGGTCCCGGTCGTCGCTGCGTGCACCTCGGGGGCCTCGTCGGCTGGTGGCGTCGCCGTACAGGCAGGCAGCGCGAGCATCGCGACGACGAGCGGCCACCTCATGGCCTCACAGTAGGGGTCAGCCGGCCGCGACCAGGGCGACGCACAGGCCGCAGAACCCCAGGCCGAGCGCCTGGCCGCGATGGATGTGCTCGCGCAGGACGGTCGCCGCCAGCAGGATCGTGAAGGCGGGGTAGAGCGAGGTGAGCACGGCGGCCACCGTCAGCAGGCCGGACTGGGTGGCGAGCAGGAAGGCGAGCGCGGCAGCGCTGGCCAGCACGCCGGCCAGCAGGCCGCCGGTGACCTCGGACCGTGCGGTCGGGCGCCAGGGGGCCCTGAGCATGGTCGCGGTGAGGACCACGGCGACCAGGGCCGCCGCCTGGGCGACAGCGAGCGGCCAGAAGCCGGCACCGTCGGGGACCTGGCCGATGGCGGCGAAGAGCAGGCCGAAGCCGAGGCCGGCGAGGATGCCGTCGACCAGACCTGCGGCCAGGCTGCCGTCACCACCCGGCTCGCGGCTGACCAGCCAGATGCCGGGGACGGCGGCGGCGATGCCGAGCCAGACGAGCAGCTCGGGCCGCTCACCGGCAGAAACGCCCACCGCGACGGGCAGGATGGCCGCGCCAACGGCCGAGATCGGCGCCACGACGCCCATCCGGCCGGCGGCGAAGCCGCGGTAGAGGAAGGCGCCGCCGAGGCCCGACCCGACACCGCCCAGGGCGCCCCAGGCGAGGTCGGTGCCGCTGGCGTGGCCGGCGGTGCCGAGCGCGATCAGGACCGAGCAGGCGAAGGCGCCGATCGCGCACATGAACGCCACCGGCCAGGCGGAGGTGCGACGTGATGCGAGGCCACCGGCGAAGTCAGACAGGCCGTAGGCCAGCGCAGCGGCCAGGGCCAGCACGATGCCCATCAGCCGGTCACCACGATGCCGACGATCCAGGTGGCGACGGCCAGCAGCGACGCCGTGAGCTCGATCACGATGGAGAGGCCGACCGCACGGAGGGCGTGCCGGGTCGCCGGGCCGGCGGCTGCCGCACCGAGGCGGCGGCGCTCGGCGGCGTACACCCCGAGGACGAAGCCGATGAACAGCCCGACGACCGGGACCACGAAGAAGCCGACGATGCCAACCACGCCGCCCACCACGAGCGTGGAGCGCGGGACGCCGGCTGCCTTGAGGCGGCGGCCGGGGACGACGTACTTCACGATCGTCCCGATGGCCAGGAACCCCAGCGCGATCGCGACGACGACCCAGCCGGTGGAGGTGTTGAGGTCGATTGCCCAGAGCAGCAGCCCGCCGACGAGCAGGAGCAGCCCCGGGATCACCGGGACGATGATGCCGGCGATGCCGACCGCGAGCAGCGCGGCCACGACGAGTTCGGTGAAGGTCACGGGGGGAGCCTTCCACAACGACGACGGCCCCCGACCGGATGGTCGGGGGCCGTCGTGGCGTAGGTGGGTGGCGGCTCAGTCGCTGTCGCGAGCACCGGCCGGCGTGGGCTCGAGCTTGTGCGTCTCGTCGTGCACGTGGGACGCGATCGAACGGAGCTTGTCTCCGTGCTCCCGGGCGTGGTGGGCACAGAAGAGCAACTCACCGCCGGTCTGCAGCTCGACACGCAGGTAGGCCTGGGCACCGCAGCGGTCGCAGCGGTCAGCTGCCGTCAGGGCGGCAGGCTGGGGGGCAATGGCTGTAGTCACATCGGCCTCATTTCTCTCCATCGGTGTCTGGCCCAACGTAGTCACCGGGTCAAAGATTCCCGGCTGGTGCAATCGGGGTGGGACGTGGCCATCCAATCATTGATACGTGTACCCCGTTGGGCGTATCCCCAACCGTGGGACGTGCCTGGTGTTCGTTGCGTTGCGGTCGAACGGATTGCGTGATGCGAATGTGATCACGCTAGACCTGTCATGTCCTCGAGGGCGGCAAGCGTGCCCTGCGCCGCTCCACGGCGTGTCGCGGGTAGGTTTTCTCCTTGTGGCAGCACCGGCAGACAACACGTACAACGCGGCACACCTCCTCGTCCTCGAGGGGCTCGATGCGGTTCGCAAGCGCCCCGGCATGTACATCGGCTCGACGGACACCCGCGGGCTGATGCACTGCCTGTGGGAGATCATCGACAACGGTGTCGACGAGGCGCTCGCGGGCGTCGCCCACCGCGTCGAGATCACCCTGCACCCCGACGACTCGGTCGAGGTCTACGACGACGGTCGCGGCATCCCGACGGACAAGGAGCCCAAGACCGGGCTCCCCGGCGTCGAGGTGGTCGCCACCAAGCTGCACGCCGGCGGCAAGTTCGGCGGCGGCTCCTACGTCGCGACCGGTGGCCTGCACGGCGTCGGACTATCGGTGGTCAACGCGCTGTCATCGCGGATGGACATCGACGTCGATCGTTCGCCCACCCAGCAGGGCCTGTCGTTCCAGCGCGGCGTGCCCGGCGTCTTCGACGGCGAGGGCCCCACGGCTTCCTTCAAGCCGCAGTCGGGCCTGACCCGCAAGGGCAAGCGGGTCGCGAAGGACAAGACCGGCACCCGCATCCACTTCTGGCCGGACCGGCAGATCTTCACCAAGGACGCCGGCGTCGAGATCGAGGGCCTGCTGGGCCGCGCCCGCCAGACGTCGTACATCGTCCCCGGCCTCGAGCTGGTCATCAACGACCAGCGCGGTCCGGAGCCCGTCTGCGAGAAGTTCCTGCACGAGGGCGGCATCAGCGAGTTCGCCGACTTCCTCTCCCAGGGGGAGCCAGTCACCGACATCCTGCGCCTGCAGGGCATGGACACCTTCACCGAGACCGTGCCGTTGCTCGACGACAAGGGGCACATGACGCCGCAGGAGGTCGAGCGCGAGCTGACCGTCGACGTCGCGCTGCGCTGGTCCAACACCTACGACACCCAGGTCCGCTCCTTCGTCAACGTGATCGCGACGCCCAAGGGCGGCACGCACGTCAGCGGCTTCGAGTCGGCGATCACCTCGACGTTCAACGACGTGATGCGCTCGGCCAAGGTGCTCAAGGTCAACGACGACAACGTGATCAAGGACGACGTGCTCGAGGGCATGACCGGCGTCGTGACGGTCCGGCTGGCCGAGCCGCAGTTCGAGGGCCAGACCAAGGAGATCCTCGGCACCCCGGCGGCTCGCAACGTCGTGCGCAAGGTCGTCGCCGCCGAGCTCAAAAACTTCCTCACCTCCACCAAGCGGGCCGAGAAGGCCCAGGCCAAGCTGGTCATGGAGAAGGTCGTCGGCGCCTCCAAGACCCGGATCGCGGCCAAGCAGCACAAGGAGACCCAGCGCCGGAAGAACGCGCTCGAGTCCTCCGCGCTGCCGGCCAAGCTCGCAGACTGCCGCTCGGCCGACAACGAGCGCACCGAGCTGTTCATCGTCGAGGGTGACTCGGCGTTGGGTACGGCGAAGTTCGCGCGTGACTCCGAGTACCAGGCGCTGCTCCCGATCCGCGGGAAGATCCTCAACGTCCAGAAGGCCTCGGTGGGCGACATGCTCAAGAACACCGAGTGCGCCTCGATCATCCAGGTCGTCGGCGCCGGCTCGGGGCGTACCTTCGACCTCGAGTCCGCCCGCTACGGGCGGATCATCTTCATGGCCGACGCGGACTCCGACGGCTCGCACATCCGCTGCCTGCTCGCCACCCTGTTCTTCAAGTACATGCCCGAGCTGCTCAAGGAAGGGCGGGTCTACACCGCCGTACCCCCGCTGCACCGCATCGAGCTGACCAACCCCAAGAAGGGGATGGACAAGTACGTCTACACCTACTCCGACGACGAGCTGCACCGCCGCCTCGCCGAGCTGAAGAAGAAGAACGTGCGCTGGAAGGAACCCCCGCAGCGCTACAAGGGCCTCGGTGAGATGGACGCCGACCAGCTGTCCGAGACGACCATGGACCCCCGCCACCGCACCCTGCGCCGGCTGACCGTCGACGACGCCGAGGTCGCTGCCCAGGTCTTCGAGCTGCTGATGGGCTCCGACGTCGCGCCGCGCAAGGAGTTCATCGTGCAGGGCGCCTATGAGGTCGACGTCGAGTCCCTCGACGCCTAGGACGCGTGAAGCGCACGCGTTCTGACGCGTGGAAACGCACGCGTTCGCTGCGTCGTCACTACGCTGCTCGCCATGATGAGAGCTGCAGAAGATGTCGCCCTGGGAACGCAGATGGCTGTTGGTGGTCTGGAGTTCCTGGCCCTCAGCCTGGTGATGTGGGCAGTCGCGGCATACGTCGCCTACTGGGTGCTGCGGAAGGCGATCGCGCACGGGATCCAGGACGCACAGCGACATGGCGAGAACCGGAGCGACAACGAGTTGCGCGCCCCGGACGCACCCCTCGATCGCTAGGTGCCCGACTGTGTGGCTTCGGTGTCACATGGAGACACCGAAGCCACACGGTCGTCGCGTCAGGGGAGGAGGGTGCGCAGCGACGCGTGCGCCTCGACCAGGGACGGGCCGTACCACGTGATCAGCCGGCCCGACACGAGCTCGGTGGGCGTCGTGAAGGCCTCCGGGCCGTCGTCGGCGGTGAAGACGTAGGGCTCGTCGGGCAGCAGCACCGCGTCGGCTCCGGCGCCGTCGATGACGGCCAGGTCGAGGCTCGGATAGCGGTCGGGCTGGTCGGTGAAGACGTTGACAAGGCCCGCGCGGGCGAGCAGGTCACCGGTGAAGGTGTTGCGGCCGACCACCATCCACGGATCCCGCCAGATGGGTACGGCGACGCGCGCACGCGCCACCATCGGCTCCCCGCACCACAGCTCACGAGCCTGGGCGAGCCAGGCAGGTCGCTGCCAGCGCAGCACGTCGTCGAAGAGCTCCTCCATGGCGTCGATCGCCTGAGGGACGGTCTCGATGACGCTGACCCACACCTCGACGCCAGCATCGCGCAGACGGCGTACGTCGAGCTCGCGGTTCTCCTCCTTGTTCGTGATCACCACGTCCGGAGCCAGGGCGATGATCGCCTTGGTGTCGGGATTCTTGGTGCCCCGCACTCGCCGTACGTCGAGGTCGGCCGGGTGGGTGCACCAGTCGGTCACGCCGACCAGGGCACCCGCGTCGACGCTGGCGATCGCCTCCGTCAGCGACGGGACGAGGCTGACCACCCGGCGCAGGCCGCCGTGGCCACTCTCGGGCTCGGTTTCGTCCCGCCCGTCGCCCGGGCTCGCAGGCTCGCCCGGGCGGGGCTTGCTCAACCCCTTCGCCTTCGCGTGCTCGCTTCGCGAGTCCGCGCGCTCAGACATTGCGCCGGTACTGCCCGCCCACCTCGAAGAACGCCTCGGTGACCTGCTGCAGCGAGCACACCCGTGCGGCGTCCATCAGCACGGCGAAGACGTTGTCGCCGTTGACCGCGGCCTCCTTGAGGCGCGCGAGCGCCTCGGCCGCCTCGTCGGCGTGCGCGGACTGGAAGGCGCGGACCCGCGAGAGCTGCGACTCCTTCTCGGCCTCGGTGGCGCGGGCGAGCTCGACCTCGGGCGGGGAGACATCGGAGTCGGGCTTCACGAACGTGTTGACGCCGACGATCGGCAGCGAGCCGTCGTGCTTGCGGTGCTCGTAGAGCATCGACTCGTCCTGGATGCGACCACGCTGGTAGCCGGTCTCCATGGCGCCCAGCACGCCGCCGCGCTCGTTGATGGAGTCGAACTCGGCCAGCACCGCCTTCTCGACCAGGTCGGTGAGCTCGTCGATGATGAAGGAGCCCTGGAGCGGGTTCTCGTTCATCGCGAGGCCCCACTCGCGGTTGATGATCAGCTGGATCGCCAGGGCCCGGCGCACGGATTCCTCGGTGGGCGTGGTGACGGCCTCGTCGTAGGCGTTGGTGTGCAGCGAGTTGGCGTTGTCGTAGATCGCGATCAGGGCCTGCAGCGTGGTGCGGATGTCGTTGAAGTCCATCTCCTGCGCGTGCAGCGAGCGGCCGCTCGTCTGCACGTGGTACTTCAGCTTCTGCGAGCGCTCGTTGGCGCCGTACTTCTCCTTCATCGTGACCGCCCAGATGCGGCGGGCGACGCGACCGATGACGCTGTACTCGGGGTCCATGCCGTTGGAGAAGAAGAAGGACAGGTTGGGCGCGAAGTCGTCGATGTCCATGCCGCGCGCGAGGTAGGACTCGACGTAGGTGAAGCCGTTGGACAGCGTGAAGGCGAGCTGGCTGATCGGGTTCGCCCCGGCCTCGGCGATGTGATAGCCGGAGATCGACACGGAGTAGAAGTTCTGGACCTCGTTGTCGATGAAGTACTGCTGGATGTCGCCCATCATCCGCAGCGAGAACTCGGTGGAGAACAGCGCGGTGTTCTGGCCCTGGTCCTCCTTGAGGATGTCGGCCTGCACCGTGCCGCGCACCTGCTTGAGCGCGTCGGCGGCGGAGATGCCGCGCTCGGCGGCCTGGTCGATGGCGGTGTTGAGGAAGAAGGCCAGCACCGTCGGCGCCGGGCCGTTGATGGTCAGCGACACCGACGTCGAGGGCGCGATCAGGTCGAAGCCGTCGAACAGGACCTTCATGTCGTCGAGCGTCGCGACGGAGACGCCCGAGGTGCCGACCTTGCCGTAGACGTCGGGACGCGGGTCGGGGTCGCGGCCGTAGAGCGTGACCGAGTCGAAGGCGGTCGACAGGCGCGTGGCCTCGCCCTCGTGGCTGAGGATCTTGAAGCGGCGGTTGGTGCGCGCCGGGTCACCCTCGCCGGCGAACATCCGGGCCGGGTCCTCGCCGTCGCGCTTGAACACGAAGACACCGGCGGTGTAGGGGAAGTAGCCCGGGAGGTTCTCGTTGCGCCAGAACTTCACCAGCTCGCCGTGGTCGGTGAACCGGGGGAGGGCGACGCGGGGGATCTTGTTGCCGGACAGCGACTCGCGGGTCAGCTTGGTGTGGATCTCCTTGCCGCGTACGACGACGACCTGCTCGTCTCCGGAGTAGGACTGCACGACAGCGGGCCACGCGGCGATCTGGTCGCTGACCTCGTGCGGCAGCTGGCGCTGGGCGGACTCGAGCAGGTCCTCCACGCCGCTGGTGTCCTTGTCGGCGGACACCAGCTCGCCCTGCACGATGTCGAGCCGCTGCACCCGACGCGCTGCCTCGGCGAGGCGGTCGGTCTGTGCGTGGTAGCCGCGCACGGTCTCGGTGATCTCGGCGAGGTAGCGCACGCGATCGGTCGGGACGACCTGGCGGATTCCGGACGAGTGGCGTACGTCGACGTGCGGGAGGGTCCCCTCCCCGATCGGCAGCCCGCTGGCCCCGAGGGTGTCGCGCAGGTGCTGGTAGAGCGCCGTGACGCCGTCGTCGTTGAAGGTGGCCGCGCTGGTGCCGAAGACCGGCATCTCGTGGGGCTGCTTGCCGAAGGCGCCACGGTTGCGGACCAGCTGCCGACCGACGTCACGCAGCGCGTCCTTGGCGCCACGGCGCTCGAACTTGTTGATCGCGACGGTGTCGGCGAAGTCGAGCATGTCGATCTTCTCGAGCTGCGAGGCGGCGCCGAACTCCGGCGTCATGACGTAGAGGGAGTGGTCGACGAAGGGCACGATCGCCGCGTCACCCTGGCCGATGCCGGGTGTCTCGACGATCACCAGGTCGAAGCCGGCGGCCTTCATCACCGCGATGACGGTGTCGAGGTGCTCGGGGACCTCGTGGGCGCCACGGGTGGCGAGCGAGCGGAAGAAGATCCGGTCGCCGTCGAGCGAGTTGGCGCGGATGCGGTCACCCAGGAGGGCGCCCCCACCCTTGCGGCGCGTCGGGTCGACCGCGATCACGGCGACGCGGAGCTTGTCCTGCTGGTCGACGCGGAAGCGCCGCACGAGCTCATCGGTCAGCGACGACTTGCCCGAGCCGCCGGTGCCGGTGATGCCGAGCACGGGGGCGGTGTGGGCGGCAGCCGCCTGGTTGATGCGGGCGAGCATGTCGTCGCTCAGCTGGCCGGTCTCGGCGCCGGTCAGCGCGCGCGCGATGGCGTGCCGGTCGCCGGCCAGGACACCGTCGATGTCGGCGGGCGCGGTCTGCCACGGGTCGAAGTCGCAGTCGGCGACGACCGAGTTGATCATCCCGACGAGGCCCATCCGCTGGCCGTCCTCGGGGGAGAAGATGATGACCCCGGACTCGCGGAGACGTTTGATCTCGGCTGGCACGATGACGCCGCCACCACCGCCGACGACCTTCACGTGGTCGGCACCGGCCGCCTTCAGCGACTCGACGAGGTACTCGAAGTACTCGACATGGCCGCCCTGGTAGGACGACACAGCGATGCCCTGGGCGTCCTCCTCGAGCGCCGCGTCGACGACCTCCTGGACGGAGCGGTTGTGACCGAGGTGGATCACCTCGCAGCCCTGGCTCATGAAGATCCGCCGCATGATGTTGATCGAGGCGTCGTGCCCGTCGAACAGGGCTGACGCCGTGACGAGGCGGACCGGGTGCTGGGGCTGGTGGAGCTCGACCATGAGGATCCTTGCGAGAGTAGTTGGATGTCCTACTACCGCAATAGTAGGACATCCAACTAACTACTGTGAAGTAGCCGACGCCGTCACGTGGTCGCCGGCAGCCTCACGCAGCTCGCCGAGCAGATCGGTGAGCTGCAGGACCCCCGCGGTGGGGAGTCCGGGCTGCTCGAACACCTGGGTGTTGAGGCCGAGGGTGGCGCGGTCGACGACGTCGCGACCTGCGTCGGTCAGGGAGGCCAGGATCACGCGACGGTCGTCGTCGCGGCGCAGGCGTTCGACGTAGCCCTGCTTGACCAGTCGCTCGACCGCGCTGGTGACGCTGGTGGGGTGCACCTGGAGCAGGGACCCGAGCCGGGTCATCGGCATCGCGCCGGACTGGGCGAAGGACAGCAGGCGCAGCACCTCGTAGCGGGCGAAGGTCAGCTCGAGCGGGCGCAGGACCGCGTCGATGCGCTCCATCAGCAGCTGCTGCACGCGCACGATCGAGGTGACCATCGCCATGCCGTCGGCAGCGTCGTCCCAGCCGTGCCGGATCCACTGGCCGCGCGCCTCGTGGATCGGGTCCCTGTCTCGTGCCATGCGAACAGGCTACGGGAGATTCCTAGGACGTCCTAGGAACTGCCTTCGCGCCGAGCGGGCGCGTCAGAACTTCTGGTCGATCAACCCGGAGTCCACGTTGTAGAGGAACCCGCCGATGGCGACCGACTCGGGGATCAGCGGGTGCGAGCGCACCATCTGGACGTCCTCCTGCAGGGCCGCCACCTGGTCGGAGATGACGTGGAACTGCTGCCAGGAGGCGTCGACGCCCGCCGACCTGCCGACCTTGACGCGCAGGTCGGCCTCGGTGTTGGAGGCCATCGCGCACTTGGTGTGGGGCACGATCAGGATGCGGTTGACCCCGAGCAGGTGGACGCCGAGGACGAGCGCCTCAAGCGCCGCGCTGGTCACGCGGCCGCCGGGGTTGCGGAAGATCTTGGCATCGCCGTGGTGGAGGCCGAGCATACGCAGTGGGTCGATCCGGCTGTCCATGCACGTGACGATGGCGACGCCCGCATGGGCAACACCGTCGAAGTCGCCGAGCTCGAAGCTCTCCGCGAACTCCTGGTTGGCAGTGATCAGGTCGCTGAAGTCGTCCACGATCGCGAGATTAGCCGAGGTCAGGAGTCGGGATGTGCGAGGGCCACAGTGTGGACGCCTCGCCCGGGTCGAGCACCGTCGCGCGCACCGACGACGCGATGCGATAGGGCTGGGCCTCCAGCAGGGAGCCGAGCGCACGCCGCAGCCGCGACATCTCCGCCCGCACGGTGACGACCCGCGTCTCGTCGGCGAACAGGTCCTCGGCGAGCTGGGCGGCCGTGCGCCCCTGCGGCGAGCGGATGAGCGCCAACAGGATCTGGGTGTGCCGCGGGCTCGGGTGGTGCTGCCACGAGTGGCTGGCGGAGCTGACCCGCAGCTCCGGTCGTCCGCGCAGGTCCAGCACCAGCTCGGTGGCCTCGAGGTCGTCGTTGCCGAGGCGCAGCAGCCACCCTCCCGGCAGTGGCTGGACCGTCACGGCGCCCAGGGCGGGCAGCCAGGTCGACCCTGACGACAGGTCGCGGGGCAGCACCAGCCGGTCGGGGGCCGTGAAACCGGTGACCGCGGCGACGTGTCCACCCGGGTCGACCGCCAGTGCGCGCCCACCGACGCGAGCCACGACGGGAGCGGCATAGGCGCGGAGCCGTTCGAGTGCGATGGCGTGGTCGGTGCGGAGCTCTGCCTCGGCCAGGCGCGCGGTCACGCCGACGAGGGCGAGCACGGATCGGCGTACGGCGAAGCCCGGGCCGCTGATGTCCACCGCGCCCAGGCTCTCGCCCGACCACGGGTCACGGACGGGCGCAGCGGCGCAGCTCCAGCGGGTGTGGGACTGGACGTAGTGCTCCGGGCCCTGGATGTGTACGGGCTGGCCGAGCACCAGGCAGGTGCCGATGGCGTTGGTGCCGACATTGGCCTCGGTCCACGCGGACCCGGGCACGAAGCCGAGCCCGTCAGCCAGGCGGCGTACGCCCGAGCCGCCCCGACGCCACAGCACGCGCCCATCGGTGTCGGTCACCACGACCAGCAGGCCGTCGTCGACGGCGGGCGACAGGGAGCCGGTGATGCCCGGCAGCAGCGGCACCATGGCGCTGGTGCTGCGGCGGGACTCGACCTCGCTCTCCGTCAGGGGAGCGACGGCGGGCTCGGCGCCCGGCGCGAGCCCGCTGGCCCGGACCCGGCGCCACGACGCGCTGATCTCGGGACGAACCTCCTGGGGCGATCCATCGCCCGACAGCACCCGCTCACGGGCGCGCCATGGCTCGAGCTGGTCGCCCATGGCACCTCCGATCCCTTGCAACCCGGCTGCAACCCTCCCGCCGATGCTACGTCTCGGTGTGTCGTGGGTCACGTCGGAAGGAGACATCATGACCGAGACCCTCGACGCCCCCGTCGTCACCTCAGAGCAGGACCCGAGCGCCACCGCCACCGCGTGGCTCGACAGCTTCGAGGCGGCCCTGGCCGCCCGGGACGTGCCCGCCGCGGCCGCGCTGTTCGCCACCGAGTCCTACTGGCGAGACCTGGTGTCCTTCACCTGGAACATCACGACCGTGGAGGGGAGGGAGGGGATCACCGACCTCCTGCAGAGCACCCTCGCCGGCACCGATCCCTCCGGTTTCACGCTGGAGGAGCCCGCGGACGAGGCGGACGGGGTGATCACCGCCTGGATTCTGTTCGAGACGGGGGCCGGCCGGGGCCGCGGGCTGCTGCGGCTGGTCGAGGAGGACGGTGAGCGCAAGGCCTTCACCTTCCTGACCACGCTCTACGAGCTCAAGGGCTTCGAGGAGCCGAAGAACGAGCACCGGCCCCGCGGGGCCGAGCACGGCGCCGACAAGCAGCGCCAGACCTGGCTCGAGCGCAGGCAGGCCGAGGCCGAGAGCCTCGGCAGCACCACCCAGCCCTACGTGCTGGTCATCGGCGGCGGGCAGGGCGGGATCGCGCTCGGAGCCCGCCTGCGCCAGCTCGGCGTGCCCAGCCTGGTGATCGACAAGCATCCGCGACCTGGCGACCAGTGGCGCAACCGCTACAAGTCGCTGTGCCTGCACGACCCGGTCTGGTACGACCACCTTCCCTACCTGAAGTTCCCGGACAACTGGCCGGTCTTCGCGCCCAAGGACAAGATCGGCGACTGGCTCGAGTCCTACACGAAGATCATGGAGGTGCCCTACTGGTCGAGCACGACGGCGACCAGCGCCACCTGGTCCGAGGAGACCGGGGAGTGGACCGTCGAGGTCGAGCGGGAGGGCAAGCCGCTCACCTTGCGCCCGACGCAGCTGGTGTTCGCCACCGGGATGTCCGGCAAGCCCAACGTCCCTGACGTGCCGGGCACGGACGTCTTCGAGGGCGACCTGCACCACTCCTCGGCGCACCCCGGGCCGGATCCCTACCGGGGCAAGAAGGTCGTGGTGATCGGGAGCAACAACTCCGCCTTCGACATCTGCGGCGCACTGTGGGAGAACGACGTCGACGTCACGATGGTGCAGCGCAGCTCGACGCACATCGTCAAGAGCGACAGCCTGATGGAGATCGGGCTCGGTGACCTCTACTCCGAGCGGGCGGTCGCTGCGGGTGTCACGACGGAGAAGGCGGACCTGATCTTCGCGTCCCTGCCCTACCGGATCCTGCACACCTTCCAGATCCCGGCCTACGAGGCGATGGCGGAGAAGGACAAGGACTTCTACGAGCGGCTGGAGGCGGCCGGCTTCGAGCACGACTGGGGCGACGACGGCTCCGGCCTGTTCATGAAGTACCTGCGCCGCGGCTCGGGCTACTACATCGACGTCGGTGCCGCCGACCTCGTCGCCAACGGCGACGTGAAGCTGGTCCGCGGCCAGATCGACCACCTCACCGCGAACGAGGTGGTGCTGGCCGACGGCACCGAGCTGCCCGCCGACGTCGTCGTGTTCGCCACCGGCTACGGATCCATGAACGGCTGGGTGGCCGACCTGATCGACCAGGAGACCGCCGACCGGCTCGGCAAGGTGTGGGGCCTCGGCTCGGACACGACCAAGGACCCGGGGCCGTGGGAGGGCGAGCAGCGCAACATGTGGAAGCCCACCCAGATCGAGAACCTCTGGATGCACGGCGGCAACCTGCACCAGTCGCGGCACTACTCGCTCTACCTCGCGCTCCAGCTCAAGGCGAGGTTCGAGGGCATCGACACCCCGGTGCACGCATTGCAGGAGGTGCACCACACGGGCTGAGGCCCGCGGCAGGTCTCAGTGGATCGACAGGGCGTCCCTCGTGGAGAGGGGCGTCGCTGTCGCCGTACGGAACAGGACGAGGGCCAGGACGGCGGCGACGACCGCGCAGACGGCAGCGCCGTAGAACACGGTGTGCTCCTGGGCGATGCCGGCGACCCGGAGCAGGTCGGAGAACTCCTTGCAGCGGGTCTTGCCGTCGCAGACCTCGCGCACGGGCGGGATGACACCCTGCTCGGAGTAGTAGCGGCGCAGGCCGATCGTGGTGAGCGCGGAGATGCCGACGAGCATGCCGACCATCCGCGAGACCACGACGAAGGCGCTCGCGACGCCGTGCACGTCGTCGTCGGTGAAGGCGAGCAGGGCGGCGTTGACGGGGGCGAGGGCCAGCCCGAAGCCGAGCCCGCCGGTGATCAGCCCGAGGTTGGCGATCGGCTCCTCGACGGTCGTCAGCCCCCACTGCGCCATCAGCACGAAGCCGGCCGCGGCCAGCAGCATGCCGGCGGCGGTGACCACGCCGGGGGAGAGGCGTCGGATGAGGTAGCCGCCGATCACGGCCCCGACGGGCAGTGCGACGAGGAAACGCACGAGCACCAGCGCGGCGGCGAGCTGGGAGTCGGGATAGACCGTGGTGCGCGCGAAGAGCGGGATGTCGATCAGGGCAGCGATCAGCGCGGCCCCGATGAAGAAGCTGACCAGCAGCGCTCCCCACGCGGGGGTACGCCGCAGCGCACCGCGCGGAAGCAGGGGTGCCGCGGCCCGGCGCAGGTGCGCGACGAACAGCACGCTCGCAACCGCCGACCCGAGCAGGAACCACCAGCCGCGGTCGGAGAACACCTGGATCTTCGGATCGGCCGTCGCGAAGGCGAGGATCACGCCCGCGAGCGCGACCGCCAGCAGCAGGGCGCCGACCAGGTCGGCCTCGACGAGGCTGGCGCCCCAGCGGCGCAGGTCGAGCAGCGGCCGCTTCGCGACGAGGCAGCGCGCGACGAGCAGGAGCGCGGCACCGATCGCGATCAGGCCGATCGGGGTCAGCCAGCGACCGGACCCGACGTAGGGGATGAAGAGCTGACCCCACGTGAGGTCGCGCAGGAGCTCGGCGGGGCGGACGAAGACGAGGGCTCCGGCGACCAGGGTCGCCACGAGGAGGAGTGCGCCGAGGAGGTCGGGGCGTTTCACCTTGGTTTCGACACGGCGCTGGCGCGCCTGCTCAACCAGCGGTGAGTCGGCCGGCAGCTCAGCCAGCGGCGAGGCGATGGAGCGCAGGGCGGCCGCCAGCAGCAGGCCCACCGCGAGGTTGATCAGGAAGATCGCCCGCCAGTCGGCGAAGGCCAGCACCACCGCACCGAAGAGCGGGCCGATGACCGAGCCGATCTCCTGCACGGCCGAGACGATGCCGAGCGGGACGCCGCGGCGCTCCTTGGGATAGAGGTCGGCGACGAGTGCCAGCGTCGCCGGCACCAGCCCGCCACCACCGACGCCCTGGAGGAACCTGCCGATCACCATCGAGGGCATGTCGTAGGCCAGCGCGGTGACGAGCGAGCCCAGCGCGAAGAGCACGAGCGAGAAGACCAGCACCGGCACGCGACCGCGGAGGTCGGCGATCCTGCCGATGAGCGGGAGCATGGCGACGTACCCCAGCAGGAAGCCGGAGATGATCGGCGCTGCTCGCTGGAGCTGGTCGATCGGGACGCCGACGCTCGTCATCATGTCCGGCAGCGCCAGCACGACGACATAGGTGTCGGCGGCGGCGAAGGCGACCGCGACGGCCGCGAGGCTCAGCAGCGCCCGGGTCGGAGCCGACCCGGTCACCTCGCTCACGGGGCGACGATGTCCTTGCTCGTGC
The DNA here is from genome assembly GCF_000389985.1 of Nocardioides sp. CF8. Lineage (NCBI taxonomy): Bacteria > Bacillati > Actinomycetota > Actinomycetes > Propionibacteriales > Nocardioidaceae > Nocardioides > Nocardioides sp. CF8. The sequence continues at coordinate 2,521,215 of NZ_CM001852.1, forward strand.
CGTAGTCGGCGAAGTCGACGGTGTAGGTCATCGCATCGCTCTTGGCGTAGAACACCCCGGTCAGGACGGCCTGGCGGAGCTCGCCGTCGTCGGAGACGAGGTATTCCGCCTCGAAGGTGTCACCCGACGAGCTGGGGATGACCTTCTTCATCGCGTCGCCCGGGACCGTGCCGGTGTAGGTGGTGAGGACCTCGGAGTTGTCGGCTCCGCCGCGGACGCTCTCGCCCTCCTCGAGGTCGGTGGTGACACCGAGCAGGGAGGCGAAGCCGGTCTCGGAGTTGACGAGCTGGGCCGGGTCGGGCGCGCCGTAGTCGCCGGGGTCGACGTCCTGCCAGCCCTCTGTGAACGGGATCTGGGCGTAGACGGTGCCGTCGACGGCCACCACCGGCACGTCGACGCTCTGGCCGGAGATGACCACGGTGATGGTGCCCTCGAAGGCGGGTGCGTTGGTGGCCACACCGGCGGCCCTGGTGATGCCGGTGACGCCCGCGGGCAGGTCCTCGGTCGACAGCGTGAGGTCGACGCCGCTCGTCTCACCGAGGGTGGTCGCGGCCGCGGCCAGCACCTCCTCGGGCGACGTGTCCTCGGAGGCCTTCTGCTCACCGTCACCGGTGCACGAGGTCAGGGCGAGAGCGGCGAGGAGGGACAGCGCAGCGGCGCGAGCAATCATGCGTTCAGCCTTGCACATCAGGCCCCGTCAGCAGGGGCACTCGCGACCGCGTCCACCGTCCGGTCCTTCAGGAGTACGGCGACCGGCCCTGCGACAGCGGCGATGGCCTGCGACCCCGGGATGCCCGAGCCGTCGCGGCGACCGGTCGCGGCCGGAAGCTCGATCGGTGCGCCGCTGGCAGCGGCTGCGCGCGCGGGCGCGGAGCCGGCCCAGGCGGTGACGAGGGTGTCCTCGCCCTTGAGGAAGCGGTGGCAGCGCACACCACCGGTGGCGCGGCCCTTGGCGGGGTACTCGCTGAACGGCGTCACCTTGACCGCGCCGGCCTCGGTGCCCGGCAGGGCGGTCGAGGCACCGGAGGCGGTCACGACGACGGAGTCCTCCGCGTCGACCACACCGAACCAGGCCACCCGCTCGCCGGGCGTCAGCCGGACCCCGGCGATGCCGCCCCCGGAGCGACCCTGCGGGCGCACGCCGTCGGCACCGAAGTGCAGCAGCTGGGCATCGGTGGTGATGAAGCACAGCGTCTCGTCGCCGGTGGTCAGCTCGATGGCACCGACGACCTCGTCGTCGTCCTTGAGCGAGATGACGTCCCAGTCGTCCTTGCCGAGCACCTCGGGGTTGACCCGCTTGACCACGCCGTCGCGGGTGCCGAGCGCGAGTCCGGGCCCCTCGGTCGCCAGGGACGTGAGGGCGAGCGCACGCTCGCCGCTGTCCAGTGAGAGCACCTCGCTGAGCGGCAGCCCGCCCTGGAGGTTGGGGTCGTTGGCGGAGTCGGGGAGGCCGGGCATGTCCAGCACGCCGACCTTGATCAGCCGACCGCGCGACGTCAGCACGCCCACCTCGCCCCGGACCGTGGTGCGCACCGCGGAGGTGATGACGTCGTGGTTGGCCCGGGACTCGCCCTGTCCGGGCAGGGTCGCGTTCGCCGTTCGCGCGACGAGGCCGCTGGAGGACAGGAAGACGAAGCACGGGTCGTCGGCCACCTCGAGGCTCGCGGCGGTGACCGTGGTGCCGGCGGAGGCGAGCAGGACGGTACGGCGCGGGGTGCCGTAGGTCTTGGCGACCTCGGCCAGCTCGTCGGAGACGACCTTCCGCAGCAGCTTCTCGTCGTTGATGATCGCGTCGAGCTGCTCGATCTCGCGCTCGAGCTCGGCCTTCTCCTTGTCCAGCTCGAGCCGGGAGAACTTCGTCAGCCGGCGCAGCGGCATGTCCAGGATCCAGTCGGCCTGGATCTGGCTCAGCTCGAAGATGTCGATCAACCGCTCCTTGGCCTGCGACGCGTTATCGGAGGAGCGGATGACCTGGATGACCTCGTCGATGTCGAGGATCGCGATGAGCAGTCCCTCGACCAGGTGCAGCCGGTCGGCGGCCTTGGTGCGGCGGAACACCGAGCGGCGGCGTACGACGTCGAAGCGGTGCTGGAGGAAGACCTCCAGCAGCTCCTTGAGCCCGAGCGTGCGCGGCTGGCCGTCGACGAGCGCGACGGTGTTGATGCCGAAGGAGTCCTCCATCGGCGTCATCTTGTAGAGCTGCTCGAGCAGCGCCTCGGGGACGAAGCCGTTCTTCACCTCGATGACCAGGCGCAGCCCGTGGCTGCGGTCGGTGAGGTCCTTGAGGTCGGCGATGCCCTGGATCTTCTTGGACAGCACGAGCGCCTTGATCCGCTCGATCACCCGCTCGGTGCCGACGCCGTAGGGGAGCTCGGTCACGACGATGCCCTTGCGGCGCGGCGTCACGGACTCGATCCGGGCGGTGGCGCGCATCTTGAAGGTGCCGCGCCCGGTCTCGTAGGCGTCGCGGACGCCGTCGAGGCCGACGATCTTGCCGCCGGTCGGCAGGTCGGGGCCGGGGATGAAGCGCATCAGGTCGTCGAGGCCGGCCTTGGGGTGGGTGATGAGGTGGCGCAGCGCCTGCACGACCTCGACCAGGTTGTGCGGCGCGATGTTGGTCGCCATGCCGACCGCGATGCCGGTCGTGCCGTTGACGATGAGGTTGGGGATGGCCGCGGGCAGGACCGTCGGCTCGGTCTCGCGCGAGTCGTAGTTGGGCTTGAAATCGACCGTGTCCTCGTCGATCGAGGCGGTCATCGCCACCGCGGAGGGCAGCATCCGGCACTCGGTGTAGCGCATGGCGGCGGGGGAGTCGTCGGGCGAGCCGAAGTTTCCGTGGCCGTCGATGAACGGCACCCGCATCGACCACGGCTGGGCCAGGCGCACGAGCGCGTCGTAGATGGCGTTGTCGCCGTGGGGGTGCAGCTTGCCCATCACCTCGCCGACGACGCGGGCGCTCTTGACGTGGCCCCGGTCGGGCCGCAGGTTCATCTCGTCCATCGTGTAGAGGATCCGCCGCTGGACGGGCTTGAGCCCGTCGCGGGCGTCGGGCAGGGCGCGCGAGTAGATGACGCTGTAGGCGTACTCGAGGAACGAGGCGCGCATCTCGTCACCGACGTCGATGTCGAGGATGTGCTCCTCGAAGTCGTCGGGGAGTGGTTGCTTGGTGGTACGTCGAGCCATGCGGGCATTGTCCCGGTCCGCGAGTCGTTCCGTGACTGGGGCACGCCGGTGGGCTGTCGGTATCAACGCAGGTTGACCCCGCGTCCGTGGCCGCACGGCGTCCCGTCACCGGGAATCACTGCGGACGGGTCATCCGGGACGCCGCGGCGGTGGTGGCGGATATGCCCGTATTCGTCCCCCAGGAGGTACGGCTTGCGGGACGTCCAGACTTCGCAGAATCCCGGAACGAGCAAAGTCGTGAATCGGCAGGCACGGTGCGGTCCAGGGCCTGGATCTGAGACTTCTCATCGACGCAGAGCACGATCGCGGACCCGCGGTATCAGTGAGTTCCAGCGTCATTCGGTGACCCTTGGATCCCTTTCTCAAGGCGGTAGCGCCGGTTCGAATCCGGTCGGGGGTACAGCACCACGAAGGGCCCGGTCAGCAGACCGGGCCCTTCGTCGTCCTCAGACCACGAGGCAGAACGGGTGGCCCGCTGGGTCGGCAAGCACGTACAGGGGGGCGTCCGTCACGTCGGTCCGGTCGTGGAGCAGGCGGGCTCCCAGGGCGATGGCGCGGTCGCGGTGCCGTTCCAGCTCGATGACGTCACGCACTGCGAAGTCCATGGGCATCTGCATGGGGACCGCCTCGGAGGGCCACGTCGGGGGGACGGTGTCGTCCTTGCGCTGGATGGTCACGACCCGGCGACCCGCCTCGTCGAGCAGGACGATCCACGTGGGCGCGTCGTGGCTCCCGTCGACGGGCGGCAGGTCGCGGTCCCGGTAGTGCAGCCCGAGCAGCTCACGGTAGAACTCGGCCAGGGCTCGCGGGTCGCGAGCGTCGATCGCCGTGTGGACCAGGGTGGGGTAGGCGGAGTCAGTCACCGGTGGGGATCCGGTCGACGATCTGGATCAGGTTGCCGCAGGTGTCGTCGAAGACGGCGACGGATCCCACGCCGATGGCTGTCGGCGGCTGCGTGAACACCACTCCCAGTCGGGACAGCCGCTCGTGCTCGGCGGCGACGTCGTCGACGGCGAGCTGCGCGAGCGGGATGCCGTCGCTGACGAGAGCGTCGCGGTACGGCTTGACCGCCGGGTGGTCCGCGGGCTCCAGCAGGAGCTCGGGCCCCTCGGTGTCGTCAGGTGACACCACGGTCAGCCAGGAGTTGTCTCCCAGCGGGACGTCGTGCTTCGTGATGAATCCCAGGATGTCCGTGTAGAACGCCAACGCCGCGCGCTGGTCGTCGACGTAGATGCTGGTGAGGCGGATCTTCATGGCGGTTTCTCCTCGGTGAGGGGCCAGCGTCGGGCGATGGCCGCGAGCGGTTCACGGTTGAAGTGGTGCACCTTGGTGCGGCCGCGTCGTTCACTGGCGACCAGGCCGGCATCCTCGAGCACCGCGAGGTGTTGCGAGATCGCCTGACGCGAGGACCCCACGCCGTGGCGGGTGGTGAGCATGGTGCAGATCTCGAACAGGGTCTGACCGTCCCGCTCGGCCAGTCCGTCGAGGATGAGCCGGCGAGTCTCATCGTCGAGCGCCCTGAACACGTCGACCATGTCTGGACTATAGGCAAGTGAACACTTGCCTGTCAATGGTCGCGTGGTGGTGTGCCGGCTCAGGAGGAGCCGGGCGGAGCGGGAGCGCGCGACAGCAGCAGCGTGGCCCGCGGGCCCGTGGGCGTCGCGTCGACCTCGACGCGACCGTCATGGGCGAGGGCGACGGCCTCCGCGAGCGCCAGGCCGAGACCGGTGGGGACCGACCGGAAGGCCTCGACGTTGTCCGAGCCTACGGCGCACTCTGCTGCGCGCTGCTATCACGACACCTCTTACTGCACCCGATGCGATCTGCTCGTCGGCCTCGGCGACCTGCACGTGACCGCGGTCGAGTACGACCACGACGTCGGACTGCTCACCGTTGGCGTTGAGTCGACGCGTGCGCCGATGGGCTGCACGACCTGTGGCGTGATCGCGCACAGCCACGGTCGCAGCGACGTCACGCTGGTCGACGCACCGTGCTTCGACCGGCCGGTGAGGTTGGTGTGGCGCAAGCGGACCTGGCGCTGCGAAGAGACTGCCTGCGCCACGAGGGTCTTCACTGAGCAAGACGAGCAGGTGGCCCGGCCGCGAGCGTTGCTGACCACGCGGGCATGCTGGTGGGCGATCAACCAGATGCGTCGCGAGCACGCCTCGATCAGCGGGATTGCACGCCAGCTCGGCACGACGTGGAACACCGTGTGGACCTCGATCCGCCCGCTGTTGCAGGAGATGGCTGACGACGAGACACGGTTCGGCGGCGTGAAGCGCCCCAGCGTCGATGAGCACGTGTGGCACCACGTCAGCGAGTTCCCGATCGCCGACGGCGGTCGTGGGCCGAAGCTGCTGACCGGGATGGTCGACCTCACCCCCCGACAAGGACGGCCACGCCCGCTGAGGAGGGCGTCTGCCGACCTCCTGCCGTTGACGGAGCTTGCGGGCGTGACAGCCTCCGCTCGTGTGGGCGCTCACCCAGCCGACTCGGGCACGGGATGCCGTCCGTGCCGGATGCGCTACGGTGCGATCCATCCATTGGATCCATCGAACGGTGGCGAGCATGAGCGGTCTGAGTCTCGGAATGCCCGGGGTCGACGCTGTGAGTTCGGGAACTCATTTCTGCGCGCTCTACTCGGGTCCGGCCGAGCGCGACCGGTTGTTGTACCCCTTCCTCGAGGAGGGGCTGAGGCACGGCGACAAGTGTTTGTGCCTGATCGACGACGTCGAGCCGGCGCTGGTCCGGGAGCGCGTCGTCGGGCAGCCCGGCGCCGACTACTCGCGACGCTCGGCGCAGCTCGACGTTGAACGCTCGTCGGACGCATACCTCCGCTCGGGGGAGTTCAGCGTCGAGGCCATGGTGAGCTTCCTGTCCGGCAGCGTGGACAAGGCGATCGCCGACAACTTCGACCTCATCAGAGCCGCCGGCGAGATGTCGTGGGTGCTGCCCGGCGTTCCGGGCTGGGACGACCTGTTCGTCTACGAGTCGTCCCTCAACCGCATGGTCGAGGAGATGCCCGCCATCCTCATCTGTCTCTACGACCTCCAGAAGTTCGGGGCGAGGATGCTCGTCCAAGTGCTCAAGACGCACCCCAAGGTCCTGCTAGATGTACCCGGCCAGGACGTTGGTAGCAGCGT
>NZ_CM001852.1:2527640-2543950 GCF_000389985.1 Nocardioides sp. CF8
CTCCGGGCAGTTTCTCGTGGCCGCCGACACGCTTGGTTGGCAATAACCGATCACTCGGCATGAGCCCTGTCCGGAGGAGTTCCCGGGACGGGGGCGTCGTACGGAACTTGCAGCAGTGGGAATGCGTAGGCCCACCAGCCGGTCCTTCGGCACGAGCTCGGACTTCCGGCGCTGAACGGTCGAACCGAACCTTCGCGACGAGAAGGAGTCCGCCGAGAATCCGACCTCGAGCCGCCGTCTACAGTCGGACTCTGACTGCTTCTCCACCTCATCGTCATGCGATGACGATGAGTGACGGGTCCCAGTTCGGCCATCGCTGAACGCCTTCGAAGATCTTCCAAACTGAGCGGCACGCATGCTACGAAGGTTCGTAGATCGGTCCGCCCTTGGGGCGGACCGAGCGTCATTTCAAGGGTAGGTGACGAGTGCTGACGGGCGGTGACGAGGCGTGCACGGTGGGGTCAAGTTCTACCGCGGCTCCGCGTTCGCCGCACGCTCCTACGTGGAGGCGGACCGCTCACGCGTTGACGACTACTACCTGACCGAGGGCACCGGTGTGGCCGAGCGCTACGTCGCCACGGCTCCGCTGGGGGTGGGGGGACGCGGTGTTTGCGCAGTTCAGAAGGGGGGGACGCTGGATGGCGACGCCTACGAGCGGTGGGTCGCCGGCTACGACGTGGTGACCGGCGCAGCAAAGGGTCGGCTGCGTGACGACGCCCACGCGTTGCGGTTCGTCGAGGTCGTCGTCAACGGGCCGAAGTCCTGGTCGCTTGCCGCCGCCCTCCACCCCGACATAGCGGCGGCGTACGACGCGGCGATGGATCGCGCGGCTGGTGAGGTGATCGGTTGGGTGGGCGAGCACGCCACCACCCGGGTCGGGCCACGTGGTCGGCAGGTGCAGGTGCCGGTGGAGAAGCTTGAGGCAGGCGTCGTGCGGCACTACACCTCGCGTGCCGGTGACCCGCACCGTCACCTCCACGTGCAGATCAACGCCCGCGTGTTCGCGGCCGGGGCGTGGCGTGGACTGCACTCGGTCGGTGTCGTGGACAGCATCGGGGCGCTCAACGGGATCGGGCACGCGGCCGTGATGTGCGACCCCGAGTTCCGCGCCGCCCTTGCCGCGCGGGGCTACACCCTCGACGACGACGGCGAGATCGAGCAGCTCGCGGCGTACGCCGGACGGTTCAGCCAGCGCGCTGCGCAGATCGGCCGCAACGTCGACAGGTACGAGGCCGCATGGCGTGCCGAGCACCCCGGCCAGGAGCCCGGGCCGCGGCTGCGCCAGACCTGGGACCGACGCGCCTGGGCCGACGCACGACCGGACAAGGTCGTGCCGCGCAGTGGCGCCGACCTCGTCAACGCCTGGAACCGAGAGCTGCGCGATCTTGGCTTCACCCCACCCACCATCTCGACGACCACCTCACCGACCAACCCAGCCTCAGGGCTGGGGCTGCAGGTCGGTCGGGTCAACCGGGACGTGGCCACGGAACTCGTAATCAGCCGGCTCGGTGCGAAGCGGTCGGCGTGGAACGCCCCCGATATTCGTGGTGAGGTCGAACGACTGATCGCCTCCGTCGGCGTCGTCGCCGAACGAGCGGTGCGACGCGAGCTGGTCGAGGACATCGCCGATCGTGCCCAGAGTCGATGTGTGCCGTTGCTGGACCGCAACGACGTCCCCGAGCACGTCCGCAGCCTGACCTCCGAACGGGTCCTCGCCGTTGAAGCCGACCTCGTCGACAGCATTGCCGCACGTGCCGCGTGGCCGGTGAGCGACGCGGTCCGCGTGCGCGGCACCAACTCTTTCGATCTGGCGCGGCTCGACGCCACGCAACGACGCGTCGTGGCGGCCCTTGCCGGTGACGCCGGTCTTCTCGTCATCGAAGGCGCCGCCGGCACCGGGAAGACCACGACCCTCGCTGCTGCACGCGACGTCCTCGACGCCTCAGGCCGTCGACTCGTGGTGGTCACCCCTACCCTCAAGGCCGCCCAGGCAGCCCGGCAGCAGGTCGGTGCTGACGCTTTCTCCGTCGCCTGGCTCATCCACCAACACGGCTACCGCTGGGACGACGACGGCCACTGGTCACACAACGAGCCTGCGCCCGATGCCGGCCCAGTGGCCCGCGCCCGCCTTCTTCCGGGCGATGTCCTGCTCGTCGACGAGGCCGGCATGCTCGATCAGGACACTGCCCGCGCGCTGTTCGCCATCGCCGACCGAGCGCACGCGAAGGTCGCGCTCCTCGGCGACCGCCACCAACTCCCAGCAGTCGGCCGGGGCGGCGTCCTCGACCTTGCCGCACGCTGGGTACGACCCGCAGGACACTACGAGCTCGAGTCGGTCCACCGGTTCGCCGATCCCGCGTACGCCGACCTCAGCCTCCTCATGCGCACTGGTAAGCGCTCTGGCGAAGTTTTCGACGCCCTGCTCGAGCGCGGACAGATCGTCCTGCATGCCAGCGAGGTCGAACGCACCGCAGCCCTGGCCACCATTGGTGCCGCCCGTGCCGATGGCGGTCCTCATGATGGTGACCAGCTCGTCATTGCCGATACCCGCGACCAAGTCAGTGCCCTCAACGCATCCATCCGCGACCGCCGCCACGACGAACGCGGTCCACTTGGTGAGCCCTCTGGTGAGCGCGCTGGTGAGCTGATTACGCGCCGTGGTGAGCGGATCGGGCTCGGCGACCGCGTCGCCACCCGACGCAACGACCGCGACCTCGCAGTCGCCAATCGGGACACCTGGACCGTCGCTGGGGTCGGCGACGACGGCAGCCTGCACGTGGTCGGCCGTGCTGGCCAACGTGAGCTGCCTTACGAGTACGTCCGTGAGCACGTGGAACTCGCCTTCACCACTACCGCCTACGGAGCCCAGGGCGAGACCGTCGACACGGCCGACTTTGCCCTCGGCGAGACGACCGGCGCCGCCTCGGCGTACGTCGCCATGACCCGAGGGCGGCACCACAACACCGCCCACCTCGTCGCCGACACGGTCGACGACGCCCGCAGCCAATGGGTCGACGTGTTCAGCCGCGACCGCGCCGACCTCGGACCCAGCCACGCCGCACAGAGAGCCGCGGACGACATCGACCGATACGGACCCAATGCGCGGCCGCACTCGGTCGCCCTGCAGGCCGCAGCGCTGCGCGAAGGCCCACGTCGGCCACCACCGTGGCCGGTCCCGGGCCCCCAACCGACTCCACATGGCATCGGCCGCTGACCAGATTTCCTCTCTCCAGGTGACCGCTCCGGGGACCCAGGACGACCTAGGTGAGCAAGGAGAAGCCAATCTCGACAGGAAGGGCCACAGGCGTCCGATCCAAACAGCTCGATGTTGCTTCTCCGGATAGGGAGTCGCCGAACCAGTCGGCGGCCACGACGAAAGGCAACGTGATGGTCACACCCATCGGCATCCCAGACGACTGGGACGACAACAACCTGATCCTGTTCGAGGAGTTCTGCGAACTCATCCGCACACCGCAACGCACCGTCCGCGACTGGCGCCAGCGCGGCGTCGGCCCCAGGTGGACCCGCTTCCAAGGCGTCGGGCGGCTCTACATCACCGTCGCCGAAGCCCGACGCTTCCTCGCCTCAGCCACCGTCACGCGAGCGGAGGTGCGTTCCGATGGCTGAACGACGCACCATCCCGGTCTACCTCAGCCTCGACGAAGCGGCCGAGGCCATGTCGGTCTCGACCAAGACCATCCGCCGCTGGATCGCCGCCGGGACCCTCCCGGCCTACCGCTGCGGCAAACGGGCCATCCGCATCAAACTCGACGACCTCGAAGCCGCCCCCCGGAAGATCCCCGCAGCGCGATCGTAGGGATTGCCAGGCCATCTGCTGGTGGTGACCCGCCTATCCACCGTGTGCCGGATCCTGCCCACGGGCCAGCGCGTAGTGAAGCTCGGATGGCAGGACTCAGACCCGACATCGCGTTGAGCTTGTTGCACGTATGTTGCACGAGCGGCCCTCTCCCGGATGGAAAAGCGCCTCTGACCTGCAGTTACTCGGGTGGGCGATACTGGGTTCGAACCAGTGACCTCTTCGGTGTGAACGAAGCGCGCTACCACTGCGCCAATCGCCCGTGTGGTGCGGCGGGAACTCTACAGGCCGTGGCGCTCACTCACGAAACCGGTGCCTCGTCGTCGACGTTCTCGATCGCCTCGGTCAGCTCCTCAACGGCTTCGGGGTGGCCGTGGAAGCGCTTGTAGGAGTAGGCGATCAGCGCCAGCGCGATGACTGCTGAGGCGATCTGGGTGATGCCGGTCCACAGCCCGCCGGGCAACCAGAAGGCCTCCGGGAACTGCCACCAGGACGGCGCGGGCGGCGACAGGATCCACAGGACCCCGCATGCGGCGAGGATCAGGGCACCCAGGACCGAGGCCACGATCCGGGGCCAGGTCTCGACGCCCTCGGCCGCGCCGCGCAGGGCGCGGAGGCGGACCGGCTCGACCCGCCTCTCGGCCCATTCGTACTGCTGGGAGAGCAGCGCCAGCCCGGCGAAGATGCCGAGCAGACCCGGTCCGGGCAGGAAGATCGCGGCCACTCCGGCGACCAGGAGCACCCAGCCCAGGGTCTCCAGCACGACACGCTTGGCGGCACTGCCTCCGGGCACTCCCATCAGGCCTGCACCGCATCTCGACAGGCCCATCGGGTCCCCGTGGTGATCACCCGACGAGCGTAACCGGTGGGTCCTGACGGCCGCCTACGAAAAAGGCGCCGGAATCGCGTCATGGCCCCCGAGCAGGGGCGTCCCTGCTGATGTACAGACCAGCACCACGCCGGTTCCCCCCGACCGGCGGCCCCGAAGGAGCCCCCATGAGTCAGCAGCCGGTTGTCGCGGACGTGGCGTTGGACGTCACGCTGGAATGCCTCGACGACAGTGGTCGCAGCCACCGCATCGACACGGTGCTCGGCTACACGCGCCCGGATCCCTACGCCGTCACGATGACCTTCCTGACCGCCGACGAGCCGCTGACGTGGACCTTCGCGCGTGAGCTGTTGATGCAGGGCGTGGAGGCATCGGCCGGCGAGGGCGACGTCCACATCTCCCCGTCGAGCAACGACGCGGGCCGACCGATCATCCTGATCATGCTGAGCTCACCCGACGGCCACCTGCTCCTCGAGGCGCCCACCGACGAGGTCACCGACTTCCTCGACCGCACGCTCGCCCTCGTGCCCAGCGGCACCGAGAGCCCGCACCTCGACCTCGACGACCTGATCTCGCAGATCCTCAGCGTCTGAGCGACTCGCCTCAGCCTGTGTGCTGGGCGATCCACGAGTTGTGCAGACCCGCGTAGACGCTCCCCGACTGGGTGACCAGCTCGGAGTGCGGCCCACGCTGCACCACCCTCCCCCGATCGACCACCACCACCTCGTCGGCGTTCTCGGCCGTCGAGAGCCGGTGGGCGATCGTCACCGACGTGCGCGACTGCATCAGGCGCTCCAGTGCCCGGCCGATCCTCATCTCGAGCTGCGGATCCACGGCACTGGTCGCCTCGTCGAGCACCAGGAGATCGGGGTCGGCCAGGTGCGCTCGCAGCAGTGCCACCAGCTGGCGCTCCCCTGCTGAGAGTGACTCCCCACGCTGACCGACCTTGGTCTCCGATCCGTTCGGCAGCGCGTCGATCCAGTCGCGCAGGCCGAGCTCGTCGGCGGAGGCCAGGATCTCCGCCTCCGTCGCGTCGAGCTTGCCGTAGCGCACGTTGGCCGTGATCGTGTCGTCGAACAGGAAGCCCTCCTGCGGCACCAGCACGACGCTCGTGCGCAGCGAGTGCTGCGCGATCTGGCGTACGTCGATGCCGTCGAGCAGCACGGCGCCGGACCCCGGGTCCATCAACCGCGTCAGCAGCTTGGCGAAGGTCGACTTGCCCGAGCCGGTCTCCCCCACGATCGCCACCCGCGTCCCGGCATCGATGTGCATCGACACGTCGGAGAGCACGTCGGGCCCGTCGGGATAGGCGAAGGTCACGTCGTCGAAGGTGACGTCCAGCGGACCTCGCGGCAGCTCCTGCCCGTCGGGACCGGGGTCGACGAGGTCAGCCGGCGTCTCCAGGATGCCGATGACGCGGCGCCAGCTCACGATGGCGTTCTGCGCGTCGGTGAGGATCTGCGTGCCCATCTGCACCGGCCCGACGAACAGCGTCACCAGGAAGGCGAAGGCCAGCACCTTGCCGGCGGTCATGTCGGTCGTGAAGCCGAGCAGCACCCCCACGATCAGCACGCCGGCGTTGGCCAGCCCGGCCGAGATCCCGCCCAGCGAGAACGACACCACGGTGAACTTCTGCGCCCGGACGCTCGCCCCCTGGAAGTCGGTGATCGCGGTGTCGATGCGGTGCTGGGTGCGGTCCTCGACGGCGTACGAACGCACGACCGCTGCGCCCACGACGGGCTCGCTGATCGCCCCGAGCAGCACGCCGACCTGGTGGCGGACCACGCCGTAGGCCTCGGACAGCTTGCGTTGGAAGTAGCGGATCGACATGAACAGCGGCGCGAAGCACAGCCACACGACGAGCGCGAGCTCCCAGCTGTAGATCACCATGATCACGGTCGCCACGAGGATCTGCCCGACGCTGACCACGAAGATCAGCCCGCCGAACACCAGGAACTGGCTGACCTGGTCGACGTCGCTGGTCACGCGGGAGACGAGCGCGCCGCGGCGCTCGGTGTTCTGCGTCAGCAGCGGCAGGTCGTGCACGTGCCGGAAGGCCTTGATCCGCAGCGTCGCGAGCCCGCGCTCCGACGTCGTGAAGAGCCGCTTCGTCATGAAGTAGGACGCGAGGCTGGTGACCACGATCGCGAGCGCAGCAGCGATGCCGAGCCACACGACGTACGACAACCGCGGCCCGTCGGGACCGTTCAGCCCCTTGTCCAGCGTCTGTTGTACGGCGATGGGCACGACGACCTGACCACAGGAAGCCACGACGGCGAGCACGAGAGTGACGCCCAGTCCCTCGCGCAGCTCGGGCGAGATCGCGACACCGCGCCGGATCGTGTCCATGGCGCCGATGCCGGCGCCGGAGTCCATCGCGGTCGCGGCACTGCTGGACCGGGTGGTGGCGGTCGTGCTCACAGCGACTCCTCGTGGGCGGCCTGCTCGTAGGCGTTGACGAGCCGCGCGTAGGCCCGGCTGCGGCCGAGCAGCTCGGTGTGGGTGCCGCGGTCGGCGACGGCGCCGTTCTCGAGGTGGATGACCTCGTCGGCGAGGCCGATCGTGGCCTTGCGGTAGGCGACCACGACCAGCGTGGTGTCGGTGGAGCCGGCGCGCAGGCTGGCCAGGATCCGGGCCTCGACCTCCGGGTCGACCGCAGACGTCGCATCGTCCAGGATCAGCAGCCGCGGACGCCGTACGAGCGCCCGGGCCAGGGAGATGCGTTGTCGCTGGCCACCGGACAGGGAGGTGCCGCGCTCCCCCAGCTTCGTGCTCAGGCCGTCGCCCAGTGCGGCGACGAAGCCGTCGGCCTGCGCGGCGCGCAGCGCGGCCCACACCTCCTCGTCGGGGATGTCGGCGCCGAGGGTGACGTTGCCGCGGACGGTGTCGTCGAAGAGGAAGGCGGTCTGCGGCACCAGCGCGACCGAGCCGGCGAGTGCTCCCCGCTCGAGGTCGCGCAGGTCGGCGCCGTCGATGGCGATCCGCCCGGTGTCCGGGTCGACGAGCCGGGTCAGCAGGCTGGTCAGCGTGCTCTTGCCCGAGGCGGTGGCCCCGACGAGCGCAACGGTGCGGCCCGGCGCGACGTCGAAGGACACTCCCTTCAACAGGGGCGCAGCAGGGTCGTAGGCGTAGTGCAGGCCCTCGACCGCCAGGTGCGCACCGCTCTCGAGTGCGGGGATGCGCGCGGCGCCGTACTCCATGGAACCGGTGGCCGCGAGGACGGCCTGGGTGCGGCGGAAGCCGACCACGCTGCGCGGGAACTCCCCCAGCAGCCAGCCGATCGCGCGGATCGGGAAGGACACGATGGTCAGGAGGTAGGCGACCGTCACCACGTCGCCGGCGTCGGTCGCGCCACTCGTCACCCGCGAGACTCCGACCGCGAGCACGACGAGGACGCCGACGTTGGGCAGCGAGGCCAGGGTCGGGTCGAAGGCGGCGCGGATGCGACCGGCGCGGATGTTGACGTCGCGCAGCATCTCGGCCTTGTGCGCGAAACGGGCAGTCTCCTCGCTCTCGCGGCCCAGCGTCTTGACCACCATCGCGCCGTCGAAGGACTCGTGCGCGATCTCGCTGACCTCCGCGCGCAGCCCCTGGGCGTGGGTCATGAGCGGCGAGGCGAGCCGCTGGTAGGCGAGGTTGGCGATCACGACGGCCGGGAAGACGAGCAGGCCGACGACGGCCAGCACGACGTCCGCGAGCAGCATCTGGATGACTGCGATCACCATCATCACGACTGTGCCGAGCGCCATCGGCAGCGGCGCGATCGGCCCCCACGCGGCCTCGACGTCGGAATAGGCGTTGGAGAGGAGCTGGCCGGTCGGGTGCCGCTGGTGCCACTCCATCGGCAGCGTGAGGTATTGCCTGGTCACCGCGCGGCGGGTGTGCGCCTGCATGCGGTACTGCATGATGCCGGCTCCGAGCCGACGCGCGACGATGCCGACGGCGCGCAGGATCGCGACGCCGAGGAACAGCGCCAGCACCGTCCAGAGCAGGCCGGTGCCGATCTCGCCGGTCTCGAAGGCAGGGATGACGACGTTGTCCGTCGACCAACCGAGGACCCACGCATCGGCGACGGTGAGTACGGCGAAGAGCACCGACCCGAGGGTCGAGAGCACGAAGATCCCGGGCTCGCGCCGGATCGCGTGACCCAGCACAGCGAAGCCCTCACGGGTCGTCGTTCCCTGCAGTGTTGCCCCCTCGTCACTCACCACCGCAGGCTACCTGTGGCCCCATGACGCCCGACGTCAGGCGCGGATTCGCGACAGGAACGCCCGGGTGCGCTCCTGCTGCGGGTCGCCGATCACCTGCGCCGGGGTGCCGGACTCGTGGATGACGCCGTCGTGCAGGAAGCAGACCGTGTCGGCAACGTCGCGGGCGAAGCCCATCTCGTGCGTGTTCAGCACCATCGTCACGCCCTCGGACTTGAGGTCGGAGAGGAGGTCGAGCACCTCGCCCACCAGCTCGGGGTCGAGCGCGGAGGTGACCTCGTCGAGCAGCATCAGCCGTGGGTTGGTGACGAGGGCACGGGCGATCGCGACGCGCTGCTGCTGGCCGCCGGAGAGGTCGTCGGGCCGGGCCCTCGCCTTCTCCGCGAGCCCCACCCGGTCGAGCATCGCGAGCCCGCGCTGCTCGGCCTCGGCCGCCGCGACGCCGTGCACCTTGCGCAGCGCGAGCGTCACGTTGCCGAGCACGGTGAGGTGCGGGAACAGGTTGTAGGACTGGAAGACCAGCCCCATCCGGGAGCGAACCTCGTCGCCGTTGACCCGCGGGTCGGTGATGTCCTCGCCCTCGAACGTGATCACCCCGTCGTCCACGGTCTCGAGCAGGTTGGCGCACCGCAGCAGCGTCGACTTGCCCGACCCGGAAGCCCCGATCAGCACGACGCACTCGCCGCGGTTGACCGTGAAGTCGACGCCGTCGAGCACCACGTTGGATCCGAACGCCTTCCGGACGCCGCTCATCTCGAGAACGCTCACATCAGGCTCCCCGCGCCGGCGAAGCCCTGCTTGCGGGCATACCAGTCAGTCAGTCGCGCCATCGGCACGGTCAGGCAGATGAAGAGGAAACCCGCGACGACGTACGGCGTGTAGTTGAAGTCCTTCGCCGTCTCGATCTGCGCCGCCCGGATCGCGTCGATGACCGTGCCCAGCACGGCGATCAGCCCGGAGTCCTTCTGCAGCGAGACGAGGTCGTTCATCAGCGCGGGCAGCACGCGGCGCCAGGCCTGCGGGAGCACGACGTGGCGCAGCGTCTGCGCATAGGTCAGTCCGAGCGCGCGGCCGGCAAGGCGCTGCGACTGGTGCACCGACTCGATGCCCGCCCGGAAGACCTCTGCGACGTACGCCGAGTAGGACAGCACCAGGGACGCGCAGCCCCAGAACAGGGCGCTGCGCGGCAGCCCCGACAGGTCGAGGGCCGGCCCGCCGAACCCGAGCAGGAAGATGACCAGCAGCAGCGGGAGCCCACGGAACACGTCGACGTACACCGTGCCGAGCAGCCGCAGCGGGAACGCGATCGGGCCCCGTGTGGTGCGCATGACCGCGATGGTGAGGCTGACGACCACGATGGCGATCGCCGAGACCACCATGATCTTGACGTTCATCCAGAGGCCGGCGAGCACCGCCGGGAACGAATCGATCGCCTTGTCCCAGTCGAAGTAGGTCTCGTGGACCCGCTCCCACCCGGGTGAGCTGACGACCAGCACGCCGACGACGCCAAGCACCAGCGCCGTGCTGGCCGCGGCGATGGCCGTGCTGCGTGCGGCCTGGCGGCGGCGATAGCTCTCGCGCTCGAGCTGGATCGCGGAGGGCTGCCAGTCCCTGACGGCAGGTCGCATCAGGAGAGCTCTGGAGCGCCCTGCTGCTCCAGCCACTCGGAGGCGATCTGGTCGAGGGTGCCGTCCTCACGCAGTGCGTCGACGGCCTGGCTGACGCAGTCGGTGAGCGGGCTGTCCTTGTCGAGCACGGCGCCGAACTGCTCGACGTCGCCCTCGGGCAGCGGCAGCTGGCCGACGATCATGCCGTCGTCGAGCTGGACGGCCGTCATGTAGTAGGCCGTCGGCAGGTCGACCACGATGCCGTCGATCTGGCCGTTCTTCAGCGACTGGACGGCCTGGTCGTTGGTGTCGAACGCGGCCGGCTGCTCGGAGCTGCCGATCGTCTCGGTGATCGCGGTGTAGCTCGTCGTGCCGACCTGGGCGCCCAGGCGGGCGTCGGCGAGGTCGGCGATCGACGTCGCACCGTCGATGGCGCTGCCCTTGTTGGTGATGACGGTCTGGCGCACGTCGTAGTAGCCGCTGGAGAAGTCGACGGCCTTGCGGCGCTGCTCGGTGATGGAGACCTGGTTGACGTCGAAGTCGAACTTCTTCTCGCCCGGGCTGACCACCGCGTTGAACGGCACGGTGACCCACTCGACCTCGTCGGTCGAGTAGCCCAGCTCCTCGGCGACGGCGTAGGCCACCGCGGACTCGTAGCCCTGGCCGTTGGTCGGGTCGTCGCCGACGAACCACGGCTCGTAGGCCGGGGAGTCGGTGCCGATCGTCAGGGTGCCGGCGGTCAGCGTCTCCAGGCTGTCGGGCGTGCAGTCCTCCGCGGCCGTCTCGGTGGAGGTGTCGGTCGCTGCGTCCCCGGCCTCGTCGCGCGGCGCACCGCAGGCGGTCAGGGCCAGGAGCACGGCGAGCGGAGCGGTGGCGGCGAAGGTGCGGAAGATCGTGCGCATGCCCCGAATCGTAGGACCGATCTCAGCGGACCGGGTGACCGGCCGCCGACAACCCGTCCTTCACCTCACCGATCCGCAGCGTCCCGAAGTGGAACACCGTGGCGGCGAGCACCGCGTCGGCACCGGCGTCGACGGCGGGCGCGAAGTGCTCCACGGCACCCGCTCCCCCGCTGGCGATGACGGGGATGGTGACCTCGCGGCGTACGGCGCGGATCAGCTCGAGGTCGAAGCCGTCCTGCGTGCCGTCGGCGTCCATGGCGTTGAGGAGGATCTCGCCGGCGCCCAGCTGCGCTGCTCGCGCGGCCCACTCGACGGCGTCGAGGCCGGCGCTCTTGCGGCCGCCGTGGGTGGTGACCTCGAAGCGTCCTTCGGAGACCCGACGCGCGTCGACCGAGAGCACGAGCACCTGGTTGCCGAACCGGTCGGCGACCTCGGCGATCAGCTCGGGCCGGTGGATGGCGGCGGTGTTCATTGCAACCTTGTCGGCGCCGGCGCGCAGCAGGCGGTCGACGTCCGCGACGCTGCTCACTCCCCCGCCCACGGTCAGCGGGATGAAGACCTCCTCCGCGCAGCGCGACACGACCTCCATGGTCGTCGCGCGGCCCTCGTGGGAGGCGGAGATGTCGAGGAACGTGAGCTCGTCGGCGCCCTCCGCGTCATAGGTCTTGGCGAGCTCGACCGGGTCCCCGGCGTCGCGGAGCTCCTTGAAGTTGATGCCCTTGACCACGCGCCCGCCGTCGACGTCGAGGCAGGGGATGACGCGTACGGCGAGGCTCACGAGACCGGCTTCGGCAGGGTCAGGGCCAGCGCGTCCTCGAGCGTGAAGCGACCCTCGTAGAGCGCCGTGCCGGCGATCGCGCCCTCAACGCCCTCTGCCACGAGTCCCATCAGGGCCTCGATGTCGGCCAGCGTGGTGACGCCGCCGCTGGCCACGACCGGCTTGTCCGTCACCGCGCAGACGTCGCGCAGGAGCTGGAGGTTGGGGCCCTGCAGCATGCCGTCCTTGTTGACGTCGGTGACGACGTAGCGCGCACAGCCCTCGGAGTCGAGACGGGTGAGCACGTCGTAGAGGTCGCCGCCCTCGCGGGTCCAGCCACGCGCGGCCAGCGTGCGACCACGGACGTCGAGGCCGACGGCCACGCGGTCGCCGTACTCAGCGATGGCGCGGGCGCACCACTCGGGGTTCTCCAGCGCGGCCGTGCCGATGTTGACCCGGCGACACCCGGCGTCCATGGCCGCCTTGAGCGACTCGTCGTCGCGGATGCCGCCACTCATCTCGACCTTGATGTCCAGCGTGCCGACGATCCTCGCCTGGAGCTCGCGGTTGTGGCCGTGACCGAAGGCGGCGTCGAGGTCGACGAGGTGGATCCACTCCGCCCCCGCTTCCTGCCAGCGCAGGGCGGCCTCGATCGGGTCACCGAAGCGCTTCTCCGAGCCGTCGACCCCCTGGACGAGCTGGACGGCCTGGCCGCCCTTGATGTCCACCGCGGGCAGGAGTTCGAGGTAGTCGCTCATGGTGTCGATCCTAGGAGCCGTGGGACGCCGGACCGCGCACGTCCCGCCCTCTGACAGGATCACGCCGACCAACTGAAACACGTTCTACTCGGAGGCCCGTGTGCACACCCGTCGTTCCGTCCTGTCCGTCGCCGCCGCTGGGGCCGTCGGGCTGGCGCTGCCGACACCGGCGCGGGCCCGCATCCCGCTGACCCGGGAGGAGCACCGGGTCGTGGTCATCGGCTCCGGCTTCGGCGGTGGTGTGACGGCGCTGCGGCTGGCGCGGGCCGGGGTCCGGGTGACGGTGCTCGAGCGCGGGCGGCGCTGGCGGACCGGGCCGAACGCCGAGACCTTCCCGCACGTGGCGCGCCCCGACAAGCGGCTGCTGTGGCACGGCACGACGCCCAGCGCACTGCACCCCGCGCAGCAGCTGCTGGGCGCTCCCCTGGACTTCGGTCCCTACGTCGGGCTGGTCGAGCCTGTGCAGGGACGCAACATGCTGGTGATGTGCCCGGCCGGTGTCGGCGGCGGGTCGCTGGTCTACCAGGGCATGACCCTGCAGCCGTCGCGCGAGGTGTTCGAGAGCTCCCTGCCCAGCGGCCTCGACTACGACCTGATGGACCGCGTGCACTATCCCCGGGTCGCGAGGATGCTCAGGCTGGCAACGGCGCCGGACACGCTCGTCGACACCCCCAACTACCTCGCCGCCCGGACCTTCAAGTCGCGCGCCGAGCTCGCCGGCTTCGCGGTCGAGAAGATCCCGATGCCGATCGACTGGTCCTACGCCGAGGCTGAGCTGCGCGGGGAGATGAAGCCGTCCTACACCAACGGCGACGCCGCGATGGGCGTCAACAACGGCGGCAAGCACTCGGTGGACGTGACCTACCTGCGCGCCGCCGAGGCGACCGGCCGGGTCCGGGTGCGGACCCACCACGACGTCACCTCGATCGAGCAGCGGCCGAACGGCCGGTGGCTGGTCCGGGTCAACCGCACCGACGACACCGGCAAGGTCCTGGAGCACAAGGTCATCCGGACCCGGGCGCTGGTGCTGGCCGCCGGAAGCGTCAACACCACCAAGCTGCTCGTGCGGGCCGGCGCCACCGGCGCCATCGCGGACCTGCCCGACGGCCTCGGCCGCGGCTGGGGCACCAACGGCGACCGGATCTATGCCTGGACCAACCTGCAGACCGACTTCGGAACCCAGGGCGGACCGGTCGTGTTCGGCAGCAAGGACTGGGCCGATCCCGCCACCGCCAACACGATCATCCAGGCCTCGATGCCCCCCGTCGGCCTCAACCTGCGGACCACGATGCTGGTCGGCTTCGGGGCCAGCCCGGACCGCGGGCACTTCGCCTACGACGGCGCCACCGACACCGTCGGCCTGCACTGGCCGGCGGACGGCGACCGGGCGGTGCACGACGAGATCGGCGCGCGGATGCGCGCCGTGGTCGGCTCGACCGGGGTGCTGACCGACAGCCACCTCATCGCACCCAGCACTTGGCACCCCTTGGGCGGCGCCCCCATGGGCTCGGTGTGCGACCTCGAGGGGCGGGTCCACTGCGCCCGCGGGCTCTACGTGCTCGACGGCGCGCTCATCCCCGGCACCACCGCGGCCTGCAACCCCTCGATGACCATCGCTGCCGTCGCCGAGCGGGCGCTGGAGCGCATCGTCGCCGAGGACGTCGGCAGCATCATCTGAGCGGCGAGGGCCCGTGGCAGAGTTGGCCCATGACGAGTGACGCCCACGACCGGGACGCCTGGGAGCAGCGCTGGGAGCAGGTGCTGCGTGACCATCCGGACAAGCTGGCGAGCCGCCCTCCCAGCGACCTCCTCGTCGACGTCGCACGCGAGCTGCGGCCGGGCCGCGCCCTCGACGCCGGCTGCGGGCACGGCGCCGAGGCGATCTGGCTGGCCGCGGCCGGCTGGACGGTCACCGCGGTCGACTTCTCGCGGGCAGCCCTCGAGCACGGTCAGGCGACCGCCCAGGGCTTCGCCCCGGACGTCGCCGCTCGCATCGCCTGGGTGGAGGGCGACCTCGGGGCCCCTGGACCCCGGACGAGGGCTACTTCGACCTCGTGAGCTGCCTCTACGTCCACGTCGCCGGGCCGGTCGGCTCGGTCGGCGAGATGGTCTCGCGCCTCGCCGCCGGTGTCGCCCCGGACGGCACGCTCCTGCTGGTCGGGCATGGCCCCGTGGACCCGGCGACGGGTGAGCCGACCGCGGCGGCCAGCCAGGTGCAGGTCTCGGTCGCGGAGGCGCTCGAGGTGCTGGACCCGCAGGAGTGGGAGGTCCTGGTCGCCGAGGAGCGACCGCGCGCCGTCGCCGGATCGGGCGTCGACGCGGTGGTCCGGGCGGTTCGCCAGCGATAGCGGCGTCACGCCCGCACCGCGCCGTACGATCTCCGCGATGCCCCCACCCTCCTCCGACCCGAGCGCGCGCAAGCTCCTCCTCGTCGTCGACGCCCCCTCGCTGCTGCACCGCAACCACCACGCGCGGGCGCACACGCGGATCATGGACCGGGCCGGGCGACCGGTGTGGGCGCTGCACGGGATGCTGCGCCAGATCATCGAGTCGATCGACGGGTTCGCGCCCGACGCGGTCATCTTCGGGCTCGACGACCGCACCTCCTCGATCCGCCGGGAGCGCTACCCCGACTACAAGGCCGGGCGCGCGGAGAAGCACCCCGAGCTGATCGACCAGCTCGAGCGGGCGGGCGCGCTGCTCGACGCGCTCGGGCTGGCGACGCTGACTCCCCCGGGGCTCGAGGCCGACGACGTCAACGCGACCGGCGCGACGTGGGCAGCTGCCAACGGCTGGAACTGCGTCATCATCACCTCCGACCGCGACGCCTTCGCCCACATCAGCGACCACACGCAGGTGCTGCGGCTGATCGACGGCGGCATCAACGGCTCGCCGCTGCTCAACCCCCGGCGCCTGCACGCGATGTACGGCGTCGCCGCGGAGAACTACCTGGCCTATGCCGCCCTGCGGGGCGACGCGAGCGACAACCTGCCCGGCGTCACCGGCATCGGCGAGAAGACTGCCGCGATCCTGCTCGACGTCGCCGGCTCGATGGACGCCGTGTGGGCCGACCTCGACCACGACGACGGCCGGTCGCTGGTCCAGGCGCTCGACGGCTGGGCCGCCGAGGTCGGCGCCCGCCGGCTCGGCGCCACCGTCGTCCGCCGCCTGAGCGCCGCCGGCGCGCGGGAGCGCTACGACTTCAACGTGGCCATGATGTCGGGCTGCGACGACCTCGACCTCGGGCTCACGCCCGACGTCCCCGGCAGCCCCGGCCTGCTGCCGCTCGACATCGATCGGGTCAGCCGCGTGGTGGGCTACCTCAACGTCGAGGCCACCACGGACCTCGCGGTCCGCGTGCTCACGGGGGCTCCTGCCTCCGTGAGCACGCGGGGCTGACCGCTAGAGCTTGCGGCTCACGGGTCGGGGTGA
>NZ_CM001852.1:2544050-2563417 GCF_000389985.1 Nocardioides sp. CF8
CCGCCGCCGAGGCCAAGCCCGCCGAGGCGCCCGCCGCTCCCGCGCAGGCACAGGCACCGGCCGCCCCGGCACCGGCCGCGCCGACGCACGCCGAGCCCTCCGCGGCCCCGGCTCGCTCGGACGACCAGAGCTCCTACGTCACGCCCCTGGTCCGCAAGATGGCCTCCCAGCACGGCATCGACCTGGCCTCCGTCACCGGCACCGGTGTCGGTGGCCGCATCCGCAAGCAGGACATCCTCGACGCGGCTGCTGCCAAGGCTGCCCCGCCCGCCCCGGCTGCTGCAGCACCGGCCGCCGCTGCGGCACCGGCCGGCGGCGTACAGGCTGCTGCCCCGGCTGCCGGCGCGGCTCCCTCGGCGCTGCGTGGCACCACCGAGGACCTGTCGCGGCTGCGCAAGATCATCGCCGAGCGCATGGTCGGTTCGCTCCAGACGACCGCGCAGCTCACGCAGGTGATGGAGGTCGACGTGACCACCATCGCGCGGCTGCGCGAGAGCGTGAAGGCCGACTTCCTGGCCCGCGAGGGCGTGAAGCTGACCTACCTGCCGTTCTTCGCCAAGGCGGCGATCGACACGTTGAAGGAGCACCCCAAGCTCAACGCGGCGATCGACACCGACGCCGGCAAGGTCACCTACTACGACCGCGAGAACATCGCGTTCGCCGTGGACACCGAGAAGGGCCTGCTCACCCCGGTCGTCAAGGACGCCGGCGACCTGTCGATCGCCGGTCTGGCGAAGAAGATCGCCGACGTCGCCGAGCGCACCCGCACCAACAAGATCGGTCCCGATGAGCTGTCGGGCGGCACCTTCACGATCACCAACCTCGGCAGCTTCGGGGCCCTGTTCGACACCCCGATCATCAACACGCCGCAGGTCGCGATCCTCGGCCCGGGTGCCGTCGTGAAGCGTCCCGTCGTCATCGACGACCCCAACCTGGGCGAGACGATCGCGGTGCGGCACATGGTCTACCTCTCGCTGACCTACGACCACCGCCTCGTCGACGGCGCCGACGCCGGTCGCTTCCTGGCCGCGGTCAAGGCGCGCCTCGAGGGTGGAGCCTTCGAGGTCTGACCACCTCGACGAGACCCCGGTTGCCACGGCAGCCGGGGTCTCGTCGCGTCCGGGGGCGGGTGAAAACCAGACGCGCGATGTCGGTGCGGACGCGTAGCGTCGGGTCCGTGACGGGGACCTACATCGAGGCGAGCACCAAGCGGCCGACACAGCCGCCCAGACCGACCGACCGGGTGCCGGTCGACTGGCGCCGGGTCCGGCGCCCGCTCACGGTGCTCTGCTTCTCGATGTCGCTCACGGGCGCCATCGCCGCCTCGCTCGGCACGATGTTCGCCGGACGCCTGGCCGACGAGCCGACGTCGGCGCTGCTGACGCTCCTCGCGCTGTGCGTGGTGGGCGGAGCCCTGGTCGACACCGTGGCGAAGACCATCTGGGCGACCGTGGTGGACCGCGCGGAGGGCCGGCTCCGCTCAGACCTGCTCGACGCCGCCATGGCCCAGCCGCTCGCGGAGCTGTCCGAGCAGGCCGTCGGCGAGGTGCTCGACCGCATCGACGACGACACCTGGGAGGTCGGCCAGCTGATGCGCTGGGGCGTGTGGCAGGCCGCCCGCACCTTCCTGGCGTCCGGGCCACTGTGGGTGGTGGCCTCGCTGACCTGGTGGCCGGCAGCGTTCCTGTTCCCGCTGACCGCCTTCATGGCGTTCGCCGTCGTTCGCCGCCTGCTCCCCCAGGTCGCCCAGCGCAAGGTCCTCGAGGAGGCAGCCTGGACCGATCACGCTGCGTCCACCGAGGAGGGCGTGGCGGCCCGGGACGACCTGCGTACGTCGCTGGGCCAGGCCTTCGTCCTGCGGCGCAACGCGCAGCTGGCGGCCGTGGTCCACCGCACGCTCGACGCCGTGCTGCTGGTCGAGACCCGCATCACCAGGCGCAGCGGCGGCCTCCTGCACGGAGCCCTCGCGGCCGTGGGTGTCGTCGGGATCGCCCTCGTGCTGGCCGGGGACCTCTCCACGGCCCGGCTGGTCACCCTCTTCCTCGTCACCACCATGTTCGTGGGTGGTGTCGACATGCTGGCGCGTCACCTGCCCGACCTGCAGGAGGGCTTCGGCGCAGTGCTGCGACTGCGCTCGATGATGGACTCCCCCGCCGAGCCGACCGGCGGTCTGCCGCTGCCCGAGGGCCCGCTCGACGTCGAGTTCCGTGACCTCGACTTCAGCTACGGCACCGGCAACTTCTCGCTGCGCGACATCGACCTGCTCGTGCCCGCCGGCCACACCTGCGCCCTCGTGGGCCGCACCGGGTCCGGCAAGTCCACCCTCGCGTCACTGCTCTCACGCGCCGTCGAGCCGCCCCGCGGCACGGTCCTGCTGGGCGGCGTCGACGTCCGCGATCTCGACCTCCAGCAGCTGCGCGCCGCGGTCGGGGTCGTCACCCAGCGCACCGAGGTGCTCGCGGGCACGCTGGCGGAGAACATCACCCTCTTCGACCACGTCGCGCGCTCGACCATCGAGGCAGCGGTCGCCGAGCTGGGCCTCACCGACTGGGTGGCCGGGCTCCCCCAGGGGCTCGACACCGTGCTCGGTCCCGGCGGCACGAACCTCTCGGCCGGCGAGGAGCAGCTCGTCGCGTTCGCGCGGCTGCTGGTGCGCGACGTGAGCGTGGTCGTGCTCGACGAGGCCACGGCCCGGATGGACCCGGTGACGGAGGCCCGGGTCGTGCGGGCTGCCAACCGGCTGATCTCGGGACGCACGGGCATCCTGGTCGCCCATCGGCTCTCCACGACCGAGCGGGCCGAGCGGGTCGCCGTCCTGGAGTCCGGTCGGGTCGTCCAGCAGGGACCGCGCGCCCGGCTCGCCGCCGAGCCGGGCCCCTTCCGCACCCTGCTCGACGCGGCCGCGCACGAGGCCGTCATCGAGGAGCACCACCACGACGACTCGGCGATCGGGTCGGTCCGCCGCAGCACCACCCCTCCTCCGGCGCCGGTCCTGGCGCCGACGCCGAGCCTGGCCCGGCAGGTGCTCCACACGGTCAGCATCCAGCCGCAGTGGGGCCTGGTGGGAGCCTTCCTGTTCCTGGCCGCCTCCCTCACCGGGGCCTTCGGTGCCATCACGGGCTGGATCTGGGGCCACATCGTCACCGACCTCCAGGCCGGTGACCGACCCACCGCGCTCACCGCCTGCCTGGTCGTCTCGCTGGTGATCAGTCCGCTCCTGCTCTCGCAGGCATTCCGCACCTACCCCCACTGGTGGGTCGAGGTGCGGCTGCGGGTCCGCGCCGCCGTGCTCCACGGACAGACGGCGCAGCACCGGCTGCGCCGCACCCCACCGGGCGAGGTCGTCGCCCGCACCATGGACGCCGACCGGCTGGCGCGCTACACCGACCGCTGGGTCGACTTCGTCAACGGCCTCGTCGTCGCCGGCGTCACCGCGATCATCGCCGGCACCTGGCTGGCCGGCGCCGTCCTGATCACCGTGATGGTCGCCTCCGCACTGGCCTCCACGATGGGCCGTCGCGTCGCCGGCCGCTCGGCCGCGGCCGCCTCGACCTCGCGCGCCCGCTTCGGCCAGTCGCTCGTCTCCGCCCTGGAGTCGGTCCGCACGGTCAAGCTCGCCGCGGCCACGCCCCAGGTCCACGCCCACCTGCGGGAGGTCGACGGCGGTCGCGTCGACGCAGCGGTGAGCGAGCATCGCGTGCAGGCGCTGCTCGACGGCGTACCCGTCGTCATGGTGCAGTTCGGCGTCGTCGCGGCCTGGGCCGGGCTGCTCAGCGGCGAGTGGGGGCTCGCCACCGCACTGCTGGTCGCCAACGCCGTCAGCGGCTTCGACTGGTTCGGCCGGGTCGCCGGATCGGTCGTGACCGAGGCTCCCGGCGTCCGGGCCTGGATGACCGCGACCAGCGAGCTGGCCGGCGGCGGCGACCTGATGGACCTGCCGCCCGGCGTCGACCTCGTCCAAGGCACCGGCCCCACCCCCGACGAGCCGCGCCGCGACCCGCTGCGCACGCTCGCGCTGAGCAGCTTCTCGGCCGTGCACGACGACGGCACGCTCGGCGTCCAGGACGTCGACCTGACGATCTCCGCGGGCGAGCTGGTGCTGCTGCTCGGCCAGGTCGGATCCGGCAAGTCCAGCCTGCTGAGCGCGCTGGCCGGCCTGGTCAGCGTCACCGGTGAGGTCCGCTGGAACGACCGCCTCGTCGCCGACCCGCAGGCCGAGCTGCGTCCCGCACTCGTCGCCCATGTAGCCCAGGTCCCGCGGGTGCTGTCGGGCACGTTCAGCGGCAACGTCGGCCTCGACCACCCGGGCCGCTCGGTCATGCCGGCGCTGGAGGCTGCCCGGATGGGACGCGACGTCGCCGAGGCGGGCGGGGCCGACTCCCTCGTCGGCCACCGCGGCGTGCGTCTCTCGGGCGGCCAGGTCCAGCGGCTCGCGCTCGCGCGTGCGGTGGCCTGCGACGCCGACCTCCTGCTGGCGGACGACGTGAGCTCGGCACTCGACGCCACGACCGAGACCGAGCTCTGGTCGGCCCTGCGCGCGGGCGGTCGGACCGTCATCGGCGCGACCAGCAAGGCCGCCGCGCTCACCCAGGCCGACCGGGTCGTCGTCCTCGACGCCGGGCGCGTGGTGGATGCCGGGCCCTGGTCGGTCCTGTCGGCACGCTGGGGCCATCTGGCGGGCTGACGGCCCGCTTGCGGCGTCTGGTTGGCTGGGCGGCATGCGCGTCGTCATCGCCGGAGCATCTGGGTTTCTCGGCACCCACCTGACCGAGCACCTGCGCGTCGGCGGCCACGAGGTGACCCACCTCGTCCGCCGGGCCCCGGAGTCCGCCAAGCAGTCGCGCTGGGATCCCTATGCCGACGACCTCGACCAGTCGGTGATCGACCGCTCCGACGTCGTGGTCAACCTCGCCGGGGTCAACATCGCCGGCAACCCGCACTCCTCGAAGCGCGCCCACGCCGTGCTCGAGAGCCGGGTCGCGACCACCGACGTGCTCGCCCGCGCCATCGCGAAGTCCGAGCGCCCGCCGGCGTTCCTCGCCGGCAACGGCATCAGCTGGTACGGCGACCACGGTGCCGACGAGGTCACCGAGGAGTCCGACAGCCGCGGGGACAGCTTCCTCACCGGAGTAGCCCACGAGTGGCAGGCCGCGGCCGCTCCGGCCATCGAGGCCGGCGCTCGCGTGTGCGTGCTGCGGACCTCCCCGGTCCTGGACGGCAGCTCATCGCCCCTGCGTGAGCTCGCCCGCCTCTTCAAACTCGGGCTCGGCGCCCGTCTCGGCAACGGCGAGCAGCACTTCCCGATCATCTCGCTGCGCGACTGGGTCGGCGCCGCGTCCTACCTCGCCGAGTCCCGCGACGTCTCGGGCGAGTTCAACCTCTGCTGCCCACAGACGCCGACCAACGCCGAGTTCACCCGTGCACTCGCCGCAGCAGTGCACCGGCCTGCCTTCCTGGTCGCCCCGGCGCCGGTGATCAAGGTGGGCGCCGGGCGGATGGCGCCCGAGCTCCTGGGCTCGGTCAACGCCCGACCGGCTGCCCTCGAGCGCGCCGGCTACGACTTCCAGGACGTCGACGTGCGCGAGGTGCTGTCCGCCGCGCTGTCCTGATCGCGCACGGTCACCACCAGCCACTCACCGTCGACGCGCCGCAGCACGAGGGTGCGCGTGGTGGGCCGGTCGCGCGGCAGTGGCGTTCCGCCCGCCTCGCCGGTGACCACTCCCCCGGCCACCCGGTCGGTGATCCGCACCGTCAGCTCGTCTGCAGCCTCGTCGAGCACCTCCAGCGCCAGCACCTGGGTCGCGAGCCCGTCGACGCGCAGTCCGCGATCGACGTACGCCGCCAGCATCCGCGCGTCGGCACGGCCGGTCGACGAGCCTGCGACGTAGAGCTCGCGCAGCGCTGCGACGTCCCCGGCCGCCCAAGCGGCCGAACGGCGTGCGTCCCAGCCGGCGAGCACGTCGCGTGGGGTGCTGGCCCCGGCCGGCGGCGGTGAGGCCTCGGCCTGCGCGCCGGGCGGCGACGACCTCTGCGAGAACAGCGCCACTCCGGCCGTCGTGAGCACGGCCAGGGCGGTCAGGGCGAGGAGGTAGGGCAGCAGTCGTCGCGGGTCCACGGGTCCACCGTGCCCCAGATCGAGCCGAGGCGTCGTCCGTTGTCCACAGGCGTAGGCTCGCGGCATGCGTGAGCACCAGCTGGAGCACCGGATCGCCGGGCTCGGACCGGACGCCGTCGACTACCTCGCCGCCTGGGACCTCCAGCGCGAGGTGCACGCCGAGGTCGTCGCCGGCACCCGCGGTGACACGGTGCTGCTGCTCGAGCACCCGCCCGTATTCACCGCCGGCAAGCGCACCGAGCCCCACGAGCGCCCGCTCGACCCCGGCGGCGCGCAGGTCATCGACGTCGACCGCGGCGGCAAGATCACCTTCCACGGCCCCGGCCAGCTGGTCGGCTACCCGATCGTGGCGCTGCCCGACCACGTCAAGGTCGTCGACTACGTCCGCCGCGTCGAGGAGGCGCTGATCGCGGTCTGCACCGACGTCGGCGTCACCACCGCCCGCATCCCCGGTCGCAGCGGGGTGTGGATGCGCGCCGACGACCGCGGCCCCGAGCGCAAGATCGCGGCGATCGGCATCCGGGTCAGCCGCGGCGTGACCATGCACGGCTTCTCGCTCAACTGCGACGTCGACCTCGGGTGGTACGGCCGCTTCGTGCCCTGCGGGATCGCCGACGCGGGCGTCACCTCGCTGAGCGCCGAGCTCGGCCGCGACGTCCCGGTGACCGAGGTGCTGCCCGCCGTCCAGCACCACCTGTCGACCTACCTCGCCTGGGGCCCGTACGCCGCCACGCCCGACTACGACGCCAGGCCGGAGCCCGGCCGCGCTCCCCGGATCGAGCTGGTCACGCCAGGTCTCGTAAACCGCTGACGGGATCTTCCCCGCGCCGCTAGCGTTCGCCTGACTCGGCCCGGCACGGGCCACGGACACGTCGGGGGATGTGGCATGCGCGCACGCATCGGTGCCCTGCCGCCCGTCAGCAGGACGACAGCGGTGCTGATGCTCGCCGTACCCCTCGTCCTGTGGCTGTTCCTGGTCTGGGACACCCGTCCCTACTCCCCCGAGGAAATCGCGGCCGATCGAGCGGCCGCCGAGAGCGCCCCCGGCTTCGCCCGGACACTGGCGGAGTGCGAGGCGTCGGTCTATCCGAGGGACGTGTGGACGGGCAGTGGTTTCACCACCATCTCTCCCTCCACGAGTCATTGTCGGAGAGACGCGCTCGAGGCGCATTCGTCCCTCACCCGCGAACCACTGGGCACCGACGACCACCCGGGGACCGTCGTCGTGATCCTGTTGTCGATGCCCGCAGCCATGCTGCTCGTCGGGGTGAGGTGGCAGCCGGCACCCGGAGCGCGCGCGTTCCTGCGTCGCGCCGGCAAGGTCCTCCTGCTCGGGACAGTCGTCGCCTTCGTGGTGAACTCGACGTGGTGGTGGGCCCTGGGGTGGGTCGCAGAGCGCCGAGGGGTCCTGCACCTCAGCACCCCCATGCAGTTCATCAGCGGCCACGCCCTGCTGGTCGGGTTGACCGGGGTGGTCGGCCTCACCGCCGGAGTGCTGCTCCGCGGGCCGGTGCGGGCCGTCTCGACCCTGGCAACGGCAGCGGTGGCCATCGGTGTCGTCGTGCTGCTCGCGCACCCGATCGAACCGTGGCTGCCGCTGCTCAACATCGAGGCATTCCTGTCCGGCGGCGCGGAGTATGACCAGCCACCCCGCGAGGTCTCGTGTGCCAGCCTCTACGGCTCGAGCATCCCCGGCTCTGGCTCGCTCACGTGCACCGACCGCCGTGCGAACCACAGCTTCAGGTTCGCGGGGCTCTACTTCTTCGGCCTGACCGGGATTCTCGTCGCGGCAGCAGCCTTGGCCAACACCCGTCGGCGCGGCACGCCGCAGCCCGCCTGAGCCTCTGCCACAGTCACCGCAACACGAACGGGGGAACCGACATGAGCGACCTGGTGATCGAGACCAGTGGTCTGCGCAAGGAGTTCACGGGCAGGCGCGGCACCCGCGTCGCGGTGAACGACCTGGACCTCGCGGTCCCGCGCGGCGGGGTGCACGGCTTCCTCGGGCCCAACGGGTCGGGCAAGACGACGACGATCCGGATGCTGCTCGGACTTGCGCGACCGACGGCCGGGACGATGAGCCTGTTCGGCACCCCGGTCCCCCAACGGCTGCCCGAGGTGATCGGGCGTGTCGGCGCGGTGGTCGAGTCGCCCAAGTTCTCCCCCACGTTCTCCGCGCGGCAGAACCTCCGGCTCCTCGCCGGCTCGGTCGGTGTCGAGCGTGGCGTTGTCGACGACGCGCTGGTCCGGGTCGGTCTCGCCGACCGCGCCGACGACCGTTTCAAGTCCTACTCGCTGGGCATGAAGCAGCGCCTGGCGATCGCGGCGACGCTGCTCAAGTCGCCCGACCTCCTGATCCTGGACGAGCCGACCAACGGCCTCGACCCGGCCGGCATCCGAGAGATCCGCGAGCTCATCCGCGGCCTCGGGGAGGCTGGGGTGACCGTGCTGCTGAGTTCGCACATCCTGGCCGAGGTGCAGCAGGTCTGCACGAGCGCCACCATCATCGGCAACGGCCGGATGCTGGCCTCGGGCCTCGTCGAGGACCTGCTCGGCAGCACGTCCTACCGGCTCCGCGTGGGTGATCCCGCCGCGGCTGCGACCGCACTGGAGAGGGCCGGGATGACAGTCCGCACGGACGTCGACTCGCTCGACGTCATCACCGACGAACCCGCGGACCGGATCACCCGAGTCCTGGCCGACGCCGGGCTCTATCTCTCCGAGCTCACCCCGGTCCGGGCCGACCTGGAGACGATCTTCCTCGAGCTCACCGCCGACGACCGGATGGGCGTCACGCCGATGACGGAGGAGGTCCGATGATGCGCCTGCTGTCCGTCGAGCTGACCCGGCTGCGCTGGCGCCGGGCCATCGTCGTCCTGCTGGTCGCGTGCATCGCCGTACCCCTCATCATGCTGGCGGGCTTTGCCTGGAGCACCCGCCCGTTCAGCGAGGCCGACATCGCCGAGGCGAAGCAGCTGGCTGCCCAGGAGGCACAGCAGCCCTACATCGCGGAGGAGATCGCCCGGTGCGAGCAGGACCCGGAGAACTACACCGGGCCCGGCGCGACTGCGGCCGACTGCACGGAGGCGTTGACGCCGACCTACCAGAACTACCTGTATCGCCAGGAGTTCACCCTCACCTCGCTGCGCACGGACGTCGGCGCCGCGGCCATCATCATCATGACCGGGCTGATGATGCTGGTCGGCACCACGTTCGTCGGCCACGACTGGAACACCGGCTCGATGAGCAACCAGCTGCTGTTCGAACCACGTCGGCTGCGGGTGTGGTGGGCCAAGGGCCTCGCCGTGATGCTCGTGGGCGCCGTGGTCGGCGCTGCCGTGCTCGCGACCTTCTGGGCCGGAGCATCACTCGTCGCGGCCAGCCGGGACGTCCGGGTGGAGCCCGGCCTCTGGAGCACCATCGTGGAGACCCAGGCCCGCGGCGTCGTCGCCATCGCCCTCGGCGGCCTGCTGGGCCTTGCGCTCACCATGTTGTTCCGCAGCACCGTGGCGACGCTGTCGCTGATGTTCGGGATCTCGATCGCGGGGTCACTGCTGATCATGACCGTGCTCGGCGAGGAGGGCACCCGATGGCTGCTGCCCACCAACTTCCTGGCCTTCGTCCTCGGTGGCTTCACCTACTACGACGGTTCCGCGTGCTCGTTCTCCCCCGACGGGATGACCAGCGGCGACTGCGAGAGGCACGTGTCCGCGATGGACGGCGGGGTCGTGCTGGCGGTGATCGTGGTGGTCGCCGTGCTCCTCTCGGTGTGGTCGATGCGACGCCGCGATGTGCCCTGAGCGAACTCAGACCCACTCGAATTGGGTGCTCCTTACCCCCGGCGTAGAGTGACGAACGTGACTGCTCCGGTACCCGAAGGCCGCAAGCTCCTCCGCCTGGAGATCCGCAACTCCGAGACGCCGATCGAGCGCAAGCCGGAGTGGATCAAGACCCGAGCGAAGATGGGGCCGGAATACACCGCCCTGCACAGCCTGGTGAAGTCCGAGGGCCTGCACACGGTCTGCCAGTCGGCCGGCTGCCCCAACATCTTCGAGTGCTGGGAGGACAAGGAAGCCACCTTCCTCATCGGTGGCGACCAGTGCACTCGGCGCTGCGACTTCTGCCAGATCGACACCGGCAAGCCGCAGCCGCTGGACCGCGACGAGCCGCGCCGCGTGGCGGAGTCCGTGCAGAAGATGGAGCTCAAGTACGCCACCATCACCGGCGTCGCCCGCGACGACCTGCCCGACGGTGGTGCCTGGCTGTACGCCGAGACGGTCCGCGCGATCCACGAGCTCAACCCCGGCACCGGCGTCGAGAACCTGATCCCCGACTTCAACGGCGAGCCCCACCTGCTGCGCGAGGTCTTCGAGTCGCGCCCCGAGGTGCTGGCCCACAACGTCGAGACCGTGCCACGGATCTTCAAGCGGATCCGCCCGGCCTTCCGCTACGAGCGCTCCCTCGACGTGATCACCCAGGCCCGCGACTTCGGCCTGGTCACCAAGTCCAACCTCATCCTCGGCATGGGCGAGACCCGTGAGGAGGTCAGCCAGGCGCTGCGCGACCTGCACGACGCCGGCTGCGAGCTGATCACCATCACCCAATACCTCCGCCCCTCGCTGCGTCATCACCCGGTGGAGCGCTGGGTGAAGCCCGAGGAGTTCGTGGAGCTCAAGGACGAGGCCGACCAGATCGGTTTCTCCGGCGCGCTGTCCGGACCGCTGGTCCGTTCGTCCTACCGGGCCGGTCGGTTGTACCGTCAGGCCATGGACGCGCGCGACTCCGTCACCGCGGCCGTCTGATCCGTCTCGTCGTCCAGTAAAGGCACCGCATGTCGACCCCCGCCACCCCGCCCACCAAGCGGAGCCAGCAGCTCATCCAGACCTACCGGATGGCGAAGAACACCGACCGCCGCATCGGGCTCTACACCTTCGGCGCGTTCGTGCTCGGCGCCCTGGTCGGGTTCGCCGTCATCTACCTGCTGCCCGGCGACGGCCTGCTGTCGCTGATCCTCTCGATCGTCGGCGCGCTGCTGTTCGGCCTGCTGGCCGCCATCATCATCTTCGGCCGTCGTGCCCAGGCCGCCGCGTTCAAGCAGATGGAGGGCCGGCCCGGTGCGGCCGCCTCCGCGCTGCAGATGCTGCGTCGCGGCTGGAAGACCGACCCGGTCGTCGGCTTCAACAAGCAGCAGGACATCGTCCACCGGGTCGTCGGCCCGCCCGGCATCGTGCTGGTCGGCGAGGGCAACCCGGCTCGCCTCAAGACGCTGCTGGCCACCGAGCGTCGCAAGCACGAGCGCGTGCTTCCCGAGACCCCGATCCACGAGGTCGTCTGCGGCAACGGCGAGGGCGAGGTGCCGCTGCCCAAGCTGGTGCGCCACGTCTCCAAGCTCGGCCGCAACGTGAAGCCCGCCGAGATCACCGACATCCTGGCTCGCCTCCGGGCGATCGATGCGGTGCGCGGCACCGTCCCGATGCCCAAGGGCCCGATGCCCACCAGCATGAAGGGCATGCGCGGTCAGCAGCGCGGCCGCTGACCGACGCACCCCCTCACGCTCAGCAGGTGTAGGCCGCCGCTGCCCCGATCCAGGTGTCGAGCATCTGGAACGGCACCGTGGAGCCGGCTCCGAAGTACTCCAGCCCCTTGCCGTCGGCGCCGTTGTTGCTCGGGATCCTCTCCTCGCCCTTCGGGTCGCCGATCGTCATCTTGCCGAAGAGCTTGAGACCCACCGGCAGGTCGGCCGCGCGCAACGCGGCGTAGCCGGCCTCGGCCGCCTCGGGACAGGCCGCCTCGAAGCCGGCGATGTCCGGGTCAGCCGCGGCGTCCTGCGCGGACAGCACGAACCAGTTGTCGGACACAGGCCCGTTGAGCGAATACATCGGGACGAAGCAGTGGTGCGCCGACGCACTGCCCGCACCGAGCGCGATCGCAGCGGTGGTGCCGACGGCGATCATGGCGGCGCGACGGATGCTGGTCATGTTCATGTGGTTTCCCCTCGTCACGGGCTCCCGTGTGGAGACCGGCCAACGAGTTCACCAGCGATGTCGCCGGCGAGCATCGCCAGCATTGGGGACTTTGCGCTCAGCCCCGCAGGTCGGCCAGTCGCACGGTCTTCGACCTCGCGGCCATGTCGTGCAGCCCCCGCCCGTCCGGTCGAAAGACCAGCGGCGGGATGACCAGGGCGATCAGCACGCTGCGCACCAGCGCCGGGATCAGCTCCAGCGGTCGGTTCGTGGCGTCGTTACGGACGACGCGCAGCCGGGTCACCAGCTTGCCGAACGACCCGCCCAGCAGGGCTGTGAAGAACGCCGACTCGACGACGAAGATCCCCGTGGCATAGAAGCCGGCGAAGCGGTCCTCGCTCCACCCGGCCGGGCCGAGCACGAGCATCACGACGAGCGTGCACGCGGCCCAGTCGACGAGCAGTGCCCCGAACCGGTGTGCCCATGAGGCGGTGTCGATCACCCGGCAACTCTAGGAGACGGGCTTGGCCCGCCGGGGCACGGCCACCTCGACGGGACTTCCCCACTCGCTGAAGCCGATCTGCGCGGACGCCTCCGGCTCGTCCGGCACCTCGTAGGCCAGCCGGACCGGGAGCGAGTCGTCATCGACGTACAGGTCCATGGTGACGCTCTCGGGGAGGTCCATCGCGCGATACATCGAGCTCTCGCCGAGCCCGTCGAACCATTCCTGGCTGTCGACCGTGAGCGTGTAGTGGTCGGTCTCCTGTCCGTCGACCTCCTCGGTTCCCTCGTCGCTCACGGCGGAGACGGCCGACTCGAGTGCGGCCAGGTCGCCGGGCACGTCAATGGCCAGCAGCGTCGGGACGGGACCGGCGTCGAAGCCGCTCTCGGGATCGGTGAGCCGCGGGTCGTCGACCTCGAGGAAGGTCCATTGGTGGCCCACGAGCTCGCCACCGAGGTAGACCCGGCTGCCGACGCGACGTACGTCCAGCTGCTGCGCCGGGTCGCCACCCGTGAGCGCGCGGAACGCGCGCTCGTCGCCGGCCCAGCTCGTGTCGACGGTGATGTCCTCGGGCGACTGCTTGGTCCCGAGCGTCAGCCGCACCGAGTCCTGGCTCTCCACCGCGTCGGTCATCTCGGCGACGACGTCCGCGTTGTCGTACGCCGCTGTGCCGTCGTCGGAGGTCCCTCCCCCGCTGCAGGCGGCGGTCGTGAGGGCGAAGGACGTCGCAAGGGCGGCGGTGAGCAACCGACGCCCCGGGAGGGCTGTGCAAGACATGACGGGAACCGTATCCCGGCCGTGGGCAGGCCTCGAGCCGCAGATGTCCGGATC
This sequence comes from Nocardioides sp. CF8, assembly GCF_000389985.1. Taxonomy (NCBI): domain Bacteria; kingdom Bacillati; phylum Actinomycetota; class Actinomycetes; order Propionibacteriales; family Nocardioidaceae; genus Nocardioides; species Nocardioides sp. CF8. The sequence continues at coordinate 2,557,462 of NZ_CM001852.1, forward strand.
GTTAACACGGCTGTAACAACCGGGCACCTGCTTGAAACGACAGCCACCTAGCGTGCAGGAAACGATCGGGGCGACACCGGGTCGCCGATGCTAGGAGCAAGAATGACTGCGAACATCCACCGTTTGGCTGCCATCAAGGACGTCCAGGCCTACGAAGCCCCCGCAACCTTCTTCGACATCGCCGAGGAGACCGGTTCGGTCTTCGGCGAGAACGTCTTCAGCCTCTCCGTGATGAAGAAGCGTCTTCCCAAGTCCGTCTTCAAGTCCGTCGCCGCGACCATCCAGAAGGGCGACGCCCTCGACCCGGCCGTGGCCGACGTCGTCGCCTCCGCCATGAAGGACTGGGCGATGGAGAAGGGCGTGACCCACTACGCCCACGTCTTCTACCCGCTGACCGGCCTCACCGCCGAGAAGCACGACTCCTTCATGGAGCCGGTCGGCGACGGCACCGCGATCTGGGAGTTCCAGGGCAAGACCCTGATCCAGGGCGAGCCGGACGCGTCGTCGTTCCCCAACGGTGGCATCCGCGCCACGTTCGAGGCCCGCGGCTACACCGGCTGGGACGTCCAGTCCCCCGCCTACATCCTCGAGAACCCCAACGGCAACACCCTGTGCATCCCCACGATCTTCGTGTCGATGACCGGTGAGGCGCTGGACCACAAGACCCCGCTGCTCCGCTCGCAGAAGGCGATGGCCGACCAGGCCACCCGTGTCCTGGAGCTCTTCGGCCACAAGGACGTCGACAACGTCGTGTCCTTCTGCGGTCCCGAGCAGGAGTACTTCCTGGTCGACTCCTCCTTCGTCAACCTGCGCCCCGACCTGCTCAACGCCGGCCGCACGCTGTTCGGCGCCAAGCCGCCGAAGGGCCAGGAGTTCGACGACCACTACTTCGGCGCCATCCCGGACCGCGTCCTGGCGTTCATGCACGACACCGAGCGCGCGCTGTTCAAGCTCGGCATCCCGGCCAAGACCCGCCACAACGAGGTCGCCCCCGGCCAGTTCGAGATCGCTCCGGTCTTCGAGCGCTCCAACATCGCCTCCGACCACCAGCAGATGCTGATGTCGATCTTCCGCTCGGTCGCCAAGCAGCACGGCATGGAGTGCCTCTTCCACGAGAAGCCGTTCGCCGGCGTCAACGGCTCGGGCAAGCACGTCAACTTCTCCTTCGGCAACAACACCCAGGGCAACCTGCTGCTCCCCGGTGAGAACCCGCACGACAACGCGCAGTTCCTGGTCTTCTGCGCGGCCATCATCCGCGCGGTCCACCTGCACGGCGGCCTGCTGCGCCTGTCGGTCGCGTCGGCCGGCAACGACCACCGCCTGGGTGCCAACGAGGCCCCGCCGGCGATCATCTCGATCTTCCTCGGCGACCAGCTCGCCGACGTGTTCGACCAGATCGCCAAGGGTGGCGCGACGTCGTCGAAGCAGAAGGGCATCCTCAACGTCGGCGTGGACACGCTGCCCGACCTGACCAAGGACGCCGGCGACCGCAACCGCACCTCGCCGTTCGCCTTCACCGGCAACCGCTTCGAGTTCCGCGCCGCGGGCTCCAACCAGACCGTCGCCGCCCCGATGGTCATCATCAACACGATCATGGCCGAGGCGCTGGAGTTCTGCGCCAACGAGCTCGAGGCCGCTGTCGCCGACGGGACCGACTTCAACGCCGCCGTCCAGCACCTGCTCGCCAAGATCGTCGAGAACCACGGCGCGGTCATCTTCAACGGCAACGGCTACTCCGAGGAGTGGCACGCCGAGGCCGAGACGCGTGGCCTGAAGAACCTGCGCACCACGGTCGACTCGCTGCCCGAGTACCTCATCCCCGAGTCGCGTGAGCTGTTCTCCAAGTACGGCGTCTTCAACGAGGCCGAGCTGGAGTCCCGCTTCGAGGTCGGTGTCGAGCAGTACGTCATGACGCTGGTCGTCGAGGCCAACCTCACCGCCGAGATCGCGCAGACCACGATCCTGCCGGCCGCGATCCGTTTCCAGACCGAGCTCGCGCAGAACGTCAGCGCCCTCAAGGCCGCCGGTGTCGAGGCCGACAACGCCGACCTGCTCGCCGTCTCCGCCCTGGTCGCCGACCTGCGCGCCGGCCTGGCCGGGCTCAAGGTCGCCGTCGCCGGCGCCCACGAGCACGCGGGGATCGCCGAGGCGACCTACCTGCGTGACTCGGTCATCCCGGCCATGGCTGCCGTCCGGGCCGCGGCCGACGCCCTCGAGGACGTCGTCGCTGACGACCTGTGGGCGCTGCCGACCTACCAGGAGATGCTCTACATCCTCTGATCCACCGAGCACCGACGAGGGCCGATGCACCACGCGAGTGGTGTGTCGGCCTTCGTCGTTCGCGGGTCATCTCGGCACTCGGGAACCCCGCCGGTGTGACGCGGAGCACCAACCGCACTGTTGTAAGTTGCCTGAGGCACGAGCGCAGCGTCGCGTCACCGTGCGCCCCACTCGATCCCAAGCCGCCCGGTGGCGTGCCAAGGAGGACGAATGTTCACCAACAGCGAAGAGCTGCTGAAGTACATCAAGGACGAGCGCGTCGAGATGGTCGACGTCCGCTTCTGTGACCTGCCCGGAGTGATGCAGCACTTCACCGTGCCCGTGTCCTCGTTCGACCAGTCCGTCTTCGACGACGGCCTCGGCTTCGACGGTTCCTCGATCCGCGGCTTCCAGGCCATCCACGAGTCCGACATGCAGCTCTACCCGGACCCGACCACGGCCTACATCGACCCCTTCCGCGTCGCCAAGACGCTGGTCGTCAACTTCTTCATCCACGACCCGATCACCGGTGAGGCCTACTCGCGCGACCCGCGCAACATCGCCAAGAAGGCGATGGCCTACCTCGCCAGCACCGGCATCGGCGACAAGGCGTTCTTCGCTCCCGAGGCCGAGTTCTACGTCTTCGACAGCGTGCGGTTCGAGACCTCGGCCAACGCCGGTTACTACCACATCGACTCCGAGGCGGGAGCCTGGAACTCCGGCGTCGCCGGCACCGCCGAGAGCCCCAACCGCGGCTACAAGGTGAAGTACAAGGGCGGCTACTTCCCCGTGGCGCCGTACGACCACTTCGGCGAGCTGCGCGACGAGATGGTCATCGAGCTGGAGAAGTCCGGCCTGCTGGTCGAGCGTGCGCACCACGAGGTCGGCACCGCCGGCCAGGCCGAGATCAACTACAAGTTCGACGAGCTGCTCAAGGCCGCCGACGACGTCATGAAGTTCAAGTACATCGTCAAGAACGTCGCCTGGCGCAACAACAAGACCGCGACCTTCATGCCGAAGCCGATCTTCGGTGACAACGGCTCCGGCATGCACGTCCACCAGTCGATCTGGAACGAGGGCGAGCCCCTCTTCTACGACGAGACGGGGTACGGCGGCCTGTCGGACATGGCACGCCACTACATCGGCGGCATCTTGAAGCACGCGCCGTCGCTGCTCGCCTTCACCAACCCGACGGTGAACTCCTACCACCGCCTGGTCCCCGGCTTCGAGGCCCCGATCTCGCTGGTCTACTCCCAGCGCAACCGCTCGGCCTGCGTGCGCATCCCGATCACGGGCGCCAACCCGAAGGCCAAGCGCATCGAGTTCCGATGCCCCGACCCGTCGGCCAACCCCTACCTCGCCTTCTCGGCGCTGCTGCTGGCCGGCATCGACGGCATCCAGAACAAGATCGAGCCCCCCGCGCCGATCGACAAGGACATCTACGAGCTGCCGCCGGACGAGATGGCCGACATCGACCAGGTGCCCACCTCGCTCAACGCGGTGCTGGACAACCTGGAGCGCGACCACGAGTTCCTCACGGTCGGCAACGTCTTCACCCCCGACCTGATCGAGACGTGGATCGACTACAAGCGCACCCAGGAGATCCTGCCCGTGCAGCTGCGCCCGCACCCGCACGAGTTCGAGCTCTATTACGACATATAGTCACTTGTGCACATAGTGCTCGAACTCACCGTTCGAGACCGAGGGCCCCGGCTTTGCCCGGGGCCCTCGCTGCATCTTGGGTTCGACGTGAGCAAACCGAGCTTCACAGTCGCCTGCACACCCCCAACCTGACCCGACCTGACCCATGGTTTCGTTTCCCGATCCGCTGGCGAGTCGAAAGCCTGACCGCAAGGGTCCGACAGTGCCTTGTCCATGACCTCCTCGAGATTTTCGTGCCCGCGGGATCGCACTGGTCCGGTCGGGAAGCAGGTCAAGCAGACCTCCCACGAACTGGCATCAGCACCAGCTGTCTGCCATGAGTGGCTCAAGCAGGACAGCCTCGAACGCGTCCGGTCTCGTGGTGAGCTTGTTCGCGGGCCGGACAGCTGGGCACCTGTGAGATCGGCAGCCATCGGTGGAGGACTGGTCTCAGGATTTCCTGGCGCGTTCTTCGTAGGCTTCGCGCGCCGAGGGGTCGACTCCGGCCAGGAACATCTGTTCTCCGCCCAGACGCCGAGCCAGGCCCTCGGCCATGGAGCGGGGCATGAAGCGTTGCGCCGCCAGCACTTGGCCCATGACCCTGGTGACGTAGGTACGCGCGCGTGGTCTCTCGAGAAGCCCGGCAACCGCGTTCGCGATCTCCTCGGGCTCCGCATTGCGGAATCCCCGTGGCCCGGTGGTGCCGGCAACCAGTTCGGTGTTGGTGAACGTGGGCAGCACCAACGAGACACTGACCCCGCTGGTGCGATGCTCGAGACGGACCGCTTCGGTGAATGCGATCACTGCTGCCTTGGTGGCGCAGTAGGTCGCCGCTCCAGGGACGAATGCCTCGCCGGCCATCGAGGCGACGTTGACGATGTGTCCACTTCCGCGAGGGAGCATCGAGGCGAGGGCGATCTTGGTGCCGGTGATGACGCCGTGGAGGTTGATGTCGACCATGCGGTGGGCCACCTCCTCGGGCTCCTCAAGGGTCGGCCCGACGGGCATGATGCCGGCGTTGTTGATGAGCGCGTGGGGTGTGCCGAGCCGCTCGGAGACCATCGAGTAGAACGCACTGAACGACTCGATATCCGTTACGTCGAGGCGGCCCGTGACCTCGAGCCCGAGCGCGTCTGCCGCTGCGAGCAGGCGCGTCTCGTCGATGTCGCCGATGGCAACCCGAGCGCCACGCTCGATGAGCGTGCGCGCGGTCGCGTAGCCGATGCCTCGTGCGCCGCCGGTGATGACGACGACTTGGTCGCGAAGTGAGCTGGAGGTCATGAAGTCCCAATCTGCGCCCATGGGTGTGGGCGTCTCGTTGGAGTGGAGGGCGAACGACAACTACCGGTCACGGGTCAGCTTGTCCGCTCTCAACGGGCGCGACCAAGGGCGGGGAGTTGCTGGCACCCTGTCTGAAGTGGGCTCCGTCCACGCGCAGGAACAGCGCCGATGCGAAGGCCACTGAACCTCCCGAGGTGTCGCTCATCTCGGCCTCGACGAAGAGCTTGCGCCCTTCCGCGCCAACGATTCTGGCAACCAACTCGTAGGCCACTCCCAGGAGCACAGGCGAGTCGTAGCGCACTTCGAGCTGCCGGGTGACCGCGGGGGGCCCGGTGAGGTAGAGGAGAAAGCCGAACAGATCGTCGAGAACCGTAGCCACGGCACCGCCGTGCGCGATCCCGGGAGCACCTACGTGGCGCTGGTCGAACGCATGGACCGCATGGACCTCCTCGCCGCGGCGGTGCACCACCAGGTGATGTCCATGAGGATTGTCCGGGCCACACGCGAGACAGTGGTCGTGGTGCGGCGGAAGATGAGCGCCGTCTTCATGTGGCTTGAACTTGTCCAGCCAGGTCGCCAGGATTTCATCGACGCTCGTCACGACCGCGCCCCCGGTTCGCCTGCGGCGTTCAGCGACTCCGACGCGTGCTGCAGGGCTGCGACCAGGTTCCTCTCGTGGTCAGGAAGGGTCGCCGCGGCGCGGGCGACTCGGGCTGCTCTGGCATTCAGTGACTCGTCAGCGACAGCCGCGCGTGCCAGCGCCTGCCACGCGGCC
>NZ_CM001852.1:2563487-2628805 GCF_000389985.1 Nocardioides sp. CF8
TGCCACCGCGGCTGCTTCTGCGGCTTCGGTTGAACCGAGGAGCTCGGCAACCTGCGCGCAGCCCTGGGACTGCAACAGCCGGAAGAGTCCCCCGCCGGTTCCTGCCTTGTCGACGAAGACCGGCAGCACCCGTAGCGCTGCCTCCAGGTCAACGGGGTCCAGCTCGTCCGGCCACGCTGCGACATCCTCGGCGAACGCCTGAACACCGCCCAGCCCCGAACCTGCGCATGCCCCGGGTGGCAGGATGGACAGGTCCACCAAGTCGTCGCCTCCGGTGAGCATGGAATGGGCGGACGCCGCGAACGCTTCAGCAGCGGTAACCGCCAGGTCCGGCAGGCTCTCTGGCCAGCGGACCGCGAAGGTGGCATGTCTCGTCGGAACCGGGAATGCGGTCGAGCTGCGAGCCTCGGCAAGCGCTTCGTAGGGCACTTCCTGGATGTCCTCGCGGTCGTTGTCAGCGACGAAGGCGGTGTTCGTGGCGTCGTCGTAGCCGATCACAACGATGTCATGTCGGCTCATCTGGAGTCGGACGCGCAGGTAAGGCAGCTTGGCGATGTCTGCCCACACCATGACGGGCCTGCCGGCGTCGAGCTCGTCGACCACCCACTGCCACCCGAGGATGGGGTCATCGGACTGCTTGAACTCGACGGCAGCGCCCAGCCTGCCGAGCACATCGAGCTCCATATCTCCCCCACGGCCAACGAGGTAGACGGGCGGCACCATTCCAGGGACACGAAGGTAGCTGAAGCCCAGCCCACCTCCGAGGGCGAAGACCAGGCCCTCCTGGGGCGGGCCGTCCCACCCGAGGCCTGCCCACTCGACCAGGTCGCGCAACGCGCCCGACCCGCAATGGCCCGCGCTGCGGTGGGGATAGTCCAGCAACACCCTGCTCACGCGGTCAGCTCCGATCCATGGATGGCTGTTTCATGCCGCACGACCGCGGCCGTGATCAGCGCGACGTTCACGATCGTGTTCTGCATCGGAGGTCCTTCCCCGTCAGGTGGAGCGAGCGAATGCGGAAGCGTTGATCAATCAGCGGTGGCAGCGCGCCTGAGCGGAGCAGACGAGATCAGTCGGCTGCGATCTGCAACAGCTCGGCGCGATCGGCCTCGAGCCCTTCGGTGATCTTCTGCTTGCTTCGCATGAAGTCGCGCGGTCGGTTGACGCAGTCGGCCGCGATCAGTTTCTGCTCACGCAGGTAGAAGCAGGTGAAGTCGCGGTCTTGAGTCGGGTCGCCGCTGAGCAGGATCTCGTCGTACCCGGTGCTCAGGCCGGCGATCTGGAGCTTGAGGTCGTACTGGTCGGACCAGAACCACGGCAGCGCGGTGATGGTCTTCTCCTTGCCGCACATCGTCGCCGCTGCGGCTTTTGCCTGCTCGCTGGCGTTGGGCACCGACTCCAGCCGGATCCTGCGCCCGTAGCGTGTCATCCAGTGGCTGGTGCAGTCGCCTGCAGCGACGATGTCGGGGTCGTTGGTGCGGGCGTGGTCGTCGATGACGACGCCGTCGTCGACGAGAAGGCCTGCGGCGGCTGCTAGTTCGGTGTTGGGCTCGATCCCCACGCCGATGACCACGAGGTCGGCGCGAAGCCGCTCCCCGCCGGCGAGCTGGACCTCACGGACGCGAGCGTCGCCTGTCATGGCCTCGACCAGGGCGCCGGTGCGGATCGTGACACCCGCCTCGCGGTGGATCCGCTCGTAGAAGGCTGACACCTCAGGCGCCGTGACCCGCATGAGCACCCGCTCGGCGGCCTCAAGGACGGTGACGTCCAAACCCAGTGCAAGGAGGGACGCTGCGGTCTCCAAGCCGATGTAGCCGCCGCCGACGATCACCGCATGTCTGCCCGGCTGCGCCGACTCCCGGATCTGCTCCACGTCGGCAAAGGTGCGCAGGTAGTGGACTCCCGGGAGATCGGCTCCCGGGACCGGAAGCAGCCGGGCTCGCCCGCCAGTGCACAGCGCGAGCTTGTCGTAGGACAAGCTGTCGCCATCGGCCATCACGAGCCGGCGCTCTGCTCGCTCGATCGACTCCACGCGGGCATCGAGCAGCTCGATCTCCTGCTTCGCGTAAAAGTGCGGCTTGCGGATCGCCAGCTCGCCGATGGCGCTCTTTCCCGACAGGTAGGCCTTGGACAGCGGCGGCCGGTGGTACGGAAGGACCGCCTCGTCGCCGATGAGGACGACTCGCCCGGACCACCCTTGCTGACGCAAGCCCGCTACCACCTGCGCGCCGGCGTGACTGGCTCCGACGACGAGCGCGGTCCCCTGCGTCATGCTGGGGTCTTCGGGGTCAGGCGCACCGTGAGCTTGCTGATTCCTCGGACGAAGTTGGACTGGACGTACTCGGGTTCGTCGACGACCTCGATCTTCTCGAAGCGGGTCAGCAGTTCCTCCCACAGGATCCGCAGTTGCATCTCGGCCAGGCGGTTGCCCATGCATCGATGCACGCCGAAGCCGAACGCGATGTGGTTGCGGGCGTTCTTGCGGTCGATGACCAGTTCGTCGGGACGATCGAAGACCCTCTCGTCGCGGTTGCCCGAGGCGTACCACATGACGAGCTTGTCGCCCTTGCGGATGAACTGTCCGTTGAGGACGGTGTCCTTCTTGGCGATCCGGCGCATGTAGGCCAGGGGGGTCTGCCACCGGATGATCTCCGAGACCATGTTCGGGATGAGGTCGGGGTTCGCCTTCAGTTTCTCGAACTGGTCGGGGAACTGGTTCAGAGCCAGCACGCCGCCACTCATCGAGTTTCGCGTGGTGTCGTTGCCCCCGACGATGAGCAAGGTCAGGTTGCCCAAGAACTCCATCGGACGGTCGATGAGGTCCTTGGTGTCCTCGTTGCTCTGCAGCATGGTGATGAGGTCGAAGCCCGGCTCCTCCCCTGCGGCGAGGCGAGTCTTCTTGTCGTGCCACAGCGCGCTGAGACCGCGCGCCATGTCAACCATGCCGCGGAAGACCTCGTCGTTGTCCGAAGGTCCTCCGTTCGCCTGCTCCATCGAGGTCGCCAGGTCCGACCACTCGACGAGCTTGTGTCGCTGCTCGTAGGGGAAGTCGAGCAGTGTGGCCAGCATGCGCGCCGTGAGTTCGATGGAGACCCGGTCGACCCAGTTGAAGGGTTGGTCGACGGGAAGCTCGTCCAGCACCTCCTTGACGCGGGACCGGATCAGGCCTTCCATCTCGCGCAAGTTCTTGGGCGCGACAACTCCCTGAACTGCCGCCCGCTGTCGGTCGTGTCGCGGCGGGTCCATGGCGATGAACATGGCGATGTCCATGAACCGCGGCGGCTCGCCGATGATGATGAAGGGCTCGGCGGAGAAGGCCTCGTGGTTCTTGTCGACGGCGATGATGTCGGCGTGGCGGGTGATCGACCAGAACGGTCCGAAGGGGCTGTTGGCCTGGTAGTGCACGGGCGCCTCGTTGCGCACCCGCTCGAAGTAGGACTGCCACCGGCCCTGCCGATACAGAAAGGGATTGCTCAGGTCGATGTCGGCGAGCTCGACCTCGTCCACCGGCGGGATCGGCCGCTCGACGAAGATCTTCTGCCCATCGGTCCGAGTCACGAAGCGACGGGTCTTGTCGTAGAGATGAGCCCCGCGGATCTGCAACTCCATCGGGACGACCGACTTGACCTTCTCACCAATTTCTTCTGCAACGTTGAACATCAACGGTCCACCTTCTCCTCAATCACATCTGGAACTCGGGCAGGTGGACGGTGAGCCCGTCCCATCCGTCGGTCACGTTCATCTGGCACGAGAGCCGAGATGTCGGCTGACGCTCGGGGGTCATCGACAACATCTCCTCCTCGACCGGGCCGGACCCACCCACCGTGTCGGCCCACTGTTCGTCGACGACCACGTGGCAGGTGCCGCAGGCGGCCTCGCCACCGCAGTCGCCGTCAATGCCGGGAATCCCGTTGTCCACCGCGACCTGCATGAGCGACTGGCCCTCTTCGAGCGGCGCCTCGTGCTTCTCGCCGTCGTGCGACACGAAATTGACAGCTGCCATGTTGACCATCTCCTCACTGAAACGTCCTTCCAGTGTTGGCCAGCCCCATGCATGGGGCTATGGTCACCAGAGTCATAAGGTTGTGATTTTGGATCAGAGGTCGATTGCATGAGGAGCGACGAGGTCGGGGTGCCTCCGTTGGCATTCGTGCAGCTGCTCAACAGCAATACGCTGGATGCGGGCTCGGTGGCCCACTTTCGCCGCATCATCGCCCGTCAGTTCGCTTCCGAGACGGAGCTGGTCGAACGCAACGTGCAGGTGCCCATCCGTTGGTTCCGGGAGGTCTACCCAGACCTGGACACCGACAACGCCACCCTGCTCGGCGTGGCCTTCGCCAAACAGGCACAGTTGACCTCGTTCGGACCTCTCAGCCTTCCGCTGGTCAGCTCCAGTTCGGTATCCGAGATCTTCGAGTTGCTCGGCTACCTTCCCGTCATCTCAACCGCTCTGCGCCCCCACTTCCATCACAACGAGCGTGGGCTGACAGTGGGCCTGAGCGGTCACACCGGCGACCCCTCCCTCGACTGCTTTGTGATCGCGTACGCCGGCTCAGCCCTGCTGCGGCTGCTCGACATGCTGGCTGGCACCCTCCCCACAGTGACGCTCAAGCTGGGCTGGCCGGCACCCCGGTCACAGCCTCGGCCCGAAAGCGCCTTCGGCGCGAGATTGATCTTCGACTCGCCCGCGTCATTCGTGGACGTCCCCGGCGACATCCTGGACACGCCTTGCCGGTTCGCCGACCCGGTGGCCTACCGCTTGGCCATTAACGAGCTGCGGCGCACCCTGGATCGACGCAGCACCGCCAACAGTGTCACGGAGAGTGTGAGGCGCTTGCTCGAGCAGGACCCCGAACGCCACCTCGGCCGTGAGGTGGCGGAACTGCTTTCCTTGTCTCCCAGCACCCTGAAACGGCGCCTGAAAGACGAAGGGACAACGTTTCGTGACGTCCGTCAGTCGTTGCTACGCGAGCGTGCGATCCTGCGGCTACTCGACCGCTCGATGTCGGTCAGCCAGATCGCCGCAGACCTCGGCTACGGAGACCTCACGAACTTCTCTCACGCCTTCAAGCGCTGGACCGGGCAATCCCCCAGCGAGTTCCGGAGCGTAGGCGGCCTCGAACGGGACGAGTGAGAGTTGGCAGTTGTTGGGAGCTTCGCGGCGCGCCGATGATGAGCGAGCCACCGTCATGTGCCGCGCCATCCACGCCTCCCAGGGAAAGCCGCCAGCGACGAGACACTAGCCACGTCGGTGCGGTCGGCGGGATGTACAGCCCGCATGTCGGTCGTTCGTCGCCACGCTGGGGCGTCGTTTTGATGGTTGTCATCGCACGAGCGTGAAGCGGGCTGACGCAGGTGCTCCGGCTCAGCCGCTGACGCCGCTGATACGGGATAGCCTGCTACATATCCGTTACAAACAGCCGGTCATCCTCGACGTTTGCGCAGGTCAGCATGGGTCAGTCAGTCAGTACTACGACATATAGTCACTTGTGAACGTAAAGCTCGAACTCACCGTTCGGGTACCGAGGGCCCTGGCTTAGCCGGGGCCCTCGTTGCGCCTCCGCGTCGTCGCGGGCAAGCCCAGGCGAAGGACTCAGCAAGGCGTCGCACCAATCCCGACTACTGCCCGTGCTTGCACCTCTCGGCGGTCGGTTAAGGGGCAGCGGGTGGGGTGCCCGCACTGAGCGAGCCACAGGTCCGCTACGCTCCCTTCTCCAATGATCTTTGGAGGACTGGATGAGTGACGCGAAAGACGGGCTGTTCGCCGAGCTGGCGGTGGTCGGCAAAGCGTTCGGTAGCGCCAAGCGGCTCGAGCTGGTGGATCTGCTCGCTCAGGGGGAGCGCACCGTCGAGAGCTTGGCCCGTGCAGCCGACATGGGGGTCAGCACGGTGTCGGCTCACCTACAGGTGTTGAAGTCCTCAAACCTGGTGCGGACGCGTCGGGACGGGACGCGCGTCTACTACCGACTGGCGGGCGATGACGTGGTTGCGCTGTACGGCGCGATGCTGACCGTTGCACGTACCCGGTCCGCCGACGTGGAGCAGGCGTTGGCGGCCTACCTCGGCGTTCCAGGCTCAGGTGAGATCGACATCGTGACCCGACAAGAGCTGCTCGACCTCCTCGAGGCTGGGTCGGCCGCTGTGATCGATGTCCGACCTTCGGAGGAGTACGCCGCGGGGCACATCCCAGGCGCCCGCAGCCTTCCGTTCGAGGAGCTGCCGAACGCCGTGGCCGACCTGCGGGCCGGCGGCGAGGTGATCACCTACTGCCGCGGCGCCTACTGCGTCCTCGCGCACGACGCCGTCCGGTTGCTCGCTACCGAGGGGATCCACGCCCGCCGCCTGGAGGACGGGATGCTGGAGTGGAGAACTCACGCACTCCCGGTGGAGGTCGGCGCGTGATCGCGGCGCTTCGCCTCTGGCCTGCTCGGCGATGGCTGACGGCGCTCGCTGCTGGTGCCGCGTTCGTCCTTGTCGTGGCGATTCCAACGGACCTGATCGACACTCCGATCTTCGGCCGCGAGGTGCCTCCCACGTGGTGGTCCTGGCCGTCTCTCATCCTCTCCTCGATCCTGGCTGGGCTACTGGTCGGGTCCTATGTGGCCGCCCCGGCACGTATGGGTGATGACCGCCAGGTCCAGCGCGGCGGATGGGTCGGCAGCGCGTTGACCTACTTCGCCGTCGGCTGCCCGGTGTGCAACAAGCTCGTACTCCTCGCTCTCGGTAGCGCGGGAGCGATGACCTGGTTTGAGCCCATCCAGCCGCTGCTGCAAGTTGCCGCGGTCGTTCTCCTCGCCTGGGCGCTACGGCGACGTCTGCTCGGCGAGATCTCCTGCCCCACCGATCTGAAGGAAGTTCATGCCTGAGTCGCATCCTGCCCGTAAGAGCCCCATCCTGCCGGCGATCGTCGCGCTCGCCGCCGCCGTCGCGCTGATCGCAGCGCTCGCCGGCGTATTCTCCGGCGACGACGAGGCCGACAGGTCAGTCGGGTCCCCCACAGACTCGCAGCGGTCGAGCACGAGCGACGACTCGCTGGCACGACGCCAGGTCGACGACCCGATGGCCAAGGGCGAGGCTGACGCCCCCGTAGTACTCATCGCCTACTCCGACTTCCAGTGCCCGTTCTGCGGCAAGTGGGCTCGCGACACCGCCCCGGCCTTGGAGGAGCAGTACGTCACCGACGGCACCCTCCGCATCGAGTGGCGCGACTTCCCCTACCTCGGGCCGGAGTCGGCGACTGCCGCTCTGGCCGGCCGCGCGGCCGCCGCGCAAGGCGCGTTCTGGGAGTTCCACGACGCCATGTACGCCGATCAGCTGCCGCCGAACAGCGGCAACCTAAATCAGGAGTACGTCGAGGGAATCGCCGATGAGCTCGGCCTGGACGTGCAGCAGTTCCGTTCCGACATGAAGTCCCAGACGACCGAGCAGCTTGTCGACGCCGACTTCCAGGAAGGCCAGGAACTGGGCATCACCGGAACGCCATCGTTCCTGATCAACGGCGTCCCGGTCATCGGCGCCCAACCAACCGAGGTGTTCGAGGACCTTATCGAGGAGGCCGACGCCGGATGATCGAGATCGGCGTCCTCGCGGCGTTCGCCGCCGGGGTCCTCGCGCTCCTCTCACCGTGCAGCGCACTGCTGCTGCCGTCGTTCTTCGCCTACGCGTTCGCCACCAAGCGCGCACTGGTGACCCGGACACTGGTCTTCTACGTCGGCCTGCTGATCACCCTGGTTCCGCTCGGGACCGGCGCCGCAGCCGCGTCACGCCTGATCTACGGCCACCGACCGCTTCTGATCGCGGTCGCCGGCTGGACCATCATCGGGCTGGGTGTCCTGCAGCTGCTCGGCAAGGGCTTCGCGCTGCCATTCGCTAGCCGCCTCCAGAGCTGGTCGGCCGCCCGCACGAGCCAAGGATGGGTCTCGACCCTGATCCTGGGGGCCGTCTATGGCCTCGCGGGCTTTTGCTCCGGCCCTGTGCTCGGCGCCATCCTCACAGTTGCCGCCACCCAGAGCACGCCGTGGCGAGGCGGAGCCCTCCTTGCGGTCTACGCACTCGGGATGGCAGCACCTCTCCTGGTGCTCGCCGCCATCTGGGACCGTTTCGATCTCGGCCGCCGCCGCTGGCTACGCGGCCGCACCCTGACCTGGGGGCCGCTGCGCGTCCACACCACATCCGCCACGGCCGGCGTCCTCTTCGTGATCATCGGAGTGGTGTTCCTCCGCTACGACGGCACCGCCGGCATCACCGGGGCCTTCGGCATCGCCGATACCGTGGAATTGGAGTTCACCGCCCAACAGACGGCAGCGACGTGGGCCGCCGCGGCGCCGGACTGGCTGTTGCCCGCAGTCATCCTGCTCGGGGCACTGACGGTCGCTTGGCGCCGACGCCACGGCAACTCGCAGAATGATGACCCGGCGTCTACCCCGAAACACGAGAAGATCGACGAGGACATGCGCTCCCGATAGCACCCCAGCGCGCCTGGTGGGGCCGCCTCAGGCAAGGGCGAGGAAGAGCTTCTCCATCTTCTTGACGTCAACGTCGTCAAGACCCTCGTCGGACTCGGTGAGGCACTGCTGCAGGCCGGTGGCGACGATGGCGTAGCCGGCGCGGGAGAGCGCCTTGTTGACGGCGGCCAACTGTGTGAGGACGGACTCGCAGTCAGAGCCCTCCTCCATCATCCGGATCACGCTGGCAAGGTGCCCGTTGGCGCGCTTCATGCGGGTGATGATCGCCTTGATCTCGGTGGGTTCGAGGTCCATCAGTTCTTCTCCAGTGCGGCCAGGGCCGCGGTCAGCCGCTGTCGTGCGTCGGTCGCGACGGTGCGGAGGGTGTCGCCGGCGTGACCGGCGAGGGACATCATGGCGTCGGGGTCGAAGGCCTCGACGACCGTGGTGGTGTCGTCGAGGGCGCGGACGACGACGTTGCAGGGCAGCAGTGCGGCGATGGAGGGATCGGCCTGCAATGCCTGGTGCGCTAGCTGGGGGCGGCAGGCCCCCAGGATGATCTGGGGTGCGACGTCGACATCGAGCTTGGCCTTCAGCGTGGCCTTGAGGTCGATCTCGGTGAGGATGCCGAACCCCGCGGCGGCGAGCTCAGCGCGCACCGCCTCGACGGTCTCGTCGTAGGGGCGGGGCACCGTGGTTTCGAGCGTGTACTGCGTCATGGGGTCTCTTCCTCTCGGGTACCGATCACGAGGTCCGTGGCTAGGCTGCACCCACAACTGTACAACCCCCCTGGGGGATGTGTTAATGTTTGGGCATAACCCCCCCGGGGGTTCCGTTTGGGTAGTTCGACGAGCCAGCAAAGGAGTCCCCTCTATGCGTGAAACCACCATCGACCAGCTCGCTGCGGCGCTCGATCAGGGCGCGTCGGTGGTCGACGTCCGTGAGCCTGCGGAGTTCCGCGAGGGTCACGTGCCGGGTGCGGTCAACATCCCGATGGGTCAGCTGACCGCCCGGCTGGGCGAGATCGACCGCGATCGTCTGGTGCACGTGGTGTGCGCCTCGGGCAACCGCAGCAGCGCGATGGCCGACGTTCTGACCGCTAACGGCTTCGAGGCGATCAACGTCGCCGGCGGCACCAGCGCCTGGGTCCGCTCCGGGCTACCGATTGAGAAGTGAGGCGAACATGACTGACGCCACCACCACCGAGACACCCGCACCGGCCTCGGCGACCGAGGAGGCCCAGCAGCGGCCGGCCGAGGGACTGACCGTCCGCACCCTCGAGACCTCATCGCTCGGGGACCGCACCTACGTGGTCCACGACGGCGAAGCCGCCCTGGTGATTGACCCTCAGCGCGACATCGACCGGGTGTTGGAGGTGCTCGAGGCCGACGGCGTGCGACTGACCCACGTGTTCGAGACCCACATCCACAACGACTACGTCACTGGTGGCCTGGCGCTCGCGCAGGCAACCGGAGCGGCCTACCTGGTCAACGGCGAGGACGAGGTGTCCTTCGACCGCACCCCGATCGCCGACGGCGAGGTCGTCGAGGTGGGCGACCGGATGCGCGTCCGTGCGATCGCCACCCCCGGTCACACCTTTACCCACCTGTCCTACGCGCTCTCTGTCGACGGGCCTGACGGCGAGGAGCCGTACGCCGTGTTCACCGGCGGCTCGCTTCTCTACGGCGCCACCGGTCGACCCGACCTGCTCGGAGAGGAGCACACCGACGCCCTGGTGCGTCACCAGCACGCATCGGCGCACAAGCTCGCCGAGCAGCTGCCCGACGAGGCCGAGGTCTACCCGACTCACGGGTTCGGGTCGTTCTGTTCGGCCACGCAGTCCGAAGCCACGGCCTCGACGATCGGCGAGGAGAAGCGCTCGAACCCGGTCCTGACCCAGGACGAGGAGACCTACGTCCGCGAGTTGCTGGACGGCCTCGGTGCCTGGCCGGCGTACTACGTGCACATGGGACCCGCCAACGCCGCCGGTCCCTCCGCGCCCGACCTCTCCCCGGTGCAGGAGGCCGACGCGACCGAGCTGCGGCGCCGGATCGACGCGGGTGAGTGGGTGGTGGACCTGCGCAATCGCAAGGCCTTCGCCGCTGGGCATGCCCCTGGAGCGTTCAACTTCGGACTCGACGGTGCCTTCTCGACCTACTTGGGCTGGCTGATCGAGTGGGGCACCGCCGTGACCCTGCTCGGTGAGACCGCCGAGGACGTGGCCACCGCCCAGCGTGAGCTGGTTCGGATCGGCATCGACCGGCCCGCAGCCCAGGCCACCGGCGGTCCGCAGGACTGGACCGACGGCGACCTCGGTAGCTTCCCGACCGCCACCTTCGCCGATCTGGCGCAGGTGCGCCACCACCGCGACGTCGTCGTACTGGATGTGCGCCGCGCTGACGAGTACGAGGGTGCAGCGATCGCCGGGGCGGTCAACATCCCGATCCACGAGCTGCCCCGCCGCGTCGGCGAGGTGCCGGCCGGTGAGGTGTGGGTGCACTGCGCCAGTGGTTACCGCGCCTCGGTCGCTGCCTCGTTCGTCGCCGCCGCCGGCCGGACCCCCGTCGCAGTCGACGACTCCTTCGAGAACGCCGAGAAGGTCGGCCTGCACCTGGTGCGCCCCGAGGGCGACACCACCGACCCCACCGACGGTGCCGACGGGCCCGACGTCTGAGATGACACTGCTCCTCGCCGTCGCCGCCGGCGCGCTCATCGGCCTGTCCCTGGGGGCACTCGGTGGCGGCGGCTCGATCCTGGCCGTGCCGGTGCTGGTGTACCTGCTCGACCAGTCCGCCTCCCAGGCGACGACCGGGTCGCTGGTGGTCGTCGGCGTCACCTCCCTGATCGGGGCGATCGCCGCGCACCGCGCGGGCAACGTGCTGCTCGGCCGCGGCCTGGTCTTCGGCCTGGTCGCGATCGGCGGGGCGGTGGCGGGAGCGGAGGCGTCCGATCGGGTCTCCGAGGAGGTCCTGTTGGCCGCCTTCGCCGCCCTGATGCTGCTGGTCGGCGGGATGCTGGCCTGGCGCCAGCTACGCCACCGTCGCGGAGACGACGCTCGGCACGTCGCGCGGCCCACCCTGGACGACCCGATCATCACGTTCAGCCCGACGTTCGCCTGCCAGTGCCCCCGGGCCCTCAAGGTGCTGCTGACCGCCACCGTCGTCGGGGCGCTGACCGGCTTCTTGGGCGTCGGCGGAGGCTTCCTCGTCGTACCCGCCCTCCTGCTCGCCCTCGCGCTGCCGATGGAGTACGCCGCCGGCACGTCCCTGGTGGTCATCACCATCACCAGCGCCGCAGCGCTGGTCGTCCGGGCCGGTTCTGGCGACCCACCGGACTGGGCGACCGTCGCCGTCCTCACGGCGACGTCAGCGGCAGCAGCCGTCGCAGGGGCCCGCCTCGCCGACCGTGTCGACACCCACCGCCTCCAGGCGGCCTTCGCCGTCCTGGTCCTCGGCGTCGCCGTCTACACGGCCGCCCGCGCGGTCCCCGCCCTTCTCTGATCACACCGATCGCTCACCCCTCACCGAACGGAACATCCATGAGCACCACCACCGCCCCGTCGAAGGGCGCCCCCGACTTCACTCCCGGCTTCCGCCCCGGACCCCTCGGCCGCCTCGGTCTCTGGGTGAGCGGCCACGCCAAGCTCGTCACCGGCGTCTGGCTGCTGCTCATCGTGGGCCTGGGCGCCTTCGCTCCCCAGGTCGAGCACAACCTGTCCGGCGCCGGCTGGCAGGCCGACGGCTCGGAGTCCGTCGCCGCCCGCGAGCTCGCCCAAGAGAGCTTCGGCGGTAACGCCTCCTCGGCCATCCAGGTCGTCGTGCACTCCACCGACGGACCCGTCACCGAGGGCCCCGGCGCCGAGGTCCTCGCTCAGGTGACCCGGATGCTCGAGGCCGAACCGCGCATCGCTGAGGTGATCGCGCCGATGCCCGGCGCGACCATCAGCCAGGACGGCAGCACCGCGATCATCCTTGCGGGCGCGGGTGCCGACACCAACGAGATGGTCCGGGTCGCCACCGACCTCAAGGGGGACCTCCAGGACCTCTCGGTCGAGGGCATCCAGGTCAACCCCACCGGGTCCTCGCTGCTGTGGTCGGACTTCAACGAGGCCAACCTCGAGGCGATGCTTAAGTCCGAGATGGTCTCCTGGCCCGTCACCATGGCGATCCTGGTGCTCGCCTTCGGCGCCCTGGTCGCCGCAGGCCTTCCCCTGATCCTGACCCTCGCAGGCCTCGTCGCCTCCGCCGGATCGTTGGTCCTCATCAACGAGCTCGTCCCGGTCTCCATCTGGGCGATGAACTTCGCGATGATGTTCGCCCTCGCGCTCGGCATCGACTACGCGCTGTTCCTCGTCGTGCGCTACCGCGCCTCCCGCATGGGTTCCGGCAACTCCGCGCGTCAGGCGGTCGCCGAGACCATGGACACCGCCGGAAAGGCCGTCCTGCTCTCGGGCGCTACCGTCTTGATCTCGCTGTCGGCGGTGATGCTGGTGCCCTCGCCGTCGTTCCGCTCGATGGCCGGCGGGATCATGCTCTCGGTCGTCTTCGTCCTGGCCGCAACCCTCACCCTGCTCCCGCTGGTGCTGTTCAAGCTCGACCACAAGATCAACAAGCTGTCCCTGCCCTGGGTAAAGACGGGCGAGCACCGCTCCCCGAAGTTCGCCGCATGGGGAGAGCGACTCTGGAAGCGCCCCCTCGTCTGGGGCCTGGGCGCACTCATCGTGCTGCTCGCACTCGCCGCACCCATCATCGGCCTCAAGACCGCCATGCCCTCCATCAAGGTCCTGCCCGAGGACGCCAGCGCACGCGTCGGCTACGACCTCGTCCAGGAGTCCTTCGGCGAAGGTGCGCCCGGCACGCTCCAGATCGTGATGAAGGCCTCCGACGCCGACGCCGCGAAGACCGTGCTCGCCTCCGACCCCGGCATCGCCGGAGCAATGCCCTCAATGCCGGCAGCCGACGACAGCGGACTGGTCCTGATCCAGGCCGTTCCGACCGTCGACCCGTCCGACCCCGCTCTCAACGACACCGTCGACCGGCTGCGCGCCGACCTGCCGTCGAGCGCCCTCGTTGGAGGCGCGGCGGTGGAGAACCTCGACCTCAAGGCCCAGCTCGACGAATCCACGCCGCTCGTGATCGGGGTCGTGCTCGTGCTCGGGTTCCTGCTGTTGCTGGTGGCGCTCCAGGCGCCGCTGATCTCGTTGCTCGGCACGCTGGCCAGCCTGCTGTCGACGGCTGCGGCGTTTGGCGTGGCCCGCCTGGTCTTCCAGGAAGGCATCGGCGCTGACTTCTTCGGCTTTGAGAGTCAGGGCTTCCTCGACGCGTGGGCCCCGGTGTTCTTCTTCGCCATGATCTTCGCGATCGCGATGGACTACACGGTCTTCCTGCTCGCGTCGGCCAAGGAGCACTACGAGCACTCGGGCGACCCTAAGGACGCGATGGTCGGCTCGCTCGCCCACTCTGGACGGGTCATCTTCGCCGCCGGCGCGGTCATGGTCGCGGTGTTCTTCACCTTCGCCCTCTCCGGCCCGCTGCCCCCCAAGGAGATGGGCATCGTGCTCGGCGTCGCTGTGCTCCTCGACGCCTTCCTCGTGCGGCTCGTGCTGCTGCCGGTCATGCTGCGCCTGACCGGCAAGGCGGCGTGGTGGTCGCCGGCCTGGCTTCGCCGTGTGTTGCCGACCATCACGTTCTCGCACGGCTGAGCGCTCCTCGACCGCCGCGGCGTATCCCCCTGCGCCGCGGCACGTGGTCCGGGCGCCCGACCCCACGGGGGTCCGGACCACACCTCCCCTTCCAGACTCACCACCCTCACCCCTCCCGCACGATCACCCGAACCAAAGGAGCTCCACCATGTGCCGAGCAGTCACTTGTAAGAAGTGCGGCAAGACCACCTGGGCCGGCTGCGGCCAGCACGTCGACCAGGTCCTCGCCCGCGTCCCTCGCGCCGACCGGTGCGCCGGCCACCCCCACGAGTCCGGCACCGGGTTCTTCAGCCGCCTCTTCGGAGGCAAGGGATGAACCTCGACCGCGCCGTTCTCCTCCTCGCCGGCACCATGACCCTGCTCAGCGTCCTGCTGGTGGCGCTCGTGTCACCGTGGTGGCTGCTGCTGACCGCCTTCGTCGGGCTCAACCTGCTCCAGTCGTCCATCACCGGCTTCTGCCCCGCGGCCGTCATCTTCCGCCGGCTCGGCGTCAGCAGCGGGTGCGCCTTCCGATGAGCGACGACGGCTCTCACCACTGGGATGCTGTCTTCGCGTCGCGTGACCTCGACACGGTGTCGTGGTTCGAAGAGACGCCAACCCACTCCGTGGAGCTCCTGCGCCAACAGCCCGGCTCGGTGATCGACATCGGAGCCGGCGCGTCCCGGCTCCCCGACGCGCTCCTCGCCGAGGGCCGCGACGACATCACCGTGCTCGACATCTCCCGCGAAGCGCTCGCAGTGACGCGCGAACGGCTCGGCTCCGCGGAAGGGCGGGTCGCCTACGTCGTCAGCGACGTCCTGTCTTGGGAACCCTCGCGCACCTACGACGCCTGGCACGACAGAGCCGTACTCCACTTCCTCACCGAGCCGGCCAACCACGCGGCGTACGTCGACCTGGCCGCCCGCACCATTTCCCCCGGCGGCCTGCTGGTCCTGGCCACATTCGGCCCCGACGGACCCACGTCCTGCTCGGGCCTGCCGACGGCCCGCCACTCCGCCGAGGACCTCGCCGCCCTCGTCGCGCGTGCCTTCACCCTTACCCATGCCGAAACGCGGATCCACCGCACCCCCGGCGGCTCCGAGCAGCAGTTCACCTGGATCAGCGCTCGGCGCACGGATGGCTCTCATTGATCTGCGCGACTCCCCGGGCTGGCGACGTTCAGCCGATCTAGAAAGCGGCTGACATCTAGATCAATCTAGGCGCTCCCACTCATCCGGGGACGCCCAGAGCAACGCGGTAGCCTGTTACACATCCGGTACAAACAGCCGGCCAACCTCGACGTTTGCGCAGGTCAGCATGGGTGAGTCAGTCAGTACTACGACATCTGAGGCTCGCCTCCCCGCTGGTCTCGCCGGTGATGGAGTCAGCCAGCAACCTGCCGCTGGTTGAGCAGCGAGGAACGAGCGTGTCGAAACCAAGGCACTGACGTCGTACGGCGGTCACCCACCCGGGTGGCCGCCGTTCGTCATTGGCGCATCTTCACGATCGGCCTCCCCCGGCGCCGCGTGACGCCACACTGCAACCGTGCGCATCGGAACTTGGAACCTGGCGGGGCGCTGGGACGCCCGACACCTCGCCCTCATCGAGACGATGGACTGCGACGTCCTGCTGCTCACCGAGGTGTCCGAGCGCGTCGATCTCCCGGCGCACGATCTGCACCTGGGATGTCTGGAGATGACGCTCAAGCGGCGCTGGGCGGCAGTCGCGTCCCGCCTTCCGATGCGGCCGTTGCCCGACCCGCACGGAGCCTCGGCCATGGCCGAGATCGAGGGCATCCGCTTCTGTTCCTCGATCCTGCCTTGGCGCTCCTGTGGCACCCGTGATCTCTGGGTGGGCGTCAACACCGCGGAGAAGACCAACACCGCCGTCGTTGCCCTGGAAGCCGCGGCACCCGAGGTGTGGGGCGGCGACTGGAACCACGCCCTGTCCGGGCGGGAATGGACCGGCTCCATCGCCGGACGAGCCTCGATCCTCGAAGCGGTCGAACGGCTGCGACTGCATGTGCCCACGGCCTCTTCGCCACACCAGATCGACGCTCTCCTCAGCATCGACCACATCGCCGTCCCGACGACCTGGGTGACGGGTGCTGCGCAGCGGTATCGAGCGTTCGACAGCGAGACCCGGATCTCCGATCACGACGCCTACGTGGTCGAAGTCCATCCGCGAGGCGTCGGCTGACAACGCGCGAGAGCACTGGCGAGCTCTTCGGGTCGGCCTACAGTGAGGTATGGCAGTGAAGCGCTCGATTCCGGACCGGTCCGCACCGACAGCTGCACCGTCAGGTGCCGTGGAGCACGTCGCCGCTCTGGGGGGCGTCGTGCTCTCTGTCCTCATCAACCGCGTGTACGGGCGCGGCCGACCACGCCCCCTGCACCCCCGTGGCGAGGCCCGGAACGCCTCCTGGACCATCGACACCCGCGGACCGTCACCCACGGGCGTGCCCTGCCTGGACGACCTGGGCCAACGGCCGTGCCAAGTGCGGCACAGCCGCGCGGTCGGTCTGCCGTCCGGGTGGCCCGACATCGAGGGCGTCGCCGTCCGACTGCCCCGTGGTTCGGAGGGCGGAGGTACCGGCGGTGGGATGGGCGAGAACAACTTCGGGGGCGACCTTCTGCTGGCTGGCACTGGTGACGGAATGGTGAGTCGCCACCTGCTCGTGCCGCGGCGGAGCGAGGGCACGTGCTCGACCCTGCTCCCGATGCGCACACCGACGGGCCCGCTCCTGGTGCGGTTGCGGCCTGCCGGGTCGGAGGACTGGGAGATCGCCTGGTCCCGTCCGGGTGGGGCCTGGCATCGGGTCGGGACGTTGACCGTCACGGACGAGCCCGTGCCGGAGCCGCACTTCGAACCGGTGGACAGTCCGCCCCACGGGCTGGAGCACTATCCGGTGGCAGCACTGCTGCGCCGTCCGTCGTATGCCCAGGCACGCCGCCAGGCAGGCCTCGCGGAAGCGGACGATCCCGTCCCGATGGAGTGACCGCTCGATGTCTAGCCCACATTGATAACCGCCGGGGGCGCGCGTCGTTGGAAGGTCAACCACTCGCTACGGAGGTCCACCCCATGCTTCGACCCACTCGGCGTCTTGCGGCGCTCGTCGCCGCTCTCACGACCGGCGCCGCTACCGCGCTCATCGCCCCGGTGTCGGCAGGAGCGATTCCTGAGCTGACGGCAATCGCCGTACCCTCCGTGCCGACGGACGAGGCAGGACACGGGAAGGTCATCGTGGCCTTCGACGGTGTGGTCCCGGCGGGCACGCTCGACGCACTGCGCAACCTGGGTGTGGAACGGGCGATCGAGCTGCCGACCATCGCAGCCGTCGCGGTGACGGCGGACCTCCCGGTCGTCAACGTGCTCAGCAGCCTGCCGGGCGTCATCTCGGTGGAGCCGCAGCGCCGCTTGGTGTCATACCTCTACGCCTCGAAGGGGCAGATCAACGCCCTCGGCGTCGACCAGCCCTCGACGTACACCACTCGGGTCGACGGCAAGCGGGTCACCGGGACCCGGCCGGGCGTGACCGGCGAGGGCGTGACCGTGGCGGTTCTCGACTCCGGGATCTTCGCTCCCCACCCCGACTTCGGCGACCGCGTGGTGAAGGGCCTCAACTTCTCCTACGCCGAGGCGGCCCAGCAGGTCGGCTTCACGGCTGACCAGTGGGATGCGTACGCCGAGTCGACCGGCACCCTGGCGCTCCAGGACGAGATCGGTCACGGCACCCACGTCGCCAGCACGGTGGGTGGCGACGGCAGTCTCTCCGCCTCGCAGGGCGGCCCGGACCTCGCCGGCGTCGCGCCGGGTGTCGACTTCATCTCGATGCGGGTCGCGACCCCCGGCTTCGGCATCGTCGACGACCTCGACTGGGAGGAGGCTGCTCTGGCCGCCTTCGACTGGACCATCCGGCACCGCGAGGAGTACGGCATCGACATCACCCAGAACTCCTGGGGCCTGCTCCCGACCGAGCCGAACTGCCTCGGACTGGACTGCGGCGAGCCGACCGACTTCGACGCGATGTCGCAGATGATCGCCTCGGTGGTCGACAACGGCATCCACGTCGTCTTCTCCGCCGGCAACGCCGGCCCCGAGCCCGGCACGATCGGTGGCTACCACGATGCCGCGAACGGAGCCGTCCTCGTCGGCGCTGCCTGCAAGTCCGTGGACTCGTCCGGCTGTGTTCCCGGCCAGGAGATCACGGGCTTCTCCAGCCGAGGAGCGGCCGACGGCACCGGCCCGCAGGTCGACGTCGTGGCGCCCGGCGACACGATCATGGCCGCCCTGTCGCCGTCCGTGCTCGCCCCGCTGACCGAGTGTGCCGAGATCCAGCAGCCCGGCTACTTCTGCATCTCTGGTACGTCGATGTCCTCACCGCACGTCTCCGGCGTTCTGGCACTGATGCTCCAGGCGAACCCTGCGGCAACCCCTGCCCAGGCGAAGCAGTGCTTGCTCTCGACAGCCGTCGACATGATGACCCCGGGCTTCGACATCCACTCCGGGCTCGGCATGGTCGACACCAAGGCCGCGCTGACCTGCGTCCACGCCCTCACGTTGACCAAGAAGAGGCGCTGACCGCACCTCAGAAGCGGCGGTGGCTCACCTTCCAAGAGTCCGCTCGACGGCCGGTCGTGCGGTCAGGACGGCGCCTGGTGCGAGGCTGTGCCGTGCTGAGGGAGGGACGGGTGGATGCCGTGAGAAGGGTCGTCGAGAACGACGTGGAGGTTGCTGCGACTCCTGACGCGGTGTGGGCTCGAGTCGTTGACGCGGAGGGCATCAACCACGAGATGCGCCCCTGGATGACCATGCGCATGCCGCGGGGAACAGCGGGGCTGACGATCGAGACCATTCCGCTCGGGCGGCCCGTTGGCCGCGCCTGGCTTCGACTCTTCGGGCTCATCCCCTTCGACTACGACCACCTGACCATCGTCGAGCTCGAGCCGGGCAAGCGGTTTCTGGAGCGCTCCACCATGTTGAGCATGCGGCACTGGGAGCACGAGCGGACGCTGACTCCTGTCCCGGGTGGCACGAGGGTGAGCGACCGAGTGATCCTTGAGCCTCGTCTGCCTGTTCCGGGCATGGCCGCGATCCTGGCGAGGTTCGTCGATGCCTTCTTCAAGCATCGACAGCGACGGCTGCGCGCGCACTTCGCCTCGGTGGCGCCTCCTCCGGCGACGTAGTGCCGGATGACTGCGATGCCGGACTCATCGGCCGGATGCTTGGGCGCTGAGCAATCCTCAGAGGGCCACGTCGTCCGGGACGACCCGTCTCACCATCAGGTCACCTGCCTCACGCCCAACGACGAGGCGCGTTCCGTCCAGCCGTTCGAGCGACTCGCGGACGACACCAAGATGGAGCCGCGTGTCGTGGGCGATGTCGGCGTCGCGGACGGGGACGACGTTCGGACCCCACTCCTCGGGCGGCACCTCGAAGGGATCGAAGTCCGTCTGCGCGGCTGCCCACAGCTGGAGGGCGGACTCGTGGACCATGTCGTCGATGATGCGGTCGTCCGGCATCTTCGCGACGCTACCTGTCATCCGCGGCAAACGGCACCTGTAGGTCATGGCTGGCTGCATTCGTGAACGACGACCCGAGCGTCGCCGGCTCCGGCGCCAGGTCGCTCGCGGCCGCGGTCCGCAACTGGCGGGCGAGTACCGTTGGGGGCGTGGTCGAGGTAGGTCCGGTGTTGGTCGACTACCGAGAGCGGAGCAGTGAGATCCCCGAGGCCTTGATCGCAGCCGGCCTTGACGTGCGACTGACCGATCTGCCGGTGGGCGACTACGTGCTCGGTCCCGGACTGGCGATCGAGCGCAAGGGCCCGCATGACCTGGGGGCGTCGATCCGCGATGGACGCATCTTCGAGCAGGCTGTACGTCTGCAGTCGGCCTTCGCCCAGTCTGTGCTCATGGTGGAGGGTGAACCGCGCGGGATCGCCGAAGACGCTTGGCGCGGAGCGGTGTGCCGACTGGTCGAGGACGGGTTCACCGTGTTGCACAGCCTGGACGCCGAGGACAGTGCGGCTTGGATCACTCGACTCGCCAAGCGTGCCCGCCGCGCTGGCCCGACCACTCACGCCGGTGGGCCGCGCCGCGCACCGCGCCACCCGTCCGCGCAGGCTGAGGCGATGCTCTCCGTGGTTCCGGGGATCAGCACCACCATGGCCCGCAGCCTGCTCGCCTCGTACGGCAGTCTTGCCGCGGTCGCCGCGGCCGCGCCCGAGGGTCTGCGTCGCCATCCCGGCATCGGGACGGTGCGTGCTGCTCGACTCGCGGAAGCGATGCACGGCGGGTATGTCGCAATCGTCGACCGCGAGCCAGAACCCGGTCGGCCCTCCCGCGGGGCACGACCGGCGCGCCGCTGGATCCTCACCGACCCCACTCCAGGCGCGGAAGTGCAATCCTTCGACCGTCGAGCCATCGCACTGCGCGCCCTGCATTCGGCTGCTGCCGGAACTCAATTGATCGACGGCCTCACCGGTGAGGTGTCAGCAACATCCAAGTGACCGAGATCTCCGTTAGGGCCGGATCGAGCTCGCTCGGCGGCACATCGACACACCCGGGCAGGCCATCCAGCGGGCAGGTCGCCCCGGAGCGGCACACAAGCGGCGGATAGACGCACTCGTCGCGGCCAAATGAGTGCGTCGCTCCCGCCTGGGCTGCCAGCATGAGGCTGTGCAACGACCCAGGGGAACAGCGGTGGCAATCAACGGTGGCTACGACTTCCAGCCGCAGTGGCTGGGCGGCATGCATCAAGTGACTGGGCAGATCGAGAAGTGGATTCCCGGTCAAGACACTCAGCCTGCCTGTGTGGTTCGTCTTAACGAGCCTCTGACTGCCACCGGCGACGTACGCGGCAAGCGGGAGCAACGGACCGGGGTGTTCGTCGTGCTCGAACTCCGGTACATCGGGCAGAAGTGGGAGTCATCGGGAAACGTCCACGTCGAGTTGTGCGACACCGAACCTGACGACAACACCTGGGCAGAACGCGACGTGGGTGCGTGGGTTGAGTCCCATGCGACCTACTCGTTCGCCGGTTGAAGCAATGCACCCATCTCGACCTGAGCGGATATTTCGGTGAAGCCTCAGGCGGCGGATAGACGCTGTCAGACACGTGGCCGTTCAGTCCGATGAGGTCTCAAAGGCTGCACGCGATCAGGGCGGCACCCGGTCACGATTGAGTCAACTCAGTCGGCTGCGATCGATCAGAATGGGGATCAACCGCTCTCTCCACGCGGAGAAGGGAATCTGACCTGAGGACATCCCTCCTGCCTCGAACTGTTCGCGGTGCAAAACGTCAATGTCGAGGTTGTTGACGTCCTCGCCGACTACAGCTCGGAAGGTGTCCCTCAAAAGGTCGTCCAACTCGAACACTGACTCTGGCATGTCAACTACCGCCAGGCGATCCTGCATCGCGCGCCAGACGAGCGGATCACCGCGGAGACCCCACTGAAAAGGTTCACGCTCAAAGAGCTCTCCGACGGCTTTCGGACCGCGATCGACGGGTTCACTCACAACGTCATCAAAGCACCCTCCACCGCGTCCCGGAAGCGGCGGAATGCAGCGCTTCGCCACGAGTAGTTTCCAGCCGCCGATGTCCGGCCCCAGCCCACGCCCAGTCAGGCGCCGCCCTCAGTCAACGTCGTGACGGGCAACCAGTCCGATCCAAGGAGCTGAGCGAGGTCCGCGAGCCCGGTGGTGTCGCTTCCCACCGTGTCGGAGGCGGCGGCGATCCGCTCCACCATCACCTTGCCGACTTGCTCCTCGACGGTGCCCTCGGCATAGGCGATGTGCCACGGCGAGACCTGGTGGTCGCGGTGGGTGCGGCCGGTGACCTGCCGTCCGGCGATGCCCGAGAAGCGGGCCTGGTGGAAGACACCGACCCGCGGCTCCGTGCTCGCTTGGCTGCCGTCGGCGAGGGTCTCGCCGGCGTGCAGGCTGATCGAGGCGACCGTGGTGAAGACGCAGACCTTCGCCTCCCCGGTCTGGAACCGGAGCCGCTCGGCCTCTGCGTCGAACCTGTCGCGGCCGTAGATCGAGGCGACCTCGATGCCGGAGTCACGCAGCCGGTCGGCGATCGGGTCAGCGGCGGTCGCGACGAACTCGACCGAGCACGCCACCTGCCGTTCGGCCTCGACCTGCTGGGCGATCCAGGCGACCGTCGAGTCGACACGGATCAGTCCAGCCTTCTGCCGGAAGCGCAGGAGCGCGGCCCGACCCTTCGCGACATTGCGGCCGCGCCGGGCGATGTCCATCTCACGACAGAACTCCCCCCATTCGGCCTCGTACGCCGCCCGCTCCCCCGGCGTGAGCGCCACCGGCATGCCGGAGATCGGCACCGGCCCCCAGGGCGCGGCGCGGTGCAGCATCGCCGGAGGCCGCTCCTCGTCGAGCCAGCCGCGCACCAGCTTGAGGTCCGCCGCGCGCCGAGCCGGATCGGTGGTCCACGTCGCGCCGTACCGTCCCTGTTCCACCCCGACACCGTGGCGCTCGAGCGCGGCGGTGAACGCGTCCCCGGGTTTGGTCGTGGAGGTCCAGTCCTTCATCGGCTCGCCGAGCACCTGCGCATAGGCCGGCGCAAGGTAGGGCAGCTCGAGCGGCGTGTGTCCGGGCGTCGCGGTGGTCGCGATGACGAACGGCGCCTTGTCGTGCGGCCTCCCGTGTCCCGAGATCCGCGCCCAGAGCTTCCATCGCTTCGTCGTCGTACGGCGCAGCGCGTGCGCCTCGTCCGCGATGATCACGTCCCAGGTGTGGTCCTTGACCTTCTCCAGCCGGTCCCACGTGATCACGACCCACTCCAGCCCGCCGTGCCCCAGGGCCGTGATCGTGCGGCACCAGTGGCCGATCGTGATCGCGGCGGGCCGGTCGGCCACGACGAGCACCCGTCGCGCACCGCGCAGGTCGCCCACGGCCGTTGCCCCGAGGACCGCGGAGATGGTCTTGCCCACGCCCGGCTCGTCAGCGAGCAGGAACAGCCGTCCGTCCGCCGCGGCGCGCTCCGCGATCGCATCGGCTGCCTCGAACTGGATCCTCCGGGGCTCGAGCTCGTCGGTCGGATTGCGGTCGGGAGTCGGATCGTCAGGATTGAGGTTGTTCTCGATGAAGCGACCGAGCGTGTAGGGCCCCGGGGAGTACGGCGCGAGGTGCGCGGGCAAGGCGCGCCCGACGTACAGGTGGGTCTTGACGGCAGGGTGCCAGGTGGCGCCGTCGACCTGCATCCCGTACGGCACGTCGAGCACCCACAGCCGCTCCCCCGGCCCCGCGTTCGGGAACGGTCGCTGTTGCTGTCGCGTGCCGCTGCGGCCCGGGGACGTGCTCCGTCGACGAGCGCTGGATCGTCGAGGGCTGGCCATCCCCGGACGTTATCGGGGTCTCGTCCACGAACAGTGCCGCCTCGCCCACGTGCAGCGCGGTCGGCCGCAGCCTGCTAACGGGCCACGACTACTGCGCGAAGAGGGACAAAAGTGATCCGTTGGCTGCCTTGAACCAAGCGTCGTTGGGCGTAATGACCATCGCGGGGATCCCGTCATGCACCTGGATCTCGCCCCCGCCGCACACAGTCGGAACATACTCACCATGCATGTCCACCACCTCCTCCGTGAACCCTTGGACGGCGAGCATGAACCGGTTGGGATTGGGATACGGATTCCCAAGCGAAATCAGCACGCCACCGTCTTGATCGTCAAACCCGGCAAGTGGGCCGCACACGAGGTCAACCGATCCCGCCCTGTTAGCAGCGTTCTCCCAGGCGACTTCTCCTGGAAGAGCTGGTGGTCGCTGATATGGGTACTCGGCCCACTCGAAGTAGACGAGGTCCTCTGCCTCAGACACCGCTTCGTCTTGAGCCTCAGCCTCGATTATGACTTCGACGGCAGATGGGTGGGCCAATTCAATCTGAGGAACACCCTCAAAGAGCGTGACAAGACCTGAAGCACAGAGCGTTGCGCCAGGGCGCACCTCCGCTGCGAGCTCAGCGAGTGATGCGCTCCAGATGACGAACGTGAACCGGTCATTCCGGGGATAGTCCTGGCCGAGGTTGAGAAACAGCCCCTCGTCTATCTCATCGGCCCCAGCCAGCGGTCCGCAGACCCGCCCTACGGAACCCTCTGCTTCTGCCGTCTCATCCCACCACAGCGCTGTGGCTCTGGCATCCGGTGCGTCGGATACCGGACTTGGGATCCGCGGGTCTTGGCGCGACTCAACCCCAGCTGCACCCGAGTCACTGAGGCCGTCCGTGCTGTCGCCGCCACAACTGGCAAGGAGGCCAACAGCGAGCAACGCTGCAGTCGAACGGAACCTGCTGGCCGTGGACACTCCGTGAGTATGACCGTCAGAGGCCCCAATTGTGCGGATCTGGGCAAGGTCGTCCGCTCGTGCAAACGATGCCATTGCTTGCCTCCGCACTGGCTCCTGGGGCTCAGGCTGCCGCGCTCTCGCCTCGCCCAGGGAGGAGCCGTTCAAGGCCATAACTGGGTCGACAACACCCGGGAGCGACCCGTTGGTATCTCCGATGTAGTGAGACAGCCCCACGGGGCAGATCTTCAAGGCACACGCGGGCGGATTGGCACACCACAGACGGCGCAGAACGCGATTGAGTTCGACGACCACTGCGTTGGACCTAGTGACTCGGCGCACAGTCTCGACAGGAGTATTGAATGGTCTCGTGCCTCCAGCACGGTTCGGGCTCGCGGTGCGGCTTCGCCTGGGACGTGCGCGTACCACTGCCGCTCGGGCGGCGGTGGGCAGTGGCGAGGCTGGCCACCCGTCCATCGGCCGTGAAGGCCACGCCCTCGCTCACCAGCACGGACTTGGCCCATTCAACCCACCGCCGACTGTCGTCGTCCTGATCGGCCAACAATGTGCCATCAGCTTTCACGACTCGCCACCAAGGAATGTCATGGTTCTCGGCTGGGGTGGTCATCCAGGCGTCGTTGTCGGGCCGGCTCCCGAGCACGTTGCCGACCGCGCGGGCGTGATTGCGAGTAAGGCCCACCCGCTCGGCAAGGTCGCCGTAAGTGATCACGGCGCCCACCGGGATGGCGCGGACCGCGGCAAAGACGTCTTCGGGGTTGATGCTGCTCATAAGCTGACGCTATCCGCGATAGATCGACGCCATCCGGACTTCCGGCACTCTCGTCACTCAGCCCCCGCAAACCCCTGCTGCCGCCAGGCCTCGTAGGTCACCACAGCAGCCGAGTTCGCGAGGTTGAGCGACCGGCGGCCGGCCAGCATGGGGATCCGGACCTGCTCGGTGACACGCCCATGACCGAGCACCTCGTCGGACAGCCCGGTCGGCTCGGGCCCGAAGAGCAGCACGTCGCCCGGGCGGAACTCGACGTCGGTGAACCACGTCGTCGCCCTCGCCGTGAACGCGAAGACCCGCGACGACGCCAGCGCCTCGCTGGCCAGGGCAGTGTCCAGGTCCGGGTGCACCACCACGGACGCCAGGTCGTGGTAGTCCAGCCCCGCGCGCTTCAGCTTGGGCTCGGAGAGGTCGAACCCGAGGGGCTCGACCAGGTGCAGGGTGGCGCCGGTGCCGGCAGCCAGGCGGATCGCGTTCCCGGTGTTGGGAGGAATGCGGGGCTCGAGGAACATCACGTGGAACACGCCGCACGATAACGCGGACCGTGCCTCAGGCCCGGGCGGCGCGCTCCTCAGTCGTCGCGCAGGGCCTGATGCTGCTCGACGTTCTGCCCTGCGTGCGGGTCCGGGACCGCGTCGGGCTCGACCAGCGCGATGGTGTCCTCCAGCGCGACTCCGGGCGGGAGGTTGCGGTAGTCCTGGCTGGGCCTCGAGCGGTCGTCGCGTGCGGTCACTCCTCGAGACTGGACCTCACCGCCGAGCCCGTCAGTCGAGCTGCTGCCCCAGCTGCGAGATGAACTCGTCCGC
This sequence comes from Nocardioides sp. CF8, assembly GCF_000389985.1. NCBI lineage: Bacteria > Bacillati > Actinomycetota > Actinomycetes > Propionibacteriales > Nocardioidaceae > Nocardioides > Nocardioides sp. CF8. The sequence goes on from NZ_CM001852.1 coordinate 2,589,503, forward strand.
CATGGCCAGCTGCCGCTCCAGCTTCTCGCGCCGCTCGGAGGCATCGGCGAGGATCTCGACGAGCCGCTCCCGGGCCTCAGCGTGCCGGTCGCTCGCGTCCGGGTCGCGCAGCGCCTCGAGGTCGCGCATCGCGGCGCTCATCTGCTCGAGGGTGAAGCCGAGCGGCTTCATCCGGCGGATGACCAGGATCTTCTCGACGTCGGCCTCGGTGTAGAGCCGGAAGCCGCCGTCCGTGCGTCCCGACGGGCTGAGCAGGCCGACCTCGTCCCAGTGCCGCAGACTGCGCAGCGAGAGATCCGTGCGGGCGGCCACCTCGCCGATGTGCATGGGCGCGGGCTCGGGAGTCGACGTCACGGGTGGACCATCTCACACCGCCGGCGATTCCAACCCTTACGTAACGTGAAGTTAGGGTGTTCGCAGACTTCCGCCGGCGCTGCCGGCCCATGCTCGACCCGCGGACGACGATCGCCCGCCACGAACGGAGCCCCATGAGCACGACCCTCTCCCCCACTGCCGAGCCCTCGGTGCGTACGGCGCTGCGCTCCCCTCGCATGCTCCGGACCGAGGTCCTGGCCGGCCTGGTGGTGGCGCTCGCGCTGATCCCCGAGGCCATCTCGTTCTCGATCATCGCCGGCGTCGACCCGCGGGTCGGGCTCTTCGCGTCCTTCACGATGGCCGTCTCCATCGCCTTCCTCGGCGGCCGGCCCGCGATGATCTCCGCCGCCACCGGGGCCATCGCGCTGGTCATCGCGCCGGTGATGCGCGACTACGGCTACGACTACCTCATCGCGACCGTGCTGCTCGGCGGCCTCATGCAGATCGTGCTCGGCCTCGCCGGGGTCGCTCGGCTGATGCGCTTCATCCCGCGCTCGGTGATGGTCGGCTTCGTCAACGCGCTCGCCATCTTGATCTTCCTGGCCCAGGTGCCGCACATGGTCGACGTGCCATGGCTCGTCTACCCGATGATCGCCGTCGGCCTCGCGGTCATCGTCGGCTTCCCCCGCATCAACTCGGTGATCCCCGCTCCCCTGGTCGCGATCGTCGCGCTCACCGGCTTCACCCTGCTGGCCGCGATCACCGTGCCCGACGTCGGCGACGAGGGCCAGCTGCCCGACAGCCTCCCCGCCCTGTTCATGCCCGACGTGCCGCTCACGCTGGAGACGCTGCGGATCATCGCGCCGTACGCCCTGGCCATGGCACTCGTCGGCCTGCTCGAGTCGCTGCTGACCGCGAAGCTCGTCGACGACATCACCGACACCCACTCCGACAAGACGCGCGAGGCCTGGGGCCAGGGCACCGCCAACGTGATCACGGGCTTCTTCGGCGGCATGGGCGGCTGCGCGATGATCGGCCAGACGATGATCAACGTGAAGGTCTCCGGCGCCCGCACCCGGATCTCGACCTTCCTCGCCGGTGTCTTCCTGCTGATCCTGGTCGTCGGCTTCGGCGACGTGGTCGCGCTGATCCCGATGGCCGCCCTCGTCGCGGTGATGATCATGGTCTCGGTCGGCACCTTCGACTGGCACAGCATCCGCCCCGCGACCCTGCGCCGGATGCCGCGCTCCGAGACGCTGGTGATGCTCTCGACCGTCGTCGTCACCGTCGCGACGCACAACCTCGCCATCGGCGTCATCGTCGGCGTCCTGGTCGCGATGACCCTCTTCGCCCGCCGCGTCGCCCACCTCACCGAGACCCACCGCGAGCTCATCGAGGACGAGCACGGCAACGCCACGGCCGTCTACACCGTCACCGGCGAGCTGTTCTTCGCCTCGAGCAACGACCTCTACACGCAGTTCGAGTACGTCGACGACCCGGACCGCGTGGTCATCGACCTGTCCGCCTCCCACATCTGGGACGCCTCCACCGTCGCGTCGCTGGACGCGATCACGACGAAGTACGACCGCAAGGGCAAGTCGGTGGAGATCACCGGCCTCAACGTCGCCAGCGCGGAGCGCCACGGGCGGCTCACCGGCTCGCTGTGACCACCATCGCGCGCAGCTGATCGGCCAGGTCGACCAGGGAGGTCGCGGTGAGGTCGGGCTTCGTGAAGTGCTCGGGATAGGGACCGCCGGACCGGTTGATCCAGGCCGTGCCCAGCCCGGCGCGGGCGGCACCGTCCACGTCCCACGGGTGTACGGCGACCAGCATCGCGTCCATCGGATCGAGCGCGCACCGGTCGAGCGCGAAGGCGTAGGCACCGGCGGCGGGCTTCCAGGTCCCCGCCTCCTCCACGGAGAGCAGCGCCTCGACGTGGTCGCGCAGGCCGGCCCGGTCGAGCAGGCCCCTCGGCGACGGAGGCCGAGCCGTTGCTCAGCGTCACCAGCCGCACCGGCAGCTCCGCCAGCGCCCGCAACCCGTCGGGGACGTCGTCGTGCACGGACAGCGACCCGAAGCCCGCCATCACGTGCTGGACGGCCGCCTCCGTCTCGCGCTCGAGGGTGAGCCCGGCGAAGCTGGCCCGGAGGACGTCGGCGGCGATCCCGGCGAAGGGTGCGCTCGCGCCGACCGACGTCAGCGCGAAGCCGTCGCGCAGCACCGAGGCGAACCAGGTCGCGGCGAGGTGGGCCGGCGCGCCGACGTCCTCGAAGCGCGCCCCCAGGGGCGACAGGTCGGACAACGTCTCGTTGACGTCGAGGAGCAGCACCTCCGGTCGCCGGGGGCCGTCGGGGCTCACCGGGTGGTCACGGCTCGACAGGCTCACAGCGCGGCGAGGAGCGATCGGCAGGCTTCCTCGCACCGACGGCACACCTCGGCGCAGATGCGGCAGTGCTCGTGCATCTCGGCGTGCTGGGCGCACTCGTCGGCACACGTCCTGCACGCGACCGCGCAGGCCTCCAGGAGTGCTCGGGTGAGGTCGGTGTTGCGCCCGGTGTTCCGGGACAGGGCGTTGCCCGTGGCCAGGCAGATGTCCGCGCAGTCGAGGTCGGTGCGGATGCACGTCGTGAGCAGCGCGACCATCTCCTCGGCCAGGCAGGCGTCGGCGCAGGCCGTGCAGACCTGGGCGCACTCGAAGCACGCGGCGATGCACTCGCTGAGCTTGTCCCGATCGATCGTGCCGAGGTCCTGCGGGTAGGCGTCCAGCATCTTGTCGTGGGTCATGCGCGACCGGTACCCGATTCGCAGATCGCTATTCGGGTGTCGGCGCTGCGGCCTCAGCGCAGGGCGTACGTCGCGAGCGAGACGGCGACGTAGTGCGCGATGAACGCCAGGATCGTGAAGGTGTGGAACACCTCGTGGAAGCCGAACCACTCAGGCTTGGGGTTGGGCTTCTTCAGCCCGTAGATGACCGCACCGAGGGTGTAGAGCACCCCGCCGGCCGCCACCAGGACCAGGGTGGCGACCGCGACCGGGGTGCTCAGCCGTTCGGCACCGTCGATGAAGTCAGGGATGAAGAAGACCGCGAACCACCCCAGCACGATGTAGATCGGGGTGTAGAGCCACCGCGGCGCACCGGTCCAGAAGACCCGGAAGAGCACCCCGATCAGCGCACCGCCCCAGACACCGCCGAGCAGCCAGAGCCGGGTGTCGCCCTCCAGCAGCAGCATTGCGAACGCGGTGTAGGTGCCGGCGATCAGGACGAAGATGTTGGAGTGGTCGAGGCGGCGCAGCAGCGCCCAGACGGCCGGCTGCCAGGTGCCGCGGTGATAGATGGCCGAGGTGCCGAAGAGCAGCAGCGCCGAGGCGATGAACACCGCCGAGCCGACCTTCGTCTCCGTCGTCGGGGACAGCACGATCAGCACGATGCCGGCCGCGAGCACGAACGGGATCGACCCTGCGTGCAACCACCCCCGCAGCCGTGGCTTGAGCTCGGCCATCTTGTCGGCCATCACGATCAGGGCTGCGTCGTGGTCGAGGAACTTCACGCCCACATCATGGCGGATGGCGAGGTCAGCGGCGCACGTCCGCCACGATCTTGGTGATCCCATTGGCGTAGCTCTCCGACTCCACGACGTCGAGCAGGTCCTTGTCCTTGTCGCTGTCGCTGAAGAGCCGCTTGCCGGCGCCGAGCAGCACCGGGAAGACCAGCAGGTGGTAGCGGTCCACGAGCCCGGCATCCGCGAGGCTGCGACCGAGGGTGGCGCTGCCGTGGACGATGATCGGGTCGCCGTCGGTCTCCTTGAGCGCCGCCACGTCGTCGGTCGAGCGCAGGATGGTCGCCGGCCAGCGCGGGTCCTCCTGCTCCAGGGTCGTGGACACGACGTAGCGCGGCATCGCGTTGTAGCCGGCGAAGTCCTCGGTCATGGTCGGCCAGACGGGTGCGAAGGCCTCGTAGCTCGTCCGCCCCATCATCAAGGCGCCGGCCTCGTCCTGCTCACGTCCCTTGATCTCGTAGGCCGCGGGGTCGAACTCGATGTCCTGGAAGGTCCAGCCGGTGTTGCGGTAGCCGGGCTCGCCGCCCGGAGCCTCCATGACTCCGTCGAGGGACACGAACGCGGTGACGATGAGCTTGCGCATCTTCTTGCTCCTGGGTGTGGGTCTGGGGAACCTGTCTCCCGTCCTACGAACGCGGACCGCCACATACGACAGGTGCACTAAGAATTTCTTGCCGGGTGGCTCGGTGGCAAGGGCTGCATGCCGTCCGAGCTCAGGGGTACCTCGAAGGTCCACCGGTTCGAGGAAGGACGACCATGCCCAGCAAGGACAGCAACGTGAAGAACGAGAAGCAGTACGAAGCCCTCAAGGACAAGGGCATGTCCAAGGAGCGCGCCGCCAAGATCGCCAACGCCGAGGACTCCTCCAAGCACGGCGGGGAGAAGAGCCACTCCGGCTCCGGCAACAGCTCGCAGGGCGGCACGACGGCGCAGAAGAAGAAGGCCGGCCGCAAGGGCGGGAAGGCGTCACACAGCTGAGATCCCCGGCAGTGACCCCGCCCCCTGGGAGCGACGAGGACACCGGCTCGGTGTGGGTCGGCACCTCGGGCTGGCAGTACGACTCGTGGCGCGGCGACTTCTACCCCGAGGGTCTCCCCCGGACCAAGCAGCTCGCCTACGCAGCGACCCAGCTCAACACGATGGAGCTCAACGGCTCGTTCTACTCGCTGCAGCGGCCGGCGTCCTATCGCCGCTGGCACGACGCGACACCGGCAGGCTTCCTCTTCGCGGTGAAGGGCGGGCGCCACATCACCCACTTCAAGCGACTGCGCGACGTCGAGGTGTCGCTGGCCAACTTCTTCGCCTCGGGAGTGACCCTGCTTGGCGACAAGCTCGGCCCGATCCTGTGGCAGCTGCCCGAGCGCGTGGAGTTCGACCGGGACGTCCTCGCCGAATTCCTGGGCCAGCTGCCGAGGTCGGTGGCGGCCGCCACGGTCCTGGCCCGGCGCAACGACCGGCAGCTCGACACGGCTGACCTCACCGCCTCGCGCCGGCCACTGCGCCACGCGCTCGAGGTCCGTCACCGCAGCTTTCGCGACGACGACTTCCTCGGCCTGCTCGACGAGCACGATGTCGCCTGCGTCGTGGCCGACAGCGCCGGGAAGTGGCCGATGCTCGACGAGTCGACGGGCAGCTTCGACTACGTGCGGCTGCACGGCCACACCGAGCTCTATGCCAGCCGCTACAGCGACCGGCTGCTCGACACCTGGGCCGACCGCTGTCGGGCGGGCGCGAGCGCGGGCCGCGACGTCCATGTCTACTTCGACAACGACATGCGTGGCCACGCGCCGCACGACGCCGTACGCCTCAGCCAGCGCCTCGGACTGCGACCGTGAGCCGCGTCAGGCGAACGGGCGCCCCAGCCGGGCGTGCCGGTTGACGTCCTTGTAGAGCAGGTAGCGGAAGCGTCCGGGTCCCCCGGCGTAGCAGGCCTGCGGGCAGAAGGCGCGCAGCCACATGAAGTCACCCTCCTGCACCTCGACCCAGTCGTTGTTGAGGAGATACATCGCCTTGCCCTCGAGCACGTAGAGCCCGTGCTCCATCACGTGCGTCTCCGGGAAGGGGATCACCCCGCCGGGCTGGAAGCTGACGATGTTGACGTGCATGTCGTGGCGCACGTCGAGCGGGTCGACGAAGCGCTGTGTCGTCCAGGCGCCGTCGGTGCCGGGCATCTCGACGGGTCGTACGGCGACCTCGTCGGTCACGAAGGCGTCCGGCACCTCGATCCCGTCGACCGCTTCGTAGGCCTTGCGGATCCAGTGGAACGTCGCCGTGGTCGCACTCGTGTTGTGCAGCGTCCACGAGCAGCCGGGCGGAAGGAAGGCGTAGCCACCGGGACCCAGCTCGTGGCGAGCGTCCTCGATCGTCAGCGCGAGCACGCCGTCGACGACGAAGAGCACGCCCTCGGCGCCCGGGTCGGGCTCGGGCCGGTCGCTGCCACCGCCGGGCGAGACCTCGACGACGTACTGCGAGAACGTCTCCGCAAACCCGGACAGCGGCCGGGCGAGCACCCACAGGCGGGTGTCGTCCCAGAACGGCAGGGCGCTGGTGACGATGTCACGCATCGTGCCGCGGGGCAGGACGGCGTACGCCTCGGTGAAGGTCGCCCGATCAGTGGTCAGGTCGCTCTGCGCGGGCAGGCCGCCCCGCGGGACGTAGTAGCCGGTCATGCTCCTCCTCGGGTCAGCAGGCGGCCGAAGGGCCGGCCGTGCTCGGTGGTGTCGATGCGCCGACCGCGCAGCCAGGTGCTGCGGACGACCCCGGCGAGGGGACGGTCGGCGTAGGGCGTGAAGGCGTTCTTGTGGTGCAGGCGCGCGGCGTCGACGACGAAGGCGTCGTCGGGCGCGAAGACGGCGAAGTCGGCGTCGTAGCCGATCTCGACCAGGCCCTTGCGACGAAGGCCGGCGTGCCGAGCCGGGGCCTCGCACATCCAGCGTGCGACGTCGACCAGCGTGCAGTCGCGCCGACGGGCCTGCGTCCACATCGCCGACAGCCCTACCTGGAGGGAGGAGATGCCGCCCCAGGCGACCCCGAAGTCGCCGGTGTCGAGGCACTTGAGGTCGGCGGTCGCCGGCGAGTGGTCGGAGACGACCATCTCGATCACACCGTCGCGCAGGCCCTCCCAGAGGAGCTCGCGGTTGGCCGCCTCCCGGATCGGCGGGCAGCACTTGAACTCGGTGGCGCCGTCGGGGATCTCCTCGGCGGAGAAGGTGAGGTAGTGCGGGCAGGTCTCGGCGGTGATGGCGATGCCGTCGCGACGGGCGGAGGCCAGCATCGGCAGCACGTCGGAGCTCGAGACGTGCAGGATGTGCACGCGGCACCCCGTCCAGCGGGCCAGCTCGATCACCTGGGCGACCGCGAGGTTCTCGGCCCCGCGCGGCCGGCTGTGCAGAAAGACGTCGTAGGTCTCGCCGTGGGCGGACGGCGCGTGGTCGATCGCGTGGGTGTCCTCGGCATGCACGATCATCAGCCCGTCGAAGGCGCGCAGCTCGCGCATCGCCGCCTCGAGCTGGTCTGGGTCGAGGTGCGGGAACTCCTCGACGCCCGAGTGCAGCAGGAAGCACTTGAAACCGAGCACGCCAGCGTCGTACAAGGGCCTCAGCTCCGCCACGTTGCCCGGGATCGCGCCGCCCCAGAAGCCGACGTCGACGAAGCACTGTCCCTCCGCGGCTTTGCGCTTGAGGTCCAGGGAGGCGACGTCGCAGGTCGGCGGGATGCTGTTGAGCGGCATGTCGACGATCGTCGTCACGCCGCCGGCGGCCGCCGCGCGGGTGGCGGTCGCGAAGCCCTCCCACTCGGTGCGCCCCGGCTCGTTGACGTGCACGTGGGCGTCGACCAGTCCGGGCATCAGCACCTCGTCGACGGCCAGCTCGACGACGACGGAGCCCGTGAGGTCGGAGTCGAGCGGCTCGATGGCCACGATGGTCCCGTCCTTGACGCCGATCACCCGGCCGACCTCGCCGGCGGCACTCACCACGCGCTCGGCACGGATCACCAGGTCCAGCGCGGTCATCCGGCGGACCTCCGGGCCAGGCGCGCCAGGGCCGCGACATCGATGTCGACCAGGTCGTCGATCTCGGCCGCGTCGACGGCGCCGCACTCCAGGCCGCGGAGCACGAAGTCGGCCAGCGCGGCCGCCGTGGCCGGCTCGTCGAGATAGCCGGACTCGCCGCCGTGGACATAGGTCCGCAGCCTTGCCGCGGCCGCAGTCAGGCCCTCACGGTAGAAGGCGTACGTCGCCACGAACCGGCTCGGCAGCTGGGCCGGGTGCAGGTCCCAGCCCTGGTGGATCCCGCGCGCCAGCGATCTGCCGACCAGCCGCATGTGGAGCTGCCAGGCGGCGCGCACGGCGGCGCGGTCCCCCACCGGCAGCTGGTTGCTGGAGCCGTCGGAGACGAAGACGCCCGTGCCGGCCGCGGCGACCTGCATGACGTCCTTCGCATGGTCGGCGACGGGGTGCTCCATGCTCTGGTGGGCGGCCGCGACGCCCAGCGAGGCGGAGTAGTCGTAGGTCCCGTAGTGCAGGCCCGTCAGGCGGGTGCCGCCGGCGTGCACCATCCGGGCCACGAGGGCGGTGCCGTCGGCACCGAGGATCGCCTGCGGGGTCTCGACCTGGACCTCGAACCGCAGCGAGCCCGCCGTCAGCCCGTGCGCGTCCTCGGCTGCGTCCAGCACCGTGCCCATCGCGCCCACCTGGTCGACGGACGTCACCTTGGGCAGCGTGATGCGGAAGCCGTCGGTCAGCGCCTCCGCGCCCGCGAGCTCACCGACGAAGAGGTCGAGGCTGCGCAGGGCGCGTCGGCGGGTGGGGGCCTCGAACGACTTGATCCTGATCCCGTTGTACGGCGACGCGCCGCCCGCTCGCACACTGGCGGCGAGCGCACGTGCCGCCGAGAGGACGTCGGCGTCCTCCTGCGCGTCGAGCCGATCGCCGTACCCGTCCTCGAAGTCGATGCGCAGGTCCTCGACCGGCTCCCGCGCGAGCTTGGCCACGACCCGGGCGCGAACCTCGCGACCGAGGTCGGGCGGCAGGCCGGCCAGGGCGGTGATGTCCGTCCCGTGCTCGGCCAGGGCCGTGGTCGCTGCCTCGCCCCACGCTGCGATCGTGCCTGCGTCGTAGCGGTCGCCGGGGACGTAGACGGTGTGCACCGGCTGGCGGGAGCCGCGGTCGCCGGGATAGTCGGCAGCGAGGGCGGCGTCGGCGGCAGCCAGCGTCAGGTCGAGCGCGTCGGCGACGGCGTCCATCCGGGAGGCGTCCGCGTCGGGTCCAGACATCGCCCCTCCCTCGCACATCGGCGGGTCCTCGGTCGAGGACCATCCCGCTAGGCTTGAAAGTACTCCCGGCTGATCAGCCGGGTCCCTCATTCACCCCAGGAGCAGTCAACGTGTTCGCAATCCTCGGCTTCCTCATCTTCGGCCTCGTCATCGGCGCGGTGGCGCGGCTGCTCAAGCCCGGCAAGCAGAACCTCAGCATCCTCGCCACTCTCGGCCTCGGCGTCGTGGGCTCCGTGATCGGCGGCGTCCTCGCCAGCCTGATCGGCACCGGCAAGATCACCGAGCTCGACTTCCTCGGCACCGTGTTCGCGATCATCGCCGCCGTGCTCCTCGTCGGCACCGCCGAGGCGCTCACCAGCCGGTCGAAGACGCCCGAGCTGCGCTGATCCGTCCGGCCGCGGCTCACTGGGCCGCGGCCGGCTCATCCTGGTGCACGTCGACGCGCAGGACCCGGCTCGCCAGGTCGACGGCCGGTCCGAGCAGCACGATCACGGCGATGGTGCCGGGTCCGATCGTCGCGCCGAGGAGCCAGCCCACCAGCGCTCCCCCGCCCTGGACCGCGCTGTAGCTCCACTTGAAGGCGATCGGCGGATCCCAGGCCAGCGCGGCAGCCTCGGCCGGTCCGGCGCCCGTGTGGCTGCCGAGATAGACCGCCACCCCGACCGCGAGCACGGGGAAGGCCGCGGCCAGCAGCAGCACCCGCCACACCAGCGGGTCGGGCGTGCTGAGCACGTCCAGCGTCGCGGTCACCGTCAACCCCACCAGCACGACCTGGACCACGGTGCCGAGGCCGGGGCGGACCCGGCGCGCGGCCGCCATCGTGACGAGCGCGATGCCGACCAGCAGGTTGGCGATCCAGAAGGCCAGGCCGGTGCTGATCGCGATGCCGTTGACGAGCGTCGAGTAGCCGTCCGACCCGAGGTCGGCGGTCAGGAACATCCCGACACCGATCCCGAGCACCACGCAGCCGCATAGGAGCATCACGATCTGGCGCGCTGAGTAGGTCACGTCGCCAGCATGGCAGGCGATCGCGCTCGCACCACGTCCTCCGTCCGGCATGATGCCGTCGTGCCCCACCACGGTCTCCGCCCACGTCGCCTTCTTCCTGCCGCTGTGGCGGGGGGTCTCGTCACGCTGCTCGTGGTCCTGGGCGCTGTCTGGTGGACCGGCCACCGGGCCACCCTTCGCGTGGTGGCCGTGACCGGCGTTCCACACTGCGACGGCACCGAGCCGACCTCGCTGGCGGACCGGATGACCGGGTTCGAGCGGGTGGCCATCCCCCTGCGCCGTGACTTCACCTGCACCCTCACCATCAGGGTGCTCAACCAGGGGGACCGCGACGTGCACCTGGGCGATGTCACCGTGCCGGTCAGCGGCCCGCGGGCAGGATCGAGCTTCGAGGTCACCCACATCGGCGGCATCGCGGTGCCGGCTGGCGACGCCGTCGAAGCAGTGGCACCTCTCGACCTGGCCCTGGCCCCGGGAAACGAGCACCTGGTGGACCTGCGGGTGGTGTTCCGGCCCGACGGGTGCATCGAGAAGGAGGCGTGGATCAGTGTCCAGCCGGAGATCGCACTGGCAGCCTCCTCGCCGATCATGGCCTGACCGTCTTCGACCTCCCGGTCTTCGTCGGCACACCTGACAGCTCGTGCAACGCCTGATCGACGACGACCATCTCAGCTCGATGTGAGCCGCTGCGAGCCGATGGGGAGTCAGCCGTCGGCCACAGGCTCGCCCTGCTCGTCGGCGAGCCGCGCCTCGAGCGTCCGCACCCGCTCCTCGAGGACCAGGACGCGACCCACTCCGGCCAGGTTGAGCCCGGCAGCGAGCAGCTCGCGGATGCGGTGCAGCCGGGTGATGTCCTCGCTGCTGTAGAGGCGTGACCCGCCTGCCGTGCGGTCGGGTAGGACCAGTCCTCGACGCTCGTAGACGCGCAGGTTCGCGATCTCCATGGACACCATGTTCGCCGCCACGGAGATCGCGAAGACGCCCTCGCTGCGGGCCACCTGGGAGTCTTGATTTCTGCTCACACAATGAGTATATAAAACCTGCAACAACCATTTCAGATCCGAGCCGCGGGGCTCGGAGAAACAGAGCCAGGAGGTAGTGATGTTGCTTCGTACGACCGATCCCTTCCGTGACCTCGACCGGCTGGCCCAGCAGGTCCTCGGCACCACCAGCCGACCGGCAGTGATGCCGATGGACGCGTGGCGCGAAGGCGACCGCTTCGTCATCGAGTTCGACCTGCCCGGTGTCGCCCGCGACAGCATCGACCTCGACGTCGAGCGCAACGTGCTGACGGTCCGCGCCGAACGGGTCGCCCCCAACGGCGACTGGGAGTCCCTCGCTTCCGAGCGCCCGCGCGGCCTGTTCAGCCGCCAGCTCGTGCTTGGGGACAACCTCGACCTCGAGCAGATCGAGGCGGCGTACGGCGACGGGGTGCTGCGCCTCGTCGTGCCGATCGCGGAACGGGCCAAGCCCCGCAAGATCGAGGTCGCCCTCGACGGCGACCAGGACAGGACAGCGATCAGCGCCTGACCATCCGACGGGGGCGCGGCTGCAGGCGCAGCCGAGGTGGTGGGTGTCCCGGGGCAACGCCCTTACGCAGGAGAGCAGCCCCGGGGCACAGCCGCCCGGAGCGCCGGCCTCACAGCGACTGGATCCAGTTGTGCAGCAGCCGGGCGCCCGCGTCCCCGGACTTCTCGGGGTGGAACTGGGTGGCCGAGAGCGGTCCGTTCTCGACGGCGGCGACGAACCGGTCGCCGCCGTGCTCGGCCCATGTCACGAGCGGCGCGGAGGTACGGTCGTTGGTGACGAGGTCCCAGCTGCGGGCGGCGTAGGAGTGCACGAAGTAGAAGCGATCGTCCTCGACGCCGGCGAACAGCGCGGAGCCGTCCGGCACCGAGACGGTGTTCCAGCCCATGTGCGGGACGACGGGGGCCTCGAGGCGCGAGACGGTGCCGGGCCACTCGTCGCAGCCCTCGGTCTCGACGCCGTGCTCGACACCGCGCGCGAAGAGGATCTGCATGCCGACGCAGATGCCGAGCACCGGCCGGCCGCCGGCGAGGCGGCGACCGATGATGCGGTCCCCCTTGACGGCCCGCAGGCCCTCCATGCACGCGGCATAGGCACCGACGCCGGGGACGATCAGCCCGTCGGCGTCGAGCGCGGTCTGGAAGTCGTCGGTCAGCACGACGGTGGCGCCGGCCCGCTCGGCCGCGCGGACGACCGACCGGATGTTGCCGGAGCCGTAGTCGAGGACGACGACGACCGGGGCCTGGGTGCTCAGAGGGTGCCCTTGGTCGACGGGACGCCCTGCTCACGCGGGTCGAAGGCGATCGCGTCGCGGAACGCGCGCGCGAACGCCTTGAACTGCGCCTCGACCAGGTGGTGCGGGTCGCGACCGGCCAGCACGCGGACGTGCAGCGCGAGGTGGGCGTGGAAGGAGATGGTCTCGAAGACGTGACGCGTCAAGGAGCCCTGGTAGGCGGCGCCGTTGACGTCGTTGCCGCCGATCGCGACATAGATCTGGCCCTCGGGCTCACCGGTGTGCACGCAGTAGGGCCGACCGGAGACGTCGACGACAGCCTGCACGAGCGCCTCGTCGAGCGGCACGGTCGCGTCGCCGAAGCGGCGGATGCCGGCCTTGTCGCCCAGGGCCTGGCGCAGCGCCTGGCCGAGCACGATCGCGGTGTCCTCGACGGTGTGGTGGGCGTCGATGTGGGTGTCGCCGTTGGCGTGCACCTTGAGGTCGATGAGCGAGTGCCGCGCGAAGGCGGTGAGCATGTGGTCGTAGAACCCGACGTTGGTGGTGATGTCGGAGCGACCGGTGCCGTCGAGGTCGAGCTCGACCTTGATCTGTGACTCCTTGGTCGCCCGCTCGACGCTGGCAGTACGGCTCATGTCTGGTCCCTCATCGGCTCGGTCTTCACAACAACAGTCAGTGCGTCCTTGAACGCGGTCATCTCGTCGGCAGTCCCGATCGACACCCGCAGCCAGCCGTCAGGCCCGGTCTCCCGGATCAGCACGCCGTGCTCCAGCAGACCCTGCCAGACGGCGTGCCGGTCGGCGAACATCCCGAACAGCACGAAGTTCGCGTCGCTGTCCGCGACCACGAATCCCTGCTCGCCCAACCACTCCACCGTGCGGTCCCGCTCGGCGCGCAGCTCGGCGACGTTGCCCAGCAGCTCCGGCGCGTGCCGCAGGGCGGCCGACGCGGTCGCCTGGGTGACGGCGGAGAGGTGGTAGGGCAGGCGCACGACCCGGATCGCGTCGCAGATCGCCGGGTCCGCAGCGAGGTAGCCGAGCCGGGCACCGGCCAGCGCGAAGGCCTTGCTCATCGTCCGGCTGACCACGAGGTTGCGGTGCTTCGACAGCAGCTCGAGCGCGCTCGGCGTGCCCGAGCGGCGGAACTCGCCGTACGCCTCGTCGACGACGACGATCCCGTCACCGGCTGCCTCGCAGAGCATCGAGACCGCCTCGGGCGGCAGCGCCGTGCCGGTCGGGTTGTTGGGCGACGGCAGCAGCACGACGGACGGCTGCTTCTCGAGGATCAGCCCACGGGCGGCGTCGAGGTCGAGGGAGAAGTCCTCGGCGCGGTGGCCGACGACCCACTCGGTCATCGCGTCGCGCGCGTATTCGGGATACATCGAGTAGGTCGGGGCGAAGCTCAGCGCCGTGCGCCCCGGGCCGCCGAAGGCCTGCAGGATCTGCAGCATCACCTCGTTGGACCCGTTGGCCGCCCACACCATCTCGGGCGTGATGCCGCTCCCGCCCGACGTGTTGAGGTACGCCGCCAACCCCTCGCGCAGGGCAGTGAACTCGCGGTCGGGGTAGCGGTTGAGCGTGGCCGCGGCACCCGCGACGGCTGCCGCGATGTCGGCCACCGCCTCGGGTGAGGGGCCGTAGGGGTTCTCGTTGACGTTGAGCTGCACGGGCACGTCGAGCTGCGGGGCGCCATAGGGCTCGATGCCGCGCAGCTCCTCCCGGATCGGAGGAAAGGTCATCGGGCGAACCGCGCGCTCACGCCGGCACCGTGACCGGGCAGGTCCTCCGCCTCGGCCAGCGCCACGACGTGACCGGCCACCTCCGCGAGGGCCTCGCGGGTGTAGTCGACGACGTGCATCTGCTTGAGGAACGAGCGCACGCTCAGCCCCGAGGAGTGGCAGGCGCAGCCGCCCGTGGGCAGCACGTGGTTGGAGCCTGCGCAGTAGTCCCCCACCGCGACCGGCGACCAGGGGCCCACGAAGACAGCACCGGCGTTGCGGACCCTCGCCGCCACGGCCCGAGCGTCACGGGTGTGGATCTCGAGGTGCTCGCAGGCATAGGCGTTGGCGACCTCGAGGCCGTGGTCGATGTCGTCGACCAGCACGATGGCGGACTGCTGACCGGCCAGCGCCTCGCCGATCCGCTCGCCGTGACGGGTCACGGCGACCTGCTTGGTCAGCTCGGCCTCGACGTCGTCGGCCAGCGCGACCGAGTCGGTCACCAGCACCGACGCGGAGGTCCCGCCGTGCTCGGCCTCGGTGATGAGGTCGGCGGCGACATAGGCAGCCTCGGCGGTGTCGTCGGCGAGGATCGCGATCTCGCTCGGGCCGGCCTCGGAGTCGATGCCGACCACGCCGCGCAGCAGTCGCTTCGCAGCGGTGACGTAGAGGTTGCCGGGGCCGATCACCATGTCGACCGGGCGGCACGGGCCGGCGCCGTAGGCGAACATCGCGATCGCCTGGGCGCCGCCGACGGCGTAGACCTCCTCGACACCGAGGAGCGCGCAGGCGGCCAGGATGGACGGGTCCGGCAGGCCGGTGGCCTTGGTCGGCGGCGCGGACAGCGCGATCGAGCCGACGCCGGCGACCTGGGCGGGCACGACGTTCATCACGACCGTCGAGACGAGGGGTGCGGTGCCGCCGGGGACGTAGAGGCCGACGCGGTCCACGGGGACGGACCGGTGCGTCACGACGGCGCCGGGCGCGACCTCGATGACGGTGTCCTCCTCGAGGTCCGCCACGCAGGTCTGGCGCAGTCGCCGGATCGACTCGTCCAGCGCGGCACGGACCTTCGGGTCGAGTCCCGCCAGCGCCTGCTCCAGGGCAGCGGCCGGCACCGCGAGGTCGGTGAGGCGCACTCCGTCGAAGCGCTCGGTGAGCTCGACCACGGCCTCCTCGCCGCGGGTGCGCACGGCCTCCAGGGTGGGCCGCACCTGATGGGTCGCGGCTTCCACGTCGAAGTCGGCGCGCGGCAGCACGGCGCTGTGGTCGACGGTGCCCCGCTGGGTGCCCCTGAGGTCAATGCGGCGGATCATGGATCGATTCTAGGGAGTCGCCGCGCGCAACCGGACCTTCTCGACGGTCGGTGGACAGGGACCGCCGACCCGTTAGGTTGTTGAGCGTGATGCAGACGCTGCCGATGTTCCCGCTCAACACGGTGCTGTTCCCCGGCGTCTCCGTCCCGCTGCACGTGTTCGAGGACCGCTACCGCGCCCTGGTGCACCACCTGCTCAGCATCGACGACCCCGCCGAGCGCGTCTTCGGCACGGTCGCCATCCGGGAGGGCTACGAGGTCGGCGACCACGGGGCCCAGTCGCTCTACCGCGTCGGTGTGCGGATGCAGCTGACCGACGTCGAGAGCAACGAGGACGGCACCTTCGAGATCATCGCGACCGGCCGCGACCGGATCGTCCTCGGCGGCCTGGAGACGTCCGGCGAGTTCGCCAACGGCGAGGTCACCGAGTCCCCCGACCAGCCGATCGAGGGCAGCCGGGAGCTCCACGACCGGGCCCGCGCCACCTTCACCGCCTATCGCGCGGCCGTCAGCGACATGCAGGGCACAACCTTCTCCGGCAGCCTCCCGAGCGATCCCGGCTATCTCTCCTGGACCCTGGCCGCGCTCGCCCCGCTGCCGATGGCCGAGCGGCAGTCGCTGCTGGAGGCGGAGAGCCCGGAGGCCCGGCTGGAGCTGGTGACCTCGTTGCTGCGCGAGGAGCTGCGCGCCATCAACGTCATCCCGTCGCTGCCGGCGACCGACGTCGCGCGCACCGCCTGGTCCCCCAACTGAGGCGATCGCGATGGCGAAGAAGAAGCGCCCGGCGGGCGGCACCCCGGCGACGCTGGCGCTGACCGCGGCCGGCGTCGGGTTCGAGCTGCACGCCTACGACCACGACCCGCGCGCCGCGTCGTACGGCCTGGAGGCCGCCGCGGCGCTCGGCGTGGAGCCGGCCCGCGTGTTCAAGACCCTGCTGGCAGTCCTCGACGGCGAGCTCGTGGTCGCGATCGTGCCCGTCGCCGGGCAGCTCGACCTCAAGGCGCTGGCGCGGTCCCTCGGCGGCAGCAAGGCAGTGATGGCCGAGGTGGGCGCGGCCGAGCGCGCCACGGGCTACGTCGCCGGCGGCATCTCCCCTGTTGGGCAGAAGAAGCGTCACCGGACCGTGCTCGACGAGTCCGCGCTCGAGCACGGCACGATCTTCGTCTCGGGCGGACGTCGCGGCCTCGACCTGGAGCTGGCTCCGTCCGACCTGGTCGCGACCACCGAGGCGGTCACGGACCGGGTCGGGCGGTAGGGCTGGCTCCGCGATCAGTCGGTGGTGAGCCGCATGATCGTGTGCGACGTGTCGCCGTCCATCCAGCCGGTGATGCCGAAAGCCGACAGCGGCTCCGCGTTCTCCGCGGCGGTCGGGTCGTCGCCGGCGAGGTCGGAGAGCCAGTTGCCGGCATCGAAGTTGACGAACAGCACGACGCTCGCGTCGTCGGCGCCCTCGACGACCGACGTGTAGGCCGCCGAGTCGCCGAGGCCGCCGTCCTCCAGGAGGGTGGCGCGGTAGTCGGCGTTGGGACTGATGGTGACCGAGTCGTCGTCGCTCTCGGCCTCGAGGAGCGAGGCCTCCTCACCCAGCTGCGGACGAAGCTTGTCCAGCACCGACTCGATCTCGGCCGGGTCCCCCTCGATCGTGACGCCGACGGGGAGCTCGGCCGGGCCACCGTTGAAGAAGGCCTCGGGATCGAAGTCACCACCGAGCGAGATGGTGACGGCCTCGCCAAGCAGCCTCTCGGCGTCCTCGGGCAGGTCGAGCCCGGTCTCCTCCGAGAGCATCGTCACGAACTCGTCGGGCGACTCGCCGCTCGTGGCGGCCATCTGGTCGAGGACCGTCTGGAACCAGCCGTCGGTGAAGCCCATGCCGAAGGCCGCGATGGTGTCCTCGGGCAGGTCGGCGATGCCGTCGGCGCCGTCCTCGGCCGCGAGCAGCGTGGCGCTGGTCATGCCGGCGTTGCCGGCGACCTCGACCTCGAAGGAGCCGTCGTCGAAGCGCATGGTGGCGGCAGCGCCCTGAAAGTCCGCCAGCGCCTCCTGGACCTCCGGGGGGACGCTCGGCGACTCGCCCGGCGTGGGCGGCTCGAGCTCGCCGGTGCCAGGGTCGAACTCGTTCATGTCGAGCGAGGGCCCACCGAGCATGCCGCCCATGGCACCCATGTCGGCGAGGTAGCGGCCGAGGAACTCGCCGGCCTCGGGGGCGGCATACATGCTCACGATCCCGGGCTCACCCGCCTCGCCGGTCCACTGCTGGAAGTCATCGTCGTCGGCCAGCGAGCCCTGCTCGGTGGCGTCGACGACCTGCTGGGCCTCGGCCTCGTTCTTGCCGATCACGATCCAGTCGCCGGAGATGACGTAGCCGCCGGCGTCCTCCGACTCCTCCGCGTCACCGCCACACACCTCGAAGAGGTGGTCGAGACCGTCCTCGGCCTTGCCTGCGTCCTTGACCTGGACCACGAGGATCGGCGCCGGGGTGTCGCCGCCGAGGTCGGCGGCGCCCATCGCTGCCCGGTCGCCGAGCCAGGGCTCGACGTCCTCGGCGTAGTCGAGACCCTCGCACTCCCCCGACTTCACGATCTCCTCGACGAGCCGCTCACGCAGGTCGTCGTCGGTCTCCAGGCCGATGCGGTCCCGGAACATGGGGAACTTGCGCAGGGTCTTGATCGCCTCGATCTTCTGCGCGCCGCTCGGGTCGAGGTCGATGCTGACGTAACCGAGGGTGCTGGCCGGCATGGCCTCGGCCGGCTGTGATCCGGTGCCGAGGAAGGAGGACGCAGCCCACACCGCGCCGCCACCCACCGCGAGGACGCCGACGAGGCCACCGAGGGCCAGCAGGCGCTTGCGGCTGTCGCTGGAACCAGCCGGATCGCCGGCGACCGGAGCGCCCGCGGACGACTCGAGGAATTCCGGGCCGCCGGAGCCTGGTGGAGTGGTGTTGGACATGAGAACCCCCGTCGAAAAACGCTGGATGCGTGAGGGCCGCAGCCTACCGAGCGGACCCGGTCCCCACTGCCGAAGCCCGGTGTCCGGTGTCTCGACCGGCCGCGACCAGGAATATGTAGACGCAGGCGAGCATCGCGCCGATCGGGAACGCCGCATAGGCGCTGGCCCCGGCAAGCGTGAGGTCACTGGGGATGGGGGTGAGGTCGTCCTCGCCCACCGCCAGGACTCGCGGGTCGGGCGGGCCCAGGGCGTGCCCGACCTGGAACATCACCCACGCGGCCAGCACCGAGCCCACGACGATCGCACCGAAGCCCACCAGCGCGTGCCGGGGCCACCACCAGGCCAGCGCGAAGGCGGTCACCGCGCCGGCGAGCACCGCCACCACGACGTACCAACCCGTCCCGGAGAAGGCGTGGTCGGGTCCGGCGGGCTCGAGGAACCACTGGTCCTGGTAGGCGACGCCGTCGGGGGCGTCCCACAGGGCTTCCCAGAGCACGCCTGCCAGCGCGCCGGAGAGCGCGAACACGGCCACGAAGACGACCGCCTGGACGGCCGCACCACTGCGCAGGCTCATCCCGACAGGCACCCCGGGCCGAGCAGCTGCTTGAGGTCGGCGAACAGGGCCGGCGAAGGAGTCACGCGGTGGTGGTCGCCGACCTTGAGCACGATCGTCTTGTCGCGCATGCGGACGTTGAGCAGCACCTCGGTCACGCCGGGGTGGGTGGCGAGCACGTCCTTGAGGCTGTCGACCACGCCCGGGTTGATCCGCGTCTGGGGCAGGTTGACCGTGACCGGGCCCGACGGACCGTCGGACAGGTCGGGCACGCTGACTTCCTGGGCCCGGAGCTCGGGCTGGTCCTTGTCCCGGGAGAGCTGGCCCTTGACCCGGATGATCGCGTCCTCGACCAGGTGGGTGGAGGCGAGCTGGTAGGCGCTCGGGAACAGCAGCACCTCGATCGCGCCGTCGAGGTCCTCAAGGGTCACGGTCGCCCAGGAGTCGCCCTTCTTGGTGATCTTGCGCTGGACGCTCGTCACCAGGCCGCTGATCGTCAGCGTCGAGCCGTGCGGGCGGTCCTCGTCGAGCATCAGCTGACCGATGGTGCAGTCGGTGCCGGTCTGCAGGACGTGCTCGAGACCGAGCAGCGGGTGGTCGGAGACGTAGAGGCCCAACATCTCGCGCTCGTGCCCCAGCAGCGTCATCTTGTCCCAGTCGTCGATCTCCGGGATCGCGACGTTGACGCCGAACCCGCCGTCGGCCTCGTCGAGGCCGCCGAACAGCGAGTCCTGGCCGATCGCCTCGTTCTTCTTGATGTCGATGTACTGGTCCACGGCCATCTCGTGGATCGTGACGAGGGCCCGGCGCTTGTGCTTCATCTCGTCGAACGCGCCGGCCTTGATCAGCGACTCGATGACGCGCTTGTTGCAGACGTGGACCGGCACCTTGGCCATGAAGTCGTTGAAGTCGGCGTAGCGCGCCTCCTGGCGCCCCGTGACGATGCCCTCGACGACGTTGACGCCGACGTTGCGGATCGCGGTCAGGCCGAAGCGGATGTCGTTGCCGACCGGGGTGAAGTTGGCGTGCGACTCGTTGACGTCGGGCGGCAGCACCTGGATCTTCATCCGGCGGCACTCGTTGAGGTAGATCGCGGACTTGTCCTTGTCGTCGCGCGTCGAGGTCAGCAGCGCCGCC
Source organism: Nocardioides sp. CF8 (assembly GCF_000389985.1). Taxonomy (NCBI): domain Bacteria; kingdom Bacillati; phylum Actinomycetota; class Actinomycetes; order Propionibacteriales; family Nocardioidaceae; genus Nocardioides; species Nocardioides sp. CF8. The sequence goes on from NZ_CM001852.1 coordinate 2,609,585, forward strand.
ATGTATTCGGCCGGGTAGTTGGCCTTGAGGTAGGCGGTCCAGTAGGACACCAGGCCGTAGGCCGCGGAGTGGGCCTTGTTGAAGGCGTAGTCGGAGAAGGGCAGCAGCGTGTCCCACAGGGCCTTGATCGCGGCGTGGCTGTAGCCGCGCTCGGTCATGCCCGCGGAGAAGCCGGCGAACTGCTTGTCCAGCTCCTCCTTCTTCTTCTTGCCCATCGCGCGGCGCAGGATGTCGGCCTGTCCCAGCGTGTAGCCCGCGAGCTTCTGGGCGATGGCCATGACCTGCTCCTGATAGACGATCAGGCCGTAGGTCTCGCCCAGCACGTCCTCGAGGGCCTCGGCCAGCTCGGGGTGCAGCGCCTCGACCGGCTCACGGCCGGTCTTGCGGCGGGCATATTTGTTGTGCGAGTCGGCGCCCATCGGGCCGGGGCGGTAGAGCGCGCCCACGGCCGAGATGTCCTCGAAGGTGTCGGGTCGCATCGAGCGCAGCAGCGCCCGCATCGGGCCACCGTCGAGCTGGAAGACGCCGAGCGTGTCGCCGCGCTGGAGGAGCTTGTACGTCGCCTCGTCGGTCAGCTCGAGGTCCTCGAGCACGACCTCCTCGCCCCGGTTGACGGCGATGTTCTTCACCGCGTCGTCGAGCACCGTGAGGTTGCGCAGCCCGAGGAAGTCCATCTTGATCAGGCCCAGCGACTCACACGTCGGGTAGTCGAACTGGGTGATCATCGCGCCGTCGGAGGGGCGCTTGAGCATGGGGATGATGTCGAGGAGCGGCTCGCTGGACATGATCACGCCGGCCGCGTGCACGCCCCACTGCCGCTTGAGGCCCTCGATGCCGACTGCGGTGTCGACGACCTTCTTGACATCGTTGTCTGACTCGTAGAGCGCGCGGAACTCGCCGCCCTCGCCGTAGCGCTTGTGCTCGGAGTTGAAGATCTCCTGCAGCGGCACGTCCTTGCCCATGACCGCGGCCGGCATCGCCTTGGTGATCCGGTCGCCCATCGCGAACGGGTAGCCGAGGATGCGCGAGGAGTCCTTGACGGCCTGCTTGGCCTTGATGGTGCCGTAGGTGACGATGTAGGAGACGCGCTCGTCGCCGTACTTCTCGGTGACGTAGCGGATGACCTCGCCTCGACGGCGCTCGTCGAAGTCGATGTCGAAGTCGGGCATCGAGACGCGGTCGGGGTTGAGGAACCGCTCGAAGATCAGGCCGTGCACCAACGGGTCGAGGTCGGTGATGCGCATGGCGTAGGCGACCATCGAGCCCGCACCCGAGCCGCGGCCGGGGCCGACGCGGATGCCGTTGTTCTTGGCCCAGTTGATGAAGTCGGCCACGACGAGGAAGTAGCCGGGGAAGCCCATGCTGGTGATGACGCCGACCTCGAAGTCGGCCTGCTTGCGCACGGCGTCCGGGATGCCGGCGGGGTAGCGGACGTGCAGGCCGCGCTCGACCTCCTTGACCAGCCAGGAGTCCTCGTTCTCCCCCTCGGGGCAGGGGAACTTCGGCATGAAGGTGCCGCTGCCCTCGGTGAAGGCCACGTCGCAGCGCTCGGCGATCCACAGCGTGTTGTCGCAGGCCTCGCGGAGGTCGTACTTGTCGACCCACAGCGAACGCATCTCGGCGGGCGACTTGATGTAGTAGCCGTCGCCGGAGAACGCGAACCGCTGGCCGGGACCGTCGCCGGCCGGGATGTCCATCGTGGAGCCGGAGTTGATGCAGAGCAGGTGCTCCTGGGACTTCGCGTCCTCCTGGCGGACGTAGTGGGAGTCGTTGGTGGCCAGGAGCGGGATCTGCAGGTCCTTGGCGAGCTTCAGCAGCCCCTCGCGGACCCGACGCTCGATGTCGAGGCCGTGGTCCATCAGCTCCATGAAGTAGTTGTCGCGCCCCAGGATCTCCTGGTAGTCCGCGGCGGTCTGGCGGGCCGCGGCGTAGTTGTCGTGGCGCAGGTGGACCTGGATCTCACCACTGGGGCAGCCGGTCGTGCCGATGATGCCGGCGCTGTGCTGCGAGAGCAGCTCGCGGTCGGCGCGCGGGTGCTGGAAGAAGCCGTCGCGCCAGGCGCCCGTCGAGAGCCGGAAGAGGTTGTGCATCCCCTCGGTGGTCTCGCTCAGCAGCGTCATGTGGGTGTAGGCACCACGGCTGGAGACGTCGTCGGGACCGCCCTTGTAGAAGTTGACCCGCTTGCGCTCGAACCGGCTGATGTTGGGCGTGAAGTAGGCCTCCATGCCGATGATCGGCTTGACCCCGGCGGCCTTGCACTGGCGGTAGAACTCGTAGGCGCCGAACACGTTGCCGTGGTCGGTCATCGCCACCGCCGGCATGCCGAGCTCGGCGGTGCGCTCGGCGAGGTCCTTCAGCCGGGCCGCGCCGTCCAGCATCGAGTATTCGGTGTGGACGTGCAGGTGCGCGAAGTTGTCTCCTGAGCCGGCCGACATGAGGGGGTCTTCCACACCTTCCGGGGGGTCGCAGGAATGCCGCAATCGAGTGGGTCACCGACGCGTCTGAGGGGGAAGGGCGCCAGCCTACGTCAGTCTGTCAGGGCCCACCGACAGGACACTCGGTGCCGTTCGCGGAGCGCTCAGAGCCAGTCGATCGCGTGCCCGTGACCGTGCGTCAGGGCCACCGCACGACCGTCCAGCCCCAGCACGAACCGGCCCACGGGCACCTCGAGATCGCCACGGACCAGGGGCAGGACGTGCGGGGCCTCGTTGCTCACCCACCGGCACGTCCCGTCGGCCACGAGCCCCGTCATCAGGTCGTGGAAGCGCGCTCGCTCCCCCACCTCGAGGTAGGCGATCACCGCGCTGTGGAACACGACGGGCGTCCCGTGCCTGCCCGCCTCGGCCACCAGGCCGGGCAGCGCCTCGAAGAGGTCGCCCCGGATGATCTCGGGCGGGTCCTCGGCTGCGATCCGGACCGCCTGCTCGAGCCGCTCGCGCCGCTCCTGCTGCTCGGGCCACACGAGGGTGCGCAACCACGCCATCGCCTCGTCGTCGCGTACGTCGAGGGGGTTGAGGTCCGCCCCGCCCCGCCAGGCGACCTCCGGGTGGCTGCGCGGGAGCGGGACGTCGCCGCTCGCGTCGGCGCGCAGGGTCGGTCCACCACTGCCGGTCAGCGCGCCCAGCGGTGGCCACGCGTAGTCGTAGCGGTCGGGGAACAGGCAGAGCCCGGCGCTGGCACCGACCTCGACCAGGCTCAAGGGACCGGACTGCTCCGCGACCTGCGCGAACACCGGCACCAGCGTGGCGAGCCGGCCGACCTCGTTGGTCTGGGTGGCGCGCTCGCGGATGGTCTCCTTGATCGCCGTCTCGTGCTCGAGCAGGGTCCGCCTCAGCTCGGCGTAGGGGCTCGGCGCCGCCGCGCCGTGCAGCCGCGCCGCGGCGAAGACCAGGTTGGGTTGCTGCTTGAGGCGCGGCAGCTCGGCCAGCCAGCCGTGGATCTCGGCGTCCTCGGCCACGCCGAGGGCCCAGTCGACGAAGCAGTCCGAATCCCCCTCGGCGTACGCCGCGAAGTCGCGGTAGCGCTCGGCCATTTCCCCGTCCAGCTGCATGGCGAGCAATCTAGGACACGAGGTTGTCGATCTGGTCGACGGCCACGTCGATGCGACCCCGGTCCGACCGCACGAACACCGCCCGGTCGACGACCGCGAGCTCGCGGGCGAGCGCACCGGCCATCAGGACCGCCTCGGTGCCGCCCAGCGAGCGCAGGATGCGCTGGGACGCGGAGACCCACTGCTTGTCGGAGCGACGCTGCCACCGCATCGCCAGCTCCTCGTCGGGGGCCTCGATGTAGACGTGCACGTAGGGGACGCCGCACACCGTGGCCAGTGACCTGAACTGGGACAGCTCACGGTCCTCCATGATCAGCTGCGGCAGGACGACACCTCGACCCGTGGCGAGCTGGGCGGCCATCAGCTCCCTGGCCAGTGGGCGGATCCGGGCGCCGGCACCGACGTAGTCGTCGCGCCACCCGCCCATGAGAGCGCGCAGGAAGTCGATGTCGCAGTTGAGCCAACCGGGGCGCGTCGCGACCAGCCGCTCCGCGATCGTCGACTTCCCCACCCCCGGCGCCCCGTTGAGGTGCAGGAGGACGCTCATCGCGACGCGTCCAGCGACTCACTGATGATCGCGTGCATGATCCGCGCGACCCGCTCGGGGCCGAGCTCGGGCACGATCGCGGCCACCCGGTCGACGATCTCGAGCTCGCGCTCGGCGTCCCGGGCCGGGTCCTCGACCGACGAGACCGTGCGCTTGTGGTCGCGGACGACCCGGGTCAGGGCTGCCCGGCGGGCCAGGACGTCACCGAGGACGAGGTCGACGTCGTCGATCAGCGACCGGTAGTGGGCCAGCGGGTCCGCCCCCGGCCACACCAGCTTGAGGTCCGGCGCGTGCTCCTCGTTGGCCGAGCCGTCGGTGCGCTCGAGCTCCACGAAGCCGTGCCGGCGGTAGAACGCCCGGGCCGGCTCATTGACCTCGAAGACCCACAGCCCGAAGCCGTCCGGGCGCACGGACTTGGCCAGCTCGACAAGGGTCGAGCCGATGCCCCCTCGCTGGGCACCCGGGTCGACGTACAGGCCGTCGAGCCAGGTGGGAGTCAGGTTGGCGAAGCCGACGACGGCTCCGCCGTGCTCCGCGACCCAGACCTCGCGCTCGGTGAGGTCCCACGTGCGGACCCAGGAGCGCACGTCGTCGGGCGGATGGATGCCCGGGGGCATCGCAGCCACGGCCCGGGCCGCGAGGTAGACCTCCGCGACCGTCGGGAGGTCCGCCTCCGTGGCGAGCCTGAGAGCTGCGTCAGTGCTCATCTCGGATGACCTCGAGCGCGTGGGCAAGGTCATCGGGGTACGTCGACTCGTACTCGACGTAGTCGCCGCTGTCCGGGTGCTCGAACCCGAGCTTCAGGGCGTGCAGCCACTGACGCTCGAGGCCGACGCGCTTGGTCAGCGTGGGGTCGGCGCCGTAGGTGATGTCGCCGACGCAGGGGTGCTTGAGCGCGGCCATGTGCACCCGGATCTGGTGGGTGCGGCCGGTCTCGAGGTGGATCTCCAGCAGCGAGGCGAAGCGGTGTGCCTCGAGCGTCTCGTAGTGGGTGACGCTGTGCCGGCCGTCGGCCATGACCGCGAACTTGTAGTCGAACTTCGGGTGCCGCGCGATGGGTGCGTCGATCGTGCCGCTCAGCGGGTCGGGGTGGCCCTGCACGAGCGCGTGGTACGTCTTGTCGACCGTGCGGTGGCGGAAGGCGTTCTTGAGCACGGAGTAGGAGTGCTCGGACTTCGCGATCACCATCACGCCCGAGGTGCCGACGTCGAGGCGCTGGACGATGCCCTCGCGCTCCTTGGCACCGGAGGTGGAGATCCGGAAGCCAGCACCGGCGAGGTGGCCGACCACGGTCGGGCCGGACCAGCCGGGAGACGGGTGGACAGCGACCCCGACGGGCTTGTCGATCACCACGATGGCGTCGTCGTCGTGGATGATCTTGATCCCCTCGACGATCTCGGCGCGGACCTCCAGCGGGTCGTTCTCAACGGGGATCGTCACGTCCAGCATGGCACCGGCGTGCACCCGGTCGCTCTTGCCGACGGCGGCCGAGTCGACCTGCACGAGGCCCTGGGAGATGAGGTCGGCCGCCTTGGTGCGCGACAGCCCGAACATCCGGGCCATGGCGGCGTCGACGCGTTCCCCGGCGAGACCCTCCGGCACGAGCACGGTCCGGTGGTCGGCATAGCTGCTGGTCATGTCTTGCTCGAGTCTGTGGTGGGGGGGATGCGCTCACCGCGCAGGGTCACGCCGCGCATGCTCTGGATGATAATGACGCCCGCAGCACCGACGATGCACATGTCCGCGATGTTGAAGACCGGCCAGTGGGGCAGCATCAACCAGTCGATGACGTGGCCGCGCAGGACGCCGGGCTCACGCACGATCCGGTCGGTGAGGTTGCCGCCGACGCCGCCGAGCAGCAGCCCGAGGCCCACGGCCCACAACGGGCTGGCGAGCCGCAGGCTCAGCACCAGGACGACGGACACCGCCACGATCGCCAGACAGCTGAGCACCACGGTGAACTCGGTGCCGGTGCTGAACGCCGCACCGGGATTGTGCGTGAGGTGGAGGACGAGCAGGTCGCCCACGACGCTGATGTCACGGTCGGCCAGCGCGGTCAGCGCCCACTGCTTGGTGCCGACGTCCAGGACGTAGGCAACCGCGCCGACGACTGCGAAGAGCCACCAGGTGCTGCGACGTCGGGAGTCACCGGAGACCGGACCCGTGTCGCTGGGATTCAGCGACGCTCCTCGCGCTGCTTGCATGACATGCACAGTGTGGCACGCGGGAAAGCCATGAGCCGCATCTTCCCGATCGGCTGACCGCACGACTCACACACGCCGTAGGTGCCGTCGTGGATGCGCCCCAGGGCGCGGTCGATCTGGGCCACCATGTCGCGCTCGTTGTTGACGACCGTCAGCTCGTGGTCGCGCTCGAAGCTGGTCGCGCCCATGTCGGCCTGGTCGTGCCCGGCACCGTCACCGGCGTCGCGCATCAGGCCCTGAAGGTCGTGCTCGGCGTCCTCGATCAGGTGGACGAGCTTGTCGCGCTGGAAGTGCAGCTCGGCGAGCACTTCCTTGACGTCCGTCTTGGTCCAGGCGTCCTCGCCGTCCTTGACCGCCAGCGACGAGATGGGCGCCTTCCTCGGGGCGGTCTTCTTCGCAGCAGGGGCCGACTTCTTGGCCGTCTTGGCAGGCGCCTTCTTGGCCACGGGCGCGGTCGCCACCGCCTTGGCGGGTGCCACCTTTTTCGCCACGGTCTTCGCCGGCGCCTTCGCGGCGGGGGCCTTCTTGGCAGCGGGCGCGGTCTTCTTCGCCGGTGCCTTCTTCGCAGCCGGAGCGGCCTTCTTCGCCGGTGCCTTCTTCGCAGCGGGCGCAGCCTTCTTCGCCGGCGCCTTCTTCGCAGCCGGAGCAGCCTTCTTCGCCGGCGCCTTCTTCGCAGCCGGCGCAGCCTTCTTCGCCGGCGCCTTCGACGTACTGGCGACGGTGTCCGTGGTCGTGGCCGCGCCGCGTCGACCGATCACCTTCTTGGCCGCCGCAGCAGCGCTTCCGGCGAGGGACTTGCGAGTGCTGCGTGCCATTGGAAGGGGCCTCCTTGTGGGCCATGGGTCGTGTGGTCCGAGCCACATACGTGGCAGGAGGGTAGTCGCTGGCGGAGCACTGCTCCAAACGGCTCGCCCATGGGGGTGAGAACGGCCGGCCCCGCGAAGGGACCGGCCGTTGTCGAGATGCGTGTGGTGCGTGGTGCGAGGGGGCTGGTCAGCCCTCTTCCTCGCCCAGGATCGAGCGGAGGCGCTTCGGCGCGGGAGCGTCGCCCGAGGGGACCTCCGCCACCGACGCGTTGCCCTGCAGCGACTCGAGCTGCTGGGTGAAGTAGGTCTTGAGGCGCGAGCGGTATTCGCGCTCGAAGGAACGCAGCGTCTCGACCTCTGCGTTGAGCTTGTCGCGCTCCTTCTCCAGCTCACCGAACATCTGCTGACGACGCTCGGCGGTCTCCGAGTCGAGCATCTGCGAACGCTGGCGGGCGTCGGCCTCGAGGCGGTCGGACTTGGCCTTGGACTCGGCCTCGAGACGCTCGGCCTTGGTGCGGGCGGCGCCCACGACCTTGTCGGCCTCGTTCTTGGCCTCCTCGACGAGCTCGTCGGCATTGCGCGTGGCGAGCTCGAGCAGACGAGCCGCGGCGTTGGACGCCTGCGGGACCGTCTCGACCCGGATGGTCTCGACGCCGCCGGCCGGAGCAGCAGCAGCAGCAGCCACGGGAGCGGGCGTCGGCACGGGAGCAGGAGCCGGGGTCGGCTTCTCCTCCTTGACCGGCTCGGGGGCAGCGACCGGGGCCGCTGCGGGCGTCGGCGAACCCGACTGGGCCGCGGAGAGCTTGGACCGAAGGTCCTCGTTCTCCTTGGTCAGCCTGGCGAGCTCTGCTTCGACCTCGTCGAGGAACTGGTCGACTTCTCCCATGTCGTAGCCCTCACGGAGGCGGACAGGAGTAAATCGCTTGTTACTCACGTCCTCAGGCGTCAGCGGCATGACCTCACCCAAACTTTCACGTCGGCGAACTGGTTAACAGATTAGGGAAATTACTGTGCACGACAAGCCTGTGCATCCACAGACACACTAGACCCCACGGCACGGACGGCGTCAGTGACCCGTGTGGCTGATGGTTCTACCTCGCAACGCTGCCGATCAGGCCCCACACCAAATACGTCGCCACCATCACGATCAGGAAGCTCAGGTCCAGGGCGAAATTGCCGATCCGCAGCGGCGGAATGACCCGGCGCAGCGCCTTGATGGGTGGATCGGTGATCGAGTAGACACCTTCGAGCAGCACCAGCAGCACGCCTCGCGGCGACCAGCTCCGGGCGAAGACCTGGACCCAGTCAACGATGAAGCGCACCCACAGGCAGCCGAGGAAGATCCCGACCGCGATGTAGAGGATCGAGAAGACGAACGACACGGGCACTCAGCTCTGGTTGAAGAAGCCGTTCTCCGCGATCCGCTCCTTGTCCTCGGTCGAGACCGAGACGTTGGGCGGGGAGAGCAGGAAGACCTTGTTGGTCACGCGCTCGATGCTGCCACGCGTGGCAAAGATCAGGCCGGCCGCGAAGTCGACGAGGCGCTTGGCGTCGTTGTCGTCCATCTCGGAGAGGTTCATGATGACGGGCGTGCCGTCGCGGTAGTTCTCCCCGACAAGGCGCGCCTCGTTGTAGTTGCGGGGGTGCAGGGTCGTGATTCGGCTCAACTCGGCGACTACTCCAGGAGTGACCGAGGCCGGGCGACGGCGCTCGGAGAGATCGGACACAGGGGCTGGACGACGCTCGCGCGCAGCCGGCACCGGACGCTCGTCCACCGCATCGTGCTGGCTGGTCTCGTGGTCGCCGTCGAACTCGTCGTAGTGACCGGAGTCCTCGAGCAGGCCGAGGTACTCGCCGATCTTGCGCATTGCGCCGCTCATGACAGTGGTCCTCCGGTTGCCGCGGCGCCCTGGGGCACTCGCGAGTTGTGTACGTCTGTTCGCGACATTACTTGACCGATGGCCTCGGACCGAGGACCGCGGAGCCGACACGCACGCGTGTCGCGCCGCGCCTGATCGCGGCTTCGAGGTCGTTGCTCATCCCGGCAGAGAGGATGGCGGCCCCCGGGTGGTCGGCGAGGAACTCCTCGCGGATCTCGCACAGGCGGGCGAAGGCGACGTCCGGGTCCTCCCCCAGCGGGGCCACGGCCATCAGTCCGCACAGCCGCAGGGACCCGGCGGCCTCGAGGGCCGCGGCCAGCGCCGACAGGTCGGCCGGTGCCGCTCCGGCACGGTGCTCGGCACCGGGCTGGTCGAGACTGACCTGCAGGAGCACGTCGACGACGTGGCCGCGCTCGTGCGCACCGCGTTGCAGTCCGCTCACGAGCTTGGGCCGATCGACGGACTCGACGACATCGGCATAGGTCGCGACGGCGGCTGCCTTGTTGCTCTGCAGCCCGCCGACGAAGTGCCAGCGCAGCGGCAGGTCGGCACACTCGGCAGCCTTGGCCGCGGCTTCCTGGTGGCGGTTCTCCCCCACGTCGCGGACGCCCAGGTCGGCCAGGATCCGCACGTCGGAGGCCGGGAAGTTCTTGGTCACGACGGTGAGGTCGACCTCGTCAGGGTCGCGATCGGCCGCGGCACAGGCGGCTTCGATGCGGCGGCGTACGGCGAGCAGGTTGGCCGCGAGGTCGTCGGCGCGCGTCATGAGAGCCACACCAGACCGGCAAACCGTCCAGCGGCAGCACCGTCACGGCGGTAGGAGTGCAGACCACGGTCCTCGCGGGTGCAGCCGCCGACGTCGAGCACCTCGACTCCGGCGCGCGACAGCTGGGCCCGCACACCGGCACCGATGTCGAGGGCAGGGGTGTCCCACGAGGTCTGCGCGTGCGCCTCGGGGACGAGGGCGCTCACCTCGGCGCGCATCTCCTCGGGCACCTCGTAGCAGGAGCCGCACACGTGCGGACCGAGCCAGCCGGTGATGGTGGTGGCTCCGTGCTGGCGCATGACCTCGACCGTGCGGGTCGCGATGTCGAGCACGAGGCCCGGTCGGCCGGAGTGGACCGCAGCGATGACGCCGGCCTCCGGGTCGGCGAGCACGAGCGGCACGCAGTCGGCGACGCGGACCATCAGCCCGAGACCGCGCGTCGTGGTGACGAGGGCGTCACCGTCGGGCACCTGCCCGAGCGGCATCGGCGCGTCCACCACGACGACCTCGTCGCCGTGCACCTGGGACAGTCGGGCGAGCGGGACCCCAACCACGCCCTCGACGTGCGCGAGCAGCTCCGGGAAGTCGTCGCGCAGGCCCTGCAGGTCGATCGAGGAATCGGTGAAGGCCACGTCGACCCGGGACGTGGTCGACGTGGCCTCCAGCGAGTCGCGGAAGACGAACACTTACTTCAGGAAGTCCGGCACGTCGAGGTCGTCGTCGTCGAACTGCACCGAGCGGGTCGGTCGCGGCGCCGGGCTCGGCGTCGAGGACTGGCTCGGCGACTGGGCGGGCGCCGGGTTGGAGGACTGGGCCGCGGGGTTCGGCGTCGTGCGACCGACCACGGAGTCGGGCGTCGTCGACCTGCTCGCCGCCAGCTCCTGCGCCGCGGCCCGGGTCTCGGCCTGGGTCTGCACCGGGTTGGTCGGTCGCAGCACGTTGCCCTCGGAGCGGCGCTTGGGCATGCCACCGTCGAAGCCGGCCGCGATGACGGTCACGCGGACCTCGTCGCCCAGCGCGTCGTCGATCGTCGCACCGAAGATGATGTTGGCCTCGGCGTGCGCGGACTGCGACACCAGGGCAGCTGCCTCGTTGATCTCGAACAGGCCCAGGTCGGACCCACCCGCGATGGAGAGCAGCACGCCGTGGGCACCCTCGATGGACGCCTCGAGCAGCGGGGACGAGACGGCCATCTCCGCCGCCTGCACCGCACGGTCCTCGCCGCGGGCCGAGCCGATGCCCATCAAGGCGGAGCCGGCGTTCGCCATCACGGACTTCACGTCCGCGAAGTCGAGGTTGATCAGGCCGGGCGTGGTGATCAGGTCGGTGATGCCCGAGACACCCTGCAGCAGCACCTGGTCGGCCTGCTTGAAGGCGTCGAGCACCGAGACGTTGCGGTCGCTGATCGAGAGCAGCCGGTCGTTGGGGATGACGATGAGGGTGTCGACCTCTTCGCGGAGCTGGCTGATGCCCTCCTCCGCGGCGTTGGCGCGACGGCGTCCCTCGAAGGCGAAGGGGCGCGTCACGACACCGATGGTCAGGGCACCGAGCGAGCGCGCGATGCGAGCGACGACCGGGGCGCCACCCGTGCCGGTGCCACCGCCCTCGCCCGCGGTCACGAACACCATGTCGGCGCCCTTGATGACCTCTTCGATCTCGTCGGCGTGGTCCTCGGCTGCCTTCGCACCCACGTCGGGGTTGGCGCCGGCACCGAGGCCGCGGGTGAGCTCGCGACCGATGTCGAGCTTGACGTCGGCGTCACTCATGAGCAGGGCCTGGGCGTCGGTGTTGATCGCGATGAACTCGACACCCTTGAGGCCGACATCGATCATGCGGTTGACGGCATTGACGCCGCCTCCACCGATACCCACGACCTTGATGATCGCCAGGTAGTTCTGTGCTGCTGCCATGGCTGCAGGCCTCTCGTGAAGTGGGGGTCGAATCGGGTTTCGGGGAAGTCGTCCGGTTGGCATCTCTGTGCTGCTCACCCTCGGTGCCGCGGAACCCTAACGGTCAACCTGAGGGTTATAGTTATGTCAACCTCGCGTTGGTCATGACTGTAGGCACGACGACCGAGTCACCGGGACCGACACGCCGCCGCGCGCGGATGTGGCAGATATTTCTCAGCGGGTCGTGGGACTGCCGGGCACGCTGACGTCGTAGACGGTCGCGGCCTGCACGGCGACGATCAGCTGCGCCAGGACCGTGGCCTTGAGGCTGCTCTCGTCGGCACTCCCCCAGAGCACCTGGCGACCGTCGCGCAGCACCAGGGTGATCTGGTCGATGGTCTCCACCTCGACGTGGTCGACCCGACCGGCCAGGTCGTCGGGCAGCGACGACACGACTCCGGCGGCCTCCTTGAGCGCGTCGGCGCCCGTGGACGTGGTCGGCCGGACGCGGGGCATGCCCTTGGGCACGGACTTGTAGTCGCGGAAGACGATGCCCTCGGCGTCCAGTCCGCGGATCTTGCCACCGAGCTCCACGATGGCCACGGCGGTGCGCTCGGTCACGGTGATCAGCACGCCGTCGGGCCACGCCCGGGTGACGTCGACGTCCTTGACCTCGGAGAGCGTCTGCACACGACGAGCAGCGTCGGCGAGGTCGACGAGGGCCAGCTGCTCCCCCTCGGGCACGGCGGCGATGCGCAGCACCCGCTGGTCGGAGAGCAGCTCGTTGCCGGCGACCTCGACCTTCGTGACCGACAGCGCGGAGGAGAAGAACACCAGCCAGACACCGGTGACGAGAGCGGTCACGAGCAGCACCGACGCGGCGACGTACTTCCAGCGCATCCAGCGACGTGCCCACTGCCGGCGCGCGAAACGCTGACGGGTCAGGCGTTCGGCCCGTTCCTCACGGGTCTCAGCCATCGCGTTCCTCGAGGAGAGCGAGGATCGGCGCGGCCAGCTGGGTGATGCTGCCGGCGCCCAGGGTCAAGATCACGTCGCCGGGCCGAGCCCGGCGGACCAGCTCGGCGGGGACAGCGTCGAAGTCGGGCTCGAAGACGACCTGGTCGGCCGGCAGCGCGACGGCGTCGGCGACCAGCCGGCCGGTGACGGCGGGGTCGGCGTCCTCGCGGGCGAGGTAGACGTCGAGCACCACCACCTCGTCGGCAGCGCCCAGCGCCTCGCCCATCTGGGCACCGAAGATGCGGGTGCGCGAGACGAGATGGGGCTGGAAGGCGACGACGAGCCGGCCGGCGCCGACGACCGAGCGGGCCGCCTGCAGGTCACCGGCGATCTCGACGTGGTGGTGGGCGTAGGAGTCGTAGACGCGTACTCCCGCCACCTCGCCCTTGAGCTCCATCCGGCGACCGGTGCCGGTGAAGGCGGCCAGACCGGCGGTGAGCTCGTCGAAGGCGAAACCGAGGCGCAGCCCCATCGCCAGGGCGGCCGCCGCGTCGAGGACGTAGTGACGGCCCGGGATGCGCAGCCGCAGCTCGCCGAGGTCGACCCCGTCGCGGACGATGTGACTGGTGGAGGTGCTCCCGTCGAGGACGAGGTCGACGATCCGCAGGTCGCAGTCGTCGCTCTCCCCCACGGTGATCACCTCGAGGCCGGTCGCCCGGGCGGTCGCGGCCAGGGCGCGGGCGCCCGGGTCGTCGGCGACGCAGACCAGGAAGCCGTCGCGGTCGATCGTGTCGGCGAACTCGTCGAACGCCGCGTGGTAGGCCTCCTCGGTGCCCCAGTTGTCGAGGTGGTCGGCCTCGACGTTGGTCACGATCGCGGCGTGCGGGCGGTAGACGAGGAAGGCGCCGTCGGACTCGTCGGCCTCCGCGACGAAGAGGTCGTCGGCGCCGGCGTCGGCGTTGCGGCCCGTGGCGGTGAGCACCCCGCCCACGGCGTACGTCGGGTCCGAGCCGGCCGCGAGGAGCGCACTCGTCAGCAGGCCGGTGGTGGTGGTCTTGCCGTGGGTGCCGGCGACGGCGAGCACCCGGTGACCGGCCATGGTCGCTGCCAGCCCGGCCGAGCGCGGCAGCAGCCGGAGGCCGCGACGGCGCGCCTCGGCCACCTCGACGTTGTCCTCGCGGGCCGCGGTCGTGACCACGACGGTGTCGCCGTCGGCGAGGTGGCCCAGGTGCTCGGCGGCGTAGCCGAGGTGGCAGGTGACGCCGAGCTCGCGCAGGGCAGGGAGGAAGGGGGTGTCCTGGTCGTCCGAGCCGGACACCTCGACGCCGTTGGCGGCCATGATCCGGGCGATCGCGGACAGGCCGGCCCCACCGATGCCGATGAAGTGCACCCGGCCGAGCTGGTCGGCGGGGAGCAGCACGTCGGGGACGGGCAGCCTCATCGGGCGCCTGCCTCGAGGATCATGCGGGCGAGCTTCTCGTCCGCGTCGAGCGGGATCACGTCGGCGGCGGCCACGCCCATCGCGTCGAGGCGGGCGCGATCGGTCAGCAGCGCGGGCAGGGTCGCGGAGGCCCATTCGGGGGTGAGCGCATTGTCGGCGACGAGCAGCCCGCCACCGGCGTCGATGACTGCCCGGGCGTTGAGGCTCTGCTCCCCGTTGCCGATCGGCAGCGGGACGTAGACCGCGGGCAGGCCCACGCCCGAGACCTCGGTGACGGTGTTGCTGCCGGCGCGGCACAGCACCGCGTCGGCGGCGGCGTAGGCGAGGTCCATCCGGTCGACGTACTGCTGGACGACGTAGGTGCCGGCGCCTGCGGGCGGCTCGAGCGTGTGCTTGGGCCCGACGACGTGGAGCACCTGGATGCCGGCGGCGGCGAGTGCAGGCGCGGCCTGCGAGATCGCGGTGTTGAGGCGCACCGCTCCCTGGGAGCCGCCGGTCACCAGCAGCGTCGGACGGTCGGCGGCGAGGCCGAAGTGATCGAGCGCCTCATCGCGCAGCGCAGCGCGGTCGAGGGTCGAGATCATCCGGCGGACGGGCAGCCCGATGTAGGTCGCGTGGGGCAGGGCGGTGGCGGGGAAGCTGGTCGCGACGTGGGTGGTGAAGCGCGCACCGAGCTTGTTGGCGATGCCCGCGATCGCGTTGCCCTCGTGGACGACGAGCGGGAGACGCCGCGAGCGGGCCGCGAGGTAGGCCGGCACCGAGACGTAGCCCCCGAAGCCGACGACCACGTCGGGACGCACCCGGTCCACGATCTCCACCGCAGCGCGGCGCGCGGCGCGGAGGCGACCCGGCACCCGCATCAGGTCGGCGCCCGGACGGCGCGGCAGCGGCACCCGGGGGACGAACTCCAGCGGCAGCCCCGCCTCGGGGATCAACCGGGCCTCGAGGCCCTCGCGGGTGCCCAGGCAGGTGATCTCGACGCTCGGGTCGAGGCGACGCAGTGCGTCGGCTGTGGCGATCAGGGGCGAGGTGTGTCCGGCGGAACCGCCGCCGGCAAGAAGGATGCGCATATCAGGGGGAAATCTATCGGCCGGCCGACAGGCCCGCCGAGCGGTTGCGCCTGCGGGCCGCGAGCGCACGTGCGGCCTCGGGCTCTCGCCGGGCGAACCCGATCAGGATCCCGAGCGCGACCAGGGACGGCAGCAGGGCCGATCCGCCGTACGACACCAGCGGCAGCGGGATGCCGATGACCGGGAGCACCGCGAGCACCATGCCGACGTTGATCATCATCTGGCCCAGCAGCCAGACCACGATGCCGAAGGTCATGTAGCGCACGAACGGGTCGTCGGTGTGCATCGCGATCCGCAGCGCAGCGAAGGCGATGGTGAAGAACAGGCTGATGACCAGGAGGGTGCCGGCGAGACCGAGCTCCTCGCCCAGGACGGCGAAGATGAAGTCGGTGTGGGCCTCGGGCAGCGAGCCCCACTTCTGCGCGGAGCCGCCGATGCCCTCCCCCAGCCAGCCGCCGCTGGACAGGGCATAGAGGCCGTGGGCGGGCTGCCAGCCGGAGCCGAGGTAGTCCTTGAACGGGTCGGCGAAGTTGGTGATGCGCGAGAGCCGCTCGGAGTCCATCGCGGCCAGGAGCAATGCGACCGCGCCGACGATCGAGATGCACACGACGAACAGCCTTGCGGGCGCACCGACCACCCAGAGCATCCCGAGCAGGATGGCGAACAGCACGAGGGCCGTGCCGAGGTCGCGACCGGCGACCACGAGCCCGGTCGCCAGCAGCATGCCCGGCACCACGGGGATCATCACGTGGTGGACGCTGCCGAGGCGGCGCTCCTTGCGGGCATAGACGTTGGCGGCCCACAGGATCAGGCCGAGCTTGGCGATCTCGGAGGGCTGGATGGCGAGCGGGCCGACGGCCAGCCAGTTCTGGTTGCCGTTGCGCTCGACCCCGAGGAACGCGGTCAGCAGCAGCAGCGCCAGTGACACGACGTAGGCGGGCCAGGCGAGGCCACGCACCCACCCGATGGAGAGCCGGGAGGCGACGAAGGCGCACGGCAGGCCGATCAGCACCCACAGCAGCTGGCGCTTCACGACGGCGTAGGAGTCGTCGTAGTAGCGCAGGCTGTAGACGCTGGACGCGCTCAGCACCATGATCAGGCCGATCGCCAGCAGCAGGGCCGACGCACCCAGCAGGAGGTAGTAGGACGACAACGGGCGGTCGAGCGCGGCGCGGAAGGCGGCCGTGCGGGCCCGGGAACCTGAATCGGTCTGGGTGGGGGTCCCGGCGGCGGTCGTGGTGGCCATCCGGTCTCCCCCTTCGTCGTCAGTCTCCGGTCAACCGCCGGTGCACCGCAGCGGCGAACTCGTCACCTCGGGCGCCGTAGTTGGCGAACATGTCCATGGACGCACATCCCGGCGCCAGCAGCACGGTGTCGCCCGGCTGGGCTAGGCGTGCGGCCGCGTCGACGACGCGATCCATCGGTGATCCAGTCTCCCCGTCGTCGATCTCGATGACGGGCACATCGGGCGCGTGTCGCGAAAGCGCGTCGGCGATCACACGACGGTCCCGGCCCAGGAGCACGGCGCCGCGCAGCCGGCCCCGGACCGCCTGGACGAGCTCGTCGAAGTGCGCCCCCTTGGCCAGTCCCCCGGCGACCCAGACGACCGGCTCGTAGGCCTGCAGCGAGCTCATCGCGGCGTGCGGGTTGGTGGCCTTGCTGTCGTCGACCCAGGTGACTCCGCCGCCTTCGGCGACGTGGGCGATGCGGTGGCCGTCGGGCTTGAAGGAGCGCAGGCCGTCGCGCACGGCCTCTTGCGAGACCCCGTGCGAACGGGCCAGCGCGGCGGCGGCCAGGGCATTGGCGACGAAGTGGGGGGCGGGCGACGCCAGGTCGGCGATCGTGCACAGCTCGGCGGCGCTGCTGGCGCGCTGCTCGATGAAGGCTCGGTCGGCCAGGAAGTCCTCGACGACGCCGACCATGCCGACTCCGGGCATGCCGAGGGTGAAGCCGATCGCCCGGGCGCCCTCGACCACGTCTGCCTCGACCACGAGCCGCTCGGTCTCCGGGTCGGCCACGTTGTAGACGGCGGCGCGCTGGACCTGGTGGTAGATCCGGCCCTTGTCGGCGGCGTAGTCGGCCATGGGGTGCGGGCCGTCGTACCAGTCGAGGTGGTCCTCGGCGAAGTTGAGCACGACCGCGGACTCGGCGCTCATCGAGCGGGTGTAATGGAGCTGGAAGCTGGACAGCTCGACGGCGAGGACGTCGTAGGGCTCGGGGTCCATGACGGCCTCGACGACCGGGCGTCCGACGTTGCCGACGGCCGCGCTGCGCAGGCCGGCGGCGCGCAGGATCGAGTCGAGCATCTGCACGGTGGTGGTCTTGCCGTTGGTGCCGGTGACGGCGAGCCACGGAGCTGCGTGCTCGGGGTCGCGCAACCGCCAGGCGAGCTCGATCTCGCCCCAGACGGGGATGTCGCGCGCCGCGGCCTGGGCGAGCAGGGGCGCCGACGGCCTCCAGCCCGGCGAGGTGACGAGCACGTCGACGTCGTCGGGGAGCACGTCGGTGGCACCCTGCTCGAGCCGGATCCGGGCGCCGAGGGTCTCCAGGAGCTGGGCCTTCTCGGCCTTCTCGGCGCTGGTGTTCTCGTCGAGCGCGGTCACGTCCGCACCGAGGAAGAGCAGGTTGTCAGCGGCGGCGAAGCCGGAGACGCCGAACCCGGCGACCACCGCACGCACGCCGTCCCAGGGGGTGTGCCTGCCCAGGGCGTCGAGGTCGGGGGTGGTCATCCGATTCCGGCCACCCATTCGGCGTAGAAGATGCCGAGGCCGGCGGCCACGCACAGGCCGGTGATGATCCAGAAGCGGATCACGACGGTGACCTGCTCCCAGCCGAGCATCTCGAAGTGGTGGTGCAGCGGAGCGATCCGGAAGACGCGGTGGCCGGGCTGCACCCGGAAGACCGAGCGGAACAGTCCGCTGGCGCGACTGAGCTTGAAGACCGAGACCTGCACCATCACCGAGAGGGTGATGACCACGAACAGGCCGCCGATGATGATCAGCAGGAGCTCGGTGCGGGTGAGGATCGCCAGGCCGGCGAGGGCGCCGCCGAGCGCGAGGGAGCCGGTGTCGCCCATGAAGATCTGGGCCGGTGAGGCGTTCCACCACAAGAAGCCGAAGCAGGCTCCGGTGATCGCGGCACACACCACCGCGAGGTCGAGCGGGTCGCGCACCTCGTAGCACTTGGCGCCGGGCCCGATCGCGCACGACTGGCTGTTCTGCCAGATGTTGACCAGCGTGTAGGCGGCGAAGACCAGGATGCTGGCCCCGGTCGCCAGCCCGTCGAGACCGTCGGTGAGGTTGACGGCGTTGCTGAAGCCGGTGACGAAGAACCAGATGAGCACGATCACCACGACGGTCGGCAGCGCGAAGCGCTCGTAGTCGCGGATGAAGGAGATGTGGTGGGACGCGGGGGCGTTGCCGCGGTCGTCGGCCAGCGCGGGCGACAGCGCCAGGATGGCGAAGGTCACCGCGATCACGGTCTGCCCGATCATCTTCGCCCGGCTGCGCAGCCCCAGGTTGCGCTGGCGACTGATCTTGATGAAGTCGTCGAGGAAGCCGACGAAGCCGAGGCCGACGAACAAGAAGATCAGCAGCATCGCCGAGGCCGTCGGCAGCTGCATCGTGATCAGCTTGGCCGTGAAGTAGCCGATGACGGTCGCCAGGATGATGACGATGCCGCCCATGGTGGGCGTGCCGCGCTTCGTGTGGTGGGTCGTGGGTCCGTCGTCGCGGATCTCCTGGCCGTAGCCACGGCGCGAGAGCACGACGATCGCGTAACGGGTGCCGATCAGCGAGATCAGCAGGGACAGGCCACCACCGAGCAGGATCGCTCTCATCTGGTGCTGCCTCCTTCTGCGGGTGTGTCGTGCAACGGTTGGTCGAGCAGGGCCTCGGCGACGAGCTCCAGCGCCGCACCTCGCGAGGCCTTCACCAGGACGACGTCGCCAGCCGACACATTCTGTCGCAACCACGCCACTGCCTCGGCGCGCCCCGCCGTGACAATCGCCTCACCCGACCAGTCGTCCTGCTCGGTCGCCGCGGACGCGATGTGCGCCGCCATGTCGCCGATGGTGAGGAGTACGTCGACCTCGGCCGCGGCAGCGGCGGGG
>NZ_CM001852.1:2628870-2645852 GCF_000389985.1 Nocardioides sp. CF8
CGTCACCGAGCTCGAACATCTCCCCGAGCACGGCAATCGTGCGCCGGCCGGCCTGCCGGCGGATGCCGCGCAGGACGTCCAGCGCGGCCGCCATCGACTCGGGGTTGGCGTTGTAGGCGTCGTTGATGACGGCACTGCCGTCGACGCGGTCGTGCAGCTCCATGCGCCAGCGCGAGGGCGGGCGGGCGACGGTCAGCCCGTCGGCGACGGCATCCAGGTCGATCCCGTTGGCCAGCGCCATCGCGGCGGCGGCCAAGGCGTTCTCGATCTGGTGGTTGCCGAGCTGGCCGAGGTGGACGCTCGCGCCGCTCCCCCGCCACTGCAGGTCGAAGGAGGGTCGGCCGAGGTCGTCGGTGAAGACCTCGGTGGCGCGCACCATGGCGTCGGTGCCGAAGGTGACCAGCGTGCCGGGGGTTCGCGGGGCCATCGCGGCGACCAGCGGGTCGTCGGCGTTGAGCACCGCGGTGCCCTCCGCGCCGAGCGCCTCGACGATCTCGCCCTTGGCCTGCGCGATCGCCTCGCGGCTGCCGAACTCGCCGATGTGGGCGGTGCCGACGTTGATCACCGCCGCCACGTCGGGCGGGGCGATGCGGCACAGCTGGGCGATGTGGCCGACCCCGCGCGCCCCCATCTCCACGACGAGGTGCTTGGTCTCGAGCCCGGCGCGCAGCACCGTCAGCGGCACACCCAGCTCGTTGTTGAAGTTGCCCCGGGTCGCGACGGTCGGGCCGTCGCCCTCGAGGATCGCCGCGAGGTAGTCCTTGGTGCCGGTCTTGCCCTGCGAGCCGGTCAGCGCATAGGTCGTCAGGCCGGCCAGCTCGTCGTGCACGTGGCGCGCCAGGTCGCCGAGCGCGGTCACCACGTCGTCGACCACCACGGTCGGCACGCTCGTGGGCCGGCTGCCCAGGACCGCGACAGCGCCTGCGGCGACGGCCTGCTCGGCGAAGTCGTGGCCGTCGACCCGCTCCCCCACGATCGCGACGAACAGCCCGTCGGCCTCCGGGGTGCGGGTGTCGATGAAGGCGCCACCCGTGACGGTCGCGTCACCGTGGGCCGTGCCGCCGACGACCTCTGCGATCTCGGCCAGCGTCATGGTGATCATCGCGCCGCCAGCCCTGCCACGGCCTCGCGGGCGACGATCCGGTCGTCGAAGGGGTGGACCTCGCCGTGGATCTCCTGGCCCGTCTCGTGTCCCTTGCCGGCGACCAGCACGACGTCGCCGGGTGCCGCGCGGCGTACGGCCTCGATGATCGCGGCCCGGCGGTCGCCGACCTCGACGACCTCGGCCGACCCGTCGCCGGTGCCGGCGAGGACGGCGGCGCGGATCGCGGCCGGGTCCTCGGTGCGGGGGTTGTCGTCGGTCACGATCAGCACGTCGGCGAGCCGGGCGGCGATGGCGCCCATGATCGGCCGCTTGCCGGGATCGCGGTCGCCGCCGGCGCCGAGCACGACGATGACCCGGCCGTCGGTGAGCGGACGCAGGGTGGCGATGACGGCCTCGACGGCGTCGGGCTTGTGGGCGTAGTCGACCACCAGCACGAAGTCCTGGCCGGCATCGACCTGCTCCAGGCGGCCCGGCACACCGGGGCCCTGGCCGATCCCGGTGGCGACGAGGCCGGCGTCGAGGCCGGCGATCGCAGCCGAGGCGATGGCGGCCAGCGTGTTGGAGACGTTGAAGGCTCCCGGCACCGGCACCCGCGCCGGGAATCGCAGGCCGTCCGGTCCCAGGACGGTGAAGGAGGTCCCGTCGCCGGCGAGCTCGATGTCGACGGCCTGCCAGTCGGCGGGACCGCGGATCGAGAACGTCTGCATCGGGATCGTGGCCCGCTCCAGCAACAGGCGGCCGAACTCGTCATCGAGGTTGGTCAGTCCACGCCGGGCACGGCCGGGGGTGAAGAGCGAGGCCTTGGCCGCGAAGTAGTCGTCGACGTCGGTGTGGAAGTCGAGGTGGTCACGGCCGAGGTTGAGGAACGTCGCGACGTCGAAGACCACGCCGTCCACGCGGCCCAGGACCAGCGCGTGGGAGGAGACCTCCATCGCGCAGGCCGAGACGCCGCGCTCGCGCATCAGCGCGAACAGGCCGTGCAGGTCGGGCGCCTCGGGCGTCGTCAGCGAGGTCTTGATGTCGGTGCCGGCGACGCGGGTGCCGACGGTGCCGATGACCGCGCCGGTGATGCCGACCGCCTCGAGCCCGTCCTCCAGCAGTCGCGTCGTGGTCGTCTTGCCCTGGGTGCCGGTGACGCCGATCATCTGCATCGCCTGCGCGGGCTCGCCGTAGATCCGCGCGGCCACCTTCCCGAGCACGTGTCGCGGCTGGTCGACGACGATCGCCGCGGTGCCGGCCGGCAGCAGCTCGGCGCCGGCCGGGTCGGTGAGCACGGCGACCGCACCGGCCGCCAGGGCGGTGCCGGCGAAGTCGGCTCCGTGCGCGCGGGCGCCCGGCAGGGCGGCGTACACGTCACCGGACTGGATGCGTTGGGTGCTCAGCGAGATGCCGGTGACCTCCGCGGCCAGCGCACCCACGGTGCGCACGGGCGTGATCGTCTCGAGCCACGCCGCGAGGTCGTGCAGCGGCGTCGCGGTCGGCGACGAGGGGCGCCCCGAAAGCGCATGGTGGTCCACGAGCGGAGGGTATCGCTGCCCGGTCACCACTCGACGGGGAGTCGCGACGGCTTCCCCTCGGTCGGGGGGACGCGGTAGCGGCTCAGCGCGTATCCCATGATCCGGGAGAAGGCGGGACCGGAGATCGAGCCACCGCCTCCGTCGACCTGGGGGTCGTGGAGGACGACGTAGACGGTGAACCGCGGGTCGTCCGCGGGGGCGAACCCGCCGAAGGACACGGAGGTCGATCCGTCGTAGCAACCGCAGTCCGGGTCCACGCGCTGGGCGGTGCCGGTCTTGCCTGCGACGAGGTAACCGGGGACCTGGGCGCGCGGCGCGACGCCGGCGTCCTCGTCGACGACACGCTCCATCATCCGCGCGGTCTGCTTCGCCGCCCGGGCGCTGACGACCCGCTCCTCGGTCGCCACGTCGGTGCCGACGACGGTGCCGTCCTCGGTCGTCGCGGAGCCCCGGATGATGCTGGGCGAGATCCGCACCCCGCCGTTGGCGATGGTGTTGACGGCCGTCGCCATCTGGACCGCGTTGACCGAGACCGACTGGCCGAAGGCGACGCGGTCCTTGGTCTGCGACGTCATCACGTCGCCGGGCGTCAGGATGCCGGGCGACTCCCCGCGCATGCCGATGCCGGTGCGCTGGCCGAGGCCGAACTTCTGGAGGTAGCCGACGAGGTCGACCGGCGTGAACGCGTCGGCCGCGAGGACGGTGCCGATGTTGGACGACTTGGCGATGACACCGGCCAGCGTGAGCCGGATGTTGCCGTGGTCGAACCAGTCGCCGATCACCCGGTCCTGGCGCGGCAGGTTCGGCGGGATCCGGAGCTTGGTGCGGGGGGTGACTTTGCCGGCGTCGATCAGCGACGCGGCAGTCAGCACCTTCTGCACCGAGCCGGGCTCGTAGGCGTCGTTGATCGCGCGCGAGCCGAGGTCGTCCTCGTCCGCCTCCAGCGGCTTGTTGGCGTTGAAGGTCGGGGCGTCGGCCAGGGCCATCACCTCGCCGGTGCGGGAGTCCTGGACGATGGCGACACCGCTCTTCGCCCTGTACTGCCGCAGCGTCTGGGTGAGCACCCGCTGGGTGAACCACTGCAGGTCCTGGTCGATCGTGGTGGTCAGCGGCGCGCCGTTCTTGGCCGGGACGACGGTGTTCTCCCCCAGCGGGATCCGGTTGCCGCCGCCGGTCTGGAAGCGGGCAGTGCCGTCGGTGCCGGAGAGCTGGGCGTCGAAGGTGCGCTCGAGGCCGCCGAGGGCCTCGTCGGTGCCCATGAAGCCGAGCAGGTTGGCCGCCACGTCGTCGGCGGGATAGTCGCGGATCGGGTCGTCACGCAGGGTGATGCCCTCGTAGCCGGCCTCGTCCAGCTCGCTGAGGACGTCGCCGGCGAGCGTGCTCGGCACCCGGCGCGCGATGTACTCGAAGCGGCTGCCTTCCTCGCGCAGGCGGGTGAGGGTCTTGAAGTAGTCGACGTCGAGCCGCTGCGAGAGCACGGTCGCGAGGGCCGGGGCGTCGTCGGCGGTCATGAAGGGGTCGGCCACGACCATCTTACCGTGGATCGAGTCGGCCAGCGGGAGTCCGTTGCGGTCGAGGATGTCGCCCCTCTCGGCCGGCAGGGTGACCTCCACGACGCTCTCGGCGGCCGCCATGGCGGCGTACGAGTTGGGATCGATGCCCTGCAGCTGGACGAGCCGCGCACCGAAGAACGACAGCACGATCGCGATCACGATCAGGCCGAACCTGAGCCGGAAGTGCGGAGCACCGCGACGCGCGTCCTGAGGACGCAGCCGCTTCTCGCTGGTCGTCTCGTGAGGCAACGTAACTCCGTCCAGAGTGGTGAGCACAAAACTAGGTGGCACCGGCGCCCTCGCGCCGGGTGCCGCGCCGTCAGCGGCGCTTGCGGGCCTGCGTCTTCGTGGCGTCGAGTGGGGTCGGCTCGGCAGTGACCTTCACGATCGTCGGGGCCGGGTCGAGGACCTGCGGCTTGATCGGCGCGGGCGGGGTCAGGTCGAGCTTGTCCTCCGGCAGCGCCGGCACCCTCTCGCCGAGGACCGTGCCGTCGAGGGTGAGGAAGGTGGGCGCGGCCGGCACGACCATGCCCATCTCCTGCGCCTGGTTCGCGACCCGGTCCGGGTTGCGCAGGTCCTCGAGCTCCATCTTCAACGTCTGCTCGCGCGCCGCCAGCGTGGTCGCCTGCTCCTCGAGCGAGGTCGCCGCGAAGGACGACTGCTGCATCGAGGTGTTGAACAGCAGCAGGCCGACGACGCCACTGATCAAGATCAGCGTCACCAGGGTCACGAACGGCACCTTGGGCGCGCGGGTCCGCGCGCGGGGGACGACGGAGAGGCGGGCCCTCTCGACGGCGGCGGTGGCGATGCGCGGAACACGGTTGCGGATCTGGACGGCGGGACTGCTCATCGGGTGGCTCCTCGGCTGGGCCGGGTCTGGGGAAGGGATGGGCGGACTCGTTCGACAGCGCGCAGCCGGACGGAGGCGGCGCGCGGGTTCTGCTCGATCTCCTGCTCGTCGGCGACCTCCGCGCCACGGGTGACCAGGCGCAGCAGCGGCTCGCTGCCCTCGGGCAGGAAGGGCAGGTCCTCGGGGACGTCGAGGCGCGTCACCGCGGTGAACGCGCGCTTGACGAGCCGGTCCTCGAGCGAGTGGTAGGACTCGACCACCACGCGCCCGCCCACGCCGATCGCGTCGATGGCGGCGGGCATCGCGCGGCGGAGCACGGCCAGCTCGTCGTTGACCTCCATGCGCAGGGCCTGAAAGGTGCGCTTGGCCGGGTGTCCCCCGCTACGGCGCGCGGGTGCCGGGATCTCGGCATAGAGCAGCTCGACGAGGCGGGCGCTGGTGGTGAACGGCTCGGTCTCGCGCTGGCGCACGACCGCGTACGCG
Organism: Nocardioides sp. CF8; assembly: GCF_000389985.1. Taxonomy (NCBI): domain Bacteria; kingdom Bacillati; phylum Actinomycetota; class Actinomycetes; order Propionibacteriales; family Nocardioidaceae; genus Nocardioides; species Nocardioides sp. CF8. The sequence continues at coordinate 2,634,379 of NZ_CM001852.1, forward strand.
ATCTTCTTGGCGAACTTCTCCTCGCCGTAGTCGCGCAGCACGCGGGTCAGGTCGGCCGCGGAGTAGGTGTTGAGCACGTCGGCCGCCGTGGGTCCGGTGGTGCCGTCCATCCTCATGTCGAGCGGCGCGTCGACGGCGTAGGCGAAACCGCGCTCGCGGACGTCGAGCTGCATGGAGGAGACGCCCAGGTCGAAGAGGACCGCGTCGACGTGGTCGAGGCCCTGGTCGCGCACGACGTCGGCGATCTCGTCATAGACGGCGTGTACGCCGATGAAGCGGTCGCCGAACGGGCGGAGCCGCTCGCCGGCCAGCTCGAGGGCGGCGGTGTCGCGGTCGATGCCGATGACCCGGGCCGTCTCGCACTGCTGGAGGACGGCTTCGGTGTGACCACCGAGGCCGAGGGTGCAGTCGATCATCACGGAGCCCTCGTGGGCGAGTGCGGGCGCCAGAAGAGCAACGACCCGGTCGAGCATGACCGGGGCGTGTTGGGGGGTGCTCATCGGTTCCGCCTACCGACCCACGTGCATGAGGACGAAGAGCGCCACGGTGAGTCCCGCCGAGGTGGCGGCCGAGAAGACCATCAGGCTGACAGCGTCGCGAGCCTGCTCGCGCACGCGCGGTGGCCGGCCGGCCATCCCGCCCGGGCTGCGAGTGACTGCGGTGCTGCTCATGATCTCGACCCCACGTTGGTTGTTGGTGCTGGCGCTGACTGTCTGGCTGGACTGACTGGGCCGCCGGACCTGGTCCCTGCCCGCTCCCCCAGGGAAGTGCCGTCTGACACCGGGGAAGGTGAGTCAGAAGACGAGAGGGAGCGGACACGAGACCGGGTGCTGCGGACCACGTCAGTTGTTCTGTTGTCTGGCTGGTGCTGCTAGATGCCGGGGAAGACCTCGTCGCTGAGCTCGGAGAACTTCTGCTCCTGCTCCTCGGAGTAGGCCGTCCATGCCGTCGGGTCCCAGATCTCGATGCGGTTCATCGAGCCGATGACGACGACGTCCTTGGTGAGAGATGCGTATTCACGTAGCGACCCGGGGATCGAGATGCGCCCCTGCTTGTCGGGGACCTCCTGGGAGGCCGCGGCGAACAGCATGCGGACGTAGTCACGAGTGCCCTTGTTGGTCACCGGCGCCTCGCGGAGCCGGTCGGTCAATCCTTGGAAGTCCTCCATCGACCAGACCGTCAAGCAGCGCTCCTGCCCTCTGGTCACGACGAGTCCCTCCGTGAGCTGGTCCCTGAACTTCGCGGGGAGGAACAGCCGGCCCTTCTCATCGAGCTTGGGCGTGTAGGTGCCGAAGAACATCCGGCACCTCCCCTGCTCGATGTGCGAGAACGACCCTGTCCCCCACTTCGCTCCACCTTACCCCACAACGCTCCACCGTCAACCATGTTCCGGGCGTTTCCCGCCCCGTTCGCGCCGTTTTCGGGGGCCTGCCTGTGGGCGGTAAGGCGCGGCGTACCGCGGAAAACCGGGCCCTGGAGCCCCGGTGGAGCGCCGGTGGAGGAGATCGGCGCGACGCGGTGGTGGAAAATGGAGGGAAAGGTGGGGAAGTGCGACCGATCACTTGCGGGCACGTCATACGGTGGTCGCAGCACCCGTCAATCGGGTCGGGACGAGGGAGTGGGCAGCACGTGAGTCAGTCGTTCGCAGGCCAGGCGGATCAAGGGGCAGACCTGGAGACGCTCGCGCGCGTCGTCGGTCGCATCCGCACCAACATCGAGCGCGTCATCGAGGGCAAGCCCGACGTGGTGTCGGCAGCGGTCGTGGTGCTGCTCGCGGAGGGTCACCTCCTGATCGAGGACGTCCCCGGTGTCGGCAAGACCCAGCTGGCCAAGGCCCTCGCGCGCAGCATCGACTCCACGGTGCGCCGCATCCAGTTCACGCCCGACCTGTTGCCCTCCGACGTCACGGGCGTCTCGGTCTTCAACCAGAACACCCGCGAGTTCGAGTTCCGGCCCGGCGGCGTCTTCGCCAACATCGTGGTCGGCGACGAGATCAACCGCGCCTCCCCCAAGACGCAGTCAGCGCTGCTGGAGTGCATGGAGGAGCGCCAGGTCACCGTCGACAACACGACCTACATGCTCGAGAAGCCGTTCATGGTGATCGCCACCCAGAACCCGATCGAGATGGAGGGCACCTACGCCCTCCCCGAGGCACAGCGCGACCGCTTCATGGCGCGGGTGTCGGTCGGCTACCCCGTCGAGGCCGCCGAGATCGCCATGCTCAACTCGCACACCACGGCCAACCCCCTCGACGACCTCGAGCCCGTGACCGACGCCGGCGAGATCCGCAAGCTGACCGAGATCGTCGGGCAGGTACACGTCTCCTCGGCGGTGCAGCGCTATGCCGTCGCCCTGACCACCGCCACCCGCAACTCGACCGAGCTCCACCTCGGCGCCTCGCCCCGGGCGACGCTGCACCTCGTGCGCGCGGCGAAGGCCGTGGCCGCCATGGCGGGTCGCGACTACGTGCTCCCCGACGACGTCCACGGTCTCGCGCGACCCGTGCTCGCCCACCGTTTGCTGCCCAGCGTCGAGTCCGCCATGAGTGGACGCGCGAGCACCACCATCCTGGACGGCATCCTGGCCGGGGTGCCGGTCCCCGAAGCCGGCCGTGCGTGAGGCCCTCGCCGGCCTGACCGTCCGTGGGCGGGTGTTCCTGGCCGCCGGCGTGACCACGATCGTCTGCGCGATCATCGTCGGCCAGACGCCCCTGGTCCGCATCGGCGTCCTGGTGGTGGCGCTCCCGCTCCTCGCCGCGCTGTGGATCGGCCGTTCGCGCTACCGCCTCGCGCTGACCCGCACCGTCTCCCCCCAGCTCGTCGCCGCCGGCCAGTCCGCGCGGGTGCAGCTCACCCTCACCAACGAGGCCCGCACGCCCACCGGGGTGCTGCTGCTCGAGGACCACCTGCCCTACGTCCTCGGCACCCGCCCGCGCTTCGTGCTCGAGGGCATCGGCCACGGCTGGCGCCGCCACGTGACCTACCAGGTCCGCTCCGACGTCCGCGGCCAGTTCCACATCGGCCCGATGTCCGTGCGCGTCACCGACCCCTTCGGCCTGGTCGAGCTCGGCCGCGCCTTCCACACCACCGCTCCCCTGACCGTCACCCCGCGCACCGTCGCGCTGCCCGGCATCCCGCTCGGCGGGGCCTGGACCGGATCAGGCGACAACCGGCCCCGTGCCTTCGCCATCGGCAGCGCGGAGGACGTCACGGTCCGCGAGTACCGACGCGGCGACGACCTGCGGCGCGTGCACTGGCGCAGCTCGGCGCGCGTCGGCGAGCTGATGGTCCGGCGCGAGGAGCAGCCCTGGCAGTCACGGGCCACCGTGTTCCTCGACAACCGGTTGGTCTCCCACCGCGGCCAGGGCGTCGCCTCGTCGCTCGAGGCCGCTGTGTCCGCAGCGGCATCGGTCGCGGTGCACCTGAGCCAGCGGGGCTACGCCGTACGCCTCGTCACGGCGACGGGCGAGGAACCCGGCACCGCGTGGCACTCACGCTCGGCGGCGGTCAACACCGCTCCCCTGCTGGAGGCGCTGGCCGTCGTCCAGGTCGAGCACTCGCCCCAGCTCGACACCGCGTGGCTCGCGGAGCCCGCCCACGGCGGCCTGCTCATCGCCGTGCTCGGCGCCATCTCCGACAACGACGGCCGCTTCCTCAAGCGGCTGCGGCACCACGCCGCCACCTCCGCGGCCATCGCCCTCGACGTCGACGCCTGGGCGCCACACCTCTCCCCGTCCGGCACGGCGACGACCTCGGAAGCCCTGGCCAGCACCGGGTGGCGAGCCGTCACCCTGCGACCACGCGACCACCTCGAGGTCGTCTGGCAAGAGCTCGGACGACTCAGCAACCGGCAGAAGGTCCAGTCATGACCACCCGGATGAGTCGGCGGCGCACCCCGCTCAACCGCACCCTCGGCCTGGCCGGGGTCGCAGCGGCGACCACGTGGTTCACCCTGCTCTCGTGGGGCACGTTCACGACGGCCTCGGCCAGGGCCAGCGTCCCCCTGTTCTTCATCGGTGCACTGATCGCCGTCCTCGGCGGGCTCGGGCGCTGGCTGCGCCTCCCGGTCGTGGTCGTGCTCGTCGTGCAGGTCGTGGTGGGCGCGATGTTCGTGCTCGGCACGGTCACCGGGTCGATGCTGCCGACGCCGACGACGCTCGACGAGTTCCTCACCGCCTTCTCCGACGCGATCGCGTCGGCCCAGGCGTTCAGGGCACCGATCCCAGTCGGGGCGCCCCCCATCACCGCCATCGTGCTGAGCGCCGGTGTCGTCGCGTTCATCGTGGTCGACCTGCTCGCCGGTGCCCTGCGCCGGATCCCGCTGGCCGGGCTCGCGCTCCTGACCGTCTACAGCGTGCCGGTCTCGATCACCGGCAACGGCGCCTCCTGGTTCGCCTTCGTCGCGATGGCCATCGGCTTCCTCAGCATGCTCTACCTCGTGCACGCCGAGCAGGTCGAGCGCTGGGGCCGCGGGATGACCGGCAACGCCGACGACGAGGACGCCGACCCCAGCGCCTTCGGGGTCCGCACCGGCGCCGTACGCGGCTCTGCCGTGGCCATCGGCGCGACCGCAACGTCGCTGGCGCTGGCACTACCGATCCTGGTGCCGACGCTCGATGTCACGCTGTTCGAGGGCAGTGGCCCCGGCACCCGACAGATCGAGGTGGCCGATCCGATGGTCGACCTGCGCCGCGACCTCAACCGCGGCGAGGACATCCCGCTGCTGCGGGTGACCACCTCCCAGAAGAACCCGTCCTACTTCAGGCTGGCGGTACTGACCCGCTTCAACGGTGACACCTGGACGCCCGGTGACCGCGACATCCCCGAGACCCAGGTCGCGCGCGGCATGATGCCGCCGCTCCTCGGCGTCGCCTCGGGCACGAACCGCACGCAGGCGCGATATCGCGTCGAGGTCACCAGCGACTTCGACTCGGAGTGGTTGCCCACCACCCCGCAGGTCTCGCAGATGAGCGTGCTCGGCGACTGGCGCTACGACCGGTCGACGATGGACTTCATGAGCACCGACAAGGGCGTCACCACCGCCGACCTGAGCTATGAGTTCTCCGGCGTCGAGGTGGTCCCCGACCCCGAGCTCATGGACAACTCCGTGTCGGGCGGCGCCGCGGTGCGCTCGGCCTACCTCGAGGTGCCCGGCTCGGTCTCCGGTGAGATCCGCAGCCTGGCGGCCGCGGTCACCGCCGACGAGGCGACCCGGTTCCGCAAGGCCCGGGCCCTGCAGCAGTGGTTCCGCGAGGACGGGGGCTTCGAGTACAGCACCGCCAACGTCGACGACGACCCCGGCAGCCTGAGCGCGTTCCTGGCCGAGTCCGGCCGGGTCGGCTACTGCGAGCAGTTCGCCGCGTCCATGGCGATCATGGCCCGCATCATCGGCATCCCCGCGCGGGTGGCCGTGGGCTTCTTGAACTCGCGGCCCGCCGGCCCCAACCAGTACGAGTTCTGGGCGCACGACCTGCACGCCTGGCCCGAGCTGTTCTTCCCGGGCGCCGGCTGGGTGCGCTTCGAACCCACTCCGAGCGTCCGCGCCGAGACCGTCCCGGCCTACACCAGCGCCGACCTGGCACCGGTGACGTCCAGCCCGTCGCCGAGCGCCCGCGGTCCGGTCGACGAGGTGCCGACGCGCGGCGAGACCGCCGACCCCGACGCCGGTGCCACCGAGGGCGACGGATCGACGTTCCCGTGGCTGGGCGTCGTGCTGGCGACGCTGGCGCTGCTCCTGGTCGCTGCGCTGGTCCTGCTGCCGTCGTTCGTACGCCGCCGTCGGCGCGAGCGCCGCTTGCTGGGCGACATCGAAGCCCTCTGGGCGGAGCTGCGCGACCACGCGGTCGACCTCGGCCACGGCTGGCCGCACGGGCGATCGCCCCGGGCCACCGCCGCCTGGCTGGCCGGCTGGTTCGGCTCCGCCGACGGCGACGAGAGCCTGGATCGGCCTCGGCACGGAGCCGAGCACGCCCCGGACGCCGTGCGCGCCCTCGACCGGCTGGTCGAGCAGGTCGAGCGCGCGCGCTACTCCCGCTCCGGCGCCTCGGTCGACGCCGAACAGGCCATGCTCGACGTGCGCACGATCGAGGAGGCGCTCGACCGCGGGGTCGGGCCCCGGGTGCGGCGCCGGTCGAGGGTGCTGCCGAGGTCGTTGCGGCCCTCGCCGTACGTCCCGGCGCGGGAAGTGGTCACCCGCGAGACGAGTGACTCGGTGCGGGGCTGAGGTCTAGAAGCCCTGCTCGCGGCGGTGCCGCCAGCGCTCTTCCATCCGGTCCATGAAGGAGCCGGACGAGCTCGAGGAGTGGTGGCGGCGCAGGCCGCGCAGCTTGGGCCGGTGTGCCCGGCCGCCGTCGACGACGCCGAAGCCCTCGTGCCGCGTCTCGCGCATCGGCTGCTGGAGCATGGCCGGATTGCGCAGGGCAGTCACGCCGATGGTGGCCGCCGCGAGCATGACCACGAAGCCGACGATGCCGACGATCGGCTGGCTGGCCAGCACGCCCGTGGTGAGGGCTGCCATGCCGAGGGCGAACACCACACCGGCGATGATCGCGCGGCGGCGAGCCACCCGTTGCATGGTGGTGCCTCGGAGCGTGGAGGCGAGCTTGGGGTCCTCCTCGACCAGGGCACGCTCCATCTGCTCGAGCAGTCGCAGTTCTTCCTCGGACAGGGGCACGGTCCAAGTCTAGGCACGGGTTGGGCGGCGGAGGTAGCGCCTCTGGAAAATTCACCCTCTCAGGTGGATCGCAGGAGGCTCGCGGGTCTCACCGCGGCCGATCCGAAGCGCCGAGCAGCCCGGTCGACAGCGCGATCTGCCTCGGCCCAGCCGTGCTCCGGCTCGCCCAGGACGAGCTGTCGTTGCACGCTCGCGCGCGGGACCAGCCCCTCCACGCGCACCCCCACCAGCCGCAGCCGGGCCCGCTGGAGACCGAGCGCGTCATAGAGCTGGATGGCAGTGCGATGGATCTCCACCGTCACGTCGGTGGCCTCCGGCAGGGTGCGCGAACGGGTGATGGTGGTGAAGTCGGCGAAGCGGATCTTGATGGTGACGGTCCGACCGGCCACGCCGGCGGTGCGCATCCGGCCGGTGACGCGGTGCGAGAGCCGGAGCAGCTCGCGCCCGATCACCTCCCGGTCGTCGGTGTCGCGGGCGAAGGTCTCGTCGGCGCCCATCGACCGCTCCGGCTCCAGCGGTCCCGCCTTCGGGGTGATCGCCCGTCGGTCGGTGCCCCATGCCAGCTCGTGCAGCTGGGTGCCGAGGTGGTGGCCGACGGCCCGCTGGAGAGTGCGCACCGGGGTGTTGGCGACGTCGCCGATCGTCATCAGTCCCAGCCTGTGCAACATCGCCTGGGTCTTCTCCCCCACTCCCCACAGCTCGCCGACGTCGAGCGGGTGCAGGAAGGCCGTCACCCGGGAGGGCGGCACCACCACCACTCCGTCGGGCTTGGCCCGGCGACTGGCCAGCTTGGCCACCGAGACCGATGCGGCCACCCCGACCGAGCAGGTGATGCCCTGCTCGTCGTGGACCACGGCTCGCAGGTGCTCGGCGATCTCCACCGGCGACCCCAGCCGTCGGGTCGAGCCGCGTACGTCGAGGAAGGCCTCGTCGAGGGAGACCACCTCGACCAGCGGGGTGACGCGGCGGAAGTTCTCCAGCACCGAGGCCGAGACGCTCGCGAAGGTCTCGAAGTCGGGTGGGATCACCACCGCGCCCGGGCACAGCCGCCGGGCCCGCGTCATCGGCAACGCCGAGCGGACGCCGTACGCCCGGGCGAGGTAGTTGGCCGAGAGCACCACCCCGCGGCTGCCGCCGCCGACGATCACCGGCACGTCGGTCAGCTCGGGGCGTTCGCGGGTCGCGACGGAGGCGTAGAACGCATCCATGTCGACGTGCAGGATCGGGGTCGTCGTCAGCACGGGGACACCCCGGTCCCCGGCCGAGCGGTGCGTGAGCCACCGCTGGCGCACGGCGGCGGGGCCGCCTCAGCGCTGGGCGAGCACGTGCAGCTGGGTCGCGAGCGGGAGGAACTCGGCCCGTGTGGAGACGGCGGCTTCGAGCTCGACCAGCGCGGCGGAGGCGCCGGGCTCGAGGTCGAGCAGCGAACCGGGCACGAGGTCGGCGAAGACCCGGACACCGTGGACCGTGATGGTCGACAGGTCGGCCGCGGTGAGCATCGGTGCGAGCTCCTCGGCGGTGAAGCGGTGACCGCCCCGCGCGCCCGCCGTCGGGTCGTCGAGCAGGTCGCGGGCAGCCTGGAAGTGGCCGGCCATGGCGCGCGCCACGACGGCGGCGTGCCGCTGGGCGACGAGCAGGCTGAGGTGTCCGCCGGGACGCAGCACCGAGGCGATGCTCGCCAGCGCGGCGGCGGGGTCGTCGACGACGTCGAGCACGCCGTGGCACAGCACCAGGTCGGCCTCGTCGACCAAGGTGGCGAGGTCGGCGAGGTCGCCCTGCTGGCCGGTGACCTGGTCGGCGACGCCGGCCTCGCGGGCTCGCCGGTCGAGCGCGGCGAGCGCGTCGGGGCTGGGGTCGATGACCTCGACGCGGTGCCCGAGCTGGGCAAGGGGTACGGCGAAGCCGCCGGTGCCGCCACCGACGTCGACGATGCGAGCAGGCCCTGCGTCGGTGTCGCCGAGCAGTGCCTGCACGGCCGCCCACACCACGCCGGTGCGGACGGACTGGCGGCGCTCACTGGCTGACATGGGGACAACCCTAGTGGGGCGAGGCGGGTCATCCGGGACTCCCCGGGCTGCGGTGCCACAACTTCCGCGCGACGTCCTTGCTGGACTCCCCGGCCGGCGAGATGTCGGAGTAGGGCGACATCTGGAAGCCGCTGGAGTGCACCAGCACCCGGCGACGCTCGGGTTCGTCGGCCCGGGTGTAGCCCTCGGGCACCCGGGCGAGCTCGGCCCGGACCGCGGCGATCGCGTCCTCGCGGGTGCGGGCGCGCTGCCAGATGGCGTGCAGGGCGGGCAGCTCCCAGGCGCCGGTGGCGCGCAGGGACACTCCTCGCCGACCGGTGCGTCGCAGCTCGCCGCGCACGACCAGCAGCCAGGAGTGGAAGACCGTGGCGGCGTACGGGCCCTGCGCATCCTCGAAGAACGTGCAGTCGACCGGGCCGGTGCTGTCGTCGAGGGTCAGGAAGATGACGCGGCGCCCGGAGCGGATCGGGGGTGTCTGGGTCGCGACCTTCACACCGGCGACCAGCAGCTCGGAGCGGCTGCGGCGCATGAGGAGGTCCTTGCTGCGGGTGGTGCCGAGCGCGTCGAGGAAGTCGGAGTAGGGGGTCACGACGTGCTGGGTGACGTCGAGCCCGAGGATCTCCAGCTCGGCGCGCATCCGTTCGTCGGTGGTCATCTCCGGCAGCCCGGTCGCCACCTCGCCACCGGAGCCGGGTTCGTCGCCGAGGCTCAAGGTGAGCTGCACCGACTCGATCGGGCGCGGCGCGGCCGTGGCCCTGGACTGGGCGGCGGCCCTGGCCCACACCCCGGAGTCGGCCAGCGGGTGTCGCTCCAGGGTGGGCGCCTGCTCGCGGGCCGTCGGGTCGGTGCTGTTGCGACCGGCCGCCTCGTCGGCGCGCACGGTCGCACGAGCCGGGGCCCGGCCGGTGGTCCGCGACAACCCGCGACCCCGACCACGCGCGGCGCGGTCGACGGCGCGGGCGTGCAGGTCGAGCTCGGCGATCTGGAGCAGGAGGTCGCGGCGGGTGAGCCGGCCGCGCGGCCGGACGGTCTGCTCGCTGCCGCCGATGTCGTAGACCGCGTCGAACCCGCCGGCCAGGACCAGTCGCTCCAGCACCGGGCGTGAGGTCTGGGCGCGCTGGAAGAAGTCGGACAGCGAGACGTAGGGGGCGTCGCGCCGGGCGGCGACGATGCGGGTCACCTCGGCGCCGCTGATGCCCTTGACCTCGGCCAGCGCCAGCCGGATCGCATAGCCCTCGTCGTCGGTCCGCTCCACGACGTAGTTGGCGGCGGAGGCGTTGACGTCGAGCCCGTGCACGCCGATCCCGAACTGCCGGGCGTCGTCGAGGATCAGCCGCTTGGGATACATCCCCGGGTCGTGGGTGAGCACGCCGGCGAGGAAGTGGGCCGGCCAGTGGGCCTTGAGCCAGGCCGACTGATAGGTCGGCAGCGCGAAGGCCGCGGCATGGGCCTTGCAGAAGCCGAAGGAGGCGAAGGCCTCGAGCACCTTCCAGATCCGCTCCACCAGGGGCAGGGCATAGCCGCGACCGAGCGCGCGCGGGAAGAACCAGACCTTCGTCTGCGCCATCCCCTCGACGTCGCCGAGGGCGCGCCGCTTCTCGTCGGCCTCGGCGTAGGAGACGCCGGTGAGCAGCGCGATCATCTCGATGACCTGCTCGTGGAAGACCACCACGCCCTGGGTCTGCTCGAGGATCGGTCGTAGGTCGTCGTGGATGTAGTGGACGGTCTTCCAGCCCTGCTTGGCCTCGAGGTAGGGGGTGATCATGTCGCTCTTGACCGGGCCGGGCCGGAACAGCGAGATGTCGGTGATGATGTCGTCGAAGGAGTCGATGCCGGACTTGCCGACGAGCTCGCGCTGGCCGGGCGACTCGATCTGGAAGACGCCGAGGGTCTTGGCCTCGCTGATCATCGTGAAGGTCGTCTCGTCGTCGAAGGGCACCTGTGCCTCGTCGTCGAGGTCCAACTGCACGTCGTCGACGCGGCTGATCTCGGCCACCGCATGGGCCATCGCCGACTGCATGCGGATGCCGAGCACGTCGAGCTTGAGCAGCCCGAGCGCCTCCACGTCGTCCTTGTCGAACTGGCTCATCGGGAACCCGGCATAGGACGCCTCGACCGGGGTGCGGTCGAGCAGGGTGATGTCGGAGAGCAGCACTCCACAGGGGTGTACGGCGATGTGCCGGGGCAGCCCGTCGAGGCGCTCGACGAGCCGGAACATGAGATCGAGCCGGTCCTCGCCCAGACCGCTGGCCCGCAGCTCGGGCAGCTCGCGCAACGCGACCCGGGCGTCGCGCGCACGGATGTGGGGAAACGCCTTGGCGATCGCGTCGATCTCGCCGGGCGGCATGCCCAGGGCGGCACCGACGTCGCGGACGGCATGGCGGACGCGGTAGGTGTCCATCATCGAGACGCAGACACAGCGCTCCCCGCCGTACTTGTCGAGGATCGCCTCGTAGACCTCGAGGCGTCGCGCCGACTCCACGTCGACGTCGATGTCGGGCAAGGAGGCCCGCAGCGGCGAGAGGAAGCGCTCCATCAGCAGGCCGTGGCGGATGGGATCGACGCCGGAGACGCCGAGGAGGTAGTTGACCAGGCTGCCGGCGCCCGAGCCGCGGGCGGCCCGGCGGATGCCCATCTCGCCGATCAGGTCGGTGATGTCGGCGACGGTGAGGAAGTAGGAGGCATAGCCCAGCCCACGGATCATCTCGAGCTCGTCGTCGAGGCGCTTCCAGATGCGCTGGCGCGGCGCCGAGCCGTAGCGGCTGGCGGGGGGGG
>NZ_CM001852.1:2645897-2669340 GCF_000389985.1 Nocardioides sp. CF8
CTCGCAGCGGGCGCGCAGCATGCCGTCGGCGCTGGTGCCCGACCCGCTGAGCCGGAACTCGGGGAAGTGCACCTCGCCGATGCCCAGGTCGGCGCGCGGGTCGAGGGCGCAGCGGTCGGCCACGGTCCGGGTGTGGGCCAGCAGCTGACGAGCCGCCGCCTCGGTGTCGTGGGCGAGGCCGGACAGCCGGCAGATCTCCTCGGCCACCTCCTGCATCTGCTTGCCGGACTTCAAGAAGCCCTCGGCGTTGCCGCGATCGACATGGCGTCGGTCCAGGGCGACGAGTCGTCGCGCCGCGTCGAGCACGTCGACGGTCGGGGCGTCGAGGCGGTCGGCGTAGCGCACCGCGTTGGTCAGCACCGTGCCCAGCCCGGCCTGTCGGGCGACCCGGGCCATCCGGGCGGCGTGGGCGGAGCTGTCGGGAAGGCGGTGCGAGACCAGCTCGACGACCAGGTTGTCGCGGGGCACGACGGCCTGCCACGGCGCCAGCGCCGCCAGCGCGAGGTCGTCGCGCCGGCGCCTCGCCGCCACGCCCGCCTCGGAGGCGGGGCCGAGCAGCACCATCACGTCGCCGCCCATGAGGTGGGGCGCCAGCGACTCCAGGGTCGCCACCGGCCGGCCTCGCTCACCGGTGAGGTGGGTGGTCGAGACCATCCGGCAGATCGCCGCCCAGCCCGCCTTGCCGGTCGCCAGGAACGTCACCCGGGGCAGCCCGCCCCGATGGGCCGGCAGGTCGCGGTGGGCGCCGCCGCGGACCGGGGTGCGCGCAGCCTCCCCCCGCGAGGAGGGCGTGCCCGGCCAGGTCACCGGCGCCACGGCCAGGTCCACCCCCAGGACCGGCCGGATGCCGGCCCGCGCGCAGGCCTGGGCGAACTTCACCGCGCCGTACGTGCCGTCGCGATCGGTGAGGGCGAGCGTGTCCATCTCCTGCTCGACGGCGCGCTCGACGAGGGTCTGCGGGTGGGATGCCCCGTATTGCAGGGAGTAGCCCGAGGCCACATGGAGATGGACGAACGGGTCAGGCGACACCGGACTGACCGGCCATCTGACCAGCTGCGACGAGGCGTTGGTCGAGATGGGCATGGGGCACCAGGCCCAGCGCCGACTCGATCACGGCCAGGAACCGGTCCGCGTCACGGACCAGGTCGTCGGCCTCGCGCTCGCTGACGGCCCGGGTCGAGCCGGACTCGGCAGCCGCTCGCTTGCCGGCGCCGGCCGCGAAGAACCGGGCCCACTCGGCGAGCTCGGGGGCGAGCTCGGCCAGCAGCACCCAGGCGTTCTTCTGGCGCCCGCGCCGAGCCGTGGGCTTGGCCCGGGCGGCCAGCAGGGCGGCCGCCGCCCGCAGTGCCGCCACATGGGCGCAGGCATAGCGGGTGGGCACGTCGCGGGCGGTGATCGACTCCTGCAACGACTCGGCAGCCAGCGCGAGGTAGGAATGGGTCGTCGCGGGCAACAGGTGGGGATTCATCATCAACACCGCCCTCAGTCCGCACAGCCGACGAGCTGCCAGTGGCCGTCGGACCAGTCGAAGGAGAGGTCGAAGACGCCGGTGGAGCTGATCCCCCGGCCGGCCTCGACCCGCCAGAGCTCACGCTCGACGAGCAGGTCGGCGTTGACCACCGGCTCGGCGGTCCCACCCGCGCTCTCCTGGGCGGGCTGCCACCACGGAGCGGTCTCCACCCAGTGCGCGAGCACGGCTCGCACCTTCCACAGCCGGCCTCGCCACAGGAACTGGTCGGGGCCCTCGGTCTCTCCTCGTCGAACCTCGACGGGGTCGTCGTACAGCCGCATCTCACGTCTCCTCACCGCTCATCGACCCCGCCACCGGCTCCGGGGGCGGTGGGGGTCGAGGTCACCGCCACCGGAGCCACGTCCGAACAGATGTTCGAACAAGACCAAAGGTACACGGCCCCACCGACAGTGGGTCAAGAGCGAGGGCGAACCTGCGTCAGTTCACGCGCAGATAGGTGTTGGTCTCCTTGCGCCACAAGAAGATGACGAGCAGCACGCAGAACGCGAAGAAGAGCGCCGAGACGACGACGAACGCGATCGGCAGGCCGTGGTTGAGGCCCAGGGACGAGACGAGCAGGCCGAAGAGGCTGGTCGCGGTGAGGACCAGCCGGGACCAGCCGTGGCCGTCCACGAGGAAGGCGGCGAGCACCACGACCAGCACCACGAACACGATGAACGAGACCAGCGCCAGCGGCACGAACTTCGGCACGATCGCCGCCTCGCGCAGGGCCGCCATCCCGCCCGAGGCGAGGAGCTCCTGCGCCGACGGGTTGCCCTTCGCCCAGGCGAGGATGATCTCGTCGTGCTGGAGCCAGGTCAGCAGCACGGCCGCCCCGCTCACCACGACCAGCGCGAGCAGGCACCGCAACGCGTTGGTGATCGATCCGGGCATGTCCCTCATCCGCAGTCCCTCAGCATCCTCGACAACTTCCCCTGACTAGGCTCGCACCATGGCGAGCGAGCACCCTGCGATCAGATCATTTCGCGACGACCTGCACCGGCGGGGTGGCTCGGGTGACGTGGTCATCCTGCCTGACTCGGTCCACACGGCCGCACTCGCCGCAGCCGCTCTGGGGTGTGAGATCGGCGCCATCGCCAACAGCCTGGTCTTCGACGTCGACGGCTCACCGGTCCTGATCCTCACCTCCGGCGCCCACCGTGTCGACACCGCCAAGGTCGCCGAGCGCATCGGCGTCGACGCGCTCACCCGAGCGACCCCCGACTTCGTCAAGCAGCACACCGGCCAGGTCATCGGTGGCGTCTCCCCCATCGACCACCCCGCCCCCGTGCCGACCTGGATCGACTCCTGGCTGCGCAACCACGAGGTGGTGTGGGCCGCCGCCGGCCACCCCGCCGCCGTCTTCTCCTCGACCTTCGAGGAGCTCGTCACGATGACCGGCGCCCGAGAGATCGAGGTCGCGTGATGGAGATCTGGATCAACCCCGCCTGCTCCAAGTGTCGTACGGCGATCAGCGAGCTGGATGCGGCCGGTGCCGACTACACCGTGCGCCGCTACCTCGAGGACACGCCGAGCGCCGACGAGCTCGCCGCCGTGGTCGAGCGCCTCGGCGTCGAGCCGTGGCACGTCGCGCGCGAGAAGGAGGCCCGCGACGCCGGGATCGACCTCCCCCGCGACGCCGAGCACCGCGCCCACTGGCTGGCCGCGCTCGCCGCCCACCCCCAGGCGATCCAGCGCCCGATCATCACCGCCACCGACGGCACCACCGTCGTCGGTCGCGACCCCGACGCCCTGCGCGCGGTGATCGACGCCGAACAGGCCTGACCTCACTAGGGTGTGGGCGTGGAATCACTCGCCTTGACCTTCTCCAGCGGCTGGGCCAGCGGCATCAACGCCTACCTGGTCGTGCTCGTGCTGGGCGTCGCCGACCGGCTGAACGACTTCACCCAGGTCCCCGACGTGCTCGCGCGGTGGGACGTCCTCAGCGTCGCCGGGTTCCTCTACGCGATGGAGTTCATCGCCGACAAGATCCCCTACATCGACTCCAGCTGGGACGCCATCTCCACCGCCATCCGGCCCACGGCCGGTGCCGTGATCGGCGTCCTGCTGGCCGGTGACGCGTCCACGCTCGACCAGGCGGTCCTCGGCGGCGTCGGCGGCGGCACCGCGCTGCTGTCCCACCTCGTCAAGGCCAGCAGCCGGCTGGCGATCAACTCCTCCCCCGAGCCGGTGACCAACATCGGCGCGAGCCTCGCCGAGGATGTCGCCGTCTTCGGTGTCGTGGCCTTCGCGATCAACAACCCCGAGGCCGCGGCAGCCATCGCCGGCGTGCTCCTGGCCGCCGGTCTCATCGCGATGTTCTTCATCGCCAGGTTCATCCGCCGGGGGTGGCGCAAGTGGAAGAAGAAGGACCCGATCGCGGCGTCGATGTGAGCGCCCGATGACTGAACTGCGGATCGTCGTCATCGGTGGCGGCTTCGGTGGCCTGGCCAGCGCGGCACGCCTGGCCAAGCTCGGCCACCAGGTCACCCTGCTCGAGCGCTCCACCTCCCTCGGCGGGGCCCTGCAGCCGATCAGTGCCGACGGCTTCACCTGGGACGCCGGCCCCACCACCACCTTGCTGCCGGCCGTCATCCGCGACCTGTTCCGCAAGACCGGTCGGCCGCTGGAGCGCGAGCTCGAGCTCGAGCCGCTCGACCTGGTCCGCGAGCACCGCTTCGAGGACCGCACCGTGCTGCGCCTGCCCAGCGGCTCGCGGGCCGCGCAGATCGCCGCCTTCGACCAGCTCGGCGACGGTGCGGGCGACCTCGGCGCCAGCTGGTCGGCGTACGTCGATGCGCACTCCGAGACCTGGGAGGTGCTGCGGCGCGGCTATCTCGAGCAGCCGTGGGACCCGGCCCTCTCCCCGCGCGAGCTGACCGACCTGCTCGGCAGTCGCGAGATGCTGCACAAGCGGCTGCGCCGCGACTTCAAGGACGAGCGGCTGCGCCTCGTCGCCAGCCATCCGTTCGTCATCGACGGCCACGACCTGCGCAACGTCCCGGCGTGGATGGGCGTGACGTCCTACCTCGAGCAGACCTTCGGCGCCTGGACCGTGCCCGGTGGCCTCTCCGCGATCGGTGCGGCGCTGGCCGACCGGCTCGCCACGCGTGGCGTCACCGTCGAGCTCGGCACCACGGCGCTGGACATCGTGCTGCGCGACGGCCGGGCGGTCGGCGTATGCACCGCGAACGGCGACCTCGACGCCGACGCCGTGGTCTGCGCGATCGACCCGCGGCGGCTGCCCGCGCTGGCGGGGTCGGTGCACCGGACCATGCCGGCCATCCCGCCCGTCGTCGCCCACGTGGGCCTCGACGGCGACCTGCCCGACCTGCCCCACGAGGTGGTGCTGCACGGCGACCCGATGCTGGTGGTGCGCACCGGCGGCACGGCCCCCGAGGGCGGCGCCGCGTGGACGATCATCGGCCGCGGCCGCCTCGCTGAGGACGTGCTGCGGGCCCTGGCCCGGCACAAGGTCGACGTCCGCACCCACGTCGTCACCCGGATCGACCGCTCCCCGCGCGACCTCGTCGATGCCTGGGGCGGTTCACCGCTCGGCGTGCTGTGGCAGGGCCGCGCGACGGTGCGCGACCGGCTCGGGCCGACCACCCCGGTCCCCGGTGTCTACGCCGCCGGCGCGCACGCGACCCCGGGCTCGGGACTGCCGTTCGTCGGGCTCTCGGCTGCCCTCGTCGCGCAGGAGATCGGGCCGGCCTGAGCACTTTCGTCCACGTGGACGAAAGTGCTCGCCCCGTACGCCGCAGGGCGGGTGCTGCCGCGTGCACAACCGTCCAGACGGACGACTCTGCCCGCCTGTGGACGACGCGAGCAGGGAACCCGGCTCGTCGGGCAATCTGGCGCCATGGCCGACGAGAAGCTCGACACGCGGCAGCCCTTCACCCGGGCTGCCGGTCTCGAGAGCGGCCTGACCCGGCGCCAGCTGATCGGTCCCGGCTTCCGCACGATCAGCCACGGGATCCTGGTCTCGGCGGAGGTCGCGGACTCACCCGGGCTGCGCACGCGAGCAGCGCTCCTTCCCTTCGGCCCGGACGCCTTCGCCAGCCACTGCTCCGCAGCCAGGGCATGGCAGGCGCCGATCGCGACCTGCCCCGACGAGCACGTCACCGTGCCCGAACCCAACGGTCGCCGGCGGCGTACGAACGTCGTCTGCCACGTCCGCTACGGCGCCACGGTCCGCGACGTCGGCGGCCTGCCCGTCTCCGACCTGGCCGACCTGTTCGTCGAGATGGCCGACGAGCTCCCCCTGGTCGAGCTCGTCGTGCTCGGTGACTGGATGCTGCGCCGCAAGGGCGTGACCCATCGACGTCTGGCGCGCGCGATCGAGGTCGCCCCGGCTTCTCGCGCGGAGCGCGCGCGACGAGCGCTGCGCTACGTCCGACGCAAGGTCGACTCGCCGATGGAGTCACGGCTGCGGATGCTGCTCGTGCTCGCGGGAATCCCGGAGCCCGAGGTCAACCGCGAGATCCGCAACGTCGACGGCGAGGTGCTGCGGCGCTTCGACCTCTGCTGGCCGGGCGTGAAGGTGATCGTGGAGTACGACGGCCGCTTCCACATCGAGCGCGAAGAGAACTGGGAGCGCGATCTCGATCGACGCGAGGCGATCGAGGAGGACCAGTGGCGCATGCTCGTGGTCGTCGCCAAGGGCATCTACAGCGACCCCGGACGCACGGTGCAGCGGGTCTGGAACGTGCTGAGCGCGCGCGGGCTCCCCGGCCTGCCCGATCGTCCGGGCGACGGCTGGCGTCCGCACTTCCCGGGGCAGGTCTGAGCAGATTCGTCCACGTGGACGAAAGTGCTCGACCCGTACGCCGCACGGCGGGTGCTGCCGCGTGCACAACCGTCCAGACGGACGACTCTGCTCAGACGAGCGACCAGGTGACGCTCAGGCTCGCGCCGACGGACGTCTCCCCCGGCTCGATCTTGGCCGACATCGCCATCGCGTCCATCCCGCGCAGGGCAGGCCCGCCGCCGGACGAGCCCTGGCCGATGGCGAGCACGTCACCGAGCGCGGCACCCGCGAGGTCGGCCAGCTGCTGGGCCTGGCGCTGCGCATCGGCGTACGCCGCCGCGACGGCCTGGTCCCGGGCCGCGGCCGGCTCCGCGACCTCGAGGGCCACCCCCTCGACGGCGAGGGCGTCACCCACGCCGGCGGTCAGCTCGTCGAGCAACGCGCCGGCGGCATCGAGGTCGGGGCAGCCGATGTCCAGCGAGTGCCGCGCCTCGAAGCCGCGCTGCTGGCCCTGGTTGTCGTGCCACGGCCAGACGTTGATGCCGGTCGTGCCGATGCGCTTCTCCTCGGTGTGGCGACGAGCGACCTCACCGATCTGCGCCGCAGCAGCCGACGACTCCGCGAAGGCCGCAGCCACCCCGGCCGCGCGGGCCACGGCGGCGACCCGGACGACGGCGGTGTCCGGGGCCACGGACGTGCTGCCCTGGCCGGTGACGGTGACGCTGCGCTCACTCATGAGCGCAACCGTAACGATCAGACCGTGATCTGCAGGGCCGCGAAGATCTCGCGCGTCGCCTTGGAGAAGTTCAGCGTGTAGAAGTGCAGGCCCGGAGCCCCGCCGTGGAGCAGGGCCTCGCACAGCTCGGTCGAGATCCGGATGCCCTCGGCGCGCAGCTCCTCGGGCGTCTCGGCGAGCGGCTCGATGCGCGCCCGCACCTCGTCGGGCATCTCGCGACCGGACAGCTCGACCATGCGGCTCATCGAGTTGAGGTTCAGGATCGGCATGATCCCCGGGATGATCGGCATGTCGACGCCCAGCGCCCGCGCCCGCTCCACCAGCGCGAAGTAGTCGCTCGCGCGCAGCACCATCTCGGTGACCGCGAACTCGGCCCCGGCGTCCTGCTTGGCCTTCAGCACCAGCGCGTCCTGCTCGAGGCTCTCGGCGCTGACGTGGCCCTCGGGGAAGGCCGCGACACCGACAGCCGCGTCGTAGTGCTCCTTGATGAAGGACACCAGGTCGGAGGCGTACTCCAGGCCGTCCTCGGCGCTGACCCACTCGGTGTGCGGTCCGCCGGGCGGGTCGCCGCGCAGCGCGAGGATGTGGGCGACGCCGGCCTCACGGTAGGCATCGAGGATCTCGGCGAGCTCGGCGCGGCTGTGACCGACGCAGGTGAGGTGGGCGACCGGCGTCAGGGAGGTCTCCCGCGCGATCCGGCCGGTGATGCGCACGGTGGTGTCGCGCGACGAGCCGCCAGCGCCGTACGTCACGGACACGAAGGTCGGACGGTAGGGCTCGAGCTCAGTGATGGCGCGCCACAGGCGCTCCTCGCCGGCTTCGTCCTTGGGCGGGAAGAACTCGAACGAGAAGGACTTCTCGCCGCTCTCGATCAGCTCGCGCATGCTGCGCCCAGGTCCACCCGTCATGGGACAAGGGTAGGTACGGGAGCGCTGTCCGAGGCAATCTGTCCACTGGCTAGGCTCCCGGGGGTGAGCGAGAACTGGGATCCGGCCGCCTTCCGCGAGCGTGTCCAGCGGGTGCTCGAGGAGTTCCTCGACGAGCAGGCCGCGCGCCTGTCCCCGCTGGGTGACGACGCCGCCCGCCTCGTCGCGGAGGCCCGCACGTCGGTCACCGGCGGCAAGCGGTTCCGGGCGGCATTTTGCTACTGGGGCTTCCGTGCGATCCAGCCCGACCTCACCGACGACACCGCGCTCGTCCGCGCGTGCGCGGCCCTCGAGCTGCTGCACGCCAGCGCCCTCGTCCACGACGACTTCATGGACGCCTCCGACACCCGCCGCGGTCGCCCCGCGACCCACCGCGCCTTCGAGGCCGAGCACCGCGAGGCCGGGTGGACCGGCGATCCGGAGCAGTACGGCGCCGCGGCGGCCATCCTCCTCGGCGACCTGTTGCTCGGCTGGGCCGGCGACATGCTGCGGCACTGCGGACTCCCGAGCGAGCGGGTCGACGCCGGGCTCGTCATGTTCGAGCTGTGCCGCACCGAGGTGATCGCGGGCCAGTTCCTCGACGTCTCGGTGCAGGCGCGCGCCCACGCCGACGTCGACACCGCCATGACGGTGCTGCGCTACAAGTCGGCGAAGTACTCCATCGAGCGCCCCCTCGACATCGGGGCCGCGCTGGCCGGCGCGACGCCGGAGCAGCTCAGCGACCTGTCCCGCTTCGGGCTGCCCCTGGGCGAGGCCTTCCAGCTGCGCGACGACCTGCTCGGTGTGTACGGCGACCCGGCGGTCACCGGCAAGCCCGCGGGCGACGACCTCGTCGAGGGCAAGCGCACGGTCCTGGTCGCGATGGCCCTCGACGCCGCCGAGCCGGCAGACGCTGAGCTGCTGCACACCTCGCTCGGCAGCCCGCTCGACGAGGCTGCCGTCGCCGAGCTGCGCCGGATCATCGACGCCTCGGGCGCGCACGCCCAGGTGGAGCGGCTGATCGAGTCGCTGGCCGCCCAGGCCGTCACGGCGCTGGACCGCACGACCATCGGCGAGCACGCCCGCGGCGTACTCACCGATCTCGCGTCCGCCGCGACGCAGCGGACGGTCTGACGCGGGGGCTCTCCGGCTCCCCGGGCGTAGTCCGGGGCGTAGTCAAGTGCGACTTTGTGGTGATCTGCGTGATCGACCACAAGCTCTCACTTGACTACCCAACGAGCGCCAGCCGACCCGCGCCAGCGTCAGCCAACCCGCGGCAGCCGACCCACACTCAGTCGAGCGAGGCGATCTCCGCGACCTCGGGGCCCTCGCCGCGCAGCAGCACCGAGAAGGGCACGCCGCGGTCGGTGTGGACCCGCGAGCCCAGGACGCTCAGCGCGATGTTGAACGCCTTCTCGTCGGTGCGCGCGAGGGTGCTCCAGCCGTCCCAGAGGAGCACGACGCCCGCCTGGCCGGCGCCAATGTCGTGGAGGCAGTCGGCGAGCGCGTCGAAGTTCTGGCCGTAGTGCTCGGGGAAGCCGAGGGCCTCCCCCACAGCGGCGAGGAACTCGGCCTTCGTGCCGCCCAGCCAGCCGTCGACGTGGGCGAAGCCGAAGCCTGCGTGCTCGACGGTGTGCTGCACGTCGGCGACGTCGAAGGCGCCGTGCCACTGGTAGATGCCCGGCTGCGCCTCGCCGTGGATGAGTCCGGCCAGAAGTCCAGCAAGTCCGCTCATGTCGTCACCTGTCGATCCGGGAGAAGGACGAGTAGTGGTCGTCGGTCCAGTAGAACTCGCCGTTGGAACCGGTCACGATCCGCCGCGCTCCGCGGTGGCTCAGGCCCGGTGTCTCGACGGTGTACTCGCGGTAGTAGCCGCGGTCCTGGTCGGGCAGGATCCCCTCGAAGTTGCCGAAGGTGCCGTCGTCCTCGTCGTGGGGGTAGGGCCCGCCCGCGTCGATGAGCGCCAGCGTCTCGCCCGCCTCAGGCGGCAGGTCGCCGACCTGGACGATCGGCAGCCCGCTGTCGGGATCGGTGCCGGACGAGCCGGGCGAGCCGGTCGACTGCGGCGACTGCGGCGACTGCGGCGACTGCGGCGACGAGGTCGACGTGTCCCGGGCCCGGTCCTGGCTCGGAGCGGTGTCGTTGTTCTGGATCCACCACACAGCCGCGAGCAGGACGATCGTGATGATCGTGGTGAGCACCTTGCGGCGCTGGGGCGTGAGCTGCATCAGAAGCCCAGCACCTGCGCGCGCCGCTTGACCTCCGTGCCGCGGTTCTCCCGCAGCGCGTCGATCGGGCGACCGGGGTAGTCGTCGTCGGTGAAGATCCAGGCGATGCACTCGCGGTCCTCGAACTTGCGGTCGTGGAGCATGACCAGCAGCCCGGAGAGGCCCTTGACGATCTCCCCGTCCTGGAAGAACGCAGCCGGCACCGAGGGAGGGACGCCGGGCTTGGGCACGGCGGCGGCGATCTCATGGTCCTTGATCATGGTGCGGACCTTGGCCGGCGTGACGCCGAGGAGCTGGGCGGCCTCGTTCCAGTCGAGCCACTCGTCGACGAGGGCGTCGAGATCGGCTTCGGCCAGCGGAACAGGGTTGTCAGAGGACGTCATGGCACCCAGTATCCCCGCCCGGAGCGGCAGCCCGCGACTCCGCGCCACGCCGGGACAGGCTCGCGCGGCCCGCTTCCTCGCCGGGGTTTCGTACGATGGAGCACCGGATCCTTCCCCGTCCGGCGATGGAGGTCGAGCAGTGGAGTCACCCGAGCACGCCCGCGCTGCGGGTCGAGCGGTCCCTGACGCGCTCGTCGGGCGACTCCTCGACCGGCGATATCGCATCGGCCCCCGCATCGCGCGCGGCGGCATGGCGAGTGTCTACGAGGCCACTGACATCCGGCTCGACCGCACCGTCGCGGTCAAGGTCATGCACCCCGGGCTCGGCGACGACGACGACTTCGCGCAGCGCTTCGTCCGCGAGGCGCGCGCCGCCGCCCGGCTCAACCACCCGCACGTCGTGGGCGTCTACGACCAGGGCGACGACGACGGCGTGGTCTTCCTGGCGATGGAGTACGTCCCCGGCCACACGCTACGCGACGTCATCCGCAAGGAGTCGCCGATGACGCCGGCCCGGGCGCTGTCGCTGCTCGAGCCGGTCGTCTCCGCGCTCGCCGCCGCCCACCGCGCCGGCCTGATCCACCGCGACGTGAAGCCGGAGAACGTCCTGATCGGCGACGAGGCCCACGGCGGCCGCGTCAAGGTCGCCGACTTCGGCCTCGCCAAGGCCGTCAGCGCCGACACCCAGCACACCGCGACCGGCGGCGTCCTGATCGGCACCGTCTCCTACCTCGCGCCCGAGCTCGTCGTCGACGGCCGCGCCGATGCCCGCGCCGACGTCTATGCCGCCGGCGTCGTCCTCTACGAGCTCCTCACCGGCAACAAGCCCCACGAGGGCGAGAGCCCGATCCAGGTCGCCTACCGCCACGTCCACGAGGACGTCCCGGCGCCGTCCGAGGCCGCGCCCGGCATCCCGGCGTACGTCGATGCGCTGGTCGCCCGCGCCACGGCCCGCGACAGGTCCCAGCGACCGGCTGACGCCAGCGTCCTCCTGCACCAGATCCACCGCGTCGCCCAGGCCCTGCGGGACGGGATCCTGGACGACCCCGAGCTCACCGCCGACCTCGCGCTCGCGCCGACCCACCCGGACACCGGCGACCAGGGCGATGAGAGCAACGACACCGCACCCGAGCCGTTCGACCCGATCGCGATGGCCAACTACCGCGAGACCAGCGACGCGACCTCCGACCACGTGCACACGACCGCGATCGAGCAGCTGCCCGCATCCGTCGCCAGCCAGGCGGCGCGCCCGCCCGCCCCGCGCAGGCCCGCGACGCCGGCGCCTGTCGACACGGTCGCCCGCAAGCGCTCGGTGAAGGGGCCGCTGTCCTTCCTGCTGGTGATCCTGCTGCTCGCCGGCGTCGGCGTCGGCGCCTGGTGGTTCGGATTCGCCCGCTACACCACGACGCCCGGCGTCCTCGGCGTCACCGAGGCCGCCGCGACCTCGCAGCTCGACCGCGCCGGGCTCGGCGTCGAGGTCGGGACGCCACGGTTCTCCGAGACGGTCGAGGCGGGACTGGTGCTGGGCTCCGACCCGGAGCCCGGCGAGCGGGTGCTCAAGGACGGCACCGTGACGCTGGTCGTGTCCCTGGGCCCGGAGCGCTACGACGTACCCGCACTCAAGGGGATGACCGAGGACGAGGCGCAGGACGCCATCGCTGCGGGCAACCTGGCGTTCGGCGACAGTGTCGAGAAGTTCAGCGACTCCGTGCCGGCCGGATCGGTCATGCGCAGCGACCCGCCCGCGGGCACGACGGTCAAGCCGGACACCCCCGTCGACCTGGTGGTCAGCAAGGGCCGCCGGCCGATCGAGATCTCCGACTGGACCGGCAAGGACGCCGACAAGGCGATCGCGGCGCTGGAGAAGCGCAAGCTCGTCGTCGAGGTCACCGGCGAGGAGTTCAGCGACACGGTCGCCGAGGGGGCGGTGATCTCGCAGAACCCCACGACCGGCCCGCTCTTCAAGGGCGACGAGGTCCAGCTCGTCGTCTCCAAGGGCCCCGAGCTGGTCGAGGTGCCGCGCGTGATCGCGATGGGGGTCGAGGCGGCCACCGAGAAGCTGGAGGCCCTCGGCTTCCAGGTCGCGGTCGAGAACTCCGACAGCTACATCGGTGTCGGCTTCGTGTTCAGCACGTCCCCCGACGCCGGTGACATGGTCGCCAAGGGCAGCACGATCACCCTCTATCTGATCTAGGGTGCGGCCCATGGCCGAGACCCTGGGCGACCTCTTCGACCTGGCGCAGGACCTGGCCCGGCTGGTGGGTTCGCCGATCACCATCGAGGACCGCGACACCGTGGTCATCGCCTACGGCGGCGAGCACAGCGCGGCCGACCAGGCGCGGGTCGAGACGATCCTCAACCGGCAGGTCCCGGCGAAGTACCGCGACGCGATCGCCGCCGCCGGCGTCTTCGACCAGCTGCGCACCACCGACGACGTCATCCTCGTCGACCTGCCCGAGGTCAGCCTGACGGCGAGGGCGGTGGTGGCACTGCGCCACGAGGGCGAGCTGCTCGGCTCCGTCTGGGCCGCGGTCGGCGGCCCGCCGACGGACCACCAGGTCGAGGTCCTGCGCACCGCCGCACCCGTCATCGCCCGCCAGGTGCTGCATGCCCGCCGCGTCGCCGGGCAGGCCGCGCGGGGCCGCGACGACCAGCTCGAGCTGCTGCTCGCCGGCGGGGAGTCCGCGGTCGCGGCCGCCCAGGACGCCGGCCTCGCAGATCCGCTCGTCGTCATCGCGATCCGCGGCGAGGACCCCGACGCGGCGGTCGACCTCGCAGGCGCGCTGGCACTGCACCTGAGCGCCGTCTGCCCCGACGCCGCCTGCGCCCTCCAGGGCGACACCCTCCTCTGCGTGGTGGGCGCGACCTCCGGGCGTCGCCTCGTCACCGACTTCCTGGCCCGGGTCCCGGGCGGTCGCGGGGTCGTGGCCGGCGTCGGCGTGGCCGTTCCCGCAGCCGACCTGCCCCACTCGCGGGCGGCGGCGACCGACGTGGTCCGCGCCCTCCTGCGACGCGGCGAACCGGGCCGCTGCGCCGAGCTGCCCGAGGTCTATGCCGACGTCATGGTCGACCGCCTGCGCGGGTTCTTGTCGACGTACGGCGAAGCGAGCCCGCTCACCAGGCTGACGGCCTATGACGACCAGCACGACACGGCGCTGGTCGAGGCGATCGACGGCTACCTCGACGCGTCGGGAAGCGTGCTGGCCGCGGCGGACGCCCTGCACCTGCACCCCAACACGATCCGCAACCGGCTGCGGCGAGCACGCGAGTCGTGCGGCGTCGACGCGGACGACCCGGCGACCCGGCTGGCCCTGATGGTTCACCTCCAGGCGCGGCGCACGCGTTGACCCGGAGCCCCTTGTGGGATCGCACAAGGGGCGTGCCGAAACCGTGGCCGCCACGCCACGGCCCGGCCCGCCGACCCGGTCGAGGATGTGACCATGGCCACCACCCAGTCCCCTCAGCACGTCGTCGTCATCGGTGCCGGCATGGTCGGTCTCTCGACCGCCTGGTTCCTCCAGCGTGAGGGCGTCGAGGTCACCGTCGTCGACCGCTACGACGTCGCCGCGGGCGCGTCGTGGGGCAATGCCGGCTGGCTGGCCCCGGCCCTGACCCTGCCGCTGCCGGAGCCCGCCATCCTGGCGACCGGCGTCCGGGCGGCCCTGAGCCCGTCGTCGCCCGTCTACGTGCCGCTGAGCGCCAACCCGCGGCTGCTGAGGTTCCTCGTCGGCTTCGCCCGGCACTGCACCGACAAGCACTGGCGCCGGGCTATGGCGGTCTTCAACGAGGCCAACGCGGTCGCACTCGACGCCTACGCCGAGATGGCCGCCGCCCCGGGCGACGTCGCGGTCGACGCCCCCACCAAGCCGGCCACCCCGTTCCTCGCAGCCTTCGCCTCCGAGGCCGACCGCGAGGTGCTGGTCGAGGAGTTCCGCCGGGTCAACGCGGCCGGCGGCTCGACGGACTACACGCTGCTCGACCACGACGCCGTGCACGCCCTCGAACCCACGCTCGGCGACGGCGTACGGTGCGGGGTGACGATGAACGGGCAGCGCTACATCAACCCCGGCGAGTTCGTGCACGCCCTGGCCGGCGCCGTGAAGACCGGCGGTGGCCAGGTCGTCACCGGGCGGTCCGCCACTGCGGTCACCCAGCGCGGCGACCGGGCCGAGGTCCGCTTCAGCGACGGCAGCACGATCGACGCCGATGCCGTCGTGGTCGCCAACGGCACCTGGCTCGGCCAGCTCGCCCGCCCCCACGGCGTGCGCACGATCGTGCAGGCGGGCCGGGGCTACAGCTTCACCGTCCACCCCGACGAGGCGCCGAGGAACCCGCTCTACCTGCCCACCCAGCGCGTCGCGTGCACGCCGCTCGGCGGACCCGCGGACGGCCTCCGCGTCGCCGGGATGATGGAGTTCCGCAAGCCCGGAGCCCCGCTCGACCCGCGCAGGATCAAGGCGATCGTCGACGCCGCGACCCCGATGTTCCGAGGTGTCGACTGGGAGGCGCGCACCGACGAGTGGGTCGGCTCGCGGCCCTGCACCGCCGACGGCCTGCCCGTCGTGGGGCGCACGAAGTCGTCACGCGTCTACGTCGCCGGCGGCCACGGGATGTGGGGCATCGCCCTGGGTCCGCTGACCGGCAAGCTCCTCGCCGAGCAGGTCGCCCACGACCGCACCCCCGAGCTCCTGCGGCACTTCGACCCGCTGCGCTGACCCGGACAGGAACTCCTCGACCTCGGCGGGTGTCACCACCGGCCGGGACGGGTGCCGACCGTCCGGGCTGACCCACTCGTCGCCGACGAGGCTGCGCAGCACGCGCGCCGGCACGCCCCCCACGACTGCGTGGTCGGGGACGTCGCCACGGACCACCGAGCCGGCCGCGACGACGACGTTGCGGCCGATGCTGGTGCCCGGGAGGATGATCGCGCCGTGGCCGATCCAGGTGCCGTCGCCGATGCGCACCGGCCGGTGCTCGCCGAGCTGCAGCCCGATCGGGGTGTGCGGGTCCTGGTAGCCGTGGCTGGCGTCGGAGACGAACACGTCCTGGCCGAGCCACACGTCGTCACCGACCACGATCGACTCGTGCGCGGTCAGGCTGGTGCGAGCGCCGATCACGCAGCGGTCGCCGATGACGAGGCCGCGGGCCGGGCGCGACGAGTCGTCGCCGCCGTACCCCACGGACAGGGTGCAGTGCCGCCCGACCAGGGTGCCGGCCCCGATGTGGATCGACGAGGCTCCCATCACGGTGGCGGGCGGGAAGGCGATGCAGCTGCTCTCGCCGAGGCTGCCGAACGCGTCCGCGCGCGGACTGCCGGGCACGATCGCGCCGACCTGCTCCACCCAGTCGCGGCCGGCGTGGACGGCCCGGTGCAGCAGGCGGCGGGTGACGGACACCGGGCGAATCTAGCGCAGTGGCGGACCGGGGAACCCCGATCCCTAGACTCCCCGGGTGAGTCCCGAGAGCAGTGTCCCGTCGCGGCGGGTGTCCTGGCTCGCGGCGCTCGCGCTGCTGGCGATGACGGCGTGCTGGGGCAGCACCTTCTTCCTGATCAAGGACCTGCTCGACCGGGTGCCGACGCTCGACTTCCTGGCGGTCCGGTTCGCGATCGCGGCCGCCGCGATGCTGCTGGTCGCCCCGCGCGCGATCGCCCGCCTCGCCCCCACCGTCCGCCGGCACGCGGTCGTGCTCGGCCTGCTCTACGGCGTCGCCCAGATCCTGCAGACGGCCGGCCTCGCCCACACGCCGGCGAGCGTCAGCGGCTTCATCACCGGCATGTACGTCGTCTGCACGCCGCTGTTCGCGGCCTGGATCCTGCACACCCGCATCGGGCTGGTCACGTGGGCGGCCGTCGCGCTGGCCGCTGCCGGCCTGGGCGTGCTGACCCTCGGCGGCCTCAGTCTCGGGTACGGCGAGGCGATCACGCTCGTCGCGGCGATGCTCTACGCCCTGCACATCGTCGGGCTCGGCGCGTGGTCGTCGGCGCGCGACGCGCTCGGCATGTCGATCCTGCAGATCATCGTGATCGCCGCGATCTGCTTCGTCGCGACGGTCCCCGACGGCATCGTGCTCCCGGGCAACGGACGCGACTGGCTCTCACTCGTCTACATGGCGATCTTCGCGGGCGCACTGGCGATGCTCGGCCAGACCTGGGCGCAGGCCCACCTGTCGCCGACCCGCACCGCGATCATCATGAGCATGGAGCCGGTGTTCGCGGCGACCTTCGCCGTCGCGCTCGGCGGTGAGGGCATCACGCCCCGGCTGCTGATCGGTGGTGCGATGGTGCTGAGCGCCATGCTGGTCGTCGAGCTCGTGCCCCGTCGGCACATCGAGGCCGAAGTCACGCACATCGCGGTCTGAACGGGCCCGTAGGCTTGGGCCCGTGACAACTTGTGCCCGCTGCGGCCACGATCTCGGGGTCGGCCGCTTCTGCCTCAACTGCGGCCACCCGGTCGGCGAGCCCGTTCCCGCCGGCGAACCACTCCTCGTCTCCCCCGACGACGCCCCGCTGCCCGACCAGGCGGCCACGGAAGTGCCGCCCTGGGCGCCGTGGGCGGTCGGCGCGCTCCTCGTCGTCATCCTCTTCGCCGTCCTGTCCTCCTGTCTCGGCGGCGACGACGAGGACGAGCCGAGGGGCGAGAGCGCGACCCGGACCTCGGAGAGGACTGCGCCGCGCGCGGTCGACCTGACGAGCACGCTCGAGGTCACCGCGCCACCGGCGGCCCCGGCCACCACCGACCTCGACGGCCGGCTCGTCGACTACGACCCCAGCCACATGCTCGACGCGACCCCGTCGACCGCCTGGCGCACGGCGGGCGACGCCTCCGGCGAGACCATCAGCTTCACCCTGTCCGAGCCGAGCACGATCCGGCGGGTCGGGATCCTCAACGGCTATGCCAAGCAGGTGCCGAGCGGGTCCGGCCTCGTGAACTGGTATCCCCACAACCGGCGCATCACGGCCGTCGAGTGGGCCTTCGACGACGGCACCGTGGTCCGGCAGGACCTGAGGGAGAAGGCCAAGCTGCAGCGGTTGACCATCGACCCCGTGACCACCTCCACCGTGCAGCTGCGGCTTCTCGCCGTGACGCCGCCCGGGGCCGGCGTGCTCGGTCGCGACTACACCGCGATCAGCGACGTCCTGGTCGCCGGCACACCGGCGGCCTGACACCTCGTGCCCCGCACCGTCATCACCGCGATCACCGACGCGGAGCAGCGCGCCGCCGCGGCCGGGATCTGGGCGGCGGCTCGACGCGCCGGCGGCCGCACCCCCGCGCCGGGTCGCCAGGAGCGGATCGCGGAGAAGCTCGCCTCCAGTGACGTGGCCCTGCTGGCGACGTACGGCGACAAGCCGGCCGGCATGATCGTGGCCGAGCCCTACCTCGAGGACGACGTCGTCGACCCGACCTGCGGCCACATCTCGATGGTCTTCGTCGAGCCGGGCTACTGGGGCAGCGGCATCGGCGGTGCCCTCGTCCGCGCCCTGCAGGCACCGCCCGCGGGCCAGGCCTGGACGCGGCTGAGCGTGTGGACGCGCGACGACAACCGGCGCGCGCTGCGGCTCTACGACTCCTGCGGCTTCGTCGACACCGGCGACCGGGTCACCCTGCACGAGGGCGACCAGATCAACCGGCTGGAGTGGCGGGCCTCAGCCGCCGGGTGAGCAGGCGCGCGCCAACGCCGTGTCGAAACCCAGGACCACGCCTACAGCTTCGCGAGGATCGAGGCAGCCTTCTTCGCATCGGCCCGCGACACGTCGAGGTGCGTGACGATGCGTACGGCGCGGGGCCCGACCGCGGAGATCCGCACCCCCGCCTCGGCGGCAGCCTCGACGAACGCACCGGCGTCGGTGCGGGGCAGCACGACGATGTTGGTGTCGACGGTGGCCGGGTCCAGGCCGCACGCCTCGGCCAGCAGCCGGGCGTGCGCGTGGTCGTCGGCCAGCCGCTCGACGTGGTGGTCGAGCGCGTGCAGGCCGGCCGCGGCCAGGATGCCGGTCTGCCGCATCCCGCCCCCGAGCCGCTTGCGCCAGATCCGCGCCTCGGCGATGGCGTCGGCCGAGCCGACCATGAGCGAGCCCACCGGGGCGCCGAGCCCCTTGGAGAGGCACACGGCGAGGACGTCGGCGACGGCGCCGTACTCGTGCAAGGGCGTGCCGGTCGCGACGTGCGCGTTCCAGAGCCTCGCCCCGTCGAGGTGGATCTTCGTGCGGGTGGGCACCGCCCACGCGTGCAGCGCCTGCAGGTCGGTCAGCGGGAGGACCGTGCCGCCGGCGAAGTTGTGGGTGTTCTCGACCGAGACTGCGGTCGTGCGCACGAAGAAGGACCCCATGTCGGGAGCGAACAGCGCGTCGATGGCGGCCAGGTCGATCTGGCCGCGGTGGTGGGACCACGTGCGCATCGTCAGCCCGGTGATCGCACCGTGCGCGCCCAGCTCGGCCCGGGCGATGTGCGCCGAGGACTCGCACAACACCTCCTGGCCGACACCGACCAGCGAGCGGACGGCCAGCACGTTGGCCAGCGATCCCGTCGGGGTGAACAGCGCTGCCTCGTGCCCGAAGAGCTCGGCCACGCGCTCCTCCAGGCGGCGCGTGGTGGGGTCCTCGGCATAGACGTCGTCGCCGACCTCGGCCTTCGCCATGGCGGCGCGCATGTCCGACGTCGGGGTGGTCAGGGTGTCGGAGCGGAGGTCGATCATGTGCCCCAACCTAGCGACCGTCCGCGGCCGACGTCGGGGCGGCGGCGCAGGCTCAGGCCTGCTTCGCCCGCAGCATCTCCGCGACGAGGAACGCCAGCTCGAGCGACTGCACGCGGTTGAGGCGCGGGTCGACGACCGACTCGTAGCGGTGGGCCAGACGGTGCTCGTCGATCTCCTCGCCGCCACCGACGATCTCGGTGACGTCGTCGCCGGTCATCTCGACCATCATCCCGCCGGGGACGGTGCCGAGCGCGCGGTGCACGTCGAAGAAGCCCTGGATCTCGTTGAGCACGTCGTCGAAACGGCGGGTCTTGTAGCCCGTCGACGCCTCGAAGGTGTTGCCGTGCATCGGGTCGCTGACCCAGGCCACCTGCACGCCCTCGGCGGTGACCTTCTCGACCAGCGGCGGCAGGCCGTCGCGGATCTTCTCGGCACCGAAGCGGGTGATGAAGGTGAGCCGGCCGGCCTCGTTGGCGGGGTTGAGCTTGGCGGCCAGCGACAGCGCGTCGTCGGCGGTCGCGGACGGGCCGAGCTTGCAGCCGATGGGGTTGCGGATGTGGCGGAAGTACTCCACGTGGGCGCCGTCGAGCTGGCGCGTGCGCTCGCCGATCCAGACCATGTGGGCCGACACGTTGTAGGGCAGCTCGGTGCGCGAGTCGATGCGCGTCATCGCGTGCTCGTAGTCGAGCAGCAGCGCCTCGTGGCTGGAGTGGAAGTCGACCCGGTGGAACTCGTCCGGGTCGGCGCCGATCGCCTTCATGAACGTCAGGGCCCGCTCGATCTCGCCGGCCATCAGCTCGTAGCGCTGGGCGTAGGGCGACTCGCGGACGAAGTCGTTGTTCCAGGTGTGCACCTGGCGCAGGTCGGCGTAGCCACCGGTCACGAAGGCGCGCACGAGGTTGAGCGTCGCGGCCGAGGCGTTGTAGACGTCGACGAGCCGCTGCGGGTCGGGGATGCGCGACTCGGGCGTGAACTCGAAGCCGTTGACCGCGTCACCGCGGTAGGCCGGCAGGGTGACGCCGTCGCGGGTCTCGGTGTCGCTCGAGCGGGGCTTGGCGTACTGCCCGGCCAGGCGGCCGACCTTCACGACCGGCACGGACGCGGCGTACGTCAGCACCACGGCCATCTGCAGCATCACGCGCAGCTTGTTGCGGACGTTGTCGGCCGTCACCTCGGCGAAGGTCTCGGCGCAGTCGCCACCGGCGAGCAGGAAGGCCTCGCCCCGGCTGACCGCCGCGATCTTGTCCTTGAGGTCGTCGCACTCCCCCGCAAACACCAGCGGCGGCGACTTCCGGAGCTTCGCGACCGCGGTGTCCACCGCGGCGCTGTCGGGGTAGGTCGGCTGCTGGGCAGGCTGCAGGGCACGCAACTGCTCGAGGGACGGGATGCTCACTCCCCAAGGGTACGGCGCAGGCCGCCCGACCGCGGCTTCGTGACCGGTGGGCGGGCGGCCGAGCGGCTACTCCCCCAGGTGGTCGATGTCGCGGAAGCCGGTCTTCTTCGCCCGGACGCCGCGGTTGGTCAGCCACGTCAGCACCCACAGGACGACGCCGATGACGAGCATTCCCGCGGCGACCTGGTAGACGATCGCCTCCCTCTGGCCCCACGGGATGGCGATCAGCGCGATCGACAGCAGCGCGGCGAGGACCGGCGTCGGGCCGGGCGAGCGGAAGAACCCCTCGCCGGGATCGCGGCGCAGCACCAGGCAGGCGACGTTGACGACGGTGAACACCGCGAGCAGCAGCAGCGCCGTGGTCGTCGAGAGGTTGGTGACCACGGGACTGTCGGACTGGCTGGCGACGTAGCCGATGAGGCCGAGGGCCAGGACGGTCGAGAACAGGATGCCGACCCACGGCGCCCGGGTCCGGGGTGACACCTTGCCCAGGCTGCGCGGCAGCACGTCCTGCCGGGCCAGGCCGTAGAGCAGCCGGCTGGCCATCAACATGTTGATCAGCGCGGTGTTGGCGACGGCGAAGACGGCCAGGAACGGGAACACCTTGTCGATCGGGAAGTCGGGAGAGCCCTTGCTGACGACCTCCAGCAGGGCACGACCCTCGGACTCGTTGATCGTCTCCAGCTCGCCCGGCGTGAGCACGGCGACCACGGCCAGGGCCACCAGCATGTAGATGAGCACGGCGATCCCGAGGCCGGTGAGCATCGTGCGCGGGAAGATCTTCTGCGGCTCGTGGCACTCCTCGACCATGTTGACCGAGTCCTCGAAGCCGACCATCGCGAAGAACGCGATCGAGGTGGCGAGCGTGATCGCCATGAACATGCCCTTGTCACCGACGTCGTTGAAGGTGGTGATCCGTGAGAAGTCGCCGTCACCTCGGGCCATGGCCCAGAAGCCGACCCCGATCACGATCGCCAGCGCGGTCATCTCGATGAGCGTGAGCACGACGTTGAACTTCACGGACTCGCCGACGCCGCGCAGGTTGATCAGCGCCAGCAGCACCATGAAGCCCATCGCGATCGCCGTGATGACGCCGGTGCCGGGCAGCGCGTCGAGCCAGCCGTTGACGACCAGCCCGCCCGTGAGGTTCTGGGCCAGCACGTTGGCCGACGTCGACGCGCTCGTGATGCCGGAGCAGACCACCGCGAAGGCGACGAGGAAGGTGACGAAGTGGATGCCGAAGGCCTTGTGGGTGTAGAGCGCGGCGCCCGCGGCCTGGGGATACTTCGTGACGAGCTCGAGGTAGGACAGCGCCGTCAGCGTCGCCACGACGAACGCCAGCAGGAACGGCAGCCACACGACACCGCCGACGAGGCCGGCCATCTGCCCGGTGACGGCGTAGACGCCCGCCCCGAGGATGTCGCCCACGATGAAGAGCAGCAGCAGCTTCGGGCCCATCACCCGCTTGAGCTCGAGGTTCTCGCCCTGCGGCTGGCTCTCGATGGTGTTGGCGGACATGGGCTCACACTCCTGTCGAACGGTTTGCGACCCCATCACTGTGGCCTCGGGGAGGGGTGAAGGCAAGCACCCCCGCGCGCAGGTCAGCCGAAGAAGACCTGCGCCTCGGCGTACTCCTCCGGACTCACGAGCTTGAGCTCGCCGGTGCCCTCGATCAGCTTGAGCCGCTCGATCTTCGTCCCGCGCAGCGCCATCATCGTGCCGAAGTCGCCCTCGGCGACCGCGTCGACCGCCTGCAGCCCGAAGCGGGTGGCGAGCCAGCGGTCGAAGGCCGTCGGCGTGCCGCCGCGCTGGATGTGGCCGAGCACGACGGCGCGCGCCTCCTTGCCGGTGCGCGCCTCGATCTCGCTCGCGAGCCGGTCGCCGATCCCGCCGAGGCGGACGTGCCCGAAGGCGTCCTTCTCACCCGAGACGAGCGTCATCTCGCCGCCCTCGCGGGGAACAGCGCCCTCGGAGACCACGATGATCGGGGCATACCTGCTCTCGAAGCGGGTCTCCACCCGCGCGCACACGTCCTCGATGTCGAAGGGCTGCTCGGGGATCAGCACCATGCTCGCCCCGCCGGCGATGCCGCTGTGCAGCGCGATCCAGCCGGCGTGGCGACCCATCACCTCCACCACCAGGACACGGTGGTGCGACTCGGCCGTCGTGTGCAGGCGGTCGATCGCCTCGGTCGCGACGTTGACGGCCGTGTCGAAGCCGAAGGTGAAGTCGGTGCCGGACAGGTCGTTGTCGATGGTCTTGGGTACGCCGACGACGTTGACGCCGAGGTCGGCGAGCTTCGTCGCGACGCCCAGCGTGTCCTCGCCGCCGATCGCGATCAGCGCCTCGACGCCGTCCTTGTCGAGGTTGGCGCGGATGTGCTCGACGCCGCCCTCGATCTTGAACGGGTTGGTGCGGCTCGAGCCGAGGATCGTGCCGCCGCGCGGGAGGATGCCGCGGCACTCGGCGATGCCGAGCTCCATCGTCAGGCCCTCGAGCGGGCCCTTCCAGCCGTCGCGATAGCCCACGAAGTCGAACCCGTGCGTCATCACGCCCTTGCGGACCACGGCACGGATCACCGCGTTGAGTCCCGGGCAGTCCCCGCCTCCGGTGAGCACTCCGACGCGCATCGTCACTCCTCATCGTTGAATTGGATCGATCAAACCCTAGCGATGCGGGCTCGTCGTGTGAAGGGGGTCACGTCGGGGCCTCGCACCGTACGGCGCGGACGGCTCCACTAGCCTCGGCGCCATGACCTTCTCGATCGTGGCCCGCTCCGACGACGGTGAGTCGTGGGGCGTCGCCGTCGCGTCCAAGTTCCTCGCCGTCGGCTCCGCCGTGCCC
>NZ_CM001852.1:2669428-2672254 GCF_000389985.1 Nocardioides sp. CF8
CCCAGGCCGACGCCAACGTCTCCTACAAGTTCCTCGCCCTCGCCCACCTCGACGACGGGGCCACGGCCCAGATCGCGCTCGACCGCCTGCTGGAGGAGGACGACGGTCGCGAGGACCGGCAGGTGGGCATCGTCGACATGGAGGGCAACGCAGCGACGTACACCGGTCGCGACTGCTTCGACTGGGCCGGCGGCGCGAGCGGTGACGGCTTCGCGATCCAGGGCAACATCCTGACCGGGCCCGAGGTCGTCGAGGCGATGCAGGCGGCCTGGCTCGCGGACACCGAGCAGCCGTTCGCCCGTCGCCTGCTCGCCGCCCTCGCGGCCGGCGACCGGGCCGGTGGCGACCGACGGGGACGCCAGTCGGCCTCGCTGCTGGTGGTGCGCGACGGTGCGGGGTACGGCGGTTTCGACGACACCGCAGTGGACCTGCGCGTCGATGACCACACGGACCCCGTGACCGAGCTCGAGCGGTTGCTCGACCTCAACGACCTCTACCTCACGGCCTCGACGCACGACGAGCAGGAGCCGGTCACCGACGAGCTCTTCGCCGAGCTGGAGGCCTTCGCCCGGGCCCAGGGGCATGAGCACTTCCGCGAGTGGGTCGGCTCGCAGAACTACGAGATGCGGGTCGCGCCCGGGCTGCGCCCGGAGTGGATCGACCGGCGTGTGCTGGGGATCGTGCGGAGCAGCTAGGCGGGCTTCGTCGCGACGACGTTGAACTCGTTGTAGGTGAACGCCTTGCCGGTGAAGCGCGGCAACGGGAAGCTGCGCCATTTTTCCGGACGCAGGCCGAGCGACGTCGAGAGGTCCATCAGGTCCTCGCCAGTCGTCCAGCGCACGTGGGTCGGGTCGGAGGCGTAGCCGCGCTCCTGCGGGCAGATGAAGAGCACCTTCCCGCCGGGCTTGAGGTAGGGCAGGTAGTCGCGGACGACCTGCTCCCCCATCGCGGGAGGCATGTGCTCGATGACGTGCGCGACCAGCATCGCGTCGAAGGCGCCGGGCACCCGCAGCTCGGACTTCTCCCACTCCTCGACCGTCAGGGCGTTGAGGCCGCGCTCACGGGCGAGCTCGACAGAGGTGGCGTTGTGGTCGACGCCGACCGAGTCCGCGCCGAGCGTCTCGAGGTTGCGGCCGATGCCGCAGCCGACGTCGAGGGTGCGTCCGAGGTCGTGGCGGCGCAGGTTCCACCGGTAGGGCGCCTGGACGTTCAGCACCTGCTTCCAGCGTGCCGTCTCCTTGTCGTGCAGCCGCTTGGCGTAGTCCTCGCCCCGTGTGTCGCGCATGCGGCAGAACCTACCTGAGTCGGAGCACTAGTTTGGTGCCATGTCTGTCCTCGCCATCGATGCCGGGACGACGGGCGTCACCGCCGTCGTCGTCAGTCCCCAGGGCCAGATCGTCGCCAAGGGCTATCAGGAGTTCGCCCAGCACTTCCCCAGGCCCGGGTGGGTCGAGCACGCCCCCGAGGAGATCTGGCAGGCCACCCTCGAGGCGACCAAGGAGGTGCTGACGAAGGTCGACGCGGCCGAGCTGACCGCCATCGGCATCACCAACCAGCGCGAGACCATCGTGCTCTGGGACCGCGAGACGCTCGGCTCGCCCCGACGCGCGATCGTCTGGCAGGACCGGCGCACCGCCGACATCTGCACCCGCCTGCGCGACGCCGGCCACGAGGACCGCGTCAGCGAGCTGACCGGGCTCCGCCTCGACCCCTACTTCTCCGGCACCAAGCTGATGTGGCTCGCCGAGCACGAGCCGCACACCTGGGCCCTCGTGCAGTCCGGCCGCTACGCCGTCGGGACGGTCGACTCCTATCTCATCGCCCGGATGACCCGCGGCACGTGGCACGTCACGGACGTCTCCAACGCGAGCCGCACCCTCCTCTTCGACCTCGAGGCAGGCGACTGGTCGGACGAGCTGTGCCAGCTCTTCGGCGTACCCCGCGACGCCCTGCCCGACCTCGTTCCCAGCTGGGGCGAGGTCGCCGCCACCGAGCCATCGGTGTTCATGGGGCTGTCGCTGCCGATCGCGGGCATCGCCGGTGACCAGCAGTCCGCCCTCTTCGGGCAGACCTGCTTCGACGAGGGCGACTCCAAGTGCACCTACGGCACCGGGTCGTTCATCCTCGCCAACACCGGGACCACGGTGCAGCGCTCCGAGGCGGGACTGCTCAGCACCGCTGCCTGGCGCTCCCCCGACGGCGTCCTCACCTATGCCAACGAGGGCGCGATCTTCGTGACCGGGGCGGCGGTGCAGTGGCTGCGCGACGGCCTGCAGATCGTCGGCAACGCCGCCGAGACCGCGGCCGTCGCCGCCAGCGTGCCCGACACCGACGGCGTCGTGTTCGTGCCGGCGCTCACCGGGCTCGGCGCCCCCCACTGGGACCCGCACGCCCGCGGCATGATCATCGGCATCACCCGCGGCACGACCCGCGCCCACATCGTGCGCGCGACCCTCGAGGCCATCGCCTTCGAGGTGCGCGACGTGCTGGAGACGATGCCGGAGATCGCGTCGTTGAAGGTCGACGGCGGCGCCGCGGCCAACGACCTGCTCTGCCAGTTCCAGGCCGACCAGGTCGGGCTGCCGGTGGAGCGTCCCCAGATCGTCGAGACCACCGCCCTCGGCGCGGCCTTCCTCGCGGGGCTCGGCACCGGCGTCTGGGAGTCGACCGACGCGCTGCGCGAGACCTGGGCGCTGGACCGGCGCTTCGAGCCGGTCGGTGAGCGCGACGCAGCCGACCATGCCCACGCGCGCTGGCGCGACGCCGTCGAGCGGTCGAAGGGCTGGGCGGGCTAGCTGTGATGTCCAGGGAGGTTGTCCCGCCGAG
>NZ_CM001852.1:2672354-2705917 GCF_000389985.1 Nocardioides sp. CF8
CTGACCAACGTGCCTGGACATCACAGCTAGCTCAAGCGCGCGAGCGCGGCCTCGGCCCTGGCCAGCTCCGCCTCGGTCTCGGCGACGGTGTCCGCCGCCTCGGCCCTCACGTCCTCGGCGTCGGAGAGCTCGTCGTCGTTCTCCTCGAGGTCGCTCTCCAGCTGGGCGATGCGGCCCTTCAGCTCGTCGACCTCGGCCTGCAGCTGCAACGACTTCGCCTGCAGGGCCTCGACCTCGTCGCTGGCCGCGGTCAGGGCCTCGCGTGCCGCCTCGACCTCCGCGCGCGCCTCGTCGACCATCTTCGCGGCCGCCCGCTGGGCCTTCTCGTCTGCCTCGGGGTCCGGGACGAGGTGCAGGTCGGGGCGCGGGGGCACCGCCGCCTCGCGGGGTACGGCGACGAAGCCGGCCGCCTCCGGCACCGCCAGCGCTCCCGCGACGTCGACCTGGCCGACACCCGTGGCAGCCAGGGCGGCCACGAGCAGCCCGCTGCGGACAGCGCTCGCCGCGCCCTCGTCGACCATCGCGGCCGTCAGCGTGGCCTCGACCTGGTCGGCGACGGCCTGGGTGACCTTGACACCCTCGTCGTGGGCCAACCCGCGGGCCTGGGTGGTCACCGCCGCGGTCAGCTGGCGGCGCTGGCGGGTCAGCGCCCGCAGCTCCTCGCCGTCGAGGTTGGCCTGGGCCTCCCGCAGGGCTGCCCCGACGGCGAGCACCTGCTCGACCTGCGGTGCGTCGCGCCGTACGAGCAGGTTGACGACCCACGCGGCCAGGGACGGCTTGCGCAGCGCCTTGACCCGGGACGCGAACGACTTGTCCGACTTGTGCTCCTTGGCCAGCGCGTCGCGAGCAGGCGTGAACTCGGCCAGCGGCAGCCCGTAGAGCTGGTCGGCGATCTCGAGGAGCGAGTCGGTCACAGGCTGAGCCTAGGCAGACGTGTCGGCGAGCGGGTGGTGGGCCAGTCCCGCAGCGGCCAGCGCGGCCGTGGCTGCGGCCCGGGCGACGGGTGAGATGTCGCGCGCGCGGCAGTAGATGTCGACGCCCGCCGGCGTGAAGAGCGTCTTGTCGAAGGCCGTGACAGCCCATCGGTCGGCGGGATCGCCGGCAGTCTCGTCGGAGGCGATCACCTGCCAGCGGCTGGTCGTCAGCCGGGTGACGTGTTGCAGGCCGCGCCACTCGAAGCCGGAGTCGGTACGGGTGTCGAAGCCGAGCACGAGCTTGTCGCGGCCGCCGCGGACGTAGGTCACCGCGTCGAGGACGCGGCCGTCGGGCAGCGGCAGATAGCTCACGGCGGGCGCCGAGCGCGATCGCCAGAACGGCAGGCTGCTGGCGACGATCTGCCACGTGCCGGAGACCGGGTCAGTCACGGCTGTACTCCAGCTCGGTCGGGTGCGGCTCCCACGGGCACTCCTGGGTGACGCCGGTCGGCGCCCAGCCGAGCGACTCGTAGAGCCCGCGCGCACGGTGGTTCAGCTCGAGCACCCACAAGCGGCTGGCGCCCGACCGACCGACGCCCTCGCGGCCGAGGCCGCGGCCCCACGCATCGGGATGCACGGCGAGGTGGCGCAGCGACTCGTGGTCGTACGCCGCGAACGCCACCAGCCCCCGATCGCCGGCCACCACCTCGGTGACGACCTCGGGGTCGTCGAGCACGAGCACCCACCGGGTCAGCACTGCGTCGTAGGGGAACGGCCGCTCGCCGAAGACGTGGGCGAGCCCGACCAGGTTAGCGTCGCGCTCGAGGTCGGTCAGCGGCCCGGCGTCAGCGGGGGTGGCTCGTCGCCACTCACTCGTCATCGTCGAGGCCGTGCTCGATGGCCCAGCGGGTCAGCTGCACGCGGTTGTTCATCTGCAGCTTG
Organism: Nocardioides sp. CF8; assembly: GCF_000389985.1. Lineage (NCBI taxonomy): Bacteria > Bacillati > Actinomycetota > Actinomycetes > Propionibacteriales > Nocardioidaceae > Nocardioides > Nocardioides sp. CF8. Next base: position 2,674,211 of record NZ_CM001852.1, read on the forward strand.
CGCAGGGTGCTCTGCACGTGGTTCTGCACCGTGCGGTGCGAGATCACGAGGCGCTCGGCGATCTGCTTGTAGCTCATCCCCTTGGCCACCATCTTGAGGATCTCGGTCTCGCGCTCGGTCAGCTCGTCGCGCGGGTCGTCGGCGGGCCCCTCGGCCATCCGCCGGAACTCGCCCAGCACCAGGCCGGCCAGGCCGGGCGTGAAGACCGTGTCGCCGGCCGCCACCCGCCGTACGGCATCGATCAGCTCCTCGCGCGACGCCGACTTCACGAGATAGCCGGTCGCCCCTGCCTTCACGGCCTCGAGCACGTCGTTCTGCTCGCCTGACGCCGACAGGATCAACACCCGGGCGGACGGGTCCTGCTGCAGGACCTGCGCGGTCACCTCGACGCCGTTGGGCCCCGGGATCTGCAGGTCGAGCACGACGACCTGCGGGCGTGCGGCCGGGAAGCGGGCGAGCGCCTGGTGGCCGTCGGCGGCCACGGCCACCACGTCGTACCCCGCCGCGGCCAGGTCGCGCTCCACGGCGTCGCGCCACATGGGGTGGTCGTCGACGACCATGATCCGGATCGGCTCGCTCATGCGGCGACCCTAGTGCGAGTAGCGACCGCGCCGGTGCTGCAACCCGTCGTCGAGGATGCCCAGGCTGGCCGACTCGATCCGGCAGGTGACCTCGATCGACCAGCCGATCTCGCGCACGTCGTGGACGACGCAGTCGGCCCAGGTCTCGGCGTCGGCGAGGCGGGGGCCGAAGGGCGTCTCGACCCAGGTGTCCGCCGCGAACAGCCCGCCGGGGGCCGGCATCTGCCCGGCGAACTTCTCGGCCAGGTCGTGGTGGCGCCACTCGAGGAGCTGCACGACGCAACGTGCACCGTCGGTGTCGCGCAACCGCTCGGCGAGGTCGGAGTCGGGGTCGAGCAGGCCGACGACGTACGACGGCTCGCTCACCGCGACCATCAGCGACGACACCGTCAGCCCGGCGCGCGCGGCCCCGGCACCGGTGGTCCAGAGCGACACCTGGCCGCCGAGCCGGCCGCGCAGCCGACGGGCGGCATCGCGATCCTCGGCGGGCGTGGCGAAGGGGTGTTCGGAGTGGATGGTCACGACTTCCTCCAGGGCATCTTCAACGGCGGCTGCGGCGTACCCAGGGCGCAGGTGCGGCTCGCCGCGACCTTCCAGTAGACCCGTTCGCCCAGCGCCCGGACCGGCGGCAGCCACAGCAGCGGCGCCAGCCAGAACGTCAGCGGTGAGCGGGCGAGGACGCGGCGGATGGCGTCGTAGCCCTCGTAGCGTCCACCCGGGGTGAGGAGCTGCAGCGCCCGGTCGGTGTCCTCGGGGGTGACCCGCGGATCGGCGTGGGCCCCCGGCTCGGCGGTGCCGACGAAGCGGTGGGCCCCGGTCACGTCGAGCCAGGCCAGCACCTTCGCCCACCGGTGGCAGAAGGAGCAGTGGCTGTCCCAGATGATCGTGCGGACGGTGTCGGTCATCGCGGAATCGTCAGCTCCCATTCAGTTCCGTGTGTTCCGGTGTCGAGCGTCGCCGTGCCGCCCAGGTCCTCGATCCTGCCTCGGATCGACTCGCTCACGCCGAGCCGGCCCTCGCGCACGGCCGACTCCAGGCGCCCGGGTGGGATGCCCGGGCCGTCGTCGCGGACCGAGACCACGACGGTGTCGGGCAGCACCTCGAGCAGCACCCATGCCCGGGCGTCGGGGCCGACGTGGGTCTCCACGTTGTCGAGGCACGACCCGACTGCCGCGACCACCTCGTGGGCGACGTCGCCGGGCAGCGGCACCGGCACTCCGGGCGTGGCGAGCTCGACGCGCAGTGCGTGCCCGGTCGCGATCTCCTCGAGCATCCCCGCCAGGTCGCGCACGGCCGGGCCGGTGGTGACCGTGCCCTGCTGGCGGATCAGCGAGCGCAGCACGCGCTCCTGCTCGCCGGCCAGGCGCGCGAGGTCAGCGATCTCGGCGTCGGCCGAGCCGGCGCCCCGGCGCTGGACCAGCGCCAGCACCTGCAGCACCCCGTCGTGCACGGCACGCGCCAGCCGGGTGCGCTCCTCGGCAGCTGCCGCCGCACGCTCGGCGGCGTCGCGCTCGGCCGCCATCCGCTGCAGCGACTCGCACATGTAGCCGACGATCGGCCCGCCGATCATCAGCAGGAAGACGTTGCCGTAGTTGGCCTGGTCGACGCCGTCGCGCAGGCCGAGGTCGGTGATCGACAGCAGCGCGCCCGCGACCAGTCCGCCCTTCCAGTGCCAGTGGATCGCCCACGCGAGCAGCGCCCCCATCACCCAGAAGCCCGGGATGGTGGCGTTGAAGTCGTCGCCCTTGAGCACGGGGGTCGCCGCGATCGCGGCGATCGCCCAGGCGAGGTCGAGGGCGAGGAAGGTGGTCGTACGCCGCTGTGCGCTCGTCGAGGCCCGGATGGCGTAGCCCGTCCAGGCCACCAGCGCCGCGATCAGCCCCACGGCGGCCCAGGGATGGTCGTAGTTGTCGCGCCGGTAGACGTTGAGGACCACCATGTTGATGGTGACCACGACCCGCACCAGGGCCAGCGCCCGGAAGAGCCGGTCCTCGACGGCAGCGCCCGCGCGCACCGCTGCGGGGTCGAGGTCGCGCGGTGTCAGGACGCCTTCTTCTCCGTAGGCGTGGAGTCAGGTGCCTCGGCCTGCTCCTTGGCGGCCGCGGCCGCGGCCTTGGCGAGGTCCTTGGCCTTGGTGGCATACATGTCGACGTACTCCTGCTCGGAGAGACGCATGACCTCGTACATGATCTCGTCGGTGACTGCGCGCAGGATGTAACGGTCGTTGGCCATGCCCTCATAGCGCGAGAAGTCCAGCGGCGGGCCGAAGCGGACGACCGGCCGGGTCCACTGGCCGAACATCTTGCCCGTCGGTGCCACCACGTCGGTGCCGACGACCGCGCACGGCACCACCGGGGCGCCGGTCTCCAGCGCGAGCCGGGCGACGCCGGTCTTGCCGCGGTAGAGCTTGCCGTCGTGGCTGCGCGTGCCCTCGGGATAGATGCCGAACAGCTCACCCTCGGCCAGGATCTTCATCGCCGACTTCATCGCGCCCTCGGCGGCGTTGGCCCCGGTGCGGTCGATCGGCACCTGGCCGGAGCCGGCGAAGAACTTCTTCTGGAACCAGCCCTTGATGCCGGGCGAGGTGAAGTACTCGGCCTTCGCCACGAACGTCACCCGCCGCGGCAGCGTCAGCGGCATGAACAGCCAGTCGGCGTAGGAGAGGTGGTTGCTCGCCAGGATCGCCGGCCCGTCGGCGGGCACGTGTTCCACGCCGTAGGCCTTGGGACGAAAGACGATGCGGAGGACGGGACCGATGGCAATCCACTTCAAGAACCAATACAGCACGGGGTGAGCCTAGCCCCGATGGCCATCTCGTGAGCAGGGCCCGAGGAGTAGTCCGGCTGGTGCACAATCGGCGCATGCTGATCCAGCCGACGGCCGAGCCGTTCTCCGCCCCCGCGCGACCCGACCTCACCGACGGCCGGAAGATCGGCGTCCTGGTCAGCCACGGATTCACCGGCTCCCCCGCCTCGATGCGCCCGTGGGCCGAGGCACTGGCCGCCCGCGGATTCGCGGTCGAGCTGCCGCTGCTGCCGGGCCACGGCACCCGCTGGCAGGACCTCAACAAGGTCGGGTGGCGCGAGTGGTACGCCGCCTTGTCGGCGTCCTTCGACAAGCTGCGTGCGGACAACGACGCCGTCGCGGTGTGCGGCCTCTCCCTCGGCGGAGCGCTCGTGCTCCGCCTGGCCGCCGACCGGCCCGACGAGGTGGCGGGCGTCGTCGTGGTCAACCCAGCCGTGAACACGACCCGGATCGACGTCAAGGCGCTGCCGGTGCTGCGCTTCCTCGTGCGCGCCTTCCCCGCGATCGCCAACGACATCAAGAAGGAAGGCGTCGATGAGTACGCCTATCCCAAGACCCCGCTCAAGGCCGCCTACTCGATGATGTGGCACGGCTGGAAGCCGCTGCGCGCCGACCTGGCCAAGATCACCTCGCCGATCCTCTTCTTCAAGTCCGTCGACGACCACGTCGTCGACGAGACGTCGCTGGCCATCATCAAGAAGTCGGTGTCCTCGCGCCAGTTCACCGAGCGCTCCCTGGCCGAGAGCTATCACGTCGCCACCCTCGACAACGACGCCGAGACGATCTTCACCGAGTCGGCCGAGTTCATCGCGCGGGTCACCGCCTGACGAGTACGGAGGTTGAGGAGGTCGCGCAGCGACCGTCTCGAAACCGAGGCCACCGCCCGACCGCTGGTTGAGCAGGCGCGCCAGCGCCGTGTCGAAACCGAGGTCGACCTTTTCCGGGCCCGGGTTACCGTTTCCCCTGTGAGCGGACCGGGCGACAACGAGCGCGCGCACGACGAAGCCGACCAGGCCGCGTGGCGAGACATCGTCGACAACTTCGGCGACCGCGCCGATCTCGACGAACAGGCCCCCGACGAGCGCCCCGCGCCCGCGCCGGAGCCCGTTCCCCCACCGGTGGTGGCCGGCGCTGCGCCGTACGACGAGGCGGAGCGCTTCGTCCCGCCGCCCCCGCCGCCGCTGCCGCGACCGGAGCCCAAGCGGGCCGTCGCGTGGGCCGGACTGTTCGGGGCGCCGGTCGTGGTGCTGTTCATGCTGGTCTTCCAGATCGACCTGCCGACGGTGCTCGACTACCTGCTCGTCGGCTGGTTCGTCGGAGGCTTCATCTACCTCGTCGCGACCATGTCGCGCACCCCTCGCGAGCCTTGGGACGACGGCTCCCGCATCTGACCCCCCGCCGTGTGCGGACGGCCTTGCGCCGGCGCTAGTGTCGGCCGCGTGAGTGTGAGCGAGAGCGTCGAAGTCACCGGCCACCTGATGGACAGCGGGATCCTCTCCCGCATCCTCGACGACATCCGGGAGTACGGCGGTGACTACGTCATCGACCGGTTCGACGTCGGCCACGAGGCCTCCGACACCAGCCGGGCGACGATCTTGGTGACCGCCGAGGACGACGAGTCCCTCCAGCGGCTGCTGATGCGCCTGCAGACCCGTGGGGTCAACCAGATCGATCCCGGTGAGGCGTCGGTGACCGTCGCCGACCTCGACGGCGTCTTCCCGGACGGCTTCTACTCCACCACCAACCTCGCCACCAAGATCCGCCTCGGCGGCAAATGGTTCGAGGTGGAGAACCCCGAGATGGACTGCGGCCTGGTCGTCGACGGCGAGCGCGTCTACACGCTCCCGATGTCGGACGTGAAGATCGGCATGAACGTCGTGACCGGCGCCTCGGGCATCAAGGTGACCGTGCCCGTGATCGAGAAGGGTGGCGACTCCTTCGGCTTCATGGAGTCCGACGTGTCGAGCGAGAAGCCCCAGGCGGTGCTGGTGCGCCAGGTCGCCGACGGCATGCGCGAGGCCAAGGCCGCCGGCAAGCACGTGCTCTGGGTCGGTGGCCCGGGCGTCGTGCACACCGGTGCCGCCCCCGCGATGGTGGAGCTGGTCAACGCCGGCTTCGTCGACGTGCTCTTCGCCGGCAACGCGCTCGCCACCCACGACATCGAGTCCTCGCTCTACGGCACCAGCCTCGGCGTCGACCTCGCCATGGGCCGCGGTGTCGAGCACGGCCACGAGCACCACATCCGCGCGCTCAACACGATCCGCAAGCAGGGCTCCATCCGGGCAGCGGTCGAGAACGGTGTCCTGACCGGCGGCATCATGCACGCCCTGGTCAAGCACGACAAGCGCTTCGTGCTCGTCGGCTCGGTCCGCGACGACGGGCCGCTGCCCGACGTCTACACCGACGTCATCGAGGGCCAGCGCGCGATGCGCGCCGAGCTCACCGGCGTGGGCTTCTGCCTGATGGTGGCGACGATGCTGCACTCCGTCGCGACCGGCAACATCCTGCCGGCGTCGATCCCGCTCGTCTGCGTCGACATCAACCCGGCGACGGTGACCAAGCTCGCCGACCGCGGCTCGAGCCAGGCCAAGGGCATCGTCACCGACGTCGGGCTGTTCCTCGAGCAGCTCGCGCTGGAGTTGATCCCGGGCTACCGCCGGGGCTGATCCCCCGCGCGGCGCGCCAGCTCGGCCGCACCCACGAGTCCCGCCTCGGGACCGAGCAGGGCCGACACAATGGGCGGTACGCCGCGGTGGGCCGCCCCGACCAGTGAGCGCTGCAGCGCGTTGCGGGCCGGTTCGAGCAGCCGGTCGCCCGCCTGGGAGACCCCGCCGCCGATGACCACGACCTCGGGGTCAAGGGCGGCCACGAGGTTGGCGACGCCGATGCCCAGCCAGTCACCGACCGAGGCGAACGCCTGACGGGCGACGAGGTCGCCCTCCTCGGCCGCATCGGTCACCATCGGGCCGGTGAGGTTGTCGGGGTTGCCACCACACGCCTCCTCGAGCACCGACGGCTGCTCGCCCATGGCCTGGCGGGCGAACCGCACGAGGGCGTTGCCGGAGGAGTACTGCTCCCAGCAGCCCTGTCCCCCGCACTCGCACGGGTGACCGTTGGGCACGACCTGCATGTGGCCGAACTCCCCCGCCATGCCGTTGGCGCCCCGCACGAGCCGGCCGGCCATCAGGATCCCGCCGCCGATACCGGTGCCCATCGTGACCACGACCGCGGACGTGGCGCCTCGCGCGGCGCCGTACGTCCACTCGGCGAGGGCCGCGCAGTTGGCATCGTTGTCGAGGACCACTGGGACACCCCAGCGCTCGCTCAGCCGCCGGCGGACTTCCTCGCCCTGCCAGGGCAGGTGCGGGGCGAACATCACGCGTTCGCCGGGCGCGTCGACGAAGCCGGCGGCGGCGACACCGACCCCGGCGATCGTGGCGCCGTCGGCGGCCTCGAGCACCGCGGCCTCGAGCGCGTCCTCGACCTGTCCGATGTCGACACGACGTCCGGGTGTGGCCCGCCGGGCGGTGCGTGACACACGCCCGGACTCGTCGACCACTCCGGCGAGCACCTTGGTGCCCCCGACATCGACGCCGATCCAGACAGGCGCATTCGCTGAGTTCACACCCAGATCCTGTCGCACCGGGAACCCGCCTACTCCATTTGGGGTAACGATGCCCGACTTCGGTCGTGGGCCACCGAGGCCCTACCTAGCCTCGCAGCAACTTCGTGGAGGGCAACATGTCTGGTCACCGTCGCCGACACAACGCTGAAGAGGGCGCAGCGGCTCTTGAGTTCGCCCTCGTCGCGCCCATTCTCCTGCTGCTCTTCTTCGGCATCTTCAACGTGGGAATCGTGCTCACCCAACAGCTGTCGCTCAGCAACAGTGCTCGCCAGGCCGCCAGGTTCGCCGTGGTGGACGTCGAAGGTCGCGCCTGTGGTGACATCGAGGCTGAGGCAAGAAACGCGGCAGCAACCGTCGGAATGAACCCTGGTGACCCGCTGTATGCACTGAGCGGTGCCACGGGCCCGTGCGAGAGGCCGTGCGCCGGCTCGACCGCCGCGACCAACCTCACGGTGACCCTGAGCTACTACAGCGACTTCCTCGTTCCGATGCCGATCCCGGGCTTCCCGCGTGGCATTGACATCGAGGGGGAGGGAATCTTCCGGTGCGAGCACAACTGAGCCAACGGCGCCGTCACGAGGAAGGCGCCGTCGCGGTGATGGTCGCGATCTTGTCGGTCGTGCTGTTCACGATCGCCGCCTTCGTGGCGGACCTCGGCGTGGCATACACCTCGAAGCGACAGCTGCAGACGGCAGCGGATGCAGGGGCCTTGGCCGGCGCGAAGCGGTTCGCCGGAGAACCCGGCAGCTGCCCCCAGCTGAAGGCGGCCTTCTCGGACGAGGCCGAGGCCGCAGCAGAAGCGATCGCGACCGAGAACCGAGCCGCCCAGGTCAATGAGGACTTCGACGTGGAGTGCCTGACGACGGGGCCCTACGAGGGTGCGTTGCAGGTCACCTACCGCGCATCCGGCGACACCCCGACCTACTTCAGCGGCGGCCAGGACGGAGAGGGGATCACCACCGAGCGTGAGGCGAGCGCCGTCGTTTTCGTCCCCGGCAGCGATCTCAAGCTGCGCCCCTATGGCCTGTGCTCCCTCGACGTCCCTCCCGTCAGCTCGATGCCCACCGGAGTGATCGAGGTCAAGGGGCCGGGGCAGGCACACGGCGGTTCGGGGTGTCCGGACGTCGAGGGAGGCGGCAACTGGTGGTTCATGAGCTGTCCCGGCACCTCCAGCTCCGGGATGAACCCGCACGAGGTTGCGACCGCGATCCGCGACGGCTGTGCCAACGGTGCGGAGGTCGTGACGCCCCAGGACGCGACGTCCCCCGCATCCCTGTCCTCGTCGCTCACGGCACACTGCACGGCCCAGAGCGATGTCAGTCCCTCCTGCCTGGACGCCGACACCGGCGGCAGCAGCCTGTCCAACCCGGACCCGGTGAGCGCCTGGGGCGACATCTTGGGCGAGACCATCGTCGTGCCCGTCTTCTGCTCGATTCCCACCTGCTCACCGACAACGGTCGACGGGGCAGGCACGGGCCGTGTCTATCCCGTCTTCAAGCTCGCTGCCGTGGTCGTCTGCGGCTACCACATGTACGACAAGGGCTCGGACGCGAGCGCTGACGGTGACTGTGCCGGCAACACGTTCACCGACAGCTACGCCGATCTCCTGGGCTGCTCGGGCGCCAACGACGCATGTCTTCCCGCGTGGAACGCGGACGGCACCCCCGCGCCGAACAGGAAACCCAAGGAGTCCATGCGGTTGTTCCTGAGGTTCGTCCAGGAGGTCAGCGGGGTCACGGTGGTCAAGTGCGACCTGGGCGATGCGTGCGACGGGGGGCTGCGCCAGATAGCGATGAATCGCTGACGACGTCAGTTCTTCGCATCCGCCTGGACCGATCGGTCAGGCAAATAGTCCCAATGGGCTATCCCGGGCATGACGCTCGGGTCATTTTGGGTCAGCCGTGCCCCCTCACGCCCCGACCTTCCCTAGTCTCCATCTGTTGTCGCGAGCGCGACCGGATCAAGGAGTGGGAATGCAGCTGCTCAAGCACGCGCGCAGACGCCGGGACGAAGAGGGCGCCGCTGCCCTCGAATTCGCGCTGGTCATCATGCCGCTGCTCCTGGTCGTCGCGGGCATCGTCAACTTCGGCTTCGCCTTCGGCCAGCAGATCTCGCTGGACAACGGCGCGCGCGAAGGGGCACGGTTCGCCGCTGTCGACCGTTCGATGCCCGCTTGTGGACAGATCCAGGCACGCGCCCTTGGTGCGACGTGGGTGAGGAATCCGGCTCCCGCCTTCAGGCTCACCGGCACGCCCGGGCCCTGCGAGCGTCCGTGCGCCGGCTCCGCGGCCAACACCGAGGTCACGGTTGAGCTGGCGATCACGTCGGAGCCGCTGATCCGCCTGCCGCTCCCGACCTTCGACTTCCCCGGGTTCGGCGACGTGGCCATGACTGGCAGGGGGGTGTTCCGATGCGAGTACCGCTGAACCGTCGCAAGCGCGACGAACGCGGTGCCATGGCCATCGTCGTGGCCCTGCTCTTCTTCTTCGTCGTCTTCGGCTTCGCCAGCATCGTCGTCGACGCCGGCCAGGCTGTCGCGAACAAGCGGCAGCTCCAGGGAGCGACGGACGCCGGAGCGCTGGCAGGCGCCCTCGTCTACACCGACGAGGTGGGCACCTGCCAGCAGCTGGCGGCCAACGGCGCCCTCAGGCTCGAGGCCGAAGACGCGGCCAACGACGTCGCCGAGGACAACCGCGGGGGCCAGCAGCAGCTCGAGTTCAACGTTCGCTGCATCACCGATCCCGCCGACCGCTACGTCGGCGGCATCGAGGTCACCTACGGTGCCGACCGCGACACCCCCAGCTACTTCGGCCCCGGCGGCCCGATCACGGCCGACGCGGACGCACGCGCCGTGACGTTCGTGCCCGGAGCCGCGGAGCGCTTCCGCCCCTACGGCATCTGCTCCGCCGACGTTCCCCCGGTGGGAGCGATGCCGGGCGCCGTCGTGGAGATCGCCCAGCCCGGCCAGGCGGCCGGTCGCTCCGGTTGCCCCAGCGCCGAGAACGGGGGCAACTGGTGGTTCATGAACTGTCCCGGGTCGCCCAACGGCGGCATGAACCCCGACGCAGTCGCCCAGGTGCTGAGGGAGGGCTGCGTCAACCCTGCCGAGGTGGTGACGCCCCAGAACCCAGCGTCGGCAAGCACCCTGTCAGCCTCCCTCACGGTCAACTGCAACGACCACGGCGACAAGAGCATCAGCTGCCTCGACGCTGAGACCGGCATCAGCGACCTCAAGAACAAGACGCCGGTCGCCGAGTGGACCGGTCTCCTCGGCCAGACCATCATCGTCCCGGTGTTCTGCGCCAGGAACACCTGCGACCCGACCACGGTGGACGGCAGCGGCACGGGCAACGTCTACCCGGTCTACAAGTTCACGGCCATCACCATCTGCGGTTACCACATCTACGCCAAGACCTTCGGCGTGAGCTCGACCGGGGACTGCGCCGGCAACACCTTCTCCTCGACCTACGTCGACAAGCTCGGCTGCGCCAACGACAACGACCCCTGTCTGATGACCTACGACGACAACGGGGTCGCCACCGGCCTGAAGGAGAGGCCCAAGGACTCGGTCCGCCTCTTCGTGCGGTTCCAGCGCAACGTGGCGGGTCTGGCGAGGCCCACCGGGTGCGTGATCGGCAGTGCCTGCGACGGTGGCCTGCGCATCTCCGCCCTGACGGAGTAGTCCCGCAGGTCAGGCTCGGGCGAGATCCGCAGCACCGATGAGTCCCGCCGTGGTGCCGAGCTCCGCCTGACGGACCTCGGCAACCGGACGGTGCCCACGACCGGTGAGCTGTCTGCCGAACGCCGTGCGGATCGGGTCGAGCAGCAGGTCGCCCGCTTCGCTGACGCCGCCGCCGATGGCGACCATCGCCGGGTCGAGGACGGCCGCCAGTGACGCGATGCCCTCCCCCAGCCAGGTGCCGAGGGCGGTCAGCTGCTCGATCGCGAAGCCGTCGCCGGCCCGTGCCGCCTCGGTGATGAGTGGGCCGGTGATCGCGGCGACGTCGCCGCCGGCCCGGTCGAGCAGGTCGCGTGCGCTGCCACCCTGCGCAGCGGCACGCGCCTCGCGGACCAGCGCGGTGCCTGAGCCGTAGGCCTCCAGGCACCCGAGGTTGCCGCACCCACAGGGGATCCCGTCGCGCACGACGCGCAGGTGCCCGATCTCGGCGGCGATGCCGAAGGCGCCGCGGTGCAGTCGTCCGTCGAGGACGATGCCACCACCGACTCCGGTGCCCACGGTGACCAGGAGCAGGTCGTCGACGTCCTTGCCTGCGCCGAAGGCGAACTCACCCCACGCGGCCGCGTTGGCGTCGTTCTCCACCACGACCGGCAGGTGGACCCTGGCCTCGAGCTCGGCCTTGAGGTCGAGGTCGCGCCACGCCAGGTTGGGGGCGAACAGGACGCGCGCACGGTGGCTGTCGACGTACCCCGCTGCACCCACACCGACACAGGCGATGTCGTGGCGGGCGGCGAGGTCGGTGACAAGGCCGGCGATCGCGTCCTCGATCGCCTCGACGTCGTCGGCCGGGGACTCCACCCGGAGCTCCTCGAGCACGCGTCCGTGGGCGTCCACGACTCCCCCGGCGATCTTGGTGCCACCGACGTCGATGCCGCAGGCCAACGGGCCCGGCGTCACGTCGTCTCCTCGGGCCATTCCTCACCGGTGTCGTCGAGGTCGATGTGCTCGACACCGCCGCGGTCCGACCCGGCCGGCGGTGTCGCAGTCGCCAGGATCCCGGCGGCCGCCTGGGCGAGCGAGGCCGCAGCCGTGGTCAGGTGGGCCTTCACCTCCGGGCTCAGCTGGCGTACGGCGTGCACGGCACGGCACACGGGACAGACCGTGCACTCGGCGGAGCCGGTGGCCAGGTGGTCGTTGATGTCGTGGGCCGCGGCGGCGGCGTGCTCGGACAGCCCGGTGACGGTGTCACCGAGCCCGGAGCCCTGCTCCCGCGCCCAGCCGTTGAGGGCGCCGAACAGCTTGGCCGCCTCTTCGGCGAGCGAGCCGACCTCGGCGCCGCGTCCGTCTTCGGTGTCGCTCACGACGCCCCTTCCTTGAATCTGACCTGGAGCTCGCCGCCGACCACGCGGGCACCAGCGATCTGGTGACGACTCAGCCCCGGCGGCAGCGTGAGGAGACGACGATACGACGCCACGCTGACCACGAGCTCGTCGCCATGCCTGGCGAGACCGACCTCCTCGCGGGTGACGTAGGGCAGGGCCAGGTGCACCACGGCACCCGAGGTGGTGCGGGTGATCCGGAAGGGGCCCGTGCCCTCCTGGACGGCCAGTGGGTCGGCGCCGGCATAGACCTCGCAGGCGAGGTCGTGCAGCGCGCTCACGCCGACCGGTTCCCCGGTGCGGTAGACCGAGCGCCACAGCGGCAGGCCCGCGAACGACTCGCTGACCTGCTCCAGCACCTCGCCCTGGGCCGCGACCCAGCCGGCACGCCACTCGTCGGCGTCCTCGGCCGGGAAGATGCGGTTGACCACGACGCCGTCAACGCGATAGCCGAACAGCGAGAGCATCGTGAAGGAGCGGCGCGCCTCGGCGAGCACCACCGACTCGGGGGTCAGGACGATCCGCACGCTGGCGTCGGGGCCGGTGAGCAGCTCGTGGACCTCGTCGAGCTCGGCGTGCAGGCGCTCGATCGCACCGAACACCGAGTCCTCCGGCATCGGCACCTTCGCCGCCCTCGACAGCATCGGTCCGAGCGCCTTCACGATCCTGCGCTCGACCGGGAAGATCCGCTCCATGTACCACCCGAGCGCCTCCGGCAGCGCGAGCAGCCGCAGCGTCTCGGCGGTCGGCGCGCAGTCGACGATGATGACGTCCCACTGGCCGCTCAGCGCCTGGGCCCGCAGCTCGAGCAGGGCCAGCACCTCCTCGGCACCGGGGATGACGGCCAGCTCCTCGGCCGCCACCGGGTCGACGCCGGCGACGTCGAGCACGCGCAGGAGATAGGACTGGATCTCGGCCCACGACTGCTCGAAGCGCAGCTGGGCGTCCACCTGCTGGACGAACAGCCCGGGGGCGACCTCGGTGGGTTCGGCGCCGGCCGGGGCACCGAACGCGTCGGCGAGCGAGTGCGCCGCGTCAGTCGACAGCACGAGCGTGCGCTGTCCGGAGGCGGCCGAGAGTGTCGCCGTACCAGCCGCGACGGTGGACTTACCGACGCCACCCTTGCCGGTGAAGAGAAGGATCCGCACGCGTCAGGACTGCGCGCTCAGAGCGACTCGACGCGCTTCTTCAGGCCCTTGAGCGCGGTGTCGATCAGGATCTTCTCGCCCTTGCGCTTGAGCATGCCGATCAGCGGGATCGAGACGTCGAGCGCCAAGGAGTAGGTGACCTCGGTCGAGCCGTTGCCCAGGTCGCGCAGGGTGTAGCTGCCGTCCAGCGCCTTGAGCATCTTGCCCTCGCCCAGGGTCCAAGTGACCTCACGGTCGCCGTCCCACTCGTAGACGAGGGTGTACTCGTCCTTGATCGGCGAGACGTCGAGCTCGAAGAAGACCTGCTCCGCGCGGCCGTCGGGACCGGGCACGGTCACGTCGGCGGTCGTGACGCCCTTGGCCCATGTGGGGTAGGAGTCGAAGTCGGCGATCACCGCCATCACCGCGGCGGGTGGAGCGTCGATCACGATCGACGAGGTCGTCTGTTCGGCCATGGCGGTGACCCTACCGGACCCTGACCACCGCGCCCGGCGCCGGCAGGCAGCGATAGCCTGCGAGCACCTGTCCCTTGAAGGAGGCCCCCTGTGCGCGAGTTCGCCACGCCGTTGACGACCGAGATCCCCACCGCGGGCAACCTCACCGATGACGTTGTCACCAACGCGCGCGAGGCAGCCGACGCCGTCGTCTTCAGTCGCAACACCGGCGACGGCTGGGACGAGGTCACCGCCGCCGAGTTCCTGGCCGAGGTCAGCGCCGTCGCCAAGGGCCTGATGGCCGCTGGCATCGAGGCCGGCGACCGGGTGGCGCTGATCTCCAAGACGCGCTACGAGTGGACCCTCCTCGACTACGCGATCTGGTTCGCCGGCGCAGCGACGGTGCCGATCTACGAGACGTCCTCCGCCGAGCAGATCGGCTGGATCCTGCAGGACTCCGGCGCCAAGGCCGTCGTGGCCGAGGGCGCCGACCACCTGGCCCGGGTGCGTGAGGCACGCGAGGCCGGCTCGGGCGCAGAGCTCAACCACGTGTGGTCCATCGACGACAACGCCGTGAGCGTGCTCGGCAAGCTCGGCCAGGACATCTCCGACGAGGCGCTCGAGGAGCGTCGTACGGCGACCACGCCGGCCGACCTGGCCACCTTGATCTACACCAGCGGGACGACGGGTCGACCCAAGGGCTGCATGCTCAGCCACGGCAACTTCATGTTCGAGCTGGGTGTGGCCACCCACGAGCTCGACCGGCTCTTCGACACCGAGGGCGCCTCGACGCTGCTCTTCCTGCCCCTGGCCCACGTGTTCGCGCGGATCATCCAGGTCGGCTGCATCAAGAAGCGCGTGCGCCTCGGGCACAGCGCCGACATCAAGAACCTGCTCGGCGACCTCGAGGTATTCAAGCCGACCTTCATCCTGGCCGTGCCGCGCGTCTTCGAGAAGGTCTTCAACACCGCGTCCCAGAAGGCGACCGCCGACGGCAAGGGCAAGATCTTCGACCGGGCCGCCGAGACCGCGATCGCCTTCTCGCGCGCCCAGGACAAAGGCCGAGTGCCGTTGCGCCTGCGCGCCCAGCACGCCCTCTTCGACAAGCTGGTCTACGCCAAGCTGCGAGCCGCCCTCGGCGGGGAGTGCACGCATGCCGTCTCCGGTGGCGCCCCGCTCGGCGAGCGGCTCGGCCACTTCTACCGCGGCATCGGCGTGGTCGTGCTCGAGGGCTACGGCCTGACCGAGACCACGGCCGCCCTCACGGTCAATCTCCCGGACGCCCAGAAGATCGGCACGGTCGGACGGCCGATCCCCGGCACCGCCGTACGCGTCGCGGACGACGGCGAGCTCCTGTTCAAGGGCGGCCAGGTCTTCAGCGGCTACTGGGACAACGAGGCCGCGTCGGCGGAGGCCCTCACCGACGGCTGGTTCCGCACCGGTGACGTGGGCGAGGTCGACGACGAGGGCTTCGTCCGGATCACCGGCCGGAAGAAGGAGATCCTGGTGACCGCCGGGGGCAAGAACGTCGCGCCCGCCGTGCTCGAGGACCGTCTGCGTGCCCACGCACTCGTCGACCAGTGTGTCGTCGTCGGCGACGGCCAGCCCTTCATCGCCGCGCTGGTGACCATCGACCGCGAGTCCTTCCCGGCGTGGGCCGAGGCGCGTGGCAAGTCCGGCTCGGTGGAGAGCAACATCGACGACGCCGACCTGCTGGCCGAGATCCAGCTCGCCGTCGACGACGCCAACAAGGCCGTCTCGCGCGCCGAGGCCATCCGCAAGTTCACGATCCTCCCCGACGAGTGGACCGAGGAGCGCGGGCACCTGACCCCGAGCCTCAAGCTCAAGCGCAACGTCGTGATGCGCGAGTTCCGCCAGGACGTCGAAGCTCTCTACGTCCCCTGAGAATCGCTGCCGATTCGACTCCCAGCGTCCCGGAATCCCACGTTGTGACTACCTGAACGACCGCTCACGTAGTCATAACGGGTGGTGCCGATGCGACCTATGGGCAGTTTGTTCGGTTTAGCCCACAACCCTTCGGCGAGAGCCCTAGATTTTGCGCCTGGGGCTGGAATCTGGGTCCTCCCCAAGCCCCCTGGGCGCGGTTCTGCCACGCCAGTCGGCTGGCCTGAGCACACCCAGATGAAACCCCCTGGATTCTCTGACTGTGAAGGATCGCCACATGGCTCGCCGTTCTGTTCTCCTGCTCGTAGCCGCGCTGATCGCGCTGGTCGGTACGTCGATGATCGTCCTCTACGTCCAGGGCATCGATGCTCGTGCGACCGAGGGCCAGGAGCTCGTCGAGGTCCTCACCGCGACCGATGTCATCGAGATCGGCGACGACGTGTCCGCCGCCCAGGAAGCCGGCAAGTTCGAGAAGACCGAGGTCCGCAAGATCGACCTCGTCGAGGGGGCTCTCTCCTCCACCAGCTCGATCTCCGACCTCGTCGCCCTCGGGACGATCTACCCCGGCGAGCAGATCATCGCCCGGAAGTTCGGCAGCCTCGGTGACGCCGACACCCTTGTCATCCCGGACAACAAGATCGCGATCTCCGTCGAGCTCACCGACCCCGAGCGGGTCGCCGGCTTCGTCAACCCCGGCTCGGAGGTCGCCATCTTCATCTCCGCCGACCCCGTGCGGATCCTCCCCGACGGCAAGGAGCTCAAGCTGGCGCCGTACACCCGCCTGCTGCTCCCCAAGGTCGAGGTCGTCGGCGTCGGCACGACCAGCATCGCTGCCAGGACCACCAAGACCGAGGACGGCGAGGAAGAGGTCGAGCAGGTCGCCCGGACCATCCTCACCGTCGCCGTGGACCAGAAGGAGGCCGAGCGCCTCATCTACGCCGCGCGCAACGGCGACGTCTCCTTCGCCATGCTGACGAGCGAGTCCAAGGTCGTCGACAAGCCGGGCGTCACCGCTGTCGACGTGATGCCCGAACCGTTCCGGAACGCATTGTGACCGCGATCCTCGAGCCCGACGTCGGGCACCTCGCCATCGTGCAGACGATGCTGCACGGGTCGGTGGCGTTCAAGTCGTTCGAGGACCTGAATGCCCACATCGCGGCCAGCCCGCACGAGTTCGCCGTCGTCATCGGCCCCACGGTCGACGTCGACGCGGCCACGGCGTTCGCCAAGTGGGCCCGGATCAGTCGCCCGGACCTCGGCGTGATCCTGCTCCGTCGCACCGTCGACCACGACGTGCTCACCACCGCACTGCGCAGCGGCATGCGCGAGGTCGTCGAGGCCAATGACCTGGCCGGCATCACCACCGCCGTGCACCGTGCGCGGTCGGTCGCCAGCGAGATCGCGAAGACGATCGAGGTCGAGGCCCAGGCCGCTGCCTCGTCCGCCATGGCGCAGGCCAAGGCGGACGTCGCTGCGGCCCAGGCGGCCGCGGACATGCCCCAGGGCAAGGTGCTGACCGTCTTCTCGACCAAGGGCGGCGTGGGCAAGAGCCTGATTGCCACCAACACCGCCGTGGCGCTCAGCGACGCGGGCCACAACGTGTGCCTGATCGACCTCGACGTGAACAGCGGCGACGTCGCGATCATGCTGCAGCTGACGCCGGCCAGGACGATCAACGACCTCGTGGCATTCAACGGGATGATCGACGAGGTTGCGCTCGAGTCGATCCTGACCCGGCACTCCAAGCGCCTCGCCATCGTGGCGGCACCCGTCCGTCTCGACTCCCCCGACCACGCCACCGCGGTCGACATCGGCACCATGATCGACACCCTCAAGGGCATGTTCGACTACGTCGTCGTCGACACGTCCGGCGTGTTCGACGACAACGCGCTGACCGCCCTCGACCGCACCGACACCATCGTCCTGGTCGCAACGCTGGACATCCCCGCGCTGAAGGGCCTCAAGCTCGCCACAGGAACCCTCGACCTCCTGAACTTCCCCCGCGACACCTGGAAGTTCGTGCTCAACCGGGCCGACGGCAAGGTCGGTCTCACGACCGACGAGTTCGAGTCCACCGTCGGCCTGAAGGCCGACATCTCCCTGGTCTCGAGCCGCGAGGTGCTCTCCGCCGTGAACCGCGGAGAGGCGCTGGTGCGTGCCTACCCGTCACACCCCAACAGCAAGGCGATCGTCGCCTTCGCCCACTCGTTCACCAACGTCGATGCGACCCAGTCCGAGGGCCACAAGGTCTCCGGCGGTCGCCTGCGCCTCAGGAGGGGCTGACATGAGTCTCAGCGATCGCATTGCCGCCGCCCAGCGGTCAGCCCGCCCGCAGCAGGGGGCGCCCGCCGAGCCCGTTCCCCCGGTGACCCCGCCGAACGGCACGACCACCCTCGCACCCCCTCCGCCCACAGCGGCGCCGGCGGCGCCGCCCACCTCGGCCACCACCCTGGCCACGCTGACCGCGAGCAAGGCCAAGACCGGCCGCGACCCGTTCGCGGTCGTCAAGAAGATCGTGCACGCCAAGCTCGTCGAGGCCCTCGGCCCTAAGCTCTACGACGCGCACATGACCCAGTCCGAGCTCGAGCAGCAGGTGCACGTCGCGCTGCAGACCGCACTGGCGGACGCCGACCAGCCGATGTCCTCGGTCGACCGGGCCCGCGTCTCCCAGGAGATCGCCGACGACATCCTCGGCTACGGCCCGCTCGAGCCGTTGCTGCGAGACTCGGAGCTCTCCGAGGTCATGGTGAATGCCTACAACAGCATCTACATCGAGCGCAGCGGCAAGCTCGTCAAGACCGACGCGCAGTTCGCCGACGAGGCACACCTGCGCCGCACGATCGACAAGATCGTCAGCAAGATCGGTCGTCGCGTCGACGAGACCAGCCCGATGGTCGACGCTCGCCTGCCCGACGGCAGCCGTGTCAACGCGATCATCCCGCCGCTGGCGCTCGACGGTTCCAAGCTGACCATCCGCAAGTTCTCCGAGGATCCCTACACCATCGAGGACCTGATCAGCTTCGACTCCTTGTCCCGTCAGGCGGCCGATCTGCTCGAGGGCTGTGTCCGCGGTCGCCTGAACATCCTCGTGTCGGGTGGAACGGGTGCCGGCAAGACGACGACGCTCAACGTGCTCTCCTCCTTCATCCCGGACGACGAGCGGATCGTGACCATCGAGGACGCCGCCGAGCTCCGGTTGCACCAGGACCACGTGCTCCGGCTGGAGTCGCGTCCGCCCAACATCGAGGGCAAGGGCGCCGTCACCATCCGTGACCTGGTCAAGAACTCGCTACGCATGCGCCCTGACCGCATCGTCGTCGGTGAGATCCGCGACGCAGCCGCGCTCGACATGCTGCAGGCGATGAACACCGGCCACGACGGCTCCATCTCGACACTGCACGCCAACACGCCTCGTGATGCGCTCGCCCGTCTGGAGACGATGGTGCTGATGGCCGGCATGGACCTGCCCGTGCGCGCCATCCGCGAGCAGGTCGCGAGTGCCGTCGACCTCATCATCCAGCAGACCCGTCTCAAGGACGGCACGCGCCGCATCACCGCCATCACCGAGATCGTCGGCATGGAGGGCGACATCATCACCACCCAGGACGTCTTCCTGTTCGACTACAGCGCCGGGACCGACGAGCACGGCAAGTTCAAGGGCCACCTCAAGTCGATGGGCCTCAGGCCGCGCTTCCTCGAGCACCTCGCTGACCACGGCGTGAAGGTCAACCCCGCCATCTTCGCCACCGGAGGATCACTGCAATGACGCGCCGCCGTCCCGCTCGGGCTGTCGCGGTCCTCGCCGCAGCAGGGCTCGCAGCACTCCTGGTCTCCCCGGCCGCACACGCCGCGGACGAGATCGGCATCGACCACATCGAGTCCGCCGAACGCCGCGTCTCCCTGGTGCTGTCGGTGGACGGTCTGCCCACCGGCGCGATCGCCGACCCCTCGTCCGTCGCGGTCGAGGTGGACGGTCGAGCGGTCGACGCCACGGCGAAGATCGTGTCGGCGGGCGACATCGACCGCTCGACCGTCCTCGTCCTCGACGCCAGCAACAGCATGCGCGGCGCCAAGTTCGCTGCCGCCACAGCCGCTGTCAACGCGTTCCTCGACCAGGCCCCGGCCGACGTGGCCATCGGTCTCGTGACGTTCGCCGGCGACATCCAGCAGACGATCGAGCCCACCACCGACCACGACGCCATCCGCACCGCCCTGCTGGGCATCGAGCTCAGCAAGGGCACGAGCGTCTACGACGCCCTGCTCGAGGGCGTCGACATCGTCGGTGCCGAGGGGTCGCGCGCCGTGCTCCTCCTCTCCGACGGTGCCGACACCGGCAGCGCGACCACGCTCGAAGTGGCGTCCAGCGAGGCCGAGGACCGCGAGGTCGTCGTCGACGTCGTCTCCCTGGGCCGCTCGGCCAAGGCATCGGAGATCGCGGGTCTCGCGGAGGACACCGGCGGCAAGGTCATCCCTGCCGACCCGGCTGCCCTGAGCACGGTCTTCGCAGCGCAGGCCGACGCACTCGCCCAGCAGATCCTCGTGACGTTCGACGCCCCGGACGACTCCAAGGAGGAAGCGTCCATCACCGTGACGCTCCGGGCCGACGAGACGTCCTACACCGACTCGGCGTTCGTCACTCTCGCCGCCGCGACCTCGATCCCTGACGTGGTCGAGAACGGCAAGGCCCTCGTGAGCACGCCGCTGATGCTGCTGGGCGCACTCGTCCTCTTCCTCGGGCTCGTCGGCCTGATGAGCATCGTGATCTCCGGCCCCCGCATCGGACGCTCGAACGCCGAGCGCCGTCTGGACTCCTACTTCGGCTCCACGGGTGGCACGCCCGGCAGCCGCAAGAAGGCCACGGCAGATTCCGGGGCTCTCGACTCCGCAGTGGCGATGACCAACAAGGTCGTCAGCGCCGACATGGAGACACGGATCGCCCAGCGACTCGCCGGCGCCGGGTCGGCGCTCACCGCAGCCGAGTGGTTGCTCATGCACGTCGGCATCGCAGTGGGCTCCGCCCTCGTCTGCTTCATCCTCGGCGGCCCCGGCCTGGCCGTGCTCGGCCTGATCGGTGGAGCGGTCCTCCCGTGGATCTACCTCAGGTTCAGGCACCGCCGTCGGCTCAACGCCTTCAACGCCCAGCTCGCCGAGTCCCTCGGCCTGATGGCGGGCGGGCTCCAGGCGGGTCTCTCGCTGCCCCAGGCCGTGGACACCGTCGTGCGCGAGGGCCACGAGCCAATCGCCGGCGAGCTGCGCCGTGCCCTGATCGAGCAGCGACTCGGTGTCGACATCACCGACGCGATGGACGGCGTCGCGCTGCGCATGGAGAGCGAGAACTTCGCCTGGGTCGTCATGGCGATCCGCATCCAGCGTGAGGTCGGCGGCAACCTCGCCGAGATCCTCAACACCGTCGCGGACACCCTGCGCGAGCGTGAGTACCTCAAGCGACAGGTCCGCTCCCTCAGCGCCGAAGGTCGCCTGTCGGGATACATCCTCGGATTCCTGCCTCCCGCCATCTTCGTCTATCTCTACTTCGTCAACAACGAGTACGTCCGACCCCTGTACACCACGTTCCCTGGATACATCATGTTGCTTGCCGCCTTCGTTCTCCTTGCCCTCGGTTCCTTCTCGATGTCCAAGCTGGCCAAGGTGGAGGTCTGATGTCCCCGATGTTGCTGGCCGGCGCGCTCCTGCTCGTCGCCGCCATCACGCTCTCGTTGTCCGTGATCGGCGTCGTGACCAGCGAGCGCCGTGGCGTCGCCCGGTCCGTTGCCGCCATCCAGGCGATCGACTCCGCCCCCGACGTCTTGAAGGCGGAGCTCGAGCTCCCGTTCGTCGAGCGCGTCATCGGCCCGCTCGGCGACCGCTTCGTCGACATCGGTCGCAAGATGGTGCGGGCAGACACCGCCCAGAAGCTCCAGTATCGGCTCAACATCGCCGGCAACCCGCCCAGCTGGGACGTGAGCCGGATCATCGGCCTCAAGGTGCTCGGGCTCGGCGTCTTCGCCGTCCTCGGCTTCCTCTACTTCCTGGGCCTGGACTGGTCCTTCCTGCGGGTCATCGTCGCGACCGGCCTCGCGGCCGGGTTCGGCTACGTCCTGCCCAACGTGCTGCTCTACAACGCAGGCCAGAAGCGCGAGAAGCTGATGCGAAACTCGCTGCCCGACGCCATCGACCTCCTGACCGTCTCCGTCGAGGCCGGCCTCGGCTTCGACTCGGCGGTCGCACGCGTCGCCAAGAACACGACCGGGCCGCTGTCCCAGGAGTTCAACCGCCTGCTCCAGGAGATGCAGATCGGCGTGGGCCGCGCCGAGGCGATGCGCAGCATGGCGATGCGCTCCTCGCTGCCCGACCTGAAGTCCTTCTGCCTGTCCATGGTGCAGGCGGACGCCCTCGGCATCCCGATCGGCCGGGTGCTGCGCATCCAGAGCCAGGAGATGCGGGTCAAGCGCCGCCAGCGGGCGGAGGAGAAGGCCCAGCAGGTGCCGGTGCGCATCATGATCCCGCTCGTGATGTTCATCCTGCCGTGCCTGTTCATCGTCATCCTCGGACCAGCCGGTCTACAGATCGCCGAGACGTTCAGCAACCGCTGATGCGCAACCAGGTCCGGCCCGATCCCCTCACTGGCATCCCCGTCTCCGCCCGCTCCGCGCGTGCGAGCGCCGCCATCCGTACGTTCACGTTGTCGCTGGCCGCGGGCCTGCTGCTGAGCACCGCCGACGCGACCCGCGCGCTGCCCGTGCTGCTGGCCCTCGGGGTGATCGCGGTCGCCTGCTCCACGTTGGAGCTGGGCGTGCTCACCAGGGGTGGGTCGTGGCTGCCTGTCACCGAGGCCCTCCTGAGCGCGCTGGTCCTGACGAGTGCTCCGCCCGAAGCGGCACTGCTCGTCTACCTGGCCGCACCGCCTGTCATCGCCGGTCTTCGTCATGGCGCCGTGGCCTGCTTCAACGTGACCCTCGTCGGGGCCATCGCCGTGATCGCGACCGCGATCCTCAGCGAAGGCCGCACCGACGTCGCGCGCATCCTCGAGTCGGTGCCCTGGCTGGTGATGGGCCTGGGTGTCGGCCAGCTGGCCGGCTGGCAGTCGCGCTCCGTGCGCGACCTGGAGGCCCGCCAGGCACCGTTCGCCGCCGCCCACCAGCTGATGTCCCAGCTGCACGACCTGACGAGCGCCGGCGCGGTCGGCCTCGACAGCGTGCAGCTCGCCGCCGAGCTCGAGGCCGCACTGCGGCGCACGACCGGGGCCTCGCGCTCGGCCGTGCTGCTGCACGGCCGACAGGACGAGGTCGACCTCATCTCGTCGTACGGCGACCTCAAGCCGCCCCCGGACGTCGACGGCGAGGTGGACCCGAGCATCGCGTCCATCTGCCTGGCCGTCGCGGACAACACGTTCGGCTCCGTCGTGCTGGTCCGGGAGGCAGGGTGGACACTCGAGCTGCTGGCCATGGCACAGGAGGTCGCCGAGGAATTCGTCCTCCGCCTCGACACCGCGGTGACCTTCGACGAGGTGCGCCTGATGGCGACGTCCGAGGAACGCACCCGGATCGCTCGCGAGATGCATGACGGCGTCGCCCAGGAAATCGTGGCGCTCGGCTACGTCGTCGACGAGATCGAGTCCATGACCTCGGAGTCGAGCGTCCAGTCGCTCGCAGCGTCACTGCGCGACGAGATCAGCCGCGTGGTCGCCGACCTGCGCTTCTCCATCTTCGACCTGCGCCACCATGTCGCCGACCACCAACTGGCCGGTGCGCTGGCGGAATATGTCCGCGAGGTCAGCCACGGCACGGACCTGCGGGTCCACCTGGTGCTCGACGAGTCGGGCCCGCCGCTCCCCCGCCGCACCGAGGTCGAGCTTTTGCGCGTCGCCCAGGAGGCGATCGGCAACGTGCGCCGGCACGCCGAGGCGACGAACCTCTGGGTGACCCTCGTCTGCGACGGAGCCAGCATCAGGCTCGAGATCGAGGACGACGGCGTCGGCAACGCCGTCCCGCGCGAGAAGCACTGGGGCCTGCAGACGATGCGCGAGCGTGCCCAGTGCATCGGCGCCGAGCTCACGATCTCGCCACGAACCGAGGGTGGCACCGTCGTGCTGCTCCAGACCAAGCACCACGTCGCCACCGAAGGGATGACTCGACATGAGCACCACAGTTCTCCTCGTCGATGACCACGAGCTGATCCGTCAGGGCCTGGCTCGCGCGTTCGAACGAGACACCGAGACGACCGTCGTCGGTCAGGCGGGCAATGTGGCCGACGCCCTCGTGGCCTTCGAGCAGCTCCGCCCGGACGTCGTGGTCACCGACCTCCAGCTGCCCGACGGACACGGCCTCGACGTCGTGCGCGCCATCCGTGCCACCAACGCCACGACCGGCGTCGTGGTGCTGACCATGCATGCCGGCGACGACCAGATCTTCGCGGCGATGGAGGCCGGCGCGTCCGGCTTCGTCGGCAAGGACAGCAAGGCGACCGAGGTGGTGAGCGCCGCCAAGCACGCGGCGGTCGCCCCGAGGACCTTCCTGTGCACCGGCCTCAGCGAGGCGATGATGCGCCGGGCCACGGGACCCGTGACCCCCAAGCTGTCCGGTCGCGAGGACGAGGTGCTGACCCTGCTCGCGGACGGTCTGGGCACCGGGGAGATCGCCTCCCGGCTCTTCATGAGCGAGTCCACGGCGAAGACCCACATCACGCACATCTACCAGAAGCTCGGCGCCGCCAACCGCGCCCAGGCGCTGGTCGCGGCCATGCGCATGGGGCTCCTGGACCACGTCGCGACGCAGCGGTTCTGACCGGCCGGCCGGACGCACACGTCTGGACCACCCGGTCCAGTCCAGTGGGTTGCGTCACGGTAGTCAAAAGGGACTAGGCGGTCCCGACCGATCATCCGATTCGCAGACGCCGCCCCTCGGACAGACTTCTTCTTGTCGGGTCTGGTGCCTGACGGGCCAAGACTCTCCACCATTCATCACACACAAGGGATATCGAAATGATCCAGTTCCTCAGCCTCATGCTCAACGCTCGCCGTGACGACGAGAAGGGCGCCACCGCCGTCGAGTACGGCCTCATGGTCGCGCTGATCGCCGCCGCCATCATCCTCACCGTCGGCCTCCTCGGCGACGAGCTCGTCAAGCTGTTCACCGAGGTCACCACGGGTATGCAGGGCCGCTGATCCAACACCTGGGGCCGGTGTCCGCGTTCACACGCGGATGCCGGCCCTCGGTACGTTCCGGCCCAAGGAGTGAGCAATGACGATGACCCGCAAGCATGACGAGGACGGCGCGACCGCCGTCGAGTACGGCCTGATGGTCGCGATGATCGCCGCTGCGATCATCGTCTCCGTCGGCCTGTTCGGCGAGGAAGTCCTCGCCCTGTTCCAGGAGATCCCCCCGCAGCTCGGCCGCAACATCTGAGGTCAGTCCTCGGTCGCGAGCGCCAACCGCTCCAACACCGTGGGGTGACTCCCCCACCACCACTGCAGCCACACAGGCGGCGTCGGATCCGCCAGCGAGCGCAGTGCCAACAACTTCTGCATCTCCACGAAGGCGACCGGGTCCCCGGTCGCCTTCAGCGCTTCCACGTCCGCGCGCGTCTCGATCTGCCGGCTGACGCCGTTCTCCAGCGGACTCGCCGCGAGCGTCGCCCACACGCTGAGCGCCAGCACGAGGGGCACGATCCGCGGATCAGCCAGGCCCGGTCGGCCGCGTCTGCGACGGGTGGTGACGACCAGTCCCAGCAGGCCGACTCCGGCGGCCCCTCCCAGGGCGCCCAGCGCCGTACCGATCACGACGTCGCCGTGCGCCGCGTGCGCCAGCTCGTGGGAGATCACCGACAGGGCCTCGTCTCGCGGCAGCGACTCGACCAGGTTGTCGTAGACGACCACCCGCCTGGTGTTGCCGATGCCGGAGACGTAGGCATTGAGCGTGGTCGTACGCCGAGACGCGTCCGCGACGAGCACGTCGTCGAGCCGTACTCCCTGCTGGTCCGCGAGCACGAAGATCTCCGACCTGAGCCCGGGGTCGGTCAGCGGCGTGAAGTCGTTGAACAGGGGCTCGACGACGAGCGGATAGATGAAGGAGCCGAGCACCACGAGCGCCCCGACGAGTCCCCCCGCGATCGCCGGCCAGGCGCGACGCCAGCGTCGTGCGACACCGAGGAGCACGAGCAGCCCGACCGACGTGGTGACCACGGCGACCACCTCGCTCGTCGCCACGTCGCGTGCATATCCGACCCACGTCTGGGTGCTCAGACCGTTGGCCAACCGGTGCCGTTGCAGCATCACGCTGCACGGCAGGGTCGCCAGCCGACCGAGCAGGCTGATCGCGAGCACGCCGAGCACGACCTTCGCCCACCAGCGGCCGGGCAGCCGCTCCATCAGCCGCTCGCCCCAGCGGGTGAACCCGAGCGCCGACGCCACCACGAGGGTGATGGCGAGTGACAGCAGGCTCCACCGACGGGCCCAGGCTGCGTAGTCCTCGCCGCGCCTGATCTGCTCGGCCGTGAACACCGTCTCGGGTCGTACGGCGCTGGGCGCACCACCCGGCACCGGCTGCCACGGCACCCAGAGCGCCGCCACGACGACGAACCCGACCACCGCGACCAGCGTCACGGTGAGCGCGCAGCGGCGAGCGGTCACGGGCGGAGCCCCCTGAGCCGGACCTGCCACCCCCGGAGCACCTCACCCGGGGTCAGTCCCACCGACGCCAGAGCGCGGCGCGTGGTCGCACCGTCCGATGCCTCGTCGTAGACCCGGACCAGGCCGCGCTCGCCGACCCGGGCAGCGACCTCGACACAGGCGAGCCAGGCCAGCTCGTAGGCGGCCTCGAGACTGTCGGACGAGGTGTCGAACTCGGCGACGCCGGGTAGGTGGTCGGGCACCCCGTCGCGGCGCACGAGCGCGCGCGCCCGGGCAGCCGTCGTGCTCAACGGCAGCCCGATGTCGCGCAGGGCGACGTAGTCGGCGAAGCCTTCGAGCAGCCAGGGATCGAGGGAGACCGTGGTCGCGTCGGTGGCGACGTGCACGAGCTCGTGGCTGATCACGACCTGCGCACCCGCGCCGCGCAGCCGCCCCGTGACCTCCGGGTTGACGAAGACCCGCACCGGCCCGCTCGTGCGCTGGGAGCCGTCGGCGGCGGCAGTGACCGCGGCGATACCGGCATACGTCCCGTCAGCGACGTCGAGCGCGTCATCGAGCGCCTCGCTGCTCGCCGGCACCTCCAGGACGACCGAGGGGCGCCACTGCGGGAGCACGCCCCGGACGACGGGGACCGCTCGGCGGACCCGCTGGAGGTAGACGCGCGCCTCCCGGGCGGCCTGCTCGCCGGCTGCCATCACGAGGGCCCGGGGTGTACGCCGTATGACCAGCCGCTCACGCAGCCACAACGGCGAGATGCGGTCGCCGCCGCCCAGGCCGGTGATGGCGACGCGCCCGTCGTCGGGCGCGAACGCGACGAGCACCTCGGCGTGTGCCGGCTCCTCATCGAATCCGTCGATCGCCCAGGTCAGGTCGACGGCGGCGGTCCAGGAACCGTCCGGCGCGACCGCCCCGACCTCGTCGACGTAGCGCGCCGACAGGTCGACGAGTCCGAGCTCGCGCGCGTTGTCGGCGACTGCCCTCAGGAGCCCGACGGACGCAGGATCGTCCGGACGCCCGAGCTCGGCAGCGGCGTCGGGGTGACCTGCAGCCAGGGCCCGGACGAGGTCCTGGACGACGGCCGCCGCAGCGCCCGCCTGCGCCGTCGGCGCAGCCGAGTCGTCGGAGAGGTCGGCCCGGTAGGGCTCGTCGCCACCGACGAGCCAGACGCCTGCTGCGACCAGCCCCACACACAGCGAAAGACCGGCCACCCACCAACGTGGGCGACCGGTCTTCGAGGTCGGGCGATCAGCCAGGGCGAACCGCGCCGACGTAAGGCATGGAGTGGAGACCGGAGACGGCCACACCGGTGCCGGGGTTGGCTGCGTGCACGATCATGCCGTTGCCGATGTACATGCCGACGTGGCTGATCGGGCTGTAGTAGAAGACCAGGTCGCCGGGCTGCAGCGCACTCGCGGAGATGTGCGGGCCGGAGCCGTACTGCGCGCTTGACGAGTGCGGGAGACCGACACCGGCCGCGCCCCAGGCGCGCATGGTGAGGCCCGAGCAGTCGAAGGCGTTGTCGCCGGTGGCGCCGTAGACGTAGGCGTCGCCGACCTGGGCCATGGCGTAGGAGATCGCCGCTGCGGCCCTGCCGGAGGCGGGCACCGAGGCGGGCATGCGCGTGGTCTCGGAGCGCGACGAGGTCATCAGACGCTCACGCTCCTCGGCCTCGAGGTCGGCCAGCAGGTCTTCGGCTTCCTCGAGCTTCGTGTCGATCGTCTTCTTCTCGGCTGCGAGGTCGTCGGTGGTCTCCGCGATCTCGGCGGCACGATCGGCCGTGGCGTCGCGGCGCAGGTCGAGGGCCTCGAGCTCGGTCGAGTAGGCGTCGAACATGTTGTCCTGCAGGGAGTTGAAGCCCGACATGGTCGAGAGCTGCCCCAGGAAGGCACCCGGGTCGTCGGACACGACGACCTGGCCGACGGTGGAGATCGACTCACCCTGGTAGCCGCGCAGGATCGAGTCAGCCACCTCGCCCCGGACCGCGTCGAGCCTGGCGCTCTGGCGCTGCTCGTCGCTGCGGAGGGCCGACAGGTCCTTGCGGAGGTCGGCGAGGTCGAGCTTGGCGTCGTTGTATCGCTCCGAGGCCTGCTCCGCCTCGTGGTAGAGCCGGTCGACCTTGGCCTGGACATCCTTGATGTCCGGGTCAGCCTGGGCCGGTGAAACGGGGATGATTCCGATGGCGGCAATCGCGGTGATTCCCAGCAAGGCGCTGCCGAGTCGCATCCGGTCGTGATTCACGAGCGGGTGTTCTCCCTTGTGTGTCGTACGTCTACCGGGTGAGCTGACGGGTTCGGGCACGACATGCCCTACGCCTCCTCCGCATGCGCGAGCGCATGTCCTTGGAGGCGATTCACCCCAGACGGGAAGTGGTTCCCCGGCTCCGATCCACTGACCGGGGGGTCAACGGATCGAACTCGACGCGGTGCTCGCGCGGACCCGAGTGGCCCACTTCCACGATCACCTGAGGGGTCAGCGTAGTCCGCCCCCGGCACTGCTGCCAATCTCCGTCCCGATGCAGACCGCGTGTCGTTGCTGTGGTGTGGCTCACGTGACTGATGGGGCGTCGAGGCCGGATCAGGCCGATTCCACGATGGGTCCCGTGACCGGCTGGACCAGCCGCAGTGGTGGCACGAGGCCGCCATCGGCCAGCGCCTCGAGGGCGCGGCGTTCGTCGTCGTCGAAGGTGAGCTCGGGCGGTGGCCCCAGCAGCACGGTGACCACGCAGTCGTGGCAGGCCAGTCCCCGCACCAGGCAGCTGTCGCAATCGATTCGTGTCGTCATGTGACGCACCGTGCCACCGAGCACCGACAACGGCCGGTCGCGAGCGACCGGAGGCGTGTTCAGCCAGGGTTGGTGGTGGGGTCCTCGCCGAGCAGGGCCGCCTCGTTGCGGTCCACGATCTCGATGGCGTCGTCGCGCCCGCACCAGCGGCACGACACCGACTCCACGGACTCGCCCCTGACCTCGGTGGACTCCACCGCGTGATCGCCGGCCAGGTCGAAGTGCCAGAACTCGGTCGTGCGCCGTGTGCGGGTCACGTCGAAGCGGGTCAGGTTGCCGCAACCGCCGCAGCGCCAGCGGTGGGACGAGGTCGGCAGTTCTGTGGTCACGGATCCAGCCTAGTGGCGCGGCGTCCCCGACGATGTCGGTGGTCGGACCTAGCGTCGTGGACATGACCACCGCAGCAACCACCTCCCGATGGGAGGCCCAGCGCAGCTTCGACGAGCTGGGCCGGCCGCTGCGCGACATCACCTTCTGCGTGGTCGACCTCGAGACGACGGGTGGATCTGCGGCGGCGGGGTCGATGATCACCGAGATCGGGGCGGTCAAGGTCCGCGGCGGAGAGGTGCTCGGCGAGTTCCAGACCCTGGTCAACCCGCATGCGGCGATCCCGCCGTTCATCGCCGTGCTCACCGGCATCACCAACTCGATGGTCAGCGACGCGCCCTCCATCGATTCCGCCCTCCCGGCGTTCCTGGAGTTCGCCGCCGGCAGCGTGCTGGTGGCCCACAACGCCCCCTTCGACGTCGGCTTCCTGCGCCACTTCGCCAGCGCCCAGGACCTGGCGTGGCCCGCCTTCGAGGTGCTCGACACGGCCAAGCTCGCCCGCCGCGTGATCACCCGCGACGACGCGCCCAACTGCAAGCTCTCCTCGCTCGCCCAGCTGTTCAACGCGACCACGACCCCCAACCACCGTGCCCTGTCCGACGCGCGCGCGACCGTCGACGTGCTGCACGGACTGATGGAGCGACTGGGCGGTGTCGGCGTCCACACCCTCGAGGAGCTCCAGACCTTCACCTCCCGGGTCTCCACCGCCCAGCGCCGCAAGCGCCACCTGGCCGAAGGACTGCCGCACGCCCCCGGCGTCTACCTCTTCCGCGACGACCGCGCGCGCGTCCTCTACGTCGGCACGTCCAAGGACCTGCGCAGCCGGGTGCGCACCTACTTCACCGCGTCCGAGACCCGCACCCGGATGGGCGAGATGGTCGGATTGGCCGAGTCGGTCTCCACCATCACCTGCGCCACCCCGCTCGAGGCCGAGGTCCGCGAGCTGCGCCTGATCGCCGAGCACAAGCCGAAGTACAACCGCCGCTCCCGCTTCCCGGAGAAGATGCACTTCGTCAAGCTCACCCGCGAGCCCTGGCCGCGACTGTCCCTGGTGCGTCGCGTGCTCGACGACGACGCCGATTATCTCGGCCCGTTCTCGTCGAAGAAGTCTGCCGACAAGTGCCTGGCCGCCCTGCACGAGACGTTCCCCGTCCGGCAGTGCTCCGACCACATCGGGGTCAATCCCTCCCGCACCCCCTGCGTCCTCGCCGAGATGGGGCGATGCCTGTCCCCCTGCGACGGCAGCGCCGACCCGACGACCTATGCCGCGGTCGTCCGGCAGCTGCGCGACACCTTGCTCCATCGGCCTGACGAGGTCGTCGATGCCATCCAGCGACGGATGACCGCCCTGGCCGACCTGGATCGCTTCGAGGAGGCCGGAGTGCACCGCGACCGGCTCGCCACCTTCGTGCGAGCGGCCGCGCGCACCCAGCGGCTCTCCGCCCTCACCGGGTGCCCCGAGGTCGTAGCAGCGCGCCGCGAGGACGACGGGCGCTGGGCAGTCCACATCGTGCGGCACGGCCGGCTGGTCGCTGCGGGCGTCATCCCCTCAGGCGCCGACGCACACCACTACGTCCACCAGCTTCGCGCGAGCGCGGAGACGGTGATCGATGCGCCGGGCCCGGTCCCGGCAGCCACCGCCGAGGAGACCGAGAAGGTGCTCCGCTGGCTGGAGGCGCCAGGCATCCGCCTCGTCGACGTGGCCGGCGAGTGGGCCTGCCCCGTCGGCGGGGCGACGCGCCATCTGTCGGTCTACGACGCGGTCGAGGCGTCCCGGCTGTCACTGGTGCCCTTCGACGAGCAGCGCCTGCCGTCCGCCGTCCACCAGCCCGCGCGCTGAGGAGCGTCAGTCCAGCCCGAGCGAGAAGGCCGACTCCAGGTCATGGCGCGAGAAGGTGCGGAACGCGATGTGCGTCTCGGTGGACGTGACGCCCTCCACCTTGTTCAGTGAGTCGGCGACGACGGCGGCGATGTCCTCGTGCTTGCTGACCCGGATCATCGCGATCAGGTCGATCTGGCCGGTCACCGAATAGACCTCACTGACGCCGTCCAGCGCCGCGATCGCCTCGGCGACCTCAGGGATGCGGGCGACGTCGGCCTTGACGAACACGATGGCAGTGATCATGGGCGACACCGTACCGCCGCCTCGGCCCACCGAGCACTGAAGGCAGGGGTCGCCCGATCGGGTAGTGGATCTAGTCCTTTCGGGCCACCTCGGGTCATTTGCTCACGCACGAACCTCTTCCCTCTTTAGCGTGTCGACGTCTGCGTGCAATCAGGCCCTACGAGGGGAACTATCGGGATGTCACACATTGGTCTTGGACGTGTGTGCGGAGCGCGCACCTGCGCCGCCGTCGCACTCGCACTCGGCGCCTCACTGTTCGGGCTAGTTGTGATGTCCAGGGAGGTTGTCCCG
>NZ_CM001852.1:2706017-2810723 GCF_000389985.1 Nocardioides sp. CF8
GAGCCTCCATCAGACCCGGGGCGATTCAACTTCCTACACGCCGGTCGATCTCGAACTCAAGCCCGCCGACGGGCCTTTCACCTGGCGGTTGTCAGCGCTCGAAGCCGGCGGGCGGTCGTCTGCCCTCGTCTCCAACACCTTCAACGTCTCGGGCACGACCCCGACGTCAGGAGCCCCCGCGCTGACCGCGCTTTCGGGGCGTGCCTCCGACCCGGCAACGATGCGTGCACCTTCGCTGACGTGGGAACCGTTGGCTGGCGCTTCGTACTACCGCGTGTCGATCGGAGACGACGACGGGACGAACTTCTACTGGATCCCGACGTCGGACGAGTCGTTCGACAAGAAGTCCTACTTCCCGGCCTTCACCGAGACCGGCAAACGGGTGCTCCGTCCAGGCGCGTACAAGTGGGTGGTCGAGGCCTACGACGCCACCAACCTGCCGATCGGCGTGTCAGCGGTCAATGTGTTCCGGATCGCAAATTTCCCCGCGGTCACCGGGCAGACCATCGCCCTCGACGGCAAGACGCTCGATGCCGGGGCCGGATGCGACCTCGCGTTGGTCGACGCTGGCGCCTTCTGTGACGGCGTTCCTGCGACGCCCGTCCTGTCCTGGGACCAGTCCCTCGGCATGTCGTCCTACGTGGTCTACACCTCCCAAGACGCCAACTTCACGAACCTGACCGAGCTGACCCGGATTCCGAACACCTGGAACACCCGCTACGCGTTCACGTTCAGCAACAAGCAGCCCGCCCTCCCCGACAACGAGTCCGGAGTGCCCTATTACTGGCACATCCGCCCCTGCAAGGCGATCGCGGTTTGTGGGCCCGATCCGGTCAGCGCGTCCACGAGTAGGGCAACCAACGCGTTCCTCAAGACGTCGCCCAAGGTGGCGCTGTCCTCTCCGGGCGACACCGCCCCGGTCGACACCCACGAGGTCACCTTCGACTGGGCCGACTACTTCGACACGAACCAGTCAGTGCAGTGGCAGATCGAGAAGAGTCCTCAAAGCGGCAAGTGGTATCGGCTTCAGGTTGACGACAACAGCAACTTCTCGACTCCGATCGACGACATCAAGGTGGACCAGAGCACTTACACCGCCTTCACCAAGCTCTACCCCGAAGGCACGTTGCACTGGCGCGTCGGTGCCATCGATGGCGCTGACAATGAGCTCAACTGGTCGCAGCCGCGCACCTTCGTCAAGTCCAGCCCCCGACTCGCGCTCACGTCACCGCTGCCTGGCTCGACCGTGTCCGGCGTGACGCCCTTCAGGTGGGACTCTCAGGCCTTCGCCAGTGAGTATGTCGTCGAGGTCTACAAGGACGAGGACACCACGTTCTCGACCACAAATCGGATGTTCTCCGCGAAGGTGAGGACCGCGGCGTACGCCTGGACATCACCGCTGCCCCCCAGCCCCAAGCCCTACGTCTGGCGCGTTCGACGTATCGACTCGAACGGCAATGAAGGCCCGTGGTCCACCACCGGAAGGTTCACCGTCGATGGCGGCACGCTTACGCTGGCCTCACCCGCCGACGGCGCCGCTCAGCCGCCGAACGGTCCGGTGATGGCGTGGAATCCGCTGCTCGGTGCGGCGAAGTACCGGGTGGAGATCTTCGCCCTCGCCACGGGCCAGAACCAGACTCCTGTGACCACAGTGGCAACGTCGTACGCCCCGACGAGCATCTTCGCGACGGGAACCTATCGGTGGAGCGTGACGGCTCTCGACCCCAACAACAATGCGCTGACCACAGCCGCCAGGACATTCACCGTCGATGCGGGACTGACGGCGACATCGCCTCCCGCGATCGCGGCGCCCGTCAGCTCTGCGATCGGGCAGACATTGACGAGCACCCCTCCTGTGTGGAATCAGCCGGATGTGTCGAACGTCTACCAGTGGCTGCGCGACGGTAGTCCGATCAGCGGCGCGACGTCATCGACGTACACCATGGTCGCCAGCGACTACACGAAGCAGATCTCGCTGCGCGTCACTGGGAAGAAGCCCGGATACACCGATGGGGTCACCATCAGCAATGCCATCGGCGTCACCGCCGGTGGGGCGCTGCAAAACACCTCACCGCCGACGATCTCCGGCAGCGCCATCGTCGGCAGCAGCCTCATGACGACCGCTGGCACTTGGTCCGAAGCATCACCTGTCCTTCGGTATCAGTGGCTGCGTGCCGGTGCGCCGATCCCCAACGCCAAGTCGAGTTCCTACAGGCTGACGACAGAGGATGCCGGCAAGGGCATCTCAGTGACGGTCTTCGCCTCGAAGACCGGTTTCAACGAGGGGTCGGCCTCCACGGCGCCGGTGACGGTCGCGCGGCTGACGTCGACCACTGTCGCCACCCTCTCCAGGACACGGGTCAAGCCCGGCAAGCGGGTGAAGATCGGCATCACCGTCACCGTTCCGGGTGTCGCCGGGCCCGTAGGCATGATCAAGGTGTTCGACGGCGCGAAGAAGTTGAAGACACTGACGTTGGTGAGCGCCCGGGACGGAAAGATCGGTTGGCGGCTTCCCAAGCTGAAGAAGGGCAAGCACAAGATCAAGGCCGTGTATCTGGGCAACAACTCGACCGCAGGTTCCAAGTCGAAGCGAATCAAGCTCTACGTCGTCAGGTAGCCCCACGCACGATCCCGCCGCACGTACGCTCCGTACGTGACCTGGATCGGCAACCACTGGCTCGACATCCTCGGCTGGGGCGGCAGTGCACTGCTGGTGTACTCCCTGCTCCAGTCGAGGGTGCTCAGGCTGCGCGTCCTCAACCTCGCGGCGTGCCTGATCCTCACGGTGTTCAACTGGGCCCTCGAGGTCTGGCCGATGGTCGGCATGAACCTCGTCCTGTCCGCGATCAACCTGTGGTTCATCTTCTCGCTGCTGCGCGACCGCCACGATGAGGCGGCGTTCCAGGTGCTGCAGGTGCGAGGGGATGACGAATACCTGCGTCATGTAATCCGGGTGCATGCCGCCGACATCCTGCGGTTCAACCCTGACTTCGTCCACGATCCGTCGGCGGAGGGCTTGGACTCGTTCCTCGTCACACGTGGCGACGAGACCGTCGGTGTCGTGCTGCTGAGGGCGGCCGGCGACACCGCGCACGTCCTGCTCGACTACGTCACGCCGCGCTACCGCGACTTCTCGCCGGGCGAGTTCGTCTGGCGCCGGAGCGGGCTGCTCAGCGACCAGGGCTATCGCCGTGTCGTCACCTCTCCCGCCATGGTCGCCCCCTACTACGACAGGGTGGGCTTTCGCCGCGAGGGCGAGTCCTTCGTCCTCGATCTCTGACCGGGTCTGGTCAATCTCGGGACACGGGCAACCAGATCCAGCACGATTGACCCGTGTCGCGAAGGTCGAAGGTGTTGCTGGCGGTGATCGCGGCGCAGGTCGCGGTCCCTGCCGTCGCGCTCGGCCTCGCCCCCGCTCCGTTCGGGTTCCAGATGTATGCCGGCACCGGCTGGACGCAGGTCGAGGTCACGCGCCACGACGGATCCACCATGCAGATCCACCCCACCGGTCTCGTCGCGAACTATCGCGCCGAGATCGACTGGACACGGCGGCTGCCTGAGCGCATCTGCGAGAGCGACAGCGCCATTGCCGCTGTCACCGTGAGGCGCTGGCGCGAGGACAGGACGCTCACATGTCCCTGACACCACCCGACCCCCGGGCGATGGCGGTCTGCCGGATCCTGCTCGGCTGCGCCTTCGTGATGGATGCCCTCGAGGCCTCCGGGATCCTCCTGCGCATCGAGCAGGGCAGGCTGGCGGTGCCCGGCCCGCTGCCCCTGCCGATCACCGACACGACCATCCAGGCGTGGACCCTGCTCAGTGTCATCGCCGGGGCCATGGTGTTCGCGGGAGTGGTCACCGAGGCGGCCGCTGCGGCCGCCGCGGCGCTGGCGGTCCTCGCCCTGGCGTGGGACCAGCAGGTGTACAGCAGCCACCTGTGGCTCACGACCCTGCTCCTGACCTACCTGGTCTTCTCGAAGTCCGACTCCCGTTGGTCCGTGCGTGCCGCACTGCTCGGCAGACGGGACGCGGTGCCTGCGTGGCCGGCGCTGCTGATGGTGACCCAGCTGTCGGTGTGCTACTTCTTCGCCGGGTTGTCGAAGCTCAACCCCTGGTGGCTGGCCGGCGACGAGCTGCGGCCGACCGTGCGTCTCGACCTGCCCGGCGCCGGGTTCACCGTGCTCGCCGCGCTCGTCATTGCGACGGAGGTCTTCATCGCGACCGGCATGTGGTTCCGGCGAACGCGGCTGCTGGCGATCGGGACCGGTGTGCTGCTGCACGCCAGCATCGTGGCGCTGATGTACAAGCCGTTGACCCTGGTCGCCTTCACGTTCGCGTGCCTCGCGGTCTACCCCCTGATGGTGTCCGCTCCGTTCGTCCGCTCCCGCGATCGTGACGCGCGCCGAGCAGCCGATGCACGCGACGCCGTGCTGAGGTAGTACTCGCCGTTCCCCACGACAGGGGTTGTGCCCCGCTACGTCGCGAGCCAGCATGAGACGCCTGACCGGAGGTGTCCATGTTCCGCACGAGGTGGCTGAGCAACAACCGCATCATCGTCGGCATCTTCGTCGTCCTGGCGATCCTCAACGCCTACGCGATGTCCCACGGCTACTACCTCTGACGCCGCGTCACGCTCTCAGCGCGATGACGCCTCGACCCAACGCTCCAGGCTGGCGAGCGCGGCACCGGAGTCGATGGCATCGGCTGCCTTGGCCAAGCCGGTGGCGAGCGCGTCCATCGGCTCGCCCGCCGGGTCGTCGTACACAGCGAGCGCTGCACCGGCGTTGAGCACGACCGCGTCGCGGACCGCACCCTTCTCCCCCGCCATCACCCGGCGGACGACCTCGGCGTTGTGGGCGGCATCCCCACCCCGGAGGTCCTCGATGGTCGCGCGCGCGAGCCCAAGGTCGGCCGGCTCGACCGTGCTCACGACCACCTCGCCCGCGTGCACCGCCCACAGGGTCGAGGTCGTGGTCGTGGTGAGCTCGTCGAGCCCGTCGTCGCCGCGCACGACCCAGGCGTCCACGCCCCGCGCGGCGAACACGCCGGCCATCACCGGCGCCTGAAGGGCGTTGGCGCAGCCGATCGCCTGTGCCGCCGGGCGGGCCGGGTTGGTCAACGGGCCCAGCAGGTTGAAGCTGGTGGCGATGCCGAGCTCGCGGCGGGGCACAGCGGCGTAGCGCATGGCCGGGTGGAATGCGGCTGCGAAGCAGAACGTGATGCCTGCTTCGGTAGCGACCTCGGCGACCCGGTCGACCGGCAGGTCGAGACGGATCCCCAGCACCTCGAGCACGTCCGCCGAGCCGGACTGCGAGGACGCCGAGCGCGAGCCGTGCTTCACGACGGTGGCGCCCGCACCCGCGGCGACGATCGCGGCCATGGTCGAGATGTTGACCGACCTGGACCGATCACCACCGGTGCCGACAATGTCGAGCAACCTGCCCGGGACTGTGATCCGGTTGCCGGCGTCGAGCATCGCGTCAGCCAGGCCGGTGACCTCTTCGATCGTCTCGCCCTTGGCGCGCAACGCGACGGCGAAGCCAGCGATCTGCGCCGGCGTGGCCTCGCCGGCGAGCAGCTGGGCCATCGCCCAACCCGTCTGGTCCGACGTCAGGTCGTCGCCGGCGACCAGCGAGGAGAGGACGTCAGGCCAGGTGTGCGTCATGCGGGCGAGTCTCCCAGACGCCGAGGTACCTCAACCGGTCCGTCTCGCCGACCGTCACAGGCTCAGGCGGTGGTCGCCGGCACTCGCGCGCGCAGCAGCGAGACGACGGCCTCGGCGAGCTGCATCGGGTCGATCGGGTGCGGCACGGCCGCCTCGGCCCGCGACCACGTCGCCAGCCAGGCGTCCTGCGGACGACCGGTCAGCACCAGCACCGGCGGGCACTGGTAGATCTCGTCCTTGAGCTGCTTCGCGATGCCCATGCCACCGGCGGGGACCGCTTCTCCGTCGAGGATCGCCAGGTCGATGTGGCCGGCGTCCATGTTCTGGATCACGACCGGCTCGGTCGCGACCTCGACGTACTCGAGCTCGGGCAGGTCGGGATGCGGCCGACGACCCAGGGCGAGGATGACCTGCTGACGGGTGTCGATGTCGTCGCTGTAGACGAGGACCTTCAGGGCAGCGCGTTCCGATGACGTGGTCTGGCTCACGTTCGGCATGCTATCCCTCGCGGTCGGCCCGCGCCGCACGTGCCTCCATCAGGTCCAGCCGCCGGTCCTCGCGCACTGCCTCCTTCATCGAGGACCGCACCCACTGCACGAACAGCACGACGAAGAACACCAGACCGATCAGGTCGCCCGCGCCCCAGAGGATCCCGCCGGCGAGGTGCTGGTCCTCGAGCGCCGACGGGAGCCAAGACGCCATCGGTCCCTCCCGCAGCGCGAGGTAGTGCTCCTCCCCCAGCAGCGTGGTCTGGCCCATGATCGTCACGCCGAGGAACGCGTGGAACGGCAGCGTCATCACGGTCAACAGGACCCGGAACGGGTAGCCGACGCGACCGGGCAGCGGATCGATCCCCATCAGGGGCCAGAAGAACAGCGCGCCGACCGTCACGAGGTGGACGTGCATCATCTCGTGCACGAACGGCGAGGCCAGCGAGGCGGCGTACCACCCGGAGAAGTAGAGCGCCCACGGCGAGATGGCGTAGAGCAGGAACGTCAGCGGCGGGGAAGAGAGCACCTTCGCCACCCGTGAGTGGAGTACGGCGAGGAGCCAGCGCCGCGGTCGTGGCGGGAGCGTGCGCAGGGCGAGCGTGACGGGGGCGCCGAGCGCGAGGGACAGCGGCACCAGCATCGACAAGATCATGTGCTGCACCATGTGCACGCTGATCAGGGTGGTGTCGTAGCGCCCGATCCCCGAGGCCGTGGCGAAGAAGAACGACCCCATGCCGGCGACCACGAAGGCGAGCGTGCGACCGATCGGCCAGGCGTCCCCGCGGCGGCGCAGCACGGCCACGCCGACGAGGTAGAGCCCCGCGATCCAGATGGTCAGGACGAAGGGCAACGGATCGATTCCCCAGTCGGTGAACACGCGTCCGACGGTGAACCGCTCGAGGTTCGGATCACTCTGCAACGCTGCACTCACCACGGTGTGAACAATATGACGCCCAAAGTGAGGGGGTCGGGGTGCCCTCGGCAACGGCTACCGACATAATGAGCACGTGGCGACAGCACAAGCGACGATTCCGGCATCCCGACTGCACGGGCACCACGATCGACCGAGCATGGTCAGCGTGGGCACGATCATCTGGCTCTCCAGTGAGCTGATGTTCTTCGCAGCCCTCTTTGCGTCCTATTTCACGATCAGGGCCGTGAGCCCTGACCTCTGGGCGCAGGAGACACAGCTGCTCAACGTGCCCTTCTCGACGGCCAACACCATCATCCTGGTGCTGTCCTCGGTGACCTGCCAGCTCGGCGTCTTCGCCGCGGAGCGCGGCCAGGTCGGGCGCAAGGGCTCGGTCCTCAACGTCGGCGGCTGGGGCCTGCGTGAGTGGTTCATCCTCACGTACATCATGGGCGCCGTCTTCATCGGTGGCCAGGCGCTGGAGTACGCCGAGCTGATCCACGAGGGCATGACGATCCCGAGCTCTGCCTACGGCACGATGTTCTACCTCACCACCGGCTTCCACGGCATCCACGTGACCGGCGGTCTGATCGCGTTCCTCTTCGTCCTCGGACGCACTTATCTCGCACGTCGCTTCACCCACGAGCAGGCCGTGACCGCCATCGTCGTGTCCTATTACTGGCACTTCGTCGATGTCGTGTGGATCGGGCTGTTCGCCACGATCTACCTCATCAAGTAGCCCCCAAAAGCGACACCTCCCGGACAGTCAGGATTCTCCAAGTGCGTTTGTTGAACCGCTCCGCAGGTCGGATCTCCCGGCACCGCCGCGGACCCGTCGCGGGTCTGGCCGTGCTTCTCCTCGGCCTGCTCATGACTGGTGGCCTCTACACAGTCTTCGCCCCCGCCCAGGCCCAGAAGGCCCAGAGCGACACCGAGCTCATCGAGGAGGGGCGCAAGCTCTTCCTCGTCGGTTGCGCCTCGTGCCACGGCGAGAACGGCGAGGGCATCGCCACCGTCCGCGACGGCTACCTCAAGGGCCCCTCGCTCGTCGGTGTCGGCGCGGCCGCCGTCGACTTCCAGGTCGAGACCGGACGCATGCCCATGGCCCAGCCCGGCCAGCAGGCGCCCCGCAAGGAAGCTGCCTACAGCGCCGAGGAGACGGCCGCGCTGGCGGCGTACGTCGCGTCGCTGGCCCCCGGACCGGCAATCCCGTCCGAGGCGGACTACTCGATCGACGGACTGTCCGAGGAGGAGCGCGAGGAGGCGATCGTGCGCGGTGGTCAGATCTTCCTGACCAACTGCACTGCCTGCCACAACTTCAACGGCTCCGGCGGCGCCATGCCGCGCGGCGGCTACGCCCCCTCGCTGAAGGGTGTCGAGAGCAAGCACATCTACGAAGCGCTGCTGACCGGCCCGCAGGCCATGCCCAACTTCAGCAACGGCAACCTCTCCCCCGAGGAGAAGCGCGACGTCATCGCCTACCTCCGCAGCCTCGAGACCACCCCTGAGTACGGCGGTTTCGGACTCGGCGGCCTCGGCCCCGTCTCCGAGGGCCTGTTCGCCTGGCTCTTCGGCATCGGCGGTCTCGTCGGCTTCGCCGTGTGGATCGCCGCTCACACCACCCGCACCTCCAAGACCCACCCGATCGAAGAAGGGGCAGAGGCATGACCGACTCGCACGACCACACGCCCGCCGTCGTGGAAGAGCCGATCGCCAACCCCGGTCTGCCGGCGCACCAGTGGCGCCCCACCGACCTCGACGAGCGCGCCGCCAAGCGCGCCGAGCGACAGGTTGCCGGCTTCTTCGGCCTCTCGATGGTCTGCGCGATCCTGTTCGTGGTCGCCTACTTCACCCTCGAGATCGGTGACAACTTCGACACCTTCATCGGGCTGGGCGCCTCCACCGTCGCCCTGGGCCTGGCTCTCGGTGGCGCGCTGCTGTTCATCGGCATCGGCATCATCCAGTGGGCCCGCAAGCTCATGGGTGACCACGAGATCTCCGAGCTGCGCCACCCGGCGGCCTCCAGCGACGCGGACCGCG
The DNA here is from genome assembly GCF_000389985.1 of Nocardioides sp. CF8. Taxonomy (NCBI): domain Bacteria; kingdom Bacillati; phylum Actinomycetota; class Actinomycetes; order Propionibacteriales; family Nocardioidaceae; genus Nocardioides; species Nocardioides sp. CF8. Next base: position 2,715,124 of record NZ_CM001852.1, read on the forward strand.
AGGCCACCCTCGAGGCCCTCTCGCTCGGCATCGAGGAGTCCGGCATCGGCCGTCGACCCCTCGTGCGCAACACGCTCCTCGGCGCCATGGGCATGATGGGCCTGCCGGCCGTCGTGCTGCTGCGCGACCTCGGACCGACCAACGCGCAGGTCGCCGACGCCGAGAAGGGCACCGGACTCCAGCACACCATCTGGAAGAAGGGCATGCGCGTCGTGCGCGACGTGGTCGGCACCCCGATCAAGGCTTCCGAGCTCGAGATCGGTGACCTCGTCAACGCCGCCCCCGAGGCGCTCTTCCCGACCGAGGCCAACGGCTACCCCGAGATCGAGGGTGTCGAGCTGCAGGTCCAGAAGGCCAAGGGCGCGATCATCATCGTCAAGATGGAGCCCGACGAGATCAAGGCCGGCGAAGGCCGCGACAACTGGACCGTCGACGGCGTCATCTGTTACTCCAAGATCTGCACCCACGTCGGTTGCCCGATCTCCCTGTACGAGCGGACCACGCACCACGTCCTCTGCCCGTGCCACCAGTCCACGTTCGACCTGGCCGACAGCGCCAAGGTCATCTTCGGTCCTGCGCACCGCCCTCTCCCCCAGCTGCCCCTGGCAGTCGACGAGGAGGGCTACCTCATCGCACAGGCCGACTTCAACGAGCCCATCGGGGCTAGCTACTGGGAGCGTGAGAAGCAATGAGTCTCGACACGAGCAAGGTGGCGAACTCCAACCGCGCCACCGCTGCAACACCTGCCAAGCCCTCCAAGCTCGGCGGCGTCGCCGGCTGGGCAGACGAACGTCTGGGCCTGGCCACCATGGCGAAGAAGAACCTTCGCAAGGTCTTCCCGGACCACTGGTCGTTCATGCTGGGCGAGATCGCCCTGTGGAGCTTCGTCGTCCTGCTCCTCTCGGGTGTCTTCCTCACGCTCTGGTTCAACCCGAGCATGGGCGAGGTCCACTACGAGGGCTCCTACGACCAGCTGCGCGGCATCGAGATGTCGGAGGCCATGGCCTCCACTCTCAACATCTCCTTCGACGTGCGCGGCGGCCTGCTGATGCGCCAGATGCACCACTGGGCGGCCATGCTCTTCATCGCCGCGATGATGGTGCACCTCCTCCGCGTTGCCTTCACCGGCGCCTTCCGCAAGCCGCGTGAGGTCAACTGGGTGATCGGCTGCGTCCTGCTGCTGCTCGGCACGCTCGAGGGCTTCACCGGCTACTCGCTCCCCGACGACCTGCTCTCCGGCACCGGCGTCCGCGCCGCGGACGGCTTCTTGAAGGCCACCCCGGTCGTCGGCAGCTACATGTCGTTCTTCCTCTTCGGCGGCGAGTTCCCCGGCGATGCGATCATCCCGCGCCTCTACATCATCCACGTGCTGCTGATCCCGGGCCTGCTGCTCGGCCTGATCGCCGCTCACATGCTGCTGCTCGTCTACCACAAGCACACGCAGTGGGCCGGCCCCGGCCGCACCGAGGAGAACGTCGTCGGCTTCCCGATGCTCCCCGTCTACGCCGCGAAGGCCGGTGGCTTCTTCTTCATCGTCTTCGGCGTCTCGGCCATCATGGGCGGCCTGCTGACGATCAACCCGGTCTGGAAGTTCGGCCCCTACGACCCGACCAAGGTCACCGCGGGCTCCCAGCCTGACTGGTACATGGGCTGGCCCGACGGCCTGCTGCGGATCATGCCCGGCTGGGAGTCGGTCCTCTTCGGCTACACCATCTCCTGGAACGTCATGATCCCGATCCTGATCGTGCCGCCGCTGATGCTGATGGTGCTGATCATGCTGCCCTTCATCGAGGCCTGGATCACCGGCGACAAGCGCGAGCACCACCTGCTCCAGCGCCCGCGCAACGCGCCGACCCGCACGGCCGTCATGGTGTCCCTGATGACGTTCTACGGCCTCGCCTGGGCCGCAGGCGGCAACGACATCATCGCGATCAAGCTCAACGCGAGCATCAACCAGATCACCTACTTCATGCGAGTGGCGGTCTTCGTCGGTCCCGCGATCGCCTTCTTCGTGACTCGCCGCTGGTGCATCTCGCTGCAGCGCCACGACAACGAGAAGCTGCTCCACGGCTACGAGACCGGCGTCATCATGCGCTCCACCGAGGGTGGCTATACCGAGCGGCACCTGCCGATCAGCGAGGCTTCGGCCTACACCCTCACGGCGCGCGAGCGCGACGAGATCTACACCGTCGACGGCGACACCGACGCCAACGGCGTCGTGGCCCCGGGCTCCCGGGTCCAGGCCGTTCGGGCCTCGTTGTCGCAGAAGATGTTCGGTCACAACGTGCAGAAGCCGACCGCCGAGGAGCTCGAGGAGGCGCACCACCACGCCGAGCACGAGCACGTCCTGGAGGCGGGTCTCGACCACCCGGCCGACGGACACCAGTTCGACGGGCACAGCGACCACACGGTCGAGGACGCACCGCTGCGCGGTCACTGACCCACCGCTCCACCCACTGGCCCGGCTCTCTCGAGAGCCGGGCCAGTGGCATTTCGGGGTGGCGGCCCCTCCCCCGGGCAGCCCCTGGAGCTCGCGGCACACCGCCTGCCGCCTGCATGGTGGCGGCACCTCGCAAGCTCGGCCGGGGTTTCGGCGCAAGGTGCCGCCACCCCCGCAGAGCCAGCCACGACGGTGGCGGCAGATCACGAGTGCGAAGGCCACGCGGAGGCAAAGTGCCGCCACCCCAGGAGACAGCCGGCAAGGTGCCGCCACTTCACGAGTGCGCCTCCCCCGTCGGGTGCCGCCACCACGCCGCTCTGAGCCAGCGGCGGGTCGACCTCAGCTGAGGGCGGAGCCCGCCTTGTACGACGCGAAGTCGGCGTTCCAGTCGCCGTACCCGTTCTCGAGGGTCATCCAGCGGTCGGTGCCGGTGTACTCGACGACGTCGCCACGCTTGGTCATGGCGTAGAGCCAGGCGGCGTTCTCGGTGGACAGGCCGGTGCAGCCGTGGGAGACGTTGGCGGAGCCCTGCGAGCCGACCGACCACGGGGCGGCGTGGATGAACTCACCGCTGCTGGTCACCCGCATCGCCCACTGGACGTCGTCGATGTCGTAGGCCTCGGGGTCGTTGCTGGCGATGCCGACGGTCTCGGAGTTCATCCTCTTCTCGGCGAACTTCTCCATGATGACCTTGGTGCCGGAGCGGGTGGTGAAGCCGGCCTTCCCCGTGGTGATCGGGATGGTCCGGACCAGCGCGCCGTTGGTGAAGACCTGCATCTGGTGGGACGCCGCGTCGACCTTGTAGACGTTGGCGTCGCCGACGTGGAAGTCGATCACCCGGCTCTCCTGGCCGTAGATGCCGTTGCCGGCCGGGATCGAGTTGAGGTCGAGGTCGACCGAGACGTCCGTGCCGGCCTGCCAGTAGGTCTTCGGTCGGAACCGCACCTCGTAGTCGTTGAACCAGTGCCACGAGCCTGCCTGCGCCGGCGTGCTGGTCACCGTCATGTGCCGCTCGAAGGCGGCCTTGTCGCTCACCGGGAGGTCGAACCTGACTGCGACCGGCATCCCGACGCCCACCGTCTCGCCGGCCAGCGGCGCGACGGAGGGGTAGGCCTGCTGGTCGAGCGTGAGGTCCTCGGTGTGGAACCGCAGCTGCTTGGTGACGACCTGGCCGTCATTGCGCTCGGCCTTGGCCCGCGCGACGTAGTCGGTGCCGGGCTCGAGCCGCGAGGCGAGCCTCCAGGTCTGCCCGTCGCGGTCGCCGTCGAGCTTCGTCCCGTCGCTGGCGAGGAGCGTGAGGGTCTTGAGGGTGCCGTCGACCAGCTTGAACCGCAACGGTGCAGCGATGGGTACGGCGCCCAGGTCCGCGGCACTGGCGGTGAGCCGGACCGGGACGACCGGAGCGGACTGCTCCGACTCCTCGGCCCCGCCACGGATGTCGTCGAGCCCCTCGGCCACGTCGCAGGCCGCGGGGGAGGCGGTCAGCAGAAGTGACGCACCGATGACGCTGAGACGTGCAGACATGTACGCGCTACCCCCGTGAAGACCGACGATCGGTCCTCAGGGTAACCCTGCGGCCGCAACGCGACCCAGTTCTGGACGTCGTGGTGACGTGGACTACGTCACCACGACGCCACCGAGGATCAGTGCGCGTGCTCGCCGCGGTAGTACTCGAAGATCCAGCCGCTGAGCGTCACCATGCCGATGACGCCACCGATGATGAACAGCCACCAGGCAGCCATCGCGGTCGCGAAGACGACGGTGCCGAGCGCCAGGGCGCACCACAGCGGCCACCACGAGTAGGGCGGGAAGAAGCCCAGCTCGCCCGCGCCGTCGGCGATCTCGCCGTCCTTGCGGTCCTCGGGACGAGGGTCCATCCGGGCGGCGTGCACGCCGAGGTAGACCGAGACCATCAAGGTCAGCAGCGTCGTCATCGTGAGGGCCGACGTGCCGGTCCAGTCGTAGGTGATCAGCCAGTAGGCCGGCGTGACCAGGACCAGGAAGACGGTGCAGATGACGAACAACCATGCTTCGTTCTTCATCGGGCGTCTCCCTCGGTGTCGATGTCGTTGTCGATGCGGTCGTTGAGCATGGCCTCGCGGCCCTCGACCTCAGGCGCGTCAGCGAGGTCGCCGCGGCGCTCCACGTCGTTCTCGTGCAGCTCAAGCATCGCGATCTCCGGGTGGTGCAGGTCGAAGGCCGGCGACTCGGAGCGGATGCGCGGGATGGTGACGAAGTTGTGACGCGGCGGCGGGCAGCTGGTGGCCCACTCCAGGGAGCGGCCCCAGCCCCACGGGTCGTCCACGTCGACGAGCGGCGCGTTGCGCGAGGCGAAGACGTTGTAGAGGAACGGCAGCGTCGAGGCACCGAGCAGGAAGGCACCGATCGTGGACACCTGGTTGAGCGAGGTGAACCCGTCCTCGGGCAGGTAGTCGGCGTAGCGACGGGGCATGCCCTCGACACCGAGCCAGTGCTGGACCAGGAAGGTGGTGTGGAAACCGACGAAGAGCAGCCAGAAGTGCAACTTGCCGAGGCGCTCGTTGAGCATCCGGCCGGTCATCTTGGGCCACCAGAAGTAGAACCCGGCGAACATCGCGAACACCACGGTGCCGAACACGACGTAGTGGAAGTGCGCGACCACGAAGTAGGAGTCGGACACGTGGAAGTCGAGCGGCGGGCTGGCCAGGATGACGCCCGTGAGTCCACCGAACAGGAAGGTCGTCAAGAAGCCGATCGACCACAGCATCGGGGTGTCGAAGGACAGAGATCCCCCCCACATCGTGCCGATCCAGTTGAAGAACTTCACGCCTGTCGGTACGGCGATGAGGAATGTCATGCCGGAGAAGAACGGCAGGTCCACGGCGCCCGTGACGAACATGTGGTGCGCCCACACGGCGACCGAGAGGATCGCGATGCCGAGCGTGGCGCCGACCAGGCCGACGTAGCCGAAGAGCGGCTTGCGGCTGAAGACCGGGAGGATCTCGGACACGATGCCGAAGAACGGCAGCGCGATGATGTAGACCTCCGGGTGACCGAAGAACCAGAAGAGGTGCTGCCACAGGATCGGCCCGCCGTGGACGGGGTCGAAGACGTGGGCGCCGAAGAGGCGGTCGGCCTCGAGCGAGAGCAGCGCGCCAGCGAGGATCGGGAACGCGATCAGCACGAGCAGCGAGGTGATCAGCGTGTTCCACACGAAGATCGGCATCCGGAACATGGTCATGCCGGGTGCGCGCATGCAGATGATCGTGGTGATGAAGTTGACGGCACCGAGGATCGTGCCGAGACCGGCCATCCACAGACCCATGATCCACAGGTCACCACCGACACCGGGCGAGCGCACGGCATCGGACAGCGGCGTGTAGGCGAACCAGCCGAAGTCGGCGGCACCGGCCGGGGTCAGGAAGCCGGAGGCAGCGATCAGGCCGCCGAACAGGAACAGCCAGTAGCTGAACATGTTCAGGCGCGGGAACGCCACGTCGGGCGAGCCGATCTGCAGCGGCATGATCACGTTGCCGAAACCGAAGAACAGCGGCGTCGCGAACAGCAGCAGCATGATCGTGCCGTGCATGGTGAAGAGCTGGTTGTAGAGCTCGTCGTTGACGACCTGGTTGCCCGGGAACGCCAGCTCGGAGCGGATCAGCATGGCCATCAGGCCGCCGACCATGAACCACCCGAACGAGGTGATGAGGTACATCTTGCCGATCAGCTTGTGATCGGTCGTGGTCATGATCCGGACCAGCTGCTGGCCCAGCGTCTTGCCAGCAGGCGTTGCGGTGGTCGCCGCAGTCGCGGTGCTCACTCGTGGCCCCCTTCAGTGTCGTCGTGGAGCCCGGCCACGGTGCGGGCGTTGGCGCCGCCGAGCAGCGGGGCGTCGGACTCGGCGCCCTGCTCGGCCAGACCTGCGAGATAAGCGTCGTAGTCAGCCTGGCTGACGACCTTGACGTCGAAGAGCATCCGCGAGTGGTCGACACCGCAGAGCTCGAAGCACTTGCCGTTGTAGTCGCCGATCACGGTCGGCGTGGCCTGGAACTTGTTGATCCGGCCGGGCACGACGTCCATCTTCATCAAGAAGGCGTCGATGCCGAAGGAGTGGATGACGTCCGGAGAGTGCAGGTTGAACTGGATCCGCTGGTCGACCGGCAGGATCAGCGTCGGACGCGAGTCACCGTCGCCCACCGTGTAGACGTAGTCGTCGTAGCGGTAGTCGTTGTCGGTGTAGTTGGGCGTGGCCGGCCCGGTGGGCTCGCCGACGCCGTGGTTGAAGGTCCACTGCCACTGCTGGCCGACGACCTCGATGGTCACGTCGGGCTCGGGCTCGATCTCGATCATCTCGTTCTGGACGTTGACGGTCCAGTAGAAGAAGACGATCACCATCATGATCGGCGCGATCGTGTAGAAGATCTCGAGCGGCAGGTTGTAGCGCGTCTGCACCGGGATCTCGTCGTCGCTGCGGCGGCGGTACTTCACCACGACCCAGAAGATCAGCGCCCAGACGATGGCACCGGTGATCATCGCGGCCACCCAGGACCACTTCCACAGCTCGAAGGTGTGGGGCGCCTGGGCCGTCGCTGGCTCCGGCATCGCGAGCCGCGCGATCTGGTCCTTGTCAGCAGCATCGCATGCGCTCAGGAAGAGCAGGGTCGCTGCGATCAGCGCACCCATGGCAAGCCGGCGCACCGGCGCGGCTGCACGTTTGGGGAGTTGCAGACCCACGAACGAGCCTCTCTCTAGGTCCAGTCTCGACACGAGCGAAGACTATCGTCATTCAGGTCCGGTGGCGGTGGCGGGTCGGGTGTCGAGCCGCTCACGTTCCCGGGGGCGCCGATCACCGTCGATGGTCTACGTTCGGCGCGTGAGCAAGGATATCGACGCCGCGTCCTCGACGCCCTTGCACCCGGCGGCGCGCGAGGCGTTCCTGGCCGCCCTGGATCGGGGGTACGCCGATCCGCGGCGCCTGCACGCCACGGCCCGCGACGCCCGCCTCCTGCTGGACAACGCGCGCGAGGCCACGGCCGACGCCCTCGCCGTACGACCCGACGAGGTGTCCTTCACGGCCACCGGCACCGAAGCCGTGCACCGGGGGCTGCTGGGGCTGGCCTACCGCGGGCTGCGCGACGGGCTGCCGATCGTCCACACGGCCGTCGAGCACTCCGCCGTCCTGCACGCCGCCCGCTGGGGCGGCACTCCCCTGCCGGTCGCGGTCGACACCGCGGGCCACGTCGACCTGGCGCAGCTGCCCTCGACGGCTGCGGTGGTCGCGGTCCAGAGCGCCAACCACGAGGTCGGCACCCTCCAGCCCGTCGCCGAGGCCGGCGCGCAGACCGGCGCGCCGCTCTTCATGGACGCCTGCGCCTCGATGGGCCGGCTCCCCCTCCCCCAGGGCTGGTCGGCCGCGGCCGGCTCCGCGCACAAGTGGGGCGGGCCGGCCGGTGTCGGCGTGCTGCTGGTGCGCAAGGGCGCCCGGTGGCGCAACCCCTTCCCCGGCGACGACCGGGTCGACGAGCGGACCTCCGGCTTCGAGAACGTCCCCGCGATCCTCGCGGCCGCGGCGTCGCTCCAGGCCGTGGTGGCCGAGCGCGACGAGGTCAACGCCCGCCAGCACGCACTCATCGCCCTGGTGCGCGCCCGCGTCGCCGCGGAGGTGCCGGACGTCCAGGTCGTGGGTGATCCGGACGACCGGCTCCCCCACCTCGTCACGTTCTCGTGCCTGTACGTCGACGGCGAGGCGCTCGTCCACGAGCTGGATCGGCGCAGCTTCGGGATCGCGAGCGGGTCGGCCTGCACGTCCTCGACCCTGGCGCCGAGCCACGTCCTGGAGGCGATGGGGGTGCTGACCCACGGCAACGTGCGGGTCTCGCTCCAGCGCGACACCACGCGTGAGCAGGTCGAGGCTTTCTGCGACGTGCTGCCCGAGGTCGTCCGCGAGCTGCGAGCGAGGGTGGGACTGTGACCGAACCCGTCGTCGAGCTGGACTGTCGGGAGCTGCGCTGCCCGATGCCGGTCATCGAGCTGGCCAAGCACCTCACCGACGTCGAGGTGGGCCAGCTCATCGGCGTGGTCGCCCACGACGTGGCAGCACGCGTCGACGTACCGGCCTGGTGTCGCCTGCGCGAGCAGGAGTACGCCGGGGAGGACACCGCGTCCGACGGCGCGCCTCGTTATCTGGTCCGGCGACTCAGCTAGTCACAGGACCGGAGCGACCTCGTCAGGGGTGCAGCGTGACGAGGTGCGGTTCGAAGTCCGCGGTCGCGTCGGCGCCGTACGTCGCAGTGCAGCGCTCGAGGAAGGCCGCGCGCGACAGGACGTACTCCTGGGTGCCGACCTGCTCGACGACGTAGACCGCGAGCAGGCAGCCGAGCTGGGCCGCGCGCTCGTGGGAGAGGCCCCAGCCGAGAGCGGCCAGGAAGCCGGCGCGGAACGCGTCGCCGACACCGGTGGGCTCGACCTTCTCGATCTCCGGGACGGCGGCGACGGTGATGGACTCCGCGCCCTCGCGGTCGATGCGGACGCCCTCGGCGCCGAGCGTGACGACCCAGGTGCCGACGCGGGAGAGGACGTCCTCGACCGACCAGCCGGTCTTCTGGGTGATGAGGTTGGCCTCGTACTCGTTGGAGAAGAGGATCTCGGCGCCGTCGATCAGCGGCCGGATCATGTCGCCGTCGCCGAAGGCGAGCTGCTGCGAGGGGTCGGCGACGAACTTGTAGCCGCGCTGGCGGCACTCGTCGGTGTGGCGGAGCATCGCCTGCGGGTCGTCGGGGCCGATCAGCACGAAGTCCGGGTCACCGACGCGGTCGGCGATCGGCTTCAGCTCGATCTCGCGGGCCTCGCTCATGGCGCCGGGATAGAAGCTGGCGATCTGCGCGTGCGCGCTGTCGTTGGTGCAGACGAAGCGCGCGGTGTGCCGCGTCTCGGAGACGTGCACCGACTCGCAGTCGACGTTGTGGCGCTCCAGCCAGGCGCGATATTCCGCGAAGTCCTCGCCGACGGCACCCACGAGCACGGGCGTCAGACCGAGGTTGCCGAGGCCGAAGCAGATGTTGGCGGCGCAGCCGCCGCGGCGCACCTCGAGGTCCTCGACGAGGAAGGAGACCGACAGCTTGTCGAGCTGGTCGACGACGAGGCTGTCGGAGAACTTGCCCGGGAAGGACATCAAATGGTCGGTCGCGATGGATCCGGCAATGAGAAGAGGCACGGCGGAACAGTACCCGCGCGCGCGTCTGCGCCCACATCGTTGAGCCCTCGAAAACTACCGATCGGTACGACGTGGGCTACGCACGAGTAGCCGTTAGCGTCCTTGGCATGACGCCTCGCACTCCTGCCTCGCACCTGGTCCACGACGAGCTGTCGCCGACCCCGGAGATGGCTGCCGACTGCCGCGCCCTCGGCGCGAACCTCCACCTCGAGCGGGTTGCCCGGGCGGCGGTGGAGACCCCGCCCAGCCTCCACTTCGCGGACTTCCCCAGCGACGTACCCAAGCGCGAGATCCAAGTAAGCGAAGCCGCCGCCCGGATCGCCAACGCGCTCCACCTGCATCTCGACTGAGCCCTCCCAGGTGTCGAGACACGACAAAGGCCCCCGTCCATCGGACGGGGGCCTTTGTGTCGTCGATCAGTGGAACGAGTCTCCACACGCGCACGAGCCCGTGGCGTTGGGGTTGTCGATCGTGAAGCCCTGCTTCTCGATCGAGTCGACGAAGTCGATCTGCGCACCGTTGAGGTAGGGGACGCTCATCCGGTCGACGACCACCGTCACGCCGTCGAAGTCGGTGGTGACGTCGCCGTCGAGGGTGCGCTCGTCGAAGAAGAGCTGGTAGCGCAGGCCGGAGCAGCCACCAGGCTGCACGGAGATGCGCAGGGCCAGGTCGTCGCGACCCTCCTGCTCGAGGAGGCTCTTGACCTTGGACGCTGCGACATCGCTCAGGTTGATCTGGTCGGTGCGGCGGTCAGTGGTCGTCTCGAGCTGCTCGGTCATTGGTGCTCCCAAAAGATTGTCGGGCGGTTGCCTGGCTCAATCCTCGCACATCAGCGGTTATTCCCCGACCCGTTGTGACGCATCAGCGAGACCAGGTGCGAGCGGTCCGCTGCGCGAGCTCGGCGAGGGCACCGGAGGGGTCGGCGAACGCCCGCTCCTCCCCCACCAGGTCGACGAGGGAGTAGGCCGACTCGATGCCCAGCGCCCGCATCTCCCGCGAGCCGACGAGCACCTGCCCGGCGAGCGCGATGCAGGGGCGCAACGCCTCGGCGGCGATCCCCGCGACGCCGTACGGCACCTTGCCCGAACGGCTGGAGAAGTCGAAGGCGCCCTCGCCGGTGATGACGAGGTCGGCCCGTCGTGCCCGCGCCGCCAGCCGCACGTGCTGCGCGACCAGCTCGATCCCCGGCTCCCGGGTGGCGCCGAGGGCGAGCAGCGCGAAGCCGATGCCGCCGGCGGCACCGGCGCCCTTCTCGAGGGAGGTACGGCGATCGGTGGCTGCCGCGAACTTCTCGAGGACGCCGTCGATCTCGACGATCCGGTCCTCCGCGATGCCCTTCTGCGGGCCGAAGGTCTTGGTCGCGCCGAAGAGGCCGGTCAGTGGGTTGTCGACGTCGGTCGCGGCGACGAGCTCGATGCCGGCCAGGCGTTCCCGGGCCGGCCCGAGGTCGACGGTGGTGACGGTGTCGAGGGCGATGGCGCCGCTGTCGAGGATGCCGTCGGAGGTGGCCCCCAGTGCAGCCAGCACGCCGGCGCCGCCGTCGTTGGTGCCGGAGCCGCCGAGCCCGATCACGATCTTGCGGGCTCCGGACTCGATGGCCGCGAGGATCAGCTCCCCCACCCCGGAGCTGTCGCCGAGCTCGGCGCCGCCCTCCATCAGGTGGATGCCGACGGCCTGCGCGGACTCGACGTAGGCGACGTCCTCGACGAACAGGATCGTCGCAGGCACGCGCTCACCGTGCGGGGCCTCGACGGCGACGCCCAGGAGCTCCCCACCGAGGGCGGCGTGGAGCACGTCGACGAACCCCGGGCCACCGTCGGCCATCGGCGCCAGGTCGAGCACGTCATCGGGCGAGTGCCGCCCCCAGCCCTCGGCGATCGCATCGGCCGCCTCGACCGCGGTCAACGTGCCGGCGAACTTGTCGGGAGCAATCAGCACGCGCATGCCGGCCATCTTGTCGCACGTGCACACACGATCCACAGCGCGCTGCGCCACTTCGCTCGGGGTCATCGGAGTGCACGGCAGGATGGCGCCATGACGCAGGTGCTGATCCGCCCGGCCCGGGAGGCCGACCTCGAGGCGCTGAGCGCGATCACGGCGACGAGCTACCACGAGGTCGACCGGCGGACGTTCCACCGCTCCTGGCCCGACCCGGAGATCAGGCCACCGGCTCGCAACGGCCTGTGGATCGACCGCACCCGCCACACCCTCACCACCGACCCAGAGGGCTGCTGGGTCGCGGAGGTCGACGGCGAGGTCGTCGGCGGCGCCATCTCCCGCGTGCGGGAGCTGATGTGGATCCTCGCGTCGTTCGCGGTCAGGCCCGGGCTCCAGGGGCAGGGCATCGGCCACCAGCTGCTCGCTGCCGCGATGCACCACGGCCGGGGGTGCCTGCGCGGGATGCTCGCCGCGAGCGCGGATCCGGGCGCCGTACGCCGTTATCGGCTCGCGGGCTTCACGCTGCACCCCCAGATGTTCCTCACCGGGGTCGTCGACCGCGACGCGATCCCCGTCGTCGAGCGGGTCCGTGAGGGCTCCGCCGGTGACATCGACCTGCTCAACTCCATCGACCGGCAGACCCGCGGCGCCGCCCACCTCTCCGACCACGAGGTGCTGCTCGACCAGCTGCGCCTGATCGTCTGCGAGCGCACGAACGGCGCCGCCTATGCCTACGTCGACGAGACCGGCGCACCGTCCCTCCTCGCAGGCACCACGCGGCGTACGGCGACGGACGTCATGTGGGAGGCCCTCGGCTCCTCGACGCCCGGCACGACGGTCTCGGTGCACCACATCACCGCGGCCAACGAATGGGCCGTCGACGTCGGCCTGGCCGCGCGGATGTCGCTGCACCAGAGCGGCTACCTGTGTCTCAGGGGCATGAAGCCGCCGGCGCCCTACATCCACCACGGATCGCTGCTGTGAGGGCAGTGGGCCGCCCCCAATAGACTGGGGCCATGACCACCATCGACCTGCCGCTGCTCCCGCTGGGCAAGGGCCGCGACCTCACCGCAGAACGCGGCGTGGAGTGCCCGGGCGACATGCCCGCCGCCTCCGACCCGGACCTCGTGGCGCGCGCCCGCGCGGCGAAGGAAGCCCTCGGCGACCGGGTGTTCGTGCTCGGCCACCACTACCAGCGCGACGAGGTCATCGAGTTCGCCGACGTCACGGGCGACTCCTTCAAGCTCGCGCGCGACGCGGCCGGGCGCCCGGACGCCGAGTTCATCGTCTTCTGCGGCGTGCACTTCATGGCCGAGTCGGCCGACATCCTCACCGCCGACTCGCAGAAGGTGATCCTTCCCGACCTCGCCGCCGGCTGCTCGATGGCCGACATGGCGCGCCTCGGCCAGGTCGAGGACGCCTGGGACGCGATGGCCGACGCCGGCGTCCAGGACAGCATCGTGCCGGTCACCTACATGAACTCCTCGGCCGACATCAAGGCCTTCTGCGGCCGCAACGGCGGCGTGGTCTGCACCTCGTCCAACGCCGACGTCGCCCTCGAGTGGGCCTTCGAGCAGAAGCCCGACGCGAAGATCCTGTTCTTCCCCGACCAGCACCTCGGGCGCAACACCGCGGTGCTGAAGATGGGCTTCTCGCTCGACGACTGCGTCGTGTGGGACCCGCTCCAGCCCGGTGGCGGCCTCACGGCCGAGGAGCTGCAGAACGCGCGGATGATCCTGTGGAAGGGCCACTGCTCGGTGCACGGCCGCTTCACCCCGGAGGTCATCGACGCGCTGCGCGAGAAGCACGAGGGCATCAACATCCTCGTCCACCCCGAGTGCACGCACGAGGTCGTCCTCAAGGCCGACCTCGTCGGCTCGACCGAGTTCATCATCAAGACGATCGAGGCAGCCGAGCCCGGCACCACCTGGGCGATCGGCACCGAGCTCAACCTCGTCAAGCGGCTCGCCGACGCCCATCCGGACAAGAACATCGTCTTCCTCGACCGCAACGTCTGCTACTGCTCGACGATGAACCGCATCGACCTCCCCCACTTCGTGTGGGCGATGGAGTCGCTCGTCGCCGGCAACGTCGTCAACCAGATCATCGTCGACGACGAGACCGAGCAGCACGCGCTCGTCGCCCTCCAGCGCATGCTGGACCTCCCCGGAAAGTCCCACCGTGACTGACACCCTCCCGGCCTGCCCGTCCTGCGCGTCGGCCTACACCTACGAGATGGGCACGCTCCTCGTCTGTCCCGAGTGCGCCCACGAGTGGTCCCTCACCGAGGCGGCGGAGGAGGCGGCCGCGGCCGTCGTCAAGGACGCCCACGGCACCCCGCTGGCCGACGGCGACGACGTCGTCATCGTCAAGGACCTGAAGATCAAGGGCGCCGGCGGCGGCACGCTCAAGGTCGGCACGAAGGTCCGGGGCATCCGGCTCGCCCAGGGCGTCGGCGACCACGACATCGACGCCAAGGTCGACGGCTTCGGTCAGATGCAGCTCAAGTCGAGCGTGGTCAAGAAGGCCTGACGCAGGTCAGTCGAGCGGCCAGTCGGCGGCCTTCGCCGGCAGTTCCTGGAGGCTCGACGCGAGCTTGGTCGCGTTGCGCTGCACGCGCTCGAGCAGGCCCGCCAGGTCGTCGTCACTGCCCTCGGGGAGTACGTCGATGGCCAGCTCGACGGCCATCGTGATCGCTGCCACGGTGTTCTTCAGGTCGTGGGCCGCCTGCTCGGCGAACGCAACGAGCTCCTCGCGAGTGCTCATGGGGGTGCTCACAGCCCGGGCGCATTCCACAGGGCGAGCCACTTCTGCAGGTCGCGCTCCATCGGCAGCTCGGCCGCGAGGTGGTCACGCACGCTGATCTCGGTCAGGTTGTCGCGCTGGTGGGCGCCGGTGGGCGCGAAGGCGTAGAAGGTCCCGCCCTTGAAGAGGTAGACCAGCCCCACCGGTCGCTCGGCCGGGCCGGTGAAGGTCACCATCGAGCAGAGCAGGCCGGACCCGAAGCCCTGCGCCTCCAGGCTGGTGTTGACGGCGTGCAGGTCGGTGCACAGGTCGGCCAGGTTGTCGGGGTCGCCGTTGACCACCAGCCACGTGAAGCCGAAGTCGTCGCGGCTCACCTCGACCGCGGGCGCGTCCGGGTCGTCGGAGATGAGCGCCGTCATGTCGTCCTGCGTCTGGGCGAAGGCTGCGCCGGTCGCTGATCGGTAGCAGACAGCACCCTGACCGGTCGGCGTGAAGCCGGCCGCGGTCTGGAGCGTGATCGCCGCGCTCGGGACCAGGAACAGTGCGTCGAGGTTGTTGGTGACGCGCTTGTTGCGCCCGGTCACCGCATCCACCCAGCGCACGGCCTCAGCCCATCGGGCGCGCGAGCTCGGCCTGGATCCGGGCCAGCTGCTCGAGGCGCTGCTCGAGGGAGGGGTGGGTCGCCGTGAGGGTCTTCATCGAGATGCCGGCGACGGCCGGGACGATGAACAGCGAGTTGACCGCGCTGTTGGCGCGCAGGTCCTTCTGCGGGATGGCGCCGGCTCCCCCGGAGATCTTGGTCAGCGCCGAGGCGAGGGCCTGCGGCTTCATCGTGAGGTAGGCGCCCGAGCGGTCCGCACACAGCTCGCGGTAGCGCGAGAGCAGGCGGAGCAGCAGGAAGCTGACGGCGTAGACCACCAGGCTCACGAGGACGGCGACCAGGACAGCGGGCAGCCCGCCGTTGTTGCCGCGTCCCCGCGACAGACCCGTGAACTGGGCGCCCCTGGTCAGCATGCCGGCCAGGATGCCGGCCGAGGAGGCGAACGTCATGACCAGCACATCGCGGTGGGCGACGTGGCTCAGCTCGTGGGCCAGCACCGCCTCGAGCTCCTCGGCGTCGAGGAGCTGCAGGATGCCGGTGGTCACGCACACCACGGCCCGGTCGGGCGAGCGGCCCGTCGCGAAGGCGTTGGGCAGGTCCATGTCGGCGACGCCGACGCGCGGCTTGGGCATGTCGGCCAACGCGCAGAGCCGGTCGATCATCCCGTGCAGCTCGGGGGCCTCCTCGGGAGTCACCTCGCGCGCTCGCATGGCCTTCATGGCGACCTTGTCGGAGGACCACCACTGCCAGAACACCAGGCCGATGCCGGCCAGGCCGATCAGGACGACGAACGGGCCCTCGACCACGAACATCAAGGCGACGATCAGCGCCACGAACAAGGCGCCGAGCAGGAACATGACCAAGGTCATCCGGGCCGTCAGACCGGCGTCCTTGATGAAACGCGAATGCGCCACGGTCAGGTCAGCCGGGGATCAGGCCGTCATCGCCGAGCAGCTCGCGCACCTCGTCGATGCTGGCGTCTCCCGGAGGCAGGATGAGGTCGGACTCGTCGAGGCTGTCGGGCGCGTGGTGGGTGCCGTTGGAGCGCACACCCGCCAGCAGCCCGGCCAGGGCGGTCCGGAACATCTCCTCGTCGCCCGCCTCGATCGCGAGCTCGATCTGCTGGTCGAGGCCGTTGAGGGCGTCGAGCGCGTGGTCGGCCACGTCGTACTGGCCCTCACCGAGGATGCGGACGATCATGCCGGACCGCCCTCGCTGATCTCGCGCTCGATCGCCTGCCGCTCGGAGTCGGCGAGGATGTCGCCGTCGCCGGCCTCGATCGCCTGTGGCTTGCTGCTCCCCTTGAGTCGCGCCAGCTCGGACTCGACGTCGGAGGTGGAGCTCAGGGCGTCGAGCTCGCGGGCGATGTCGTCGCCTGCGTTGAGCGAGGACGCGTCGTCGAGGGCGCCGGAGGCGATGAGCTCGTCGATGGCACCGGCCCGGGCCTGCATCTGGGCCGTCTTGTCCTCGGCCCGCTGGATCGCGAGGCCGACGTCGCCCATCTCCTCGCCGATGCCCGACATCGCCTCGCCGATGCGCGTCTGCGCCTCGGCCGCGGTGTAGTTGGCCTTGATCGTCTCCTTGCGCGTGCGGAAGGACTCGACCTTCGTCTGCAGGCGCTGCTGGGCGAGGACGAGCTTCTCCTCCTCGCCCTGGAGGTTGGCGTGCTGGACCTGGAGGTCCTGGATCTGCGTGGTGAGCCCCGACTTGCGGGTCAGCGCCTCACGGGCCAGGTCCTCGCGGTCGGCAGCGATGGCCTTCTCGGCCTGCCCCTGGAGCTTGGCCGACTGCGTCTCGAGCTGCTTGATCTGCAGCTCCACGCGCTTGCGGCTCGTGGCGACGTCGGCGACCCCGCGGCGTACTTTGCTCAACAGCTCCAGCTGGCGCTGGTAGCTGTAGTCAAGGGTCTCGCGCGGATCCTCGGCGCGGTCGAGCGCCTTGTTGGCCTTGGAACGGAAGATCAGACTCAAGCGCTTCATCACACTCATGGGGATGTTCTCTCCTGTGTCACCCTCGGGGTTCTGCCTTCACCCTAGGACCAAACCCAAAGGCAGTGATAGGCGCCGGTAGGCTGAAGGTTCACGTCACCCGATCTCATGAGGCTCAGTTGTTCGGTCGAAGCAAGTCGCAGGACACCAGCTCCACCACCCCGGTCGTGGACAAGCCGGGTGGCAAGGGCCGCCCGACGCCGAGCCGTAAGGAGGCCGAGGCGGCGGCGAAGGCCCGCGCCAAGGTGCCGCGCACCCGGCGCGAGCAGATGATGGCCAAGCGCGGCGTCAGCGCCGAGTCGAGCAAGACCATCCGGGCCGGCATGAAGGCCGGGGACGAGCGCTACCTGCTCCCCCGGGACAAGGGCCCGGTCCGCAGCTTCATCCGCGACTTCGTCGACTCGCGCTTCTCCTTCGTCGAGCTGATGGTGCCGCTGCTCATCGTGACGCTGCTGCTGGGCTACTCCGGCAACTCCTACCTCGTCGGCGTCGGCAACACCGTGCTGTTCGGCACCGTCCTCCTGGTCGCGCTGGACATCTTCGTGATGCGCTTCCGGCTGCGCCGTGAGCTCGCGCGACGCTTCCCCGACGAGCCCACCAAGGGCACGACCTACTACGCGATCATGCGTGCGCTGCAGATGAAGTTCATGCGGATGCCGAAGGCCAAGGTCAAGATCGGGCAGACGCTGCCCGAGCACTACCGCTGAGCTCCGGTTGATCCTCGGGCTCGCCAGCGCGCTGGCCTCCGGGGCTGGCCCAGCGTCGTCGTCGCCGGCCTGGCCCTCTCGGTGGCCGGAGCCATCCATCTGGGGCGGCAACCGGGGTCAGCCCCCGTTACGCCTGGTGTGAGGATGGGCCCATGAGCCACGCCCCGACCGCCGACGTGTCCGTGCGCATCGCTTGGGCCGACGACGCCGATGCCATCGCCGCCGTCCAGGTCCGCGCTTGGCAGGTGCTGTACGCCGATGTGGTCCCTGCCGAGGCCCTGCCGTCCGACCCCGAGCCGGTCGCGGCGGCCTGGCGGGTGTCCCTGGGCAAGCCCGACGACGCCCGCAACCGGGTGCTGGTCGCGCTCGAGCGCAACCGCGTGACCGGCTTCGCCGTCACCGGTCCGACGTCCGACCCGGACGCCAACCCGATCGACGACGGCGAGCTCAGCGAGCTCACCCTCGACCCCGCCGAGCGCGGCAAGGGCCACGGCTCGCGCCTGCTCCAGGCGGCCGTCGACACCCTCGCCGCCGACCGGTTCACCCGCGCGGTGAGCTGGGTCATCGCCACCGACGACGACCACCGCCGCTTCCTGACCGAGGCAGGCTGGGCGCCCGACGGCGCCCACCGCGAGCTCGACCTCGACGGCACCGGGACGACCACGGTCAAGCAGGTCCGGCTCCACACCGCGATCGGCTGATGTCGGCTCCCCTGCCACCTGCCGAACGCTCGCGGATGATCCGCGACGGCATCGCGGTCGGGATCGCCACCGGCACCTACGGCATCTCCTTCGGCGCCGTCGCGGTCACGGCAGGGCTGAGCGTCCTGCAGGCCTGCGCGCTCTCGTTGCTCGTCTTCACGGGGGCGTCCCAGTTCGCGCTCGTCGGTGTGGTCGCGGCGGGCGGTGCGCCTCTGAGTGGCGCCATGACCGCGATCCTGCTCGGCACCCGCAACACCCTCTACGGCCTGCGGTTGGCGCCGCTCCTCCAGTTCTCCGGCCTGCGCCGGGTCGCCGCCGCCCAGATCCTCATCGACGAGTCCACCGCGATGGCGGTCAACCGCGGGTCGGCACCGGCCGCACGCGTGGGCTTCCTGAGCACCGGGCTGGCCGTCTTCGTGCTCTGGAACGCCGCCACCCTGCTCGGCGCCCTGGCTGGTACGGCGATCGGTGACCCCCGCACGTTCGGGCTCGATGCCGCGGTCGGCGCGGCGTTCCTCGCCCTCCTGTGGCCGCGGCTGAGCGATCGACGCAACCAGGTCGTGGCGGTGTGCGCCGGCGCCGTCGCGCTGGGCCTGGTGCCCTTCACGGCGGCCGGGGTGCCCGTCCTGGCCGCCGGCGGGGTCGCCCTGCTGGCCGGCGTCCTGACTCATCCTTCGGAGCGCCCCTGATGTGGCTCGCGATCATCGTCGCCGCGCTCGGCTGCTACGCCCTCAAACTCGCCGGCCTCTCATTGCCCGAACGGGTGTTGAGCAACCCGCTCGTCGAGCGGATCGCCGACTTCATCCCGGTCGCACTGCTCGCGGCGCTCATCGCCGTACAGGTGTGGTCGGACGGGCCTGCCCTGACCGTGGACGCCCGGACAGCGGGTCTCGGATTCGCGGTCGTGGCCCTGCTCGTGCGGGCGCCGTTCCTGGTGGTCGTGATCGGCGCAGCGGTCGTCTCTGCGCTGGTCCGTCTCGCCTGACACGGTTGCCCAGGTGGTTACCCAATCTCGAGATTCGAAGGATTCGACAACTACCCGCCTACCGTCCGAGATCAGCTGAAACTCGTTCAGCCGAGCGGCAGGAAGTGCTCGAGGCCGACCGTGAGACCCGGGTGGTCGGCGATCTCGCGCAGGCCCGTCAGGACACCCGGCGAGAAGGAGGCCCGGTCGAGGGAGTCGTGGCGGATCGTCAGGGTCTCCCCCACGCCGCCGAGGATGACCTCCTGGTGGGCCACCAGCCCGCGGACGCGCAGGCCGTGGACCCGGACGCCGTCGACGTCCGCCCCGCGAGCCCCGTCGAGGCCCGTGGAGGTCGCGTCGGGCATCGGGGCACTGCCGGCCTCCCGGCGCGCCTGCGCGATGAGCTCGGCGGTACGCCGCGCCGTACCGCTCGGGGCGTCGGCCTTGTCCGGGTGGTGCAGCTCGACGACCTCGACGGACTCGAAGAAGGGCGCCGCCTGGGCGGCGAAGCGCATCATCAAGATCGCGCCGATGGAGAAGTTGGGAGCGATCAGGACGCCGGTCTGCGGGCTCACCTCGAGCCAGCCGCGCAGCTGGGCGAGCCGCTCGTCGTCGAAACCGGTGGTGCCGACAACGGCGTGGATGCCATGGGCGACGCAGAACTCCAGGTTGGTCATCACCACGTCGGGGTGGGTGAAGTCCACGATCGCCTGCGCACCGCTGGCGACCAGCTCGGCGATGTCGTCGCCGGCGTCGATCTGTGCCACGAGGGCGAGATCGGGGGCCGCCTCGACGGCTCGGCAGATCTCCGCTCCGACCTTGCCGCGGGCACCCAGGACTGCGACCTTGAACTGTTCACTCACGGCTTCAACCTACTGTGATGTGTGCCCGCTGGGTGGCGGTGACTGACGGGTGAACCAGGAAGTGGCAGGCTGTGACCATGCCAGTGCAGACGATCCCGCCGCGCATCCGATGGGCCGTGGAGCTCATGGACATCCAGCCCAACGACCAGGTCCTCGAGATCGGCTGTGGACCGGGTGCTGGAGCCGAGCTGATCTGCGGCAAGCTCGAGACCGGCAAGCTGTTCGCGATCGACCGTTCGGAGTCGGGAGTGGACCGCACCAAGCGCCGCAACCAGAAGTACGTCGACAGCGGACGCCTCGTCGTGCGCCAGATCGACCTCGCGACCCTGCGCGTCCCGGTGAAGCGCCTCACGAAGGTCTTCGCGTTCAACGTGAACCTCTTCTGGGTGCGCCGCTGCGACGACGAGATCGCCCTGCTGCACGAGCGCGTCGTGCCGGGCGGCGCCGTCTACTTCTTCTACGAGGCCAACCGCCCCGAGCTCGTCCCGAACATCGTCAAGAAGACCTCCGAGGCCCTCCTGCGCGGCGGCTTCCGGGTGTCCGTCGTGGAGCAGAAGGCCCCCGCCGTGATCGGGATCATCGGGCGGCGCTGAGCCGCTCCCGGCGGAAACCGTCAGGAACGTTCGATTCCCCCGCCTCTGCGGGGGAATCGAACGTTCTGGGGTGTTGCAACACTCACGAAGGTGACACTCCCCCGCATATGCGGGGGAACAGGGGGCGCGAGGGGTCAGGCCGGGCCGACGATGGCCAGGACCTCCGGCTGGGCGAACAGGGCTCCCGCGATGTCGCGGACCTCCTCGAGCGTGACCGCGTCGATCTTGGCGATCACGTCGTCGATCGAGAGGAACTCGTCGTAGACGAGCTCCGCCTTCCCGAGGCGCGACATCCGCGACCCGGAGTCCTCCAGCCCGAGCACGAGCCCGCCGCGGAGCTGGCCCTTGCCACGATCGAGCTCCTCGGCGGTGATGCCCTCGGCCGCCACCTTGGCGAGCTCGGCGCGGACGGTCGCGAGCACGTCGTCGAGCTTGCCGGGCAGGCAACCGACCGCGACCCCGACCAGGCCCGCGTCGGCGTGGTGGGAGGCGAAGGAGTAGACGGAGTAGGCGAGCCCGCGGTGCTCGCGGACCTCCTGGAAGAGCCGTGACGACGTGCCGCCGCCGAGGGCCGTGTTCAGGATGCCGAGGGCGTAGCGGCGCTCGTCGCTGCGGGTCAGGCCCTTCATCCCGAGGACGATGTTGACCTGCTCGAAGGGGCGCGTGGTGTGCGACTCCCCCGGCGAGACGGCGCGCGCCTTGGTGGTGTTGCGGTGCCCGACGGGCTCCGCGTCGCCGTCGAGGAAGCCTTGGCGGCCGAATGCGCGGCGTACGTCCTTCACGACCTTGGCGTGGTCGAGGTTGCCGGCGACCGCGACCACCATGTTGTCGGGCCGGTAGTGACGCCGGAAGAACCGGACGACCTGCTCACGCGTCATCGAGGTGATCGAGGCGTGCGTGCCCGCGATCGGGCGGCCCAGCGGCGAGTCGCCGAAGGCCTGGTGGGCGAAGAGGTTGTGGACGACGTCGTCGGGGTCGTCGTCGTGCATCGCGATCTCGTCGAGGATCACGTCGCGCTCCGCCTCGACGTCGGCAGCGGTGATCAGCGAGCTGGTGATCATGTCGCCGATGACGTCGACAGCGAGCGGCAGGTCGTCGTCGAGCACGCGCGCGTGGAAGCAGGTGTACTCCTTCGCGGTGAAGGCGTTGAACTCGCCGCCGACCGCGTCGAGGGCCACCGAGATGTCGAGCGCGGAGCGCTCACGGGTGCCCTTGAAGAGCAGGTGCTCGAGGAAGTGCGAGCAGCCGTGCAGCGCCGGGGTCTCGTCGCGCGAACCGACGTTGACCCACACGCCGATGCTCGCGGAGCGCGCACCGGCCATCTGCTCGGTGACGACCCGCAGGCCGCCGGGCAGGACGGTACGGCGGATGCGTGACGTCACCTGGCCGTCGGCGTCCTTGACGGTCTGGACCGTCCGGGTGGAACCGATCTTCTGGGGAACGGCCGACCGGCCAGCAGAGGAGCTCTGCTGACCGGTCGGACGGGTGGTGCGGGTGGTCACTCGGCGTCAGTCGCCTCGGTGGACTCGTCGGACTCGGACGCCTCGGCGCCCTCCTCCACGACCGGGACCAGCGACAGCTTGCCGCGGTCGTCGATCTCGCCGATCGCGACCTGGATCTTCTGACCGACCGACAGGACGTCCTCGACGGCGTCGACGCGCTTGCCGCCGGCGAGGGAGCGGAGCTTGCTGATGTGCAGCAGGCCGTCCTTGCCGGGCATCAGCGAGATGAACGCGCCGAAGTTGGTCGTCTTGACGACGGTGCCGAGGTAGCGCTCGCCGACCTCGGGCATGGTCGGGTTGGCGATCGCGTTGACGGCGTCCTTGGCGGCCTGGGCAGCCTCGCCGTTGGTCGCGCCGATGTAGACCGTGCCGTCGTCCTCGATCGACAGGGTCGCGCCCGTGTCGTCCTGGATCTGGTTGATGATCTTGCCCTTCGGCCCGATGACCTCACCGATCTTGTCCACGGGGACCTTGATCGTGATGATCCGCGGGGCGTGGAGCGACATCTCCTCGGGGGCGTCGATGGCCTCGGCCATGACGTCGAGGATCGCCAGACGGGCGCCCTTGGCCTGGGTCAGCGCCGAAGCGAGGACCTCGGCCGGGATGCCGTCGAGCTTGGTGTCGAGCTGCAGCGCGGTGATGAACTCGCGCGTGCCGGCGACCTTGAAGTCCATGTCGCCGAACGCGTCCTCGGCGCCGAGGATGTCGGTCAGCGCGACGTACTCGGTCTTGCCGTCGACCTCGTCGGAGATGAGGCCCATCGCGATGCCGGCGACGGAGGCCTTGAGCGGCACACCGGCCTGCAGCAGCGACAGGGTCGAGGCACAGACCGAACCCATCGAGGTGGAGCCGTTGGAGCCCATGGCCTCGGAGAGCTGGCGGATCGCGTAGGGGAACTCCTCACGCGTCGGCAGCACGGGCAGGATCGCGCGGCGCGCGAGCGCACCGTGGCCGACCTCGCGACGCTTGGGCGAGCCCACGCGGCCGGTCTCGCCCGTCGAGAACGGCGGGAAGACGTACTTGTGCATGTAGCGACGGTGCTTCTCCGGGGAGAGCGTGTCGAGCTGCTGCTCCAGCTTGAGCATGTTGAGGGTGGTGACGCCCAGGATCTGGGTCTCGCCACGCTCGAACAGCGCCGAGCCGTGGACGCGCGGGATCACGCCGACCTCGGAGTGCAGCGGACGGATGTCGGCCAGGCCGCGACCGTCCATGCGGATCTTGTCGCGCAGCACGCGCTGGCGCATGAGGGACTTGTTCAGCGAGCGGAACGCAGCGCCGATCTCCTTCTCGCGACCCTCGAACTGACCGGCGAGCGACTCGAGCAGCCCGGCCTTGATCTCGTCGAGCTTGGCCTCGCGCTCCAGCTTGTCAGCGATCGTGAGCGCCTCGGCGGTGGGAGCCGACACGGCACCCTCGACGGCGGCGTAGACGTCGTCCTCGTAGTCGAGGAAGATCGGGAACTCCTGGACCGGCTTGGCCGACTCCTTGGCGAGCTCGACCTGGGCCTCGATGAGCTGCTTGATGAAGGGCTTCGCGGCGTCGAGGCCGCTGGCCACGACCTCCTCGGTGGGGGCCTTCTGGCCGCCCGCGACGAGCTCGATGACACGCTCGGTGGCCTCGGCCTCGACCATCATGATCGCGACGTCACCGGTCTCGGTCACGCGACCGGCCACGACCATGTCGAAGACGGCGTCCTCGAGCTGCGAGTGGGTCGGGAACGCGACCCACTGGCCCTCGATGAGGGCGACGCGGACGCCACCGACGGGGCCGGAGAACGGCAGGCCGGAGAGCTGGGTCGACAGCGACGCGGCGTTGATCGCCAGCACGTCGTAGGGCATGTCGGGGTCGAGCGCCATCACGGTGATGACGACCTGGACCTCGTTGCGCAGACCCTTCTTGAAGGTCGGGCGCAGCGGCCGGTCGATGAGGCGGCAGGTGAGGATCGCGTCCTCGCCCGGGCGACCCTCGGAACGGAAGAAGGAGCCGGGGATCTGGCCCACGGCGTACATCCGCTCCTCGACGTCGATCGTGAGGGGGAAGAAGTCGAAGTGGTCCTTCGGCGTCTTGCCGGCGGTCGTCGCCGAGAGCAGCATGGTCTCGTCGTCGATGTAGGCCGTGACGGAGCCGGCGGCCTGACGGGCCAGCAGGCCGGTCTCGAACTTGATGGTGCGCTTGCCGAACTTGCCATTGTCGAGAACGGTCTCGACGGCGGAAATGATGGGGCCCTCGTTCAAAGGGTTTCCCTTTCTCTTCGCGGAGCGATCCGCGACGCCGCTCATGTGAGTGCCGGTCTTCGATCGAGGCCCGCAGGTGCGTTCACCTGAAGGCCACTACCGAGGACCGAGCCGGGCGAGGCGGGTCGCTCCTGGATCTGGAGTGTTCAGTTGAGTTGGTTCGGCTCCGAGCCTATCGGCTGGGGGCCGAAATGCTGAGAAGCGGCTCCCCGACCGGGGAACCGCTCCTCACGACGTCAGCGTCGGAGACCGAGGCGCTCGATGATCGAGCGGTAGCGCTCGATCTCGGTCTTCTGCAGGTAGTTGAGCAGACGACGGCGCTTGCCCACGAGGAGCAGCAGGCCACGACGGCTGTGGTGGTCCTTCTTGTGCATCTTGAGGTGCTCGGTGAGGTGAGCGATGCGGTAGCTCGCCAGGGCGATCTGCACCTCGGGCGAACCGGAGTCGCCCTCGGTCAGACCGTATTCGGCGATGATCTTCTTCTTGGTCTCCGCGTCAGTACCGATCGACATGCGGGGCTCCTCTCGTGTCTCGTTGCGCGGCGCTCGGGACAGGATGTCCGGGGCTCTCTCGATCCGCGGCCGTTCAGACGGCAATTCCCACCGGGGTGGGCAACCTGAGAAGACTAACAACGCAGTCACCCGGGCCCCAAAACGCTGGGACCCGGGTGACCACTCACTGTCGTGCGTCAGATCGCCGGCGGCGGAGGCGGGTCCGTCTCGGTACGCCGCTCGGTGGTCGCCTGGCGACCGTGGGCGTCCGTGGTGGTGGCGGTCGTGGTCGCTCGCCGGCGCGTGTTGGTCTGGATCGCGGTGAGCGCGATCACCAGGATGCCGGCGAGGCACAGGATGTAGCCGACCACGGTGAGGTCGACTGCCTCGATCATGTCCCGCACCGCGAAGGCGAGGATCAGCCCAATCGCAAGCAGGAAGACTCCCAGTCCGTAACCCATGATGTGTCTCCTTCTGTCCGGGCGATGGTGAGGGCGAATGCCCCGCCCCGGAGCGTCCACCACCTCGGCGCGCCGCACATCCCCCGCAGGGGTGGTGACCGTGTGGATCTGCTGCACCCCCGTGACACCAGATCCACACGGTCGGTCAGGGGCGCCGCTTCTTCTCGCGGCGCTTCTCGGCCTCGACGGGAGCCGTCACGGTCGGGGTCACGCCGTCCAGCGTCACCGGCGGAAGTACGGCGAACGGCGGCGCTTGCAGCGTCGGCTCGCCGACCGCCTCCCAGGCCATGTCGTCCCAGTCCCGCTCCGGGAGCGGGAACACGCTGTACAGCTCCGTGCGCCCGTTGAGCCACGGCGCAAGAACTCGCTCGCCGTTGTCGATGTACGCGTAGTCAGGATCGATCTTCAGCCGTCGCCCTTGGTCATCGACCAGCTGCACGCCGACGAGCGGATTGCCGGCCGCGTCGAACGGATAGACGTTGGTCACGGGCTGGCCGTTGAAGGTGAGCCCCGGGGTCGGGGTCGGCTGGCCGTTGTAACCGAGCCTCTCGACCATGTCGTCCTGGATCGAGTACTCGACCCGCTGGAGCGTGTCGAACGTGATGAGCAGCGCGAAGACGTTGAGGACGAGCAGCACCACTCGAGCGAGCAGTCCCGACGTGCCCGGCCAGATCTTGCCCCGACCGATCTGGATGCTGACGATCGATGCCACCGCGAGGATCAGCAGCCCCAGCCCCCACGAAGGTGTCGGCAGCCACGCGACGTCGGGGCGCGCCGCCCACCGGGCGAACGTGTAGTTGAACCACATCACCGCCAGCCACGCACGGAAGACCCACCACGCCGGGCGCGCCGCCCGGACGGCCGAGCCGATGTCGGCCGGCATCTTGTCCAGGAGGCGGCTCCAGTGCGTGCTCGCGGCGTCGAGCACGGCCGTCGGGGACGTGGTCGACCACTGCCTGCGACCAGGGCCGGCGGGCGCCAGCCCTGCCGCCGCACGGAGCTCGGCGGCGTACGCATCGGGATCACCGAGGGCCTCGGGGCCACGCTCGGCGACGAGGTCGGCCATGTCGGCCTCCAGCCCGTCGAGCAGGTCTTCACGCTCGTCGGCACCGAGGTCGGAGAAGCGTGCGCGCACGGCGGCGACGAAGGCGTCGACCTCGGGCGTGAGTCGGATCGTGTCGTTCATGCCGAGGCCCCCTGCAGCAGGTTGGTGACGGTGGTGGAGAAGTGCGCCCAGTCGTCGCTCTGGGTCTTGAGCTGGTCGCGGCCCGACGGCGTGATGCCGTAGTACTTCCGGTGCGGTCCGCTCTCCGACGGGACGACGTAGGAGGTCAGGGCGCCGGCGGCGTACAACCGACGCAGCGTGCCGTAGACCGACGCGTCGCCGACCTCGTCGAGGCCGCCCGCCCGGAGGCGGCGGACGACGTCGTAGCCGTAGCCGTCCTCGTCGTCGACCACGGCGAGCACCGCCAGGTCGAGCACTCCCTTGAGGAGCTGTGTGTTGTCCATGCCGTGAACAGTAGTGCGGATAGCGCACTACCGTCGACACCACAGTTCCGATGGGCGTGTCGGCATGTGATGATCCGCAGATGTCAGCCCACGAAGCGGCGCAGCAACGCATCGGCGTCTGCAACCTCTGCGAAGCCATCTGCGGTCTCGTCCTCACGATCGAGGACGGCACCGTCACCTCGGTGAGGGGCAACCCCGACGACCCGCTGTCCCGCGGACACATCTGCCCGAAGGGCGTCGCGATCGCGGACATCCACACCGACCCGGACCGGCTGCGCCGACCCGTGCGCCGCGACCGGGCGACCGGCGAGTTCCACGAGATCGGCTGGACCGAGGCGATCGAGCTGGTGTCGAGCGGGCTGGCCGCGACCATCAACGCGCACGGCCGCGATGCGCTCGGCATCTACCTCGGCAACCCCAACGTGCACAGCCTCGGCTCGATGACCCACGGCATCGGCCTGGTCAAGGCCCTGCGCACGAGGAACACCTTCAGCGCCACCTCGGTCGACCAGCTCCCCCACCAGCTGCTCGCGCACCTGATGTTCGGCCACCAGCTGCTGCTGCCGATCCCCGACATCGACCGCACCACCTACTTCCTCGTCTTCGGCGCCAACCCGATGGCCTCCAACGGCTCGCTGATGACCGTGCCCGACTTCCCCACCCGGCTGCGCGAGCTCAAGCGTCGCGGCGGCCACATGGTCGTCTTCGATCCACGGCGCACCGAGACCGCCAAGGTCGCCACGGAGCACCACTTCATCCGACCCGGCACGGACGCGTGGGTGCTGCTCGCGATGTTGAACGTGCTGTTCGCCGACGGGCTCGCGCTCGCTCCGGCGTACGCCGACGGGCTGGCCGAGGTCGAGTCGGCGGTCGCGCACTTCACCCCCGCCCTGGCGGAGCAGATGAGCGGCGTCCCTGCCGCGGACATCGAGCGCGTCGCACTCGAGCTCGCCACCGCCGAGGGCGGGGTGGCCTACGGCCGGGTCGGCGTCTCGACCCACGAGTTCGGCTCGGTCTGCCAGTGGGCGGTCAACCTGCTCAACATCGT
This sequence comes from Nocardioides sp. CF8, assembly GCF_000389985.1. Classification (NCBI taxonomy): domain Bacteria; kingdom Bacillati; phylum Actinomycetota; class Actinomycetes; order Propionibacteriales; family Nocardioidaceae; genus Nocardioides; species Nocardioides sp. CF8. The sequence continues at coordinate 2,743,101 of NZ_CM001852.1, forward strand.
CACCGGCAACCTCGACTCGGTCGGCGGCGCGATGTTCTCCTCCCCCGCGATCGACGCCGTCGGCACCGGCCTGATCGGGCGCGGCCACCACAACGCCTGGCAGTCCCGTGTCCGCGGCCTGCCCGAGACCGCCGGCGAGCTGCCCGTGTCCGCGCTCCGCGAGGAGATCACCACCCCCGGCGCGGGGCAGGTCAGGGCGATGCTGACCCTCTCGGGCAACCCCGTCCTGTCGACCCCCGACGGCGCTCGGCTCGACGAGGCGCTGGCAGGCCTGGACTTCATGGCGGCCGTCGACATCTACGTCAATGAGACGACCCGGCACGCCGACGTGATCCTGCCGCCGACGGGGGCACTGGAGCGCGACCACTACGACCTGATCTTCCAGACCTTCGCCGTACGCAACACCGCCCGCTTCACGCCTGCGGTGTTCGAGAAGGAACCGGAAGCCCGCCACGACTGGCAGATCTACCGCGACGTCGCGCTGGCCACGATCGACAAGCTGGACCGCAAGCCCTCCCTCAAGGCGCGGCTGACGCTGCGAGCGCGCCTCGGCCTGAGCCCGACGCGCCTCGTCGGGCTGCTGCTCGCGCGCGGTCGAACCGGGGTGACACTGCGCAAGCTGCGGGCCAACCCCTCGGGCGTCGACCTGGGCCCCCTGCGGCCGAACCTGCTGCCCGACCGGCTGCAGACGCGGGACCACCGGATGGGCCTGGCGCCGCCGTTGGTGCTCGCCGACCTCGAGCGCCTGACCACCGTCGAGCCGCCTGCCGAGGGTGAGCTGCTGCTCATCGGGCGCCGCCACAAGCAGGACAACAACTCGTGGATGCACAACGCCGGCCGCCTGACCCGCGGCAGGGCCCGCCACCACCTCCTCATGCACCCGGCCGACCTGGCCGAGCGCTCGCTCGAGGACGGCGCGGTCGTCACGGTCACCTCACGCGTGGGCAAGGTGCGCGTCGAGGTCGCCGCGACCGACGACATGATGCCCGGCGTCGTCAGCCTCCCCCACGGCTACGGCCACGCCCGCAACCCCGGGATGAAGAAGGCCGCCGAGGTGCCCGGGGTGTCGATCAACGACCTGACCGACCCCGAGCGCCTCGACGTCTCCGGCAACGCTGCGCTCACGGGAGTGCCCGTGACCGTGTCCGCCTGACGAGCCGAGCGGCGGGTCAGACCTTCACTCCACCGAGGACCGCACGGACGTCGGCGGCAGACGTCGCCCGGCGCAGCCGTTCGACCTGCTCGGCATCGACGAAGACGCCGGCCAGCTTCTGCAGCAGCGCGAGGTGGTCGTTGCCCGCCCCGGCGATGCCGACCACGAACTCGGCGGGCTTGCCGTTCCAGTCGATGCCGCCGGGATAGCGGACGAACGAGATCGCCGTACGGCGGATGGCGCCCTTGGCCTCGTTGGTGCCGTGCGGGATGGCCAGCAGGTTGCCCATGTGGGTCGACACCGACTTCTCCCGCTCGTGCATCGCATCGACGTAGGCGGGCTCGACCGCACCGCTCGCCACGAGCAGCTGCCCGGCCTCGGTGATCGCCTCGTCGCGCGAGGCGGCAGTGCCGTCGAGCACGATCGCGTCGTCACGCAGCACGTCGGAGTCGACACCGTCGTCGGCCACCTCACCTGACGTGGCGCCGGCGGCACCACCGTTCCGCTGCCGCACCAGCTCGACGATCTCGTCGTAGCGCGGACTTCCCATGAAGTTGTCGACCGAGACGTGGACGGCCGTCCCCGTGCGCTGACGCGCCCGGTCGGTGAGGTCCTGGTGGGTCACGACGACGTCGTAGGTGTCGGCGAGGTTGGCGATCGACTGGTTGGTGACCGACACGTCGCCGTACCCCGCTGCCTGGATCTTCTTGCGCAGCACCGACGCGCCCATGGCCGACGAGCCCATGCCGGCGTCGCAGGCGAAGACGATGGTGCCGATCGGGCCGCTCGCAGCGGCGCCGCTCGTGAGCAGGGAGGACACCGAGGACTTCTTGCCCTTCATGGCCTCCATGTCGGCGGTGGCCGCCGACAGGTCGCCCTCGTCGTCCGAACGGTCGGTCTTGAGCAGGAACCCGGCGACCAGGAAGGAGACGGTGGCAGCGCCGAGCATGGAGAGCGTCACGCCGAAGAAGCTGCCGCTGGCGGTCTGCGCGTAGACGGCGAACACGGAGCCGGGCGCGGCCGGCGCGCGCAGGCCGACGTCGAAGAGCACGTTGATGAAGACACCCGTCATGCCGCCCGCGATGGTGGCGAGGATGAGCTTGGGCTTCATCAGCACGTAGGGGAAGTAGATCTCGTGGATGCCGCCGAAGAAGTGGATGATCGCGGCGCCGGGCGCGGAGGCCTTGGCCATGCCCTTGCCGAAGACGGTGTATGCCAGCAGCAACCCGAGTCCGGGGCCGGGGTTGGCCTCGAGCAGGAAGAGCACCGACTTGCCTGCCTCGACCGCCTCGTTGGTGCCGAGGGGCGTCAGCACGCCGTGGTTGATGGCGTTGTTGAGGAAGAGCACCTTCGCCGGCTCGATGATGACCGACGTCAGGGGCAGCAGGTCGTTGTTGACGAGGAAGTCGACACCCTCCCCGAGCCGGTCGGCGATCCAGGTCACGACCGGGCTCATGCCGAAGAAGCCGAAGACCGCCAGCAGCATGCCCCAGATGCCGGCGGAGAAGTTGTTGACCAGCATCTCGAAGCCGGGCTTGATCTTGCCGTCCCACAGGGAGTCGACCTTCTGCATGGTCCAGCCGCCGAGGGGGCCCATGATCATCGCGCCCATGAACATCGGGATCTCGGTGCCGGCGATGACGCCCATGGTGGCGATCGCACCGACCACACCACCGCGGGTGTCGTAGAGCATCTTGCCGCCGGTGTAGCCGATCAGGATCGGCAGCAGGTAGGTGATCATCGGGCCGACGATCCCGCCCTCGGCGAAGTCGCCCCAGCCGCCGATCTTGGCGACCCAGCTGTCGGCGGAGTCACCGATGCCGAGCTCGGGCAGCCAGCCCACCTCGATGAACAGGGCGGTGATCAGGCCCCACGCGATGAACGCGCCGATGTTGGGCATGACCATGTTGGACAAGAACGTGCCGAACTTCTGCACGTGGACCCGGGCGCCGCCGCGGGCGGCAGTTTGAGTGGACATCGCTTCCTCCAGATCGGGGTGACCTCAGTCACATCTGAGAGTCAGTAAACTCCCATTCGGGCACGTTGCCAAGCAAACGGGCCGACTTTCTGGGTGATCGGGTGTGGCTTTACCCCCGTTCGCGCCGCTAGACGTTCAGCTGGCTATCGAAGAGCGCCCGCTCTGCCTCGTCGTTCCAGGTGTCGCCGGCTCCGAGCTTCGCGGCGACGTCCGGCAACGTGTCCTTCAGCTCGTCGAGCCCCACGAGGGGGAGGTCGTGGATCTGGGGGAAGATCAGGACCTTTCCTGAATAGCGACCGTCGACCAGTGCCTGGAGGCCGTCCTTGGCCGCGCGCATGCCGCCGACTGCGCCCACGATGGATCCCGGGGAGAGGTCACCCTGGTTGGCGAGGTCCACCACCTGCTGCTGGTCGTGGATGGTCAGCCCTGACGTCCCGGTGTACTGGGCGTTGTCCAGGTAGACGGCGCTCAGGTTCAGGGGCGCCAGCGTGCCGTTGGGGACACCGGCGAAGAAGACCAGCATGCCGTCGGCGTTCATCAATGTGTCTGCCTCCGCCATCACCTCGGAGATGGGGACACTGACCACGACGTCGTCGGCACCCCGGTTGTCGGTGAGTCCCATGACGAAGTCGCGGAGCGACTGGTCGGCGGTCTGGGAGTTGAAGGTGATCAGCTCGCAGTCGTTTTTATGCGCCAGGTGGCCCAGACGGTCCTCGAGGGCCTTCAGCCGCTCGTCGCTCACCTCCGTGGCCACGATCTTCCGGGGTCCGCCAGGCTGCTGGATGGCCCTCTGGACGTGCATCAGCCCCATCGGACCGCCGGCGCCCACGAAGACGGTCGTGCCCTGCGAGCGCAGGTCGCAGCGGTTGCGCGCCTCCCCGTAGGAGGCGGCGATGTCCGGACCTCGATCGCCGATGTAGGCGGTGTAGTCGTAGTGCAGACGGCCCACGTCGGTGTCCACCAGGCCGTCGAGGGCGGTCTCGCCCACCAGGTTGAGGGTGCCGCGCCGGGCGATGTGCGTGGCCACGGCGCCCACCGTGGTTGCCGATCGAGGATCGAGCACGACGATGTCGTCGAAGCCGGCGCCGTCGGTCAGCTCGTCCACCAACGCCTGGTAGTCGTCGGTGGTGATGCCGTCGCGCACCACCGTGGCGGCAGAGGTGCGCTCGACCATCTCGACCACCGAGGCGGGTACGTCGGTCAGCACGATGGTCGCCGGCGCGTCGAGCCCGGCCGAGAACTCGTACACGCGCTCGTCACCGGGCCGACCGATGACCCACATCGTCCCGCCGGCCCTGGGCTCCAGGCGACGACGCTGGGTGTAGGCGGCCATCACGCAGCCCCACGGCTCCAGCGTGGAGCCCTCGGCGTAGCCCATCGTGTCGGGAAGCGGCAGGAGGCAGGCGCCGTCGTCGGTCTCGAGCATCTCCGCACCCATGAGGTGGTACTGCGTGAGCCCGCCCGGGATGGTGTAGCCGTAGGCCGTGCTCCTGCCGTCCTGGTAGATGTCCGGCTGTACGGCCAGCCGCTGACCGGCGTGGTAGCGGTCCTGGAGGTTCTCCCCCACCTCGATCACCGTCAGGCTCACCTCGTGCCCGAGCCGGGTGGGGTCCTGGGAGAGGTCGCGGTCGTAGAGCTTCGGGTGGCTGCCGCCCTGGCGCATGATCTTCACGTCGGAGAAGCAGAGCCCCACGCTGTCGATGCGCACCAGCATGTGGTCGGCATCAGGTGACGGGATCGGGGCCAGCTCGGGCGCAGAGTCCTTGCCCATGTTGTCCTCGCCCGCGCCGTGCAGGAACCAGGTCCAGCTCTGCTCGGGCAGGTCGAGATCGGCCGCGCGGTAGCGGTCGTACGCTGACGTCATGCTTCCTCCGTTGTGAGGTGGTGGGGGTTCTCAGTGGCCGAGCAGCGCGCGCACGGCGTCGCGCGCGGCCAGCGGGTCGCTCGCGCCGAGGGCCGCTTCCGCGGCGGCCTCGCAGGTGTCCATCGAGACGCGCGAGAGCTGGGCGCCGACGGGGCGTACGGCGCGGGCGGCCATCGACAGGGACGTGATCCCCATGCCGACGAGCGCGCAGGCGAGCATCGGGTCGGCGGCGGCCTCGCCGCAGACGCCCACCGGCTTGCCGGCCTGCTTGCCCGCCTCGGCGGTGATGGCGATCAGCTGCAGCACCGCCGGCTGCCACGGGTCGGTCAGGTGCGCCAGGTCGGTGGCCATCCGGTCGGCGGCCATCGTGTACTGCGTGAGGTCGTTGGTGCCGATCGACAGGAAGTCGACGACCTCGAGCATCCGGTGCGCGAGCAGCGCGGCGCTCGGGATCTCCACCATCACGCCGGGCTTGAGCCCGCGGGCGCGCACCTTGTCGGCGAACTCGGCCGCCTCCGCCACGGTCGCCACCATCGGCGCCATCACCCACGTGTCGGTGCCGGTCGTCTCCACGGCGAGCTTGATCCCGTCGAGCTGGCGGTCCATCAGCCCGGGGTTGCCGAACGACAGCCGCAGTCCGCGCACCCCGAGGGCGGGGTTCTCCTCCCCGGGAGTCGTCGCGAACGCGATGGGCTTGTCCGACCCCGCGTCGAGCGTGCGGACCACGACGTACTGCCCCTCGCCGAAGGCGCCGAGCACCTGGCTGTAGATCTCGCCCTGCTCCTCGGCGGTGGGCTCCTGCGTCGCGTTGAGGAAGCACAGCTCGGTGCGGAAGAGACCGACGCCCTGCACCGGCTCCGCACTGGCGTGTACGGCGCTGGGCCCGTCGGCCACGTTGGCGAGCAGCTTGACCGGGGTGCCGTCGGACGTCTCGGCCGGTCCCGTCCAGGCGGCCAGCGCCGCGCGGGCCTCGCGACTGGCCGCGACCCGGGTCGCAGCGTCGGCGGGGTCGGCACCGGTCTCGACGGTGCCCGTCTCGCCGTCGACGACCAGGAACGAGCCGGCCTCCACGGCGGTGATGCCGGCGACGCCGACCACGCACGGGATGCCGAGCTGGCGGGCGATGATCGCGGTGTGGCTCGTGGCGCCACCGCGCTCGGTGACCAGCGCGCTGATCAGCGCGGGGTCGAGGCCGGAGGTGTCGCTGGGCGCGAGGTCCTCGGCGATGAGGACCGAGGGTTCAGCGGGGGTGGGCACCCCGGGCTCCGGCTCGCCGACGAGGTGGGCGACGACGCGGCGCTCGATGTCCTCGAGATCGGTGACGCGCTCGGCCATCAGGCCGCCCATGTTGGTGAAGATGGAGACGAACTGCTCGACGGCGGCGTCCACCGAGGCCACCAGCGGGGTGCCGGCGGCGAGGTTCTTGGACACCGCACTGCGCAGGCCCTTGTCGCGCGCCAGGCCGGCGCTCGCGGTGAGGACCTCGGCGGCGGGTCCCGTCGCCTGCGCGGCCTTGCGGGCGAAGGTGTCGGCGACCGCCGCGACCGCGTCGTCGTAGGCCGCCAGGGCGGCGTCGGCGTCGGCGAAGCCCCCGTCCCCGAAGCGGGCCACCGCCTCCGGAGACACCTCGCCCCGCACCACGAGTGCGGGCCCCGCTGCGACGCCGGGCACGACCGGGGTGCCGCGCAAACCAGTGGACGGTGCCGTTGCCGGAGTCGAGGCCGGGGTCGCGGTGGTCATGGACACACCGTAAGCCACCCAGACTTGACACTCAACAGGTTCGGCTATAAAACAACACATACACAGATTCACGTGACCGGCGCCACATGTCTTCCCGACCCCAAGGACTCCAGGTGTACGCAGAGGAACGACAGCAGGCGATGGCCCAGCTGATCAACCAGCACGGTCGCGTGTCGGTGGCCGAGCTCGCCGCGGACCTGTCCGTCACCACCGAGACCGTCCGCCGCGACCTGTCGGCGCTCGAGCGGATGGGCCTGATCCGGCGCGTGCACGGCGGCGCCGTACCCGCCAGCGCGCTGGCCGTCATCGAGTCCGGCATCTCCGAGCGCGACCAGGCCAACACCGAGGCCAAGGACGCGATCGCGGCCGCGGCCGTCGCACTGCTGCCGCCGCCGGGCTCGATGATCGTCATCGACGCCGGCTCGACCACGGCCCGCTTCGCCGCACTGCTCCCCCGCGACCACCGGCTGACGGTCGTCACGCACGCGGTGCCGGTCGCCGCGCGGCTCGCCGGCCTGCCCCAGATCGACCTCTTCCTGCTGCCCGGCCGGGTCCGACCGACCACCCACGCGGCCGTCGGCGCCGACACGGTGGCGGCGCTGTCCGACATCCGCGCCGACGTCTCCTTCCTCGCCACCAACGGGCTCAGCGCGACGCACGGCCTGACCACTCCCGACCGCGACGAGGCCGCGACCAAGCGCGCCATCGCGGCCGCCGGTCGCCGGTCGATCGTGCTGGCCGACTCGACCAAGCTGGGCGTCGAGTCCTCGATCCGCTTCGCCGCGCTCGACGAGATCGACGTGCTGATCACCGACTCGGGGATGTCCGACGCCGACGCCTCAGCACTCGCCGCGGCCGACGTCGAGGTGGTGATCGCGTGATCCTCACCCTCACTCCCAACCCCAGCATCGACCGCACGATCACGCTCGGCGGTGAGCTCGTCCGCGGCCAGGTGCAGCGCGTGGTCTCGGTGACCTCGCAGGCCGGCGGCAAGGGCGTCAACATCTCGCGGGCCTCCGTCAGCGCGGGCGAGCCGACCCTCGCCGTGCTACCCGCGGCCAAGGACGACCCGTTCGTGATGGAGCTGCTCACAGCCGGCATCGACTGCCGTCCAGTCCGGCCGGCCGGCGAGGTGCGGGTCAACGTGACGATCACCGAGCCCGACGGCACCACCACCAAGCTCAACTCCCCCGGCGCCACCGTCGATGCCGACGACCTCGAGGCAATGGCAGCCACGCTGCTCGCGCGCGCACCGGGCGCCAGCTGGACGGTGCTGGCGGGTTCGCTGCCCGCGGGCGCTCCTGCGGGTTTCTATGCCGAGCTCGTACGCCGCCTGCGTGCGATCGGCGCCCGCGTCGCGGTCGACACCAGCGACGCCCCGCTCCGCGCGCTCGTCGAGGCCCTCCCCGGCTCGGCGCCCGACCTGATGAAGCCCAACGGCGCCGAGCTCGCCTCCTTCGCCGGCGGTGACGCCGACGACCTCGAGCGAGATCCCGAGAAGGCGGCGACTGCCGCACGCACCCTGGTCGTCCGCGGCGTCGGCACGGTGCTGGCGACGCTCGGCGGCAACGGCGCCGTACTCGTCACCGCCGAAGGCGCCTGGCACGCCACTCCCCCTCCGACGACGGTCGTCAGCACCGTCGGCGCGGGCGACTCCAGTCTCTTCGGCTACCTGCTGGGCGACCTGCGCGGACTGCCCGCGCCCGACCGCCTGGCCCTCGCCGTGGCCTACGGCAGCGCCGCTGCCGCCCTGCCCGGCACCACCATCCCCGAGCCGGCGCACCTCCGCACCGACCTCGTCACCGTCACTGTCCTGGGAGGCAGCGAATGACCGACCTCATCACCACCCAGCTGGTCCGGCTCGACGCCACCTGGGGCGCCGAGAAGGCCGACGTCATCCGTGGCCTCGCTGCCGCCGTCGGCGACGCCGGGCGCGCCGACGACCTCGAGCAGCTGGTCGCCGACGCCTTCGCCCGCGAGGAGACCTCGAGCACCGGCCTGCCCGGCGGCATCGCGATCCCGCACTGCCGCACCACCGGCGTCTCCGAGCCGACGCTGGCCTTCGCCCGGCTCGACCCGCCCGTGCACTTCGGGGCCAAGGACGGCCCGGCCGATCTCGCGTTCCTGATCGCCGCCCCGGCCGGCGGCGACGCCACTCACCTCCAGCTCCTCACCAAGCTGGCCCGCTCGCTGGTCAAGCCGGCGTTCACCGACTCCCTGCGCGCCGCCGAGTCGGCCGAGGAGGTCGTCGAGCTGATCAGCCAGGCCCTGGGCGAGCCCGCCGCGGCACCCGCGGCCGCAGCGACCACTCCCGTTGCCGCATCCAGCGACGGACCGAGGTCCCTGGTCGCGGTCACCGCCTGCCCGACCGGCATCGCCCACACCTACATGGCCGCCGAGGCCCTCGAGGCGGCCGCCGAGAAGGCCGGCGTCGAGATCGCCGTCGAGACCCAGGGGTCGGCCGGCTCCACGCCGCTCTCGCCCGAGACGATCGCCAACGCTGCTGCCGTGATCTTCGCGGTCGACGTGGGCGTCCGAGACCGCGGCCGCTTCGCCGGCAAGCCGATGGTGTCCTCCGGCGTGAAGCGCCCGATCGACGACGCCGACGCGATGATCGCCGAGGCGCTGCGCTACGCCGACGACCCTGCTGCACCCCGGGTCGAGGGTTCCGTCTCCGAGGCCGGCGCCACGTCCGGCGGCACGGAGTCCTTCGGAGCCAAGACCCGTCGCGTGCTGATGACCGGTGTCTCCTACATGATCCCGTTCGTCGCGGCCGGTGGCCTGCTGATCGCGCTCGGCTTCCTCTTCGGCGGCTACGACATCACCGGCGACGGACAGGCCATCGCGGTCGACAACACCTTCTTCAACCTGCCCGACCTCGACGAGCTCGGCCTCGACAACGCCCTGTTCGACAGTGCGTTCTTCGCCTACATCGGCGCGCTCCTCTTCACCCTCGGGGCCGCTGCATTCGGCTTCCTGGTCCCGGCGCTCTCCGGCTACATCGCCTACGCCATCGCCGACCGGCCCGGCATCGCCCCCGGCTTCGTGATGGGGGCCATCGCCAACACCATCAGCTCCGGGTTCCTCGGCGGCATCGTCGGCGGCGTCCTCGCCGGCATGGTCGCCCTCTGGATCACCAAGTGGAAGGTGCCGACCTGGATGCGGGGCCTGATGCCGGTGCTGGTGATCCCGCTCCTGGCCACGCTCATCTCGGGCTTCGTGATGCTGGTGATCCTGGGCAAGCCGCTGGCCGCCCTGATGGAGGCCCTGAGCGACGGCCTCAACAGCCTCCAGGGAGGCTCGGCGATCGTGCTGGGCGTCATCCTCGGCCTGATGATGGCCTTCGACATGGGTGGGCCGCTCAACAAGACCGCCTACGCGTTCGCGACGACCGGGCTGGGCGCCGCCGCCACCGCGACCGACGCCCCCGAGCTCAAGGTCATGGCCGCCGTCATGCTGGCCGGCATGGTGCCGCCACTGGCGCTGGCTCTCGCCACGGTGGTGCGTCCCGGGCTCTTCACGATCCCGGAGCGCGAGAACGGCAAGGCTGCCTGGGCGATGGGAGCCTCCTTCATCACCGAGGGCGCGATCCCCTTCGCTGCAGCCGACCCGCTGCGCGTCATCCCCTCGATCATGGCCGGCAGTGCCGTCACCGGCGCGGTCGCGATGGGCATGGACGTCAGCCTGCGCGCGCCGCACGGAGGCATCTTCGTGCTCTTCGCCGTGGACGGGATCGTGGGCTTCCTGATCGCCCTGGTCGCGGGCACCTTGGTCGCGGCCGCCCTGGTCGTCATGGCCAAGAGCCTCGGCCGGACCGCCGACGCCGTCTCCCTCTGATTTCGCCCAACCAACCGCAAGGAGCACCCATGCCCAGCAAGTCTGTCGTCGTCGGTTCGGCCGTCGGCCTGCATGCCCGTCCCGCCGCGATCATCGCCGAAGCCGCCGGTGACCTCGGCTCCGACGTGACCATCAACGGGGTCGACGCCAGCTCGTCGCTGATGATCATGACCCTCGGCGCCGGCAACGGCGACACCGTCGAGGTGGCCGGCGACGACCAGGCCGCGGTCGACAAGATCGCGGCGCTCGTCGAGCAGGACCTCGACGCCTGAGGTCGAAAACGGCCTCGAGTGCGAGCATCACGTCGTGGGCAGTGAGAAGCGCTGCCGGTATGAGGTCGGGGTGGTCGCGTAGGTCGCGACGAAGTTCTGCCTGAACGTCACGACGCTGCTGAAGCCACAGGCCGCCGCAGTGCGAGCGACCGACCAGGACGTCGTCTCGAGGAGCCGCCGTGCCTCGTCGAGGCGCCGGGCCAGCACCCAACGCGCTGGGGTCGTGCCGGTGACCTCGGCGAACCGACGTGTGAAGTTGCGCCTGCTCATCCGGGCGTGTGCCGCGAGGTCGTCGACGGTGAGTGGCTGGTCGAGGTGGGCGAGTGCCCAGTCGATGGTCGGCCCGAGGTGCCCGACGCCGCCGGGCTGGGACATCGGGCGCTCGACGTACTGTGCCTGGTCACCCTCGCGATGTGGCGCCACGACGAGATTCCGCGCCACCGTGGCCGCGGCGGCAGAGCCCAGGTGGGAGCGGACGATGTGCAGGCAGGCGTCGATCGCGGAGGCGGTGCCCGCGGAGGTCAGGACGTCGCCGTGGTCGAGGTAGAGCGCCGCGGGATCAACCCTCACCTGGGGCCGACGGTGTGCGAGCTGCTCCGCGGCGCCCCAGTGCGTGACGGCATCGCGGCCGTCGAGAAGTCCGCTGTCCACGACAGGGAACGCACCCAGGCACAGGCCCGCGATCCGGCTCCCCCGGGCCTGCGCGGCGCGGATGCTGCGGACCAGCACCTCGTCGGTGGCGGGCAGGTCGGCCGGCCAGGACGGCAGCACCACCAGGTCGGCGTCATCGACCGCGTCGGGGCCCGCCACGTCCTCCACCCGCAGCCCCTCGACGGTCCGGATGCCGTTGCCGTCCCGAGTCCACACGACCGGGTCCCACCCCTCGGCCAGGCCTTGGCGGCCCACCTCGGCGAACACCAGCAACGGGGCTGCGAGGTGGAACATCGTGATGCCGTCGAAGGCATGGACCGCGATCCGCATGTTGGCCTGATCTCATCGAAAGTCGTCATTCGTGCCACTCACGATAGTACGGCGGCCGAGCCAGGCTGGAGGTCGCCCGTTCGTCACAGATCCAAGGAGAAGAGAAATGTCCGCTCCCCGCCGAGCACTCATCGTCGTCGACGTCCAGCAGGAGTACTTCAACGGGATCCTCCAGATCCAGGCCCCACCACGCGACAGGACGCTCGCCAACATCGTTGCCGCCCTCGAGGTCGCACAGCAGCACGACCTGCCCGTGGTCGTCGTGCAGCACGAGCTGCCGCAGGGTGCGCCGGTCTTCGCCGTGGGCAGTGAGAGTTGGTCGCTCCACCCCGAGATCGAGCAGCGCCTGAGCCCCACCTGGAAGCGGGTCAGCAAGGACAAGGGCAGCGTCTTCGCCGGCACCGACGTCGCCGAGTGGCTCGCCGAGCAGGACGTCGACACCATCACGATCGTCGGGTACATGACCAACAACTGCGACATCGCCACGGCCGTGGGCGCCGAGGAGCGTGGACTCGCGGCCGAGATCCTCTCCGACGCCACGGGCGCGATCCACCTGGCCAACGAGGCCGGCAAGGTGTCCGCGGACCAGCTGCACGAGACCCTGCTGGTGCTCCTGCACTCCAACTTCGCCGCCGTCGCCACCACAGACGCGTGGGCCACGGCCGTCAACGCCGGTGGAGCCCTCCCCAAGAGCGACCTGGGCACCTCCGCCATGCAGGGTCGTGCCGCCTTCGACGCCTGAGGGCCGTACGGCGACGGGTGGGTCACTTCCGGCGGAGGTAGCCCACCCGGACGCGCAACGCCTGCTCGAGCTCGCCGAGCACGTCGGCGAAGAACTCCCGCCGGTAGGTCTCGTCGGTGACCGCGAAGACCGCGAAGTAGAGCCCGCTGAAGGCCGCGAGGAACACCGAGACCTGCACCAGCTCGAGGCTGATCGGCCGGATGCCCCACGGGTAGGTCAGCGGCCCTTCGATCCACTTCTCGAGGACTCCCTCGTCCATGGCGACCGCGCCGAAGACGATGAAGAACGCGAACACGGCCAGCGCCAGCAGCAGCACCTGGAAGGCCTGGGTGATCAGCAGCACCAGCACCGGGTTGGCGCGCTGCAGGCCGACCACGTCGGCCTCGTCACCGAGCTCGGCCCGGCCGACCTGGTCGTCGAGCCGGTCGACCTCCTCGATCAGCCGCACGACGAGGAAGCCGAGCGCCATCGCGGCGAACAGGAGCACGGCACCCCACAGGGTCCCGCCGTCCAGCGCGGAGGCGACCATCCACACCTCGGTGTTGATGAAGAGGAACGTCACGAACAGCAGCAGCATCGGCAGCGCTCGCGTGGCCAGCGGGAACAGCAGCTCGAGGCTCGCGAAGGTGTGGCGCAGCGCCCACGTCGCGATCCGCCGCGCCTGCAGCGCCCGGCCCGCATACAGCGCTGCCACGAGCAGCAGCACCGTGGCGCCCACAGAGATGCCGGCGGAGACCTGACCCGTCCACCACCCGGCCCCGATCCCTGCCGGAACGGCGACGACCAGCAGCCGGCCGGTGGCCAGCCTGCGACGTACGTGCTCACGCAGGTCGTCGACGAAGTAGGGCAGCCCGTGGGCCAGGAACCACGCCTCCGCCTCGGCCCGGTCCTCCGGCTGGGTCACGCCAGGAGCTCGCGAGCGCGGCGTACGTCGCCGTGCATGGTCTCCACCAGTGCGTCGATGCCCTCGAACTTGACCATGCCGCGCAGCCGTTCGAGGAAGGCCACCTCGACCTCGACGCCGTAGAGCTCGAGGTCGTCTCGATCCAGGACGTAGGACTCGACGCGGCGCTCGCGCTCGCCGTCGAAGGTGGGGTTGGTGCCCACCGAGATCGCCGCGGGGAAGCTCTCGCCGGTGTCGAGGCGGGTGAGCCGGCCGGCGTAGACGCCGTCGGCGGGCGCCGCGCCCTCGACCGGCGTCGGCACGTTGGCGGTCGGGAAGCCGAGCTCGCGGCCGCGCTGGTCACCCTGGACCACCACGCCGCGGACGGTGAAGGGACGACCGAGCGCCTCGGCCGCGCCGGCCACGTCACCGGCCGCCAGGCAGTTGCGGATGTAGGTCGAGCTCCACACCTGCGGGCCGCCGTCGAGCGCGACGCCCTCGACCACGAACCCACGGGTCTCCCCCGCGGTGCGCAGGAGGGCGACGTCGCCGGCGGCCCGGTTGCCGAAGCGGAAGTTGGCGCCGACCACGACACCGCGCGCCTGCAGCGCGCCCACCAGCACGCGGTCGATGAACTCCTCCGGCGTCCAGCACGCGATGTCCCGGTCGAAGGGCACGACCAGGACGGCGTCGACACCGGCCGCCTCGAGCAGCCGCATGCGGGTCTCGATGTCGGTCAGCGTCGGCGGCGCGTGCTCGGGACGCAGCACCGCGATCGGGTGTGGGTCGAAGGTGACGACCACGACCTTCGGCACGGCGAGCTCCACGGCGGTGGCACGCGCCTGCTGCAGCACGTGCTGGTGCCCGAGGTGGACGCCGTCGAAGTTGCCGATCGTGACGACGGTCGGGCCGAGGTCGACGGGCACGTCGTCGAAGGAGGACCAGATCTGCACGGGCGCAGCCTACCGACGGATCAGCCGACGAAGACTGCGACCGGGCGAGCCCCGTCGTCGGTCGGCTCGTAGAGGGCGAGGAACTCGCCGTCGGGCGCGAACAGCGCATGCTCCCCCGCACCCGGAAGCGCCAGCGACAAGCGGCGTCCGACGCGTACGTCGAGGGCCTGCTGCTCGTCGAGGTCGACCCCGGGGAAGGTCGCGCGCGCCGCGTCGGCGATCGGGACGACGGTGAGCTCGTCGCCGAGCTGCTCGAGGCTGCGTGCCTGTGCGAGGTCGAAGCGCCCCACCGCCGTACGCCGCAAGGCAGTGAGGTGTCCGCCGACCCCGAGCGCCGCGCCGACATCGCGGGCGATCGCGCGGATGTAGGTGCCGCTGGAGCAGCGCACCGAGATGTCGACCTCGGGACCGCGGACGGCCGTGACGGTGAGCTCGTGCACGGTGACGCGGCGGGCCTTGAGCTCGACCTCCTCCCCGTCGCGCACGCGCTGGTAGGCGCGCTTGCCGTCGACCTTGATCGCGCTGACGGCCGTCGGGACCTGGTCGATCTCGCCGACGAACGAGGCGAGCGCGGCGCGGATCGCGTCCTCGGTGACGCCGTCGGTGGGCGCGGTCGCGGTGACCTCACCCTCCGCGTCGTCGGTGGTCGTCGAGGTGCCGAGCAGGATGGTGGCGTCGTAGGCCTTCTCGGTCAGCATCAGGTGACCGAGCAACCGCGTGGCGCGGTTGAGCCCGAGGACCAGCACGCCGGTCGCCATCGGGTCCAGCGTGCCGGCGTGCCCGACCTTGCGGGTGCCGGCCAGTCGACGTACGCGGGCGACGACGTCGTGCGACGTCATCCCCGCGGCCTTGTCGACGATGACAAGGCCGGCAGTGTCACCCATCAGTCTTCGAGCTCGTCCTCGTCAGCGGCGCGGAGGTCCTCGAGGTCGTCCTCGTCCTCGTCGTCCTCGTCGTGGATCTCGCGGGGCTTCTTGTACGGGTCTTCCTCGCCGGCGTAGGTCTCCACGCGCAGCGCGGCGACCTCCTCGTCCTTGGCCTTGGCCCGGGCGAGCACCTCCTCCAGCGCGCGGGCGCTGTCGGGGAGGGCGTCGGGGATGAAGGTGAGCGACGGGACGATGCGCATCCCGAGCTGCTTGGCGACCTCGGAGCGGATCACTCCCTTGGCCGACTCGAGCGCGGCGCCGGTGCTGGCGAGGTCCTCGTCGGCACCGAGGACGGTGTAGAAGATCGTGGCCTGCTGGCTGTCGCCGGTGACCCGGACGTCGGTGATCGTGACGAAGCCGAGGCGCGGGTCCTTGATCCGGCGCTCCAACATCTCGGCGACGATGACCTGGATGCGGTCGGCGATCTTGCGGACGCGAGGGTTGCTCATGGGTTCACTCTCTCAAACTGCCCTGTGCAGGAGTCCCCGCTTACCCGGGGACTCTTGCACTGGTAGGGGGTTGCAACGGCCGAACGGTGCAGGAGTCCCCGCCGAAGCGGGGACTCCTGCACCGGATCGATCAGGAACGCGCGATCTCGCGCATCTCGAAGGACTCGACGATGTCGCCGATCTTGATGTCCTGGAAGTTCTTGAGCACGATGCCGCACTCGAACCCTTCCCGGACCTCGGACGCGTCGTCCTTCTCGCGGCGGAGCGAGGCGAGGTCGACGTTGTCGGCCACGACGGCGCCGTCGCGCAGGATGCGCACCTTGGCGTTGCGGCGGATGAGGCCACCGATGACCATGCAGCCCGCGATGTTGCCGGCCTTGGACGAGCGGAAGATCTCGCGGATCTCCGCCTGCCCCAGGGTCGACTCCTCGTAGACCGGCTTGAGCATGCCCTTGAGGGCCGCCTCGATCTCCTCGATGGCCTGGTAGATGACCGAGTAGTAACGAATCTCGACACCTTCCTTGTCGGCCATCTGGCTCGCCTTGCCCTGCGGGCGGACGTTGAAGCCGATGATGATCGCGTCGGACGCGGCCGCCAGGTCGACGTTGGTCTCGGTGATCGCACCGACACCACGGTCGATGACGCGCAGCGACACCTCGTCGCCCACGTCGATCTTGGCGAGAGCGTCTTCCAACGCCTCGACAGAACCGGACACGTCGCCCTTGAGGATGAGGTTGAGCTCCTGGCTCTCGCCCTTCTCCATGGAGGCCATGAAGTCCTCGAGGCTGCGACGGACACGACGCTTGGCCTGCATGGCCGCACGCTCGCGCGCCTCACGCTTCTCAGCGATCTGGCGAGCCATCCGGTCGTCCTCGACGACGATGAAGTTCTGACCGGCACCCGGCACTGCCGAGAGACCGAGCACCATCGCGGGACGAGACGGGTCAGCCTCGGTGATCTCGTTGCCGTGCTCGTCGAGCATGGCCCGGACACGACCGTGAGCCGGACCGGCCACGATCGAGTCGCCGACGCGGAGGGTTCCGCGCTGGACGAGGACCGTCGCCACCGGACCGCGACCGCGGTCGAGGTGTGCCTCGACCACGAGGCCCTGGGCGTCCTGGTCGGGGTTGGCCCGCAGGTCGAGCGAGGCGTCCGCGGTGAGCACGACAGCCTCGAGCAGCTTGTCGAGGTTGAGCCCGGCCTTGGCCGAGACGTCGACGAACATCGCGTCGCCGCCGTACTCCTCGGGGATGAGGCCGTACTCGGTCAGCTGTCCACGGACCTTGGTCGGGTCGGCGTCGGGCTTGTCGATCTTGTTGACCGCGACCACGACCGGCACGCCGGCGGCCTTGGCGTGGTTGAGCGCCTCGACCGTCTGCGGCATGACGCCGTCGTCGGCCGCCACCACGAGGATCGCGATGTCGGTCGCCTGGGCACCACGAGCACGCATGGCGGTGAACGCCTCGTGACCGGGGGTGTCGATGAAGGTGATGAGGCGTTCGTTGCCGTCGACGACGGTGTGGACCTGGTAGGCACCGATGTGCTGGGTGATGCCACCGGCCTCCTTGTCGCCGACGTTTGCGTCACGCAACGCGTCGAGGAGGCGGGTCTTACCGTGGTCGACGTGACCCATGACGGTCACGACCGGCGGACGGATGGCGAGATCGGACTCGTCGCCCTCGTCGGCACCGAACTCGATGTCGAAGGTCTCGAGCAGCTCGCGGTCCTCGTCCTCCGGGGAGACGATCTGGACGACGTAGTTGAGCTCCTCGCCGATCAGCTCGAAGGTCTCGTCACCGACGGACTGGGTCGCGGTGACCATCTCGCCGAGCGAGAAGAGCATCTGCACCAGGGCAGCTGCGTCGACATTGATCTTCTCGGCGAAGTCGGTCAGCGAAGCGCCACGCGCGAGGCGAACGGTCTCGCCGTTGCCCTTGCGGACGCGCACGCCACCGATCGTCGGGGCCTCCATGGCCTCGAATTCCATACGACGGGCGCGCTTGGACTTGCGACCTCGACGCGACGGGCCGCCAGCGCGCCCGAAGGCACCCTGGGTCTGGCCACGCTGGCCGGGACGCTGGCCACCGCCGGGACGACCGCCACCCGAGGGGCCGAAGCCACCGGGACGGCCGGGAGCGCCACCGGGTGCGCCACCGGGAGCACCGCGACCGGGTGCGCCACCGGGGCCACCGCGACCGGGCGCGCTGGGGCGACCGCCGGGGCCGCCACCGAAGGCAGCAGGAGACTTGGGCATCATCGCCGGGTTGGGGCGAGGCATGCCGGGACGAGCCGGAACGCCACCCTCACGGGCAGCCGGCGGACGCGGCGGACGCTGGTCGCCGGGAGCGGCGGGTGCGCCTGCGGCGGGCTCGGCGCTCGGCGCGGGTGCCGGACGGCGACCCATGCCCTGGCTGGGCGCGAACGGGTTGTTGCCCGGACGCGGAGCGCCCGGACGGGCACCCGGACGCGGGGCGGGAGTCGCCGGCTTGGGAGCCTCGGCGGCCGGGGCCTCGGGCTCGGCCGGAGCAGCGGGCTCGGGGGCCACGGGGGCCGGGGTCTCGACGACGGGCTCGGCGACCGGGGCGGGCTCCGCGACGGGAGCTTCCTCGATGACGGGCTTGGCTGCCGGCTTCGGGCCGGGCTTGGGGCCGGGTCGACCTGCGACCGGCTTGGCGGGGGCGGCGTCCGCGGACGCTCCCTCGGCGGCGGGGGCGGAAGCCGCTGCGGACTTCAGCTCCTCGCCGTACTGCTTCTTGAAACGCATCTCGACGGGAGGCTCGACGGTCGACGATGCCGACTTGACGAACTCACCCATCTCCTTGAGCTTCTCGAGAACGAACTTGCTCTCGACACCGAACTCTTTTGCGAGTTCGTGGACTCGGGTCTTGGCCACGTGAAAACTACGCTCCTTCTGGTTCCGTCAACCCAGAAGGAGGGCAAACGGAGACGCTAGTGGTGGTGCAAACTCATCGGAAAGTACTCATCGAGTGCTCATGAGCTGCGTGCTCCAGCTTCTTGTCGGTGTTGCCTGGTCAATTGCTTGGTTCGAGCGAGTCGAGGTGGTCCTCGACCGGTGTGCTGGCGAGCCCGACCCGGAGCCGCAAGGCCCGGGAGAACGCCCGCCGGCGAACCGCGAGGTCATAACACGCACGTGTGGGATGCAGGTGCGCCCCACGACCTGGTGCCGCGCCGCGTGGATCGGGGCACACGGCCGGCTGGCCCTGGGCGTCCGAGCCGACGACGACTCGTAGCAACTCGCTCTTGGCGGCCCTCGCCCGACAGCCGACACACGTGCGGATGGGCACGGGAGCAGCGCGTTCGGTCAAGGAATCCACCATCGGTGACTCTATCGCGTGGAGGGTCGAAAACCCGAATGGCCCCGATCGTTCACCTGCGGCGGGCAGGGTCTGACACGTGCCACGCCCACCCTCACGGCTTCGCCGCCCCACGCGCCTCGACCGTTTCACCCGCAGCCAGGTCTTCCAGGCGGCCGGCACGCGGCACGGCGCCAACGTCACGACCTACGTCCTGGAGCGTCCCGGCGCCGTCCTGCGCGGCCGTGTCGTGCACGACGAACGACCCGACGCCCTGCTCTACCTCGGCGGCAACGCCGAGCACGTCACCCGCTGGGGCGACCGGTTCCGCGAGCACGTGCCGCACCGGGCGACCTACCTCGTCGCCTACCGCGGCTACGGCGCCAGCACCGGCGAGCCCTCCGAGCGCGCGATCGTCGCTGACGCGTTGGCTGTGTACGACGACCTGTGCACGCGCCACGACAAGGTCGCCGTGCTCGGGCGCAGCCTCGGGTCGGGCGTCGCCGTCCAGGTCGCGGCGGCCCGCGACGTCGACCGGCTCGTCCTCGTGACGCCGTTCGACAGC
The DNA here is from genome assembly GCF_000389985.1 of Nocardioides sp. CF8. Taxonomy (NCBI): domain Bacteria; kingdom Bacillati; phylum Actinomycetota; class Actinomycetes; order Propionibacteriales; family Nocardioidaceae; genus Nocardioides; species Nocardioides sp. CF8. The sequence goes on from NZ_CM001852.1 coordinate 2,762,758, forward strand.
CTCGTCGCCGTCATCCGGTCGCTGCTGCCGCTCCCCCTGCCGGGGGTCGTGCGCGACCGGCTGCCCGTCCAGTGGCTGCTCGCTGAGCACTTCGACTCGGTCCGGCACGCCGACCGCGTCACCGCCCCGACCCTGGTGCTGCGGTCGGGGCGCGACGACCTCGTGCTGCCCGCGCGGACGGACCGGCTGATCGCCCGCCTGCCGGCGACCACCGAGGTGGTCGACTTCGCCGAGGACGACCACGTCTCGCTGGCCGACCACGACGCCTACTGGCAGGCGATCAGCCGGTTCCTACTCTGAGTCGGACTCCGAGTCGGCGGGGTTCGGGGCGTCGTCGGAGCGGATGTCGATGCGCCAGCCGGTCAGGCGGGCGGCGAGACGGGCGTTCTGGCCCTCCTTGCCGATCGCCAGCGACAGCTGGAAGTCGGGCACGACGACACGGCACGAGCGGGCGGCCAGGTCGATGATCTCGACCGAGCGGACCCGCGCCGGCGACAACGCGTGGGCGACGAGCTCGGCCGGGTCCTCGGACCAGTCGACGATGTCGATCTTCTCGCCGTGCAGCTCGGCCATGACGTTGCGCACCCGCTGCCCCATCGGGCCGATGCAGGCGCCCTTGGGGTTGACGCCCTGGACCTTGGTGAAGACCGCGATCTTGCTGCGGTGACCGGCCTCGCGCGCGATCGCGGCGATCTGGACGGTGCCGTCGGCGATCTCCGGGACCTCGAGGGCGAACAGCTTCTTGACCAACGTCGGGTGGCTGCGCGAGAGCGTGATCTGCGGCCCGCGCATGCCCTTGCGGACGGAGATCACCAGGCACTTGATCCGCTCGCCGTGCTTGTACTCCTCGCCCGGCACCCGCTCCCCCATCGGGAGGATCGCCTCGAGCTTGCCGAGGTCGACCATCACGTCGTCGGGGTTGCGTCCCTGCTGGATGATCCCGGAGACGATGTCGCCCTCCTTGCCGGCGAACTCGCCGAACCGGATGTCGTCCTCGGCGTCGCGCAGCCGCTGCAGCATGATCTGCTTGGCCGTGGTGGCGGCGATGCGGCCGAAGTCGGCGGGGGTGTCCTCGTACTCCTCGCTCGAGGTGCCGTCCTCGTCGACGTCGCGGGCCATGACCCGGACGTGACCGGACTTGCGGTCCAGCTCGACGCGCGCGTGCTCACTGGACCCCGGCGACTTGTGGTAGGCCGTGAGCATGGCCTGCTCGATCGCGTCGACGAGCACGTCGAAGGAGATCTCCTTCTCGCGTTCCAGCATCCTCAAGATGCTCAGGTCGATGTCCATCAGGCGTCCTCGCTGTCGATCTTCTTCTTGCGGTTGAACTCGATCTGCACCAGCGCCTTGGCGATGTCGGCGTAGGGCACCTCGCGGGTGTCCCCGTCGACGTCGAGAGTCGTCGACTCCTCGCTCGAGGCGACGATGCGGCCGGTGACCTCACCGTCCTCGACGAGGGTGATCTTGACGAGGCGGTCCTCGTTGCGGCGCCAGTGGCGCGGCAGGGTCAGCGGGCGGTCGACGCCTCGCGAGGTGACCTCGAGCGTGTAGGGCAGCTCGCCCATCACGTCGGACTCCTCGAGCACCCGGTCGATCTCACGGGTGGCGTCGGCGACGTCGTCGAGCGTGACTCCGCCGTCCTGGTCGACGGCGACGCGCAGCACGCGGCGCTTGCCGGCTGGGGTCAGCTCCACGGCCTCGACGTCGAGGCCCATGGCACTGAGGGGGTCGGTGATCTCGGCTTCGATGCGATCCCGGGTGGCGTCCTGTTTGGCGCTGCTCACGCGTGCGACCTCCTTGTGCTGTTGTTGCCGCCACGATAGCCGCTCCGACGCGTTGCGCCGACACCGCACGCCAGCGGTTAGGGTCACCGTCGTGTCCATCCCGCGTGCCCACACCTCACGGCGTACGGCGCTCGCGCTGGCCCTCTCCGCGCCGCTGGCCCTGGCGTCGTGCGAGCTCGACCCGCCGAGCGCAGAACCCTCCGACGCGCCGACCACCGAAGCACCTCCGGATGCCGAGGTCGTCACCTCGGCGCGCACCGAGATCCTGCTCACCGTCGCCCTGCTCGAGGCCGTGCGAGCCCAGCACCGACCGCTGCGAGCCGAGACCGGGTCACTGCTGCGCATGCACGCCGCCCACCTGGCGGTGCTCGACGACGGCACCGAGCCGGAAGCCGTCGAGGCCGAGTCGCCGGCCCCCACGCCCGAGCTGGCCCGCGACCAGGTCACCGCGGTGGAGTCAGCACTCTCCGCGACCCTCGCCGACGCAGCCGGGAAGGCCGCCAGTGGCGACCTCGCCCGCGCCCTGGCGAGCATGTCCGCCGCCGTGATCCAGCGAGTCGTCGCATGAACACCCCACGACGTTCTTCTACTCCGCTTCGCTCCCCCGAACAACGCCGCGGGGACCCCGCATGAGCACCATCGAGGCCCTGCAGGCGACGCTCGCCGCCGAGCACGCCGCGATCTTCGTGTACGGCGACGCCGGGGCCCACACCTCGCAGTCCGCCGAGCCCGACCTGTTCTCGACCATCACGACGCTCTACCGCACCCACCGCGCGCGTCGCGACCAGCTCCGGCTCCTCCTCGCCGATCGCGGTGCCACGCCGGCGGCTGCCGCCGCGACCTACGAGATCCCCTCACAGCTGGGGGCCCCCGGCGCCGTACGCCGTCAAGCACTGCGGACCGAGGAACGGTGTGCGGGCGTCTACGCAGCGCTGGTGGCCAACACCGCCGGCACCGACCGCGCCTGGGCGATCTCGGCGCTCAGCGAGGCGGCGCAGGCCCGGATCATGCTGAACGGGAGCCCCGAGACGTTCCCCGGGGCCCCCGAACTCGCTGGCTGAACCGCGTCAGGCGCGGTAGGCGGCCCACATCTGCGCCATCCGGTCACTCTGTCCGAGGCTGAACTCGGTGTAGCAGGAGTCGTAGCTGTAGTCCATGTAGTTGTGGATCGGGTCCGTTCCCGGCAGCGAGCACGAGTCGCGGCCCTCGGGACAGCCGCTCGAGGCGCTGCTCTGGGCCGGGGTGTCGCTCACCTCGTCGTTGGTGCTCGTGCACCCGCCCTGGAACGTGTGGTAGAGCCCCAACCAGTGGCCGGCCTCGTGGGTGGCGGTCTCGCCGAGGTCGTAGTTGGTGGCTGAGCCGCCGGGCAGGGAGGTGTAGTTCACCCGGATGCCGTCGATGCTGGGGTTGCGGGCGTAGTCCCAGGGGAACGTGGCGATGCCGAGGTAGCTGAAGTCCACCAGCCAGATGTTGAGCGCGTTGGCGCCGCCCTGGCGCGTGGCGGCACGGTAGGTCGTCGACTGGCGGTCCTTGTGCCACTGGTCGTTGTTGAAGCGGTCGACCCCGGCGAGCGTGAAGGTCAGCCCGGTGACCGCGGCGGTGGAGGACTCCTGTCCCCCGAAGGTCGCGTTGAGGACGGCGATCTGGTCGGCGATCTGGGTGTCGGTGACGTCGCCGGCGCCGGTCTTGGAACGCATGACGTGGACGTACACGGGGACGTCAGCTCCGACGAAGGACGCGCTGGCGTCGGCCGGCGACTGGCCCTGCGCCTCCAGCTTCTTCTGGGTGCGCACCTCGATGGCCCGCTGTTCCTGCGCCGAGATCTCGCGGTGGTCGGGGCCGAAGCCGCCGCGCGCGGCCGAGCTGCCGTGCTCTTCGTGTGGGTCGACCACCGTGGCCGGGGAGAAGCACTGCTGGTCCTCACGTGGGACCTGGGCCTGCGACGCCGAGGTGAGGGCGCCGGTCGCGACCAGGCCGGCCGACACGAGCGCGGTGGCGCTCAGGCGGCAGAGAATGCTTACGCGTGACATCAGGAGATCGTCCTTTCGAGGGGGTCCCCCGAACACGCCCGGGCTGCGCGGCGGGGCGGAAAAATGAGAAGTGGCCCGCAGCCTCGCCACGTGGGGAAGTCCCGAGATCTTCCCCAACTGGCAAGGATGCGGACCGCTTCGCGGGGCTTGTCAGCATCACCCGAGTGATCTCCCGTATGGGGTGGGAGCCACATGCATAAGTGTGCAACACGATGACACGATCGCCCTAGCGGTTCTCGATGCAGGTTTTTGCACTGCGAAAACCTGCAAGATGGTCGGTCAGGCCAGCCCGGCGACGGCTGCGGGGATCTCCGCCAGCGAGTGCACCACCGCGTCGGGGCTGCCCTCCGTGTGGCCGACCTGGTTGGCCGGGATCGTGCTCAGCGGGATGTGGATGGCCTTGAGACCGGCGTTGTGGGCGCCCCAGATGTCGTCGAAGAGCCGGTCCCCCACGTAGACGCACGCGCCCGGATCGCTGACGCCGACCGCGGCCATGGCTGCGCCGAACGCCTCCGGCGACGGCTTGGTCCACTCGATCTCGGAGGTGTAGACGTCGCCGTCGATCAGGTCGTAGACGCCGTCGCGCTGGAAGAACTTCACGTGCCACGCCCGCGGCCAGATCGTGTTGGACAGCACCCCGATCTTCAGCCCCATCGCCCGCAGCTCGGTGAACATGTCGCGGCACTCCGGGTCGGTGGCGGTGTGCGGCTCCCAGAACTCGTAGTAGGCCGCCAGCAGGTCGGGCTCGTGCTCGAGCCCGGCCTCGGTGAACAGGTCGGCGATCGTCGACGACTGCTGGTGGTCGCGGCTGCGTCCCCACACCACGTCACCGGCGGCGTGCAGCCGCGCCGTGATCTCCTCGGGATCGTGGTCGGCGTTGACCACGGCCTGCGCGAGCGCCAGCGACTCCGCATGGAAGTCCACGTCGTGCCAGCGGGTCAGGGTGCCGCCCCAGTCGAAGATGACTGCCTGGAGATCAGGCACGCACGAGCTCCGCGATGTGCGCGGCGGCGTCGGCGACGGCGACCTCCGCGCGCTCGCCGGTGGCCCGGTCGCGGACCTCGACCGTGCCGTCGGCCAGGCCGCGGCCCACGGTGACGATCGTGGGCATGCCCATCAGCTCGGCGTCCTTGAACTTCACCCCGGGCGAGACCTTGCCGGCGCGGTCGTCGTAGAGCACGTCGATGCCCTTGGCGGACAGGTCCTCGGCCAGCTGCGATGCAGCGGCGAAGATCGCCTCGTCCTTGCCTGCGGCGACGATGTGTACGTCGACGGGCGCGACGTTGCGCGGCCATGCGAGCCCGATCTCGTCGAGGGTGCCCTCGGCGATCGCGGCCACGGCCCGCGAGGGGCCGATGCCGTAGGAGCCCATCGTGACCGTGACGAGCTTGCCGTTCTCGTCGAGGACCTTGAGGTCCAGCGCGTCGGCGTACTTGCGACCGAGCTGGAAGATGTGGCCCATCTCGATGCCGCGGGCAGCCTCGAGCGTGCCCTCGGTGCAGTTGGGGCACTCGTCGCCGTCACGGACGTCGGCTGCCTCGATGGTGCCGTCGGGCGTGAAGTCGCGGCCGACGACCAGGTCGAGCACGTGCGAGTCGGGCAGGTTGGCGCCGGTGACCCAGCGGGTGCCCTCGACGACGCGGGGGTCGACGAGGTAGCGGATGCCGGACTTGGACTCCGTGCCGAGGACCTCCGGGCCGATGTAGCCCTTGACCAGCGCGGGGTGCTTGGCGAGCTCGGTCTCGTCCATGGCCTCGACCTCGATCGGCTCCAGCTGGCCCTCGAGGCGCTTCTGGTCGACCTCGCGGTCACCGGGGACGCCGATGGCGACGGGCTCGCTGGTGCCGTCGGGGTGCTTGAGCACCACGAGCACGTTCTTCAAGGTGTCCCCGGCCGTCCAGGGACGGTCGGGGCGCGGGTAGGCCGCGTTGAGGTGGTCGACCAGCGTCTCGATCGTGGGCGTGGCGGGCGTGTCCTCGACGTGCGCGGCGGGCGCATCGGCGTAAGACACCGGCTCGGGGGCGCGGACGGCGACGGCCTCGACGTTGGCGGCGTAGTCGCAGTGGCTGCAGCTGACGTAGGTGTCCTCACCCACGGCGGCCTTGGCGAGGAACTCCTCCGACTTCGAGCCGCCCATGGCGCCCGAGGTCGCCTTGACGATGACGTACTCGAAGCCGAGCTTGTCGAAGATCCGGATGTAGGCCTCGCGGTGCGCGGCATAGGACGCGTCGAGACCGGCGTCGTCGATGTCGAAGGAGTAGGAGTCCTTCATCACGAACTCGCGCCCGCGCAGGATGCCGGCGCGGGGACGCGCCTCGTCGCGGTACTTGTTCTGGATCTGGTAGATCGAGAGCGGCAGGTCCTTGTAGGAGCTGTAGAGGTCCTTGACGACGAGGGTGAACATCTCCTCGTGCGTGGGCCCGAGGAGGTAGTCGGCACCCTTGCGGTCCTTGATCCGGAAGATCCCGTCGCCGTACTCCGTCCAGCGGTTGGTCGCCTCGTAGGGCTCCTTGGGCAGGATCGCGGGGAACAGCAGCTCCTGGGCGCCCATCGAGTCCATCTCGTCGCGGACGATCTGCTCGACCTTGCGCAGCACGCGCAGCCCCAGCGGCAGCCAGGTGTAGATGCCCGGTGCGTTGCGGCGGATGTAGCCCGCCCGCACCAGCAGGCGGTGGCTCGGGACCTCCGCGTCGTTGGGGTCGTCACGCAGGGTTCGGACAAACAAGGACGACATCCGCAAGATCATGCGCACAGGATAGGTGCGGGTCGCCGCAGGCAGCGAGCCGGTTTGGCGCGAGAGCCCGGCCACAGCAACGAGACGGCCTCACGAGCGTCTGAGACAGTGGAAGGACCACACGATCGTCGTCACCTCTCGGGAGACCCTCCATGACCACTCTCCGCACCTTCGCCCTGGCCGCCACCACGGCAGCGCTGTGCAGTACGGCGCTGCTGGTGCCTGCCACGGCGTCCGCACCCGTCGAGCTGCAACCGGAGGACCTCTCCCGTGGGTCCGACATCGCCGTCGCGCACATCGAGGACGGCGACCTCGTCGTCGGCGATCGCCGGGTCGACGTCGGTGGTGAACGTGCCTACCTCATCGGCAAGGCGGGCAGGGGCCACCTCGTCGGGACGAGTGACTCCGACGGCGGCTCCCTGCGCATCGTGCGGGTCAAGCTCGACAACACCGTCACGGTGATCAAGCGCGGTGTCCCGTTCTTCGAGGCGAAGGTGTCGCACAACGGCCGCTTCTTCGCGCTCACCGGGCGCGGCAACCGCCGTGCGGTGCCGGTCCGGGTCTTCTCCGCCCGCAGCGGCAAGCTCAAGGTCGAGAAGGACTTCGCGAACTACCCCAGCGTGCTCGGCATGGCCGGCACGCGCGTGCTCCTGACGACCTGGGGCGGCAGCAGCAAGGGGGTCAGGTGGTGGGACACCGGGAACGGCGCCGTCACCGCGGTCACCAGGCGGCCCGCCGGCCAGGTCGACATCGGCAACAACCTGCTCGCCAGCTACACCAAGGACCCCTACCGCGACGGCTGCACCGTCGTCAGCCGCCTGAGCGACCCGACGGTCCGCCTCTGGAAGTCCTGCACCGAGCGCGTGGAGGACTTCTCCCCCGACGGCGAGCGGATCGCCACCGTGCACATCCTCTCCGACGGCATCGGCCCCAGCGAGGTCTGGGAGCGCGAGGTCGACGGCAGCCTGCTCGGGGAGTACTCGACGAACTGGTTCGGCCGGATCGGCTTCGAGGACGCCACCGACCTCCTGCTCGAGGTCAACGGCGACACCCGCTCCTCGACGGTCCGCTGCAGCGAGGGCGACTGCGAGAACGCGACCGACCCCGTCGCCGTACAGCAGCCGCGTCCCGGGTTCAGCCGCGCGCTGCCCTCACGGCGCTTCGGATCATCGGCACCTGCAGCGGGAGCCTGGCAAACGCCGCAGTTCTGAGGCCGGTCTTGCGGCTCGACCTCAGGTCGCTGGCCATCTTGAGGTTCGCCGGATAGACGGCGAGCAGCAGTGCCGCGCTCGCCCAGCCGGCCACCACGCGCGTGCGTGGGTGCAGCAGGCCTGCGGCGCAGACGAGCTCGAGCACGCCGCTGGCCACGATCACCTCGCGGTGCGCCGGCACGATCTTCGGCATCAGCGGCTCGTAGACCTCCGGCTTGACCAGGTGGATCACTCCGGAGACCGCGAAGATCCCCGCCAGCCCCTGGATGTCCTTGGTGAGCGGGGGCGTCGCGCGAGTCGTCATGGCGCGAAGAGTAGTCGGGCTCAGAACATCAGCGTCGAGAGTCTCGCCGTCTCGGTGAACCCCACGCGCGCATAGGCCGAGCGAGCGGCGGTGTTCCACTCGTTGACGTAGAGCGAGACCGTGGGCGCGACCTGCTCGCGGACCAGCGCCACGACCGCCGCCATCCCGATCTCAGAGAGCCCCTCCCCCCGTCGGTCCGGGTGGACGTAGACGCCCTGGACCTGGGCGGCGTACGGCGACGCGCACGCCACCTCCGCCTTGAAGATGACGCGTCCACGCTCGTCGAAGCGCGCGAACGACCAGCCGCGCGAGATCAGCTGGCGCACGCGCGCCTGGTAGAGGTCCTTGCCGCCGGCGGACTCCGGCGAGACACCGACCTCCTCGGTGTACATGGCCACGCACGCTGGATAGAGCGCCTCCAGGTCGCCGGCCGTGGTCACCCGGACCTCCGGGTCAGGGGCGACCATCGGGTCGTCGGCGATCTGCAGGTGCGGCTGGCGCCACCGCGCCTCACGCGGCGGGCTCCAGCGGTCGCTGACGACGCCCCAGAAGGCCTCGACGACGTCGTGCGGGCCGACGATGGTGGCCGTCGAGCGCACCCGCTCCAGGGCCCGGTCGGCGAACAGCCCGACGTCCTCGGGCGTGCACTGGACCGGGACCAGGTTGGCGCCCATGTGGCAGCCGGCCACGAGCTGGTCGCCCTCGAACCGGCCCCAGACCTCGCCCCCGAGCCAACGGGGATCGAGGTTGGTGACACGCGCGCGGTAGGCGGCAAAGACGTTGACGACCGGGTCCTGGGCGGTGAGGGACAGGAACGCCTCACGGTCGTCAGGCCCCAGCAGCCGCACGTCGTCGCGGGTCGTCAGCACGATGGGAGCCTAGCCCGGTTGGTCAGCAGGGGAGGTCAGCTGACGTTGACGGACGCGGCCGCACCCTCGACGGGCTCCATGCCCTCGGCGAGGCGCAGCGCCTCCTCGATCAGCGTCTCCACGATCTTCGACTCCGGCACGGTCTTGATGATCTCGCCCTTGACGAAGATCTGGCCCTTGCCGTTGCCGGAGGCGACACCGAGGTCGGCCTCGCGGGCCTCGCCCGGTCCGTTGACGACGCAGCCCATGACGGCGACGCGCAGCGGCACCTCGAGCCCGTCGAGGCCGGCGGTCACCTCTTCGGCGAGCTTGTAGACATCGACCTGGGCGCGACCGCAGGACGGGCAGGAGACGATCTCGAGGCGGCGCGGCTTGAGGTTGAGCGACTCCAGGATCTGGAGGCCGACCTTGACCTCCTCGACCGGCGGCGCGGACAGCGAGACCCGGATCGTGTCGCCGATGCCCTGGCTGAGCAGGTGGCCGAAGGCGACACTGGACTTGATCGTGCCCTGGAACGCGGGTCCGGCCTCGGTGACACCGAGGTGCAGCGGCCAGTCACCGGCCTCGGCGAGCAGCTCGTAGGCCCGCACCATCACGACGGGGTCGTTGTGCTTGACCGAGATCTTGAAGTCGTGGAAGTCGTGCTCCTCGAACAGCGACGCCTCCCACACGGCCGACTCGACGAGCGCCTCGGGCGTCGCCTTGCCGTACTTGTCCATGATCCGCTTGTCGAGCGAGCCGGCGTTGACGCCGATCCGGATGCTGGTGCCCCGGTCGTTGGCCGCCCGCGCGATCTCCTTGACCTGGTCGTCGAACTTGCGGATGTTGCCGGGGTTGACGCGGACCGCGGCGCAACCGGCGTCGATGGCCGCGAAGACGTACTTCGGCTGGAAGTGGATGTCGGCGATCACCGGGATCTGCGAGTGCTGGGCGATCTCGGCCAGCGCGTCGGCGTCGTCCTGGCTCGGGCAGGCCACGCGCACGATGTCGCAGCCGGTCGCGGTGAGCTCGGCGATCTGCTGCAGCGTCGCGTTGACGTCGGAGGTCAAGGTGGTGGTCATCGACTGCACCGAGATCGGGCTGTCGCTGCCGACGCCCACTGAACCCACCTTGATCTGGCGGGTCTTGCGTCGCGGGGAGAGCACGGGGGGAGGAAGGGCGGGCATGCCCAGTCCAATGGCGGAGCCGACAGACGTCATGGGATGAGTCTAGGAGGCGGCGGTTCATTCGCCGCAGCGGCGGCACACCCACGGCGGCCCGACCGGTCACGAAGTGCCGCCGAAGGCTCCCGACCGGTCACGAAGTGCGGAACTTTGCGACCGCTCGGCGGTCCCGGCCGGGCACTTTGTGCCCGCTCGGCGAGGTGGTGTGGAGCTTTGTGCCCGGTCAGGACGTGAGGTGCAGGGGTACGACGATGTCGCCGATGATCAGCACGACGCCCATCAGCAACATGGCCAGTCCCATGACGTAGGCGATCGGCAACAGCTTGGCGACGTCGACGTAGCCCGGGTCCGGCCGGCCCCGCAGCCGGGCCCAGCCGCGGCGCAGGCCCTCGTAGAGCGCGCCGGCGATGTGGCCGCCGTCGAGCGGCAGCAGCGGGATGAAGTTGAACAGGCCGACGAACAGGTTGAAGCCGGCGATCAGCATCACCAGCGAGACGACCTTGTCCTTGACCGGGAAGGTGTCGTGGGACGCCACCTCGCCGGCGAGGCGTCCGCCGCCGACGACGCTCACGGGACCGTTGGGGTCGCGCTCCTCGAGGCCGACGATGGCCTTGCCGACGCCGTAGACCTTGACCGGCAGCTGTCCGAGGGCCTTGACGACCTCGACGGTCATCGTGCCCATCTCCTGGGCGGTGTAGATCGGGCCGCCGGTCTCGTAGACCGGGGTCAGGACGGGCAGCACGCCCAGGAAGCCGACCGGGGTCAGCTCCTCGGACTCGCTGTCGAGCGGTCGCGGCTGCACCGAGGTGGCCGTCTCCAGGGTCAGCTGCTCGCCGTCGCGCTCGACCACGATGGTGGCCTTGCCGTCGTCGTTGGCGCGGATCGCCTTCTGCATCGTGGCCCAGTCGGTGACGGGCTCGCCGTTGAAGGAGACGAAGCGGTCGCCCGGCTCGAGGCCGGCCGCCGCCGCGGGGGTCGGGTTGTTCTCCAGCTCGTCGGCGCTGCAGACACGCCCGTCCTCGTCGGCGGGCACGATGCACGGCACCACCTCGGCCACGACGGGCTCGACCTTGGCGTCGACGACCTGGCCGACGGTGGCGAAGACACCCCAGAACAGGAAGAACGCGATGGCGACGTTGACCATGGGGCCACCCGCCATCACGATCACCTTCTGCCACCACGGACGCTTGTAGAACAGCCGGTCGCGGTCCTCGGGGCCGATGTGCTCCCACTCGGCCGCGCGCGCGTCGCTGATCAGCTGGGTGAACATGCCGGTGTTGGACTTGCGGACCCGCAGCTCGTCGTCGGGGTCGCCCGTCCCGTCGCCCTTGCCGGGCGGCAGCATGCCGACGATCTTGACGTAGCCGCCGAGCGGGATCGCCTTGACGCCGTACTCGGTCTCGCCGACCTGCTTGCTCCAGATCGTCGGGCCGAAGCCGACGAACCACTGGGTGACCTTGCCGCCGAACTTCTTGGCCGGGATCAGGTGGCCGAACTCGTGCAGGCCGATTGACGCCATGATCGTGACGGCGAAGATGAGCACGCCCAGCGTGTAGTAGAGCGCGGTCACAAGGTCTCTCCGTTGGTGGCTGCGTCGATCGCGAGGCGGGCCTCCTCGCGTGCCCAGGTGTCGGCCGCGAGGATGTCCTCGATCGTCAGGTGCTCTTCCAAGGGTACGTCGTGGGTCGCGAGCACGTGGGAAACCGTGGGCACGATGTCGATGAAGCGCAGCCGACCGGTCATGAACGCCTCGACACACACCTCGTTGGCGGCGTTGTAGACCGCCGGCGCCGTGGCGCCCCGCTCCCCCGCCCGGCGGGCCAGCGACACGGCCGGGAAGGCGTCGTCATCGAGCGGGAAGAACTCCCACGTCTCCGGCTTCGTCCAGTCGACGCCCGGTGCCGCGTCGGGCACCCGGTCGGGCCAGGCCAGGCCCAGGGCGATCGGGATCATCATGGTCGGCGGGCTCGCCTGCAGCAGGGTCGAGCCGTCGGTGAACTCCACCATGGAGTGCACCACGCTCGTCGGGTGCACCACGACCTCGATCCGGTCGAAGGGCAGGTCGAAGAGCAGGTGGGCCTCGATCACCTCGAGCCCCTTGTTGACCAAGGTCGCGGAGTTGATGGTGATGACCGGCCCCATCGACCACGTCGGGTGCTGGAGCGCCTGCTCCACGGTGACCTCGGCCAGCTCCTCGCGAGAGCGCCCGCGGAACGGTCCCCCGCTGGCGGTCAGCACCAGGCGGCGTACCTCCTCGGGCGTCCCGCCGCGCAGGCACTGTGCGACCGCGGAGTGCTCGGAGTCCACGGGCACGATCTGGCCCGGCCGGGCGCGGGCGGTGACCAGCGGCCCGCCCATGATGAGCGACTCCTTGTTGGCCAGCGCCAGCGTGTTGCCGGCATCGAGCGCGGCGAGGGTCGGGCGGAGACCGACGGCGCCGGTGATGCCGTTGAGCACGACGTCGCAGGCCATGCCCGCGGCCTCGGTCGAGGCGTCCTCGCCCAACCCGCTGAAGGCCGGCGCGAACTCGGCGACCTGGCGCTCGAAGAGCTCCTCGTTGGAGCCGCCCGCCGTCAGCCCGACCACGCGGAAGCGGTCGGGGTTGGCGCGGACGAGGTCCAGGGCCTGGGTGCCGATCGAGCCGGTGGAGCCGAGGACGACGACGTCGCGCCTCATGCCTGCACCCACAGGGTCAGTCCCCCGACGTCGATCGGCGTCGCGCCGGTGGGCACCCGCGAGCCGCCCTCGAGGGCGCTCACGATGCTGATCGGCTCCCCGTCGAGGACCGCCAGCACGCCCGGGGCGGGCACCTCCGCACACGGCGCCGGGTCGGTCCGGCCGGCCCGCATGACGGTGGCCCACGGCAGCTCGCTGGAGTCGTCGACGGTGATCAGCGGCACCTCGCCGAGGTCGACGTCCAGCACGGTGGGGAGTACGGCGACGCGCGGGCGCGCCTCCTCGAGGACCGACGCGACGGCGTCGGCCGACGCGGCGGCGTACGCACGGACGGCGCCGAGGCGCGCGACCGCGAGGCTCGCGACGACCTCGTGCAGGGGCGGCAGGGGGGCGACGAGGACGGTGTCGCCGAGCCCGACGCCGAAGGCGCGCAGTGCGCCAGAGAAGGCGCCGACCTCCGCGAGCAGGTCGGCGAAGGTCCAGTCGCGGCCGTCGAGGGTGGCGGCGACGGACTCGGCCAGGCCGCGGATGACGTGGCGGTCGAGGGCGTGGAAGCAGGCGTTGAGGGTGCCCGCGTCACCCTCGACCGGCTTGCGGAACCAGTCGATGCCGGTGCCGGTGCTCATGCGAGCCCGTTGTCGGCCGTCGCGGCCGGCTTGGCACCGGTCCGCAGCCAGGCGGTGAAGAACGAGGTCAGGTCCTGTCCGCTCACCTTCGCGGCGAGGGCCTCGAACTCCTCCGAGGTGGCGTTGCCGCCGGACCTGGTGTCGAGCCAGGTGCGCAGGAGCAGCCAGAACTTCTCCTCTCCGATCCGGTTGCGCAGCGCCTGCAGCGTCATCCCGCCGCGGTCGTAGACCGGCTCGTCGAAGATGTGCGCGGCACCGGGGTCGGCGATCGAGAGTCGCCAGAAGCTGTCCGACGCGCCGATCGAGGCATAGCGGTTGAGCAGCGCATCGGCGGCCGGCTGGCCACCGTGCTGCTCGGCATAGCGCCACTCCATGAACGTGGCGGCGCCCTCGTTGAGCCAGATGTCGCGCCAGCGGGCGATCGCGACGTCGTCGCCGAACCACTGGTGCGCGACCTCGTGCACGACCAGGCTGACGTTGTGGGCGCCCACGGACGGATAGGTCGGGCGGGTCTGGTTCTCGAGCGCGAAGAAGACCGGGAGCCCGGTCGTCAGGCCACCGGTCACCGAGAACGGGTAGGGGCCGAGGTCCGCGGACAGCGCCTTGACGATGCCCGGCGTGCGCCCGAGCAGCTGGTGCGACGACTTCTGCGCCGCCGGCGAGAGCTGCTGGGAGACCGCGTTGACCCACGGCAGCCCGTTGCTGGTGCCCTTCTTGATCGAGAAGTCACCCGCGGCGAAGAACGCGAGGTAGGAGGCCATCGGTTCGTCCGCGCGCCAGCGCCACGTCGTGCCGCGCCTGCTCTGCTTCTTGCTGACGAGCTTGCCGTTGGCGATCACCTCGCGGCCGGCCGGGACGGTGGTGCTGATGTCGAAGAGGGCCTTGTCGATCGGGTGGTCGTTCGCGGGGAACCACCAGGTCGCCATGTGCGGCTGGTTCATGGCGACGGCCTCGTGCTCGTCGGCCAGCCAGTTCTCCTCGCCGGCGTAGCGCTGGGTGCCGGGCCGCCCGGCGTACTTCACGACGACGGTGTGACGGGTGCCGGCGCGCAGCGCGGTCGCGGGCGTGATCGTCAGCTCGTGGCCCGACTGGGCGACCTTCGCGGCGACGCGGTCGACCTTGGCCAACGAGGCCTTCAACAAGAAGTCGAGGTTGAAGCTGCTCAGGTCGGAAGTCGCCGTCAGCGTGATCCTGGTGGTCCCCCTCAGCGCCTGGGCTCGGATGTCGTAGGCGTTCTTGATGCGGTACGCCGCCACGTCGATGCCGCCGTTGCCGTCGAGCGGCCAGTAGGGATCGCCGATGCCGCTGGCGCCCGGCGCCGGGGCCGCGGCGTCCTCGACGGCGACCGCGGCTCCCCCTCCGACGAGGAGCGGGAGGGACACGGCCAGGACAGCCACTCTTCGCAACATCACGCCCGCAACCTACCCGCGGCGATAAATGGGTGGCGAGCCGAGCCGGGCCTCGCCACCATGGTCGCGAGCACGTGTGCCGCGCACCCCGCGCAGCCTCACCGATGCCCCGGATGAGAGGAGTCGTGACATGTCCGTCGTTGTCCTCGGCCTGTCCACAGACCGTCCCTCTCATTCCTGGAGCACCCGTGTCACACCTCACTCCGGGCTCGGCTGACGAGCTCGATCCCGCCTTCGTCTTCGACTTCCGCACCTACGACGAGGATCTCGCGCCCAACCAGCGCTGGTCGACCTGGCTCGACGTCGAGCCACTCATGCGCGGCCCCGAGCCGCGCCCCGACTGGGTGGTGACCTCCCAGGGCGCCATCGACACCGACCTCGGCATCCTCAAGACCGGCAAGGAGGCTGACGTCTTCCTCGTCGAGCGTGCCGACCCGCTCGACCCCGACGGCGGCGTCGTGATGGCGGCCAAGCGCTATCGCGACACCGACCACCGCACCTTCCACCGCGCGGCCAGCTACACCGAGGGGCGCTCGATGAAGCGCTCACGCGACGAGCGCGCCCTCAAGCGCAAGTCGACCTGGGGCCGCCTGGTCGCCGCCGGCGAGTGGGCGATCTCGGAGTGGGACGCGCTCAAGCGCTTCCACGAGCTCGGCCTGCCGGTGCCCTACCCGGTGCAGATCGAGGGCACCGAGATCCTGATGGAGTGGGTCACGCACGACGGTGAGACGGCTCCCCGGCTGGCGCAGACCCGGCCGGCGCCCGACCTGCTCGCGTCCTACTTCGAGCAGCTGCGCGACTCGCTGGCCACGATGGTGCAGTCCGGCGTGGTGCACGGCGACCTGTCGCCGTACAACACGCTCGCCGCAGGCGATCGGCTCCTCATCATCGACCTCCCGCAGATCGTGGACCTCGTCGGCAACCCGCAGGGCATGGACTTCCTGCTGCGCGACTGCGCCAACATGTGCACCTGGTTCCGCGCCAGGGGGCTCGAGGTGGACGAGCAGGAGCTCTTCGGGGAGCTGATGGCGCACGCGTTCTAGGGTCGTCTCGTGCAGCACTCGCGAGGCCGACTGGTCGACGTCACCACCCTGGCCGATTTCGACCACCGTCTCGCCGAGGGCGTGCGGTCGCTGGCGGGCTGGCGGGTGACGGGTCTCGACCTGACCGGTCGCGGCGACGCACTGGCCTCGGTGACGGTCGCGCAGTCGCTGTTCCAGGGCTGCGCGTTCGCCCCCGCGGACGAGGAGTCCGTACGCCGCCGCGGCGCCGTCGTCCTGCCGCGGGTGCCGCACGCGCCGCTCGACACCTTCCGCAGCGCGCTCTACTCGCCCCGCGAGCTCTACGACACCCCGGCCTACACCGACTCCCTCGACGCCCGCGCCTATGCGTGGTCGCGCGGGATGCCCGACCAGGACGACGCGCTCGCCGAGGCGCTGCACGACCACTCGATCGACATCGCCCTCGACGCCTGGGTCGACGGACGGTCGATCGTGGGCGTCATGGGCGGGCACGCGCTCCAGCGCGGATCTGCCGGCTACGCCGACGCCGCCCGCCTGGGTCGCGCCCTCGGCTCCCGGCTGACGGTCGCGACCGGCGGCGGACCGGGGGCGATGGAGGCGGCCAACCTCGGGGCGTTCCTCTCGGCTGCCCCTGCGGACGCGCTCGACTCGGCGCTCGAGGCGCTCGGCGCCGTACCCTCCTTCACGCCTGACGTCGGCGCCTGGGCAGCCGCAGCCTTCGCGGTCATCGACGCCCACTCCCCCGGCGTCGACTCGCTCGGCATCCCGACCTGGCACTACGGGCACGAGCCGCCCAACCCGTTCGCGACCGTGATCGCGAAGTACGTCCGCAACGCCACCCGCGAGGCCATCCTGCTCGAGGTGTGCGACGCGGGCATCGTCTTCCTGCCCGGCGCCGGCGGCACCGTGCAGGAGATCTTCCAGGACGCCTGCGAGAACTACTACGCCGACGAGTCGACGCTTGCGCCGATGGTGCTGGTGGGCGTCTCGCACTGGACCGAGGTCGTGCCCGCGTGGCCGCTGCTGAAGTCCCTGGCCGCCGGTCGCGCGATGGAGGGACACGTGCACCTCGTCGACACGGTCGACGAAGCTGTCGCGGTGCTGACCTCATGACACTCGATCGAGGATGGGCCGAGGCCGTGGTCGCGCAGCTGCAGCCGGTCTTCGATGCCGACGGCTCGGGCTGGTCGTTCCAAGGCATCACCGACCCGCCCACCGCGCTCCTGTGGGAAGCGGTGCCTGCGTCGTTCCTCGCACGGCATCCTGACTCGGACATCGAGGCAGCCAATGGCATGCCCGCCTCGCAGATCCCGTGCCTGGACATCTGGTTCTACCTCGAGCCCGGCCTGGTGTCGTTGTCCTGGGAGGGCTATCCGCAGCAGCCTGCTCCGGTGGTGCCCACAGGGGACGGCGACCTCGACGGGCGCACCTTGGCGACCCTGCTGGCGGAAAACCTCCGCGTCGACCAGCCCGGCTGACGGGTCGGGCCAGCTGTCCGCCAGAACACCGGCGACACGCCCTACGGCGAATCCGACACGCCGTGCGAAAGCCGCGACGTCCGCAAGAAGTGGCCACTCCGGATCGTCAAGCACCGAGGAGTCGGGCTAGCGTCGCCGCGTGCTGCCCGAACCCACGCGCCGCCTGCGCTTCCGCGAGATGACCGAGGCTGATCTCGACGAGGTGACCGAGACGTTGTCAGCCACGCGAGCCGATGCCGAGCGCTGGATCGCGTGGACCACGGACAACTACCGCCAGCACGGATTCGGCCTGTGGGTGATCGAGACGCACGACGGGCGGTTCGTCGGCGACTGTGGTCTCACGATCCAGGAGGTCGAGGGCGAGGACTTCGTGGAGCTCGGCTGGCACGTGCACCCCGACCATCGACGGCTGGGGTACGCCGCGGAGGCGGCCGCCTCAGTCCTCGCGGCCGCTGGACAAGCGCGGACCGCCGATCACCTGATCGCGATCATCCGGCCGGAGAACGTCGCGTCCCAGGGTGTGGCTCAGAAGATCGGACTCACCTTGGAGCGCAGTGCGTTCAAGCTGGGCGGCGAGGCGCTGATCTTCGGCACCAGGCTCGTCCCGACCGGGGTTTCGTGACGGTCGCTGCGCGACCTCCTCAACCTCCGCTGTCAGGCCCAGGCGACGACGCCGTCGCCACCGTCCCAACGAGCAACCAGAACGGGTCCGGCAGGGTGGGCCGACCCGATGTCAGTCGCCAGGTGCACGGCCAGTCCGTCCGGTGACAGCGCCGGGTTCGTGAGGACCAGCTCCACCGTGGGCTCCCGGGTGTCGACGAGGGTGTCGCCGTCCCAGATCTCGAGCGGAGCCTGCTCCTGCTGACCAGCCAGCGCGCGTCGGTATGCCGCCAGGGCGACCGGGTCGCCCGCGCCGTCGTAGATCCACCGCCGGCCGAGCACCGAGTGCTCCATCGTGGTGACGAGGTGGCCCTCGGCGCCGTCGAGGGGTGCTGCGCGGTAGGTCAGGACGGTTTGGCGTACGGCGCCTCCGCGGGTCACCAGCAGCGCCTCGATCCCGACCTCGCCCTCGGGGTCGTCGAAGCGGTAGCTGCCGACCTGGCGCAGCTCCCCGTCACCGGCCAGGTCGCTGCCCAGCCACTCCTCGAGGAGCTCCAGCTTGGTCGGAGAGATCGTTGCCCGGTGGATGATCGCCATGTCTCGGAGCCTAGGCGTTGGCGTTCCGGCGGGGAGCCCGTCAGCCGGCGCGGCGCGAGGCGCGAGGCGTCCGGCTGCCGCAGACCTCTCGGTAGTGCTCGACGAGCCGGTCGTTGACGGACTGCCACGAACGCCCCTGCACGCTGCGGTGCGCGGTGGCGGCGACCTGCTCGCGCAGGTGCGGGTCGTCGACCAGCCGGGCGACGTACGACGCGAGCTCGGTGCCGTTGCCGGGCTGGTAGAGGAACCCGGCACCCTCGTCGACGACGTCGATCGGGCCACCCGCCCGCGGCGCGACGACCGGGACCCCACTGGCCAGCGCCTCCTGGGCGGCCTGGCAGTAGGTCTCGTGCCGGCCCGTGTGCACGAAGACGTCGAGGGTGGCATAGGCCCGGCTCAGCTCCTCGCCGTGGAGGACCCCGAGGAAGGAGGCGCCGGGCAGCAACGCGCGCAGCCGGGCCTCCTCCGGTCCGCCACCGACGATCACGAGCCGGACCCCTGCCAGCTTGTCGACATGCGCGAGCAGCTCGAGCTCCTTCTCCGGCGCGAGCCGACCGACGTACCCCACGAGGGACTCCCCGTTCGGTGCGAGCTGCGCGTGCAGGTGTGCGTCGCGGTAGCCGGGGTCGAACATCTCGAGGTCGACGCCTCGCGGCCATCGGACCAGGCCGGGGATCTCCATCTCCTCCAGCTGGCGCACCGACGCGGTCGACGGGGCGAGCGTGCGGTCGACGGCGAGGTGGATCATCCGCGTCAACCTGGACATCGCAGCGATGCCACCGGCGATGCCGTAGCGCTCGGCGAAGCCGACCAGGTCGGTCTGGTAGATCGCCACGGTGGGGATGCCGAGCTCGCGGGCGGCCTTCGCGGCCTGGTAGCCGAGCGTCGCGGGCGAGGCGATGTGGACGACATCGGGCTGGAAGCGCAGCATCACCGAGCGCAGCCGGCGGCGCGTCTCCAGGCCGATGCGGAAGTCCTTGTAGAACGGGAGGCTCGCACCGCGGGCGATCGTCACTGGATATCCGGCGTACGTCGATGGGCCGGTCGGCGCGAAGACCTCCGCGACATGTCCCTCGCTGGCAAGGTGCTCCAGCACCCGGCGTACGGAGTTGGTGACGCCGTTGACCTGCGGCAGGAACGACTCGGTCACGACCAGCACGCGCAGGCGGTCGGGGTCGGTTCGCCGCGACTGCAGCGGGACCAGGTTGGACCGGGAGAAGGTCGTGTTGGAGACGGCTGACTGTCGATCAGGTCGACGCAACGTGGCCATGGCGCCACCATGGCGGCGCGGTCACAACAGCGGTGGTGGCCCGTGCAGACGACACGTGAACACCGGTTGACGGATGCGGCGAGCGCTACTCCGCCGCGGCGAGCTGTCCGCAGGCGGCGTCGATGTCACTGCCGCGGGTATCGCGCATGGTCGTGACGACGCCGGCGGCGTTGAGTCGGCGGACGAACTCGTCCATGTCCTCCTCACGAGACCGGGTGAACTGGGACCCGGGGATGTCGTTGAGCGGGATCGGGTTCACGTGCACCCAGGCCCGGCCGCGACCGTTGTCGGAGAGCACCTCGGCCAGCCGGTCAGCACGCCACGCCTGGTCGTTGATGTCGCGCATCATGGCGTACTCGATGGAGACTCGGCGGCCGGTCTTCTCGAAGTACTCGTAGGCCGCAGCCACGGTCTCCTCGACGGACCACTTCGTGTTGATCGGGACCAGCTCGTTGCGGAGCTCGTCGTCAGGCGCGTGCAAGGACAACGCCAAGGTGACCGGGATGCCCTCGTCGGCGAGCTGCTTGATCCGCGGCACCAGGCCCACGGTCGAGACCGTGACATGGCGGGCGCTCAGGCCGAGGCCGGCAGGCGCAGGCTCGGTCAGGCGGCGTACGGCGTTGAGGGTCGCCTTGTAGTTGGCGAGCGGCTCGCCCATGCCCATGAAGACCACGTTGGACAGGCGTCCAGGTCCACCGGCGACGTCACCGTTCGCCATCGCACGGGCACCCACGACGACCTGGTGCACGATCTCGGCGGTCGACATGTTGCGCTGCAGGCCGCCCGCGCCGGTGGCGCAGAACGGACAGGCCATGCCGCAGCCGGCCTGGCTGGAGATGCAGATCGTGGCGCGGTCCTTGTAACGCATCAGCACCGACTCGACGAGCGATCCGTCGAAGAGCTTCCACAGCGTCTTGACCGTCTTGCCGCGGTCGGCCTCCTGCTGCCGGATGGGGTTCATCAGGTCGGGCAGCAGCGCGTTGACCAGCTCAGCGCGCTGGGCACCCGGCAGGTCGGTCATCTCGTCGGGGTCGTGGACGAGTCGACCGAAGTAGTGCGTCGACAGCTGCTTGGCGCGGAACCCCGGCAGCCCCATCTCGGTCAGCAGGTCCTTGCGGCCGGCTTCATCGAGGTCGGCGAGGTGGCGCGGGGGCTTCTTGCGGCCGCGCGGTTCGTCGAAGACGAGGGGCAGGGTCTTGATGGGTTCGTGGGACATCGCTCCGCGATCCTCCCACCCCGGTGGTGCAAACGGCGACTCAGCGCGCGTCGGCCCGGACCATGAAGTAGAGGACCAGCGACGCCACACCCAGCACGACGGCCGCGGTGATGAGCATCCCGATCACCATGAAGATCCCGAAGCGGCGGGTCTTGCGCTTGGCGAGCAGCGCGATGGGCAGCACCAGCCCGACCAGCAGGAAGGGAAACAGCTTCTCGGCCGTCTCGTCCGGCAGCACCATCCGCAGGATCGCCACGAACCCGCCCGGCAGCGCGGTGACGAAGAGCATCCCGGAGAAGAAGCCGGTGAGGGCCGCGAACGTCGGGTGACTGCGGTGCCACCAGTTGCGCGTCTCGTCGACCGGGTGGTCGGTCTCGGTGGTCGTGTCGGGCGCGCTCATGGCTTCATCGTAGGCGGGTCGGCACCGTGATCAGGTCGGGCATGCCGAGTGACCTCCACCTCACCAGGTCGGGCGGGTTGTCGGTCAGTGCGGCCACGGCCAGCGTCCAGGCCGTGCCGTGTCCGACCAGGACGACGTCGTCGTCGCCGTGGGTGTCGAGGATGCGGCGTACGGCGGGGAGCACCCGCGCACCGAGAGCGGCCAACGGCTCCCAGCCCGGCGCGGCGGGCTGATCGGGCTGTTCGAAGGCTGCTCGCACGCGATCGCCGAAGTCCTCGAACCACCCCGCGGCGCGCTCGTGCTCGCGCAGGTCCTCGATGATCCCGACGTCGCTGTCGGTCAGCAGCTGGGCCGTCTCCTGCGCCTTGGGCTCGGGCGAGCAGAACCACGCCGCCCGGCTCGGCAGCCGCTCCCGCAGCGCCCAGACGTCGTCGAAGCCGGATGGGTCGAGCTCCCACTCGGCGGCGGGCCGCAGCGGGTCGACGAGCGGCCGGCCGTGACGGACGAGATGCAGCGTCACAGGAACTCCCCCGCCCCACGCAGCCGCGTGCTCAGCACCCGGGCGGCCCGGCTCGAGTCGAGGCGTACGTCGATGGGCCCCGCGACACCCGCGGCGGCCCGGCTCGTGGCTCGCAGCGAGGCGGGGTCGAGCCGGTCACGGCGCGCGATCAGGCGACCCAGCTCGAACCGGCTCATCGCCTGGGCGCCCCCGATGTGCAGCACTCCTTGGAGGTGGTTGCCGGCGAGCTCGACGAGGGCGGCCGCCAGGTCGCCGACATGGACGGGGCAGCGCTGCTCGTCATCGAAGAGCGCCCCGTCGGCGCCCGACGCGAGCGCGTGCACGAGTCGTTCGTGCTGCGAGGTCCCGTCGCCGAGGATCAGCGACGTGCGAGCGACCACCACGTCGGGGCACACGGCGAGCGCCACGGTCTCGGCGGCGGCCTTCGCGGCGCCGTACGCCGTGATCGGGTCGGGCGGGGCGGACTCGTCGTAGAGCCCGTCGGCACCGGAGAAGACGACGTCGCTGGAGACGAGGACCAGTCGTGCTCCGTGGCGGGCAGCCGCGGTGGCGACGTGCGCGGCGCCGGTGGCGGTGACGTCCCAGTCCGACTGGACGTAGGCCGTGTGGATGATCGCGTCGGGGCGGTGGTGGCCGACGAGCGCCTCGACGGCGTCGCGATCGCGCAGGTCGGCGTCGTGCGAGCCGACGCCGATGACGTCGTGCTCGCGCGCAGCAGTCGCGACGACGTGGCGCCCGAGATAGCCGGTGCGGCCACCGGTGACGAGGAGTCGCACGGACCTAGAAGACGAGGTAGTGGAGCAGCAGCCAGATCGGGGCGACGGTCGCGAGCAGCGAGTCGAGGCGGTCCATCAGGCCGCCGTGCCCGGGGATGATCTGGCTCATGTCCTTGATGCCGAGGTCGCGCTTCATGACCGACTCGCAGAGGTCGCCCAGGGTCGCCATGACGACGGCGATCAGCCCCAGCAGGACACCCACCCACCAGTCACCGCCCAGGAAGGAGGTCACTAGCCAGACACCGACGGCGACGCACGCGATCAGCGAGCCGGCGAAGCCCTCCCACGACTTCTTCGGGGAGATCACCGGGGCCATCGGGTGCTTGCCGAACAGGACTCCGGCGATGTAGCCGCCGGTGTCGGAAGCGACCGTGATCGCGATGAACGTGACGACCGCGCGCATGCCGATGTCGTCGAAGTCGAAGCCGAACGACGGGTTGGTGCCGCCCTCCGCGAGCAGCAGGGCGACGAACGAGGCCAGGAACGGCACGTAGATCAGCGTGAACACCGACGCTGTCGCGTTCTTGACGTAGCCGTCGACGCCTCGGCGCAGCAGCCAGAGCATCACGATCAACGAGGTCACGGCCGTGGCGGTCACCAGGGCGGGCGCGCCCCAGACGTAGGCGACCACCACCATGACGACCGCGCCGAGCATCAGCGGCTGCTCGGGGATGTCGATGTCCTTGGCGGCCAGCCCCCGGTGCAGCTCCCACACGGCGACCACGACGGCCACCGCCACGATGAGCATGAACGCGGTCTTCCAGAAGAAGAGCGACAGATGGATCGCCGAGACCAGCACGACGCCGGAGATGATGGCGGCGGGCAGGTCACGACCGGCACGGCCGTGGTCCTTCTGGGGCGTCGGCTGGGAGGCGTCCGGCGCGGCGGGAGTCGTCATGATGTGAGGTGGGCTTCGGCTCAGACCTCGAGCAGCTCGGCTTCCTTGTTCTTGAGCATGTCGTCGATCGCATCGGTGTGCTTCTTGGTGATCGAGTCGAGCTTCTTCTCGGCGCCGGTGACGTCGTCCTTGCCGACCTCGCCGTCCTTCTCGAGCTTCTCCAGGCCCTGCTTGGCCGTGCGGCGCACGTTGCGGACCGCGACGCGCCCGTCCTCGGCCTTGCCCTTGGCCATCTTGATGTAGTCCTTGCGGCGCTCCTCGGTCAGCTCCGGGAAGACCGCGCGCAGCACCTTGCCGTCGTTGGACGGGTTGACGCCGAGGTCGGAGTCGCGGATCGCCTTCTCGATGTTGGCCATGGCGCCGATGTCGAAGGGCGCGATCAGGATCGTGCGCGCGTCCTGCGAGGTGAAGGACGCGAGCGCGGACAACGGCGTGGGCGTGCCGTAGTAGTCGGCGACGATCTTGGCGAACATGCTCGGGTTGACCCGGCCGGCGCGGATCGCCGCGAACTCCTCGCGGGTCGACTCGACCGACTTGGACATCTTGTCGTCGGCCTCGTTGAGGACTTCGTTGATCACGGCTGCTCCTAGTTGCAGATGGCGGCGTACTGCCAACGGTGCTTGCTGATGGGTCTGGATCGTGGGGCCGGATCAGCCGTCGCGGCTGACCAGCGTGCCAATCTTCTCACCTCGGACGATGCGCAGGATCGCACCCTCGTCCTCGGCGCCGAAGACGACCAGCGGCATGTCGTTCTCCATGCACAGCGCGAACGCGGTGGCGTCGGCGATCTTGATGCCCTGCTGGAGGGCGTCCTGGAAGCTCAGCGTGTCGTACTTCGTGGCGGTCGGGTCCTTCTTGGGGTCGGCGCTGTAGACGCCGTCGACACCCTGCTTGGCCATCAGGACGACGTCGCAGCGGGTCTCGAGTGCCCGCTGGGCCGCGACCGTGTCGGTGGAGAAGAAGGGCATGCCGGCGCCGGCACCGAAGATGACCACGCGGCCCTTCTCGAGGTGGCGCATGGCGCGGCGCGGGATGTAGGGCTCGGCGACCTGACCCATCGTGATGGCGGTCTGGACACGGGTCTCGATGCCTTCCTTCTCCAGGAAGTCCTGCAGCGCCAGGCAGTTCATGACCGTGCCGAGCATGCCCATGTAGTCGGCTCGCGAGCGGTCCATGCCGCGCTGCTGCATCTCGGCGCCACGGAAGAAGTTGCCGCCGCCGACGACGATCGCGACGTCCACGCCCTCACGGACGACGGTCGCGATCTCGTGGGCCACCTTGGACACGACATCGGGGTCCACCCCGACCTTGCCGCCACCGAAGACCTCACCGGAAAGCTTGATCAGGACACGGTTGTAGGCGGTCACTCAGGAACCCTTTCGAAGGTGTTGTCGATGCCCGAGCAACCTACTCGACCCGGGCAACGCGGGTCGACTCGGCAGCGGCTGCGGGGCACAAATGCCGGAGGGGCCGTACGCCGCGGCGTACGACCCCTCCGGATCAGTCTGTGAGGCTGGCGATCAGGCGCCGACCTCGAAGCGCGCGAAGCGCTTGACGGTGGTGCCGGCCTCGTCGAGGACGGTCTTGACCGACTTCTTGGCCTCGGAGACCGACTCCTGCTCGAGCAGGACGATCTCCTTGTAGAACCCACCGAGGCGACCCTCGACGATCTTGGCGATCGCCTGCTCGGGCTTGCCCTCCTCGCGGGTCTTCTGCTCGGCGATGGAGCGCTCGCTCTCGACGACGTCCGCGGGGACCTCGTCGCGGGTGAGGTACTGGGCCTTCATCGCGGCGACCTGCATCGCGGCGGCGCGGGCAGCACCGGCGTCGCCCTCGAACTCGACGAGCACGCCGACGGCGGGCGGCAGGTCAGCCGAACGCTTGTGCATGTAGACGACGGTCTCGCCGTCGAAGTAGGCGACCTGACCGAGCTCGATCTTCTCGCCGATGGTGATGGCGAGCTCCCCGACGACCTCGCCGACGGTCTTGCCGTCGAGCTCGACCGCCTTGAGGGTCTCCAGGTCGCCGGCCTTGGCGGCGTCGGCCGCGTCGGCGATGCGCTGGGCCACGGCGACGAAGTCGTCACCCTTGGCCACGAAGTCGGTCTCGCACTTGAGCTCGACCAGCGCGCCACCGGAGGTGGCGACGAGACCGGCGGAGGCCTCGCGCTCGGCGGCGCGGTTGGCGGCCTTGGCGGCACCCTTGACGCGCAGCAGCTCGACAGCCTTGTCGAAGTCACCGTCCGCCTCGGTCAGCGCCTTCTTGCAGTCCATCATCCCGGCCTGCGTCAGCTCACGGAGCTTCTTGACGTCGGCAGCGGTGAAGTCAGCCATGATCCCTCATCCTTCAGTTCGTGTGTGGTGAGCTGAAGCGGGCCGCGAGTCTCCTCGCGGCCCGCCAGCCGATCAGTCGTTCTTGTGCTCGGCGTTGACGAAGCCGGCGGCCTCGGCAGCCTCGGCGGTCTTGAACCAGACCTCGGCCTTGGTGCGGCCGTACCAGGGGCTGGTGGGCGCGTGGAACTTCATCGAGTCCTTGTTGCCCTTGATGTCGAAGCCCTCGGGAGCCGAACCGTCCTCGTTGGCGGGCGCCGAACCGGCGAACTCACCCTCGGCCGGGACATCCGCGAGCGGCTTGACCTCGGCAGCGGCCTCGTCGGCGGCGGGCGCCTCGACGACGGCCTCGGCGGCAGCAGCAGCGGCGGGAGCCTCGACAGCGGCACCGGTCGACTCGGCGGCGGGCGCCTCGGTCGTGGCGTCGCCACCGGTGGCCTCGACGGCAACCTTCTCGGCGTCACCCTCGAGGAGCTCGCGCTCCCACTCGGCGAGCGGCTCGGCGGCGGTGGCGTCGGTGGCCTTCGGACCGGAGCGGGCGATGAGGCCCTCGGCGACGGCGTCGGCGACCACGCGGGTCAGCAGGCCGACGGCGCGGATCGCGTCGTCGTTGCCCGGGATCGGGAAGTCGACCAGGTCGGGGTCGCAGTTGGAGTCGAGGATGCCGATGATCGGGATCCGCAGCTTGCGGGCCTCCTCGACGGCGAGGTGCTCCTTGTTGGTGTCGACGATCCACACGGCGGAGGGGACCTTGGTCATCTCGCGGATGCCGCCGAGGGTCTTCTCGAGCTTGGTGTGCTCCCGCTTCATCTGCAGGAGCTCCTTCTTCGTGCGACCCGAGCCCGCGACGGTGTCGAAGTCGACGTCGTCGAGCTCCTTGAGGCGGTTGATGCGCTGGTGCACGGTCTGGAAGTTGGTGAGCATGCCGCCGAGCCAACGCTGGTTGACGTAGGGCATCCCGACGCGCGTCGCCTGCTCGGCGATGGCCTCCTGGGCCTGCTTCTTGGTGCCGACGAACATCACGACACCGCCCTTGGCGACGGTCTCCTTGACGAAGGCGTAGGACCGGTCGATGTAGGCCAGCGACTGCTGCAGGTCGATGATGTAGATGCCGTTGCGCTCGGTCATGATGAAGCGCTTCATCTTGGGGTTCCAACGACGGGTCTGGTGACCGAAGTGGACGCCGCTCTCGAGCAGCTGGCGCATGGTGACGACTGCCATGTGATTCTCCTGTGTGATGGAGGCGCTCACCCGGTGTGCGCGACCTTGATGCAGGCCGAGCCGGGGATCGGATCTCCGAAGTGGTTTTCAGTTGCTTGCGCCCGACGGGTGTCGGTCGCCCTGACGCTCGCGCGCGATCCGATCCGGCTCGAATTCGAGCCGGAACTGAGGATCGGCGCCCACGGGTGGTCGGCCTCCAGGGAAAGAGGCCGTCGCGGTCTGCGAGCGTGCGAAGTCAGCCCGGGTCGATCTGGGTAGTGCTGGGCTGCTTCGCGAATCGTAGGCCACCCGCCCGTCGGCGTGCCAATCGAGCCTCGACCGGGCCCCGAACCGTCCACAGGCCCCTCGTCGGACGTCGTGTCCACAGGGTACGTCGCAGCGCGCGTGCCGCACCGTCGCGTGGGCGCGACGCTGGGTCGATGAAGCCGTTGCGCTGTCTCCTCCCGGTCGTGCTCGCCCTGCTGCTCGCCCTCGTCTGCGGCCCGGCCTCCGCCCTCCCCCGCCCGCCCGAGCCGGATCCGGTCGGCATCTGGCCGCTGAGTCCCGAGCCCGACGTGATGCACGGCTTCGACCCGCCCGACGACCCCTGGGGCTCGGGCCACCGAGGTGTGGACCTCGCCGGCACGGTGGGCCAGTCAGTGCTGAGCGCGATGGCCGGCCAGGTCGCCTTCGTGGGCAAGATCGCCGGCAAGCCCGTGGTCACGATCACCCACGGCGACACCCGCACGACCTACGAACCCGTCTCCTCCTCGCTCGAGGTCGGCGCCGTCGTGGCCGCGGGCGACCGCATCGGCTCGCTGAGCCTGCCGTTCAGCCACTGCTTCCCCCGCGCCTGCCTGCACTGGGGCTGGCTGCGCGGCGAGACCTACCTCGACCCGCTGGGCCTCGTCAGCGACGGCCGCGTGCGACTGCTGCCGCTGTGGCGCGAGTCGCCGATCGACCACGGAGCGACGGCGGCACAGTGGCGACCACCACCCCTGCCGTACGCCGCCTGGTATCCCCCGCTCCGGGCCCACCTCCCCTGACGACCGAGCCCTGACGACCGAGCCCTGGGTGACCCGACGCCGCGGTGAGTGAGCAACATTTCCCGGGGCGCGAATGTGGCTCACCCACCTGCCTGCCCGCGTGTCCTCGCAACTCGCCGACGCAGCGGTGGTCCAGCCACATTTCCGGCGCTCTGAATGTGGCTCAATCACCGCCGCCGAGGGGGCGGAGGCGGAGGTCCGCTCAGGCGCGCGGGTGGGCCTGGCGGTAGGCCTGCCGCAGCCGGTCGGTGGTGACGTGGGTGTAGAGCTGCGTCGTGGCCAGCGAGGCGTGGCCGAGCAGCTCCTGGACCGAGCGCAGGTCGGCCCCGCCCTCGAGGAGATGGGTGGCGGCGGTGTGGCGCAGGCCGTGCGGGCCCATGTCGGGCGCGCCGGGCACCTCGGCGATCCGGCGGTGCACCAGCTCACGCACGGCACGCGGGTCGATCCGGCGACCACGGGCGCCGAGGAAGAGGGCCGCGCCAGCACCCTCGACCCGGATGGCCGGACGGCCCAGGGTGAGCCAGCGGTCGACGGCCCGAGCAGCCGGCTGGCCGTAGGGAACCGAGCGCTCCTTGCGACCCTTGCCGAAGACCCGCACGACTCGCCGCTGGGTGTCGAGGTCGTCGATGTCGAGGCCGACCAGTTCTCCCACGCGGATACCGGTGGCATAGAGCAGCTCGAGCATCGCGACGTCACGCAGGCCGATGGGCGAACCGTCGTCGGCCCGCTCGGCGGCGGCCCGGATCAGGTCGGCGGCCTCGTCGGCGCGGAGCACCGGAGGCAGGGTCTTGTGCTTCTTCGGCGAGCCCAGCGAGGCCCCGGCATCCGACGGAGCCCGGCCCGTGCGGGCCAGCCACGCCGTGAACACCCGAGCGGCCGTGGCCCGACGGGCGATCGTCGTTCGCGACTTGCCCATGGACTGCTGCTTGGCCAGCCAGCTGCGCAAAGTGCGCAGGTCCAGCTCGCCGACGTCGACCAGCCCGAGCCGGGTGGCGTGGTCGAGCAGGCTGACGAGGTCACCGAGGTAGGCCCGGACCGTGTGCGGGGTCAGGTCGCGTTCGGAGGTGAGGTGCCGCTCGTAGTCGGCCAGGATCTTCGCCATCGACTCCGGGAGCTCGGCGTCGCGCGCCTCCACGTCTGCGTCGGTCGCCATCCTGCGATCGTAGGACGGCCTGGGCGGCGGACGCCGGAGCCACGACGGGAGGGTGGGGACCGTCGACCGGTCATCGGCCACCTCCGCCACGTCCGCCCCCTGCGACCAGCCGCCAGCCGTCGACGGCCAGGTGGACCAGGCCGGCCTCGGTCAGCTCCACCAGCACCCGGTCGGCCTCCTGCACACCGACGCCCGCGATGCTGCTGATCGACTCGGTGCTGGCCCCCCGCGCGACCGGCACCGCGTCGAGCACCCGCACCTGGCGCAGCGAGAACCCGTCATGGGCGCGCTCCGGCCCGCGCGGGACGGCCATCAGGTGCTCCCCCGAGCCGCCGACGAGCTCCAGCACCTCGGCCCCGCTCGTCACCAGCGCGGCCGAGCCCTTGCGGATCCACTCGTGCACGCCCTGGGACGTCGCGCTGGTGACCGGCCCGGGGACGCCCATCAGCACCCGGCTCAGCTGATCGTTCCAGTGGGCGGTGTTGAGGGCGCCGCTGCGCAGCGCCGCCTCGACCAGCACCGTGCCGCGGCTCAGCGCCGCGATCAGCCGGTTGCGGGACAGGAAGCGCACCTTGGTCGGCGCGGAGCCCGGCGGCGCCTCCGAGACCACGGCGTGACGCTGGGCGATGTGGTCGATGAGCTCGCGGTGGGCAGCGGGATAGGCACGATCGGCGCCGCAGGCGAGCACAGCGACCGTCGCTCCTCCGGCAGCGAGCGCGCCCCGGTGGCCGGCCTGGTCGATGCCGAACGCTGCCCCGGAGACCACCGGCCGGCCCGCGCGGGCAGCCGAGGCGGCCACGTCCGTGGCGACGTCGAAGCCGTAGGACGTCGCCGACCGCGACCCCACCACGGCGACGGACTCGCTCAGGTCGGTCAGCCGCATGGGACCGCGGACCCACAGACCCACGGGCACGCCCCCGAGCCCCTGCACCCGCTGGCCGTGCGCCAGGTCGTCGAGCTGGCTCGGCCACTCGTCGTCGGCCGGCGTGACGAACCGGACGCGCTGGCGATCGGCCACGGCCAGCACGCGCTCCGGGTCGACCGTCCGCAGCCTTGCGACCAGCTCGGGTCGCTCGTCGCCGTCCAGCAGCTCCTCGACCGTCCTGGCGGCACCGACGCTCGACACGCTGTCCGAGACGGCGCCGTCACCCGGCTCGATCGCGAGACTGAGCCGGACCCGGGCGATCAGCTCCTGCGCGGCGCTCACGACGCCAGCTCCATGAACGACATCGCCTCGAGGTTGATCGGCCCGCTGCCGCGCAGGGCGAGCGCCGTCTCGACATCCTGCTCCAGCGGCACCTCCCGCCCGGCCAGGTCGGCCACCGAGAGCGCCACCCGGTGCACGCGGGTCATGCCGCGGCGGGTGAGCCGCCCCTGGGACATCGCGTCGTCGAGCAGCACCTGCCCCTCGTCGGGGAGCGGCCAGTGCTCGGCGAGCACCGGCCCGGGGACGGCCGAGTTGAGGGCGAACCCGAGCCCGGCATAGCGGACAGCCTGGCGAGAGCGGGCAGCCGAGACCATCGAGCGGAGCTCCGCCGAGGTGCGGCGATGGGCGAACGGATCTCGACCGCGATGGCCGGCCATGGGCTGAAGCTCGCGCCAGATGTCGATGCGGTCGATGATCGGGCCGCTCAGCTTGCGCTGGTAGTTGCGGCGGACCGCGTCAAGGCAGTCGCACGTCAGGACGGAACCCTGGGCGTGGAAGTTGCCGCACGGGCACGGGTTGGCGGCGAGAACCACCATCCCCCGGGCGGGATAGGTCGCGGACTCCTCACCGCGGGCGATCGACACCTCTCCCGCCTCCAGCGGCTGCCGCAGGGCGTCGATCACGTCGGCGCGGAACAACGGGAACTCGTCGAGGAAGAGCACACCGTGGTGGGCGAGGCTCACCTCGCCGGGCCGGGCGCGGCCGGTGCCGCCGCCCAGGATGCTGGCCCGGCTGGCGTCGTGGTGGGGCGCGAAGAACGGCGGCCGCGTCACCAGCGAGTCGAGGGTGCCCACGAGCGAGTGGACCGCGGTCACCTCGAGGGACTGCTCCAGGGTGAGGTCGGGCAGGATCGTCGGGATCCGCTCGGCGACCGTCGTCTTGCCGGCGCCGCGCGGACCGCTGAGCATGATGTGGTGACCGCCGGCGGCCGCCACCGTGACGGCGCAGATCACCTCCTGCATGCCCTCGACCTCGGACATGTCGACCTCGTCGCGGAGGTCCTGGCCGCGCCACGACAGCAGCCTCGCCGACGTCGTGCCCTCCACGGGCGGCGCGGCCGGCACGTCCTCGCCCCGCAGCTCGGCGACCACCTGGGCCAGGGAGCGCATCCCGAAGACCGTCATCCCCGGCACCATCATCGCCTCCTGCGCCTGCGGCTCGGGGACGAAGACGCGGTGGATGCCGCGCGCCCTCGCGGCCAGCACCATCGGCAGCACCCCGGTCACCGGACGCAGGTTGCCCGACAGCGTGAGCTCGCCGATGAACGCGGTGTCCTCGAGGGCGGCCTGCTCGATGCGGTGGTCGGGAGCTCCGTCCTTCGGACGCGTCCGGTCGGCGGCCTTCACCGCCACCGCGATCGCCAGGTCGAAGTGGGTGCCGCTCTTGGGCAGGTCGGCCGGCGCCAGCAGGATCGTCACCCTCCTGCTCGCCGGCCACGACGGGACGGCGTTGTTGATCGCCATCCGCACCCGGTCGCGCGCCTCCTGGATGGCCTTGTCGGGCCGGCCCACCAGGAAGGTGCCCGGGGTGCCGGCCGAGATGTCGACCTGGACGTCGATGAGGTGTCCCTCGGTGCCCGCGAGGGCGATGCAGCGAGCGGTGGCCAGTGTCATCAGCACAACCCCCGGACGTGCTCGAGCTCCGGCTCGCCGGTCCGCGGACGCAGCACCGCGACGAGGTCGAGACGGATGTCGTCGGGGTGGGCGTCGTGGACGCTCAGCCAGCAGGCCGCGAGCCGGCGCAGGCGCTCGACCTTGCTCCGGCGGATCGACTCGTGGGGGGTGCCGTAGTCGTTGGAGCTGCGCGTCTTGACCTCGCAGATCACCAGCGTGCGCCCCTCCCGCAGCACCAGGTCGATCTCGCCCTGGGGGCAGCGCCAGTTGTGGTCGAGCAGCACCATGCCCTGGCGCGTCAGGAAGAGGGCGGCCAGCCGTTCGCCGTACGCCCCGAGCGCCTGGTTGTGGGTGAGCTGCGGCGGACTGCCTGCGGTGTCCATGGGTGACCTCCTCGATCGGAGGTCACAGCACACCGGCTGCCACGGACAACCGCGCGCCCGACCGGGACCGGGCTGTGGACGACGCAGCGCGGCACCCGGCTGTGGACGGATTGCGGCCCGTCCCGGGCACCGGATCAGTCCTTGGGAGGCTCGATCTCCTGCTCGCTGAGCTCCTCGACGTTGACGTCCTTGAACGTCAGCACCTTGACGTTCTTGGCGAACCGGGCCGGGCGGTACATGTCCCAGACCCAGGCGTCGGTCATCGAGACCTCGAAGAAGACGTCACCGTTCTCCGTGCGGGCCCGCACGTCCACCTGGTTGCACAGGTAGAACCGGCGGTCGGTCTCCACGACGTACTTGAAGATGGTGACGACGTCGCGGTACTCCCGGTAGAGGGTGAGCTCCATCTCGGTCTCGTACTTCTCGAGCTCCTCGGCGCTCATGCCTCACTCCTCCTCGTACGACGCAGCGTCGTGGTGCTCATTCTGCACATCCAACGGCGGCTCGAGCCCCGCGGCCCGCCGCACGTTGACGAACCGCATGCGGTGCACGGGCGACGGGCCGTGCTCGTCGAGCGCGACCGAGTGCACGTCGGTGATGTAGCCCTTGTGGGTCTTGAAGTCATAGACGGGGTACGTCGAGTCGAGCTCGACCATCATCCGGTCCCGTGTCACCTTGGCGAGGACCGACGCGGCGGCGATGCACGCGGCGACCCGGTCGCCCTTCCAGACGGCCAGCCCGGGCACCTCGAGCCCGTCTACGGGGAACCCGTCGGTGAGGACGTAGGACGGGCGCTCCTCGAGCAGTGCGACGGCGCGACGCAGCGCCTCGACGTTGGCGACGTGCATGCCGAGGCGGTCGCACTCCTCGGAGTCGATGACCACGACCGACCATGCGACGGCGCGTCGCACGACCTGGGCGTAGACGCGCTCGCGGGCCTTCTCGGTGAGCAGCTTGGAGTCGGCCAGCCCCGGCACGATCCCCGCCCTGCCCGGCGGCAGGATGCAGGCACCGGCCACGAGCGGGCCGGCGCACGCGCCCCGACCGGCCTCGTCGACGCCGGCGATGGGCTCGATCCCGACCCGGCGCAGCGCGCGCTCGTAGCCGTAGAGGCCGGCGTCGCGGCGAACGGTGGCGCCGACGGGGAGGTGCGTGAGGGAGGTCATGGCAGGCGGATCAGGACGCGGCGGGGATGTCCTCGAACGTGTCCGGACGCGCCACCCAGTCGAAGCGCTCGCGCGGCCACATCAGCACGAAGACCCGGCCGACGACGAGGTCGACCGGCACGAACTCGGGTCCGGAGACGCAGTCGGTCTCGGCAGCGGGCTTGCACATGTGCTGGCTGGAGTCGGCCGAGTGGCCCCGATTGTCGCCCATCACGAACACCCGCCCCTCCGGCACCGGCCCGGCGGTCCAGTCGGTCGAGCACTGGTTGACCATCGGGCCGTTGCACTTGGTGCCCTTGTCGTCCTGGACGTAGGTCTCCTCGTCGAGGGGCTTGCCGTTGACCAGGATCCGCCCCTTCTCGTCGCAGCACTCGATGACGTCGCCGGCGACGCCGATGACGCGCTTCACGAGGTGGCCACCGGAGGGGTAGAGGCCGATCTTGGCCATCACCTTGGGCAGCGTCCCGGACGGTCCGGCGGACTCGGCGGCGTTCAGCCAGCCGCCCGGGTCCTTGAAGACCACGACGTCACCGCGCTGCGGCTCGCCGCCGCCCCAGTAGGAGACCTTCTGGACGAGGATCCGGTCGTCGCGCACGAGACCGGGCTCCATCGACTCCGAGGGGATGTAGAACGCCTGGAGGAAGAGCGCCTTGATCGCGATCGCCAGCACCAGCGCGACCGCCAGCAGCAGGATCGTCTCCTGCCAGAGCGGGAGGTGGTGGCGATCGGACCCCTTCTCGCCGTCCTGGGAAGACGACGACCGCGACCCCTCCGGCTGGGTGTCAGACGGGGGAAGGCCGCGGTCGTGTGAAGTCACTTGCAGAGACTATCCAGTGTCCGGTCGATCTCCGGACACGAGGCGCAGGGGCGAGCTCAGAACTCGCGGCGCTCCTTGATCTTGGCAGCCTTGCCGCGCAGGTTGCGCAGGTAGTAGAGCTTGGCGCGACGCACGTCACCGCGGGTGACGATCTCGACCTTCTCGAAGATCGGGGAGTGCAGCGGGAAGGTGCGCTCGACGCCGACACCGAAGGTGACCTTGCGGACGGTGAAGGTGCGGCCGATGCCCGAGCCGTGGATCCGGATGACGACACCCTGGAACTGCTGGACACGCGAGCGGCTGCCCTCGATGACCTTCACGTGGACGTTGATGGTGTCACCGGCGCGGAAGGCCGGGACGTCGGTGCGAAGGTTGTTGCTGACGAGCTCGTTGAGCACGTTGGTCATGATGACTCCTCACGATTGCCACAGGTCAGCCGCGGAATAGTTGTGCGGATCGGTGCGGTCCAGCCTGCGTGGCCGGCGGCGTCGTACACCCCCTGTGGCAGGTGATCGTCGCGAACTCCCCCGCTCGTGTTCTCCGGGGCGAGAAGTTTGGCCGACTGGACCAAGGAGCGAGTCTGCCAGATCGGGGCAACGTCGGCGAAATCAGCAGCGTGGATCAGCGCCGTCTGGTCAGCACCACGGCACCGGGCTCCCCGGCGAGCGGGCCCCGCAGGCGGTAGCCCGCCTTCTTGTACATCCGGATGTTGTCCAGGCTCCCCGCGCCCGTGAACAGGACGTACGTCGACACGCCGGCCGGCGCCGCCGCCTCGATGCGCTCCAGCATGTCCCGCCCGAGCCCCTGCCCCTGCAGGTCGGGGGCCACCATCAGCCGGCCGACGTCCCAGGCGCCGGCGTGGTTGCCGTGCGTCTCCACCCGGCCGCGGGCCGCCGCGACCAGCCGGCCACCTCGGCGGCGGACGATGACCGTCCACTGGCCCAGCCATCGGCGTACGTCCTCGAGCGTCTCGTGGAGGGCGGGGATCCGGACATCGGGGTTGGCCTGCTGCTCGGCCACCCAGCAGGCGAGCTGCAGGGTGAGGATCTCGCCCGCGTCGGCCGGGGTGGCGAGGCGGACCTCGTCGTCGCCGACGGTGGTGGCGGCGACCAGGTCGGGCCGGCGCTCGGCGGTGCGCCGCACCGCCTGCTCGCGCCGCCAGCGGGCGATCTTGCCGTGGTCGCCGGAGAGCAGCACGTCAGGCACGTCGTGGCCGCGCCAGGAGGCGGGCTTGGTGTAGACGGGGTATTCGAGCAGGCCGTCCTCGTGGGACTCCTCGACCAGCGACTCGGCGTTGCCCATGAAACCGGGGATGAGGCGCACGACGGCCTCGGTGATCGCGAGCGCGGCCACCTCTCCCCCGTTGAGGACGTAGTCGCCGAGCGAGATCTCGCGGACGGTACCGATCGTCGCGGCGTGCTCGATCACGCGCTGGTCGATGCCCTCGTAGCGGCCGCAGGCGAAGACGAGGTGCTCGTGCGCGGACAGCTCGCGGGCCACGGCCTGGGTGAAGGGCTGTCCGCTGGGCGTCGTGAAGATGATCGTCGCGCCGGTGGCGACCTCGTCGAGGGCCGCGCCCCACGGCTCGGGCTTCATCACCATGCCGGCGCCACCGCCGTAGGGCGTGTCGTCGGTGGTGTGGTGCTTGTCGGTCGTCCAGTCGCGCAGGTCGTGCACGGCGATGTCGAGCAGGCCCTTGGCGCGAGCCTTGCCGGGCAGGCTCAGCTCGAGGGGCGCGAGGTAGTCGGGGAAGATCGAGAGGATGTCGATCTTCACTCGTCGACCTTGTCGTCGGGGAAGGGCGTGACGAGGCCGGGGCGGTCCGCGATCACGACCCGGCCGGCGGCGACGTCGACCTCCGGCACCAGTGCGGCGACGAACGGGACGAGGGTGTCGCGCCCGTCGAGGGTGCGGACGGTGAGCAGGTCCTGGGCCGAGCCGTGCACGACGGCGGTCAGCTGTCCGAGGTGCGTGCCGCTCTCGTCGTACGCCGCCAGGCCGATCAGCTGGTGGTCGTAGAACTCCTCCGGGTCGACCGGGGCGTCCTCGGGGCCGAGCGTGGCGTGCAGGACGATGCCGCGCGCCGCCTCGGCCGCGTCGCGGCCCTCGATCTCCTCGAAGGTCAGGAGCAGGACCTGCTGGTGCCAGCGGGACCGGGCGACGGTGAGGCTGCGGATCGCGCTGGCCGAGCCCTGCGGGGGCTGGGCGCGCAGGGCCTGGCCGGGAGCGAACCGGCGCTCCGGCTCGTCGGTGCGCACGTCGATGGTGACCTCACCGCGCAGACCGTGCGGCTTGCCGATACGACCGACGACGACCTCGATGCTGTCCACGGGCGAAAGGGTATCGGCGGCCGGTCGGTTCCCCCGCATATGCGGGGGAAACGAACGTTCCAGGGGGTTGTAACACCCAGGAACCTTCCACTCCCCCGCATATGCGGGGGATCAGAGGACTCCAGGAACGACGAAACGGGCGCCACCCCGAAGGGTGACGCCCGTTGCAGTTCGACGTGAGATCAGCGTCGGCGGTCGACGTCCACGAAGTCGACCCGCGCCCCACCGCGGCCCGCGAGGGCCGAGACGACGGTGCGGAACGCCGTGGCCGTGCGGCCGTTGCGACCGATCACCTTGCCGAGGTCGTCGGGGTGGACCCGGACCTCGAGGATGGCGCCACGACGCAGCTGCTTGTCGCGGACCGAGACATCGTCCGGGTTGTCGACGACACCCCGGACGAGGTGCTCGAGAGCTTCGGCGAGCACTCGGCTCAGCTCTCGCTCTTGCCGGCGTCCTCGGCCGTGACGGTCTCGGCCGCCTCGGCCGCGTCAGCCGCGCCCTCGGGGGTCTCGTCCGCGGGCACCGGAGCGGGGGTGGCCTCGGCGGCGGCCGGAGCAGCCTCCTCGGTCTTCTTCTCGGTCTTCTTCTTCGCGGTCACCGCGGCGGCCTTCGGCTCGCTCGAGGCCTCCTTGAGGGCCTCGTTGAAGATCTCGAGCTTGTCGCGCTTCGGCTCCTTGACCTTGAGCGTGCCCTCGGTGCCCGGCAGGCCCTTGAACTTCTGCCAGTCACCGGTGATCTTCAGGAGGACCTCGACGGCCTCGGTCGGCTGCGCGCCGACACCGAGCCAGTACTGCGCCCGGTCGGAGACGATGTCGATGTACGACGGGTCTTCCTTGGGGTGGTACTTGCCGATCTCCTCGAGCACTCGACCATCGCGCTTCTTGCGCGAGTCGACGACGACGACGCGGTACTGCGGGACCCGGATCTTGCCCAGGCGCTTCAAACGGATCTTGACGGCCACGTTTGTGGTGTCTCCTCAGAAATTGTGGTGTGTGAACGACCCCCGCCAGGTGGGGACCGGGTCGGGTCATCCGATGGGGCGCCGCGACGGCCGGGTGAGAGGGCCCTGCCATTGCTGCGACTCAGCGCGCGATTCTGCCACGTCCTGCTGGCTTCTGAACAATCCGGTGCGGATCAGTCCGCGACCCCGATCAGGCGCCGCACGGGCTCGGCGCCCGACACCTCGACCGGGACGTCGGGCCGCACCAGGTCGCCGGGGCCCAGGGAGAGCATCGTCATCTCCGCGAGCTCGCCGCGCCGCTCGTAGCGCTCGGTGCCGTTGACGCGGTAGCCGACCTTGCGACTGACCGCCAACGAGGCGGGGTTGTCGACGAAGGCACCGGACGTGATCTCGGTGAAGCCGAGGTGGTCGAAGAGCAGCACGCACATGGCCTGGCGCATCAGCGTTCCGAGGCCGCGCCCCTGGTGCTCGGCACCGAGCCACGACCCGGTCTCCCCCGTACGGCGAACGACGAAGTTGCTCGTGGTCACCCCCTGGACCCCGACCAGCTCGCCCCGCCACCACACGCCGAGGTTGAGCACCCACGACGCCGGCGAGAAGTCGGCGCGGGTGCGCCAGTGGTACTGCGCGAAGTTGAGCGGCAGCTCCTCGGGCGCGACGTCCGTCCACGGGAACGAGAACGGCATCCGGTCGGGCGCGTGGATGCCGCGAGCAGCCAGCGCCCCCAGCGTCACGAGGTCGTCGTCGCTGATGCCGCGCAGCTCCAGGTCACCGGCACTCACGCGCAGGTCGAGGACCGGGAAGACCTGGCCGATGGGTGTCGTCACGCAGCCAGCCTCGCGGAGCATGTTCACGGGCGGCAACTCCTTTCCACCCCCCAGGAGGGTGGGGACGAGCATCGTCGCGGTTGTCCCGTGGCAGACCGCAAGGCAGACTTCCGAACGGAAATGCATGACGCACGGATACCTACCCCCCGAGGAGATCCCATGATCCGCACCCGACGCCTCACCGCGACCCTGGTCGCGACGGCTGCCCTCGCCGTCCCGACCGCGGCGCTCCCGACGGCGGTCGCCGCCGACGGTCACGCGACCACGGCCAGTGACGCCAAGGCAGCACCCAAGGCCCAGACCAAGCAGCTGCTCAAGGACATCGCCGGCAAGGACAAGCGCCTGGCCCGCTTGGCCGAGAGCAACGCCGTCGCCGGCCTCGCCGACGACACCGAGGGTGCGCTCGTCGCCAACCTCGGCGCCGCACAGGAGGATCTGGCCGGGATCAAGACCTCGGTCGAGGCCGCCGACACGACGTTCGACACCCGCGCGGCCCGCAAGGAGCTGCGCTCCTTCCGCGTGGTGAACTTCCGCCTGGCGCTCAACGTGCTCAAGCAGGCGGAGGGCCTCGCCGAGGCCGCGGCCGCCGACCCGGAGGCCGTCGAGCACCTCGCCCTCGCCGAGGAGGCCGCGCTGGCCATCACCGCGACCAGCACCAAGGCCGACATCAAGGCTGCTCGCGCGCACCTCCAGGAGGCCCGCGCCGAGCTCGAGCCCACCGAGGACACCGAGCCCACAGAGGAGCCCGCTCCCTCCCCGGCGGCCTGACCCGGACGCAGAGCACGAAGGGCGGTCACCCCGTGGGGGTGACCGCCCTTCGCCGTACCTGGGGACCCGTCAGCCGCCGGCCACCACGCGTCCGCGGAGCACGACGGTGGTCGGTTCGTGGAGCACGGTCAGGTCGAGGAGCGGGTCGCGCGGATAGACCACGAAGTCGGCCGGAGCACCCTCGGTGAGGGTGGCGTTCCAGCCGAGCCACTCGCGGGCCCGCCACGACGCGGCACCGAGCGCGTAGTCGGCCGACATGCCCAGCTCGTGCATGGCCAGCACCTCGCCGGCGATGTTGCCGTGGCGGCTCACTCCCCCGCCGTCCGACCCTGCGTAGAGGGCGACGCCGAGCTCGTGGGCGGCCATGATCGTCTCGCGCTGGCGGGCGTGCAGGTCGGTCATGTGGTCGGAGTACTGCGGGAACTTGTCGCGGCCCGCATCGGCGTACTGCGGGAACTTGGCGATCTGCATGACGGTCGGCACCAGGGCGATGCCGCGTGCTGCCATCGTCTCCGCGAGGTCGGTCGACAGGCCGGTGCCGTGCTCGATGCAATCGATGCCAGCCTCGATCAGCACCGGCAGCACCGCCTCGCCGAAGCAGTGGGCGGTCACCTTGGCGCCGTGCTGGTGGGCGGCGGCGATCGCCTCGGCGAAGTCGGCGGCCGGGAAGGACGGGGCGAGGTCGCCGGTGTCGCGCGAGATCCAGTCGCCGACGAGCTTGACCCAGCCGTCGCCGCGCTGCGCCTCCTGCACGACGGTCTCGACCAGGGTCGGCGGCTCCACCTCGTGGGCGTAGTTGCGGATGTAGCGCTTGGTGCGGGCGATGTGGCGCCCGGCGCGGATCAGCCTCGGCAGGTCGTCGCGGTCGTGGATCCACGACGTGTCCGCCGCCGACCCGCAGTCGCGGATCAGCAGGGCGCCGGCGTCGCGGTCCTCGATCGCCTGCGCCTCGGCCTCGGCGTCGGAGATCGCCCCGTGGTCGTCGAGGCCGATGTGGCAGTGCGCGTCGACCAGGCCGGGCACGATCCAGCCCTGCGCCGCCGTGTCGGCGCCTGCCTGCGGCTCGTAGGTGACGGTGTCGCCGACGACGTAGAGGTCGCGGACCTCGCCGTCGGGAAGGACGGGACCGGTGAACTTCAGCGCGCGCATACCCAAACCCAATCACGTCCGTCGATCCACCCGCGAGGGCCGAGCCGATGTGCCACGATCCCGGCATGCCGCCCGCGGGGAGTCGCATCACCCGGCAGCTCGCTGCCCTCAGCGTCGTTGCCCTGCTCTCCGGCTGTGGCGGTGACGCCGAAGCCAGGTGGGCCGAGGAGCCCGTCGGCTCCGCGCTCCTGCCCGACTTCGCGCCCGTCCCCCCGTCCGACATCCACACCAAGCAGATCGAGGGTGCGTGGACGGTCGAGTTCAGCTCGACCCTGGTCAACGTGGGCGAGGGCGACTTCCACGCGACGGCCGACAAGCAGCTGGACGACTCCTGGGTCCTGACCCAGGACATCGAGTACGACGGTGGCGGAGCCGAGCACGTCACCACCGACGCACAGGCGGTCTGGGGCGGCGACGGCCACGAGCACTGGCACGTCGAGCGCTACGTCGTCTACCACCTGTTCGCCCTCGACGAGGCCGGGGAGGTCACGGGGCCGGCACGCACCGACCACAAGGTCGGATTCTGCATCTACGACTTCGAGCGAGCCGAGGTCGACCTCGGCTCGGACGAGCCGACCTACGACCGCAAGGGTTGCGGCGAGGAGGACTCGACCCACCTCGTGATGGGACTGAGCCCCGGCTGGGCCGACCACTACAACTGGGACCTGCCCGGGCAGAGCATCGAGATCGACGGGCTCGCCGACGGCGACTACCGCATCTTCGCGGTCGCCGACGAGGGGACCGTGTTCCGCGAGGAGACCACCGAGAACAACGAGACCTGGGTCGACTTCACCTTGTCGAGCGACCCGCAGGGGAACCGGTACGCCCTGCTCGGGGACGTCGGCCCCTCGCCCGCGTGAACTGGTCCAGACCACTCGCGGGGCCCGTTCGTCAATATTGGGCTAGTTGTCCCCCGCCACACCTCGACCGCGCGGCCTCGTCACGACAGTGGGGCGTCCTACCGGAGGCCGCTGGCCGACGACGCGGTCACGGTGGCCGTATGTCGCCCGCGGTCCAACAGACAGGGGAACAGCATGAAGCACAAGAAGATCCTGGTCGCCGTGGCAACCACGGCGATGATCGGCCTCGCGTCACCCGCGATCGCCGCCGACCTCGCCAACGGCAACGGCCAGACCTGCGGGGACGGGGTCGGGGTGTGGCACTTCGTGAACAACCAGACGCACGGCGCTGCCAGCGGCCTCCTCACCGCGACCTTCACCGACGGGGTGCACTCGATGGTCGCGCCCAGCAAGAACACCGGGTCGACGCAGCACTTCTACGTGGAGTCGACCGGCATGCTGGTCTCCGCGAGCACCAACCTGCCCGGCAGGCTCGTGCTCTCGGACTTCAGCTGCGAGGACAGCAAGAAGAAGTGAGCTGACGACCACCGGGGACTCGTCGCACGGACCGGACCGGTCGGCCTACAGCCACCGGCCCACGCCCGCGCGTCGAGTCCCCGGCCGTCAAAAGCTGAGGCGTCGTGAGGGATCCGGCGCCTACTGTGTCGCCGGTGAGCCTGCGCGAACACGCCTCCCCGCTGCGCGTGGCCAACTTCCGCTACTTCTTCCTCGGCGAGATCGTCAACACCGCCGGCTCCTCGATGTCGGGGATCGCGCTCGCCTTCGCGGTGCTGGACATCGACGACTCCGCCACCTCCCTGGGCCTGGTCGCGGCGGCCTCGACGGTGCCCATGGTCGCGTTCATGCTCATCGGCGGCGCCCTGGCGGACCGGCT
Organism: Nocardioides sp. CF8; assembly: GCF_000389985.1. Taxonomy (NCBI): domain Bacteria; kingdom Bacillati; phylum Actinomycetota; class Actinomycetes; order Propionibacteriales; family Nocardioidaceae; genus Nocardioides; species Nocardioides sp. CF8. The sequence goes on from NZ_CM001852.1 coordinate 2,805,025, forward strand.
GCCCCGGGCAGCGGTCCTGCGCGGGTGCAACCTGATCCAGGGAACCGTCCAGGCGATCACCGCGACCCTGGTGCTCACCGACCGGGCCGAGGTGTGGCACCTCGTCGCACTCTCGTTCGTGAGCGGGACGGTGTTCGCGGTCAGCTATCCGGCGTTCCACGGGATGGTGCCGATCCTGCTGCCTCCCGAGGAGCGCAAGTCGGGCTTCCTGCTGATCGGCCAGTCCGACGCGCTGCTGCGGATCGGTGGCCCCGTGCTGTCCGGCATCTTGGTCGCCACCGTCGGACCGGGCTGGGCGTTGGCGATCGACGCGGCGACGTACGTCGTGGCAGCGGTGTTCCTGAGCCTGGTCCGGCTGCCGTTCGGCGAACGGCCCGAGCGTCGGACCAGCGTCATCGGCGACTTCGTCGTCGGGTGGTCCTTCGCCCGCCAGCTCGGCTGGGTGATCCCGGCCTCGTGCTGCGCACTCGTGTTCAACGCCCTGATCAGCGGCTCGATCTACGTCCTCGGCCCCGTGGTCGCCGACGACACGATCGGCAGCCAGGGCTGGGGCCTTGCGGTGTCCGGCCAGGCGGTCGGACTCTTCGTCGGGACCCTCGTCCTGGTGCGGATCACCATCCGTCGACCGATGTGGGTGATCATGATCGGCTTCGCCGTGATGTCCACCCCGATGCTGCTCCTCGGGACCTGGGTCAACACCGCCGCGCTCGCCGTGGCCTTCTTCATCGCCGGCGCCGCGCTCAGCGCCCTCGGGCTGGCCTGGAACCTGACGGTCCAGGAGAAGGTCCCCGAGCACATGCTGTCGCGGATCATGGCGATCGACGGGTTCTTCTCCTTCGTCGCGATGCCGATCGGACAGGTGCTGGTCGGCCCGTTGTCGAGCCAGTTCGGCATCCGTGGCGTCGAGCTCGGCAGCGTCGCGCTGTGCATCCTGGTCATGCTCGTCGGCCTGTCCGTCCCGGCCATCAGGAACCTGCGCCTCGAGGGCCCGCGATCAGATCTGGTCGAGCAACCATGACGGGCTCATCGCCCGGGCGCCGAGTCCCTCGCAGCGCCCCCGCAACACGTGGTCGGCGCTGATCAGCACGACGCTGTCGCCCTTGTCACGGGCCGCGGCGACCTCGGCGATGATCGCGCTGTCGCCGTCGCGGGGCGCGTGCACGGTGCGCACGTGCTGGTCGCGCCCGGGTCGCACACCCGCCTTCGCACCGCCCTCGAGCACCAGCACGATGGCGTCGTACGACGTGTCCCCCACGAGCAGGCGCTCGTGCAGCCGGCGTGCGGCGCCGGCGCGGTCCTTCCACCAGCCGTCGGGGACCGAGCCGACCACGTTGGCCGCGTCGACGACCAACACGGACGTCATGAGCAGTGGTCGTTCGAACGACCAGTTCCCATGACGTCAGCGCGACCGGTCACTTGAGGAACTTGGAGAAGTCCTTGGGCAGGTCGAGCGCGGCCGCTGCCTTCTCGTAGTCGATGTCCTCGCCGGCGTTGCCGAAGGGGTTGGCGGCCTTCTCGGCTGCGGCGGCCTTGGCTGTGGCCGCCTCCTGCGCTGCCTTGGCGGGGTTGCCCGAAGAACGCTTGCCCTTCTTCTTCGGCGCCTGCTTGCCGCGCTTGCCGGCGCCGACAACGCCCGCACCAGGCATGCCGGGCATACCGGGCATGCCGCCGCCGCCCATCATCTGCTTCATCATCTTCTTCGCCTCGAAGAAGCGGTCGACGAGCTGGTTGACGTCGGAGACCTGGCGGCCCGAGCCCTTGGCGATGCGGGAGCGGCGCGAGCCGTCGATCAGCTTGGGGTTGTCACGCTCGGCCGGCGTCATCGACTGGATGATCGCCTGGATCCGGTCGATCTCCTTCTCGTCGAAGTTCTCGAGCTGCTCGCGGAACTGGCCCATCCCGGGCAGCATGCCCATGATCTTCGACATCGAGCCCAGCTTGCGCAGCTGCTGCATCTGCTTGAGGAAGTCGTCGAGGGTGAAGTCGCCGGTCTGGAGCAGCTTCTCCGCGGCCTGGCGCGACTCCTTCTCGTCGAAGGTCTTCTCGGCCTGCTCGATCAGGGTGAGCATGTCGCCCATGTCGAGGATGCGCGAGGCCATGCGGTCGGGGTGGAAGAGGTCGAAGTCGGTCATCTTCTCGCCGTTGGAGGCGAACATGACCGGTTTGCCGGTGATCGAGGCGATCGAGAGCGCCGCACCACCGCGGGCGTCACCGTCGAGCTTGGTGAGCACGACGCCGTCGTAGCCGACGCCGTCGAGGAACAGCTGGGCGGTGGTGACCGCGTCCTGGCCGATCATCGCGTCGACGACGAAGAGCACCTCGTCGGGCTGCACGGCGTCGCGGATCTCGGCGGCCTGCTTCATCAGCTCCGCGTCGACACCGAGGCGACCGGCGGTGTCGATGATGACGACGTCGTGCAGCTTGCGCTTGGCGTGCTCGATCGACTCGCGGGCCACCCAGACGGGGTCGCCGACGCCGTTGCCGGGAGCGGGCGCGAAGACGGGCACGCCGACTCGCTCGCCGTTGACCTCGAGCTGCTGGACGGCGTTGGGGCGCTGCAGGTCGGCCGCCACCAGGATCGGGGTCTTGCCCTGCTCCTTGAGCCAGAGCGCGAGCTTCGCGGCGAGGGTCGTCTTGCCGGCACCCTGGAGGCCGGCGAGCATGATGACGGTGGGCCCGGTCTTGGCGTAGCGCAGGCGACGCGTCTCGCCACCGAGGATGGTGACGAGCTCCTCGTTGACGATCTTGATGATCTGCTGGGCGGGGTTGAGCGCTCCGCTGACCTCTTCGCTGCGGGCACGCTCCTTGACGGCGCCGACGAACTCCTTGACCACCGGCAGCGCGACATCGGCCTCGAGCAGCGCGATCCGGATCTCACGCGCGGTCGCGTCGATGTCGGCCTCGGACAGCTTGCCCTTGCCGCGCAGGTGCTTGAAGGTGTCGGCGAGCCGGTCGGAGAGAGTGGCGAACACGTGTGGTCAGTCCTCGGGGTCGTTCACGGGTGGTACGGCGGGTGGCGAGGGGGTCCCCGCGCGATCGGCCAAGCCTAACCGTCGGTCGAGGGGATCTCGCGAACGACCACTGCAGGGGTCCCGAACGCGTGCTGCCCGCTGCCCTGCGCTGCCATGGCCGCGATGGTGTCAGGCCTCGACGGTGCCGAGGAGTGCGGCACGCACGTGGTGGGCCGCGTCCGCCGCCCGTTGCTCGGAGAGGGCGCCGGCATCGCGCTCCTGGACGTAGAACACGTCCACGGCCTGCGGTCCGAGCGTGGACACGTGGGCCGAGCGCACCGACAGGTCGAGTCCGGCCAGCGCGTGGCACACCAGCCACACGACGCCGGGACGATCGTCCATCCGCACCTCGAGCACGGTCGCGCGATGCGACGCGTCGGCCCTGACGACCACGACCGGTGCCAGCCTGGTCGGCACCGGTCGGCTGAGGCGCGAGACCGCGTCCACGCGTCCCTCGCTGATCGCCACCAACCGGGTGCGCAGGACCGCCGGGTCGAGGTCGGGGTCGGCCACCTCCCACACCGAGACCCCCACCTCCAGGCCGTCGTCCTCCTGGGACCAGGCGCGCGCCGAGCGGACGGTCGCACGCTGAAGCGCGAGCGCGGCCGCGGCGTCCGCCAGCAGGCCCACCCTGTCGGGGGCGAGCACCGTCACCCGGGCTCCCGCCTGGTCGGCCTCGACGAGGACGGACACTCCCCCGCGGCGTACGGCATCAGGCACCGGCACGTCGCCGTCGGAGGCGTCGGCGGGCGGCGGCTCACCACCGGCCGACACCAGCGCGTGCCGGGACAGGCGGTCGATGAGACCGGCACGCCAGGTGGACCACGCCTTCGGGGAGGCAGCGCGCGAGTCGGCCTCGGTCAGCGACCGCAGCAGGCCCAGCGCCTCCCCACCGGAGACCTTGGCCAGCAGCGCCTCGACGGTCGCCGGGTCGTCGGGATCGCGGGACGTGGCGATCTCCGAGAGCAGGAGGTGGTGCCGCACGAGCAGGGCGATGAGGTCGACGGCGGCGGCGTCGAAGCCCATGCGCGTGGCGATGGCCCGGGCGATCGGCTCACCCGCCACGGAGTGCTCGGTCAGCTCGCCCTTGCCGATGTCGTGCAGCAGCGCAGCGACGAGCAGCACGTCGGGGCGAGCGACGTGGCGGATCAGCGTGGACGCCTCGATGCAGGTCTCGATGACATGACGGTCGACGGTGAAGCGGTGGATCGGCGAGGCGTGGGGCAGCGTGCGGATCCGCTCCCACTCGGGCAGGAAGCCCGTCAGCGCGCCGGTCTCCTCCAGCGTCTCCCAGACCGGCAGCAGTCCGGGACCACTGGCGAGCAGGCTGACCAGTGCGTCACGGGCCTCCTCGGGCCACGGATCCGGGAGCGGCGGGCAGTCGCGCACGAGCCGAGCGGCCGTGGCCGGCGCCAGCACGACGTCGCGCTCGGCCGCCTCGGCCGCTGCGCGCAGCAGCATCACCGGGTCCCGGTCGGGGCGGGCCTTGGCGTCCAGCACGACCTCGCCGCGCGACAGCGCGATGCCCGGAGCGATCGGCTGCAGGGAGGGCCGCCGGGCGCCGGTCACCGAGGTCGGGCGATCGAGCACGTCCTCGACGCGGCGCCAGGTGAGGCGGGAGAGGTGACTGAGCCGACGGCCGATCTCGCGCACGTGCCGCTGCGCCGCCTCGGCGTCGGGCAGCCCGAGGCGGACGGCGAGCGGTGCCCACAGCTCCGGAGCGACGCGGTCGCTGGGCCGCCCGGTCTCGTCGTGCAGCAGGTCGCGGAAGTCGAGCAGCGCCTGCCGGGACGTCTCGAGCTCGGGGCTGCTCGCATCGACCAGCCAGGTCACCTCGAGCGCCCGGAGCACGGTGGCATCGCGCAACCCGCCCTCGGCCTCCTTGATGTCGGGGACCGACACGTGGGCGAGCTCGCCGACCGTCTGGTGCCGCTTGGCCACGAGGTCGCGCAGCGCTGGCAGCCGCTCACGGGCCTGGCGACGCCAAGCCGCGAGCATCGTCGTGCGCAGCCGCAACGTCAGGTTGGGGTCGCCGGCGAGGTGGCGGATGTCGAGCAGTCCGAGCGCGACCTTGAGGTCCTCCTGCGCCGCCGCGGTCATCTCCGAGAGCGAGCGCACCGAGTGGTCGAGCCGCGACCCGGAGTCCCAGAGCGGATACCAGACCTGCTCCGCGACCTCCCCGAGCTCGACTGCGTCGTCGTGCACGAGCACGACGTCCAGGTCGGACTGGGGCGCGAGCTCACCTCGGCCGAAACCGCCCGCCGCGATCAGGGCGACACCGGTCTCGGGACCACCCGCCTTGTCGTACGCCGCTCGGCAGAGCTCGTCGGCAGCAGCCGTTCGCGCGGAGCGCTCGATGGCCGTCATCAGGTCAGATCGCGCCCTCGTCGCGCTCACCGGTGCGGACCCGCACGACGGACTCGACGGGGGCCACCCAGACCTTGCCGTCGCCGATGCGACCGGTCTGCGCGGACGAGACGATCGTCGAGACCACGTCGTCGGCATCGGCGTCGTCCACGACGATCTCGATGCGGATCTTGGGCACCAGGGCGATGTCGTACTCCGCACCGCGGTAGACCTCGGTGTGCCCCTTCTGCCGGCCGTAGCCGCTGACCTCGGAGACGGTCATCCCGGTGACGCCGACGGTCTCGAGAGCGGCGCGGACGTCCTCCCACTTGTGGGGCTTGA
>NZ_CM001852.1:2810734-2837002 GCF_000389985.1 Nocardioides sp. CF8
AGTGACGAGCTTCATGGCCGGTCCCTCTGTTCGTTGTCGTCGTGACGGGTCAGGTTGTCCAGGAACGAGGAGCCCGAACGGCTTCCCGCGGTGGCGTGCAGGTCGTAGGCCGTCTCGGCGTGGATGATCAGGTCGATGCCGCTGATCTCGTGCTCCTCGTGGATCCGGAAGCCCATGACCTTGTCGACCACGAGACCGATGATGCCGGACACGACGAACGCGTAGACCAGGACGGCCCCACCGCCGACGAGCTGCTTGCCGAGCTGGTCCGCGCCTCCGCCGTACAACAGGCCGTCGACGCCGGTCGGTGCGGCCGCGGACGCGAGCAGGCCGATCCCGAAGGTGCCGACCAGGCCGCCGACGAGGTGCACGCCGACGACGTCGAGCGAGTCGTCGTAGCGCCAGCGGTACTTGAGGCCGACCGCAAGGGCGCAGACGACACCGGCGACGAGGCCCATCACGATGGCGCCGATCGGGGTGACCGATCCGCACGACGGCGTGATCGCGACCAGGCCGGCGACCAGGCCGGAAGCCGCACCCAGGGACGTCGCGTGCCCGTCGCGGACGCGCTCCAGCGCGAGCCAGCCGAGGGCACCGGCCGCGCCGGCGACCAGGGTCGTGGTGAAGACGATCGCGGCGGACTGGTTGGCGGCGAGCGCGGAGCCGGCGTTGAAGCCGAACCAGCCGACCCACAGCAGGCCGGCGCCGAGCATGACCAGCGTCAGGTTGTGGGGGCGCATCGGGTCCTTGCCGAAGCCGAGGCGGGGGCCGAGGACGAGGGCCAGCGCGAGGGCGGAGGCGCCGGAGCAGATCTCGACGGCCATGCCGCCCGCGAAGTCGATGGCACCGAGCCGGTTGGCGATCCAGCCGCCGGTGTGGTCACCGGCGGAGAAGTCGAAGACCCAGTGCGCGACGGGCGCGTAGACCAGCAGGGTCCACACGGTCACGAACACCATCCAGGCACCGAAGCGGGCCCGGTCGGCGATCGCTCCGGAGACGAGAGCACCGGTGATGACGCAGAACAGTCCCTGGAAGACCGCGAACAGGATGTGCGGGACGGTGCCGGTGTTGCTGTCCTCGGACATCAGGGAGGAGAGGCCGGCGTACTGCCGCGGGTCGCCGACCAGGCCGCCGCCGAGGTCGTCGCCGAACGCGAGCGAGTAGCCGACGAGCACCCACACGACCGTGATGACGGCGAGCGAGCCGAACGTCATCATCATCATGTTCAGCACGCCCTTCGAGCGGACCATGCCGCCGTAGAACAGGGCCAGGCCGGGGGCCATCAGCAGGACCAGGGCCGCGGAGACCAGGAGCCAGGCGGTGTCACCGGAGTCGAGGGAAGTCATGGGACGTCACCTTCCGTGCCTCGCGTTTCACACACCGACACTCTGTGTTTCAGACAGGTAAATGAACGCGGCCCGCTGCCCCACCGGACCATCCCGGCGGGGCAACGGGTCACGCGCTCGATCAGATCGCTGCTTCGTCCTTGTCCCCCGTGCGGACGCGGACCACGGTCTCGACCGGGCTGACCCAGACCTTGCCGTCGCCGATCCGTCCCGTCTGGGCGGTCTTGACGACGATGCCGACGACGTCCTCGGCGTCGGCGTCGTCCACGACGATCTCGAGGCGGATCTTGGGCACCAGGGCGATGTCGTACTCCGCACCGCGGTAGACCTCGGTGTGCCCCTTCTGCCGGCCGTAGCCGCTGACCTCGGAGACGGTCATCCCCGTGACGCCGAAGGTCTCCAGCGCCTCGCGGACGTCCTCCCACTTGTGGGGCTTGATGACTGCGGTGACGAGCTTCATGCGTTGGCTCCTTCGGTGCTCGAGGTGCTGGAGGTGCTCGCGGCCAGGACGCTCTTGCCGCCGCCGCTGCTGCCGCTGTGCAGGTCGTAGGCGGACTCGCCGTGCTCGGCGAGGTCGATGCCGTTGACCTCGTCCTCCTCGTCGAGGCGCAGCCCGATCGTGTACTTGATGGCCAGGCCGATGATCGTGGTCAGCACGCCCGAGTAGACGACCGCGACCAGGACACCCAGGGACTGGTCACCCAGCGAGCCGAACCCGCCGCCGTACAGGAGGCCGTCGATGCCGCCGGCACCCTCGGAGGTGGAGAACAGGCCGATCAGGACCGTGCCGACGATGCCGCCGACCAGGTGCACGCCGACCACGTCGAGCGAGTCGTCGTAGCCGAGCTTGTACTTCAGGCTGACGGCCCAGGCGCACAGGCCACCGGCGATGAAGCCGATCGCCACCGCGCCCTCGATGTCGACGGCGCCGGCCGCCGGGGTGATGGCGACGAGACCCGCCACGATGCCGGACGCGGCACCGAGCGAGGTGGCCTTGCCGTGCAGCAGCCGCTCGATCAGCAGCCAGCCGAGGATCGCGGCGAAGGTGGCCAGCGTGGTGTTGGCGAAGGTGCGACCCGTCTCGGAGTAGAACTGCGCGAGGAACGCGGTCGGGTCCTCGTCGAAGGTCGTGCCGAAGACGATCGAGCCGACGTTGAAGCCGTACCAGCCGAGCCACAGCATGCCCGCGCCGAGCATGGTCAGCGTCAGGTTGTGCGGGCGCATCTGCTCCTTGGGCCAGCCGATCCGCTTGCCGAGCAGCAGCACCAGGACCAGCGCCGCGACACCGGCGTTGATGTGGACCGCCGTACCGCCGGCGTAGTCCTGGGCGCCGATGCGGCCGCAGATGAGCGAGTCATCGGTGCAGCTGAAGACCATGTGCGCCATCGGGAAGTAGACGATGACGGCCCACAGGGGCAGGAAGACCACCCAGGCCGAGAACTTCAGCCGGTCCGCGACGGCGCCGCTGATCAGCGCGGCGGTGATGATCGCGAAGGTCATCTGGAACATCACGTAGATGTAGTTGTCGGTCGTGACGCCGCCGAGCCAGAACAGCTCGAAGGGGTTGGCGAAGAACGTGCCCTCGCCCCCGAAGCCCATCGACCAGCCGACCGCGACGTACAGGATGCCGACGATGGCTGCCGCGATGAACGACATCATGATCATGTTGAGCACGGACTTCGATCGCGACATGCCGCCGTAGAAGAGTGCCAGGGCAGGCACGGTCATCATCAGCACAAAGGCAGTCGCGATCAGCATGAACGCGTAGTAGCCGTCCACAGAACCTCCAGGGAACGTTCGGGGGTGGGCCACGCCTGCACGACGACGGTGTCGTGCACGGGTCCACCTGATACGAGAACCCTGACCGCGCGACGTTTCACCGCTCGCCGCTTCATGTTGCGTTCGGGCAACAGATTTCGTCGTGGTGTTACGTCCGCATGAACGACGCCGCCCGGGCGCACAGCGGCCGCTCATCGATACACTCCCCGCATGACCGGAAGCAGCGCCGATCGCACGGCGCGCACCGGCGTCGTACTCGTCAATCACGACAGCGCCGAGGACACCGTCGGCTGCATCGCGTCCCTCGAGGCCTCGCACGACCTCGACATGGACGTCGTCGTGGTGGACAACTCGGACTCCGCGCAGTCACTGGCGACCCTGCGTGCGCTCGTGGGCGACCGTGCAGTCGTGCTGTCGAGCGGCGGCAACATCGGCTATGCCGGCGGCTCCAACGTCGGCATCCGGCACTGCCTGGAGCGCGGCAACGAGTTCGTCTGGCTGCTCAACCCCGACACCCGGATCGAGCCCGAGACGCTGCCGCGCCTGCTGGAGCTGCTCGCCGACGTGCCCGACTGCGGAGTGGTCGGGCCCCGGATCGTGCAACCGGCCGCGCCCGGCGCCCCCGAGACGGTCTGGTTCGACGGGGGCATCGTCGACGAGGCCAAGGCGGGCGAGACACGACACCTGCACCAGGGCCGCGAGCTGGCCAAGGTCAGCGCCCCCGTCGCGCGCGACGTCGACTACGTCACCGGGGCGTCGCTCCTCACCCGCCGGACCGTGCTGGAGACGGTCGGGCTGCTGCCCGAGGACTACTTCCTCTACTTCGAGGAGACCCACTGGTGTCGCGACGTCCGCCGCGCCGGCTGGCGGGTCATGGTCGAGCAGCGGGCGCGCATGGTGCACCACCAGCGCTCGAGCGGGGCGCTGCCGTCGCCGTACCACCTCTACTACATGACGCGGAACCGCTACCTGTTCGTCGAGCGCGCGCTCGGCGGCGACGGCGAGGCCGCGCTGGGCCAGCTCGAGGGCAAGTGGCTCAAGAACTGGCGCCGCAAGGTCGCCGCCGCGGCACCCGAGTGGCTCGACGAGTTCGACTCGTTGGTCGAGCTCGCGGCCACCGACGCGCGCGCCGGACGAGACGGGCGCAATGATGCTGTCTCACACGTGCCGTGGCCGGCCGATGTGGAGCGCGGCGAGGAGCTCGCCGTCGCGACCGACAAGGGGACCGAGGTGAGCGAGCGATGACGACCAAGGGCCGCGACGACGTCGCTACCGTCATCGAGCGGACGCTCGCCGGTGGCCCGCGAGTCCTGCACATCGCGCTGGACGCCTCGACGGTGCCGGTCCGGCTCGCGCAGGAGCACGACCGGGAGGTCGAGTGCCTGCGCTGGCCCGCCGAGCCGGACGAGCAGTGGGGGCCCGACGTGGGCCGTCGCGACGCCGTGGACGACTGGGCACAGCCCTTCCTGGTCGCGCCCGTCGACGTCGTGGTCGTCGAGGACGTCCTCGACGAGAGCCGTGACGCCGACCAGTTCTTCCGCACCCTCGGCACCGGCGCCCTGGTGCCGGGCGCGCTCGTCGTCGTCTCCGGTGTCCGCGACCTCAGCGGGCCGATCGCCTCGGCCGGGTTCGTGCTCGAGTCAGACGCCGCGGTGGCGCTCGACGAGCGCCGCCACATCACGGTCGCGCGCTTCCCCTCGTTCACCACCGCCCGGCCGCAGTCCCCCGACGCCGACGAGGCGAGCGCCGCCGAGGTCCGCCGGCTCGCCCACGAGCTCGAGCGCACCCGTGAGCTGCTCGCCCGGGAGCGCGCCACCATCGCCCGGGAGATGCAGTCCGGCAAGGACGAGCTGCTCTCGATGGACCGCCAGATCAACGACCTCCAGGAGCGCCTGCAACGGCTGCGCCACAAGAACGTCCTGCTCCGCGCCCGCGTCGCCCAGGTCTCGCGCGAGCGCGACCTCGCCCAGGACCAGGTCGCCTCGCTCGAGCAGGACCTCTTCCTGGCCCGCGACTCCCGCGCCGTACGCGCCGTGGCCACCGTGGTCGAGCGGGCACGTCGCCGCAAGGACGGCGCATGAGCACCCCACGACGTTCTTCTCCCCCGCTTCGCTCCTCCGAACAACGCCACGGGGACCCTGCATGAGCCCCGGCTCGACCTCCCCCCACGACGCGGAGGAGCTCTCCTCCGTCGACCGGCGGCGAGCGGCCTACCGCCAGCTCATCGACGGCGAGCTCGCGACCGGCGACAGCGAGCGCGTGCTGTTCTTCGTGCACTCCGTCGACCTGCGCCACGCCACCCCCGACCTGATCGCGGCCGCGGGGCTCGGGCTCGCGCTGGCCGACCGTGGCTACGGCGTGCGGCTCGTCCCCCGCCACAGGTGGCACCTCGGCGGTGCCGCCGACATCTGGATCGCGACCACCCCCGATGCCGATCCCTCCCAGGCCCCGGCCGGCGCCTGGCGGATGGCGTGGGCGCACAGCGACGTCGAGGCCTGGGCCGAGCTCGACCACCTGATGGCCTACGACCAGGTCCTGGTCGGCTCCGAGGTGGGCCGCAGCCTGCTGTCGACGACCTCCGCCGGCCGACTCGACGTGCTGCGCAACGCCGCCGACATCGAGCTCTTCGCGCCTCGCGAGCCCGACACCGAAGCGCGCGACGGCGTCGCCAGCCTGGGCGTGTACGTCGAACGCGGCCGTGCGATCCAGCCGCTGATCAACGACGTGCGGTTCACCGTGCCCCTGACCGTCTATGCCGAGCCGCAGCGCAACATGCGCTCCAGCCTCCTCGGCCGGCTCGAGGAGCCCATCGCCTGGCTGCGCGCCCCCGAGGTGCTGACCCGCTCCGCCCTGACGGTGATCGAGCTGCCCCGCACAGCAGTCGGCGATGCCACGATGCCGGCCCACTTCTTCGAGAGCATCGCGTGCGGCTCGCTGCCGATCGTCAACTCCAGGCTGGGCGCCACCGAGGCGGGGCTCGAGGTCCCGACCTACACCACCTCGGATGGACTGGGCGACCTGATCACGTCCCTGCTGGCCGACCCCGAGGAGATCTGCTCCCTCGTCGCTGACCTGCGCGAGCGCGTCGTGCGCGAGCACACGTGGGACCTGCGGGCTCGGGAGCTCGAGGACTGTGTGGCCACTGGTCGCCGCGACCAGTCGACGCCGCCACCGCAGCGGGCACTGCACTACTTCCCGGACTACAACCGCGCCAACCCCTACCAGGGGATGCTCTTCGCCGGGCTCGGCTCCGTCGATGCCTATCCGAAGGCCGTCAGCGACGTGATCGAGCACCTCGAGAACCGCTCGGTCGCGTCGGTCCCGGGCATCCTCAACATCCACTGGACGACGCCGATCCTGCAGTACGCCACCGGCCCCTTCCGGGCTGCCATTGAGCTCGACCGCTTCAGCGCCGCCTTGCACAAGTTCCGCACCGCCGGCGGTCGACTGGTGTGGACGCTGCACAACGTCCTGCCGCACGAGGCGCGCCACGTCTGGGCCGAGACCCAGCTGGCGCAGCTCCTGGCCGACCGGGCCGACGCGATCCACGCACTGTCCGAGATCACCGCGCGCCAGGCCTCCGAGGTGCTCCGCCTCGACCCGCGCCGCGTCGTGGTCATCGAGCACTCGAGCTACGTCGGGCAATATCCCGACTGGATCAGCCGTGACGCGGCCCGCGCCCAGCTCGGGCTGTCCGCGCAGGACAAGGTGCTGGTCGCCCTCGGCGGCATCCGCCCCTACAAGGGCCTGGGGCGACTGCTCGACGTCTTCCACGAGCTCGCCGAGGAGGATGCCAGCCTCCACCTGCTGGTGGCCGGCAAGCCCGCCGCCAACGAGGAGACGGCCGGCCTGCAGCGACGCTGCGAGCAGTCCTCACGGGTGCTCTCGGAGTTCTCGCACGTGCCCGACGACCAGCTGCAGGTGTGGTTCGGCGCCGCCGACCTCGCGGTGCTGCCCTACTCCCGCATCCTCAACTCCGGCGTCTTCTGGCTCGCGCAGACCTTCGGCCTGCCGATCGTCGGCCCGCGCACCGGTGCGCTGCTCGACCTCGCCGACGAGCCACACGTACGCCTGTTCAACCCGCGCGACGACCGCTCCCTGAAGGAGACCCTGCGCTCGACGATCAGCGAGCTCGTCGACGACCCCGAGCGGGCGAGGGCTGCGCACGCGTCCTCGCTCAACGCCGCCCGGTCCCGCCCGCCGCAGCGGATGGCGAAGGACTTCGCCACGTTCATCGAGCCGATGCTGACCGGTCAGGACCGAGCCTCTCGTCGGGCCGCGGGGTGATCGCGTGATCGAACCCCTCATGAGCTCGGCGGCCCGGCACTCCGCCCGTGACCTGGTCGCGTCGGGGCTGCTCGACCTCGACTGGATCGGCGCCCAGCTCGGCACCCAGCCGACCACGGCCGAGGACGCCGCCCGCGCCGTCATCAACACCCCCGACATCTCCCCGCACCCGCTCTTCGAGGCGACCTGGCTGCCGGGCAAGGGCGTGTGGCAGGCCGGTGACCTGCCGCCGTCGCTCTGGTACGTCACCGAGGGCCCGCGGCGCAACCGGCTGGCCCCGCACCCGCTCATCAACACGGAGCGGATCCTCGAGGAGAACCCCGCTGCCCGCGACCACGAGTTCGGTCCGCTGGCCTGGTGGTCCGACCACGCGACGCGCGAGACACCGATGCCGGTCCGTCGCGGCTACCCGCACCTGCAGTGGGGCGAGTTCCGCGACAACGCGCTGCGCGCCGCCCGCGAGTGGCAGGTGCTGTCCTACCTCGACGCCAACCCCGGCGCGCACCAGCACTCCCCCGACACCGCCGGCCCGGTCGTCACCGTCCTGATGAGCGCCCAGGACGTCGGCCCGCTCCTCGAGCCGACGATCGCGGCCCTCCAGGACCAGACCCTCGACCAGTGGGAGCTGCTCGTCCTCGACCGCGGCTCCATCGACGCCACCAGCAGCGTGGCGACCGAGGCCGCCACCCGCGATCCCCGGGTCCGGGTCGTTCTCGGCTCCCGCACCCAGCTCGGTCGCACCCTCAACCGCGGCATCCAGCGCGCCCGCGGCGAGTTCCTCGCCTTCCTCGAGCCCGGTCACCTCTGGCATCCCGAGTTCCTGGCGCGCGGCGTCGGTGTGCTCCGCGCCGGCGACCGCTCCGCCGTCCATGCGTTCGCCGGCCCCGACACCCGGCTGTCGGGCGAGCTCGTCACGCCGTCCCAGTTCGACCTGGGGACGACGTTGGTACGCCGTACGACCCTCGAGGAGGTCGGGACCTTCGACGAGGGCGAGTCGGAGGAGACTGTCACGACCTTCGTCGAGCGGCTCCGCTCGTCGCAGATCGTCGGCTGGGCCAACCCGCTCGTCCTCGTGCGTGGCGTCACCGCGGACGCTCCCGCCACCGTCAACTGGGAGGCCGCCCAGGCCACTGCGCGCGTCGCGGGGCGCACCAGCATCGTGCTGCCGATGGGCCACGGCTCCCGTGGCACCGTCGACTGGCTGCTCGCCGGGCAGCCGGACGTCGAGGTCGTCGTGGTCGCGACCCGGGACCGCCGCGGACCACACCTCCTGACCTCGGCGCTCGCCGGCCTCCTGCCAGCGGTCACCAGCATCTCGGTGCCGGCCGGCACCCGGATCTCGGCGGCGACCAACATCGGGATCGCACACACCACCGGTGATCGCGTCGTCCTCCTCCGCCCGGAGGCCCAGCCCGCGCCCGAGCTCCTGGCGCGCCTCGCCGAGACCGTCGCCGATCCCGACGTCGCCGTGGCCCAGCCACTGGTGCTCGACCGTCGGGGACTGATCATCTCCGCCGGCGCCGGGTTCCCGAAGAACGACGGCCGCCTCGGGCTCCTGTTCGCCGGTCACCCGTCCTCCGACGCCCGCCGGCTGGGCGAGACCGAGATCCCGGCGCCCGCCGCCCCCATGGTGGCGCTGCGCGCCGATGCCCTGCTGTCGCTGCACGGGCTCGACACCACGTTCCCCGACGTCCTGGCCGAGACCGACCTGGGGCTCCGCGCAGCCGCCACGGGCGTCGGGCGCAGCGTGCTGGTGCCCGACGTGAGCGTCACCTCGCGCACGGCCTACGCCGAGCCCGCCGACCTCAAGATGGCGATGGCTGCGCTGCGCTCGCGCCGGCACACGATCCCCGAGGACCACACCGGCGCACTCTGGCTCTCCACCGGGTTCGAGGTCACCGGGATCCGCACCCAGCGCGTGTCCGCCGACCCCGACGACCCCGACTCCGACTCCGTCCTGCTGCAGCAGCAGGTCGTCCGCCACGTGCGCGGCATCGACGAGCACCCGCCGCGCCTGCGCTGGACGATCGACACCGCGGCGCCGGCCGGACCGCGCGGCGAACGCTGGGGCGACACCCACTTCGCCCGCTCGCTCGGGGCTGCCCTCGAGCGCAGCGGTCAGGACGTCTCGGTCGACTCCCGGGACGCCCGGCACCGGTCCTCGCGCGAGCACGACGACGTCGTGCTGGTGCTGCGTGGTCTCGACCTGGTCGAGCCGCACCCGACCGCGCTCAACATGCAGTGGATCATCAGCCACCCCGACCTGGTCTCACTGACCGAGCTCAAGTCCTTCGACCTCGTCTACGCCGCCAGCCTCAGCTGGCCCGCACAGGTGCGCCGCGAGTGGGGCCTCCCGGTGGAGCCCCTGCTGCAGTGCACCGACCCGCGCTTCTTCAACCCCGACCGGGGCGTCCCGGACACCGGCCCGGCCGTGCTGTTCGTCGGCAACTCGCGCGGCGTCTTCCGCCAGGCGGTCCGCACCGCCCTGTCCGCCGAGGCCGACCTGACCGTGCACGGCGCCGACTGGGACGAGTTCCTCGACCCCGCGACGGTCGCGTCGTCCGGCGTGCCCAACGACGAGGTCGGGGCGCTGTATGCCTCCGCCGGTGTGGTCCTCAACGACCACCACGTCGACATGCGCCGCGACAGCTTCCTGTCCAACCGGCTCTTCGACGCGGCTGCCTGTGGTGCCCGGATCGCCACCGACCCGGTCGCGGGCCTGCGGGAGACGTTCGGCGACCTGGTCCAGCCCTTCCACGACGAGAGCGACCTGGCGCGGCTGATCACGCCGCCGTACTCCGCCTTCCCCGACACCGAGACCCGCCGCGCGCAGGCGCTGCGGATCATCGCGGGGCACACCTTCGACCAGCGCGCCGAGCGGCTGGTCAAGGACGCGGTCACCGCACTGCGCGATCGCGAGCGCTCCCGGCGCTGAGGCGGTTCAGCCGCCGCCACGGAGTGATCCGGGGCCGGAGAGTCGCTGAGGTTGTTCAGCCGCCGAGGAGTGCGTCGACGAACGCGCCAGCGTCGAACGGCGCGAGGTCGTCGGCGCCCTCGCCGAGACCGACGAGCTTGACCGGGACGCCGAGCTCGCGCTGCACCGCGACGACGATGCCGCCCTTGGCCGACCCGTCGAGCTTGGTGAGCACGATGCCGGTCACGTCGACGATCTCGCTGAAGACGCGAGCCTGGATCATGCCGTTCTGGCCGGTGGTGGCGTCGAGGACGAGCAGCACCTCGGTCACGGGCGCCTGCTTCTCGATGACCCGCTTGACCTTGCCGAGCTCGTCCATGAGGCCGGCCTTGTTCTGCAGGCGTCCGGCCGTGTCGACGATGACGGTGTCCACGCCCTGCTCGACGCCCTGCTTGACGGCCTCGAAGGCGACGCTGGCGGGGTCGGAGCCCTCGGGGCCGCGGACGACGTCGACGCCGACCCGCTCGCCCCACGTGGCGAGCTGCTCGACGGCCGCGGCACGGAACGTGTCGGCCGCGCCGAGGGTTACCGTGAGGTCCTCCGAAACGAGGATGCGGGCGAGCTTGCCGACGGTGGTGGTCTTGCCGGCCCCGTTGACGCCGACGACCAGCACGACGCCGGGCTGGCCGTCCGCACCGCTCACCTGCAGGCGACGGTCCATGGTCGGGTCGACGAGCTCGAGCAGCTCCTCGCGGAGCACGGCGCGGGCGTCGACGACCTGGCCGCCCTCGACGCGCAGACGGGTCCGCAGGCGCTCGACCAGCTGGGTGGTGGGAGCGACGCCGATGTCGGCGGTCAGCAGGGTGTCCTCGATCGACTCCCAGGTGTCCTCGTCGAGGCGGTCGCGGCTCAGCAGGGCGAGCAGGCCGCGGCCCAGAGTGCCCTGGGAGCCCGCGAGGCGCTGGCGCAGCCGGACGAGGCGTGAGGCCGTGCTCTCCGGCTTCTCGAGCGCCGGCCGCTCGGGTGCCGGGACCTCGGTCGGTGTCTCGACGTCCGCCTCGGTGGGCGGGGGTGCGATGACGTCGGTGCCGGCGCGCGGCACCGAGGGAGCCTTGCCGCGGCGGCCGGTCAGCAGGCCGACGAGCATCAGCACGCCGACGACGGCGATGCCGATGATCAGATAGAGCCAGTCACCCAGGAAGTCCATGGGCGCAATCCAATCACGCTGCCCACGACGGGGCTCAGGCGAGGATCAGGCGCGGATGTCCTCGTGGTCGCCGATGGTCGGCAGCGAGTCGACGCCCTTGCGCATCGCGTCCCCGAGCTGCGGGACGACGGGCAGCTGCTGCCCCCGGTGCGGGTAGGCGACGTACAGGACGACCGCCGCCGAGACGACGAGGACGAGCAGCATCATGAGGACGAACGCCAGCATGTGGTTCAACTCCCGAGGTGTTGTGCACGTGCCTACACCGTGGCACAAGGGCCGCGCGGAGCGCGATTCAAGACCCCCCTCTGCGGTGTGTCGCCCACCACATCGGTCGTGCCCGGCGGTGCGTGACCCACCTTGTCGTACGGCGACCTGTGGCTCACCCGCCGCGGTGCTCAGCGCAGCAACGGCTCCACGGCCGCGCGGATCACGTCGGGCATCGCCACGACCGGGCGGTTGCCGGCGCCGTGCTCGTTGTCGACGTAGACGTGCACGAACCGGCCCTCGGCGGCCGCCTCGTCGGAGTCGCCCTGGAACAGCCCGATGCGGTAGACGATCGAGGAGTTGCCGACCTTGTCGACGACCATCCCCATCTCGATCGGGTCGGGGAAGCCGATCTCGCGGAAGTAGCGGCACGACGTCTCGGCCACGACCCCGATCTGCGGCAGCGCCCGGACGTCGACCCCGGTCGCCTCGTAGAGGTGGGCGTTGACGGCCGTGTCGAAGAGCTCGTAGTAGGTCGCGTTGTTGAGGTGGCCGTAGGCGTCGTCGTCGCGCCAGCGCGTCGTCGCGGTGCGCCACGCGACGTAGTCGGCGCGGGTGGGGCGAGGGGCGCTCATGCCGACTCCGCCCGCTCGAGGCGCTGGGAGATGACGGTGGTGACGCCGTCGCCGCGCATCGTGACGCCGTAGAGCGCGTCGCCGACCTCCATCGTGCGCTTCTGGTGGGTGATGACCAGCAGCTGGGAGTTCTCGCGCAGCTCCTCGTAGATCTCCAGCAGCCGTCCGAGGTTGGTGTCGTCGAGCGCCGCCTCGACCTCGTCGAGGATGTAGAACGGCGAGGGGCGGGCCTTGAACAGCGCGACCAGGAACGCCACCGCGACCAGCGAGCGCTCGCCACCGGAGAGCAGCGAGAGCCGCTTGACCTTCTTGCCGGCCGGTCGGGCCTCGACCTCGATGCCGGTGTTGAGCATGTCGTCGGGGTCGGTGAGCACCAGCCGGCCCTCGCCACCCGGGAAGAGGCGGGCGAAGGTCGAGTCGAAGGCCTTCTCGACGTCGGCATAGGCCTCGGTGAACACCTGCTGCACGCGGTCGTCGACCTCACGCACGATGTCGAGGAGGTCCTTGCGGGTGCGCTTGAGGTCCTCGAGCTGCTCGGTGAGGAACTTGTGCCGCTCCTCCATCGCGGAGAACTCCTCGAGCGCGAGCGGGTTGACCCGGCCGAGCTGCGCCAGCGCACGCTCGGCGGTCTTGAGCCGCTTCTGCTGCTCCTCGCGGACGAACGGCACCGGCTCGGGCGGGGTCTCGTCCTCGGCGACCCCGAAGAACGGCACCAGGGTCGTCGGGCCGTAGTCGTTGATCAGGCCGTCGGCGTCCAGGCCGAGCTCCTCGAGCGCGCGCTCCTCGAGCTGCTCGATCCGCATCTTCTGCTGGGTGCGCGCCATCTCGTCGCGGTGCACGGAGTTGACGAGCTCGTCGTGCTCGCGGCCCAGGTCGCGCAGGGTTCCACGCACCGTCAGCAGCTGCTGCTCGCGCTCCTGGCGCGACTCCTCGACCGCTGCCCGCGCGTCGGCCGCCAGCATCACGCTGCGCTCCAGGCGCTGGAGCACCACCGTCACCCCCGCATTGACCGCATCGGCAGCAGCGCCCTCGCGGATCAGCCGCTCGCGACGCTCGGCGGCCTTGGCCCGCGAGTCACGCTCGGCCCGGGCAGCGCGCAGCAGCGAGTCGGCGCGACCGTTGAGCGCCCGGGCCCGCTCCTCGGTCGTGCGCAGCGACAACCGGGCGTCCATCTCGCCCTGACGGGCAGCCTTGGCCACCTCGACGAGGCGTTCGCGCTCGGTGACGTCCGGCTCCTCGTCGGGCGACTCCTCGGCGGTGGCGAGTCGCAGCTCGAGGTCGGCGAGACCGGCGCTGTCGCTCTCCCGAGCCGTCTCGGCCGAGGCGATCGCGCGCTCGAGCCGCTCGGCCTCGCCGCGTGCGGATCGCGCCTGCGAGCCGTACTGCCCCAGCTCCTCGGCCACGGCGGCGAGCGTCGCGTCCGACTCGTGCAGCTTGGCGAGCGCGACGTCGGCGCGCTTGAGCGCGTCGTGCCGCTCCGCCTCGAGGCGGGAGATCTCGAAGCCGAGGCGCTCGGTCGAGGCCGTCGCCTCCTGGAGCTGACCGACCGCCTCGTCGACCGCGGCCTGGATCTCGAGCAGGCTCGGCTGGCTCGACGAACCACCGGCCGCGAAGTGCGCCCCGATCAGGTCACCCTCCCGGGTCACCGCGGTCAGGTCGGGCAGGTCGGCGACGAGGGCGCGCGCGGCGGCCAGGTCGTCGACGACGGCGATCTTGAACAGCAGCCGGGCGACGGCGGCCCGGAGCTCGCTCGGGGCCTCCACCGCGTCGAGGGCGTACGTCGCGTGCGGGGGCAGGGCAGGCCAGGCCGCCTCGTCCACGGGGCCGCCGCTGAGCAGCATCCCCGCCCGACCGAGGTCGTCGCCCTTGAGGTGCGCGATCGCCTCGAGCGCCGCATCGGCGCCGGTGACGACGACGGCGTCGGCGGCGCTGCCGAGGGCGGCCGCCACGGCCGCCTCATAGCCCGACCGCACGCTCAGCAGGGCTGCCACCGAGCCCACCAGCCCGGAGACGGAGTCGGAGTCGGTGGCTGCGAGCAGGGCGCCGGCGCCGTCCTTGCGGTTGAGCCCGATCTCGAGGGCGTCGCGACGGGCGACGAGCCCGGCCCGGTCGCGATCGGCCTGCTGGGCCTCCTCGCGGGCCTTGGCCAGGCGTTCGTCGATGTCGTCGAGGGCGGCGACGGCCGCCTCGTGCTCGGCGTCCAGGCCCTCCTCACCGGCGTCGAGGCCGGCGACCTTCGTCTCGAGCGCGGTGAAGTCCTTGGTGGCCCGCTCGGCGCGGGCGAGCGCCTCCTCGCGGGCGGCGGAGAGCCGGCCGATCTCGTCGGCGGCCGCGGCGGCGCGCGACTTCAGCGCGTTGACCTGGCCGTGCAGCCGGGCGAGGCCCTCGCGCCGGTCGGCGGCGGCTCGCACCAGCCCGGCGATGCGGCGCTCCTCTGCTGCCGCGGCCTCCTCCGCCGTACGCCGATCGGCGACCGCAGTCTCGAGAGCGGTGCGGTGCTCCTCGACCTGCGTGCCGATGGCCGTCTCCTGCTCACGGACCCGCGCGGCCTGGGCCTCGAGCTCGTCGGGGTCGCGACCGGAGTCGACCGTGTCCATGTCGGCGGCACCAGCGGCGTTGCGCAGGCGTTCAGCCGCCAGCGACTGGGTGCCGCGCAGGCGTTCGCGCAGGCCGGAGAGGGCGAACCAGGTCTCCTGGGCCTTGGCCAGCTGGGGCAGGTCGGTGCGGAGCGCGGCCTCGAGGGTCGCTTCCTGCTCGCGTGCCTGCGCCAGCGCCGCCTCGACCTCGGCGCGGCGCTCGACGAGGATCGTCTCGTCGGCCATCTCCTGCTCGAGCGCGTGCCGCGCGGTGACCAGGTCATCGGCCACCAGCCGCGCCCGGGCGTCTCGCACGTCCGCCTGCACGGACGCGGCCCGGCGGGCGACCTCGGCCTGGCGTCCGAGCGGCTTGAGCTGGCGCCGGATCTCGACGAGCAGATCGTTGAGCCGGTCGAGGTTGGCCTGCGTGGAGTCGAGCTTGCGGAGCGCCTTCTCCTTGCGCTTGCGGTGCTTGAGGACGCCAGCAGCCTCCTCGATGAAGCCGCGGCGGTCCTCGGGGGTCGCGTGCAGGATCGTGTCGAGCTGGCCCTGGCCGACGATGACGTGCATCTCGCGGCCGATGCCGGAGTCGCTCAGGAGCTCCTGCACGTCGAGCAGCCGGCAGCTGTTGCCGTTGATGGCGTACTCAGAGCCGCCGTTGCGGAACATCGTGCGCGAGATCGTGACCTCGGCGTACTCGATCGGCAGCGCACCGTCACTGTTGTCGATGGTCAGCTGGACCTCGGCGCGCCCGAGCGGCGGGCGACCGGAGGTGCCGGCGAAGATGACGTCCTCCATCTTGCCGCCGCGCAGCGACTTGGCGCCCTGCTCGCCCATGACCCAGGCCAGCGCGTCCACGACGTTGGACTTGCCGGAGCCGTTGGGCCCGACGATGCAGGTGATCCCGGGCTCGAGCTGGAGCGTCGTGGCGGACGCAAAGGACTTGAAGCCCTTCAGCGTGAGGCTCTTGAGATACAACGTGCAGCTCCCCTGCAATTTCGTCAGTCGCGGTGAGTACGGCGTCTGTGTAATACGGGTGGGGCATCCTTGCAGACGCCGGGGGAAGCACGTCCACCCTAACGGCCCGGACGGGACTCCTCGGGGAGGTGCGCGCCGCCCGTCTCGTCGGCGTGGGCGATCTTGGCCAGCTCGCGCCAGACCAGCGCCAGCGTCAGCCCGGACCCCACGAACGCGAACCACCACGGCGCGGTCACGCCCCACTGCTGCGCGATCAGGCCGCCGAGCAGCGAGCCGATCAGCATGCCGCCCATCACGCACAGCATGTAGACCGAGCCGACGCGCCCCTGGAACTCCGTGGGCACCGCACGCTGGCGCACCGCGTTGGACAGGGTGCCCCAGACGAAGGCGTAGGCGCCGAAGAAGAACATCAGCGGGTAGGCGGCGTACGGCGACGTCGTGAACGCCATCGCCAGGTGGAAGACCACCTCGCACAGCAGCACGGCGCGCATCAGCGTCGCGAGCGGCACCCGCTTCTCGATCCGTCCGTAGGCGAACGTGCCGAGCAGCCCGCCGAGCGCTGAGGCCGTGGTCAGCAGGCCGAAGCCCGCCTCGCCGATCCCCACCCGCTCGAGCGTCCAGAGCACCAGCACCGACCACGGGGCCGCCCACGTGATGTTGAAGGCGACGATCACGAGCGCCAGCGTGCGCACCGGGCCGTTGCCCGCCAACCAGCGCACGCCCTCGACGATGTCCTGGCGGACGTGGGTGTCGACGTGCGCGCGCACGGCGCCCTTGGGCGTGGCGATCTGCGAGACCAGCACGACGCCGAGCCCGACGCAGATCGTCTGGATGAGGAAGGGCCAGACCATCCCGGCCGCGAACAGCAGCGCGCCGAGCGCGGGGCCGATCAGCTGGTTGGCCGTGAGGAAGCCGAACTGGATGCGGGCGTTGGCGATGCCGAGGTCGCGCTTGTCCACCAGCATCGGCATCAGGGTGCTCGTGGTCGTGTCCGCGAACACCTCGGCGACCCCGACCAGGAACATCGCCGCCAGCACCAGCCAGATGTTGACCTGCCCGCTGTAGATCACGGCGCACAGCCCGACCAGGACGATCGTCCGGGCGCCGTCCATCGCCATCACCACGACGCGTCGGTCGAGCCGGTCGGCGAGCGCGCCGGCGACGAGGCCGAACAGCAGCCACGGCAGCTGGCGCGCGATCGCCGCGGCCGCCACCAGCACCGGGTCGTGGGTCTGCGAGGCGACCAGCAGCGGCCCCGCGGCCATCATCAGCCCGTCGCCGATGTTGGTGGTCCACGACGACGCGACGAGCCAGCGGAAGCTCACGCCGAGCCGCGAGGGAAACACGGTCTCGACGATTGGGCTCACAAGTCCGGGAGCCTAACCGCGCTCCCGGACCGGGCCCTACGGGTTTTCGCCTCAGTCGCGGTGCAGGATGCGGCGGCGCCGTACGACGACCAGCAGGGCGCCGAGGCCACCCAGCACCCCGACGGGCACCGCGTCGACGAGCCTGAGGTCGGCGCCCGAGCCGCCCGGCAGCAGGACCGGGTCGGGCACCGCACCGACGGCGTCACCGTCGACGTCCACGGCCAGCACGTCGAGGCCACGCACGAGGTCGACGGAGTAGGCCAGGTTGGTCTTCTTGCCGGTGGCGACGCCGCGCGAGTTGTAGACCGGGACCCAGTAGCTGTCCCAGACCTCGGAGGCACCGAACCAGGCGAAGCCGTGGCTGCTGGGCGCGAGCGGGTCGGACACGTCGATGATCTGGGTGCCACCGCCGTAGTAGCCCACCGACACGAGCCCGGACTGGTGGTAGTCGAACCAGTGGGCCGAGCAGAACGCCCCGACCGGCAGCGGGTACGTCGCCAGGTCGGCCAGCTCCACCTTGGCGAGCGGCACGATGGACCCGTCGGAGCCGTCCATCCGCTTGACGTGCCAGGTCTGGAACGACCCGGCGGTCGCGCAGTTCGTGTCCTCGTAGTCCTCCTCGGTGACGAGCAGGATGTTGCCGTTGGCCAGCGAGGGGGCCGCGTCGGGGCGGAAGGCTCCGGCGTTGGGGTGGAAGGAGTTGTGGTGGATGAAGTTGTTGTAGCCGTTGGTCATGCCGCCACGCGACGAGTCCCCGGCCGCCCCCGTGTTGGCGATCTCCACGGGGCGCACGGGGTTGGAGACGTCGAAGACGTAGGACCCGCCCGCACCCGTGTGGACGCCGCGACCGGCGCCGTCGAAGTTCCACTTGTGCCCGCCCCAGCCGACCGCGTCGGAGCGGAACGGCTGCACTCCCCCGGCGACCGGGTCGCTGTCGACCTCGACGGGCCGGTCGAGGTCGCTGAGGTCGAAGATCGAGAAGCTCCCCTGGCCGGGCACCTGGCTGTCGTCGCCGGCGGAGTAGACGTAGCGGCAGTCGGTGTCGACGACGCAGGTGACCGTGTGGGTGCTGGTGGTCGAGGGGACCCGCGAGCGGATCCTCGGCGCCGTGGGGTCGGTGACGTCGACGACGATCAGCTCGTAGTCGCCGCGCGCCGGGTCGTTGACGTGCTCGATGTCGCCGGGTGAGGCCTGGTAGAGGTCGACGCCGATGAGGGCGAACCGCTGGGTCACTCCACCGACCTTGCGCTCGCCGCAGTTCATCGCCTCGTTCTCGAACTGCAGGCTCGGCAGCGTGCCGACCCGCTGCGGATCGAGCGGGTTGCTGATGTCGTGCACGACCACCGAGTCGAGGCCGGACATGACGAACAGGGGCGCCGTCTTCATGAAGCAGCCCGAGATCCCGGCCGAACCGGGGTTGCTGTCGACGAGGCTGACGCTCGGGCTCATGACGACCGGGGCACTGAGGCCGGCGTCGTAGCTGCCCTGCTTCTGCTCCAGCCGATCACGATCGCCGTGGGCGAGGGCAGGGGCACTCACGCCGACGGTGGCGGCGAGGGTGAGGGCCGCGACCGCGGCGGGGAGGGTGCGCATGGCACCTCAACGACGCAGGCGCGTCGGGGGTCACGACCTGTTGGTGATCAGGCGGGGAGCATCTCCGGCGCGAGGACGCCAGCTGTCTGCTGGGCGAGCAGCTGGTCGTTCTCTGCCTGGAGACGAAGGATCATCGTCTCCAGGTCGGTGACGCGGGTGCGGAGCCGACGGTTCTCGGTGGTGAGTGCCTCGGTGGTCCGCAGGTCGCTGTTCATGTAGCCGATCAGCGCCTTGGCCATGGATGGGGGCCTTTCGCGAGTTGGGGGGTGGCCGCGATTCGGACCACCTACAACAGTCCCACCGCAAGGGCTTTCGGTCAATCTGGGGACAGGACAATCGCGCGGGTCAGGGACGTGGGCGACGCGCCCGCGGAGCCTTCTGGCACTGCGGGCAGAAGAACGACGACCTGTTCATGAAGGCCGCTCGCTTCATCGGGGTCCCGCACCGGTCGCAGGGCTCCCCCTCGCGGCCGTAGGCGTGCAGCGACCGGTCGAAGTAGCCGGACTCGCCGTTGACGTTGACGTAGAGCGCGTCGAAGGACGTGCCGCCCTGCCCGAGCGCGTCGCGCATGACCTCGCTCGCCTGGTCGAGCACGTCGCGAGCCTGCGCCAGCGTGAGCCGGTCACCGGGACGGTCGTAGTGGAGCCGCGCTCGCCACAGCGCCTCGTCGGCATAGATGTTGCCGATGCCCGAGACGAGGTTCTGGTCGAGCAGCTGGCGCTTGATCCCGACCGTACGGCGACGCATCCGCCGGACCACGTCGTCGCGGTCGAACTCCGGGTCGAGCGGGTCGCGGCCGATGTGCGCGATCTCCGTCGGCAGCTCCGCACCCCCGTCGGAGATGAGCAGGCCGCCGAACATGCGCTGGTCGACGAACCGCATCTCGATCTCCGCTGGTTGAGCAGGTCGCCCCGCGACCGTGTCGAAACCAAGGAGAAACCGCACCCGCAGGTGCTTCTCGTCGCCAGCGCCGGGCTGCTGGAGCAGCATCTGCCCGCTCATGCCGAGGTGGCCCAGGACGGCGTCGCCGGAGCTGAGGGCCAGCCAGAAGTACTTCCCGCGGCGGCGTACGGCCTCGACGCGGTGGCCGATCAGGTCGGCGACGAAACCGTCGGAGCCGCGGGGGTCACGACGCAGCGGACGCGGGTGCAGGACCTCGACGCCGGTGATGGTCGCGCCGGTGACATGACGGGCCAGCCCCGCGCGGACGACCTCGACCTCTGGGAGCTCGGGCACGGTCAGGCTTGGTGGCCTGCGTCGCCGACCGGCTGCGGGTGAGCCTCGGAGAGCTCGAGGTAGGCGGTCTCGGCCGCACCCTGCTCGGCCTGCTTCTTCGAGCGGCCGGTGCCGTGGCCGTAGAGCTGGTCACCGACGCGGACGCGGGCGACGAAGGTCTTCATGTGGTCGGGGCCGTCGTCCTCGATCACGTATTCCGGCACGCCGAGCGTCAGGGCCGCGGACAGCTCCTGCAGGGAGGTCTTCCAGTCCAGTCCGGCCCCCATGGAGGCGGCGGCGGTCATCACGTCGTCGAAGAGCAGGTGCACGACGTCGGCGGAGGCGTCGATGCCGCCGCTCATGTGGATCGCACCGATCAGGGCCTCGACGGTGTCGGAGAGGATCGAGGCCTTCTCGCGGCCGCCGGTCGACTCCTCGCCGCGGCCGAGCTTGATGTGCTTGCCGAGGTCGATCCGGCGAGCCACGTCGGCCAACGCACGAGCGTTGACCACGGCGGCCCGGAGCTTGGCCAGCCGCCCCTCGGAGAGGTCGGGGTGGCTGGTGTAGAGCGTCTCGGTGACCACGACGCCGAGCACCGAGTCGCCGAGGAACTCGAGGCGCTCGTTGGTCGGCAGCCCACCGTTCTCGTAGGCGAACGAACGGTGGGTCAGCGCGCGCTCGAGGAGCTCGGGATCCAGGACTGGATTCCCGAGCGCCTCACGCAGCTCCTGGGTGCTCAGCGGAGTTGCTTGAACTCGCTCAGAGGACCTGGCGACGGGCGGCGCGGGCGCCGTACTGGCCGCAGGCGCCGCAGGCACGGTGCGGCAGGTGCTTCTCGGCACAGGCCGGGTTGGCGCAGGTCACGAGGCTCGGCGCGACGGCCTTCCACTGCGACCGGCGGTGGCGCGTGTTGCTTCGCGACATCTTCCGCTTCGGAACAGCCATGGTTCTCTCCTTGTGTTGCCGACCGAGTCGCCTCGGGCGTAAGTGTCAGTCTGGGGATTCAGTCTGTGGTGGTGCTGGGGTCCTGCAGTGTCTCAAGCCCTTGGAGTCCGGCCCACCTCGGGTCGATCGGCTCCTCGTGCCCGTGCTCGGGATCGTCGGCCAGTCGGGCGCCACACTCGACGCACAAACCGGGACAGTCCTCTTCGCACAGCGGCTGGAACGGAAGTGCAAGCACCACCGCGTCCCGCAGCAGTGGCTCGAGGTCGAGCAGGTCGTCCTCGAGCCGGCTGGTCTCGTCCTCAAGGTCCGTGTCGGACGCGTCGTGCCGGACGTCGTCGTACACGAACAGCTCCTGGAGCCGGACGGAGATCTCGTCCTCGATCGGCGCCAGGCACCGTGCGCATTCGCCGTCCAGCTCTGCCGTAGCGGAGCCGGAGACCAGCACGCCCTCCATGACCGCCTCCAGCCGCAGGTCGAGTTCGACCGGCGAGCCTTCGGGGACACGCAAGACTTCGATGCCAAGTTCTGTCGGCGCCGGGACGGTGCGAACAATTTCCAGCTGGGACCCCGGGCGGCGGCCGAGCTCGCGTGTGTCGAGCACGAGCGGCGCTCTCGGGTCCAGGCTGGTCATCACTTCACTCCAAACCGGACACTGAACAGAACCACGGAATCGTAGCCGTCCGGCGGGTGAACGGGCAAAACGGAGGTCAGTCGCTACTGGCTCTCGCGCTCGGCCAGCCGCTTGAGCAGCAGCTCGCGCACGAACTCGGGCACCAGACCGGTCACGTCGCCGCCGAAGGTGGCCACTTCCTTGACCAGGCTGCTGGCCAGGAACGACCACTCGGGGCTGGTCGGCACGAACACGGTCTCGACCGGCGCGAGGCTGGAGTTCATCTGCGCCATCTGCAGCTCGTAGTCGAAGTCGCTGACCGCGCGCAGGCCCTTCACGATCGCATCGATCTGGTGTTCCTGGCAGAAGTCGGTGAGCAGACCGGTGAAGCCGTCCACGCGCACGTTGTCCCAGCCCGCGCAGGCCTGGGCGAGCATGTCGATGCGCTCCTCGGCCGAGAACAGCCGGTTCTTGGACTTGTTGACGCCGACAGCGACGACGACCTCGTCGAAGAGCTTGGCCGAGCGCTCGATGATGTCGAGGTGGCCGTTGGTCACCGGGTCGAACGAACCGGGACAGACGGCCCTGTGGAGCCGGCCGGGGGTGCGTCCGGGCATCTGGGTCACTCCTGAGCATCGGTGGAGGCAGCGGGGGCGGCGTGACCGTACCAAAGCATCGTCTCGCCGTACTTCTTCGACCGCTCCCCCGCGAGACCCTCCGGCCATGCCAGGTCGGGCCCACGCACCGACCGCTCCACGACCACCAGGGCCCCCGGCACCAGCCAGTCGCCGGCCACGAGGTCGGCGAGGGCGGCGGTCACGTCGGCGTCGGAGAGCGGGTAGGGCGGGTCCAGGAAGGCGATGTCGTAGGGCGCCGAGGGCGGCTTGCGCAGCGCGCTGACCACCGAGGTCGCGGTGACGTTGGCCCGCGCGGCGCCCAGGGTCTCGGCGTTGCGTGCGATCAGGGCCGCCGTCTTGCGGTCCTGCTCGACGAGCGTGACCACGCCCGCTCCCCGCGACCAGGCCTCGAGGCCGACTGCACCCGAGCCGGCGTAGAGGTCGAGGAACCGCAGGCCGTCGAGCGAGCCGCACCACGCCTCGATGGCGGAGAACAGGGCCTCGCGCACGCGGTCGCTGGTCGGGCGGGTGGCGACACCGCGCGGTGTGACCAGGCGCCGTCCGCCGGCCGCTCCCCCGATGATCCGCGTCATGACTTGTCCACGAACTCGGACTGCTGGGAGGTCTCGACCGCTGCCACGGCTGCCGCCAGCACGGGGTACGGCGCCAGGTCGGCGTCCTCCGCCAGCAGCTCGTCGGCCGCCTCACGAGCCCGGATGATCGTCTTCTCGTCGCGCAGCACGCGCAGCGTGACCAGGCTCGAGCGGAAGCCCGACTGGCTGGCCCCGAGCACGTCGCCCTCGCGGCGCTGCTCGAGGTCGACCTTGCTCAGCTCGAAGCCGTCGGTCGTCGACGCGACGGCGTCGAGCCGCTCGCGGGCCGGGGTGTCGGCCTCGGCGCGGGTCACCAGCAGGCACAGGCCCGGCAGCCCGCCTCGACCGACGCGCCCGCGGAGCTGGTGGAGCTGGCTGACGCCGAACCGGTCGGCGTCGAGGAGCACCATCGTGGTGGCGTTGTGGACGTCCACACCGACCTCGATGACCGTGGTGGAGATCAGCACGTCGATCTGCCCGGCCGCGAAGGCGCGCATGGTGCGGTCCTTCTCGTCGGGCGGCAGCTTGCCGTGCAGGATGGCGGTGCGCAGGCCCTGCAGCGCTCCCCCGGCGAGCTCCTCGTGGAGGTCCTCCACGGCGGCGAGCGGCACCTTCTTCGTCGTGACCTCGCCGTCCTCGTCGACGTCGAGCTGGTCGCTCTCGCCCTCCTCGAGGGTGTCGCCGCTGATGCGGGGGCACACGACGTAGACCTGGTGGCCCTTGGCGACCTCCTCGCGCACCCGCTCCCAGACGCGACCGATCCACGACGGCTGGTCGACGAGCGGCACGACGTTGGTCTGGATCGGGGCGCGACCGGCGGGCAGCTCGGTCAGCACCGACGTCTCGAGGTCGCCGAAGACGGTCATCGCGACGGTGCGCGGGATCGGGGTCGCGGTCATCACCAGGACGTGGGGCGGCGACCCGGCCTTGTCGGTCAGCGCAGCCCGTTGCTTCACCCCGAAGCGGTGCTGCTCGTCGACCACGACCAGGCCGAGGTCGGCGAAGGCGACGGTGTCCTCCAGCAGCGCGTGGGTGCCGATCACGAGGCCGGCCTCCCCGCTCGCCATCAGGTCGAGCGCCTGGTCCTTGGCGGCCTTCGACATCGACCCGGTGAGCAGGGCGACCGAGGTGCCGTCGGCGGCGCCGCCGAGCATGCCGCCCTGCGCGAGGTCGCCGAGCATCGCGGAGATCGAGCGGTGGTGCTGCTGGGCGAGCACCTCGGTGGGGGCGAGCAGGACGGCCTGACCGCCGGAGTCCACGACCCGGAGCATCGCGCGCAGGGCGACCAGCGTCTTGCCGGAGCCCACCTCGCCCTGCAGCAGCCGGTTCATCGGGTGCGGCTCGGCGAGCTCGGCCTCGAGGACCGCGCCGATCTCGCGCTGACCGCCGGTGAGCTCGAAGGGCAGCCGGGCGTCGAAGGCCGCGAGCAGGCCGCCGCCCCCGAGCCGTGCCTGGGCCCCCAGGGCCCGCTGGGCGGCACGCCGGCGCGCCAGCACGAGCTGCAGCACCAGCGCCTCCTCGAAGCGGAAGCGACGCTGGGCGGCCCCGGCCTGGGCGTAGTCGTCGGGACCGTGCACCAGCCGGAGGGCGGTCATCACGTCGAGCACGTCGTAGCGCTCGCGCAGCTCACGCGTCAGCATGTCGGGCACGTCGGTGACCAGGTCGAGCGCGACCCGGATCACCTTGATCAGGTCCCACACGTAGAGCTTGTTGGTGAGCGGGTAGACCGGCAGCAGCTTGCTGAGCGTCTCGTCCTCGCCCTCACCGTCGCCGAACATCAGCTGGTGGGGCTGCTCGAGCTGCCAGCTGCCGTTGAAGATCTTCGCCTTGCCGGTGAAGAGCCCCCGGCTGCCGGGCGCCATCTCCTCGGCGTAGGAGTTGGCCTGCCCCGCATAGGGGCTGAAGAACGACAGCGAGAACGACGGCCCGTTGGTGCGGATGCGGACCTCGGTGCGGAACTGCGTCTTGCGGCCGCGCTGGAACGGCCGCACGGCACTGCTGGTGACCTCGCCGACGACCGACAGCAGCTGCCCGACTTCGGGGGTGCCGACCTCGGACAGCTCGGTGGTCTCGACGTAGCGACGGGGGAAGTGCCGCAGCAGCTCCCCCACCGTCGTGATGCCGAGACCCTCCTCGACGAGCTTGCGCTTGGGTGAGCGTCCGAAGACGCTGGCCACCGGCGACTCAGGCGTGATCGAGACCATTCACTCCACGCTCACCAGCAGGGGATAACGCTCCTGGCCGCCGTCGTGCACGGTGACGTCGATGGTCGGGTGCGTGGTCTCGACGTACGCCGCAGTGCTGGCGGCGAGGTCCTCGCCCCCGGCGCCCGAGACGATCGTGACGAGCTCGCCACCACCGCCCAGCAGCCGCTCGACGACACCGACGGCCACGGCGTGGGCGTCCTGGCCGACGATCACGAAATCGCCGGCGATGACACCGAGGACGTCGCCGGGCTCGCACGGCCCCGCCATCGTCATCGCCTGCTTGGCCGCGACGGTGACGGCCCCGTGACGGGCGTGGCGGGCGGTCGCGGTCATCTCCCGGACGTCCTGGTCGAAGGTGCGACCGGGCTCGTGCACGGCGATCGCCGCGAGGCCCTGCACCTGGGCCTGCGAGGCGATCACCTCGACCCGGACCTCGCCGCTCTCCTCGGCGGTGCGCGCCGCGATCTCGGCGACCCGGATCGAGTCGGCGTCGTTGGGCAGGACGACCACCTCAGCGGCGCCGCACGCGACGATCGCCTCGAGGATCTGTCCGGTCGAGGGGCGACGGCCGGGACCGCCCGGCACGACGACCGCGCCCGCCTCCTCGAACAGCGCTGCCAGGCCGGGCCCGGCTGCCACGACCACGACCTTGCGGCCGCTGCGGGTGGTCGGCCGACGGCTCTCGCGGTTCTCGGCGACCTGCTCGGCGAAGTGGGTGACCCGGACGCGGTAGGGCCGGCCGGCCTCGATGCCGGCCTCGATCGCGGCACCCACGTCGTCGACGTGGACGTGGACGTTCCAGAGGCGCTCGCTGCCGACGACGACGAGGCTGTCGCCGAGGCCGGCCAGGGCCTTCTTCAGCACCGGGATCGCGCTGTCCTCGGCATCGAGGAGATACATCACCTCGTAGGAGGGGCCGTCAGGCGACAGATCGGCACCGGCGGCCGCGGGCAGCCGCACCGGGATGCGGTGGACACCGGCCGGAGCCGGCGGTGGCCGCCGGCCGGTGGTCACCGTCTCGGCAGCGTCCAGCACGACGCACAGGCCGCGACCGCCCGCGTCGACGACACCGGCATCGGCCAGGACCTTGAGCTGGCTGGGCGTGCGGGCCAGCGCCTCGCGGCCCGCACCGGCCGCCGCCGTGAAGACGTCGCGGGCGCGGGCACCGGGCTCGGCGGCGCGCGTCACGGCAGCG
>NZ_CM001852.1:2837105-2913078 GCF_000389985.1 Nocardioides sp. CF8
ACGGGCACCCCGACGGCGGCGTAGGACGCGTCGGTCGCCCGCTGCATCGCCTCGGCGGCCACCAGGGCGTTGCGCGACTCGCCGGTCTCCTCGGCCAGCCGCGAGACATAGGCCCCGAGCATCTGGCTCAGGATGACGCCGGAGTTGCCGCGGGCCCCCAGGAGCGCGCCCCGAGCCAGGATCCGCATCGCCTCGAGGCGGTCGAGCTCGGGGTCCTGGGCCACGGCCTGCACGATCGCGTCGCGGGCGGCGGAGATGGTGAGGAACATGTTGGTGCCGGTGTCGCCGTCGGGCACGGGATAGACGTTGAGCGCGTCGATCTCCTCGCGCGCACCGGAGAGGGCGTCGGTGGCGATCTCCACGAAACGGGCCAGGGCAGCCGTCGAGATGCCGCTCGGCACGGTCTCCATCAAGCACCTCTCGCGGTCGTGTTCGTCGAAGGGCACAGGCTAGCGGTGGCCCCCGACATCGAACAGCCGGAGCGGTTCCAACGCGACAGGCCCCGAGAGCAGAGCTCTCGGGGCCTGTCGGGAAAACGCGTCAGGTCAGCGGCTGACCTTGCCGGCCTTGATGCAGCCGGTGCAGACGTTCAGTCGCTTGGGTGCACCGTTGACGGTCGCACGCACGCGCTGGATGTTCGGGTCGAAGCGACGCTTCGTAATCTTGCGCGACCAGGGTCGGTTGTTGCCGAAGCCGGGCTTCTTGGCGCAGATGTCACAGACGGCAGCCACCGTGTACTCCTGAAGATTCGTTGGTGATTCGAGAACGTTCGGGCCCGCCTGGGACCGAGACCGGCCAGCGAGCAACCGAACAAGAGTATCCGAACCGCGGGGCTGGATGAAATCGAGCGAGGAATGGCTCAGAAGTGGGTCCAGCCGGTAGGGCCCTCGTAGTCCCCGCCGTCGACGGTCACACCCTCTCCGTCCTGCACCGAGCCGATGACCTGCCAGCCCTCGGGCACGGCCCCGGCGCTGGGGAAGGTCGCGAGCAGCGCGTGGTCGTCGCCGCCGCCCAGCACGAACTGCAGCGGCTCCACACCGAGCGCGGCCCCCACTGCGACGAGCGGCTCCGCGAGGTCGAACGCCGTGCGGCGTACGTCGATCGCGACACCGCTCTCGTCGGCCAGGTGGCGCGCCTCGGCGAGCAGGCCGTCGGAGATGTCGATCATGGACGTCGCGCCCGCCTCGGCGGCGATCCGGCCGGCGGCGTACGGCGGCTGCGGGCGGCGGTAGGCCTCCACCAGCACACGCGGCGAGCGGAAGCCGCGGCCGAGCACGGCCAGCCCGCCGGCCGCCCAGCCCTGCCGTCCCATGATGGCGAGGACGTCGCCGGCCGCCGCACCGGAGCGCACCACGGGCGCCTGGGTGCACGCGCCGATGACGGTCACCGCGATCACGATCTCGTCCGCGCGCGTCAGGTCTCCCCCGACGACGCTCGCGCCGACGGTGGCGCACTCGGCGGCGAACCCGCGGGCGAAGTCGAGCGCCCACTGCGCCGGCAGGTCGGGCGGCGCCGCCAGCCCGATCGTCAGCGAGTGCGCGCTGCCGCCCATGGCGTTGATGTCGGAGAGGTTCTGCGCAGCGGCGCGGTGCCCGACGTCCTCGGCGCTCGCCCAGTCGCGACGGAAGTGGCGCCCCTCCACCATCAGGTCGGTGGAGACGACGACGTGGCCGTTGCGGATCCGCAGCACGGCGGCGTCGTCGCCGGGGCCGATGAGCACGTGCTCGCCCTGCTCGAAGAGTGCGGTGAAGGCCTCGATCAGGCCGAATTCGCCGGCGTCGGCCAGGGTCGCTCCTGCGGGAAATGCCATGCGGCCCATCAGACCAGATGGGTGTGCCGGACGCCGGTGACGGGCAGCTATCGAGAAGTGGCTGCTGTCGCGGTAGGTTGGCGCTCGCACGCGAACCTGTTCCACTCAGCTCGACACCGAGGAGTCCACGATGGTCGTCCAGGCCTACATCCTGATCCAGACCGACGTCGGCAAGGCCGCCGAGGTCGCCAAGGCCATTGCCCAGGTCAAGGGCGTCACGCTCGCCGAGGACGTCACCGGTCCGTACGACGTGATCGTCCGCGCCGAGGCGCGCAACGTCGACGAGCTCGGCAAGCTGGTCGTCTCCAAGGTGCAGAACCTCGACGGCATCACGCGCACGCTGACGTGCCCCGTCGTCCACATCTGAGCCTGGCTCACCGACGCCCCGTGTCCCTCCGGACGCGGGGCGTTGCTGTGCTCGGCCTCCTGCTGCTCGCGGGCTGCTCCCCCGACCTGCCGGCGATCTCCGACGCCGAGGCCGATGCCTGCGCCGACCTGACGGCCGCGCTGCCGGACCGGGTCGCCGACGAGGACCTCTCCGACGACAGCGACCGCACCGCTGCGTGGGCCGGGATCGAGCTCACCTGCGGGGTCGGGCTGCCGGCGGCGTACAACGACTATTCCTCCTGCTCCGTCGTCGGCGGCGTGGGCTGGTTCCTGCCGCCCGCGGACCTCAAGGAGCCGTCGGTCGACATCGTCGCCACGGCCCTGACCCACTCGCCGCGCGTCAGCGTCGTGATCCCCGCCGAG
This sequence comes from Nocardioides sp. CF8, assembly GCF_000389985.1. Lineage (NCBI taxonomy): Bacteria > Bacillati > Actinomycetota > Actinomycetes > Propionibacteriales > Nocardioidaceae > Nocardioides > Nocardioides sp. CF8. The sequence continues at coordinate 2,839,666 of NZ_CM001852.1, forward strand.
CACCGTGGCAGCGACGCGGTGCTGGTCGAGATCGCGCCGGCGATCGAGGAGACGCTCGCCGAGGGCGAGCCCTGCCTCTGACCGGTCAGCGCAGGCCGGTGTCGCGCTCGAGCGCGAGCGTGATCAGCCGGTCGACGAGGTCGGGATAGCTCACGCCCGACTCGGCCCACATCTGCGGGAACATCGAGGTGGGCGTGAAGCCCGGCATCGTGTTCAGCTCGTTGATGATGAGCGACCCGTCGGGCAGGACGAAGAAGTCGACGCGCGCCAGCCCCTCGCACGACAGGGCCTCGAACGCACGCACGGCCAGTCGTCGCAGCTCCTGCTCGACCTCGGGCGGCAGGTCGGCGGGCAGGTCGATCTCGGTGTCCTGGCCGGAGAGGTACTTCGCCTCGAAGTCGTAGAACTCGTGGTCGCCGCCGGTGCGGACCTCGGCCGGGCGGGACGTCTCCGGGTCGCCGTCGGTCGTGGCGAGCACTCCGCACTCGACCTCGCGTCCGCCCACGACGGCCACCTCGACGAGCACCTTGGCGTCGTACTCCAGCGCCAGGTCGATGGCCTCGACGATCTCGCTGCGGTCGTGGATCTTGCTGATGCCGATGCTCGAGCCGCCGCGTGCGGGCTTGGCGAAGGAGGGGTAGGCCAGGGCCTCGATGCGCTCGGTCGTGGCGAGCTGGTCGGTCTGCCACTCACGACGGGTGATCGTGATGCCGGGCGTGACGGGCAGGCCCGCCGCCTCCAGCACGACCTTCATGTAGGCCTTGTCCATGCCGACGGCCGACGCGAGGACGCCGGATCCGACGTAGCGGACGCCGGCCATCTCGAGCATCCCCTGGAGGGTGCCGTCCTCGCCCCAGGGGCCGTGCAGGAGCGGGAAGACGACGTCGACCGAGCCGAGGGTCTGCGGCACCTGCGCGGCCTCTGTCACGACCAGGTCGGTCGAGCCGGCAGCGCCGAGCAGGGCGACCATCGAGCGCGTCGCGTCGACCTCGGGCAGGCTCGATCCGTCGATGGCCAGTCGGGAGGCGTCGTCGGCCTCCAGCACCCAGCGACCGTCCGTGGCGATGCCGACCGGGACGACGTCGTACTTCTCCCGGTCGATCGCGGCCAGGACGCTGCCGGCCGTGACGCAGGAGATTCCGTGTTCGCTGGACCGACCACCGAAGACGACGGCGACGCGAGGCTTTCGGGGCTCGTTCATTGCGAAGACCCTATCGGCCTAGGCTGGCGGACATGGCTCCAGACCCGTCACTCTCCCCCGCCACGCTGGCCGTCACCGCCGGGCGCCCCGACCCGCTCCCCGACGCGCCGCTCAACGCCCCGATCACGATGGCCTCGACGTACGTCGCGGGCGGGGACCTCGAGTACGGCCGCTACGCCAACCCGACGTGGACCGCGCTGGAGGACACCCTGGGCGCCCTCGAGGGCGGTCGGTGCCTGACCTTCGCCTCCGGCATGGCGGCCGTGACGACGGTGCTCGACCTCGTCGGCAACGGCGCCAAGGTGGTCGCCCCTCGTCACTCCTACAGCGGCACGATCCTGCAGCTCGCCGACCTCGAGGCACGCGGTCGCATCACCGCGGAGCTGGTGGACATCACCGACACCGACGCCGTCGTCAAGGCCTGCGAGGACGCCGCGCTGGTCTGGCTCGAGTCGCCGACCAACCCCGCCCTCGAGCTGGCCGACATCGAGACGATCACCGCCGCCGCCCACGACGCCGGGGCCTACGTCGCCGTCGACAACACCTTCGCCACTCCCCTGCTGCAGACGCCGCTCGCGATGGGCGTCGACCTCGTCGTGCACTCCGCGACGAAGTATCTCGCCGGGCACAGCGACGTCCTGCTGGGAGCGATCTGCACGAGCGACGACGAGCTCTACAGCGTGCTCAAGAACCGTCGCGACCTGATGGGCGCCATCCCGGGAGCCTTCGAGGCCTGGCTGGTCCTGCGGGGCATGCGTACCCTGCACGTGCGCGTCGAGCGCGCCCAGGCCAACGCCCAGGAGCTCGTACGCCGCCTGCCCGACCACCCGGCGATCGCCGAGGTCCGCTATCCCGGCTTCGGCGGCATCGTCTCGATCGTGCTCGCGCAGGGCGCCATGGCCGCCGACCTGCTGACCCACAAGACGAAGCTGTGGGTGCACGCCACCTCGCTCGGCGGCGTCGAGTCGACCCTCGAGCGCCGCCGTCGCTGGAAGGCCGAGGCGCCGACCATCCCCGAAGGACTGGTCCGGCTCTCCGTCGGCATCGAGGACGTCGAGGACCTCTGGAACGACCTGCGCACCGCGCTCGACGGCTGCGTGGGCTAGTCGCGCGATGTAACGCCCCACCACAGAGCGGCAATGAACAGGTATGGACCCCACACCCGTCTCCGCGATCCTGCATGATCGCGAGTCGCTCGAGGCCTTCTACCTCGAGCACCTTCCGTGGGTACGGCGATTCGTGGCCCGACGAGTGGACGACGCCGACACCGCAGCCGACCTGACCGCCGACGTCTTCATCGCCGCGATCGGAGCGGCGGATCGCTACCAGGACACCGGTGCTGCTCCCCGCGCTTGGCTGGCCGGCATCGCCCGCAACGTGGTCGCGATGCACCACCGACGCCGATCACGAGAGCACACGGCCAACGGTCGGATCGAGGGCCGGGCTCTCCTCGACGAATCCTCCACCGACCACATCGTCACCCGCATCGACGGTGAGCGAGCAGCCCGGCTGGTCCTGGCCCGGGTGGCCGAGCTCCCGGCCACCCAGCGCGCCGTGGTCGAGCTGGTCGCGGTGGACGGCCTCAGCCTGACCGAGGCCGCAGCCGCGCTCGGCATCACTGCCACGAACGCCCGGGTGCGCTACCACCGCGGCCGCACCCGACTCCGGCTCGACCTTCCCGATCCCTTTGAGGTGATGACATGAGCACGCAGCTCGACTCCTTCGAGACCCGACTGCTCGACGAGCTCGACGCCTTCCGCGAGCAGGTCGTCGGCGCGTCCGGGCGTCGCCGTACGACCCGACGTCGAATCGTGGCCGGGGCAGGTGTGGCTGCCGCGGCCGTCGCCGGGGTCCTGGTGATCCCGGGCCTCGGACCCACCGCCGCCTACTCGGTCTCCGAGGGCAACTCCGGGCAGATCACCGTGGAGGTGCGTCGGCTCGAGGACGCGGCCGGACTGGAGGAGGCACTGGCCGAGCACGGCGTCGCTGCCGACATCCGCTACCTGCCGTACGGCCAGGCGTGCGCGGCGGGACGCTACGTCGCGGTCGAGCGCCGGCTGACCGGCATGCGCGCCGCGCTCGGCTCGAGCATCCTGCAGATCGTGCTGCCGCCCGGTGCGGTCCGCGACGGGGAGACCTTCGTGATGTGGGTGTCCGGTCGCGAGATGACCGCGGACGAGATGGCCGAGCTCGAGGTCGAGGAAGGCACGACCGTCACGCAGGGCTTCCACAGCCGCGTCGACTTCGACGTCGCGGCAGGCCCCGTCAAGCCCTGTGACGTCGTGCCAGCCGCTAGGTCCGAGGCGCCGTAGCGCCGAGTCGATCAGTCCGTCTCGGCCTTGGTGTCGCGCGCGATGAAGCTGTTCATCATCTCCAGCGCGGTCATCCGTCCGTCGACGACCGCGTCGACGTGCTCGGCGATGGGCGCGTCCACGCCATAGCTCTTCGCCAGCGCCAGCAGCGACTTGCACGATTTGGCACCCTCGGCGACCTGGTTGGTCGAGGCGTAGATCTCCTCGGTGGTCATGCCCTGGCCGAGCTTCTCGCCGAACGAGCGGTTGCGCGAGAGCGGCGAGGAACAGGTGGCGACGAGGTCGCCGAGCCCGGCCAGGCCCATCAGGGTCAGCGGGTTGGCGCCCTGGGCCATCGCCATCCGGGCCGTCTCCGCCAGCCCGCGGGTGATCAGGGACGCGGTCGTGTTGTCGCCGAAGCCGAGGCCCACGGCCATGCCGACGGCCAGGCCGACGACGTTCTTGTAGGCACCGCCGATCTCGCAGCCGAGCACGTCGACCGAGGTGTAGGGCCGGAAGGCCGGCGAGTGGCACAGGCCCTGGATCCGGCGGGCGACCGCCTCGTCCTCACAGGCCACGACGGAGGCGGCCGGCTCGCGGCGCGCGATCTCGGGCGACAGGTTGGGCCCGCTGACGACGGCGATCCGCTCGGGGCCCGCACCGGTCACCTGGGCGATCACCTCGCTCATGCGGTTGAGGGTGCCGAGCTCGACGCCCTTCATCAGCGAGACCAGGACGGCGTCCTTCTCGATGTGGGGGGCCCACTCGGTGAGGTTGGCCCGCAGCGACTGCGAGGGCGTCGCCAGCACGACCACCTCGGCGCCGTGCAGCGCCTTGTCGACCTCGTGGCTGGCCGAGACCCCGGCCGGCAGGTCGATGCCCGGCTGGTAGTCGGGGTTCTGGTGGGTGGTGTTGATGGCGTCGGCGAGCTCGGGACGACGGGCCCACATCGTCACCTCGTTCCCGGCGTCGGCGAGCACGATGGAGAACGCGGTCCCCCACGATCCGGCACTGAACACGGCGATCTTGGTCATGGGCGGTCCTTCTTCTTCTTGGTCGGGTTGCCGATCTGCTGCACACCGGCCTTGCGGGGGTCGAAACGTTCCGTGGGTGCCTGCTCGCCGCGCAGGTCGGCGACGATCTCGGTGACGGCCGCCATGATGCGACCGGTGGCCTGGGCAACCACCTTGGCACTGAGCGGCTGGGCGCGCAGGTCGTCGAGCGGGACGGGGTCGCCCGCCTTCATCGTGACGTGCTTGCGCGGGAACAGGCGAGGGCGGGAGGAGTAGGGATAGAGGATCTCCTGCACTCCCCAGTGACCGACCGGGATGACGGGTGCACCCGTCGCGAGCGCGATCCGGGCCGCGCCCGACTTGCCGGTCATGGGCCACAGGTCGGGATCGCGCGTGAGCGTGCCCTCGGGATAGACCACGACGCACTCACCGTCGTCGACGGCCTGCACCGCGGCATCGAAGGCACCGACGGCGTCCTTGGTGAGGCGCTCGACCGGGATCTGCTTGGCCGACGTCAGCACCGTGCCGACGAACTTCGTGCGGAACAGCACCGACTTCGCGAGGTAGCGCGGGATCCGGCCGTGGTCGTGGACGAAGTAGGCCGTCAGCAGCGGGTCGAGGTGGGAGATGTGGTTGGGCACGACGAGGCAGCCCCCGGTGGCCGGGATCTTGTCACCGTCGATCCAGGTGTGCGACGACGTCGCCAGCATGGCCGGCTTGATCGTGACGACCGCGAAGTTCACCGCCCAGCCACTCTTGTCCCGAACTCTGCGAACTGACACGCACCATCCTCCTGATCGTCGGTGAGCAGGCTACTCGCAAGGATGCGAGGATCGGACGCGATATGACTCCACCGTCGCCTGCCGGTTCCTTCGTGGTGATCGTGCCGGCCAAGCCACCGGCGCGCGCCAAGTCGCGCCTCGACGTGCTGCCGGCCGCCCGCCGCCGCGACCTCGCCGCGGCGTTCGCCCGGGACACGGTCGCCGCCGCGCGCCGTACTCCCGGCGTCGCGGCCGTCCTCGTCGTCACCGACGACTTCCGGTTCGCGGCCGACCTGCGGACCGACGGCTGCGAGGTCATCCCCGACGGGGTCTCCGAGGACCTCAACGCGACCCTGCGCCAAGCGGCAGCCGAGGCCGCGCGGCGCTGGCCCGACGCCGTGCCGGTCGCGCTGTGTGCCGACCTGCCCTGCCTGGTGAGCGACGACCTCGCTGCCGCCCTCGCCGAGGTGGACGGGCCGAGTTTCGTGCGCGACGCCGCCGGTTCCGGCACCACGATGTACGCCGCTGCGCACACCGCCTTCGACCCGGCGTTCGGCCACGAGTCGGCCGCCCTGCACCTCACCCACGGCGCCCGCGAGATCGTCGTGGCCGCCTCGACCCTGCGCCTGGACGTCGACGAGCCCGCCGACCTGGCCCGAGCCCTCGAGCTCGGGGTCGGCGCGCACACCGCCCGGGTGTGGGAGGCCCAGACGCAGTGATGGCGGGCCACCCGAGGGTGACCCGCCATCAACGCTGATCGATCAGGACTTCTTGGCCGCCGTCTTGGCCGCCGTCTTGGTGGCGGTCTTCTTGGCCGGAGCCTTCTTGGCTGGGGCCTTCTTCGCCGTGGTGGTCTTGGCAGTCGTGGTCTTGGCCGCGGTCGACTTCGCCGGAGCGGCCTTCTTGGTCGTCGCCTTCTTGGCGGCGGGTGCCTTCGTGGCGGGTGCCTTCTTGGCGGCGGGTGCCTTCTTCGCGGGCGTCGCCTTCTTTGCGGGCGCGGCCTTCTTCGCGGGCGTTGCCTTCTTGGTCGCAGCAGCCTTGGCCGGTGCTGCCTTCTTCGCGGGCGCCGACTTCTTGGCCGGGGTCGCCTTCTTGGCCGCAGCCCTGGCCGGAGCCGAGGCCGCGGAGGCCACGCTGCGCACCGACGGCGGCTTCGGCATGTTCGCCGCCGACAGCTTCGGGAGCTTCTTGGCGCCGGCGATGATGTTCTTCAACTCTTGGCCGGCCGTGAACTTGGGCACCGACTTCTTCTTCGACTTCATCCGCTCGCCGGTCTGCGGGTTGCGCACCCACCGGGCATTGCGGACGGACTTCTCGAACGAGCCGAATCCGGTGATCGCGACCTTCTCGCCGCGAGCGACCTCACGCGTGATGGTGTCGAGCACCGACTCGAGCGCGTGGGCAGCCTGCTTGCGGTTGCCCTCGTAACGCGCAGCAAGTGCGTCGATGAGCTGTGTCTTGTTCACTAGCTTCCCTTCCAATGAACCAATGGCACCGAGCCCGTGCCCGGCGTTGTGCTTGGCACGCTAGGCACTCGTGGCATGGGTCACAATCACCACGGGGTGTTTTAGGCCGCTTTTCTTGCGGCCGAGGCTCGGCGCCTCAGGGGTTCAGGCCTTCTGGGTTGCGGGTTTCCAGCTCGGTCGCGCGTTCTCGTACGCCGCGATGACGTCGTCGTGACCCAACGTGATGCCGACGTCGTCGAGCCCCTCGAGCAGGCGCCAGCGCGTGTAGTCGTCGATGTCGAACGAGTCGACGATCGCGTCAGGACCCTCGCCGGCCGTGACGGTCCGGCTCTCCAGGTCGACGGTCACGGTCGCGCCGGGGAACTCGTCGAGGTAGTCCCAGATGCGCTGGACGACCTTCTCGTCGACCTGCGCGGCGACGAGGCCGGCCTTGCCGGAGTTGCCGCGGAAGATGTCGGCGAAGCGCGACGAGATGACAGCCTTGAAGCCGTAGTTCTGCAACGCCCACACCGCGTGCTCACGCGACGAGCCGGTGCCGAAGTCGGGCCCGGCGACGAGCACGGTCGCCCCGGAGTACTCCGGCTTGTTGAGCACGAAGTCGGGGTCGTTGCGCCAGGCGGCGAACAGGCCGTCCTCGAACCCGTCACGGGTGACGCGCTTGAGGTAGACCGCCGGGATGATCTGGTCGGTGTCGACGTTGCTGCGCTTGAGCGGCATCGCGACACCGGTGTGCGTGCTGAACTTCTCCATGACTCAGACCTCCACGCTGACGAGGTCAGCAGGTGACGAGAGCGTGCCGCGCACAGCGGTGGCGGCAGCTACGGGGATGGACACGAGGTGGGTGCGACCACCCTTGCCCTGACGACCTTCGAAGTTGCGGTTGGAGGTGGAGGCGCTGCGCTCACCGACGGCCAGCTGGTCGGGGTTCATGCCCAGGCACATCGAGCAGCCCGCACCACGCCATTCGGCGCCGGCCTCGATGAAGACCTTGTCCAGGCCCTCCTCCATCGCCTGCAGGCGCACCCGCACCGAGCCGGGCACGACGAGCAGGCGGGTGCCGTCGGCGACCTTGTGGCCCTTGATGATCTCGGCCGCGAGGCGCAGGTCCTCGATGCGGCCGTTGGTGCAGGAGCCGACGAACACCGTGTCGACGTGGACGTCGCGCATCGGCGTACCGGCCTCGAGGCCCATGTACTTCAGGGCGTTCTCGGCCGCGATCCGGTCGGACTCCTCCTCGAAGTCGGAGGGAGTCGGCACGAGGCCGCCGAGCGGCACGCCCTGGCCGGGGTTGGTGCCCCAGGTGACGAACGGGGTCATGGTCGAGGCGTCGAGGACGATCTCCGCGTCGAAGACCGCGTCGTCGTCGGTGACCAGCGTCTTCCAGTGCTCCACCGCGGCGTCCCAGTCGGCACCCTTCGGCGCCTCCGGCTTGCCCTCGATGTAGTCGAAGGTGGTCTGGTCGGGAGCGATGAGGCCGGCCTTCGCGCCCCACTCGATGCTCATGTTGCAGACCGTCATCCGGCCCTCCATCGAGAGCTCCTCGATGGCCTGGCCGCGGTACTCGACGATGTAGCCCTGGCCGCCACCGGTGCCGGTGTGGGTGATCAGGGTCAGCACCATGTCCTTGGCGGTGACGCCGGGCGGCAGCGAGCCGTTGATGGTCACGGCCATCGTCTTCGGCTTGGCCTGCATGAGGGTCTGGGTCGCGAGGACGTGCTCGACCTCGGAGGTGCCGATGCCGAAGGCGATCGCGCCGAAGGCGCCGTGGGTCGAGGTGTGGCTGTCGCCGCACACGATCGTCATGCCCGGCTGGGTCAGGCCGAGCTGCGGGCCGACGACGTGCACGATCCCCTGCTCGACGTCACCGAGCGGGTGCAGGCGCACCCCGAACTCGGCGGCGTTGCGACGCAGGGTGTCGACCTGGGTCTTGGAGACCGGGTCGGCGATCGGCTTGTCCCAGTCGATCGTCGGGACGTTGTGGTCCTCGGTCGCGAGCGTCAGGTCGGGGCGGCGGACCTGACGGCCCGCCAGGCGCAGGCCGTCGAAGGCCTGCGGCGAGGTCACCTCGTGGATGAGGTGGAGATCGATGTAGAGAAGGTCGGGCTCCCCTGGGGCACTACGGACGACGTGTTCGTCCCACACCTTCTCGGCCAGGGTCTTGCCCATTGTCTTGCTCCTTCTCGCATGAGAGTTGGTCGTACGGCGCAGCGCCGGTCACATCTGTTCGATCGCCGACGCCTTCGTGGTGGTCTCCGACACTACCGCTTGCATCCCATGATCTGAGACGGCAGTATTGCCATATGGACAACTCTAGCGGAGTCGGCGTGCTCGACAAGGCCGCCCTCGTGCTCTCTGCCCTCGAAGCCGGACCTGCCACGCTGGCCGGTCTCGTCGCCGGCACCGGGCTCGCCCGTCCGACCGCCCACCGTCTCGCCGTCGCGCTGGAGCACCACCGGCTCGTGGCCCGCGACATGCAGGGCCGCTTCGTGCTCGGGCCGCGGCTGGCCGAGCTGTCCGCCGCCGCCGGCGAGGACCGCCTGCTGGCTGCCGCCGGCCCCGTCCTGGCCCGCCTGCGCGACATCACCGGCGAGTCCGCCCAGCTGTGGCGCCGCCAGGGCGACCACCGCGTCTGCGTCGCCGCCGCAGAGCGTCCCTCCGGCCTGCGCGACACGATCCCGATCGGTTCCCAGCTGACGATGCGCGCCGGTTCGGCCGCCCAGGTGCTGCTCGCCTGGGAGGACCCGGAACGCATGCACCGCGGCCTGCTCAACGCCGCCTTCTCCGCCACCGCCCTGTCCGGCATCCGCCGTCGGGGCTGGGCCCAGTCCATCGGTGAGCGCGAGCAGGGTGTCGCCTCGGTGTCGGCCCCCGTCCGCTCCCCCGGCGGCAAGATCATCGCCGCCGTCTCGGTCTCGGGTCCGCTCGAGCGCCTCTCGCGCCAGCCCGGTCGCATGCACGCGCCCGCCGTACTCGCTGCTGCCGACCGGCTGTCCGAGTCGCTGCGCCGCGCGGCCGCCGACTAGGACGGCCCTGATCGGGTACGGCCCGGTCATGACCAACACTCCTGACGAACGTCCCGACGAGCAGGGCCAGGTGTCCGAGGTGTCGCGCCTGAGCGGCGAGCCTGAGCCCATCGACCCCTCCGACGCCACGGCCGGCGCCCCCGAGGGAGAGTCCGGCGAGCCCGACGAGGGTGAGGCCGGTCCGAACGCCCGACCCGCGGAGAACATCCGCGAGAGCCATCTCGACCACTGAGTATCCGTCCGGTGGTGCCGGCGCCCGGAGGGGCGATTCACTGGTGACATGAGCCTCGCCGTCGCAGCCCTGGCCCGCGTCGTCGCCATGGGGGCCGCCCTCGCCGCCTACTACGCGGCGATCCCCCTCCTCTTCCCCGATGACGGGGGTGGGGCGAACATCGGCGCCGGGCTGATCGTGTTCGGTGCGCTGGTGCTGATCAGCTTCGGCTGGGCCTTCGTCGATGGCGCCGCTCGGGACCTCTCCGGCGCGATCATCATCTGGGCGATCGTGGCCGCCGCCTTCTCCGTCGGCTGGCTCCTCGTGCGCGCGGTGATCGAGGCCGACGCGAGCACGAGTGCGTCGGAGCTCATCCGCCACGACCTCGGCGGCGTGCCGTTCACCCTGGGGCTGGTGCTCGTCCCGGCGGTCGTGGGAGCGGTCGTGGGCGGCGCGTTGCGACCGGCTGGGAGCAGTCACTGAGTCAGAAGAGCGCGTCCTGCTCCAGCTCGAGCAGCGTCTGCTTGCGCTCGATGCCGCCGGCATAGCCGGTCAGCGTCCCGTTGGCGCCGATCACCCGGTGGCACGCGATGACGATCGGGATCGGGTTGCGGCCGTTGGCCAGCCCGACTGCGCGGCTCGCCGCGTTGGTCATGCCGAGGCGTCCGGCGATCTCTCCGTAGGACGCGGTTTCGCCGTACGGGATGAGGCGCAGCTGTTCCCAGACGCGCTGCTGGAACGCCGTGCCGTGAGGCGCGAGCGGCAGGTCGAACTCCTTGAGGTCGCGCTCGAAGTAGGCCGTGAGCTGACGCACGGCCTCGGCCAGGAGCGGGTGGTCGTCGCTGCGGTCGCCGAGCGGGCGTCCGTCCGCGGGCTGCCGGAACGGGAAGAACTCGATGGCACTGATCATGCCGTCGCGCTCGATGATCCGCAGGTCGCCAATGGGTGAGGGCAACACGGTCCACATGTCAGTTGTCTCCTTGGGGTTGCGAGAGAGAGTGCCAGAGATAGGTCTGTGCGTAGGAGCGCCAGGGACGCCAGGCCTGGCTGTCCAGGTCGGGTGGAGCACCGAGCCGGCGGAGCGCGTCGCGGGTGCCGAGGTCGGTGGCGAGGAAGACGTCGGGGTGGCCGAGGGCGCGCATCGCGATGTAGTCGGCCGTCCATGGTCCGATCCCGGGCAGGTCGAGGAGTCCGGCGCGTACGGCGTCGCGGTCATCACCCCGGTCGAGCACCACGACCTTCTCGGCCAGCGCCCGGCACAGGCCGGTCAGGGCACGGCCCCGGGAGCGCGGCATCGGCAGGTCTTCGGGGTCGATCCCGGCGATCGACTCCATGCTCGGGAAGAGGTGGGTCAGACCGGGGACGGTGGTCTGGATCTCGGTGCCGTGCTGCTGCGTCAAGCGGGCGGCGACGGTGCGCGCGCCGGCCACGCTGACCTGCTGCCCCAGCACGGCGCGTACGGCGATCTCGTTGCCGTCGACGTGGCCCGGGACGCGCAGGCCGGGGGTCCGCCTGACCAGCCGCCCCAGGACCTTGTCGCCCGCGAAGGCGTCGGCCACGGCCACCGGGTCGCAGTCCGCGTCGAGGAGGCGGCGAGCCCGCTCGACTGCCGCGGAGGTGTCACGCAGGTCCGTGAGGGCGAGCTCGGCACGGACGAACTCGGTCGTGCCGCCGACCGGCACGTCGGGCAGCGTGAGCCGGATGGTCCCGGGGCCGTGGGGCAGCGCGAGGGTCCGGGCGTAGGTGTCGCCGTCGACGACCTCCACTCCCGGGACCGCCCGCAGCGCGAGGAAGTCGAGCAGGTCGCGACCGGCATAGGGCGTGCGCACGGGCAGCCGCATCACCACGCTGCCGTCGGCGATCGTGGGCCGGCGCCGACGCCCGCGCAGCTCGGTCGGCGACACGGCATAGACCTCGCGCACCGTCTCGTTGAACTGGCGGACGCTGCTGAAGCCGGCGGCGAAGGCGACGTCGGCGAAGCTCATGTCGGTGGTCTCGATCAGGATGCGAGCCGTCTGGGCACGTCGGGCCCGCGCGAGGGCGAGCGGGCCGGCGCCGAGCTCGTGGGTGAGGAGGCGTCCGAGGTGCCGGGGCGTGTAGCCGACGCGGGCGGCCAGGCCCTCGACTCCCTCCCGGTCGACCAGGCCGTCGGCGATCAGCCGCATCGTGCGACCGGCGACGTCGGCGGCCACGTCCCAGTCGGGGCTGCCCGGCGTCGCGTCGGGCAGGCACCGCTTGCAGGCCCGGAAGCCCGCTGCCTGACAGGCCGCCGCCGTCGGCCGGAAGGTGACGTTGGCGAAGCCGGGCGTGCGAGCAGGACAGCTCGGGCGGCAGTAGATCCCCGTCGTCGCGACGCAGGTGTAGAACACGCCGTCGAAGCGGCGGTCCCTGCTCTTCACGGCCCGGTAGCAGGACTCGGGGTCGAGGTCGGTGCGCTGCATGCTGACGAGTCTGACGCAGTCCCGGCGACGGCTCTAGCGGGAATCGGACACGACGGCCGACCGGTCACGAAGTGCCCGTCCGCGCGGGGGCGGCGCACCTTTGTGCCCGGTCGGGAAATGCAAGAAGGCCAGTCCTGACGGACTGGCCTTCTCAGTGTTGTACCCCCGACCGGATTCGAACCGGCGCTACCGCCGTGAGAGGGCGGCGTGCTAGGCCGCTACACAACGGGGGCAAGCACTGCTTTGACGCGGAGGGAACTATAGCCAAGGCCGTAGTTACGCTCCAAATCCCCGCTGTTGGGCGGAGATTCGCTGGGATACTAGGACTCGAACCTAGAATAACTGGACCAGAACCAGTCGTGTTGCCAATTACACCATATCCCACTGACTTACTGGTTTTCGGTCCTTCTGACGCGTCTTCAGGACCGAGAGGAAACCCTACACGTGACCGCGCGGCCCTTCCAAAATGGCCCGGTCCATCACCGTCAGAACCACGCGTCGCGCATGCTCAGCGCGGTGTCGTCACCGGAGGCCAGCAGGTCGAACTGCACGCGGGTGCGCGGCAGCTCCCAGCGGAAGAAGTAGGCCGCAGCCTGGCGCTTGCCGTCGTAGAAGTCGCCGGCCTTGTCAGCGCACGCGACGAGCTGCTCGAGCCAGATCCAGGCCACCACGACGTGGCCGACCGCTTCGACGAATGCCGTCGAGTTGGCCATCATCCGGTCGAGGTCACCGAGGTCGGCAAGTGCCCCGATGGTGCTCGCCAGCTGGTCCAACGACTCCTGGAGACGTCCCGCGAAGTCCGCGGTGTCTCCCCCGAGGTCGGTGGCGCGTTCGATCGTCACGGCCATCCGCGCACCCAGCACCTGCAGCCGGGCGCCACCGTCAGCCAGCACCTTGCGCCCGAGGAGATCGAGACCCTGGATGCCGTGGGTCCCTTCGTGGATCTGGTTGAGACGATTGTCGCGGTAGTGCTGCTCGACGTCGTGGTCGCGGGTGTAGCCCGCACCACCGAGCACCTGGATGGCGAGGCTGTTCGCCTCCAGGCACCAGACAGAGGGCCAGTCCTTGACGATCGGCGTGAGCACCTCGAGGACCTGGGAGGCCTCATTGCGTTCGGCCTCCGTCGGGGCGGTGAGCAGATCGTCATGGACCCTCGCGGCATAGAGCACCAGCGCGAGCGCACCTTCGACATAGGCCTTCTGCGCCAGCAGCATGCGGCGTACGTCTGCGTGCTCCACCAAGGGGACCTGGGGGTCCTCCGGGCCGGCCGCCATGGGGCGACCCTGTGGCCGAGAGCGGGCGTAGGCGAGGGACTTCAGGTAGCCGGTGTAGCCGAGTGCAGCACCGGCCAGCCCGACCCCGATCCGAGCCTCGTTCATCATCGTGAACATGCACGACAGCCCACGGTGCGGCTCTCCGACGAGGTAGCCCACTGCGCCCGGCTGGCCGCCTGGCGTGAACGCGCCGGAACCGAAGCTCGGCGCAGTGTTGACCGTGCCGCGCCAGCCCATCTTGTGGTTGATGCCGGTCAGCGTCACGTCGTTGCGCTCGCCGAGCGAGCCGTCGTCGTCCACGAGGACCTTCGGCACCAGGAACAACGAGATGCCACGCGTGCCCGACGGACCACCCGGGATCTTGGCAAGCACGAGGTGCACGATGTTGTCAGCGAGCTCGTGGTCGCCTGCGGAGATCCACATCTTCTGGCCGAAGAGCCGGTAGGTCCCGTCGTCCTGCGGGACCGCGCGCGTCGTGATGTCGGCCAGGTTCGATCCCGACTCCGGCTCCGAGAGCGCCATCGTGCCGAGGAAGCGGCCCTCGAGCAGCGCCGGCACGAACTTCTCGACCAGGTCGGGCGGCGCGTGGTGGACCAGCAGGTTGGCGTTGCCGGCCGTGAGGGACAGATAGCCCGTGGTGCCGATGTTCGCGGCGGCGAACCAGGCTCCGGATGCCACGCTCACCACGGTGGGGAGCTGCAGTCCGTCGTGCTCGGCGTCGAAGCCCAGGCGCAGCAGGTCGGAGGCGGCGTACGCCTCGACAGCCTTCTTGACCTCGGGCAGCAGGTGCACGGACTCGCCGTCCCAGGTGGGCTCTGCCAGGTCGGCTGCGCGGTTGTGCGGGGCGAACAGGTCGGTGGCGAGGCGCTCACTCAGACCGAGGACACCGTCGAAGGTCTCACGCGAGTGCTCGGCATACCTCTCCCGAGCCGTGAGGGACTCGACATCGAGCCACTCGTGCAGCAGGAACTCCAGGTCTCGCCTAGACAGGATCTCCGACATGGCGGTGCCTCTCAGGTTGGCGCGTGGGTCGTCGCGAGGCCCCAGCGCCGGGCCAGGCGCGTCGCCAGGACGAGGTAGACCAACGACTGGGTGAGTGTCCCCGGGAGGCTCCACCACGTGCCACCAGTGGGGTTCAGGGCGCTGCTCATGTCGGTGAACGCGAGCGCGAGGCCGAAGGCGAGGAAGTTGTTCAGGACGTGCATCGCGATGCCCGCCTCGAGCCCACCGGTGAGGATCACCAGGGTGCCGGCCACCAGCCCGAACGCGAAGCGGTCGACGAAGATCGGCAGGTCCTGGCCGATGCCGTGGGCCAGGGCGAAGAGCAGTGACGAGAGCAGCACCGCGACGACGCGGTTGCCGAACACGCCACCGAACGCTTGCATGAGGTAGCCGCGGAACGCGAACTCCTCCCCCGCAGCCTGCAGCGGCGTGAGCAGGAGCACCACGAGCAGGAAGTCGCGGGTGGTCGAGGTGAAGGCGTTGGGCTCGCTCGCCAGCTCGGTGCCGCCGCCCTGGGGCACCACCGTGGACACCAGCACGGTCGCGACCAGAGCCACGACGGACAGGCCCAGGCAGGCCAGGAAGAACCGCCAGCGGATCCTGCGGGCGACCGACATCAACCACCCGGGCCCGAGCCCGTGCAGGGCGAGGTTGACCAGGATCGCGACCGGGATGGCCGAGGCGAGCACGAGGTTGACGTAGGCCAGGCCGAGCGGCGTCACGTCGTCGAGGTCGAGCACGGACTCCACGCCGGCACCGACCGGCTCGCCGGTGGCCAGCAGCCAGGCGACGACCGGGAAGAGTGCTCCGATCGGCGCCAGGACGAAGACCCCGAGCACCACGAGCAGCACGCCGACGACCGGTCGCCACCTGCCCGGCCGGCCGAGGCGTTGCAGCCGGTGGTACTCCAGGCCCGCGCCCATCGTCACTCGGGCCGACTCACTCGGACATCGCGTCGCGCAGGCGCGCGATGGAGCGCTCACGACCGAGCAGCTCGAGGGACTCGAACAGCGGCGGACTGATCTTGCGGCCCGAGATCGCGATCCGGACCGGCCCGAACGCGTTGCGCGGCTTGAGCCCCAGCTCGTCGACCAGCTTGGCGCGGAGAGCCTCGTCGATGGCGGCGGTGCTCCACACGTCGATGGCCGAGAGGGCGTCGTACGCCGCCTGCACGACCTCGCGCCCGGCATCGTCGAGCTCGTCGTGGCGCACGAAGTCGGCGTCGGCGACGAACAGGAAGTCGAGCATCGGCGCGGCCTCGGTGAGCTTGTTGATGCGTTCACCGACGAGCGGCATCGCCAGCTCGAGCAGCTGCGCGTCCGCATCGGAGACAGGATCGCCCAGCACTCCGGCCGTCTTGAGGAAGGGCAGTGCCCGGTGGGTGATGTCGTCGAGCGAGAGCAGTCGCATGTGCGAGGCGTTGATCGCGTCGGCCTTCTTGATGTCGAAGCGCGCCGGGTTGGGGTTGACGTCGCCGATGTCGAACGCCTCGACCATCTCCTCCATGGAGAAGATGTCGCGGTCGCCGGAGATCGCCCAACCCAGCAGGGCCAGGTAGTTGAGCAGGCCCTCAGGCAGGAAGCCCTGGTCGCGGTAGGCCAGCGCGTGCGCCTCGGGGTCCCGCTTGGAGAGCTTCTTGTTGCCCTGCCCCATGACGTAGGGCAGGTGCCCGTAGCTCGGGGTCGCCGTCGCGATCCCGACCTCCTTCAGGGCCTCGAAGAGGGCCAGCTGCCGAGGGGTGCTCGAGAGCAGGTCCTCGCCGCGCAGCACGTGGGTGATCTCCATCAGGGCGTCGTCGACGGGGTTGACCAGCGTGTAGAGCGGGTCGCCGTTGGCGCGGCACAGCGCGAAGTCGGGGACGTTCGCGGTCTCGAACGTGATGTCGCCGCGGACCAGGTCGGTCCAGGTGATCGACCCGTCGGGCATCCGGAACCGGACGATGGGCTTGCGACCATCTGCCTCGAACGCGGCCCGCTGCTCGGCGGTGAGCTCACGGCAGAAGCCGTCGTAGCCCATCACCTTGGAGCCGCTCGCCTTGCGCCGTACGTCGACCTCGTCGTTGGTGCAGAAGCACTCATAGGTGTAGGACGAGTCGCGCAGCCGCGCGAGGGCGTCGGCGTAGATCTCGCCGCGCTCGCTCTGCTTGTACGGGCCGTGCGGGCCACCGACCTCGATGCCCTCGTCCCAGGTGAGCCCGAGCCAGCGCCACAGGTCCAGGATCCCGTCATAGGACTCCTGGGTGCTGCGCTCCTTGTCGGTGTCCTCCATCCGGAAGACGATCGTGCCGCCGTGGTGGCGCGCGAACGCCCAGTTGAACAGCGCCGTGCGGGCGAGGCCGACGTGCGGGGAGCCCGTCGGGGACGGGCAGAAACGGACGCGGACGTTGCTCATCGTGCTGCCACCTTGTTCGTGAGGGTGCCGAGACCGGCGATGGAGATCTCCACTTCGTCGCCGACCTGCATCGGGCCGACGCCCGCGGGCGTGCCGGTGAGGATGACGTCGCCGGGCAGCAGCGTCATCACGCTGGAGACGTGGGCGATCAGGGTCGGGATGTCGAAGATCAGGTCGCTGGTCGAGCCGTCCTGCTTCAGGTCGCCGTTGAGGTGGGTCTGGATGCGTACGCCGTCGGCGAAGTGCTGCGGGTCGAGGTCGGTCTCGATCCACGGACCCAGCGGGCAGAACGAGTCGAAGCCCTTCGCCCGGGTGAACTGCACGTCGCTCTTCTGCAGGTCTCGAGCGGTGACGTCGTTGGCGATCGTGTAGCCGTGGATGACGTCGGTCGCCTGCTCGACGGGCACGTCGCGGCAGATGCGGCCGATGACGACGGCGAGCTCGCCCTCGAACTGCACGTCGCTGGACTGGGCCGGGTAGAAGATCGGGTCACCGGGCCCGACGACGCTGGTGTTGGGCTTGATGAACATCAGCGGCTCGGACGGCACGTCGTTGCCCAGCTCGGCGGCGTGGGCGGCGTAGTTGCGGCCGATCCCGATCACCTTGCTGCGCGGCAGCACCGGCGCCAGCAGCCGGACGTCGGCCAGCTTGAACTGCTGGTCGACGACCTTGACGCCGACATAGAGCGGGTCGCCCGCCAGGGCAACGATCACCGTGTCCTCGGAGGGTTGGCCGAACTCGTCCACCTCGCCCGTGACCACGCCGTACATGGGCTCGTCCCCGGCAGTAAATCTCGCTATACGCACGTGCCTGACCCTATCCGGCGCTCGGGTGGGTCGAGCGCGCGGCCGACGGCGGATCAGCCGAGCCGGAACACCCCGCGCTGCGGGCCGCCCTTCTCCACCGTGCTGCGCTCGATGCAGAACTCGTTGCCCTCCGGGTCGGTCATCGTGACCCAGCCGGTGCCGTCCTCGTTGCGGTGGTCCTCGTGGATCGCGGCGCCGAGGACGATGGCCTGCTCGACCTGCTCGTCACGGGTGCAGTCGGTCGGCGCGACGTCGAGGTGCAGCCGGTTCTTGACCTTCTTGCCCTCGGGGACCGGGATGAAGAGCAGTCCCAGCCCGCGCGTCGGGAAGCTGGGTGCGACGACCACCTCGGGATCGTCGTCGTGGAAGACGCTCCACCCCAGCAGGGCCGCCCAGAAGTCCGCGAGCTTGCGGGCGTCGGCGCAGTCGAAGGTGACGTTGTGCATCTCGACGGTCATGGCGCCTAGCCTTGCACGCCATGGAGGTGCTGGCACGCGAGAAATGGCAGGCCCGTGCGGCCGCCCACGCGGCCCGGGTCGACGCCTTCATCGAGCCCCACCTCGCTCGCCGCGGATCGTCGGTCAAGCACCCCGTGCACGACTTCCTCTTCACCTACTACGCGCAGCGCCCTGCCCAGCTGCGCCGCTGGCACCCGGGGTACGGCGCCGCGCTGGCCGACGCCCGGGAGTTCGACGGGCTCCGCGGCTACCGCGACGGCGCGGTCACGGCCGAGCACGTCGCGTCGCAGGCGCAGCTCGTCCGCGGGCTCCTCAACCTGCTGCGCGCCACCGAGGCCCGGCCGGCGCACACCGGCTGCTTCGGGCTGCACGAGTGGGCGATGGTCTACCGCCAGTCCCCCGACGAGCTGCGGCACAACGACTGGCCGCTGCGGCTCGGGTCGTCCGGCACCGACGAGGTTGTCGAGGCGCACCAGGTCAAGTGCTCCCACTTCGACGCCTTCCGCTTCTTCACCTCACCCGCGCGCGGGCTCAACGTCCTGCAGCCTGCGAGCGACGACCGCGCGGCGTACGAGCAACCGGGCTGCCTGCACGCGGGGATGGACCTCTACAAGCACGCGTTCCGCCTGACCCCGATGATCTGCAGCGACCTGGTCGCCGACTGCTTCGAGCTGGCGCGCGAGATCCGTGTCCTCGACATGCGCGCGGCGCCGTACGACCTGCTGGACCTCGGTTTCGACCCGATCCCGATCGAGACGCCGGAGGGGAAGGCAACCTATGTCCGCGCGCAGCGGGCGTTCGCGGAGCGGGGCGCGCCGCTGCGGCGCAGACTGATCGAGGAGTGCGAGCGACTGCTCGCCACTCGGTAGCCTGCCCCCGTGGCTGACTTCGCCCTCGAGCTGAGCTTCGACGACGCGAGCGAGGCGGCCGTTGTCAGGCAGTGGGAGGCGCTCCGGGCGGCGGGACTGCCGTCCCAGGCCGATCACAGGTCCATGACGAACGCCCCGCACCTCACGCTCGTCGCTGCCCAGACGCTCGACCCGGCGCTGACGGCTGTCGCGACCGCGACGATCGCGTTGCCGGCCACCCTCGTCGTGCGCGGCGTCGTGCTCCTCGGAGTGGGCGCGCGAGTCACGGTCGCCCTCCTCGTCGAGCCGGACCACACGCTGGCCGCCGCCGCTGCCCGCGTGCGCGACCGCGTGCCGGACCTGCGACACCCGGTCTGGACCCCGCACGTCACGCTCGCGCGCCGAGTGCCGCGGACCCGGCTGGCCGAGCTGCTGGAGGTCCTGGACGCGCACCCTGCCCCGGCCACACTGACCTGCACCCGGCTGCGCTGGTGGGACCCGGTCACGGGCGAGATCGAGGAGCTCGCGCGGAGCCAGGCGAGCGGCCGTGTGGATCTGGAGTCACCCGCAGGCCCCGAAGCCACACGGTCGGGTCAGAACTCGTAGTCGAACGCCTCGATGGCGTCGGCGAACACGTCGGCGACGCGGGCCCGGGAGGCGTCGGTGTACAGCTCGCGGTAGTGACCGGCGGGGCGGGCGTTGGCCTTGGCGCGCGGAAGGTCGGGCGAGCCGGGGAGACCGAGGTGGTCCCACACCTCGTCGAGCTCGTCGGCGAGGCGCTCGTAGCGCAGGACGCGATCGACGGCGAGACGGCCGCGGATGCGATACATCCGGCGGTTGTTGGCGAGCTGCTCGATCCACTCCTCGCTGACGTACTTCTCGAAGTCGGGCAGGTCGGGCAGGTCCTTGTACTTCCAGTAGTACAGCGAGACGACGGCGTCCCACGGGTTCCGCTCGATCGCGAACTTGTAGTAGTCGCGCCAGGCGGGGACGCCGACGACGTCGCGCGTGAGCCGCGCGCTCATGTGGTTGAAGGCCCGTCGCGGCAGGGGCGGCGACTCGAAGTTCTGGGGCGGGAGGCCACCGGCGTTGCGGCGCAGCTCCTCGTCCTCAGGGCTGATCAACGTGATGACGTCGTCGGGGCCGCACACCTTCGACAGCGCGATCTCGACGCTCGTGCCCGCCGTCTTGCGAGTCTTGAGGAAGATGAAGCGGTGGGCATGGGACGCGATCACGCGCCCGACCCTACCGGCGGCTGCGCCCGGGCTCGGCCCGGTTAGCGTGAGCGGCGTGACCGACGAGCCGCCGACCCCCATGCAGGCCGACGGCCGCCAGTACAAGAACGACGACTGGTACGCCGAGGACCTCGGCGCCGCGAGCTTCGTTGACTGCACCTTCAGCGGCGTCGACTTCAGCGAGGCGACGACGTCCGGGGCGACGTTCGAGCGCTGCACGTTCCACAACTGCTCCTTCGGCTCGAGCGTGCACACGTCGACGGCGTTCGTCGCCTGCGACTTCCGGCGCTGCAAGTTCTTCGACGCGACCTTCGACGGCTGCAAGCTGGTCGGCAGCGTCTTCTCCGAGTGCACGATGCGACCGCTGACCCTGCGCGGCGGGCAGTGGCAGTCGGTCACCATCCGCGGAGCCAACCTGAGCAGGATCGACTTCACCGGGGTCGACCTGCGCGAGGCCGACCTGTCCATGAGCGACCTGTCGTTCGCCGTACTCACCAAGGCGCAGCTCGACCGGGCCACGCTGCGGGAGACGAAGCTCGACGACGCCGACCTGCGCGGGGCCTCGCTCGACGGCGTCGACCTGTCGGTGGCCCAGCTGCGGCGCACCAAGCTCGACCTCATGGGTGCCGTGCTGCTCGCTGAGCTGTACGGCGCCGACGTCACGCCCTGACGGCAGCCTCGACGCGCGAGCGGAGACCGTCGACGACGACCTCCAGGCCGGTCCAGAAGTCGGGCAGCGAGTCGAGCTCGCGCTCCACAGCACCGGCGCTGATCGCCTGGATCGCGGTCTGCTCCTCGAAGGCGTGACCGAAGATGTAGTGGAGCAGCGTCCGGCTCCCGACGAGCGCGAGCTGGTCGTCCAGCCCGGCCTCGCGCAGGATCGCCTCGAGCTCGAGCGGCGGGCCCTGGACCCCCATGCCGAAGGCCCACACCGTGGCGACCACGTCGGCGCCGTCGGTGCAGGCGAGCATCGCGTCGCGCAGCTCGGCGCAGACCTCGTGCACCCGGCCGGTCCAGTCGGCGTCGTCGGCCGTGCGGGGGCGCTGGCCGCGGCGGAGGATCTCCTCGGCGACCGCAGCGAGCAGCGTCTGCTTGTTGGCGAAGTGGTGGTAGATCGCACTGGGCTGCACGCCCAGCTCGGCGCCGAGCCGGCGCATCGTCAGCGCGCCGAGACCGTAGGTCGCGACCAGCTGGTGTGCGTGCGCGAGCACGTCATCGCGGTGGTAACGCATCTCACTCCCCGCCGTCCGTTGACCGACACGTCCCCCGCAGCCTAACCTGAACGCCGTTCAACTGACCACTGTTCAGGTCAGTCCCCCTGATCCGAGAGCAGTCGTCATGAGCATCGCACCCAGCCGCAGCACGGGCACCGACATCGCCCTGATCGCCGGCTTCGCCGCGTTGATCGCCGTCTGCGCGATCTCCCCGGCCATCGGCATCGGCGGACCGGTGCCGATCACGCTGCAGACCTTCGGCGTGCTGCTCAGCGGCGCCGTCCTAGGCGCTCGTCGCGGCTTCCTGGCCGCCCTGCTCTACGTCGTCGCCGGCGCGGCCGGGCTGCCCATCTTCACCAGCGGCGCTGCCGGGCTCGGGGTCCTGACAGGTCCGTCGGCGGGCTACCTCGTCGGCTTCCCGCTGGCCGCGGGCCTGTGCGGCTTCATCGTCGAGCGGCTCCCCCGCCGCGCGATCCAGACCAGCCTGCCGCTGATCTTCGCCGCCGGGCTGGTCAGCAGCGCCGTCTTCATCCACACCCTCGGCATGGCCGGCCTGGTGCTGCGAGTCCCGATGACCTGGGCCGGCGCCTTCGACTTCGACAAGTTCTTCTGGCCCGGCGACGTGCTCAAGAACATCGCCGTCGCGATCGTCGCGACCGCGGTCCACCGCGCCTTCCCGGACCTGCTCGGCGCCCGGCGCACCGAGCAGCCCGAGGACGCGCTCGCGGCGTGAGCCGCATCGAGCTCGACCGCGTCACCGTCCGCTTCCCCGTGGCGGACGGTGACGTCGTCGTGCTCGAGGAGACCTCGCTGTCCCTCACCGAGCCGAGCATCGCGCTGATCGGTCCCAACGGGTCGGGCAAGTCCACCCTCGCCCGCCTCCTCAACGGTCTCGTGACCGCCTCGACCGGCCGCGTGCGCGTCGACGGCCTCGACGTCGCACGCGAGGGCCGCGCCGTACGCCGCAAGGTCGGGTTCGTCTTCACCGACCCGGCTGCCCAGCTGGTGATGCCGACGGCCGTCGAGGACATCGCGCTCTCGCTGCGCCGCCACCACCGGGACAAGCACCTGCGGCGCGCGGCGGCAGAGACGCTGCTGGCGGACTACGGCCTCGAGGGCCTCGGCGACCGCAGCGTCCACTCGCTCTCCGGCGGCCAGCGCCAGCTGCTCGCGCTCGCCGGAGTCCTGGCGATCGAGCCCGACGTCGTCGTCGCCGACGAGCCGACCACGCTGCTCGACCTCGCCAACGCCCGCCGGATCGGCGACCTGCTGCTCTCGCTCCCCCAGCAGCTCGTGCTGGTCACCCACGACCTCGACCTGGCCGCCCGCTGCGAGCGCGGGATCGTGATGGCGGACGGTCGCGTCGCGTTCGACGGGCCCGCAGCCGCAGCCGTCGCCCACTACCGGGTGACGGCATGAGCGGCGACCTGCTGGGGCTCCACCAGCCCGGCACGACGTGGCTGCACCGGCTCCCCGCCGGGGCCAAGCTGCTGGGCCTGCTGGCCGCGAGCATCGTCGTCGTCGCCCTGCACGGCCCGGCCACCGTGGTCGCCGAGCTCGCCGTGACGCTGGCCGTCGTCGCCTCCTCCCGGATGGGCTGGCGCTCCCTGCTCCGCTCGCTGCGCGGCCTGCTGCTCGTCGTCGCGATGCTGGCGGCCTACCTGTGGTGGCAGCAGGGCTGGATGCGCGCGGTCGAGTCCGTCGGCGACCTGGTCACCCTCGTGCTGCTCGCGACGGTCCTCACGGTCACCACGCCGGTCGACGAGATGCTCGACACCATCACGCGCGGACTGCGCCCGCTGCGCCGCATCGGCGTCGACCCCGACGGCGTCGCGCTCGCCTTCTCCCTGCTGCTGCGCGGCATCCCCACCACCCTCAAGCTCGCCGACGAGACCCGCGACGCCGCTGTGGCGCGCGGCCTCGAACGCGATCCCCGGGCCCGGCTGACGCCCCTCGTCATCCGGGTCGTCGCCCACGCCCGTGCCACCGGCGACGCCCTGCACGCCCGCGGCATCCACGACTGATCACCCACCCCACCAGGAGAAACCATGACGACGACCTTCGCCCAGATCGCCGACCGCATCCTCGCCGGTGGCGCCGCCACCCCCGACGACGCGCTCGCGGTGCTCCGCGCGAGCGACGCGGAGCTGCTCGACGTGGTCGCGGCGGCCGGACGGCTGCGCCGGGCCCACTTCGGGAACACGGTCAAGGTCAACTACCTCGTCAACCTCAAGTCCGGCCTGTGCCAGGAGAACTGCAACTACTGCTCGCAGGCGCTCGGCTCGACGGCGCCGATCCTGAAGTACTCCTGGCTCAAGACCGACGAGGCGCTCGAGCAGGCCGCGGCCGGGCTCAAGGGCGGCGCCACCCGCGTCTGCATGGTCTCCAGCGGTCGCGGTCCGAGTGACCGCGACATCGACAAGGTCACCGAGATGGTCGGCGCCATCAAGGGCGAGAACCCCGGCGTCGAGGTCTGCGCCTGTCTCGGCCTGCTCAAGGAGGGCCAGGCCGAGCGGCTCAAGGACGCCGGCGTCGACGCCTACAACCACAACATCAACACCGCCGAGTCCCACCACGACACGATCGTGCAGACCCACACCTATGCCGACCGCGTCGACACGGTGACCAAGGCCAAGACCGCCGGGCTCTCCCCCTGCTCCGGCCTGATCGCCGGCCTGGGCGAGACCGACGAGCAGCTGGTCGAGGCCCTCTTCGCCCTGCGCGAGCTGGAGTCCGACTCGATCCCGGTCAACTTCCTGATGCCCTTCGACGGCACGCCGTACGAGAACACGTGGGAGCTCGACCCCACCCGCTGCGTGAAGATCCTGGCGATGGCGCGCTTCGTGTGCCCCGACCGCGAGGTCCGGATCGCCGGCGGTCGCGAGATGCACCTGCGCTCGCTGCAGGGCCTCGCACTCCACGTCGCCAACTCGATCTTCCTCGGCGACTACCTCACCTCCGAGGGCCAGGCGGCCGAGACCGACCTCGAGCTGATCCGCGACAACGGCTTCGTGGTGCTCGGCTCGGACGAGCATGACGCCCAGGTCGCCGCCGGTCAGTCGCACGACCCGGCCATCCGTCGACGCGGGGCGGGGACGACCGTCGCCGCCAACGCCTGATGCCCGACCTGCTCGACTGGGACCGCGCGCACCTCTGGCACCCCTACACCTCCCTCACGACGCCGGCACCGACGCGCCTGGTCACGGCCGCGTCAGGTGCTCGGCTCGAGATCGACGGTCGCGTGGCCATCGACGCGATGTCGTCGTGGTGGGCGACGATCCACGGCTACCGGCACCCGGTCCTGGACGATGCCGTACGCCGACAGCTCGCCGACTTCTCACACGTGATGTTCGGCGGGCTGACCCACGAGCCCGCGGTCCGGCTCGGCCAGCAGCTGGTCGAGCTGACCGGTCTGCCGCACGTCTTCTTCGCCGACAGCGGCTCGGTCAGCGTCGAGGTCGCGATGAAGATGGCGATGCAGGCACGACCGGGGCGCCGGCGCTTCCTGACCGTGCGTGGCGGCTACCACGGCGACACCTTCGACGCGATGAGCGTGTGCGACCCCGAGGGCGGCATGCACACGCTGTGGTCGGGCGTCCTCCCCGATCAGGTCTTCGGGCCCCGACCTCCCGCGGTCGGTGAGCCGATCGAGGAGTGGGCGTCCGCGTTGCGAGCCCTCGCCGCCGAGCACGCGTCCGGCATCGCCGGCCTGATCGTGGAGCCGCTCCTCCAGGGCGCCGGCGGCATGCACCCCTACCCGGCCGAGTGCCTGACCGTCTTTCGCGAGATCGCCGACGAGCACGACCTGGTGCTGGTCTTCGACGAGATCGCGACCGGCTTCGGCCGCACCGGCCACCTCTTCGCCATGGACGCGGCCGAGGTGAAGCCGGACATCCTCTGCCTGGGCAAGGCGCTGACCGGCGGCTACATGTCGCTCGCGGCAGTGCTGTGCACCAGCGAGGTCGCGGACCGGATCGAGCCGGGCGGCGTGCTGATGCACGGCCCCACCTTCATGGCCAACCCGCTAGCGTGCGCCGTCGCCTCGGCCAGCATCGACCTCCTGCTCAGCAACGACTGGCAGGCGACGATCACCCGCATCAACGAGCGCCTGACCCCCGGGCTCGCCGTAGCGGCCGCGCGACCCGGCGTGCTCGGCGTACGCACCATCGGCGCCGTCGGCGTGATCCAGCTCGACCACGCGGTCGACGTGGCCGTCGCGACGGACGCCGCCCTGGCAGCCGGGGTGTGGCTGCGACCGTTCCGCGACCTGATCTACACGATGCCGCCCTACATCTGCACCGACGACGAGATCGACACGATCTGCGCGGCGATGCTCGCGGCCGCGGAGGTGGCGTGATGGGCGCCTGGGAGACGTGGCTGACCGACGAGGCCGTCCGCCGTGACGCCGCCGGGCTGACCCGCAGGCTGCGGCCGCGCGGCTCCGACGACGACGTCATCGACCTCGCCGGCAACGACTACCTCGGGCTCTCGCGCGACCCCGTCGTCGTCGCCGCGGCCGCGGACGCCGCCCGCACGTGGGGCGCCGGCGCCGGGGCGTCCCGGCTGGTCACCGGCACCCTGAGCCTGCACGCGACGCTCGAGCAGGAGCTGGCCGTCTTCCTGGGACAGCCCGCCGCGCTCGTCATGTCGACCGGCTACCACGCCAACCTCGCGGTCGTCACCGCACTGGCCGACCGCGACACCTTGATCGTCTCCGACGCCCACATCCACGCGTCCCTGATCGACGCCGCCCGCCTGTCGCGCGCCGAGATCGCGGTCACCCCGCACGGCGACGTGGCCGCTGTCGACCAGGCCCTCGCGGGTGCAGGGAGTCGGCGCGCGATCGTGCTGGCCGAGTCGATCTACTCCGTGCTCGGCGACGCCGCTCCCCTGACGGACCTGGCGTCCGTCTGCGCCCGCCACGACGCACTGCTGGTCGTCGACGAGGCCCACGGGCTCGGTGTGGCGGGCACTGCCGGCGAAGGACTGGTCAAGGCGCTCGGCCTCGCCTCCGCGCCCCACGTCGTCGTCACGGCCACGCTGTCCAAGTCGCTCGGCGCCCAGGGCGGCGCCGTCCTCGGCTCCCCCGCCCTGGTCCACCACCTCGTCAACCGGGCGCGACCGTTCATCTTCGACACCGCGCTCAACCCGGCCGCGACCGGTGGCGCCCTCGCCGCCCTGCGGGTGCTGCGCTCGCGACCGGACCTGCCGGGCGTGGTCCGCGCCCGCGTCGAGTCCCTCGCCGCGCGGCTCGGCGTGGACGTCCCGGCGGGCGCCGTACTCTCCGTGCCGATGACCTCGCCGCACGTCGCGATCGCTGCCCAGGCCGAGTGCCTGGAGCACGGCGTGCGCGTCGGCTGCTTCCGGCCGCCGTCGGTGCCGGACGGCATCTCGCGCCTGCGCATCACCACCAACGCGGGCGTGCCCGACGACGCGTGGGCGAAGGCGGGCGACCTGCTGGCCAAGGTCGTCGAGGCGCACCGATGATCCTCGTCGTCACCGGCACGGGCACCGGCGTGGGCAAGACCGTCGCGACCGCGGCCCTGGCCGCACGCGCCGCCGGGTCGGTCGTCGTGGTCAAGCCGGTGCAGACGGGCGTCCTGCCCGGCGAGGTCGGTGACGTCGACGACGTACGCCGCCTCGCGGGCTGCGAGGTCACCGAGCTGGTCCGCCTGCCCGATCCGCTCGCGCCCGACACCGCCGCCCGGCTGGTCGGGGTCACGCTGCCGAGCGTGGCGGAGCACGCCGCCCGGGTCCGTGGGCTCGCGGACGACTTCGACACGGTGATCGTCGAGGGTGCGGGCGGACTGCTCGTGCGCCTCGACTCCGAGGGCGGAACGCTGCTCGACCTCGCCGCCGCGCTGGACGCCTCCGTCGTGGTCGTCGTCGCTGCCGGGCTGGGCACGCTCAACCACACCGAGCTCACCGTCGACGCGTTGCGCACGCGTGGCCTCGAGCCGGAGGGGCTGGTCATCGGGTCCTGGCCGGCCTCGCCCGACCTCGCCGAGCGCTGCAACCTCGACGACCTGCCGCGCGTGACGGGACTGCCCGTGCTCGCGGTGATCCCGGCCGACGTCGGGTCGCTGGAGCAGTCGGCATTCCTCGCAGCCGCTCCTGGGTGGTTCACGCAGGAGGCAGGGCGTAGTTAAGTGAGAACTTGTCGGATCTCGACGAGATCACGACAAACCCTCACTCAACTACCCGGCCCGCTCGGAGGTTCACCATGAATGCATCCGACCAGTACGCCAGCGTGCGCTACCTCGTCGACGACGTCGACGCAGCCGTCGAGTTCTACACCACGCACCTCGGGTTCGAGCTGCTCTCGCACCCGGCGCCACCCTTCGCCGACGTCGTGCGCGGGCCCCTGCGGCTCCTGCTCTCCGGCACCGCCAGCTCCGGCGCCCGCGCGACTCCCGACGGTTCCATGTCGGCCGGCCGCAACCGCATCCACCTTGTCGTGGACGACTTCGACGCGCTCGTGGCCCGGCTCCGGGAGGCCGGACTGCCCTTCGCCAGCGACGTCGTCTCCGGGCCGGGCGGTCGCCAGGTCCTGCTCACCGACCCCGCCGGAAACCTCGTCGAGCTGTTCGAGCCGGCGACCTGACGCGGCTCACCACCCCGGTGGCTGCCGACCGGCCCACGGAGCGGCGGCCTCGACCTGCGCCGAGACCGAGAGCAGCAGCTCCTCCTCGGCCGGCCGCGCGGCCAGCATCACGCCGACGGGGAGACCGTCCGGCGTCCAGTGGAGAGGCAGCGAGACCGCCGGCATCCCGGTCACGTTCCACGCGCTCGTCCATGGCGTGAACCGCTTCTGCGCCTCGAAGTCGGCCGCCGGGTCCTCGTCGTCGCGCAGGTCGCCGACCAAGGGAGGAAGGGTCGCGACGGTCGGCGTGAGCACGAGGTCGTACGGCGCCAGGCTGGCCAGCGCGTCCGCGGCATACCTCCGGAGCTGGCCGATCGCGAGGCCGAACTCGGGAGCGCTGACGGCCCGCCCCTTCTCGCTCAGCCACCGCGTAAGCGGTCGGATCTCGTGCTCGCGCCCCTCCGGGACCTCGGCCATCGCCGTGAGGACCGCCCAGCAGACCTCGAAGGTCGCCACCGCCTCGCGGGGCAGCGGCACGTCGATGTCCACCACGTCGTGACCGAGGCCGGCGAGCATGGCGGACGCCTCGTCCCACGCCGTGCGCACGACAGGCTCGACCTCACTGTCGGTGATGACTGGTGTGATGAAGCGAGCGACCCGGAGACGTCCGGGGTCGCGGTCACAGGCAGTCAGGAACGAGTCGAGAGGGGGTGGCGCCCAGGAGGGATCACCCACCCGCCGACCGGCGAGCACGTCGAGCAGGGCGGCGGCATCACGCACCGTGCGCGCCAGCGGACCGGGCGTGGCCAGGCCGACCGGATCGCCGTACCGCGGAGCGCCGCTGATCCGACCGCGCGTCGGCTTCAGCCCGACCAGCCCGCAGCACGACGCCGGGATGCGGATGGAGCCACCGCCGTCCGAGCCCGGCGCCACGGGGACGAGCCCGGCGGCCACCGCGGCCGCGGCACCACCGGAGGACCCGCCAGCCGTGCGGCGGGGATCCCACGGGGTGACTGCCGGCGGGGCGACGTCGGGCTCGGTGTAGCAGGGCGAGCCGAACTCCGGTGTGTTCGTCTTGCCCAGGCTGGGCATCCCCGCGGCCTCGACGGTGAGGACGAGGTCGTCCGACTCGTCGGGCACGAAGCCGTCGTAGGCCGCCGAGCCGAACGTCGTGCGCACGCCGGCCGTCGGGTGCAGGTCCTTGATCGCGGTGGGCACTCCCCACAACGGGCCGGCACCCTCGGGGCGACCGCCGTCCCGGAGCCTGCGTGCGTGCGCGCGCGCCTGCTCGGGCGTGGACGTGACGAACGCGCCGACGGTGTCGGCGCGTTCGAGGTAGTGCTCGACGAGGTCGAGCGGCGTGACGTCGCCGCGGCGCACGAGCTCACCCTGCTCGAGGGCGGTCAGGTCATGCAGTGGAGGCACGACCCGACGGTACTCGCGCGCCGCGGCGCACGCCGGGGATCAGGCCGCAGCGACGGTCTCGTGCGACACGAGGGCGGTCAGGGCACCCACGAGGCGCTCGACCGCTGCCTCGTCGGCGAGCAGGTCACCGTTGAGGGCCGACTCGCTCGCGACGATGCCCTCGACGACGGTCGCGCCGGCGATGGTCGCGGAGTGGCGCGCGTGCTCGTGCGACCACTTGCCGCCGTACGGCGTCGGGGTGGCGCCGACGGCCGCGAACGGCTTGCCCACGATGGCGCCGGCGCCGTACGGGCGCGAGAGCCAGTCGATGGCGTTGTTGAGGACGGCCGGCATGGTGCCGTTGTACTCCGGCGTCACGACGAGCAGGCGGTCGGCGGCGGCCACGGCGACACGCAGGGCGACGGCGCTCGCGGGGACGGTCTCGCCGTCGAGCTCCTCGTTGTAGAACGGGATCTGGTCGAGGCCCTCGACGATGTCGATGGTGACGCCCTCGGGGGCGTTGGCCGAGAGGTGCTCGGCGATGCGACGGTTGAGCGAGTCGGCACGCAGGGAGCCGACGAGGACAGCGACACGGGTCTGGTTCGAGGTAGTCATGCCGGTTCAAACGGACCACGGTCCGTTTACATTCCCGATCGCGGAGAATTTCCAGCACACGGCCGTCCGCCGGGCACGACAACTACCCTGACGACGTGCCGATCAGTCTCCCGATGGCCGACGAGCCGCCTCACGAGCGCGCCGACGCCGCCCGCAACCGCGACGCGATCCTGGCTGCCGCGTCCCGGCTCGTCGACGAGGTCGGCGTCGAGGGCCTCTCCATGGACTGCGTCGCGCACGCGGCGGGGGTCGGCAAGGGCACCCTGTTCCGGCGCTTCGAGAGCCGCGAGGGCCTGATGGCGGCCGTGCTCAACCGCTCGGAGACCGAGTGGCAGTCCGCCGTCTTGGCTGGCCCGCCACCGTTGGGTCCCGGCGCCGCGGCCCACGACCGGCTGCTCGCGATGGGACACTCCCGGCTGCGGCTCAACGTCACCCACGGCGCCCTGATCAAGGCCGCCACCGGCAGCAGCGGCGCCCGCTCGCGCGCGGCTGCGGCGTTCGCGATCATGCACGTGCGCTACCTGCTCGGCGAGCTGGGCGTCGACGGCGACCTGCCCCTGCTGGCGATCGCCATCCTGGCCCCGCTCGACATCACCATGATCGAGCAGCAGCAGGCCGACGACGTCACCCTGGAGCGGATCGAGGCCGCCTGGGACGACCTCGTACGTCGCGTGGTGGCCGGCTGAGCGTCAGCGGTGGTGCTTGCGCAGCCCGAAGGTCAGCCCGTCGACGAGCGCGCCCCACGACGCCTCGATCACGTTGTGACCGACCCCGACCGTGACCCATGACGACTCGCCGTCGGAGGTCTCGATCAGCACCCGGGTGATCGCGTCGGTGCCGTGGCCCTGGTCGAGGATCCGCACCTTGTAGTCGATCAGCTCGAACTTCGCGACCTCCGGGAAGGCTTGGCCGATGGCCGAGCGGAGCGCGGCGTCGAGGGCATTGACGGGGCCGTTGCCCTCGCCGGTCACGACGTAGCGCACCTCCTCGGAGCGCAGCTTGACCGTGGCCTCGGACACCGCCTCGCCGTCGGGCGTGGTCTCGGTGATGACGCGCCACGACTCGACGTCGAAGTAGGAGGGGCGGACGCCCTCGACCTCCTCGACGAGGAGCAGCTCGAAGGAGGCGTCGGCCGCCTCGAAGGTGTAGCCGGTCTGCTCCATCGCCTTGACCCGGTCGGTCACGCGAGTCACGAGCTCGCGGTCGCCGGAGAGGTCGAAGCCGAGCTCCTTGCCCTTGAGCTCGATCGAGGCACGACCGGCCATGTCGGAGACGAGCAGGCGCATGTCGTTGCCGACGCCGATAGGGTCCATGTGCTGGTAGAGGTTGGGGTCGACCTTGATCGCCGAGGCGTGCAGGCCGGCCTTGTGCGCGAAGGCGGACGTGCCGACGTAGGGCTGGCGCGACGCCGGCGGCACGTTGGTCACCTCGGCCACGGCGTGCGCGATCCGGGTGGCCTCGCGCAGCAGCCCGGCCGGCAGCACCGCCCGGTCGAGCTTGAGCTCGAGGTTGGCCACGACGGTGACCAGGTCGGCGTTGCCGGTGCGCTCGCCGTAGCCGTTGATGCAGCCCTGCACGTGGGTCGCGCCGGCAGCGACGGCGGCCAGCGAGTTGGCGACCGCGCAGCCGGAGTCGTTGTGGGCGTGGATGCCGACCCGGGCACCCGTCGAGGCGATCACGTCGGTGACCACGTCGGAGACCCAGTCGGGCAGCATGCCGCCGTTGGTGTCGCACAGGGCGACGACCTCGGCGCCGGCCTCCGTCGCCGTACGCAACACCTCGAGGGCGTAGTCACGGTTGTCTCGGTAGCCGTCGAAGAAGTGCTCGGCGTCGAGGAAGACCGTCTGGCCCTCGGCACGGAGGTGGGAGACGGTGTCGCGCACCATCGCGAGGTTCTCCTCGAGGGTGGTGCGCAGGGCCAGCTCGACGTGGCGGTCGTGCGACTTCGCGACCAGCGTCACCACCGAGGCGCCGCTGTCGCGGAGCGCGGCGACCTGCGGGTCGTCGGCCGCCCTGACCCCGGCCCGCCGGGTGGCCCCGAAGGCCGCGAGGCGCGCGTGGCGCAGGTCGAGCTCCTGGCTCGCGCGCCGGAAGAACTCGGTGTCCTTGGGGTTGGCGCCCGGCCAGCCGCCCTCGATGAAGCCGACCCCCAGCCCGTCGAGCTGGCGCGCGATCGTCAGCTTGTCGGCGACGGAGAGGTTGAGCCCCTCCTGCTGCGCGCCGTCACGCAGCGTCGTGTCGTAGACGTGGAAGGAGCCCTGCAGGTCGAGCGGCTGGGACATCGGATGAATCCTTCTCATCGGAGCAGATCGGGGCACAAAAAAACCTCCCGGGGTCAGGAGGTTGGCGCGGCGGGAGACCCGTCGCGCTAGGAAATGATGATGGTGCTGGTGGTGCGCATACCCCTACTGTGCCACGGACAGCAGGTCGAGGAGCGAGAACCGCGATCGGTCTCGGATCGCGGTCAGGGCCGCGCGGGGGCTGCGTCAGGGCTGGAGCCACGACGGCAGGCTCATGTCGGCGAACGGCCGCTCGGCCGCCGGCGCCCAGTCGGTCCCCTGCGCGAGAGCGGTGGCGGCGAGCCCACTGGCCACGGCGAGGGTCGCCACGGCGGCGAAGAACCACAGCAGCGGCCGGGCGCTGATCGGGTGGGACAGCCGGTGCACGGGGCCGCGCAGCCGACGGCTCCCCGGTCCCCACCACATCGCGCCGCCGAGCACGACGCCGATGATGGCGAGGCTCACCAGCATCGAGGCGCCGACCGCGAAGCACAGCAGCGCCGCGGCCAGGCCGAGCCCGATGCTCCACAGCACGAGCAGCAGCGCGCCCGGGATCGAGGCGACCGCGTGCCAGGGCGCCGCCAGCAGCACCTGCACGCCGTCGTACCACTTGGCACCACGCAGCTGTCGGCGGGCGCCAGCCGAGCTCGCCGCCATCGAACCGCTGCGCAGGATCCAGACGAGCAGGGTCAGGACAGCGATCGCGACGTACGGCGCCAGCGCCACCGCCGCACCGACGACCCCGATCCCCGCCAGCACGAGAATCCCCCGGCGCAGCTTCTCGAAGCCGCCGACGGGGCGCGCCGGCGGCGCGGGGGCTGCCTCGTCGCTCCCGATGGTCTGGGTGGATCCGTCCGGCAGCACCCGGGTCGACTGTCGCTGCGGTGCGGTCTCGCGCGCGGCCCAACCGGGGGGCTCGCTCGGACCTGAGTCTCGAGGAGACTCAGGTCGAAGGGCGGGCTCCGCGACCTCGGTCGGGGCGGTGGTCCCTGCCATCGCGGCGACCGCCATCGGCATGGTGAACGGGTCGTCGGCCGGCGCGGCAGCCGTGTGCGGGCCGCGGGTGGAGAGCCACTCGCGCAGCTCGTCGAGGGTCGGTCGGTTGCGCGGCTCGGGGTCGAGCGCGTCGGTCACGGCCCGCCGGATGCTCGGGTCGAGGTCGGACAGGTCGTGCTCCCCGCGGCGTACGCGGTCCATGATCGCCATGGAGGGACCGCGACCGAACGGCGCGCGACCGGTGCCGGCGAAGGCGACCGTCGCGGCCCAGGAGTGCACGTCGGAGGCCGTCGAGGCGTCCTCGCCGAAGAGGATCTCGGGGGCGAGGTAGCCGGGCGTGCCGAGCAGCCAGCCGGTGTGGGTGAGCTTGGGGTCGTCGGCCACCCGCGCCAGCCCGAAGTCGATCAGGATCGGGGTGCGGCCCTCCATCAAGATGTTGGAGGGCTTGATGTCGCGGTGCAGGACACCCACGCCGTGGACCGCGGCCAGCGCCTCGGCCAGGCAGGTCGCAAACCACACGAGGTCGTCGCCCTCGAGCGGTCCCTCCTCGTGGATGTGGTCGTGCAGGGAGAGACCGGGGACGTAGCGGGTCGCGACGAACGGGATCTCGCCCCACGGGTCGGCGTCGAGGATCTCGGCGACGCGGCGCGACTTCACCCGCGTCAGCGACGACACCTCGCGCGCCAGCCGGCGCCGCGCCTCGTCGTCGCCGACGATGTGCGGGCGCAGCACCTTGAGCGCGACCCGCTCGCCACCGGGCTTGCGGGCGAGGTGGACCACGCCCATGCCGCCCTCACCGAGGCGCGTCAGCAGCTCGTAGTCGCCGACGAAGAGACCCGGCGGTGCCTGCTCGGGACGGGAGGTGGTCACGCACGGAGATTACCGGGGCGGGCCCGGAGAACCCGTCAGGCGCTCAGTCGACCTGGTGCATCCAGCCGAACGTGTCGTCGGCGCGGCCAAACTGGACGTCGACCAGAGCCGAGCGGATCCGCATGGTGAGGTCGGTCGAGGGGGGCGCCGGCACCTCGCCGCCGTTCCACTTCAGCGACCCGA
Organism: Nocardioides sp. CF8; assembly: GCF_000389985.1. NCBI lineage: Bacteria > Bacillati > Actinomycetota > Actinomycetes > Propionibacteriales > Nocardioidaceae > Nocardioides > Nocardioides sp. CF8. The sequence goes on from NZ_CM001852.1 coordinate 2,874,231, forward strand.
CGGGGGTCACCACCGCGGCGGTGCCGCACGCGAAGATCTCGGTGATCGCGCCGCTCGTGACGCCCTCGCGCCACTCGTCGATGGAGAACTTGCGCTCCTCGACCTGGTGGCCGAGCTTGCCGGCGAGCTCGATGATCGAGGCGCGGGTGATGCCCTCGAGGATGGTGCCGGTCTGCGGGGTGACGATGCGACCGTCCTCGAAGACGTAGTACATGTTCATGCCGCCGAGCTCCTCGACGTACTTGCCCTCCTGGCCGTCGAGGAAGACGACCTGGTCGCAGCCGTGGGCCGTGGCCTCCTGCTGCGCGACGAGCGAGCTGGCGTAGTTGCCGCCGGTCTTCGCCGCGCCCATGCCGCCGCGGCCGGCGCGGGTGTAGTCCTCGGTCAGCCACAGCGTGACGGGCTTGATGCCGCCCTTGAAGTAGGCGCCGGCGGGCGAGGCGATGACCATGAACGTGACGTGCTGGGCCGGGCGGACCCCGAGGAAGACCTCGCTGGCGAACATGAACGGCCGCAGGTAGAGGCTCTTCTCGCCACCGTCGGTGTTCGTCGGCACCCACCGCTCGTCGATCTTCACCAGTGCCTCGACGGCAGCCACGAAGTCCGCGACCGGCAGCTCGGGGAAGGCCAGCCGCTGCGAGGAGCGCGCCATCCGCTTGGCGTTCTCCTCGGGCCGGAACAGGTGCACCGAGCCGTCCGCGTGCCGGTAGGCCTTCATCCCCTCGAACGTCTCCTGCGCGTAGTGCAGGACGGCGGTCGCCGGGTCGAGCGTGAGCGGGCCGTAGGGCGTCACGCGCGCGTCGTGCCAGCCACGGTCCGGGGTCCACTCGATCGTGACCATGTGGTCGGTGAAGTGGATGCCGAAACCGGGGTTGGCGAGGATCCCGGAGAGACGTGCGTCGTCGACCGGGGCGGGGTTGGCCGTGGTGCTGATGTCCATGGTCGCCAATCTAACGCTAGAGCCGGCCTGCGATCGCGTCGCCGACCTCGGACGTACGGCGCGTGGTGCCTGCCTGCCGCTCGGCCAGATCGGCGAGCACGGCCGCCTCGACGGCGGCCGACGCATCGGCGTACCCCAGGTGGTCGAGGAGCAGCGAGGTCGACAGGATCGCAGCGGTCGGGTCGGCCTTCTGCTGGCCCGCGATGTCGGGCGCGGAGCCGTGCACGGGCTCGAACATCGAGGGGGCGGTGCGGTCGGGGTTGATGTTGCCGCTGGCCGCGAGCCCGATGCCGCCCGTGATGGCGGCGGCGAGGTCGGTGATGATGTCGCCGAAGAGGTTGTCGGTGACGATCACGTCGAAGCGCGACGGGTTGACCGTCATGTGGATCATCGCCGCGTCGATGTGCATGTAGTCGGTGGTGACGTCCGGGTGCTCGGCTGCGACGGCCTCGAACAGCCGCCACCAGACCGAGCCGGCGTTGACCAGCACGTTGGTCTTGTGGACCAGGGTGAGGTGCTTGCGCGGACGGCGCTCGGCGCGGGCGAAGGCGTCACGGACGACGCGCTCGACGCCGAAGGCGGTGTTGACGGAGACCTCGGTGGCCACCTCGGCGGGCGTGCCGACGCGCAGGGCGCCGCCGTTGCCGGTGTAGGGACCCTCGGTGCCCTCGCGGACGACGACGAAGTCGATCTCGCCCTGGTCGAGCACGCTGTCGGCCAGCGGGGAGGGGGTGCCGGGGAAGAGCCGGCTCGGGCGCAGGTTGACGTAGTGGTCGAGCTCGAAGCGGAGCTTGAGCAGCAGACCGCGCTCGAGGATGCCGGGCGGCAGGTTGGGGTCGTTGGGCTTGCCACCGACCGCGCCGAGCAGGATCGCGTCGTGCTGCCGGATCTCGGCGAGCACGGAGGGCGGGAGCACGTCGCCGGTGGCGAGGTAGTTCTCCGCGCCGAGCGCGTAGTGGGTCTGCTCGAACTTCACCGGGACGTCGACCGCCTCGAGGACCTTGAGCGCCTCGGGGGTGACCTCCTGGCCGATGCCGTCGCCGGGGATGACGGCGAGCTGGACGGTGCCGGACTGGCTGGCGGTGGCCTCTGTAGTCATGTGCGAAATCTAGTTGTCGTCGGGGCGCTGGCCGCCGTTGTCTCGCAGGTCAAGCGACGCTTGCAGTGCTGCGTTGGTCGCTTCGATGCTGCGCGGGTTCTCGGGGTTGTGGCTGGCGGGGCCCCAGTCGGGGTACAGGTCGTACATCTCGTGCTCCTTCGGGATCGGTCGGGTGTTGCCCCCGTCCCGCGGCGGAGATCGTTCGACTGGTCCCACGGATCGCGTGAGGAGGGTCAGCCGACGGCCTGCGGATCGCGCGAAGTCACATCGGGAGCGAGATCCGCCGCGGGGCGTTGGTCGTGCCGGTCCAACCGGCACTGCAGGGTGTGAACCACCACTGCTGACAAGGCCCTACCGACGTCGTCGCACGTCGAACACCGCGACGAGTGGGCCCTGTCTCAGGCCTCGCCGCGGCGATCAATAAGTACGAGAACGCTCCGCATGGTGAGCCGACCGTACGCCCCCGACCCCGGGCAGCGCAGCCATCTGGCCGACCTTGCTCACGATGCGAGACAGTCGTCTTGTCATGAAAGACTCGACAACCTCATGAGTGCCCCTCCCGAACTACCCGACATCGTGTCCCGCGCCTTCGACGTCTCCCGCAAGGCGGGCTACGTCGCGTTCTGCCGCAACGAGACCGGTCGGCTGCTCGCTGCGCTGGCCGCCACGCGCGGCGGCACCATGGCCGAGTTCGGCACGGGCTGCGGGGTGGGCACTGCCTGGCTGCGCAGCGGCGTACGCAACGGGGCCCGCATCATCACCGCCGAGCTGAACCCCAAGCTCGCCACCGCAGCCGCCGAGATCTTCGAGGACGACGACCGCGTCGAGGTGCTGGAGGCCGACTGGTCGACCCTGCACGAGCGCGGTCCCTACTCGCTCGTCTTCCTCGACTCGGGCGACCCGGAGTCGGTGCGCGTCGACGCCGTCGTCGACCTGCTCGAGCCGGGCGGCATCGTGGTGCTCGACGACTTCACGCCGTGCGAGATGTGGCCGCCGATCTCCTACGGTCGCGTCGACACCCTGCGCGAGGAGTGGCTCACCGACGAGCGGTTCACCGCCGTCGAGGTGATGATCGCGCCCGACGCGTCGGCCCTCATCGCCACGCGTCGCTAGAAGGGTCTTCCCTGGCTGGCGCTCGCACCTGGTTCGGGCGTGCACCCCAATCAATACACAGTCGTGCCACTTTTCCCCCACACGGCGGACAGGCGAGTGGGTGCTACCTACCTTGGGGCGACCCCGCCGGACCGTCGTCGGTCCGGACCCTTTCTCGTTGGAGAACATTCATGAACAAGCCCTCTCGTCGCGCCCAGAAGCTCCTCGTCGGCGCGACCACTCCCGTCGCCGTCGTCTGCGCGGCGGCCATGGTCTACCAGGCGTCCTACGCAGCCTTCAGCGGCCAGACCCGCAACTCCGGCAACGACTGGTCCACCGGTTCGGTCAACCTGACCGACGACGACAACGGGTCCGCGCGGTTCCAGGTCGCCAACTTGCTGCCGGACCAGACCGACGACAAGTGCATCAAGGTCACGGCCAACGCTTCGGTGCCCAGCACGGTCAAGGGCTACGCAGTCAACCCGGTGCCCTCGAACACCGGCCTCGAGAACCGGATCAAGGTGACCATCGAGGACGGCACGGGCGGCACCTTCGCCGACTGCACCGGCTTCCAGCCCCAGACCGTGCTGGTCCCCGACTACACCTTGGCCCAGCTGGCCCAGGCCAACAACTGGGAGAGCGGTGTCGGCGGCTGGACCGTCCCGGCCGGAACCTCCTCCAAGACCTACCGGATCACCTGGCGATTCGACACCGCCGGCATGACCCAGGCCCAGGTGGACCAGCTCCAGAACTCGCGCACCGGCATCGACATCCAGTGGGAGATGCGGAGCAACTGAGGGCTCTCGGCGTCACACCACACGTATGCATCTCTCGCAGGACGGCGCAGCCGGGACCCCCTCGTGGTCCCGGCTGGTCGTCGTGCTGCTCGCGCGTGCCTACCGAGCCGTCTTCCTGACCCTGGCCGCGCTGGCGCTGGCCCCGATGCTCATCCACTGGGGCTCCTACGTCGTGGAGACGGGCTCGATGCGACCCTCGATCGCCGTCGGGGACGTGGTGCTCGCCCGGCCGGTGCAGGCGGCCGACACCGTCCACGTGGGCCGCGTCTACGTGTTCGACGACCCGAGCCGCTCCGACGACCGGCTGCTCGTGCACCGCGTGGTCGAGCGCCGCGACGACGGTGACTTCACCTCCGCGGGTGACGCGAACCAGTTCACCGACACCACGCCCGTGCGTGCCACGGACCTGACGGCGCAGGCGATCCTGCTGGTGCCGTTCGTGGGCCTCCCCGTCGTCTGGCTGGGATCCGGGCAGTGGCTGCCCCTCGCGGCGTGGTTGCTGCTGACCATGTCGGCCTTCGGCCTGGCGACGTTGCGCGCGGGCAGCGACCGGCCGCCACGGGACCGCCTGCGTCGCCGCACCAAGGGCGTGCGCCAGCCCGGCCCTGCGCCGAGCCCGGTCACGGTCGCGCGGACCGCGCTCGCTCCCACGGCCGTCGGGGTGGCGCTGCTCTTGCTCGGGGCGACGCCCATGACCGTCTCCGCGGGGTTCACGGCTCGCTCGGCCAACGGCTCCAACTCCTGGACGGTGGGCACCTGGGTCCAGGAGTACGTCGGCGCCGTGCTCACCGACCAGCCGTTCGGTTTCTGGCTGCTCGACGAGTCCAGCGGGTCGCCGTACGCCGCCGACCGGTCCGGGCACAACCGCACCGGCCAGTACTACGGCGCCCTCACCCTGGGCCGTCCGGGCGGCCTGCCCCGCAACCCCGGGACGGCGGTCGGTGTGGCGGGCGGCCGGGTCGTGCTCGGACCCACGTTCGTCGCCTCGCCTGCGACGTACTCCATCGAGCTGTGGATGCGCACGACCTCGACGGCCGGCGGCTATGTCGCAGGCTTCGAGGACGACCGTGACGACAACTGGCGCGGAGCCGACGCCGACCGGATCGTGTTCCTCCAGCCCTCCGGACAGCTGACCTTCGGCCTCTGGAGCAACCGCTCGACGAGCATCACCACTCCGCGCGCCTACAACGACGGCGTGTGGCACCACGTGGTCGTGACCAGCACGTCTGCGCGGTCATCGGTGGTGTACGTCGACGGCGTCGCCGTCACCAGCGGGACCACCTCGCCGGTGAACAGCTACCCGGGTTACTGGCGGATCGGCCAGGGCAGCACGGGCAACCAGAACGGGGTCAGCTCGTCGTTCCCCGGCGACCTCGACAACGTCGCGGTCTACCACTCGGTGCTGTCACCGACTCGCGTCGCCGCCCACTGGGCTGCCCGCTGACGTGAGGTCGACGGCACCGGGCAGGTCCACGGTGAACCACGGCAGCATCAGCTGGGTCAGCGGTCCGATGAGTACGGCGTAGAGCACCGTCCCGACGCCCAGCACACCGCCGAGCGCCAGGCCGAGCACCACGACCAGCACCTCGAGGCCGGTGCGCACCAGTCGCAGCGAGAGCCCGGTGCGGCGCGCGAGCCCGGTCATCAGGCCGTCGCGCGGCCCGCGGCCGAACTGCGCGCCGATGTAGAGCGCACTGGCCATGCCGCACAGGGCGACACCGCCCAGGGCCAGCGCGATCCGCGCGACCATCCCGTCGCCGGGGGCGAGCACGGCCAGCGTCGCGTCGGCGGACATGCCCACGATGAAGGCGTTCGCGATGGTGCCGATGCCGGGCTTCTCCTTGAGCGGGATCCAGAAGATCAGCACGATGAAGCTGAACAGCACCACGGCCTGGCCGATCGTCATCGGCACGTGTCGGATGAAGCCGGAGTGCAGCACGTCCCACGGCGCCAGGCCGAGCGCCCCGCGGAGCATCATGGCCAGCGAGACGCCGTACAGGACGAGGCCGATCAGCAGCTGCGGCACCCGGCGACCGAGGCGACCGGCGCGCAGCTGCGCGATCGGGCCGAGGTCGACGAGGGCGGTGGGGGGACGCACGCCAGCCGTGCCGGAGATGATGCTCATGGACTCATTCTCCGACAGATTGGCCTTCTCTTCGATAGCCAATCGTGGAAGAGTGGTCTGCATGACGCGCACCATCAGTGCTTCCCGAGTGGCCACTCTCGTGGGTCCGCTGTCCGGCGACGAGCGGCCCCTCTACCTCGAGCTGGCCGAGGGCCTGCGCCTGCTGATCGGCGAGGGACGCATCCCGGCGGCCACCCGCATGCCCAGCGAGCGCGAGCTCACCACCGCCCTCGGCGTCAGTCGGACCACGGTGACGCGGGCCTATGCCGAGCTACGGGACCGGGAGTACGCCGAGTCGCGCCGCGGCTCCGGCACCGTGACCCGGCTGCCGCTGCACGCGACGTCGGTGACCGACCGCATCTTCGCCCCGTGGTCGCAGGACCCCGACGTCGTCGACCTCAACTGTGCGGCGCCCAGCGCCCCGGCGGGCGTCGCGGCGGCCTACGAGGCAGCGGTGGCCGAGCTCCCGCCCTACCTGTCCAACCACGGCTACTACCCCGCCGGGCTGGCCCGGTTGCGCGAGGTGGTCGCCGAGACCTATGCCGAGCGGGGGCTCCCGACGTCCCCCGAGCAGATCATGATCACCAGCGGCGCGCTGGCCGGCGCCGCGGTGGTCGCGCAGGCCCTGACGTCGCCCGGCGACCGGGTGGTCGTCGAGGACCCGGTCTACCCCAACGCCACGCAGGCGCTCGGCCACCGCAGCGCCCGGCTGGTGCCGGCGCCCGTCGACCCCGACGGCTGGGACCTCGCCGCGACGGCGGCCATCGTGCGCCAGGCCGCTCCCCGGCTCGCCTACCTGATCCCGGACTTCCAGAACCCCACCGGACTCGTGATGAGTGACGATCAGCGCGCCGAGTACGCCGCCGCGCTGAAGCGCGCCCGGGTCACCCCGGTCGTCGACGAGGCGCACCAGGCGCTGGCCCTCGACGGACAGGCGATGCCGGCTCCCTTCGCCACCCACTCCCCCGGTGCGATCACCATCGGCAGCGCCAGCAAGCAGTTCTGGGGAGGCCTGCGACTCGGCTGGCTGCGCGTGCCCGAGCCGATGATGCCGGCGCTCCTGCAGGCGCGGATGAGCCTCGACCTGGGCGCGCCCCTGCTCGAGCAGCTCGCCCTGGTGCACCTGATCGAGAACAGGCACGCCGTTTGGGCGGCCAACCGCGAGCGGCTCGGCCGGCAACGCGACGTGCTGCTCGACGCGCTCGACACGCAGCTGCCCGACTGGACCTTCCACCGGCCCACAGGTGGGCTGGCGGTGTGGTGCCGGCTCCCCCGGCCCCGCGCGAGCGCGCTGGTCGCCGAGGCCGAGCGGCTGGGCGTGATCGCGGCGGCCGGCCGGGTGTTCGCCGTCGAGGGCGGGCTCGAGCACTTCGTCCGGCTCCCCTGGACGAGGCCGGCCGACGAGCTCGAGCTCGCCGTCACCCGGCTCGCCCAGGCGTGGGCGGTGTCGTCGTCGCGTGCACGCACAGGTGAGGCGGCCCGAGACGACTCGGACCGCCTCACCGTGGCGTAGCTCAGGCCCGCAGGCCCGTGGGTCTCAGACCAGGTCGGCAGCGCGGACGGACACCGCGTTGATCGCCGTCTCGATCTCGGCGAGCGTCTCGGCCGGGATCACGGAGTCGACCGACAGGGCGACCAGCGCCTCGCCGCCCTTGTCCGTGCGCGAGACCTGCATGCCGGCGATGTTGACACCGGAGGCGCCGAGGATGCCGCCGACGGTGCCGACCATGCCCGGCCGGTCGGCGTAGGTGAAGAACGCCAGGTGGTCGGTGGGCTCGATGTCGATGTCGAAGCCGTTGACCTCGACGAGGCGCTCCTTCTGGGAGATGCCGACGAGCGTGCCGCTGACCGAGATCTGCGAGCCGTCGGCCAGGGTGCCGCGGATCGTGATCAGGTTGCGGTGGTCGGGGCTCTCCGGGTCGGAGACGAGGCGTACGGCGGTTCCCCGCTCGGCCGCCAGCAGCGGCGCGTTCACGTAGGAGACCTGGTCCTCGACGATGTCGGTGAAGACACCCTTGAGGGCCGCGAGCTCGAGCACCTTGACGTCGAACTCGGTGATCTCGCCCCGGACCTCGACGTCGATCTGCTGGGCGACCTCGCCGGCCAGGGCGGTGAAGACCCGGCCGAGCTTCTCGGTGAGCGGGATGCCGGGACGGACGTCCTCGGCGATGACGCCGCCCTGGACGTTGACGGCGTCGGGAACGAGCTCACCCGACAGGGCCAGGCGCACGGACTTGGCGACGGCGATGCCGGCCTTCTCCTGGGCCTCGTCGGTCGACGCACCGAGGTGGGGCGTGGCGACGACGTTCTCCAGCTCGAAGAGCGGGCTGTCGGTGCAGGGCTCCTTGGCGAACACGTCCAGGCCGGCGGCAGCGATCTGGCCGGTCTTCAGCGCGTCGTAGAGGGCGGCCTCGTCGACGATGCCACCGCGGGCAGCGTTGACCAGCACCAGCGAGGTCTTGGCCTTCGCGAGCTGCTCGGCACCGATCAGGCCCACGGTCTCGGGGGTCTTGGGCAGGTGCACGCTCATGAAGTCGGCCTCGGCCAGGAGGGTGTCGAGGTCGACGAGACGCACGCCCATCTGCGCGGCGCGGCCGGCCTGGACGTAGGGGTCGTAGGCGATGACCTTCATGCCGAAGGCGCTCAGGCGCTGGGCGACGAGGACGCCGATGCGACCGAGACCGACGATGCCGACGGTCTTCTCGTAGAGCTCGATGCCGGTGTACTTCGAGCGCTTCCACTCGCCGTTCTTCAGCGCCGCGTGGGCCGGGCTGACGTGGCGGGCGGCGGCCAGCATCAGGGCGACGGCCAGCTCGGCGGCGGAGACGATGTTGGACGTCGGGGCGTTGACGACCATGACGCCCGCCTGGGTGGAGGCCTTGACGTCGACGTTGTCGAGACCGACGCCCGCACGGGCGACGACCTTGAGCTTCTTGGCGGCGGCGAGCGCCTCGGCGTCGACCTTGGTGGCCGAGCGCACGAGGATGGCGTCGACGTCGACGATGGCGGCGAGCAGCTCGGCGCGGTCGGCGCCGTTGCAGTTGCGGATCTCGAAGTCGGGACCGAGCGCCTCGACGGTGGCGGGGCTCAGTTCTTCGGCGATGAGTACGACAGGCTTTGAAGTCACAGCGGAGTTCCTCGATGTGGGTGATCGATGAGGGCCTGCACGACGCTGTGCACGGCCAGCCTACAAGGTGTGGGCGTCAGATGGCACAGCCGTCCGGTCCGCAGGCATCGCCGCTCGCGAGCATCTCCACGACCGGGTGCGACTCCGACCAGGCCCGCTCCAGCACCTGGGTGAACGCCTCGGCCGGCTGGGCTCCGGAGACGCCGAACTTGTTGTCCACCACGAAGAACGGGACCCCGGTCGCGCCGAACGCCTGAGCCTGCTCGATGTCGGCCCACACGTCGTCGGCGAACTCCGTGCTGCCCAGCACCCGGTCGACGGCCGCCTCGTCCAGACCGGCCTCGGTGACGATCGAGCGCAGCTCGCCGTGGTCGGCGACGTTGCGGGCGTCGATGAAGTACGCCGACAGCAGCGCCTCCTTCACCCGGCCCTGCAGCTCCGGCCCGCCGTCGTGGAGCGCGAGGTGGACGAGCCGGTGGGCGTCCATGGTGCCGACGCGCTTCGACTCGTGGTGGCGCCAGAGCATGCCCTCCTCGGCCGCGGCGGCCTCCACGCGGTCGATCATCGTGCGTCCGGCGTCCGGCCCACCGCCGTACTTGCGGCCCAGCGCCTCGGCGACGGTCTCCACCGGGGTCGTGGGAGCACCCGGGTCGAGCTGGTAGGAGTGCCACACCACCTCGACCTCGTCGGCGTGCTCGAAGGTGCTCAGGGCCGTCTCGAGGCGGCGCTTGCCGATGTAGCACCACGGGCAGACCACGTCGGACCAGATGTCGATGCGCATGTGGGCAGCAACCTCGCTCAGCGCGGGGATGTTCCCGCGACGGCGGCGGCGATCGGTGTGTCACCTGACACGAGGTTCCACTGGGCACCGACCCCGGCGTCGGAGTCGAGGACCTCGGCGAGGACCGCCGCCACGTCGGCGCGCGGGACCTCGGCCCGGGCGACGTCCTGACCGAGCTCGACCAGGCCCGTGGCGTCGCCGTCGGTGAGCATCCCGGGGCGGATGATCGTCCACTCGAGCCCGCTGTCGCGCAGGGCCGTGTCGGCGTCACGCTTCGCGTCGACGTACGCACGCCAGACCGGGTTGGCGTCTGCGGCGACCGGGTCGTCCACGTTGATCGCGGAGACCTGGACGAAGCGGCTGACGCCGGCCTGCCGAGCGCCCTCGATCGACTTGAGCGACCCCTCGAGGTCGACCGTCCGCTTGCGCTCGATGTTGCCGTCAGGGCCGCCGCCCGCGGCGAAGACGACTGCTCGGGCGCCCTCGAAGGCGGCGCCGAAGTCCTCCGCTGTGCTGTTCTCGATGTCGAGCAGGCGCACCTCGGCACCCGCTGCCTCGAGCCGTGGACGGTGCTCCTCGGAGCGCACCAACGCGACCGGGGTGTGGCCGCGCTCCACCAGCAGGGGGTGCAGCAGGCGGGCGATCTGGCCGTTTCCTCCGACGATGGCGATGCGAGTCATACCGGCCACAGTGCCACGACGCCGGTCAGACGTTTTCCTGGCGAGCGACGGTGGCGCGACGGGCGACCAGGGTGACGGCGAACGAGAGGCCGAGGGCGAGCAGCACGCCCAGGTTGGCGTAGGCCCAGGGGCCGTCCCAGTAGGGCCCGGCCGGGTCGTCGACGTAGGTCCCCAGGCCCAGCGGGCGCAGCAGGAAGCCCTGCCAGTTGTTCCAGGACGCGTCGGTCGCGAACGAGTTGACGACCAGGCCCCAGCCGAGCACGGATGCCCCGATCATCGTGCCGATCGAGGTCCAGTCGAAGGCGCCGTAGCGGCCGGTCGCGTCGAACAGCGCCTCGTCGTCGTAGTCGCGCCGGCGCAGGAGGATGTCGGCGATCATGATGCCGGCCCAGGAGGCGAGCGGGACTCCCAGCGTGATCAGGAAGCTCTGGAACGGCCCGAGGAAGTCGGCGGCGAAGAAGACGACGTAGATCGTGCCGAGGGTGAGGAGCACACCGTCGACGCCGGCCGCCTGCGGGCGCGTGAGCTTCACTCCGAGCGACAGCAGGGTCAGGCCCGAGGAGTAGATGCCGAGCACTGCCCCGCTCACGAGCGCCAGGATCGCGGCCAGCAGGAAGGGCACGAGGAACCACGTCGGCAGCGCCCTGCCCAGGGTGCCGATCGGGTCGGCGACGATGCCGGCCGCCAGGTCCGGCGACGAGCCGGCGAGCAGGAGTCCGAAGAGCACCAGCAGGACCGGCGCGATCGCACCGCCGAGCGTGTTCCAGCCAACGATCGCGGCACCGCTGGCCGAGCGCCGCTGGTAGCGCGACCAGTCGGCCGCGATGTTGATCCAGCCCAGGCCGAAGCCGGTCATCACCATCACGAGCGCTCCGACCATCTGCTGGACGCTGCCGTCGGGGATGGCGGTCACCTCGGACCAGCGCACCTCGTCCAGGGTCAGCGCGAGGTAGATGATCGTGGCGATGCCCGTGATCCAGGTCAGCCACGACTGCATCTTCATGATCACGTGGTAGCCCGCCACGCTGGCGGAGACGATGAGCGCCGCGACCACGACGGTGGCCACCACCTTCGTCATCGTCCCGGAGGCCCAGCCCAGCTGGTCGAAGATGGTCGCGGTCGCGAGCACGGCGAGGATCGCGAGGAAGGTCTCCCAGCCGATCGAGACCAGCCAGGACACCGCGCCGGGAAGCTTCTGCCCCGTCACGCCGAAGGCCGCCCGGCTCAGGATCATGGTGGGGGCGGATCCGCGCTTGCCGGCGATGGCGATGACGCCGCACAACGCGAACGAGATGACGACCCCGACCACCGTGACGACGGCCGCCTGCCAGAACGAGATGCCGAAGCCGAGCACGAACGACCCGTAGCTGATGCCGAAGACGCTGACGTTGGCCGCGAACCACGGCCAGAACAGGTCCCGCGGCCTGGCGGTCCGGTCGGCCTCGTCGATGATCTCGATGCCTGTCTGCTCGACGCCGAGTCGTCGGGTCGCTGCCAGAGTGCTGTCGCTCATGACCTCATGATGCACCCGCCCCGCCGCAGGCGTGCTCAGGGTGACCCCTGTCCCGACTCAGGGTCGGGCGGGGGTCGAGTGGGGGCAGGGCGGGGGTTGCCACCCGATGTGGCGGAAGGTGGCCGGCCAGCAGAGTGGCGACCATGATCACCGTTGACTCACTGACCCGGAGGTACGCCGGCTTCACCGCCGTCGACAACGTCTCCTTCACCGCCCAGCCCGGCCGCGTGACCGGCTTCCTCGGCCCGAACGGCGCTGGCAAGTCCACCACGATGCGGGTGATGGTCGGGCTCACCGTCCCCACGTCCGGTTCGGCCACCATCGACGGCATCAGGTTCGCCGACCTGCCCAATCCCGGCCTCGAGGTCGGCGTCCTGCTCGACGCCTCCGCCCAGCACGCCGGACGCACCGGGCGGGAGATCCTCACGGTGGCTGCCGACACGATGGGCCTGCCCCCCACGCGGGTCGACGAGATGCTCGAGCTCGTCAGCCTGACGCCCACCGAGGCCAAGCGGCGGGTGCGCAACTACTCGCTCGGCATGCGCCAGCGCCTCGGGATCGCCACCGCGTTGCTCGGCGACCCGCGCGTGCTCATCCTCGACGAGCCGGCCAACGGTCTCGACCCGGCCGGCATCCGCTGGATGCGCGACCTGCTGCGCAGCTATGCCGACAAGGGCGGCACGGTGCTGCTCTCCTCGCACCTGCTGCACGAGATCGAGGTCATCGCCGATGACCTGGTCGTGATCGGCAACGGCAAGATCGTCGCCTCCGGCACCAAGGAGGAGCTGCTCGCAGCAGCGGGCACCCTCGCCCGCTCGACGTCGCCGCGCGACCTCGCCCACGCCCTCGAGCAGGCCGGCATCGCCAGCACGCTCGCCGGCGACGGCTCGGTCCGCACCGACGCCGATCCTGCCCAGGTGGGCGCGGTGGCACTCGCCGCCGGCATCGCCCTCACCGAGCTCCGCTCCGCCGAGGGCGCGGGGCTCGAAGACATGTTCCTGTCGCTCACTGCCGACACCCAGCGCGAAGGAGTTGCGGCATGACCGCCACGACCGTCTCCCCCACGACCAGCACCGATGCGTCACGCTCGTTCCCGGTGCGCGAGCCCGCCCGCGCCATACCGATCACCCGTCTGGTCAAGGTCGAGCTGCGCAAGATGTTCAACACCCGCTCGGGCTTCTGGATGCTCGTCAGCATCGGCATCCTGTCGCTGCTGGCGACCGGCGCCGTGATCATCTTCGCGCCCGACAACGCCGTGACCTACGAGAACTTCGCGACGGCGATCGGGTTCCCGATGTCGGTGATCCTGCCGATGATCGCGATCCTCGGTGTGACCAGCGAGTGGAGCCAGCGCAGCGGGCTCACGACCTTCACCCTCGTGCCGAGCCGCGGCCGGGTGATCAGCGCCAAGGCGATCGCGACCTTCCTGGTCGGCCTCGTCTCCATGGCCGTCGCCTTCGCCGTCGGCGCGCTGGGCAACATCGTCGGCTCCGCCCTCGCGGGCGTCGACACGGTGTGGGACGTCTCGCTCGCGACGGCGCCGCAGATCGTGCTCGGCAACCTCGTCGGTATGGCGATCGGCTTCACGCTCGGTGTCGTGCTGCGCAGCTCCGCGGCGGCCATCGTCGGCTACTTCGTCGTCTCGCTGGTGCTGCCGGGGATCCTCGCCCTGCTCGCCCAGGTGCGGGACTGGTTCGCCGACCTGCAGCCCTGGATCGACTGGAACTACACCCAGGTCAACCTGTTCGAGGGAGCCACCGACACCGCCAAGGAGTGGGCCATGCTCGGCTCGACCACCGCGATCTGGATCGTGCTGCCGCTGATCGTCGGGCTGCTGTTCCTGCGCCGCTCCGAGGTGAAGTGACAGGTCACGAAGTCACCTGAAATACGCGCCGACCGGGCACAAAGTGTGAACTTTGTGCCCGGTCGGCGTTGTTCGTGCGTGACTCTGTGACGGGTCAGCGAGCCGCGGAGCCCTCGGTGTAGTCCGAGTCCTCCTGCTTCCACGCGAAGTGGGAGCGCAGCGTCTTGCCGGTGGCCTCGATCGAGTGCGCGGCTTCCTTCTCGCGCAGCTCGAGGAACTCCGTGCCGCCGTTGTCCTGGTCGTCGATGAAGCGCTTCGCGAAGGCACCGGACTGGATGTCGTCGAGGATCGACTTCATGCTGGCCTTCACCTCGGGGGTGACGACGCGCGGGCCGGAGACGTAGTCGCCGTACTCCGCCGTGTCGGAGACCGACCAGCGCTGCTTGGCGATGCCGCCCTCCCACATGAGGTCGACGATGAGCTTGAGCTCGTGGAGGACCTCGAAGTAGGCGATCTCGGGCTGGTAGCCGGCCTCGGTCAGGGTCTCGAAGCCCGCCTGGACGAGGTGGGACACGCCGCCGCAGAGGACAGCCTGCTCACCGAACAGGTCGGTCTCGGTCTCCTCGGTGAAGGTCGTCTTGATGACACCGGCGCGGGTGCCACCGATGGCCTTGGCGTAGGACTTCGCGAGGTCCCAGGCGGTGCCGGACGCGTCCTGCTCGACGGCGATGATGTCGGGAATGCCCCGCCCGGCGACGTACTCGCGACGCACCGTGTGACCCGGGGCCTTGGGCGCCACGAGGATCACGTCGACACCGGCCGGCGGCTGGATGTAGCCGAAGCGGATGTTGAAGCCGTGGCCGAAGACGAGGGTGTCGCCCTCGGTGATGTGCGGCTCGATCGACTCGGCGTAGATGTGGCGCTGGAACTGGTCGGGGGCGAGCACGACGATGACGTCGGCCTCCTGGACCGCCTCGGCGACGGAGAGCACGCGCAGCCCCTCGTCCTCAGCCTTGGCGCGGCTCGTGGAGCCTTCCTTCAGGCCGACCCGGACGTCGACGCCGGAGTCGCGCAGGTTGAGCGCGTGGGCGTGACCCTGGCTGCCGTAGCCGATGACGGCGACGTTCTTGGCCTGGATCAGGCTCAGGTCGGCGTCGTCGTCGTAGAACATCTCAGCCACTGGGGGCTCTCCTTCTGGTTGGTGTGTCTGGTTCGAGTGGATTGTGGTTTCGAGACGGTCGCGGAGCGACCTCCTCAACCGCCGAGGGCCGTGGGCGCGGACACCGGGACAGGGCGGATGCTGCGCTCGCTGATCGAGCGCGACCCCCGGCCGATCGCGACCATGCCGGACTGCACGAGCTCGCGGATCCCGAAGGGTTCGAGCACGCGCAGCACGTCGCTGAGCTTGTCGGCGTTGCCGGTCACCTGGATCGTGATGGCGTCGGGAGCGACGTCGACGACCTTGGCGCGGAACAGCTGGACGGCATCGAGCACGGCGCCGCGGGTCTGGGCATCGGCCTTGACCTTCACCAGCATCAGCTCGCGCGTGATCGAGGCAGACCCGTCGAGCTCGACGATCTTGATCACCTCGATCAGCTTGTTGAGCTGCTTGGTGACCTGCTCGAGCGGGGACTCGTCGACGTTGACCACGATCGTCATCCGCGAGACCTCGGAGTGCTCGGTCGGGCCGACGGCCAGGCTCTCGATGTTGAAGCCGCGGCGGCTGAACAGCCCCGCGATGCGGGCCAGGACGCCCGGCTTGTTCTCGACCAGGACGCTGAGCGTGTGGGTTGCCATCAGAGGTCATCCTCGTCGAACTGGGGCGCGAGGTCGCGCGCGTACTTGATCTCGTCGTTGCTGGTGCCGGAGGCCACCATGGGCCAGACCATGGCGTCGCGGTGCACGCGGAAGTCGACGACGACGGGCTGGTCGTTGATCGACATCGCCTTCTCGATCGTGGCGTCGACATCGGCCGGCGAGTCGCAGGCCAGGCCCACGCAGCCGTAGGCCTCGGCCAGCTTGACGAAGTCCGGGATGCGCTTGCTGTGCAGGTCGGTGTTGGAGTAGCGCTCGTTGTAGAAGAGCGTCTGCCACTGGCGCACCATGCCGAGCGACTCGTTGTTGATGATCGCGACCTTGATCGGGATGTCGTTGATCGCGCAGGTGGCGAGCTCCTGGTTGGTCATCTGGAAGCAGCCGTCACCGTCGATGGCCCACACTGTGGAGTCGGGCATGCCGACCTTCGCGCCCATCGCGGCCGGGACGGAGTAGCCCATGGTCCCGAGCCCACCGGAGTTGAGCCAGGTGTTGGGGCGCTCGTAGCGGACGAAGTGCGCGGCCCACATCTGGTGCTGTCCGACGCCCGAGGTGTAGATGGCCTCGGGGCCGGCAATGGCACCGAGCCGCTCGATGACGTACTGCGGAGCGAGCGAGCCGTCGGTCGGGGTGTCGTAACCGAGCGGGTAGTTGGCCTTCACGCCCGAGATGAACGCGACCCAGCCCTCGTAGTCGCCGGTGTTGCCGGCGTCGGCCTCGGTGGCGAGCAGCGCGATCAGCTCGGCGATCACCTCGGCGCAGTCCCCCACGATCGGGACGTCGGCGTGGCGGTTCTTGCCGATCTCGGCGGGGTCGATGTCTGCGTGGATGACCTTCGCGTTGGGCGCGAACGAGTCGAGATTGCCGGTGACCCGGTCGTCGAACCTGGCACCCAGGCTGATGATCAGGTCGCTCTTCTGCAGCCCGGCGACCGCGGCCACGGTGCCGTGCATGCCCGGCATGCCGAGGTGCTGCGGGTGGCTGTCGGGGAACGCACCACGCGCCATCAGGGTGGTGACGACCGGGATGCCGGTGGCCTCGGCGAGCTTGAGCAGGCCGGCCGAGGCGCGGGCGCGGATGACGCCGCCGCCGACGTAGAGCACCGGCTTGCGCGACTCCAGGATGAGCCGGACCGCCTCGCGGATCTGCTTGCTGTGCGGCTTCGTCACCGGGCGGTAGCCGGGCAGCTGCAGCTCGGTCGGCCACTGGAACGTGGTCATTGCCTGGAGCGCCGACTTGGCGACGTCGACCAGCACCGGACCGGGGCGACCCGTCGAGGCGATGTGAAACGCCTCGGCGACGATGCGCGGGATCTCGGCGGGGTCGGTGACGAGGAAGTTGTGCTTGGTGATCGGCATCGTGATGCCGCGGATGTCTGCCTCCTGGAAGGCGTCCGTGCCGATCATGGAGGCGCCGACCTGGCCGGTGATCGCGACCAGCGGGACCGAGTCCATGTGGGCGTCGGCCAATGGCGTGACGAGGTTGGTCGCGCCCGGACCGGACGTCGCCATGCAGACACCGACCCGGCCGGTGGCGGCGGCATAACCCTGGGCCGCGTGGCCCGCGCCCTGCTCGTGGCGCACCAGGATGTGCCGGATCTTGGTCGAGTCCATCAGCGGGTCGTAGGCCGGGAGGATCGCTCCACCCGGGATACCGAAGATGTCGGTGGTGCCCGCGCTCTCGAGGGACTTGATCAGGCTCTGCGCACCGGTCATCGGCGCCCCAGCGATCCCGCCCTGCTCTGTCATGGTGAACCTTTGCTTGTGTGACGAATGAAAAAACCCCTCGGCCCGGCGGGCAACGAGGGGAGGACGCGTGAGCAGTCGAGGTGGAAGGCCTCAGCTCACGCGTCGCGTGCGTACAAGAATGTCAGTGCGCATGCGCCTACCGTTGCCGTCGGGGAGCTCCGACGTCAACCTACTCTGCCAGCCGTCCCATTATTTGGTACGGCGATCCCAGCATGTGGTTGAGGATGAGAACCGTCACTCCCCCCTGCCCGCTGCGGTGCAGATGCACACCTTGTTGCCGTCCGGGTCGGCGAGCACCCAGAAGCTGTGCTCGGGGTGCTCGCCGACCAGCGTGCCGCCGGCCGCGACCGCCGCGTCGATGCGGGCCTGGACCTGGTCACCGGGGACGAACACGTCGTAGTGCCAGCGCTGGCGGTCGGGCTCGGAGCCGGAGTCCTGGAACCAGACGTTGATGTTGCGGCCGAACGTGTCGCGCAGCTCGTCCGGCGCGTCGTCGAGCGGCTCGTAGCCGAGGGCGGCCCGCCAGAACGGCTGGATCCCGCTCGGGGCAGGGGTGTCCAGGGCGGCCTCGATCTGGGTGAGCGAGTCGGGGTCGGAGCCGACGCCCAGGCCGCGCGCCGCCTCGCTGATCTGCGCGGCGAGGTCGAGGTCGCGCTGGGTGACGTGGCCGACGTCGTGGCTGGTCAGCATCACGTCGACCCGCGGGTAGGTGAGGGTGATGTCGGGGTGGTGGTTGGCCGCCTCGGCAGCCTCGCCGATCGCGTTGACCAGCGACAGGCCGGTGGCGAAGTCGCCGGTCGTGAAACGGGCGTGGATGCCCTGGGCGAGCATCCGCCAGTCGTCGAGCCCGGCGGCTCCCACGTCGCCGTACAGCTTCATGGTCTCGGTCATGGCAGCACCTTCTGTCCGATCTCGGAGGGGTTGTGGCAGATCTCCCAGCGGAAGCCGTCGGGATCCACGAAGTAGCCGGAGTAGCCGCCCCAGTCGCGCTGGACGGCGTCGGTCACCTGGGCGGCGCCCGCGACCCGGGCCTGCTCGAGCACCCGGTCGACACCGTCGGTCGTGGCCAGGTTGTGGGCGATGGTGATCGGCGGGACTCCCCCGCCCGGCGGCTGCCCGACCTCGGCGGTGAACGCGTCGACGTCCCACAACGACAAGATCAGCTTGTCGCCGACGTCGAACATGAGCACCTCACCGGGCTGGTCGAGGCAGGGCTTCCAGCCGAGACCGTCGAGGTAGAACTTCCGGGACTCGCCCAGGTCGCGCACTGCCAAGGTGATGAAGCTGATCCGCTGGTCCATGGCTTTCACTGTGCCACCGGCCACCGACACCGGCCAGTGGCGCGTCCGTGGATGCGGCCCACCCGCCGATCTGACACGGTGGACACATGGCTTCCCCACTCGACTCGCTCAAGAAGGCCGCGCAGGCTGTCGTCGGCGCTCCCCACGTGTTCAACGCCGCCCGCGACGCCGGGGCCAGCGCCTCCGCCGCCGCCGACGTCATGGCGGCGTCGGCCGCCG
The DNA here is from genome assembly GCF_000389985.1 of Nocardioides sp. CF8. Taxonomy (NCBI): domain Bacteria; kingdom Bacillati; phylum Actinomycetota; class Actinomycetes; order Propionibacteriales; family Nocardioidaceae; genus Nocardioides; species Nocardioides sp. CF8. The sequence continues at coordinate 2,893,272 of NZ_CM001852.1, forward strand.
CGATCCAGATCGCCTCGTCCGCCACCGACGGCACGCCCGGCATGGAGAACGCCGTCCGGCACTTCATCTGGCAGGCCTACATCGCCGGACGCCACGGCAGCGCCGTCGCCGAGGCTGTCGCGGCCGCCCACGAGGAGGGCCGCAACACCCCCCACGACACCCGCGTCGACCTGCACAACAACGCCGCGGGCCGGGCGTACGGCGAAGCGAGTTCCGCCACGATCGGCCAGGGCTCGCTCACCGACGCGCTGAAGGCCCTGGTGCCCGTCGCGAAGGAGAAGTGGGCCAGCGACGAGCTGATCTGGGTCAAGCCGCACTGAGACCGCCGCAGCCGGCGACCGTTCAGGTCACCGGGCGAGGTCGTCGTCCCCGAAGGCGGGCAGGCCGTCGATGCTGAGCGTGTTCTTCTCGCGCCGGTAGGCGATGCGGCCGTCCTCGCCCCGGCGCTCCATGTTGGGCGTGAGCAGGTCGCGCTCCGAGTCGAGCGAGAGCAGCGGCAGGGCGTAGCCGCACGAGTCGCTCACCCGCTCCACGTCGACCACGATCACCGCCCGCGCGGCCGGGTTGGCCGGGAACCGCGCCGCCCACGCGCCGTACTCCTCGTCGTAGATGCTCACCACACGACCCTGGCCGTGCAGGCGTACGACGTTGGGCTCGCGCGCGAACGAGCAGAACATCAGCGTGATGCGGCCGTTCTCCCGGACGTGCGCAATGGTCTCCGCGCCGCTCGCCGTGAGGTCGAGGTAGGCGACCGTGTGCTCGTCGACCACCACGAAGGAGTCGGCCAGGCCCTTGGGCGAGAGGTTGACGTGTCCCCCTGCGCCCAGCGGCGCCGTCGCCACGAAGAAGACGTGCTGGGCCTCGATGAACGTCCGAAGACGTGCGTCGATCCCGTCGTGCACCTTGCCCATCGTCGGCCGTCAGCTGGTGACGGCGCCGTGGGCGGCCGACTGGACGACCTTGGCGTACTTGCCGAGCACCCCGCGGGTGTACTTCGGGGGCAGCGGCTCCCACCCCTCCTTGCGGCGTGCCAGCTCGGCGTCGTCGATCTCGACCTCGAGCGTGCAGTTGGCGACGTCGAGGGTGATGGGGTCACCGTCGGCCACGAACGCGATCGGACCACCGTCGACGGCCTCGGGGGCGATGTGGCCCACGCACAGGCCGGTGGTGCCGCCGGAGAACCGGCCGTCGGTGACGAGCAGGACGTCCTTGCCGAGGCCGGCGCCCTTGATGGCGCCGGTGATGGCCAGCATCTCGCGCATGCCGGGGCCGCCCTTGGGGCCCTCGTAGCGGATGACCACGACGTCGCGTGCCTTGATCTCGCCGGCCGCGAGCGCGTCGAGCGCCTTGCGCTCACCGTCGAAGACGCGGGCGGTGCCGGTGAAGGTCGTGTCGTCGAAGCCAGCGCTCTTGACCACGGCGCCCTCGGGTGCCAGCGAGCCCCGCAGGACCGTGATGCCGCCGGTGGCGTGGATCGGCTTGTCGAGCGCACGCAGGACGTCGCCGTCGAGGCCCTTCGGGTTGAGCGCCTCGAGGTTCTCGCGCATGGTCTTGCCGGTCACGGTGAGCGTGTCGCCGTGCATCAGGCCCGCGTCGAGCAGCGCCTTCATCACGACCGGGATGCCGCCGATCTTGTCGACGTCGTTCATGACGTAGCGCCCGAAGGGCTTCAGGTCGCCGAGGTGCGGGACCTTCTCGCCGATGCGGTTGAAGTCGTCGAGCTCGAGGTCGACGTCCGCCTCCCGGGCGATGGCAAGCAGGTGGAGTACGGCGTTGGTCGAGCCGCCGAGGGCCATGACGACGGCGATGGCGTTCTCGAAGGCTGGCTTGGTCATGATCTGGCGGGCCGTGATGCCCTGGCGCAGCATCTCGACGACCGCCTCACCGGAACGGTGGGCGAACCCGTCGCGACGGCGGTCCACGGCCGGCGGGGCCGCGCTGCCGGGCAGGCTCATCCCGAGCGCCTCGGCGACGCTGGCCATGGTGTTGGCGGTGTACATGCCGCCGCAGGCGCCCTCACCGGGACAGATCGCCCGCTCGACGCGGTCGACCTCCTCACGGGTGATCTTGCCCGCGAGACAGGCGCCGACAGCCTCGAAGGCGTCGATGATCGTGACGTCGTTGCCGTCGACGGACCCGGGCATGGTCGAGCCTGCGTAGAGGAAGACGCTGGCCAGGTCGAGGCGGGCTGCTGCCATCAGCATGCCCGGGAGCGACTTGTCGCAGCCCGCGAGCAGGACGCTGCCGTCGAGGCGCTCGGCCATCATCACGGTCTCGACCGAGTCGGCGATGACCTCGCGCGACACCAGCGAGAAGTGCATGCCCTCGTGGCCCATCGAGATGCCGTCCGAGACCGAGATCGTGCCGAACTCGAGCGGGTATCCCCCGCCGGCGTGCACGCCGTTCTTCACGGCCTTGGCCAACCGGTCCAGGCTCAGGTTGCAGGGGGTGATCTCGTTCCAGCTGGACGCGACACCGATCTGCGGCTTGACCCAGTCGTCGTCGCCCATCCCTACCGCACGGAGCATGCCACGGGCGGCGGCCTTCTCCAGACCGTCGGTGACGTCGCGCGAACGGGGCTTCATGTCGTGCTGCTGGGTCATGGCGGCAAGGCTACTGGCGCGGGGCGTCGGTCCCGCCTCGCGTCTCAGCCGGTGCCTGCCAGAAGAGACCCGCGCCGCGACCGATCCTGACCTCGTGGGGAAGGATCGGGAACGAGCCAGCCCGGCGGTTGCGTGACTTCCTCGAGTCGGCGTAGGCCCATTCGGGGATCGGCAGCACATTGCGCCGGGGCGGTCGCCAGCCCTCCCGCGCCTCCGCCACCAGCTCCTCCCACGTGGGGTGGTCGGCGACATCGGCGAGTGTCGGTCGGCGACCCAGCTGCCACCAGGTGCTGTACCTCACCCGCGGCAGGTCGAGGTCCTCGGAGCGGGCAAGAATCGCGGAGTACCACGAGGTCGTCTCCGAACCCTCAGGCGCCCACCAGCCCTGCGCCCAGACATACGTGTGTGCCGGGTATCGCCGGCCTGCCGCATCCCTAGCGGCACCTTCTCGCATGGGCCGCACCCGCTCACCGTCGCGCCGCACGGCAGCCAGCTCCAACTCTACCAGCTCCAGAACTCGCACCATCATCCGCGCCCCGGGCGTTGTCCGCCCCGTCTCCCACTTGGCCACGGCCGACTGCGACACGCCCAGCTCCTGCGCCAGGTCACGCTGGGAGAGCTTCGCCAGGCGGCGTACGCGCCGGATCAACCCGGCGACATCACCGGCCCGGCCGGTCATGGCGTCCTGCTGCTCGCTGCTGGTCCCCTGCTTGGTGCTCGATCCCTGCTGCTCGATCTCCATCCCATCTCCCCGATGGTCGCTCGTCCTGTCCGGAGACCCATCACAGCAGGGGGCACCGACAACACGCTTGGACCTGAGTCCTCAGAGGACTCAGGTCCAAGCGTGGCGGGGAGGGGTCTCCCCGTTGCCGGGATCAGCGCGACTCGGCGGACGTCAGTCCAGCGTCGCGGCGCGGACGACCATCACGTCGGGGAGGTCCTTGTGGATCTCCTGCCAGGTGCGGCCCTCGTCGGGCGAGCACCACACGGCTCCGTTGCGGCCCCCGAAGTAGAGCCCGGCGTCCTGGTGGTCGTCGGCACACATCGCGTCGCGCATCACGGCCGCGTAGAACCCGTCGGGCAGTGCGCCCTCGCCCAGCTGTTCCCACGAGGAGCCGCCGTCGGTGGTACGGCAGACGCGAGCTCTGCCGTCGACGGGCCAGCGTGCGCCGGCGTCGGCGATCGGGAAGGTGTAGGCAGTGTTCGCCCGGTGTGGGTGGGTGACCATCGCGAATCCGAACTCCGAGGGGAGGCCGGGGGCGATGTCCTGCCAGGAGGCGCCGCCGTCGTCGGAGCGGTAGACGCCGCCGTGGTTCTGGAGGAAGAGCCGGTCGGGGTCCGAGGAGTCGCGGGCCACCTTGTGCACGCACTGGCCGAACTCGGGGTAGTTGCGCTCCCCCGGCATGAACTCGGCCTTGATCCCCTTGTTGGAGGCGGACCAGGAGGCGCCGCCGTCCTCGGTGCGATAGACCCCACCGGTCGAGAGCGCGGCGAGGACCGACGAGCCGTCGGTGGGGTGCGGGAGGATCGTGTGGAAGGCCTGACCGCCGAAGCCCTCGTTCCACTCGGCGCGGTGCGGGTGGTCCCACAGGCCGCGCACGAGGGAGAACGACTCACCGCGGTCCTCGGAGCGGAAGATCGCGCCGGGCTCGGTGCCCGCCCAGACCACGTCGTCGCCGACGCCGGGCACGAGCTGCCAGACACGGGCCAGGGTTGCCGGCGAACCGTCCGGGAGCTGCGCGTCGTCGGGGAAGCGGATCGCACCGTTGGCGGTCTCCTCCCACGTCTGCCCGAGGTCGTCGGAGCGACGCACCTGCGGGCCGAACCAGCTGGACGAGCAGCCGGCGAACAACCGAGGAGTCGACCCGCGACGGTCGATCAGGACGGAGTAGACCTCCTCCATCGGGAAGTGTGGTCCCGACCAGGACCAAGCGGTGCGCGCGGCATCCGAGGTGCCGATCCACAGTCCCTTCCGCGTGCCCACCAGTGCGATCGTGCTGGTCATCGAATCTCCCCCTCGACTGCCGTTCCTACTAGGAATAGTCCTAGTAGGAACAGTAGTCTGATCCGACCATGGGTCAAGGCCTTCCAGTCACCTCCTACGCCCTGCTCGGGCTGCTCACCTTCGGCGACGCGCTGACGGGCTACGAGCTCAAGCAGCGAGCCGATGCGACCCTGCGGTTCTACTGGGTCTCCCCCGCGATGAGCCAGGTCTACAGCGAGCTCGCCAGGCTCGCCGAGCACGGGCTCGTCACGCCCAGCGGCGAAGGCCGCGGGACGACGTACACGATCAGCGACGCCGGCCGGGAGGCACTCACGACCTGGATGCGCGAGAGCGCGCCGGGGTTCCCCGTCCTCAAGCACCCGGTCGCGCTGCGGCTGCTGCTCGGGCACGTCGTGGACCGGGAGACGACCGTGGCCATGCTCCGCGACCACGTGCTCGCCCTCGAGAAGGAGGAGGCGGCCCTGGTCGAGGTCCGCGACGGCCTGCGTGGCCACGACGGCCCGGGCGAGATCTTCCGGCACCCGAGCCTCGTCGCCGACTGGGGCCTGGACTACTTCGAGAACGAGCGCCGTATCGTCGGCGACCTGATCCGGCGCCTGGAGGACGAGGGCCCGTAGGCCCAGGAGGACGCGCGTGACCCGAGCCGTGTGGTTGGTCGTCATCGGCATCGTGTCGGTCCAGGCCGGCGCCGCCATCGCCAAGGACCTCTTCGGCACGATCTCACCGACCTCGATGGTGTTCCTGCGCCTGGTCACCAGCACCCTCGTGCTGCTCGCGATCGCCCGTCCCTCGTGGCGGGGACGCAGCCGCGCCGACTGGCTGGTCGTGGCCGCCTTCGGCGCCAGCCTCGGCCTGATGAACTGGGCGATCTACCAGTCCTTCGCCCGCATCCCCCTCGGCATCGCGGTGACGATCGAGTTCATCGGCCCGCTCACCTTGGCCGTGCTCGGCTCGCGCCGGGCCCGCGACCTGATCTGGGTCGTCCTGGCGGCCGCGGGTGTCGCGCTGCTCGGCTTCGAGCCGGCCGACCTCGACCCGGTCGGCGTCGCGTTCGCCCTGCTGGCCGGGTCGGCATGGGCGGCCTACATCCTGCTCAGTGCGCAGACCGGGCAGCGCTGGCCGGGCTTCGACGGCCTCGCGATCGCCAGCGCCTTCGCGACGTTGCTGCTCACCGCTCCGGCGATCGTGTCGGGGGGTACGGCGCTGCTCGACCCCCGCGTCCTGCTCATCGGCGCCCTGGTCGGCGTGCTCAGCTCGGTCATCCCCTACAGCTGCGAGCTGGTGGCCCTCAGGTCCCTGGCACCCAGCGTGTTCGGCATCTTGATGAGCCTGGAGCCGGCCGCGGCGGCGCTGGCGGCGATCGTAGTGCTGCAGGAGCTGCTCGCCCCGACGCAGTGGCTCGCCGTGGCCTGCGTGGTCGTGGCGAGCGTCGGCGCCACGCGCAGTCGTCCGGTCCTCAGCGAGCCCGCGCCCGACTGACGGCCGCTGGGGCACAATCTGCGCATGGAGAAGACGACCCCCGGGCCGGTCAGCACCGACGCCCGAGTCCGTTTCGTCGACGTACTGTCCGACGACGGCACTCGCATCCGAGCCTGGACCAACGACCCCGAGGGCACCATCGACGGCCCGACCGTCGTGCTCTGCAACGGCCTCGGCACCAACCCGTGGGCGTGGCCGGCCCTGCTGGATCCCGACTGCGGCATCCGGGTCGTCTCCTGGAACCACCGCGGCGTCGGCGGCTCGGCGCGGCCGCTGGACACGAGCCGTGTCGGCATCAGCGAGTTCGTCGAGGACGGCTTGTCGGTGATGGACCACTTCGGCATCGACCGGGCCGTGCTGATGGGGTGGTCGATGGGCGTCAACACGATGTTCGAGCTCGCGCTGCGCCACCCCGAGCGGGTCACCGGGCTGTTCGCAGTCTGCGGCGTCCCGGGCAACACCTTCGGCACCATGCTCGGCCCGCTGCACGTCCCGCGTTGGGCGGCCCGGGTCGCCACGGTCAACCTGGCCCGGGCGGTCAAGCTCGGCGGACGCGCGCTGACCCCGATCGCCAGCCGGCTGCCCGTCGGCCCGAAGACCGTCAGCGTCCTGGGCCACACCGGTTTCATGCTCCCGCTGGCCGATCCCGCGATGACGGCGCGCGCGATCAAGGAGTTCCTCACGACGCCCGTCGAGTGGTACTTCCACCTCGCGATCAAGACCTCCGAGCACCCCCGCGTCTCCCTGAGCGCGATCACTGTGCCGGCGTTCTTCGTCGCCGGGACCTACGACCTGCTGGCCGGCGCCCGCGACATGGCCTCCGCGGCCGCGCGGATGAAGGAGGCGACCTACGTCGAGCTCCGGGCCAGCCACTTCGTCCAGATGGAACAACCCGAGGTCGTCCACCAGCTGCTCGTCGAGTTCGTCGAGCGCGTCGGCTGATGTCCCGCGCCCGCGCCGGACTCCCGATCGCGCTGCTGCTAGCGCTCGCCGGCTGCGGCGACCTGACCGACTCACCGCGCGACCCGGACGGCAGTGCCGGTACGGCGACGTCCGACCCGGCTCCGTCCTCGCCGGCCACCTCACCGCAGACCCGCACCGGCAAGCCCCGCGTCACCGGCACCGTGGCCAGCGGGCTCTCGGTCCCGTGGGGCATCGCCTTCCTGCCGGACGGCTCGGCGATCGTGACCGAGCGCGACTCCCGCCGGGTGCTGCTGCTGACGCCCCGCACCGGCGGCGAGGCCGAGGTGACCGAGCTCGGCGAGCTGGACCAGGCGGCCCCCGAGGTCGAGGCCGGCCTGCTGGGCGTGGCGGTCTCTCCCGACTTCGCGACCGACAGCACCGTGTTCTTCTACGCCACCACCGCCGAGGACAACAGCGTCTTCCGGGCCACCCTGGACGGCGACGAGCTCAGCGAGCCGACGCCGATCCTGACCGGCATCCCCAAGGGCGTCATCCACGACGGGGGCCGGCTGGCGTTCGGCCCCGACGGCTTCCTCTACGTCTCCACCGGTGAGACCGGCGAGCCGGACCTGGCCCAGGACCCCGAGTCGCTCGCCGGCAAGATCCTGCGCATCACCGCCGACGGCGACCCTGCTCCGGGCAACCCCGACGAGGGCTCCCCCGTGTGGTCGATCGGGCACCGCAACGTGCAGGGCCTCGCCTTCGACGAGTCCGGCCAGCTGTGGGCCAGCGAGTTCGGCGACCAGACCTTCGACGAGCTCAACCGGGTCACGAAGGGCGGCAACCACGGCTGGCCGGCCGTCGAGGGCCGCGGCGGCGCACCGGACTACGTCGACCCGCTGGTCACCTGGTCCACGGAGGAGGCGTCCCCCTCCGGCCTCGCCTTCGCGAACGGCTCGCTGTGGATGGCGGCACTGCGTGGGGAGACCCTCTGGCGGATCCCCCTGGACGGGGACACGACCGGCGAGCCGGTCGACCTCTTCACCGGCGACCACGGCCGGATCCGCACCGTCGTCACGACGCCCGACGGCGACCTCTGGGTCGCCACGTCCAACCGAGACGGCCGCGGGGACCCGGCGGACGAGGACGACCGCATCCTGCTGGTGTCACCCGGCGGTTGAGGAGGTCGCGCAGCGACCGTCACGAAACCCGGTTGATCACGCTGCGCTTCGATGCCCGGCGCAACGTGGTGAGGATCGCCGGCCCGAGCACGACCAGCGCGACCGAGGTGGTGATCGCCCGGCCGGTGTCCCAGCTGCCGGTCGAGGTCAACAGCGTGTAGACCCCGAAGCGGTGCAGGTTCTCGAGCAGCGGGGCGCCGGCGACGTACGACAACGATCCCTCGTGGCCCTGGACCACGATGCCGAGCGTGAACGGCCAGCTCGACAGGTTCATCAAGATGCCGAACAGGTAGGACGCCACGATCCCGTAGACCACGAGCGCGGCGACCTCCACACGACCTGAGAGGCGGCGCGGCAGGAAGCCCGCGCCCATCCCGATCCAGGCGGAGACGAGCATCTGGAACGGCAGCCACGGCCCGACGCCGCCGGTCATCAGCGCGGACGCGAACAGCGATGTGCAGCCGAGCACGAAGCCGAAGGCCGGGCCGAACACCCGCCCGGCGAGGATCAGCAGGAAGAACACGAGCTCGATCCCCGCGACCCCGGCGCCCAGCCCGCGCAGCACGGCGTTGATCGCGGAGAGCACCCCGAGGACGGCCAGCACCCGCGCGTCCATCCCGCCCTCGCTGAACTCCGCGAGCACGACCACGATCACCAGCGGCAGGAGGGCCAGGAAGATGAAGGGCGGGTCGATGCGCGCTGTCTCGGGGACGTCGAGGAGCAGCGGCCAGCCGAGCATCATCAGCCCGGCGAGCGAAGCGATCCCCAGCACCGCCGCGGAGCGCGGCCGGATCGGGAGCGCGGCCCGAACCGTGGGTCGAGCTCCGTCGAGACCGCTCACGACGACTCCAGGGCGGCGACGACCTCGTCGACCCGCAGCCACGGCGGCCCGAGGATCTTGGTGACCTGCGGGGCGTAGGACGGCGACGCGGCGACGACCTCGCGCGCCGGTCCGGACGAAACGACCTCGCCGTCGGCGAGGACCACCACGTCGTCGGCGACGGTCGCGACGAACTCGACGTCATGGGTGGCGATCAGCACAGCGTGCTCGTCGTCGGCCAGCTCGGCGACGATCCGCGCGAGCCCGGCCTTGGCGGTGTAGTCGAGCCCGCGGGTGGGCTCGTCGAGGAGGAGCACGCGCGGTCGCGCGGTCAGCACGATCGCCAGCGCCAGCGCCAGCCGCTGGCCCTCGGAGAGGTCGCGCGGATGCATGGTGGCGTCGATCCCCGGCACGAGGTGGTCGAGCAGGCCCCGGCAGGTGCCCGCGGTGCCCCCGGCCCCGGTGTCGGCGGCGGCGCACTCCTCGGCGACGGTCTCGAGATAGAGCAGGTCGGCGGCCGTCTGCGGCACGAGCCCGACGAGGGCGCGCCGGCCCGCGGCATCGAGGCGGCCGGGGTCCCGGCCGGCGACGGAGACGCTGCCGGAGCGTCGGGACTGGGTGCCCTGCAACGCCCAGATCAGCGTCGACTTGCCGGCGCCGTTGCGCCCCATCAGCGCCGTGACGTGACCGCTGCGGAGGTCGAGGTCGACCCCGTCGAGGACGACGTTGCGGCCGTGGGCGACGGTCAGCCCACGGGCCGACAGCACGGTCGACCCGGCAGGCGGCTCCTCGACGACGGGCGCCGGGAGGGCGAGCGACCTGGCTGCACGGCGGGCGTCGCGGACGCTCAGCGGCAGCGGCGACCAGCCCGCTGCCCGCCCGAGCTCGATGATCGGCGGCACCACGGGCGAGGTGGCGAGCACCACCGCGGGGGTGTCGACGAGCACTCCCCCGTCGCCGGTCAGCAGGCAGATGCGGTCGGCGAAGGGGACGACCCGCTCCAGCCGGTGCTCGGCGAGCAGGACGGTCAGGCCCAGATCGTGCACAAGTCGGGTCAGCGTCGCCAGCACGTCCTCGGCCGCGGTCGGGTCGAGCGCCGAGGTCGGCTCGTCGAGCACGAGCACGCGCGGGTGGGTGGTGAGCACCGCGCCGATCGCGACGCGCTGCTGCTGGCCGCCCGAGAGCGTGCGTAGGTCGCGGTTGCGCAGGTCGGCGATCCCCAGAAGGTCGAGCGTCTCCTCGACGCGGCGGCGCATGGTGTCGCCCGGCAGGCCGAGCTGCTCCATGCCGTAGGCGAGCTCCTCCTCGACCGTGTCGGTGACGAAGCCCGCGACCGGGTCCTGGCCGACGTAGCCGACGACGTGGGCCCGCTCGCGCGGCGGCTGGTCGATGACGCTGACGCCGTCGATGAGTACGTCGCCGGACAGCGTTCCTCCGCTGAACCGCGGCACCAGGCCGGTCAGGACGCCGAGCAGCGTCGACTTGCCGACGCCGGTGCGACCGGAGACCAGCACCAGCTCGCCCTCCTCGAGGGTGAGGTCGATGCCGCGCAGGATCGGGCGCTGCTCTTCGGACTGCCCAGCGCCGTACGCGAAGTGGATGTCGCGGAGCTCGATCATCCGCCGACCTCCAGAGGTGTCGAGATGGGCTGACGCGGCGGCGGCGCCGCGAGCGCGGGGACGAGCCCGAGGAGCGCACCGCCGAGGGCGAGCACGCTGAGGTAGGGCATGGCCGACACGGACGGGTAGACCACCAGCGGCTCGGCGCGGCCGAGCTGCCAGATGACGACGCCGACGGCGAGCCCGGACCCGGCCACGACGAGCTCGGCGAGCCGCCATCGGTCGGGGCGGTAGCGCGTGCGCTCGACCCGACGGCCGGCGCTGACGAGCCCGATCACCGCGACCACGACCCCGCCGACCAGGAACGGCACTCCCAGCCACCGGGGTGCGGTGCGGTCGAGGAAGGCGAACGTGCCGACGCACAGCCCGCAGAGCGCGCCGAGCAGGAGGACACCCGTGGTCCATCGCTGGCCGCGCGTCGCCGTACCAGCGCGACCGTAGCCCCGCGCGTCCATGCCGGCGGCCAACGACAGGGAGCGTTCGAGGGCGTCCTCGAGCACCGGCACCAGGAAGCGGCGGAGCCGACCGACGCGACTGCTGGCGTCACCGCGCAGCGCCTGGGCCGCGCGGACGCGGCGGGCGCTGTCGGCCAGCTGCGGGAACACGGTCACGGCCACGACGAGCGCGGTGCCGATCTCGTAGAGCGCCGGCGGGACCGACTTGAGCAGCCGCTTCGGGTTGGCCAGCGAGTTGGCCGCGCCGATGCAGATCACGATGGCGGCGAGACGCAGTCCGTCGTAGAGACCGGCGAGGAGCGCCTCCTGCGTGATCGGCCCGAGCAGTCGCACACCCGCGACCCAGTCGGGCAGCGGGATCGCAGGCAGGTCGACCAGCACCCGGCCGTGGCTCGCGCCGCCGAAGAGGATCCGGAACGCGACCCGGATGATCACGATCATCAGCCCGAGCAGGAGGTAGAGCCGGAACGACCGCGCCCACGGGTGGTCGGAACGGCGCGCCATCACCACCATCGCGGCGGTCGTGACCAGCAGCACGAGCAGCAGCGGGTTGGTCGTCAGCGTCGCCGCCGCCGCCAGCCCGACGGCCCAGATCCACCACGCGACCGGGTGCAGGTCGCGCGACAGCCGGGGCTGGGCGCGGGGCGTCATCAGCTGCGCGTACGCCGACGCGCAGCGTAGGCCGACATGCCGATCGCCACCAGCAGCATCGCGAGGATCGCGAGCGTGAGCCAGGTCGGGACGCGGCCCGACTCCTCCTCCGCAGCGCGCGGCTCGGTCGTCGGGGAATCAGTGGGCGTCGTGGTTGACGGCGCCGGTGCGGACGTGTCGCTCGGGGAGTTCGTCGCGGTGGTCGAGGACGGCGCGGAGGGGCTGGACGGTGTCCGATCGGTCGTCGCAGGGCCGCTCGGATCGGCGGTCGCGGACGCGCTCGGGGCGGACTCCGTGGGCGTGGCCGTCGGGGTCGTCGGGGCCGATGACGTGGCCGATGGCGTCGGAGTCGTCGTGGGGGTGCGTGCCGGCTGCGGAGTCGGCTTCTTCGTGGGCGACGGAGTTGGCTTCTCGCTGGGGCTGGGCGCCGCCTGCACCGGTGCGGCGACTGCCGGCGTGCGGCGCGCCGCGCCCTGCTGCCAGGCGAGGGCGACGGCACCGCCGTCAGGGACGTCGAGGGACGTGACCGCCTCGCTGGAGTAGTTCCACGCGCCACTGGTGCCGTCGGTCCACCACAGGCTCCAGTAGGCATCGGGTGGCGGGGTGTTCACGCACGGGTCGCTCGCGGGGGCACCGTTGACCCGGCACACGAACCCGGGGAATCGCTGCACCTCGGTGAGGGCGAACCCGCTCTGCTCGAAACGGGTGGCAGCGACCTCGCCGGAGCCGGGGTCGCAGACCGTGGCGATGCTGCCGCCGAGTGCCCCGGGATCGACGACCACGCTCACCCCGGAGGTGGTGGAGCAGGCCGCCGACGAGGCCGGGGCCTGGCTGAGCACGCACGCCGCCGCGACCACGAGCGGAACGGTGGTCGCGGCGGCGATGCGGGACAGAAGACCTCGGGTCAACTCAGTTGCGCACCTGGATGGTGGTCTTGGCGGCGGTGTCAGCCGTCTTGACCTTCACGATGCGGCTGCGGTTGCCGGTGGGCAGCTCGAGCTTGCGAGCAACCGGGCCGGCACTGGCCTTGCCCACGATCCGCTTGAAGTCACCCTTGACAGCCAGGCAGGCACGCTCGCCCGGGGCCAGGCCGCTGACCTTGAAGCGCACCTTGTCGCCGGCCTCGCCACTCGTGCGACGGCTCGAGACGCTCAGCGCGTCCACGGCGGCGGGTGCCCACTGGAGCACGGCCATCGCCTGGGCGGTGGCACGGCGCCACTGGTAGGCGGTCTTGTCGGTGATGCCGTCGTTGCGGGCATCGCGGACGTCCTTGGGCTGGTAGGCGATGGCTCCGGTGTCCTTGGTCAGCGCGCTGCGGCACTTGTTCTTCTCGATCGGCTGCTGCTTGCGGACCCACACGGCCGCCTTGGTGGCCGCCTCGCGGTTCTTGAGGAGGCCGAGCGCCCAGCCGGCCAGGCCGGTGCTGTTGGTGTTGACACCCAGGTCACCGCCGCCGAACGCGCCGTTCGCCTTCTGCTGGGCGGCCAGCCAGGTGCCCGCCTTCGCGACGGCAGCGACGACGGTCTTGTCGCGACTGCCCGACTCCAGGAGGTTGACGACGGCCAGTGCCGTGGAGTCGAGGCTTGCCGCGGAGTCCGCCTGGCCCTCGATGCAGCCCTGGGCAGGGGCGGCCTTGTCCTTGGTGAAGGACTCGCGGAAGAATCCGGAGGCGCACTGCTGGGCCAGCAGGAACGCGGTGGCGTCGGCGGCCCGCTTGGACTTGGCCTCGATCAGTGCCCGGGCGGCGTAGCCCTGGCCGATCACGTTGGCGAAGTCACCGAAGGACGACTTGTCCTCGATGCGACCGGTGATCGGGGCGGTCGCACTGACGCGCTCCTCGAGCCGGGTGACCAGGTTGACCCCGCCGTACGACGTGGTGTTGGCGCCGGCGACGCGCGCGAACGTGGCCGCCTTGGCGGTGGCTCCGGCGTAGGTGCTGCCGGCGTCGCCGAAGGCGTCGCCCGCGATGTACTCGTTGATCTTGGGCTGCAGTGCGGTGTTGACCGTGGTGACACCGGACTTGTCGCCGGCCTGGTCGAGGGCGAGACCGGTGTCGATGCTCAGGCCGTAGTCGGTGAACCCGTCAGAGACCATGAGGCCGCTCGTGAGCTCACGCTTGAGCCACGTGCCGGCCAGGGTGATGGCGCCGTCGTCGGTCTTGGCAGGGGCAGGTGCGGGGGCCGCCATGGTGGGCTGCCCCATGACGGTCACCGCCAGGGTGGATGCGGCCAGCAGTGCGCCAGCGGTGCGCAGGGAGTGAGACATGATTTCCTTCCCGCTGTGCGGGAAGCGCCTGACGGCGGCGACCCGCTGGTTCCTCGCAGCGTGGGTTCATGCGCTCGCAACGGGCGGTCCGGCTCGCGCTCCGACCTGGATCGGAACGCCTACGGTTGCGGGTCAGCGCCGGGCTTGGACCGGCTTCCCCGCTGCGGGCGGTTGATGGTGTTGTCGAGCGCAGCGTACAAGACGCCGTCAGGTCAGCTTCTCCAAGATGAGCTCGCGCACCCGACCGGCATCGGCCTGGCCGCGCATCTCCTTCATCACCGCTCCGATGAGCGCGCCGGCGGCGGCGACCTTGCCGTCGCGGATCTTGTCCGCGACGTCCGGGTTGGCGGCGATCGCGTTGTCGATCGCAGCGCCCAGGGCGCCGTCGTCCGAAACGATCGCCAGCCCGCGCTGGGCCACGATCTCCTCGGGCGTGCCCTCGGCGGCGTACAAGCCCTCGAAGACCTGGCGCGCCAGCTTGTCGTTGAGCGAACCGGCATCGATCAGCTTCTGTACGGCGACGACGTCGGCCGGCGAGACGCCGAGCCCGGCGATGTCGGTGCCGGTGTCGTTGGCGCGACGGGCGAGCTCGGAGAGCCACCACTTGCGCGCGACCTGCGGGGTCGCACCGGCGGCGATGGTCTCCTCCACGAGGCCGAACGCGCCGGCTCCGATGGTGTCGCGCATCTCGAGGTCGGAGAAGCCCCACTCGCCCTGCAGGCGCTGGCGCTTGACGGTCGGGTTCTCCGGCAGCGTGCCGCGGAGCTCCTCGACCCACTCGCGGCTCGGCGCGACCGGGACGAGGTCGGGCTCGGGGAAGTAGCGGTAGTCCTCGGCGTCGGACTTCTCGCGGCCGCTGGTGGTGACGCCGGTGTCCTCGTGCCAGTGGCGGGTCTCCTGGAGGATCGAGCCCCCGGAGTCGAGGATCGCGGCGTGCCGCTGCATCTCGTAGCGCACGGCGCGCTCGACCGAACGGAGCGAGTTGACGTTCTTGGTCTCGGTGCGGGTGCCGAGGCCGCCGCTGCCGGCCGGGGCCAGCGAGAGGTTGACGTCGGCGCGGATCGAGCCCTGGTCCATCCGGGCGTCGGAGACACCGAGGGCGACGATCAGCTCACGGAGCTGGGCGACGTAGGCCTTCGCCACGGCCGGCGCGTTGGCGCGGGTGCCCATGATCGGGCGGGTGACGATCTCGATCAGGGGGATGCCGGCGCGGTTGTAGTCGACCAGCGAGTAGTCGGCGCCGTGGATGCGGCCGGTGGCGCCACCGACGTGCAGCGACTTGCCGGTGTCCTCCTCCATGTGGGCGCGCTCGATCTCGACCCGCACGACCTCGATGCCGCCGTCCTCGGTCGGCACGTTGACGTCCATGTAGCCGTCGAAGGCGATGGGCTCGTCG
This sequence comes from Nocardioides sp. CF8, assembly GCF_000389985.1. Classification (NCBI taxonomy): domain Bacteria; kingdom Bacillati; phylum Actinomycetota; class Actinomycetes; order Propionibacteriales; family Nocardioidaceae; genus Nocardioides; species Nocardioides sp. CF8. The sequence goes on from NZ_CM001852.1 coordinate 2,908,649, forward strand.
TACTGCGAGGTCTGGAAGTTCTTCGGCATGTCCGGGTAGAAGTAGTTCTTCCGGGCGAAGCGGCACCACCCGGCGATCTCGCAGTTGAGCGCGAGGCCGATGCGCATGGCCGACTCGACGGCGATCCGGTTGACGACCGGCATGGCGCCCGGCAGGCCCAGGCAGGTCGGGCAGACCTGGGTGTTGGGCTCGGCGCCGAACTCGGTCGGGCAGCCGCAGAACATCTTCGAGTTGGTGTTCAGCTCGACGTGGACCTCGAGGCCCATCGCCGGGTCGAACTTCGCCAGCGACTCCTCGAAGGTGAGCAAGGTGTCGGTCATCGGGTCTCCTCGGCGATCTCGGGAAGGGCGGGAGCCTTGTCGAGCAGCGGAGCGCCCCACTCCTGCGCGAGCAGGGTCTCGAGCGCGGCACCGACGCGGTAGAGGCGCTCGTCCTCGAGCGCGGGGGCGAGGATCTGGAAGCCGGCAGGCAGCCCGTCCTCGTCGGCGAGGCCGCTCGGGACCGAGATGCCGGGGACGCCGGCCAGGTTGGCGGGGATCGTCGCGAGGTCGTTGAGGTACATCGCGATCGGGTCGTCGAGCTTCTCCCCCAGCTTGAAGGCCGTGGTCGGAGCGGTCGGCGAGACCAGCACGTCGACCTGCTCGAAGGCCGCCTCGAAGTCGCGACTGATCAGCGTGCGCACCTTCTGGGCCTGGCCGTAGTAGGCGTCGTAGTAGCCGCTGGACAGGGCGTAGGTGCCGAGGATGATGCGGCGCTTCACCTCGTCGCCGAAGCCGGCGTCGCGGCTGGCGCGCATGACGTCCTCGGCGCTCGGGTCGCCGTCGGGCACGACGCGCAGGCCGTAGCGCATGGCGTCGAACTTGGCGAGGTTGGAGGACGCCTCCGCCGGCAGGATGAGGTAGTAGGCCGCCATCGCGTGCACGAAGCTCGGGCAGGAGACCTTGACGACCTCGGCGCCGGCCTTGACCAGCAGGTCGATCGACTCCTGGAAGCGGGCCATCACGCCGTCCTGCCAGCCGTCCCCGGCCAGCTCGGTGATGACGCCGATCTTGACGCCGGTCATGTCACCGGTCGCACCGGTCGTGGCCGCGTCGGTGAACGAGGGCCACGCCTGGTCGATGGAGGTCGAGTCGCGCGGGTCGTGCCCGCCGATGATGTCGTGCAGCAGCGCCGAGTCGAGGACGGTCCGGGCGACCGGGCCCGCCTGGTCGAGGCTGTTGGCGAGGGCAACGAGACCGTAGCGGGACACTCCGCCGTACGTCGGCTTCACGCCGACCGTGCCGGTGACCGCGCCGGGCTGGCGGATCGAGCCGCCGGTGTCGGTGCCGATGGCGAGCGGCGCCTCGAAGGCAGCCACGGCCGCGGCCGAGCCACCGCCGGAGCCGCCGGGGATCCGGTCGAGGTCCCACGGGTTGCGGGTGGGGCCGTAGGCCGAGTGCTCGGTGGAGGAGCCCATGGCGAACTCGTCCATGTTGGTCTTGCCAAGGATCGGGAGACCGGCGGCCTTGAGCTTCGCCACGACGGTCGCGTCGTACGGCGGGATCCAGCCCTCGAGGATCTTCGACCCGCACGTCGTGGGCAGGCCCTCGGTGGCGAGCACGTCCTTGACCGCGATCGGCACGCCGTCGAGCGGGCTCAGCGTCTCACCGGCCGCGCGGCGGGCGTCGGAGGCGGCAGCCTGGTCGAGCGCGCCCTCGCGGTCGATGTGCAAGAAGGCGTGGACAGCGCCGTCGACCGCGGCGATGCGGTCGAGGTGGAGCTCGGTGAGCTCGACGCTGGTGGTGGTGCCGTCGGCGAGCGCCTGCGCCATCTCGGCGGCGGTGTTTCGGATCGTGATCGCGTTGCTCACTGCTCGTCCCCCAGGATCCGCGGGACGGAGAACCGCTGCTGGTCGACAGCGGGCGCCATGGCGAGCGCCTGCTCGGCGGTCAGGCCGGGCGTCACGACGTCGTCGCGGAAGACGTTGGTCAGCGGCAGCGCGTGCGACGTCGGCGGGACGTCGTCACCGGCCACGCCGTTGATGGAGGCGACGGATTCGAGGATCACGCTCAGCTGGGGGGCGAGGTGATCGAGCTCTGCGTCGTCGAGGTCGATGCGGGCGAGGTTCGCGAGGTGCGCGACCTCGTCTCTGGTGATCTCGGGCATGGGCTGAATCCTAGGTGCGGCCAACCGATGTGCCGCACGCGGCGTCTGTTGGGGTGACAATCCATTCGAGGAGGACTGATGGCTCGACCACCCTCTGGCGCGCGACACGACGGTGACTTCACCGAGTTCGTGCAGGCCAGCTGGCCGGGGCTCTACCGCACGGCCTACCTGCTGCTCGGCGATCGCGGCCTGGCCGAGGACCTGGCGCAGACCGCCCTGGCCAAGACGTACGCCGCCTGGTCGCGCATCGACGACCGCGCCGCCGCTCCGGCCTACGCCCGCCGAACCCTGGTCAACACGGCCTCGTCGTGGTTCCGCAAGAAGGGCTGGCGCAACGAGCTGCCGACCTCGTCGATGCCCGAATCGGCGTACGCCGTGGACCCCAGCACCCGGCCCGCGGTCATCGACGCCCTGGGCCAGCTGCCGCCGCGACAACGCGCGGTCGTGGTCCTCCGCTACTACGAGGACCTCTCCGTCGTCGAGACCGCCGACGCCCTCGGCTGCTCGACCGGGACGGTCAAGAGCCAGACCTACGAGGCCTTCGCCAAGCTGCGCGTGCTGCTCGGCGATGCCGTGATTCCCGAGACCCTGGGAGCCCACCATGACTGAACGACTCACCGCCCTGCTCCGCGACGAGGCGGCCGCGCTCGACGTGCCGTCGGTCGACCACGCGACCATCCTCGGCCGGGGTCGACAAGCCCGCACCCGCCGCCGCGCGACGGTGTTCCTCGCCGCCGCAGCGGTCGTGGCCGTCATCGGCACCGGCACCGCGCTGGCGCTCGGCGGCTCCGATGGTCCCGGGGACGACAAGGCCACCGACTCGATCGCTTCGACGGAGTCGGCACGCGACGTCGTGGCGTACGGCGCCGGCTCGACCGTCGTCGTCGACGGCGTGAGCGCCACCATCCCGGACACCCTGCACTCGCTGCACTACACGTCGGTCGGCGTGCTGACCCGCAGCAATCCCAACGACGGTGCCTCCGACGGCTCGGGTCCCGAGAGCCTGACCCTGGTCGCCGCCGACGGCACCACGACCGACCTCGGCACGATCCCGGAGGGGGTCGGTCCGGCCACGGATCCCGACGAGCCGGTCTACGCACTGGCCGAGAAGTCGGGCGACGGCTTCCGGGTCGTGGTCCGCGATGCCACCACCGGTGACGAGGTGGGCTCGGTCCCGCTGCCCGACCTGCCGATGAGCTACTGGCCGGTGCCACCGCTCGCCCTCGACGGCGACGTCGTCTACGCCGGGTTCGAGGAGGAGGCCTACGCCGTCAACTGGCGCACGGGTGAGAAGCAGCCCGCGGACGGACTCGGCGGTGGGATGCCGCAGGTCAGCGGCGGCTTCGCGGTCGACTCCGGCGAGAAGCTCGTCGACGGCCGCCCCGAGCTGGTCGTGTCGGTCGTCGATGCAGCCACGGGCGCCAGCGCCCTCGTCGTCCCACTGGAGGAGGGTGAGTACGGCTTCGGCACCCTCTCCCCCGACGGGAAGTACCTGCGCTTCACCCGGGACGGGATCAACGCCGACGGCGTCGACATCTACGACGTCGCCACGCAGCAGCGCGTGACCCTCGCGGGCGATCCGTACGCCTGGGGCTGGACGTCCGACGGCAGGCCCTACCGGGTGTCGGGCACGGAGGTCGAGGTGTGCGACCCGGTGACGGCTGCCTGCACGACCGAGGCTGGACCTGGTGTGGGGCAGAACCTGAGGCTCGGCGGGAACGCCTACGACAGCTGAGCTCGGCCGCGACGGCGGTGGCGACCCCTCGGGTCCGCCACCGCCCTCGCTCGTCGGGACACAATGCGTGTCATGACCTTCGCCAGCGCACGCGAGCTCGACGCCGACGACCTCGACCTCGTGGCCCTGGCCACCCGCACGATCGACGCGAACACGGATGCGGCGCCACCCGAGGACGACGGCATCCACACCGTCGGCGCCGCGGTGCGGGCTGGCGACGGGCGGATGTTCGCGGGCGTCAACGTCTACCACTTCACCGGCGGGCCCTGCGCCGAGCTGGTGGCGCTGGGGGCCGCGCGAGCCAACGGGGCGCGCGAGATCGTGACCATCGTCGCGGTGGGCGACGGCGGCCGGGGCATCCTGGCGCCGTGTGGTCGCGACCGCCAGGTCCTCGTCGACTACCACCCGGCCTGCCGCGTGCTCGTCCTGACCGCGGACGGCCCGCGCAGCGTGCTCGTCACCGACCTGCTCCCCGGCGCCTACGTGCGCAACGGGAGCGCGGGCTCCCCGACGGCCTAGCGCTTGCGGCTCACGGGTCGGGGTGACAGGT
>NZ_CM001852.1:2913178-2975168 GCF_000389985.1 Nocardioides sp. CF8
GCACCATGCGGTTTGCTGGTCCACGAACGTCGCTGCTTCGGGGGTGAGCCCGACGGTGGTCTGCGCGATCCGCCGCGCCCGCCACGGGGTGACCAGTCCGGCCAGCACGCCGGCCCACAGCTGTGGGAGTCGGTAGCGGAGCTCGATCACGTCGGTGAGGTAGGACCCGACCGCATCGCAGGTCTGGCCGAGCATGGTCGCGACATCAGGAATGGTGAACTCATCGATCGCCGGCGACCCTTCACCGGCGAGTGTCTTCGGGGACTGGAAGCACGCGGCCGGATCCGACGAGTCGAGGACGGGGTGCAGCGCGACCCAGTGGGCCGCCAACTGCATCGAGCGGACCTCGGAGGCGTGGCGCTGGTCCTGCTCGGCCCGCAGCGCGACCAGCACCTGCGCCGGGGTCTCCGGCAAGGTGTCGGTGCTGCTGCGGGTCGTGGTCGCCATACGAAAATCCAAGCAGGGACCACCGACAGCGGACCCCCGAAACAGCCGATTCCGGGGGGTCTGGGGAAAAAGAATTTCAAAAAGTTTGCGGGGTTTCGTGACGGTCGCTGCGCGACCTCCTCAACCGCCGAGAGCGGCTCCCGACGCACACCTGAGAATGAGAGCATGAGATCCGTGGATCTCCGTGATGTCGTGCTGACAACGCCCAGGCTGACGCTGACATCGTGGCTCCCCGGCGATGTCGGACCCTTGCTCGAGGTGCACTCGAACCCCGAGACCATGAGGTTCGTGCGCCACGGCCGCCCAGAGTCGCGAGCCGAGACCGAGCAGCTCGTCGGCTGCTACATCGCCGAGCACGCTGCTCGGGGATGGACCAAGTGGCGCCTCGCAGACGCCGAGGGCAGTGTGGTCGGGAGAGCGGGTTTCGGTGGCGACGACGCCGTTCGACAGCTCGCCTTCGTGATTCGGCGCAGCCACACCGGACGCGGGCTCGCGACGGAGATCGCCGAGGCGTTGGTGGGCTGGCATCTGTCACACGCAGACGGCGCGCAGCTCAGGGCGATCGCCGCAGTCGGGAACGACGCCAGCGTCAGGGTGCTCCAGAAGGCCGGCTTCGTCGAGGACGGGACAGAGGACTTCGACGGCATTGCCTGTCACTCGTTCGTCCACCCGTCGTGAAGGACCGACCAGACCGGATCCGGCCTGAAGCGCTCCCACCCATCACAGAACGGCGGGCCCCAGTCGGCCACGATCGCAAGGACGTCGGCAGCATCGGCCTCGATGGCCGCGGCGACAACCGGCGTGAAGACTCCCTGCGACACCGCGAGTGCGAGCTCGTCCTGGTCCTTGAGCGTCGCCGTTCGGTCGGGCGCGACGACCACGTCGAGCACGTGGTCGCTCGTGTAGAGCGTCGTCGAGTCGCGGACGTGGGGACGCTCGAGGTTCACGTACCAGCCGACGAACTCTCCGAAGACGAAGAACAGCCACACCGACCACGGGCGACCGGTCGGCGCGATCCGCAGCTGGTCGTGGCGTGCGTGCACTTCCGTCTCCGCGACGACCGGCGCCGTGAACAGAGTGCCGGGGTCATCGCGCTTGCCCCGCCCATCGGCGCGCGCGGCCCGCAGCACCGGCGTGCCCACCGGCAACCACACGACCAGTCCGGCAGCGTCGTCGCGCACCACCGTGACCGGTTGCGCGAAGTGCGGAGCGGACGTGTCCAGGACCGGGTCACCCGTGCCCAGCGGACCGGAGCCCTCCCGCCACATGACCTGCGTGCCGACAGGCCAGTACGGCGCTGTGCCGGACGGGCGCCGCACGCGACGGTTCACTCCGAGCTGAAGACCCGGAGGTGACCGCGCTTCTCACCGAGGCGGGGGTCGTCGGCGGAGTGCATCGGCGGGGCGGGCTCGGGCGGGCGCGCGGCTTCGCGGACGGCGTCGGCGAGGGCGAGCAGGTCGTCGGAGCTCGGGCCTCGGGACTTGATGTCGGAGGCGAGGCGCAGGACCTCCCAGCCACGCGGCGCGGAGAGGCGTTCGGAGTGGAGCTCGCACAGGTCGTAGGCGTGCGGTTCGGCGTAGGTCGCCAGCGGTCCGAGGACGGCGGTCTGGTCGGCGTACACATAGGTCAGCGTGTTGACGGCGCTGCGCCCGCAGGCAGTGCGCGAACAGCGACGGAGACTCACGCGCCAGACGCTACCCGCCGAGTCGCCCGCTTCGGATTAGGCTCGCGGTCGTGACTGAGGCCAGGCGGTTGACCCGCGACCGTCGTGGCCGTGGCCAGCGTGGCCCCGGCATCGTCCCGCGCGACCCGGGCGTGCCGGAGCGACCGACCCGGCGCGAACGCTTCGACCGGCTCGTCCTCGACATCGTCACCGAGGTCGACGCCCGCTGGCACCGCCAGCTCGGGATCGTGGAGTACGCCGTCGAGGACACTCCCCTGCTGCCCGACGACTGGGGCGAGGACACCGTCCCGCTGTCGTCGCTCATCCGCGGCGCGGGTGGCGACGCGAGCCGGCTCGTGCTCTTCCGGCGACCGATCGAGCACCGCTGCGAGACGCGCGCCGAGCTCGAGGCCATGGTGCTCACGCTCGTCGTCGAGCAGGTGGCCGAGCTCCTGGGCCTGCCGCCCGAGGACGTCGACCCCCGCTACACCGACCAGGGCTGAGTCAACGCAGCGCCGGCCGCACGTCCGGCACCCGGCCGGCCACCGCCAGCGTGGTCAGCGGCAGCACCGCCAGCCCGGGCGGTCCGACCTCGAGCGCGGCGACGACCCCCGACCGGTCCACCCGGAGGTCCAGGACCGCTCCGTTGCGCGGGAGCTTGAGCCGGCTGGCCATGCCCGGCGTCAGCTCGACGCGCTCGCGGGCGATCTCCTTGCCGTCGGCATCGACCACGACGTAGGTCGCCACGCCCACTCCGTCGGCGCCGGAGAGCACCAGCCGCGACGCCCCCCGCGGCAGGGCGAGCGCGGCGCGCGCAGCGACCCGCTCCCCCGCCACCGCGTGCGACAGGTCGCCGCCGGCGAGCGTGCGCAGGGAGGCGGTCACCGGTTGGGACGCGTCGAGCCGCAGCCCGAGCGCTCCACGGGCGGCGCGGCTCCCCAGCAGGTCGGTGAGCTCGACGGTCTGCGTCGAGCCGGGCGCGACGCGGATCTCGTCGGTGTCGGCCGGCGCGAACTCGCTCTCCTTGGTGATGACCTTGAGCTCGACGCGCGCCTCGCTCGTCCCGGGGTTGGCCAGCACGAGCGTGCGCTCGCCCGTCTTGCCGCCCATGCCGAGGAGGTACGCCGACGTGCCGGGCTCGCTCTGGGACGGCAGCCAGTCCCGGCTGCGCGCGCCCCGGCCGAGCTCGTCGACCTGGTCGACGACGTCGACGCCGAGCCGCCCACGCGAGACGAGCACCTGCAGTGTGAGCTCCTCACGGGTGGGCACGATGTCGGCCAGCTCGAACCGCATGGTCCGCCCGCCCGGCACGGTGACCCCGCGCAGTGCGGGGACGTCCAGTGGGCCGTCCGGCCCGAGCACGGTGACGTCGGCGACGGCCGGTCCGCCGTCGGGGTTGACCAGCTCCAGCGTGGAGGAGTGCTCGGGGGCAGCGCCCACACCGGTGAACCACTGCCCGGGCTTCGGCGCGCTGCACGAGATGGCCGACGCGGCGCCGTAGCGCACCCCGAGCAACCCGGCGGCGAGGTCGCCCTCGGCCTGCGCCACCACGGCGTCCGCCCGGCCCAGCCGACGGGTGCCGTCGAGCGCGACCTCGTCCTCGTCGGGGAGCCGGAGCGTGACGTCACCGGCGACGCCGTCGGCGTTGGCGAGCCCCACGGTGCGGGCCCCCGGCAGGGCCGGCGGGCAGACGAGCGTGGCGCGGGTGAGCGGCACGTCGGTGGGCGGGTGCGTGGTCGACGGATCGTCGAGCGGTCGCACCAGCGCCAGCGCGGCGACCGTGAGCAGCGGCACGACGATCGCGAGGATCTCGAGCGGTCCGAGGCGGCCGGTCGGCAGGGAACGTCGGGAACGGTCAGTCATCCTCGCGCGCCTTCCGCAGGGTGGGGGCGGCCAGCACCAGCACGACGACGATCGCCAGGCCCTGCACGACCAGCAGCAGGATCCGGAAGACCGAGGTGCGGCTCTCGACATCAGCGGCGGCGAGCGGGCGGTCGACCCGCCAGGCCCGGGTCGAGCGGTCCTCGGCGCTGGCCTGGTCGAGCCCGGCCGTGGCGTCGAGCCCGGCCGCGACGGCGCCGTCGGCGGGCGAGGGCAGGACGACGTACTCGATGCCGGCATCGCCGAGTGCCTTGACGACGCTCGCGGTGGGCGCCGAGACGAGCGCGCGCACCTGGGCGTCGAAGTCGGGGTCGACATCGGCGAGCGCCAGGATCTCGTCCTCGCCGAGGGTGACACCGTCGCCGCGACGGACGCGGTAGTCGACACCGGTCTCGACCGAGCCGCGGAGGACCAGCACGCCGTGCTCGTCGCCGAGCTGCGAGCTCTGCTCCATGTAGGCGGGCACCACGGTCGGCTCGGTGCGCGTGAGCGCGTCGTCCTGGTCCACGAGCCACCACCCGAGGCCGCCGAGCGGCACGGCCGCCGCGAAGACTGCGAGCAGGACGGCGAGGCCCCGCTGCCAGAGCGGGTGCGCCTGCCCGTCGTGGAGGCGCCGCAGCCAGGCCTCGGCGCCGATGACGGTCGCGATCACGGCGACGCCCTGCAGGATCACCACGAACAAGCCCAGGCTCGGCCGCGTCTCGGTCACGGGCAGCGACAGCCGCACCCAGCCGAGGACGGCGACGACGAGGGCGGCGGCGAGCGCGACCAGCCAGCAGACGAGCACCGGGACACGCGTCGAGCGCGGCACCAGCGCCATGACGGCGAGTACGGCGAGGAGCGCGCCGAGCCACCACGGTGCCCCGACGTCTCCGAGCCGGCCGGTCACCAGCCCGACGAAGTCCACGCGATCGCCCGGGAGCCGACCGGCCTCGAGCAGCAGGCCGGGCGCGGACCCGGTGGTGATGAGCGGGAGCAGCCACGGCGCCAGCAGCACGGGCACCGCGAGCAGCGAGACGACCGGCGGGCCCCACGCGTCGCGGTCCTTGAGCAGCCGGGGCGCCACGAAGGCGGCGGCACCGAACACGATGGCGGCGACGAGGAGCGCGAAGAGCCAGACACCGGGCACGAACGCCGCGCCGAGCGCCACCAGCAGGGCGGTGCGCCACGCGGCGCGCCAGCGGCCGTCGCGCTCGGGGTCGGCGAACCCGAGGGCGGCACGCGCGGCCCACGGCAGGAGGGCGGCGACGGCGACCGTGCCGAACCGACCCTCGCCCCAGGCACCGGAGGTGGCCGGCACGAGGCCGTAGGTGACGGCACCCCAGACGTGCACCCACCGCGGCAGGTCGCGGGTGTCGACCAGGTGGCCGACGACCGTCAGCAGGCGCCAGGCGCCCCAGGCAGCGAACGGGATGGCGAGCAGCATCAGCGTCGAGACCACCGCGCCCGTGCTGCCGCCGAAGAGGGTCGCGAGCAGGGCGAAGGGCAGGACGTAGGCCGGCGCGGGCACGTCGGTGCCGGTGCCGAGCGGGTGCCTGGTCTCGACGTGCAGCCGCCACCAGTCGGCCGCGTCGGCCGGCACCTGCGACAGCGCGCCGCCCGTGATCGTGCCGAAGGCCGGGCGGGCCGCGACGACGGCCAGGACGGCGAACAGGGTGAGCGCCATCGCGACCGGGTTGGTGACGAACTTCGCGACGATCCCGGAGTCCTGGAGGAACTCGTCCTCCTCGTCGGCGGGCGCACGCGAGGACCCGGCGCCCGAGGGGGCCGGCGGCTCGGCGGCGAGCTTGGCCGCCCGGCGACGCTCGGCGACGTCGGCCGCCTGGTTGGTCGCCGCTGCGGCGAGGTCGGTGACGAAGTCGAGGCCGTGGCGGTAGGGCAGCCACACCGGGGCGAGCAGGGAGCGGGCGTCGGACTCCTCACGGCGCCGGTCGACGCGCGCGCGACGGGCGGCGAGCAGGTGTCCCGGGCGCGAGTAGACCGACAGCACCGCCGCGAGCTCGTCGAGCGCCTCGCCCGGCGAGCGGACGACGAGATAGCCCAGCACGCGCAGCAGCGAGCCGAAGAACAGCCGGACGACCTGCCAGGCCAGCCAGCGCCGCGGGGCGTTGGCGAGCATGGTGAACAGGGCGGCCCGGCGCTCCTGGTAGTGCGTGTGCCGTCCGGTGAGAGGCGTGCGGCGCACGCCGCGGTGTGCCGCCTCGGCGTGGAAGACGACCGCCTGCGGGATCACCATCGTGTGGTGGCCGGCCTGCGCGGCGCGCCAGCCGAAGTCGATGTCGTTGCCGAAGATCGGCAGCTCGTCGTCGAAGCCACCGAGCTCCTCGAGCACGCGGCGGCGTACGAGCATGCCGGCGGTGTTGACCGCGAGGACGCGGCGGGCCTCGTCGTGCTGGCCCTGGTCGTACTCGCCGCGCTCGAGCCCCGTCTCGCGGTGCCCGGTGCCGGTGATCGTCAGGCCGACCTCGAGCAGCCGCCGCAGGGAGGGCCACTCGCGCAGCTTGGGACCGAGGATGTCAGCGTCGGGATATTCCTCGATCGCCAGCGTCAGGGCCAGCAGGGCGTCGGGATCGGGGTTGGCGTCGTCGTGGAGCAGCCAGATCCACTCGTCGTCGCCGGCGGGGTCCGGGGACAGCGGCGGCAGCGTCGCGAGGGCGGCACGGACGGCCTGCGGGAAGGTGGTCGCACTGTCGAGGACGTGCACGACCTGCTCACCCCAGGCGTCGCGGACGAGTGAGGCGCTGTCGTCGCGGCTGCCGGTGTCGACGGCGACGAAGGCGTCGACCGGACGGTGCTGGGCGGCCACCCCGTCGAGCACCGCGGGCAACCATCGCGCCCCGTCGTGGCTGACGAGCAGGGCAGTGACGGTCACCGGAGCACCCTAGCGAGCAGGCGGTCACGCCCTGAAATGCAGTCGCCCCGGGTCGAGGACGACCCGGGGCGCGACTGGTGTTCGGTGCTGCGACTCAGACTGCACGCTTCTTCAGCTTGCGACGCTCCCGTTCGGAGAGACCGCCCCAGATGCCGAAGCGCTCGTCATTCATCAGTGCGGACTCGAGACAATCGTTGCGGACCTCGCACGTCAGGCAGACCTTCTTGGCCTCACGCGTGGACCCACCCTTCTCCGGGAAGAAGGCTTCTGGGTCGGTCTGCGCGCAGAGCGCACGGTCCTGCCAACCCATGTCTTCGGCGTCCGGCTCAAGGAGAAACAGTTCTGCTCTCATGGCTTTCGCCCTTTCGACCCTTGGCGGTGCACGTTGTTCGTATGAACAACACTATGGGAATTACATGCCTGTCGTACCCATGAAGTCAAGCCCGAATCTGCTATGGCCCGAACGGGCCATGGGACTCGGACGTCCGGGCCACGAGCCGTAGGGCAGGCTGGTCGCATGCAGAAGATCACTGTTCTCTCCGGCGGGACCGGCGGTGCGCGCTTCCTCCAGGGCCTCCTCCACGGCATCGCGACCTCCTCCCTGCCGGGGGTGGCCCCCGACGCCGAGGTCACGGTCATCGCCAACACGGCCGACGACCTGTGGATCCACGGCCTGAAGGTCTGTCCCGACCTCGACACGGTGATGTACACCCTCGGCGAGGGCATCGACGTCGAGCGCGGGTGGGGCCGCAAGGACGAGACCTGGAGCGCGAAGACGGACCTCGAGGCGTACGGCGTCGAGTCGACCTGGTTCGGACTGGGCGACCGCGACATCGCGACCCACCTCGTCCGCAGCCAGATGCTGGAGGCGGGATACTCGCTCTCCGAGGTCACCGCGGCCCTGTGTCGCCGCTGGAGCACGGCCCCCTCCTGGGGAGGCGTCCGGCTGCTGCCGATGACCGACGACCGGGTCGAGACCCACGTCGCGATCGCCGACGCCGAGGCCCCGAGCGGCAAGCGCGTCATCCACTTCCAGGAGTACTGGGTGCGCCTGCACGCCGAGGTTCCGGCCGAGGCGCTCGCTTTCGTCGGTCTGGACCAGTCGGCGCCCGCACCCGGCGTCCTCGAGGCCATCGGCGACGCCGACCTCGTCATCCTGCCGCCGTCCAACCCGGTCGTCTCGGTCGGCACCATCCTCGGCGTGCCCGGCATCCGCGCCGCCCTGACGGCCACCAGCGCCCCGGTCGTGGGCCTCTCCCCGATCGTCGGCGACACCCACGTGCGCGGGATGGCACACCAGGTGCTCACCGCCATCGGCGTGGACGTGACCGCCGCCGCGGTGGCCGAGCACTACGGCTCGCGCGCCACCGGCGGCGTGCTCGACGCCTGGCTGGTCGACGAGACCGACGCCCACCACGTCGCCACGGTCGAGGCCGCGGGCATCGCGTGCGTCGCCGTACCCCTCATGATGACGGACCACGACGCCACCGCGGCCATGGCGGCCGCGGCGATCGAGCTGGTCCGTCCCGCGTGAGCACCCCGTGACGCACCTCGAGGTCACCGCCCCCGACGGGCTGCCCGAGATCACGCCGGCGTCCGACCTCGCGGCCCTGGTCGTCGGCGCTACGACCCTGCGCGACGGCGACGTCGTGGTCGTCACCAGCAAGGTGGTCAGCAAGGCCGAGGGCCGGGTCCGGCTCGGCGAGCGCGAGGGCGCACTCGCCGAGGAGACCGTCCGGGTCGTCGCCCGCCGGGGCCCGACCACGATCGTGCGCAACCGGCTCGGGCTGACCATGGCCGCCGCCGGCATCGACGCCTCCAACGTCACGGCCGGCTCGATCGTGCTGCTGCCCCTCGACCCCGACGCGAGCGCGCGCGGCCTGCGTGCGCGCCTCCACGAGCTCACCGGCGCCAACGTCGGCGTCGTCATCACCGACACCGCCGGGCGGGCGTGGCGCGAGGGCCAGACCGACATCGCCATCGGTGCGGCCGGGCTGCGCGTCACGGTGGACCTCGCCGGCCGGGTCGACGGCTACGGCAACGACCTCGCCGTCACGCTGCCGGCCGTCGCCGACGAGATCGCCGGCGCCGCCGACCTCGTGCAGGGCAAGCTCGCCGGCCGGCCCGTCGCCGTCGTGCGCGGCCGCGCCGACCTCGTCCTTGCGATCGGCGACGACGGTCCCGGTGCCGGCTCGCTGATCCGGCCCGAGGGCTCCGACCTCTTCGCGTACGGCGCTCGTGAGGCCGTCGTCCGGGCGCTGATCGGCGCCGACGACGACCGGGCGCCCTTCGGCCGGCCCGTCGAGGCCGACGAGCTGGCGGCGGCCGTCTCCCGGGTGGTGGGCGGCGCGTCGCCGTACGCCGAAGGCACCCTCACGCTGCCCGCGGCCGCCGAGCAGCACGCCGTCGCGGCCGTCTGCTTCGCGCACGGCTGGCGCCTGGACGCGTGGCTGCCGGGCGTTTCGGGAGTGGTGGCGCACGTCTCACCGACGACTCCGTAGACTCTGCCCCCGACCCCGCCTGAACACAGGGCGAGCCCACCGACTTCGAGAGACTCACCGACCGTGGCCAAGAAGGACAGGACCGACCGTCAGGCGGTCATCGACTCCATCCGCAGCAAGCAGAAGGGTGCCGAGAAGCGGCGTGGCTACGCCATCGTCGGCATCTGCGCCACCATCGCCCTGCTGATCGTCGGCGCCGCGGCCTACCAGCCGATCAAGGACTGGTACGACCTGCGCGGGTTCGAGGAGCAGGGGCTCGACGAGATCGGCGCGGCGGCCGACGCCTGCGGTGAGATCACCACCAAGAAGGCCAACGGCTCCCAGGAGCACGTCGACCCGGGCACCCCGATCTCCTACGAGGACTCGCCCCCGGCCTTCGGCCAGCACTACAACGTGTGGGACACGATCGACCGCAAGCTCTACACCAGCAGCGACCGCCCCGACGTGGGCGAGCTCGTGCACAACCTGGAGCACGGCTACACGATCCTCTGGTACGACGCGACCGTGGCCGAGAGCGACGCGATGATGGACGACCTGCGGGGCATCGCCTCCAAGTTCGACGACAACGCCAACTACCGCAACAAGTTCAAGGCCGTGCCGTGGACCTCCGAGGACGGCGAGCCCTTCCCCGGTGACGAGCACGTCGCGATGACCCACTGGTCGGTCGGCGGGGCCGGCGAGTCCGCCGCCGACAAGCAGGTCGGTGTCTTCCAGTACTGCTCGGCTCCCAGCGGCGCGGCGCTGGAGGACTTCATGAAGAAGTACCCCTACACCGACTCCCCGGAGCCGGACGCGATCTGAGTCCTCGAACGACGCACCTCACGTGAGGTGTCCGTGGCCGTCCTCCTTGAGGGCGGCCACGATCGATTTCACGTCCTGCGCCCGCTCGAGCGTGGTCACCAGCAGCGCGTCGCCGGTGTCGACGACCACGACGTCCTGCAGTCCGACCACGGCGACCGTCCGACCTCCGTGGGGCACGACCAGGCCGCTGGCGTCGATGGTTCGCACGAGCCCGGCGTCGCCGAGCACGGTCACCGCGTCGTCGCCCACCAGAAGGCCCTCGAGCGAGGCGAAGTCGCCGATGTCGTCCCAGCCGAACGTTCCCGGGACGACCGCCACGCGGCCGGCGGCGGCCGCTGGCTCGGCCACGGCGTGGTCCACGGCGATCCTGGGCAGCGTCGACCAGAGCTCGGCCAGGGTCGACGGGTCGGCGGCGATCGCGCGCAGGGTGGCCGCGAAGTCGGGGTCCTGCTCCGCGAGCAGGTCCAGCAGCACTCCGGGTCGTACGACGAACATGCCGGCGTTCCAGCGACAGCCGTCGGCGACGTACGCCGCTGCGACCTCGGCCGAGGGCTTCTCGACGAACTCCCGGACGGCGAAGGCACCGGTGACGTCGTCGAGCGCGTCGCCGACGCGGATGTAGCCGAACCCGGTGGCGGGGTGGGTCGGCTCGATGCCGATGGTCACCAGCCAGCCGGCGCGAGCCGCCTCGACCGCCGTGGCGGCGGCTGCGTGGAAGGCCTCGGTGTCGGTGATCACGTGGTCGGCGGCGAAGGAACCCATCACCGCATGGGGGTCGCGGACCTCGAGGAGGGCCGCAGCCAGCCCGATCGCGGCCATCGAGTCACGCGCCGAGGGCTCGGCGACCACCGCGTCCGCGTCGAGCTCGGGCAGCTGGGCCGTGACAGCCGCCCGGTGCGCCTGCCCGGTGATGACGAGCATCCGGTCCTCGACCAGCGGGGCCAGCCGGTCATGGGTGGCCTGGATGAGGGTGCGGCCGCTGCCGGTCAGGTCGTGCAGGAACTTCGGCGAGTCCTGCCGGGACAACGGCCACAGGCGCGTGCCCGCACCACCGGCGGGGACCACGGCCCAGAAATGCTCGATCATGGCCGCAACCCTAGGGTGTGCCCGTGACGACGTTCTCCGCCGAGCTGGCCCGACAACTGCGTGGTGACGCGGGTCGCCCGTTCATCACCTTCTACGACCACGCCACCGACGAGCGGGTCGAGCTGTCGGTGACGACCTACGCCAACTGGGTGGCCAAGGCGGCGGGGCTGCTCGTCGAGGAGGGCGACCTCGAGCGCGGGATGCGGCTGCGCATCGACCTGCCCACTCACTGGCTCGCCCCGGTGTTCATGGCCGCCGCCTGGACGGTCGGGCTGGCGCTCACGGACGACGACGACCCGGACGCCGTCGTGTGCGGTCCCGACACCCTGGCCGACTGGGCCGAGCGGGCCGACGACCTGCCGGTGCTCGCGTGCAGCCTGCGCCCGCTCGGGGTGCGGTTCGCGGAGCCGGTCCCGGCCGGCGTGCACGACGTCGGCATCGAGATCTGGACCCAGCCCGACGCCTTCTCGCCGTGGGACCCGCCGACCGGCGACGACGTCGCGTGCGACCTCGAGGGCCTGCGCCGGACGCAGGGAGAGCTGATGGAGGCGGCCGCCGCCGGGAGTCTCCTCACCGACGGCGGCCGTCTCTTCTCGGGGACGAACCCGGCTTCCCCACCGGGGATCGTCACCCTCACCGAACCGCTCGCACGCGGCGGTTCGCTGGTCCTGGTGCGACATCTCGCTGCCGAGCGGTCGCAGTCGACGTACGACGCTGAGCGCGCCACCCACCGGGTCTAGCCGGCGAGGTTGTAGGCCCCCATCCCCTCACCGAGGAAGCGCGGACGCGCGACCCCGGAACGGGTGCCGGAGTAGAGGTAGAGGTAGCCGGTGCTCGGCTGCCGCACGAGGTAGTCGCCGGCCCCCTTGGCCTTGATGTCGCTGACCGGGATCACCCAGTCGAAGGGCGTCAGGTCGGTGGGCAGCCCGGTGCGGGCCACCGAGCGTCCTGCCACCGCGCGGCCCGCGCTGATGGCCGTGCCCGTGCCGGCGAAGACCGACAGTGCGCCGCCCGGGGGCGTGCCGAGCAGGTCCGGGAAGCCGTCGCCGGTCACGTCGCCCACGGCCGTGATCCCGGCGATTCCACCGAATCCGGACCCGATCGCCGTCGGCGAGGCGAGCTGGCCTGCACCGTTGCCGCGGTAGAGCCACAGGCTGCCGTCGGTGCGGCGGGTGATCACGTCACCGGCGCCGTCCCGGTCCCAGTCGCCGGCGTTGATGATCATGTCCGCGTCGGCGATGACCACGCCGGTGTCGATCGGGGCGCCCAGCTCGAAGGTGCCCTTGTGCGGCACGACGACCAGGCTGTTGCCCTTCACGCCGACCAGATCGGGCGCGCCGTCACCGACGAGGCTGCCGGCCGACGTCAGCGAGCGCAGGGACCGCATGTTGGCCGCGGGACCCAGCGGCAGCGAGAAGGTGCCGTCACCGTGTGCGAGGTGGATGTAGACCTTGCCCTTGGCGCTGCGCGCGACCAGGTCGCCGCGCCCGTCGCCGTTGAAGTCGGCTCCGCCGGTGATCCGGTTGTACGCCGACCACGACCCGGGCACCGCGGAGCGGTCGCCGAACTTCCCCGTTCCCGAGCCGGCGTACGAGAAGAGCCGGCCCTTGGCGTCGCGGGCGAACACGTCGGGTGCACCGTCACTGTTCTGGTCGCCGACACCGATGAGCTGGGTGTAGTTGCCCAGGCCCTTGCCGAGCACCGAGCGGAGGAAACCGCCCTTCTTCGTCCCGAGGAGGGCGACCATGCGGCCCTTGTGCCGGGCGACGAGGTCGTTGCGGCCGTCCTTGTTGAGATCGCCGACCGCCGTCATCAGCGTGTGGTCCTTCGTGGTCTTGACGACCTTGGAGGTGGCCTTGAACTTGCCGTTGCCCTTGCCGGGGCGGATCCGGAGCACGCCCTGCTTGCTGGTCGAGACCAGGTCGAGCACGCCGTCGCCGGTGACGTCGGGCGAGACCAGCACCTCGGGACGGTTGGCCCAGCCCTTGGCGGAGGTCACCGACGCCTTGCTGAACGACGTCAGGCCACCGGTGGGCAGGATGAGCGCGCGGTTGTCGGCGGCGCTGCGCACGACCATGTCGGGGTAGGCGGCTCCGACCAGGTTGGACTGCGGCGCCGGGTCGGTGATCTGGACCGGCGGCGGCGGGGCCGGGGCTGCCGGTGCGGCCGAGGAGGCGTAGGCCCGGATGTTGGGGAGCTTGGCGTAGAGGTAGCGGCCGGGGCACGCGGTCTTGCCGGCGTCGCGGTGACCGCTGATCGCCTGGAACGTGGACTTGCCGACCTGCTGGGCGGTCGAGGCGGGGTTGACGCCGTTGATGGCGAGCTTCCAGGCGAAGAGCGCGCCGTAGGACTGCAGCATCACCTCGGGGGGCTGGACGACGTCGAAGTTCCCGATCGCCGACATCGCGAAGGAGTAGTCGTTGTAGCCGAGGGTGTGGGCGCCGACGACGTTCTTGTCGACGCCGCCGTAGCGGCCCTCCCAGATGCGACCGAAGCGGTCGACGAGGAAGTTGTAGCCGATGTCGCTCCAGCCCCGGGACTTCACGTGGTAGGCGTAGATGCTGCGCATGATCGCCGGCACCTGGGCCTCGGTGTAGTCGTTGGCGTTGACCGTGTGGTGCACGAAGCCGGCGCTGACCGTGCCGTAGCGCAGCGACGACTTGTTGCGGATCGACTCGTCGGCGCCCCACTGGGCGCGGCTGTAGATGGTCGGCATGGCCGGAGCGGTGCGCGCCGCGCGGAGCGAGATGGCGCCCTCGCTGCGGTCCTCGAACTCCTCGTCGTAGGAGCCCTGCGTCTGGCTGCCCGACTGGGTGCCGGACTCGGCCGGCGCCTCGGTCTCGGTGTCCTCGGCGGTGCCGGGCTCCACCACTGCGAGCTTGAGGTCGGCCGGCAGCGCGGTGGCGGCCTCGCCGTCGACCGCAGCCTTGACCTGGACGTCGTCGACGTCGCCGATGATCACCGGGTCGGTGCCCGGGCGGGCAGCGGCGGCTTCTGCCGTGTCCGCGTCGGGGGCGTGGTCGTCGTGGTAGTCGATCGTGCTCCAGCCGCTCCACGTGCCGTCCTGGCGCGTGCGGACGAGCACGGTGATGCCGCCCTCGGGGATCTCCTGGCCATGGGCCCAGGTGACACCGACCGCGCCGTAGCCGGAGACGCTCTGCGGCCGGCTGGTCACGTGGTCAGCGGCGGCCGAGCCGCGCATCAGCGTCGATCCGGCCAGCGGGCGGGCATCGCCGCTCTGCGTGGTCAGCGGCACCTCGGTGACCTCGGAGGGGACGGCCGCCGTCGGCACGGTGGCCGAGGCCAGCGCGCCGGTCAGCGCCGGGGCGCCTCCCGGGGCGGGGGCTCCCACGATGTCGAGAGACAGGACACCTGCTGCCGGGGTGAGCACAGCAAGGACCACACCGAGGGCCAGCAGCTGCTGGCACGCAGTGACGAAACGGGCTTGAACAGGACGCATAAGTAACGACTCCAAGTGCGCGGGGAAGGTCACACAGGAAGCAACAATCACACCAGTCACTCTGGTTCGCCAGAGTTCGTGAGTAACTACAACGTTGTAATTTCCACTCGCCACGCCGATGACTTTGCGAAATGTCAAGTTTTGACGCTGATATTCGCACGCAACGACGCCGCGCGGGGTAGTTCAGTGAGGGTTGGTGGCCGTCAGGACGAAATCCGACGAACTCTCACTGAACTACCCCGCGCGGGGGTGACGTGGCGCGGCGACTCAGATGTCGGCGCCGAGCCCGTCGTCGGAGGAGGCCTTGCCGCGCTCCTCGTCGTCATCGTCGTCGTAGTGCAGGAACGCGATGCCCTCCTCGACGTCGCCGTCGAAGGCGAGCTTGCCGTGGTCGAGGACGAGCACGCGGCTGCACAGGTTGCGCACGGAGCCGGGGGCGTGCGAGACGTAGAACATCGTCACGCCGGACTT
Source organism: Nocardioides sp. CF8 (assembly GCF_000389985.1). NCBI lineage: Bacteria > Bacillati > Actinomycetota > Actinomycetes > Propionibacteriales > Nocardioidaceae > Nocardioides > Nocardioides sp. CF8. The sequence goes on from NZ_CM001852.1 coordinate 2,928,361, forward strand.
CACGATCTCGTCCATGCGCTTCTTGCACTTGCGCTTGAACGGCCGGTCCCCCACGGCGAGGGCCTCGTCGGCGATGAAGATGTCGGCGTCGACGTTGATCGCGACCGCGAAGCCCAGGCGGGCCTTCATCCCCGAGGAGTAGTAGGCGACCTCGGTGTCGAGGAACTTGCCGAGGTCGGCGAAGTCGACGATCTCGTCGAACTTGCGCAGCGTCTCGTTGCGCGACATCCCGAGGATGGCGGCGTTGAGGAAAAGGTTGTCGCGCCCGGTCAGCTGCGGGTCGAAGCCCGCGCCGGTGGCGATCAGGCCGGCGATCCGGCCACGGGTCAGCACCGAGCCGGCGTCGGGACGCATCACGCCGCTGACGAGCTTGAGCAGGGTGGACTTGCCGGAGCCGTTGAGCCCCATCAGCCCGATCGCCTCGCCCTCCTGGACGGTGAAGGAGACGTCGTCGACGGCGTTGAAGACGTCGTGGGTCTTGCGTCCCCGTGCCTTCGCGAGCGCGAGCTGCTTGAGCGAGCGGTGGTAGGACATCGTGAACGACTTGGTGGCGTTCTCCACCTGGATCATCGTCGTCATCAGAGGCGCTCCGGGACCTTGGCCTCGAGGCGCGAGAAGAGCCGCTGGGCGAGCACGACGCCGACCAGGGCGATCAGCGTCATCACCAGGCCGCGGGTGTAGAGGTCGCCCGGCAGGTGCAGCGCCTGGGTGTAGGTCGGGTCGCTGGTGGTGCCGGTCCAGAACCCGCGCTGGATGAGCAGCACGGCCTCCGCCATCGGGTTGAAGAGGTAGTAGGAGGCGATCGGCTCGCCGAAGCGGTCCTGCACCAGCGTGTAGGGGTACATCATCGGCACGCTGAACGTGACGAACTGGGTCAGCGTCTGGGCGACCTTGCCGAAGTCGCGCATGAAGACGTTGGCCACGCTGAACACCAGGCCGAGCGCGAGCCCGAGGAGCGCCACGAGCAAGAAGCCGAGCAGCGCCGCGGCCATGCCGGCAGCGTCGGGCCGCCAGCCCAGCAGCACGCAGACGAACACCAGGATCACCATCATCGGGAAGGTGTGCCAGGCCGCCACGAGCATGCGGGCGACCGGGAACATCTCGCGGGGTACGGCGAGCTTGGTGATCAGCGACCGGTTCTGCACCAGCGACTGGGTGCCGCCGTTGAAGGTCTCGGTGAAGAAGTGCACCATCACCATGCCGGCGAACAGGTGCACGGCGAAGTTCTCCATGCCGGCACCACGACCGACCATCACCTGGAACAGGAAGTAGAACAGGCAGAAGCGGATCGCGGGCTGCAGGTAGCTCCAGGTCCACCCCAGCACCGTGCCCTGGTAGCGCGACTGGATGGTGTTGCGCACCAGCATCCGCAGCAGGTAGCGGCGGCGGACGACCTCAGCCAGACCCGTCGCCGCCGGCGGCACCAGCGGCAGCGCCTCCAGCTCCTCGGGGGTGCTGCGACGCCGTACCGGCGACGGTGAGCCTGTGGTCATTTCCACGGCTCGAAGGTCTTCTCCCACGCCTCCGGTGAAGTGATGTCGCCCAGGGCTGCGCGATATTCGGCGGCCAGGCGCGGCCACTCCCGCTGGAACTTCGCGTGGATCTCGACGGTGCGCTTCATCAGCTCGCGGAACTTCTCGGGGTCGCGCTGGTAGAGCGCGGCCGAGGTGCCGTCGGGCATCGAGACGACGGCCGAGTCGTAGCGAGCGATGCGGTACCACTTCGCGTCCATCGCCGGGATCTCGGCCTCGGGGTTGCGCTGCGCGGTCGGCCGCACCGACTTGAGCTGGCGCAGCGGCATCGTGGCCGCGCGGACCAGTAGCGACTTGCGGCTCGGCACCCCGGAGTCGTCCTTGCCCTTGCGCGGGGGCTTGTGGCGGCGTACGGCGGGGAAGCTGTCGGGATCGGCCTGCAGCTGGGCATCGGTGAACTGCTTGCGGAACGCGTTGACCTCGGCGAGCTTGCCGGGGAGCATCTCGTGCAGGCCGTAGGGACCCGCCAGCACGTCCTCGAGCGCCTTCAGCCGGAGCTCGACCGTGGAATATTGCATCGAGACCAGGTGGGCGACCTGGTGGTTGAGGCTCTCGCGCACCATGCGGCCGCCCCGCTCGTAGGCCGAATGGAGCAGCGCCGCCACGAACCGGTTGCGCTGGTGGAAGTAGGCCTGCCAGTCGAGGGCGTCGTTCTTGTCGGTCCACGGGATGTGCCAGACGGCCGCACCGGGGAGCGAGACGGTCGGGTAGCCGGCGGCCTTGGCGCGCAGGCCGTACTCGGAGTCGTCCCACTTGAGGAACAGTGGCAGGCTCAGCCCGATCTCCTCGAGCACCTGGCGCGGGATCAGGCACATGAACCAGCCGTTGTAGTCCACGTCGACGCGCTTGTGCAGCCAGCGCGTCGAGCGCAGGTTGCGGGCGCCGAAGTCCCAGTCCTGGAACACGCCGGGGGCCGAGAGCCACCAGAAGCGCCACGGCGTGATGACCTCGCCGAAGCTGTGCAGGCGGGTGCGGGCGTAGATGGAGAACATGTGGCCGCCCACGATCGTGGGGCGGCGGGCGAGGTCACCGAAGGTGATCGATCGGATGATGCCCTCGGGCTCGCAGATGACGTCGTCGTCCATCATCATCGCGTAGGTCGCGGTGCCCTTGCGGACCGACTCGAGCTGGCCGCGGGCGTAGCCGCCGGAACCACCGAGGTTGCCCTGGACGATCACGCGCAGCTTGTCGCCGAGCGCCTCGGCCGCCGCGGGGTAGAACTCGGAGTCCTGCATCAGCTGGGTGCCCTGCTCCATCACCATCACCTCGTCGAGGTAGGGACGGAGCTCGGGGGTGCTGCCCAGCTGACCGATGAGCTTGGCCACGAAGTCGGGCCGGTTCATGGTGGTGATGCAGAGGTCGACGGTGCCGTGATCGGCGCGGTCCTCGGGGACCTCGGCGGTCCACTCGGCCGAGCGGACGACCACGTCGTACTCGCCGGCGACGACGTCGTACCAGTACCAGCCGCCGTCCACGAAGGGCTTGAGCGGCAGCTCGAAGATGAAGGTCGAGCTCTCCTCCGAGCCCGTGGTCACGGTCTCGACGCGCTGCGAGCGGCCGTTGGCCATCGAGCGGTAGACGGTGACGGTCGCCCCGGCACCCTCGATCTTCAGGGTCAGCGTGACGTCGGTGACGATGGTGTAGCGCCGCCAGTAGGACGCCGGGAACGCGTTGAAGTAGGACCCGAAGGAGATCCGCTGCTCCATCGGCAGGTGCAGCGCCTCGCGGTCGAGGATCTGGTCGGGGTGGATGCTCACCCCGGTCGAGGTCGACTGGCGCATCTGGGCGCTGTTGAGGTCCTGGGCTGCCCGGCTCGATCCGACCTCGTACTTGTCGGCGTCGAGGACCGCGGCCTCCGGGTCGACGTACAACCGGAAGACGTCGGTGTCGCCGTCGATCGGCAGGACCTGTCGCTGGAGCAGACGGGTCACCGTCGCTGCCGCGCTGTGCTTGGGCTTGGTGGCGGTCGTCGTCATTCGTCCACTCCTCCGCTCGTGAGCGGCACTCCGTCGACGAAGTGCGGCTTGAGCTTGTTGTCGAACATCGACAGCGCCGACCCGATGGCCATGTGCATGTCGAGGTACTTGTAGGTGCCGAGTCGACCACCGAAGAGCACCAGCGGCTCCTTCTTGGCCAGGTCGCGGTACTTCAGCAGCTTCGCGCGGTCGTCGGCGGTGTTGATCGGGTAATAGGGCTCGTCGTCGTCCTCGGCGAACCGGCTGTACTCGTGGACCACGATGGACTTGCCGGGCAGGTAGGTGCGCTCGGGGTGCAGGTGCTTGAACTCGAGCACGCGGGTGAACGGGACGTCCGGGTCGTTGGCGTTGACGACGCCGGTGCCCTGGTAGTCGTCGACGTCGACGGTCTCCTGCACGAGGTCGACCGTGCGCCACGACAGGCGGCCCTCGGAGTTGTCGAAGTATTCGTCGACCGGGCCGGTGTAGACGACCGGCACCTTGCCCTTGAACTCGTCCTGCACGTCGAACCAGTCGGTGTCGACACGCACCTCGATGTTGGGGTGGTCGGCCATCTTGTTGAGCCACGCGGCATAGCCCTCGGTGGGCAGGCCCTCGTAGGTGTCGTTGAACCAGCCGTCGGCGAACGTGTAGCGGACCGGGAGGCGCGTGATGATGTCGGCACTCAGCTCGGTCGGGTCGGTCTGCCACTGCTTGGCGGTGTAGCCCTTGATGAACGCCTCGTAGAGCGGGCGCCCGATCAGGCTGATCGCCTTCTCCTCGAGGTTGCTGGCCGTCGCGGTGTCGAACTCGCTGGCCTGCTCGGCGATCAGGGCGCGCGCCTCGTCGGGGGTGTGGGCCTTGCCGAAGAACTGGTTGATCAGGCCGAGGTTCATCGGCAGCGAGTAGACCTGCCCCTTGTACTTGCCGAAGACCCGGTGCCGGTAGTTCGTGAACGTCGTGAAGCGGTTGACGTACGCCCACACCCGCTCGTTCGACGTGTGGAAGAGGTGGGTGCCGTACTTGTGCACCTCGATCCCGGTCTCCTCGTCGATCTCGCTGTAGGCGTTGCCACCGAGGTGGTAGCGCCGCTCGAGCACCAGGACCTTGAGGCCGAGCTCGGTGGCGCAGCGTTCGGCGATGGTGAGGCCGAAGAAACCGGATCCGACGACGACGAGGTCTGGCTGGGAAATCGAGCCCTGGGACAAGGGGGTTACTCCTGAGGTGTGGACGTGCCGGAAAGTCAGGCGCCGCGAGTCTAGCGAGGAGGTGCGGCGGATCCGGAAAGGCTGCGCATCCCCCGTGCCGACCGAATGGCCCGGATCACGTTGCCCGCCTCGCCGCGACCGCCGCGGACCGGGCTGAGCAGCACGACGACGACCATGATGAGCCACGGCTTGAGGCGGACGAGCACGTTGTCGCCGTACCGGAAGTGCACGACGAACAGGTTGCGGAACATGTAGAAGCCCTTCCAGCCAGCCATGTCGTGCTGCTGGTTGAAGTCGAGCTGGCGGACGAGCCGCGCGTCGCGCACGGCCCAGATGCGGAACCCGGCCCGGCGGGCGCGGATCGCGAAGTCGACGTCGTCGTAGAAGATGAAGAACTCCGGGTCGGGGAAGCCGATGGCCGTCACCACCTCGCGGCGCACCATGAAGCCCTCGAAGGCGACGTTCTCGACCTCGACGCGCTCCGGCAGGTCCGCCCGGGTGGCGTACGTCGAGTCGACACTCGCCGTCTTGGGCCGGATGGCCAGGGGGTTGGCCAGGTCGAAGCGAATGGCCGCCTTCTCCACGAGGTTGCCGTCGAGGTCGTCGCGCACCGCCATCAGGCAGGCCTCGTCGGTCGCCATCAGCACCGCGAGGCAGTCCGGGTCGGGCACCACGTCGTCGTCCATCAGCCAGATGCGGTCCCAGCCGGCGTCGTACGCCGCTCGCATCCCGACATGGAAACCGCCGGCGCCGCCGAGGTTGCTCTCGGTGGTGGTGACGTGGAGGGGCAGGTCGGTGCGGGCGTCGAGCACCGAGCGCGTGTGGTCGGTGCTGGCGTTGTCGATGACGATCACCGCATCGGGCAGGTGCGTCTGGGCAGCGAGCCCGTCGAGCATGCCGACCAGCAGGTCGGCCCGGCTGTAGGTGACGATCACGACCGCCACGGTCTCGCTGGTCACGTCAGGAACCTCTCGTGGCCGTCGTACTCCCCCGCCAACCCGTCCCGCATCGCGCGGGCGCTGAGCTTGAGCCGGGCCAGGCTGGGCCTGGTGAACGTGTAGAACCAGATGGTCTTCGCCACGAACGCCAGCGCGTGCAGCGGACCCCGGTAGTCACGGAGGTTGACGAGGTTGTTGCGAGCCATGCAGTAGTGCTTGAGCTCGCTCGGGCTGTGGTTGTAGGTCGTGCGGCCGAACGCCATCGGCGTGCCGAGCTCGCCCACGCTGGGGTGTCGCACGACCGCGTCGGTCACCGTCGCGACGCGGGCGCCTGCCTCGCGGGCTCGCCAGAGGTATTCGACGTCGTCGCCCCAGATGAAGAACTCCTCGCGGGGCAGCCCGATCCGGTCGACGAGCTCGCGGGTGACGAGCACCCCGTTGAAGGGGATGACGATGTCGGCCAGCACGCCGTCCCGGTCCTTGGCCCGGACCTGCGCCACGGTGCGCAGCGCGGTCGGGCTGCCGGGCGGGCGGACCGGGAAGACGAGGGTGTCGCTGTCCTCCTCGTCCACGACGAGCGGGCCCCAGAAGTCGTAGTCGTGCTCGAGCAGCCGGCCGAGGCAGTCCCGGTCGGGCAGGCCGTCGTCGTCCATCAGCCAGACCAGGTCGGCATCGCGGTCGAGGGCCCAGCCGAGGCCGTCGTGGAAGCCGCCCGCACCGCCGCGGTTGCGCTCGAGGGTGCGCGCCAGCACCGGGGTCTCCCCCGTCGTCGGGACGCCGGCCAGCCAGGCACCCGTGCCGTCGGTCGAGGCGTTGTCGATCACCAGCACCTCGTCGAGCCCGGCGACCTCGCCCAGCCGCTCGACCAGCCGTTGCACGAGGGCGAGCCGGTTGAAGGTGACGACGACCGCTACGACGCGTCGATCCGGTCCGTGGGCCACGCCGTACACCCTAGGGTCAGCAGACCGATCCGAGGTCGTCGGCCTGGTTCGCGGCGTAGCCCTCCTTGAGCGAGCCCAGGGAACCGCCCGTGACAGGCGGCGTCGGGGTCGCTGCCGGTGCCTTGGTGCCGGCGCCGCCCTCGGCCGGCGCCGTAGCGACGTCCTCGGTGGCCGGTGCCGGAGTCTCGCCCTCGGCCCGGTCGATCGCGTCGGCCACCATCGCGTGCACGACGTCGATGTCGGGGTCGGCGGTGACGACCTTCGGCGGCACGAGGCTGACGGTGCCGATCTTCTGCGACTTGGCCTTGATCGCCAGGTCGAGGAAGCGGTCGACCTCGCTCTTCGGCACGTTGGTCGAGATCATCTGTGACGACGCCGCCGCGATCTTGGAGAAGTTCCGCAGGGCGTCCTGGGGGCTGATCTGCTGGAGCATGGCGTTCATGACGCACTTCTGCCGCGCCATCCGCGAGTAGTCGTCCGACCCGTCGCGGGCCCGCGCGAACCACAGCGTGTCCATGCCGTCGAGCTTGCGGGTGCCGGGCTCGATGAAGCGGTAGAAGTCGTCGGAGGGCAGTCCCACGGGGATCCGGTCACGGACGGTCAGCGTGACGCCGCCGACGGCGTCGACGAGGCTGCGGAAGCCGGCGAGGTTGACCATCGACCAGTAGTTGATCTCCAGGCCGGTGATGCCCTCCACGGCCATCACGGTCGCGTCGACACCGGGCGTCCTGGAGCCCTTGAACAGGTCGGTGTGGTCGCCGGCCCAGGTGCTGACGCCGTTGAGGTAGCAGTCGTCGCAGTCGAAGCCCTTCGGGAACTGCTCGGCCATGACCGAGCCCTCGGCGAAGGGGAAGTTGGCCATGTTGCGCGGCAGGCCGACCAGCACGGTCTTGCCGGTGCGCGCGTCGATGCTGGCCACGGTCAGTGAGTCGGGGCGCAGCCCCCAGCGCCCGGCGCCGGCGTCCCCGCCGAGCAGCAGCACGTTGAAGCGACCGTCGTGGGCGCCGACGACGTCGCCGTCCCCGAACATCGTGATCATGAAGTTTCGCTGCACGCCGGCCATGTGGGCGCCGAAGAGCAGCGCCGCGACCACGGAGAAGCAGAGGACACCGTTGACACCGACCACGGCGAGCCGGTGCTGGCGCTGCAGGCCGAGCGGCTGCCCGAGCCGCCACGCATCCATGAACAGCAGCGCCCAGCCGACGGCGAGCGCCATCAGCACGATCCGCACCAGTCCGAGCACCCAGGTGTTGGAGATCGCCCAGAAGGCGAAGCCGTGCGAGAAGTAGGAGATGACGACCGACAGCAGCCCCGTCGCGATCAGTCCGAGCCAGACGCGCATCGCGATGCGGCCCACCCGTCTGTTGCCGGCGACGAGCTGGGCGGAGCCGGGGACCAGCACGGTCATGACCATCAGCGCGACGGCGCGGCGGAAGCGGACGCGCTGCGCGCGGTCCAGGGTCGTGAACCGGGCGACCTGCGACCCGGGGGAAGATGCGGGCGGCATCAGGGTGCTCCTCTGCTGGGGGAAGTCAGCAGAGCCAGTATCACCAGTCACACGCGTTACATGCGGGTCCGACGCGCCGTGATCCTCAGGTCACAGGTCGCGACCCTGCTCGATCTCCATCTTGCGGGCGAGGCGGTGGGCCCGGCGGATCTCGGCCTCGCGCTGGCGACGGACCTCGGTCGGCGTCTCGGTGATCAGGTCGGGCACGGGCCGCGACTCCCCGGACTCGTCGATCGCTACGAAGACGAAGTAGGCGCTGGCGACATGCACCGGTTCGTCGGTGGCGTTGCCGAAGGGCTGAGCCTCCACGCGCACCCCGATCTCCATCGACGAGCGGCCGGCCCAGTTCACCTCGGCGTACGTCCTGATGATGTCGCCGACGTGCACGGGCCGCAGGAAGGTCATCTCGTCCATCGCCGCGGTGACCGCGGGGCCGTCGCTGTGCCGGAACGCCACGGCGCCCGCGGTCGAGTCGGCCAGCTTCATGATGTCGCCACCGTGGACGTTGCCGAGCACGTTGGCGTTCGTGGAGCTGGCGACGATGGCCAGGGACACTCGCGAGAAGGACACCGGACGCGCGGTGAGCGGTTCACTCATGCCGGCACGGTAGCGTCTCGCGCATGGCTGAACGTCCCCCCGGGAAGGGTGGTCCCGAGGAGGGCACCCCCGAATACGACTGGCTCTACGGCTCCCGCGGCACCGCGCGCCCTGACGACGCGACCCGCATGGTCCCCCAGCAGGACCGAGCAGGAGAGCGTCCCGACGAGACCCGCATCATGCCGGCACAGCCGCGAGCGACGCCGCGTACGCCGCCGGCTGCTCCGGCACCGAAGCCCGCCCGCACCCGTCGACGCCCACGCTTCCGCTTCGGGTTCGTGAAGCTGGCCCTGCTGCTGTGGCTGGTCTTCATGGTCGCCGTACCCTTCTGGGCCTGGTCCAACATCGACAAGGTCGACGCGGAGCCCAGCGGCGCACGGCCCGACGACCAGCCCGGCACCAACTACCTCATCGTCGGATCCGACAAGGCCGACGACCTCACCGCCGAGCAGCAGAAAGCGCTCGGGACCGGGCCGCGGGGCGGCACCAACACCGACACGATCATCGTCCTGCACACCGGCTCCGGGGCCGACACCCGGATGTCGATCCCCCGCGACACGCTGGCCGAGGTGCCGGGACACGGGACGCAGATGATCAACGCGGCGTTCTCCCTGGGCAAGGCTCCCCTGCTGGTCGCCAGCGTCGAGAAGCTGACCGGCATCCACATCGACCACTACGTCGAGCTCGGCTTCGGCAGCGTCATCAACACCGTCGACGCCCTCGGCGGCATCGAGATCTGCCCCAAGACCGACATGGACGACCCCCGCGCCCGGCTCGACATCAAGAAGGGCTGCCAGGAGGTCGACGGCGAGACGGCGCTGGCCTACTCCCGCTCGCGCTACGTCAGCGCGCTCAGCGACCTCGACCGCGTCGGTCGCCAGGGTGAGGTCATCGGCGCCCTGGGCGCCGAGGCCAAGTCGCCGTGGACCTTCCTCAACCCGGTGCGCTACTGGCGCCTCACCGATGCCTCGGCCAAGGCCATCCGCATCGACGAGGACATGGGCCCGATCTCGCTGGGCCGCTTCGCCCTGGCGATGACCGGCGACAGCCGCACGTGCACCATGCCCAACATGGCGGCACCCAGTGACCCCAACCGGATCGTCGCCGATCCCGACCGGGCGCCGGCGGTCTTCAAGGCGATCATCAACGACGACGCCGTCCCCAAGTCCCTCTGCACCCCGACCGGGAGGGCCCGCCAGTGACCTACGAGACCCTCACCGTCGAGACCGACGACGACGGCGTCACCCTGCTGACGCTGGCGCGGCCCGAGGCGATGAACTCGTTCACGGTCACGATGGCCCGCGAGCTCGAGGCGTTCTTCCTGGCCGCAGCCGCGGACGACGAGATCAAGGCCGTCGTGGTGACCGGGGCCGGCAAGGCGTTCTGTGCCGGCATGGACCTCTCGGCCGAGGGCAACGTCTTCGGCCTCGACGAGTCCCTCTCCCCCACGGCCGCCGACCTGCGCGAGCACCTCGGCGAGGAGCCCTGGCAGACCGGGGTCCGCGACACCGGCGGCAAGGTCACGCTGGCCATCCACGCCTGCCCCAAGCCGGTGATCGCGGCGATCAACGGCGCCGCTGTCGGCATCGGCGCGACGATGACGCTGGCGATGGACATCCGGCTCGCCTCGAGCCGGGCCCGGATCGGCTTCGTGTTCGGCCGGCTCGGCATCGTTCCCGAGGCCTGCTCCTCATGGTTCCTGCCGCGCATCGTCGGCACCCAGCAAGCGCTGGAGTGGGTCTACTCGGCCGACATCCTGACCGCCGAGCAGGCACTGGCCGGTCGCCTGCTGCGCTCGGTCCACGAGCCCGACGACCTCGTCCCGGCCGCCCTCGCGCTGGCCCGCTCGTTCGTCGTCGACCGCTCCCCCGTCGCGCTGGCCCTGGCCAAGCGCCTCATCTACGCCGGCACCGCCGCGCCCCATCCGCTCGACGCCCACATCGCCGACTCACTGGCGATGTTCCACACCTCGATCGGGGACGGCAAGGAGGGCGTGGCCGCCTTCCGCGAGAAGCGTGCGCCCGAGTTCACCGGCCGCGCGTCCGACCTGCCGGAGATCTTCTGAGGCTCTGCCTCTTGAACCTCGTGTTCACTCGTGTCTACTATCGCGATATATCGCAATAGGTTGGCGATATCCTGACGACTGACGTGACGAGGGAGACGAGCATGGGACACAGACACAGCCCCTGGGACCAGCGGTTCGGACACGGCGGTCCCCCGCCCTGGGTGCAGGGCCTCCTCGGCTGGGGCGGCGCACCCGGCGCGACGCCGAGCAGCCCCGGTCCACGAGCCAAGCGCGGCGACGTTCGCCTCGCGATCCTCTCCGTGGTCGCCGAGGCCGCCCGCCGGGAGGAGCCGATCAACGGCTACCAGGTCATCCAGCAGATCGCCGAGCGCAGCGACGGCGCGTGGCGACCCAGCCCCGGCTCGGTCTACCCGACCATCCAGCAGCTCCAGGACGAGGGCCTCGTCGAGGCCGACGACGCCCGGGGTCGCCGGACCCTGCAGCTCACGGCCGAGGGTCAGGCGTACGTCGCTGCGCACACCGCCGACCTGGACGCCGTGTGGGCGCCGTACGAACGTGCCACGCAGCGCGCCACGACCGGGACCTCCGGCGACCTCAAGTCCGAGATCGGACAGATGATGAGCGCGGTGTGGCAGATCGTCACCCAGGGCTCCGACGCCCAGCGCAAGGCCGCGATCGGCGTGCTCGTCGACACCCGGCGAGCGCTCTACGGCATCCTCGCGGACGGAGCGGCGCCGACCGGTCGTGGCCCCGACGGCGCTGACGAGCCCGACGACGGGAGCCTGTGATGGAGCCGCGCATCGGCGACGCCGAGCGGGACGTCGCGACCGCCCGGCTGGGCGACCACTTCGCCGCCGGTCGCCTCGACCACGACGAGTACGACGAGCGGCTGGACGCCATCTGGTCGGCACGCACCGGCGCGGACCTCGACCAGGTGTTCTGGGACCTGCCCCGGGCCGTGGCCCCGGTCGCGCCCCCGGTCGTGCAGCGACGCCCCCGCGACTGGCGGACCCCGGCGTGGGCGCTCGCGCTCGGCGCCGTACTGCTGATGGCAGCGCTCGGCGTCGACTGGTGGGTCTGGCTGATCGCCCTGGTGATCTTCCTGAAGCGACCCTGGGCACGCGGGCACCGCCTCCACGGCCACTGCCTCAACGCCGCGAATGGGCACAACAGCCACGTCACCCGCTCACGCGCATGAGAGAATCGCCGCCTCGAACTGCCTGAGTCCCGACGTCCGCCCGCTCCGGAGGTATCGCGTTGACCCTGTCCCCCGACGCGGCGTCGTTCGCCGACCTGGTGCTCGACCTGCACGAGACGTCGAGCCTCGACGAGACCGTCGAGCGCATCATCGAGTTCGCCTGCAAGATGTTCGACTGCGCCTACGCCGGCGTGATCCTCGTGCACCCGGGGTCCCGGGTCGAGACGGTCGCCAGCAACCACAAGGTCGTCGCCCACCTCGACAAGATCCAGCTCGAGGCCGGGGCCGGTCCCGACATCGAGATCATCGCCGACCGGCCCGGCGTCCTGGTGCGCGACGTGCGCCAGGAGCAGCGGTGGCCGCAGTGGACCGCCGCCGTCGAGGCGGCCGGCATCCGCAGCATGCTGGGGGCCCGCCTGCACACCAACCGCCAGGTGCTCGGCAGCCTCAACCTCTACGCCCTCGAGGTCGATCGGTTCGACGAGGTCGACGTCGACGTCGCCCACATGCTGGCGCGGCACGCGGCCGTCGCTCTCGAGTCCGCCCGGGGCACCGAGCACCTGCGCCGGGCCGTCGACGCGCGCAACCTGATCGGCCAGGCCCAGGGCATCTTGATGGAGCGCTTCAACATCGGTGCCGACCAGGCCTTCCAGGTGCTCAGGCGCTACTCCCAGGACAACAACCTCAAGCTCCACTCGGTGGCCCAGCGCCTCATCGACACCCGGTCCCTGCCGCGCTGAGTCGGTCAGACGGTCGGTCAGCGCCGGGGTCTGCGTAAGTCCGGCGCCGGCCGACACGTCTGGTCAGGGTGCGGGGTACGGCGACGCGCGCAGCACCTTCGCGAGGTGGGCCGCGCTCGCGGCGGCCGCGGTGATCGCCTTGCCCGTCGCCTCGGGACGCTCGTCGAGGTCCTGGTAGTCGGTCTTGTGCATCGCCTCGCCCACCCAGTAGGCGCCGGCGGTGGCGGGGATGGTGAAGCCCACGTCGTTGAGGGCCTGCAGGCACTCGGCGACGACGTGGTGGGCGCCGTCCTCGTTGCCGACGACCCCGACCAGGGCGACCTTGTCGGTCATCGACATCCGCCCCTGGTCGTCGGTCTCCGACAGCTCGGCGTCGAGTCGCTCCAGCACCACCTTGGCCACGGAGGCTGGCTGACCGAGCCAGATGGGCGTGGCCAGCACCAGCACGTCCGCAGCCAGGATGCGGGCCCGGATGCCCGGCCAGGCATCACCGTCCCCCTCGTCGGTGGAGACACCGAACCGGACGTCGTGGTCGGCCACGCGGATCACCTCACCGGTGACTCCGTGCGTGCCGAGCTCGTCGAGCAGCTGCCGCCCGATCAGCTCGGAGCTGGACGGAGCCGGCGACGGCTTCAGGGTGCAGACGAGGACAAGTGCTCTCAGCTGGCTCATGGCAGCGCCGTACCCCGCAGCGTGCGGCGCCATGCGCGGTCGGCCGACGCCGGCTCAGGCACTGAGCGTGCCCGAGTCGTCGCGCATCCGGGCGGGGCCGAGGTAGCCGTGACGCACTCCCCACAGCACCGCCTGGGACCGGGACGTGACGCCCATCTTGCGGTAGGCCGAGCGGATGTAGGACTTGACCGAGTTGATGCTGATGCACGCGGTGTCGGCGATGCTCTGGTTGTCCAGGCCGCTGGTGATCATCGCGATCACGTCCGCCTCACGCGGGGTCAGCGGGTCGGGGCGCTGTCGCCGCGGCGAGGTGTGCCCCTCGCCGAGATCGACCACGACGCGTCCGTGGTGGATGGCCTCCAGCGCCCGGACGAGGACCTCGCCCGGCAGCGCCTTCGACAACACCCCGCACGCACCGCTGCCCAGCGCCATCTCGGTCAGGTCGGGTCGCGCGTTCCAGGTCCAGGTGACCAGCCGCCCGTCGTGCGGGACGGGGTCGCCCAGCACTCCGGGGAGCACCTGGATGTCGGCGAGCGAGTCGAAGAGGGTCAGGTCCACGCCTTCGGCCGGCGTGCCGCCGTGGGCGGGGAGCACGGCGACCCGGTCGGCGTACGGCGCCATCAGCGCGTTGAAACCACGCGTCACCAGCTCGCTCTCGCGAGCCAGGGTGACGCGGACAGGGCGCTTGTTCATGCACGAGGTCGTCATGCACCGGCCGTACCCGAAACCGGCTGTTGCATGCGCCGCGGTCACCCGCGGCGCATGCGTGGGCTCAGAGCTCGGACTGGATCCCGGCGAGGAGCTGGCGAGCCATGACGATCCGCTGCACCTGGTTGGTGCCCTCGTAGATCTGGGTGATCTTGGCGTCGCGCATCATCCGCTCGACCGGGTAGTCGCGGGTGTAGCCGTAGCCACCGAGCACCTGCACGGCGTTGACGGTGACCTCCATGGCGACGTCGGAGGCGAAGCACTTGGCCGCGGCACCGAAGAACGTGAGGTCCTTGTCGCCACGCTCGGAGCGACCGGCGGCCGCGTAGGTCATCTGGCGGGCAGCCTCGACCTTCATGCCCATGTCGGCGAGCATGAACTGCAGGCCCTGCTGCTCGGCGATCGGCTTGCCGAACTGGATCCGCTCCTTGGCGTACTCCAGCGCGTAGTCGAGCGCACCCTGCGCGACACCGACCGCCTGCGCGGCGATGGTGACGCGGGTGTGGTCGAGGGTCCGCATCGCGATGTCGAAGCCCTGGCCCTCCTCGCCGATGATGCGGTCGGCCGGGATGCGCACGTTGTCGAAGTAGACCTCGCGCGTGGGCGAGCCCTTGATGCCGAGCTTCTTCTCCGGCGCACCGAAGGAGACGCCCTCGTCGGACTTCTCGACCACGAAGGCGGTGATGCCGCGGGTGCGCTTGGAGGCGTCGGTCATCGCGAGCACGGTGTAGAACTCGGAGACACCGGCGTTGGTGATCCAGCGCTTGACACCGTTGAGCACCCAGAAGTCGCCGTCGCGGACCGCGGTGGTCTTCTGGTTGGCCGCGTCGGAGCCGGCGTCGGGCTCGGAGAGGCAGTAGGAGAAGCCGCCCTCGCCCGCGGCGAGCTTGGAGAGGTACTTCTTCTTGATCTCCTCGCCGCCACCGATCTGGACCGGCAGGGAGCCGAGCTTGTTCACGGCGGGGATCAGGGACGAGGCGACGCACGCGCGCGCGACCTCCTCGATCACGATCACGGTCGCCAGCGCGTCGGCACCGGCACCGCCGTACTCCTCGGGCACGTGCGGAGCGTGGAAGTCGGCGGCCTGCAGGGCGTCGTGCGCCTCCTGCGGGTAGCGGGCCTCCTCGTCGACGGCAGCGGCGTACGGCGCGACCTTGGCGTCGCAGACCGCGCGGACGGCCTCGCGGATGGCCTGGTGCTCCTCGGAGAGGGAGTAGAGCGGGAAGTCGGACACGCTGATCACCTCGGGCGTCATCGGGACAGGTTGATACTGAGTACGATAACAGCGGAACTGCGTTTCATCACCAGGAGGACCTGTGCCAGACCGCACCGTGGCCGACCGTCTGCGCGAGGCCGCCTTCTCCCTGTTCGCCGAGCGGGGCTACGACGCGACGAGCGTGGAGCAGATCGCCGAGCGCGCCGGGGTCGGCCGCTCCACCTTCTTCCGCGCCTACCCCACCAAGGAAGCGGTGATCTTCCCCGACCACGACGCGGTGCTCGCGCGGATCGAGGCGCGGCTCGAAGCGGCCACCCCCGGCCAGCACTTCCTCGCGGTCCGCGAGGCCGCGCGCCTGGCCCTGCGCCACTACCTCGACGAGGACGACCACGCCCGGGCGCGCTACCGGCTGACCCGCAACGTGCCGGCGTTGCGCGAGCGTGAGATCGCCGGCATGCAGCGCTACCAGGAGGTCTTCCGCTCCTTCATCCGCAGCTGGGACGTCGGGTCCGACCCGGCGACCGCGCGACGGGTTGACCTGCGTGCGGAGCTGCTCGCCGCCGCCGTGGTCACCGCTCACAACCACGTCCTGCGCCGGTGGCTGCGCGGCACGACCGATGCCCCTGAGGCCGAGTTCGACACCGCGATGGCCGAGGTCGAGCAGCTGTTCGCTGCTCGCGAGCCCGGTGGCGGCCACGTCGTGGTGCTCGGCCCGGGAGCCGACCTCGACCGCGCGCTCGCGGCGGTCCGTGAGGTCCTGTCGTAGGTTCGACCCATGAGCCAGTGGCAGGAACGCGCGAACATCGACCTCATGCTCGACGACTGCGAGACCTGGGCGATCGTCGGCCTCTCCGACAACCCCGCCCGCACTGCCTACTCCATCGCAGCCATGCTGCAGGAGCGCGGCAAGCGGATCGTGCCCATCCACCCCGACGCCCCCGTCGTGCACGGCGAGCAGGGCTACGCCACCCTCGCCGAGGTGCCGTTCCCGATCGACGTCGTCGACGTGTTCCGGCGCTCCGAGGACGCCGGCCCGTTCGCCGACCAGGCGGTGGCGATCGGTGCGAAGGGGGTGTGGTTCCAGCTCGGGGTCATCGACGAGGCCGCCTTCGAGCGGACCGTCGCGGCCGGCGTGCCGATGGTGATGGACACCTGTCCCGCGATCGAGTGGCGCAACCGCAGCCGGTGAAGCCGCCCCCGATGCGGGTCCCACCCGGGCCCGGCCTGCCCGACGGGCTCGCCATCCCCGACAGCGACCTCGTCGAGCGCTTCTCCCGCTCCCCCGGCCCCGGTGGCCAGTCGGTCAACACCAGCGACAGCCGGGTCGAGCTGGAGTACGACGTGCGTACGGCGACGACGCTCTCCGAGGCACAGCGACGACGCGCCCTGCAGCGCTGGCCCGGCGGCGTGATCGCGATCGCGGCCTCCGAGCACCGCTCGCAGCACCGCAACCGGACCGCGGCCCGCGAGCGCCTCGCCGACCTGCTCCGGACCGCGCTGGCCCCACCGCCGCCACCACGGCGTCCGACGAAGCCGACCCGGGGCTCGAAGGAGCGGCGGCTCAAGTCCAAGAAGGAGCGCAGCCACCTCAAGTCGATGCGCGGGCGCGTCACCGACTAGATCTCGACGCGTCCCTCGACGGCCGTGATGCCCAGCTGAGTGAGCGTCTCCTCCAGCACCCACTGGACGCCGAGCGTGTCCTCGAGCGGCATGACCGGGCTCTCGG
Source organism: Nocardioides sp. CF8 (assembly GCF_000389985.1). Classification (NCBI taxonomy): domain Bacteria; kingdom Bacillati; phylum Actinomycetota; class Actinomycetes; order Propionibacteriales; family Nocardioidaceae; genus Nocardioides; species Nocardioides sp. CF8. The sequence continues at coordinate 2,945,325 of NZ_CM001852.1, forward strand.
TCAGGCCGGCGTCGAGGCAGCGGCCGACCTCGAGGACCTGGTGGCTGTAGCCCCGCCCGGCAGGAGGCAGTGCGACCGCCTCCGCCGCCTCGCCGTTGCGACGGACGACGATCGTGTCGGGGTGGTGGAAGCGGGGCGCGATCTCGACCGAGCCGCCGGTCCCGATGACGACCGCGCGTCCGGGCGTCTCCGCGGCGAGCGAGCACCACAGGGAGGCGGCCCGCCCGTCGGCGTACGCCAGGTGGATCGCGGCCGAGGCGTCGGCCCCGTTGGGATAGCGGGTGCCGTGGGCGGTGACGCTCACCGGGGTGCCGAGGAAGTGCTGGGCGATCGACACGGCATAGACCCCGAGGTCGAGGGTCGCGCCGCCGCCGAGCTCCGGGGCGAAGAGGCGGCTGTCCTCGTCATAGGCGCGGAAGGCACCGAGGTCGGCCTGCACACCGATCACCTCGCCGATCTCGCCGGCCGCGACCAGCTCCCGCGCCCGCACGACCGCGGGCTGGAAGCGGGTCCACATCGCCTCCATGCAGAAGACCTGCGCCGACCGGGCGGCCCAGACGACCTCGCGCGCGCCGGCCAGCGTCGCGGTGAACGCCTTCTCCACCACCACCGCCTTGCCCGCCGCGATCGCGGCCAGGGCCAGGTCGCGGTGCTGCGGGTGCGGCGTCGCGACGTAGACCACGTCCACGTCGGCGGCCAGCAGCCCCGCGTGGGTGTGTGCGTGGTCGATGCCGTGGACCTCGGCGAACTCGCCAGCCCGTTGCTGGGTGCGGCTGCCGACGGCCACGACCCGGTGACCGGGGGCGTGGGCGAAGTCGGCGAGGAACGCCGCCGCCATGGCGCCGGTGCCCGCGATCCCCCAACGCGTGGTCATGGGTTCAGAAGCCGGTCCGGCGGATGCCCTGCGACGCGTCGCGCACGACCTGGCCCTTGGCCCGGGCGGTCTCGACCAGGGACGCCTCGAACTCGACGAGCTTCTGCTGGAGCGCCTCGTCGGAGGTGCCGAGGATCCGGGCGGCGAGGATGCCGGCGTTGCGGGCATTGCCGATCGCCACCGTCGCGACCGGGATGCCGGCGGGCATCTGGACGATCGACATCAGGGAGTCGAGGCCGTCGAGGTACTTCAGCGGGACCGGCACGCCGATGACCGGGAGCGGCGTGACCGAGGCGAGCATGCCGGGCAGTGCGGCCGCACCGCCGGCGCCGGCGATCAGCACCCGCAGCCCGCGACCGTGGGCCTGCTTGCCGTAGTCGAGCATCTCCTGGGGCATGCGGTGGGCGGACTGGACGTCGGCCTCCCACGCGATGCCGAACTCGTCGAGGACGTCGGCGGCCGCCTGCATCACCGGCCAGTCGGAGTCCGAGCCCATCACGATGCCGACGCTCGGGCCAGGGCTGGTGGCGCTGTCACTCACTGGTGTCTCCTAGGTCTCCGCGGAACCACGCGGCGGCGTGCCGCGCCCGCTCCAGGCAATCATCGAGGTCGTCGCCGTAGGTGTTGACGTGTCCCACCTTGCGGCCAGGACGCAGGTCCTTGCCGTAGAGGTGTACGCGCAGGTGCGGGTCGCGGGCCATGGCGTGCGGGAAGCCGTCGTAGAGGCGGCCGGTGTCGGTGGGTCCCCCCAGGATGTTCACCATCACCGTCCAGCGCGACCGCGGGGCGGGCGAGCCCAGCGGGAGGTCCATGACAGCGCGCAGATGATTCTCGAACTGGGACGTCACGGCGCCGTCCTGGGTCCAGTGGCCGGTGTTGTGGGGACGCATGGCCAGCTCGTTGACCAGGATGCGACCGTCGGCGGTCTCGAAGAGCTCGACGGCGAGGATGCCCGTGACGTCGAGCGCACCGGCGACGCGCAGCGCGATCTGCTGCGCCTCCCCGGCCAGGGCGGGCGAGAGGTCCGGCGCCGGCGCGATGACCTCGTGGCAGACGCCGTCGAGCTGGGTGGACGCCACCACCGGGTAGGCCGCGGCCTGACCGCTTGGCGAACGCGCCACCAGCGCCGAGAGCTCGCGGCGGAAGTCGACGAGCTCCTCGGCCAGGATCTGCACACCTGCGGCGTCGGCGGCAGCGAACGCGGGCTCGGCGTCGGCGAGGTCGCGCACGACCCAGACGCCCTTGCCGTCGTAGCCGCCGCGGGTGGTCTTCAGCACGCAGGGCAGGCCGAAGGCCTCGACCTCGGCGGTGGAGGCGACCACGGCGTTGCGCGGGCAAGGCACGCCGAGCTCGGCGAGGCGCGCACGCATGACCGCCTTGTCCTGGGCGTGCACGAGCGCGTCCGGTCCGGGTCGTACGGCGATGCCGTCGGCCTCGAGGGCGTGCAGGTGGGCCGTCGGGACGTGCTCGTGGTCGAAGGTCACGACCGGGCAGCCGGCGGTGACGGCACGCAACGTGTCGAGGTCGGTGTAGTCGCCGACGACGTGGTCGGGAATGACCTGGGCGGCCGAGACACCGGGCGCCTCGGCCAGGAGCCGGAGCGGCAGCCCCAGCGCGATGGCGGGCTGCGCCATCATCCGGGCGAGCTGACCGCCACCGATCACGGCAAGGGTGGGTGCTCGCATCGACACGCGGGCACCCTACGACAGCGGCGGGTCGACCTCGAACCGCAGCCCCGCTCCGCGCACGGTGGTGATCAGCCCGGGCGAGCGCGGATCGTCCCCGAGCTTGCGGCGCAGCCACCCGAGGTGGACGTCGATCGTCTTGGACGAGGACCAGAAGGTCGTGTCCCAGACCTCGTGCATGAGCTCGGCGCGGGTCACGACATCGCCCGCACGGCTCATCAGCGCGTGCAAGAGGTCGAACTCCTTGCGTGAGAGCGTCAGCTCCCGATCCCCCCGCCACACCCGTCGCTCGTGCGGGTCCACCAGAACATCCTGTACGGACAGCACCCGGACAAGGTAGGAACGCCCGGCCGGACGTGCGGCTCGTTCGACGAAAGTCGCCGGACTGGTCTAGACCCTCAGCGGCGGCGTACGGCGACCGGCTCGACCAGCCCGAAGCCGCGGACCGGCCGCGCGGGGAGCCGCCGGGACTCGAAGGCGTCCTCCGGCAGCAGGTCGGCGGTGACCTGGTCGATGATCAACCGGTTCCGCCTGGCCACCGCCGTCAGCCGCGACGCCAGGTTGACCGGCGGTCCGAAGACGTCGCCGAGCCGGGGGACGACCGGTCCCGAGGCCAGCCCGATGCGCACGTCGGGCATCCGCGGGTCGCGACCGATCACGTTGATGATCCCCTCGGCGACCTCGATCGCCGGCACCGCGTCGTTGAGCACGAACAGGACCGAGTCACCGAGGCTCTTGATGATCCGGCCGCCGTGCACGGAGACGACGTCCTGGCAGCGGGTCTCGAACTTCTCGACGAGGTCGCCGATCTGCTCGCGGTCCAGCTGGTTGGACAGCGCCGTGAAGGAGACCAGGTCGGCGAAGCCGACGGTCACGTCGACGGTGTGCAGGTCCTCGTGCTCGGCGCCCATGGCCTCCATCCGCGCGACGGCGGCGGCGAGGTGGCGGCGCCAGGCATAGATCAGCATCTCCTCGAGGGGCTCGCTGAGCTCCTCGATCAGTCGCAGCGCGGAGCCCACGCGCGAGCCGGTCGCCTGCTCGCCCGCCTCGAGCTCCTCGACCCTGCTGGCCAGCGTCGAGACCTCCCAGTCGGCCAGCCGCGCCATCGTCTGGCCGGCGCCACGGGTGAGACCCACGGCCATGTCGAAGTCCACGGCCCCGGAGTCGACGATCGACATCATCGCCGACACCGCCTCGACATCGGCCGCGCTGAAGGCGCGCTCGCCGCCCATCTCGGGGAAGCCGAGGGCGCGCCACAGCCGCCGGGCCTGGTCGATGGTCACGCCCGTCTCGGCGGCCACCTCGGCGGCGTTCAGGGTCGGAGACTGCTTGAGCACGGCGAGGTCGAGTCGCTCGGGCACGCTCAGCTCGGCCTCGGCAGCAGCGTCGGACTTGTCCGAGGACGAGCGGCGACCCTCACGTCCCATCGTCGGCCCGGTCGCTGCTGGAGAGGGAGTGCAGCTCCTCGGCGACCTTGAGCTGCACTTGCTCGACGCGCGGGATGTCGTCGAGCAGCACCCGACCGTTGGTGCTCGCGTCGGAGACGATGAGCGTGCCGCAGCCGAAGAGGCGATCGATCACGCCGACCTCGAAGTCGACCCCGCTGATCCGGTTGAGCGGGATCGTGCGGCCCTCCTTGGCGATCAGCCCCGAGCGCTTGATGAAGCGACGGTTGGTGAACGTGTAGGTCGTCGTCAGCCACGCGATGAACGGCCGCAGCACCCACCACACGACGATGCCCGCCGCGACCGCTCCGGCGACGGCGCCCAGCACCGTCGAGTCGCTGCGGCTCGCCAGGAACAGCACCGCCGCCACGACGAGCACGAGGATCAGCGCGGGAGCGAGCAGTGCCTTCGGGTGCGTGCGGGTGGAGATGACGACGTGCTCACCGTCGTTGAGGAGCTTGGTCGGGTAGGCCACGACGCGATCATGTCACTGCTGTGGGCGGACGTGAATCACATCGCCGGCGCCGACGGTGAACGTCCCCTCGGCCGAGCTCACGACCAGGGCGCCACGCGAGTCGATGTCGAGGGCCTCGCCCCGACGGACGTCCCCTCCGGGCAGGTGGACGTCGACCGAGCGCCCAAGGGTCGAGCACACGTCGACGTACGCCGCGCGCAGCGCCTCCGGGTCGCGGAGCAGGCCCTGGAGCCCGTGCAGGGAGCCGAGCACCTGGCCGAGCAGGCCCGTGCGCTCCACGGGCTCGCCGGTCTCGAGCTCGATGGAGGTGGCCAGTGCGACCGGCAGCTCCTCGAGGGTCTGGGAGACGTTGATCCCGATCCCGATCACGGCCGCCGGGCCGAGGGGCGTGTCGATCCGCTCGACCAGGATGCCGGCGACCTTGCGCTCCTCGACGAGCACGTCGTTGGGCCACTTCAGGGCGATGTCCGGCAACCGGTCGGCGAGCGCCGCCTGCACGGCATAGCCGGTCAGCAGCGGGAGCCACGGCCAGTCCTGCGCGGGCGCGTCGGGTCGGAGCAGCACGGAGAGCGTCAGCGACGACCTGGCCGGCGTCTCCCACACCCGGTCGAGACGCCCGCGACCGGCGGTCTGGTGCTCGGTGACCACGACCACGCCCTCGTCCTCGCCGGCGCGGGCACGCTCGGCGACGACCGCGTTGGTGGAGGGCGAGGCCTCGGTGATCTCGACCCGCCAGCCCTGCGGCGTGACGAGGCGGTCGGGATCGAGGACTGGGCGCGGTGCGGGAACGGAGGTCATGGGCACTAGATTGGCGCAGCAGACAACAGGAGGCCACTGGAGTGAGTGCACAGGTGCAGCCCGGCGAGGGCACAGACGTCCCCACGGACATCGACATCCACACGACCGCGGGCAAGCTCGCCGACCTCGAGCGTCGTCTCGACGAGGCCGTGCACGCCGGGTCGGCCAAGGCGATCGAGAAGCAGCACGCGAAGGGTCGCAAGACCGCCCGCGAGCGCATCGAGATGCTCTTCGACGAGGGCTCGTTCGTCGAGCTCGACGAGCTGGCGCGCCACCGTTCGGTGGCCTTCGGCCTCGAGAAGCGCCGCCCCTACGGCGACGGCGTCGTCACCGGCTACGGCACGGTCGACGGCCGCCAGGTGTGCGTCTTCTCCCAGGACTTCACCGTCTTCGGCGGCTCGCTGGGCGAGGTCTACGGCGAGAAGATCACCAAGGTGATGGACCTCGCCATCAAGACCGGCTGCCCGATCATCGGCATCAACGAGGGCGCCGGCGCCCGTATCCAGGAGGGCGTCGTCTCGCTCGGCCTGTACGGCGAGATCTTCAAGCGCAACGTGCACGCCTCGGGCGTCATCCCGCAGATCAGCCTGATCATGGGCAACTGCGCGGGCGGCCACGTCTACTCCCCCGCGGTCACCGACTTCACGATCATGGTCGACCAGACCTCGGCGATGTTCATCACCGGTCCCGACGTCATCAAGACGGTCACCGGCGAGGACGTCACGATGGAGGAGCTCGGCGGCGCCCGCACGCACAACACCAAGTCGGGCAACTCGCACTACATGGCCTCCGACGAGGAGGACGCCATCGAGTACACCAAGGCGCTGCTGTCCTACCTCCCGCAGAACAACCTCGACGAGCCCTTCACGTTCGACGAGCCGGCCGACCTCGAGGTCAGCGACCTCGACCGGGAGCTCGACACGCTCATCCCCGACGGGGCCAACCAGCCCTACGACATGCACACGGTCATCGAGTCGGTCCTGGACGACCAGGAGTTCCTCGAGGTGCACGCGATGTTCGCGCCCAACATCATCGTCGGCTACGGCCGCGTCGAGGGCCGCCCCGTCGGCATCGTGGCCAACCAGCCGATGCAGTTCGCCGGCTGCCTCGACATCGATGCCTCGGAGAAGGCCGCGCGCTTCGTGCGCACCTGCGACGCCTTCAACATCCCGGTGCTGACCTTCGTCGACGTGCCCGGCTTCCTGCCCGGCACCGACCAGGAGTTCAACGGCATCATCCGCCGCGGCGCGAAGCTGATCTACGCCTACGCCGAGGCGACGGTCCCGCTGGTCACCGTCATCACCCGCAAGGCCTACGGCGGCGCCTACGACGTGATGGGCTCCAAGCACCTCGGTGCCGACATCAACGTCTCCTGGCCCACCGGCCAGATCGCGGTGATGGGCGCCCAGGGCGCGATCAACATCCTCTACCGCGGCGAGATCGCCGAGGCGGTCGCGGCGGGCAACGAGCCCGAGCGCCGGGCCGAGCTGGTCCAGGAGTACGACGACACGCTGGCCAACCCCTACATCGCGGCCGAGCGCGGCTACATCGACGCGGTGATCATGCCGCACGAGACCCGCTCGGAGATCGTCCGGTCGCTGCGGCTGCTGCGCTCCAAGCGGGCCACGCTGCCGGCGAAGAAGCACGGGAACATCCCGCTCTGATGAGTGCCGACCAGCCCGACGCCCCGATCCTCAAGGTCGTCAACGCCGACGCGACACCGGAGGAGATCGCCGCCCTGGTGGCGGTCTTCTCCGCGCTCGGGTCGGCGACGGAGGACGTCGCCCCGCGGCGTACCCCCGAGTGGTCCCAGCCTGCCCGGCGCGTGCGCACCCCGCACGCGCACGGCCCCGGCGGCTGGCGCGCGAGCAGCCTGCCCCGCTGAGCAACAACTCCGTGGCCGTCGCCGGCGCACGGGTGGCAGGGTGTGCGCGTGATGACGCGCACCATTGATGCCCTGTGTGACCAGTTCGTCGAGGACTACGCGGCCCTCGACCCGATCACCGCGACCTTCCTCGGTGTACCCGGACACGACGACCGGCTGACCGACCTGTCGCCGGCTGGTTACGACGCCCGGATCGCGCTCGTGCGGGCCGCTGTCGAGGCCGTCGAGGCCGCGACCCCGGTCGACGACCTCGAGGCTGCGGCGCGTGACTCGTTCCTGGAGCGCAACCGTCTCGAGCTCGAGCTCGAGGCCGCCGGGCTGAGCCGATCGCGGATGTCGGTGCTGTGGAGCGCGCTGCACGAGATCCGCGAGGTCTTCGACCTGATGCCGACCGAAGGCGCGGAGGCGGTCGCGAACATCGGCGCGCGCCTGGCGGCCGTGCCCGCCACCCTCGAGGACCTCCGCGTCACGCTCGCCGACGAGGCGCGCAAGGGCCACGTCGCCGCGGCCCGGCAGTACGCCGAGGTCGCCGAGCAGGTACGCCGCTGGACCGGCCAAGCAGGTGAGGGCGGCGACTTCTTCGCCGGCCTCGTGGAGCGACTGCAGGCACCCCAGCTGACCGAGCAGGCGAAGGCCGCGAGCCGGGCGTTCGCCGGCTTCGGGCTCTTCCTGTCCGACGAGCTGGAGCCGCAGGGGCGCGACAAGGAGGGCGTCGGGCGCGAGCACTACGCCCTGGCCAGCCGCTACTTCCTCGGCGCCGAGGTCGACCTCGACGAGACCTACGCCTGGGGCTGGACCGAGCTCCAGCGGCTCTCCGACCTGATGGCGCGGACCGCCGAGGAGATCCTGCCGGGCGCGAGCGTCGACGAGGCAGTGGCCCACCTCGAGGCCGACGCCTCCCGGGTCGTCAAGGGCCGCGAGGCGTTCCGCGAGTGGATGCAGGACCTCGCCGACCGGACCATCGCCGACCTGGCCGACACCCACTTCGACATCCCCGAGCCGATCCGCCGCATCGAGTGCAAGCTCGCCCCCACCAACGACGGCGGCATCTACTACACCGGCCCCTCCGAGGACTTCTCCCGCCCGGGACGCATGTGGTGGTCGGTGCCCGACGGCATCGAGGACTTCCACCCCTGGCGCGAGGTCACGACCGTCTTCCACGAGGGCGTCCCCGGCCACCACCTGCAGGTCGCCCAGACCGTCTACCGCAAGGAGAGCCTCAACCGCTGGCAGCGGCTGATGTGTTGGTGCAGCGGGCACGGCGAGGGCTGGGCGCTGTACGCCGAGAGGCTGATGGAGGAGCTCGGCCACCTCGCCGACCCCGCGGACCGGCTCGGCATGCTCGACGGCCAGTCGCTGCGCGCGGCCCGGGTCATCGTCGACATCGGCATGCACCTCGAGCTGGAGATCCCGGCGGACAACACCCTCGGCGCCGACGGCAGCGCGTTCCACCCCGGGGAGACCTGGACGCCGGAGCTGGGCCTGGAGTTCATGCGCCTGCACTGCCGGATGGACGACGAGGTGATCCAGTTCGAGGTGAAGCGCTACCTCGGCCTGCCGGGTCAGGCGCCGTCGTACAAGGTGGGCGAACGCATCTGGCTCGATGCGCGCGCCGAGGTCCAGCAGCGCCACGGCGACGCCTTCGACCTGAAGGCCTTCCACCGTGCCGCCCTCGACCTCGGTTCGCTCGGCCTGGACCCGCTGAGGGCGGCGCTCGCCCGCCTGTGATCGGCCGGCGGGGCGCCGTACGACCGCACTGCGGTGCTGGTGCCGCTCATGCGGTGTCCGGCCACCGCCGCAGCGACAAGAGCGCCGCATAGGGTCGGCGGCATGCAGCTCGTCCTCGCCTCCGCCTCCCCCGCCCGGCTCGCGACCCTCAGGAGCGCGGGCATCGACCCGACGGTCATCGTCAGCGGCGTCGACGAGTCCCAGCTCGACGGACTGCCGCCGGCCGAGCTGGCGCTCCAGCTGGCCGAGCTGAAGTGCGCCGCGGTCGCCGAGCGCGACGACCTGCCGGCGGGGTCCCTCGTGCTCGGGTGCGACTCGGTGCTCGAGCTCGGCGGCGAGGCGCTCGGCAAGCCGGAGTCGCCGGAGGTCGCGGTCGAGCGTTGGCGCGCGATGCGCGGCAACCAGGGCGTCCTCCAGACCGGCCACTGCCTGCGGGACACCTCGACCGGCCGGGTCGCGGCCGCGACGGCCAGCACGGTGGTGCACTTCGCCGACCTGAGCGACGCGGAGATCGAGGCCTACGTCGCCACCGGCGAGCCGCTGCACGTCGCCGGCGCGTTCACCGTCGACGGCCTGGGGGGTGCGTTCGTCACCCGCATCGATGGCGACCACCACAACGTGGTCGGCGTCAGCCTCCCGCTGCTGCGCGACCTGGTGGCCGAGCTCGGCCACCAGTGGACCGAGCTCTGGCGCCCGGTCAGCGCCTGAGGCGCTCGAGCCCGTCGGTCTCGTCGCGTACGCCGAACACGAGCTGTCGCGTCAGCACGAACCGGGCCGCGTTGCTGAGCGCGAGCCCGATGACGTTGGCCGAGATGTTGTCGGAGAAGGGGTCGTCGAGGCCCAGGACGTTGCGGCTGAACCACAGGCAGCCGATCGGGATGATCATCGTGCCGATGCTGATCGCCACGAACGCGGTCCGGCCGCCGTCGATGTGCGTGGTCGAGCGGTGCCGGAACGCCCACCACCGCGTGCCGCGGTAGCTGATCGCCGTACCGACGAGATTGGCGATGAGGTAGCCCAGGATCGGGTGCCCGTTGAGGGGTGCGACGTGCGCCATGTTGAAGCCGTGCACGAGCCCGTTGAACAGGATGAAGGACACGATGGTCGCGCCCAGGCCCACGGCCAGGTAGCGCCCGATCTCCCCCGCCAGCTGGCGTCGTCTCGGCGTCACGCCTGCAAGGCTACGGCCCGCGGCTCAGCGGGCCCGCATCTTCCGCCAGGTCGCGCCGAGGTCGTCCGAGGTCCACGCAGTGGTCTGGTCCGGCCCGATCGCGGTGATCAGCGCGCCGTCCGCGGTCACGTCGATGTCGGTCACCATGGGCTCGAACGGTGCGGCAGTCCTGAAGGGCGCGCCCGATTCGATGCGTTCGTACGTCGACCAGTCATCGCCGTCGGAGACGTAGATCCCCGGTGGTGTGCCCCTCGGCTTCTCCTTGGCCAGGCCGTTGTCGCTCCAGGACTGGATACTGGCGAGGAAGCGCCCGTCGGGCAGGACCGCCGTGGGGCCGATGTAGGCCATGGGGTCGTCGGCGGGCACGACCACGGACCAGTCCCCATCACTCTCGAGTCGGCGGATCTCGGAGAACGGGAAGAGGGTGGCGCCGTCGCCGCCATGGACCACCACGTGGGTGTCATCGGTCGACGCGACGAAGCTCGTCAGGAAGTTGCGCCCCAGGCCGTCGAAGACCCTTGACCACGTGACTCCTCCGTCGTCGGACCACGCATAGGACTGTCGCTCGATCAGCGCGCGCAGCTGGCCGGTGTCGGTCTGGATGAGCTCGTGGGTTCCGTCGGGCACCGGCACCAGGGGTGCCGTCGCTGTCGCCGGGTCCGTCGCCCAGAACCGGTTCCTCGCCGGCCGGAAGACCATGCCGGCGACCACCTCGCCGCGCGCGACCGGCGCGACGTCCTTGACCATGTCCACGGGCAGCACTGACCCGTCGTCCCGGACCACGTCGAGGCTCAAGCCACGCTGGTAGTCGAGGACGACGACCTCACCGCCGGCGGAGAGCCGGACGAACGCGTGGTGCCAGGTGGCGTCGGCCAGGGTCCTGGTCCTGAAGCCGTCGGTCGTGACGGCGATGGCCAGCCTTCGGGACAGACAGCTCGCGCCGGCGCAGAGGCGCCACAGGGCGACGCGGCGGTCGCGGTCCCCCGGCACGAACTGCACGTCGACGAGTCGTGACTCGGGGTCGTCGACGATCTCCTCGGGGCTGGGGCGGTCGACGACCTCCTCAGTCACGGTCGGACTCGAGGTCGGGGGCTGCGTCGGCTCGGGGATGGCGGGAGGTGCGCCCCTTGAGGTGCACCCGGCAAGCAGGAGCACCGGCAGGAGCGGCGCCACCAGGCGCCGTACGAACGGACCAGGCATGGGCGCCCCTCTCGTCACGAGAGAGACGCGCCGGAGCCCCAGCAGGTTGCCCCGGTCTACTCCACCGGCAGGCCGAGGCCTCGGGCGATCAGCATGCGCTGGATCTCGGAGGTGCCCTCGCCGATCTCGAGCACCTTGGCGTCGCGGTAGAACCGGACGACGGGGTATTCCTCCATGAAGCCGTAGCCGCCGAAGATCTGGGTGGCGATCCGGGTCGCGGTGACGGCCGACTCGGTGGAGTAGAGCTTCGCGATGGCGGCGGCCTGCTTGAAGTCCTTGGTCGAGACGCCGGCTCCGGCGTCCATCGCGTCCTTCATGGCGGCGGCCTTGTAGGTCAGCAGGCGCGAGGCCTCGAGCATCACCTGGAGGTCGGAGACCTGGAAGGCGACGCCCTGCTTGCGCCCGATCGGGCCGCCGAAGGTCTGGCGGTCGAGGGAGTACTCCAGGGAGAGGTCCAGGCAGGCCTGGATGCAGCCGACGGCGAGCGCCGCGATCGCGACCCGGCCGTCGTCGAGGGTGGCGAGGAACTGGGCGTAGCCGCGACCACGGTCACCGAGCAGGTTGGCCTCGGGGACGCGCACGTCCTCGAAGGACAGCGGGTGGGTGTCGGAGGCGTGCCAGCCGAGCTTGTCGTAGGCCTTCTCGGCGGTGAAGCCGGGCGTGCCGCTCGGCACGATGATGGTGGAGATCTCGGGACGGCCGCCCTCGCGCTCACCGGTCTTCGCGGTGACGGTGACCAGCGAGGTGATCGAGGAACCGGAGTTGGTGATGAACTGCTTGGCGCCGTTGACGACCCACTCGCCGTCGACGAGCTCGGCCTTCGTGCGGGTCGCGCCCGCGTCGGAGCCCGCGCCCGGCTCGGTCAGGCCGAAGCCGGCGAGCTGCTCACCGGCGACCAGGGAGGGGAGGTACTCCGCCTTCTGCGCGTCGGTGCCGTAGGTCAGGATCGGATTGATGCCGAGCCCGACGGCCGCCTCGAGCGTGATGCCCATCGACTGGTCGACCCGGCCGATCTCCTCGATCGCCAGGCACAGCGACGTGAAGCCGCCGTCCTCGCCGGCCAGCCCTGACCCGCCGTACTCCTCCGGAGCGGTGAGCCCCATGAGGCCGAGCGCGCCCATCTTCTGCACGACGTCGGTCGGGAAGTGGTGGTCTCGGTCCCACTGCGCGGCATGGGGCGCGATCTCTGCCTGCGCAAAGTCACGGACGCTGCGACGGAACTGCTCGTGCTCGGGCGACAACTCGAAGGTCATGGGCGGCAGCGTAGCGCGAGAGGTTAACGATCGCTAACCTCAACTCTCCGGGGTAAGGTTAGGCGGCCCTAATGACCGAGTCGAGGACGTCCCCTGTGAGCACCAAGCCCCTGCGCCGCCTTGCCGGCATCGCCGCCGCCGCCGCGCTGGTCGCGCCGCTGAGCGCGTGCAGCATCCTCAACCCGCCCGACCTGGTCGTCTACAACGCCCAGCACGAGGAGCTCCTCGACGAGCTCGTCCCGTTGTTCGAGGAGGAGTCGGGCCTCGACGTCGAGCTGCGCAGCGGCAAGGACCTCGAGATGGCCAACCAGATCGTCGCGGAGGGCACCGACTCCCCCGCCGACGTCTTCCTGACCGAGAACTCCCCGGCCATGAGCATCGTGGACAACGCTGACCTCTTCGCCCCGGTCCCGGCGGGCGCCCTGGAGACGATCCCGGCGGCCTACGTGCCGAGCTCGAAGAACTGGGTCGGCTTCCTGGCCCGCTCGACCGTGGTCATGTACAACACCGACAACCTCACCGAGGCCGACCTGCCGCAGAGCATCCTCGACTTCGCCGAGCCCGAATGGGAGGGCCGCGTCGGCTTCTCCCCCACGGGTGCCGACTTCCAGGCGATCGTCAGCGCCGTCCTCGAGCTCGAGGGCGAGGACGCCACCCGCGCCTGGCTTGAGGGCCTCAAGGCCAACGGCGTCATCCTGCAGAACAACCTCGTCGTCATGCAGGAGGCCAACGAGGGCGCGATCGACGCCGGCATCGCCTACCACTACTACTGGTACCGCGACCAGGAGGAGAGCGGCGCCGACTCCGACAGCTCCGCGCTGCACTTCTTCGGCGACCAGGACCCGGGCGCCTTCCTGTCCGTCTCCGGCGCCGGCATCCTCAAGAGCTCCGAGCACGCCGCGGCCGCCGAGGAGTTCGTCGAGTGGCTGACCGGCACCGAGGCCCAGCAGGCGATGGCCGAGTCCTACGCCCTCGAGTACCCCCTCAACCCCGAGGCCACCCTCAACCCCGACGTCAAGCCCTTCGACGAGCTCGAGCCGCCGAACGTCGACGTGTCCAGCCTCAACGGTCCCCGGGTCACCGAGCTGATGACCGAAGCCGGCCTGCTCTGAGCAAGAGGAACACCACACCGACACCACCCCTGCTGCTCGCGGCCGGGGTGGTCGTCGCGCTGCTGGCACTCATCCCGTTGGTGTACGTCGCCGTCTACACCGTCATCATCGGGCCGGTCGAGCTCTGGCAGCTCGTGGTGCGGCCGCGGATCCTGGAGCTGCTCCGCAACACCGTCACCCTGGCTGTCGCCTGCATGGCCGCGACGGCGCTGCTCGGCGTCGCGCTGGCCGTCCTCGTCGAGCGCACCGACCTGCCCGCACGGCGGCTGTGGCACGGACTGCTCGTCGCGCCGCTCGCCGTACCGGCCTTCGTCAACGGCTATGCGTGGATCTCGCTGGACCGCTCGATCCAGGGCTTCGGCGGCGCCTTCCTGGTCATCACGCTGTCCTACTACCCGCTCGTCTACCTCCCGGCCGTGGCCGCGCTCCGCGGTCTCGACCCGGCGCTCGAGGAGGCGTCGTGGTCGCTGGGCCACAGCCGATGGCAGACGTTCGCCCGCGTCGTGCTACCCCAGCTCCGGCCGGCCCTGCTCGGCGGCGTGCTGCTCGTCGGCCTGCACCTGCTGGCCGAGTTCGGCGCCCTCGCGCTGCTCCGCTTCCCGACGTTCACCACGGCCATCTACGACCAGTACGGCTCCACCTTCAACGGCTCCGCGGCCACCGCGATGGCCGGCGTGCTGGTCATGCTCTGCCTGTTCCTGCTGCTCGCCGAGCTGCGCCTGCGCGGCAGCCGCCACTACGCCCGCATCGGCCACGGCGCCGCCCGACTCTCCGAGCCCGCGCGCCTACGCGCCCTCCGCTGGCCGCTGGTGGCGCTGGTCGCCGGACTGGTCGCCCTCGCTGTCGGCGTGCCGGCCTATGCCCTCGTCCACTGGCTCGTCGTCGGCTCCTCCACCGAGTTCCCCCTCGGCGAGCTGCTCGCGGCGACCGGCAGCACCGTCGCGCTCGCCGGAGCGGGCGCGATCGCCACGACGCTGGCCGCACTCCCCGTCGCCTGGCTGGCGGTGCGCCACCGCAACCGCGTGAGCACCCTCGTCGAGCGCAGCACCTACATCGCCAACGCGCTGCCCGGCATCGTCGTCGGCCTCGCCCTCGTCGTGGCGAGCCTGCGACTGGTCCCGGTGATCTACCAGAGCGCCCTGCTGCTCGTCGTCGCCTACGCCATCCTCTTCCTGCCGCGCGCGGTCGTGACGGTGCGCTCCGGGCTCGAGCAGGCGCCGATCGTGCTCGACCACGTCGCGCAGAGCCTCGGCTCCGGCCCGATCACCACCGCCCGCCGGGTCACGCTGCCGCTCATCGCTCCCAGCCTCGGCGCCGGCGCCGCCCTCGTCTTCCTCGCCATCTCGACCGAGCTGACCGCCACGCTCATGCTCAGCCCCATCGGCACCCGCACGCTGGCCACCGAGTTCTGGTCGGCGTCCTCGGAGCTGCGGTACGGCGCCGCGGCGCCGTACGCCCTGCTGCTGGTGCTCATCTCGGTGCCCGCGACGTTGCTGCTGATGCGGCAGGAGAGACTGACGCCATGAGCGCCCTGACCATCACCAAGGTGCGCAAGGCGTTCACCGACACCGTCGCCCTCGACGACGTGAGCCTGCACGTGCCGCACGGCTCGCTGACGGCCGTGCTCGGACCGAGCGGCTGCGGCAAGACCACCCTGCTCCGCCTGATCGCCGGCTTCCTGGCCCCCGACGCCGGCACCATCGCCTTCGACGACCGCGTCGTCGCCGGCGCCGGCCGACCGGTGCCCCCGCAGGACCGCAAGGTCGGCTACGTCCCCCAGGAGGGAGCCCTCTTCCCCCACCTCGACGTCGCCGGCAACATCGGCTTCGGCCTGCCGCGGGCCGAGCGCGTGGGCGACCGGATCGACGAGATGCTCGACCTGGTCGAGCTCCCCCGGTCCTTCCGCTCCCGTCAGCCCCACGAGCTCTCCGGCGGCCAGCAGCAGCGCGTCGCCCTGGCCCGGGCGCTCGCGCCCGGACCCACCGTCGTGCTGCTCGACGAACCCTTCTCCTCCCTCGACGCCTCGCTGCGCGAGTCGACCGGCCGGGCCGTCGCCCGCGCCCTGCGCGCCGCGCACGCGACCGGGCTCCTCGTCACCCACGACCAGTCGGAGGCGCTCTCGCTGGCCGACCAGGTCGCCGTCCTGCGCGAGGGGCGGCTCATCCAGGCCGGCTCCCCCGCCGACGTCTACCTCACGCCGCACGACCCCGAGCTGGCCCGCTTCGTCGGCGGCGCCACCTCGCTCGAGGGCCGCGCCGGCGCCGGGAGCACGGCGACGTGCGCCCTCGGCACGGTCACGCTGACCCATCCCGCGTCGGCCGACGACGTCGTGCTCGTCATCCGGCCCGACCAGGTCGTGCTGGACACGGCCGGTGTCGATGCCCACGTCGACGAGGTGAGCTTCTACGGCCACGACGCGGCCATCCGGCTGACCGTGGGCGGCGCGGCCCTCGTGGCCAGGGTCTCCGGACCCAGCGCCCCGGCAGCCGGTGACAGCGTGCGGATCAGCGTGCGCGGCGCCGTACACGCCTATCCCGCACCCGTCCGCGACTGAGACCTCGGTCGGGAAGCCGGAGCGGGGACGATAGTCTCCGCAAGGAAGTCATCGAGGAAGCCAGGAGTATTTCGTGCCCGAGAACCAGGGGTTGCAGAAGGTCCTCATCGCCAATCGCGGCGAGATCGCAGTGCGCGTCATCCGTGCCTGCAAGGACGCCGGCATCGGCAGCGTCGCGGTCTACGCCGACCCGGACCGGGAT
Source organism: Nocardioides sp. CF8 (assembly GCF_000389985.1). Lineage (NCBI taxonomy): Bacteria > Bacillati > Actinomycetota > Actinomycetes > Propionibacteriales > Nocardioidaceae > Nocardioides > Nocardioides sp. CF8. The sequence continues at coordinate 2,961,707 of NZ_CM001852.1, forward strand.
GCCCAGTTCGTGCGCCTGGCCGACGAGGCCCACGCCCTCGGCGGTGCGACCCCGGCCGAGACCTACCTCGACATCGAGAAGATCATCAAGGTCGCGACCGACTCCGGTGCCGACTCCGTGCACCCCGGTTACGGCTTCCTCGCCGAGAACGCCGTCTTCGCCCAGGCCGTCATCGACGCCGGGCTGATCTGGATCGGCCCCTCGCCCGAGGCGATCGAGGGCCTCGGCGACAAGGCGAAGGCCAAGCAGATCGCCCTCGCTGCCGGCGCTCCGCTGGCCCCGGGCCTGAAGGACGCGGTCAAGGACGCCGACGAGATCATCGGCTTCGCGAAGGAGCACGGCCTGCCGGTCGCCATCAAGGCGGTCTTCGGCGGCGGCGGTCGCGGCCTCAAGGTCGCGCGCACCCTCGAGGAGATCCCCGAGCTCTACGAGTCGGCGGTCCGCGAGGCGATCAGCGCCTTCGGTCGCGGCGAGTGCCTGGTCGAGAAGTTCCTCGACCGGCCGCGCCACGTCGAGACCCAGTGCCTGGCCGACCAGCACGGCAACGTCGTGGTCATCTCGACCCGCGACTGCTCGCTGCAGCGTCGTCACCAGAAGCTGGTCGAGGAGGCGCCCGCGCCGTTCCTCACCGACGAGCAGAACAAGCGTCTCTACGACTCCTCCAAGGCCATCCTCAAGGAGGCCGGCTACGTCGGCGCCGGCACCTGCGAGTTCCTCGTCGCGGCCGACGGCACGATCTCCTTCCTCGAGGTCAACACCCGCCTCCAGGTCGAGCACTGCGTCTCCGAAGAGGTCACCGGCATCGACCTGGTGCGCGAGATGTTCCGCATCGCGGCCGGCGAGGAGCTCGGCTACGACGACCCCGAGGTCCGCGGCCACTCGATCGAGTACCGCATCAACGCCGAGGACGGCGGCAACAACTTCATGCCCGCCCCCGGCACCCTCACCGCCTGGCAGCCGCCGGCCGGCCCCGGTGTCCGCGTCGACTCCGGCTACATCAACGGCGAGACGATCCCGGGCAACTTCGACTCGCTCGTCGCCAAGCTGATCGTCACCGGCAAGGACCGCACGCAGGCGATCGAGCGCTCGCGCCGCGCGCTGTCCGAGTTCGAGGTCGACGGCATGCCGACCGCCATCACCTTCCACGAGGTCATCGTCAACGACCCGGCCTGGGTCGGCGCCTCCACGCCGTCCGGCGAGGGCGAGTTCACGGTCTACACGACCTGGATCGAGACCGACTTCGACAACCAGATCACGCCCTACTCCGGTGCCTCGGCCGACGCCGACGAGCCCGAGGAGCGCCAGCGCGTCACCGTCGAGGTCGGCGGTCGCCGCCTCGAGGTCGTGCTCCCGGCCGGCCTCGGTGGCCTGTCGTCGGGCGGCGGAGGCGGTTCGGCCAAGAAGCCGAAGCGCGCGGCCAAGAAGGCCGGCGCCGCGGCGTCGGGCGACTCGGTCACCTCGCCGATGCAGGGCACCATCGTCAAGGTCGCCGTCGAGGAGGGCCAGGTCCTCGCCGAGGGCGACGTCGTCGTCGTGCTCGAGGCGATGAAGATGGAGCAGCCGCTCAAGGCCCACAAGGCCGGCACCGTGACCGGCCTCGTGGCCGAGGTCGGCGCCACCGTCACCAACGGCGCGGTCATCTGCGAGCTCAAGGACTGATCGACTCGGTCCCCGGGGCGATCACCGGGGCACGTGGTTGCGCACGACCGCGTCACGAGGCGGTGCTGCCCGCTCGGCCTCGGGCGCGTCGTCGCCGGTGATCGCCGCGAACACCTCGGCCGCGACGCCGTGCATGCCGGCGAGCACGGGGTGGAACGGCGCGGCGATGCCCACCCGCATCTGCGGGCCGTTGATCCACGCAGACCTGCCCGCGCAGACGTCGTGGCCCTCCGAGGCCGGGTCGACATCGACGTACGACGCTCCCGCGGACTCCGCGCCCGCCCGCAGCGACGCGTTGAGCCGGTCGGCGATGCTGGCCGCTGCCGCCAGCTGCTCCGCCGCCAGCGGTACGGCCCGGCAGGTCTTCTCCGGCGGGAGCACCTGGGGATAGCCCACGACATAGACCGCGGCGTCGGGCGCCCGCTTCGCGATGGCGCGTACGGCGCCCGCCACCCGTTGCTCCACCCGGCCGGCGTCGCGCAGCAGCCCCCGCTCGTGCTGCGGCGAGCAGCCCTCGATGCAGGCGAGCAGGGAGCCGAAGATGCCGAAGTCGTTGCCGCCCATGCCGAGGGTGACCAGGTCGGTGTCGGCGGACACGGCGTCGAGCTGCGGAGCGACCCGCTTGCCGTCGAGCAGCCGCTGCCGGCGCGAGAGGTCGCGGGTGTCGGCCGCCGAGCAGGTGACGTCGGTGTAGGACTCGACCGAGAGCCAGCCGGCCAGGAAGGCCGGGTAGTTGTCGGTGGAGCGGACGCAGCCCGACGGGTCGGACCGGATCGTGGTGATGAGCGGGCCTGCGCTGTAGGAGTCGCCGAGCGCGACGTAGTCGATCTCGGCGGGCAGGTCGCCGAACACCCGCGACTCGCGCAGGTCGGCGCCGGCATCGCCGGAGCAGGCCGTGAGTGCGAGCAGGAGTGACGCCACGAGGGCGATGAGGCGCATCGGCAGATCATGTCACCGGACACCAACGACCGGTCTCGCCACGGTACGGACGAGTAGCAACCTCGTGTGAGCCAGGTCTCGTTAGCCTTCCGCCATGTTCTCCAAAGTGCTCGTCGCCAACCGGGGCGAGATCGCGATCCGCGCCTTCCGTGCTGCCTACGAGATCGGCGCCCGCACGGTGGCGGTCTTCCCCCACGAGGACCGGGGGTCCGAGCACCGGCTGAAGGCCGACGAGGCCTACGAGATCGGCGAGCGCGGCCACCCCGTCCGGGCCTACCTCGACCCCGACGCGATCGTCGCGATCGCCCTGAAGGCAGGCGCGGACGCGGTCTACCCGGGCTACGGGTTCCTGTCGGAGAACCCCGCACTGGCCGAGGCGTGCGCCAACGCCGGCATCACCTTCATCGGCCCGACCGCCGACGTGCTGACCCTCACCGGCAACAAGGCCCGCGCGATCGCCGCGGCCAAGGCGGCGGGGGTGCCGACCCTGCGCAGCGTCGAGCCCGGCACCGACGTGGACGTGCTGATCGCCGCCGCGGAGGAGATTCCCGCGCCGCTCTTCGTCAAGGCTGTCGCCGGCGGTGGCGGGCGCGGCATGCGCCGGGTCGACGACCGCTCGCAGCTGCGGGAGGCGATCGAGACCTGCATGCGTGAGGGCGAGGCCGCCTTCGGCGACCCGACGGTCTTCATCGAGCAGGCCGTCGTCGACCCGCGCCACATCGAGGTGCAGATCCTGGCCGACGGCGAGGGCAACGTGATGCACCTCTTCGAGCGCGACTGCTCGGTGCAGCGTCGGCACCAGAAGGTCATCGAGATCGCGCCCGCACCCAACCTCGATCCCGGGATCCGGGAGCGGATGTGCGCCGACGCCGTGCGGTTCGCGACCGAGATCGGCTACCGCAACGCCGGCACCGTCGAGTTCCTGCTCGACCCGGCGGGCAACTACGTCTTCATCGAGATGAACCCGCGCATCCAGGTCGAGCACACCGTCACCGAGGAGATCACCGACGTCGACCTCGTGCAGTCGCAGATCCGGATCGCGGCCGGCGCGACGCTGGCCGACCTCGGTCTCTCCCAGGAGACGGTCACGGTCCGTGGCGCGGCGCTGCAGTGCCGGATCACCACCGAGGACCCGGCCAACGGCTTCCGGCCCGACACCGGCAAGATCACGACCTACCGCTCCCCCGGTGGTGCCGGGGTCCGCATCGACGGCGGCACGACCTACACCGGCGCCGAGGTCAACGCCCACTTCGACTCCATGCTCGCCAAGCTGACCTGCCGGGGCCGCACGTTCGACAAGGCCGTCGAGAAGGCCCGGCGCGCGGTCGCGGAGTTCCGCATCCGGGGTGTCTCCACCAACATCGCGTTCCTCCAGGCCGTGCTCGACGACCCCGACTTCGCCGCCGGCCACGTCACGACCGCCTTCATCGAGGAGCACCCGCACCTGCTCTCGGCACGCGCCTCCGGCGACCGCAGCAGCAAGCTGCTGACCTACCTCGCCGACGTCACCGTCAACCAGCCGCACGGTCCGGCGCCGGTCACGATCGACCCGGTCACCAAGCTGCCCGACCTCGACCTGGGCGTGCCTGCTCCCGACGGCACCCGGCAGCAGCTCCTGCACCTCGGCCCCGACGAGTTCGCCCGCCGGCTGCGGGCCCAGGACACCGTGGCGGTCACCGACACCACCTTCCGCGACGCGCACCAGTCGTTGCTCGCGACCCGGGTCCGCACCCGCGACCTGCTCGCGGTCGCCGGACACGTGGCCCGCACGACGCCCGAGCTGTGGTCCCTCGAGGCGTGGGGTGGAGCGACGTACGACGTCGCGTTGCGCTTCCTCGCCGAGGACCCGTGGGAGCGGCTGGCCCAGCTGCGCCAGGCCGTGCCGAACATCTGCCTGCAGATGCTGCTGCGCGGCCGGAACACGGTCGGCTACACGCCGTACCCGACCGAGGTCACCGAGGCGTTCGTGCAGGAGGCCGCGGCGACCGGCATCGACGTGTTCCGGATCTTCGACGCCCTCAACGACGTCGAGCAGATGCGCCCGGCGATCGAGGCAGTGCGCGCCACCGGGACGACCGTCGCGGAGGTCGCGCTCTGCTACACCGGCGACCTCTCCGATCCTGACGAGAAGCTCTACACGCTCGACTACTACCTCAGGCTGGCGGAGCGGATCGTCGACGCCGGCGCGCACGTGATCGCGATCAAGGACATGGCCGGGCTGCTGCGCGCGCCCGCCGCGCGCACGCTGGTGACCGCGCTGCGCCAGGAGTTCGACCTGCCGGTGCACCTGCACACCCACGACACGACCGGCGGCCAGCTCGCCACCCTGCTGGCGGCCATCGAGTCGGGCGTGGACGCCGTCGACGCCGCCTGCGCATCGATGGCTGGCACCACGTCCCAGCCGCCGCTCTCCGCGCTGGTCGCAGCCACCGACCACGGGCCGCGTGAGACCGGGCTGACGCTGGCGCACGTCAATGCGCTCGAGCCCTACTGGGAGGCGACCCGCCGCGTCTACGCGCCCTTCGAGTCGGGGCTGCCCGCCCCGACCGGCCGCGTCTACCGCCACGAGATCCCCGGCGGTCAGCTGTCCAACCTGCGCCAGCAGGCGATCGCGCTCGGCCTCGGCGAGAAGTTCGAGCAGGTCGAGGACATGTATGCCGCGGCCAACGACATCCTCGGCAACGTCGTGAAGGTGACGCCGTCGTCCAAGGTCGTCGGCGACCTCGCGCTGCACCTCGTGGCGGTCGGCGCCGACCCACGAGCGTTCGAGGAGGACCCGGGCTCGTTCGACATCCCGGACTCCGTCATCGGCTTCCTCAACGGCGAGCTCGGCGACCCGCCCGGCGGCTGGCCCGAGCCGTTCCGCACCAAGGCGCTCGCGGGCCGCAGCTGGAAGGAGCCCGCATCCACGCTGACCGACGCGCAGTCGACGGGGCTGGCCACCGACCGTCGAGCGACCCTCAACGCACTGCTCTTCCCCGGCCCGACCAAGGACTTCCTCGAATCGCGGGAGACGTACGGCGATGTGTCGGTGCTGCGGACGCTCGACTACCTCTACGGCCTGCGTCGTGGCGAGGAGCACGCGGTCTCGCTCGGCGAGGGCAAGACCCTGCTGATCGGGCTGGAGGCGATCGGCGAGCCCGACGAACGCGGCATCCGCACCGTGATGTGCACGATGAACGGCCAGCTCCGGCCGGTCGGCATCCGCGACCACGCCGTCGCCTCGGCCGTGGCGGCTGCGGAGAAGGCCGAGACCGGCAACGCCGGCCACGTCGCGGCGCCGTTCGACGGTGTCGTCACCGTCGGCGTGGCCGAGGGCGACGCCATCGAGGCCGGCCAGACCGTCGCGACGATCGAGGCCATGAAGATGGAGGCCTCGATCACGGCTCCGCGTGCGGGCACGGTCGCGCGCATCGCCGTACCGGGAACCCAGGCCGTCGAAGGCGGCGACCTGGTGCTGGTGCTGGACTAGCGGCTGCGCTGCTCGCGCTGGGTCAGCGGCGAGACGGCGAAGGTGAACCACGACGACCGCAGCCCCAGCAGGGTGCGCAGGGTGTCACCGCTGATGTCGGCGCGCCCGGCGTTGCCGACGAGCGACATCGACTGCACGCGCCCGCCCCACTCGCCGTTGCCGTCGCGGGTCGCGACCTCGATGGAGGTCAGGTCACCGATGGCCGGGTAGTGCTTCTCCAGGGTCGCGTCGTCCACCTCGACGCTCCAGGTGTGGACCTTGTTGCCGGCCCAGCCGTCGTAGGGGTCCTCCTTCGCCACGAGGTAGGGCGTCGACCCGGCCGAGGTCCAGCCGCCGCTGCTCGCGGAGAACTGGGTGAAGGCCGGCCGCCCGTCGTAGGTCAGCCCCCGGCGCGCGGTGGCCTTGATCGCGGCCGTGGCGTTCGGGTGCTCGACGTCGTAGCCGCCGTAGACCTGGCACTGGGTGGTGTCGCAGAGGTCGTAGTGCGCGGCGTTGGGGTGCGAGCGCTCGGCCGCGGCATAGGTCCTGGCAGCCACCGACTGCGCGCTCACCGCGTCCTTGCTCCACAGCGCGGGGATCTCCAGCGGCACGACGCCCTTGAGGTAGGCCTCGAGGCTGAGGATGTTGACCGTGTCACGCGTCCCCGGGCCCGACGAGGGCATCGCCGAGCGCAGGCGACCGCGGTACGTCGACGTGGTGCCGCCCGCCACGAGGTCGACCCGCTTCGAGGCGGCCGAGAGCTCCGCCTCGCCGGGGAACGACTTCCACGTCTTCCACCCACCCGACTTCTTGGACTGCACCAGGGTCTTGGCACCCGAGGGCTGCAGCCGCCACCGCTTGGCACCGTTGGCCGGCAGCGCCCACGTGGTGCGTGGCCGGAGCCGCGTCACCTTGAGCCCGGGCTGGGCCAGCACCTGCACGTCGCTCGAGGTGTCGTCCGAGATCAGCACCTTGATCGAGCCCCGAAGATCCCCCCATGAGGTTCCCGGGTAGTAGAACTCGACGATCTGCTGCCAGCCGAGGCCCTGCTGGGCGGCCCCCTCGGCGCCGTACTGCGAAAGCCCGTGGCCGTGGCCGTAGCCGTGGCCGTGGATGGTGATCGTGGCCGCGCCGCTGACCGCGAACACCTCCACCTTGCGCCGCGCCTCGGCGGGGGCGACGACGGTCGTGGCAGCGACCACGGTGGCGAGGGCGACGGTGGTGAGGACTCGGGAAAGGCGGCGCATGAGGCGTCGGGCTCCGTGACTGTGGGGTGCGTGTGGGACGGGTGTGACTGGCGTGACGATTGATCAGAACACGTCATTTCCGGGGGGACAACAGCGCGGCGATAACTACAAGCCTGTAGTTGTGGCGCCTCGGGGCTAGGGTCGCCGCCATGGTGTGGAACCCGTTCGGCAAGGCCCGTGACCGCGAGCTCGAGGCGCTCGATCGGTGGCGTACGGCGCGCAAGCTGGCCGGCGCCGACCTCACCGATCTCGAGGAGCAGCTCGCGGGCGAACCGGCGGGCCATGCGGCGTCCCACCACCACTCGTTGGCCCTCGAGATCCACGAACGGGCGCGCGAGGCGCTGCGGTCCTCGACCACGGCCGAGGACGTGTTCACCGTCGAGCCGCTGCTCGTCGACGCGCGCTACCACCTCGCGGCCGCTCGCGCGTTGTCCGCAGGCGAGCCCGTGCCCGAGCGCCGGGAGCCCTGCTTCTTCGACCCGTGCCACGGCCCGAGCACGACCGACGAGCTGTGGTCGCCGCCCGTCGGTGACTCTCGACGCGTGTCGGTCTGCTCCCTCGATGCCGAGCGTCTCTCGACCGGAACGGAACCGCTGACCCGGATGATCCGGGTCGGCGACCGCTACGTCCCCGTGCACGAGGTCGGTGGATATCGAGGCGTCCTGGAACACCACCACTCCCTCTTCCAGGACGAGGCCGCGTCGCACAACGGCAAGAAGGGAATCGGCTCGCGTCACGTGCGCCGACCGGGCCGTTCGCTCGGGCAGAGTCACAGTCTCGGTATCAACGACAGCGCTCGCTTCGGCGACTGACAAGATCACGCCGTGATCCTCGAACACGCCCTGCTGCCCGTCATCCCCGGCCGCGAGGCGGAGTTCGAGCAGGCCTTCGACCGGGCGAAGCAGATCATCGCCTCGATGCCCGGCTTCGCCGGCCTGACGCTGTCGCGCTGCCTCGAGCGGCCCTCGGGCTACCTGCTGCTGGTGCAGTGGGAGACGCTGGAGGACCACACGGAGGGCTTCCGCGGGTCCCCGGAGTACCAGGAGTGGCGGGCCTTGCTGCACCACTTCTACGACCCGTTCCCGGTCGTCGAGCACTACGAGACGGTGCACACCGCGTAGCTCCTCGGTCCGCCTCAGGACAGGTCGACCACGACGATCGCGTGGTTGTCAGGTTCACCCGCATCGGCGACGGCGGCCGCGACCGCGTCGGCGACGCCCTGCGGCGCGGTCGCTGCGGCGAGCAGCGGAGCGAGGTCGTCGACGAAGGAGTGGACGCCGTCAGTGGTCAGCACCAACCGGTCACCAGGGCGCAGGTCCACCACGATGGCGTCGGCCACGACCCCCGGCGCCAGCGCCCGGTTGAGCAGGTTCCGGTGTTCGTGCGAGCGAGCCTCGTCGACGCTCAGCTGACCGGCCTCGAGCAGCGCCGCGACGACCGTGTGGTCGTGGGTGATCTGTCGCAGCTCGTGGTCTCGCACCAACCAGACCCGCGCGTCACCGATGTGGGTGATGCGCGCGGTTGCGCCGTCGAGCGCCACTGCGGTGAGGGTGGTGCCGGAGTCGGGCTGGCCGGGCAGGGCTGTGCTGACCTCCGGTGCGATCTCGGCGATGGCCGCGTCGAGACCGCCTGCAGCAAAGGCGGCGAGCGCCGCGGCAGCCAGGTCGTCGCGGCCGCCGAAGCCGTCGGCCACGGCCACCAGCTCCGGTGTGGCGATCAGGGCGTCCTGCTGCCGGTCGCGCCGGCCCCGTCGGAGACTGGCGCCAAGCTCGGCGTGGAGGGTGTCGGTCGATGTGGTCATGGTGTGCGCCTCGTTCCTCAACTGATGGACGAGGGTGGTGACGAGGTCACGGCGAGTCACCGTGTCGGCCTCGACCTGACTCCAGTACGTCTCGATCTCCTGCGCCGCCTCGGCACTCGAGAGATCTAGGACCTGCTTGATCCGCGCCAGCGGCATTCCCAGCAGTCGCAGCGTCGCCACGAGTCGGGCGGGCTCCAGCTGCCACGCGCCGTAGCGGCGGTAGCCCGAGTGCTGGTCTACCTCCGCAGGAGGCAGCAGTCCCAGGTCGTCGTACAGCCTCAACGCCTTCGACGTCAGCCCCGCAGCGCGGGCGAAGTCGCCGATGGTCATGAAGGTCTGCGGGTCGGTCATCGTCTCCATCCTCCCCGGTGTCGGTCACCGGTGCGACGACACTGGTGCTTGCCGCTGGGGCAAGGTCAACCCGGAACTGCTTCTGCGAGGCTGTGAGCGTGAGCTCCCTGCCGCGTGCCGAGCCGTCCGGAGCGTTCAGGCGCTTCTTCTGGGCAGAGGCGGTCTCCGGCCTTGGAAGCGCGATCACCTCGTTGGCACTGCAGACACTCGTGCTGGTGACCCTGCACGGCGGTGCGGCACAGGTGGGTTGGCTCAACTCCGCGCGCCTGCTGCCGTACTTGCTTCTCGGCGTGGTCGTGGGGGCGCTCGTCGACCGCGTCCGTCGGCGGCCGGTCATGGTGATCACCGACGTCGTTCGCGCCGGCCTCCTGGGACTGATCCCGCTTGCGTGGGGATTCGACTTCATCTCCTTCCCACTGGTGCTGGTGGTCGTGGCCCTGTTCGGCACGGCCTCGTTGGTCAACGATGCGGCGTCCATGTCATTCGTCCCCAGGCTCGTACCGCGAGATCGCCTCCAGCGCGCACACGCGCGCCTGGACGGCGCCAGCGCGGTTGCCCAGACCGCGGGTCCCGCCGTGGCGGGTGTGCTGATCCGGATCCTGGGAGCGCCACTGTCGGTGCTCGTCGATGCCTTCACCTACCTGTTCTCGGCACTGATGGTCGCGTCGATGAAGGATGTCTCGGAGCCCCCCAGCGCCAAGCCCGCTGGGGTCGGGGCGCGTGGGCTGGTCGCGGAGATGATGGACGGCGCCCGATGGGCCTACGGAGCATCCGGCCTGCGTCGCCTCGCCCTCTCGACCCACGTGTGGTTCGCCGGCCAGGCGGTCCTGCTGGTCCTGGTCGTCCCCTACGGGTATCGCCAGCTGGGCCTATCGGCGCTGCAGATGGGTCTGGTGTTCGCTGTCGCAGGCGTTGGTGCGCTCATCGGCGCGACCCTCAGCACGCGACTCGGTCTTCGCCTGGGCACGGGCGGCGCGATCATCTGCTCGCGCGTGGTATCCGCACTGGGAGTGCTGATCATGTTGGCAGCGACCTCGGTCCCCGCAGGCTGGACTGCCGCAGCCGTCCTGGCAGCAGGACAGCTGTGCCACGGCTGGGCCATGGGCACCAGCAACTCCCACGAGATGACCTTCCGCCAGGCGCTCACCCCTGACGACTTGCAGGCACGCACGAACACCACGCTGCGCTCGTTCAACCGCGGCGTCATGGTGCTCATCTCACCCGTGGCCGGGCTGTTGGGCGATGCCGTCGGGTACGGCGAGACGCTGTGCGCTGCGGCGGCGATCTTCGCCATCTCTGCCCTCATGCTGGTCGTGTCACCGTTTCGCAATGTGCGTATCGACTAGAACCAGCATTCCCGCCCCGGGCCACTTCTGGTCGATCTGCCTGTGGAAAACCAATCATCACAATTGGTCTGTGGATAACTCGAACACCTGTTCCTATCCATAGTTTTCGGGCGTAGAATCACGCCATGGAAACCATTCACGACAAGCCTCCGCAGCACCCGCTGCTGGACGTTGTCGCGAGCATTTCCGAGGCCTTCGACAAGGCCACCACGTTCAACCCGATCTTCGTTCCCACCCGCGACAGAGCGGCTGCGATGCGCGACCTGTCCACTGTCATCACCCGCGCCCAGGGCCTGCTGCTGTCCGTGATGGCCGTCTCGGGTGACGTCGCCGACGAACAGGGCGCCAAGCGCGTCGGCGATTGGTACGCGACCGCCACTCGCCACGACCACCGACCCAGCATCGGCCTCGACCACCTCGCCCGGTCCCTCGACACCGACCACGTGCACCTCCAGGCCGCGGTGCTCGACGGTCGGGTCAACCTCGACCAGGCCAGGGTCATCGTGCACGCCCTCGACGAGCTGCCCATCGAGTTCGTGACCGATGACATCCGCGAACGCGCCGAGGTCCACCTGATCGCTCTCGCCGAGGACTTCGCTCCCACCCAACTGCGGCGCCTCGCCCACAAGGTGCTCGAGGTCATCGCCCCCGAGATCAGCGAAGAGGCCGAACGCAAGGCCCTGGAGAGAGAGGAACAGCTCGCCGCCGAACACACGCGCCTGACCCTGGCACCGCTGGGTGACGGCACCACCCGGATCGGCGGCCGGATCTCCGATGCCGCCGCCGGCCGGTTGCGGACCTACCTCGAAGCGTTCGCCTCGCCTCGACGCACCGCGTCCGAGCACGACGGGGAACGCGTCTCGACGCCACGCCTCCTGGGCTTGGCGTTGACCGACCTCCTCGAGTCACTGCCGGCGCAGGTGCTGCCCGCACACGGCGGCACCGCCACCACCGTGACGGTCCGCCTCGACCTGGACCAGCTCACGGCGGCGTTGGAGAGGTCCGGCATCGCGACCCTGGACACCGGCGACACCATCACCGCGTCACAGGCCCGGCGCCTCGCCTGCCAGGCCAAGATCCTGCCCGCCGTCCTCGGCGGCAAGTCCGAAGTCCTCGACCTCGGCCGCAGTCGCCGCCTCCACTCCGCGGCGCAACGCAAGGCACTCCGCATCCAGCAGAGCCAGTGCCAAGCAGACGGGTGCAGCGTCCCCGCAGCCTGGTGCGAGACCCACCACCCCCACGCTTGGTCAACCGGCGGGAAGACCGACCTCGACAACGCCGCCCTGCTCTGCTGCCATCACCACCACCGCGCCCACGACACCCGCTACCTCACGCAGCAACTGCCCAATGGCGACTATCGCTTCTCCAGGCGCACGTAGACCGACGGGAGAGTGCGCGGTTCACGTTGTGCGCTCAACTGCCGAGTTTAAGTGCGCGCGTTGCAGGTCGAACCCGGTCGACTGCTCCTAGGGTTCCAGCATGTTCCAGGATGACGTTTGGCGATATCTTCCGATCGGCCCGGTTCCGAGCATGGCGCTCGCCCTTATCGGCTCTGCAGTCCTCGTCTACACGGCGGTTTCGACTTCGCCCAGGGCGCGGAGCCTGGCCGTCGTCACGCTGGTCGGGACCGTTCTGGTCGTGCTCATGTTCACGAACCGAGGTGCGCTCGGGAACACGGATGGCGCGTTTTCGTGGCGCGTTGGCGAGTCGATCAAGAGCGAGTGGAACAGCATCAACCGCTCCCTCGGGATGGTGAACGTCTTCGGGAACGTCGTCATGTTCATTCCCTTCGGCTGGCTCGTGGCCGTCCTTGCTCGACGACGATTCGAAGTCCTCGTCGGTACGTGCACCGGCCTCGCGTTCTCGGTCGCCATCGAGGTTTGGCAGATGCTCTCCGGGTCATTCGGCGACGTTGACGACCTGCCGCTGAATGCAGCCGGTGCGGCGGCGGGAGCGATCGTTGCCACCATGCTCATGCAGTTCTGGCGTGAGCCCCGGCTGTCCTCCGCGTCGGCTACAGCGGAAGCACGGACCGCTTGAGCGGACGCGACAACACCCGCACGCTTCTGCCGCTGATGGTGCGCGGAACTGCCGATGAGCGCCGGTAGATGTCAGGCGGTCGCGCCCTTGCTCTACCGAATGTCCAGCGTAGGTGGATGCGTCCCGTCAATTTTGTGCTCTGATTGGCCTCCGTGGCATTGGAGGCCCCTGTGGAGTTGCTCGTCGGAGTGCTTGTGCCTGGGGCTCTTGTGGCGATCTTCCTTCATCTCAGGCGGAGTCGAGCCGACGTCATGGGATACCACGGCATTGATACTCCCCGCATCAGCGAGGCCACTCACGGTGGCGGCGGCGGTGGAGGCGGAGGCGGCTGACCAGCTGTTCGCGCGGCTAGGTGTACTCGGCACCGCCTAGGTGTAGGTCGACTCCCTGTGGAGTGCATCCGGATCTAGCTCCCCTCTGTGTCAAGAAGCTCGTCTGAGTGGAGTCGTAGCCTTGCCAGACACCGGTCCTGAGATCAATGAAACAAGTAGCCGCCGAGCGGTTGGACCCCGATGCCACTACCGGACCCCCGGTGGCGCCCGTACCGTCAAAGCACGATGAGCACCCCGACAGAGGTTCAACCTCCCTACCGTCCACCAGTTGAGTCCCCGATAGTGGTGTAGTGCGG
>NZ_CM001852.1:2975268-3025646 GCF_000389985.1 Nocardioides sp. CF8
AGCGCTACACCACTACCTGGGACTTGACCCGTCCACCCCCCATGGCGGGGGCTGGGCGCATCGCCCTTGGCGTTCTCGTCTTGGCGATCGTCCTAGCGATGGGTGTCTGGTGGGCGGGATCTCGCGGCTACGTTCCTCCGATGTGGGAGGGCGGCTGGGGGTGCAGCGACGTGGGCTACCCGAGCCCTCCGCCCTCGTTCGACGAACTGGTCAAAGAGCACGAAGAGAGCCCCTACTGCGCCCGGCGTGTACGCGGCGAGGAGTGGTTCTGACGGTTCCGACGGCAGACCCAACCGGGCGGGACAACCCGAGGGCGATCCAGGTCTGGCCGACGTTGGGCCTCACGGCCGTAGAACGCTCAGACCTTGTGCAGCCTGCGCGCTGCTTCCGCGATGGAACCGCTCAGCGACGGGTAGACCGTGAAGGCCTGCGCGAGCTTGTCGGCGGTCAGCGACTCGGCGACGGCGAGCGACACGACGTGGATGAGCTCGGAGGCGCGCGGGCCGACGACCACTCCCCCGACGATGATGCCGGTGCCGGGACGGATGAAGAGCTTGACGAAGCCGTCGCGCACGCCCTGCATCTTGGCGCGGGCGTTGCCTGCGAGCGGCAGCATGACGACGTCGGCCTTGATCTCGCCCGCGTCGACGGCCTGTTGCGACCAGCCGACGGTCGCGATCTCGGGGGCGGTGAAGACGTTGGAGGAGACCTTCTTCAGGTCGAGCGGGGCCACGGCGTCGCCGAGGAAGTGCCACATGGCGATCCGGCCCTGCATCGCGGCCACCGAGGCGAGCATCAGGACACCGGTGCAGTCGCCAGCGGCGTACACCCCGCGAGCAGACGTGCGCGAGACGCGGTCGACCTTGATGAAGCCGCCCTCGTCGGTCGCGACGCCGGCCTCCTCGAGGCCGAGGTCGGCGGTGTTGGGGACCGAGCCGAGCGCGAGGATGCAGTGCGACCCGGTGACCTCGCGGCCGTCGGTGAGGCGCACGGTCACGACGTCGCCCTCGCGCGTCACCGACTCCATGCGCGAGCGGCCCAGCACCTCCATGCCGCGGCGGATCGACACCTCTTCGAGCACGGCGCTGGCGTCGGCGTCCTCACCGGGCAGCACCCTGTCGCGCGAGCTGACCAGGGTGACCGGGATGCCGAGTGCGAGATAGGCGCTGGCGAACTCGAGGCCGGTGACGCCCGAGCCGACGACGATGAGCCGCTCCGGCACCTCGGTCAGGTCGTAGACCTGCTCCCAGGTGAGGATGCGCTCGCCGTCGGGCTGGGCGCTCGGGAGCGTGCGCGGGGCTGCTCCGGTGGAGACGAGGATCGAGTCGGCCTGGAGGGTCTCGTCGCCGACCGTGACGGTGAGGTCGGGGCCCAGCCGACCGCGGCCCTTGACGACCCGCACCCCGTCGCGCTCGAGCCGCGCGGCGATGTCGGCCGACTGGTCGCTCGCGAGCTGCTTGACCCGGGTGTTGACCTTGGCGAGGTCGACGCGGATCGTGGCGGCGGTGTCGCCCTCGTGGTCGGTGAAGTCGATGCCGAGCTCGGCCGAGTTGGTCACCTCGGCCATCAGCTCGGCCGTCGCGATCAGGGTCTTGCTGGGCACGCAGTCGGTGAGCACGGCCGAGCCACCCACGCCGTCGGAGTCGACGACGGTGACGTCGGCCCCCAGCTGCGCAGCGACGTGTGCCGCTTCGTAGCCGCCGGGACCGCCGCCGATGATGACGACGCGGTTGGAGGAGGTGGGCATCAGAAGTTGATCATGTGGCCGGTGATGCCGTGGACGGCTTCCTTGACGGCCTCGGAGAGCGTCGGGTGGGCGAACACGTTGCGCGAGACCTCGTCGGCGGTGAGGTCCCACTGCTGCGCCAGGGTCAGCACCGGCAGCAGCTCGGTGACGCCGGGGCCGATCATGTGGGCACCGATGATCTCGTTGTGCTCCGCGTCGGCGACGACCTTGACGAAGCCGACGGCCTCGCCGAGTCCCATCGCCTTGCCGTTGGCGGTGAAGGGGAAGGTCGCCGTCTTGACGTCGTAGCCCTTCTCCTTCGCCTGCGCCTCGGTGTAGCCGAACGAGCCGATCTGCGGCATGCAGTAGGTCGCCCGCGGGATCATGTCGTAGTTGATCGGCATCGTCTCGGCGCCGCTGATCGTCTCGGCGGCGACGATGCCCATGGCCTCGGCGACGTGGGCGAGCATCATCTTGCCGGTGCAGTCACCGATGGCGTAGACGTTCTGGACGTTGGTGCGCATGAAGTCGTCGACCTCGATCGCACCCCGCTCCGAGACGGCAACGCCGATGGCCTCCAGGCCGAAGCCCTGGACGCGCGGGGCGAAGCCGAAGGCGGCCAGGAACTTGCCTGCCTCGAGCACCTGCTCGTCGCCACCCGCGGCGGGGGCGACCGTGACGCGCACGCCGGAGCCGGTGTCCTCGACGTTCTTCACCGCGGTGCTGGTCAGCACCTTCACGCCGAGCTTCTTGTAGTGCTTGGCGAGCTCCTTGGACACGTCGGCGTCCTCGGTCGGCACCATCCGGTCGAGGAACTCGACGATGGTGACGTCGACGCCGAAGTTGGCCATGACGTAGGCGAACTCGACGCCGATCGCGCCGGAGCCGCCGATGATGATCGACTCGGGCAGCTGGTCGGAGAGGATCTGCTCCTCGTAGGTCACGACGTTGTCCGACAGCGTCACGCCGGGGACGAGGCGGACGGTCGCGCCGGCGGCGATGATCAGGTTGTCGAAGGTGTACGGCGTGGTGCTGCCGTCCTTCGTCTTCACGTCGACCGACGTGGGGCTGGTGATGGTGCCCCAGCCGTCGACCTCGGTGATCTTGTTCTTCTTCATCAGGAAGTGGACGCCCTTGACGATGCCGGCGCTCACGTCGCGCGAGCGCTTGTGCGTGGGGCCGAAGGCCATCGTCGCGTCGCCCTCGATGCCGAACTTCGCCTTCTCGTGCTGGAGCGTGTGCGCCAGCTCGGCGTTCTTGAGCAGCGCCTTGGACGGGATGCAGCCGACGTTGAGGCAGACACCGCCCCAGTACTTCTCCTCCACGACGGCGACCTTCTGGCCGAGCTGTGAGGCGCGGATCGCGGCGACGTAGCCACCGGGGCCGGCGCCGAGGACAAGGGTGTCGAAATGCGTGTCGGTCACGGGTCACACCCTAGCCGTCGGCATCGACCTCGCTACCCTGTGCCCCGTGACGCTCTATGCCGCCTACGGGACCAATCTGGACCCGGGCCGCATGAGCGAGCGCTGCCCCCACTCGCCGCTGCGCAGCACGGGCTGGCTGACGGGCTGGCGGCTGACGTTCGGCGGCGAGGAGCACGGCTGGGACGGAGCCCTCGCGACCATCGTCGAGGACCCGATCGAGCAGGTCTACGTCGCGGTCTACGACGTCACCCCCGAGGACGAGACCGAGCTGGACCGCTGGGACTCCGCCGACACCGGCCTCTACCGCAAGACCCGGGTGCGGGTGTCCACGATGAGCGGCGAGCTCGTCGTGTGGGCCTACGTCCTGGACGCCTACGAGGGCGGGCTGCCCTCGGCCTCCTACCTCGGCATCCTCGCCGACGCCGCCGAGGCGGCCGACGCACCGGTCGACTACGTCGCCGCGCTCCGCCGCCGCTCCTGCCGCTCGACCGGCCTCTGACCCGGGGTCAGCGCCGGTCCAGCCAGGCGCCCAGCGCCACGTCGACGAGCCCGACGTGCGGCGCCTCGGGCACCGACGCGATCGGCACCCACTCGGCGTAGTCGGTCGAACCGCCCACCTCGAGCGTGCCGAGCGTGCCGCCGACGACCCTCGCGGTGAAGACGAGGCGGAGGTGCCGCACCCAACGGTCGGTGACGATCACGCGCTCCGCCGGAGCCTTGACGAAGGAGTCGACCGTCAGCAGCCCGGTGAGCTCGACGTCGAGACCCGTCTCCTCGCTCACCTCGCGGACGACGCCCTCGGCCGGTGTCTCCGGCAGGTCGACGCCGCCGCCGGGCAGCGACCACGCCGGCTCGCCGTGGCCCTCGCCGTTCCACCAGGAAAGCAGGATCCTGTCGTCCTCGACGATCACCGCGTACGCCGCCACGCGGGTGTCGTAGTCGTGGAACTCGAGGCCGGCAGGCATGTCATGTTCGTTCGTCAGCACGCCCATAGCCTGAACGGCGGACCCGTCGTTGACCAGCCATGCGCCGTACAGCCGTCACCGCCGTGGCCCTCGCCCTGCTCACCACCACCCTCGCCCTGACCGAGACCGACAGCCCGGCAGCAGCCGCGAGCAAGGGCCTGCGGGACGTGATGTTCGTCGGCAACAACTGGGCGGGGACGGCGACGATCGTCGACGCCCACACGCACAAGGTCCTCAGGACCGGGATCGACCTGGTCCCCGACCAGGAGCAGGAGCTCGCGGACATCCGGAGCAACCCCGCCCACCTCGCCCTCTACCTCGCCATCCAGCAGGGTCCGGGCGAGGGGCACGACCAGCTCGTCGACGACATGTTCTCCACCCGGGACGGCCGCTACCTCGCCGTCAGCCGCCCGAGCTTCGCCGACGTCGTGTGGGTCGACATCGCCAAGGCGATCGCCGGCGACCCCGACGCCATCGTGCGCGAGCAGCAGATGGACGGTCGGCGCACCGACCACATGGGCCTGTCCCCCAACGGCAAGCGACTGCTCGTCTCGGACTCCACCGAACGCCAGGTCATCGAGTACTCCATGGTCGACCAGACCTGGCGCAACGGTCGGACCATCAAGATGGGCGACCGGCTGCGCACCTTCGAGTCGGGCGAGACACCGCACGAGAACAACTACTCGGCTGACGGCAAGAAGGTCTTCCACGCCTCGATCGGCAAGGTCTACACACCCGGGGACGCGAGCACCGCCGGCCCGGTCAAGATCGGCCCCC
Organism: Nocardioides sp. CF8; assembly: GCF_000389985.1. Taxonomy (NCBI): domain Bacteria; kingdom Bacillati; phylum Actinomycetota; class Actinomycetes; order Propionibacteriales; family Nocardioidaceae; genus Nocardioides; species Nocardioides sp. CF8. The sequence continues at coordinate 2,980,161 of NZ_CM001852.1, forward strand.
TGCACGACGCGCTCAAGGGCGACCGCTGGTTCGAGATCGTCCGCAACGCCGACTTCAAGATCACGCGACGCTGGGACATGGGCAAGGAGCTCGCCGAGGCGGGCCACCCCGACATGAGCGCGGCGGTGCGCCCGATGGCGATCGCGCCGGGCGAGCGGTTCATCTACTTCCAGGTCTCCTACTTCCACGGGATCGTCGAGTTCGACACGGCTGCGAAGGACCTCAACGGCGCGGTGGACTACTCGACCGGCGCCCGTCCCGAGCCGCGGACCGGCGCCGTACGCCGCGTGATCCCGCTGCCCAACCGGGTGCCCGAGATGCCGCTCGAGCTCTACGTCAACGACTCCGCCCACCACGGCCTGGCGATCGACCACGCCGGCACCACGCTGTGTGCCGCGGGCACCATGGACGACTACGTCGCCCTGGTCGACCGCACCACCACCGACCACGTGATCTTCGACCGCGCGACCACCGGGCACGACTACCTCAAGCCCTACTGGACGACCGAGGGCCCCGACAACACCTGCTGGGTCTCCCTGAGCGGCAGCGACGCCGTCGCCGTCATCGACTTCGCCACCGGGAAGGAGCTCGCCTTCCTGCCCGTCGGCGACCACCCGCAGCGGGTCCGCGCCGGCGTCGTGACGGTCGACGCGCTGAGGAAGGGCTGATAGACAAGCCTGGTGCCGGACACGTCCGAGCGGGACGACGACCTTGGCGCCGGGCGGATCGCTGAGCGGCTGGCCGGCCGGCACCTCCTGCTCACCGGCGTCACCGGCTTCGTCGGCGAGGCGCTGCTCGAGCTGCTGCTGAGCGAGACGCCAGCCACCACGCTGACCCTGCTGGTCCGACCCAGGGGATCGACGTCCGGGGCCGACCGGGTCCGAGCGCTGTTGGGCAAGCCGATCTTCGCGCGGGCCGTCGACGACGCCGGCGGCATCGACGCCGTCCTGGCCGCGCGCGTGCGTGTCCTCGAGGGCGATCTCGGCGCCGTACCCGCCTTGCCCGCCGGGCTCGACGCCGTCGTGCACTGTGCGGGCGACGTGTCCTTCGACCCGCCGGTCGACGAGGGCTTCCGCACGAACGTGCTCGGCACCCGCGGGCTGCTCGAGCGGATCACCGAGGTGGGCCCGCACGTCCACTACGTCCACGTGTCCACGGCCTACGTCGCCGGGCGCCGCCGGGGCGCGATCCCCGAGGGTCCGGTCGAGCACACGGTCGACGTCGACGCGGAGACCGAGTGGGGCATGGCCCAGCGCCGGGTCGTCGAGCATGCGTCGCGCTCGGCCGACGTGCTGACGAAGCTCCGCTCGAAGGCCGAGCGCCAGCACGGACGCGCCGGCCTCCTGACCGCGGCTGCCGCAGCGGAGGCCGACCGGCGCGCCTGGGTCGACCGCGAGCTCGTCCGCGTCGGGACCGAGCGCGCGCGCTCGCTCGGCTGGACCGACTGCTACACCTTCACCAAGGCCCTCGGCGAGCGCGTCGTCGAGGAGCGTGCGCGCACCGCGCCGACCACGATCGTGCGCCCCAGCATCATCGAGTCCGCCCTCAGGAGGCCGCATCCCGGCTGGATCGAGGGCTTCAAGATGGCCGAGCCGCTGATCCTCGCCTACGGCCGCGGCGAGCTCCCGGAGTTCCCCGCCGCCGGCGACACGATCGTCGACATCGTGCCGGTCGACCACGTCGTCGCGGCGATCGCGGCGGTGCTCGCGTCTCCACCGCAGGCCGGCGCGGCGGCCTACTTCCACGTCGTCTCCGGCGCCCGCAACCCGCTCACGTTCCGGCAGCTGTACGGCGCCGTGCGGGCCTACTTCGACGAGCACCCCTTCACCCACGGCGACCGAGGAGCGGCGCGGCTGCCCGAGTGGCGCTTCCCGGGCGCACAGAGCGTCGAGCGGCTGCTGGCCACCAGCGAGCGCGCGCACAAGCTCGCCGACTACGTCGTCGGTCACGCCCCACGCGGCGACCGCACCCGCGCGATCGCCCGCAACCTCGACCGGCAGGGTCGCCGGCTGGAGTTCCTGCGCCGCTACCTCGACCTCTACCGCGAGTACGCCGAGGCCGAGCTGCGCTTCGACGACGCGCACACCCGCGGCCTGCTCGCCGCCCTCCACCCCGACGACGGTGCGGCCTTCGGCTTCGACATCGACGAGGTCGACTGGGACCACTACCTCCGCGAGGTGCACTGCCCGGCGGTCACTGCGCCGATCCGCGCGCTCGACGACGTTCGCCGCAGCCGGCCGCCCAGCGCCACACCGGTGCTGCGCCCGGTCCGGACGCGCGAGGAACCGACCGCCGCCTTCTTCGACATGGACGGCACGCTGCTGTCCTCCAACGTGATCGAGACCTACTTGTGGATGCGGCTGCACGACCTCTCCCCGGCCGAGCGCGTCGGGGAGCTCGGCCGGATCGCTGCCAGGCTGCCCGGCCTGGTGCGCGCCGAGCGCCGCGAGCGCAGCGCCTTTCTGCGCTCGATCTACCGGGAGTACACCGGTGCCCGGCTGTCCGACCTCGACACCGTCGTCGACGAGGTGCTCACCGACCTGGTCCTGTCGCGACTCGCGCCCGGCGCCGTACGACGCATCCGCGAGCACCGCGCCGCCGGCCACACCACCGTGCTGATCACCGGTGCAATCCGTCCGCTCACCCGGCCGATCGCGCCCCTCTTCGACCACATCGAGGCGGCCGACCTGGCCGCCGACGCCCGCGGCATCTGCACCGGCTTCCTGGCCAGCTCACCGCTGGTGGGCGAGTCGCGCGCCGCGTGGATGCGCCACTGGGCGGCCGAGGAGGGCTTCGACCTGGCGAGGAGCTACGGCTATGCCGACAGCCACTCCGACCTCCCGCTGCTCAGCGCGGTCGGGCAGCCGGTGGCGGTGAGCCCCGACGTGTTCCTGGCCCGGCACGCCCGGCGCCAGCACTGGACGATCGTCGACTGGGCCAGCCCCGACACGGCGCCGCGAGGCATCCCGCGATGATGCTCGCGCTGCAGATGTATCGCTCGCTCCCCCGGCACCTCGCCGGGCGGGCGGTCGGCGACCGGCTGCCGGGGATCCTGTCCGGCTATGCCGCCCCGCTGCGCCTGGTCACCATCGAGGAGCCCACGGTCGAGCGACCCGGGTGGGCGCGGCTGCGCACGCGGCTCTCCGGTGTCTGCGGATCCGACCTGGGCGCGCTCTCCGGGCGCACGAGCCGCTACTTCTCCGGGCTGGTGTCGATGCCGTTCGTCCCGGGCCACGAGGTCGTGGCCGACCTCCTCGACGACTGCGAGGACCTGGCCGCCGGGACGCGGGTGGTGATCGACCCGGTGCTGGCGTGCGCCGCCCGCGGCGTCGAGCCGTGCGAGGCCTGCGTCGACGGGCTGACCAACCGGTGCAGCCGGGTCACCGTCGGGCACCTCTCCCCCGGCCTCCAGACCGGGTTCTGCGCCGATACCGGCGGCGGCTGGGGCGAGACGCTGACCGCCCACCGCAGCCAGCTCCACCCCGTGCCCGAGGGGCTGTCCGACGAGCAGGCGATCCTGGTCGAACCCATCGCCTGCGCCGTCCACACCGCCCTGCGCGCGCGGGTCGAGGACAACGCTCGCGTCCTGGTGAGCGGCGCCGGGTCGGTCGGCCTGCTCACGACGATGGCGCTGCGCAGCCTGACCCCCGCCGGCGAGATCACGGTCGTCGCGAAGTACGCCCACCAGCGCGAGCTCGCGCTCCAGCTCGGCGCGACCGAGGTGGTCTCGCCGGACGAGGTGCTGCGCCGACTGCGCCGCTCGACCGGGGCATTCGCGGTGCTGCCGGAGCACTCGGCGCCGTACCTCCTCGGCGGGGTCGACATCGCCGTCGACGCGGTCGGCAGCAAGGGCTCGCTCGAGACGGCGCTCAACACGACCCGGGCCGGTGGTCGGGTCGTGCTCTCCGGCATGCCTGCCGCCGCCGACCTGTCGGCCGCGTGGTTCCGCGAGCTCGAGGTGATCGGGTCCTACTCCTCGGCGCGCCGGGAACCCGGCGATCGCAGCGCCTTCGACATCGCGACCGAGCTCGTCACCGGCGACGTCGTCGCCCAGCTCGCCAAGGGCGTCGCCAGCTACCCGCTGCACCGCTGGCGCGAGGCGCTCGACCACGCCCACGGCGCCGGGCGGCTCGGCAGCATCAAGGTCGCCTTCGATCCGTCGAGGAAGGGTTGACATGAGCCGTCCCGGTTTCGTGCTCGAGGTGGATGACCGCACACCACCGCTCGTGGTCCATGAGGGCCTGGGCTTCCGGCTGGAGGACTTCCCGCCCGGCACCCGCGTCATCTACCCGCCCGAGTCGCTGCCCGCGATCGACGACGTCGACGCCGCGATCCGCGAGGCCCTGCTCAACCCGGTCGACGCCGATCCGCTGCCCACCAAGCTGTTCGCCGGGATGCGCCTGACCATCGCCTTCGACGACATCTCGCTGCCGCTGCCTCCGATGCGCGCCCCCGACATCCGCCAGCGGATCATCGAGGCGGTGCTGACGATGGCCGCCGACGCGGGGGTCGACGACGTCAAGATCATCGCCGCCAACGCCCTGCACCGGCGGATGACCCCCGCCGAGCTCAAGCAGATCGTCGGCGAGCGGGTCTTCCGGTCGTTCCACCCGCAGGGCGACCTCTACAACCACGACGCCGAGGACCGCGACGACCTGCTCCACATCGGGATGACCGACAAGGGCGAGGACGTCGAGATCAACCGCCGCGCCGCCGAGTCCGACCTGCTGGTCTATGTCAACGTCAACCTCGTCGCGATGGACGGCGGGCACAAGTCGGTGCCGATCGGGCTGGCGTCCTACAAGAGCCTCCGCCAGCACCACAACCCCGCGACGATGGTCGCGTCGCACTCCTTCATGGACCACACCAAGAGCCATCTACACCACTCCGCCTGGCGGATGGGCCGGCTGCTCAAGGACCACCTCGACATCTTCCAGATCGAGACCACGCTCAACAACGACGTCTTCGGGGCGCCCTACGACTTCCTGCTCAAGCGCGAGTGGGAGTGGTCGGTGCGCGACCAGGCCTCGATGCTGGCCGTGCGTCGCGGGCTCGGCGCGGCTCCGCGCAGGCTGCGGCACAAGCTCTTCCACGACCTGCGCTCGCCGTACGGCCTGACCGGGATCAATGCGGGCGACACCGAGGCCGTGCACGAGCGCACGATCGCGATGGTGCACCGCCAGCAGCTCACCGAGGTGCAGGGCCAGACCGACGTGCTGGTGATGGGCGTGCCCTACCTCGGGCCCTACAACGTCAACTCGTCGATGAACCCGATCCTCGCCACCTGCATGGGGCTGGGCTACTACTTCAACTCCTACCGCGGCCAGCCGGTCGTACGCCGCGGTGGGGCCGTGATCCTCTACCACCCGCTCGACGAGGGCTTCAACCAGCTGCACCACCCGAGCTACGTCGACTTCTACGAGGAGATCCTCGCCGAGTCGACCGATCCGGCGGTGATCGCGGAGAAGTACGAGCAGCAGTTCGCGACCGATCCCTGGTACGTCCACCTCTACCGCACCTCGCACGCCTACCACGGGGTCCACCCGTTCTACATGTGGTACTGGGCGGCGCACGCAATGGACCACGTCGAGGAGGTCATCTGGGTCGGCGCCGACCGGCGGGTCGCGCAGCGCCTGGGCTTCCGCGCGGCGTCGACACTGTCCGACGCGCTGGAGATGGCGTCCGGCGCGGTCGGCACCAGCCCGACGATCTCCTACCTGCACAACCCGCCCCACCTGATCGCGGACGTCCGATGAGGAAGTGGGCACAGGAGGGCCTCGAGGACGTACGCCGAGTGGCGGACGGCTGGCGATGGGGCCGTCGCTCCCAGGTGCCGCGCTCGGCGGAGCCCTTCGTCCCGGCCCGGCAGAGCACCGTCTTCCACACCGACTGGGCGCGCACCCGCGCCGCCCAGGTCGCCCGCGAGGTCGCGCAGAAGGGTGCCCTGGAGCCGTTGTTCCGCTCGCAGGTCCGCACCAGCGTCGAGGGCCTCGACGTGCTGGCCGGGCTCGAGGGCCCGGTGATCTTCGCGGCCAACCACGCCAGTCACCTCGACACCCCGCTGATCCTGCTGTCCCTGCCGACGAGGTGGCGGCGCCGTACTGCCGTGGCGGCGGCAGCCGACTACTTCTTCGACACCTGGTGGCGAGCGGTCGGGTCCTCGATCGTGTTCAACACGTTCCCGATCGAGCGCCGGGGCGGGACGATGGCGACCACGCCCGGCGAGGTGCTGGCCGACGGCTGGAGCCTGGTGATCTTCCCCGAGGGCACCCGGTCGCCCGACGGCTTCGTCGGCCGCTTCCAGTTCGGCGCGGCCTACCTCGCCACCCAGCACCAGGTGCCGGTCATCCCCATCGCCCACCGCGGCACGTTCGCCGCCATGCCACGCGGTCAGGGCTGGCCGAGCCCCGGTCGCCGTCGCCTCACCGTCCGCTTCGGCGAGCCGCTGCGACCCGGCAGCGACGAGTCGCCGCGCGAGTTCGCTCCCCGGATCCGCGACGCGGTGGCAGCCCTGCTCGACGAGGACCGGAGCACCTGGTGGGAGGCCCGGCGCCGCGCCGCGGACGGTGCCACGCACGACCCGGCAGGCCCGGACACGGCGCAGTGGCGCCGGGTGTGGGAGCAGACGGCCACGGTCCCCGCGCCCGAGGCAGGTCCTCGGCGCGCATGGCCGGATTAGGATCGCCCGCGTGACCGATCACAAGACTCTCGCCCAGCAGGCCGCGATCGAGCTGGCCCAGCTCACCGGCATCGAGCGCCACGACGTCGCCCTCGTCCTGGGCTCCGGGTGGCTGCCCGCCGCGGACGCCCTCGGAACCGCCACCGCGGAGATCAACACCACCGACCTGCCGGGCTTCCACGTCGCCGGCGTCGTCGGCCACTCCGGCAAGATCCGCAGCATCGCGGTCGGGGACAAGCACGTGCTGGTCTTCCTCAGCCGCACCCACTTCTACGAGGGCAAGGGCGTCGCCGCCGTCGTCCACCCGGTCCGCACCGCAGCCGCCGCGGGCTGCTCGACGATCGTGCTCACCAACGGTTGCGGTGGCCTCAAGGAGACCTTCCAGCCCGGCCAGCCGGTGCTGATCTCCGACCACATCAACCTGACGGCGACCAGCCCGATCGAGGGCGCCAACTTCGTCGACCTCACCGACCTTTACTCCGCTCGGCTGCGGGCGCTCTGCACGGAGATCGACCCGACGCTCGACGAGGGCGTCTACGTCCAGTTCCCCGGCCCGCACTACGAGACCCCGGCCGAGATCGCCATGGTGCGCGCCATCGGCGGCCACCTCGTCGGCATGAGCACCACCCTCGAGGCGATCGCCGCCCGCGAGGCCGGCATGGAGGTGCTCGGCATCAGCCTGGTCACCAACCTCGCCGCCGGCATCAGCGGCGAGCCGCTCAACCACGACGAGGTCCTCGAGGCCGGCAAGGCCGCGGCCGGCCGGATGGGCGACCTGCTCGGCCAGATCGTCCCCCGGCTCTGATGCGGGTCCTGGTCACGGGGGCAGCCGGGTCCATCGGCCGCGTCGTCGTCCCCGGACTGCTCGAGCGCGGCCACGAGGTGGTCGGGCTCGACCTCGTGCCGGCACCCGACGGCAGCACCTGCCCCTGGCACACGGTCGACTGCACCGACGCCGACGCGGTCGACGCGGTCTTCGAGCAGGAGCGCCTCGACGGCGTCGTGCACCTGGCCGGGCACCCCGACGAGGCCGACCTCCCGACGTCGCTGGCCTCCCACGTCATCACCACCGCCGCGCTGCTGGACGCCTGCGTCGCCCACCGCGTCAGCCGCTTCGTCCACGCCAGCTCCAACCACGCCGTCGGCCGCACCCCGCGCCGCGACCTGCCCGGCGGCGTCATCTCCGACGACGCCCTCCCCCGCCCCGACACGTTCTACGGCGTCGGCAAGGTCGCTGCGGAGGCCCTGCTCCGGTTGTACGCCGATCGCCACTCGATCGACGCCATCGCCTGCCGCATCGGTTCCTTCCTCGACGAGCCCGCCACCGCACGAGCGCTGGCCACCTGGCTCTCGCACGACGACGCGGTCAGGATGTTCGACGCGGCACTCACCGCTCCCTCGCCCGGCTTCGCCGTGCTCTACGGCATCAGCAACAACACCCGCGCCTGGTGGGACCTCGAGCCCGGTCGCAGGCTGGGCTACGAGCCGCTCGACGACGCCGAGGCACACGCCGGCCGGATCGCCGTACGCGATGTCGACGACGCCGAGGCGGCGCACGTGGGCGGACCGTTCGCGGGCGAGGAGTTCTACCGCCCTGCGCTCGGCAACCAGGCTTGACTTCGAGTGCACTCCGAGGCGGACACTGACGCCATGAGCCTGACCATCGCCGAGGCTGCCGAGCAGACCGGACTCACGGCCCACACCCTGCGCTACTACGAGCGCGACGGACTGATGCGCACGCCGGTGCGCCGATCCGCGTCGGGACACCGGGCCTACGACGAGGCCGACCTGAGCTGGATCACGCTGATCGCCAAGCTCCGCGCGACGGGGATGCCGATTCGCGTCGTGAAGCAGTACGCCGCCCTCGTCCGCACTGGCACCGGGAACGAGGCCGAGCGGCTCGATCTGCTCAGGGCTCACCGGGAGCACGTGCTCCGACAGCTCGCCGAGATGCGTTCCCACCTGGGCGCCATCGACCACAAGATCGACCTCTACGAGGGGTTGACTTCGAGCGCGCTCCAAGGCGTTGACTCGAGCCATGACGACACCACAGCGACAGCTTCGTGACCTGACCGTCTCCGCGCTCGGCCTCGGCTGCATGGGGATGAGCGAGTTCTACGGCTCGACCGACGAGCAGCAGGGCATCGACACCATCCACCGCGCACTGGACATCGGCGTCACCTTCCTCGACACCGCCGACATGTACGGCCCCTTCACCAACGAGCAGCTCGTCGGCAAGGCGATCGCCGGCCGGCGCGACCAGGTGCAGCTCGCGACCAAGTTCGGCAACGAGCGCAATCCGGACGGCAGCCGGGTCGGCATCAACGGCTCCCCGGAGTACGTCCGGTCCGCCTGTGACGCCTCGCTCCAGCGTCTCGGCGTCGACCACATCGACCTCTACTACCAGCACCGGGTGGACCAGTCCGTCCCGATCGAGGAGACCGTCGGTGCCATGGGCGAGCTGGTGGCGGCCGGCAAGGTCCGCCATCTCGGACTGTCCGAAGCCGCACCCGACACGATCCGCCGCGCCAACGCCACACACCAGATCACGGCACTCCAGACGGAGTACTCCCTGTTCACCCGCGACCTCGAGGACGAGATCCTTCCGGTCATCCGCGAGCTCGGCATCGGCCTCGTGCCCTACTCGCCGCTGGGTCGCGGCATCCTCACCGGTGCCATCACGCAGGGGACGCTCGAGCAGGACGACTCCCGCACCAGCGCCTACTTCCCTCGCCTCAACGGCGAGGCCCTCGACGCCAACCTGGTCCTCGTCGATCGCGTCCGCGCCATCGCGTCGGAGAAGGGCTGCACGCCCGGCCAGCTCGCTCTCGCCTGGGTGCTCGCGCAGGGTGACGACGTGGTGCCGATCCCCGGGACGAGGCGGGTGAAGTACCTCGAGGAAAACGTCGGCGCCCTCGACGTAGGGCTCACCGCGGGCGACCTCACCGCCCTCGATGCGGCCGTCCCCCGCGAAGCGGTCGTCGGTGCCAGGTACGGCGACATGTCGAGCATCGACGCCTGAGTGTCCTCAGGTCGAGGCAATCCCCATCCGGCCCTCGCGGAAGGCGTCGACGAACAGCGAGTGGTCCTCGCGCACCCGCAGGGCGTAGTCGATGCCCCATTGGCACAACCACTGCGTGAAGTCCTGGCGCCGCCCCACCAGCGAGTCCACGATCGCCGCCTCGACCTGGATGTCGACGAGGTCCTGGTCGCTGTCCTCGTCGGACGCGCAGTGGATCTTGGCCGTCGCCCTGCCCAGCAGGTCGACGATCTTGCGCATGTCGGAGGGCTCGTTGATGTTCGACCAGTCGAGGTCCACCTCGTACGGCGACACCTCGGTGACCACATAGCCGACCCCGCGGATGGTGGTGTGGCCGAGGAGCGGGTCGGTGTGCACCTGGAGCGCCCGCTGGCTGACCGCCGTGCGGTGGCCCTCGTGCTCGAAGTAGGCGTCGACCTCGCTGGTGTCCACGAACCGCGACAGCGCCGGGATGTTGGCCTGCTTCACCGAGAGCACCACGTCGTTGTCCAGCGCCTGGCTGTAGCCCTCCACCAGGATGTTGTAGGCGGGCAGCCCTGCGCTGCCGATGCCGAAGCCGGACTTGCCGACGACGTCGCGCAGGTCGTAGAAGAGCGCACGGTCGAACCGCTTGGACTGCGGGATCGTCTCGAGGTAGTCACGGAAGGCGGCCACGACCAGGGTGCGCTCGTCCCGGCCGAGACGCCGGGCCGAGGTGTCCTCGCTGAAGCGTCGGAGCCCACGCGTCAGCACCGTCATCTCGTCGAGCAGGTCGGCTCGCCGCAGCGTGCGTGCGCTCTCCAGCGCCGTCAGGACCGGACCGGTCGCGTTGTCGAGGGTCAGCGCGAAGTCGTCGTCGTCCTCGGTCGCGGCGTAGTGGTTGACCTGGGAGAGGTAGGAGCGGACGAAACGGCCGATCAGCTTGCGGACCGCCTCCTCGGGCAGCGCCTTCTGCCAGCCGACGAGGGCGAGGCTGGCAGCGAACCGCTGCAGGTCCCAGGTGAAGCGCCCGAGGTAGGCCTCGTCGAAGTCGTTGATGTCGAAGACCAGCCGGCCGTCGGAGTTGAGGTAGGTGCCGAAGTTCTCCACGTGCAGGTCGCCGTGGATCCAGATCCGTTCCGCCCCGTGACGCGCCCAGTCGTCCTGCTCGGCGGTCACGTCGTTGTAGAACAGGCAGGCCGATCCCCGGTAGAACGCGTGCGGATCGAGCGCCATCTTGCGGTACTTCGCCCGGAAGGCCACCGGGTCGGCCCGCATCAGCGGCGCGAACGCCTCGCGGACCACCTCGATGATCGTGTCGGTGCGCGCGCTCGCTGAGGCCATCTCGGCAATCTAGCCCGCGAGCCGACGGCGCAGGCCACGCAGGCACCCGGCCATCATCCGGTCGTGGTTCCACCGCAGCACCGGCCCGAGCGGGCGCGCCACCAGGGCCGGCAGCCTCCCCGTCACGTCGACGTCCTGATCGTGGTCGAGCCGGGTCCCACCGACGACGGGCGACAACCGCCAGCGCACCGTCCCGGACAGGTCGCCGCTGATCGTCGTCTCCAGCAGAGTGGGCTCGCGGTGCACGGCCCCCAGCACCAGGTCGAGCGTGTAGGGCAACGTCGAGCGGCACAGCACCCGGGCGGTGTCGTCGTCGATCTTGGCCACGGCCAGGACCTGCGGCCACCAGTCCGGATAGTGCTCCAGGTCGACCAGCACGGCGTGCACCTCGGCCGGCGGCGCGGCCACCGTCCACGTCGATTCGAAGTGGAAGGCGCTCACACCGAGAGGCTAGTCCGCAGGCGATAGCGTCAGCCCATGACCGACACCACCCCGACTGACGGCCTCGCGGCCGACCTCCTGTCCCGCGCCCGTGCCTGGGCCGCCGAGGACCCGGACCCGCAGACGCGGTCCGAGCTGGAGCAGGCGATCGCGGCCGTCGAGGCGGGCGGTCTCGACACCGACCTGGCCGACCTCTTCGCAGGCACCCTGGAGTTTGGTACGGCGGGACTGCGTGGCGCACTGGGTGCGGGCCCCACGAGGATGAACCGGGTCGTGGTGACCCGCGCCGCAGCCGGGCTGGCGGCCTACCTCGTCGACACCGGCCACCGCGGCGGCAGCGTCGTCATCGGCCTCGATGCCCGCCACAACAGCGACGTCTTCGCCCGCGACACGGCCGAGGTGATGACCGGCGCCGGGCTCAAGGCGCTGGTGATGCCGCGCCCGCTGCCCACTCCCCTGCTGGCGTTCGCCATCCGCGAGCTCGGGTGCGCGGCCGGCGTGATGGTCACGGCCAGCCACAACCCGCCGCAGGACAACGGCTACAAGGTCTACCTCGGTGACGGCAGCCAGATCGTGCCGCCGTCCGACCTCGAGATCGCGGCCCGGATCGCGGCCGTGGGCCCGATGGCCGACGTCCCCCGGGGCACCGCCGGCACGGTGGTCGGCGAGGAGATCGTCGACCGCTACCTCGACCGGGTGGCCGATCTCGCCGACGACGGTCCGCGCGACCTCACCATCGTCTACACCCCGCTGCACGGCGTGGGCGCGACGACCGTGGTGCAGGTGCTGGAGACGGCCGGCTTCTCCGCCCCCCACGTGGTGGAGCTGCAGGAGGAGCCCGACCCCGAGTTCCCGACCGTTGCGTTCCCCAACCCCGAGGAGCCCGGGGCGATGGACCTCGCGATGGCGCTCGCGGTCGAGAAGAACGCCGACATCGTCGTGGCCAACGACCCCGACGCCGACCGGTGCGCCGTCGCCGTCCCCGGCCCGCACGGCTGGCAGATGCTGCGCGGCGACGAGGTGGGCGCCCTCCTCGGGCACCACCTCCTCGGGCTCGGCCGCGAGGGCACCTACGCCAACTCCATCGTCTCCTCCAGCCTGCTGGGCAAGATGGCCGCGGCAGCGGGTCAGCCCCACGAGGAGACCCTCACGGGCTTCAAGTGGATCAGCCGGGCGCCCGGGCTGGCCTTCGGCTACGAGGAGGCGCTGGGCTACTGCGTCGACCCGGACCACGTGAAGGACAAGGACGGCGTCTCCGCCCTGCTGCTCGTGTGCGAGATCGCCGCCACGGCGAAGGCCGAGGGCCGCGGCCTCAACGACATCCTCGACGACATCGCGACGGAGCACGGCCTGCACGCCACCGACCAGCTGTCGGTCCGCTTCGAGGACCTCGCCCAGATCCCCGCCACCATGCAGCGGCTGCGCGACACCCCGCCGACGACCCTCGGCGACCTGGCGGTCGAGCGGATCGACGACCTCGCGCTGGGCAGCGACGCACTGCCCCCCACCGACGGGCTGCGCTTCGTGCTGGCCGAGGGTGCGCGGGTGATCGTGCGCCCGAGCGGCACCGAGCCCAAGGTGAAGTGCTACCTCGAGGTCGTCATCCCGGTCGACCCCGACGACGGCGTCGATGCCGCGCGGATCGCCGCAGCCGGTCGCCTCGACGCGATCAAGGGCGACCTCAGGGCTGCCGCGGGACTGTGACCCGCGGCCTGCTCAGGCCAGGACGGCGACGAGCAGGCCCAGCACCGACACGGCGATGAGTCCGACCGGCAGCCACGCCGGTCGGCGCCGTACGCCGGAGGCCAGCGCGAGCTGCTCGTCGGAGAGCAGCGCGACCCCGGCCGCCTCGCGTGCGCGCTCCATCCGGCTGCGGATCTCCTGCTCGACGTAGTCGGCGTAGGCGATGTCGGCCACCGGGTCGGAGACGTCGGGGACGGCCGCGCTGCTGGTGGGCCTGGCCGTGACGACCTTGCGGAAAGGCTTGCCGACGGCTGTCGAGACGTAGCGCTTGTCGCCCACCCGGACGGCCATCACCTGTCGTACGGCGAGGTCCTCGATCGCCGCCAGCGGGAGCCGCTGGTGCTCGACCATGGTGCGCAGGACGAGCTCGTCGGCGGTGACCGAGACCCGTGGCCACAGCATGGAGGCCCACGCGAGCACGCTGAACAGGACGACCCCCGCGACGAGCGGTGCCGGCACCGACCCGGGGTCCGCCACGGCGAGCGCGACGACCCCCAGACCTGCGACCACGGCGATGCTGCCCATGATCCGACCGCCCGTCGGACGGAACTGGATCTCGTCCTCGAACTCCTGCGGCATCGGTCTCCTTCAGGTTTGCCTGCGTTGCCCGTCCCAACCCTATGCTGGCTCGGTGACGACAACTTCTGCCTCAACGGCGAGCGCGGGAGTCTTCGACGACATCACAGCGTCGGAGTCATCCCTTCGCCGGTTCCTGCACGGCCTGCCCGGTGTCGACCAGGTCGGCGCCGAGGCGCGGGCCGCGGGCCTGGGCACGCGGTCGATCAAGACCACGGCCAAGAGCTTCGCCATCGACCTCGCGATCCGGATGGTCGACCTGACCACCCTCGAGGGCGCCGACACCCACGGCAAGGTGCGGGCGCTGGCGTCGAAGGCCATGCGCCCCGACCCGGCCGACCCGACGTGCCCGATGACCGCCGCCGTGTGCGTCTATCCCGACATGGTCGCCACCGCCAAGCAGACGCTCGGCACCTCCGGCGTGCACGTCGCTGCCGTCGCGACCGCCTTCCCGAGCGGGCGCGCCGCGCTCGACATCAAGCTCGCCGACACCCGCGACGCCGTCGAGGCGGGCGCCGACGAGATCGACATGGTCATCGACCGTGGCGCGTTCCTGTCCGGGCGCTACCTCGACGTCCACGACGAGATCGTGGCCGTCAAGCAGGCCTGCGGGCCGGCCCACCTCAAGGTCATCTTCGAGACCGGCGAGCTGCAGACCTACGACAACGTCCGCCGCGCGAGCTGGCTGGCCATGATGGCCGGCGCCCACTTCATCAAGACCTCCACCGGCAAAGTGCAGCCCGCGGCCACGCTGCCGGTCACGCTGGTCATGCTCGAGGCCGTTCGCGACTTCCGGGAGCAGACCGGCCAGATGGTCGGCGTGAAGCCCGCCGGCGGCATCCGGACGACGAAGGACGCGATCAAGTACCTCGTCATGGTCAACGAGATCGCCGGCCCCGACTGGCTCGACCCGGACTGGTTCCGCTTCGGTGCCTCCACGCTGCTCAACGACCTCCTGATGCAGCGCACCAAGATGGTCACCGGCCGCTACTCCGGCCCCGACTACTTCACCCTGGACTGAGGGAAACAGACATGGTCAAGGTCCCCGAGAAGGCCACCGCCTTCTTCGAATACGCCCCCGCACCCGAGTCGCGCTCGATCGTCGACATCAAGGCCTCCTACGGGCTGTTCATCGACGGCGAGTTCGTCGACGGCCACGGCAAGAGCTTCAAGACGATCAACCCCGCCACCGAGGAGGTGCTGGCCGAGGTCGCCGAGGCCGACGAGTCGGACGTCGACCTCGCCGTGAAGGCGGCCCGCCGCGCCTACACCCGCGTGTGGGGTCGGATGCCCGGCAGCGAGCGCGCGAAGTACCTCTTCCGCATCGCCCGGATCATCCAGGAGCGCGGGCGCGAGCTCGCCGTCCTCGAGTCGATCGACAACGGCAAGCCGATCAAGGAGTCGCGCGACGTCGACATCCCCGTCGTCGCCGCCCACTTCTTCTACTACGCCGGCTGGGCCGACAAGCTCGAGCACGCCGGTCTCGGGACCGACCCGCGGCCGCTCGGCGTGGCCGGCCAGATCATCCCGTGGAACTTCCCGCTGCTCATGCTGGCGTGGAAGATCGCGCCTGCCCTGGCCGCCGGCAACACCGTCGTGCTCAAGCCGGCGGAGACCACGCCGCTCACGGCCCTGCTCTTCGCCGAGATCTGCCAGCAGGCCGACCTCCCGCCGGGCGTCGTCAACATCGTCACCGGGGCCGGTTCCACCGGCCAGGCCATCGTCGCCCACCCGGACGTCGACAAGGTCGCCTTCACCGGCTCCACCGACGTCGGCAAGGCGATCGCACGCGCCACGGCCGGCACGAGGAAGAAGGTCACCCTCGAGCTCGGCGGCAAGGCCGCCAACATCGTCTTCGACGACGCTCCCATCGACCAGGCCGTCGAGGGGATCGTCAACGGCATCTTCTTCAACCAGGGCCACGTCTGCTGTGCCGGCTCGCGCCTGCTCGTGCAGGAGTCGATCGCCGACGAGGTGATGGAGCGGCTCAAGCGCCGGATGTCCACCCTGCGCGTCGGCGACCCGCTCGACAAGAACACCGACATCGGGGCGATCAACTCCGCCGAGCAGCTCGCGAAGATCCGCGAGCTGTCCGACATCGGCGAGTCGGAGGGCGGCGAGCGCTGGTCGCCCGCGTGCGACCTGCCCAAGAACGGCTTCTGGTTCCCGCCCACGGTGTTCACCGGCGTCACCCAGGCCCACCGGATCGCCCGGGAGGAGATCTTCGGGCCGGTGCTGTCCACGCTGACCTTCCGCACTCCCGCGGAGGCCGTCGAGAAGGCCAACAACACCCCGTTCGGGCTCTCGGCCGGCGTCTGGACCGACAAGGGCTCGCGCATCCTCTGGATGGCCAACCAGCTCCGCGCCGGGGTGGTGTGGGCCAACACGTTCAACAAGTTCGACCCGACGTCGCCCTTCGGCGGCTACAAGGAGTCGGGCTACGGCCGCGAGGGCGGCCTCCCGGGCCTCGCCGCCTATCTGAAGGGAATCCACTGATGGCGCGCATCGACGTGAAGAAGACCTACAAGCTCTACATCGGTGGTGAGTTCCCCCGCTCGGAGTCCGGGCGGACCTACGTCGTCAACGACGCCCAGGGCAACCTGCTGGCCAACGCCGCCCAGGCCAGCCGCAAGGACGCCCGCGATGCCGTGGTGGCCGCGCGCAAGGCCTTCGGCGGCTGGTCGTCGAGGACGGCCTACAACCGCGGCCAGGTGGTCTACCGCATCGCCGAGGTGCTCGAGGGCCGTCGCGACCAGTTCGTGGCCGAGCTGCGTGCCAGCGAAGGGGTCACCGCCGCCAAGGCCAACACCTTCGTCGACGCCGCCATCGACCGGCTCGTCTGGTACGCCGGCTGGGCCGACAAGATCACCCAGGTCGTCAGCTCCGCCAACCCGGTCGCCGGGCCCTTCTTCAACATCTCCGCGCCCGAGCCGACCGGCGTCGTCGCCGTCGTCGCCCCGAGCGGTCCACTGCTCGGGCTCGTGAGCGTCGTCGCTCCGGCGATCGTCACCGGCAACACCTGCGTCGTGATCGCCAGCGAGGCACACCCGCTCACCGCGATCACGCTCGGCGAGGTGATGGCCACCTCCGACCTGCCCGGCGGCGTCGTCAACTTGCTCACCGGCTCGGCCGCGGAGATCGCCCCCTGGCTGGCGTCCCACATGGACGTCAACGGCATCGACCTGACCGGTGTCACCGACCCCGACCTCGCGACCTCGCTGGAGGTGGCGGCCGCCGACAACCTCAAGCGGGTCCGGCGAGCGCCCGAGGCACCGGTCGACTGGTTGGCGACGCCCGGCATCGACCGGCTGACCGACTGGTTGGAGACGAAGACGGTCTGGCACCCGATCGGGGTCTGAGACCCCGACCGGGAACCGGCTGGCTCAGCGGGACAGCAGACCGCCCGCCAGCACCGTCAAGATGTCGCGCGGGTCCCGTGCCTCATAGGCCTGACCGCCGGTGACCTTCGCCATCGCAGCGAGGGCTGCCATGTCGGCGTCGGTGCCGATGCCGACCGGGATGATGCGCACGGGTCGGTCCGGGTTGTGCAGCTCCTCGACCTGCTCGAGCAGCTCCTCGAGGCTGATCGAGCCCGGGTCGTCGTTGGCGCCGTCGGTGAACAGCACCAGGCTGTTGTAGTAGGCCGGGTTGTACTCGCGGTTGGCGACCTTGTAGGCCTCCAGCATCGTGTCGTAGGTGCCCGCGCCGCCGCCCGTCAGGGACGGCAGGATCGCGACCTTCGCCTTCAGCAGCTCGAGCTGCGTGTCACCGTCGCCGGTCGGCGCGTCGAGACGACGCAGCGGAGCCAGCTCACGCCAGTCCTGACCGGCACCGCCCTGGTTGATGGAGTAGGACCAGATGCCGATCCGGGCGTGGTCGGGGAAGACGTCGAGAGCGGTGGCTGCCGCATCGGCGGCCAGCTCGCTCCGCGACAGGGAACCCTCCACGGTGTCCATCGAGGACGACGCGTCGAAGACGGCCAGGACGCTGGACGGCACCGTGAGGATGCTCCAGCTCTTCATGGTCGAGTCCACCTGGTTGCGCTGCGCGGCGGGCAGCTGCTTCGTCGCCTCGACACTCTCGTCGTCGGGAAGCGGTGCGCCGTCGGGTGCGCGCAGCTTGTCGTCCGCGATGGCCGCGAGGCCCTCCTCGGTGGTGAACCACGCGGCGAGCCGTTCGCCGGTGCGCCCGGCGACGTCGAGTGAGCCGGAGCTGACGGCGATGCCTCCCTCGGCGGCGTCCGGCTGCACGAGCGGGAAGTTGAGCACGGCTGCACCGGTGGCCGGGGTCGACCACGTGAGGGAGTCGTTGCCGCGTCGGGCGATCAGGAAGTCCCGCTCGGTGGCCGGGATGAGCCGGCGGCTGCCGGCCGGGATCGTGTCGAGCGTGACGGGGCGCTCCTGTCCGGCGGCCAGCTTGGCACCGAACTTCTGCGCGACCGGCACCAGGGCGTTCTGCGCCGCAGCGACGTCGCCGCCGCGCTCGACGGCTTCGGCGAGAGGTGCCAGCAGGGTCTGGGCGAAGGCTCCGCTGGACAGCGGGTCCGTCTTCACGAGTCGCGGGGAGGAGAGCGCTTCGAGCCACGTCGCCGGCCGGGGACCGGGGGCGCCGCCGGCCAGGCCCACGGGGCTGGTGGCGAGGGAGGGCACGAGCACCTTGCCGGTCAGGTCGGCGCCGGCCAGCACGGTCTGCCATCCCGGGGAGTCGGGGACCCACAGGTCGGGGATCACGTCCTCCTCGCCCTCGTCGACCTCTTCCTGGGCCGCCGCCACCTCGGCCACGGTCGCGGAGCTGACCTCCAGCTCGACGCACTGGCCGTTGTCCTCCATGTCGGCGACTGCCTCGTCGACGAGGTCGGCCATCGCCGGCGCGACCATCACCGTGACGGTCGTGGTCGCGGAGCTGCAGCTCGCGGCGGCGTCGGAGTCGTCGTCGCCGAACAGCGACACGCCGAACCAGCCGACCGCGGCCACGAGGGCCAGCACCACACCGATGCTGGCCCAGCTGCGGCGGTCCGACTCCGGGTGCGTGGGCGTCTCGTCGGGCTCGGGCGGGGTGATGGCGTGGGCGCCGAACATGAACGTGCCTCTCGAAGCGAAACAGGGGATTTGCTTGGCAGACGATATGCGCTGTCACGCGTGGGGACGGCCCGAATCCACAAACTGCTCCCGCACACCGCACGTGGCCCCGGGCGACGTTTGCGTGGCTCGGCGCGGCACAATGTTCCTCGTGCCTGCCCGTGTGATCGTCCTGGCCGGTCCCAGCGGAGCCGGCAAGTCGCGACTGGCCCAGCGCCTGGGCCTGCCAGTCCTGCGGCTCGACGACTTCTACAAGGACGGCGACGACCCCACGCTGCCGACGATCGCGACAGGCGCCAATGCCGGGCTGGTGGACTGGGACCATCCTGACTCGTGGCTGCACGACGACGCGCTGACAGCCCTCACCGCCCTGTGCCACCACGGCACGACCGAGGTGCCGGTCTACGAGATCGCCCGCAACGGTCGCTGCGGCAGCCGACCGCTCGACCTGGGCGGCTCGTCCCTCTTCGTGGCCGAGGGCATCTTCGCGCCGGAGATCGTCCCCGAGTGTCGCCGCGCCGGCCTGCTCGAGGCGGCGTTCTGCATCACCCAGCGACCCGTCGTCACCTTCTGGCGGCGACTGACCCGCGACCTGCGCGAGCGGCGCAAGCCCCCGGTGATGCTGCTGCGGCGCGGGCTGGACCTGATGCGCGGCCAACGCCGCGTCGTGGCCCACGCGGTCAGGCTCGGCTGCGAGGTCGCCACCCCGGACGAGGCCTACGCCCGCCTGAGCGCCGAACGCAGTCCCAGATGAGCCTCTCCGAGACCGGCCGCCTGGTCCTGGGGCGACAGCTCCAGCAACCCGACCAGCGCAGCTGCGGCGCAGCCGTGGCCGTGATGGCCGAGGCCCTGCGCAACGACGGCTATGCGCGGCGCCTGCTGGCAGGAGGCGACGAGGAGTTCGACCGCGAGGTCTTCGCCATGCACCGCCGCCTCACCGGGCCGGTCGACGCGACCGGCTCCCTCCAGGCCCCGTGGCTGAGGATCGTCGGCACTCCCCCGTGGGCGCTGGCTCGCCAGCTCGCTCGCAGGTCCGACGGGCGACGCGTCGTGCCAGCACGGTTCCGACCGGGCAGCGCCTGGGCCGCGATGACCGCCAGCCTCGCCCGTGGGGAGCTGGTCCCGGCCTACGTCGGAAACCGCCGGCTCCCTCGCCATGTCGTGCTCGCCGTCGAGCAGCTCGAGGACGCCGTACGCATGTATGAGCCCGGCTCCGGACGGCTCGTGCGCGCCACCCGCGAGGAGTGGACCGAGGGACGCCTGCTCCTCGGGGGCTGGCGCGAGCCCTGGTTCGTGGTCAGCGCTCGGCGATGAGGGCTGCGTAGCCCGGCTTGATGACCTCGTCGATGATCGCGAGCCGCTCGTCGAACGGCAGGAACGCCGACTTCATCGCGTTGATGGTGAACCACCGCAGGTCCTCGAGGGCGTAGCCGAAGGCCTCGACGAGGCCGGACATCTCGTCGGTCATCGAGGTCTGGCTCATCAACCGGTTGTCGGTGTTGACGGTGACGCGGAAGCGCAGCCGCGTCAGCAGCCCGATCGGGTGCTCCGCGATCGAGGCCGCGGCCCCGGTCTGGATGTTGGACCGCGGGCACATCTCGAGCGGGATCCGGCTGTCGCGGACGTACGCCGCCAGCCGCCCCAGCTCGACCGAACCGTCGTCGTGGACGGTGATGTCGTCGACGATGCGCACGCCGTGCCCGAGCCGCGCGGCGCCGCACCACTGGATCGCCTGCCAGATCGAGGGCAGGCCGAAGGCCTCCCCCGCGTGGATCGTGAAGTGCGCGTTCTCCCGCTGGAGGTACTCGAACGCGTCGAGGTGACGGGTGGGCGGGAACCCGGCCTCGGCACCCGCGATGTCGAAGCCGGCGACCCCGCGGTCGCGCCAGGCGATGGCGAGCTCGGCGATCTCCATGGAGCGGGCCTGGTGACGCATCGCGGTCAGCAGCTGCCGTACGACGACGCGCCCGCCGGCCGCAGCAGTGCCCTGGTCGAAGCCCTCCTGCACGGCAGCGACGACCTCGTCGAGAGTCAGGCCCTGCTCGACGTGCTGCTCCGGCGCATAGCGGACCTCGGCGTAGACCACACCGTCGGCGACCATGTCCTCCACGCACTCGCGCGCGACCCGGGTGATGGCCGGCCCGGTCTGCATGACCGCGACCGTGTGGTCGAAGGTCTCGAGATAGCGCTCGAGCGAGCCGGAGTCGGCGGACTCGACGAACCAGCGCGCCAGGCCCTCCGCGTCGGCGGCCGGCAGCTCGTGGCCACGCTCCGCGGCGAGGTCGATGATCGTCTGCGGTCGCAGGCCGCCGTCGAGGTGGTCGTGCAGCAGGACCTTGGGTGCACGACGGACGTCGTCGCGGGTGGGAGTGCTCACCCCCCTATCCTTCCAGCCATGCGCACATTCACCACCCTGGAAGAGGTCGCCGCGTCGGCCAACACCGAGATCGGCACCACCGACTGGCTGGTCGTCGACCAGGAGCGGATCAACCTCTTCGCCGACGCCACCGGCGACCACCAGTGGATCCACGTCGACGAGGAGCGGGCGAAGACGGGACCGTTCGGTGCGACCATCGCCCACGGCTTCTTGACGGTGAGCCTGCTGCCGCACTTCAACACCGAGTCCTTCGCGCTCGAGACCCCGGGTGCGCGCCTCAACTACGGGCTGAACAAGGTGCGCTTCCCGCACCCCGTCCCGGTCGGCTCGCGGCTCCGCTCGCACGTCTCCTTCGGCGACGTCACCGACCTCGCGACCGGCAAGCAGCTGGCGATCCGGCACACCGTCGAGATCGAGGGCGTCGACAAGCCCGCCTGCGTCGCCGAGCTCGTCGTCCTGCTCCTCGCCTAGCGTGCGCCGGCCGCGCGTCCGGCGAGATCGCGGGCGGCCTCCGGCCACGTCGGGAAGTCGAAGGCGAACCCCGCCTCCACCAGCCGGGCCGGGACGACACGACGACTCTTGAGCAGCAGCTCCGTGTCGCTGCGCAGCACGAAGGCACCGACCTCGGCCATCGACCTGGTCGCCGGCAACCCGAACCGGCGACCGACCGCTCGCCGCAGCACGCGCATCAGCTCGCGCTGCGGCAGCGGATGGGGCGAAGCGAGGTTGACCGCCCCGCTGAGGTCGTCGCGCTCCAGCAGCAGCTCGACGGCGCGGACGAAGTCGCTGTCGTGGATCCAGGAGACGAACTGCTGTCCCCCGTCGACCGGTCCGCCCAGGCCCACTCGCGCCAGCACCCGGAGCACGTCGAACACCCCACCCCGGTCGGGACTCATCACCATCGCCGACCGGAGCGCGACCTTCCTGGTGGCCGGGGTGTCCGCCTCCTGCTGGGCGGCCTCCCAACGCCGCGCGATCTCGGTGCTGAACGCCCAGTAGGCCGGGACGTCGGGCTCCTCGCCGCCGATGACGCCGTCGTGCTCGTCGTTGGCTGCGTCGAAGCGGTGGCTGTAGATCGTGGCCGTGCTCGCCTGCAGCCACACCGTCGGTGGCCGCTCGGCGCGCTCGACCGCACGACCCACGGCAAGGGTCGAGTGGACGCGCGAGTCCATCATCTCGGCGAGGTGCTCCTTGGTGTAGCGGCAGCTGACCGTGCGGCCCGCGAGGTTGATCACCGCGTCGGCGCCGTCCACCTCGTGGGCCCACTCCCCGACGGTGCGGCCGTCCCAGAGCACGTGCCGGATCACGGGCTCGAGTGGTGTGACGTGTCGGCTCAGCACGACCACCTCGTGTCCGGAGGCGGCGAGTGCCCGCCGCAGGATTCCTCCGACCTGTCCCGTTCCCCCGGGGATGACGATCTTCATGCCCGAAGCCTATTCAAATTTTTGAACATGTTCAACTCTACGGCGGCCAGCGCGCCGAGGGCGACGAGGGCCTGGGCCACGGCCGTGGCGCCCAACGCCATGACCATCGCGCGCGACCGGAGCCGCGCGAGCACGGTCCCGATCACGAGGACGGCCAGCACGGCGGCGTACACATGATCGGGGCGCCCGCCGTCGCCGATGATCCCGAGGGCACTGATCGAGGCGATCAGGAACAGCACCGTCGCGGCGGGAAGATCGTGCGCAGGTCGATCAACCGATCCGGTCGATGACCAGGGGCTGGGGCGTGAAGGCACCGTCCCCGATGTCGTAGCCGCCCTCGAGCGAGGCGAGCGCCCGGTCGAAGCGTTCGGGCTCGTCGGTGAGCAGCGTGAACAGCGCCTGCCCCTGCGTCACGGTGTCGCCGGGGCGGGCGTGCCACACGACGCCGGCGCCGTCCTGCACCGGGTCCTCCTTGCGGGCGCGGCCGGCGCCCAGCCGCCAGGCTGCGAGGCCGACGGCCATCGCGTCGAGGCGGGTGAGGGTGCCGCTTGCGGGCGCGTTGACGACGTGCGACTCCTTCGCGACGGGCAGTGTCGCGTCGGGGTCGCCGCCCTGGGCGCGGATCATCCTCTTCCAGGCGTCCATCGCCGAACCGTCGGCCAGCTTGTCGGCCGGGTCGACGCCGGTCACACCGGCACCGGCGAGCATCTCGCGGGCCAGCGCCAGCGTCAGCTCGACCACGTCGGCCGGGCCGCCGCCGGCCAGCACCTCGACCGACTCGGCGACCTCGATCGCGTTGCCGGCGGTCAGACCGAGCGGCGTGCTCATGTCGGTCAGCAGGGCGACGGTGTGCACGCCGGCGTCCTTGCCGAGCCCGACCATCGTCTCGGCCAGCTCGCGCGCCAGCGCCTCGTCCTTCATGAAGGCGCCGGTGCCGACCTTGACGTCGAGCACCAGCGCCCCTGTGCCCTCGGCGATCTTCTTGGACATGATCGAGCTGGCGATCAGCGGGATGGCCTCGACCGTGCCGGTCACGTCGCGCAGCGCATAGAGCTTCTTGTCGGCGGGAGCGAGCCCGTCACCGGCCGCGCAGATGACGGCGCCGACCGACTCGAGCTGGGCGAACATCTCCTCGTTGGACAGCGCCGCGCGCCAGCCCGGGATCGACTCCAGCTTGTCGAGGGTGCCGCCGGTGTGGCCGAGGCCGCGCCCCGACAGCTGGGGTACGGCGACTCCGCACGCCGCCACGAGCGGCGCCAGCGGCAGGGTGATCTTGTCGCCGACCCCGCCGGTGGAGTGCTTGTCGGCGGTCGGCCGGGACAGGGTGGAGAAGTCCATCCGCTCGCCCGAGGCGATCATCGCGGCCGTCCAGCGCGCGATCTCGCGCGGCACCATGCCGTTGAGCAGGATCGCCATGGCCAGCGCGGACATCTGCTCGTCGGCGACGTCGCCACGGGTGTAGGCGTCGATCACCCAGTCGATCTGGCTGTCGCTCAGCTCGCGGCGATCGCGCTTGGCGCTGATCACCTCAACGGCGTCGTGGGTCACGTGCGGTCCTCCAGGTCGAGGTCGAGGTCGTCGGGTCCGAAGGCCTGGGGCAGCACCTCGGCCATCGTGCGGACGCCCAGGGGCGTCTCGATGAGCAGGTCCGCCCCGCCGTGCTCCCACAGCAGCTGGCGGCACCGGCCGCACGGCATGATCACCTCGGCAGCGCCGTTGACGCACACGAAGTGGGTCAGGCGGCCGCCGCCGGTGACGTGCAGCTCGGAGACCAGCCCGCACTCCGCGCAGAGCGTGGCGCCGTACGCCGCGTTCTCCACGTTGCAGCCGACGACGAGCCGGCCGTCGTCGACCAGGGCGGCCGCGCCGACGGGGAAGTGGGAGTAGGGCGCATAGGCGCGCCGCATCGCGGTCGTCGCCTCGGCACGGAGCTCGTTCCAGTCCATCGGCCTCACTATGACGCATCTTGCGGCGAGGAGGTCTCGAACCGGCTTCGGATTCACTCATTGCCTTCCCACGCCGGACGACTTGCAGGCATCATTCACACCGACAAGCGGTCCCACTCCGGGGGCCGACTGATTTTGGAGGCATCTGTGAGGAAGACGAAGAAGGTCGTCGTCGGCGGCATCGTGGCGCTGCTGGCGTCCGCAACCCTGGCCGCTTGTGGCGACGCTCCCGAGGAGGACAACGGCACCGGCGGCGAGGCCACCGCGAGCGACTTCCTGCCCTGCATCGTCTCCGACGCGGGTGGCTTCGACGACAAGTCGTTCAACCAGCTGGGCTTCGAGGGCGCCACGCAGGCCGCCGAGGAGCTGGGCACCGACCTGAAGCCAGTCGAGTCCAACAGCGAGAACGACTACGGCCCCAACCTGGAGAGCCTCGTCGCCGAGGGCTGCGACACGATCGTCACGGTCGGCTTCGCCCTGTCGGCCGCCACGGTCGAGTCGGCCACGGCCAACCCGGAGATCGAGTACGTCCTCATCGACGACGCCGCGGACAACGACTTCGACGGCACCAAGGACGCCGAGAACGTCAAGCCGCTCCTCTACAACACGGCCGAGGCCGCGTTCCTGGCCGGCTACGCCGCTGCCGACTACACCAAGACCGGCGTGATCGGGACCTACGGCGGCATGGAGTTCCCGACCGTCACGATCTTCATGGACGGCTTCAGGCAGGGCGCTGACTACTACGCCCAGGAGAACGACAAGAAGGTCAAGGTCGTCGGTTGGGACGGCAAGACCGGCTCCTTCACCGGTGGCTTCGAGGCCAACGAGGCGGCGACCAGCACGGCTCGCCGCATCATCGAGCAGGACGCCGACGTGATCCTGCCGGTCGGTGGCCCGATCTACCAGGGTGCGCTCACCGCGATCGCCGACTCCGGCAAGGACGTCGCGATGATCGGCGTCGACGCCGACGTCTACGAGACCGACCCGAACACCCAGGACGTCATCCTCACCTCGATCCTGAAGAACATGAAGGTCTCGACCTACGAAGCCGTCCTGGAGGCGGGCGAGGGCGACCTCGACTTCGAGTCCTACGTCGGCACGCTCGAGAACGACGGTGTCGGCCTCGCGCCGTTCCACAACTTCGAGAGCAAGGTGTCCGAGTCCCTGGCCGCCGACCTCGAAGAGGTCAAGGCCGGCATCATCGACGGCTCCATCGAGGTCACCTCCTACCTGGCTCCCTGAGTCACGTAGACGATCCCGTCCCCGGGGGGAGGCCGACGCTCGCGTCGGTCTCCCCCTCGGCACGTCGTGAATAGGATGCGTTGCCATGAAGCTTGTTCTTCGAGACATCACCAAGCGATTCGGGTCGCTGGTCGCCAACGACCGGATCTCGCTCGAGGTGTTGCCCGGCGAGGTGCACTGCCTGCTGGGTGAGAACGGCGCCGGGAAGTCCACCCTGATGAACGTGCTGTACGGCCTCTACCGGGCCGACGAGGGCGAGATCGTGCTCGACGACGTCGTGCAGCACTTCTCCGGTCCCGGCGACGCCATGGCGGCCGGCATCGGCATGGTCCACCAGCACTTCATGCTGATCCCGGTGTTCACCGTCACGGAGAACGTCATGCTCGGCAACGAGGCCACCGGCTTCGCCGGCACCCTCGACCTCGACGCCGCCCGCGAGCGGGTCCGCGAGATCTCCAGCCGCTTCGGGTTCCACGTCGACCCCGACGCGATCGTGGAGGACCTGCCGGTCGGCGTACAACAGCGCGTCGAGATCATCAAGGCCCTGTCGCGAGACGCGGAGGTGCTGGTCTTCGACGAGCCGACCGCGGTGCTCACGCCGCAGGAGACCGACGAGCTGATGGACATCATGCGCCAGCTCAAGGAGGCCGGGAAGGCCATCGTCTTCATCACCCACAAGCTGCGTGAGGTGCGTGCGGTTGCCGACCGCATCACCGTCATCCGCCGCGGCGCGGTCGTCGGCGAGGCAGAACCCACCGCCACCAACGCCGAGCTCGCGGCCCTCATGGTCGGGCGGCCTGTCGAGCTGACGGTCCACAAGGACGCACCCCAGCTCGGCGACGACGCGCTGGTGGTCCGTGACCTCCGCGTGGTCGACGCCCTCGGACAGGTCCACCTCGACGGCATCAGCTTCACGATCAAGGCGGGCGAGGTGCTCGCCGTCGCCGGCGTCCAGGGCAACGGCCAGACCCAGCTGACCGAGGCCCTGCTCGGCCTCCAGGACCACGTCGAGGGCTCGATCACGCTGGACGGCAAGGAGCTGGTCGGCCGCTCGGTGCGCAAGGTGCTCGACGCCGGCGTCGGGTTCATCCCGGAGGACCGCCAGACCGACGGGCTGGTCGGTAGCTTCTCCATCGCCGAGAACCTCATGCTCAACCGCAGCTTCCGCTCGCCGTTCGTCCGGCGCGGTGCGCTGCGACGAGACGCCCTCGAGACGTTCGCCGAGCAGAAGCTCCAGGACTACGACGTCCGTGCCCCCGACATCCACACCCACGCCGGCAAGCTCTCCGGTGGCAACCAGCAGAAGGTCGTCGTCGCCCGCGAGCTCTCGCGCGACCTGCGCCTGCTGGTGGCCGCCCAGCCGACGCGCGGGGTCGACGTCGGCTCCATCGAGTTCATCCACAAGCAGGTCATCGCCACCCGCGACAGCGGGATCCCGGTGCTGGTCGTGTCGACCGAGCTCGACGAGGTCGTGGCCCTGGCCGACCGGATCATGGTGCTCTACCGCGGGCAGGTGGTGGGCATCGTGCCCGGCGACACCCCACGCGAGACACTCGGACTGATGATGACCGGCGAGCGCCCGAAGGACGTGGTCGCGTGAGCGGCACCGAAGTGAAGCCGAGGGCCACCCCGCCCGAGGGCCCCAGCCGTTCACAGTCAGTGCTCCGCGAGATCGCCTCCGGCAACGCGCTGGCCGGCGTGCTCGCGGTGTTCCTGGCCGTCGTCGTCGGCTCGCTGATGATCGCCATCACCGACGAGGAGGTGCGGGCGTCGGCGTCCTACGTCTTCGCCCGCCCGGGCGACTTCTTCCAGGCGAGCTGGGACGCGATCTGGGGGGCCTACACCGCGCTGTTCCGTGGTGCGGTCTACAACGACCGGGTCGACGACTTCGCCACGCAGATCCGCCCGCTCACCGAGACCCTGAAGTTCGCCGGGCCGCTGATCGCGGCCGGGCTCGGGGTCGGCCTGGCGTTCCGCGCGTCCCTGTTCAACATCGGCGGTCGCGGCCAGATGTTGCTGGCCGGTGCTGCCGCCGGTTGGGTGTCCTTCACGTTCGACCTGCCGATGGTCGTGCACCTGCCGCTCGCCATCTTCGCGGGCATGCTGGCCGGCGCCCTGTGGGCCGGACTGGCGGGCCTGCTGAAGGCCCGAACCGGCGCGCACGAGGTGATCGTGACGATCATGCTCAACTACGTCGGCTACTACCTCGTCTTCTTCGCGCTCTCGCGCCAGGGGCTCCTGCAGGCCCCGGGCTCGGCCAACCCCAAGTCCGCACCGGCCCACGACTCGGCGATCCTGCCGAAGATCCTCGGCGACCGGTTCAACCTGCACCTCGGCTTCGCCCTCGCCCTGGTCGCCGTCGCCCTCGTGTGGTGGCTGCTCAACCGGTCGACGCTCGGCTACCGCATCCGTGCGGTCGGGGAGAACCCCGACGCCGCCCGCGCCGCCGGCATCAACGTGGGCCGCACCTACACCGTGGTGATGCTGATCGCGGGAGCCCTCGTCGGCCTCGCCGGCGCCAACCAGGTGCTCGGCACCGTCACCAGCGGCGTCACCACCGACCTCGACGCCGGCATCGGCTTCGACGCCATCACCGTCGCGTTGCTCGGCCGGTCCAAGCCCCTGGGCATCCTGGGCGCCGGGCTGCTCTTCGGCGCCTTCAAGGCCGGCGGCTTCGCGATGCAGGCCTCCGAGGGCATCCCGGTGGACATCGTGCTCGTCGTCCAGTCCCTGATCGTCCTGTTCATCGCGGCGCCGCCCCTGGTGCGCGCGATCTTCCGGCTCCCCGCCAAGGAGGCGAAGTGAGCACCACGACCGCTCTCTCCCCCACGCCCCACACCGGCGGCCCCGTCGTGGGCACCGTGAAGGTGGCCAGCCGCAAGACGCTCGTGATCTTCGCCGTACTCACCGCGGGCCTGGCGCTCATCCTGGCCACCTCGGCCGAGGCCGGTGACACGACCTTCCGCCTCGCGGCCGACAGCGACTTCTTCCAGCTCCCGCAGCTGACGGTCCCCTCGCTCCCGACGGCCTGGGTGCTCGCCGCGGTCTGTGCCGTGCTCACGGCCGAGTCGCTGCGCCGCTACCTCACCAAGCGCTCCACCCCCGGGTGGGTCGTGGTGGTCTTCGCCGTGGCGTGGATGGCCGGCTTCCTGACCTGGGCCGCCGCCGGCGGCTCGGTGCCGGTCGTGGGGCTGTTGGCCGGCTCGCTCGCGCTGGCCGTGCCGCTCGTGTTCGGCGCCCTCGGCGGCGTGCTCGGCGAGCGTGCCGGGGTCGTCAACATCGCCATCGACGGCCAGCTCCTGCTCGGGGCGTTCGCAGCGGCGATCGTGGCCTCGTCGACGGGCTCGCCCTGGGCTGGGCTCGTCGCGGCGATGCTCGCAGGCGCCCTGGTGGCGCTGGTGCTGGGCGTCTTCGCCATCACCTACCTCGTCGACCAGGTGATCGTCGGCGTCGTCCTCAACGTCCTGGTGATCGGCCTGACCAGCTTCTTGTTCAGCCAGGTGCTGGCGCCCAACGCCGCCACCCTCAACTCCCCGCCGCGCTTCCCGCGGGTGCCGATCCCGGTGCTCGGCGAGATCCCCCTGGTCGGACCGATCTTCTTCCGCCAGACCGTCGTCGTCTACCTCCTCTACATCGCGGTGGCGCTGGTGACCTTCGCCCTCTACCGCACGCGCTGGGGACTGCGGGTGCGCGCCGTCGGCGAGCACCCCAAGGCAGCCGACACGGTCGGCATCAAGGTCAACCGCACCCGCTACCGCACCATCCTGCTCGCCGGCGCGATCGCCGGCATGGGCGGCGCGTTCTACACCTTGGTCTCGGTCCCGCAGTTCAACCGCGAGATGACCGGCGGCGCCGGCTACATCGCGCTCGCCGCGGTGATCTTCGGCAAGTGGGACCCGGTCCGCGCGACCTTGGCGGCGCTGCTGTTCGGCTTCGCGTCCAACCTGCAGGGCGTGCTGGCGGTGCTCGGTTCCCCGGTCCCCAGCCAGTTCATGCTGATGCTGCCCTACGTCATCACGATCTTCGCCGTCGCCGGCCTGGTCGGTCGCTCACGACCGCCGGCGGCCGACGGGGTGCCCTACCAGAAGGAGTAGCGGGCTCAGGCCGTCAGCGCGGCGGTCGCGACCTCGGCGAGCACCCGCGCGCCGATGCCGGTCGCGCGCTCGTCGATGCGCAGGTTGCCCTGGTGGAGGTCGTACGTCGGGCCGCCGGGCGTGCGGGTTCCGAGCCGGGCCATCGAGCCGGGGATCCGGTCGAGGTACCACCCGAAGTCCTCGCCGCCCAGGCTCTGCGTGGTGGAGACATGTCCGTGGTCGCCGAGCACTCGCTCGACCGCGCCGGCCAGGACCGCCGTCGCGTCGGCGTCGTTGACCACCGGCGGCACCCCGCGCTGGTAGGTGACCTCCGCGGACACGCCGTACGGCGCCACGATCTGTCCGACGAGGGTGCGCACGATGTGCTCGGCGTCGGCCCAGGCGACCGCGTCGAGCATCCGCACGGTGCCGGCGAGGGTGCCCCGGCCGGGGATCACGTTGGCAGCAGCGCCGGCCTGGACCATGCCCCACACGAGACTGACGCCGGCGCGCGGGTCGAGACGGCGGCTCAGGATCGCGGGCAGCTCGGTGATCAGCTTGCCGAGGGCGAAGGTGAGGTCCTCGGTGAGGTGGGGGCGGCTGGTGTGCCCGCCCTTGCCGCCGAGGCGCACGAACAGCGAGTCCGCGGCGCCGGTCAACGGCCCCTCGCGCAGGCCCAGCCGGCCGACGTCGAGGCTGGGGTCGCAGTGCAGCCCGAAGACCTGGTGCACGTCGTCGAGGGCGCCGGCCTGGATGAGGTGCAGCGCTCCCCCGGGCATGATCTCCTCGGCCGGCTGGAAGAGCAGCCGCACGCGACCGTGCAGCAGCCCGCTGGCCTGCACCTGGTCGAGCGCCAGCGCGGCACCCACCAGGCCGGCGGTGTGCACGTCGTGGCCGCACGCGTGCGCGACGCCGGGGACCGTGCTGACCCAGGGGTCCTTGACGAGGTCCTCGACCGGCAGCGCGTCGAGGTCGGCACGCAGCGCGACCAGCCGCTCGCCGGTCCCGAGCTCGCCGATCAGGCCGCCGCCCGGGATCGGGTGGAGCTGCCAGTCGGTGTCGGCGAGCGCCTCGATGACCTTCTGCGTCGTGCGTGACTCAGTCCACGCCAGCTCGGGGTGGGCGTGCAGGTCGCGGCGGAAGTCGATGAGCTGGTCGGCGTACTTCTCGACGACAGCAGCGATCAGCGTGGTCGGCGAGTCGCCTGCGGTGGTGTCGGACATGATCAGTCCAGCGTAGTTGAGTCGTAGGCAGCGAGGATCTTGTCGGCGGCCATCGGCGCGGTCAGCTCGCCTGCCAGCACCTCGGCGCGTACGGCGTCGCGGACCGCCGCGACGCCCGGCGAGCGCCGCAGTCGCTGCTCGAGCTCGTCACGCACCAGCGCCCAGGTGAAGTCGAGCTGCTGGCCGGCGCGCTTGCGGGCCAGGCCCTCGGCTCCGAGGTGCTCGCGGTGGGCCTCGATGCGGGCCCAGACCTCGTCGACGCCGACGTCGTTGAGCGCCGAGCAGGTCACGACCGGGGGCGCCCACTCGCCGTGCCCGCGCACGAGGCGCAGCGCGCCGGCCAGCTCGCGGGCGGCGCCGCGGGCCTCCTGCTCGCGATCGCCGTCAGCCTTGTTGACGGTGATCACGTCGGCGATCTCGAGGATGCCCTTCTTGATGCCCTGCAGCTGGTCCCCGGTGCGGGCCAGCGTGAGGAAGAGGAAGGTGTCGACCATGCCGGCAACGGTGACCTCGGACTGGCCGACGCCGACGGTCTCGACGAGCACGACGTCATAGCCGGCCGCCTCGAGGACGTGCATCGCCTGCGTGGTCGCGCGGGCGACGCCGCCGAGCGTGCCCGCGGACGGGGACGGCCGGATGAAGGCGGCGGGATCGACCGACAGGCGGGCCATCCGCGTCTTGTCACCGAGCACCGAGCCTCCGGTGCGCACCGACGACGGGTCGACCGCGAGCACCCCGACGCGATGGCCGGCAGCGGTCAGCTGCGAGCCGAGGGCCTCGATGAAGGTGGACTTCCCGACGCCCGGGACGCCGGAGATGCCGACCCGGATCGCGGTCCCGGTGTCTGGGAGCGAGGACAACAGCTCCCGCGCCAGGACCCGGTGCGCGGGCTTGGACGACTCGACGAGCGTGATCGCCCGCGAGACTGCGGCCCGGCGCCCGGCGCGGATGCCCTCGAGGAGGCTGGGGACGTCAGGCGTCACGAAGTCGCGCCAGCAGGTCGAGCGCCGAGTCGGCGATCACCGTGCCCGGCAGGAACACCGCAGCGGCACCCATGTCCTTCAGCGTCTGCACGTCGTCCGGCGGGATGACGCCGCCGATGACCACCATGATGTCCTCGCGGCCCTGGTCGGCCAGTGCCTGCTTGAGGGCAGGCAGCAGCGTGAGGTGGCCGGCCGCCAGCGAGGAGACCCCGACGATGTGCACGTCGGCGTCGATCGCCTGCTGGGCGACCTCCTCGGGCGTGGAGAACAGCGGGCCCACGTCGACGTCGAAGCCGAGGTCGGCGAAGGCGGTGACGACGACCTTCTGACCGCGGTCGTGGCCGTCCTGGCCCATCTTGGCAACGAGGATGCGTGGGCGGCGCCCCTCCTCGGCCTCGAACTCGTCGGTGGCAGCCAGCACCTGGGCGACCTTGCCGCCGGCGGCGCCGTCGGTCGACAGGTTGGCTTCGTCGCGGTACACGCCGCTGATCGTACGGATCACGGCCTGGTGGCGGCCGTAGACCTTCTCGAGCGCGTCGGAGATCTCACCGACGGTCGCCTTCGCGCGGGCCGCGTCGACCGCGAGCGCGAGCAGGTTGCCCTCGAGCGAGCCGCCTCCGACCGCGCCGGCCTCGGCCGACCTGGTGAGGGCGTCCAGCGTGCGGCGTACGTCGTCGTCGTTGCGCTCGGCGCGCAGCCGCTCCAGCTTCGCGATCTGCTGGCGGTAGACGTCGTCGTTGTCGACGCGCAGCACGTCGAGCTTGTCCTCGACGGGCAGGCGGTAGGTGTTGACGCCGATGACCTTCTGCGAGCCGGCGTCGATGCGGGCCTGGGTGCGGGCCGCCGCCTCCTCGATGCGCATCTTGGGGATGCCCTGCTCGATGGCCTTGGCCATGCCGCCGGCGCGCTCGGCCTCGAGGATGTGCGCCCACGCACGCTCGGCGAGGTCGTGGGTGAGCCGCTCGACGTAGTAGGAGCCGGCCCACGGGTCGATGATCTCCGTGGTCCGCGACTCCTGCTGCAGAAGCAGCTGGGTGTTGCGCGCGATCCGGGCCGAGAAGTCGGTCGGCAGCGCGATCGCCTCGTCGAGGGCGTTGGTGTGCAGCGACTGGGTGTGGCCCTGGGTCGCGGCCATCGCCTCGATGCAGGTGCGCCCGACGTTGTTGAAGACGTCCTGCGCGGTCAGCGACCAGCCGGAGGTCTGCGAGTGGGTGCGCAGCGACAGCGACTTGGGGTTCTTCGGGTCGAAGTCGCTGACCAGTCGCGCCCACAGCGCGCGAGCCGCACGCATCTTCGCGATCTCCATGTAGAAGTTCATGCCGATCGCCCAGAAGAAGCTCAGGCGCGGCGCGAACTGGTCGATCGTCATGCCGGTGCCCAGGCCGGCGCGGATGTACTCCACACCGTCGGCCAGCGTGTAGGCGAGCTCCAGGTCGGCCGTGGCTCCGGCCTCCTGGATGTGGTAGCCGGAGATCGAGATCGAGTTGAAGCGCGGCATCTTCTGCGAGGTGAAGGCGAAGATGTCGCTGATGATCCGCATGCTCGGCGCGGGCGGGTAGATGTAGGTGTTGCGGACCATGAACTCCTTGAGGATGTCGTTCTGGATCGTCCCCGCGAGCTGCTCCGGCTTCACCCCCTGCTCCTCGGCGGCCGCGATGTAGAGCGCGAGCACCGGCAGCACGGCGCCGTTCATGGTCATCGACACCGACATCTCGTCGAGCGGGATGCCGTCGAAGAGGGTGCGGGTGTCGTAGATCGAGTCGATCGCGACACCGGCCATGCCGACGTCGCCACGCACCCGCGGGTGGTCGGAGTCGTAGCCGCGGTGGGTCGCGAGGTCGAAGGCGACGCTCAGGCCCTTCTGGCCGGCCGCGAGGTTGCGCCGGTAGAACGCGTTGGACTCCTCGGCGGTCGAGAACCCGGCGTACTGCCGGATCGTCCACGGCTGCGTGGTGTACATCGTCGGGTAGGGCCCGCGCAGGAACGGCGCGAGACCGGGCCACGTGTCGAGGGCGTCGAGGCCCTCGAGGTGCTCGGGGCCGTAGGTCGGGAGGATGTCGATGCCCTCGGGCGATGCCCACGGCTCGCCCCCGTCCCGCTGGTTGAGCAGGTCGCTCTGCGACCGTGTCGAAACCAAGGGAACCTCGGCGAAGTTATTCGGAATGCTCATGCCAGCGCCTCTCGCGTCCGAGCGAGGAACGCCAACGCGTCCACGCCCATCGCACAACTGTCGTCCACACCATCGATCTGCTTGCCCGCGATGATCACGTGCTGGGCGCCCGCGTCGCGCAGCGCCGTGACGAGGGCGGTGCCCCAGTCGGCGTACGCCGCATCCGGACCGGCCAGACAGACAACACCGGAGGCGACGCCGCTCGACTTGTACGCCGCCAGCGCCGACTCGACCCCGTCGGTCGGCCCGGCCGCCTCGACGGCGACCCCACCGGCGGCGAACAGGTTGGTGGCGAACGTCGCGCGAGCGGTGTGCGCGGCGACGGTGCCCATGGTCGCGAGGAACACCGGCGCGGCGGCGGGCTCGTCGCGCAGCGCCTCGAAGGCGTGGCCGTAGCGGCGCACGCCCTCCCCGACGGGGGATGCCGGGCGTTCCGGCAGCGTCTCGCCGAGGTTGGGGAACTCGCTCACGCCGGTCAGCGGACGCTTGCGCTGTGCGACCTGCTCGTCGCGCACGGCAGCCACCTCGGCGATGCGGGCGACGAGCCCGTCGTCGGCGGCCAGTCCCCCGGCGGCCTCGATCTTCTGGAGCTCGGCCCAGCCGGCGGCGGCCAGGTCGTCGGTCAACTTCTCGACGGCGTAGGAGCCACCGGCGGGGTCGGCGACCCGGGCGACGTGCGACTCGGAGATCAGCAGCGAGGAGGTGTTGCGGGCGATCCGGCGACCGAGCGCGTCGGGGAGGCCGAGCGGCTCGTCGAAGGGGATCACCGTGACGGCCTCGGCGCCACCGGCTCCGGCGGCGAACGCAGCGACCGTGCCGCGGAGCATGTTGACCCAGGGGTCGTACTTGCTCATCTGCGGGCGGGAGGTGACGGCGTGCTGGCGCATCGTGGGATCGGCGACGTCGCTGAGCTCGAGGACCCGCGCCCAGAGCCGGCGCGCGGCGCGCAGCTTGGCGATCGAGGGGAACTGCTCGTCGGTGACGGCGAGGCGGAACTCGATGACGGCCGCGGCCTCGTCGGCGCTGAAGCCGGCATCGGTCAGGGCACGCAGCGCGGTGACGGCGGCCGCGATGGCGACGCCGAGCTCCTGGGCGTCACTGGCGCCCTGCTCGTGCACGGCCAGGCCGGAGGCGACGACGCCGAGCACGCCGTGCTCGCGAGCGAGGGTCGCGATCTCGACCAGGTCGTCAGCGAGCGGGTCGGCGCCGAGGTTGGTGCCGGGGTGCAGGTCGACACCGGTGTCGTCGGCGAGCGCGACCAGCGCCTGCGCGGCGGCGAGCGAGGAGCCGGACAGGATCACCGGGGCGAGGTCGAGCAGCACCCCCTGCAGGGCGCGGGGCAGGTCGTCGACGCCGAGACCGGCACCGAGCTCGACCCACAGCGACGTGGCGCCGTTGTCGAGGTCGACCAGCATGGCCTCGTTGGCCAGCGCCGCGTCGGGGCCGCTGATGTGGGCTCGGATGTCCCAGTCGCTCGCGCGGGTGGGGCGACCGGAGGTCGTGAGGCCCTCGAGATCGGCAGCCGAGCCGATGGGCGCGACCTCGATGCCGTCGAGCGTGGTCCGCGTGAGCTTCGCCCACACCGCCGAGTCCGGGTCGTCGTCGGACAGCTTGCGACTCTTGCGCAGGACGGCGGCCGTGGCCGCCTCCCAGGCTGCCGCGTCGTGGTCGTCGGCGGGCGTGGCCAGTCGGAGCGAACCCTGAGCGGGCTCCAGCTCCTCGGGCTCGTTGAGGCCACCCTCGGCATTGGCGGGGACGTCGGTCATGGTGGGCAGGATAGGCCCGACGCACCCGACCGCGCTGCGGGTGGACCTATGGCATACCTCTCACAGGGAGCTCAGCAGGGGCGGACCGCGGTGATGTCCGTCCGGTTGTGGTCGTGGTCCATCGCGAACGTGCCGGGTTTCCCGACGTGCACGTTGGCGTGGAACTGGTTGAACGCGTGCTGCAGCGACGGCCTGTCGCAGACGTTCGGCCCCACCTCCACGAGCGTGCCGCCGACGTTGACGTAGTGGTGGTGCGCGGGGACGTTGCCGGCGGGCTGGGCGGCGGACAGGGCTGCGACTCCCACGAGGGAGGCTGCGGCGAGCCCCGCGAAGGCGAGGCGGATCAGGTTGCGCATGGGGGTTCCTCCGTCAGGGCGGGTTGAGACCCGAGAACCACCACTCAGCATCCCCGCCGCGATCACTCGCGTCATCACCCAGACTGGCGATCACGGGCGCGATGTTCATCCAGTCTCCACCCGGTTGGTGCGGCGGGTTCGCCTGACGGCGGGACCCTGCCGCCATGGAGACGCGCCGGATCGCCCTGGTCACCGAGAAGTTCTATCCCGCCGTCGACGGCACGACGACCACGCTCAAGCAGGTCGCCGACCACCTCATCGACGCGGGACACGAGGTGCTGATCGTCGCGCCCGGGCCGGGCCTGGGCACCTACCGTCGCAGCCAGGTCGCCCGGATCCGGCCGCTCGACAAGCCGGGTCGCCAGGTGCGCGAGGCGCTCGAGCGGTTCCAGCCCGACCTGGTGCACGTCACCTCGCCGGCCACGATCGGCCGCAAGGCCCTGAAGCACGCGCGTCGCCTCGCCGTACCCACCCTCGTCGTGCAGCACTCGGTGCCGTTGCTGGCTCCCCGGGCGGACCGCGTCGTCGCGACCTCCGCGTTCCTCGCCGATCGGCTGCGCGAGCTCGACGTGGACGCCCCGGTCTGGGAGCCGGGCGTCGACACCCGCGCCTTCAACCCCGACCTGCGCGACCAGTGGCTGCACGACAAGTGGTCGCGTGCCCGCTCCCGCGAGGGCCGCCAGGTCGTGGTCGGCTACGCAGGCAGTCTCCACAAGCGTCACGGCGTACGCCGCCTCGCGGAGCTCGCAGGTCTCGCGGGCGTCCGCCTCGTCGTGATCGGCGACGGCCCGCAACGGGTCTGGCTCGAGCGCCACCTGCCCCACGCGAAGTTCACCGGTGCGCTGACGACCGGCGACCTCGCCGCGGCCCTCGCCTCGCTCGACCTGCTCGTCCACACCGGTGAGGAGGAGTCGTGCTGCCACGCCCTGCGCGAGGCCGCCGCGACCGGGCTCCCCGTCGTCGCCCCGCGGGCGGGCGGAGCACCGGGCGTCGTGCGCACGCTGGAGACGGGCCTGCTCTACGACCCGGCCTCCCCGACGGGGCTGCGTCGCGCCGTCGAGGCCGTGGCGGGTGATCGGCACCGCGCGCTCATGGGGGCGCGCGGTCGCGAGCTGAGCACGCGGTCGTGGGCCGACGCCTGCGCCGAGCTCGTCGCCGAGCACCACGCGCCGCTGCTCGGCACGCGCGAGCTCGTCGCTCAGGCGTCGGTGCGCCCCTCGTAGTCCTTGCTCCGCAGCCCGATCTTGTTGCCGAGCCACACGAGCGGGTCGTACTTGCGGTCGGCGACGCGCTCCTTCATGGGGATGATCGCGTTGTCGGTGATCTTGATGCCCTCCGGGCAGACCTCGGTGCAGCACTTGGTGATGTTGCACATCGACAACCCCGCGGCGCCCTGGGCGAGCTCACGCCGGTCGTGGGTGTCGAGCGGGTGCATGTCGAGCTCGGCATAGCGCAGGAAGAACCGCGGCCCGGCGAAGGCCGGCTTGTTGTCCTCGTGGTCGCGCACGACGTGGCAGGTGTTCTGGCACAGGAAGCACTCGATGCACTTGCGGAACTCCTGCCCGCGCTCGACGTCGATCTGCGCCATCCGGCGCTTGCCGTCGGCGTCGCGCGGCGGCGGTGCGAACGCCGGCAGCTCCTTGGCCTTCTCGTAGTTGTAGGACACGTCGGTGACCAGGTCGCGAATCACCGGGAAGCTGCGCATCGGGGTGACCGTGATGACCTCGTCCTCCTCGAAGTCCGAGAGCCGGCACATGCACATCAGCCGCGGCTTGCCGTTGACCTCCGCGCTGCAGGAGCCGCACTTCCCGGCCTTGCAGTTCCAGCGCACCGCGAGGTCGCCGGCCTGCGTGCCCTGGACGCGGTGGATCGCGTCGAGCACGACCTCGCCCTCGGAGACCTCGACGGGATAGTCCTTGATCTCGCCGCCGTCCTTGTCCCCACGCCAGATCCGCAGCTTGAGCAGGTAGTTGGTCATGCGAAGTACCCCTTCAGCTCGTCGGGCATCTCGGGCAACGGCTTCTCGTGCAGGTCGACCCCGTCGCCGGTGCTGTTGAGGTTGACCACGAGGTTCTTGGTCCCCCACTCGGGATTCGGGCCGGGGAAGTCGTCGCGGGTGTGACCGCCGCGGGACTCCTCGCGCGCGAGCGCCGCCTTCGCGATGCACTCGCTGACGATCAGCATGTTGCGCAGGTCGAGCGCGAGGTGCCAGCCCGGGTTGTACTGCCGGTGCCCCTCGACGACCATCGTCCGCGCCCGCTCCTTGAAGGCCTCGATCTCGCTCAGCGACTCCTCGAGCTCGGTGGCGGTGCGGATGATGCCGACCAGGTCGTTCATCGACTGCTGCAGGTCCGACTGGATCGTGTACGGGTTCTCCCCGCCCTCGACCTCGAACGGCGCCAGCGCGCTGGCCTGCGCCGCCTTGACGTCTGCCTCGTCGACCCGGGGCCGCTGCTCGCCCAGCGAGTCGGCGTAGGCCGTCGCGGCCTCGCCCGCCCGCTTGCCGAAGACCAGCAGGTCGCCGAGCGAGTTGCCGCCGAGCCGGTTGGAGCCGTGCATGCCGCCCGAGCACTCGCCCACGGCGTACAGGCCCGTCACCGCGCTCTCCTGGGTGTCGGCGTCGACCTCGACGCCGCCCATGACGTAGTGGCAGGTGGGCCCGATCTCCATCGGCTCCGCGGTGATGTCGACGTCGGCCAGCTCCTTGAACTGGTGGTACATCGACGGCAGCCGCTTGCGGATGAACTCGGGTGTACGGCGCGAGGCGATGTCGAGGTAGATGCCGCCGTGGGGCGTGCCGCGCCCGGCCTTGATCTCGGAGTTGATGGCCCGCGCCACCTCGTCGCGCGGCAGCAGCTCAGGGGGCCGGCGGTTGTTCTTCTTGTCGTCGTACCAGCGGTCGGCCTCCTCGACCGTGTCGGCCGTCTCCGCTTTGAAGAACTCCGGGATGTAGTCGAACATGAAGCGCTCGCCCTCGGAGTTCTTCAGGATGCCGCCGTCGCCGCGCACCGACTCCGTGACCAGCAGCCCCTTCACCGAGGGCGGCCAGACCATGCCCGTCGGGTGGAACTGGACGAACTCCATGTTGATCAGGCTCGCGCCGGCCCGCATCGCCAGCGCGTGGCCGTCGCCGGTGTACTCCCAGGAGTTGGAGGTGACCTTGAACGACTTGCCGATCCCGCCGGTGGCGAGGATGACGCTGGGGGCGTCGAAGACGATGAAGCGGCCGGACTCGCGCCAGTAGGCGAAGGCGCCTGCGACCTTGTCGCCGTCCTTGAACAGGTCGGTGACCGTGCACTCCATGAACACGTCGATGCCGAGCGCCACCGCCCGCTGCTGCAGCGTGCGGATCATCTCCAGGCCGGTCCGGTCGCCGACGTGGGCGAGACGGGCGTACTTGTGCCCGCCGAAGTCGCGCTGGGAGATCAGCCCGTCGTCGGTGCGGTCGAACAGCGCGCCCCAGTCCTCGAGCTCCTGGACCCGCTCGGGCGCCTCCTGGGCGTGCAACTGCGCCATCCGCCAGTTGTTGAGCATCTTCCCGCCGCGCATGGTGTCGCGGAAGTGGACCTCCCAGTTGTCCTCCGGCCAGCGGTTGCCCATCGCCGCGGCGATGCCGCCCTCGGCCATCACCGTGTGGGCCTTGCCGAGGAGCGACTTGCACACGATCGCGGTGCGCGCGCCCGAGTCGTGGGCGGCGATGGCCGCACGCAGCCCCGCCCCGCCGGCTCCGATCACGACGACGTCGTAGGTGTGCCGCTCCATGCCGCCCTCGGCGGACCCGGACATCTCGTTGCCGGTCATGGGGTGTCGGGTCGTCTCAGCCATGTCAGAAGAACCTCGGGTCGTCGAAGGTGCCCATCGCCAGCAACCAGATGTAGAGGTCGACCAGGGCGACGGAGAACAGGGAGTACCACGCGTACTTCGCGTGGTGGACGTTCAGCTTCGAGACCCAGGTCCACAGCTTGTAGCGCACCGGGTGCTTGGAGAAGTGCCGGAGCCGTCCACCCACGGTGTGCCGGCACGAGTGGCACGAGAGCGTGTAGAGCCAGATGAGGACGACGTTGATCAACATCAGGAGCGTGCCCAGCCCCATGTGGCCCCACTCGTGCTCGGCATTGCGGAACGCCAGCACGACGTCGAAGCTCAAGATCAGGGCGACCAGCACAGCGGCGTACCAGAACCAGCGGTGCAGGTTCTGCAGGATCAGCGGGAAGCGCGACTCACCGGAGTAGGCCTGGTGCGGCTCCGCGACGGCGCACGCGGGCGGCGAGAGCCAGAAGGCGCGGTAGTAGGCCTTGCGGTAGTAGTAGCAGGTCATCCGGAAGCCCAGCGGGAAGATCAAGATGATCAGCGCCGCGGAGAACGGGAAGCCCTTGAACGGCTGCCCGAAGTCCGAGGCGCCCTCGACGCAGTCGCCCAGGCAGGGCGAGTAGAACGGCGAGAGGTAGGGCGAGGAGTAGTAGTCGCGACCCATGAAGGCGCGGATCGTCGCGTAGACGACGAAGGCCGAGAACACCACGAACGTCAGCAGCGGCGCGACCCACCACCGATCCGTTCGCAGGGTGCGCGCCTCAATGCTGGCCCGCGTGGGTCCTGTCACTCCGGTACCGGTGGATGCCACAGCTGCTACTCCTCCGTGGTGGACAACGGCTCCGACTATGACGGCTGTCACACGTCAGGGGAAGGGGGCGCGCCACACGGACCGGCCGGTAACCGGACATATGTCACACGGCCCGCGCCTTTTGCACGGTCCCGAGCGCGGTACGGTGCTGCTCGTGTCAACCACGTCTCTGGTCAAAGGGGCGCGTGCATCGCGCTCGACCATCGCGCTCAAGCTCCTGATGGCGATTTCCGGCCTCATCTTCATCGGCTTCGTGCTGATGCACATGTACGGAAATCTCAAGGCCTTCGCCGGCCATGATGCCTTCAACGAGTACGCCCACCACCTGCGCACCTTCGGTGAGCCAATGCTGCCCCACGAGGGGTTGCTCTGGATCATCCGAGTGACGCTGCTCGGTGCACTCATCGTGCACGTGTATGCAGCCGTCGCGCTGTGGCGTCGTGCCCAGCGCGCGCGCACCACGCCGTACGCCGTGAAGAAGCACACCGGGGCGACGTTCGCGAGCCGGCTGATGCGCTGGGGCGGCGTCACGCTGCTGCTGTTCATCATCTGGCACCTCCTCAACTTCACCATCGGGAAGGTCAACGTCTCCGGCGGCCCGACCAACGACCCCTACAACCTCCTGGTCGACACGTTCGACACGTGGTGGCTGACGGTGATCTACCTCGTCGCGATGGCCGCGCTCGGCGCGCACCTGCACCACGGTGTCTGGAGTGCCGCGCAGACGCTCGGCCTGACGGGCAACGCCAAGGCCCGCGCCACCTGGAAGAAGATCGCGTTCGTGACTGCGCTGATCATCTCGGTCGGCTTCTCGCTGGTGCCGATCTTCGTCCTCGCCGGCGTCATCTCGAAGTAAGGGATCTCAATGAACTACGAAATGCCGGACACCACCACGACGGCCGATCCCTCCCAGGACACCCCGGCCGAGATGACCGACGACGCCGCGGGCTACTACAGCCCCGGTGAGCCGATCGTCGACGCCAAGGCACCGACGGGCCCGATCGCGGACCGCTGGCAGGACCGCAAGTTCGAGGCCCGCCTGGTCAACCCGTCCAACCGCCGCAAGCTCAACATCATCATCGTCGGCACCGGCCTGGCCGGTGCCTCCGCGGCGGCCACGCTCGGCGAGGCCGGCTACAACGTGAAGTCCTTCTGCTACCAGGACTCGCCGCGTCGCGCCCACTCGATCGCCGCCCAGGGCGGCATCAACGCGGCGAAGAACTACAAGGAGGACGGCGACTCCATCCACCGCCTCTTCTACGACACCGTCAAGGGTGGCGACTACCGCTCGCGCGAGTCGAACGTCTACCGCCTGGCCGAGGTCAGCACCAACATCATCGACCAGTGCGTCGCCCAGGGCGTCCCGTTCGCCCGGGAGTACGGCGGACTGCTGGACAACCGCTCGTTCGGCGGCGTCCAGGTGTCGCGGACGTTCTACGCCCGTGGCCAGACCGGCCAGCAGCTGCTGATCGGCGCCTACCAGGCGCTCGAGCGCCAGGTCGCCGCCGGCACCGTCGAGACCTTCACCCGGCACGAGATGCTCGAGCTGATCGTCGTCGACGACAAGGCCCGCGGCATCATCGCGCGCGACATGGTCACCGGCGCGATCGAGACCCACCTGGCCGACGTCGTCGTGCTCGCCAGCGGTGGCTACGGCAACGTCTTCTACCTCTCGACCAACGCGATGGGCTGCAACGTCACCGCCGCGTGGCGTGCGCACCGCAAGGGCGCCTACTTCGCCAACCCCTGCTACACGCAGATCCACCCGACCTGCATCCCGGTCTCGGGCTCGCACCAGTCCAAGCTGACGCTGATGAGCGAGTCGCTTCGCAACGACGGCCGGATCTGGGTGCCGAAGAACGCGGCCGACTGCGAGAAGGACCCGCGCGACATCCCCGAGGAGGACCGCGACTACTACCTCGAGCGGATCTACCCCTCCTTCGGCAACCTGGTCCCCCGCGACATCGCGTCGCGTGCGGCCAAGTACGTCTGCGACGAGGGCCGCGGTGTCGGCCCGAAGGTCGACGGCGTCGCCCGCGGTGTCTACCTCGACTTCGCAGCCGCCATCGAGCGCCTCGGCAAGGACGGCATCGAGGAGAAGTACGACAACCTCCTCGACATGTACGAGCGGATCACGGGTGAGAACCCCTACGAGGTGCCGATGCGCATCTACCCCGCCGTGCACTACGTCATGGGTGGCGTGTGGGTCGACTACGACCTGATGTCGACCATCCCGGGCCTGTTCGTGACCGGTGAGGCCAACTTCTCCGACCACGGCGCCAACCGCCTCGGTGCCTCGGCGCTGATGCAGGGCCTGGCCGACGGCTACTTCGTGCTGCCGCACACCATCCGCGACTACCTCGCGGACGGCCCGTTCGAGAAGGTCGACGAGTCGCACCCGGCCGTCGTCGAGGCCCGCACGTCGGTCGAGGAGCGGATCAACCACTTCCTCAACGTCAACGGCACCCGCAGCGTCGACTCCTACCACCGCGAGCTCGGCAACATCATGTGGGAGTACTGCGGCATGGAGCGGACCGAGGACGGCCTGAAGAAGGCCATCGACCTCATCCGCACGCTCAAGGACGACTTCTGGCGCAACGTCAAGGTGCTCGGCACCAACGAGTCGCTCAACCAGTCGCTCGAGAAGGCCGGCCGGGTCGCCGACTTCATCGAGCTCGGCGAGCTGATGTGCATCGACGCCCTTAACCGCCGCGAGTCCTGCGGTGGCCACTTCCGTGGCGAGTCGCAGACCGAGGACGGCGAGGCCCTGCGCCACGACGACCTCTTCGCGTACGTCGCAGCGTGGGAGTTCGCCGGTGACGGTGAGCCGCCAGTCCTGCACAAGGAAGAACTCACCTACACAGCCATCGAGATGAAGCAGCGGAGCTACAAGTGAGCAGCAACAGCAACATGAGCCTGACGCTCAAGATCTGGCGTCAGCCCGATGCCGTCTCGGCCGGCGCGATGCACACCTACCAGGTCACCGACGTGTCCCCGGACATGTCGTTCCTGGAGATGCTCGACGTGCTCAACGAGGACCTCAACGCCAAGGGCGAGGACCCGATCGCGTTCGACTCCGACTGTCGCGAGGGCATCTGCGGCATGTGTGGCCTGATGATCAACGGTGACGCGCACGGTCCCGAGGTCACCACCACCTGCCAGCTGCACATGCGCTCGTTCACCGACGGCGAGACCATCACCATCGAGCCGTGGCGTGCCACCGCCTTCCCGGTGATCAAGGACCTCGTCGTCGACCGCAGCTCGTTCGACCGGATCATCCAGCAGGGTGGCTACATCTCGGTCAACACGGGTTCGGCTCCCGAGGCCCACTCCGTGCCGGTCCCCCGCGACGACGCCATGCGCGCCTTCAGCGTGGCCACCTGCATCGGTTGCGGCGCCTGCGTCGCGGCCTGCCCCAACGGTTCCGCCTCGCTGTTCATGGGTGCCAAGATCACCCACCTCGGCGAGCTCCCGCAGGGCCAGCCCGAGCGCGACTCGCGCGTCGTCAACATGGTCGCCCAGCACGACCACGAGGGCTTCGGTGGCTGCACCAACATCGGCGAGTGCACCGCCGCCTGCCCCAAGGAGATCCCGCTCGACGTGATCTCGCAGCTCAACAAGGACCTCCGCACCGCGCTCAAGCACGGTTTCTGAGCTCCAACGTCGAGACAGCGGTATCCCACAGCCACCTGGTGGCTGGTGGATACCGCTGTTTCGTTGTCCTGCCCGCTCAGTCGCGCGAGCGCAGCACCTTCGCACCCCAGGCGGCGAACACGCCCCCGAGGACCAGGTTGACCACGATCAGCACGGTGTGGGCGATCCAGTAGCCGGCCGGGCGGTCCTCGCCGGCGGCGTGGGCGGCGTACAGGTT
The DNA here is from genome assembly GCF_000389985.1 of Nocardioides sp. CF8. Lineage (NCBI taxonomy): Bacteria > Bacillati > Actinomycetota > Actinomycetes > Propionibacteriales > Nocardioidaceae > Nocardioides > Nocardioides sp. CF8. Next base: position 3,025,072 of record NZ_CM001852.1, read on the forward strand.
CTTGGTGAACATGCCCCAGGTGAGGAAGTTCCACGCGGCGAGGCCGAGGAGGAACAGGCCGTGCTTGCGCTGCATCTGCATGTCAGTGCTTCTTTCGTCGGAGTACGGCGACCAGCGCGAGCATCACGCCCGCGCCTGCGGCAAAGGAGCCCTTGGCCAGCCCTGCGGCAGGAGCAGGCTGTGCGGCCACGCGCGCGGCCGCAGGGAGGTCGATGGGCGGGCCCTGGACGACACCGTCGGCGGCCTGCACCGAGGCCCGCGCAGCGCGGGCGTCCGCTGACGTGTGCGCCCACGCGGCGGCGTACATCACGACCCGCGAGAAGTAGTTGATCCACACGACGAGGACGAGCGCGATCCCGAACGCCTGCACGGCCGGCTGCTCCTTGGTCGCCTGGAGCAGGAACGTCGAGAGCTGCTTGAGCAGCTCGAAGGCGATCGCCCCGAGCAGCGCACCCGACCACAGGGACCCGTTGGGGACGTTGGGCCGCGCGAGCACCTTGAAGAAGGCGAAGAACAGCAGGGTGCTCGCGGCCAGCCCGAGCGCGAGGGCCAGCAGCCACAGCAGCGGCTCGGGA
>NZ_CM001852.1:3025688-3029179 GCF_000389985.1 Nocardioides sp. CF8
TCGGCACCGGCGCCGAGGCCGAGGAAGTCGAGGATGGGTTCGGCGAACTTGGTGACGACACCGGACACGGCGACGCTGAGCACCAGCACCGAACCCAGGGTCAGCAGGCCGAGCACGTCGCGGACCTTGCCGAGGACGAAGTTGGGGCGCTCGCGCTCCGGCTCCTCGAAGACCGCGATCAGCGCCGTACGCATGCCCGAGAGCCACCCGAGGCCGGAGTAGAGCGCGAGCACGAGACCGATGCTCAAGATGCCCGGCGCGTTGTCCTGGAAGGTCGAGAGCTGCAGACCGTCCTTGCCGCCCACGATCCCCGGCAGCACCTGCCCGAGCGCCTCGATCAGGTCGTCGTCGGCCTTCTCGTAGGCCTTGGACACGAAGCCGATCACGGCGAACGCGACCGCGAGGATCGGGAAGAACGACAGGAACGCGAAGTAGGTGACGGCGGCCGCGAGCGCACTGCCGTTGACGTCGCCGTAGTGCTCGACGGTGCGGACGACGTGGTCGATGAGGGGGCGCCGCTCGCGGATGACGGCGAGGCGCTGCTTCGTGGTGTCGATGAACGACATGGGGACTCCCGAGATCAGGCGGTGGTGGCGAGCAGCGCGAACTCGCGGGTGGGCTGCCAGCCGGCGCCGTCGTCGTGGACGTAGAGGGCGAAGTGGTCGGCCGCGAACTCGCACTCGAAGTCGGCCAGCTCGGCGAACGCGCGGTCGAGCTGGGCGTCGGCGAGGTGGTGGGCGACGGTCACGTGCGGGTGGTAGGGGAAGGCCAGCTCGACGGCCAGCGGTCCGCGGCGTACGGCGAGCGCGAGCTGCTCGCACTGGGAGATCCCCTCGACCACGGAGACGAAGACGACCGGCGACACGGGGCGGAAGGTGCCGGTGCCGCGCAGGTGGATCCGGAAGGCGTCCACGGAGCCCGCAACGGCCGCCAGGTGGGCCTCGACGCCCGGCAGGTCGTCCGCGGAGACCTCCACCGGAGGGATCAACGTGATGTGCGTGGGGATCTGGGTGGCCGTGAGGTCGCCGACGGAGGTCCGGTAGTCCTGGAGCTCCGTGGCCCAGGGCTCCGGAATCGCAACGGCAACTCCGATGGTCGGCACGCCGAGACCCTACCGAACTGGGTCGCGGTGTCCGGCAGGCGGTTTGTAGGATCCCTGTTCGTGAGCGACTCCTATCAGGCAGCCCTGGCGCGCAGCGCCGCGATCGAGAAGCGACTGGAGGAGAATCCCGCGAGCTTGCGGATGCTGACGGGTGACCGCCCGACCGGCTCCCTGCACATCGGCCACTACTTCGGATCCATCCGCAACCGCGTCAAGCTCCAGCAGAGCGGCGCCGAGATCTGGCAGCTGATCGCCGACTACCAGGTCATCACCGACCGCGAGATGCTCGGCGACATCCGGGGCAGCGTGCACAGCCTCACGCTCGACAACATCGCCGCCGGCCTCGATCCCGAGCGCGCCACGATCTTCACGCACTCGGCCGTCCCGGCGCTCAACCAGCTGATGCTGCCCTTCCTGAGCCTGGTGAGCGTGGCCGAGCTGCAGCGCAACCCCACGGTCAAGGACGAGGCCAAGACCGCCGGCATCACCAGCATCGGCGGGCTGCTGCTCACCTACCCCGTCCACCAGGCCGCCGACATCCTCTTCTGCAAGGCCAACGTCGTGCCGGTCGGTCGCGACCAGCTGCCCCACCTCGAGCAGACCCGCGTCGTGGCCCGCCGCTTCAACGAGCGCTACGGCGCCACCTTCCCCGAGCCCGACGCCCTGCTGTCGGAGGCGACCCTGATCCTCGGCCTCGACGGCACCAAGATGAGCAAGTCCAAGGGCAACGTCATCGAGCTTCGGATGACCGCCGACGAGACGGCCAAGAAGCTCAAGGGCGCCAAGACCGACAGTGACCGCGTCATCACCTACGAGCCGGAGACCCGGCCCGAGGTCGCCAACCTGCTCCTGCTCATCTCCCTGTGCGAGGGCGTCGAGCCGGAGCTGGTCGCCGACGAGATCGGCGACGGCGGCGGTGGTGCCCTGAAGAAGCGGCTCACCGACGCGATCAACACCGAGCTCGCGCCGTTGCGCGCCCGCCGGCAGGAGCTCGAGGGCGACTCGTCGTACGTCGCCGACATCCTGCGTGCCGGCAACGCGCGCGCCAACGAGGTGGCAGAGGCGACCCTCGCGGAGGTCCGCGAGCGGATGGGCATGGTCTACACCTGAGCGGTCCGGACAAACTTACGCTTGCGTAGAAATTTGTTCATCAGTATGGCGCTGTGCGTTAACTCGTGAGTAACATCACCCGTGGTCGGGAGGACCGACATCGGGGGATGTTGCTTGGGAGGGCACACAAGAATGAAGCGCGCACGCACACTGGTTGCGTCCATCACCACACTCATGGCGTCCGCCGTCGTGGTCGTCTCCGCACCGACGGTGGCCAACGCCGTCGTCGAGGAGCCGCCGCGTCCGGCGTTCTACGAGGCGCCTGCCACGCTGCCGGCGACCAACGGCGCGGTGATCCGCACGGAGCCCATGAGCTTCCTGCTCGACCCCGCCGACGCCACCAGCCTGGTCACCAATGCCAAGCGGGTGCTCTACAAGACCACCAACCGCGCCGGCAAGGCGATCGCCGTGTCCGGCGTCGTCCTCGTCCCCAAGGCCAGCTGGCTCGGCTTCGGCTCGCGCCCGGTGATCGGCTACGCCGCCGGCACCCAGGGCATGGGTGACAAGTGCGCCCCGTCTCGCCAGTACAGCGAGGGCCTCGAGTACGAAGCGGCCGGCATCCAGGCCCTGCTCAACCGGGGCTACGCCGTGGCCGTGACCGACTACGAGGGTCTCGGCACCGCCGGCATCCACACCTACATGGACCGCGTCTCGCAGGGCCGGGCCGTCCTCGACGTCGTCCGGGCCGCCCAGCGGATCTCGGGCACCGGACTCTCCTCAACCAGCCCCGTCGGCATCGAGGGCTATTCGCAAGGTGGCGGCGCGGCCGCCGCTGCCGTCGAGCTGGCGTCGACGTACGCCCCTGAGCTCCGCGTCAAGGGCGCGGCGGTCGGCGCCGTCCCCGCCGACCTCAAGTCGGTCGCCGAGCACCTCGACGGCGGCCTCTACTCGGCCTTCGCCTTCTTCGCGCTGCGCGGTCTCTCCGCCAGCTACGGCGTCGACCTGCTGCCCTACCTCAACGCCGAGGGCGTCAAGACGATGCAGACCGTCGAGCAGGACTGCGTCTTCGACCTGTTCGGCCACTCGTTCGTGAAGTCGGAGACGCTCAGTCACAACGGCAAGGGCATGTCCGACCTGATCGGGCTGCCGCAGTTCGCCCGCATGATCGAGGACCAGCGGATCGGCACCATCAAGCCCACGGTGCCCGTGCTCGTCAGCCACTCGAGGCTCGACGACGTCATCCCCTTCGCCAACGGCAGGAACATGGCCGCGTCGTGGTGCGACCAGGGCGCCAACGTCCGGTTCTCGGCCAACATCCTGCCGACGCACATCGGCGGCT
>NZ_CM001852.1:3029235-3047549 GCF_000389985.1 Nocardioides sp. CF8
GTTCGGCACGGAGGCCGCGATGTTCTTCGAGGGCCGCTTCGCGGGCCTGCCGCAGTGGAGCAACTGCTGGACCCTGTGACCCAGCGCTGACCCAGCACTGACCGAGCAGCGCCGAGGGCGTGGTCCGGACCGTTCACGCGGTCCAGGCCACGCCCTCGATCAGCTGGTCCGCCCATGGGTTGACGCCGGCCAGCTCACGGCGACGGGCGATCAGCTCCACCAGGTCGTGCGTACGCCGATCGCGCAGTGCACGACGGCGGTCGAGCTCGGCTTCGGGGATCTCGGAGGACGAGTACTCGTTCATGGCCCCAGCGTGCGCGACGCGTGCGAACGACCGATGGACGCAGCGTTACGCCTTCGTAAGTTCGGACGCCGGCACGGTTGCGATCCGGTGACGCCGGTGCACGGCGACCGAGAGCACCAGCACGACGAAGCCGCCGATGCTCAGCGCGACACCGACGAGCGCCGGCGCGCGGTAGCCCCAGCCGGCGGCGATGACGAGCCCGCCCAGCCAGGCGCCGAGGGCGTTGGCGACGTTGAGCGAGGCGTGGTTCATCGCGGCGCCCAGCGTCTGGGCCTCGCCCGCGACGTCCATCAGCCGCAGCTGGAGGTTGACCACGAGCACCGACCCGAGCGCCGTGATCGCGAAGACCACGGGCAGCGCCAGCCAGCCGCCGGGAGCGGTCAGCCAGAAGAGCATCAGCGTGGCCCCCATGCCGGCAGCACCGATCAGCAGCGACCGGAAGATCGACCAGTCGGCCATCACCCCCGCCAGCCACGTGCCGCCGACCATGCCGAGGCCGAACGACAGCAGGAAGACCGGCACGGCCGACTCCCCCAGCCCGCCGACCTCGGTGACGGTCGGGGCGATGTAGGTGTAGACCGCGAACATGCCGCCGAAGCCGATGGCGCCGGCCAGCAGGGTCAGCCAGACCTGCGGCAGCCGGAACGCCGCGAGCTCGCGGCGCCCGCTGGCCTCACCGTCGCCGGGACAGCTGGGCACGAACGCCAGCACCAGCGCCAGCGTGATGACGCCGAGCGCGGTGACGACCCAGAAGGCGATGCGCCAACCGAGGTTCTGTCCCAACCACGTCGCCGCTGGTACGCCGAGGACGTTGGCCACGCTCAGTCCGAGCATGACCGCCGCGACGGCACGGCCCTTGCGGGCCGGGCTCGCCATGCTGGCCGCCAGCAGTGACGCGACACCGAAGTAGGCACCGTGGGGCAGGCCGGCGGCGAAGCGGGCGACCATCAGGGCGCCGTACGACGTGGCGAGGGCGCTGGCGGCGTTTCCCAGCGCGAAGGCGACCATCAGCGCGACCAGCAGGGCGCGCCGCGGCAGCCGGGCGCCCAGGAAGGCCAGCACGGGAGCACCGACGACGACACCGAGGGCATAGGCCGAGATGACGTGACCGCCGGTGGGGATCGAGACGTCGACGCCCCGGGCGATCTGCGGCAGCAGCCCCATCGTCACGAACTCGGTGGTGCCGATCGCGAAGCCGCCCATGGCCAGCGCCAGGATCGCGAGCCCGAAGTGGCGGGCGCGGACCACCGGGGTGTGGTCGATCTCTGGGGCCTCGGGAGTCGTCGTCATCTGCACTCATTCTCCAAGGCGCGGAGCCGACCACCAATTCCCGAGCCGCAGACGCGTGCTGCCGCCCACGGTGACCGTGCGCGCCGCGGGCGGACCCGCGGCGCGCACTCGGATCACAGCGAGGCGAGGGCCTCGTTGAAGGTGGTGCTGGGACGCATGACCGCGTCGGCGAGCTTGTCGTCGGGCTCGTAGTAGCCACCGATGTCCGCGGGCGAGCCCTGGACGCTGACCAGCTCCTCGACGATCTTCGCCTCGTTCTCGCGCAGCGTGCCGGCAAGAGCGGCGAAGGCCGCCGCCAGCTCGGCGTCGTCGGTCTGCTGGGCGAGCTCCTCGGCCCAGTAGAGGCCGAGGTAGAAGTGCGAGCCGCGGTTGTCGATGGTGCCGAGCTTGCGACCGGGCGAGCGGTCCTCGTTGAGGAACGTCTCGGTCGCGCGGTCCAGGGTGTCGCTGAGGATCTTGGCCCGCGCGTTGTCGTCGTAGGCCGCGAGGTGCTCGAGCGAGGCCGCCAGGGCGAAGAACTCGCCGAGGCTGTCCCACCGCAGGTAGTTCTCCTTGACGAGCTGCTGGACGTGCTTGGGGGCCGAGCCGCCGGCGCCGGTCTCGAACAGGCCGCCGCCGTTCATCAGCGGCACGATCGAGAGCATCTTGGCGCTGGTGCCCAGCTCGAGGATCGGGAACAGGTCGGTGTTGTAGTCGCGCAGCACGTTGCCGGTCACCGAGATGGTGTCCTCGCCGCGACGGATCCGCTCGATCGAGGTCGCGCACGCGGCGGCCGGGGCGGCGATGGTGATGTCCAGCCCGGAGGTGTCGTGCTGCGGGAGGTAGGCGTTGACCTTCTGGATCAGGTTGGCGTCGTGGGCGCGGGTCTCGTCCAGCCAGAAGATGGCCGGCGAGCCGGTGGCCCGGGCGCGCGTCACGGCGAGCTTGACCCAGTCCTGGATCGAGGCGTCCTTGGTCTGGCAGGCGCGCCAGATGTCACCGGTCTCGACGTCGTGGCTGATCAGCTCGTCGCCGTTGGACGCCACGATCGCGATCGTGCCGTCGGCGGTCACCTCGAACGTCTTGTCGTGCGAGCCGTACTCCTCGGCCGCCTTCGCCATCAGGCCGACGTTGGAGACCGAGCCCATGGTCGAGGGGTCGAAGGCGCCGTGGGCGCGGCAGTCGTCGATCACGGTCTGGAAGACGCCGGCGTAGGACGAGTCCGGGATCACCGCGAGGGTGTCGGCCTCCTGGCCGTCCGGTCCCCACATGTGGCCGCTGGTGCGGATCATCGCGGGCATGCTCGCGTCGACGATGACGTCGGAGGGCACGTGCAGGTTGGTGATGCCCTTGTCGGAGTCGACCATGGCCAGCGTGGGGCCGTCGGCCAGCTCGGCCTCGAAGGACGCCTTGATCGCGTCAGCCTGGTCCAGCGTGCCGATGCCGCCGAGGATGCCGCCCAGCCCGTCGTTGGGGCTGAGGCCGGCACCGGCCAGCGCGTCGCCGTACGCCGCGAAGGTCTTGGGGAAGAAGGCGCGCACGACGTGGCCGAAGATGATCGGGTCGGAGACCTTCATCATCGTGGCCTTGAGGTGCACCGAGAAGAGGACGTCGTCGGCCTTGGCGCGCTCGATCGACGCCTTGAGGAACTCGTTGAGCGCGTCGACGCGCATCACGGTGGCGTCGATGACCTCACCGGCGAGCACTGCGAGCTCGTCCTTGAGCACGGTCACGGTGCCGTCCTTGGCGGTGTGCTCGATGCGCAGGGTGTCGTCGGCAGCCATCACGACGGACTTCTCGTTGTGGCGGAAGTCGTCGGAGTCCATGGTCGCGACGTTGGTGCGCGAGTCGGCGCTCCAGGCACCCATCGAGTGCGGGTGCGACTTGGCGTAGTTCTTGACCGCGCCGGGCGCACGACGATCGGAGTTGCCCTCGCGCAGGACCGGGTTGACCGCGGAGCCCTTGACCTTGTCGTACTTCGCGCGCGTCGCCTTGTCCTCGTCGGACTGCGGGTTCTCGGGGTAGTCCGGGAGGTCGTAGCCCTTGTCCTGCAGCTCCTTGATCGCGGCCTTGAGCTGCGGGATGGAGGCGGACACGTTGGGCAGCTTGATGATGTTGGCCTCGGGCTTGGTGGCCAGCTCACCCAGCTCGGCGAGCGCGTCGGGGAGGCGCTGGTCCTCGGTCAGCCGCTCGGGGAACTGGCTGATGATCCGCGCTGCGACCGAGATGTCGCGGGTCTCGACCTCGACGCCCGCGGTCCGGGCGTAGGCCGCGACGATCGGCAGGAACGAGTACGTCGCCAGCATGGGTGCTTCATCGGTGTGGGTGTAGATGATCTTGGCCATGGGTACGGGGCGCTCCTTGGGACGAGGCGTGAAAACTAACTTGACGTCAAGATACCTGACGCCGCGTGCGCCTAGCCTCGCACCCGGAGTCCTCCGCTCGCTAGAGTGCCCGTGGTCCACGGGGGTGGGCGCTCGACCTCTCAGGAAGGCAGGCGTTGATGACAGACGCAAGCAGCATTGACGACACACCCACCACTGGCCAGAAGTTCGCCGCCGAGGTCCTGGGCACCTTCGTGCTCGTGTTCTTCGGCGTCGGCGCCGCCCTGATGAGCGGCGGGGACTACATCACCACGGGCCTCACCTTCGGCCTGACCGTCGTGGTGATGGCCTACGCCGTCGGCCGCATCTCCGGAGGACACTTCAACCCCGCCGTCACGCTCGGCGCCGTCCTCGGCGGTCGCCTGCCGTGGAGCTCCGTACCGGTCTACGTCGGCGCCCAGCTCGTCGGCGGCCTGATCGCCGGCGCCTTGCTGTTCGGCCTGATGCACGGCTTCGAGGGCTACACCTCCGAGGGCAACATCGGCGCCAACGCGTTCGGCGACCAGAGCGCCAGCAACTACGCCATGTGGGCGGCCTTCGCGCTCGAGGCACTGCTCACGATGGTCTTCCTGTACGTCATCCTCGCCGTCACCGACGAGCGCAACGAGCTCCAGGCCCTGATGGGCCCGCTCGCCATCGGCCTCGCGCTCTCGATGATCCACTTCGCCTCCATGGGCGCCACGGGCACGTCGGTCAACCCGGCCCGCTCCATCGGCGTCGGCGTCTTCGGCGGCACCGACGCGATCATCCAGCTGTGGCTTTTCATCCTGGCGCCGCTCGTCGGCGCGGCCATCGCCGGCCTGACCTACCCGCTCGTCTTCGGCCACGGCAGCGAGCCGGTCCCCGGCTCCGGCCTCAGCTTCGGTGGCGGTCGTGGCCAGCAGGCGACCTACGCTCCCCCGGCCGGCTACGAGCAGCAGTGGAACCAGGGCCAGCCCCCGCAGCAGTGGCAGGCGCCCGCTGCGCCCCCGCAGCAGCAGGGCTGGGGCCAGCAGACGCCGGCCCAGCAGTGGGCCCAGCCGCCGGCCCAGCCGCCGACACAGGCCGCTCCCCCGGCCCAGACCGCTCCCCAGCACTGGGGCCAGCCCGCCGGGCAGCCCCCGGCCCAGGAGTGGGGCCAGCCGATCGAGGACGATGGCGAGGACGGCCGCACCCAGGTGCGTCGACCCGACTGATCAGCTGTCGGCCGAGAAGGACACCAGCGCGAGCGTGCTGGTGTCCGACTCGGTCCGCACCAGGCCGACACCGCGCACGTAGTGGCGCACGGCCTCGACGGTGGCATCGAGTGCCGTCGTCTCGCGGATCTCGATCGCGTCGGTCCACGAGCCGTACGGCGTCGACACGCTGGCCGCCACGTCGAGCACCCACGACCGGTCCTCGGCCACGCCAGCGGCGTACTGCTGGACGAATCCGTCGCCGACCCGCGGCCTGGCCGGCATGACCAGGCCCGCCTGCGCGCCGCCGATGCCCGCCTGCCAGGTGTCGGTCCCACCGCTGGCGGCACCGAAGGACCACACGTTGCCGGCGCGGTCCTGGGCGTAGTAGCGCGTCGAGGTCTCCTCGCCACGGCGACGCCGGACGCTGGTCGTCACGGCGGTCGTGGTGACGCCGGCGATGCGCCGTCTCTCGTCGGCGACCCGCACGACGACGTCGGGACCGCGGTCGGCCTCGTAGGTCCACTCGCTCCCGGCCGACAGCGGCAGGAACGGGTTGTCGATCCCGCGCACGAAGTCGGCGGGCTCGGGGGTCGCGGTCGGGATCTCCAGGCCGTCCACGCCAGCCGGGTCGATCGAGCGCGGCTCACCTGCGCCGCAGCCGGCCGCGGCCAGCAGACCCGGGGCGATCAGGGCGATGACCGCGATCCGGACGAAGCGACGGGCGGCGGGGGCGAGGCTCGGCATGGGAGGAGAATGCCAGCCAGCCCTCCCGGGCCGGACAACGAGCGGCGCTGCTAGCGTCGCCGGCAGATCAACCACCACTCAACTTCGCGTACAGGAGTCCCCGTGAGCACCACTCCCTTGAAGGTCGCCGTCACCGGCGCGGCCGGTCAGATCGGCTACAGCCTGCTCTTCCGCCTCGCCAGTGGTTCGCTGCTGGGCGACCGCCCGATCGAGCTGCGCCTGCTCGAGATCGAGCCGGCCCTCAAGACGCTCGAGGGCGTCGTGATGGAGCTCGACGACTGCGCCTTCCCCAACCTCGCGGGCATCGAGATCGGCCACGAGGCCGAGAAGATCTTCGACGGCGTCAACCTCGCCCTGCTCGTCGGCGCGCGCCCGCGCGGTCCCGGCATGGAGCGTGGCGACCTGCTCTCCGCCAACGGCGCCATCTTCACCGCGCAGGGCAAGGCCCTCAACGCGGTCGCCGCTGACGACGTGCGCATCGGTGTCACCGGCAACCCGGCCAACACCAACGCCCTGATCGCGATGACCAACGCCCCCGACATCCCGCGCGAGCGGTTCTCGGCGCTCACCCGCCTCGACCACAACCGCGCGATCTCGCAGCTCGCCGCCAAGACCGGCGCTGCGGTGACCGACATCAAGAAGATGACGATCTGGGGCAACCACTCCGCCACGCAGTACCCCGACCTCTTCCACGCCGAGGTCGGCGGCAAGAACGCCGCCGAGGTCGTGGGCGACCAGGCCTGGATCGAGAACGACTTCATCCCGACCGTCGCCAAGCGCGGCGCCGCGATCATCGAGGCGCGGGGCTCGTCCTCGGCCGCCTCGGCCGCCTCGGCCACGGTCGACGCCGCGCGCGACTGGCTGCTCGGCTCCGCCGCCGACGACTGGGTCTCGATGGCGGTCGTCTCCGACGGCTCCTACGGCGTGCCCGAGGGCCTCATCTCCTCCTTCCCCGTCACCACCAAGGACGGCGACTGGGAGATCGTCCAGGGCCTCGAGATCGACGAGTTCTCGCGCGGTCGCATCGACGCCTCGGTCGCGGAGCTCTCCGAGGAGCGCGACGCGGTCACCGAGCTCGGCCTCATCTGACCCAGCACGACCCACGCACGGCCCGTCTGCTCCTCGGAGCGGGCGGGCCGTTCGGCTACGGCCCCGGCTGGTTGGGGATCGAGGTGCTCAGGAAGATCAGCGCCACCCCGAGCGCGACCAGCAGCGCGACGTCGAGCGCCTTGTGTCGTACGGCGAGCATGCCGGCGTCGCGAGGCCCCAGCACCGTGCGCACCGTGGCGGCGAGCAGCAGCGCGCCGCCGATGGTCCGGACCCCGAGGCGCCAGTCGCTGAAGGACGCCAACAACAGGCCGGTGCCGGTGACCAGCAGCACGAGCAGGTAGAACGCACCGCCGATGGTGGAGGGATAGCGCCGCTCACCGGGCGCCTCGTCGGGGTGGTCGCCGTCGACGAGGTCCTCGGCCGAGATCGCCGGCACGTCCTCCGGCGGGCGGATGGCGCGATCGTCCGGCGGCGGCTCGAGCGGATCGGTCACGAGATTCCCGTCATTGGGGGTGGGACTGTTCGGCGATCTCCACGATATTGGTCAGCAGCATGGCGCGGGTCATCGGTCCGACACCCTTGGGGTTGGGCGAGACCCAGCCCGCGACGTCCCACACGTCGGGCGCCACGTCACCGGTGACCTTGCCGTCGACGCGGGAGACCCCGACGTCGAGCACGGCGGCACCCGGCTTGACCATGTCGCCGGTGATGATGCCGGGGACGCCGGCGGCGGCGACCACGATGTCGGCGTGCCGCACGTGGGCGGCCAGGTCGACGGTGCCGGTGTGGCACAAGGTGACCGTGGCGTTCTCCGAGCGGCGGGTCAGCAGCAGCCCCAGCGGGCGGCCGACGGTCAGTCCGCGGCCCACGACCGCCACCTCGGCGCCGGCGATCTGCACGCCGTGGCGGCGCAGCAGCTCGATCGCGCCGACCGGCGTGCACGGCAGCGGACCGGCCTCACCGAGCACGAGCTTGCCGAGGTTGGTCGGGTGCAGGCCGTCGACGTCCTTGGCGGGATCGACGCGCGAGAGCAGGGCGAACTCGTCGAGGCCGGTGGGCTGCTGGACCAGGAAGCCGGTGCAGGCGGGGTCGGCGTTGAGCTCGTCGATGACGGCCTCCACCTCGGCCTGGGTGGCGCTGGCGGGCAGGTCACGGCGGATCGAGGAGATCCCCAGCTCCGCGCAGTCCTTGTGCTTGGCGCCGACGTACCACTGCGAGCCGGGGTCGTTGCCGACGAGCACGGTGCCGAGCCCGGGGGTGATCCCGCGCGCCTTGAGGGCGGCCACGCGCTCGGTGAGCTCGGCCTTGATGGTGCGCAGCGTTGCGGCGCCGTCGAGAGTCTGGGCAGTCACGTGGTCTCCAGGGTGGGCGAAGGGGTGGTGTCGGCCACGGGTGAACCGTGGTGGGCAAGGTACCGCTCGGCGGCCCGGGCCGCCGGGTGGGAGACGGCAGCGGCCGTGATGCCGATGAGGGCGATCACCGCCCAGCCTGGCGCGCCCCAGGTGAGGGCGAGGAAGGTGTAGAGCGCGGGGAAGACGAGCGGCTCGATCTGGTAGCCGAGGCCCCACACACCTTGGTAGTCGCCCATCCGGCGCGGGTCGGACAGCTCGGCGGTGAAGCCCCAGTCCGAGGCCGACTGCCAGAGCTCGGCGCCAGTGATGGTGATGTGGCCGATCCAGATCAGCACGATGGAGACCCAGCCGACGGTCTCGTGGGTCACGCTCAGGACCAGGCACGACAACACGAACGCCCAGCCCGATCGGCGTACGGCGCGCAGCGACCCGTTCACCGAGTCGGCACCCCGCGAGGCACGGACCTGGAGCAGGACTGCCAGCACCGTATTGGTCCCGAACAGCCACGCCAGCAGAGTGTGCGGCGCGTCGGTGCGCTCGACCAGCCAGAGCGGCACGACGACGTTGAGCAGGATCTGGTTGGAGGAGAGCACCCCGTTGCACACCCCCAGGACCAGGAAGCCCTTGTTCTTCAGCGCCGCCGGGGTGATGTGCAGGTCGGGCCCGGTCGAGACCTCCACCTTCCGCTTGATCGCGGGCAGGAACGAGACCATGACCGCGTTGATCGACAACAGGGCGGCGGTGATGAGGGGGATGGCGATGATGGCTTCCCGGGTCCCGATGCCGAGGGCCACGCCCGCCGTACCGGCACCCAGGGAGTAGCCGACGTTGCGTGCAGCCCGCTGGTAGGCCATGGCGCCGACCCGCTTGTCGCGCGGGAAGACCTCGATCCGGTAGACGTTGCGCGCCGAGCGCCCCGCCGTCTCGACCGACGCCAGCACGGCGAGCAGGACCACGAACGAGATGAAGCCCGAGGCGAGCGGCCAGGCGAGGTAGAGCAGCGCCTCGAGGAGAGCACTGATCACCCAGAGCCGCTTGGCGCCGACCCGGTCGCCGAGGCGACCGAGCGGGATCGACAGCGCGAGGGTGACGAAGGCCGCGGCCGACATGCCCAGACCGATCTGCGCCCCGGTGAGGCCGACGATCTGGGTGAAGAACACGGCCGTGCCGGTGAGGAACGAGCCGGTCGCGAACGCCGACAACACGCTCTGCAGCGCCAGGTCCCGTTCGAGCTTCGTGGGCGGCAGGATCGCCCGCAGCCATCTCGTCACCACATCACCCTCCCCCGATATCTTGACGTCAAGATATCACCGGTCAGTGGAAGAAGTGCCTGGCGCCGGTGAAGTACATCGTGATGCCGGCCTTCTCGGCGGCCTCGATGACCTCGTTGTCGCGCACCGAGCCACCGGGCTGGACGATCGCCGTCACGCCACCGTCGATCAGCACCTGGGCACCGTCGGCGAAGGGGAAGAAGGCGTCGGAGGCCGCGACCGAGCCGACGGCCCGCTCCCCCGCGCGCTCGACCGCGAGGCGGCAGGAGTCGACGCGGTTGACCTGGCCCATGCCGACACCGACCGAGGCGCCGTCGGCCGCGAGCAGGATCGCGTTGGACTTCACGGCCCGGCAGGCGCGCCAGGCGAAGGCGAGGTCGGCCAGCACCTCGGCCGAGGCGGCCGTGCCGGTCGCGAGCGTCCAGGTCGACGGGTCGTCGCCGCCACCGTCGACGACGGCGTCGATGACGTCGCGCTGCTGCACGAGCAGGCCGCCGGAGATCGCGCGGATCTCGGTGCCGCCACGCGGCAGCGGGGCCGACTCGAGGATCCGGATGTTCTTCTTCGCCGCGAGGATCTCGACAGCGCCGTCCTCGTAGCCCGGGGCGACGACGACCTCGGTGAAGATCTCCGCGACCTGCCTGGCCATCTCGACCGACACGGGCACGTTGGTGGCGATCACGCCGCCGAACGCCGAGACCGGGTCGCAGGCGTGGGCCTTGCGGTGGGCGTCGGCGACGTCCGCGCCGACCGCGATGCCGCACGGGTTGGCGTGCTTGATGATCGCCACCGCGGGCTGGTCGAAGTCGTAGGCGGCGCGCCGGGCCGCGTCGGCGTCGACGTAGTTGTTGTAGGACATCTCCTTGCCGTGGTGCTGGGTCGCCTGCGCGAGCCCGGGACCGCCGGGGAGGTGGCCGTTGGAGTAGATCGCGGCCGACTGGTGCGGGTTCTCGCCGTAGCGCAGCACCGCGTCCTTCTCCCAGGTCGCGCCCATCCACGCCGGGAAGCCCGTGTCGTCGCTGGAGTCGGTCAGGACGTTGCCCATCCAGGACGCCACGTGCACGTCGTACGTCGCGGTGTGCACGAACGCCTCGGCGGCCAGCGCCTTGCGGGCGTCCAGGGTGAAGCCCCCGGCAGCGACGGCGGCCAGCACGTCGGCGTACCGCGCAGGCGAGGTGACGATGGCGACCGAGGGGTGGTTCTTCGCGGCAGCGCGCACCATCGAGGGGCCGCCGATGTCGATCTGCTCGACGCACTCGTCGGGGCTCGCGCCCGAGGCGACGGTCTGGGTGAAGGGGTAGAGGTTGGACACGACCAGGTCGAAGGGCTCGACGCCGAGGTCGGCCAGCTGCTGGACGTGGGTGTCGAGGCGACGGTCGGCCAGGATGCCGGCGTGCACGCGCGGGTGGAGGGTCTTGACCCGGCCGTCGAGGCACTCGGGGAAGCCGGTGAGGTCCTCGACCTTCGTGACGGGCAGGCCGAGGTCGGCGATCAGCTTGGCGGAGCCACCGGTGGAGACCAGCTCGACACCGGCGTCGTGCAGCCCGCGGACGAGCTCGTCGAGCCCGGCCTTGTCGTAGACGGAGACCAGCGCGCGCTTGATCGGGATCTGGTCATGGGGGCGTTGGGACACGGGGCTGCTCCAAAAGTCGCTGCGGAGGGGAGCACCCAGGCGTTCGATGCTCCACGGCTTCACTCCCTGGTGGTCACCCACCTGCGCCAGTCGTGTGGGGGTCAGCCTACGGGGCCGCGGGGCCGATGTGCACCTTGCGTCCCTCGACGACCAGGCTGCCGTGGGCGATCCGGCCGACCGCGTCGACGAGCATCTCCCGCTCGGCCGCCTTGATCCGCTCGTGCAGGGACTCGACGTCGTCGTCGTCCTCGACCGGGACGGCCGTCTGGGCCACGATCGGGCCGGTGTCGATGCCGCCGTCGACCAGGAAGAGCGTCGCGCCGGTGACCTTGACGCCGTAGGCCAGGGCATCCGCCGGACCGTGCATGCCGGGGAACGACGGGGACAGCGCCGGGTGCGTGTTCACGACCCGGTGCTCGAACCGGGCCAGGAAGTCGTCACTGACCAGCTTCATGAAGCCCGCGAGCACGATCAGGTCGGGTTCGAAGCCCGCGACCGAGGTCGCCATGGCCCGGTCCCAGTGCTCGCGGCTGGTGAACTGCGACACCTGCTTGACGAAGGTGGGGATGCCGGCGCGGTCGGCCCGCGCCAGGCCCTCGATGTCGTCACGGTCGGCACCGACGGCGACGACCTGGGCGCCGTACGCCGGATCGGCGCAGGCGTCGATCAGGGCCTGGAGGTTGGTGCCTGCACCGGAGACGAGGACGACAAGACGAGAGGTCACGCGGCGGATTCTAGGGCGCGACGTCGCTGCCACGGCGCTGGTACCAGGCCAT
The DNA here is from genome assembly GCF_000389985.1 of Nocardioides sp. CF8. Lineage (NCBI taxonomy): Bacteria > Bacillati > Actinomycetota > Actinomycetes > Propionibacteriales > Nocardioidaceae > Nocardioides > Nocardioides sp. CF8. The sequence continues at coordinate 3,041,176 of NZ_CM001852.1, forward strand.
GGCCACGGCACCGACCAGGCCGCCGAGCCCGAAGGCCGTGATCGCGGCGACCAGCACGTCCGGCACGAAGGGCCCGACATGGCGCATCCGGCCCGGACCGGCTGCACCGCCGGCGACCGAAGCGAGCAGGGCGAAGACGACACCGGCCACGATCCCGCCGCCGCAGCCGCGCAGGGCGGCCTCGCGCCAGCCCGGCGCCGGGTGCCGGCGCTGCCACCACATGGTCGCGAGCGCGGCCACCAGCGGCGGCAGCCACACCAGCGACGACAGGAGGACTCCGGGCGCACCGACGCCGGGCAGAGCGGCGAGCAGCGCGAAGAGCGGGAGCGCTCCCAGGACGACGGTGCCGGGCGAGACGAGGGTGTTGCCACCCACGGCGAAACCCGGGCCGAGCAGGAAGGAGCCGGAGAACAGGGTGGCGTTGGGCGCGAAGCCGGCGTTGGCGACGGCGTAGACCGCGCCCTCCCCCACGCCGAGGTGCAAGCGGCTCATCATCGTGGCAGCCTCGCCGACGCCGAAGGCCAGAGCGACGAGGAACACGACGGTCGAGAGCGCGAGGAAGGCGGTCAGGACGACCGCCGCCGTGGCGGCGGCCTGCCGGACGACGGGCGGGACGAAGGTCGCCCAGATGGCTGCTCGACCGGAGCCGATCGCAATGGCGGGCGCGGCGATGACGAGCGACATCCCCAGGCTCCAGAGCACCACCCGAGGCACGCTCAGGGTCGTCTCGACGCTCGCGGTCAGGGTTGCGACCACCACCGCGACGAGGGCGTAGCCGACGAAGAACAGCCCAGAGCCCATGGGCACGGTCAGGTCGCGCTCGCCGTCGGAGATCCGGTCGGAGTCGGGGCCGTGGCCCGACAGGGCCTCCCCGACACGGTGCCCCAGCCGCCACATCGACCAGGCGCAGATCGCGGTCAGCCCGAGCGGCACGATGCCCACGGCGGTGCCGTAGACGGTGATCCCGGAGCCGTGGGCCATCAACCAGGCGACCGCACCCATCCGCATGCCGTCGCGCGGGACCCCGTGGGCGCCGGCGTCGGCGGCGAACCAGCCGATGATGCCGACCGCCACGCAGACCAGCAGCGGTGCCAGGGCAGCCGCCGCCCCGCCCAGCGTCGCGACGAGGACCAGCGGTCGCTGCGCGCGGGGGCTGGTGGTGCGGTCACGGCGGTCGAGAAGCAGGGAGGTCATGGCTCCGCCATCATGACCCGATCGCCGAGCGCGTTCGCGCTGCCACGCCGCGACCCCGTACCGTGGAGCGGTCATGAGGAGCCCTGAAGCGTTCGACGCCTTTTACGCCGGATCACGTGATCGTCTCCTGCTCGAGACCTACGCGCTGACCGGAGACCTGCCCGCCGCGCGCACCGCGGTGCGCGACGCGTTCGCGGTCGCCTGGCACCACTGGGCGAAGGTGGGACGGCTCGAGGAGCCCGAGGCATGGGTGCGCCCGCACGCCCACAGCCGGGCCCTGCGCCGGCACGCCGCCCGCCCGTGGCACCGCGACAAGGGTGTCGACGCCAACGTCCGGGCGACGCTGGACGCGCTCGGCAAGCTCAGCGGCCACGAGCGCAAGGCCCTGGTGCTGACGGTCCTGTCCCCGCTCCCGCTCGCCGACATCGCCCGCGAGGTGGGCCTCCCCCGTGCCGAGACCGAGCGCGCGCTGCAGAGCGCGACCACCCGGTTCGCGCTGGCACGCTCCGTTCCGAGCACCGACGTGCGGCTCCGGCTCGACGCGCTGCGGGCTCCGCTGATCGACACCCGCTGGCCACGCGGCCCGATCATCCGCCGGACGGGCACCACCCGTCGCCGTACCCACACACTGATCGGCTCAGCGACCGTCGGTCTTGCCCTCCTCGTCTCGGGCACGGTCGTCTCCTCCGGCGGCGCCGAGCCGAGCAGCCTCGACCAGGAGAACGCCCTGCCCGGCATCACGGTGCGCGAGGCCTCGGCCGAGGCCGCCCCGGCCCTCGACGACGGCACACTCCTGGCCGCCGCGCAGACCGAGCGCTACGGCCGCGGCCTCACCTGGCGCGAGGCCGAGACCTCCGACAACCTGGCGGGCTCGGGCCTGGTGATGCCGTGCCAGCAGACGCGCTTCGCCGACCCGGCGGGCGCGGGAGCGCTGGTGCGCTCGTTCAGCGGGACGGCCCAGGTCACGAAGCCGGCGAGGAAGAAGTCCGCGAAGAAGCGCAAGGTCACCGAGGAGCGAGCCACCGCGATCGAGTTCGTGGAGCTCTCGGCCGACCAGGCGCAGGCCCGCGCCGCGTTCGAGACCACGCGCGGGTGGTACGCCGACTGCCTGGACGCCCGCACCCAGCTGTTGTCCACCGAGTCCGTGCAGCGCGTCGGCGACGAGGCCACGGTGCTGATGCTGCGCACCTGGAACAAGAACCCGAGCCGGATCGCCGTGGGACTCGCACGCACGGGCCAGCTCACCGTCACGACGATGGTGCGCTCGACCGGTGCCCCGGTGGCTGCCCGCACGGCCGCCGCAGGGCTGGCCGCCGCCGTCAACGCCACCTGTGGCGCCCCGGGCGCCGGGGCCTGCGCCGGACCGCCCCGGCTGCGCGCGAGCGAGCCGTTCCCGATCGGTCAGCCGTCGGGGCTGCTGGCCGCGGTCGACCTGCCGCCCGTCTCCGGCGCCGTCGGTCCGTGGGTCGGCACCGATCCCGTCCGTGCGCGGAACAACTACGCCGCCACGCGGTGCGACAACACCACGTTCCGCGGCAAGGGCCTCAAGCAGGCCCTGACCCGGACCTTCCTGTTCCCGGCGACGAAGAAGGACACCACCTTCGGGCTCACCCAGACGGTGGCCACGACGCGGACCGACCGGGCCCGCGACTTCGTCGGCGAGGTGCGCAGCCGCATCCGCAGGTGCGGCCAGGCCAACCTCGGCACCTCCGTGAACACGCTGGTCGACCGCTCGGGCAAGGACGTCGAGATGACGGTCTGGGACCTCGACGTGGAGATCTCCGACAACCGCACGATCCAGTTCTGGATGGCGATCATGCGCGACGGCAACGCCGTCTCCCAGGTCGGCTTCACGCCGGCCGGGGACATGACCATCGCGCGTGACGACTTCACCGCGATCGCCGAGCGCGCGCTGGAGCGCCTCGACGACCTGCCCAGCGCACAGCGCTGAGCGGTCACAACTATCGCTGGGAGCCGCGCGTCTCCTGAGCATGCGACGACTCCTCCTGCTGGGCCTGCTGACCCTCGCACTCACGGGATGCAGCCAGGAGCACGAGCCAGGGCCTGGGAAGCCACCCGGGTCCTCGTCGCCGGCGACCGTGATCCCCGAGGACTTCCCGTTGGCCGACGAGATGCATGACGACGTCCACGTCTCCGCCCAGAGCGTCGGGATGCGATCCCTCGACTTCTGCGGGCGCAAGCCGCTGCGCGGCCTCGCGCCCGCCGACCGGCTGGCCGCGGAGGCCAGCGGCGACGAGTACGCCAGCACCCGCGACCTGATGCTCTTCGACGACACTTCTCGCCCCGAGGCCGTGGTGCGCGACGTCCGCGCAGCCGCGATCGCCTGTCCGGCCGAGGAGGTGGGTCCCGGCGCCCGCCTGCTGACCGAGGTTCGCGAGTCGTCCTTCGGCCCGGCGGCTGCGACGGTCGTCCACACCTACGAGCAGGACGGTGAGGTCGGCGTCGGCGCCGAGGTCATCGAGGTCGTGCAGGTCGGTCGCGCGTTGCTGGTGACGTCGACGTACGGCGAGTGGGACCCGGCCAACAACCTCGACGAGGGCATCACCGAGGACGCCGACCTGCTCGCAGCGACCGTCGAGGCGATGGCGGCCTTCGAGGGCGCCCTCCCGGCTGCCACGCCCTGAAGACAGCTGTACCCACCCTGGAGAGCTCCAGGGTGGGTACAGACAGGTGGATCAGAGGCCCTGCAGGATCTCCCGCGCCAGGGCGGCGGTGGCGGACGGCGTCTTGCCGACCTTCACGCCCACGGCCTCGAGGGCTTCCTGCTTCGCGGCAGCGGTGCCCGCGGAGCCGGACACGATGGCGCCGGCGTGGCCCATGGTCTTGCCCTCGGGGGCGGTGAAGCCCGCGACGTAGCCGACGACCGGCTTGGTGATGTTGGCCTTGATGTAGTCGGCCGCACGCTCCTCGGCGTCGCCGCCGATCTCACCGATCATCACGATCAGCTTGGTCTCCGGGTCGTCCTCGAACGCCTGCAGCGCGTCGATGTGGGTGGTGCCCACGATCGGGTCGCCGCCGATGCCGATGGCCGTGGAGAAGCCGAAGTCACGCAGCTCGTACATCATCTGGTAGGTCAGGGTGCCCGACTTCGACACGAGACCGACCGGGCCCTTGCCCGCGATGGTGTGCGGGGTGATGCCGGCCAGCGACTCGTCCGGCGTGATGATGCCGGGGCAGTTGGGGCCGATCATCCGGGTGGACCTGCCCTCGAGGTAGGCAACGACCTCGGCGGTGTCCTGGACGGGAACGCCCTCGGTGATGACGACGAGCAGCGGGATCTCGGCGTCGATGGCCTCGATCGCGGCGTCCTTGGTGAACGCCGGCGGCACGAAGGCGACCGACACGTCGGCGCCCGTCTCCTTCATCGCCTCGGCGACGCTGCCGAAGACCGGCAGCTCCTTGCCGCCGAGCTCGACCGTGGTGCCGGCCTTGCGGGCGTTGACGCCGCCCACGACGTTGGCGCCGGACTCGACCATGAGGGTGGTGTGCTTGGCACCCATCCCGCCGGTCATGCCCTGGACGATGATCTTGGAGTCCTTGTTCAGAAAAATGCTCATGGGATTCTCTCCGTCCTCAGGCGTTCGCCAGCTCGGCGGCCTTGTCGGCCGCACCGTCCATGGTGTCGACCTGGGTCACCAACGGGTGGTTCAGCTCGTTGAGGATCCGGCGACCCTCCTCGACGTTGTTGCCGTCGAGGCGGACGACGAGCGGCTTGGTGGCCGCGTCGCCGAGGATCTCCAGGGCACCCTTGATGCCGTTGGCGACCTCGTCACACGCGGTGATGCCACCGAAGACGTTGACGAACACGCTCTTGACCTGCTCGTCGTTGAGGATCACGTCGAGGCCGTCGGCCATGACCTGCGCGTTGGCGCCGCCACCGATGTCGAGGAAGTTGGCGGGCTTGACGCCGCCGTGGTTCTCGCCGGCGTAGGCGACGACGTCGAGGGTCGACATGACCAGGCCCGCGCCGTTGCCGATGATGCCGACAGCACCGTCGAGCTTGACGTAGTTGAGGCCCTTGTCCTTGGCCTTCGCCTCGAGCGGGTCGGCCTCTTCGCGGATCTCGAAGGCGGCGTGCTCGGGGTGACGGAACTCGGCGTTCTCGTCGAGCGAGACCTTGCCGTCGAGCGCCTCGAGCTTGTCACCGGTCAGCCGCGCGAGCGGGTTGACCTCGACGAGCGTGGCGTCCTCCTCGGTGAAGACCGTCCACAGCTGCTGGACCATCTGGATCGCCTGGTCGCGCAGCTCGGCGGGGAAGCCGGCCTCGTCGACGATGGCGGTCGCCTTCGCCTCGTCGACACCGGTGCCGGCGTCGATCGGGATCTTCTTCACGGCGTCCGGGTTGGTCTTGGCGACCTCTTCGATCTCCACACCGCCCTCGACGCTCGCGATGCAGAGGTAGGAACGGTTGGCGCGGTCGAGCAGGAAGGAGAAGTAGTACTCCTCCTCGATCGACGCACCGGGGACCACGAGCACCCGGTTGACCGGGAGACCCTTGATCTCGAGGTCCAGGATCGCGCGGGCGTGCTCCTCGGCCTCCTCGGGCGTCTTGGCGACCTTGACGCCACCTGCCTTGCCACGGCCTCCGGCCTTGACCTGGGCCTTGACGACGACGACGCCACCGATCTTCTCCGCGGCCGCGCGAGCGTCCTCCGGAGTCTCAACGGTGATGCCGAGGGCGCCAGCCACTCCATGCTTTGCGAAGAGTTCCTTCGCCTGGTACTCCATCAAGTCCACGACGTACCCAGTCCTTTGTGTGCTAATGCGTCCGGGGATTTCCACTGGGCACCCTAGACCTGTTGGGCGGGTCACATCGAGGCTGGGTTGAGTGGCCCTCCTCACCCCGTCGCTACGTTGAGGTGCATGGCCTCTGTCCTGTGGTTGCGCCGCGACCTGCGCGTGCGCGACAACCCGGCGCTCCTCGCAGCGCTCGACGACGGTCCCGTGACCGCACTGTTCGTCGTCGATCCCGCCATCTGGTCGGGCGCCGGTCCGGCCCGCCGGGCCTGGCTCGCCGCCACCGTCCTCGAGCTCGCCGAGCGCATCCCCCTGACCATCCGGTACGGCGACCCGCTCGACGTCGTCCCGGCCGTCGCCGGCGACCGGGCTGTCCACGTCGCGGCCGAGACCACGCCCTACGGCGGCCGCCGCGACCCCGC
>NZ_CM001852.1:3047602-3080099 GCF_000389985.1 Nocardioides sp. CF8
TCGGACAGCGCGTCGACCTCGTCGCCACCGGGTCGCCGTACGCCGTGGGGCCGGGGCTGGTCACGAACGGGACCGGCGATCCCTACCAGGTGTTCAGCGCCTTTGCCCGGGCCTGGCGCGAGCGGGGCTGGCCGGAGCCGGCCACGACACCGCGCTCCCCCGACCTCGCCCCCGCCGACTCGGACCCCGAGGCCGTCGCGCTGCTCGAGGAGGCGGTCGCCGAGGCTCCGTTCGACCTGCCGACCGCCGGCGAGGACGCGGCCCGCCGCCGCTGGCACGCCTTCCGCAGCGAGCACCTGGACGACTACCCCATCGAGCGGGACCGGCCCGACCACGACGGCACGTCCAGGCTCTCGCCGTACCTCCACCTCGGGGTGCTGCACCCGCGCTCGCTGCTCGCGGACCTCGATCCGGGCTCGACCTATGCGACCGAGCTGGCCTGGCGCGAGTTCTATGCCGACGTGCTGTGGCACCACCCGGCGTCGGCCTGGTCCGACCTCAAGCCGGCTCTGTCGGCGATGACCTACGACGAGCCCGAGGACGCCATCGACGCCTGGCGCACCGGCACGACCGGCTATCCGATCGTCGATGCCGGGATGCGGCAGCTGCTCGCGACCGGCTGGATGCACAACCGGGTCCGGATGATCACCGCGTCCTTCCTCACCAAGGACCTGCACGTGTGGTGGCCGATCGGCGCCCGGCACTTCCTGTCGTTGCTGATCGACGGGGACGTCGCCTCCAACAACCACGGCTGGCAGTGGGTGGCCGGGACGGGCACCGACGCGTCGCCGTACTTCCGCGTCTTCAACCCCGTGACACAGGGCAAGAAGTTCGACCCCGACGGCACCTATGTACGCCGCTGGGTGCCCGAGCTCGCCCACCTCGCCGGCGCCGTGGCGCACGAGCCGTGGAGGTCCGAGGCCGGCTACGAGGGCGGCTACCCGCTGCGGATCGTCGACCACGCCGACGAGCGGCGCGAAGCGCTCGAGCGCTACCGATCCGCCAGGGGCTGAGTCGGCCCCCACAGGCCCGCGGCGTCGGGCGTGAACACGGTGACCTCGATGTCGTCGGCCTCGCGCTCGGCGAGCAGGGCCGTCACGCGGTCGGCGTCGTCGGCTTCGGGTCCGGTGAGCGCGACCAGGTCGGCGTCCTCCTGGATGGCGGTCGCGACGAGCTGCTCCACCGTGTGCGCCCCGCCGGTGAAGATCACCTCGTGGCCGTGGTCGCGCAGCGCGCGGGCAAGCCCCGGTTCACCGGCGATGATCCTCATGGTGCCAGCCTAGCCAGCGACGTGACCCACCCCACAGGGTGACGACGATCCGGAAGCAAGTACGGTGAAGCGCTGCGAGCGCCCGGTGTCGTCATCCACAATCCTGTCACCACGGATTTCGGCGGTCGTGACCAATCCGTTACAGTCTGACGTCGCCTTCCGGCGAATCCCCCCGCACAAAGGAACTCTCTATGGGAAACCACCGAGCGCACCGCGGCCCCCGCCGCGACCTCTCGGCAGCACCCGTCGCGGGTCGACGCAAGGCGAGCAAGCCGCCTGCGCGCCACCCCTTCCTCAGTGCCCTGCCGTCCGCCCCGATCATCGTGGGTGTGGCGGCTCTCGCCGTCTCTGCCGGCGGTGCCGTCAGCGCCGCCGATGCCGACCTGGTCGGCCAGGTCACCTCGCAGACCGGCTCCATGGCCGCTGCGGGCAGCACCGGCCTCGCCAACGTCGCCCCGATCGCCCACCGCGACGCCATCGTGTCGCGTGACTCGCGCCGTGACGCCCTCGCCGACGCCGCCAACGAAGAGCTGGTCGCGCAGGCCGAGGCCCAGGCCGAGCAGCAGCACGCCGCGCTCAAGGAGATGGCCAGGGCCGCAGAGCAGCAGTCGGCCAAGATCAAGGAGAACCAGTGGGTCCTCCCGCTGGAGAACTACCGCATCTCCGCGACGTTCGGCGCCTCGAGCTACCTCTGGTCCAGCGTCCACACCGGCCTCGACATGTCGGCCTCCATCGGCTCCACGATCCGCTCCGTCGCCAACGGCGTCGTGACCGAGACCGGCTACGACGGGTCCTACGGCAACAAGACCGTCATCACCCTCGATGACGGCACGGAGATCTGGTACTGCCACCAGACCTCGTTCCTGGTCAGCGTCGGCGACACCGTCCGTGGCGGCGACGCCATCGGCACCGTCGGCTCCACCGGCAACAGCACCGGCCCGCACCTCCACATCGAGGTCCGTCCCGGCGGCGGCGACCCGGTCGACCCCTTCACCGCGCTCGTCGAGCACGGCATCGCGCCCTGACCTGAGGCGCTAGAGCTTCTCCACCGGCGCGTAGCGCAGCAGCAACCGCTTCACGCCCTGCGACCCGAAGTCGATCGACGCGACGGACTTGTCGCCCGACCCCTCGAGCGCGACGACCGTGCCCATCCCGAACGAGTCGTGCAGCACCCGGTCCCCGGGCTCGAGTGACGGGATCTCGCGTGCGGGCTTCGACTTGGCCGCGACGTCCGCGCGCGCAGCAGCCGCGGAGAAGTTGTGGCGCCCGGCCGCGGTCGGTGCACCGAGGCGCGCGGCCGAGTTGGCCGCCAGGTCGGGGCGGCCCCAGCGCGTCATCGCCTGGGCGGTGCGCCGCCAGTCGATGAGGTCGACGGGGAACTCGTCGATGAACCTCGACGCGGGGTTGTGCGAGGGCGCGCCCCAGGCAGAGCGCACCATCGCGCGCGAGACATAGAGCCGCTCGCGCGCACGGGTGACGCCGACGTAGGCGAGCCGGCGCTCCTCCTCGAGCTCCGGCTGGTCGCCCAGCGAGCGCTGGTGGGGAAAGACGCCGTCCTCGAGGCCGGTCAGGAAGACGACCGGGAACTCCAGGCCCTTGGCGGTGTGCAGCGTCATCAGCGTGACGACACCACCGTCGTCGCCACCCTCCTCGCCGTCGGGGGCGTCGGGGATCTGGTCGGAGTCGGCGACCAGCGCGACGCGTTCGAGGAAGTCGCCGAGCGTGACGGCGACCGTGCCCGCCTCGACCTCGGTCGGGTCGGCCGACGGGCCGGGCTGCGGGTCGTCGGAGAACTCACGGGCGACGGCCACGAGCTCGGCGAGGTTCTCCACGCGCGTCGCGTCCTGCGGGTCGTCGCTCTCCTCGAGCTCGGTGAGGTAGCCGGAGCGCTCGAGCACCGACTCCAGGATCACGTCGGCCCGCTCGTCGGCGGCGACCATCGACTGCAGCTCCTGGATCATCGCCACGAAGCGCTGGATGTTCTTCAGCGACCGGGTCGCCAGGCCCGGCGCCTGGTCGGCGAGGACCAGCGCCTCCCAGAAGGAGATGCGCTCGCGCTGGGCCAGCGCGTTGACGCACGCCTCGGCCCGCTCGCCGATGCCGCGCTTCGGGGTGTTGAGCACCCGCCGCAGCGAGATCTCGTCGGCAGTGTTGACCAGCAGCCGGAGGTAGGCCAGCGCGTCGCGGACCTCCTTGCGCTCGTAGAACCGCACCCCGCCGACGACCTTGTAGGGCTGGCCGGTGCGGATGAAGATCTCCTCGAACACCCGCGACTGGGCGTTGGTGCGGTAGAACACCGCCACGTCGGCGGCTCGCACCGTGCCGGTGTCGACGAGCTTGTCGATCTCCTCGGAGACGAACCGCGCCTCGTCGTGCTCGTCGTCGGCGACATAGCCCACGATCCGCTCGCCGTCGCCGGCCTCGGACCACAGGCGCTTGTCCTTGCGGCTCGAGTTGTTCTTGATCACCGAGTTAGCTGTGGTGAGGATCGTCTGCGTGGAGCGGTAGTTCTGCTCCAGCAGGATCGAGGTCGCGTCGGGGAAGTCCTGCTCGAAGTCGAGGATGTTGCGGATGTTAGCGCCCCGGAACGCATAGATCGACTGGTCGGCGTCACCGACGACCATCAGCTCGCTGGGGGCGTCGTCGGCCGGTCGACCCGATTCGAGGTCCTGCCCGCAGAGCTGGTGGATCAGGGCGTACTGCGCGTGGTTGGTGTCCTGGTACTCGTCGACGAGCACGTGCCGGAAGCGGCGGCGGTAGTTCTCCCGCACGTCGGGCAGCGTCTGGAAGAGGTGCACCGTGGTCATGATGAGGTCGTCGAAGTCGAGCGCGTTGGCCTCGCGCAGCCGTCGCTGGTAGTTCGTGTACGCCGCTGCGTAGGCCTCCTCGAAGGAGTTGCGCGTGTCCTGGGCGGCCTCCTCGGGGTCGCGCAGCTCGTTCTTCTGGTTGCTCACCCAGTGCAGCACGGCGCCGGGCTGGTACTTCTTCGGATCGAGGTCGAGCCCCTTGAGCACCAGCGTCATCAGCCGCTTGGAGTCGGCCGCGTCGTAGATCGAGAAGTTGGACTTGTAGCTGACGCCGCCGAAGTCGAGCGCGGCGATCTCCTTGCGCAGGATCCGCACGCACGCGGAGTGGAACGTCGAGACCCACATGATCCGGGCGCGCTTGCCGACGAGCTCCTCGACCCGCTCCTTCATCTCGGCGGCGGCCTTGTTGGTGAAGGTGATGGCCAGGATCGAGCCGGGGTGGGCCTTGCGCTCGGTGATCAGCCAGGCGATGCGCCGGGTCAGGACCCGGGTCTTGCCCGAGCCGGCGCCGGCGACGACGAGCAGGGGCGCGCCGGCGTGCACGACGGCGGCGCGTTGGGGCTCGTTGAGGCCCTCGAGCAGCTCGTCGGGGCTCGGCCCGCGGCGGGTGGTGCGGGGCTCCTCGACGGGGGCGATGTGCTCGAGGCCGGGGATCAGGTGGGGGCTACTCATCTCCCGGCCAGCCTACGGCCAGGGACCGACAGCTCAGGCAGCGTGGGCAGGTGACCAGAAGATGGCCACCGCGACGTTCGCGACGCTCAGGAGCAGCAACCCGGCCCACAGGCCCTGCGGGATGCTCGGCTTGCGGACGTTGGCCATGACCAGCACCAGCAGCACGAGGCCGATGACGAACTTCACGGCGATCTTCGCGTGGTTGACCGGGTCCTCGCCAGCCTCGAGGACGCCGACCAGCAGCAGCCCGGCCAGGAAGGCGGTGCCGACTCCGTCTCGCATGGCGGCGTTGACCGACTTCTCGGCGCTCTTGGCCTGGACCACGAGGCCACCGAAGAGCGCGGCGAAGCCGAGCACGTGCACGAACAACAGGACGAGGCGCAGGATCTCCATGGCCGCAGACTAGCGGCGCTGCCGCGGCTTGGGTCGCACCACCAGCACCGGACAGGGTGCGTAGTGCTGGACCCGCTGCGCGGTGCTGCCGACGAGGACGGCGTCGCTCAGGCCACGGCCGCCGCTGGCGACCACCACCAGCCCGGCGTCCAGCTGCTTGGCGGCCTTGATCAGCTCGTTGGCCGGGGAGCCGGAGCGGATCCGCTTGTGCACGGTCGGGCCCCAGCCGTCGAAGACCGCGGCGACGACCTCGCTGGCCGCCTCGGCGGCCCTGCGGAACGAGGTCTCCGGCCCCGCGGCGTACGTCGATCCGCCGGACAGCTCGTCGGCGAACGCGACCGACGCGAGCGGACGGATGACCGCGATCACCGAGATGTCGGTGATCTTGGTCGGGTCGGCGAAGGACTTGAGCTTCTTGGCGGCGGCGAGCGACTGCTTCGACCCGTCGGTGGCGACGATGACGTGCATGTCAGGCTCCCTTCTCGTCGACGACCTCGGGATCGCCTCGCTCGGCACCCGATGGCCGGGTCTGGTTGCCGAAGAAGTACTCCAGCAGGAAGAGCACCACGCCGACGGCCACCAGCCCGGCGCACCAGATCAGCGACGTGGGGTCGTCGTAGATCGAGAACCCGAGAATGGCCAGGTTGCCGACCAGCCCGACGAACAGCAGGGGCGTGTTGGCGCGGAAGGTCTTCTCGGTCTCGTCCCGGCCGCGCAGCTTGAGGCACGAGACGATGACCAGGGCATAGATCGCGAGCAGGAACACCACGGTGACCAGGGCGAGCCGGTTGACCAGGTCGAGACCGGCGCCGGCCTCGGTCAGGAGCGTCCCGATCACCAGCAGCCCCGCCACCACCGCTCCGCAGAAGACGAGTCCGACCCAGGGGCTGCGCCGGGTGGAGTGGACCTTGGCGAAGACCCCGGGGACGACGTCCTCGCGGGCCATGCCGTAGAGGATGCGCGGCTGGGTCACCACGGTCACGAGCGTGGTGTTGGTGATCGCGATCAGCGCGATCACGGAGAAGAGCGTCGTCATGAAGCCGGTCGACACGGGCAGGATCCCCTGCTTGACCACCTCGAGCAGTGCCGCGTCGGACCCGGCGAGCGTGTCGACCGGCACCGTCAGGGCGGCGGCCATGGAGACCAGGACGTAGACGAGGCCGGCGACGAGCATGCCGCCGACCAGCGAGCGCGGGAACGCCTTGTGCGGGTCGATCGTCTCCTCGGCGACGTTGGCGGTGTTCTCGAACCCGGTCATCGCGAAGAAGGAGAAGGCGATGCCGGCGAGCACGGCGAGCGCGGGACTGCCGAAGTCGCCGGAGACGTCGACCTCGACGAGCGTGCCGAAGTCGGCCTTGCCCTGGGCGACGAACCAGACGCCGATGACGAGGACGATGAGCAGCCCCGCGACCTCGACGAAGGTCATCACCATGTTGATCACCACGGACTCGGTGATGCCGATGAAGTTCACGATCGCCAGCAGGGCCAGGAAGACCAGCGAGACCAGCAACGCCGGCGGCCCGCCGTCGTCGAACAACGTGGCGAAGTAGGACGAGAACCCGGTCGCCAGCGAGCCGGTGGCGGCCATGCTCGCCGAGAGGAACGACACGGTGATCAAGAACGTCAGCGCCTTGTTGCCGAACGCCTTGTTGACGTAGAGCGAGGCGCCGGCCGCCTGCGGATACTTCGTCACCAGCTCGGCGTAGGCCGATCCCGTGATCGCGGCGACCGTCACACCGAGGGCGAAGGCGATCCAGAACGCCCCGCCGACCGCGGCGGCGACGAGTCCGATGAGGACGTAGATCCCGGACCCGAGGACGTCACCGAGGGTGTAGAAGAACAGCTGTTTCCCGGTGATCGAGCGGCGTAGCCCGTTGTCCTCGTCGTCGGCGGTCACAACATCGGCCTGGGTCATGTGGGCTCTCTTCCGAGTCAGAGATGGGCTTAGACCTCACCTCGAACTCGGCCGGATGTCAACGCGGTTCCCCCCTAAAGGAGGCGTCGGTCCGTGGCCCAGCGGGTGAGCTCGTGGCGGCTCGAGAGCTGCAGCTTGCGCAGGGTGGAGGACATGTGGGTCTCGACGGTCTTCACGGAGATGAAGAGCTCCTTGGCGACCTCCTTGTAGGCGTAGCCGCGGGCGATCAGGCGCATCACCTCGCGCTCGCGCTCGGTCAGCCGGTCGAGGTCCTCGTCGACCGCGGCGACGTCGATCGAGCCGGCGAAGGCGTCGAGCACGAAGCCGGCGAGCCGCGGCGAGAACACCGCGTCGCCGTCGGCGACCCGGCCGATGGCGTCGACCAGCTCGGGCCCGGTGATGGTCTTGGTGACATAGCCCCGCGCTCCCCCGCGGATCGTGCCGATGACGTCCTCGGCCGCGTCGCTGACCGACAGCGCGAGGTAGCGCGCGTCGGCGTGCGGGACGCGGCGCATGACCTCGGCACCACCCCCGCCGGGAAGGTGCACGTCGAGGAGCACGACGTGGGGCTGGTGCTCGCGGATCAGGGCGACCGCCGAGTCGACGTCGGCCGCCTCGGCGACGATGTCGACCACGCCGGCCCCGGCGCTGGTGAGCTCGGCGCGGACGCCCGCCCGGAACATCGCGTGGTCGTCGACGATGACGACCCGGACGGGGCGGCTCGCGGGGGCAGCCTGGTTCATGACTTCTCCTCGTTCTTCAGCGGCAGGTGGAGCCGCACTTCGGTGCCCTCGCCCGGGGCCGAGCGGACCTCGCCCTGCCCGCCGTGACGGGCCATCCTGTCGATGATGCTGCCACGGACGCCCTGCCGGTCCTCGGCCACGCCGCTCAGGTCGAAGCCGGTCCCGCGATCGCGGACGAAGACGTCCACGGCGTCGGCCGACACCTCGGCGTACACATCGACGCGCGGTACGCCGGCGTGCTTGGCGGCGTTGGTGAGCGCCTCGCGGGTCGCGTCGGTGATCGGCTTGAGGGCCTCGGTCATGTCGAGGTCGCCGACCGCGACGACGTCGACGACGACGCCGTAGGTGTCCTCGACGATGGCGGCGTGGGCCCGGAGCTCGCCGGCGAGGGTGACGTCGGTGCCGACGGACTCGAAGAGCCACGCCCGCAGGTCGCGCTCCTGGGAGCGGGCCAGCCGGGCCACCATGGGCGCGTCGGTGGAGTTCTTCTGGATGAGGGCGAGCGTCTGCAGCACCGAGTCGTGCAGGTGAGCAGCCATGTCGGCGCGCTCCTGGGTGCGCACCCGCTCCGCGCGCTCGGCGCCGAGGTCGTGCACCAGCCGCAGCGCCCACGGACCGACCACGATGGCCAGCCCGAGCACGCCCAGCAGGCCGGCGATGATCACCGGCCCGGCGAACTCGAAGGAGCCGGACCACACGGCGAAGAGGATCAGCGCGGTGACGACGAGCGAGAGGCCGGCGAAGACCCGGAAGTAGGCCGCCCACCCGCCGCCGCCGAAGATCGCGCGGAAGGGGTCGATGCGCCCGGTCGAGTCGAGCCAGCGCTCACGCTGGGCCTCGTCGGCCTGCCGCCACAGCAGGGCGACACCGGCCAGGGCGATCACGACCGGCCAGAACAGCGCCCCCTGGCCGAACACCGCCTCGAAGCCCAGCACGGAACCGAACAGGAGCGCCCCGATCGCGATCCCCGGGCCGGCGTCGCGCAGCCGTGAGCCGCGGCGCGGTCGCTTGCCCGTACGGCGGGCACTCTCCAGTCCCGGCGCGGACTGCTCGAAGTGCGAGTCGCTCGGCAGGAACATCCACAGCCCGGCGTACAGCATCAGGCCGATGCCGTCGAGGACCGCGAGCAGCACGAAGGCCACCCGCACCCACAGCACGGGCACGCCGAAGTGCCGGGCCAGCCCGCCGGACACACCGCCGGCGATGGGTGACTCGGTGTCGCGGGCTGCCCGGCGATAGGGGCGCGGGCCGGTGCCGGTCGGGTGGGAGTGGGTCGTCGTGCTGCTCATCGTGCGTCCATCGTCGCAGGCTGGCGCGCCGGTCACCATGAGGAGCAACCCCGAGCAGACCCTGAGGCCCACGGGCGGACCCGGCGCCACAATCAGGGTCGTCCCCGATGGTGCGCAGCGCGCTGGTGGCGTTGAGTTGGGGCCATGACGAACACACCTCCCCCACCGCCGGCGGTCGAGCCCGAGGAGCACCAGGGCCCGCGCACCTCCCGCAACGAGGTCCTCGAGCTGGGCCGGCTGCGCCGTACCAGCGACGACCGCCACATCGCGGGCGTCGCCGGCGGCCTGGCCCGCCACCTCGACATCGACCCGATCATCGTCCGCGTGGCGCTCGTGGTGCTGGTGTTCTTCGGCGGCTCCGGTCTCCTGCTGTACGGCGCCATGTGGCTGCTCGTGCCCGAGGAGGGCACGCCCGCCCAGCCGCTCGGCCTCGACGACCGCAACCGCAACATCGCCCTGGTCGGCACCGTCGTGCTGGCGACGATCGCCGCCGTCGGCGACTTCGCCGGCGCGTTCTGGTTCCCGTGGCCGGTGGTGATCATCGGGCTGCTCGTCGTCTGGTTCCTCAACCGCAAGGAGCACAGCGACCGGCAGCCGGCGAGCTATTCGACGACGATGCACGGCTGGGGTCCGCCCGCGGACCAGGCCGGCGAGGTCTCGGCGGCCCAGCAGGCGCCGTACCACCCCTATGCCGCCACGGCCTACATCCGGCCCCGCAACCCGCGCAAGAAGGGCCCGATCCTGTTCTGGTTCACCCTCGCGCTGATCGCGACCGGCATCGGCACGCTCGGGCTCATCGACGTCTCCGGCACCGCGGTGCCCGACCCGGCCTATCCCGCCCTGGCGATGACGCTCACCGGCGCGATGCTGCTGCTCGGTGCCTTCTGGGGCCGGGCCGGCGGGCTCATCTTCATCGGCCTGGTCGCGGCCGCCGCCACCCTCGGCGCCACGGCGAGCAACAACTACGACAACGACCGCCTCGCCTACACCCCGACCTCCTCGGCCGAGGTCCGCGACTCCTACGACATGGGAGCCGGCGAGCTCACCGTCGACCTCTCCCAGGTGCGTGACATCGAGGGCCTCGACGGTCGCGAGCTGGAGATCGACGGCGGCATCGGCGACCTCGAGATCGTCATCCCCGACGGCATGGACGTCTCGGTCGACGCGTCGGCCGGGGTCGGCGAGCTGAACATCTTCGGGGAGCGGTCCGACGGGATCGACACCACGCAGCAGGGATTCGTCAACGGCGGCAACGACGTGCCCGACATGCGCATCACCATCGACCTCGGCGTCGGCCAGGTCACCGTCCGCGAGCAGTGAGGTCAGCCATGAGCAACTACCCCTACCCCCAGTCCTCCCACGAGGCAGACACCTCCGGACGCCACCCGGTCAGCGTCGGCCACCTCGTGATGGGCGTCGCCTTCCTCGGGCTGGCCACCATCTGGCTGCTGTTCCAGTCGGACACGATCGGCAACGACGACCTGCGCTGGTTCCTGCCGCTCCCCTGGCTCGCAGCCGGCCTGGCCGGGCTGCTGGCGGTGGCGCTCACCGGGCGTCGTGCGAAGCCAGATGTCGACGGCGGGTACGCCGAAGCGCCGGTCTACGCCGAGCCCGAGCCGATGTGGTCCGAGCCCGACGCGACCGGCGCCGGGGACGAGCAGGTCTAGCCCTCAGCCGAGCCAGTCGGCCAACGCGGCGGAGGCGATGTCGGGGTTGTCGGAGAACACTCCGTCGACCCCGGCATCGAGGAACGCCTGCGTCTCGGCGTACATGTCGCCGGGCGCGTTGCGGTCGGCGCCGACGCGGAAGTTGGTCGCCATGAACTGGTTCTCGCGACGCAGCGTCCACACGTGCACGACCAGGCCGGCCGCGTGGGCGTCGTCGACGAGGGCGGAGGGCGTCGTGGTGGCGCCACCGGTGCGCGGCAGCACGAGGTCCTTGTTGGCGCCGATGCCGTCGGCATAGGCGGCGATCGCCTCGATGCCGGCGGGGGTCAGCATCGAGGCATACGTGACGCCGGTGCCCGCTGCGACCTGGTCGTACGGCGCCCCGCTGGAGCTCACCAGCTGCGCGATGTCGACGTCGACGACCTGGTCGAGCTCGACCAGGTTGGCCACCTCGAAGGACTGGATGATCACCTCGTCCTCGGCGTCGTCGAGGTCGTGCGCCTGCAGGGCCGCGACCAGCGGCTCCTCGAGGGACAGCCCGATCGAGTCGAAGTAGGTCGGGTGCTTCGTCTCGGGGTAGACGCCCACGCCACGCTTGCGCGCCAGCTCGAGGACCTGGTCGAAGGTGGGGACCTTGAGCTCGCCGTCGAAGGCGGTGTTGTCGGGACGCACCTGCGGCAGGCGCTCCTTGGCGTTGAGCGTCTTGAGCTCGGCGTAGGTGAAGTCCTCGGTGAACCAGCCCGTGACCGGGTCGCCGTCGATCACCTTCGTGGCCCGCCGGTCGGCGAACTCCGGGCGGTCGGCGACGTCGGTGGTGCCGGAGATCTCGTTCTCGTGGCGGGCCACCAGCACGCCGTCCCTGGTCGAGACCAGGTCGGGCTCGATGTAGGCGGCGCCCTGCTTGATGGCGAGCTTGTAGGCCGCCAGCGTGTGCTCGGGCCGGTAGCCCGAGGCACCGCGGTGACCGATCACGATCGGGGTGGCCTGCTCGCCGTCCGCGACCGCGGGTGCGGCTGCCTGGGCGGGCAGGCAGGTCAGGGTGGACAGGGTGAGTGCGGCCGCGACGGCGGCGACGGTCTTCCGGGTTGTCATGGCCCCGACCCAACCGGGCGCAAGCAGCCGCCCTGCGAGGTCGGGATGAACGTCAGGTGTCGAGCTCGCGGGCAGCCGCGACGGCCAGCTCGGGGTGGTCGGTGATCACACCGTCGGCCCCCGCGTCGAGCAGCGCGCGGACCTCGCCGGCCATGTCGCCGTGCGCGTCGGGAGACTCACCGTGGCGCAGGTTGGTCGGCAGGAAGCGGTTCTCGGCGCGCACTGTCCAGACGTGGACCGTCAGCCACAGCCGGTGGGCGTCGCGCACCAGGCTCGACGGCTCGCCGATCGCGCCCCGCTCGTCCCGAGGCAGCACCAGGCCCTTGTGCGGGCCGATGCCGTCGGCGTACTCATCGATGCGGGCGAGACCCTCGGGCGTGCACAGCGCGGCGTGCGACTCCCCCACGTCGAGCAGCTGGATGATCGGCAGCTTCGTGCGCAGCGCCAAGCGGCGCAGGATGTCGGTCTCGAAGGACATCAGGCTGATCCGAGCCCACGGCCGGTCGAGGTCGTGGCGGTGCAGCGCGGCCAGCAGCGGGTCGTCGAGCGGCAGCCCGATCGAGTCGAAGTAGGCGGCGTGCTTGAGCTCGATCATCACCCCGACGCTGCGCCCTCGACGCATCGACTCGGCGTGCACCATGGCCAGGACCTCGGTGAGTGTGGCGATGCCCTCGGTGCCGTTGTGGGTCGCGTTGCCGGGCCGGGTCGCGGGCATGCGCTCGCGGGCGGTGAGGGCCTTGAGCTCGGCGAGCGTGAAGTCCTCGGTGAACCAGCCGGTGACCTTGTGCCCGTCGATGCAGCGTGTGTCGCGGCGGCTCGCGAACTCGAGGTGGTCGGTGACGTCGGTGGTGCCGCTCAGCTCCGACTCGTGCCGGGCGACCAGCACGCCGTCGCGGGTGCTGACGAGGTCGATCTCGATGTCGTCGACGCCCATCCGGATGGCGGTGCGGTAGGCCTCGAGCGTGTGCTCGGGCCGGTGCCCGCTGGCCCCGCGGTGACCCACGATCGCGGGCGTGACGACCAGGCTCGGGATGCGATCCCGAACTGGCACCTGCCAGGTCACGGTCATGGGGCCACGCTCGCCGCGAGGAGCGTCGTCACGACGACCGTGGAGTGAACGCGACATGAGGAGATCAGGGCGAAAAGCATTCGCCGCGACGGCCCCGCGCTCCGTACTCTCGGACGAGTGCGTCAGCTCCCCGTCCCCGACCCCGGCATCGCCGATCACCGCGGGCCCGGGAAGTTCCTGTGGTGGCTCGCCCGGCAGCAGCGGCGCACCCTCGCCGGCGGCATGACGTTCGGCATCATCTGGATGTCGTGCCAGGCCGTGATGCCCGCCGTGCTCGGCCGCGCGATCGACCGCGGCGTCGCCGACAAGGACCAGCGACAGCTCGTGCTCTGGGCCTGCGTGATGCTCGCGATCGGCCTCCTGCAGGCCGTCACCGGCATCATGCGGCACCGGTTCGCGGTGACCAACTGGCTGACCGCGTCCTACCGGATCGTGCAGCTCACGACCCGTCAGTCGGTGCGCCTCGGCGGCTCGCTGCCCCGCAAGGTCAGCACCGGTGAGGTGATCGCGATCGGCACCACCGACCTCGACCACATCGGCAACGTGATGGACGTGACCGCGCGCTTCGCCGGCGCCATCGTGTCCTTCCTCCTCGTCTCCGCGATCCTGCTGTCCACCTCGGTCCAGCTCGGCCTGGTCGTGCTGATCGGGGTGCCGCTGCTGATGCTGGTGATGGGCCCGATCCTCAAGCCGCTGCAGGCCCGCAGCGCCACCGAGCGGCAGATGCGCTCCGACCTGTCCAACACCGGCACCGACATCGTCGGCGGCCTGCGGGTGCTGCGCGGCATCGGCGGCGAGGGCGTGTTCCTCGCCCGCTACCGCCGCGAGTCGCAGGCCACCCGCACCGCCGCGGTCAACGTCGCCAAGCTGCAGTCGGTGCTCGACGCGCTCCAGGTCTTCCTGCCCGGCACCTTCGTGGTGCTCGTGGTCTGGCTCGGCGCCCGCTCGGCCGTCACCGGCGCGATCACCGCCGGCGAGCTGGTCGCGTTCTACGGCTACTCCGCGTTCCTGATGCTGCCGCTGCGTACGGCGACGGAGTTCGCCAACAAGCTGATCCGCGGCCGGGTCGCGGCGTCGCGCGTGTGCCGGGTGCTGGCACTGGAGCCGGACGTGGTCGAGCCGTCGTCGCCCGTCGCTCCCCCGCCTCCGGGCTCGGAGCTGGTCGACCTTCGCTCCGGCCTGCACGTCCGGGCCGGCATCATCACCGCGATCGTCAGCGACCAGCCCGACGACTCGGCGCTGCTCGCCGACCGGCTGGGGCTGTGCGCGGCCGAGCAGGACGACGACGTGTCGCTCGGTGGCATCGCGCTGACGTCGCTGCGCCACGCGGACGTCCGCGAGCGGGTCATGGTCTCCGACACCGGTGCCGCCCTCTTTGCGGGGCGCCTCGCCGACCGCATCGACGAGCGCGGCAGCGGCGACGTCGAGAAGGCCCTGTTCACCGCCTCCGCCGAGGACATCCTCGAGGCGCTCCCCGACGGGCTCGAGTCCGTCGTCACCGAGAAGGGGCGCTCCTTCTCCGGCGGCCAGCGCCAGCGCCTGGTGCTGGCCCGCGCGCTCGCGGCCGACCCCGAGATCCTGGTGCTGGTCGAGCCGACCAGCGCCGTCGACGCCCACACAGAGGCGCGGATCGCGGCCCGGCTGCGGGCACACCGAGCGGGTCGCACCACGGTCGTCACGACGGTGAGCCCGCTCCTGCTGGACGCCGTCGACGAGGTGGCGTTCCTGGTCGACGGGCGGGTCGCCGCGGTCGGCACCCACGCGTCGTTGCTGGCCGACGTGGCGGCGTACCGCACCGTCGTCGTGCGGGACGTGGAGGCAGCGGTATGAGTGTCACGACCCGACTTCCGATCGCCGACGGTCGCGCCGTACGCCGCTATGTCGGCCAGGTCGCGCACCGGCACCCCCGCCTCCTGTGGACCGCTCTCGGGCTGCACGTGCTCGCCGCGCTGACCGCGCTGGCCGCCCCCCGCCTGCTCGGCGAGCTCGTCGAGTCGGTGGAGGAGGGCACGACCCGGTCGCACGTCGACGAGATCGTCATCTGGCTGGCGATCTTCCTGGTGCTGCAGTCGGTGCTCACCCGGTTCGCGCGCTACCGCTCGCAGGTGATGGGCGAGCTGGTGCTCGCCGAGCTCCGCGAGGACTTCGTCGCCAACACCCTCGCGCTGCCCGTCGGCACCGTCGAGGCCGCCGGCTCCGGCGACCTGCTGACCCGCACCGGCTCCGACATCGACCGGCTGGGCTGGTCGGTGCGCTGGGCCCTGCCCGAGTGGACGATCGCGGTCGTCTCGGCGGTGCTGACCTTCGCCGCCGCGCTCAGCGTCGGCTGGTGGGTGGCCCTGCCGTGCCTGCTCGCGCTGCCGCCGCTGGTGATCGGCCTGCGGTGGTACCTCGCCCGCGCGAAGGACGGCTACCTCGCCGAGACCGCGTCCTACTCGCAGATCACCACGACGCTCTCCGAGACCGTCGAGGGCTCGCGCACGGTGGAGGCCCTCGGACTGGGCGCCAAGCGCGTCGACATGTGCGACCGGGACTGTGCCGACTCGTTCACGGCCGAGAAGTACACCCTGCACCTGCGGACCGTGTTCTTCCCGAGCATGGAGCTCAGCTATCTCCTGCCCGTGGTCGGCACGCTGCTCTTCGGCGGCTACCTCTACACCCAGGGCTCGGTGTCGCTGGCCGAGGTCACGACGGCGACGCTCTACGTGCAGATGCTCATCGATCCGGTCGACCGGATCGTGTCCATCCTCGACGAGCTCCAGCTCGGTGCCGCCGCGCTCGCGCGGCTGCTCGGCGTGGCCCAGGTGCCCGACGACCGCTCGGTCTCCGGGCGCGTCCCGTCGTCCGAGAAGCTCGACGCCCAGAACGTCCGGTTCGCGTACGTCGAGGGGCGCGACGTGCTCCACGGCGTCGACCTCGACGTCGGGATCGGCGAGCGGATCGCCATGGTCGGTCCGTCAGGTGCGGGCAAGTCGACCCTCGGGCGGCTGCTGGCGGGGATCCACCCGCCGCGGTCCGGCTCGGTCACCGTCGGTGACGTGGGGCTCGTCGAGCTGCCGCTCGGCGAGCTGCGCGGTCACGTCGCGCTCGTCACCCAGGAGCACCACGTCTTCGTCGGCACACTCCGCGAGAACCTCGTCCTCGCCCGGCCCGGCGCCTCCGACGAGGAGGTGCACGCCGCCCTCTCGGCGGTCGACGCAGCGGAGTGGGTGGCTGCCCTACCGGCCGGTCTGGACACCGTCATCGGCTCCGGCGGGCGGGCCGTCACCGCCGCGCACGCCCAACAGATCGCGCTGGCGCGGCTCGTGCTCGCCGACCCCCACACGCTGGTCCTCGACGAGGCGACCTCGCTCATCGACCCTCGAGCAGCCCGGCACCTCGAGCGCTCGCTCGCCGCCGTACTCGAAGGACGGACCGTGATCGCGATCGCGCACCGGCTCTTCTCCGCGCACGACGCCGACCGCGTCGCGGTGTGCGAGGACGGGCGGATCAGCGAGTTCGGGTCGCACGACGAGCTGGTAGCCGCGGGTGGTTCGTACGCCGCGCTGTGGGACTCCTGGCACGGGAAGTCGTGACCCTGTTGCGATTGTGACAGTAATGGTGTCACAGTTGGCGCATGAAGCTCTCCATGCCGCTGATGTATGCCGGCAACCCTCGCGAGGCCGCCGACCAGGTGACGCAGCTGGAGCAGGCCGGCCTCGACACCGTGTGGGTCGCGGAGGCCTACGGCTTCGACGCGCCGACGCTGATGGGCTACCTCGCGGCGAGGACCGAGACGATCGAGATCGGCTCGGCGATCCTCAACGTCTACTCCCGCACCGCCGGCGCGCTGCTGCAGACCGCGGCCGGTCTCGACAACGTCTCCGGCGGTCGCGCGATCCTCGGGCTCGGTGCCAGCGGGCCGCAGGTGATCGAGGGCTTCCACGGCGTGCCCTACTCCAAGCCGCTGGCCCGCACCGCCGAGGTCATCGACATCGTGCGCCGCGGCCTCAAGCGCGAACGGCTCGAGAACGACGGCCTGATCAAGCTGCCGCTGACCAAGGCGGACGGCGCGGTGACCGGGCTCGGCAAGGCGCTGAAGATCCTCACCCACCCCGAGCGCGACTCGATCCCGATCTACATCGCCGCGCTGGGCGAGAAGTCGGTCGAGCAGACCGCCGAGATCGCCGACGGCTGGATCCCGATGCTCTTCCACCCCGAGAAGGCCCACCTCGTCTGGGGTGACGCCCTTGCGGCCGGCGCCGCGAAGCGCTCGGCCGACCTCGGCCCGCTCCAGGTCAACGCCGGCGGCATGCTCGCGATCGGCGAGGGCCCGGAGACGAAGGCGCTGCTCGACTTCGCGCGCCCCCTCTACGCGTTGTACGTCGGCGGCATGGGCGCGAAGGGCAAGAACTTCTACAACGACGTCGCCTGCGCCTACGGCTACGAGAAGGAGGCCACCGAGATCCAGGACCTCTACCTCTCCGGCAAGAAGAAGGAGGCCGAGGCGCTGGTGCCGCTCGAGTGGCTGGAGGCCGCCAACCTCGTCGGCCCCGCGTCCTACGTCCGCGAGCGGATCGAGGCGTTCAAGGAGTCCGGGGTCACCAACCTGTCGCTCACCCCGGTGACCGACGACCCGGCGGCGGCGATTGCGCAGGTGAAGGAGTGGGTCTCCTGACCAGGCGCCTGGCCCACCCTCGTCGCTACGACAACCTCCGCCGCATCCAGGGCCTCGACCCGGAGGTCGACTACGACGAGATCACCAACCTGACCGCGCGCCACGAGTTCCCGTGGGACTACGTGCAAGGCACCGGGATCGCGTTCATGCGCGACTACGGCGTCCCGTCGATCTCCCGGCTGCTGCACCACACGGGCGAGTTCGAGCGCGACGGCGTGAAGCGCTACGACGACACGATCCTGATCGGCGAGGAGTCGACGATCGAGGGCATCGACTCGTCTCGCGGGCACGCGGCGGTGCGACGCCTGAACAAGATCCACGGCCACTACGACATCCCCAACGACGAGTTCGCCTATGTCCTGGCGACCACCATCGTCGGACCGGTCCGCTGGATCTCGGCCTACGGCTGGCGCCCGCTCGACCCGAAGGAGCTGGTCGCGATCACCCGGGTCACCACCCGCTTCGGCGAGCTGATGGGGATCAAGGGGCTGCCGTCGACGTACGACGGCTATCTGCAGCTGCTGCTCGACTTCGAGCGCGCGCACTTCTCCCCCGACCCGGCCAACACCGCGCTCGCCGAGGCCTCGATCGACATCGCGCGCACCGTCGCACCGGCCCCGGCCCGCCCGCTCGTGCGGCGCGTGACGATCGCGCTGATGGACGAGCCGCTGCGGGTCGCGCTCGGCCTGCCGGCGCAGCCCCGCTGGTTCGTCTCGCTCGTACGCCGTTCGCTGCGTCTGCGAGGACGAGCGCTGCGGTTCGCGGCGCCCCGCGAGGCGCCGTACGTCCACCGGGCCGTCACCTATCCCGACGGCCACCACCTGACCGATCTCGGACCACTCTCCATGTTGCACAGACTCAACGCGCACGACGAAGGGAAAGCCCATGCCTGAACGCCCCACCATCCTCGAGCAGGAGCACGAGGACTTCCGCCGCACGGCGCGCGCCTTCATGGAGAAGGAGGTGCAGCCGTTCCACGAGCAGTGGGAGAAGGACGGCCAGGTCGATCGCGACGTCTGGCGCAAGGCCGGCGAGATGGGCCTGCTCTGCTTCGACGTGGAGGAGGAGTTCGGCGGCCCCGGCATCAAGGACTTCCGCTACAACATGGTGATGGCCGAGGAGATCAGCCGGATCGGTGCCAGCGGGCTCGGCTTCCCCGTGCACACCGACATCATCGTTCCCTACATCAGCTCGCTGGCCAACGACGAGCAGAAGCGGCGCTGGCTGCCGGGCCTGGTGGACGGCTCGCTCATCTCCGCCATCGCGATGACCGAGCCGGGCGCCGGCTCCGACCTCCAGGGCATCCGGACGACGGCGGTCGACAAGGGCGACCACTACGTCCTCGACGGGTCCAAGACCTTCATCAGCAACGGCATCCTGGCCGACCTCGTCATCGTCGTCGCGCGCACCAACCCCGACGCCGGACACCAGGGCATCAGCCTGCTGGTGGTCGAGCGCGGCATGGAGGGCTTCGAGCGCGGTCGCAACCTGGACAAGATGGGCCTCAAGGCGCAGGACACCGCCGAGCTGTCCTTCGACAACGTCATCGTGCCCAAGGCCAACCTGCTCGGCGAGGAGGGTTCCGGCTTCATCTCGCTGATGGTCAACCTCCCCCAGGAGCGCATCTCCATCGCCGTCATCGCGGTGGCCGCGATCGAGCACGTGCTGGACATGTGCCTGTCCTACGCCAAGGAGCGGGAGGCCTTCGGTCGCCCGATCGGGAAGTTCCAGAACACCCGGTTCGTGCTCGCCGAGATGGCCACCGAGGCCCACATCGCGCGGGTCTTCGTCAACGACTGCGTGCGCAGGCTCAACGCCGGGGACGTCGACACCTCGCTCGCCGCGATGGCGAAGTGGTGGACCACCGAGCTGCAGAAGCGCGTCGTCGACACCGGCGTCCAGCTGCACGGCGGCTACGGCTACATGTCGGAGTACCCGATCTCCAAGGCCTACGTCGACAGCCGGATCCAGACGATCTACGGCGGCACGACCGAGATCCAGAAGGAGATCATCGGGCGGATGCTGGGGCTGTAGGCCCCGGCCGCCTCACGCGGCGAGCGTCAGGGCATCTCGGAAGAAGAGCTCTGCCCGGCTCGCTGCTTGGTGCTGCCGCTGGCCGGCCTGATCCAGTCGCTTCGTCCCGGTGTGGTCGACGAGGTAGATCGCTCCGTGGGGGTCGCGCCAGACGTAGATGCCGGGGAACGGTTGCTGCACCTGCCAGCCACCGTGGGTCTTGATCCGGTGGTGGAAGCGGGTCATCGGCCCGTAGTTGCCCACCCTCGACTGCCCGGCGCCCTCGTCCGCACCGTGTCGGAACGGCACGGTGTGGTCGATCTGCTGGGTGCGGGAGAGGCATGCTCCCCAGGGGAAGGTGTCGGCCGGCGTCATCAGATGCACGGCCCGTCTATGTCGGTCGGGGATCTCGTAGGCGTCGACGGGCGCCTGGCCGTCGAGGTCGCAGACCGGGGTGACGGTGATCGTGGCGTGGGGTCCGAGGTGGCGGCGGAGCCAGTCATCGGTGACGGGCCCGTGTCCCTCGACGCGGACGATGCCGGTCTCCTGTGCGCCTGCGTAGGCGTGGAGGAACAGGACCACCGTCGGCATGAGCGCTGCCCAGTCGACCTCGGGCTTCGGCCCGGTGCGGGGTGAGGCTGGCTCGTGCTCGGCGCAGGGGTCGGCCGCCGCTGGGTCGTCGGACCGGTGCTGCCAGGCGGCGTAGTGCGCCAGCAGCTCGCGGGCGCGCTCCGGGTCGGTGAGGATGAGCACCGCCTTCACGCGCCGCTGGTCCTCGGGGTCAGGGTCGCCGAGCTCAAGCAGGATGCGCGCGATGTGGGTCACCATCGCGTCGAGGCGCGCGATGACGTGCAGCGGGGCGCGGACGTAGAAGCCGCGCAGGCCGGCGTCGGTGGAGCGGGTGGGGTTGGCGAACTGTCGGGTCGCGGCCTCGCGCTCGCGCTCGGCCGTGGCGGCGGGGTCGCTGGCCGCGATGGCCCCTTCGACCAGCGCCTCGAACCGGGTCCACGGGATCCGGCCGTCAGCAGCCTGGTGGACCCGCCTGTCGACGTACGCCGCCTGCTCGACGCCGAGGTCACGGGTCTTGCGGGCGACGAAGCGGGCGTAGGACGCCTTCACCTGGAGCGCCTCGACGCGGCGCCACAGCCGGGGCAGGCGGTGAGCGATGTCGAGGGCGTCGGCCATCAGCGAGTGGGCAGCCCCGGTCGACATCTGCAGCCGCGCGCCGAGGACGGCCGGCGCGAACTCGAGCACTTCGGGCGTCCCCGCTCCCCCGAGCCGCTTGGCCTGCTCGCGCCCGGGTCGTCGGGCCTCGTCGCGGTCGAGGCGGTCGGCGTTGTTGAGGATCGCGTGCTGGACCGCGATGCGCAGCGTCTCTGCCTCGGCCTCGCGCTGTGCGCGCGCGACCGTCTCGGCGTGAGCGAGGAGCTGGTCCTCGGTCAGGCCTTCGAGAGCGGTCGTCGTCGGCATGGATCCACTCAAGCAGGGACCACCGACAATGACGCCTCACGGCGGATGCTCGGATCTGCCGAGTTGAGGCCGGATCGCCAGGCTCCCTTGCGGGGCGCGAATATGGTTCCGGCATGGCTGCAGATTCGGAAGACTGGGAACCACGCGTCGCTCACTTCTGGAGCACCGTCGATCTTGACTACCGTGCCCGCGCCGTCGCGGCCATGCGGGAACTCGCGGCCGAACGCGGGCCAGACGACCCCGACGCCCAGTTCGAACTTGGCGGGATCTACGACTCGACCGGATATGAGGCTGAGGCGAACGCGCACTACGCGGCAGCGCGTGAACTTGGCCTCGCGGGCGCACGCCTCGCGCAGCTGAATATCCAGCAAGGATCGACGCTTCGAAACCTGGGTCGCGTCGACGAGGCGATCGCAATGCTGGAGGCAACGACGCCGGACCCCAGCATCGGCGACGCACGGGCCGTCTTCCTTGCCCTCGCGTTACGGGACGCCGGCCGCCACGATGAAGCCCTTCGACTGTGCATCGAAGCCTTGGTTCCGCACCTGCCGCGCTACCAGCGATCCGCTGCAAACTACGCGCATGCGCTCACCGAGGCGACCGACTGATCCGATCGGATCTGCCGCGGATCGGGCACCTCAGTGGGCGAGCTTGAGACCGATCACGCAACCGAGCAGACCCATCAGCAACAGCACCTTGATGACGGAGACCGACTCGTCGCCCGACGCCATGCCGTACAGGACCGTCAGCGAGGCTCCGACGCCCACCCAGACCGCATACCCCGTCTCCACGGGGAGGGTGCGCAGCGCGTAGGCCAAGCCGCCCATGCTGAGCCCGAGGCCGACCAGGAACACCAGCGTCGGGGTCAGTCGCGAGAAGCCTTCCGACCTGCCGAGGGCCACAGCCCAGACGGCCTCGAGAACACCGGAAAGGACCAGAACCAACCACGCCATGACGGACTCCTCGGGTGGCCGTCATGGCGTTCCGGGTACGGCTCCCTCGTCCGGGCGAGCCCTCTCGGCTCACCTCCAGTTTAGGTAGCCAGGTGCGTCAGGGTGAATTCGCAAGGGGTCTGTGCAGGCCGCGATACGCGCTGGCGTGATGAGATCCACGCGCCTATCGGGTTGCCGTCGCCCCAGTGCTGAGTGAGGCTCAGACGCGTGATCTCTTCGACCGCGGCACTCGGAATCGCGCTCATCACGTTCGGTTTGGCCATCACGCCCGGACCGAACTCGATGTACCTCGTGTCGAGGTCGCTGACTCAAGGTCGTCTCGCCGGCCTTGTTTCATTGGGCGGCGTCGTCACGGGGTTCATGGCCTACCTGCTCGCCACCACAGTCGGACTAGCGGTCCTCTTTTCCACGGTTCCTCTGCTGTTCGTAGCAATAAAGGTCGCGGGCGCCGCATACCTGCTCTGGCTGGCGATCTCGATGATCCGCAAGGGCAGCTCTGTCTTCCGGCCCGGCGATGGGCGGCGGCACTCGGCCAGCAGGCTGTACGCAATGGGACTCGCGACGTGCCTTCTCAATCCGAAGATCGCCCTGTTCTATGCAGCGCTGCTACCGCAGTTGATCAACCCCGACGGCGCGAGCATCTGGGCGCAGACGATGCAGCTGGGCCTCGTGCAGATTGCCGTGGCCACGCTCGTCAACACCTGTTGGGTCGTGGCGGCGGCAACACTGGCCAGCGTCCTTGCTCGTAGCCGCCGGGCTGAGCACATCGTGCGCATCGCGGCTGGCGGACTCCTCGCATGGTTCGCGGTCCATCTGGGGCTTGCGCAGCCTGCCACCGCTCAACCCTGAGCCCCACGACCCTTGCCGGCTCCGGCACGACGGGGCGGGATAACCCGAGTGGTGGTCGGCTCGTTGGGCAAAGGTCTGGACCACCTCCGAAAGGACCACCATGCGTCTCCCGTCCCGTCTGACCGTCGGCCTGACCGGCCTCGGCCTCGCTCTCGCCTCAGGCCTCACGAGCAGCCCGGCCGGCGCCATCGTCGGTGGCTACCAAGCCCAGGACGGCGAATTCCCGTTCATGGCGTCGATCCAGGACAAGGGCTCCTCAGGTACTGACGGCCACTTCTGTGGTGGTTCCGTTGTCGCGAAGCAGTGGGTGCTCACAGCTGCCCACTGCATGGTGGACACCAACCCGCGAGACATCCAGGTCGGTGTCGGCCGGACCAACATCGACGATCTCTCGACCGGGCAGACCTTGTCGGTCGACCGGATCATCGTGCACCCCGACTACGAAAAGACCGGCACCTTCGACGCGGCGCTGATCCACGTCACCTCCGACATCGCCTCGCCGGCGATCCCCCTGGTCCCGCTCACCAACAACAGTCTCGAGCAGGACGGCGCGCCGCTCACGGTCGCCGGCTGGGGGACCGAGTTCTTCGGCTCGCCCCTCATTCCGGCGGACCTGAAGGCGGTCGATGTCAAGGCGGTCGCCGACGAGAACTGCACGACGAACGGGCTGATGGGTTTCCAGCCGGAGTCCGAGATCTGTGCCGAGACGCTGGGTGGTGACTCCTGCCAGGGCGACTCGGGTGGCCCGCTGTTCGGCACCCTCGCCGACGGTCGCCAGGTCCAGGTCGGCATCGTCAGCTACGGACTCGGCTGCGCCGTACCCGCTTTCCCGGGTGTCTACGGCGAGGTCAACAACGCGTCGATCCACACGTTCATCACCTCGACGACCGCTACGGGGACCACTGGCGCCAAGAAGGGACGCAAGCGCCGCTGATCGTTGACGCCTCGACGGGGAAGTCCGCATCAGCGGTCGATGAAGATGTCCCACTCGAGCTCGCCGGTGCCGCCGTACTGACTGAGGTCGGTGACGCCGGCCTCGGCGAGCACGTCGACGTCGAGGAACGTGTTGCCGGTGCACTCGCGGGCCGGGCGGGAGAGGATCTCGACGGCAGCGTCGGCGACGATCTCCGGCGTCCGCGTCTTGCTCATCACGTCGTCGCCGCCGAGCAGGTTCTGAACCGCGGCCGTGGCGATCATCGTCTCGGGCCAGAGGCAGTTCGCCGCGACGCCGTGCTCGGCGTACTCCGCGGCCCAGCCGAGGGTGAGCATCGACATGCCGTACTTCGCGAGCGTGTACGCCGGGTGCGCGCCGAGCCACTTCGGGTCCAGGTTGACCGGCGGCGACAGCGACAGGATGTGCGGGTTCGTGCCTTCGCGGAGGTGAGGGAGCGCCTTGCTGGACAGCAGGTAGGTGCCCCGCAGCTGGATGCTGACCATCAGGTCGAAGCGCTTGACCGGCAGCGTCTCGGTGGGGTCCAGCGCGATCGCGGACGCGTTGTTGACCACGATGTCGATGCCGCCGAACCGCTCGACCGCTTGCGCCACCGCGTCCTCCACGGACGCCTCGTCGCGGACGTCGCCGACCACGGCGAGCGCCTGCCCGCCGGCCGCCTCGATCTCGGCAGCGGCGGTGTGGATCGTCCCGGGCAGCCGAGGGTCCGGCTTGTCGGTCTTGGCGAGCAGCACCACGTTGGCGCCCTCGCGGGCAGCGGCGACGGCGATCGCCAGGCCGATCCCGCGGCTGCCGCCGGACATGATCATCGTGCGGCCGTCGAGGCGCTGGTCGGTCATGGTCGCTCCTGGGGGGGTCGGTGTGGGACGGACTGCCCGACCGACCTTACAGATTGTCTACGACTGTGCCAAGACTGTAAGGTTCGCATGTGACGACGACGGAGGACGCCCCGCTGTTGCGGCCCGTCTCCGCGCGCTCGGCAATCCTGACCATCCTGCTCGCGGCGGACCCGCCCAGCCTGAGCGCGCGCCAGATCTGCGCTGCGGCGACCCGGGTCGGCTACGCCGAGGCCACGGCGCGGGTGGCTGCCTCGCGCATGGTCTCCTCCGGCGAGATGCTCCGCGAGGACAGGAGCTACACGCTCTCCCCCCGCCTGATGGAGCGCCGCCGCCGGGTCGACGCGTCGGTCAGCCCACGACTGCGTGACTGGTCCGGTGACTGGGAGCTGGTGGTGATCACTGCCGTCGGCCGCAGTCCGGCGGACCGGTCCGACCTGCGCGGCGATCTGACCGGGCTCGGCCTGGCCGAGCTGCGCGAAGGCGTGTGGATGCGCCCGGACAACCTGGAGCGTCCTTGGCCCGAACGCCTCGACACCACGTGCCGCCGGATGGTGGTGCGACCTGTCGAGGACGCCGCTGACCTCGTCGGTCAGCTCTGGGACCTCGACGCGTGGTCGACGCGCGGGCGCGCGTTGCTGGACGCGACAGGCAGCGAGGACGCGAACACCCGCTTCACCGCCACTGCTGCCGCCGTGCGCCACCTGGTGGCCGACCCGGTGCTGCCGACCAACCTGCTCCCCGACGGGTGGCCCGGCGACGAGCTCCGCGCTGCGTACGCCGACTACAAGCCCTGGCTCTTCACCACCCCCTCTGACTGACCCCCAACAACCCAGGAGATCCCATGACCGAGCTGACCGGCATCCGCTACTCCGTCGACGGCGGAGTGGCCACCATCGCACTGGCCCGCCCCGACGCGTCGAACTCGTTCGACCTGCCCACCGCGCAGTCGTTGGGAGCTGCCGTGGACCGCGCGAGTGCCGACCCGTCGGTCGCCGTGGTGCTGCTGACCGGCGACGGCGCACGCTTCTGCGCCGGCGGCGACGTCTCCTCGATGGCCGCCTCGCAGGACCCCGCGGCGTACCTCCTGGAGCTGGCGCAGGAGCTCGACGGCGCGCTGCAGCGACTGGGCCAGATGGAGAAGCCCGTCGTGGCTGCGGTCCAGGGGGCTGCCGCCGGCGCCGGCCTGGCCGTCGTGCTGAGCGCCGACGTGGTCGTCAGTGGAGCAGGGGCGAAGTTCCTCACGGCGTACGCCGGCGTGGGGCTGACCCCGGACTGCGGACTGTCCTGGCTGCTGCCGCGCGCGGTCGGGCAGCAGCGGGCGCTCGAGCTGGCACTCACCGGCCGGGTGCTCTCCGCGGCCGAGGCACGCGACTGGGGTCTGGTGACCACCGTCGTCGAGGACGACGAGCTGGAGGCCGCCGCGACCGGGCTCGCCGCGAAGCTCGCAACGAAGCCGCCGTTCGCGCTCGGTCAGGCCCGTCGGCTGATCCGCTCCTCGTGGACGGCGACCCGGGCCGAGACCGGCGCTGACGAGGCGCGGACCATCTCGCAGGCGGTCACCACGCCGGAGGCCCGGACGCTGGTCGCGAAGTTCGCCGGCCGCTGAGACGGACCGTCAGGCCGAGCGCTCGCGACTCAGGTACCGCACGGGTTTGCCGAGCGACTCGGCGTAGGCGATCTCCCGTCGGGTCGACTCGCCCACGTAACCACCCGGATCCACGACGTACACCTCGTCGGCCATGCGGATCTTCTGGAAGTGCAACGCGCCCAGCCGCTCCTTCAGGTCCGAGCCGTCGACTGTCCCGAACATCCCGAGGCTGATCACGACACAACCGTCCATCGTGAGCCGCTGGTTGACCTCCGCGAACTCGGCCTCGAACCTGGTCGAGCCGCAGAGCGTGACGACCTTCGCCTCGGCCGTCCCGGTGCGCACTCGGCTCCGCTCGTCATCGACGCGGCGCTCCTCGTAGATGTCGCCCGCCCGCGCCAGCGCCCGCCAGGGCTTGGCGAGGTCGAGCGCGACGTGGAGTGCGGGATCGTCCCGGTCCAGAGCGCCGATCACCAGTCCGGCCTCGCTGCCGGCATCGGCCAGCACCTCCCCGTGCGGTCCGATGAGTCCGGAGTGGAACAGGTGCGTTCTCTGCGCGGGCACCGACAGGCTCAGCCAGTAGTTGTGGATGGCGGCGTGGGCGCGGGCCTTGGTCTCGAAGATCGAGTCGACCGGATATGCCGACAGCAGCACGCAGTCGACCCAGAGCCGTCGGTACTCCGCGAACAGGTCCTCGAAGTTCACCTCGATGCAGAGCGCCAGGCCGAAGCGGAAGCCGTCGACGTCGACCACCACCGGCTCGAACCCCGGCGTGTAGAACCGGGTGAGCTCGGTGTTCGAGCACTTCCGCTTGTCGTAGCGGTCGACGAGCTCCCCCTGGTCGGAGATCACGTAGAGGCTGTTGTGCGGCCAGTGCGGCGGGGTCAGCGGGTGCGCGGACCCGAGCACCACCCAGATCCCGAGCTCACCGGCGAGTGCGGCAACTTCCTCGAGCTCGCGGCGTACGGCGGACCAGTCGACGTCCTCCCAGGCGGCCACGTCCGCCACGGCGTAGCCAGACAGGAACCCCTCGGGGAAGTGGGCCAGCCGCGCGCCCGCCGCTGCAGCGACCCGCAACATCCGCCGTACCTCGGCGCCGTTGGCACGGGGATCGGAGGAGGCGGTGGGCTGGCAGGTGGCCATCGCAAGGCTCATCCGCGCATCTTGGCAGGCCGCCGGGCCCTCACCCCTCAGGCAGCTCCGCGAACGCGCGCTTCACGTCGCGGTACCAACCCATCCCGGCGACGGGCCGCTTCCAGCGCCCCTTCATCTCGTTGCGGGCGGGCACGTGGGCCTCGTCGCCCTGGGCCACCAGGTCCTTGAGGTGCTTGTCCTGGGCCTTGATCACCTCGTCGGCGGTCTGTCCGGCCAGGGCGAGGTCGCAGGGGCCGCCGAGCTGCTTGCAGGTCATGGTCTTCATGGGTCTTCCTCACGTCGAAGTGACACTCTCACCTGGATGACGTGAGCGGCCACCGAAGTGTGACGGGCTACTCGCGTCGTTCGTGTAGCCGCTGCTGGGCGGCCTCGAGATAGGCCAGGCACGGCGCCTCGACGCCAGGGTGCTTCTCGACCAGGTGGAAGATCCACCGGTCCATCGCCGCCATGTAGCCGTTGTCGCCGCCGGGACGGTAGGTCGACCAGGCCCGCGGGCGCGTGCCCCGTGACGCCGTGTTGCGGCACACGGTGCAGGCGACCTTGTAGGAGAACTGCTGCTGCGCATCCAGGTCGATCTTGGCCGTCGCGAGCGGGCCGGCCTCGACGGCGGCCTTCCGTTCACGAGCTGATCGGCTCGCCACCATGTGTCGTGTCGCCTCTGTCGTATTCCGCGGGTGCCGTTCGTGGTCCTTATGAGAGTACCCAAGGAAGATTCGGAGGCACGACCATGTGGGACACCGTCCAGCTCAACACCGTCCACCTGTCGCACGACCTTCCGTGCCCGCGGTGCGGACACGCGGTGCACACGCACCTCGCGTGCAGCGACGCCTGCGACTGCGCGCCCGTCGTGATGCCCGGAGCGACGTGGCGCGCCGCCTGACCTCCTAGGATCGAGGGCCCGACCCAGGGAGGACGCGTGACCTTCGACCTGCAGGCCCACCGCGGTGGTGCCGGACTCCACCCGGAGAACACCCTCGAGGCCTTCGGCGGCGCCCTGACCCTCGGCGTCTCCACGCTCGAGCTCGACGTGCACCTCACCCGCGAGGACGACGTGGTCGTCAGCCACGACCCGGCGCTCGCCGACGCGCGGCTGATCCGCCGCCTCACGCGCGCGGACCTGCCGCCGTCGATGCCCCTGCTCCGTGACGTCGCGGCCCTCCTCGACGAGCGGGCGGCCCGCGGCGTACGCCTCAATCTCGAGATCAAGTTCGACGCGATGGCGGCCGCCGAGCTGACGACGCGGGCCGAATTCGTCGCCGTCACCCTCGACGCGATCCGCATCGACGGCCTGGTGGACAGGACTGCCGTCCAGTGCTTCGACTGGGGCGTCCTGGACCTCGTCGGCAAGGAGGAGCCGGGCGTCCGCCGCAACCTGCTCGTCTCCCCGAAGTACCTCAAGCCCGACAAGGACGGCCCGTCGCGCTGGTTCGGCGGCCTCGACGTGGCCGAGGAGTTCCTCACCACCGCGGCCGAGCAGGGCTTCGACGCGGTCTCCCCCATCCACGGCAGCCCCTTCCTCGGAGGCGTCGACGACGAGGCCTACGTCGCGTTCGCCGACGGCGAGCTCGTCGACGGCGCCCATGCCGCCGGCCTGCAGGTCATTCCGTACGTCGTCGACGACCCGCCGACGATGGCCGCGCTCGTCCGGCTCGGTGTGGACGGCCTGATCACCAACTATCCCGACCGGCTCCGCGCCGTGCTCGAGGCCGAGGGACTCTCGCTGCCGCAATCGTTCCCGCCACGCAACCTTTGAGCACGGTCGAAACGTCAGACCAGACATGAAGCGACTCCTCACGACGCTGGCCGTCGCGCCCCTGGCCCTGGCCCTCGTCGGCCCGGCCTCGCAGGCCACTGCACCCGCACCGCCCACGACGATCTTCGACGTCTCCTCGCTCAAGACCGGCGCAGCGCCCAGGCTCGCCTGGTCCGAGACGACCGGCTCCAGGACGACCATCCACGCACCCGGCGGGGCCACGACCCCCGTCGCGGGTCGGATGAACGCGTTCGCGCCGATGGGATCGGGCTATGTCGTCCAGTCGTTCGACACCACGACCGCCGCTCGCCCCACCACCCGCTGGGTCAGCGCGAGCGGATCGCCCGGTCGCTCCAGCTGGCGCACCGGCTACGGCCTGGCGACGTCGCCCGACGGCGAGGCGGTCGCCTTCACGGTCCGTCGTGGTGGCGTGCGCGTCATCGACCAGGACGGCGACCGGGTGCTGCGGATGCCGTCCATCCCGAGCAAGCAGTTCGGGACCCCGGCCCACGTCACCAACGGCTACTGCAAGGAGGACGCCACCAGCAACGGCTGCGCGGTGCTCGTGAACTCGAGCCGCGGCCGGACGAGCTGGTACGTCACCTCCCACGGCATCGTCGACGAGACCGGCCTGAAGTGGGTCAGCACCGCGAAGGGTCGCTGGACCGGCGGCCTCACCAAGATCCTGGACGCGGGCTCGTGCAGCGTGATGAAGAAGGGCCAACGCAACCGCTGGCGCACCTGCGACAACCAGTTCGGCGACATCTCGCCCGACAAGCAGCACGTCCTCGGTGAGCCGGCCTACTCCGACGGCTTCGGTCCCTCCGACCTCGACCTGCTCGACCTGCGCTCGGGCGCCCTCGAGCGCTCGTGGGCGAGCGACCGCAAGGGCACCAGCGCGGTCTACTTCGACGCGGTCTGGGAGGACTCGACCCACCTGCTGGTCGTCACCTACCAGGACGCCGAGTGGGCGATCGTGCGGCTCGGTCTCGACGGTTCGATGGAGTACGCCGTCGCGCCGGTCGCCGACGACGGGGACATGGAGACCCCGTTCCGGCTGCAGGTCCGCTGACCGCGTGCCCAACGTGGGGTAAAACCTCGGGGACCCTGAGGCTGCCTCAGGGTCAATCCGGATGCGTGGCGTCGGTGGGCTCCGGTTGACTTGTCCTCATGCATCGACAGATCGCCGGTTCGCTGACCGGCCCCATCACCAAGTGGATCGTTCTCATCGCCTGGCTGGCCATCGCCGTCGGGTCCTCCATGTTCGCCTCCAAGCTCGTCGACGTGCAGAACAACGAGGCGTCCTCGTGGCTGCCCGAGAGCGCTGAGTCGACCCGCGCGCTCGACAAGCTCGGCGCCTTCCAGGACGTCAACGCGATCCCCACCCTCGTCGTCTACGAGCGCGAGGGCGGCCTGACCGAGGCCGACCTCGCCGCCATCGAGGAGCAGGCGACCGAGTTCGCCGCGCTCGAGGGCATCGACGAGGCCGCCCAGGCCCCCGTCGTCAGCCCGGCCACGGCCGAGCAGTTCGGGTTCCCCGCCGTTTCGGAGGACGGCGAGGTCGCCCAGACCCAGGTCACGTTCAACTTCGGCAAGGACGGGTGGAACGCCCTGCCCGACGCAGCCGACGAGCTGCGCGGCATTGCCCAGATCGACGGCGTCGAGGTCTATGTCGCCGGCATGGGCGGGCAGGCCGCGGACGCGGCCGAGGCCTTCGGCGGCATCGACACCACGCTGCTCTTCGCGACGTTGAGCGTCGTGATCCTGATCCTGCTGTTCACCTACCGCAGCCCGGTGCTGTGGGTGCTGCCGATCCTGTGCGCGATGTTCGCGCTCGTCTCGTCCCAGGCCCTGATCTACCTCCTCGCGAAGTACGCCGACCTGACCGTCAACGGGCAGTCCCAGGCGATCCTCACGATCCTGGTCATCGGCGCCGGCACCGACTACGCCCTGCTCCTGGTGGCGCGCTATCGAGAGGAGCTCCGTCGCCACGACAACCGGCACGAGGCGATGGCCTTCGCGCTGCACCGTGCCGCGCCCGCCATCCTCGCCAGTGCGGCGACCGTGGTGCTGGGCATGCTGTGCCTGCTGTTCGCCGAGATGAACTCCACTGCCGGCCTCGGTCCGGTGGCCGCCATCGGCATCGCGGTGACGTTCGTCGTCATGGTGACGCTGCTGCCCGCCCTGCTGGTGATCACGGGGCGCTGGATCTTCTGGCCGCGCCGCCCCGCGTTCGGCTCGCCCGAGCCCACGCAGACCGGCGTCTGGGCCAAGGTCGGCCGCAAGATCGCGCCCAAGCCGCGCCGGGTCTGGGTCGGCACGAGCCTCATCCTGGCCGTCTGCTGCCTGGGGCTCTTCACCCTCGACACCAACGGCTTGTCGACCGAGGACACCTACACCAAGGAGTTCGAGTCGATCACCGGCCAGAAGACGCTGGTGGAGCACGGTCTGGTCGACCAGTCCAACACCGTGGCCGTCGTCGCCAACGCCGAGCAGGGTGACGCCGTCGCCGAGGCGATGACCGGCATCACGGGCGTCGAGGCGCCCCAGGCTCCGGTCGTCAAGGACGGCGTGGCCTTCATCGAGGCCACGATCGACTCCGACCCGTCGTCACCGGCCGCGTTCGAGGCCGTCCAGGCCGTGCGCGACGCCGTGCACGCGGTGGACGGCGCCGACGCCCTGGTGGGCGGCGGGTCGGCGTTCTACCTCGACACCAAGGAGGCAGCCAACGCCGACAACGTGCTGATCATCCCGATCATCTTGCTGGTGGTGTTCTTGATCCTGGTGGCGCTGCTGCGCTCGGTGCTGGCGCCGCTGATCCTGATGGGCACAGTCGTGCTGTCCTTCGGGGCCGCGCTCGGGATCAGCTCCCTGCTGTTCAAGCACGTCTTCGGCTTCGCCGGCTCCGACCCGGGGTTCCCGCTGTTCTCCTTCGTGTTCCTGGTCGCGCTGGGCATCGACTACAACATCTTCTTGATGACGCGAGTCCGCGAGGAGACGATGCACCTGGGCACCCGCAAGGGCTCACTGGTGGCGCTGACCTCGACCGGTGGCGTGATCACGAGCGCCGGCCTGGTGCTCGCGGCGACGTTCCTGGTGCTCGGGACCATCCCGGTGGTGTTCCTGGCCCAGCTCGGTGTCGCCGTCGCCCTCGGTGTCATCCTCGACACGATGATCGTCCGCTCGGTGCTCGTCACCGCGATCAACATGGACCTCGGCGGCAAGATCTGGTGGCCGAGCAAGCTCGACCGCGACGACCACGAGCTCACGGTCGAGGAGATCGCCGGACCGATCGAGACCGTCCACTGATCGGGCACTAGCCCTTGCGGCTCACGGGTCGGGGTGACAGGT
>NZ_CM001852.1:3080199-3090039 GCF_000389985.1 Nocardioides sp. CF8
CCCAAATTGCTTCGACCGATTGACATTGCCTCGTGGAGACCCCCTGACTGTTCGGTAGCGCGGCCAGGAACCGGTCCAAGCCTGGATCACTCCACGACGAGCGCGACCGGGAGGTCGGCGACCCAGAGGTCGAGGTGGTGGACCGCGCGGCTCACTCCCACTCGATGGTGCCCGGCGGCTTGGAGGTGATGTCGATGGTGACGCGGTTGATGTCGGCGACCTCGTTGGTGATGCGGGTGGAGATCTTCTCCATCACCTCGTAGGGCAGCCGCGCCCAGTCGGCGGTCATCGCGTCCTCGGAGGTGACGGGCCGCAGGACGACGGGGTGGCCGTAGGTGCGGCCATCGCCTTGTACGCCGACGGAGCGGACGTCCGCCAGCAGCACGACCGGCATCTGCCAGATCTCGCGGTCGAGTCCGGCACGCGTGAGCTCCTCGCGGGCGATCGCGTCGGCCTCGCGGAGCAGGTCGAGCCGCTCGCGGGTCACCTCGCCGATGATGCGGATGCCCAGGCCGGGACCCGGGAAGGGCTGGCGCCAGACCATCGTGGAGGGCAGGCCGAGCTGCTCACCGACGGCGCGCACCTCGTCCTTGAAGAGCGTGCGCAGCGGCTCGACGAGCTCGAACTGCAGGTCGTCGGGCAGGCCGCCGACGTTGTGGTGGGACTTGATCGTGGAGGTGCCGGCGCCGCCGCCGGACTCGACGACGTCCGGGTAGAGCGTGCCCTGGACGAGCCACGCAGTGGCGTCGCCGCCGGCCAGGCCGCCGAAGACACGGACCTCGGCCGCCTCGAAGGTGCGGATGAACTCGCGCCCGATGATCTTGCGCTTCTCCTCGGGGTCGTGGACCCCGGCGAGTGCGTCGAGGAACTGGTCGGCCGCGTCGACCACGTCGAGGGCGTCGAAGACCTCCTCGAAGTCACGCTTGACCTGCTCGGTCTCGCCCTTGCGCATCATCCCGTGGTCGACGTAGACGCAGGTGAGGCGGTCGCCGATCGCGCGCTGCACGATCGCGGCGGCGACAGCGGAGTCGACGCCACCGGACAGGGCGCAGATCGCGCGTCCGTTCTCACCGATCTGCTCGCGGATCCGCTCGACCTGCTCCTCGACGATGTTGACCATCGTCCAGGTCTGGCGGCAGCCGGCGATCTCGTGCAGGAAGTGCTCGAGCACCTGCTGGCCGTGCTCGGAGTGCAGCACCTCCGGGTGCCACTGGACGCCGGCCAGGCCGCGGGCGACGTCCTCGAACGCGGCGACCGGGGTGACGTCGGTCGAGGCCAGGACCGTGAAGCCCTCGGGGGCGCTGGCGACGGAGTCACCGTGCGACATCCACACGTTGTGGGTCTCGGGGATGCCGGCCAGGAGCGTGCCGGGGGTCGTGACGGAGACGGGCGTGCGGCCGTACTCACGCGCACCCGTGTGGGCGACCTCGCCGCCGAGGCCGCTGGCCATCAGCTGGAAGCCGTAGCACATGCCGAAGACCGGGACCCCCGCCGTGAAGATGGCGGTGTCGATGCGGGGCGCACCATCGGCGTAGACCGAGGACGGGCCGCCGCTGAGGATGATCGCCTTCGGCTTGCGGGCCAGCATGTCGGCCACCGGCAGCGAGTGCGGAACGATCTCGGAGTAGACCCTGGCCTCGCGCACCCGGCGGGCGATCAGCTGGGCGTACTGGGCACCGAAGTCGACGACGAGGACGAGGTCGTGGTCTGGGTTCGCGGTCACCCGCGGAGTCTATTCGGAAATAGCACCAGGACCTGACCGGGGATTGACGGCTGAGCGTCAGGCCGGGCCGCAACCATCGCGAGAAATAGCACCAGGGCCTGACCGGGGAGGGAGGATGGTCAGGCCCTGGGTAGTCCCGAGCCGCTGCTGGACAGAGCCTGGAACGAAAGACCCGGCCACTGGGAGGGAGCGTTGCTTGCCGGGTCTCTCTCCTTGGCAACGACCCCCACCACGGTGGGTTACGCGGTTATTGCGGAAAGTTCCGCGCGAAATGGCTCAGCTGACGCCGACGATGGGCAGCCGCAGGGCGGCGGGCGCGTCGACGGGCACGACCGGGTTCTTGGGCTCGACGGGCGCGATCTGCTGGTAGGCCGAGCCGAGGGCCGGCCTCGGGTCGGCCTCGCCCTTGTTGGGCCAGAAGGCCATGGCGCGCTCCGCCTGGGCCGTGATCGTCAGCGACGGGTTGACGCCCAGGTTGGCCGAGATCGCCGAGCCGTCGGCGATGTGGACGCCCGGGTGCCCGTACATGCGCTGGTAGGCGTCGACCACACCGGTCTCGGGGCTGTCCCCGATCGTGCAGCCGCCGATGAAGTGCGCCGTCAGGGGCCGTTCGAAGGGCTCGCCGATGTTGCCGCCCGGCTCGCCGTTGATGACCTTCGCCATCCGGCGGACCGCGTCGTAGGCGACCGGGATGTAGGTCGGGTTGGGCTCGCCGTGGCCCTGCTTGGACGACATCCGCCAGCCGAAGCGGCCCTTGACCCCGACGGTGGTGATCGAGTTGTCGAGGGTCTGCATGACGAGGGCGACGATGGTCCGCTCGGACCAGTGCTTCATGTCGTAGAGGTCGAGGGCCTCGCGTCGCTTCTTCCACAGCTCCTTGCCCCACGTCTTGAGGCGGGCCTCCCCCGGCACGTCATCAGCGAGGACGGTCTGCATGAAGGCCATCGCGTTGGAGCCCTTGCCGTAGCGGACCGGCTCGATGTGGGTGTGCTCGTCGGGGTGGAAGGACGAGGTGATCGCCACGCCCTCGGTGTAGTCGGTGGAGAGGTCGGGCGCCAGTGCGCCGAGGATCGCCTCGGAGTTGGTGCGGGTCAGTACTCCGAGCCGGTCGCTGACCTGCGGCAGGTCGCCCTCGCCCTTGAGCTTGTGCAGGAGCTTCTGGGTGCCGAGCGCGGCCGCCGCGAAGACGACCTGGTCGGCGGTGAAGGTCTTGGTCGCCGTACGCCGCGAGAGCTTGGCCTTGGTCCACCGCGTCTCGATCGTGTAGCCGCCGTCGGCGCGCGGGGCCACGCGGGTGACCGTGGTCAGCGGGTGCACCACGGCGCCGTTCTGCTCGGCGAGGTAGAGGTAGTTCTTCACCAGGGTGTTCTTGGCGTTGTGGCGGCAACCTGTCATGCACTCGCCGCAGCCGATGCAGGCGTTGCGCTCGGGACCGGCACCACCGAAGTAGGGGTCGGAGTGCGAGACGCCCTGACGATCGGACTGGTCCTGGGGACCACCGAAGAACACCCCGACCGGAGTGGGGTGGAAGGTGTCGGCCACTCCCATTTCCTCGGCGACCTGCTTCATCACCTCGTCGGAGGGTGTGT
Organism: Nocardioides sp. CF8; assembly: GCF_000389985.1. Classification (NCBI taxonomy): domain Bacteria; kingdom Bacillati; phylum Actinomycetota; class Actinomycetes; order Propionibacteriales; family Nocardioidaceae; genus Nocardioides; species Nocardioides sp. CF8. The sequence continues at coordinate 3,083,512 of NZ_CM001852.1, forward strand.
GCCACGGCGTGTCGACGACGCCGAGCATCCGCTTGGCCTGGTCGTAGTAGGGAGTCAGCTCGGACTTCCAGTCGGTGATGTGCGACCACGACGGGTCGCGGTAGAACGCATCGAGCGGTTCGTAGAGGGTGTTGGCGTAGACGAGGGAGCCGCCACCGACGCCCGCGCCGGCCAGGATCATGCAGTCCTTGACCATGTCGATGCGCTGGATGCCGTACATCCCCAGCGCCGGCGCGAAGAGGAAGCGCTTGGCGTCGAAGGAGGTCGCGGGGAAGTCGCCGTCCTCGAAGCGGGCGCCGGCCTCGAGCACGCCGACCTTGTAGCCCTTCTCGGTCAGCCGCAGCGCGGTGACCGAGCCGCCGAAGCCCGAGCCGATGACCAGGACGTCGTAGTGCACCGGCTCGGTCATGCCCGGCCCAGCTTCTTCAGCACCCGCAGGCTGGCCGTCAGCACCTTGGCGTTGGCCTTCTCCGACATCCCGAACACGGGCGCGATCGGAATGACCCGCTGGGTCGCGACCGACTGGGCCTCGGTGTAGCGGTGGATGCCCTCAGCGCCCTGGCGACGGCCCATCCCGGACTCGCGCATGCCGCCCATCGGCGCCGCGAGCGAGCCGAAGGTCGCACCGTAGGCCTCGTTGATGTTGACGGTGCCGCACTTGATCTGGCGGGCCAGCTCGCGCCCCCGGCTGCCGTCCTGGGTGTAGATCGCGGCGTTGAGGCCGTAGGTGCCCTCGTTGGCGCGGGCGACGGCGTCGGCCTCGTCGTGGAAGCGGTAGATCGACACGACGGGCCCGAAGGTCTCGTGGCCGAAGCAGGTCATGTCGGGCGAGACGCCCTCCAGGATGGTCGGCTCGAAGTAGAACGGGCCGAGGTCGGGACGGGCCTTGCCGCCGGTGAGCACGCGCGCGCCCTTGGCGACCGCGTCGTCGACGTGCGCCTGCACGGTGTCGAGCTGGTCCTGGGAGATGAGCGAGCCCATGTCGACGGTCCACTCGAGGCTGGCGCCCAGGCTCATGGCCTGCGTGCGGGCCACGAACCGGTCGACGAAGCGGTCGTAGACCTGGTCGGCGACATAGAGGCGCTCCATCGAGACGCAGAGCTGTCCGGCGTTGGAGAAGACGGCGCGTACGGCGCCCTCGGCCGCCTTCTCGACGGAGGCGTCGCGCAGGACGAGCATCGGGTTCTTGCCGCCGAGCTCGAGCGAGCAGCCGATGAGGCGCTCGGCGCACTGGGCGGCGATCAGCTTGCCCGTGGCCGTGGAGCCGGTGAAGCAGATGTAGTCGGAGCCCTGGATGATCGGGGTGCCGAGCTCGCGACCGGGGCCGGCGACGACCTGCCAGAGGTCGCGCGGCATGCCGGCCTCCTCGAGCAGCTTGATGGCCAGCAGCGCGGTCAGCATGGTCTGCGCGTCGGGCTTCGCGACCACGGCGTTGCCCGCGAGGATCGCCGGCAGCCCGTCGCACACGGCCATCGTGAGCGGGTAGTTCCACGGCGAGATGATGCCGACGACGCCCTTGGGCACCCGGTTGATCTCGGCGCGCGTCAGCGTCGGGAACATGCCCGGGACGCGGCGGGTGTCGAGGTGGTCGTGGGCGGTGCGCGCGTAGTAGCGAGCGGTCAGCGCGAGGTGGGCGACCTCGAGGAAGGCGTCCTTGCGCGACTTGGCGGACTCCAGGCCCACCAGGTCGAGGAGCTCCTCCTGCCGCTCGAGCAGCAGGTCGTGGTAGCGCAGCAGCACGGCGGCGCGCTCGTCGATGGACGTCTTCGCCCAGGCCGCCTGCGCCTTGCGGGCGCGCACGAATGCCTCGGCCACGTCGTCGGGGCTCGACTGCGGGATCACGGCCAGCGGCTGGCCGTTGAGGGGTGAGTCGAGAGGGGTCGCGGCACCCGTGGACGTCAGGACGCGCTCGGTCAAAGCGGCGACGTAGTCAGGCTCGAGGGCGTAGGACGCCCGCGGGTCGTGCTCGGGGTCTGCGGGACCGTCGACGAGGTGACCGGAGGATGAATTCTGCTCGCTCATGTGTCGAGCGTAGGCCGCACTCCCACTCACTGCTACCCGTCAGTCACATTGTCCCGCCATTTGACATATCAAAGATCTTTGTAAACGGCTAGGGTCGCGCCATGCTTTCGTCCCTGCGCACCGTGGTCAGCGCCGTCATGAGCTCCCTGGTGATCATGGGCGTCGCCCTGTGGTTCGTCCTGCCCCGCCGCACCGATCTGCCCGACGTGCTGTGGCTCGCCGTCGTCGCGGCGCTCGGGGCCGGCGCGGCCGGGCTGATCCGGTCCGTGGGCTTCCGGGCTCCTGCCATCGCACCGGGTGCGACGAGCGAGGAGTCCGCCGAGCAGGCGCGGAAGGCGTTCCAGTCGGGCACCTTCAGCCGGATGGCGATCGCCGAGACTCCGGCGATCGCCTCGATCGCGCTCGCCTTCGTCGCCGACGAGGGCGGCCTCGTGCTCTACCTGCTGGGGGCCGTGATCTCGCTGGGGCTGCTGGCGACGTACGTCGTGCCGTCCGCGGCCACCATCGCGCGCACCCAGCAGAGCCTGGAGCGCGACGGCGGCCGCGTCGACCTCACGACTGCACTGGGCGCCTGAGGGGCGCGCGTCCCGTCAGACGATGTCGGGCGCCTGCACGCGCGCCTCGTCGGCCTCCTGGTCGGTGATCTTGAGCTGGGACTGGCGCTCCGCCTCGACGCGGCGCAGGTAGTGGTCGACCTCCTCGTCGGCGCGCTCGATGCTCCAGCCGAGCTCGCCCGCCATCAGGTCGGCCGCCGGGCGTGCGGAGGCGATGCCGCGGTCGAAGGTCTCGATCGAGATGCGCGTACGCCGCGTGAGCACGTCGTCGAGGTGACGCGCCCCCTCGTGGGTGACGGCGTAGACGACCTCGGCAGCGAGGTAGAGCGGGGCGCCCTCGAGCGGCTCGGCCAGCTCGGGACGGGACCGGACGAGCTCGAGCACCTCGTCGACGAGGCCGCCGTAGCGCCCGAGCAGGTGGTCGATCATGCCGATCTCGATGCCCGACTCGCGGGAGAGGGCGACGCGCTGGTTGGTGCGCGCCTCGTAGCCCCAGGCACCGACGAGCGGCACCCGCTCGGTGATGCTGGGGGGCGCGACCCGGAAGTCGCCCCCTCCCTGTGGACGCAGTGCGTGGTCGACCGCGTCCTTGGCCATGACCCGGTAGGTCGTGAGCTTGCCGCCCGCGATCAGGACCAGGCCCGGCACCGGGTTGGCGACGGTGTGCTCGCGCGAGAGCTTGGTCGTCTCGCCGAGGTCGCCCTTGGGGCGCTTGACGACGGGCTTGAGAAGCGGCCGAAGGCCGGCATAGACACCGACCACGTCGCGGTGGTCGAGCGGGTCCTTCAGCAGCGCGTTGAGGTGGCCCAGGACGTAGTCGATGTCGGTCTTGCTGGCCGAGGGGTGCGCGAGGTCGAGGTCCCAGGGGGTGTCGGTGGTGCCGATGATCCAGAAGGCACCCCACGGGATGACGAAGAGGACCGACTTCTCGGTCTTCGTGATGAAGCCGCAGTCGGAACGGATGCGGTCGCGCGGGACGACCAGGTGGATGCCCTTGCTCGCGTCGACGTCGAGGGTCGCGTCGCCGCCGATGAGCACCTGGACCTCGTCGGTCCACACCCCGGCGGCGTTGATGACGACCTTGGCGCGGACCTCGAACTCGACGTCGTTCTCGAGGTCGAGCGCGGTCGCTCCGACGACGCGGTCGCCCTCGCGCAGGAAGCCGGTGACCTTGCAGCGGGTCGCGATCTGGGCGCCGTTGTTGGCCGCGGTGCGCGCGATGGTCATCACGAGTCGCGCGTCGTCGACCTGGCAGTCGTAGTAGCGGATCGCGCCGTGCAGCTCGTCGGTCTTGATGTCGGGGGCCATCCGCGAGAGCTGCTTGCGGAAGATGTGCTTGTGGCGGGGCACGCCCATGTCGTACTTGCCCGTCATCGCCATACCGTCGTAGAGCGCGACGCCGGCGCCGACGTAGGGCCGCTCCCACGCGTGCTTGAGCGGGTAGAGGAACGGCACCGGCCGCACGAGGTGGGGGGCGAGCTGCGTGAGCAGCAGGCCGCGCTCCTCGAGGGCCTCCTTGACCAGCGCGAAGTCGAACATCTCGAGGTAGCGCAGCCCACCGTGGACGAGCTTGGAGCTGCGCGAGCTCGTGCCCGAGGCCAGGTCTCGCTGCTCGAGCAGGCCGACGCTCAGCCCGCGGGTGACGGCGTCGAGCGCCGCGCCCGCGCCGACGATGCCGCCGCCGACGACCAGCACGTCGAGCTCGGTGGTCATCATCGCCGAAATCGCACTCGCGCGGTGGTCGGGACTGAGTTGGTAGGTCACGTCGTCATCTTGTCAGGCCCTAGCATCGCCACGGTGCCCCCTCTTTCGCCGTTGCCCGCCCGCCACGGCCTGAGCGCGGCGTGGGTGCGGACTCCCGATCGGGTGGCCGCGCCGTCCCCACCGTGGCCGACCATGGCCGCCTGGCTGAGGGACAAGCTGCCGGCGCACGTCGACGTCTCCGCCTTCCTGGCCGCAGAGCGCTTCGTGTACGGCGACGGCAGCCCGGTCCTCGCCGACGATCCCTACCGCCCGCACACCTTCGTGTGGTTCCACCGGGACCTGCGCGACGAGGTCGAGGTGCCGGGCTCCTTGACGATCGTGCACCGCGACGAGCGCATCATCGTGGTCGACAAGCCGGCGTTCCTGTCCACCATCCCCCGCGGCCAGCACGTCCTGCAGAGCGTCGTGGTCAAGCTGCGGGACTCGCTGGGACTGCCCGAGGTCTCGACGTTGCACCGGCTCGACCGGGTGACCTCGGGCCTGCTGCTGCTGGCCGTCGAGAAGCGCTGGCGCGGGCCCTACCAAGTGATGTTCGAGCACGGCACCGTTCGCAAGACCTACCGCGCGCTCGCGCCCTTCCGCCCCGACCTCGCCCTGCCTGTCACCGTCCGCAACCACATCCACAAGACGCGCGGCGAGTGGCAGGCCGCTGTCGTCGAGGGTGCTCCGGTGAACGCGGAGACGCTCGTCGAGCTGGAGTCCCGGGTGGGCGACGACCTCGCGGTCTATCGGTTGACGCCCCGCACCGGGCGCACCCACCAGCTGCGCCTGCACCTCCACGGTCTCGGCATCCCGATTGTCGACGACCCGCTCTATCCCGTCGTCCACGAGACCGACATCGACGACTTCTCCCGACCGCTCCAGCTGCTCGCGAGCGAGCTGGCGTTCACGGACCCGGTCGACGGCACCGAGCGGTCGTTCGTCAGCTCTCGGCGACTGCCGCTGCTGCCGGAGCCGGACGCCCTGGGCTGATCACGCCCCTGGTCGGTCAAAGGACCTCGGCACGCACCCGGTGCGCGAGGGTGATCGCGGCATCGATCTCGGCCTTGCGGATCGAGACACTCTCGACGCTGAATCCGAAGGGCATCCCGAGCGAGCGGCAGAACCGCGCGAGGTCGTGGGCCGTCGCCAGGCAGTGCGCCAAGGACGCCTCGAGCGTGTCGTCGCTGTGGCGCAGGGAGTTCTCCATCCATCGCGGCACCTGCACCCCCAGCCAGCGCAGGAACTCGAGCGTCCTGAGCGATCCGCAGACGGACAGCGTGAAGATCATGGGCGCCGGCTCGGTCCCGCGGTCGCGGCACGCGTAGTAGTAGTCGGAGACCAGGTTGCGGGCGGCCTGGGCGTCGTAGACGACCTGGGTGATGAAGAACGAACAGCCGCGCTCCGCCTTGGCGAGCAGCCTGGCGTCTTCCCCGGCCCCCGCCGCGTGACGCTCGGGGATCGCAACGGCCCCCAGGAGGATCTCCGGCCTCGCTCGACCCCGCAGCTCCTGGGCGTCGGCCAGGGTCGTCTGCACCGCGAGCTCCCGCGAGGCCGCTCCGACGAAGACGGTGGACACCCGCTCGGGGTCCTGGTCACGCAGCCAGGTCTCCAGCTGGGGTTGGGTGTACTTGCCGACGCAGCGATAGACGACGACCGACCGCTCCCAGGCGCTGAGGTGGTTCGCGAGGTAGTCGGCAGGGTCGATGGTCGGGAGATAGGGGAACGGACGGCTCTGGTCGGTCCGGTCGCTCTCGTCGACAATGTCGTAGAGCAACAACCCGTCCAGGTCGAGCGCGTCGAGGCGTTCGAGGGTGACGTCGGCGATCCGCTGCGCCTCCTCGGGAACGACCGAACGTCGCGGCGGGGTGAGACCGAACAGCAGGTATCCGCTGTCCCGGCGGGCGAGTCGGGCAGCCAAGTGATCGGGCACAGCGGCAGCCTATTGGCGGTCGACCTGGTGTCGGCAGCCTGTGCCTCTGCGATGGTCGGTGGGGGTGACGTCGGTGGTGCCGTCGGGGTCGCGGAGGAACTGTTGGCCGTGGGGGTCGGACCAGAGCCAGGTGCCCCTCTCGAGGGGCGTGTAGCGCCACCCGGCGTGGGTCTTGAGCTGGTGGTGATGGCGACACAGGGGCGCGATGTTGCAGTCGCACGACGCGCCACCCGCGTCGGGGTCGTGGTGGTCGAACGGGACGATGTGGTCGTGGTC
>NZ_CM001852.1:3090139-3142622 GCF_000389985.1 Nocardioides sp. CF8
CGGCTGTCATGAACCTGTCAGCCGAGTACAACTAGCCGGGCTGCGGCTGCGCGACCGCTTCGGCGGCTGGCAGGGCGAGCCCTTCACCGCCCGCAGCGAGCGGCACATCAGCGTCTACGCCCGATGACGCCGACCTCGGCTAAGACAGCGGTATCTGACAGCCACCCCGTGGCTGGGGAATACCGCTGTCCTGGGTTCCCGGGATTTCCACCGACCGGCTGACCGCCCTCGGGCATCGACTGGCCTAGCGACCGACGCTGAGCCGGACCTCGACGACGTCGCCGGGCCCGACGCCCTCGGCTCGCCGGACGGCGTCCTTGAGCGGCAGGAAGTAGGTCCCCTCGCTCGGGAACATCGCGGTGGTGAAGGTGGTCTCCCCAGCGACGCGGTCACGGGGATCACGCCCCAGTAGGCGACCTCCGCCTTCACCTCGTCGACCAGGTCGGCCTCGTCGGGCGGGAGCGGCACGAAGTGGAAGGGCGCTGGTCCGCGCCACTCGACGACCTCACCGGCGAACTCGAGCTCCATGGCGATCACGATAGGACGCGCCAACCGGGCATCGGCGACACTGACTTCCATGACCGAACTTCCCCGCAAGGGCATCGCACGCGGCGCACGCCTGGCGGCGCTGCCCCTCGGCTATGCAGGGCGTACGGCGGTGGGTTTCGGCAGGCGCCTGGGCGGTGCGCCGGCGGAGATGGTGCTCAACGAGGTGCAGCAGCGCACGGCCGAGCAGCTGTTCAGGACGCTGGGTGAGCTCAAGGGTGGAGCGATGAAGTTCGGGCAGGCGCTGAGCGTGCTCGAGGCCGCACTGCCCGACGAGCTGGTGGCGCCGTACCGCGCCAACCTGACCAAGCTGCAGGACGATGCGCCGCCGATGCCGACCCAGACGGTGCGCGACCAGCTCGAGAACGACCTCGGGCCGACCTGGAAGAAGCAGCTCGTCTGGCTCGACGGCGGGCCGACCGCCGCGGCGAGCATCGGGCAGGTGCACAAGGGGCGGTGGTCCGACGGTCGCGACGTGGCCGTGAAGGTGCAATATCCCGGCGCCGGCGAGGCGTTGATGAGCGACCTGCGCCAGCTCGCCCGCCTGGCCAAGGGCATCGCCCCGGTCTTCCCCGGCATCGACATCAAGCCCCTCGTCGCCGAGCTGCAGGCGCGCGCCGCCGACGAGCTCGACTACTCCCTGGAGGCCGAGGCCCAGCGTGTCTTCGCCGCCGCGTTCCGCGACGACCCGGACTTCGTCATCCCCGACGTCGTGGCCAGCGGGGAGAAGGTGCTGGTCACCGAGTGGCTCGAGTCGCCGTACAGCCTCGCCCACGTCATCCGGGAGGGGACGCAGACCGAACGCGACCACTACGGCGAGCTGCTCGCCCGCTTCCTCTTCTCCGGGCCCGTCCGCACCGGCATGCTGCACGCCGACCCGCACCCGGGGAACTTCCGCCCGATGCCCGACACCGGCCAGCTCGGCGTGCTCGACTTCGGTGCCGTCGCCCGGCTGCCCGATCGCCACCTGCCGACCGCGATGGGGACGCTGATCCGGATCGCGCGCGACGCCGACGTCGACCAGCTCGTCGCCGGGCTCCGCGAGGAGGGCTTCATCAAGGACAACGTGCGCGTTGATCCGCACCTCGTCCTCGACTACCTCGCGCCCTTCATCGAGCCGGCGCGGGTCGAGCGCTTCCGCTTCAGCCGCACGTGGATGCGGGCCCAGTTCGAGCGGATCAACAACCCGCGCGACCCGGCGTTCACGGTCGCGACCAAGCTCAACCTGCCGGCCAACTACCTGCTCATCCACCGCACCTGGCTCGGGGGCCTCGGCCTGCTCAGCCAGCTCGAGGCCGAGGCACCGTTCCGCGCGATCCTGGAGGAGAACCTCCCCGGCTTCGCGGTCTGACCCGTGCCACGAGTGGCGGGCCTCCGACTCGGCCGTGCTGCAGTTCCGCACCACCGTGGGCGGCCTTGACCCGTGGTCGAGCAGATGGGCGCCGAGCTGATGCGGATGCTGGCCGGCTGAGGTCAGCGGGAGGGTCTCAGCCGACCCAGAAGCCGCGGTCGCCGCCGTACCAGCCACCGAACTGCTCCCTGTACGTCGACGCCGACCGGTCGCCGAGATAGGACCCGACGACGGCGGCGCCGAGGTCGTCGAGCTCGGGCGAGACCATCCGCCCCTCGACCCGGCGGGCCATCGACTCGATGAAGCGCGCCAGGCCCGGGTCCTCGCCGAGCCGGAAGAACGTCGTCTGCGCACCGAGCCGCCGCGAGTTGTCGAGCTCGCGCACGGTGTTGGCGATCGTCAGCGGGTGGGGCGGGTAGGAGAACCACACGTCCCCGTCCGGCTCGAGGTGGCTGGTCGGTTCGCCGTCGGTGACGATCAGCAGCACGGGCTGGGCGTTGGGGTGCTTGCGGAAGTGCCGGTTGGCGAGCAGCAGGCCGTGGTGCAGGTTGGTGCCCTTGGCCCAGCGCGCGTCGAGCGCGGTCAGCTCCTCGATCTCCATCACCTGGGCGTGCCGGCCGAAGCCGATGAGCTGCAGGTGGTCGCCGCGGAAGCGGGACTGGATCAGCTGGTGCAGCGCGAGTGCGGTGCGCTTCATCGGCACCCAGCGGCCGTCCATCGCCATCGAGAAGGAGGTGTCGACGAGCAGCGCCACCGCCGCCTGGGTGCGTTCCTCGGTCTCCTGGACCTCGATGTCCGCCATGTTCAGGCGAAGCCTCGGTTTCGACACGCTCGTGCCTCGCTGCTCAACCAGCGTCTCGGAGGCCGTCCGCAGGACCGCGTTGGTGATCGTGCGCGTGACGTCCCACGGCTCGGTGTCGCCGTACTCCCACGCGCGGGTGCCCCCGGAGAGCTCGCCGGCAGCACCGGCGTTGCGCGACTCGCGCTGTCCCTGGCGCCCGGACATCCGGGTCGCGACGTCGCGGAGCAGCGCCTTGCCGAGCTGGCGCATCGCCTTCGGTGAGAGCCGCAGCTCCCCGTCGGAGCCGCGCTGGAGGTAGCCGGAGCTGCGCAGCGCCTTCTCCAGGTCCGCCAGCGTGCGCGCGTCGACGGCGGCCTGGTCGCCGAGCTGTCGGGCGAGGGCGTCGAGGTCGACGTCCTCCATCCGCGCTCCGCCGTAGGTCTGGGAGAGCTGGTCGGCCAGCGCGTCGAGCTCCGCAAGGTCCTGGAAGGCGCCGGTGCCGTCGCCGAGGCCCAGCCCTTGTTCCCCGTCGAAGTTCGCCGAGCTGCCCCAGTCGAGATCCGGGCGCAGCGACTGGAGGTTGGCGTCCATCCGGGCGAGCTGCTGCATCAGCTCCGGGGAGCCGAACGCCTGCTGCGAGAGCTGCATCAGCTCGGCGCGCTGCTCGGGCGTCATCGAGTTGAGCATCCGCTGGGCGGCGGCCGAGCGCTCGGCCAGGGTGTCCATGAGCTCGTCGATGTCCTGCGGGTCCTCCGGGAAGAAGTCGCCGTGCTTGTCCATGAAGTCGGCGAAGTCCTCGTCGGTGTCCTCTCCACGCGAGTGCTTCTCCAGCAGGTCGTTGAGGTCGCCGAGCATCTCGTTGATGGCGGCGCGGTCCTCGTCGGTCGCGCCCTCCATCGCCTCCTTCATGCCGGCGAAGCGCTGGTCGAGCAGCTCGCGGCCGAGCAGGTCCTTGATCTCGTCGTAGGCCGCGCGAGCCTCCGACGACGTCCAGTCGTACGTCGACAACTCGGTCACCGCAGCGGCCGTGGAGTCCGGGAGGTTGTCGAGCTGGAGCTCGCGGAACGCCCGGTCGCCGTCCTCCATCACCACGTCGCGGGCGAGCTGTCCGCGCTCGGCGAGCACCGCCTGGTCGAGCAGCTCGCGCACCTGCTGCATGGTTCCGTCGAGGTTGTGGCGCTGCAGCAGGTCGCGCCGCTTCTCTGCGATCCGCCGCGCGAGGTCGTCCAGCCCCTGCTGGTCCTGCCCACCGCGGCGCAGGAACTCGCGCATCGCGCGCTCGGGCGAGTAGCCGGCCATCACCTCCTGGCCGATCGCGTCCAGCGCCTCCGCCAGGTCGACCGGCGGGGCGAGCGGGTCGCCGCCGTCGTACTTGCGATAACGGCTCATGGGGTCCGCGGCTCAGCCATAGACCGTCTCCCGGCCGTCCGTCTCCTTGCCGACCCGGCGGGCGAGGTAGAGCCCCTCGAGCGCGAGCTCGATGGCGCACGCGCGCTCGCCGTCGTTGGTCGCGTCGATGCGCGCACCGATGTCGTCGTAGACCTCTGACTCACCGAGCACGGGCAGGCCGGCGAGGAACTCGCGGGCCGTCGTGCGACCGCTCGTCGCGATGGTCGCGCCGTCCTCGATGGCCTCGACGAGCAGGCCGAGGTCGAGGCCACGGAAGTGGCCCCTGACGGCCTCGGCGATCGCCGTACGCAACAAGTGGGTCAGGACCTCGCTCTCGCGGCCCTCCTCACCGGTCTCGAACTCGATCTTGCCGCCGAGCACCTCGACGGCCGTCTCGAGGTCGACGACACGGGCGACCGCGAGGTCCTCCCCGTTGACGGTCGCGCGGTGCAGCGCCGCCGCGGCGATCGTCTCCGCGCCGGCGATGGCGAAGCGGGCACTGACACCCGAGCGCTGGTCGACGGCACTGGACTCACGCAGGTTGCGGGTGAAGCGCGCCAGGATCTCGACGAGCACGTCGGGCACCTCGGCGACGAGGTCGGCCTCCTGGCGGATCACCGCGATCTCGTCGACGACCTCGAGCGGGTAGTGGGTGCGGATCTCGGCGCCGAAGCGGTCCTTGAGCGGGGTGATGATGCGCCCGCGGTTGGTGTAGTCCTCGGGGTTGGCGGACGCGACGACGAGCACGTCGAGGGGCAGCCGCAGGACGTAGCCGCGGATCTGGATGTCGCGCTCCTCCATGACGTTGAGCATCGCGACCTGGATCCGCTCGGCGAGGTCGGGCAGCTCGTTGATCGCCACGATGCCGCGGTGGGAGCGCGGGATCAGGCCGAAGTGGATCGTCTCCGGGTCACCGAGCGAGCGGCCCTCCGCCACCTTCATCGGATCGACGTCGCCGATCAGGTCGGCGACGCTCGTGTCGGGGGTGGCGAGCTTCTCGGAGTACCGCTCGTCGCGGTGGCGCCAGGAGATGCGCAGCTCGTCGCCGTACGTCGCCAGCGACTGCTGGGAGGAGATGGTGATCGGGTCATAGGGGTGCTCCCCCAGCTCGGACCCGGAGATGACCGGCGACCACTCGTCGAGCAGGCCGACCAACGAGCGCAGCAGCCGTGTCTTGCCCTGCCCCCGCTCGCCGAGGAGGACGAGGTCGTGGCCGGCGATGAGCGCGCGCTCTAGCTGCGGGATCACGGTCTCGCCGAAGCCGTGCAGACCCGGCCACGGGTCGACCCCGTCACGCAGGCGCGCGAGCAGGTTGTCCCGGAGCTCGACGCGCAGCGGCCTGAGCTCGTGGCCGGAGGCGCGGAGCTCTCCGAGGGTGGCGATGGCGGGAGGTGTGGTGGCAGACACGGTGGTCGACGTGGTCACCCGGCCACGGTAGTCCGACGGGCAATACGTATCCGGGACGGCCCTGCGTCGTTAGTCTGCGAAAACCCCATCGCAAGGACTTCCACGTGGCTCGCAAGTTGCTCAAGATCAACGACTCCGCATGGCTCTTCGCCGAGAAGTCGAGGACGCCCATGCAGGTCGGGATGCTGGCCACCTTGAGCGTGCCGGAGGGCCAGCCCACCTTCGTGGCCGACCTGGTCAAGCGCTGGCGTGAGGTCCACCAGTTCGCCCCGCCGTTCAACTACCTGTTCAAGTCGCTGCCGGTGCCCAGCTGGGTGGAGCTCGCGGACGACGAGATCGACCTCGACTACCACCTGCGGCACTCCGCGCTGCCCGCCCCGGGGTCACAGCGCGAGCTCGGTGTCCTGATCTCGCGCCTGCACAGCGCCAAGATGGACCGCCGCTACCCGCTGTGGGAGTGCCACGTGATCGAGGGCCTGGAGGAGGGACGCTGGTCCCTCTACTTCAAGGCCCACCACTCGCAGATCGACGGCGTCGGCGGGATCCGGCTGCTCAAGCGGATGCTCTCGGCTGACCCCGAGACCCGCGACATGCTCCCCCCGTGGGCCGTGGGCACCCGCGGACCCGACCAGTCGGGCCTCCCCAACAAGCAGGGCGCGCTCGAGGTCGTGCACCGCGAGTCCCCGTCGCGCGTCGGTGGGCTCGTGGGCGCGGGCCGAGATGCCGTCGGCGTCGCGACCTCGCTGGGCCGGACCTACCTCGAGACCGCGACCGGTCTGGGCGACGGGGAGCGGGCCACGCCGTTCCGCGCCCCCAAGTCGATCTTCAACGGCCGCATCCAGGCTCCGCGCCGGTTCGCGACGCAGGTCTACTCGATCGAGCGCCTGAAGACGATCGCCAAGGCAGCCGACGGCAGCCTCAACGACGTCTTCCTGGCTGTCATCGGGGGCGCGCTGCGCCGCTACCTCCTGGAGAACGACCAGCTGCCCAACGAGACCCTGACCGCCAACGTCCCGGTGTCCGTGCGACCGGGCGACGGCGCGTCGGTCGGCAACGCGATCACGTTCCTCTACGCCATGCTCGGCACCGACATCGAGTGCCCGCTGGAGCGCATCCAGCGGATCAAGTCCTCCACGCAGCTGGGCAAGGCTCGCCTGCCGCAGGTCGGCGGGGTTGCCATGGACACCTACACCGCAGCCCTGATGCTGCCCTTCCTGTCGCAGGCGATCCTGGGCTTCGGCGGCCGGGGGCGACCGGCCTCCAACCTGGTCATCTCCAACGTGCCGGGCCCCTCGGAGACGCGCTACCTCGACGGCTCGCGACTGGAGGAGTTCTTCCCGGTCAGCCTGCTCTTCAACGGCCAGGCGCTCAACGTCACCGCCGTGTCCTACGACGGCATGTTCAACGTCGGCTACACCGGCTGCCGCTCCAGCATCCCCTCGCTCCAGCGCATCGCCGTGCACTCGGGCGAGGAGGTCGACAAGCTCGAGTCAGCGCTCGGGATCGTCGCCTGATCGCGGACCCGTCAGGCGGGGAACCGCACCCCGCCGCTGTCGGGGGCGAAGTCGGTGGCGGTGGTCCCGGAGGCGACCTGGGTCAGCGACCCGAACTCGGTCGCGACCGACCACTGGAAGCTGGTCGCTCCGCCGACGACCGACGCCGGGAAGCTCAGCACGAGCGTGTCCCCCGACGGCGTCGCCGTCACACCGCTGGCTGCACCGAACGACGCACCGTCGGGGCGACGAGCGCTGGCGCTCCACCCGTCCTCGGCGAGGTGGCCCCAGGTCTCGTAGTCGACCTGACCGTCCAGGTCGACGTCGAAGAACGCCACGATGTTCTCCACGTTGGACCCGTCCCAGACCTGCGGCAGCGCGCCCGCGACCTGGATGCGCACCTCGAAGCCGCCTGCCGTGCGCGTCACCACGGCCCCCACCGCGTCCGCATGGGCCGGGGCGCCCGTCAGGCCGCCCCGGACGTCGCCCCGCGGATCGCTCACGCTCGCTGAGCCGGCAGGAGTGGGTCCCGTCGTGGGCGTGGCTGTGGTGCTGGCGCTCTGGCCCTCGCTCGGGGCGGGCCCGGACGTCGTCGGTGCGCTCTTCGTCGGGCTGCTCGACGAGCTCTTCGACGGGCCGTTCGTCGGGGTGCTCGACGGGCTCGACGCGGCGGGCTTCGTGATGCTCTTCGTCTTCTCGCCGTCGCGGCGCTCCCCCTTCGCGTCGCGCTCGCCCTCGCGCGCCGCGGGCTTCGCCCCGCGCGCCCGGCCGTGCTCGCCGACCCGGTGCTTGCCCTTGCCCGGCTTGAAGTCCGGATCGAGGCGGGAGCCCCTCGCCGCCACGTCGTCAGCACCTGAGGGCGCACAGCCGAGCGTCGCCGTACCGACCACGAGGAGACAGGACGCGACAAGAGCCCGAGAGAAATTCACGCCTCTCAAACTCTTGCCATGCGCATTGGTTACGGCCCAGACTCTGCCCTCGTAATCAGCCGCACCGGGGAGGGTGGGCTCGCGACGCTCGTCGTGAGTTCCGTATGGGGTGTAGCAACAACTCCTCGGAAGGCATCTCATGCGTATCACCATGCTCGCAGTTCCCGCGGCCGTCGCCGCCCTCATCGCCGGCGGCACCGTCGTCGCGACCGCCGAGCCCGGCCCCAACGGTCACAACACCTTCGGCCTGTGCACGGCCTACTTCGCCGGCTCGGAGAAGGGCCAGGAGCAGAAGCGCAAGGCCCCGCCGTTCGCCGGTCTCGAGGCTGCTGCTGAGGCGGCCGACATGACCGTCGAGGAGTACTGCGCGGCCAACGGCACCCACCCGGGCAACGGCAACAAGCCCTGACCCACCCGCACCACGCACAGGAGCCCCGCCGGTCGGCGGGGCTCCTGTGTCGTTCGGCGCTCAGGACGTGATGTCGAACGAGGTCTTCGACCTCAGGAAGTTCACGCTGCCGAGGTACTTGGCGACCACCTTGTAGCGGCCCTTGCTGGAGACCTTGCGGAAGACCGCCTTGGCGGCGGCAGTGCTGGTGAGCGGGACGACCGTCGCGGCGGTCCGGCGACCGTTGCGCTTCAGGACGAACTTGACCTTGCCCGTGGGGACCTGGCCGTGCGCCGACGTGGTGGCGCTCGTGGCGACGATCTTGCGCTTGAGCTTGTTGTGCCGCGCGGCGAGCGTGGTGGCCGTCGGGGACTTGACCACCGTGACGTTCACCGGGACGGACGCCGAGGTGCTGAACGCGGTGGCGTCGGTCGGGACGAACGAGGCGGTGACGGCGTACGGCGTGCGCGAGGCATCCACGAGCGGCCAGTCGAAGTCGACCTTGCCGCTGTTGGTGACGTCGGCGACGAGGGTCTTGTCGCCGACCTCGACCTCGACCTTGCCGGCGGGCTTGGCCCCGTTGCTGGCCGCGTCGACGCTCACCGTCAGCTTGGTGGTGTCGCCGTAGACGACCGTCGGGGACTGGACGGCCACGGTCGTCGTGGTGCCCGTGGGTGCGGCCATGACGGCGGACTGGGCGGGCACGACTGAGGTCGCACCCAGGCCCAGCGTGGCGGCGAGCACGAAGGCTCCTGCCGTCGCGCGCTTGGTGGTGGTCAAGACGTGTCTCCTTGTGCTCGAGAACGGGGTGGTCGTCGCAATGTAGTGCGAAACCCCGTGCTGCGGACCCGTCTAGGCTCGACCGGTGTTCACTCGCGACTGCCCGTGCGGCTCCGCATCGACGTACGACTCATGCTGCGGGCCGCTGCACCGCGGCACGGCCCTGGCCACCACGCCCGAGCAGCTGATGCGCTCGCGGTTCGCTGCGTACGCCGTCGGCGAGACCGACTACGTCTTCCGCACCTGGCACCCGCGCACCCGCCCCGACGACCTCGCACCCGAGCCGGGCCTGACCTGGACGCGGCTCGAGGTGCTGGACGCGACGGGCGACGAGGTCGAGTTCGTCGCCCACTACGACTCCCCCTCAGGCGTTGGCTCGCTGCACGAGCGCAGCGTCTTCGCGCAGCGCGGCGGGCGCTGGGTCTACGTCGGCGTCGCCCCTCAGTCCGGAGAACGGTCCGTCAGGCAGTAGGCCATCCCGGCGGGGTCGGCCATCACGGTCCACACGTCGTGGTCGGCGACGACCCGGGCACCCAGCCCGACGTGGCGCAGCATCTCCCGCTCGCGCGACGAGCACGCCAGGTCGAGGTGCGCGCGCACCGGGCCGTCGTCCCGCACGCGCTGGAGCAGGACCCTCAGCGCCTGACCCTCAGGGCGGTCGAGGCGCTCGAACTCGGCGTACGACGAGCCGACGTGCGGCCAGTCCAGCAACGACTGCCAGAACGCGGCCTCGCCCTCGAAGCTCGCCTGCGGGATGTCGATGCACACCTGGTCGAGGATGCTGCGCGACCCGTCGGGCCAGCGCATCGGCGGCGCGACCTCGGCGGCAGGGTGGGCCACGAAGCAGAAGGTCAGTCCTCCGGGCGAGCGCATGACGACATGGCCCTCGGCGGCCACCTCGACGGCCCCGAGCGCGACCGCCCGATCGGCGGCGGCACGGGGGTCGGGCACGTGCAGGTCGAGGTGGATCCGCGGTGCCCCGTCGCCCACCCTCTGCATCCGCAGGTGGGCGTCGCCGGTCGCGGGCACGAGGGTCAGGAACTCCTCGTCCGCGCCGCGACGCGTCGACGGCGAGCAGCCGCTCACGGCCGACCAGAAGGTCACCGAGGACTCGAAGCCGGACGCCGGTACGTCGATGAAGGCGCTCATCCAGAACACGACTCCGAGCCTAGTCGCGGCGGGTCAGCCCGCGTCGACCCAGCGCTCGCCGACCTGCTCGGCCGTCGCCTCGCCCCCGGTCACCTCGGCGACGAGCGGTGCGACCGACGCCGGAGTCGTGGAGCCGACGAGGAGCGTCACGCGGTCGCCGTACGCCGATGCGAGGACGACGAGGCCACGCGCGCGCAGCTCGTTCTCGACCCGCCCGGCGGAGCCGTGGTCGAGGGAGACCTCGAACTCCGTCACGAGGTCGCGGCGCAGGGTGCCGGCGGACTCCACTGCAAGACGCACGGTATCGCCGTACGCACGGACCAGGCCGCCCGCTCCGAGCAGCGTGCCGCCGAACCACCGCGTCACGACCGCCACCACGTCGGAGACGCCCGCCTCGCGCAGCACCTCGAGCATCGGCGCCCCGGCGGTGCCGGCCGGCTCGCCGTCGTCGGAGGACCGCTGCACAGCCGCGTCCGGGCCGAGGACGAACGCCGAGCAGTGGTGCCGCGCGTCCCAGTGCTCCTTGCGCAGCGCGGCGACCAGCGCCCGAGCCTCCGCCTCGGACGGCACGCGCCGCAGCGTGCAGAGGAAGCGCGAGTGCTTCACCTCGATCTCGACGCGGGCGTCGCGGGCGAGGGTGAGGTAGGAGCTCACTCCTGCTCGTCCCAGGTGACCGAGACGCGCTCGAAGCCCTTGTGCCGCTGCATGCGGGCATACGAGGCGTAGGCGCGCCGGTCGGCAGGCGTCAGGTCGACCGCGTCGGTGAAGGGCGTGAGCAGGGCGCGGGGGTAGAGCCGGCGGGCGATGACGACGTTGATCTCCATCGACAGCACCGCCATCACCGCGCCGATGAACAGGAAGCCGATCAGGCCGAGCACCAGCCCGAAGGTCTTGGTCATCGCGGTCGTGTCGACCAGCACCTCGGAGACGTAGAGCGCGCCGAGCAGCTGGAGCAGCTGCCACAGCACGGCCAGCGTGTAGCCGCCGGGGGCCGCGCGCCGGAAGCTGTGCTGGCCGGCCGCCGCGAACCGGAACAGGATCGTGAGCATCGTGCCGACGATGAGCACCGTGACCAGCGGCAGCAGCCACTTCGTGCCGACCTCGAAGAAGGTCGTCGTCGTCGCGATCGTGGAGGCGATGGAGACCGAGAGCAGCGCGGCGCCCGCGGTGAAGAGCAGCACCAGGCTCTTGAGCCGAGCGTAGAACGGGTTGGGCCGGGAGTTGCGCGGCACCGACCACGCGACGTGCATCGTGTTCTGCAGCGACTGCGCCAGCCCCATCGAGCCGTAGAGCGCCGCCAGCGACCCGAACACCACTCCCGCGGCCGAGCCCGTCAGCCCCTCCGGCCGGCCGAGCTGGTCGCCGATGATCGGGAACTGGCTCAGGGCGGAGTTGAGGATGTCCTCCTGCCACTCCGGCCGGGCGCCGAGCACGAAGCCGAGGATCGAGGTGCCGAGCAGCATCAGCGGGAAGATCGCGACGAAGGCGTAGTAGGTCAGCATCGCGGCGAGGTAGTTGCCCTGGTCGTCGTAGAACTTGTAGATCACGCCGAGCGGGAAGCCCAGCACCGGATGCCGGCGCTGGAAGCCGTCGATAGTCCCCACCACGCCCACGTGCGCACGCTACCGGGCGGGCTCACGCTCTGCCGATCACCACACCCCGAGCACGCCACCGCCGAGTCGCACGACCAGCGCGGTGACGACGACCAGGAAGAAGATCCGCACGAAGCGTGATCCGCGGGCGACAGCGACCCGCGCACCTGCATATCCACCGGTGATGTTGGCGGCCGCCATCATCAGGCCGAGCTCCCACATGACGGCACCCTGCGGGACGAAGACGACGAGCGCGGCGAGGTTGGTCGCCCAGTTGGCGAGCTTGGCCTTGGCCGAGGCCTGGAGGAAGTCGTAGCCGAGCAGACCGACGAGCGCGAAGACGAAGAACGAGCCGGTCCCGGGACCGATCGCGCCGTCGTAGAACCCGACGGCCAGGCCGGTCACCAGCACCGCGGACAGGTGGGTGCCGCCGCTGAACCTGAGCTTCGTCAGCGAGCCGACACTGGGCTTGAACCACACGTAGGAGCCGACGAGCACCAGCACGACCAGGATGATCGGGTCGAACGCGCTGCGCGGCATCAGCGACGCGACCAGCGCACCACCGAACGAGCCGACGAACGCCGCCAGCATCAAGGGCAGGAACGTCCGTGGGTCCGGCCGGATCCTCCGGAAGTACGTCGCCGCGCTGATCGAGGTCCCGCAGAAGGACGCCAGCTTGTTGGTGGCCGCGATCTGCACCACCGACGCCCCGGGCAGCCCGATCAGCAGCGCCGGCAGCTGGATCAGCCCGCCGCCACCGACGACCGCGTCGACAAAGCCCGCCGCCAGGGCGGCGAGGACCAGGAGTGCGATCGTGCTGGTGGACAGCTCCATCGAGTGATCAGCGCGTGACTTCCTGGACCTGGATCAGGTCGTAGCCCTCGGGCACGCTCTCGAACCCGGGGCAGCCGAGGTCGGTCGTCGTGCCGGTGGGGATCTTCTCGGACGTGCAGCGGATCGTCGACTGCAGCGTCCCGTCCGCGACGAAGACGAACTCGAAGAGGGCGAACCGCGGCTCGGTGCCCTCGTTGGTGACCTCGCCGGTGATGAAGGGACGATCCTGCTCCTCCATGTTGATCATCTGGGTCGAGGAGTCGATCTTCCAGCCGTCGGCGACGGTGAAGCCGTTCCAGGTGAACTCCTCGCCGACCTCGACCTCGACGGCGGCCGTGGGGTCGTCGGCCTGGTCGGAGCCGGAGTCGGAGCAACCGACGGCGAGCAGGAGCAGGAGTGCGGCCGAGGTGCCGCGCAGCATCGTCTTCACGGGCCCCATCATCACCCGCGAGCCAAGAACGCGAGGAGGTCCTGCCGCGTGAGTACGCCGACGGGCTTGCCGTCCTCCTGCACGAGCACCGCGTCGGAGGACTCCAGCAGCGACACCGCCTCGCGGGCCCCGGAGGTCGAGCCGATGGTGGGCAGCGGCGCCGACATGTGCTGCTCGACGGGGTCGGTCAGCTTGGCCGAGCCGGCGAACAGCGCGTCGAGCAGGGTGCGCTCGGAGACCGACCCGGCGACCTCGGCGGCCACGATGGGCGGCTCCGCGCGCACGACGGGCATCTGCGAGACGCCGTACTCCTGCAGGATGTGCACCGCCTCGGCGACGGTCTCGCTGGGGTGGGTGTGCACGAGGTCGGGCAGCTGGCCGGACTTGCCGCGCAGCACCTCCCCGACCGTGCGGTCCTGCGAGTCACCGGGCGTGGCGAAGCCGTAGGTGCCCAGCCACTCGTCGTTGAAGACCTTCGTGAGGTAGCCGCGACCGGAGTCGGGCAGCAGCACGACGATGACCGCGTCGGTGCGGCCCTCGGCCGCGAGCTCCTCGGCGAGCTGCTTGGCGGCGAAGGCGGCCATGCCGGACGAGCCGCCGACGAGCAGCGCCTCCTCGCGGGCGAGCCGCCGGGTGTAGGCGAACGAGTCGGCGTCGGAGACCTCGATGATCCGGTCGGCGATCGTGCGGTCGTAGGTCTCGGGCCAGAAGTCCTCGCCGACGCCCTCGACGAGGTAGGGACGGCCGCTGCCGCCGGAGTAGACCGAGCCGGCGGGATCGGCGCCGATCACCTGGATCTCGGGGTTCTGCTCCTTGATGTAGCGACCGATGCCGGAGATCGTGCCGCCCGTGCCGACGCCCGCGACGAAGTGGGTGATCTTGCCGTCCGTCTGCTCCCAGACCTCCGGACCGGTGGTCTCGTAGTGGGAGCGCGGGTTGTGCGGGTTGGAGTACTGGTCGGGCTTCCAGGCGCCGGGCTGCGAGGCGAGGCGGTCGCTGACGTTGTAGTAGGAGTCAGGGTGCTCGGGGGCGACCGCGGTCGGGCAGACGACCACCTCGGCGCCGTACGCCTTCAAGACGTTGCGCTTGTCCTCGCTGACCTTGTCCGGGCACACGAAGATGCACTTGTAGCCCTTGGCCTGCGCGACCATCGCCAGGCCGACACCGGTGTTGCCCGACGTGGGCTCCACGATCGTGCCGCCGGGCTGCAGCTCGCCGGACGCTTCGGCGGCCTCGATCATCCGGGTCGCGATGCGGTCCTTCACCGAGCCACCCGGGTTGAGGTACTCGATCTTGGCGAGCACGAGCGGGCCTTCTGTGCCCCCGAGGTCGTCGAGAGAGGCGGACAGCCTCAGCAGCGGGGTGTTGCCGATGAGGTCGAGGAGCGAGTTCACATACTTCACCCGGCCAATGTAGTCATCTACCCGCCCGTAACATGAAGTCGTGGGGACGACAGGGGCAGCGCGCAAGCTCGCATCGGCAGCAGCCTTCGGGGGCGGCGGCCTCTCCGTGCTCGGAGCAGGCCTCTACGGCGTCCTGGTCGCTGAGGCCCGACTGGCCCGCAGGACCATCGGCGTGCTCAGCGAGCACACCCCACCCGACTCGACGGGTTGGTACGGCCGCGGCCGCCCCGGCCCCGCGATCAAGATCGCGCTCCTCGGCGATTCGAGTGCCGCCGGGTACGGCGTGGAGCGGGTCGAGGACACGCCCGGTGCCCAGCTCGCGAGCGGGATCGCGGCGCAGGCCGACCGACGGGTGCACCTGCGTGCGTCCGCCGTCGTCGGTGCCAAGTCCAGCGACCTGCTGGCCCAGGTCGAAGCGGCCCTGGGGACCGACCCCGACCTCGCCGTCATCCTGATCGGCGCCAACGACGTGACCCACACCGTCATGCCGTCGCAGTCGGTGCAGCACCTCGCCGAGGGCGTCCGCCGCCTGCGCGACGACGGCGTCGCCGTCGTCGTCGGCACCTGCCCCGACCTCGGCACCATCAAGCCCATCGCTCCCCCGCTCAAGCAGGTGGCGCGCTCCTGGTCACGCCGGCTGGCTGCCGCGCAGTCCATCGCCGTCCTCGAGGAGGGTGGGCGCACCGTGGCGCTCGCCTCGATCCTGGGGCCGGAGTTCGCCGCCGCCCCGGCGCTGCTGTTCGGCCCGGACCAGTTCCATCCCTCCGCCGACGGCTACAAGCAGCTCGCGTCGGTGCTCATCCCGTCGTGCCTGGCCGCGCTGGGCCTGGTGCCCGAGGACGAGGCGCTGCCCGAGCCCTATCGCGGCGAGGGGGTCCTGCCGGTCGCGGCAGCCGCCGTACGCGCCGTCAAGACGCCGGGCACCGAGCTCGGCGGCACCGAGGTCTCGGGCTCCCAGCGCGGGCTGCGCGGTCGCTGGGTCGAGCTGCGGCACCGCCGTCGCCACCCGAGCCCCGACGTCGAGTCGCCCGAGCAGTCGGAAGCCGACGCTGCCGCGACCGAGCTCTGACATGCCACCGGCCCGTCGTCCTGAGGACGACGAGCCGGCGGAGGTGCTGCAGGCCGACCCGGCAGAAGGTGCCGGGTCGGCCGTGGTTGATCAGTCCTGCTGGAAGATCGCGAGGATCCGGAGCAGGTTGGTGTAGATCCAGACGAGGCTGACCGTGAGCCCGAAGGCCGCACGCCACGAGTCGCGCTCGGGGAGTCCGGCAGCGATGCCCTTCTCGACGAAGTCGAAGTCGAGGATCAGCATGAACACGCCGAGCACCAGGCCGCCGATGGCGAACAGCAGACCGATGCCGCCGAAGCCGAAGAAGCCGATCTGGTTGCCGAAGAAGCCCAGCACCATCTCCATCAGACCGAGCGCCACCATGCCGAACATGGCCGCGACCACGAACGTGCGGAACTTGGTGCCGACCTGGATGTTGAAGAACTTGTAGGCCGCGAGCGTGCCGGCGAAGGCCGCGAAGGTGCCGATGACGGCCTGCAGCACGATGTCGGTGCTGACGCCGGCAACCGCCGGGATGACCTTCGAGAAGGCGCCGAGAGCGACGCCCTCGAGCGCGGCGAAGGCGATGACCAGCGCAGGGCTGACGACCTTCTTGAACGAGTTGACCATCGACAGCGCGAAGGCACCGAAGGAGCCGACCATCAGCGCGAGGTAGAGCTTGCCGACGGCGTCGGGGTTGGTGGTGCCGGCCTCGGTGATGGAGTCACCGGTCCAGAACCAGGTGAGCGCCGCGAACGCGATCACGATCGCCAGGGAGATCGAGGTCTTCTGGACGACCGAGTCGATCGTCATCCGGCCCTGGTCGACCTGACCCGGGGTGCCGGTGCCGTAGGCGGACGGGTCGCCGTATTCCGGGGCGGACGGCGCCTGGCCGTAGCCGGGGTAGGGCTGGCCGCCGCCGGCGTAGGTCTGGTTGCCGTAGGCGTTGGCCCGTCCGTTGAATTCCTCGGAACGGGCGAAAACGGGGTTGTTGCTCTTCATGGTCTCTCCTTGGAGGCCGATGCACATGGTGCTGCCTGTACTGCCACCTTACTCGGCGGCCATTCATTCAAACGTTCGAGCGGGACCGAGTGTTCCCGTGCCCCCGCTGGGACTCGAACCCAGACTGTGCGGTTTTTAAGACCGCTTCCTCTGCCATTGGGATACGGGGGCGACTGGCTACAGGTAGGTCTTGCGAGCGTAGATGGCGTGGGCACCGGCCGCGCGGTCCAGGAACAGCAGTCCGTCGCAGTGGTCGATCTCGTGCTGCAACGCACGAGCCTCGAAGGCGGTGGCCTCCACCGTGACCGACTCGCCGGTCCCGGGCAGCTCGCCGCGTACGACGACACGCGTCGCCCGCTTCACGTCGCCGGTGAGGTCGGGGACGCTCATGCAGCCTTCCCGGGCCTTCTCGTTGCGCGAGGACTCGACGACCTCGGCGTTGCAGAGCACGAACGTGCCGTGGTGGTCACGGGTCTTGGGGTGCTCGGAGACGTCCACGCAGAACACCTTCACGCCCTCCCCCACCTGGGGCGCGGCCAGCCCGACACAGCCGGGCGAGACCCGCATCGTGGCGACGAGGTCGGCCGCCAGCTGCACGACCTCGGCGGTCGTCGGATCGACCCGGCCACCGTCGGTCGACAGGACCGGTGCGGGCGCGCGGACGACGTCGAGCACGCGCCCCTCGACGCCGAGGTCCTCCACGCGCCACGTGGAGAGCTGCTCGTTGATCACAGGTCGTCGGCCTCGGCCTCACGCAGCGTGACGCCGACGCCGAGCCGCTGCGCGGCGTCGCGCAGCGCGTCCTCGAGCCCGGACACGTCGGTGTCGGCGGGCAGGTCGAGCTCGGCGATGAGGAGGTAGAGGTCGCCGGCCAGCCGGGTGGTGAGGTCGGTGATGTTGCCGCCCACGGCGGCGATCTCGTGGGCGACGGTGGACACGATGCCGGCGCGGTCGCCGCCGTGCACGGTCAGCACCCAGGCGGAGCCCGCGGGCCGGCCGGGCCGCTCCTCGGGCACCTCGCGAACCGTCACGGTGAGCGTGCCGTCGGCAGCGAGCGGGGCGAGCGCCTGCTCGACCGCGGCCACGGTCGTGTCGCCGGCGCAGATGAGCGTCATCGCGAAGTGCCCGCGCAACAGCGTCATCGAGGAGTCCTCGAGGTTGAGGCCGAGCGCGGCCAGCTGCTCGGTGGTCTCGGCGATGATCCCGGGACGGTCGTGGCCGAGGACGGTGATGGCGTGGAGGGTCACGCCGCTCATTGTGTCAGGCACCCGCGTCGGCGACCGGCGTGGCGCTCGCGTCGGCGGGCGGCAGGAAGTGGTCCGCCAGTGCTGGCCAGGCGGAGTCGATCAGGTCGTAGATGTTGATCCGGGTGGCGCGCTGCACGTGGGGCTTGGCCAGCTCCTCGTCGACCACCTTCACCAGGAACCGGCGCAGCTCGTCGTCGAGGCCGGCGGCCTTCTGCACCATCGACCCGACGCGGTTCCCGGGCACCAGCTCGAGGGTGACGTCCTCGGGGGCGGGTGGGGAGATCTCCCAGACCATCGTCAGCGGCGGCTCCATGAGCACCTTGATGTCCAGCGGCAGCAGGACCTCGGCCTCGAAGCTCAGCGTCTCCACCGCGAGGTCGAGGTCGAAGGCCACGTGCACCGGGACCTCGACGAGGTAGCAGCTGTCGTCGGCCAGTGCCTGGCCGCGACTGGGGCGATAGGTCGCCACGGCCGTCACCTTGGCCAGTCGTCGTGCCCCCGCTCCCGCGCTCACCGGTCCCAGCTCGAGACGCTCTCCCAGGACCCGGTCCACGCTCGCCGCGATCCGCTCGGGACGCAGCACGTCGCGCATGAACGCGCGCCGGAAGTCGTCGTCCGGGAGTGCGGTGATCTCCTCAGTCATACCGGGAGTATGACCCGTGGCACGACCCGGAACGAGTCACCGCGCCTGTTCTCGGGCCAGTTCCCGGGCCCTCAGGAACACCTCGTCGAGCATCGTCGGGGTCAGCCGACCGGTGAAGGTGTTGTGCTGGCTCGGGTGGTAGCAGCCGAGCAGGGTCAGGGATCCGATCGTCACCTCGGCGCCGTGGCCGAACCGCGGGCGAGGCCGCGGGACCTCCAGTCCAGCGCCGGCGAGGGCCCGCAGGGCGCCGTCCCAGCCGTAGGCGCCGAGCGCCACGACCGCACGCACGTGCGGGAGCAGCAGCCGGACCTCCGCGTTGATCCAGGGGGCACAGGTGTCGCGCTCGGTCGTGGTCGGCTTGTTCGCCGGTGGTGCGCACCTGACCGTGGCGACCATCCGGGCGCCGATGAGCTGCTGCCCGTCGCCCGCGTGCGCGCTGGTCGGCTGCGACGCGAGCCCGACGCGGTGCAGCGACGCGAAGAGCCAGTCGCCGCTCGAGTCGCCCGTGAAGACCCGCCCCGTGCGGTTGCCGCCGTTGGCGGCCGGGGCCAGCCCGACGATCAGGATCCCCGGCTCCGGGTCGCCCCACCCGGCGATCGGTCGGCCCCAGTAGGGCTGGTCCGCGAAAGAGGCCCGCTTGTCGCGGGCGACGTCCTCACGCCAGCGCACGAGCCTCGGGCACGCCGCGCACACGCTCACCCGGGCGTCGAGCTCGGCGAGCGGAGCAGCGCCGGCGAGGCGGCGTACACCTGCAGGCGTGCGCGCGACCGGCGTGTCCGCGGCTGCGGGGTCCTCGGGCCACCCCGTCCCGGGCCGCACGGGAGATCCGAACGGCTGGCCGGTGAGCGGGTGCGGCAGGTCGGTCATGGCCGCAGCGACCAGGCGATTCCCTCGAGGATGTCCGCCTCGCTGATGAGCATCGTGCCCACGCTCGTGCGCCGCAGCACCCTCGACGCGATCAGGGCCCCGGCGTCGATCACGTCGGCGCGACCGGGGTGCATGTAGCCCAGGGCCAGCCGCTCGGAGACCGTCATCGCGACCAGCCGGTCGACATAGGTGTGGACGTCGTCGACCGGGTGCACCGAGAGATCGACCGCTGCGGGGTCGTACGCCGCCAGGTCGAGCACCCCGGCGCCGACCGTGGTCATGGTGCCCGCGATGCCGACGACCGTCGCAGCCGCCGCGAGGTCGACCCCGCACGCGTCGAGCTGGTCGTCGATGTCGCGGACGACGGCCTCGACCTCCTCGCGGGTCGCGGGGTCGTGGCGGATGTGGCGCTCGTGCAGCCGCACCGAGCCGATGTCCATCGACCTCGCGGCCAGCACGCCGGTGTCGTCACCGAGCACCACCTCGGTGGAGCCGCCGCCGATGTCGACGACGAGGATCGGGCGCGCCACCTCGTCGCCCACGTTGCTCATCGCGCCGGCGAAGGCGACAGCCGCCTCCTCGTCACCGGAGAGGACCTCGGGCTCCACCCCGAGCCGGGCGAGCACGCCGGCGCGGAAGTCGGCGGCGTTGCTCGCGTCCCGGGTCGCGGAGGTCGCACAGAACCTGATCTGCTCGACGCCTTCCTCGGTGATCAGCTCGGCGTACGCGTCGATCGCCGCGAAGGCGCGGACCAGCGCCTCCTCCGAGAGCCGGCCGGTCGCGTCGACGCCCTGCCCGAGGCGGACCATCCGGGACTCGCGCACACGCACGTCGAGACCCTCAGCGGTGTGGCTGCCGATCAGGAGCTTGATGGTGTTGGTGCCGCAGTCGATGGCTGCCACGCGCGTCATGTCGCCATTGTGGCCGGTCCCGAGGCTGTGGATGACGCGAGCGCGCTGCGTGGTCGGCGTGATGTGCTCGACCGATGCGCTTCGAGATGTCCCGAGCAGGCCCGTTCATGCGACACCTCAGTGTGCACCGCGGGGACATCGCCACGGACGGTGCGATCAGGCTGATGGCCAGGAACGGCACCGGGGGCGTGACCTTGCGGAGCCTGGCGGACGAGTTCAACTGCACACCCCAAGCTGTTCGCCAGTGGTTCGGCGGCACGGATGGCATGTGGCAGCAGATTGCGATGCGCTTCGGCCAACGGTGGTTCGTCTCTCTCACGGACGTCTTCCGCATCGACCCGGGTCGGTCGAGTCCATGGCCTCGGAGACCGCACCATCTGCTGCCGTTCGACGCCGAAGAGATCGCTGCCACCCGTGCCTGGCTTGCCATGACCCAGCTGGCACGAGACGACGAGTCCATCGGACGGATCCTCGCCGAGTGGGAGGCCAGGGAGGTCGAGGTCGTGACCGACTACGCCGAGCAGCTCGACCTGGCCCTCGATCCCATCAACGTCGACATGCTGGTCGCGGTCGTTCGGGGTCTCCGCCACGCCGTGTGCGCGATCGAGCGGCCGATGGCCCTGGCCCGGGCGCACGCCATCCTCGCCCACGCCCTCGCGCTGATGCCCCGGACTGCTTCTCCGCGGTCGGACGGCGATCTGACCCTCTTCTGAAAGTTCATTTACGTAAATGAATTTCGGAGAGGCTCACGATCAGCTGCCGGCGTCAGCCCGGGGCAGGTCGAGACGGGTCGTCGGGCGCCACGCACGGCCCGGATGCCCACCAGTCACCGAGGAGGTCGAGGACCTCGTCGCCGAGCGGGTTGACACCGCGCCCCATCGCCAGCGACTGGCCGGCGAGCACGTGCAGGCACTTGACCCGGTCCGGCATGCCGCCGGCGGAGATGCCCTCGATCTCGGGGACGTCGTGCCCGGCCGACTGCGCCACGTCGCCGCGGAAGGCGAGATAGGCCTCGTGGGCGGTGCGGTAGGCGGAGGCCAGCTCGGGATCCTCGCCGAGCCGGTCCTGCATCTCCTTCATCAGCCCCGACCCCTCGAGGGTGCCGATGCGCGACGCCGCGCGCGGGCAGGTGAGGTAGAAGGTCGTCGGGAACGGCGTGCCGTTGGGCAGCCGCGGCTCGGTCGTCACCACGTCCGGGTTGCCGCAGGGGCAGCGGTGGCCGATGTCGTGGATGGCACGGGGTTCGCGGCCGAGCTGGGCGGCGATGGCCGCCTCGTCGGCGGGCTCGATCACGGGGCTCACCGGCCGGCCACGCCGTCGATCTCCGTAGCGGGACCGTCACCAAGCGCCGGCGGGTTGCCGGCCAGCTCGACCGAGGTCCACGCATCCGACCACCACGCCGTGGGGACGGTCTTGATCACGTCGTCGGGATCGCTGAGGGCGGTCTGGCTCTCCAGGGGCTCGCCGTTCTCGTCGAGCACGAGGAAGCCGGTCTCGCCCGGCATGAGGTAGCCGAACCGGGCCCGCGCCTGCGCCTTGACGAAGGCGGGGTCCTCCCACCGCTGCTTCTCCCGCTCGAGGGCGTTGATGCTGGCCTCGCGCTCGGCGATGGCGCCCTTGAGGTCGCCGATGTGGGCACGCTGCTCGAGGTAGGCGCGGAGTGAGGAGGCATAGGACACGGTGAGTACGGCGAGCACCAGCACCAGCACGGCGGCGCGACCCGTGAACCGGGGTCGACGAGGCGCCGCCTTCGCCGAGGCGCCCACCGCCGACATCGTGCCGGAGTCACCCAGACGCGAGTCCCTGGGTCGCGACGGCGCCGGCCGAGCGCGCGCAGTGCCGCGCTCGGACCGGCTGGTGCGGGTGCCCGGCCGCGTGCTGCCGCCGGGTCCGCCCCGAGGGTTGCGACGCTGGGCAGCGCCGTTTCGAGGAGGGGGCGGGGAAGCCATGTGAAGCAGTCTGCCCCGATCAGCGCTTGAAACGAGGGAACGCGCCGACGCCGGCGTAGCGAGCCGCGTCACCCAGCTCGTCCTCGATGCGGAGGAGCTGGTTGTACTTCGCCACGCGGTCGGAGCGCGCCGGGGCACCGGTCTTGATCTGGCCACAGTTCGTCGCGACGGCGAGGTCGGCGATGGTGGTGTCCTCGGTCTCGCCGGAGCGGTGGCTCATCATGTTGCGGAAACCGGCACGGTGGGCCAGGTCGACCGCGTCGAGGGTCTCGGTGAGCGAGCCGATCTGGTTGACCTTGACCAGCATCGCGTTGCCCTGGCCGCCGTCGATGCCGCGCTGGAGGCGCTCGACGTTGGTGACGAAGAGGTCGTCGCCCACGAGCTGGGTCTTGGCGCCGAGCAGGTCGGTCATCGCCTTCCAGCCGTCCCAGTCGTCCTCGTCCAGCGGGTCCTCGATCGACACGATCGGGTAGGCCGACACGAGCTCGGCGTAGTAGTCGATCAGCTGGCCCGTCGTCTTCTTCGAACCCTCGAAGGTGTACTTGCCCTTGTCGTGGAACTCGCTCGCCGCGACGTCCATGGCCAGCGCGAAGTCCTTGCCCAGCTTGAAGCCGGCGATCTTGATCGCCTCGGCGATGAGGTCGAGCGCGGCCCGGTTGCTGTCCAGGTTGGGCGCGAAGCCGCCCTCGTCGCCCAGGCCCGTGGAGAGGCCCTTCTTCTTCAGCACCGACTTGAGCGCGTGGTAGACCTCGGCGCCCTGGCGCAGCGCCTCGGAGAACGTGGGCGCACCGATCGGCGCGATCATGAACTCCTGCACGTCGACGTTGGAGTCGGCGTGCGAGCCGCCGTTGAGGATGTTCATCATCGGCACCGGCAGCAGGTGGGCGTTGGGGCCACCGACGTAGCGGAACAGCGGCAGGCCGGCCGACTCGGCGGCGGCGCGGGCCGTCGCGAGCGAGGCGCCGAGGATCGCGTTGGCGCCGAGCTTGGCCTTGTTAGGGGTTCCGTCCAGGTCGAGCATCACCTGGTCGACGAGCCGCTGGTCGTCGGCCTCGAGGCCGACGATGGCGCCGGAGATGTCCTCGGCGACGGCCTTGACGGCCTTCTGCACGCCCTTGCCGAGGTAGCGCTTGCCACCGTCACGGAGCTCCACGGCCTCGAAGGCACCGGTGGACGCACCGCTGGGGACCGCAGCGCGACCGAACGCGCCGTCGTCGAGCAGGACCTCGACCTCGACGGTGGGGTTGCCGCGCGAGTCGAGGATTTCGCGGGCGCCGACGGCTGCGATGGATGCCATGGAGGTGCTCCTGAAGGTCGAGAACGAGTCGGCTCACCCTAGCCCCGCTCGCCCGGGTGACTGTCAGCCCCCGACCTGCATGAGAATCGGCACAGACGGACGCGACAGGCTCAGTCCTGTTCCGCGGCGATCTCTCGCCGTACGGCGTCGCGCAGAGCCTGCTCCGGATCGATGCCCTCGCTGCGCGCCTCCCGGACCAGGTCGAGCAGCCGCTCCCCCAGCTCGTCGGACTGGCCGCTCGGGCGTGCAAATGGACGCTCGAGCCGCGACAGGCGATCGAGGACCTTGTCGGCGTACAACAACGCCGGCAAGCCGGGCGGCAGCCCGTCGGTGACCGACGAGCGCTGCTTCTCGTCGGCCTTGGCCCGCTGCCACTGGTCGTTGACCTGCTCGGCCGTCAGGTCGGACGCCTCGTCCTCGAAGACGTGCGGGTTGCGACGCCGCATCTTCTCGGTCAGGCCGGCGGCCACGTCGTCGATGGTGAACTCGCCCGCCTCGCTGGCGATCGCCGCGTGGAAGTAGATCTGGAGCAGCAGGTCGCCCAGCTCCTCGCGGAGGTGGTCGGCGTCGCCGGTGTCGATCGCCTCGAGCGTCTCGTGGCTCTCCTCGAGGATGTAGCGCGCCAAGGAGCGGTGGGTCTGCTCGGCCTTCCACGGGCACTCGGCCCGCAGCCTGCCCATGACCTCGACGAACTCGACGAGGTGCTGGCCCTCGGTCATGGCACGACCGGGTCAGCCGCCGCAGCGCTGGTTGCTGGGCAGCGAGCTGACGTAGGCGGCGTCGGGCTCGGCCGACATGCCCGCCCGCGACCCGTCGCTGAGCGCGAAGGAGAGGTTGGTGTCGGCCGGAGCGAGCTGGCCGTTGGTGAGCTCGACGCCGTACTTCGGGTCCACCTCGATCCCGTTGACGTCGGGCCAGACCTTGAAGACGTCGGCGCCGGCCTGGGTGACCTGCTCGACGGTCGGCTCCGTGAAGCCCTCGGCGGCGAGCTCGGCCCTGCCGACCTGCTCGAGGATGTCGTTGGCGAGCGCCTGCGTGCTCATGACCTCGATGTAGTCGGCGCGTGCCTCTTCGGGCATGACGGAGGCCGCGCGCTCGCGCTCGGCGACGTCGCGCTCGTAGTTGACCGACGGGGCGACGGCGTACTGCTCGGCGATCTGCTCCGCCTGCGATCCGAGCGCGAGGAGCTGGATCACGCCCTGGCGGATGACGCCCATCGGCACGATGGTGCCCGAGCTCGTGAACTGAGCCGACAGGGCCGTGCACATGTTGGCGGTCGCCTCGTCCACGCGCGAGGCGCTGATCGTCTCGTCGCCGATCTTGGCCGCGACTCCGGGCGAGGCGCTGCCGGCACAGCCGCTGAGCAAGACGGAGGCCAAGACTCCACTGACAAGCGGGGCGAGGGCAGGCAGCAGACGGGGGTTGCTCACGATTTCACTCCAGGAGACATGACGGATTCACGACGTGGTCGGCGGATCGATGATGTCGTCGATCACATGCCGCGCCCATTCAAGCAGGGCGATCCCATCGATGGGCTTCCCCCCGATCACTGCGGTCTGCGGCCGCGGCACGAGGATCGTCTGCGTGGGTGCCTTGACGATGCTCTTGGGGTAGACCCGGCCGAGCCGGACCACCCGCGAATCGGGTAGGTCGACCGGCGCGAACCGGACGAACTTGCCCGCGAGGGTGATCTCCTTGACCCCGGCCTGACGGGCGCGAGCGCGGAAGCGGGCGACGATCAGCAGCGACTCCACCTCGATCGGCGGCTGGCCGTAGCGGTCGACCATCTCCTCACGCAGCTGATCGACGTCCTCGTCGGCGCGGACCTCGGCGAGCCGCTTGTACATCTCGAGCCGCAGCCGCTCCGAGGAGATGTAGTCGTGGGGCAGGTGGGCATCGACCGGCAGCTCGATGCGGACCTCGCCGAGCTCCTCGGCGCCCTCGCCCTTGAAGTCGTTGACCGCCTCGCCGACGAGCCGGACGTACAGGTCGAAGCCGACGTCGGCGATGTGGCCGGACTGCTCGCCGCCGAGCAGGTTGCCCGCTCCGCGGATCTCGAGGTCCTTCATCGCGATCGCCATCCCGCCGCCGAGGTCGGAGTGCTGGGCCAGCGTCGCCAGGCGCTCGTGGGCGGTCTCGGTGAGCGGCTTCTCGGCCGGGTAGA
The DNA here is from genome assembly GCF_000389985.1 of Nocardioides sp. CF8. Taxonomy (NCBI): domain Bacteria; kingdom Bacillati; phylum Actinomycetota; class Actinomycetes; order Propionibacteriales; family Nocardioidaceae; genus Nocardioides; species Nocardioides sp. CF8. The sequence goes on from NZ_CM001852.1 coordinate 3,115,740, forward strand.
GGAAGTAGGCGTAGGCGCGCTCGCGCGAGCGGCCGACGCGACCGCGCAGCTGGTGCAGCTGGGAGAGGCCGAGGGTGTCGGCGCGCTCGATGATCATGGTGTTGGCGTTGGAGACGTCGAGGCCGGACTCCACGATCGTCGTGCAGACCAGCACGTCGAAGCGCTTCTCCCAGAAGTCGAGCATCACCTGCTCGAGCTGGTGCTCGCCCATCTGCCCGTGCGCCGTCGCGACGCGCGCCTCGGGCACGAGCTCGCGGATGTGGGCCGCGGCCTTCTCGATCGAGTTGACCCGGTTGTGGATGAAGAAGACCTGTCCCTCGCGCAGCAGCTCGCGGCGTACGGCAGCGATGACCTGGCGGTCCTCGTAGGCCCCGACGTAGGTCAGCACGGGGTGCCGCTCCTCCGGCGGCGTGGTGATCGTGGACATCTCGCGAATGCCGGTGACGGCCATCTCGAGCGTGCGCGGGATCGGCGTGGCGCTCATGGAGAGCACGTCGACCGAGGTCCGCAGCCGCTTCATCTGCTCCTTGTGCTCGACGCCGAAGCGCTGCTCCTCGTCGACGATGATCAGCCCGAGGTCCTTCATCTTGATGTTCGGGCTGAGCAGCCGGTGGGTGCCGACGACGATGTCGATCGAGCCGTCCTCGAGCCCGGCGACCACCTCGCGGGCCTCCTTGTCGGTCTGGAAGCGCGAGAGCCCCTTGAGCACGACCGGGAAGCCGCTCATCCGCTCGGTGAAGGTCGAGAGGTGCTGGGTCACGAGCAGCGTCGTCGGCACGAGCACGGCGACCTGCTTGCCGTCCTGCACGGCCTTGAACGCCGCCCGGACCGCGATCTCCGTCTTGCCGTAGCCGACGTCGCCGCACACGAGCCGGTCCATCGGGACGGTCCGGCGCATGTCGGCCTTGACCTCGTCGACGGTCGTCAGCTGGTCGGGGGTCTCGTGGAACGGGAACGCGTCCTCGAGCTCGCGCTGCCACGGGGTGTCGGGACCGAAGGCGTGTCCCTTCGTGGCCTGCCGCGCGGCGTACAGCTTGATCAGCTCGGCCGCGATCTCGCGGACGGCCTTGCGGGCGCGGTTCTTGCGCTTGGTCCAGTCGCCGCCGCCGAGGCGGTCGAGGCTGGGCTGCTCGCCGCCGACGTAGCGGGTGATCTGGTCGAGCGTGTCGGCCGGCACGAACAGCCGGTCGGCGGGGGCGCCGCGCTTGGAGGAGCCGTACTCGAGGACGAGGTATTCACGCGTCGCGCCCTGCATCTCGCGCTGCTGCATGGCCACGAACCGGCCGACCCCGTGCTGCTCGTGCACGACGTAGTCGCCGGCCTTGAGCTCGAGCGGGTCGATCTGCTTCTTGCGGCGCGCGGGCATCTTGCGCATGTCGCGCGTCGAGCCCTTCTGGCCCGAGATGTCCTCACCGGTGAGCACCGCGACCTTGGTCTCGGGGTCGATGAAGCCGCTGACCAGGCAGCCGGTGGTGACGGTGACGACGCTGGCGTCGGGCGACACGGCCCCGTCGATCAGGGCGGCCGGCACGTCGTGCTCCCCCAGCACCTCGACCATCCGCTCCGCAGGGCCGTGGCCCTGGTGCACGACGGTCACGCGATAGCCCTGCGCGAGCCAGCCGCGGATGTCGGCGATCGCCTTCTCGAGGTCTCCGCGGTAGGCCTCGGCACCCTGGACCGAGAGCGCCCGGGAGGGTACGGCGCCGGCGATCACCTCGACGTCGAGCTCCTGCGAGTCGATGCCGAAGGGGCTGACCGTCCACCAGCCGAGGCTGCGCTCGATGACGCTGCCGCGCACGTCGGCGACCTCGCGGTAGGACGCGGCACCGAGGTCGATCGGGGACTGGCCACCGCTCGCGGCCGCGGCCCAGCTCGCGCCGAGGAACTCCTCGCTGGTCGCGACCAGGTCGTGGGCGCGGGTGCGGGCGCGCTCGGGGTCCAGCACCAGCACGGTCGTGGTGTCGGGGAGCAGGTCGACGAGGAGCTCCATCTCGTCGACCAGCACGGGTGCGAGCGACTCCATGCCCTCGACCGCGATGCCTGCGGCGATCTTGTCCGTGAGCTCCAGCAGCTGCGGGTGGGCCTGTCCGAGGGCGGCCGCGCGGCGGCGTACGTCCTCGGTCAGCAGCAGCTCGCGGCACGGCGGCGCCCAGAGCCGGTCGAGGGTCTCGACGGTGCGCTGGTCGGCGACGGAGAAGGAACGGATCTCCTCGACCTCGTCGCCCCAGAACTCCACGCGCAGCGGGTGCTCCTCGGTCGGCGGGAAGACGTCGACGATGCCGCCTCGGACCGCGAACTCGCCGCGCTTCTCGACCATGTCGACCCGGGAGTAGGCCGCGTCGGCGAGGCCGCGGACGACGTCGTCGAGGGCAGCGGTCGAGCCCTTGGTGAGCTCGACCGGCTCGAGGTCGGCGAGGCCCTTGACCTGCGGCTGCAGGATCGAGCGGACGGGCGCGACGATGACGCGCAGCGGTCCGTTGCTGGCGTCGGTGCCGGGGTGCTTGAGGCGACGGAGCACGGCCAGCCGGCGACCGACGGTGTCGCTGCGCGGGCTCAGCCGCTCGTGCGGCAGCGTCTCCCAGGACGGGTAGTAGGCGATGGTCGCGGGGTCGAGCAGGTCGGCCAGCTCAACGACCAGGTCCTCGGCCTCGCGGGCCGTCGCGGTGACCGCGAGCACCGTGCGACCGGCGTCGGCCAGGCCCTTGACCACGAGTGGCCGGACGGCCGCCGGACCGGTGAGGTCGAGCGCGCGCACCTGGCTCGCCTCGGCCATCGCCTCGGCGAGCACCGGGCCCGCGAGCACGGCATCGGCCACCGCGGTCAGCGGAGTCTTGTGGTCCTGCACGACGACCTCCATCACAGCATCGACATCCGCGTGCACACGCGGAGAGACCCCCAGCCGGGTGCGGATGGGGGGTCGTGGCAAGTCTACGGACAACCTGTGGTTTGACCCCCCTGACGGCTGGGTAGCGTGCTCGCCAGCGGGTCGGCTGCCGGCCCCTGACACGACACAGCGGGTGCCACGCACCCATCGAGAGGGGACTCGGAGCTATGCGCTTCACACGAATCATCGCGGGGACGATCACGGCCGGTCTGGTCGGCCTGGTGCCGGTGGCGATCAGCTCGCCGGCCAGTGCGGCCACGACCTACACCACTGCGGTCACCATCACCGCGAGCGCGCCCGGCGTCGAGTACGGCGACGACATCACCATCAACGGCGCCGTGACCGACACCAGTGGCGGCAGCGTCTTCTACGGCACCGCGTCGCTGCAGGTCTACACGACCAAGACGCCGGTGTGGACCACGATCCAGACCGACGACACCGCGGGCAGCTTCTTCTTCTTCGACGTGAAGCCCGAGTCGAACGCGCAGTACAAGGTCGTCTACAGCGGCTTCAACGCCAGCAACGGCGACGTCTACACCCCGAGCGAGTCGGCTCCGGCGACCGTCGGCGTCCAGCGCACCGACACCCTCAAGACGAAGGGCCTGGTCATCCTCGGCAAGATCAAGCCCGACTTCGCCAACAAGAAGGTCGTCATCAAGCGCAAGAAGGGCAAGAAGTACGTCGCCTGGAAGAAGATCAAGACCAACAACAAGGGCGCCTTCCGCTTCAAGGCCCCCAACCAGCGCGGCTTCAAGTTCAGCGTCACGGTGCCGAGCGACACGCACTACTTCGGTTTCACCAAGAAGTACTACGTCTACTGATCACGAGCTGATCACCGACCGACCCCCGGAGCCCGGCTCCGGGGGTCGTGCTCGTTCGCAAGGCAGTCCGTACGCTGGCCGGGTGACCCGTGCCGCAGGGCTCCTCGCCGTACTCCTCGTGCTGGCCGGTGCGCCCGCGTGCGCGCAGGACCGTGCCCCTTCGTCGCCGGCCGATCCATCAGCGCGTACGCCGCTCGCCACCCCGACCACGGACCCGCTGGCCGACGGCCCCCGCCGCCCGACCGGTGCGGCCGACGCCGCCCGGCTGCTCGCGGCCGCCCTCGACGTGATCACCGACCCCGAGGCGACGCCTGACCGGGTCGAGGTCGCCGGGCACGCCGAGCAGCTGGCGGTCCGGGAGGTCAGCACGCACCCGCGCTGGACGGAGCGGGTGCTCGAGCGCCTCCCCCGCCGGTTCCGCGCGCAGACCCGCACCAACCTCGAGGCCCGCCTGGCCTTCAGGTCGATGCATCCCACGACCGCCGCCGACCTCGCCGACGAGCTTCCTGCCTGGCGCATCGTGCGACCGGCTCCGGCGGGGGAGCTGAAGCGCCACTACCGCGACGCCGAGCGGCGCTACGGCGTCGAGTGGGAGTACCTCGCCGCGATCAACTTCGTGGAGACGGCGTTCGGCCGGATCCGCGGCACCTCGGTCGCGGGCGCGCAGGGGCCCATGCAGTTCCTGCCGAGCACGTGGGACATCTACGGCGAGGGTGGCGACATCCACGACCCGCGCGACGCGTTCATGGCCGCCGCCCGGCTGCTGCAGGCCAACGGCTTCGGTCGTGACAAGGCGGGTGCCCTGCGGCGCTACAACAACTCAGCGGCGTACGTCCGGGGCGTGAGCCTGCACGCCCGCGTCATGCAGCAGAGGCCGCGCGCACTCGACGGCTATCACGCCTGGCAGGTCTACTACCTCACCGAGCGCGGCAGCGTGTGGCTCGAGGAGGGCTATGCCGCCCGCCGGCCGGTCCCGGTCGACGACTACCTGGAGCAGCACCCGGAGGCGCTGCCGTAGGTCAGCTCAGTCGGTGCCGTGGCGCTTGACGAAGTCGATGATCTGCTCGGCGAGCTCGGGCCGGCACACGATCAGGTCGGGCAGCGAGGTGTCGTCCTCGTTGTAGACGAGCGGGGAGCCGTCGACGCGCGAGCAGTGCAGTCCCGCCGCGCGGGCGACCGCCACCGGAGCGGCGTTGTCCCACTGGTACTGCCCGCCGGCGTGGACGTAGGCGTCGGCGAGGTCGCGCACGACGCTCATGACCTTCACGCCGGCCGAGCCCATCGGGACGAGCTCGGCGTCGATCTCGGCGGCGAGCGCCTCGACGAAGGCGGGCGGGCGGGTGCGGGAGACGGCGATGCGCGGACGCGTGGACGTGCGGGCGGGTACGGCGCTGGGCGCACCGGTGTTGAAGGTCTCCCCCAGCGCGGGCTGGGCCACGGCGCCGGCGGTGAGGCCGTCGCCGCCGGCAGACGCCTCCCAGAGCGCGACGTGGACGGCCCAGTCGTCGCGCGGCGGCTCGGAGAACTCGCGGGTGCCGTCGAGGGGGTCGATGATCCAGACGCGGTCGGCACTCAGCCGCGCCTTGTCGTCGGTCGCCTCCTCGCTCAGCACGGCGTCGTCCGGGCGGTGCTCGGCGAGCAGCCGTGCCAACAGCTCCTGGGCCGCGGCGTCGCCGGCGTCCTTGAGCTCCTTGCCCTCGAGACCGCTCTCGGCGCGGACCCGGAGCAGGACCTCTCCGGCAGCCTCCGCCGCCCAGACTGCAAAGGCGTGGTCGTCGAGGGTGGTGGGGTCGGGAGTCGCGTCAATCACGGGGCCAGCCTAGGGGTTGACCGCCTCCGGGCTGCGCGCGCGGCCCGCGGTGGTCGGCTACGGTGCCGAGCGCCGGGGCCCGGGCAGGACGGGTCGGGGGCCGTCCATCGTCCGGACGCTGCCGCCCATCCGGTGCACCACCGCGACGGCCGCCAGCTGGGACCCCACGTGGAGCTTGCGGCGGATGGAGCGGATGTGGCTGCGCACCGTCGTCTCCGCGACCCCGAGCTCGACGACGATGTCGCTCACGCGGCGTCCCTCGGCCAGCAGGTCGAGGGTCTCGCGTTCGCGGGGCGAGAGGCTCGCCAGCCGGATGCGCAGGGCGTTGTCCTCGGCCAACCAGCGGAACCACTCACGCATCAGGCGCGTGCGGTGCACGTCGCCCAGGGGCGAGCCGCCGGCGCGCACGGACGCGAGCGCCGCGTTGACGTCGACCAGGGACGACCCGGTGGGCATCACCCCCGCCGCTCCGCTGGCGAGCACGGCTCCCCAGGCCGCACCTTCGGCGCGGTGGGTGAGCACCAGGAACTGGGCGGAGGACTGGCTGATCAGGGCCTGCGCGGCCAGCACCGCATCGCGATCCTCCAGGTCGTCGAACAACAGCACCACGTCGTCCTCGCCCAGCTCGGTCGTGGCGCGCTGGATCCCCTCGGCCCAGGACGCTGCCGCGGCCTCGATGCCGCGCCCCCGCAGCGCCGCACCGACCGCCTGCGAGATGAGCAGCAGCCGGGACAGGACCAGCACGACACCTGCTGGGGCCGTGGAACTCATCGGCTCTGCCTCCACCAGACTTGCGCGCATCTTCGCTCTCCCGCGGCACGAGGACGTGCCGTCACGCCCATGGCTGGCACGATGCACGAGCCGTTGCCCGCGCAAGGCCGGAGGTGCCCGACGTCCACCGATTTGGGGATGCGGGAGCGCTCGCGATCGAGGCGCCACGCCCGTCTAGCCCACCATTGCCCAGAATTGGGTATCAGTTGATCATCGAATGGGTCCTAGCAAGATGAGACCTACATTTCGTTGAGCGGCCCTCGGGGGAACGCACCGTTGACGGTGGTCCGGTGATCACCCGAAGAGGGAGTCTTGGCAAGGCGGGGAAGGCCTTGTCTCGGCACTAGGGGCATGGGGCGTGAATTCGTGCATGACAAGGGACAGACGAACAAGATCATCGAGAGCTGGCAGGAGGGGCTGCTGGCCGCGGGGCTCGCAGGAGCCCCCGTCGTCGTGGTGCTGTCGACCGCACGCGACTCGCAGCGGGTGCACTCAGCGGCACTCATCGCCTCCGTGGTGGCCGGAGTGCTGCTGCTGCTCGCGGCGCTGCTCCTCTACTTCCACTGGCTCACGACGCCGAGTCGGCGACACAGCTGGACGGTGACGGCCGCCGTGGTGATGTCGGTGCAGGTGCTCGTCTCGACGAGCCACGACCTGGCCGAGCCCATCTCGGGTTCGCGCAACCTCGCGATGAGCAGTGCGATCGACCTGCTGGCGGCGGTCCTGGTGCTCGTCCTCCTGCTCCTCGGCTGGCGGGCCGTTCGGAACCCTCAGCCGCTGCTGCTGGGGATCGGGCTGGCGATCGGGCTCATGTTCCTGCACGCACTCGTGCACGTCGAACCGCCGCTGGTCGTGTCGGCGACGCCCGCGTGGGGCCTGGCGGCCGCCATCGTGGCCGGCCACCTGGCCATCGCCGGACTGGTGCTGCACGACCACAACCAGATCGCCTGGGCCCGCCACCGCCTCGCGTCGACGGTGCTCCTGATCGGCATCGCCCACGCGGTCCGCTCCGGCGCCGTCGAGGGCTGGGCCACCGACCTGGCGGCGGCGACCGCCCTGGTCGGCGCGGCCGCGCTGTGGGCCAGCGCCAGCTTCTTCCTGCTCCGCGACGCGCTGGCCACCCAGCACCGACGCGCGATCGTGCTGGAGGGCTCGCTGCTGGAGATCGAGACCAACCTGCGCGGGAGCCGCGAGCAGCTCCACGAGATCCGCAGCACCGTCGCCGGTGCCGCCAGTGCCGCGCGGCTGCTCGACGACCGCGCGATCAGCCCCCTGACCCACGACCGGCTCGAGCGGGCCATCCGCACCGAGCTCGATCGGCTCGAGCGGCTGGTGGTGCCGCAGGCGCCACAGACACCGGGCCCGGTGGACCTCGACTCCACCCTCGACGTGCTCCTCCAGTCGCAGCGCGCCCAGGGCCGCACCGTCGAGTGGGAGCCCAGCGGAGGTACCGCCGTGCACGCGCGGCCCGACGACGTCGCCGAGGCCCTCGGCATCCTGCTCGACAACGCGGCCACGCACGGCGGCACCGCGAGCAGGGTCTCCGTGACCGCCGAGCAGGACCTCGTGGAGATCGCCGTCATCGACGCCGGCCCCGGCGTCCCGCTCGAGGCCCGCGACGGCATCTTCGACTGGGGGGTCCACCGCAGCGACTCCCCCGGTCAGGGCATCGGCCTCAGCGTGGCCCGCCGCCTGGTGAGCGAGCACGGCGGCACGTTGACCCTGGCCGAGCCCGATGAAGCGCCCGGGTCGTCCTTCATCATCCGCCTGCCCGCGGCCCGCCGTTCCGAGGAAGCCGATGTCCGCGGCGCTTGACACCAGGCCCAGCACGCGGGTCCTGATCATCGAGGACCACATGCTGTTCGCCGAGTCCCTGGAGCTTGCGCTCTCCCTGGAGGGATATGACGTACGTCGACTGGCCCTGCCCGAGGTCGGTGGCTCGATGGCCACGCTGCGATCGACGGCGCTGCGCAGCAACGCGCGGATCGTGCTGCTCGACCTCGACCTCGGCCGCTTCGGGGACGGGATGGGGCTGATCTCACCCTTGGCCCGGTCCGGTGCCAACGTCGTCGTGGTGACGGCGTCGACCGACCGGGGCCGCTGGGGAGCCTGCGTCCGCCAGGGTGCGCGCAAGATCCTCTCCAAGGGCCGCCCGCTGCAGGAGACCCTCGGCACCGTCCGTCGCCTCCACCAGGGCCTGCCGGTGATGACCTCCGACGAGCTCGAGCGACTGCTCGACGCCTGGCGCAGCGAGCGCATGGTCACCGAGGACATGCGGCGCCGGCTCGAGCTGCTGACGCCGCGCGAGAAGCAGGTCCTGGCCGCGCTGATCGCGGGGCACAACGTGCGCGAGATCGCCCGCGAGAGCGTGGTGTCGGAGGCGACCGTGCGCACGCAGGTGAAGTCGATCCTCGGCAAGCTCGAGGTCTCCTCGCAGCTCGCGGCGGTCGGGCTCGCCCACCACGTCGGCTGGCAGCACAGCGACTGAATCCGACGTGTCGCGGCCGATCCGGCAGGCCTATGCCGCATTTGCGGCATGCCGGACCTGACCGCGATACCTAGGCTCGACCCACTGCTCACGCGTGGTCAGGAAAGGGGGGACAGATGGCGCAAGTCACTGTGCCCCCAGTCGGCGATCTGGTCAGCGGCCTGCCGTTGCCCCCCACTCAGCGGGTCGCGCTCCACGACCAGGTCGTCGACGCCACCAGCTCACGCAGCCGCAGCAATCGGTGGCTCCGTCCGACCGCGGACCTCGCCGCCAGCCTCCTGGCCGTGGTCATCGCGACGCGGGGCGGAGCCACTGTCCAACGTGAGGTCCTGGCCGCCGTCGCGCTGTCCTGGCCGCTGTTCCTCGCCGTCAACGGCTGGTTCACCCGGCGCCCGCTCGGCGAGCCCGCCGGCAGCCACGCGGGTCGCGTCCTGCGGTCGGGAGCCGGTCTCGGCGTCGCCTGCTGGCTGGCGAGCGCGGTGGTCGGTGAGGCTGCGGCTCCCCAGGCGCTGGTCCCGGTCGTCGCGGCACTGACCCTCGCCGTACTCGTCAGCGGCTTGGTGCGGCTGCCCGGCAGCACGACGCGGGTCGTCCTCGCCGGCCACCCCGACGACGTGCGTGCCGCCGTCGCCGAGCTCGCGCACTCACCTCGGTTCGTCGTCTCCGCGGCCTGCCTCTCCGCCGCACCGGACGAGCCGCTGGCCGAGCTCCCGGTGCGGGTCGGGGTGTCCTACGCCGCCGACGTCACCGTCCAGACCGGCAGCGACGCCCTGCTGGTGCTGCCCGGGCCGGGCATCACGCACGCCACGATGCGCCGCCTGCAGTGGCACGCCCACGGCGCCGCCGTGCCCTTCTACATCGGCACCGGACTGCTCGACGTCGCACCGACGCGGGTCTCGGTCGTGCAGGGCGCCGGCCTCGACGTGATGCAGATCCGCCCCGCCGCCAGCCATGGCCCGCGCCGGCTCGCGAAGGAGGTCGTCGAGCGGCTGCTCGCCGCCGTGGCGCTCCTCGTGCTCGCGCCGGTCCTGGCGCTGGTCTGGTTGCTCGTACGCCGCGAGACCCCCGGTCCCGGCCTCTTCCGGCAGCAGCGGGTCGGTCGCGACGGGGCGGAGTTCACGATGCTGAAGTTCCGCACCATGTCCTGCACCGCGACCGAGGAGCGGGCCGGTCTCAGCGACCTCAACCAGGTCGACGGCGGCGTGCTGTTCAAGCTGCGCAGCGATCCCCGGGTCACCCGGCTCGGCACGATCCTGCGCCGCTACTCGATCGACGAGCTGCCACAGCTGTGGAACGTCGTGACCGGCGAGATGTCCCTCGTCGGGCCGCGTCCGGCGCTGCCCAGCGAGGTCGAGCTCTATGACCTCGATCCGCGCCGGCGGCTCGCCGTGAAGCCCGGCCTGACCGGGCTGTGGCAGGTGTCGGGTCGCTCGGACCTGAGCTGGGCGGAGTCGGTCCGCCTCGACGTGAAGTACGTCGACAACTGGTCGCTCGCACTCGACCTCTCGATCCTGCTCAGGACCGTCAGGGCAGTGCTCGACCACCGCGGCGCCTACTGAGCGCTCAGTCGGGGACCCGGGCCAGCAGCTCGACGTGCTCGAGGTCCGCGGCGGCCTGCGCCACGGTGGCGAAGTCGAGCCCGGCGCGCTGGGCGACGTCCAGCAGGGACGTCTGGCCGTCGGAGCAGGCCAGCGCCCACAGCCTCGCCATCATCGCGTCGGTGGCCGCCTGGCCACCTGTGTCGGGGTAGAGGCCGCGCTTGCCGAGCTGCGGCTCGCCGTACGGACTGAGGTTGAGGTAGGAGGCGTCGCGCTCGAGCACGTCGATGATCTCGGTGAGCGCGGCGTAGGCCCCGAGGAGCTCGTCGTCCTTGACGTAGCCCAGGTCATCGGCCGAGGTGTGGTACTCCGGGTATTCGCCGTGCGGGGTGCGCGTGAGCCGGCCTACCGGGAGGTCGAATCCGAGCGAGTTGTACTGCCGCTCGTCATAACCGTACGGCGAGTAGTCGCGCACCTCCCCGCCGCGCCGGCCGACGACGTGGGCCGCGGCCCGGTCGATGCCGCGGTCCGCGCGCCGGGTGCGCTTGTAGACCAGGGGCCCGGGGCCGCCGAGCCCGGCGAGGACCAGGCCGTGCCGGATCCGCGGCAGCGTCTGCTCGTGCAGGCTCAGCCAGGTGATGGACCCGATGACGCCCGGGGCGAACACGAAGCGATAGCTCCACCGCCGGCGCGGCAGCGCCGCGAGCGCGGCCGCGAGCTCGGTCGCGACGACGATGCCGGACAGGTTGTCGTTGGCCAGCGAGGGATGGCAGGTGTGCGCGCTGACCAGCACCTCGTCCTGGGAGTCCCCGGGCACGAGCACCTCGCCGTAGGTCAGGGCTCCCGGCTCGACCGTGGAGTCGATGACGACGTCGTAGGGCCCCTCGTCCATCGCGTCCAGCTGCCGCTGGGTGAGACAGAAGCCCCAGGTGCGGTGGTAGTAGGAGGTCCGGTAGGGGATCCAGTCGGGGTGCTCGGGCAGCGTGAACAGGTGGGGGCGCAGCTCCTCGAGCGTCATCCGCCGCCGCACCGGCACGCTGTAGCCGACCAGGTGCAGCGTGTGCTCGCGGAAGTCGATGACCCGGCGACCGCCGAGGTCGGCGACGTAGGCGTCGCGGACGTTCCACTCGTCGTTGACGGTCCAGTCGTGGCAGGTCGTGCCGGTCGGGATCTCGACGCTGCGCAGCGAGACGTCCTCCCCCATGACCGCGAGCGTCTCGCGCACGCCGTCGCCGGTCATGCTCCGGCAGAGCGGGTAGAGCCGCTCGAGCCGCGCCCGCATCCGCTGCGCGCGCAGCGGGTCCGGGGAGAGCAGGCTCATCGCAGCACGAGGCGGTCGTCGAGGCGCCCGGCGCCCATCAACTCCTGGATCCTCTTGAGCCGGACGTAGCGGGGACCCTCGAAGGCGTCTGCGGTCAGGCTCTGGCGAGCCATGTCCTCGGCCAGCTCGTCGATGCCGGTCGCCACCGTCCACTCGGGCCGGAAGCCCGGCAGGTCGCGGGCCAGCTTGGCGAAGTCGACGCGGTAGTCGCGCAGGTCTGCGGTCGCTCCCTCGGCGAAGGTGACCGGGGCCCCGAAGCGCTCGGCGACGGCCAGCGCGATCTCGCGCACCTGGACGACGTCCTCGTCGCGCCCCACGTTGAAGGCCTGGTCGTGCACGACCTCGCGGGGCGCCTCCAGGACGGCGAGGAAGGCGCGCGCGATGTCCTCGGCGTGCACGAGCGGACGCCACGGTGTGCCGTCGCTCTGCAGCCGCACCTCGCCGCGCGTGAAGGCCGCGCCGCACAGGTTGTTCACCACGATGTCGGCGCGCAGCCTGGGAGACGAGCCGTAGGCGGTGGCGTTGCGGAGGTAGGTCGGGCTGAAGTCGTCGTCAGCGAGGCGGGAGATGGCTCGCTCTGCGCGGATCTTGCTCTCGCCGTACGGCGTCACCGGGTTCATCTCGCCGTCCTCGGCCACCCGGGTGTCGCCCGCCGCGCCGTAGAGCGAGCACGAGGAGGAGAAGAGGAAGCGCTGGACACCGGCCGCCTTGGCCACCTCGGCCATGTGGAACGCACCGTCGGAGTTCACCGAGAACGTCGCCTCGGGGTTGAGGTGGCCGATCGGGTCGTTGGAGATCGCCGCGAGGTGGATCACCGCATCGAAGCCGGCGAGGTCGTCGGGCGACTGGTCGCGGATGTCGCCGGTCCTGGACTCGTAGCCGGACGGCGCGGGTCCGAAGTCGCAGCCGTCGTACCAGCCGGCATCGAGGCCGGTCACCTCGTGTCCCGCCTCCTGCAGCAGGGGCACCATCACCGCACCGAGGTAGCCCCGGTCACCATCCACCAGCAATCGCATCAGTCGTCTCCTCGTCGGGTCGCGCCGAGGTCCAGCAGGACCTTGCGGCTGTGGAAGCCTTCGGCGTACGGCGCCCGGCACTCGACGCCGCGCAGGCGCAGCAGCCCCCGGAAGACCTCGTGGTCCCACCAGTCCCGCCCGACCTGCGAGGGGAAGCCCTCGTCGAGCAGCCGCAGCTTCGCCGCCACGACGTCCGCGTCCAGGGCGACGTAGTGATTGGGGGTGGTCAGGTCGCCGTCCCACTTCGGGATCTCGTAGTGCAGCACGAGGGCGTCTCGCCACACCGTCGCAGCGAGCCGGCCCACGACACGGTGGTCCTGGTGGGCGTCGTCGGCGCGGGGTGCGAGGACGAGGTCGGGTGCATGCCGGCGGGCCGCCTCCTCCAGCACGTCCTTGGCCGCGTCCCAGTCGGCAGGCAGCCGACCGTCACGCAGGCCGCCGGTCTCCACGACCGCACCGGGCGCGAACCGGGCCAGGGAGGCGCGCGCCTCGTCCTGCCGCTCCTGGGTGCCGGTGAGCACCAGGCCGGCGACCGTGACGTCGTCTCGCCCTGCCAGCGTCAGCAACGTGCCCCCGCAGCCGATCTCGATGTCGTCGGGATGGGCGCCGAGGCACAGGACGGACAACGGGCCGTGCTGCGCGATCAACGACAGCATGGACCCACCCCCTCAGCACTCCCTGTCCTCCCCCCGAGGACGTGCCCGCACGCTAGTCCGGGGCGATGAGTGCTGACGGTCCGTGCGCACGGAAGTACCCGGTTCTCGGGACACGCCCACGGCCTCGCGTCAGTAGCCTCGACAGGGACACGGGGCCAGGTCTCGCAGCACCGATCCGCGAGCGCCGGTGCCCCGCCGAGTCGGAGGGGGAAGCGTCATCCTGACTGTCGTCGTGGTCACGCATGACAGCCGTGCGTACCTGCCACGGCTGGCCGGCTCGCTCCCGGCCGGGCTGGCGGGCGTCGAGCAGTGGCGGGTCCACGTCGTCGACAACGAGTCGCGCGACGGGACCCCGGAGCTGGCGCAGCGGCTGCTGCCGGACGCCCGGGTGACGCGGGCCGGCGGCAATCTCGGCTACGCCGCTGCCATCAACCTCGCGGCGGCCGACGCCGGGGACGACGACCTCCTCGTGCTCAACCCCGACGTGCGCCTGCACCACGGCTGTGTCGCCCGGCTGCTCGGCGCGCTCGCCGCTCCCGGGGTGGGCATCGCCGTACCCCGTCACCTCGACGACGACGGCCACCTCGCGCCGTCACTGCGCCGGGAGCCGACGGTCGTGTCCGCCTGGGCCGAGGCCGTGATCGGCGGGCGTCGCGCCGCCCGACTGGGGCTGTCCGAGACGATCACGGACGCGGGTCGCTATGCCGAGGCCGGCGACGTCGACTGGGCGACGGGGGCCGTGCTGGCCATCTCGGCCTCCTGCCGGCGCGCCGTGGGGGCGTGGGACGAGTCGTTCTTCCTCTACTCCGAGGAGGTCGACTACTGCCGCCGAGCACGCGGTGCGGGCTTCTCCGTGCGCTACGAACCGAGCGCGGTCGCCTCCCACACCAGCGGCGCCTACGGCACCGATGCCGCCTTGTGGAGCCGGCTCGTCCACAACCGGGTCCTGGACCACTCGCGCCACCACGGCCGGGTCCGGTCGGCCCTCTTCCGCAGCGGCGTGGTCACCGGCGAGGCACTCCGGTCCCGGTCCCCCGCCCATCGGGCGGGCCTGCGCACGGCGCTAGGGGCTGCGCCCGGTCCGCGAGCCGAGCAGACGGGCGTCATCTGGTTCGCGGCGCAGGACTGGTGGTACCACAACCAGGCCCACTCGGACTTCCAGCTGATGCGCGAGGTGGCCCGGCACCGCCCGGTGCTGGTCGTGAACAGCCTGGGGCTCCGCCTCCCCCGCAAGGGGACGAGCACCGGCTCCGGCAAGCGCATCCTGCGCAAGCTGCGCAGCATGACCAAGCTGGTACGGCGCCCGCTGCCGGCCGTCCCCGGGTTCCACGTGCTCACGCCCCTCATGCTCCCGCTCTACGGCGACACCCGGGGTGCGCGGGTCAACGCCTGGTTGATCCGTCAGCAGGTGCGTGTGGTGGCGCGGGCGATCGGCGTCGGGGACCGTCCGGCGGTCGGCGTCACGATCCCGACGGCCTGGCCCGTGGTGCGGCCGATGAGGAGGTCGGCGCTCGTGTTCAACCGCTCCGACCTCCACTCGGCCTTCCCCGAGGCCGACGGCGCGTGGGTCGCCTCGCTGGAGCGGGCCCTGCTCGAGGAGGCGGACCGCGTGCTCTACGTCAGCCACGAGCTGATGCGCCACGACGCGGACGTCGTGGGCGGGCGCGCCCACTTCCTTGACCACGGCGTCGACATCGAGCACTTCCGCAGCGACCCGCTCACGATCGACCCGGAGGTCGCCCGCCTCCCCCGGCCACGCGTGGGCTTCTTCGGTGGCCTGGACGACTACGTCGTCGACGTGGACCTGCTGCGGCGGACCGCGCAGGCCAACCCGGACCACAGCCTGGTGCTGATCGGCGACGCGACCTTCCCGATGGACGACCTGGTCTCCCTGCCCAACGTCCACTGGCTCGGGTTCCGGCCCTACGCCGACATCCCCGCGCTGGGGCGCGGCTTCGACGTGGCGCTGATGCCCTGGCTCGACAACGACTGGATCCGCTACGCCAACCCGATCAAGCTCAAGGAGTACCTCGCCCTGGGGCTGCCCGTCGTGACGACGGACTATCCCGAGGTCGAGGACTACCGGGACCGGGTGCTGGTCGCCGGGCGCGACGACTTCCCCGCCGCCGTGCGCCGCCTCCTCGCCGACCCGCCCGACGGAGAGCGGCTCCGTGCGTCGGTCCTGCACTGCGCCTGGGCGGCGCGGGGCGCCGACCTGATGGGGCTGTTCGACGAGGTCCGGGCCCGCTGATGTGCGGCATCGCCGGCATCCGCCGCTTCGACGACAACGCCGTCAGCGAGGACACGCTGTGGGCGATGGCGACCGTGCTGCACCACCGCGGCCCCGACGAGTCGGCGACCTGGCGCGGCGACGGGGTCGGGCTGGCCCACACCCGGCTGTCCATCATCGACCTGGCCGGCTCCCACCAGCCCATGACGTCGGCCGACGGGCGCTGGGTCCTGGTCTTCAACGGCGAGATCTTCAACTACCAGGAGCTCCAGCTCACCCTGGACTACCCGTTCACCACCCACGGGGACACGGAGGTGGTGCTCGCGGGGTTGACGGTCGTCGGACCCGCGTTCGTCGAACGCCTGCGCGGGCAATTCGCCTACGCGGCCTTCGACACCCGCACCGGGGAGACACACCTGGCGCGCGACCGCCTCGGTGTCCTGCCCCTGCACTACTCCCTCGACCACCGGGCGCTGGTGTTCGGCTCCGAGATCAAGGCGCTGCACGCGGCCGGGGTTCCCCGGCGCGTGGACGAGGACAGCCTCGACGCCTACCTCACGGCGCGCGCCGTCCCGGCGCCGTACACGCTCTTCGCTGGGGTGCGGAAGCTGCCGCCGGGTCACCGCGCGCGCGTCAGCAGGACCGGGGAGCTGCAGGTGGAGCGCTACTGGGCACCGCCGCCCTCGGACCCCGGTCACCTGTGGACCCCGCAGTCGGCGGTGGCCGCAGTCGACGCCGCAGTCACCGATGCCGTCGCGGCCGCGCAGGTGGCCGACGTCCCGATCGGGTGCTACCTCAGCGGTGGCGTCGACAGCAGCCTCATCGCCGCGGTCATGCAGCGGCTGCGGGGCGGCGCCCCGGTCACGACGTTCGCCGCGGGCTTCGGCGATCCCCGGCTGGACGAGCTGCCGTGGGCCCGGCGCGTCAGCGAGCACGTCGGCACCGACCACCACGAGGTGCACCTGCGGGCCGACGACTTCGAGGACCTCTGGCCCCGGCTGAGCTGGCACCGTGACGCCCCCATCTCCGAGCCGGCCGACATCGCCGTATTCGGGCTGGCCCGCGCGGCCCGCGAGCAGGTCCGGGTGGTGCTGTCGGGCGAGGGCGGCGACGAGCTCTTCGGCGGCTATCCCAAGCACCGCTTCGCGCGGGCGCTCGCCGTGGCCTCGGTGGCCCCGGCCTCCCTGCGCCGGGTCGCCGTGGATGCGCTCGAGCCCCGGCTCGGGCCCCGGTTCGCGCGGGCCCGCATCGCCGTACGCGCCGCTGGTGCGGGTGACGAGCGCGAGCAGCTCTCGACGTGGTTCGCCCCCTTCACCACCGCCGAGCGACGTCAGCTGCTGGGCGGTCGGCCGGCGGCCCGCTGCCGACCCGACGTGCTCGGCGGCGACGCCCTCGACCGGATGCTGCGCCACGACCTGGGCGGCTGGCTCCCTGACAACCTGCTCGAGCGCGGGGACCGGATGTCGATGGCCGCCTCGCTCGAGCTCCGCCCGCCGCTGCTGGACCACCACCTCGTCGAGCTGGCGTTCCGCCTGCCCTCGTCCGTCAAGGTCCGCAGGGGCGTCGGCAAGTGGGTGCTCAAGGAGGTCGCGCGCCGCTACCTGCCGGCGGAGGTGGTGGACCGGCGCAAGGTCGGCTTCAAGGTGCCCCTGGACCTGTGGTTCCGCACCGACCTGCGCGACTCGATGTGGGAGCGGCTCACCGGCACCGACTCGTTCGTGGGCCAGACCCTCGACCGCCGGGCCGTGCACCGCTTGCTGGAGCGGCACGACCGGGGCGTGGCGAGCGAGGAGAGCCGCATCTGGACGCTGATGTGCCTGGAGGTCTGGCACGAGAGCTTCTTCCGGTCGACGACGGACGCCTAGGTCCGGGCCGGGACCGGGCCGCCGGCCGGGACCTCCGCGGGCGCGGCCGTGCGCTTCGGGCGGTCCCGGACCAGGCTCCAGTGCGCGCCGGCGCACCCGATGACGAGGAAGAGCAGGAATGCACTCTGGCGGAAGCTGAGGGCGTCGTAGGTGAGGGCCGCGAAGGAGAGGGCCGCGAGGGTGGCGGCCATGGCCTGGCCCTCGCTGCGCAGCGCGGGATCGTCGCTGCGATGGCGGACCCCCCGGGCCACTCCCATCCCCACGACACCGAGCGCGACGAACGCCACGAGGCCCACGACCCCTCCCTGGAGGAGGGACGCGAGGTACTGGTTGTCGAGGAAGAAGTAGACGTCCGGCACGAACGTGCCGAGCCCGCGCCCGAACCACCAGTGGCCCTGCATCAGGGCGGGGATCGCCTGGTAGTCGTCGGTCCGGCCGGCGATGCTCGGGTCGGTGCTGACGTCGAGGAACAGGCTGCGCACCGTGCCGAGCAGCCCGGGGACGGCTGCCCGGAAGAGGCCCAGGCCGATCAGCCCGAGCACGAGCGCGTTGAAGCGTCCGCGACGGGAGAGGGCCACCGCGTAGACGGCAAGCCCCACTGCCAGGGTCAGGAACCCCGACCGGGACACGCTCATCGGCACCGCCACCAGCAGCGCGACCAGCGCGACGACGAAGCGCCATCGCCGTCCACCCGCCGGGTGCAGGCAGAAGTGCAGGGCCAGCGGCACGAGGGCGGCGGTCACGACCGAGAACTCGATGGGGTGCGAGGCGCCCGCGGTGACCCGGTCGAAGCCGGACCTGGTGTCGGACACAAGATCGACGTTGGCCGTCAGCCCCGGCAGGCGCATCAGCTCTCGGAAGTCGAAGCCGGAGAACGCGAACTCGAGGATCCCGACGAACGCGGCCACCCCGCCCACCAGGACGAGGCGCTGCAGGAGCCGGGTGATGCGCTCGCGGCCTCCGAGCGCGTCGACGGCGAGCAGGGCCACGCCGAGCATCCCGAGGAGCGGGAAGACGACCCGGTCCGCGCTCGCCTGCTCGGCGGGCGTCAGGTCCCGGGCCATCGCCGCGGCGTAGGACATCAGGGCCGCGATCGTGAAGGCGAGCAGCACCCACCGCACCGGGTGCAGCTCGGCCACCTCGCTGAGGTTGAGGATGCGCGACGCGGCCCAGATGGCCAGCGCCGCCATCGCGACCAGGACCGCCGGGCTGCCCACCGACTTCAGCGGTCCGACCAGCACGTAGTCCTGCGGCAGGAGCAGGAGCAGCACGACCAGCAAGGTCAGCACCGAGCACCCGTCGCGGGCCGAGAGCGCGAGCATCCCGATGATGGCTCCGAGGATCAGCAGCGCTGCGACCGCGGCACCACCCAGCGGTCCCGTGAGCGGGACGATCGCGACGACCAGCAGGAGGGCGGCGCACGCCACGGCACCCGCGCCGAGGAGCACCCGGCGCAGTGGCAGGCCGCGGCCCGGGAGCACTACCGACCGCCGGTACGGCGACGCTGGCGCGTTCCTCGGTCGGGCTGCCCTGCCAGCGGCCGCTGGGCACGGGCCTGCCCGTTCGAGGCGTTGACCGTCGGTGGCGACTCCGTCGCCGGGAGCGCCTCGAGGGGGCTCATCGAGTGCGTCGTGCCGCGGCCGGCCTGCGGTTCGGCGACCGCGCGCTGGCGGCGCAGCTGGCGCAGGACGCGGTCGGCGACGACGGACCACGCAGCCCCCATCAGCAGCCCGATACCCATCACGGCCACCACCAGCTTCATGCCCGAGGTGGAGGGCAGTGCGTCCACCTGCGTCGGGGCGAGGATGAACGGCTGGTAACGGCCCGCCCGGGGTGCACCCGCCCGGGTCTGGAGCGTGTCGGCGATGCCGGGAGCGGCCTCGATGACCCGGTCCACGACGGCTCGGACCGCCTGCTCGTCCTCTCCCCAGGCCCGGACCTCGTAGGTCGTCTCGAACTGGGGGATCTTCACCGAGTAGGACGAACCGTTCTCGACCTCCCCGGCACCCCAGCCACGGGTGCCCTCGCCGCCGAGCTCCTCCTGGGTGGCGCGCGAGTTGAGCTGGGCCTCGAGCGCCGCTCCGATCAGGGCACCGCCGTTGGCGCCGAGCGGGTTGGGCGCCGCCTCAGTCCCGCTGGCGTCGCTGGGCGGAGGATCGGTCTGGACGAGCCCGTAGGAGGCGGCTGCCGTGAAGGTGGTCTCCTGCGCCTGGACCAGCTGGAAGCTGACGCCCGCGGCTCCGAGCAGGATCGGGAGCATGATGTACCAGCGGCGCAGACAGACCTTCAGGATGTCGACGGCATCCATGTGACCACCCCCCGCGTGCGCTCGGTTGTGGTCCCGATCCTAGGTGGCCCGGACCACGCTTTTCGGGCGAATGGCGTGGTCCACGGCGTCACCCCTGCTTGCAGAGGTCGACCGGTCGCCCGGTCTTGGCCCAGGTGTTGCCCGAGCTCGTGAACCCCGCGTTCCCGGAGGCGCCGAGGAGCAGGCAGGGCCCCCACTTGATGTCCCCGCCGATCTTGTTGCGCGTGAAGGTCGCGTTGGTGGCGTCGACCATGACCGAGAAGGCGAAGCCGAACAGCCAGTTGTCGCGCACCTCGACGTTCGAGGTGCCGCCGTTGGCGTGCTCGAGGAAGACGGCGGCGTTGAAGTTCTCGTGGTAGCGGCCGGCCCGGTAGGTGGAGCAGGTGATCGACAGGCCGTCCACGCCACGGACCTGGGTGCCGTCGTAGTGGTTCTCGGAGGGGGTCTGCGGCTGGTGGACGAGGTTGTGTCGCAGAGTGATGTCGCGGACCAGGGCCTCGCGGTCGGAGGTGATGTGGATGCCGTCGTCGGGGCTGGCCGCGATCCGGGACCGCACGACCGACACGTCGGAGGCGCTCGAGATGCCGATGCCCTGCGTCGTCACCCGCCGGATCCTGACCCGGTCGCCCAGCACCATGATCGAGCCGGCGACGCTCACGTTGCGGATCGTCACGTCGGACCCGACGACCTCGAGGCTCTGGACGCTCGCGTCCTCCAGCCTCTGGCCCGAGTCGAGCGTCGTCACGGCCGACGGCTTGAGGTCGCCCCGGGCGCCGGTGGTGGACCTCGACGGCCGGAACTTGCACGGCGACGAGGGCGCGGACGAGTCGCGGGCGCCGTACGCCGATGACGAGGCGCCCTGCGGGGGCGGGGCGGCTGCGCCCGTGAAGGCGAACGAGGCGACGGCGAGGACCAGCAGCCGGGCGAGCGAGCGACGATGAGCGAGGTGAGGACGGAGCACGGAGACCTTTCTCAGGCTGACTGACGCGGGACCCCCCTGTGCGTCCTCCCAGTGTCACTCCGTCGCCTCGACGGGTCAATCGGCTCATCGGCTCGACCTGACGGCCCAGCGGCCCGCCACCCGTCGGGCGTCGTCCATCGCCGGCAGCCGGGCCCGCCACATCAGGGCGACGTGGACCGCGCCCCCCGTCGCGACGCCGGCCAGCAGCTGGAGCGCCGACCCTGTGCCGAGGTGGTCGGCCAGCGCGGCAGCGAGCCACGCCGCGGTCGCCATCACCGCCGAGATCACCGCGTGCGGGAGCAGCGGGCGGAGGTAGGTGCTGAGCCGCATCTCGATGAGGCCGAGCGCCATCATCATCTCGAACGGGGTCAGCACGACCACGACGACGGCCAGGCCCAGGCTGACGCCGACCAGGCCCCACTGCGACGACGCCACCATGACGGCCGCTCCGGCCAGGCAGTAGGCCAGCGCCCACCGGTAGAGCCAGTCGCTGCGCCCCATCGCCAGCATGACCGACGCGGTGACCCGCGAGATCGCCTGCAGCGCCGCCAGCGGGGCGAGCACCTGGATGACCGGGATCGCTGCCTCCCAGCCGGGGCCGTAGACGACGGCCACCGCGTCCTCGGCCAGGACGGCCAGGCCCAACATCGACGGCAGCACGATCAGCGCGACCACGCCCGCGGCCCGGCTTGCGCCGGACCGCAGCGCCTCGACGTTGTTCTGGTCGCGCGCGAAGGCTGAGAAGCTGACGGTCGAGACCGCCTCGCTCACCGTGTTGATCGGCGACGTCACCGTGCGCTGGGCGACGGTGTAGGTGCCCAGTGCCGTGCCGCCGAGCAGCCGGCTGATGATCACCTTGTCCAGCTGGGCGAAGCCGACCGCGAGGGCGCTGGAGTAGAAGAAATGGATGCTGAAGCGCGCGACCGCGCGGAGCCGTCGCGGGCTGAAGGTGGCCGAGGGGCGCCACGGCTGGTAGGCCCAGGCGGCGACCGTCGACACCGCCACGCCGGCGACCGTGCCGGCGACCAACGCCCAGATGCCCGCGCCCGCCACCGCGAGCGAGATCCCGACGAGTCCGGTGACGAGGGCGTTCGCGATGTTGATGGCGGCCAGACGGCCGAACTGCATGGTCCGCCGCAGCAGTGCGTGGTGCATGTTGCCCAGGGCTCCGAGGAGGCCGACGCTGGCCAGCACCTGGATGGCCGGCGCCGCCGCCGGCTGTCCCAGCAGGGCCGCGAGCGGCCCTGCGCCGGTGATCATGGCCGCGCACAGACCGGCGCCGAGCAGGACGTTGGCGTAGAACAGCGAGCTCACCAGCACGTCGTCGATGACGTCGCGCTGGATGATCACCGCCGACGTCCCGAGGTCCGTGAGCTGCCACACGACGACCATGACCACCATCGCCGCGGCGACGACGCCGAAGTCGCTCGGAGTGAGCAGCCTCGCCAGGATGACGTTGACCGCGAGTCGCGAGGTCTGCGTGGCGAGCTGGGCCAGCACGGTGTGGCGCGAGGCCCGAGCCACTCCGTCGGTGTCGACGACCGCGTCGAAGGACACGCTCCCCGCACCGCCCGACCCGGCTGCCTCTCCCCCCTGACGAGGTCCGTCCAGGACGTCGGGTCCGCGGCGCCGTACGTCGGGGCCCGAGCGACTCACGGCCCCGAGGCCCCGGTCCGGTGCCGGCCGACCACCGCTCCCGCGAGGGCAGGCCTGACGGGGTCGTGGGCGATCAGCAGGCGTGGGAGATCCGCCTTGCGCACCACGCTCCGGGCGGCAGCGAGCAGCAGGTCCTCGTGCTTGAGGTGCGCGACCTCGCGCACGATGGCCAGGTCCCGCAGCGCGAAGTCGAGCGCGATCTGGAGCTGGTGGTCGTCGACGTGCTCCTGGCGCATCGACCGGCGTGGCACGAGCACCGGGCACCGCCCCGCCTCGAGGGCCGCGAGCGCGGCACCGGTGCCGGCGTGCGCGATGACGACGTCGGCGCGTTCGATCGCCGCCCGGAGCTCGGCCGCGGCCACCTTCGCGCGCGCCTCGATCCCGAGTCCGGACACGTCGGTGACGCCGGTCTGCCAGAGCACGTGGGCGGTCGGCGGGATGATGCTGATCAGGTGCTCGACCAGCAGCCGGAAGTCGTAGGGAGAGGTCCCGAGGCTCACCACCACCGAGCACAGCTGGGGCACCTCGCGGTCCTTCCGGGTCTCGTAGACGTCCCACGGGGAGGCCAGGAAGCGCCACCCGCGCGAGGTCAGGGCGGTGGACTGGCTGAAGGTCCGGATGCCCGGGAACCGCGACAGCAGTGCACCCGAGAGCGACGGGCCGCTCACCCGGGTCGCGCTCTCGATGTAGACGCAGCGGACCCCGTGCAGCCGCGCCTGCGGCAGCACGGCCAGAGCCAGCGCGGCACCGGTGCTCACGACGAGGCTGAGGTCGTGGCGGGAGAACACGTCGCGCGCCTCCCACGTGTTGCGCACCAGCGCACCGAGGTCCCTGGTCGGGCAGGGCCGCGTCCACCGCACCCGCTCACCTGCCAGCAACGACTCCGTCTGCGGTGTCCGTGGAGTCATCCACAGCAGGTCGTCGCCGATGTCCAGGCGACGGCGCAGCGTGTGCAGCTGCATGATGTGGCCGCCGTCGTTGGCCACCAGGAGAGTGGTCATCGATCAACCGCAGACAGGCGTGGTGTCGTGGACCGGGGTCGCTGCCCGGGCGACGTCGTGGGTCCCGCGCCACAACGTCCAGGGACTGAGGCCGCGGGCATACATTCCCTCGAGGCGGGCCCGCTCCTTCAGGGTGTCCATCGGAGCCCAGAAGCCGGGATACCGGACGGCCCGGAGCTTCCCGTCCCGAGCCGCGCGGACGCAGCCGTCCATGACCAGGTCGTCGCCCTCTTCCAGGTAGTCGAAGATGCCCTGGCGCAGCACGAAGTAGCCCCCGTTGATGCACATCGACATGTCGGCGACCGGGGTGAGCCCGGAGACCCGGCCGCCCTCGTCGAAGTCGACGACGTGGAACGAGTCCTGCGGCTTCACGGCGAGGAACTGGGCGACACAGGCGGAGTCGGCGAACTCCTCCACCAGCAGGTCCATGGGGGCGTCGGTCAGCACGTCTCCGTAGTTGGCGAGGAAGAACTCGTCCCCCTCCAGGTAGGGACGCACGCGGCGCAGCCGCTCGCCGATGGCGGTGTCCATCCCGGTGTCGATGAAGCTGATGGTCCAGTCGCTGATGTCGGTGCCCAGCACCTCGACGTGCTGGCCGCCCTTGGTCAGCACGAAGTCGTTCGAGGCCGTCTCGCGGTAGTTGAGGAAGTAGTCCTTGACCGCCTCGGCGCCGTGGCCCAGGCACAGGATGAACTCGGTGTGTCCGAAGTGCGCGTAGTAGCGCATGACGTGCCACAGCACGGGCCGGCTCCCGATCGGCATCATCGGCTTCGGCAGCGACTGGTTGTCCGCACGCATCCGCATGCCGAGCCCGCCGCAGAACAGCACCACCTTCATGACTGTCTCCCTTCTCCGTCCGGTGCTCAGAACGTCTCGAGGTGCGGCAGCGCCACCACCAGCTCGGCGCCCCACGCACGCGTGTGCGCGAGCTGTGCGGTGATCTCGGCCCGCAGGTTCCACGGCATGATCACGATCGTGTCCGGCCGTTCCTCGACCAGCCGCTCCACGGGGCTGATCGGGATGTGGGTCCCCGGCAGGAACCGGCCGTGCTTGTGGGGGCTGCGGTCGACCGCGAAGGAGATGAGGTCCGAGCGGATGCCGCAGTGGTTGAGCAGGGTGTTGCCCTTCCCGGGGGCGCCGTAGGCCGCGACCTTCTTGCCCGCGCGCCGGCACTCGACGAGGAGCTCGACGAAGTCGTCGCGCACCCGGCTCACCTGCTCCGCGAACCCCGCATGCCCCTCGACGGTGTCCAGGCCGGCCGCAGCCTCGTCCGCGAGCACCCGCGCGACGCTCGCGCTCGGCGTCCCCGCGCGCTCGGTCGGGGTCGACCAGGTCCGCAGTGATCCGCCGTGGCTGGCCAGCTCCTGCACGTCGACCACGGTCAGTCCGGCCGTGGCCAGCACGCGCTGCGTCGTCAGCAGGGACAGGTAGGAGTAGTGCTCGTGGTAGATCGTGTCGTACTCGTTGCCCTCGATCAGCCGCAGCAGGTGCGGGATCTCGATGCTCACGTGCCCGTCGTCGGCGACGAGCTCGCGCAGGCCCTTGCTGAAGTCGACGATGTCGGGGACGTGCGCGAACACGTTGTTGGCGACGACCAGGTCCGCCCGGCCGTGGATGTCCGCGACCTTGCGTCCGGTCTCCTCGCCCAGGAACATCACCTCCGTCGGCACGCCCCGCGCGATTGCGGCGTCCGCGACGTTCGCGGCCGGCTCGATGCCCAGCGAGCGGATGCCCTTGGCAATGCTGTGCTGCAAGAGGTAGCCGTCGTTGCTCGCCACCTCGACGACGAAGGACTCCGCTCCGAGTCCGAGCCTGCTCGCCGCCAGGTCGACGAAGTCGCGTGCGTGCCGGACCCACGAGTCGGAGTAGGACGAGAAGTAGGCGTAGTCGCTGAAGATGTCCTCCGCCGCGATGTAGGCCGGCAGCTGGACCAGCAGGCACTCCGCGCAGATCCGGACGTGCAACGGGTAGAAGGTCTCGCCCCGGTCGAGCTGGTCGGCCGCGAGGTAGCTCTCGCACGGCGGCGACATCCCGAGATCGACAAACGTGTGGTCCAGCTCCGCTGAGCAGAGACGGCACTGCGGTGCGCTCACGAACTTCCCCCTCGTGTGGGCAGATCCTGCCGGTGATGGCGCCACCGTGCCTGCCGAGGAAGGCCCGCCGCGGAGGGTCAGCCCTAGAGTCGCCAGAAGTGGGTACGGCGACCTGCGGCGCCTAACGAGGGTGCGGTGGCTCCGGCTCCTCGGTCCCCCACCGGGTGTAGTAGCTGTCCGGATTGACGACGTAGCGCACCGTCGTCTCCGGCACGTGCACCGTCCGCAGTCGCCGGCTCAGGCGCCAGGCGAGCTCCCAGTCCTCCTTGGGCAGGGTCGCCGACGACCGGGCCAGACGGCTGAACCGCACACCCCTCCCCCGGCGTACGACGATGCTGTTGGTGTCGACGAAGGACTCCTCGGCGAGCGCCCTGCGCTCGAAGGGCCGCGACAGCACGTCGAGCCGGCTGCCGTCGGGGCGCACGCGCTCGACGCCCGTGTAGACGAGGTCGGCACCTCGTTCCAGGGCATCGACGCACGCGGCGAGGTGGTGGGGCTGCCACTCGTTGTCGTCGTCGAGGAAGGCGAGGAAGGTCGAGCCGGACAGCGCGATGCCGACGTTGCGCACGACACCGGCCACACCGGTGTTGTGGGTGAGCGAGACCGCCACGAGGCGCTCGTCGGCGGGCAGCGGCGGCAGGCCGGCACCGTCGTCGACCACGACCACGACGTGGTCGCGGACCGTCTGTGCCAGGGCGCTGTGCACGGCGCGGACGAGCGACTCCGGCCTGTTGCAGGTCGCGATCACGGTGGTGACGAGAGCCGGCGGCACCACCACCGTCCTGCCCAGCCGCTGCGCCTCGCGGCGCTCCGTGCGCATCGCCCGCACCGCACCCGGCCACCCCACCGCCTTGTTCCGGGCCTCGAACAACGGCCAGATCCCGAACGTACGGCGCAGCCCGGCGCGCACGGCGAGCACCGCTCGACCTCGCGACCTGGGTTGCCCGGGCTCCATGTGCGGCACGCTACCGCCGACCCGGCCGTCCCTGGGGCGATCGGTCGTCGCCGTACGACCCATCCCCAAAATGGAACGCATTTGCGTCGTAGGGCACCGGGCTCCGCGAAGCTCGGCTCATCATCCGTCCATGACGACAGCCTTGACCGGGACCAGCGGCACCGTCGTGCCGGGAACGCTCCGAGCCGGCGACCGCGTGCGACTGCGCCCACTGGCCGACATTCTCGCGACGCTCGACGACACCGGGTCCTACCAAGGCGTGCCGTTCATGTCCGAGATGGCGGCCTACGCAGGTCGGACGATGACGGTCTACCGACGGCTCGAGAAGATCTGCGACTACATGGGCGAGGAGTCCCGGAGCCGGCGGATGACCGACGCCGTCCTGCTGCGGGAGACGCGCTGCGACGGATCCGGCCACGGGGGCTGCCAGGCGGAGTGTCGCATCTTCTGGAAGGAGGTCTGGCTCGAGCGCGCGACCGGGCCCGATCCCGCTCCCGAGGAGCTGCGGG
>NZ_CM001852.1:3142716-3222070 GCF_000389985.1 Nocardioides sp. CF8
CACGGACCCCGAGCTCGGTGAGGTGTTCCGCTGCCAGGCGACGGAGGCGACGGGCGCCACGACGCCGCTGCCGGAGAAGGCGATCGGGCAGTACGTCCGCGAGGTCCGCGTCGGCAACATCGGAGTCCCGGAGCTCGTGCGGGTGGGCTCGAGCGCCTTGGTCACCAAGCTGGCCAGGAAGGCGGGGCTGCGCCCCTACCTGCCCCTCGAGGTCGCGGGCGACCAGCGCGTCGATGGCGAGAAGCTCGGCCTCCAGCCCGGTGAATGGGTGCGGGTGCGCACGAAGGAGGAGATCGGCAGGACCCTCAACGCGGGTGCCGCCCACCGGGGGCTGATGTTCACCCACGAGATGGCGCAGTACTGCGGCCAGTCCTTCCGGGTCCGCAGCCGGGTCGAGCGACTGCTCAACGAGACCACGGGCCAGATGCTGCACATGAAGCAGGAGTGCATCGCGCTCGAGGACGTGATCTGCAAGGGGCACTTCACGTCCGGGGCCTGGTTCTGCGCCCGCGAGCACCTGCCGCTGTGGCGCGAGGACTGGCTCGAGCGGGCGGAGGCCCCTGCGGGCACGGTCTGCCCGGGCTCACCCCTCTGACGCGGTTCCGGACGGCTCAGGCCTTCTCGAAGCGGTCGACCCGATAGGTCCGTCCCGCCCCGAACTCCGTCCGCTCGGCGAGCACGTGCGTGAGCGTGGTGTGGGCGACGAGGACGTCGTGGGCCTCGTCGCCGTTGAGGACGCTGCCCATGCGCGGGACGTAGTGGACCGCGACGAACGCGCCGCCGGCGGCGAGGCAGGCCTCGATCCGGGTGACGCAGCGCTTCAGCTCCTCGACCGACAGGTAGTACAAGACGTCGGAGGCGACGACGAGGTCGAACGTCTCGTCGGGGAACTCGGCCGGGATCGTCATCGCCGCGGCACGGACGTTCGGCTGGTCCTGCAGCCGCCGGGCGACCTGGTCGACGGCCGCCTGCGACACATCGAGGGCGAGCACGTCGCTCGCGCGCGTTGCCAGGACCTCGGTGAAGGACCCCACCGCGCAGCCGAGCTCGAGGACGCGTCCCAGCGGGCCGTCGCCGCAGACCGCGAGCGTCCTGTCGAACTTCAGCCGTTCCTCCGGGTTGCGGTCGAAGCCGAAGGGATCGCCCTCGTCGAAGAAGTGGTCGAAGAAGCCGGGCCGCATCTCGGGCGGCACCAGTCGTGCCGGCAGGGCGGCCGCCACCCGGTCGCGCCACCTGTCGGGTACGGCGAAGATCATCGCCTCACGCCCGCTGATCAGCGCCTGTCGTGACCGGCGGGCAGCAACCCGGGCCGGGGGAAATCGGTCCATCTCGACTCCTCTGCTCCTTCGCACCCTCGTCCGCGATGTTCCCGAGCACCGTCATGATCGATCGTCGCGGCGATGAGGTCGCGCTGCTCACGCCGCTTTCACCAGTCTTGGGAATGCCTGGCGCATCCGGCTCCCCCGGTCGCGGGCCGGTCCTAGGCTGCGCGGATGGACGGATCTGCGCGTGTCGTCGTCGCTTCCCGACGCTCTGTCGAGCAGCAGGTCTGGCACGCGTCCACCTATGAGTTCGAGGACGTCATCGCCGATGTCGACGACGTCGACTGGTGCCTGCCGGGCCCGGGACGAGGCGGCCCGGCGGGCCGGCTCACCCGCGGCGTCCTCAACCGCGCGGGTCGTGTGGTCGGACGCGACCGCCGGGCTGTGATGTCTGGCCCGACGGGCCCGCCCCGCGAGGCCGAGCTGTTCTTCGCCGTCTTCGCCGACGCCAACGAGATCGGGATGCTGCCGCACCTCGCGCCGCAGGTGCAGGCTTCCTCGAAGCGGGTGGCATGGATCGTCGAGCTCTGGAGCACCCAGGTGCCGGGCGTCGCCGACTACCTCCGCCAGCTGCGCGGCTTCGACCACGTGATCGTGTCGAACCAGGGCGTCGTGGACGCCGTCGCCGACCTCACGGGCGTGCCGTGCTCCTACCTCCCGACTGCCGTCGACATGCTGCGCTATGCGCCGCCCGGGCCCGCCGAGCCGAGCCGCAGCGTCGACGTCGTCAGCTACGGCAGGCGCCTGACCGGCACCCACGCCCCGCTCCTCCAAGCCCTGCGCGAGGGCTCGCTGTTCTACCACTACGACACCGTCCGCGGCCAGTGGGAGGTCACCGGCCACGCCGAGCACCGGACGGCCCAGGCGGCGCTGCTGCAGCGGGCCCGGTTCTCGGTCGTCTACAAGATCAACGACGAGCCGGGTCGGCTGGCCCGGACCGGGGGCGAGGAGTCCCTCACCACCCGCTACTTCGAGGCACAGGGCGCGGGCGCCCTCATCCTCGGCACCGCGCCCGACAGCCCGGAGTGGGTCGACGCCTTCCCCTGGACCGACGCGATCTTCCCCGTCCCGGCCCCGGCCCCCCAGGTCGTGGACGTGATCGAGGAGCTCGACCGCGACCCCGAGCGGCTGGCGCGTGCGCGGCACGCCGCCGTCACCACGTCCCTGCGTCGACACGACTGGGCCCACCGGTGGCGGGCCGTCCTGGACGCGGTCGGCCTTGCTCCGGGTCCTCGCCTCGCCGAGCGGATCGCGGAGCTCGAGGCGCGGGCCCGGGCCTGGGACGGGCAGGCCTGAGCCCGGTCAGGAGTTGAAGCGCTGCTGCGTCTTCTCCAGGCCCTCGGTCATCAGCGACTCGACGGCGTCGGCCGCATCCATGACCTGGAAGGGCAGCTCCTTCTTCTCGACCGTGCTGTAGTTGGACAGCACGAAGTCGGCGACGTCCTGGCGACCGGGCGGCCGGCCGATGCCGGCCCGCACCCGGTAGAAGTCACCGGTGCCGAGGCTGCCGCGCATCGAGCGCAGCCCGTTGTGGCCGTTGTCGCCGCCCCCGAGCTTGACCCGCAGCGTGTTGAAGGCGATGTCGAGCTCGTCGTGGATGGCGATGATGCGCTCCGGCGGCACCTTGTAGAACGTCGCGAGCGCCTTCACCGGGCCGCCGGACTCGTTCATGTAGCCGCGCGGGCGCGCCAGCACGACCCGCGGACCGGGCGTGCCGGGCGGGGCCAAGCGTCCCTCGACCACGTCGGCGCGACCCGTCTTGTGGGCGCGCCACCCGCTGCCCATCCGGGCGGCCAGCTCGTCGGTCACGAGGTAGCCCACGTTGTGGCGGTGTCCGGCATAGGCCGGCCCGGGGTTGCCCAGGCCGACGACCAGCCACACGTCATCACTCATGTGCTCATCCTTCCAGCCCGGAACGCTCCGGCTGAAATGCGACCGCGCCGCACCGGGAGACCCGATGCGGCGCAGCCAGTTGAACAGGTGGATCACTCCGAAGCGTCGCCCTCGGCGGCAGCCTCGCCGGCGTCCTCGCCGGTCTCGGACTCGGGAGCGTCGTGCTCGATGCCGGCCTCGGCCTCGGCCTCGGCGAGCTCGGCCTCGAGGGCCTCGGCGGAGATCTGTCCGGTGACGTTGACGAGCAGGAGGTCCTCGTCGGCGGCCAGCGTCGTGCCCGCGGGCAGGACGAGGTCCTTCGCGTGGATCTGCGTGCCGGCCGGGGCCTTGTGGATCGAGACCTCGAAGAACTCGGGGATGTGCGTGGCCTCGGCCTCGACCTGGATCGTGTTGTTCTCGGTGACGACCAGGGTGTCGGGGGCGGGGTCGCCGACGACGTGGATGGCGACGTCGACCACGACGCGCTCGCCACGGATGACGGTGACGAAGTCGATGTGCTCGATGAGGCGGCGCAGCGGGTCGACCTGGACCTGCTTGGTCAGGGCGAGGTGCTCGGTGCCGTCGAAGTCGAGGGCGAGCAGCGCGTTGGCGCCACCGTTCTTGAGCGCCATCATCGTCTGGTGACCCGGCAGGGTGACGTGGAGGGGCTCGGCGCCGTGGCCGTAGATGACCCCGGGGATCTTGTTGTCGCGACGGATGCGGCGGGCAGCGCCCTTGCCGAACTCGGTGCGGGTCTCCGCGGTGATCTTCTCGGTCTCAGACATGTGGGTCTCCTTGATTTCGTACGACGTGTGGTGGGCCTGCGCCGGAAACGTCAAACGCCACGCTCCGGATCGTGAGCGCGGCGTTGTTCAAGGGCCGGCCCTGTCGATCACGGAGTCCCTGGGTCTGACGGGCTCCCTCGCCGAGGCAACCTGAGAAGACTACCTGCGTTCTCGGGCGTGGCGCGAATCCGCGGAGGACGACGCAGCCAGGGCGCGTCCGTGGCCGCGATGGTCAGGCGTGACCGTCGAACATGCTCGTGACCGAACCATCCTCGAACACCTCGCGGATCGCGCGGGCGATCAGAGGGGCGATCGAGAGCGTGGTGAGCTTGTCGAACTGCTTGTCCTCGGGCACCGGCAGGGTGTTGGTGATGACCACTTCCACGGCCGAGGAGTTCTTGAGGCGATCGACGGCCGGATCGCTGAGGATCGGGTGGGTCGCAGCGATGACCACCCCGGCGGCACCGGCGGCGACGCACGCGTCGGCGGCCTTCACGATCGTGCCACCGGTGTCGATCATGTCGTCGGTGAGGACGCAGATCTTGCCGTTCACGTCACCGACGACGCGGTTGGCCACGACCTCGTTGGCGACGTCGGTCCGGCGGGTCTTGTGGATGAAGGCCAGCGGCACGCCACCGAGTCGGGCCGACCAGCGCTCGGCGACCTTGATCCGGCCGGCGTCCGGCGAGACGACGGCGAGCTCCTGGTCGCCGTACTTCTCGCGCACGTAGTCAGCAAGGATCGGCAGCGCCATCAGGTGGTCGACGGGACCGTCGAAGAAGCCCTGGATCTGGTCGGCGTGCAGGTCGACCGTGATCAGCCGGTCGGCACCGGCGGTCTTGAAGAGGTCGGCGACGAGACGGGCCGAGATCGGCTCGCGGCCGCGGTGCTTCTTGTCCTGGCGGGCATAGCCGTAGAACGGCATGACGACGGTGATCCGCTTGGCCGAGGCCCGCTTCAGCGCGTCGACCATGAGCAGGTGCTCCATGATCCACTCGTTGATCGGCGACGTGTGGCTCTGGATGACGAAGGCGTCACACCCGCGGACGGACTCCTCGTAGCGGACGTAGATCTCGCCGTTGGCGAACTCGTAGGCCGACTGCGGCACCAGCGGTTGGCCGAGCAGGACGGAGACCTCGTCGGCGAGCTGGGGGTGAGCCCGGCCGCTGAAGATCATGAGGTTCTTCTCGGTGGTCTTCTTCAAACCGCTCACGCGCTGCGACTCCTCGATCGGGGGGTGGAGTGCCATCGTCAGGATTCTGGACTACCGGAGCCCTCGATCCCAACCGAGGACCCGGTGACGTGAGACACCTGCTGTTCACGTGCGCGTTCGGCCGCGTCTGCCTGGGCCGTGCCGGGCCGCCTGGCCTGCGCCCAGTCCTCCAGGTTGCGCTGCGGACCGCTGCTGACGGCGAGCGCCCCGGGGGGTACGTCGCGGCGGACCGTCGTGCCGCCCGCGGTGCCCGCGCCGTCGCCGATCGTGACCGGCGCGACGAAGGTGTTGTTCGAGCCCGTACGCGCGTGCTTGCCCACGACCGTGCGGTGCTTGGCGACACCGTCGTAGTTGGCGAAGATCGTGCCGGCACCGATGTTGGTGCCCTCGCCGATCTCGGCGTCGCCGACGTAGGACAGGTGCGGCACCTTCGCGCCGTCGCCGATGTGGGAGTTCTTCGTCTCGACGAAGGCGCCGATCTTGCCCTTCACCCCCAGTTGGGAGCCGGGGCGGAGGTAGGAGAACGGCCCGACGACCGCCTGGTCGCCGATGACCGAGAGCTCGGCGTGGGTGCGCACGACCCGGGCGCCGGCGCCGATCTCGCAGTCCTTCAGCGTCGTGTCCGGCCCGATCACCGCGTCCTCGGCCACGACCGTCGCGCCCAGCAGCTGGGTGCCGGGCAGGATCGTGACGTCCTGGGCGAGCTGCACGTCGGCGTCGATCCACGTCGTTGCCGGGTCCATCACCGTCACGCCGTCGCGCATCCACTGCGTGACGATCCGATCGTTGAGCAGGCGGCCGAGCTCGGCGAGCTGGACGCGGTCGTTGGCGCCCTCGGTCTGCATGACGTCGTCGATGGGGTGGGCGCCGACGGTGAGGCCGGCGTCGCGGGCGAGCTGGACGGTGTCGGTGAGGTAGTACTCGCCCTTGTTGTTGTCGTTCTTGATCCGCGGCAGCGCGTCCAGCAGGAACTCCGCGTCGAAGGCCAGGATCCCCGAGTTGATCTCCGCGATCCGGCGCTGCTCGTCCGTGGCGTCCTTCTCCTCGACGATCGCCTCGACGTCACCTTCGGCGTTGCGGATGATCCGGCCGTAGCCGAACGGGTTGGCGACGATGCCGGACAGGATGCTGACCGCTCGCTGGGCCGCCTCGTGCTCAGCGGCGAACTCCCGCAGCGACTCCCCCCGCAGCAGCGGGGTGTCGCCGGCGGCGACGATCACGGTGCCACTCGTCGTACCGCAGGCCTCGATCGCGACCCGCACCGCGTGACCGGTGCCGTCCTGCGTCTCCTGCACGGCGAGCACGGCCCCCGGCACGAGCGACTGGATGTGCGGCCCGACCTGGTCGCGCTGGTGACCGACCACGGCCACGATGCGCTGCGGCTCCATCGCCTGCACGGCACTCAGCACGTGCCCGATCATCGAGCGCCCACCGATCGGGTGCAGCACCTTCATCGTCTTGGACTTCATGCGGGTGCCGCCGCCGGCGGCGAGCACGATCACGGTGAGGTTGTCCATGAGCGCAGTCTGCCAGCGTCCCGCGACCCGGCGTCGGCGCGGGCGTCGCCCGATGGCTACGGAACCGTAGGAACCCATTGACGGGCCCCTCCCCCGCCGATACGTTTCCGCAGCACAGAGGTGCGGTGGTCGGCGTCGGGGGACTGGGCAGGTTCGTCGGTGTCGCGCCCGCCTGCGGCGGAATCGCCGCCGCGGGAGTTCTGGGAGGAACAACCCGTGCGCACCAAGCGTCCACTCATCACCACCGTGCTGCTCGCAGCACTGACCACCCTCGCCACCGTGCTCGTGCCGACGCAGTCGGTCCAGGCAGCAGAGCGTCAGCCCATCGTGTTCGTGCACGGCTACATGGGCAGCGCCGGCAACTGGGACACCATGGTCAGCCGGTTCAAGGCTGACGGCTATGCCAGCTCCGAGCTGTTCGCGTGGCAGTACAACACCGGTCAGTCCAACGTCACGACCGCCAAGCAGCTGGCGACCTACATCGACTCTGTGCGCCAGCAGACCGGCTCGGCGACGGTCGACGTGGTCACCCACTCCATGGGTGGACTGTCCTCGCGCTACTACCTGAAGAACCTCGGCGGCCAGCCGAAGGTCGACGACTGGGTGAGCCTGGGCGGCCCCAACCACGGCACCGACAGCGCCAACTGGTGCTTCAACACCTCGTGCGGCGAGATGCGGATCGGCTCGAGCTTCCTGACGTCGCTCAACTCCGGCGACGAGACGCCCGGCCCGGTCGCCTACGGCACCTTCTGGTCGTCGTGCGACGAGACGATCAACCCCGACAGCTCCGTCACGCTCTCGGGCGCGACCAACAAGCACGTCGGCTGCGTCGGCCACCTCGCACTGCTCTCGGACCTGGGGACCTACCAGGGAGTGCGCGCCTTCGTCGCGTGAGCCTCGCGGGCCCGACTCCGACCGATCGCGGTCGGGGTCGGGCCCGCCAACCTCGCTAGTCTCCGGTCATGGGTGCACGAGCTGGTGAGTCGGCGGGCCTGCCCGAGCCCGTGCTGAGCGAGCTGCGCCGCACGGCCGCCGGACTGCTGGCGGACGTGTCGTCGTACGCCGACGACATGCTCGAGCACATCCTCGACCGCATCCCCGAGGCCGGCGCCGACGACGACCTCCGAGGCCTCACGCTCGGGTCGTGCTCGTCCAACCTCGAGGCAGCGCTGTCGATGATCCGCCACGGCATCGTCGCGAGTGCCGCGACGGCCCCGGTCACCGCCCTCGAGCACGCGCGCGCCATGGCGGCCCGCGGCTACAGCGTCGACGTCATGCTGCGCTTCTACCGGATCGGCCACGCCTACTTCACCGAGCGCATCCTGACCGGGGTCACCAGCTTCGTGCCCGACCCGGCGCTCGCCCTGGCCGTGGTGGCCGACCTGCAGCGCTTCGCCTTCGCCTACACCGACCGCATCTCCAGCGAGGTCGCCTCCGAGTACGTCGCCGAGCTGGACCGCATCCAGAACCGCGCCCGCGCCGCCCGCACCGACGCGGTCCGCGCCCTGATCGCCGGCGACCGGACGGACCTCGGCCAGGCCGAGCGCGTCCTGTCCCACCGGCTCACCGGCTGGCAGACCGGCTTCGTCTGCTGGACCGAGCGCGACGACACCGATCTCGCGCGCGTCGGCACAGCGGTCGGGGTCCACTTCGGAGCGCCACACCCCCTGCTCGTCCCGGACGGCGTCCAGGCACTGTGGGGCTGGGTGTCGACCACACGGGCTCCCGACCTGTCGCGGGCGGGCGTCGCGCCGCTGGCCGACCGACTCCCTCCGACGGTGCGGGTCTGCCTCGGCACCCCGGCGCAAGGTCCCGGCGGGTTCCGCGACTCCCACGCGCAGGCGCTGCGCGGGCAGCGCATTGTCGAGCTCGCCGACCTCGCAGCCCCCGTGACGCCGTACGCCGAGATCGCCCTCGTGGACACGATGAGCGGCGACCTCGACCTCGCTCGCGACTTCGTCGCATCCGAGCTCGGTGCGCTCGCGGCCCAGGGGCGCCGGGAGCAGGAGGAACGGCGGGCCGTGCTGGCCGTGCTGGACGCCCAGGGTGGGCTGGCCGCCGCGGCCGAG
The DNA here is from genome assembly GCF_000389985.1 of Nocardioides sp. CF8. NCBI lineage: Bacteria > Bacillati > Actinomycetota > Actinomycetes > Propionibacteriales > Nocardioidaceae > Nocardioides > Nocardioides sp. CF8. The sequence goes on from NZ_CM001852.1 coordinate 3,151,495, forward strand.
GCGCTGGGCGTGCACCGCAACACCGTCCTGCAGCGCCTGCGCCGGGCCGAGGAACGTCGGGGACGGCCCGCGACCGAGCGCATCGCGGAGCTCCATGCCGCGCTGGCGATGGCCGAGGTGCTCGGCCCGGTGGTGCTCGCTCCGGCATCCGCCCACCACTGACCGGCATGTGCGGCCCGCACACGCGGATGGGCCCGGCACCTCTGGCGGGAGCCGTTCGCGGTTCCTAGGTTGCGGAGCATGTCAGCAACCACAGCCCGACCCACGGCCCCGCGGCACGCGCTTCCCGATCCCGGCGAGCGGGTCCCGTCGATCTCCTTGCCCATCGTCGCCATCTTCACCGGTGCCCTCACGGTCTTCACGCTGTCCACGTGGGCGGCACTGACCGACCGGCTCCCCACCTTGGCGACGGTCCTGCTCAGCGCGACCGCAATCTTCGTGCTCTTCACCGTGCTGCACGACGCTGCGCACTACTCCGTGAGCACCCGCCGCTGGGTCAACGTGGCGTTCGGCCGGGTTGCGATGTTCTTCGTCTCGCCGCTGATCTCGTTCAAGTCGTTCGCGTTCATCCACATCGAGCACCACCGCAACACCAACGACGAGGACAACGACCCCGACCACTTCGTCAGCGGAGCCCCGCTGTGGCAGGTCCCCGTCCGGTTCGCCCTGATGCACGTCCCCTATCTGGCGTTCCTGGTGCGCAACGTGCGCCGTCGGCCGCGGGCCGAGGTGCTGGAGACCGCGGCCCTGCTGGTTCTCAGCGGTGTCGTGATCGTCGCCTGCGCCCTGACCGGACACCTGTGGACGCTGGCCGTGGTCTACCTGATCCCTGAGCGGGTCGCCATGTTCGTCCTGGCCTGGTGGTTCGACTGGCTGCCGCACCACGACCTCGAGGACACCCAGCAGGAGAACCGCTACCGCGCCACCCGCAACCGGGTCGGGTCCGAGTGGATCCTCACGCCCCTGCTCCTCTCCCAGAACTACCACCTCGTCCACCACCTGCACCCCTCGATCCCGTTCCACCGCTACGTCGCGGCCTGGCGGCGCAACGAGGAGGCCTACCTCGAGCGGGACGCCGCGATCGGCACCGTGTTCGGCCAGCAGCTCGACGCGGACGAGTACCGCGACTGGAAGCGACTCAACGGCAAGCTGGCCCGGCTCCTCCCGGTCCGCATGCCGAAGCGCTCGTCGGCCCACGCCGCGAAGCTGCACCCGGTCCGGGTCGCCGGCGTCGACCGGCTGACCGACGACAGCGTGCTGATCCGCTTCGACGTGCCCGGCGAGCTGAGCGAGCAGTTCTCCTTCGAGCCCGGCCAGCACATCAGCGTCCGCACCGATCTCGGTGGCGAGGACGTCCGCCGCAACTACTCCATCTGCTCATCGGCCACCTCCGGCACGCTGGCGATCGCCGTCAAGCACATCCCCGGCGGCGCCTTCTCCACCTTCGCGATGGAGCAGCTCCGACCCGGCGACAGCCTCGACCTGATGACGCCCACCGGTTCGTTCGGTACGGCGCTCGACCCCCTCGCCACGAAGAGTTACGTCGCCGTCGTCGCGGGCAGCGGCATCACCCCGGTGCTGTCGATCCTGCAGACCACCCTCGCCGTCGAGACCGAGAGCCGCTTCACGCTGGTCTACGGCAACCGGGACGCCGACAGCACGATGTTCCGCGCGGAGCTGGACGACCTGGAAGCGCGCTATGCCGACCGGTTGCGGATCATCCACGTGCGTTCGCGCGACCCGCGGCACCCGGCAGACCTCCGTGGCCGGGTCGACCGCCCGAGGCTGGAGACGTGGCTCGCCGCCGACCTCGCCGTGGCCGACGTCGACGAGTGGTTCCTGTGCGGCCCCGTCGAGATGGTGGGTGACCTGCATGGCCTCCTCCTCGAGCACGGCGCCGAGCCAGACCGCGTGCACGTGGAGCTCTTCCACGGCTACCAGACGGCGTCGGTGACCGACGGCTTCGAGCCGGCCACGGTCGCGATCAGCCTGCGCGGAAGCCAGCACGAGGTCGACCTCGATGCCGGGGACACCGTGCTCGAGTCGGCTCTGAAGGCCGGGTTGGATGCGCCGTACGCCTGCCTGGGCGGAGCCTGCGGCACCTGCCGCGCGAAGGTCGTGCTGGGCTCGGTCGCGATGGAACAGAACTTCGCGCTGTCACCCGCCGTCGTGGAGGAGGGCTACGTGCTGCCCTGCCAGTCCCGCCCGACCACACCGACGGTCCGCGTCGACTACGACGCCTGAGACCTTGCGCCCCGGATCACCAGGCTGAACCCGGGTTCCTGCGTTCGATCCGGGGCCCGTGGCCCCCCTCGTCACCGAGTGCGCTGAACTTCTCCACCTTGTCCTTCGGGCCGGAGACGATGATCTCGGCTCCTTCCTGGAGCACGGTGCTCTGGGTGGCGTAGGTGAAGTCCTCGCCGTACGCCTTCACTCCGACGACCGTGATGCCGTACTCCTGCCTGACCCCGAAGCCCCCGAGGCTGCGGCCGATCAGGGCGCGGGGCGGCTTGGTCTTGGCGAAGGCATAGCCGTCGTCGAACTCGATGTACTCGATCATCCGGCCGGTCACCAGGTGGGCGACGCGCTTGCCCATGTCGTGCTCAGGGCGGGTGATGTGGTGCACGCCGATCTGGTCGAGGATGCGCGCGTGCGACTGGCTGATCGCCTTGGCCCAGACGTTGTGGACACCCAGCTCCAGCACCACCGAGGCCGACAGGATGCTGGCTTCGAGGTTGGTGCCGACGCCCACGACGGCACGGTCGAACTCGGCGACACCGAGCTCGCGCATGGCCTCCAGGTCGGTCGAGTCGGCCTCCACGACATGGGTCAGTCGACCCGCGAGCGAACGCACCACTCGAGGATCGGAGTCGACGCCGAGGACCTCGACCCCTTCCTTGGTGAGCTCCAGGGCCAACGAGCGGCCGAAGCGACCCAGGCCGACCACGACCACGCCTTGAGAACTGTTCCTAGCCAATGAGAGGCCTACCTTCCGGGAGACGGTGAAGGTGCGAGTGCTCCCGCATGGCGAGCGCAGACACCAGTGTGATGGGACCCAGCCGCCCGACGAACATCAGCAGCACCAGGACCAGATGGGCAGAGGGCGGAAGACCTGCGGTGATGCCGGTCGAGAGCCCCACCGTGGCGAAGGCAGAGGTCACCTCGAACAGGGCGTCCTCGGTGGCCACGTCGCTCAGCTGCAAGATGACCAGGGTCGAGGCCACCACGGCCCCCAGGGCCAGCAGCGCCACGGTCAGCGCCTGGCGGATGGCGCGAGGATCGATCCGCCGACCGAAGGCTGTCACGTCGCTCTCGCCGCGCACCTCGGCGAAGATCACGAAGAACAACAAGATGAACGTGGTCACCTTGATGCCGCCAGCCGTGCCCGCCGACCCGCCTCCGATGAACATGAGGATCTCCGTCCCCAGCAGCGTGCCGTCGCGCATCTGGCCGTAGTCGAGGCTGTTGAAGCCGGCCGTTCGCGGCATCACGGCCTGGAAGAAGCCCGCCAGGAGACGGTCCGGGGCACCGAGCGCGCCCAGGGTGGCGGGGTTGTTCCACTCGCTGGCCGTCACGAAGACGGTGCCGATGAGCAGCAGGACGCCGGTGAAGATGAGCGTCATCCTGGTGTGCATGCTCCACGCCCACGTGGGGTGGAAACGGCGGTACAGCTCGAGCCACACAGGGAACCCCAGCCCGCCGGCGATCACCGCGAAGGCGATGGGCAGGCAGATCCAGGGGTCCGACACGAACCCCATCAAGCTGTCGGAGTACAGGGCGAAGCCGGCGTTGTTGAAGGCCGAGACCGCGTGGAACACCCCGAGGTAGGCGGCATGGCCCCACTCCTCGTCGTACCCCCAGGCAAAGCGCAGCGTGAGCAACGTCGCCGTGACCGTCTCGAAGAGCAGGCTGATCGCCACGACCCCCTTCACCACCGTCTGGACCTCGCCCAACCCGGTCGCCTTGGTCTCGGTCGCGGCGGTGAGTCGTGAGCGCAGCCCCAGCCGGCGGAAGATCAACAACCCCAGCAGCGAAGCCAGCGTCATGATGCCGAACCCGCCGATCTGGATCAGCCCGAGGATCACGACCTCACCGAAGGTCGACCAGTACGACGGTGTGTCGACGACGACCAACCCGGTGACGCACACCGCGCTGGTGGAGGTGAACAGGGCGACGATAAACGGTGCGCTCGCCGCGTCGGTCCGGGCCACGGGGAGCATCAGCAGGGCCGCACCCACAAGGATGGTCACCGCGAAGGCGACGACCACGACCTGCGCGGGGTGCCTCAGCCACGGACGATCACCTCGCCGAAGGACCCGCGATATCGATGCCGCCACGCAACGAGGCTAGGGCACCCGCTGCGACGTCTGCGATTGCGTCAGCCTGGTGGGCAGCCGCCTGCAGGCGCGCGGCCGCAAGAACTTGCTCCCCGGGTAGGAGTCGAACCTACGTCGCTAGTCCTGATTCAAAGTCAGGCGGGCCCTGCCGGCAGACCAACCGGGGAATGTGCGGACAAGCCTAGGGCCCGCCCGGCGGTACGACTCCTCGACCCGGCCGCGCGGACGTCCCGGCCACGCGTCGACGGGACTAGGGTCGAGCACGTGGACCTGCCCGTGATGCCACCCGTCCAGCCGATGCTCGCCAAGTCCGTCAAGGGCGTGCCCACCTCCGGCGACTACTCCTTCGAGCCGAAGTGGGACGGCTTCCGCTGCCTGGTCTTCCGCGACGGCGACGAGGTCGAGCTCACCAGCCGCAACACCAAGCCGCTGACGCGCTACTTCCCCGAGGTCGTGGCCGCGATCAAGGAGCAGCTCCCCGAGCGGATCGTGCTCGACGGCGAGCTCTTCGTCGCGATCGATGACCGCCTCGAGTTCGAGGTGCTGCAGGAGCGCATCCACCCGGCCAAGAGCCGCGTCGACATGCTCGCGGAGAAGACGCCCGCGGGCTTCGTCGCCTTCGACCTGCTCGCACTCGGCGACCAGTCCTTCCTCGACCGGCCCTTCGAGGAGCGGCGACAGGCGATGACCGAGGCGCTGCACGGACTGACCGGCCCGTGCTTCCTGACCCGGACGACCCGCGATCCGCAGGAGGCCGAGCAGTGGTTCGAGGACTTCGAGGGCGCCGGGCTCGACGGTGTCATGGCGAAGCCCCTGCGGGCGCCGTACGAACCGAATGCCCGCACGATGTTGAAGATCAAGCACGAGCGCACCGCCGATGTCGTCGTCGCGGGCTACCGCGAGCACAAGACCTCCACGCCCGAGAAGCCCCTGCTCGGCAGCCTCCTCCTCGGGTTGTACGCCGATGGCGAGCTGCAGCACATCGGCGTCAGCGCGAGCTTCACGGCGGCCCGGCGGGCCGAGCTGATCGAGGAGCTGCAGCCGCTGGTGTGCCCGATCGAGGAGCACCCGTGGGGCAGGTGGAGCGAGTTCCTCACCGCCAATCCCGACCGCGTCCCGGGCACCCAGAGCCGCTGGAGCGCGGGCAAGGACCTCGGCTTCACGCCGCTGCGCCCCGAGCGCGTGCTGGAGGTGAAGTACGACCACATGGAGGGCCGGCGCTTCCGCCACACCGCCCAGTTCAAGCGCTGGCGCGACGACCGCGACCCGGAGTCGTGCGGCTACGAACAGCTCGAGGAGCCGGTGAGCTATGACCTCGCTAGAGTCTTGAGTGGGGCCGACAATGGAGCAAGGGGCGATGACAATGAGTGACAACATCAACGATGGCGTCGGCACCTACGACGTGGTCCTGCTGGTCGAGGCAGCCATGTCCGCGGGTGACGCGACGCAGGTGCGTTCGCTGCACAGCGACATCGAGGACCAGGTCGTCTACCACGTCCTCCTCCCCCTCGAGGACGCGTCGGCGCGGATCGAGGCCTCGCTCGGCACGCTCGGCGCGGGCGACGTGATGGCCGCGCCGGCGATGGTGATGAGCGACGTCGATCTCGAGGCGGTGCGCGAGGAGTGTCGCGACCGCTCCGCGAAGGACCTCGCCACCACCCTCAAGTCGATCGAGACCGCAGGGGGCCGGGCCACCGGCGCCGTGACCTCCGAGCCGCCGGTCGACGCGCTGGTCGCCAAGGTGAGCGAGGTCGACGCCCGTGAGGTGATCGTGCTGACGCGACCCCACCTCGTCGCCGAGTTCTTCCACGTCGACTGGACCTCCCGCGCGCGCCGCAAGCTCGGCGTCCCTGTGCTGCACCTGCTCGAGCAGGAGAACTTCGACGAGCAGGCCGGCGGCGGCGAGGGCGTCTCCGGATTCTGACGCCCTAGGGTTGCGGCGTGAAGTTCGCCCTGCGCCGCTCCAGCCGCCTGTCGGTGGCGTTCCTCGTGTTCAACCTGGACGGCATGGGCGGTACGTCGAGGTCGGCCATCACGCAGGCCAACGCGCTCGCGCGACGGGGGAACGTCGACGTACGCCTCGTCTCCGTCACCCGCAGCGCCGACTCCCCGCACTACCCGGTCGACCCCGCGGTCGGGGTCGACCACCTGGTCGACGCCCGGGGTGACGACCCCCGCGCCAAGCGCCCCTCGCGCCTGGTCCCGAAGCGGTGGGACGGGCAGTTCTCCGAGCTGACCGACCACGCGATGGCCGCGCTGGCCGACCTGGACGTCGACCTCGTCGTCACCGTCACGCCGGCCCTGATGGCCGCGGCCGTCCAGCTCCTGCCGGCCGGCACGAAGGTGCTCCACCAGGAGCACCGCTCCTCGGCCGACCGCGTCGGCGGCATGGAGCCGCTGCTCGCCTTCGCGCCCCGCGTCGCCGCGGTCGCACTGCTCACGCGCTCGGCCGCCGACTGGTTGGGCGCCGAGCTCGGCACCGTCGCCCCCGAGCTCGTCGTCATGCCCAACCCGCTGCCCGTGGCCACGCAGCCCCGCTCCGACCTGACGTCGCGGACGATCGTCACGGCCGGCCGGATCGTGCCGGAGAAGCAGTTCATCCACCTGCTGCGTGCCTTCGAGCAGGTCGCGGGCGATCTCCCCGGCTGGCGGCTGCGCATCCTCGGCGACGGACCGCTGCGACCCGAGCTCATCGCACACGCCGCCAAGGCCGGCCTCGCCGACCGGGTCGAGCTCCCCGGCGCCGTCGCGGACATGGCACCCGAATGGGCGCAGGCAGCGATCTGCGCGATGTCGTCGAAGACCGAGGGCTTCCCGCTCGTCGCCCAGGAGGCGATGTCGGCGGGCGTCCCCGTCGTCACCTACGACTGCCCCTCCGGCCCGCGCGAGCTCGTCGAGCACGACGTGAGCGGGCTCCTCGTCGGCGCCGGCGCCAAGGCCGGGCTCGCTGCCGCGCTGCACTCCCTGGCCAGCGACCCCGCTCTGCTGGCACGCCTCGGCGAGGGCGCGCTCGCGGCCTCCCGGCGCTACGACGCCGAGGCGATCGCCGCGCAGTGGGAGACGCTGTTCACCCGACTCGTCGGGGCCGAGGTCGCCGCACCCACCCCCGCGGCCCCGTTCACGCGCGAGGGGGTGCCGGTCAAGGTGCCGGCGATCACCCCGATCGAGGCCCGCGCGGAGGCGCTCCGCCTGGCGATCGGCGCCGCGGAGGGCGCCGGCGAGGGCTGGTTCGTCATCCCGACCCACGACCGCCCCGCGCCGACCGTCGTCGTCCCGGCGCCCCACCGGTCCGCGGTCCTGGCCGCGCTCGCCGAGGTGCCCGACCACTTCTCGCTGCTCGACCCCGGCGATCGCGGCTGGCCCGTGCGCCGCCTGCCTGCTCGTGACCTCGTCGCCGTACTCCACAACGCGGCGCCCAACCGGCTCGTGCTCGAGCCCTGGCCGCGCAGCGAGGGCCGGCGCTCCTTCCTCGGCGAGGACGCCGGGGTCGAGATCGAGTTCTGGGACCGGCTCCCCGACGGCACCCTCGTCGCCCCGCGGCCCAACCGCTGGACACAGCAGGTCCCGCCGGGCACGCCCACCACGCAGGTCGCCGTCGCGGGTGTCACCGTGCCGACGCTGCAGCTGATGGCGGCGCCGACCCCCTTCGACGTGGCCTTCCCGATCGACGCGGTCTACACCTGGGTCGACGGCGACGACCCCGAGTGGAACGCAGCTCGCGTCGCCCGCGAGTGCGCCGATGCCCGCAAGGAGTCCGCCGGACAGGCGAGGTTCCGCAGTCGCGACGAGCTGCGCTACTCGCTGCGCAGCCTCCACCTCTTCGCACCGTGGGTGCGCCAGGTCTTCGTGGTCACCGCCGGCCAGCGCCCGGGTTGGTTGAAGGACGACCCGCGCATCACGCTGGTCGACCACCGCGACATCCTCCCGGCCGACGCATTGCCTACCTTCAACTCGCAGGCGATCGAGACCTCGCTGCACAAGATCGCCGGCCTGGCCGAGCACTTCGTCTACGTCAACGACGACGTCTTCCTCGGGCGACCGACGCGACCCGAGCAGTTCTTCTCCCCCGGCGGTGCGGCCGCGGCCTTCGTCGGCACCACCCCGATCGGGCTCCCGGGAGCCGCCGACAAGCCGTTCCTGACCGCCGCCGCCAACAACCGGGCCCTCCTCGAGGAGGCGTTCGGCGTCGAGATCACCCAGGTCATGGCGCACTCGCCCCACCCCCAGCGGGTCTCGGTGCTCACCGAGATCGAGGAGCGCTTCCCCGAGGCGTTGGCGCGTACGGCGCGCGCCCCCTTCCGCAGTCGCAGCGACGTCTCACTGCTGTCCAGCTTGGCGCAGCACTACGGCCTGCTCACCGGTCGCGCCTTCGCAGCCACCGCCGGGCACGCCTTCGTCGACCTCAGCAACGCGCGCGTCGAGCGGCAGCTCAAGCAGCTGCGGGCCCGCGACCACGACTTCTTCTGCGTCGGTGACCACCACGACTTCGCGGTCGACGCGGAGGCGGTCGACGCGATGCTCGCGGACTTCCTCGAGGACTACTTCCCGCTCGCCGCCCCCTGGGAGCTCACGGGCACGGGACGACCGGGTCGCCGTTGAGGTAGGTGTTGCCGGTCTGCACCGCGGGCTTCGCGTCGGCGGCCTCGGCCATGCACAGGCCCCACCGGAACGCCCCGCCCACGCGGTTGTCGGTGAGCACGACGCCGTCGTCGTTCGCGTCGCCGAGCATGATGTTGAAGGCGCCCCCGAGGAGCCAGTTGTCCACGACGCGGCTGTTGGCATAGCCGCCGTTGTCGTTCTCGAAGAACACCGGGGCGTTGTAGCCCTCCTGGTAGGCACCGAGGTCGAAGTTGTTGCACTCGATCAGCACACCGGTGGCGCCGCGGACCTGGATGCCGTCGTAGTGCGCGCCCTGCGGCACGGTCACGTCATGGATCCAGTTGCCCCGCATCGTGAACCCCTGGATGTAGGAGCCGTTGTCGCTGGTGACGTGAAAGGTGTCGCCCTCGAAGCCACCACCCAGGTCGGTCCGCTCGACGAGCATGCCCGAGCCGGAGGACGACCAGATGTGCGGAATCGTGGAGTCCGCGATCCGGGTGTTGTCGGCGTAGGTGCCGACGGACCCGGTGGCGTGGACGTTGCGGACGGTGACGTTGTCCGCGTTGATGACGAGTGGACCGTTGATCATCACGTTCTCGATCACCGCGCCGGGCGTGCTGACCCAGGTGGGACCGTTGTAGGCCGCGAGCGTGCCCGTGTGGCCGGTGTTGCCGGCGTCGGGCCGCACGCACTGGGCCGTGGAGGTCTGCGGCTGGCTCGGTGTCGCGGTCGCGGTCGGTGACGTCGTCGCAGTGGGGCTTGACGGCGCCGTGGGTGACGAGGTCGTGGTCGGGGTGGGCGTCGAGGTCGCCGTGGGCGACGTCGTGGCGGTGGGCGCGGGGGTCGGCGTCGAGGTCTTCGTGGTCGCCTTGCGCGGCCTGAAGACGACGTCCACGAAGTAGTTCGACTCGTTCACCGTGCGCGTGGGACGGCCGGTGCCGGCGAGGTAGGTGCCGCGGAAGGCCGTGAGGTCCTTGGTGGAGACGGTCCTGCCGCCGCCCAGGCTGTCCCGGTCGATCGCGTGGCGACCGTTCGGGGCCCGGTAGGAGGCGATGTAGCGGACGCCGGGGCGGATCTTCACGGGCTTGGTGAACCGCGCGGTCCGCCAGCCACGGGTCGTGGTGTGGGTGAACTTCACCGAGGCGAGCAGGCCGCCCCGGGGTCCCCAGAGCTGACCGAGGTGCTGGCCGGAGTTGGCCGCCGTGCCGTAGTACTGGATCGCGTTGACCACGCCGCCGGTGTCGCTGGCGAACTCGACACCGAGCGTCACGCTCGAGGGGTCATCCACGGCGGGCACCGGGGGCTCGACCGAGTCGGACCAGATGCCATAGTTGCTCGTGGCCGAGACGGGCGCCAGCGAGCCGGCGCCTCCCAGGACGAGCGGCAGGCCGGCGACGACGCTGAAGGCGAGGGCGCCGACGAGGACCTTGAGCAGGTGTGGGCGCAGGACTTTTCGATGGGTTGCGAGGGGTGACATGGAAGCTCCAGATTCCCGAGGAGTACGTGCGGGAGGCTTGTCGCACACAGGCCCCCCGGCCGTTCACTTCTCACGCCACTCGGGCGCTCGACCCACGTCCTCGCCGACCACGGTTCCCCATCGGGATCCCTGGCCGGACGCCGCCAACCTCCCAGTCCGACGGCACCGCAGAACGAGTGCAGTCCGGGGAGGCTAACAAGCCGGCACAGGGGTCCTCAATCCGTGCTACTCCGGGGACACCACGAAGCGGACCTGCTGTCTCGGATCCAAGCCTCAACGACCCCAGTCGTCGACAGCGACACCACCGGCCACGCCCGCCACCGGAAAATCGTGACCGGAGTCACGCACATCTGGGGGACGTCAGCGACGCCAGAACGGCTTGCGCTCGCTGGTCTCGGCCCTCGCCGCCGCCAGCTCGAGTCGCAGCTCGTCGAGCTGCGCATCCTTCTTGCGGCGTACGTCGCGGCGCCCCGCGGCCACGCGCGCGGTGGTCGCGTCCATCGCGATCGCCTGGGCGAAGTCGAACAGCTCGACGTACTCCTCCTGCAGCCCGGTCAGGTCGGCGATCGCCGCCTCGTCGTGAGGTGACTCGACCAGGGTGTTCATCGCCTGCCAGGTGCGCTCGGCGAGGTCGCGCAGCTGGGCGGGCACCGCGATGTCGTCCCAGGAGATGGCCGACCGGTTGAGCTTGGCATCGATGAAGTCGTCGACCTCGTGCGGCGCCTCGGTCCGCAGGTCGGCGTTGTAGGTCAGCCCCGCCTGCGTCCCGGCGCGGTGCAGGGCCGTGCGCCAGTCGGCCAGCAGGTCGGCGTACCGCACGAAGGCGCGGTCGAGCGAGCGCGTCGAGCGCTCGGTCTCGAAGGCGGCGTTGACCCAGGCGGCGATGTTGGCGGTCTCGCGCTGGCGGCGGAAGGTCGGTGTCTGCTCGGTGAGGTAGGCGGAGTCGCGCGAGCGCACCACCTCGGTGGGGTGCCGCAGCATCGTCAGCGTGCTCACGGAGGCGCCGAGCTCGGCGGCGACGCGGGTCCACACGGGCAGGATCCAGAAGGCACGCGGGTCCTTGACCAGGATCTGCTCGGCGTCGAGCTGGCCGCCCAGCCACTCGCGCAGCTCGGCCTCGACCTCGGGGCGGCTGCCCGCCTCGGCGGCGATCGCACCGGCGGTGGGGCGGGTGTCGATGGTGCGCACCGGCACCGGGTTGAGCACGCGCTTGTGGAACTCCGTCACCCACTCGGGCTCGTAGTAGCCGCGCGGGTTCTTCTCGTCCGCGGGCACCTCCGGCTGGGGGACGTGCAGGCCCAGGCGCTTGAGCGCGCCCGCGACGCTGGACGTGCCGGACCGGCCGGAACCGGTGACGAGGAGAAGGTGGGGACTCACGCAGGCGAGGCTAGTCGCCCGCGAGCTCCGCGACGATGTCGAGGTGCCCGGCGTGGCGGGCGTACTCCGCCAGCACGTGGAAGCAGATCCACTCGAGCGTCGGCGGGTCGTCGTCGAAGCGCCCCCCGGGCGCGGCGATCGCGTCCAGCGGGACGTCGCGGAGGGTGCCGCGAGTGCGCTCGGCGACCACGTCGAGCCGGGCCGCCAGCGACTCGGCGGTCTCGTCGTCGGCCACGGCCCACCGGGCGGTCGACACCGTGGTCGGGTCGTCGGCGTCCCAGTCGCCCCACGGCTCGTCGACCTGCTCGCCCAGGTAGCCCCAGACGAACCAGCGCTGCTCCATGTGCAGCACGTGGCTCAGCAGCTCCAGCGGTGTCCACGCCGAGGGCACCTGCGAGGTCCGCTGGTCGGCGTACGACATCGACAGGACCTTGTCCACGAGGTCGCCGCGCGCCCAGTCGAGGTAGCCGATCCAGCGCTCCGCCCCGGCCGGCCCGTCCTTCGGGGGCTCGCCGGCGAAGCGCGCGACGCGGTTGTCGTCAGTCGGCAATGCGGTTGCCGTCCTCGTCCCAGTGGGCGGCGACCTTCTTCGACGGCTGGACGCGCGGCGGCTCGCCGGGCATCTTCGGGTGGTCGGGCGGGTAGTTCAGCTCGACCGGGTTGGCGTCCCACAGGTCCAGCAACGGCTGGAGCGAGAAGTGCTCGTCGTCGATCGTCTCCCACGGGTCGCCGTCGTTGGCGAGCCGCGACGGGACAGTGAAGAGGTTGAGCCCGCTCGGCGAGGTCAGCGTCGCCAGCTCGTCCCACGACACCGGCGTCGAGACCGGCGCGCCCGGCAGCGGCCGCAGGGAGTAGGCCGAGGCGATGGTCCGGTCGCGGGTGTTCTGGTTGAAGTCGACGAAGATCCGCTCCCCGCGCTCCTCCTTCCACCATGCCGTCGTCACGCCGGAGTCGCGCTTCTCCAGCTCGCGGCCGAAGGCGATCGCCGCGTGGCGTACGGCGCTGAACTCCCAGCGAGGCTCGATCCGGACATAGACGTGGATGCCCCGGTTGCCCGACGTCTTCGCATAGCCGGTCATCCCGAGGTCGGCCAGCAGCTCGCGCGCGGCACCGGCCACGCGGACCGCGTCGGCGAAGTCGGTCCCGGGCTGCGGGTCGAGGTCGATCCGCAGTTCGTCGGGGTGGTCGACGTCGTCGCGGCGAACCGGCCAGGGGTGGAAGGTGAGGGTGCCCATGTGGGCACACCAGACCGGCACCGCGATCTCCGTCGGGCAGATCTCCTCCGCCGTACGCCCCGAGGGGAAGGTGATCTCCACCGACTCGAGATAGTCGGGAGCACCCTTCGGCACGCGCTTCTGGTAGAACGCGTCGGCGTCCTTGTCCATCGGCCCGGTGGCCAGCTTCATCCCCGGGCGCACGCCGGAAGTCCACCGCTCCAGCGCCGTCGGCCGGTCCCGCAGCGCGCGCATGAGCCCCTCCTGCACGGACGTGAAGTACTCCGCCACCATCACCTTGGTGACCTCGGGAGTCATGTCGGTCGCCTCGTAGATCACGCGGTCGGGCGACGAGACGCGGACCTCACGGTCGCCGGCCTGCACCATCACCGGCTTCGCTGCTGCCATGTCGGTCAGGCTAGCGGGCTCAGTCGACCGGTTGCAGGATCGAGGTAACCTCGACCACGCCCTCGCCGTACTCCGCGTCCACCCAGCGCTGGTAGCGCCCGTCGTCGTGGAAGACCGTCAGCTCCACCTGGTTGTCGGGGTTGCCGGAACCGACCTGGAGCATCCCCGGCAGGCCGATCAACGACTGCTGGATGCGCTCGAGGTCGGCGTGCGAGTGCTCGACCTCAGTGACGCAGAGCATCCCGCCCCACACCTCGCGCAGTGCGCGCTCGGCACCCGCCGGGTCGCCAGCGACGTAGACGTCACCACGGTCTCGGCCGGGTCCCGCGGCCCCGGGGCACCCTCCACCGTGCTGACGGCGGTCAGCGCATGGTCGGGCAGGTCCTCGGCCACACTCGACAAGCTCGTCAGCTGCTCCCGGGTCGCGCGGGCCGGGTCCTCGACCTGCCAGCCTCCTGCCGGCTCGGGGCACGGGATCGAGAAGTCCGGCGTGTACGGCGACGACGACGGCGGGTCGACATCGGTCGGCTCGAACGACTCACCGTCGAACGTGCCCGTCAGCAGGAACGAGCCCCAGCGCACACCGTTCGACTCCTCGAAGGCGCCCGCGTGCTCGGTCCAGTCCCAGCCCGGCACGGCAGCGTCCGAGCAGTCAGGCGGGCCACCGAAGGAATAGGAGCCGAAACAGAGCTGTGGACCCGACCCGTCGTCACTGACCACGACCGGCTGCCGGGTGGTCACGATGCCAGCCGCCCCCGGCACAGCCGTCGGCCGCTCCACCGGGCCCGCGTCCGCCACTGACCGCTGGTCACCACAGCCGACGGCCGCGAACAGCACCGCAATCCAGCACGTCGTCGCCGCGAGTCGTCGGACCATCCGCTGATCGTGCCCGCTCGCGGCCGGAAGACCGAGCGCCGTGGCCGAACCGTGACCTGGCGGCGCCTCAGACCTTGATCACGAGCTTGCCGAAGTTCTCGCCGCGCAGCATCCCGGCGAAGGCGGCGGGCGCGTTCTCCAGCCCCTCGACGACGTCCTCGCGGTAGCGCACCCGGCCGCTGCCGACCCACTCCCCCATGTCGCGGACGAAGTCGCGGCCGTGGCTGCGGGTGAACTCGGACTGGATGAAGCCGCGGATCGTCAGGCTCCGGGTGAGGACCTGCCCCATGAGGCCGGCCAGCTGGTCCGGCCCCTCCGGCGGTGCCGTCAGGTTGTAGTTGGCGACCAGCCCGCAGACCGGGATCCGTGCGTAGGTGTTGAGGCGTCGCCGTACGGCGTCGAAGACCCTGCCGCCGACGTTCTCGAAGTAGACGTCGATGCCGTCTGGGGTCGCTGCCTTCAACTGGTCGACGAAGTCGGGGGCACGGTGATCGAGCGCCGCGTCGAAGCCGAACTCGTCGGTGAGGGCGCGCACCTTGTCCGGCCCGCCGGCGATGCCCACCGCCCGGGCCCCCTTGATGCGGGCGATCTGGCCGACTGCGCTGCCGACCGGTCCGGTGGCCGCGGCCACGACGACGGTCTCACCCTCCTGCGGGCGGCCGATCTCGAGGAGACCGGCGTAGGCGGTGAAGCCCGGCATGCCCAGCACACCCAGGGCGGTCGTGACGGGGGCGACCGACGGGTCGAGCTTGCGGACCTGGTTGCCCTCGGCGATCGCGGCCGTCTGCCAGCCGGAATAGGACAGCACGACGTCACCCGGCGACAGGCCCTCGAAGCGGGACTCGACCACCTCACCGACGGTCCCACCCACCATGACGTCACCGATCTCGACCGGATCAGCGTAGGACTTCGCGGTGCTCAGGCGACCGCGCATGTAGGGATCGAGCGAGAGGTAGCGGATCGCGAGCGCCACCTGGCCGTCCTGCAGGTCGGGCAGGGCCTCGGTGACCGTGCTGAAGGTGCTGGCGTCGGGTTCACCGACGGGCCGCTGGGCCAGGCGGATCTGGGTGGTGTCCATCCCGACAGCGTGCCAGCCGGCCCATGGACAGGGGAGTAACTTGGTCTGCATGGCCTACGAGGTGGAGAAGACCGACGAGCAGTGGCGAGCCGAGCTCAGCCCCGAGGAATACGCCGTGCTGCGGCAGGCCGGCACGGAAGCCGCCTTCAAGGGCACCTACACGGACACCGAGACCGAGGGCACCTACTCGTGCAAGGCCTGCGGCCACGAGCTCTTCACGAGCACCACGAAGTTCCACTCCGGCTGCGGCTGGCCGAGCTTCTACCAGCCGCTGAGCGACACGATCGAGTACATCAAGGACACCTCCCACGGCATGGACCGGGTCGAGGTGCGCTGCGCCAACTGCGGCTCACACCTGGGGCACGTCTTCCCCGACGGCTACGGCACGCCCACCGGCGACCGCTACTGCATCAACTCGATCTCGCTCAACCTGAAACCTGCCGCAGAGCAGAGCTGATCTCGACCACGCCGGAGCCGAACTCCCGGTCGACCCAGGCCTGGATCGAACCGTCGTCGTAGATCACCATCTGCTCGACCTTGTTGTTGACCGATCCATAGCCCCCGTCGAGGAAGCCCGGCAGGTCCCTCAGGTCCTCGGCGGCACGGCGGAGCTCGGCCTCGGTGTTCGCCACCTGGTAGACGCACAGCGGCCCACCCCAGACAGGGCGCAGCTCGGCCTCGGCCGCCGCGACGTCGCCGGTCACGCCCACATTGACGATGGTGAAGGCCGGGTCGTTCATGGCCTGCTCGATCTCGAGCGAGGCCTCGCCGTCGAGGAAGTCCTGCCAGCGCGGATTGATCGACTGGTCCACCCACACCAGTCCGTGATCGGGGCGGACGGCCGCAGCCCGCATCAGCTTGCCGCGCGCCGTGTCCGAGGTCGTGGCGTGGTCGAGGACGGTCCAGCCGCCGGCGGGTTCGGAGCACGGCGTCCTCTCAGGCATCTGCATCTCGGGCACCTCGCCGCCGGCGACCACCTCCGTGGGCGTGAACGCCGTGCCGTCCCAGTCGCCGACGAGGGTGAACTCGCCCCACCGCACGCCGTCGGCTTCCTCGTAGGCACCCGCGTGATCAGCCCAGGTCCAGTCGAGCACCGGCGGTCCGCTGCACTGGGGCGGCAGTGACTCCGCCACCCCACCGAGGCAGAGCTCGGGGCCGTCACCGTCATCGAGGACGGTCGTGCGCCAGGTCGTCACCGGCCCGGTCGCGGCCAGCACCTCGGTCGGTCGCACCGGCGGGGAGGCGACAGGAGCAACCTTGTCGCCGCACCCGGCCACCAGCGCGGCCATGACGCACACGAGCACCGTCCCCCGCACGGTGCTGGCCATCAGCTGGCCGGGAGCAGGGACGAGCTGATCTCGACCCGGCCCTCGCCGTACGTCGAGTCGGCCCACTCCTGGAGCGAGCCGTCGTCGAAGAGCACGCCGATCTGCACGACGTCGTCGGCGGCCGAGGACGAGATGACGCCGGGCAGCTTCTGCAGCTCCATCGCCAGCTCGTTGAGCTCGGTCTCCGTGTACGCCGCCTCGCTGACGCACAGGGCGCCACCCCACGTCTCACGGAGCTTGGCGTCGGCGCCCGCGACGTCCTCGGTGACGGCGACGTTGATGATCACCTTGCTCAGGTCCATGACGCCGTTCTCGACGCCGGGGTCGAGGGGCTGGTCGATCCAGGATCCGGCGTAGCCGGGCAGCGCGGACGCCGCGGCGAAGGTCGCGTCCATCGCCTCCTGGCTGGTCTTCGCCGGGTCCACGACGCCCCAGCCCTCGGCGGGCGCCGGGCACGGTGTGTCGAGCTCCGGCTCGGGCGCCTGGCTCATCGGGTCGTAGAGCGCTGCGGGCGTCGCCTCGGTGACCGCGAACGTGGTGCCGTCGAAGGTTCCGGTGAGGGCGAAGGAGCCCCACTTCGTCCCGGCCTGGTCCTCGTGCTCGGGGTGGGCGGCCCAGTCCCAGCCGGCGATCGGGGGGCCCGAGCACTGCGGCGGCAGCGACTCGGCCACGGCCGTGCAGAGCTCGGGACCGTCGCCGTCGTCGAGCACGGTGACGAGGCCGTCGGTGCTGACGGTGCCGCTCGCGGCCGGCACGGCGGTCGGGAACTCACCCGGCTCAGCGGCCGCAGCGGTGTCGGAACCGGCGGCGGGGTCGACGCCCCGCATCTCGTCCTCGGTGCTGCAGGCGGCCGTGGACAGGGCGAGCAGCGCGGCGAGCGCGACGACGGTGCGTGTCATGGGAGTACGACGATCGGTGCGCATCGCTGGTTCCTTCGTGCCGAGGGACGTGACGCGTCCACTATGCCGGGTCCCCGGCCGACCGTGCGTCAGGGCAGACGGGCGACCAGCTCCGCGGGCGAGACCCGCGAGCCGGTGTAGAACGGCACCTCGTCGCGCACGTGGCGACGGGTCTCGGAGCCGCGCAGGTGGCGCATCAGGTCGACGATCCGGTACAGCTCGTCGGCCTCGAAGGCCAGCATCCACTCGTAGTCACCGAGCGCGAAGGACGCGACCGTGTTGGCGCGGACGTCGGGGTAGTCGCGGGCCATCTTGCCGTGCTCGGCGAGCATCGCGCGGCGCTCGCCGTCGTCGAGGAGGTACCACTCGTAGGAGCGCACGAAGGGATAGACGCAGACGTGCGCCTTCGTCTCCTCGTCGGCCAGGAAGGCGGGGATGTGCGACTTGTTGAACTCCGCGGGACGGTGCAGCGCCATCTGCGACCAGACGGGCTCCAGCCGCGCGCCGAAGGTCGTGCGGCGGAACGTGTTGTAGGCCGACTGCAGCATCTCGCTGTCCTCGGCGTGCCACCAGACCATCAGGTCGGCGTCGGCGCGCAGGCCGCTGACGTCGTAGAGCCCGCGCACCACGATGTCCTCCTCGGCCTGCGACGCGAAGAGCGCCTCCACCTCGGACGCCTCGGTGTCGCGGTCGGCGGCGCCGAGCACGTCGCGCAGCTTGAAGACCGACCACATCGTGTAGCGGATGGTGTCGTTGAGCTCTCGTGCCTTCGCTGCCTTCGTCGCCATACGGCTCATTCTGCCCGGGCGACCTCGGCGGCCGCACGATGGGCTGACCCGATCACCGCGGGGATGCCCACTCCGTCACACCAGGCGCCGCAGACGGCCAGGCCGGGCGGCAGCGAGGAGCGCACGCGCGCGACCAGGTCGAGGTGGCCGACGGCGTACTGCGGCAGGCCTCCGCCCCACCGCTGCACGTGCGTGTCGATGGGTACGGCGACGACGCCGGCCAGCTCCGCGAGCTCGGCCAGCGAGCGCGCGACCAGCTCGTCGTCGGTCGCCTGCAGGGTCGTCTCCTCCCCCACGCGACCCAGTGAGGTCCGCAGGATCGCGACCTCGCCGCCGGCCTCGTGCACCCAGTCCCACTTGGCGAAGGAGAAGGTGCTGGCCTTGATCCCGCGCTGCTCGACCGGCGGCACCAGGAAGCCCGACCGGTCACCAAGGTGCGTGACGGCCTCGCACGGGAGGGCGAGCGTCACGACAGCCACGCTGGCGGACTCGATGCGCGCGACGCCGACGGCGGCCTCGGGCGCGACCCCGGCCAGCAGCCTGGCCGTGGATGCAGCCGGTGTCGCCAGCACGACGTGCCGCGCGAGCACGGTCTCGGGTGCGTGCGTCGAGCCGACGGTCAGGGCCCAGCCGTCGCCGGCGCGGCGCAGCTCACGCACGGTGGAGTCGAGGCGGACGTCGAGACCGGCGGCGACCGCGGCCGGGAGCAGACCCATCCCGCCCGGCAGCCCGGCGAAGACGGGGACGTCGCTGCGCGGGAACCCGGCTGCCTGGTCCAGCAGCGAGCCACGCCGAGCCATCGCCAGCAGCTGTGGGACCGCTGCCGCGGCCGAGATGCGGTGGGCCCGTCCGGCATAGACACCGCCCAGCAGCGGCTCGACGAGGCGGTCGACGACCTCGTCACCGAGCCTGGTCGCCACGAGCTCGCCGACGCTGACGTCGTCGTCGAAGGCCACCGCGGTCTCGGCGCGCACGCGGGCCAGGCCGGACCCGGACAGCACCCCTGACGCCGCCAGCTCGTCGAGGTCGAAGGGCACGCCCATCAGCGATCGCGGCATCGGCCGCAGCTCGCCGCGCGAGTAGATCCGCGAGGTCGCGGTCGTCGGGTGCACCACGTCGAGGCCGAGGTCGCGCGCCAGTGCCACGCCCTCGGGCCGGCGGTTGAGCATCGCCTCGGCGCCGACGTCGACGAGGACCCCGGCCACCGACTCGCGTCGCAGCTTGCCGCCGATCCGGGGCGAGCCCTCGAGCACCAGCACTTCGTGGGTGGCCGCGAGATCGCGGGCCGCGGTCAGGCCGGCGATGCCCGCTCCGACCACCACGACGTCATGCCTCACGCGGGCAACTCTGGCACGACCGGGTCCGCCGCCCCCGTCACGGTTCGGTCACGGCAGTCCTCCGCAGGGAACCGGCTGCCCGATCGACGGCGTCCGACGCTCATGACAACACTCACGCGGAACCAGCCGCGCTCCCCGCGCAACCGGCGCCGGAAGGCCGGGCTCATCGCAGCAGTCACCATGACGGCGACCCTCATGACCGGCCTCGCCGCCTGCTCGTCCGGCGGCCAGAGCGACGCCGGCTACGCGGACCGCGAGTCGACCTCCGCCGCGGGCGCGGGCTCCGACGGTGCGGGCAGCGACAGCCGGGCCGCCGAGCTCGACAGGCAGTACTCCGGCGACGCTGCCACCGGCGACGCCGTCACCGGCACCTCGGCCAGCAAGGCGCGACAGCCCGCGATCGAGCGCCACGTCATCTCGAACGGCACCGTGTCGCTGGTGAGCGCCGACGTGGCGAAGGCCCGCCGCGACGTCCAGCGCATCGTGGACGCCCAGCAAGGAACGGTCTCCGAGGAGAACACCCAGACCGACGACGAGGGCACGGCGACGTACGCACGACTCGTCATCCGGGTGCCGTCGAGCTCCTTCGCGGCGACGATGCTGGAGCTGGAGAAGGCGGCCGAGCTGCGCCAGTCGCAGCTCTCGAGCGAGGACGTCACGACCCAGGTCATCGACACCGACGTGCGGGTGCGCGCCCAGGAGAGCAGCCTGCGGCGGGGCGAGCAGCTGCTCGCACGGGCCAGCTCGCTCAAGGACATCATCTGGATCGAGTCGCAGCTGACGCGTCGTCAGGCCGAGCTCGACTCGCTGAAGTCGCAGCAGGCCTGGCTCTCCGACCAGACCAGCGACTCGACGATCACCATCGACATCGAGCGCAAGCACGCCGCCGAGGAGGAGAAGGAGGACGGCGACGCCGGCTTCCTCACCGGGCTCAGGAGCGGCATGTCGGCGCTCGGCGAGTTCGCGACGGCGATGGCCACCATCACCGGCGCCCTGCTGCCGTTCGCGATCGTGCTGGCGATCTTCGGGCTGCCCGTGTGGTTGTTCGTACGCCGCAGCGCCCGCCGTCGTACGGCGAAGGAACCCGCCACGCCGTGACGCCCCCGACGACGTGGCTGCGTCCTCGACGACCGAGCGGCGCGGCTATGGTCGATGCATGGAAGCCGACCTCCACGGAGGCACCCGGATCGCCGTCCTCATCGACGCCGACAACACGTCCCCCAAGTACGCCGAGGCGCTGCTGGAGGAGGTCGCGAAATATGGCACGCCCACGATCAAGCGGGCGTACGGCGACTTCTCCCACCAACGACTGGCCGGCTGGTCCCGCGAGCTCAACGCCCGCGCGATCCGCTCGATGCACCAGATCGCCTTCACCACCGGCAAGAACTCCACCGACTCGGCGCTGATCATCGACGCGATGGACCTGCTCTACGCCGACAACGTCGAGGCGTTCGCCATCGTCAGCAGCGACAGCGACTTCACCAGCCTGGCGCTGCGGCTGCGCGAGTCCGGCAAGAAGGTCTACGGCCTCGGCCGCAAGACCACGCCGTCGTCGCTGCAGAACGCCTGCGACCGGTTCATCGCGCTCGAGGTGCTGATGACGGAGTCCCAGCCGGACGAGGAGGCCGAAGAGCCCGAGGAGAAGGGCCGGTCCGGCGACGAGAAGTCGGGCGACGAGTCGCCGTCGCTCAACCTCCAGAGCGCGCTGACCAAGGCGATCAACGCGATGGCCGACGAGGACGGCTGGGTGACGGTGTCGCAGATCGGCAACCACCTCACCCGCACCCACGCGTCCTTCGACCCGCGCAACTTCGGGCACAGCAAGCTGACCGCCCTCGTGCAGGCGCAGCCCTACCTCGAGACCCGCGGCGACGCGAAGCGCCTCGAGGTGCGGCTCAAGGCACCGCGCAAGGCCGCCGCCGAGCCGAAGAAGGCGACCAGGGCGCCGAGGAAGGCCGCCGCGAAGGCACCCGAGAAGACGCCGGCCAAGACGTCCGCGAAGACCCCGGCCGTCGAGGCGACGCCTGAGGTCGAGCCGCCGGCGAAGCCCACGGTGAAGGTGACCACCCGGACCCGCACCGCGCGCAAGACGACGACCCCGAAGGGCTGAGCCCCTCAGTCCTTCGTGGGCCGGGTGACGGCTGCGACCAGGTCGGCGACGACGACGCGGGCCTGGTCGTCGATCGTCTCCCGCGGCAGGGCGCGCAACGGGCCGCGCGAGGTCAGCGTCGCGAAGCCGTGCACCCCCGACCAGCAGGTCATGGCGGCGTCACCGACCCGGTCGGCGGCGAGCCTCCCCTCGGCCACGAGCGCCTCGAGCGACTCCTCCAGCAGGGTGTACGGCGACTGCCCGCCCGCCTGCACCTTCTCCCCCATCGCGAAGAAGGCGACGTCGAACCAGCCCGGCTCGTCGAGGGCGAACGCGATGTAGCCCTCGCCCACCGCCGTCAGCAGCGCCGTCCCGTCGTCCGCGTCCGCCTGCCGGGCCGCGATGGTGGCGGCCATCTCGTCGAGCACCGAGACCGCGACCGCTGACACGAACGCGTCCCGGTCGGCGAAGTGCCGGTAGGCCGCCCGCGCCGTGACGCCCACCTGCCTGGTCGCCTCGCGGATGCCGATCGCGTCGGCCCCGTCGACGCGCGCCAGCTCGCGGGCGACCCGCACCAGCTCCTCGCGCAGGTTGCCGTGGTGATAGCTCGCTCTTGCCGTGGTCATGGCCGAAGTCTACACTGACGACATTGATGTACTCGGTGTGGACATGCCGGGTGCGACAGCGGACAGGAACTGTCCTGCATCGCCGAGACACTCGAGACATCGAACAGTCACCACAGACCAGAAGGAGACACCCATGACACTCGCTGTCGAGGCCATCGCCCTCGCCAAGCGCTACCGCGGCAAGGGTGGTGAGGTCGACGCCGTGCGCGGCATCGACCTGGCCATCCCGACCGGTTCGGTGTTCGGCTTCCTCGGGCCCAACGGCGCCGGGAAGTCCACCACCGTGCGGATGCTGACCACGCTGATGACCATCAGCGCGGGCTCCGCGCGGGTGGCCGGCATCGACGTCGCGGCGGATCCCGACGCCGTACGCCGCCGTATCGGTGTCGCACTCCAGGAGGCCGGGCTCGACCCGCGCCAGACCGGCCGCGAGCTGCTTCGGCTGCAGTGCCGGCTCTACGGCATGTCGCAGGCCGAGGCCGCGGAGCGGACCGAGGAGCTGCTGCGCCTCGTCGAGCTCGAGGACTCGGCCGATCGCAACGTCAAGGGCTACTCCGGCGGCATGAAGCGGCGCCTCGACCTCGCGTCGGCGCTCGTGCACCGACCGGAGGTGCTCTTCCTCGACGAGCCGACGACCGGCCTCGACCCGGCCAGCCGGCTGACGATCTGGGAGGAGGTGCGGCGCATCAACGAGCAGGGCACGACCGTCTTCCTCACCACGCAGTACCTCGAGGAGGCCGACCAGCTCTGCGACGAGGTCGCGATCATCGACGACGGCCTCATCGTGCGGCAGGGCTCCCCCGCCGCGCTCAAGGACGAGCTGGCACGCCGTCGCGGTGACGGTTCCGTGCCCACGCTCGACGACGTGTTCCTGGACGCCACCGGTCGCAGCCGGGCCCGGGTGGCAGGCGACGTACAGGAGGTCCAGGCATGAGTGACACCACCGTTCTCGGCGGGCGGGCCGTGCGCGAGTCGCTGCGCACCCCCGACGCCCTGATCCCGACCATCTTCATCCCGCTGTTCTTCCTGGTGGTCAACACCGGGCAGGTCTCGAAGATCTTCCAGGCCGACACCACGGCCTTCCTGCAGGGGCAGGGCTATGCCGCGTTCCAGCTGCCGACGTCCCTGCTGCTGGCCGCGTCGTTCGGCAGCTCCGCGCTGTTCCTGGTCGAGGAGATCGAGGGCGGCTACTTCGACAAGCTGCGCGCGGCCCCGATCTCGCGGGTCTCGATCGTCTTCGGCCGGCTCTGGTCCGAGGGCATCAAGAGCCTCGCACTGACGGCGCTGATGGTGCTCGTGGCGCTGCCGTTCGGCGTCCGGGTCGCGAGCGGCGTCGCCGGCTTCGCGGTCCTGCTGGTGCTGATCGCACTGTGGGCGGTGGTCTTCAGCGGCTTCATGCAGCTGATCGCGCTCAAGAGCCGCAGCGCGGCCGCGACCCAGGCCGGCGGCATGGCGTTCTTCCCGCTGCTGTTCATCACGCCCAACTTCGTGCCCCGCGACCAGCTCAGCCGGCTGATGGAGATCGCGGCGTCGTTCAACCCGGTCACCTACCTCATGGAGGCGGCCCGGTCGCTGGTGCTCGACCCGACGTTCCAGTGGGCCGTGCTCGGCAAGGGGTTCGTGGTCGTCGCGCTGGCCATGGCCGTGATGGTGGCGCTGACCGTGCGGGCGATCAACGACTACGAGTGAGGCTCAGACCGGGTAGGCCTGCACGAACTCCGTGAGTGCCTTGAGCTGACCCGGATCGGTCGACGGGATGACCCCGTGACCCAGATTGAAGATGTGACCCTTGGCGGCCCGGCCCGCGTCGATGATCTCGGCGGCCCGGGCCGTCATCACGTCGGTCGGTGCGAAGACCAGCGTCGGGTCGAGGTTGCCCTGCACGGCGCGGTCACCCACACGGGCAATGCCGTCCGCCAGCGGTGTGCGCCAGTCGATGCCGACGACGTCGGCGCCCGCCTCGGCCATCAGCCCCAGCAGGTTGGTGGTGCCGACCCCGAAGTGGATGCGGGGCACGCCGAGCTCGCCGGCCGCGGCCAGCACGCGCGCGGAGTGCGGCATGACGTGCTCGGAGTAGTCGCCGGGGGTGAGCGCACCGGCCCACGAGTCGAAGAGCTGTACGGCGCTGGCGCCGGCCTGGACCTGGATGCGGAGGTAGTCCGCGGCGATGCCGGCGATCTTGCGCATCAGCGCGTCCCAGACGTCGGGGGCGCCGAACATCAGCGCCTTGGTCTTCGCGTGCTCCTTCGAGGGCCCGCCCTCGACGAGGTAGGACGCGACCGTGAACGGCGCGCCCGCGAAGCCGATCAGCGGCGTGCTGCCGAGCTCGGCGACGAGCTGCTGCACGGCCTGGGTGATGAAGGGGACGTGGTCGGGCGTGAGGTCGGGAATCGCCTCGACGTCGGCCAGGGTGCGCACCGGGGAGGCCACGACGGGGCCGATCCCGGGCTTGATGTCGAGGTCGACGCCCACCGCCTTGAGCGGCAGCACGATGTCGGAGAAGAAGATGGCCGCGTCGACGCCGTAGCGGCGGACCGGCTGCAGGGTGATCTCGGTGACGAGGTCGGCGTCCATGCAGGACTCCAGCATCCCGACGCCCTCGCGGATCTTCAGGTATTCGGGCAGCGACCGGCCTGCCTGCCGCATGAACCACACGGGCGTGTGGCTCGGGGTCTCGCCACGGGCCGCGGCCAGGAAGGCGCTGCCGGCGAGCCCGCCGTCTGACTGGGTGTCGGTGGAGGCTGTCACGGAGGAATCTTCGCAGGTCAGGCGGCGTGGCGGCACATCGCCACCGGCCGCCACTGACCTACTGTGGAGCCATGGTGGCGCGTCAAGAGACGCACTCGGAGTCGAGTGCTGGGCCTGCGGAGTTCCGCGCGGCGGTCGCCAGCATGCGCGCAGCAGCCCTGCGGCCCGAGGTTTTCTGCGAGGAGATGCCGGCCCCGCAGCGCATCGCGCCCTATTCCTCCGCCCTGTCCGCCGACGTCACGCTCGACGACGTCGACCTCGGCACCGGCCGGATCATCCTGCTCCACGACCCCGCCGGCAACGAGGCCTGGAACGGCACCTTCCGGTGCGTGGTCTATGCCCGCGCCGAGATCGACCCCGACCTGATCTCCGACCCGATGCTGGCGGCGGTGGGCTGGTCGTGGCTGAGCGAGGCGCTCGAGGCCCATGGCGCGGTCTACGCCGAGATGTCCGGGACGGTCACGAGCGTGGCCACCGAGAGCTTCGGCGGCATGGCCGACGAGGAGGGCACCGCCCAGATCGAGGTCCGCGCCTCCTGGACCCCCGTGGCCACCGACGAGGACAAGCCGCTCGACCTCGGCCCCCACGTCGAGGCGTGGGCCGAGCTGTTGTGCACCTCGGCCGGGCTCCCGCCCGTCCCCGAGGGCGTCACGGCGATCCCGAGCCGGCGCGGTCAGCGCGGCTCGTGACGATGGACGAAGCACCCACGACAGAGGCGGCGGTCGACGAGCCACCCCTCGCACCCCTGCTCACTCTGCGCGACGGCCTGCCCCACGTGGTGGAGACCGACGAGGCCCTCGCCGAGGCGTGCGCCGCTCTGGGCGCGGCCAGCGGGCCGGTCGCGATCGACGCCGAGCGCGCCTCCGGCTACCGCTACTCCTCCCGCGCCTATCTCATCCAGCTCCGGCGCGAGGGCGCCGGCACCTGGCTGGTCGACCCGATCGCCTTCGACGACTTGCGCCCGCTCCAGGAGGCGCTGGCCGGGACCGAGTGGATCCTGCACGCCGCGACCCAGGACCTGCCGTGCCTACGCGAGGTCGGCCTCGAGCCGGCGTCGATCTTCGACAGCGAGCTGGCCGGTCGCCTGCTCGGCTATCCCCGCGTCGGGCTGGCCACGCTCGTCGAGACGCTGCTGGGCCAGCGCATGCGCAAGGAGCACTCCGCTGCCGACTGGTCGACCCGGCCGCTGCCGAAGGCGTGGCTCGACTACGCCGCGCTCGACGTCGAGGTCCTGCTCGAGCTGCGCGAGCTGATGGTCGACGCGCTCGAGGAGGCCGGCAAGACCGAGTGGGCCCGCCAGGAGTTCGACCACCTCCTCGGTTTCGAGCCGACCGTCCGCCAGGACGCCTGGCGACGCACCTCCGGCGTCCACCGCCTGCGTGGTCGGCGATCGCTCGCCGCCGCGAAAGCGCTGTGGGAGGCCCGCGACGAGATCGCCGAGCGTCGTGACGTGACGCCCGGGCGGATCATCCCCGACGCTGCGATCGTGGCGGCGGCCACCGCACTCCCCGCGGACCGTGCAGCCCTGCTGGGCACCCCCGGCTTCCACGGCCGTGGCGCCGAGCGCTACTCCCGCACCTGGGTCGAGGTGCTGGCAGGAGTCCGCGAGCTGCCCGAGGACGAGCTGCCCACCCGCACTCCGCGCGTGGACGGCCCGCCGCACCCCCGCATGTGGGCCGACCGCGACATCGTCGCCGACCGCCGCTTCAAGGCGGCGCGGGCCTCGATGCTCACGCTGGCCGAGGAGCACAACCTGCCGGTGGAAAACCTCCTCACCCCCGACTTCGTACGCCGCGCCATGTGGTCGCCGCCGACCACCCGTGAGCCGGCCGAGCTCGCCGACGCGCTGCGCGAGCAGCTCACCGGCTACGGCGCCCGCCCCTGGCAGGTCACCCTGGTCACCGGCGCCCTCACCGGGGCCGTGCTCGCCGGGGACGTCGAGCCCTCACCGCCCGAGCCCGACGCCGTGGCCGAGCCCGACGCCTGAGCGCTAGTCGGTCGGGGACTCCGACGGCGCCGGCGACTCGGTGAACGACTCGGGGTCGAGCACCGAGCGGGAGACATTGTCGATCTCCTCGGTGGCGAGCTCGAGGTCGAGGACACCGGGGCTGGTGACGAGGTCGTCCAGGAGCGGGGAGACGGCCGTCTCCAGCTCGGGCCCGGTGGCCAGCAGCGGCGGGATGATCATGCCGCGGATCGCGGAGTTGAAGACCGACGCGTGGGCCGGCTGGCGGTCCGGCCACAAGAAGGCGTCGGAGCCGGCGACCTCGGTGTTGGCCGGGACGATGTAGCCGGTGCGGGTCACGATCTCGAGCGCGGCGTCGGAGACGGCGTAGGCGAGGAAGTCGGCGGCGTCGTTGACCCGCTCGGAGTCGGCGGAGATGCACAGCCCGTCGATGTCGCCCACGGTCGCGGGTGAGTCGATGACCGGCATCGAGATGGTGTCGAAGGACAGCGAGTCGACCGCGCGCAGCTCGGGGACGAGGTCGCGGAAGCCGGCGATCATGGCGAGCTTGCCGCGCTTGAACAGCTGCAGGGCGGTCGCCTTGCGCAGCTCGTCGGCGCTCGGCGTCAACGTCGTGTCGCGCAGGATCGCCAGCGTCTGGTCGAGGGCCGAGCGGGTGCCGTCGTCGGAGAAGGCGAGCGAGGTGGGGTCGTCGTCCTCGTCGAAGACCTGGCCGCCGCCGGAGTAGATGAAGGGTGCGAGCCCGCGCAGCGTGGGCTCGATCCAGACGCCGTCGACCTTGCCGCGGCGCGTCGCGAACTGGGCGGCGGCGGCGAACTCCGCGAGCGACCAGCGGTCGCTGCGCACGTCGTTCTTCACGGACGGTACGTCGAGCCCCCGGCGCTCCATCTTGTCGAAGTCGATGAGGTCGTCGTTGTAGTAGATGACCATCGGCGAGACCGAGTAGGCCATGCACTGCAGCTCGTCCTCGTAGGCGAACGCGTCGACGGCGTCGCGCGAGAAGCGGTCACCGAAGTCGACGCCACGCTCGTCGAGCAGCAGGCCGACCGGCCGCGTCGCGTCGGCGTCGGCGATCTGTCGCAGGTCGCGGCGACTGGTCAGGAAGACGTCGGGCGCGTCGCCCTCGAGGACCGACTCGAGCGCCTGCTCGTGGTTGGCCCAGGTGACGAGCTTGACCTCGCGCGTCTGGGAGGTCGCGTTGAACGAGTCGACGACGCGCTGGAAGGCCTTGAGCTCGGTGGGGTGGCCGAAGGCGCCGAAGGTCAGCGTCCGCGGCTCCTCGGCGGTGCCCGCGCTCGGCTTGGGCGTGGGCTCGGGTGCGGGCTGCTGCTCCTCGGAGCAGGCCGCGAGCCCGAGACTGAGCACCAGCGCAGCCGTCATCGCCATCAGCCGCCGCGTCATCCGTGCCCTGCTTCCCGTTGCCTTGTCCTGCCTCGGCAACCCTAATGGGCCGCCGGTCACTGCGCCGCGTGGTGTCCGGCTGCCTCGAGCACCTGGGCGAACAGCACCGGGTCGAGGGCGGCTCCCTCGCGCCGTACGCCATCACGCGTCAGCGGGACCAGCCGGTCGAGCCGCACCTCGCTGGGGCGGCCCTCGGAGTCCCAGCCACCGGGGCCGACGTCCATCCAGAAGCGACCGTGGGCCGCCTCGTCGGCGGCGTCGCGGTCGTGGTCCTGGCTGGAGAGATAGAGCCCGACCCAGCCGTCGCCCTCGACACGCAGCACCAGCACCGGCCGGTCCTTGCCCTGCGACGGATCGTCCTCGTAGGCCACCCACGCCCAGACGACCTCGCCGGGATCTGGCTCGCCGTCGATCTCGGGGGCGTAGGTCTCGCTCGACATGGCCATGAGCATAGGGGCGGCTCCTAGAGTGGATGGATGCCCGACTCCGACTCCCCCCGACACCACCGACCGTCCGTTCCGGGCGCGACGTTCTTCGAGGAGATCAGCGACGGCGCCGACCCGGCCGCGATCCGCGAGGCCGGCGACCTGGCCGCCACGCTGCTGGTGCGCGGGGCCCAGGGAGCCGACGACCACGACCTGGTCGAGCGGGTTCTGCACCTCGCCGACACCGAGGGTCTCGAGACCCTCGCCGAGGTGTGGTCGGGCGCCCCGGCCGACACGCTGGCGGGCTGCCTGTGGCGGCTCTACGTCCTCCGCGCGTGGGTGCACCGCTCACCGTCGGCCGTCGCTGCGGAGTACGACGCAGGGCTGGCCGGCGCCCAGGTCGCGCGCGTGGTCGCCGGGGTGGCCGACCCGCCCGGTCCCGACGAGGTCAAGTCGATGATCGACGAGGTGCTGCGCGGCATCGTCGGCGACTTCGCCGTGACGCTGCTCCGCGCCGCTGCGTTCGCCCGCGTCGTGGCCACCGGCCGCGCCACCGTCGCGGGCTCCGTGCACGCCGACACCGTGAGGATGCTCACGCTCGCCGAGCAGCTCGAGGCGGCGGGCCACCTCGAGCTCCGCGGTGCGCTGGCCTGAGCGAGATCGCGACGTAGACTCTCCCCCGGAGCACGCCGGATCGCGGCAGCCCCGGGTCCCACAATAAGCCGCTACGAGCGGCCACGCGCCGTGAGGCGCTCCCGGTCCGGCGTGCGCCACTAACCCGCGGCGAGTGCCTTGCGGATCCGCTGGTCGCTGACCGAGCCCTTCGTGCCGAGGTGCTGCGCCCACAGCGACACGCGGTACTCCTCCAGCAGC
Organism: Nocardioides sp. CF8; assembly: GCF_000389985.1. Classification (NCBI taxonomy): domain Bacteria; kingdom Bacillati; phylum Actinomycetota; class Actinomycetes; order Propionibacteriales; family Nocardioidaceae; genus Nocardioides; species Nocardioides sp. CF8. The sequence continues at coordinate 3,181,341 of NZ_CM001852.1, forward strand.
CAGCGCACGGCGCGCTGTCCGGCGCTCGGCGGTCGACCGGGCGGCAGCGCGGCGACCTGGTGCAGCCAGGCGTCCTGCAGGTCGGCCATCTGGTCCATCAGCTGCCGGTCGCGCGCGACCTGCTCGTCCAGCTTGGCGCGGCGGTGCTGCACCGCTGCGAGGTAGCGCGGGAGCTCGCGCAGCTGGGCGGCTCCCGCCTCGCCGATGAAGCCGCGCGACATCAGTCGCTGGACCTGCGTCTTCATGTCCGTCAGCGCCGGCAGCGTCAGCAGCTCGGCCCGCCCGGACAGCTCCTTGTCGCACGCACGCCACGCGCCCAGCACCCGGATCACGTCGTGGACGCAGGCGGTCACCGCCGCCGTGTGGTCGCGCCGGGCGACGGCCAGCAGGGCGTCGTACGCCGCCTCGTCCCGCACCTCCGGACGCGCGTCGACGAGGTCGCCGACGACGGCCGCGCGGACGTCGTCCACGAGCTCGCCGACCGTGGGGTACGGCGATGCGACCAGCGCCAGCATGCTGAATTGATCAAGCCCGAGCTGGTCGACGGTGGGTGACCCGCCGAGGGCGAGCAGGAGCAGGCGGCGTACACCCAGGCGGTGGCGCGAGGCGGCTTCGACAGCGGACGCGCAGACCTGGACGCCGACGGTGCTGCCCTCGTCGACCAGGGCCGGGAAGCCGCGGACCTCGTGGCCGGCGCGGAGCTGCGTGAAGGACTCCTCGAGGGTGCCGAACGTCCAGCTCGTCTGGCCGGTCGCGGAGACGCCCGAGTCGGCGGCGACGTCGGCGATCGCCTGCTCGAGGCTGGGTCGCAGCGGCTCCTTCAGCGATTCGAGGTCCTTGCCGCGGGCGGCCTCGCCACCGTCCTCGTCGACGACCCGGAAGGTCGGTTGGAGGTGACCGGGGATCTTGGACCAGTCCCAGGCCTCGCGGGGGACGACGATGCCGGTGCCGGCCACGAGATAACGCTCGAGGGCGTCGAGCAGCGGCTCGGCGCCGGCGGGCACGGCCGCGAGGAACTCGCGCGCCTTGTTGGGGGCCGGGACGAAGTTGACCCGGAGGTTCTTGGGCAGGCTGCGGATGAGCTCGGTGACCAGCTCCTCGCGCAGGCCCGGCACCAGCCAGGAGAAGTCGGCCGCCTCGACCCGGTTGAGGGTGGCGACCGGCACCTCGATCGTGATGCCGTCGTCGGCCGCGCCCGGCTCGAAGTGATAGCTGATGGGGAAGGTCAGCCCGACCTCGTCGGAGTCGTGCCAGCTGGTCGGGAAGTCGGTCGCGCGGACCTCGTCGGCGCCGGCGTGGGTGAGCATCTCCGGATCGAAGGTGAGCAGGTCGGGCTGCGTCCGGCGCTCGCACTTCCACCACTGGTCGAAGTGGGCGCCGCTGACGACCTCGGGGCCGACGCGGGCGTCGTAGAAGTCGAAGAGCGTCTCCTCGTCGACCACGATGTCGCGCCGACGGGCGCGGTGCTCGAGCTCCTCGGCCTCGTCGAGGAGCTGTCGGTTGGTGTGGAAGAAGGCGTGCTGCGTGCGCCACTCCCCCTGCACCAGCGCATGCCGGATGAAGAGCTCGCGTGACAGCGCCGGGTCGACCTTGCCGAAGGTGATCAGCCGGTCGGCGACGAGGGGGACGCCGTAGAGCGTGACCTTCTCGTGGGCCATCACCGACGCCCGCTTCGCCGACCAGTGCGGCTCGGAGTAGGTGCGCTTGACCAGGTGGGCGGCCAGTGTCTCGGCCCACTCCGGCTTGATCGCGGCGTTCTGGCGACCCCACAGCCGGCTCGTCTCGACCAGCTCGCCGGCCATCACGAAGGCCGGGTTGCGGCCCTTGAGCACGCTGCCCGGGAAGATCGCGAAGCGCGCGCCGCGCGCCCCGACGTACTCCCGCATCGCCTTGCGCTCGCCCGGTCTCGGCTGCGCCCGCTCCTCGAGGGCGCCGATGTGGCTGAGGAGCCCCGACAGCAGCGCCTGGTGGATGCCGTCGGCGTCGGGCAGGTCAGCCGGCTGCCCGAGGTCAATCTTCATCTCCTTGCAGACCTGGCGCAGCTGCGACTCGAAGTCCTGCCACTCGCGCACGCGCAGGTAGTTGAGGAACTCGCGCTTGCACATCCGGCGGAAGGCGCTCGAGCTGAGCTCGCGCTGCTGCTCCTTGATGTGGCGCCAGAGGTTGAGCCAGGTGAGGAAGTCGGAGGTCTCGTCCTTGAAGCGGGCGTGCTGCTGGTCGGACTGCGCCTGCATCTCCGCCGGGCGCTCGCGCGGGTCCTGGAGGCTGAGCGCCGCGGCGATCACGATGACCTCGCGGACGCAGCCGAGGCGCTCGGCCTCGAGGATCATCCGGCCGAGTCGCGGGTCGATCGGCAGCCGGGCAAGGCGTCGGCCGAGCTTGGTGAGGGTGGGGCCGGCAGGGGGCGGACCTGGCTTCGACACGCTCGCCGGCGATCGGCGCTCCACCAGCGTCGAGAGGGCGCCGAGCTCCTCCAGCAGCTCGATGCCGGCCTTGATGTTGCGGTTGTCCGGCGGCTCGACGAACGGGAAGCGGCCGACGTCGCCGAGCCCGAGCGAGGTCATCTGGAGGATGACGCTGGCGAGGTTGGTGCGCAGGATCTCCGGGTCGGTGAACTCGGCGCGGCCCTCGAAGTCCTCCTCGGAGTAGAGCCGGATCGCGATGCCGGCCTCGACACGGCCGCAGCGACCGGAGCGCTGGTTGGCGCTGGCCTGGCTGATCGGCTCGATCGGCAGTCGCTGCACCTTCGTCCGCAGCGAGTAGCGCGAGATCCGCGCGACGCCGGTGTCGATGACGTAGCGGATGCCCGGCACGGTCAGCGAGGTCTCGGCCACGTTGGTGGCGAGCACGATGCGCCGTACGGACATGTTGTGGCTGGAGAAGACGCGGTGCTGCTCGGCCGCGGACAGCCGGGAGTAGAGCGGCACGACCTCGAGCCGGTCGCTCTTGAGCGCGTCGAGGGCGTCAGCGGTGTCACGGATCTCGCGCTCGCCCGGCAGGAAGACCAGGACGTCGCCCGGACCCTCGGCCGACAGCTCGCGGACCGCCGCGAGGATCGCTTCGGTCTGGTCGCGCTGGACCGGCTCGCCCTCGGCGTCGGCCTCGGGCAGCTCGAGGAGCGGGCGGTAGCGGATCTCGACCGGGAACGTCCGGCCCGTCACCTCGACGACGGGTGCGTCGAAGTGCTGGGCGAAGCGCTCGACGTCGATGGTCGCGCTGGTGATGATCAGCTTGAGGTCGGGCCGGCGCGGCAGCAGCCGCTTGAGGTAGCCGAGCAGGAAGTCGATGTTGAGGGAGCGCTCGTGCGCCTCGTCGATGATGATCGTGTCGTACTTGCGCAGCTGGCGGTCGCGCTGCAGCTCCGCGAGCAGGATGCCGTCGGTCATCAGCTTGATCCGCGACTGGCGCGAGGTGCGGTCGGTGAAGCGCACCTGGTAGCCGACCACGTCACCCAGCTCGGTGCCGAGCTCCTCCGCGATCCGCTCGGCCACGGAGCGGGCCGCGATCCGGCGCGGCTGGGTGTGCCCGATCAGCTTGCCGTCGGCGGCCCGGCCCAGCTCGAGGCAGATCTTGGGGAGCTGCGTCGTCTTCCCGGACCCCGTCTCGCCCGCGATGATGACGACCTGGTGGTCGCGAATGGCAGCCGCGATGTCGTCACGGCGCGCGGAGACCGGCAGGGCCGGCGGGTAGGAGATCTGCACAACCGGATCATTCTCCCGCACCCCGCAACCGAGTTCGGTCCGGGTGGCGTACGGCGATCGCCGTACGCCTCAGGTGAGGTCGACCAGTCCCGGCAGCGACAGGGCGAGCACCTCGAGCAGCTGGTCGCGGGTGATCGTGGTCGGGTCCTCCGCCCAGGTGAGCACCATCTCCTCGGTCATCGCGGACCAGCCGCGCACGACCAGCCGCGACTGCGGGGTGTCCGTCAGGATCTGCCCGAGCGAGTCCTCGCGGAAGATCCGGTCGGTGAGCGCGAAGCGACCCTTCTCGTAGACCGCGCGGACCTCGTCGGTGCCACCGGCCGCAGCCCGCACCAAGGAGCGGTAGAGCGTCAGGTTGTCGAGCACGTAGTCGACGTAGACACCCAGGGACGTGAGGAGCCGTTCGAGCGGCTCCCCCTCGGCCGGGGGGGCGGTCTTCTCCACGAGGTCCTCGACGGCGTGCCGGATGACGGCCAGGCGGAAGTCCTGCTTGGAACCGAAGTAGTGGTAGAGCAGGCCGCGCGAGACACCGGCCTCCTCGGCGAGCACGTCGATGGAGATCTCGTCGACCGACCGGGTCGCGAACAGCTGCGCGCCGAGCTCGAGGAGCTGCGCGCGCCGCGCGTCGGGCGAGAGTCGGGTCCGCGCCGGAGAAGTGGTCATGCACACATCCTATTGACGGATATTCAATAACGCCAATAGTCTCCTCCCCATGACCCAGCGCACTGCTCCCCTGCCCGCAGCCGTCGACCACCTCGTGATCGGTGCCGGCTTCGCCGGGCTCGGCGCGGCGATCAAGCTCGCCGAAGCCGGCGAGGACGACTTCCTCGTCATCGAGAAGGACGGTGGCATCGGCGGCACCTGGCGAGCCAACACCTATCCCGGTGCGGCGTGCGACGTCCCCAGCCAGCTCTACTCGTACTCCTTCGCACCCAACCCCGACTGGTCGATGTCGTTCTCCCCGCAGCCGGAGATCGAGGCCTACCTGCGCGACGTGGCGGAGAAGTCGGGCACGCTCGACCGGTTCTCCTTCGACACCGAGCTGACCGACGCGCGGTGGGACGAGAGCGACCAGCGCTGGCACGTCACCACGTCGCGCGGCGAGGTCGTGGCCAAGGCCCTCATCTCGGGCTCCGGCGGACTGTCCGTGCCGAAGATGCCCGAGATCGACGGCATCGAGACCTTCCAGGGCGAGGTCTTCCACTCCGCCCGCTGGGACCACGACGTCGACCTCGCCGGCAAGCGCGTCGCGATCATCGGCACTGGTGCGTCCAGCATCCAGATCGTCCCCGCGATCCAGCCCGACGTCGCCCAGCTCGACGTCTACCAACGCACCGCGCCCTATGTCCTGCCGCGCAACGACCGCCGCTACACCCGCCTCGAGAGGCTGCTCTTCAAGCACGTCCCCGTCGTGCAGAAGGCCTACCGCACCGGGATCTACTGGGCGCGTGAGCTCTACGTCCCGGGCTTCGTGTGGAACCCCGCACTGGCCACACCCGCCAAGAAGCTCGCGCTCGCCAACCTCGCGAAGGGCATCCAGGACCCCGAGCTGCGCGCCAAGGTCACCCCGACCTACCAGGTCGGCTGCAAGCGCATCCTGATCTCCAACACCTACTACCCCGCGCTCGCGGCCGACAACGTCGACCTGGTCACCGACCCGATCGCCAAGGTCACCGGCAACGCGATCGTCACCGCCGACGGTGTCGAGCGACCCATCGACGTACTCATCGTGGCGACCGGCTTCCAGACCACCGAGCAGCCGATCGCCGAGCTCATCCACGGCCGTGACGGCGCGTCGCTCTCCGACGTGTGGGCCGAGCACGGGATGGCGTCCTACAAGGGCACCGCGACCCGGGGCTTCCCCAACCTCTTCCAGGTCGTCGGCGCCAACACCGGTCTGGGACACACCTCGATGGTCTTCATGATCGAGTCGCAGCTCGCCTACATCGTTGACGCGCTGACCACCATGCGGCAGCGGGGCGTGGCAGCGGTCGAGCCGCAGCAGGCCGTCCAGGACGAGTGGAACGACGACATCCAGCGGCGCATGAAGCGCACGGTGTGGAGCACCGGCGGCTGCTCGAGCTGGTATCTCGACGCCCACGGCAAGAACACCACCCTGTGGCCGCGCGCGACCTTCACCTTCCGCAAGCTGATGTCGCGCTTCGACGCGGAGAGCTACGACCTCGCGCCCGCGAAGGCCACCTCACAGCACGCCACCACGCAGACCGAAGGAGCCAGCGCATGAGCCTCAAGACACTGCAGGACAAGGTCGTCGTCATCACCGGCGCCGGCTCCGGGATCGGGCGCGAGCTCGCCCGGCAGTCCGCCCAGCAAGGTGCGCTGCTCGCCATCTCCGACTGGAACCCCGACGGCCTCGCCGAGACCGTCGAGATCGTCAAGGCGCTCGGCGCCGAGGTCCGCAGCGACGTCGTCGACGTCTCCGACCGGGCCGCGATGGCGCAGTGGGCGACCGACGTGGTCGGCCAGTTCGGCCGGGTCAACCTGGTCGTCAACAACGCCGGCGTCACGATGAGCGGCGACTTCGAGGACATGACCTACGAGGAGTTCGACTGGATCGTCGGAGTCAACCTCGACGGTGTCGTCAACGGCACCAAGGAGTTCCTCCCCCACCTGATCGCCTCCGGCAACGGCGCGCTGGTCAATCTCTCGTCGCTGTTCGGGCTGGTCTCGATGCCCGGGCAGAGCGCCTACAACGCCACGAAGTTCGCGGTCCGCGGTTTCACCGAGGCACTGCGCGAGGAGATGCTGATCAACGGCCACCCGGTGACCGTCACCAGCGTCCACCCCGGCGGGATCAAGACCGGCATCGCGCGCAACGGCCGCACCACGGCAGGCGAGGACCACGAGCAGCTCTCGGACCTGTTCGAGAAGAAGCTCGCGCGGATGCCCGCCGACAAGGCGGCGCGCATCATCCTCAAGGGCGCGCTCTCCGGCAAGGCGCGCGTGCTCGTCGGCGTCGACGCCCACGTGCTGCACCACTTCGCCAAGCTCGTGGGCTCGCGCTACCAGGACGTCATCGCCCGGGTGGCGCCGCGCCTGATGCCCTGACCCCGCTCACAGCCCCCGGGCGAGCCTGACGAGCCGGACGATGTCGGAGCCTCCGGAGCAGTAGTTCTCCCGGTCCTCGACGTCGTGGGCGGAGACGACGGAGACGGCGTACGGACCGTCGGACCACCAGGCGAACATCGGGCCACCGGAGTTCCCGGGGTTGATGTCCGCGTCGGTGTCCATCGCACGGCCGGAGCCGAAGTCCCACGCGTGCTCGTTGAGCCACTTGCTGCGCTGCCAGGTCGGCCAGGCCGCGCCGCCGACGTCGCCGGGGTAGCCGACGTTGTACCAGTAGGCGTCGCCGTCCCAGCTGCTCGAATAGGTGCGGCAGCCGAGCCAGCCGAACCTGTCCCCGATCGGGTCCGCGACCTCGAGGACGGCATAGTCCTCGTCCAGCTCCGTCCAGCCCACGGTCCCGGTGACCTGGGTGTAGGCGAAGACGCGCCGGATGGGCGACACCGCCGACACGGTGGCGCCGGCGCGGTGCACCTCGACGGTGCCGTTGACCCCACCCGGGACCGACCAGTTCACGACGTGGCTGGCGGTGAGGACGTGGCGCGGGCCGATGATCACCCCGGAGCCGGAGCCCACGCTGGTGATCACCTTGCACACGCACCCCCACGGGTAGGAGCGGTCGCTGTAGGTCCGCCGCTCGTCGCTGCCCAGGACGACGGCGGGCTGGAGCTCCTTGCCCCGGAACCGGATGCGCGGGCGGTAGCCCTCCTGGCGCAGCGCGGCGACCGGTCGCGACCGGATGTCGGACCAGTCCGGCACCGAGAACTCGACCGGTTCGTCCGAGACGTCGGCCAGCATCTTCGCGTCGACCCGCACGACCTCGAAGGCCTCGAGGTCGGCCAGCGCGTCGAGGGACCTGAACACCTCCGGCACCTTCCCCGACCCCTCGCGGTCCACGTCCTCGCAGCGGACGTTGTCCACCGGACGATCCGGGTCGCACCGGTTCGACGACCGGTCGGTCTCACGCTTGTTCGTAGCCATGGTGCTCACTCCCCCTGTCAGGCCCCGCCCGATGCCGGGCCTCACCAGAGAGGAACGCGCAGGACTGCGTCAGATACGACCGCCTAGATTCCTTCCCATGACTCGTGCTCCCGGCGACCCGGTCCGCGTCGAGGTGATCAAGTGGGGCGATCGGCCCCACTGGCGCTTCGCCGGCGTCTGGCTCGGCTCTGATGCGTACGGCGAGTGGCTCGGCTTCCCCGCGGGCACCCACAACTCCCGGCCGGGGTTCGCCTTCGACTCCGAGGTCGACGCGGTCACCCTCGTGCCGCACGAGGGTCACTGGCTCGCCACCTTCCACGCTCCGGGGATCTGGTGCGACCTCTACATCGACGTCAGCACGCCGGCCACCTGGGACGGAGACGTCCTGCGCACCGTGGACCTCGACCTCGACGTGATCCGGATGGCCCCCGAGGACCCGGGCCTCTCGTTCACCGCTCCGCAGAACCAGCGCGCGGGGTGGGGCGAGGTCTTCATCGACGACGAGGACGAGTTCCTCGAGCACCAGGTCGCCTACGGCTACCCGCCCGAGGTGGTCGCCGCCGCTCGCGCCAGCGCGGACGGGCTGCACGCCGCGGTGGTGGCCGGCGCGGCGCCGTACGACAAGGTGGCGCACCTGCCCTGGCTGGCGTTGCTCGACCAGCGGGCCTGACGTTCAGACGATCCGGTCGGCCCGGGTCTCGCCGCGCTTCGTCGCCCGGAAGGGCCCCACGAGCCGCGGGCCGGAGAGCCGCGCCTCCATCCGGCGGGTCTCGCGCTTCAGGGGCTGGGCGAGGTACTCCCCCAGGATCACCCCGGACGCCAGCGCGACCGCGACCGAGGCCGCGGTCATCATCGCGACGATCCCCTCGGAGGTGCCGGAGCCGTCGGTGGCGAGCAGCGAGAGCCCGCGGTAGATCGAGAGGCCGGGCAGCAGCGGCACGATGGCGGACACCGCGACGACGAGAGGCGGCACCCGGAAGCGGCCGGCGACGCCGTAGGCGACCACGCCGATGATGAAGGCGCCGACGGCCGCCGCCCAGGTGCGACCGAAGCCGGTCTCGCTGACGACGGCGTTGAGCAGGGTCGCGACGCCGGAGGTGAGGGCGATCGGGAGCAGCGCGCGGCGGGGTGCGTAGCAGGCGAAGGCGAAGGCGGCGGCCGACACCGCGGCACCGACGACGGCGATGAGCACGTGGTTGCCGAGCGAGCGGCCCGGCACGAGCTGGCCGAGGTTGACCCCCAGCACGTCGGCCACCGAGAGGCCGCCGCTGACCCCCGCGATGATCCCGGCCGTGGCCAGCAGCGCCTCGATCACCCGCGCGCCACTGGTGACGTAGAACCCGGTCAGCGCGTCCTGGATCGCACCCATGAAGCCGATGCCGGCGAGCAGCATGACGATGTTGGCGGTGACCACGAGCGAGAAGTCGGCCGTGAGCGGGGTGGCCGCCAACCCGACCGCGAACAGGGTCGCGACCATCCCGCCCGCGACCTGGAGGTAGAACGTGGGCAGCCGGCGTCGGGCGAGCACGAGCTGCAGGCGGTCGATCGTCATGGCCGCGGCCGACGCGATCAGCGCGATCAGCCAGTCGCCGCCCAGGAAGACCGCGACGCTCGCGCACATCACGCCCCAGGCGAGCGTCACCGACCAGCGCGGCCAGGGATGCCCGGTCGAGAGGATCGTGGCCATGCGGGTGCGGGCGAGGTAGAGGTCGAGCTCGCCGGCGAGCACCTCGTGCACGAGGTGGTCGACCTGCGTCAGGTCGGCGTAGTCGATGTCGCGGTGCTTGACGTTGCGGATCATCAGCACCGGCGGGTCCTCGGGCGAGAGCTGGTAGCTCATGGACAGCGACGTGAAGGTCACGTCGATCTCCGGGTGCCGCAGGCCGAGGTGGAGGGCGACCGACTGCATGGTCGCGGTGACGTCGGCCGCGCCGGCGCCCGACGACAACAGCACCTCACCGATGCGCAGGCACAGGTCGATGGTCAGGTTGAGCTCGCGCGGATCGTCCACCACGGGGCCCATGGTTGCACCGGTCGCCGGGCGCGGGCAGGCGGGCTCAGGCGAGGCCGTCGAAGGGGCGCACCTCGACCTTGCCGCGGCACGCCGCGGACGCCTCGGCCGCGAGCGCGAGCGCGACGTCGAGGTCGGGTGCGTCGATGACCCAGAAGCCCGCGATGAGCTCCTTGGTCTCGAGGTAGGGGCCGTCGGTCATCACCGGCGTCTTCCCCTGGCCGTCGACGACGGTCGCGCTCGACGCCGACTGCAGGCCACCGGCGAAGACCCAGTAGCCGTCGGCCTTGAGCTTGTCGTTGAAGGCGCCGGTCTCGGCGAACGCCTCCTCCATCTCCTCCTTGGAGCCGTAGCTGCCGAACTCGTCCAGCTCGGCGGGCCCGTGCACGGTCATCAGGTAGTGCGTCATCTCGTTCCTCCTCGGTCCGGGCGGTCCGGTGACCGCCTCTCATTCACTCCACGAACGACGTCGGGCGCATACGACAAACGTGGCACAGAAATTGTTCGTCGTGACCTGGGGCCAGCCTCAGGGGTGACGCGGCGACGCGTCACATCCCTACGATGGCTGGGTGCGCATCGACTTCCCCATCGCCTTCCAGGCTTCGTCCGCGCCGACGATCGGGGTCGAGTGGGAGTTCGCGCTCGTCGACCGTGAGACCCGCGACCTCTCCAACACCGCGGCCGACCTGTTCGCCGCGGTCACGCCGGAGCTGGTCGACCCCTCTCGGCTGCACAAGGAGCTGCTGCGCAACACCGTCGAGGTCGTGACCGGCATCTGTACGTCGGTGGGCGAGGCCGTCGCCGACCTGCGCACCACCCTCGGGGTGGTCGTGCCCGCGGCGGACCGGCTCGGCGTCGACCTGCTCGGATCGGGCACGCACCCCTTCGCGAAGTGGTCGGCACAGCAGCTGACCGAGGGCCCCCGCTACGAGGAGCTGATCAACCGCACGCAGTGGTGGGGCCGGCAGATGCTGATCTGGGGCGTGCACGTGCACGTCGGGTTGCCGTCGCAGGACCGGGTGATGCCGATCATGTCATCGTTGCTCAACACCTATCCCCACCTCCTGGCCCTCTCCGCGAGCTCGCCGGTCTGGGCCGGCCTCGACACCGGTTATGCCTCCAACCGGTCGCAGATGTTCCAGCAGCTGCCGACCGCCGGGCTGCCCTTCACGTTCGACACGTGGGAGGAGTTCGAGGCGTGCATCGGTGACCAGGCCACGACCGGCGTCATCGACTCGATGTCCGACGTGCGCTGGGACATCCGGCCGGCGCCCCATCTGGGCACGATCGAGAACCGGGTCTGCGACGGCATGTCCGACATCACCGAGCTCGCTGCCCTGACCGCGCTGATCCACTGCCTGGTCGTCGACCTCGACACCCGCCTGGCGGCCGGGGAGACCCTGCCGACGATGCCGCCCTGGCACGTGCAGGAGAACAAGTGGCGAGCAGCGCGCTACGGCCTCGACGCGATCGTGATCCTGGACGCCACGTCGCGCGAGCGGCTGGTCACCGACGACCTCGACGACCTGCTCGAGCGCCTCACGCCGCTGTCGAAGCGGCTCGACTGCCAGGACGAGCTGCGCTCGGTCGCCGACATCCCCCGCAAGGGCGCCTCCTACCAGCGCCAGCGCAAGGTCGCCGCCGACACCAACGGCGACCTGGTCGCCGTCGTCGACTCGGTCGTCGCCGAGCTGCGGGCCTCCCTCTGACCCCGGCCCTGCGGCCTCAGCTGCGCGGCCGCGGGATCGCGTCGGTCGACTCCAGCTGGCCCATGCCCGTCAGCATCAGCAGGTCGGTGACGACCGCGCGCAGCTGCGCCAGCATCACCTCGACCGACAACGCGTCCTCGCGCGGCAGCTCGGAGGTCGCGATCCCGACGGCGATCAGCGCCGGCTGCGCCGCCACCGCCACCCGGTCGGCCTGAAGCTCGTCGGCGACGAGGTCGATCGCGGCCGCGAGGTCGCGCGCGACCAGCGGATAGGCCGACGGCACCGGCCGTCTCCTGTACGCCGCCAGCGCGACGTACCTCATCAGGACCCTCGTGCTGCGCAGCGACCTGTCCAGCGGCTCGACGAGCTCGGCCATCCGCCGGACGCCGGGCTTGTGCCGCACCCGGAACGGCGAGGAGGCCACCACCGCCAGGCCCTCGTCGGCGGCGCTGCGCAGCTCGGCGATGAGGTAGTCGGTGGAGCGGGCGTCGGCGAGCAGGTCGAGCGCGCGCTCCAGCTCGCCGTCGACCATCACGTCGGCGGCGGCCCGCAGCATCTCGGCCTCCTTGCGCAGCACGCGGGCAGCCTGTTCGCGCGGTCTGCGCAGGGCGGCGGCCGGCACGACCGTCGCGGCCACGAGCGCGACGGCACCACCGATCAGCGCGTCGGTCCAGCGGGTGAGGGCTCCGCCCGGGCTGACGATCAGCGTCGTGATGACGATCGACTGCACCGCGGCCTGGGTGACCATCAGCTGCCCGCCGTCGAGGAGGAAGGCCACCGACATCGCCAGCGCCACCACGATCGCGATCTGCCACCAGCCGGACCCGAGCCAGACCACCAGCAGGTCGCCGAGCAGCACGCCCAGGGCGACCCCGACCGTCACCTCCGCGACCCGGCGCAGCCGCTGTCCGTAGGACGTGCCGAGGCTGACGACCGCCGCGATCGGGGCGAAGAACGGGGTGTCGTGACCGAGCAGGTCCTTGGCGATCAGCCAGGCCACGCCAGCTGCGACGGCGCACTGGGCGATCGCGAAGGACTTCGAGCGCAGCCTCTCGACGCGGGTGCCCATCGACGTACGACCCCGCGACCAGGCCCGGTCGAGCCGATCGAGCGGGGTGGCCTCCATGGGCAGATCCTGCCAGAGCGTGACGGCTCGCCGGGATGGTCGTTTCCCTTGTGGCCCGACTCACATGGCGCGAGGATCGGGCTTGCGTCCAAGGAGGGACCCAGCATGGTGACACCGATCGACCCGACGTCCGTGGCTTTCCTGTATGCCGAGAGCCGCAAGCAACCGATGCACGTCGGGGGGCTCCAGCTGTTCGAGAAGCCCGCGGGTGCCGGTGACAACTACGCCCGGGAGATCTACGAGGCGAGCACCACGAGCGAGGCGGAGATCGCACCACTCTTCCTCAAGCGCCCCAAGCGCTCCCTGACGACCGCCGGGCAGTTCGTCTGGGAGCACGACACCCAGTTCGACATCGAGCACCACGTGCGCCACAGCGCCCTCCCCCAGCCGGGACGCGTCCGTGAGCTGCTCGACCTGTGCTCGCGCCTGCACTCCCAGCGGCTGGGCCGCGAGCGGCCGCTGTGGGAGAGCCACATCATCGAAGGACTCAACGACGGCCGGATCGCCGTCTACACCAAGATGCACCACGGGCTCGTCGACGGCATCTCCGCGATGCGGCTGATGGCGAACAGCATGTCGTCCGATCCCGACGAACGCGACATGCCGCCGCTGTGGGCAGCGCGACCTGCGCGGGCGAAGGTGGAGAAGGCCCGCGCGACCACCCAGCAGTCCCTGTCCGAGGTGCCGCTCTCGGCGCTGCGCTCGGCGCTGGCAGTCAGCGCCGACGCGGCCGGGATGCCCGGGGCGCTGGTCAAGACGCTCAACAAGAGCCTGCGCAACGAGACGTCGGCGCTGTCGCTGTATGCCCCTCGCACGATGTTCAACCAGCCGATCACCGGCTCGCGGCGCTTCGCGGGCCAGCAGTGGGAGATCGCGAGGATGACGAGCATCGGCAAGGCCACCGGCACGACGATCAACGACGTCGTGCTGGCGATGTGCAGCGGCGCACTGCGGCAGTACCTCCTCGACTTCGACGCGCTGCCCGACGCCTCGATGGTCTCCATGGTGCCGGTCGGTCTCCACGCCAAGGCGCCGAGCAACGCCTCCGCCGACGGTGGCAACGCGGTCGGCTCCGTGATGGTCCAGCTCGGCACCGACCTGGCCGACCCGGGCGACCGGCTCGCGAACATCCACCGTTCGATGAAGGCGGGCAAGGCCGCGCTCGCCTCGATGACACCGACCCAGATCATGGCGATGAGCGCGCTCGGCATGACTCCGTCGTTCCTGATCCCGATGCTGCGGCTGCAGGGGGTCGTGCGTCCACCGTTCAACGTCGCGATCAGCAACGTGCCCGGTTCACGCACCACGCAGTACTTCAACGGTGCCAAGCAGGTCGGCCAGTACCCGCTCTCCATCCCGATCAACGGCGTGGCGCTCAACATCACCTGCGTGTCCTACGACGGCAACATGGGCTTCGGCCTCACCGGCTGCCGTCGGACGGTGCCCCACCTGCAGCGGCTGCTGACCTACCTCGACGACGAGCTCGCCGCGCTCGAGAAGGCCGCTGGTCTCTAGCTCCCGCCGTGCCGCTCGAGGACAGCGGCGAGCCGGGCGCGGGTGATGTCGGCGACCGTGGCGAAGCCCGCGTTGGCGGCGTTCGAGCCCGGCCGGGTGGGCTCGCCGGAGTTGATGCTGATGCAGCGACGCGTGCCTGCGTCGGCGGCGTTGGCGAGCGCGACGGCGTGACCGGTGGTGCCGCTGCCGGCGAAGGGGTCGAGCACCACCGCGTCGGGCGGCATCGTGGCCAGGATGCGCCGGACCAGCCCGGTCGGCTTGGGCGACTCGAAGACGTGCCCGATCAGCCCCTTCAGCTCCGCGACCGCCGTGTCGGTGGAGCCGATCTCCTCGGAGAGCCAGATCGTGGTGAGCTTCTTGCGACGGCCCCCGTCGCGGTGCAGCCAGTCGCGCTGGAAGACATCGACCCGGGCCCCGTTGCGGCCGTTGATCTCGCGGCACACCAGGTCGTCGGGCCGCTCGTCGATGCGCGGGCGCGACCAGCGCCACACCGCGGGCCGACCGTCGCCGAAGACCGGCCACACCTCCTGGGCGCCGTCGAAGCAGGTCGTCGCGACGGCGCCGGTCAGCGGGTCGCCGTACACGGGGAAGTGGAGGGTGGGCGAGGTGACCGGGTTGAACTTCTTGTTGGTGTTGCGCAGCGGTAGGTGGCGGAAGGCGCGGCCGTCGTCGGTGAGGAGGGGAAAGTCGTCGGCGTTGACCGTGTCGGGGCTGCTGGCGTCGAGCACGCACTGCTTGGCGTCGCGGGCGTAGGCGAAGAGGTATTCGTGACTGGTCGCGAAGCCCCCGCCGAGCTGGCGGCCCTTCGGATTGAGGTTGACGACGACCTGGGCGAGGAAGTTGGCCTCGCCGAAGACCTCGTCGAGCAGTAGTCGGAGGTACGCCGCCTCGTTGTCGTCGATGCTGATGAAGAGTGCGCCCGTGTCGGCCAGGACGTCGCGCATCGCCACCAGGCGCGGGCGCATCATCGCCACCCAGGCCTCGTGCCGGCTCGCGCGGCCGCCGCCGTCGGAGCGGAACGAATCGGCGTAGGCGAAGTCGTTGCCGGTGTTGTAGGGCGGGTCGGTGTAGATCAGGTCGACGCTGCCCGGCTCGAGGGTGGGGAGCACCTCGAGGTTGTCCCCCTCGATGAAGACGTTGTCCTCGCGCGCAGCCACGCCGGGCAGCCTAGTGGCGACAACCTTCCCCGCGGTGGGTTCGTCTTCCACTGGTGATGACGCCCCGACCGCCCAGCACCGACACGCCACCGACCTCGTCCGGCAGGCTTCGCCGCGCCTTTACTCTGGAGCGCGTGCCTTCCTCCACACGCGTGACCTCTGCCCTGCTCGCCGGCGCCCTCGGCTGCTCGATGCTCGCCGTCGCCGCACCTGCCCTCTCCTCGCCCGAGAGCGTCCGTCCCACCTCGTCCGCCCAGGGCGACGGTGACGGCCTCGGGCCGCTCCAGCGGCGTGCGCTCCGCGAGCCCGGGACGGTGATGGGCAGGCCGGGACAGACATCCGACGGGGTGCGCGCACGGATCGCGCGCCAGCTGCCCCGGGGGACCCGCGACGAGCCGGCCACGGTGACCAGCGACGTGACCTACGAGATCGCCCCCGGCATGACCATCCGCGAGTGGGACCAGACCGACTACCGCGGCCCGATCCGCGCCAACCTGCTCACCGTCGACCTCAACGCCCCGAACATCTCCTTGGACTACCTCGGCGCCAAGTACGCCGTCCGCACCAAGACCGTCAGCAAGCTGGGTGCCGCGGAAGGTGTCATCGGGGCGGTGAACGGCGACTTCTTCGACATCTCCGACACCGGCGCTGCCCTCGGCGTCGGCATCGACCGCCAGCGCGGCCTGGTCCAGGGGTCGGCCAGCGGCTGGATCCCCGAGAACGCCTCGTTCTACCTCGACTCCGCCGGCCAGCCGCAGGTCGGCGCCATGGTGACGCGGACCAAGCTCCGCCAGCGCCCGCGCTGGCCCGTCAGCGGCCTGAATGCCCCCACCATCGCCCCGGACTCGATCGGTGTCTACACGAGCGACTGGGGCTGGACCAAGGGCTACTCCGTCACCGACGGGGACAAGAAGGCCCGCGAGGTCGTCGTCGTCAACGGCAAGATCGTCTCCAACAAGGGCACGTTGTCCAAGGGCCGCAAGGTCAAGGGACAGGTCATGGTCGGGCGCGGTTCGGCCGCCAAGCTGCTGCGGGACCTCAAGGTCGGGCGCAAGGCGACCTTCAAGTTCAAGGCCAAGCCCGGGGCCACCGTCGCCGTGTCCGGCGACCGTCCCCTGCTGCTCAACGGGGTGCAGACGGTCATCAACGACCGCCTCATGCATCCGCGTACGGCGGTGGGCATCGACGTCGACGGCCGGAAGCTGTTGTTCCTGGTGATCGACGGCCGCTCGGCCGTGAGCCGCGGCTACACCATGGTGGAGCTCGCGACCATGATGCGCGCGCTCGGCGCGGAGAGCGCGCTCAACTTCGACGGCGGCGGCTCCTCGACGCTCTACTCGCGCAAGGTGACCGGCGAGATGGGCGTCATCAACGAGCCGTCCTCGGGCGGCGTCGAGCGCAAGGTGGCCAACGGGGTCGGCATCTACTACAACGGCACGTTCCCGCCGATCCTGCCGCCCGTGCCGCCGACACCGGCGCCGACCCCCACCCCGACGCCGACTCCGACCCCCACTGCCGCCGGGCGCTGACGACCCGGCCGGATCAGTTGGGCACGAGGAACAACGCCACCGAGGTGACCGGCACCAGGCACTGCACCTTCGACTTGGGCAGCACCGGCGCCACCTCGATGCCCTCGAACGTCGTGGACCAGGTGATGCCGGTCGGGGTGTGACAGCCCACCGAGACCACGGCACCGAAGAGCGTGCTGTCGTCGGGGACCTGCACCTCCTCGATGGCGGTGCGCACGTCGGCGGCCAGGCGGGCGTCGGTCGCGGACACGAAGGACTCGACCGACTTCTTGTCGACCAGCGCGCTGGCGCGCTCGGCGGTCTCGCCGTCCACGTTGGACGCGCTCACGATCACGGCCTGTCCGGGCTCGACGCTCTCACCGACCACGAAGTGGCCACCCGCGCCGGTCGAGGTGTCGGAGCCCGGCGAGCCGGACTCGGACGGAGCCGGCTCGGTCGTCGAGGTGTCGGTCGCGTTCCCATCACCTGAGTCGCTCCCGCAGCCCAGGACGCTCACGAGCACGAAGACGCAGCACGCGGCGCTGGAACGCAAAGTTCTTTGGCTCATGGCACTAGGACGATAGCCCGCGCGACCGGGTTCCGCCCGTCCAGCGCCCAGTGCCTAGGCTCGAGGCCATGGCCCTGTTCACCCGCGCCGAGCTCGAGTCGTTCCGTGACACGGAGGTCCCCGACCTCGTCGGACCGGACGTGCGGCTGCTCTTCGTCGGCATCAACCCCGGGCTGTGGACCGCCGCGACCCAGACCCACTTCGCGCACCCGGTGAACCGCTTCTACCCCGCGCTGCTGCAGGCCGGGATCATCGATCGCCCCATCGATGCCGCTGCGGGCATGGACGAGGAGGACCGCGCCTACTTCCGCTCGCGCGGTCTCGGCATCACCAACCTCGTCCCACGGGCCACCGTGCGCGCCGACGAGCTCACGACCGACGAGCTGCGAGCCGGCGGCGCTCGACTGCTCGAGCTCGTCACCACGCTCCGACCGCGCGTCGTCGCGGTCGCCGGCATCACCGCCTACCGCCTGGCGTTCGCGGATCGCAAGGCCACCGCCGGACGGCAACCCCAGCCGTTGGGCGAGGCCGAGCTGTGGGTCGTGCCCAACCCCAGCGGTCTGAACGCCCACCACACGGTGGCCACCCTCGCCGCTGCCTATGCCGAGCCGGCGCGCGCCGCAGGGATCCTCGGCTGAACCGGCTCCGCCCCTGACACGGCGTGGTCACGACGCGTCCCCCAGCTCGCCCTCGAAGACCTCGCCGCCCTCCACGATGAGCAGCGACGCCCCCAGCCCGAACGGTCCGGGCACGTCGAGCGAGCCGTCGACCTGATGGCTCTCGCCGAGGAACTCGGCGATCAGGAACCGCAGCCACTGCCCCGCAGCGACCGACCCCGCCGCGAGCGCCAGGCAGCACCCCTCGTCACAGGGGATCCAGGGCGACGGCACGGCCGGCTGCCCTGGCCAGATCCGGGCCACCTGGCCGGGCCGTCGGCCGAAGCCGGCGAGGAAGGCCGCCTCTCCGGCGTCGAGGGCAGGGGTGAGGCTGAGCCGATCGCCGGTCCGTGCGTGATGGGTCATCTGGGTCCTCCTTCGGTGTGGTGTGCGTCGTCCTGACGCCCTACCCACCGTGGCCAGGTCCACCGACATCACCGGCGTTGCGACGTACGACCTGTGGAGAGGTCGCAGGCACACCTGCCCTGTGGACGCTTTGCGGCCCGCGAATCTGAGAGGCTGTGCCCGTGCCCCCCACTGACCTGCCCGTTCGCGAAGCCGTGCGCGCCTATGCCGCGCTGCAGCCCGGACTGGTGGAGCCGACCGAGCACTTCGTCGAGCTGATCACCACCCTGCTCGACGACGCCGGCATCAACTACCTCAGCGTCACCGGCCGGACGAAGAGCGTCGCGTCGTTCGCCGCCAAGGCGGCGCGGAACGTCGGCGACCAGCTCCTCTACCCCGATCCCCTCGTCCAGATCACCGACCAGATCGGCGTGCGCGTCATCACCTACGTCCACAGCGACGTGGCCGCGGTCGCGGAGCTCCTCGACGACGAGCTGACGATCCTGGACGATCGCGACATGGGCCAGGAGACCGCACGCGCCGGCGGCTTCGGCTACGCCAGCCGGCACCTCCTGGTGACGCCCGATCCCCCGGACGACGAGGTGCACCAGGCGCCGTACGACGAGGTGCGCGGCCACCGGGCGAGCGTGCAGGTGCGCACCGTGCTGCAGCACGCGTGGGCCGAGTTCGAGCACGACATCCGCTACAAGGGCACCGTCCCGGAGGAGTACGTCCCCGACCTCGACCGCCGCTTCACACTGGCGGCCGGGCTGCTCGAGCTCGCCGACCGGGAGTTCTCCACCATCCGCGAGCGTCTCCAGGCGGTGGCCCCGGTCTCCCCCGGCGAGGCCGATCCCAGCGACCCGCGCATCAGCGGGCAGGAGCTGGCAGCCTTCCTGGCCGGGCAGTACGCCGACGCCGGCTGGTCGCACACCGACCACTACGGCTGGATCGGCGGCCTGATGCTCGAGCTGGGCATCACCTCGCTCGACGAGCTCGACGGGCTGCTCACCTCTGTCGACGCCGACGCAATCATCCGACGGATGGGCTACCGCTATCCCGCTGGTGCAGTCCGTCGTCTCGACGACGCCCTGCTCGCGATCTTCGGCCAGCAGTACGTCGACCTGAAGGGCAACTCCCACCGGGTGGAGAAGCTCACCGAACGACTCGCGAAGCTGAACTCGCCCGACGGCTGATGAGGACCACTCTCTAGGGTTGGCCCATGCCGCGCCCGCTCTGGACCTCGCTCACGCCAGTCCTCGCTGCGCTCCTGCTCGCCGCGACCTGGGGGCGCCACCCGGGCGCAGCAGTGCTGACCCTCGTCGCCGTGGTGCTGGTGGGAGCCGTGCTGGCAGCGGTCCACCACGCCGAGGTCGTCGCCCACCGGGTCGGCGAACCGCTCGGCTCGCTGGTGCTCGCGGTCGCCGTCACGGTCATCGAGGTGGCGCTGATCATCACGCTGATGATCACCGCCGACAAGGACACCTCCGGTCTCGCCCGCGACACCGTCTTCGCTGCCGTGATGATCAGCATCAACGGCATCCTCGGCCTGTCACTGCTGGTCAGCGCGCTGAAGCACCACCTCGCGGTGTTCAACCCCGAGGGCACCGGCTCCATGCTCGCCACCGTCGTCACGCTGGCCACGGTCTGCCTGGTGCTGCCGTCGTTCACCATGTCCGAGCCCGGGCCCGTCTACACCGGCCCGCAGCTCGCCTTCGCCGCCATCGCCTCGCTCGTGCTCTACGGCCTGTTCGTCTTCACCCAGACGATCCGGCACCGTGACTTCTTCCTGCCCGTCGATCGCGACGGGGAGACGCTCCGGACGGGCGACCACGTGGACGCGGACGACGACGGACACGCCGACCCGCCGGACAACCGCACGACCGCCTGGAGCGCCGGGCTCCTCGTCGTCTCGCTCGTCGCCGTCGTCGGCCTGGCCAAGATCGTCTCGCCGGCCATCGAGGACGGCGTCGCGGCGGTCGGCTTCCCGAACGCCGTCGTCGGTGTCGCGATCGCCCTGCTCGTGCTGCTGCCGGAGTCGATCGCAGCGGTCCGCGCCGCCGCCCGCGAGCGGGTCCAGGTCAGCCTCAACCTCGCGTTCGGCTCGGCCATGGCCTCGATCGGCCTGACCATCCCGACCCTCGCCGTCGCGTCGATCTGGCTCGACGGGCCGCTGTCCCTCGGTCTCGACAACGTGCAGATCGTGCTGCTGTTCCTGACCGTGGTCGTCGCCATCCTGACCGTGGTCCCAGGTCGTGCCAAGCCCCTGCAGGGCGGCGTGCACCTCGTCCTGCTGGCGGCCTTCATCTTCTTGACCATCGCTCCCTGAGCCCCTGACACCCCGACCGAGAGACCGAGATGACCGAGCCCGCCCAGCCCCGCCGCGCGCGACACCTGATGGACCCCAACGCACCACGCCCGGTGCGCGATCACGCGTCCGAGAACAAGAGCCTCACCCGCGTGCAGCGCTGGGTGATGTCCGCGCTCGCCGTGACCACGATCTTCCACCTGGTGATGGGCCTGATCATCGCGGCGCTCTTCCTCGACAACCCGCGCCCCGGTGCCCAGGTCGGCCTGTGCCTGATCGCCGGCGCGTTCGGCGTGATCGCGATCGCGGTCGCGTTCGTGATCCACGGCAAGAAGCCGCTCACCCCGTGGCTGCTCGTCGGGCTGATCCCCTCGGCGGTCGGGATCTACCTGATCAACCGCTAGCTACTTCTGGGCCTTGGCCTTGCCGAACCAGGTCTCGTAGATCTCGTCGTAGCGACCGCTCTCCTGGATGTCGGCGAGCACCTCGTTGATGACGCGCAGGAGGTCGACGTTGCCGTCCTTCTCCACCGCCATGCCGTACTGCTCGCCCGTGTCGAACTCGGAGACGACCTCGAAGTCGGGGTGCCGCTTGATGGCGTCACCGACGATGTTGTTGTCGTAGATGCCGGCGTCGACGGCGCCGCCGCTGAGCGCGGAGTCGACGTCCTGGACGTTCTTGTAGGACACGATCTGGGTGTTGGTCGGCGCGTGGTCGTTGGCATAGAGCTCGCCGGTGGTCGCTTCCTGTACGGCGATGCGCCCGCCGCCGAGGTCGCTGAGGTCGTCGATCCCGCTGCCCTTCTGCACCACCATCACCTGCGCGGCGTTGAAGTAGGGGCTGGAGAAGTCGACGACGCGGGCCCGGTCGCCGTTGATCGACATGGCGGCGACGCCCACGTCGCAGCTCCCGTCGTTGAACAGCTCCCCCGAGGCGATGTCGTCGAAGTTCTCGTTGACGAACTCCGCCTTGACGTCGAGCGCCGCGGCCACTTCGTTGACGAGGTCGATGTCGAAGCCGACGACCTCACCGCCCTGCTCGAACTCGAAGGGCTCGTAGGGCAGGGACGTGCACACCTTCAGGGCGCCGTCCTTGACGAGCTCGGGCTCGGGTGCGCTCGTCGACGAACCGTCGGAGCCGCAGCCGGCCAGGGCGAGCACGACCACCGAAGCGATGGCCACACGCGCCATCGGCAGACGTGAGGTGCGCATCAGCTGGCACCTGCCAGCGTCCGGGTGAGGTGCTCGAGGGCGTATTCGGTGACCCGGATGAGGGCGGCCTTGGCAGACTCGCGATCGCGTGCATCGATGGAGATGATCGGGACCTCGGGCGGCAGCGCGAGGGCGGCCTTGACCTGGTCGAGGGTGTACTGCTCGATGCCGTCGAACTGGTTGACCGCGACGATGAACGGCAGGCCCTTGGCCTCGAAGTAGTCGAGGGGCGAGAAGGACTCGTCGAGTCGCGCGGTGTCGACGATGACGATCGCACCGATCGCGCCGAGGCACAGGTCGTCCCACATGAACCAGAAGCGGCGCTGGCCCGGCGTGCCGAAGAGGTAGAGGATCAGGTCCTCGCCCAGCGTCAGCCGGCCGAAGTCCATGGCGACGGTGGTGGTCGCCTTCGAGGGGACGGCGTCGAGGTTGTCGACGCCCTCCGACTCGTTGGTGACGAGCGCTTCGGTGCGCAGCGGTTGGATCTCCGACACAGAGCCGACCAGGGTTGTCTTGCCAACGCCGAAACCGCCAGCGATGACGATCTTGGTCGACGCTGCCTTGTTGCGACTAGTAGGTGCGGAGTCCACGGAGGGTCCTTTCGATGAGCTCTATCCGCTCGTCCTTGGACGAGTTCTCGGTGATGGTTGCTTGTACGCGGATGAACCCGTGCTCGACGAGATCGCTGAGCAGGACGCGCACGACGCCGATTGGCATCTTGACGAGGGCCGCGCACTCAGCGACGGAGCGTCGGTCACACACCTCGAGCACCTGGAGGGCGGCGGCGCTCACCGAGGCGCCGTCGTCCGTGGGTTCCAGACGCAGGGTCGCTTCCATGGGCAGGTCCACGGTCGCGTGGGTCCGCCCTGAAGTGATGGTGTACGGCCGGACGAAGCGAGGTCTCCTGACCTGCTCGTCCGATCCGTCTGACTCAACTGGTGTCACGGCCGGTCACGCTCAGTTCGACGAACTGACGCGGGCCCCGGCCTGGACGGTCTGACCGACGCGCTCGACGAGCAGCGCCATCTCGTAACCGACCTGGCCGATGTCCGCGTCCTCTTCGGTCAGGACCGTGAGGTTGGAGCCGTCGCCGACGCTCATGAGCATGAGGTAGCCGTGCTCCATCTCCACGACGGTCTGGAGCACTGCCCCACCGTCGAAGAGGCGCGCGGCACCGACGGCGAGGCTGGCCAGACCGGACGACACGGCCGCAACCTGCTCGGCCCGCTCGCCGGGGATGCTCTGGCTCTCCGCCATCAGGAGGCCGTCGGCGGACACCAGGATCGCGTGGGCCGCGTCGGTCACCTCCTCGACGAAGCGAGACACCAGCCAGTTCAGGTTGTTGTCGGTGGCAGAGATGCCTTGGGACTCGGTCATTTCTCTTCTACTTTCTTACTGGTCGTCGGCAGGCACGGAGGCAGTGCGTCCACGGCGGACACCGGCCTTGTGAGCGGACAGTCGAGCACGGATGGCTTCGGGGTCGCGACCGGCGCTCCCCACGGGCTTGGTGACGCTGCCCGGCACGAGACGTGCACCTGGGCGGCGGACCGGCAGTCCGGAATCTATGGATACTTCTTCGTGGGTCCCGGCGACGGTGTCGGCCCGCTCCCACCCTGCCTCGACCTCGGTCGAGGTCCACGCGCGGTCCTGCTCGTCGGTGCTCAGCCACGACGACTTCGCAGACCCGTTGAGCGCCGGCTCCTCGACCCGCTCGACCGGAGCCGGCTGGTCCAGGACAGTGGTCGTGCTGGCATCGAGGGCCGGCTCGAAGACCGGCTCCGACACCAGGTTGGCGGCAGGCGCCTCGGTGGTGGCCTCGATCCACGAGGTCTCCACGGGCTCCAGCAGGGCCGTCGTGGCGACCGGTGCGACCACCTCGTGCTCGATCACCTCGTGCTCGCTCGGCAGGGGGTCGGTCAGCGGGTCACCGAGCGAACCGCGCTCGCGCGAGGGCATCTGCAAGATGGCGGCGTGGTCGACCTCGTCGTAGTCCGGGATCGGCAGGCGTCCGCGCTGGGGACGGATCTTGGCCATGAGGGCCGCGATGTGCGCCTCGGGGCTCTCCTCCTCGATCTCCTCCTCGACGACCGGCTCGGCCTCGACCACAGGGGTCTCGACGACCGGGGCCTCGACCTCGACGGCTTCTTCGAACGACGCCGGTTCGTCGAGCGCGGACGTCGTGGCGTAGGTCTCGGGGGCGTCCTCGGTGAACTCGTCGGCCACCTTCTCGGCGACCTCGGGCTCCCGCGGGAGATCCGGAACGGCCGAGACGATGGGCGCAACGGGGGTCAGGTCGCGCTTGGAACGCAACGCCATCCCACCGGTGGCGCGCTTGGTCTCGCGCGGCGCCTCCGGCTCGGTCTCCTCGCCGTCGGCCTTGGGGAGCTGGACGCCGGCCGCGCTGAGCGTGGGCAGGGTCGCGCCGCGCTCGCGGGTCGGCAACACGGGGCTGACCGAGCGCAGGTGGGAGTCGCCGATGCCCAGCGGGTCGGACGCGTCCACGGCGGACACGTGGGAGCCGCGCGTCGGGAGCTGGGTGGGCGGCACCAGTGCCGGGGAGTCCTCGAGTGCCTCGTCCTGCTCCTCCACGAATGGCTCGGGCTCGAGCTCGGGCTCGACCGGAGTCGGCTCGAGGTGCGCGCGCTCGGGCAGGATCGCGTTGGGCACCAGGACGTAGGCGGTCGTGCCGTCGCCGCTGTTGGCCTTCAGCGTGACGCTGACGCCGTGGCGCTGGGCGAGCCGGCTGACCACGAACAGGCCCATGCGACGGGCGGTGTCGGGGGTGACCTCGACGCCGGTGCGCAGGTTCTCGTTGATCTGCTTGAGCTCGTCGACGGGGATGCCGAGTCCCGCATCGGCCACCGTGATGGTGACACCGTTGTCGGTGACGACGGAGTCGAGCACCACGCTGGTGTGCGGCGAGGAGTAGGACAGCGAGTTGTCGACCAGCTCGGTGACGAGGTGGACCAGGTCACCGGCGGCGGACTCGTTGACCAGGATCGGCAGGTCGGACTCGACCCGCACGCGCTGGTAGTCGGTCACACCCGCGGTCGCGGCCTGCAGGGTCTCGCCGATGGAGACGCTCTCCCAGCCGGCCGAGCGCGTGGGCGCGTCGGCGAGGATGAGCAGCGAGTCGGCCGTACGGCGCATGCGGGCCGCGAGGTGGTCGAGGCGGAAGAGGCTCTCGAGCCGCTTCGGGTCCTCCTCGTCGCTCTCCAGCGCCTCGATGAGGTTGAGCTGCTGGTTGATCAGCGTGGTGTTGCGGCGCGAGAGCGTCACGAACATCTCGCCGACCTGGGCGCGGAGCTTGGCTTCGCCGGAGGCGAGGGTGACGGCCTGCTGGTGGAGGTCGTCCACGGCCCGGGCCAGCTGGCCGACCTCTTCGTGCGTGGTGACGTCGATGCGCTTGATCGGGCCCGGCTCCGAACCGGCCCGGATGCGGGCGACCGCGTCGGGCAGGTCCTGGCGGGCCACCTTGAGGGCGCCCTCGCGGACCCGGCGGATCGGGTTGACGAGAGTGCGCGAGATCAGCAGGGCGAGCGCGATGGCGGCGCCGAGCGCGATCAGGGTCAGCAGGGCGTTGAGCAGGGCGCGGCGGCGGGCGTCGGACGCGGTCTCGGCGAGCTGCTCGTCCACGCCGTCGAGCAGCGTGGTCTGCAGCTTGTCGTATTCGTCGTAGGCGTCGGCGCCACCGAGGTCGCTGCCACCGGTGCGGATCTCGTTGGCACGCTCGCCGTTGTTGGTGCGCAGGGCCTGGATCGAGTCGTCGGCGTCGCCCAGCTGGCCGGCAAGACGGTCGAGCGCGGCACTCTCGGCACCGAACTCGGAGAAGAGGGGGAGAGCGTCGTTGCGACCGGTGCGCTCAGTGGCACCCAGCGCCTGCTGCATGGCGAGCGCGAAGCGACCACCGAGCGCCTGGGACAGCAGCTCGAGGCGGGGCTCGGGGGTGAGCTGCTCGTTGATGATGGTGGTGATCAGCTTGGTGACACCCGACTGCATCTGCCGCAGCTGGGCGATCCACGTGCCGGGGCTGACGGGGCCGGTCGCCTCGTCGCGCAGGGCGCGGCTGAGGCTGAGGATCACGTCGACCTGGCGTCCCTGCTCAGTGGTGAGGTCGGCGTCGTCACGGGCCTCGAGAAGCGCGGCGGCGGCAGTCTTGATCTCGGCCAGCGCGTCGTCGAGCTCGTTCTGGCTGGTGCCGGTCGTCGACTGGGCCGCGACCATGCCCTTCTCAGCCGCGGTGAGGTAGGCGATCGCGGGCTCGAGCACGGTGACCTGCCGGGCACTGGCCGACGCGTTGCCGGACTGCTCGAGGTCGTTGGTGACCCGGAGGCCACCGAAAGCCGCTGCGAGGAGCAGCGGGATCGCCAGTGCGAGCGCAACCTTGCGTCGCAGCGGCCAGCCGGAGACGGCGAGTTGGGAGTCGCGTCCCTGGGACGGGCTCTGGTCGCTCATGTGGACCCCATGACTTTCATCTTCTCCGCCCGAGGGACGGCTGCCCCACACAGGGCAAACTCAAGATAGAGACTGGGCGGCCTCCGCGTGGCGGAATTGGAGAACTAGCCCAGCCAGATGTCTAGACAGCCTATGGGATTAGCCCGTTCGGGCGCGAGCGCGACGATCGGTGGATGTTTTCAGGCCAGCGACCACACGCCGGGGGCGCCCTTGGCCATCACGCCGTCCTTGATCATCGACTGCCGGGCCCGGCGGGCGGCATAGCGCCACCGCAGCTCTCCTTCGGGCGTGAGCTGCCGGTCGCCGTCGAGCAGATCCTCGGCCAGGCGCGACTCCAGTGCGGTGAAGACGTCCTCGGTGTCGAGCTCGCCTCCGGCGGCCTCGAGCACGCCGACGATGTGGGGTGCGAAGTCCTCGGGTGGGGTCCACTTCCGCGGCGCCCGCCGGGTGGGTACGGCGGGCGCCGTGGTCTTCGCAGCGCGGGGCGTGCTCACGCGAGGTGCCCTGACCGGCGCCGGGGGCGGCGGAGGTGCCGGAGGCATCCCGTGCACGCACGTCGACAGGGGCAGGTCACACAGGTCGCAATAGTCGTCAGGCATCGGTGCCAACGCTAGCCCACCTCGACGTCACGGGCGGACGTCGCGCTCCCAGAACCGAAGCGCCGCGCAGGCCTTGACGAAGTCCGAGGCGCTCTTCACCGACAGGTCGGGGCAACCGGCGTCGGGCTGGATCGCCGCAGCGGCCAGCCACTCCCCCGCGTCGGCGCCCACACCGATGAGCTTGTGGTGGGCGAAGGCGTCGTTGACGAAGTCCTTGGCACTGGCCCGGCCGGCGAGCTCGGTGGCACCGGCGAGCGAGGGCAGCAGGGCCACCGCGTCGAAGAGCACCGACGGCCCGCCGTCGATCGCGTGGTGGGGCTTGATCGTGCCGCCGCCCTTCAGCTTGACGGGCCCGATCGCGGGTGCGACGTACTCGACCGTCGCCCCGGCCTTCTCGAAGGCGCCGGCCACCGCGTTGACGACGGCCTTGTCGCTGCCGTCGGTCACGACGATGCCGAGCTTGCGTCCGGCGAAGGAGTCGGGGCCGTTGAGCTGGATGCTCAGCGCAGCAGATTCGGGCAGGTCGGTGCGCGGGGCGACCGCTGCCTCGGCCGCGTCCGGCAGCGGCATCGCGAGCTTGTCGGCGACCTGCTGGGCGAGGTCGTCGTGCACGTTGCGCAGGTTGGCGAGCATGCGGGTGCGGATCTTGGGGTCCTCGACCTTGCTGAGCTCGAAGCCGAAGGCCGCCACGATGTGCTGGCGCTCCACGTCGGTCTGGCTGATGAAGAACTGCCGCGCCTGTGAGTAGTGGTCGGCGAACGACTCCGCGCGCAGCCGCCGGGTCTGACCCTGCTCCTCACGCATGACGCTCTGGTAGCCCTGCACGAGGTCGGCGCGCGAACCGCGGTCGGCCCCGGTCAGCGAGTTCGGCTCGTAGTTGCCCCGGCCGGTCTGCGGCATCGTCTGCATGTGGCCGTCGCGCTGGAAGTGCGCGACGGGGCAGCGCGGTGCGTTGACCGGGATGTGGGTGAAGTTGGGGCTGCCCAGCCGCTTGAGCTGGGTGTCGAGGTAGGAGAAGTTGCGGCCCTGGAGCAGTGGGTCGTTGGTGAAGTCGATGCCCGGGATGACGTTCTGGGTGCAGAAGGCGACCTGCTCGGTCTCGGCGAAGACGTTGTCGACCACGCGGTCGAGGGTGAGGCGGGCGATCACCCGGACGGGCAGCACCTCCTCGGGAATGATCTTGGTCGCGTCGAGCACGTCGAAGTCGAACTTGTCGGCGAAGGCGTCATCGAAGACCTGGACACCGAGGTCCCACTGGGGGAAGTCGCCCGACTCGATCGCGGCATAGAGGTCGCGGCGGTGGAAGTCGGGGTCGGCGCCGTTGATCTTCACCGCCTCGTTCCACACCACCGACTGCATGCCCTGTCGCGGCTTCCAGTGGAACTTGACGAAGGTGGCCTTCCCGTCGGCGTTGACGAAGCGGTAGGTGTGGACGCCGAAGCCCTCCATGAACCGGAACGAGCGCGGGATCGCGCGATCGCTCATCGCCCACAGCAGCATGTGCGTCGACTCCGGCATCAAGGACACGAAGTCCCAGAAGGTGTCGTGCGCGCTGGCGGCCTGCGGCCAGCCACGGTCCTGCTCCTCCTTGACCGCGTGGACGAGGTCGGGGAACTTCATCGCGTCCTGGATGAAGAAGACCGGCATGTTGTTGCCGACGATGTCCCAGTTGCCCTCCTCGCTGTAGAGCTTGACCGCGAACCCGCGTACGTCGCGGGCCAGGTCGGGCGAGCCGAGGTTGCCCGCCACCGTGGAGAACCGGACGAACGCCTCGGTCCGCTGGCCCTTCTTCTGCAACGGAGCGGCCCGGGTCAGGTCAGGCACCGGGTCGAGGCACTCGAGGTAGCCGTGGGCGCCGTAGCCGCGCGCGTGCACGACGCGCTCGGGGATGCGCTCGTGGTCGAAGTGGAAGATCTTGTCGCGCAAGACGAAGTCCTCGAGGACGGTGGGGCCGCGATCGCCCACCTTGAGCGAGTTCTGGTCGTCGCCCAGCGGGGTGCCGGTCGACGTCGTCATCCGCTCGCCCCCCTTGACGCCCTGGTGGAGCTCGTCCCCCGTGCCGCGCTGGTCGGGAGTGCTGGTCGGTCGTTTGAGAGCCATGCCGAGAGTCCTCACGTCGTGGCCGCGGTGATCGCGTCCCCCACCGGCGAGGCTAGCCATCATCGGGCGTGGCCGACACCCCCCGATTCAGGCTCGACGCGGCCGAGATGCCCGCCGCGGGGGTCCGGCGAAACGCTCCGCCGCGCGCCTATGGAGAACCGGACGCCGACGCGCCGCTACGGTGATCCCGTGGGACGTCTCCGGCAATCCGTTCTGCATCCTGCCCGGGTCGTCCCGGTCGCGTTCTTCGCGGCGATCGTCGTGGGCACCGTGCTGCTCGCGCTGCCGTGGTCCACCCCGGGACCCGAGCGGACGCCGATCCTGACAGCAGCCTTCACCGCCGTCTCCGCGGTGTGCGTGACCGGACTCGCGACGGTCGACACCGCGACGTACTGGTCACCGTTCGGCCAGGGCGTGATCATGGCGCTGATCCAGGTCGGCGGCTTCGGGATCATGACCCTGGCGACCCTGCTCGGGCTGCTCGTCGGCGGCAAGCTGCGGTTGAAGTCGTCGCTGATCGCGCAGGCCGAGACGCACACGCTCAACATCGGCGACGTGCGCCACGTCATCGGCCGCATCGCCATCACCATCCTGGCGTTCGAGATCGCCTTCGCCACGATGCTGACGTTCCGCTTCCGGGCGGCCTACGACGACACCTGGGGCCAGGCCCTGTGGCACGGCGCGTTCCACTCCGTGTCGGCATTCAACAACGCCGGCTTCGCGCTCTACAGCGACAGCCTGATCGGCTTCGTCGACGACGCGTGGATCATCTTCCCGATCTGTGTGGCCGTCATCGCCGGCGGCATCGGCTTCCCCGTCCTGTTCGAGCTGCGCCGTCGCTGGCGCAGCCCCGATCGCTGGACAGTGCACACCCGGTTGACCGTGTACGGCACCGGCATCCTGCTCGTCGTCGGCACGGCCGCCTTCCTGGCCCTCGAGTGGACCAACGCCGGCACGCTCGGGCCGCTCGACACCTGGGGCAAGCTCGTCGGTGGCGTGACCGGTGGCGTCGTGCCCCGCACGGCCGGGTTCAACAGCGTCGACTACGGCCAGATCACCCCCGAGACGATGGCCGTCAACTACGTCCTGATGTTCATCGGCGGTGGCTCAGCGGGCACCGCCGGCGGCATCAAGGTCACCACGTTCTTCCTGCTGGCCTACGTCATCTGGTCCGAGGTCCGCGGTGAGCGCGACACCAACGTCGCCCACCGGCGCATCAGCAGCGAGACCATGCGCCAGGCGCTCACGGTCGCGCTGCTAGCCATCGCCGCGATCAGCACGGGCACGATGGTGATCCTGCTGTCCACGGACTACGCCCTCGACGTCGTGCTGTTCGAGTCGATCTCCGCCTTCGCCACGGTCGGTCTGTCCACCGGCATCACGCCCGACCTGCCGCCCGTGGCCGAGGTGACCCTCATGCTGTTGATGTTCGTCGGCCGCGTCGGCACCATCACCGTCGCCACCGCCCTGGCGCTGAAGACCCGTCACCGCCACTTCCACCTGCCCGAGGAGCGTCCCATTGTTGGCTAGGAACAAGCCGGACTCCGTGTCCGTCGTCGTCATCGGACTCGGCAGGTTCGGCACCGCCGTCGCCCAGTCGCTGGTCAACCTCGGCCAGGAGGTGCTCGCGGTCGACGAGAACCTCGCGCTGGTGGAGCGCTGGGCCGAGGAGCTGACCCACGTCGTGCAGGCCGACACCACGGACGATCAGGCGCTGCGCCAGCTCGGCATCAGCGACTTCGACCGGGCAGTCGTCGCCATCGGCACCGACATCGAGGCCAGCGTCCTGACTGTCCTCGCGCTCGCCGAGGCGGGCGTCCCCGACATCTGGGCCAAGGCCATCACCCGCAAGCACGGCGCGATCCTCGAGCGCGTCGGCGCCCACCACGTCGTCTATCCCGAGCACTCCATGGGCGAGCGGGTGGCGCACATGCTGACCGGCTCGATGATCGACTACATCGAGTTCGACGACCACTTCTCCATCGCTCGCGCGCACGCGCCCAAGGAGACCTGGGACAAGACCTTGGCGGAGTCCTCGCCCCGGACCCACCACGGCGTCACCATCGTCGGCGTGAAGCGGCTGGGCGAGGACTTCACCTATGCCCGGCCCGAGACGTCCGTCGCGCGCAACGACCAGCTGATCGTCTCCGGCCCGACGGACAAGGTCGAGAGGTTCTGCAACCTCAAGTAGTCACCGACCCGTCACCCCGACGCCCCTTCCCAGGGCCGCCGGGGTGCGCCATGCTCCCGATCATGAACCGTCATCTCGGGACGGGTCGAGCCCTCGCGCTCGCCCTCATCAGCGCACTCGTCGTCGTCCTCTCGCCGGTCGCACCGGCCACGGCCGCCACCCCGCTCACCGTCAGCCAGGCCATCGGTCAGCAGACCGGGGCGACGCAGACCGTTCGCGGCTACGTGGTCGGGCAGCCGACCGCGACCAACACGGTCGTGCGGTCGGACTTCCCCAACGACTACGCCCTCGCGATCGCCGACTCCGCCAGCCAGACGAGCACGTCGCAGATGCTCTACGTGCAGATCCCGTCGGCGTACCGCGCGCAATGGGGGCTGAAGACCAACCCCGGCCTGATGGGCAAGCAGATCGACGTGACGGGAGCGCTGTCGGCGTACTTCTCCCACCCCGGCATGACGGGCACCTCCGCCTTCGCGCTCGCCGGCGGCACCACCGAGCCGCCTCCGGGCGGCACGAGCCCGTGGGACAGCACCTACTACGCGCCGGCGATGGGCAAGACGGGTACGGCGCTGCGCACCTCGCTGCACGACATCATCGACGGCCACACGGCCCTGTCCTACGACCAGGTGTGGACCGCGCTCAGGGACACCGACCAGGACCCCAACAACACCGCGAACGTGATCGAGCTCTACACCGGGCGCTCCATCTCCAAGAGCAGCAACGGCGGCAACCTCGGGCAGTGGAACCGCGAGCACGTCTGGGCGCAGTCGCGCGGCGGATTCACCACCAGCGCCGGGCCCGGCACCGACCTGCACCACATCCGCCCCGAGGACGTGGCCGTCAACTCCACCCGCGGCAACAAGGACTTCGACCTCGGCGGCTCGGCGGTGTCGGGGTGCACCGACTGCTGGACCGACGCCGACTCCTTCGAGCCGCGCGACGCGGTCAAGGGCGACGTGGCGCGGATGCTGCTCTACATGGCGATCCGCTACGAGGGCGGCGACGGCTTCAACAACCTCGAGATGAGCAGCACCGTCGGCTCCTCCTCGACCCTGATCGGCGACCTTGAGGTGCTGATCGCGTGGAACTCTGAGGACCCGGTGTCGACGTTCGAGATGCGTCGCAACGATCGCATCCACTCGACCTGGCAGGGCAACCGCAACCCGTTCATCGACCACCCCGAGTGGGCCACCGCGATCTGGAACTGACCCCCGGTGCGCGATGCTGGGTCCATGAGCGAGCGCAACGTCCTCGGTGGCGAGCTGGAGTCCTGCGGCACCGAACCCATGACCGGGTTCTACCGCGACGGCACGTGCACGGTCGGGCCGCAGGACGTCGGCCTGCACGCGATCTGCGCAGTCATGACCGAAGACTTCCTCGCCCACCAGCGCGAGGTCGGCAACGACCTGTCCACCCCGCGCCCCGAGTGGGGCTTCCCCGGCCTCGCGCCCGGTGATCGCTGGTGCGTGGTCGCCGTGCGCTGGCTCCAGGCGTACGACGCCGGGCGCGCCGCCCCCGTCGTCCTGGCTGCCACGTCCGTGCGGGCGCTCGACGTCGTCCCGCTCGAGGTGCTGCGGCGCCACTCCGTCGACGTACCGCCCGATCTGTCGGAGCTGACCTGACGACTCTGTTCAACAGGGTGGTTGGGGGTGTAGGGATGAAGCATGGCCGCGCTCGAAAGTGCCCAGCTGCTCGCGGAGCTCGAACCGACCGTGGCGGAGAACCTCGACCGACATCTCGCCATCGCCGACGAGTGGATGCCGCATGAATACGTGCCCTGGAGCCTCGGACGCGACTTCGCCGAGCTGGGTGGCGACCCGTGGGAGGTCGCGCAGTCGCAGCTGTCCCCGATCGCGCGGACGGCGCTCGAGGTCAACCTGCTGACGGAGGACAACCTGCCCAGCTACCACCGCGAGATCGACCGCGCCTTCGGCCGCGACAGCGCGTGGGGCACGTGGGTCAACCGCTGGACAGCGGAGGAGGGGCGGCACGCGTTCTGCATCCGCGACTACCTCCTCGTCACCCGCGGCGTCGACCCCGTCGAGCTCGAGCGGGCGCGGATGCAGACGATGGAGACGGGCTACGACACCGTCGACAAGCCGCTGCTCAACGTCTGCGCCTACGTCTCCTTCCAGGAGCTCGCGACCCGCGTCTCCCACCGCAACACCGGGCGCTACACCGAGGAGCCCATCGCGGAGAAGCTGCTGAGCAGGGTCGCCAAGGACGAGAACCTGCACATGATCTTCTACCGCAACATCGTCGCCGCGGCCCTCCAGGTCGCGCCGAGCCAGACGATGCGCGCGGTCACTGATGAGGTCCTCGACTTCCAGATGCCCGGCAACGTCATCCCCGGCTTCACCCGCAAGGCGGTCGCGATGGCCAAGGCCGGGATCTACGACCTGCGGATCCACCACGACGACATCGTCACTCCCCTGCTGCGGCAGTGGGGCGTGTGGGAGCTCGAGGGCCTCGACGCCGACGGGGAGGCAGCCCGCGACGAGCTCGCGCTGGCTGTCTCCGCGCTGGACACCGAGGCCTCCCGCTTCGTCGAGCGCCGTTCCGAGGCAGCGGCGAAGAAGGCGGCGCGGCAGTCGTCCTAGGCGCTCATCGGGGGCGGTGCCGCTCGAACGCGACGACCTGCTGGAAGGTCGGCCGGTTCTGCCAGTCGATGTCGCGCACCCCGACCGCGCCCGAGGTGGAGTGCCGGATGGCGTCGATCGACTTGTCGTAGGTCAGGTCGGCGACCTTCGAGACCCCCTGCGCGGCCAGCACTCGCGTGACGGCACCGCGCAGCGACGTACGCACGGTCTGGCGGCACTTCTTCAGGCTGCCGCGCCCGCAGTAGTCGAACGCGAGATCCTCGCGCACGGTGCGGTCGCCGAGCAGCGTGCGGAGGTCCTTGTTGAGGTAGCTGTAGTAGGGCGGGTCCATCCACGCGGAGCCGGTGCCGGCCCGCGGGTGGTCGTCGAGGTTGCCGGGCACGTCGCGAGCCAGCACGCCGAGCCGGTCGCCCATGACGTCGTAGGCCACGGACTCCTCGCCGTCCTCCCACCAGGTGTCGAAGAGCGCGATCGCCTGCTGGTGGGCATAGGCGCCGTCGCGGTCGCGGTCGACGCGCGGGGCTCCTGCGCGCGCCCAGCGCTTGAGGGCCGCGCGCGCTGCGGTCGTACGGCGGTCCTTGCCGATCACCTTCAGCAGCCACGGCAGCACCGACGTGGCGCGGGTGTCCTGCGTCGCCGCGTCGGCCATGATCCCGACGGCGCGCGTCAGCGACACCTTGCGCGAGCCGCGGATGTCGCGGCGGACCTTGTCCTCGAGGGCGTCGGAGCGGTGCACCGAGCCCCAGCCCCAGATGTTGTCGGGCGCTCCCCACTTCGGCGACTGCCGGTTGTTCCAGCTGACGAGGTAGCCGCGCTCCGGGTTGATCTCGCGGACGTGGTCGTCGAAGCCGAGCCAGCCGCGCCAGTCGTAGCGGCGATCGCCCCAGCGCGGGAAGTCGAAGGCCGTGCCCTTCGCGCGCCGCGGCAGCCGCCCGGAGGCGAAGTAGGCGATGTCGCGGTTGTCGGCGTAGAACCAGTTGAAGGTGTAGTCGATGCCGTGGGCCGCGCGCTGGAAGGTCTTGGCGTCCTTGACGTAGTCGGGGTTGTTGAGCCGCGCGAAGCCGATCGCGGAGGCGACCTCGCGGCCGTAGGTGCTGCGCTGCGCGACGAGCGCGACGGGAACGCCGTCGACGGTGGTGCGCTCCTGCACGATGCCGTGACGGGTGCGGAGCACGAGGAAGGTGTAGGTCGCCGGCGCCCCCTGCCAGCCGGCGCTCGGGTGCACGGTCTCGCTCGGGGTGTTCCTCGTCATCGGCACGCAGGTGCCGTCGACGAGGTAACCCTCGGACTCGACGCTCGCCTTGCTGCCATCGACGTTGCAGAGGCGTTCGGCGACGGTGTCGACGTTGTCGAGCGAGGCGCTGGTCGCGGACCAGGCGTAGTCGATCCCGCGGCCGAGCTGGACGACCAGGTTGGTGCCGGCGAAGGAGACGCCGCGCGCGTGCACGCCCGGCCCCATCAGCACCTGCTCGTTGAGCAGCTGCGGGGTGAAGTAGCCGGTCTGCGGACCGAAGACGACGACGGGCTTGCCTGTGGCCGACTCCTTCGCACCGATGAGCAGGGCGTTGCTCATCCCCTGCCGGAGCTCGCGCAGGCTGAAGCTGCCGCTCGGCAGGTCCATCCGCGGCTCGGCGCGCTCGACCTTCGCCTGGACGCGCTGGTGGGCGATCACCGTCCCCGAGCCGGGCGCTGTCTGCCCGCCCAGGTCGGGCAGGGCGACGCCGCGGCGCTTGTCGCCGAGCGCCTCGCCGTCGCCGTACGCCGTCTTGACGCTCGCGCTGGTGGGTGCGTCGGCGTCGAGCTTGGTGCGCAGGTCGCGGTAGAGCGCGCGCCCCTTCACCTTGCCGAACTTCTTGGTGAGCTTCTGCAGGTACGCCGCGTTGTCGGCCTCGCCACCGCCGCCACGGCCGAAGATGCCGCCGACCAGCGAGGCGATGTAGATGACGTCGGCGCGGTCCCAGCTCTCGATCTGCTGGCCGAGGAGGGCATACTCCACCGGGCAGGTGGGTGCCACGACCAGGCCGGCCGGGCAGAGCTTGTCCTGGCCGGCGTTGATGCCGGCGAGGTAGGCGTCGAGCCCACCGACGAGGCGCTGCCCCTCGGCGCCGTACTCCCCCGCGATCTTGTCGATCTGCGCGGTCGCCTCCTCCTCGGTGTAGAAGGCGGCCTTGTGCTGCGCGGCGTCCATCGCGACGTTGCCGGGCGTGCCGCCGGCGAACTCCGCGAGCCGGCCCGAACCGGTGTGGCGCAGCGCGTCCATCAGGAACATACGGTCCATCGCCGCGGCATAGCCGGAGCCGAACATGACGTCGCCATAGGTCGTGCCGGTGATGTAGGGGACACCGAACTGGTCCCACTGGATCGCGACGCCGGCGCGCGGGCTCTCCTCGCGCACGACCTGCTCGGGGGTGAAGCCTGCGCTCTTGAAGAGCCCGCCGAGGTCCGTCTTGTCGAGGCTGTACGGCGCGTGGGTGGTCAGCTCGTCGTACATCTCGAGCTGGTCGGCGAAGTTGGGCGGCGCGTTCTTGCCGTCCTGGGCCTCGAGGCCGGGTCCGACCGTCAGCAGGTCCGTCGCGTCGATGGTGCCGTTCTCGCCCGGCGGCAGGATGTTGCGGACGTAGCCGTAGTCGTCATCCTGCGCACTCGCGCTCGGCGGCAGCGTCGTGACCGCCAGCAGCGGGACCAGGGACAGGGCAAGGACACTCGACCAACGGCGCACGGCGACTCCTCATTCGGGGCTGTGCGGCCTCAACGACCGGGTGACTTCGCCGGTTACGAGTGCGGCGTTGCGGAGCCCTTCGCCGCGGCGACCGTGAGCAGCAGCTCCAGGCTCCTCACGCTCACGCCGGACTCCAGGTCGCGCAGGGAGATGGCGTCGGCCTTGCGGTCCAGGATGACCACCGGCACGATCGGGTTGCGTCCGGTCGCCTCGACGGCGGGCACGTCGTACCGCAGGATCGGCTGGCCGATCTCGACGTCGTCCCCCTCGGCCGCATAGGAGCTGAATCCCTCACCCTTGAGCTGCACCGTGTCGATGCCGAGGTGCACCAGGACGCCGACTCCCTCGGGAGTCTGGACGGCGAAGGCGTGCGGCCAGAGCTTGAGGATCTTGCCCGACACGGGCGCGACGACGTCGACGACCTCACGCGGCGGATCGATCGCCAGGCCGGGGCCGACCAGGCCCTTCGCGAACGTCGCGTCCGGGACCTCGGCGAGCGGGACCACCGTGCCGACGAGGGGCGAGAGGACCGTCACGCGGCCGGTCGCTGCACTCGGGAGAGGCGCCGCCGGGGCGGCCGCGGGCGCCGCTGCGGCGGCAACGACCGGTGCCGGTCCCTCGGCCAGGGCTGTCCGGATCTCGTCCTTGAGGACGTCCGCCTGGGTGCCGAAGACGGCCTGCACGTTGTTGCCCACCTCCATGACGCCCGCAGCACCGAGCGCTCGCAGCGCTGCGGCATCCACCGCGCCCTTGTCGGCCACCTCGATCCGCAGCCTCGTGATGCAGGCATCGACCGTCTTCAGGTTGTCGGGGCCACCGAAGGCGGCGATGAGCTGGTGGGCACGTGCCGTCGCCGCTCCGGGCACGGTGTCAGCGGTGGTGGCGTCGGCCGCGTCATCCGCGCCGTCCATCTCGGGGTCGCGTCCCGGGGTGAGCAGGTTCCAGCGGGTGATCGCGAAGCGGAACATCACGTAGTAGAGGACGAAGAACACCAGGCCCATCACGACCAGGAGCGGGATGTTCTTCGCAGCGGGGGCGGTGCCGTAGAGCAGCAGGTCGATCAGCCCGGCCGAGAACGAGAAGCCCAGGTGGATGTCGAGGGCATAGGCGATCGCCAGGGACAGGCCGGTGAGCACCGCGTGGATCACGTAGAGGGGGAAGGCGACGAACATGAACGCGAACTCGAGCGGCTCGGTGACACCGGTCAGGAAGGCGGTGATGGCGGCCGCGGACAGGATGCCGACCGCGAGCTTCTTCTGCGACTTGCGGGCGCTCTGGATCATCGCGAGCGCGGCGCCGGGCAGGCCGAACATCAGGACGGGGTAGAAGCCGGCGGTCAGACGACCAGCCTCGGGATCGCCGTTGGCGAAGCGGGTGAGCTCACCGGTGTACGTCGCCCCGTCGGCCGTGAAGTCGCCGTACAGGAACCAGATGTAGGTGTTGACGATGTGGTGCAGACCGAGCGGGATCATCATCCGGTTGACGAAGCCGTAGACGAACGCTCCGACCGCGCCGGCGCCGCCGATGAACTCCGCGATGCCGGTCAGTCCCATGTCGAAGAGGGGATAGAGGTAGCTCATCGCGAACGCGATCAGCAGGGCTGCCAGCGAGACGACGATGGGCACGAACCGACGGCCGCCGAAGAATCCGAGGTACGGCGGCAGCTGGATCGTGTGATAGCGATCGAACAGCCACGCCGTCACGATGCCGATGATGATCCCGGCGAAGACGCTGTAGTTGATCGTCGCCTGGTCGCCGGAGGGCGTGGTCTCGCCGGCCAGGACGATGGGCGACATCGCCGTGAAGACCTCGGCCATGACGAGGTAGCCCGCGACTGCCGAGAGCGCCGTCGAGCCGTCCGCCTTGCGGGCGAACCCGATGGCCACGCCCACGGCGAACAGCAGGGGCAGGTTGGCGAAGATGGCGCCGCCCGCCGCGCTCATGGCGTCGAAGAAGGGGCCGATCACGGGCTGGTCGTACTGCCCGAGCAGGTCGTCCTGGCCGAGGCGAAGCAGGATGCCGGCCGCGGGCAGCAACGCGATGGGCAGCATCAGGCTCTTGCCGAGGCGCTGGAGCTGGGCGAATCCGGGGATGCGCAGCCCTCCTCGCCGTGAGGGTGCTCGGGTGGGGACGGCGGTTGACATCGGATCCTCCGGCGACTGATAGATTGGTGTAGACCAATTGCACATTGGCATAGACCAATCCGGGCCGTCAAGAGGCGGGACGACGTCCGAGCGGAGGATTCTGTGAAGGTTCCGAAGTACTACCTCGTCAAACGGGAGATCCAGCGACTCATCGCCGACCTCCCGGTCGGGGCAGTCCTGCCCACCGAGCGCGAGCTGGCGGAGCAGCTGGAGACGTCGCGCACGACGGTACGAAAGGCCATCTCCGAGCTCGTCGTCAACGGCCGCCTCGAGCGCACGCAGGGCCGCGGCACGTTCGTGGCCCGACCCAAGCTGATGCAGCTGCGGCCCCTGACCTCCTTCTCCCAAGATCTCGCCGCCGAGGGCTGGCGGCCGGGGAGCAAGATGCTGGAGATCGACGTGATCGAGGCTGACGAGGAGCTCGCCCGCCACCTGCAGCTCACACCCGGCGCCCCGGTGCATCGCGTGACGCGACTGCGGACCCAGGAAGAAGAACCCATCGCCCTGGAGATCGCCCATCTGCCGGGACCTCTGCCAGGCCTGGCCGAGGAGATGGCCGCCCGCGGCTCGCTCTACCGCACCCTGGCCGAGGCCTACTTGATCGACCTCGATGCCGTCGAGGACACCGTCGAGACGACGCTGGCCGACCCCGAGACCGCGAACCTGCTCGGGATCGAGGTCGGGCTGCCGTTGTTGCTCGTGCACCGCACGGCTTGGGATGCGGGCGGCCGCCCCGTGGAGTGGACCCGCTCGCTGTTCCGCGGGGACCGGTTCCGGTTCGTCGCCAGACACAGGCTCCGCGACACCGAGCACCCGGCGTCGGCCGGTGCCACTCGGCCATAATGGGCCGATGAAGCTCGATGACGTCCTCGTCCTGGACGGCGGACTGTCCAATGCGCTCGAGGACCGCGGTCTCGATCTCTCCTCCGACCTCTGGACCGCACGCCTGCTCCTGGACGACCCCGCGCAGATCGCCGCCGTCCACCGTGACTACTACCTCGCCGGCGCCGACGTCGCGACGACCGCGAGCTACCAGGCGAGCGTCCCGAGCCTCGTTGCGGCCGGGCTGACGAAGCGCGAGGCCGAGCACACGATCGTCTCCAGCGTCTTGCTCGCGTGCGGGGTGCGTGACGAGATCGCTTCGCACACCGGGCGCCGGCTGCTGGTCGCGGCGTCCGTCGGTCCGTACGGCGCTGTGCTGGCCGACGGCTCGGAATACCGAGGTCGGTACGGCGTCTCGCCAGCCGCGCTCCGCGACTTCCACGGACCGCGGCTGGAGCTGCTGGCCTCGGCGGGCCCGGACCTGCTCGCGGTCGAGACCATCCCCGACGCCGACGAGGCGGAGGTGCTGGTGCCGCTCCTCGACGAGCTCGGCCTGCCTGCCTGGTTCTCCTACTCCGTCTCGGGAGATTCCACTCGCGCCGGCCAACCCCTTCGAGATGCCTACGCCGTCCTGGCCGACAGCACGAGCATCGTGGCTGCCGGGGTGAACTGCTCGGCGCCGTACGACGTGATGCAGGCCGTGACGGCGGCGGTCGCAGTCACGGGTCGTCCTGCTGTCGCCTACCCGAACCTCGGCGAGACCTGGGACAGCGAGTCGCACACGTGGAGTGGCGACGGGGTCTTCAACACCGCGCTCGCGGCCGACTGGGTCGCCGCTGGAGCGCGGCTGGTGGGCGGCTGCTGCCGGGTGGGACCGGACCACATCGCCCAGCTGGCGGGTGTGCTCAAGGAGCACGAGGCCGACCGTGATGTCGGCGGCGCAACGGATGTCCCTATTGGCGGTTGACCTGGTGTCGGCAGCCTGTGCCTCTGCGGTGGTCGGTGGGGGTGACGTCGGTGGTGCCGTCGGGGTCGCGGAGGAACTGTTGGCCGTGGGGGTCGGACCAGAGCCAGGTGCCCCTCTCGAGGGGCGTGTAGCGCCACCCGGCGTGGGTCTTGAGCTGGTGATGATGCCTGCAGAGCGGGGCGATGTTGCAGTCACACGACGCGCCACCCGTGGTGGGGTCGTCGTGGTCGAACGGGACGATGTGGTCGTGGTC
>NZ_CM001852.1:3222170-3390012 GCF_000389985.1 Nocardioides sp. CF8
CGACCTCGCCCGCCAACAGCTCGCCTTCGGGTTCGACGACGACCAGGACAAGACAGACTCCAGGCCCACGCGGCAGCCTGCGACCACGCAGATCGTGCTGCACGCCCACCTCTCAACCGACGCGATCCTGCAGCGGCACCTGGGTGAAGGCCAGTGCCTGACCGGCCAGCTGGAGCAGGCCGGCCACCGCGTGCTCACCGCCGAGCAGATCCGGGACTGGTGCGGCCGCCCCGACGTCCAGGTCACGGTGCGGCCGGTGATCGACCTCCGACAGCGGCTCGAGACCACCGGCTACGCCCCGACCGACCGGATCCGTGACCACGTCATCGCCCGCGACCGGACCTGCGTGTTCCCGTGGTGCGGACGCAACGCCAGACGCTGCGACCTCGACCACGTCATCGCTTATGACCACGGAGCACCTGATCGTGGTGGCACCACGTCCACCGACAACCTCGCCGCGCTCTGCCGGCGACACCACCGCCTCAAGACCAAGGGCCGCTGGTCCTACGCCATGACCGAACCAGGCGTGTTCGTCTGGACCAGCCCCCACGGCCACACCTACCTCCGCGACCACACCGGCTCACGCCCCATCGACCCCAACGGACACCCGCCCGACCACTGACCACACCGCCCCACACCCCGCAGGGTCTCGACAGCGTCAACCACCGAGACCATGCGGGGTCACAGGCACGTCCGGGGGCACTACTCGACCAACTGGGGTACCGCTTCGAGGACCTCGAGCGGCACCATGGCCGAGGCCACGCTCACCGTGCCGTCGACCGGGACGGGTTCACCGCCGTTCAGACTGGCCTTGGCACCCCAGGTGATCGAGACAGATGCCTTGACGTCCTTCTTCGACGTGTAGGCGTGGGTGATCAACGTGGAGACGTCGACTCCCTCGGTCCACGGCTTGCCTGCCCAGTCGGTCTTCAGTTCCTGCCCGTCTCCGAACTTCCAGGTGAAGGCCGTCGGGAAGACCTCGAAGACGACCTTGAACCCGGGCACCAGGGCGATCTCGCCAGTGGTGAACGGATCCGCCTTCGTGGAGAAGATCGTGTCGAAGTTGACCAGCGTCTGGCCACCGGGCGGCTGGACGGAGAGCTCGGCCGACGGCGGCACGACGCTCTTGAAGGCCTTGAAGATCTGGCCGGGGCTGGGCGGAGTTACTTCCGGCACCGTGGGGATATCGGCGTCGCCGGGGCAGGCCTGCCGTGTGTCGCCCAACGACCCGTCGGCGTAGACGTAGACGAACTTCATTTTGGGCGAGCCGTCCGGGCAGAGGAGACGACTGTTGCAGATTCCTCCGTTGTCACACACGTAACCGGCCCATTGCCAGTGCCCTTGTGTTTCGGTGCTGACGGGGTCCACGGACGATCCATCCTCGTCCTCGAGCTCTTCGTCGCCATCGTGTCCTTTGCAGGCCACCGCGACGGCGGCCGCAAAACTGCCGCCGGCCGACGTCTCCACCTCAACAGGGGTGCCGTCTTGGCACTGGGCAATATTCCCTGCAAACGCGGGCGGACATGCGGCCAAGATCAGGAACGTCACTAGAGCAAGCGTCGCTCCCACCACGCGCCCCATCACTTCGCATCCTCGCCACTGAGGATCTCCCACTGACCGCCCTGGAAGGCCAGGTTGTATTCGAATGGATGCCGGGCATCGGCGGGGTAGCGATTCACGACCTTCCCTCGGGCGTCACGCTCCACAATCTTCGTTTGACTGACAGACACGAACGCCACAGCCGTTTCAACCCCGCCGGTCTGCCCGATCAACTCAACAGTCAGGTCACTGACACTCTGTGAGCCCGCATAGGTGTGGCCATTGGACTGCGCGAGCTCGATCACACCAATGGGGATCTCGCACAGGTCGCAGCGTTCCCCGTAGAGCTTGCGAACCGGCGCCGAATCTCCCGTGGCCCACAGGTGGTTGAACATGTCGAAGTAATGCCGCACCAACGCCTCCGCGCCGGCCTTCGTCGGCTCCTTCGCCTCCGCCGGGATCGCGAGCGGATCGACGGTGGGCGTCGAGGACGGCGACGTCGTCGGCGAGGACGTGGTGGGCATGACCGGCTCCGGCTCCTCGTCGCTGCACCCGGCGACGAGGAGGAGCGGCACCACGACGGTGGCGGCGAGCAGGCGACGTACGAGCACGAGCGGATCCTTCCGAGACGGCGGCCCCCGATGAACCCGCCGCTCGAAGCGTAGGCGGACGATCTGCCCGTCGCCAACGCCCGACGTCGCCCTGTGGACAACGGCACACCCAGGAAACGGTGCTGGATCGTCCCCCCGCAGGTGCGGGTGATCCAGCACTGTCACGTGCCAGCGAGCGGGCGATGCGAGTAGGTTCGCGCCCATGGCCCTGCGCATCGTCGCGAGTCGGCCCGACCCCGCGATCATCACGCTCCCGTGGTCGACCCCGCTCGAGGAGTGGACCGACGACCACGTCGTCCCGCTGCCGCGCGGCCTCTCGCGCCACGTGGTGCGGATCGTGCGCCTGAAGGACCGGACGTATGCGATCAAGGAGACGCAGGAGGACATCGCGTTCCGTGAGTACCGCCTGCTGCGCGACCTCCAGCGCGAGGGCCTGCCCGCCGTCGTGCCGCAGGGGGTGGTCGCCGGCCGGGTCGACCAGCAGGGCCAGGAGCTCCCGGCGACCCTGATCACCGAGCACCTCCGCTTCTCGCTCCCCTACCGAAGCCTCTTCGCCCACGGCATGACCGCGGACAACCTGCCGAGCTTGGTCGACGCGATCGTCGTGCTGCTCGTGCGGCTGCACCTGGCCGGCTTCTTCTGGGGCGACGTGTCGCTGTCCAACGTGCTCTTCCGCCGCAGTGCCGGCGGCTTCTCGGCCTACCTCGTCGATGCCGAGACCGGCGAGCTCCACGACGAGGTCGGCGAGCGCATGCGCGAGCACGACGTCACCCTCGGCTGCGAGAACATCTTCGCCGAGCTGATGGACCTGCAGGCCAGCGGCGCCGTCGGCACCGAGGTCGACGGGTTCGCCGTCATCACCCGGTTGCGTGAGCAGTACGCCGCCCTGTGGGCCGAGCTCACGGACGTGGAGGAGTTCAGCGCGAGCGAGATGTGGCGCATCGAGAGCCGGATCGAACGCCTCAACGACCTCGGCTTCGACGTCGACGAGCTCGACATCGTCACCGACTTCGACGGCGACCAGATCCGCATCCAGCC
Source organism: Nocardioides sp. CF8 (assembly GCF_000389985.1). Classification (NCBI taxonomy): domain Bacteria; kingdom Bacillati; phylum Actinomycetota; class Actinomycetes; order Propionibacteriales; family Nocardioidaceae; genus Nocardioides; species Nocardioides sp. CF8. The sequence continues at coordinate 3,225,359 of NZ_CM001852.1, forward strand.
GAAGGTCGTCGAGCTCGGGCACCACCGCCGCGAGCTGCAGGCGCTCACCGGCATGACCGTCGAGGATGCACAGGCCAGACGGTTGCTGAACGACCTGGCGGCGTACACGGCGCACTTCGACCTCGGCCGCGAGGACAGGCACCTGGTCGCCAACAAGTGGCTGACCGAGGTCTACGAGCCGATCATGGCGATGATCCCACCCGACGCCCGCGGCAAGCTCGAACCGGCCGAGGTCTTCCACGAGGTCCTCGTGCACCGTTGGTACCTCTCCGAGCAGGCAGGCGAGGAGGTCGGCATCTTCGAGACCGCGCGCGACTACATCGACACGGTCCTCACGAGCAAGCCCGACGAGATCATCGCCGCGACCGACGAGTAGCAGCGCGCGAGCGCCACCACAGGGTTCCACCGCCTACGCTCCCAGCCATGACGCGCTCCACTCCCCGGCCCCTCGTCGCGGACGACCTGCCCCAGAGCCTGGCCCTGGGCAGGGAGGCGTTCGGCGACTTTCCGGCGGACTTCACGCCGCCCGACCCTGCCGACTACCCGCCGCCCGGTCGCCACAACTGGGGGACCTTCGACGGCGACGTCCTGGCGGCCAAGGTGACCGGGCGCGAGTTCCACTCGTGGTTCCACGGCCGGCAGGTCCCGACCAACGGCATCGCCAGCGTGACGGTGTCGGCCGAGCACCGCGGTGCGGGCCTGCTCGACGACCTGATGGCCGCTGTCCTCGAGGAGGGCCTGCGCGAGCGCGGCGAGGTCATCTCCACGCTGTTCCCGACCGCACCGGGGATCTACCGCCGCTACGGCTACGAGCTGGTCTCCTCCTACGACACCGTCGAGATCGCGACCTCCCGGCTCGCCGCCGTGCCCCGGCCCGGGTCCACGACGACCCGGGGGGCCACGGCCGACGACTTCGATGCCGTACGGCGGGTCTACGCGACCTGGGCAGCGGCCCAGAACGGTCCGCTGACCCGGGCGGGGGCGTCCTTCCCCGCCGCCGCGGAGGCGGTCATCGGCGCCTTCACCGGCGTCACGCTCGCCGAGGCGGACGGCGAGGTCGTCGGCTACGCGACCTGGAACCGCGGCAGCGGCTACGACTCCTCGGCGACCCTCGAGATCGCCGACCTGGTCGCGCTCACCCGCGACGCGACACTGGCGCTGTGGCGGATGTTCGCCTCCTTCGCCACCGTCACCGGCCACGTCCGGCTGCTCACCTCCGGCCGCGACGCCGCGCGTCTGGTGCTGCCCTTCGCCGACTGGCCGGTCGTGCACAGCCACCCCTACATGCTCCGCGTCCACGACGTCCCCGGCGCCTTCTCGGGACTGCCCGCGATCTGCTCAGCGGCCGAGCCGATCCGCTTCTCCGTCGCCGGCGACCTCCTGGGATCGACCAACGGCGACTGGACCCTGACCGTCGACGACGCCGTCACGACCTGCACCCCCGGCTCCCCCGGCGGCCCGACGTTCGCGCCGCGCGGACTGGCCCTCTTCTATGCCGGTACGGCGACCTGTGCCGACCTGCGGATGGCCGGCCTCCTGACCGGAGACCCGGGGCAGGACCGCGCCCTCGACGCGCTCCTCGACGGCCGCCAGCTGCACATCCGCGACTACTTCTAGACCTCTACTCCTCGTCGGGCTCATCCAGCCCCAGCTCGGCATACGGCCCGATCACGAACACGCCGTCGGTACGCAGCCGCACCCACTGCGTGCCCACCGGGCGGCCGTCGCGGTAGGTCACGAGCGTGACGTCGGCGTCGCGGCGCGGCTTGCTGCCGATCGCGATGGCGTAGGCCGCCCCGCCGGTCGTGCCGTTGGTGATCCGGTAGCCGTTGCGGCCGTTCTCGCCGAGGACCTCGGTCGGGCCGTCCTGCACGTGCGTGTGCCCACCCACGACGAGGTCGACGCAGCCGCGCGTCAGCGCCTCGCGGCCGAGGTTGGCGTCATGGACCAGCAGCGTCGAGATCCGTTCGCCGTCCTGGTCGCACGCCGCGTCGGCGAGCCGCTCGCCGACCTCGGTGAAGCTCAGGCCGGTCTCGTCGCGCCAGTTGCCCAGCCCGCTCGACCGCGGGTCGTCGACGCCGAGCAGCAGCCCGCCCCAGGGCGCCTCCACCGGCGCTTCCTCGAGCATCGTCCAGCCGAGGTCGTCGAGGTAGTCGGTCACGAACGGGCCGTTGTCGTGGTTGCCCGCCACGGCGAAGCGGTCGAGGTCGTCGAAGGTCCGGTCGAGCGAGTCAAGGCTGAAGGCCTCCCACGGCTGGCCGGTCGAGGTGTCGTCCCCGGCGTCGAGCACGACGCTCGCGCCCGCCTGGTCGCCGATGGCGCGCGCGACGCGGTCCATGCCGATGTTGTCGTGCCGGTCGCTCACGACCAGGGCCACGGTCTCGTCGTCGTCCGGCTCGTTCAGCTCGAGCGACTCGGCCTCCTCGGCCGCCGCGTCGTAGAACTCCTTGCTCTTGTCATAGGTGTCGACGGCGCTCTGGATCAGCCGCTGCGTCTGCACCGTGGTCGGGCTGTTGCGGATCTCGATGCCCGCCGCCTCCTCCGGCACGGGGAAGCCGGCCATGAAGGTCTCGAGCGGCTCCCACTCCCCTTGCGCCTCCTGGGTGTCCTCGTCGGAGGCCCAGGGCTGCCAGAGGAACAACGGCACGGTCAGCAGGAGTACGCCGCCGAGGACTCCCTTCCGGGTCCGCACTCCGCGGAAGAGCTGGCCGCGCCGGTGCGGGCCGAGCAGCCACCAGGTCGCGAGCGGCACCAGGCCGAGCGCGAGCCCGCGCAGGGCGGCCGAGGAGGCCATGTCGCGGACCGCGTCGCTGACCTTGGCGACCTGCGAGTCGGGCTCGCTGGCGATGAAGGCGTAGCGCGCGAAGAGCTCCTCGACCGACTCCGTCTGGGTCTTGCCCAGCACCAGGTCGACCCCGACCGGACCGCCCGAGGCTCGCCGGACGTCGGGCAGCAGCGGGCCCGTCCGCAGCGAGACCTTGCCGTCGAAGGTCGGGGTCACCACCGCGTCGTGGCTCGCCACGACGACCGTGCGGCTGTCCCCGAGGAAGAACGCCAGCCCGGACGAGACCCCGACGGTGAGGCACACCGCCGTGAGGACGAGCCCGGTCAGGACCCGCCGCGTGCTAGCTCCGGGCCTGCGCAATCGCATACAGGGTCACCGACGCCGCGACTCCGGCATTGAGCGACTCGAGCTGGTTGGCCATGGGGATCGAGACGAGCGCGTCGCACGTCTCCGACACGAGCCGGCCCAGCCCCTTGCCCTCGGAGCCGACCACGACGACCAGCGGTCCGGTGGCCAGGCCGTCGGCAGCGACCAGCTCCGGGAGCGAGATCTCGCCGTCGGCAGCGAGCCCGACGACCATGCACCCGGCTTCTTGGAGGGCCTTGAGCTGACGCACGAGGTTGACCGTCTGCGCGATCGGGATGCGGGCGGCGGCGCCGGCGCTGGACTTCCACGCGGCGGCGGTCATGCCCGCGGCGCGACGCTCGGGGATCAGCACGCCGTGCGCGCCGAAGCCGGACGCCGAGCGCACGACGGCACCCAGGTTGCGGGGGTCGGTGACCGAGTCGAGTGCGACGATCAGCGCCTTCTCACCGGCGTCGGCGGCCCGCTGGAGCAGGTCGTCGGCGTGGGCGTACTCGTAGGACGGCAGCCGGGCCGCGAGGCCCTGGTGCACGGCGCCCGCGGTCATCCGGTCGAGCTCGGCGCGGGTGACCTCGAGCAGCGGGTAGCCGTGCTCAGCCGCCATCTTGAACGCGTCGCGCAGTCGCCCGTCGCGCTCGGCTCCCTCGGCGACGTACACAGCCGTCACGGGGATGCCGGCCGTGAGGACCTCGACGACGGAGTTGCGACCGGCCACCCACTCGGCGTCGGTCGACTTGGTCATGCGGCGCTTCGGGCGCACCGTCTCCACCCGCTCGGCGCGCTTCGCCGACTTGTGGGCCTTGTGGTAGGGCCGGTCCTTGGCAGGGGGCGTCGGGCCCTTGCCCTCGAGGCCGCGACGGACCTGTCCGCCGGAACCGACGGTCGCGCCCTTGCCGCCCTTGCGGACCGAACCCTTGCGCTGAGAATTACCAGCCATTTCAAATGCTCCACTTCGGCCCTGAGGGCGTGTCTTCGATCTCGATGCCGGCCGCCTTGATGCGGTCGCGGATCGCGTCCGCCCGGGCCCAGTCCTTGTCGGCCCGCGCGGTGGCGCGGTCTTCGAGCAGTGCGGTGATGAGTACGTCGACGGCGCCGCGCAGCTTCTCGTCGTCGGCGCCACCCGTGGTCATCCAGCCCGGGTCGGCCGGGTCGAGGCCGAGCACGTCGAGCATGGCGCGCACGGAGGCGGCGTTGCCGCGCAGGGCGTCGGCGTCACCGCCCTCGGTGAGCAGCTTGTTGCCCTCGCGGACGACGTCGTGGATGGCGGCGACGGCGGCGGGGGTGCCGAGGTCGTCGTCCATCGCCTCGATGAACTCCGAGCACAGCATGCCGCCGGTCGGCATCTCGCCGCCGAGGGACGCTGCTGCTCGCTCGAGGAAGTTCTCGATCCGCCGGAACCCGACTGCCGCCTCGTCGAGCGCCTCGAAGCTGAACTCGACGTGGGAGCGGTAATGGGCGGAGACCATGTAGAAGCGCAGCTCGATGCCGCGCACGCGCTTGAGCACCTCGGGCACGAGCAGCGAGTTGCCGAGCGACTTGCTCATCTTCTCGCCGGCGGTGGTGATCCAGGCGTTGTGCAGCCAGTAGGACGCGAACGGCAGTCCCGCGGCGCGCGACTGGGCCTGCTCGTTCTCGTGGTGCGGGAAGCGCAAGTCGACGCCGCCACCGTGGATGTCGAAGGCGGGGCCGAGGTACTTGCTCGCCATCGCCGAGCACTCGATGTGCCAGCCGGGACGGCCCTTGCCCCACGGGCTGGGCCACGCCGCGGACTCCGGCTCGGAGGGCTTGTAGCCCTTCCACAGCGCGAAGTCGCGGGGGTCGCGCTTGCCGCGCGGGTCGGCGTCGGTCGCCGGTTCCATGTCGTCGATGCCTTGCCGGGTCAGCTCGCCGTACGACGGCCAGGAGCGCACGTCGAAGTAGACGTCGCCCGAACCGTCCGCCGCGGGATAGGCGTGGCCACGCTCGATCAGGATCGAGATGAGCTCGATCATCTCCGGGACCGTGCCGGTCGCGCCGGGCTCGTAGGTCGGCGGCAGCACGTTGATCGAGGCCAGCGCGGTGGTCAGCTCGGCGTGCATCGCGAAGGCGAGGTTGTACCAGGGGCGGCCCTGCTCGGCGGCCTTGGCGAGGATCTTGTCGTCGATGTCGGTGACGTTGCGGATGAAGTGCACGTCGTAGCCGTTCGCCGTCAGCCAGCGCCGCAGCACGTCGAAGTTGACCGCCGATCGCACGTGCCCGACGTGCGGCTCCGACTGCACGGTGAGTCCACAGACGTAGATGCCCGCCTTCCCCTCCTCGAGGGGAACGAAGTCACGAACTTCGCGGGTCGCAGTGTCATGGAGGCGCAGGGTCACCCGCCAAGTCTAGGGGCGCACGCCCCTCTGGCCTGATTCCCCGGGGCGTGTGACTCATGGGACAGAAGTGACGTCGGCGGGTTACCGTCTCCGGGTGGTACGTCGCAGCGCTCTCGCCCCCGTCCTCGTCCTGCTCGCCGGTTCGCTCGCGGCCGTCGGTCCGGCGCACGCCGGCGACCCCCAGGCACGCCGCGCCTCCTCCAGCATCGCGAACACCTCGTGGTCCACGGGCGCCCAGTGGCGCGCCGGGGAGCTCAAGGGCCTCCGCGTCCGGGCCGGCTCCCTCGTCGTGAAGAAGCCGCGCACCGGGAAGCTCGGCGGCCGCGCCTACCAGGTCGGCACCTGGACCTCCCCGTGGGCGGCTCCCGGCTTCGGCCTGACCCAGCTGATCCCGAGCTGGGAGGCCGTGACCGAGGGCGACTCGGTGGTGAAGGTGCAGGTCCGCGGCCAGGCCGCCGACGGCACCGTCTCCAGCTGGGACTCCATGGCCGAGTGGACGCTGGACAACCCCGCCCTGCGGCGCCGCTCCCTCGGCAGCCAGGCCGACGACCTCGGGCGGGTCAGCGTCGACACCTGGCAGGCCGCGACCGCGATCACCCAGTGGCAGGTCCGGGTCAGGCTCTACCGCAACGCCACCAGCAAGCCGCTCGTGCGCCTCGATCGCGTCGGCGCGATGGCCAGCGCGCTCGTGCCCCGGGGCAGCGCCCCGACGTCGGCTCCGGGCCCGGCGGCCGGGACCGTCCTCGACGTGCCGACGTTCTCCCAGATGACGCACTCGGGCCACTACCCGCAGTGGGGTGGCGGCGGCGAGGCCTGGTGCTCGCCGACCTCGACCGCGATGGTGCTGGCCTACTACGGCCTCCAACCGGGTCCGTTCCCGGTCATCACGGCCGGCCACGCCGACCCGCAGGTCGACCACACCGCGCGCCTGGTCTTCGACCACGCCTACGACGGCACCGGCAACTGGGCCTTCAACACCGCCTACGCCAGCACCCTGACCGCCGGCGACTCCTACGTCACCCGCCTGCGCGACCTGCGCGCCGCGGAGGACTTCATCCTCGCCGGCGTCCCCCTGGTCGCGTCGGTCGCCTTCGGGCGCAACCAGCTCACCGGCGCCCCGATCTCGGCCAGCAACGGTCACCTGATGGTGATCGTCGGGTTCGAGGCCGATGGCGACGTCGTCGTCAACGACCCGGCGGGCGCGAGCAACAGCGCCGTACGCCGTGTCTACGACCGCGACGAGTTCGAGGACATCTGGATCAACGCCAGCGGAGGCGTCGTCTACGTCATCAACCGCTGACTAGGTTGAACGCATGACGACTGCGTTGGTCCTGGGTGGCGGCGGCATCACTGGCATCGCGTGGGAGCTGGGCATCCTGGCCGGGCTCGCGGAGGCAGGGATCGACCTGACCGGCGCGGACCGCGTCATCGGCACGTCGGCCGGTTCGGTGGTGGGCGTGCAGATCACGAGCGGTACGGCGATCGCCGACCTCTACGAGCAACAGCTCGCCCCGCCCGACGCCGAGCTGGGCGGGCGCCTGTCGCGCCTGGCCCTGCTGAAGATGGTGCCGCCCTACGTCCTGCCCGGTGACGGCCGCACCAAGCTGGCCCGGGTCGGCAAGCTGGCGCTGAAGTCGCACCAGCCCGGCAGCATCGATCGCGAAGGCATCATCCGCTCCCGGATCACGAGCGAGGACTGGCCCGAGCGCGACCTCCGGATCGCGACCGTCGAGGTCGAGACCGGCGAGTTCACGGTGTTCACGCGCGAGAGCGGTGTCGACGTCGTCAGCGCTGTCGCGGCGAGCTGCGCCGTACCCACCGTCTGGCCGCCGGTCGCGATCAACGGCCGTCACTACATCGACGGTGGCATGCGCTCGACCGCCAACGTCGACCTCGCGACCGGGGCCGAGCGGGTCGTCGTGCTCGCCCCGCTGCCGCAGGCGCTCAGCAAGAAGACCTCGATCCGGGCCCAGCTGGAGAAGGTCGCACCGCGCGAGTGGAGCGTCATCACCCCCGACCCCGAGGCCCTGGCGGCCTTCGGCAAGAACCTGCTCGACCCCGCCAAGCGCGCCGATGCGGCGCGGGCGGGGCTGCGCCAGTCGGCCGACCTCGTCGACGAGGTGCGCCACGTCTGGACGGCTGGTTCCTAGGTCGCCCTGACCTGGATGGTGTGCCAGCCGGTGGCGCCGTCGGGCAGCACGTCGCGCCGCACACCCGTCTGCTCCAGCCCGTCGTTGTCCGTGGCGCGCACCCGGAGCTCGTGCTCGCCCTCGTCCAGGGAGACCGTGAGCGCCCACTGCACCCAGGTGTCCTCCGACGGGGTCTGCGCCAGCTGGGCCGGCTGCCACTCGCCACCGTCGACCGAGAGCTCCACCGTGTCGATGCCGGTGTGCTGGGCCCACGCGAGGCCACCGACGTTGACGTCACCGACGGCGACGTCGTCGCCGGAGCGGGGTACGTCGATGCGCGACGCCATCTTGACCGGACCCTCCTCCGACCAGCCCCGGTCGGTCCAGAACGCCGAGACGTCGGCGAAGCGGGTGACCTCGTAGTCGACGACCCACTTGGTGGCCGAGACGTAGCCGTAGAGGCCGGGCACGATCGTGCGCACCGGGAAGCCGTGCTCGATCGGCAGCGGCTTGCCGTTCATCGCGACGGCCAGCATCGCGTCGCGGTCGTCGATGAGGGCGGACAGCGGGGTCGCGCAGTTCCAGCCGTCCTCCGAGGTCTGCAGGATGCAGTCGGCCGAGGGATCGAGACCGACCTCCTCGAGGAGATCGGCGATGCGGATGCCGCTCCACCAGGCGTTGCCGACCAGGTCGCCGCCGACCTCGTTGCTCACGCAGTTGAGGGTCATCCACGACTCGGTGAGCTGGCGCGCGACCAGGTCGTTGTAGGTCAGGACGAGCTCGCGGTCGACCAGCCCGTGGATGCGCAGCGTCCAGTCCTTCGGCTCGATCGTCGGCACCGAGATCGCCGTGTGGATGAGGTAGAAGTCGTCGTTGGGGGTCTGCCACGGCGCGATCCCCGGCAGCCCGATGGTGGTGTCGGTCGGCGCGAGCGGACGCGTGACGCCCTCGAGGCGCAGCAGCCGACGGCTCTCCGCGACGTGCCGACGCCCGCGACCCACGACCCGCCCGGCCCCGGCGATGCCGACCGCGGCGAGCCCGAAGACGCCCGCGACCATCAAGAAGACCCGCCGCTCGCGCGACTCGAGCTCGGGGTGGTCGCGCTCGGTGACGAGCGGCTTGGACAGCGCCGACAGGACGACGAGCCAGGTCACGAAGCCCACCAGGACGGGCAGCACGTCGACCACGCTGGCTCCGGGCTGGACCATCACCGCGGCACCGCCGATGAGGGCCAGGACGACCCACACGAGCACCGGCTTGAGCACGCTGTGGCGCGCGAGCGAGCCCGCCAGCGCACCCATCGCGACCAGGAAAGCCACGATGCCGATGATCAGCAGCGGCTTGTCGAGCTGACCGACGATGCTGATCAGCCACTCGGCGATCGCGCCCGGCGTGAGGCGGATGATCAGCTCGGCGACCGCCACTACCGGCGACTCCCGGATCGTGAGGGCCATCGCCGTGGCATAGCTCGTGGCGAGTCCCACGAACATCGTCACGACTCCGGCCGCTGCCCAGCGACCCCGATTGTCATCCACCTGTCCATCATGGCCGATGACCGGGCATGATCTGCGCGTGAGCCTTCCCCGCATCGGCATCGGCACGGACGTCCACCGCCTCGTCGAGGGCGTGCCGATGCACCTCGCCGGGCTGGCGTGGCCCGACGAGCCGCGGGGGCTCGAGGGTCACTCCGACGCCGACGTCGCCGCCCATGCCGCCTGCGACGCGCTGTTCTCCGCCGCCGGCATCGGTGACCTCGGCTCACACTTCGGCACCAGCGAACCCGAGTGGGCGGGCGCCTCCGGCACCGCCCTCCTCGCCGAGTCGGCCCGCCGGGTCCGCGCTGCGGGCTTCGAGATCGGCAACGTCGCCGTCCAGGTGATCGGCAACGCCCCGCGGCTCGGCCCTCGCCGTACCGAGGCCGAAGCCGCTCTCTCCGCCGCGCTCGGTGCCCCCGTGTCGGTGAGTGCGACCACCACCGACGGGCTCGGCCTCACCGGTCGCGGCGAGGGCGTCGCCGCGATCGCGACCGCCCTCGTGGCGCCGGCCGGCTGATCGTCGTACGGCGAAGCACCCAACTGCAGGCAGTTGGCCGGGCTCCCGACCTGATCCACGCTCGCGGTGCCACGCTCCGCCCTGAACTGCCTGCAGTTGGCGAACGCTGAGGTGGGTCCGACGCCGACTCAGGTCGCGACGGCGAGCCGGTAGCCGCGCTTGACCACGGTCTGGACGACCGTGGTGCCCAGCGCAGCGCGCAGACGGGCGACGGCCATCTCGACGGCGTGCTCGGAGACAGCGGTGCCGCTCGGCAGGGCGGCGAGCAGGTCGCTGCGGGACACGACGTGGCCCGGGTTGACGACGAGGGCCTGCAGCACGGCAAGCGGCGCGGGCGAGAGCCTGATCTCGACACCGTCGAGGAGAACCATGTCGCCGTGCATCAGCAGCACGTGGTCGGCGACCTCGATCGACAACCCGTCGCGGCGTGAGGGCAGCTCGGTCTCGAGCAGCTTGATCATCGCGGCCAGCCGGGAGCGCTCGGGCATGATCGTCGGCACGCCCCACATCTCGAAGGCGGCCGCCGTCACGGGGCCGACGCAGGTCGCGATGACGTCGGCCTGGAAGGCCGCGACGACGTCGTCGCGGCGGCCGGTGACACCGGCGACCGCCATCAGCGACGCGACGGCGGGAGCGGACGTGAAGGTGACCGCGTCGAGCTTGCGCTCGGCGATCAGGTCGACCATCCGGAACATCGGCTCGGGGTCCTCGGCGCTCATGACGCGATAGACCGTCACGACGTCCACGCGGGCGCCCTGGCGCTGCAGGGCGTGCGCGACCATCGACAGCGACTGGCCGTGCTCCTGCACGACGATGCGTCGCCCCTCGAGGTCGCGACCGCGCAGGTGCGCGAGCACGTCCTCGAAGCACTCCGAGTCCGGGGCCCACAGCTCGCGGATCCCCCGGCGGCGCAGTGCGCCGACGCTCTTGGGGCCGCGCGCGAGCACCTCGGCGGCACCGATCGCGGTGACGAGCTCGTCGTGCAGGCCCCACTGCTCGGCGGCCTCGAACCAGGTCTTCATGCCGATGCCGGTGGTGGCGACGAAGATGTCGATCGGCTCGGTCAGCAGCGCCTCGGTCGCCGCGCGCAGCTCGGCGTCGTCGACCCGGTTGGGGTCGCTGGAGAGGACCGGTGCCCAGTCGACCTTGGCCCCGCGCCGCTCGAGCAGGGCGATCTGGTCCTCGACCTTGCGGGCCGCGGTCACTCCGATCCGATAGCCCTCCAGCGGCAGGTCAGGCTTGTTCCGCTCGCTCACGCGACCGCACGCCGCCGTCCACCGACGTGCACGAAGCCGCCCTCGACCAGGACGTCGTAGCAGGGCACGCTGGCCTGCTCGTCGTCGAGGCACACGCCGGTCCGCAGGTCGAAGGCGTGCTTGTGCATGGGACTCGCGACGAAGGGCACCCCGGCCCGGGTCCCGACGATGCCGCGCGCCAGCACCGAGGCCTTGGCGAACGGGTCGTGGTTGCCGAGGGCATAGACCTCGCCGTCGTGGGTGCGGAAGATCGCGACGGCCTGGCCGTGCACCAGCGCCGTGACGCCGCGTTCGATCTCCAGGTCGTCCACGGAACACACCTTCTCCCAGGTGCGGTCGCCGCGCGTCATCGGACGGCCCCGACCGTGGTCTCGACGGGAGCACCGACGGAGATCGTCGACGCGAGCAGCACCGGCTCGTCCGGGTCCGCCGGGCGGATCTGGCCGCGCTCCTCGGTGAAGGAGATCGTCGGGTCGGGGGTGTCGGGCGCGTTGACGAACGAGACGAACCGACCGAGCTTCTCGGGGTCCTCCAGCGTCGCCTTCCACTCGTCGAAGTAGCCGCCGACGTGCCGCGCCATCTCGGCCTCCAGCTCGGCGCCGAGGCCGAGCGAGTCGTCCACGACGACCTCGCGCACCCGGTCGAGCCCGCCGTCGAGCGACTCCATCCAGCCGGCCGTGCGCTGCAGGCGGTCGGCGGTGCGGATGTAGTACATGAGGAAGCGGTCGAGGTAGGAGATCAGCGTCTCGGTGTCGATGTCGCCCGCGAGCAGCTGTGCGTGGGCCGGTACGGCGCCGCCGTTGCCGCCGACGTAGAGGTTCCACCCCTTCTCGGTCGCGATCACACCGAAGTCCTTGCCGCGCGCCTCGGCGCACTCCCGGGCACACCCGCTCACGCCGCCCTTGAGCTTGTGGGGGCTGCGCAGCCCGCGGTAGCGCAGCTCGAGCGCGATCGCGAGCCCGACGCTGTCCTGCACACCGAAGCGGCACCAGGTCGACCCGACGCACGACTTCACCGTCCGCAGCGACTTGCCGTAGGCGTGGCCGGACTCGAAGCCCGCGTCGACGAGCCGGCGCCAGATCGCGGGCAGCTCCTCCATCCGGGCACCGAACAGGTCGATCCGCTGGCCGCCGGTGATCTTCGTGTAGAGGTTGAAGTCGCGCGCGACCTCGCCGATCACGATCAGCTTGTCGGGGGTGATCTCCCCACCGGGGATGCGCGGGACGACGGAGTAGGTGCCGTTGCGCTGGATGTTGGCGAGGTAGGCGTCGTTGGTGTCCTGCAGCCGAGCGGTCTCCTTCTCCAGCACGTGCCCGTTGAACTGGCTGGCCAGGATGCTGGCGATCGCCGGCTTGCAGATGTCGCAGCCGCGGCCGGTGCCGTGGGCCTCGACGATGTCGTCGAAGCGCTTGTAGCCGTGGACCGCGACGACGTCGAACAGCTCCTGGCGGCTCAGCCGGAAGTGCTCGCACAGGCCCTTGTCGACCACCTTGCCGACGCTCTCGAAGTGCTCCTCGATGATGTTCTTGACGACGCTGACGCAGCTGCCGCAGGTGCTGCCGGCGCGGGTGCACTTCTTGACGTCCGCGACGCTCTCGCAGCCGTCCTCGGTGACCGCGTGCAGGATCTGGCCCTTGGTCACGTCGTTGCACGAGCACACCTGCGCCTCGTCGGGCATGCCGAGCTTCACGCCGCCGCGGCTCGCGGGCAGGATCAGCTCCTCCGGGTTGGCCGGGAGCGCGAGCCCGCTCGCGACGAGCGGTCGGAGCACGCCGTACGCCGATGCGTCGCCGACGAGGATCCCGCCCAGCAAGCGGGTGCCGTCGTCGCTGATGACGAGCTTCTTGTAGACCCCGGCGACCGCGTCGGAGTAGACCAGCTCGAGGGCGCCCTCGGTGGTGGCGAAGGCGTCACCGAAGCTGGCGACATCGACGCCGAGCAGCTTGAGCTTGGTGGACATGTCGGCGCCGGTGAAGGCGCCCGGGCCCTCGAGGAGGGCGTCGACGACGACCTCGGCCATGGCGTAGCCGGGGGCGACCAGGCCGTACATCGTGCCGCCGGGCGCCGCGCACTCGCCGATCGCGAAGATCCGGGGGTCGGAGGTGCGGCACTGCTCGTCGACCAGGACGCCGCCGCGCTCGGCGACGTCGAGGTCGCACTCGCGAGCCAGCGCGTCACGCGGGCGGATGCCGGCGGAGAAGACGACGATCTCGACCGGCAGGGGCTCCTCGACGTCCTTGAACTTGAGCCCGCTGACGACACCGTCGTCGTCGCCGTCGATCAATTCGGTCATCACGCCGGTGTGGACGTCGAGCCCCAGCTGCTCGATGTGGCGCTTCAGCGTGGCACCACCGGCGGCATCGACCTGGACGGCCATCAGTCGCGGCGCCATCTCGACGACGTGGGTCCGGACGCCGAGCTGGTGCAGCGCGTTGGCCGCCTCGAGGCCCAGGAGACCGCCGCCGATGACCGCGCCGGCCGTGGCGGTCCTCGACGCCTCGCGGATCGCCTCGAGGTCCTCGATGGTGCGGTAGACGAAGACGTTGTCGAGCTCCTTGCCGGGCACGGGCGGCACGAACGGCGCCGCGCCGGTGGCCAGGACGAGCCCGTCGTAGGAGATCGTGTGCACGGCGCCCGGGTTGGTCAGGGGCTCGTCGGTCGAGCGCGGTGCCGGGGAGACGTAGGTGACGGTGCGACCGACCCGGTCGATCGCCGTGACGGCGGCGTCGAGGACGAGGCGCACGCGCGGGTCGGCGTACTCCCCCTCGGGAAGCAGCGAGAGCTCGTCGGCGCTCTCGGCGGCGAAGAAGCTCGTCAGCGCGACCCGGTCGTAGGCGGGGCGGGGCTCCTCGCCCAGGACCACGATGTCGTGGGTCTCGGTGAGCCCGCGCTCGATCGCGGCCTGGACGAAGCGGTGGCCGACCATGCCGTGGCCGACAACAACGAGAGTGGGTCGCAGGTGCGTCATGTCCTGACGGTAGGAAACCCATGTTGTGTCGGGTGTTTCCTCATGTTTCGGGGAGGAAAACCCTCACTCACGTTGCTCACGGCAGCAGCAGCGCTGAGTCCCCGAACTCGTGCCACAGGTAGCCGTTCGCGACAGCTTGGTCGTACGCCGCCTGCGTGAGCGCTCGTCCGGCCACGGCCTCGACCAGCAGGAGGTGAGAGGCGTGCGGGTCGTGCCAGCCGGTGATCAACCCGTCGACGACCTCCGGCGGCGCGGCCGGCGTGACGACGCGGTCGGTCCAGCCGGCGTTGGCGACGACGGCGCCGTCGCACACGGCCGACTCGAGCGCCCGGGTCGCCGTGGTGCCGACCGCGATGACCCGACCGCCTCCGGCCCGCGCGGCGTTGATCGCACGGGCGCTCGGCTCCGGCACCTCGAACCACTCCGGCCCGGGCGCCTCGCCGGCCTCCTGCGAGGAGAAGCCGGTGTGCAGGGTGACCGGTGCGAACGCCACCCCGCGGGCGACCAGCCCGGTCACCAGCGCCTCGGTGAAGGGCCGCCCGGCCGAGGCCATCTCGACGCTGCCGGGCCGCGTGCCGAAGACCGTCTGGTAGGCGGACAGGGGATAGCGCCGGTCGAGGTAGCCGTAGGCGATCGGCCGGCCCGCGCGTGCCAGCGCTGCATCGAGGTCACCGCGCACACGGCCCCGCCACAACCGGTTGCCCTGCCCCGTCGGGGAGGAGCCCCGCTCGGTCGGCCAAGGTCCGACCAGCGTCACACGCGCGACGCCGAGGCGCACCACGTCACCGTGCTGCGCGTCCAGCACGGCCCGCGCCGCGTCGGGAGCCGAGCGCAGCTCGACCACCCGCTCTCCCCCGTCGAGCCGGGCCGCCACGTGCAGCACCACGTGCTCGTCGTGCAGGGTCGCGTCGAGCTCACCCGGGACCGTCGCTGAGTTGTTGACGACCAGCACGTCGCCGGCGCGCAGGTGCTCGGGCAGGTCACGGAACCTCGCATGGCTGATGCCGTCCGGCGTGCCCACGAGCAGCCGCACCTCGTCCCGCGCCAGCCCCCGCCACTCGGCGGGCCGCGGCGCGAATGCCGACGCCTCGAAGTGCACTCCCGGCGCCTCGCTGAGCGTGGTCATCAGAAGTCCTCCGCCCGGTAGCGCCCGGACGCGGGACGCCGGTCGAGGAGGCGGAGCAGCCTCGGCACAACCGACTCCGGCAGCGGCCGGTCCGAGATGTCCTCGCCCGGGAACGCGTCCTGGTGCATCTGGGTGCGCATGTCGCCGGGGTCCACGGCGAAGGCCGTCACGCCGACCTCGGCCGCGAAGGTGAGCGTCACGTGGTCGAGCGCAGCCTTGCTGGCGCCGTACAGGCCCCAGGTCTCGTAGTGGTTGACGGCCGCATCGGAGCTGATGGACACGATGACCGACTCCTGGGGGCGCAGCCACGGCAGCAGCTCGCCGGTGAGGACGAGCGGTGCGCCGATGTTGGTGCGCCAGACCTCCATCAGGTCCGGGATGCCCACCTCGGCCAGCGGGCGCATCGGCAGCGGCCCGAGGGTGCTGGCGTTGTGGACCAGCAGGTCGAGGCGGCCTCGCTCCCACACCGCGTTGACGAGCGCCGAGCGGTGGTCGGCGTCGGTGATGTCGCCGATGATCGCGGTGACACCTGCGGGGAAGTCCGCCTCCTTGACCCTCCCCTCGTGCCGTCCGTCGGTGATGACGTGCCAGCCGTCGGCTGCCAACGCCCTGGTCAGGGCGAGCCCCAGGCCCGCCGTTCCTCCGGTGACGAGAGCCACCCGTGCTTGTGTGTTCGTGGTCATGCGGCAATCATTCAAGTTGAAGTTAACTTGAGTTCAAGGGGAGATCATGGACAAGCACGATCAGCTGCCGATCGGCGAGATCGTCGAGCGCAGCGGGTTCGCTGCCTCGGCCCTGCGCTTCTACGAGTCCGAGGGCCTGATCGAGGCGACGCGCTCGGGCGGCGGGCAGCGCCGCTTCGAGCGCAGCGTGCTCCGCCGGCTGGCCTTCATCCGGGCCGCGTCCAACGTCGGGCTGACGCTCGAGGAGATCAAGGAGGAGCTCTCCCGGCTGCCTGCCAACCGCACGCCCACCAAGGCCGACTGGCAGAAGATCTCCCGGCACTGGGGTGCCCGCCTCGACGAGCAGATCGCCGCCCTGCAGCGGCTCAAGGGCGGACTCGAGTCGTGCATCGGCTGCGGCTGCCTGAGCCTCCAGCGCTGCGCCTTCTCCAACCCCGGCGACTGGGTCGCCAGCTCCGAGAACGCGCCCGGGGCAGGCCTCCTCCCCGACTCGCTGCGCAAGCCGCACCCCACCCGGCGCTGACTCAGCCGGAGGGTACGGCGACGGGCGCAGGCGCTTCCTCGGCCAGCAGGCGCCGTACGACCGACTCGCAACCGCCGCAGCCGGTGGTCGCGCGCGTCGTCTCGCGGCAGGACTCGAACGACGAGCAGGCGCGGATCGCGCCGGCGCTCACGCCCGCGCAGGCGCAGACCTCGGCCTCGTCGGGCAGCACCACCGGAGCCGAGGCGGGCTCGCCGAGGAGCAGCTGACCCGGTTCGTCCGGCCCGAGCACGGTGCCGCGGTCGTAGAGCTGGGTGATCAGCCCGACCCGCGACAGGTCGCCGACGAGCGCGGCGGCGACGATCACCCCGCCCTCGACGACGAGTCGTCGGTGCGAGCCGGCGATCGGGTTCGTCATCTCGACGACCTCGCCGACCGCCCGCTCCGGGTCGCCCAGCACGGCGACCTCGAGGTCGGTGGCCCGCAGCCGGGCGACGCTGCGCGAGCCGTCGTAGCGCATGGTGCCCCCGGCGAGGACGTCGGCGAGCACGCCCGCCTGCTCCCAGGCGGGCGGCACGAAACCGGTGACGCGACGACGGTGCTCGGCGCAGTCGCCGATCGCGTGGATGCGCTCGTCGGTGATCGAGCGCAGCGACGAGTCGACGACGACGCCGCGACGCACCATCAGTTCCGCCCGCCGGGCCAGCGCCGTCGAGGGCCGCCCGCCGGCGGTCAGCACGACCAGGTCGGCGCTCAGCTCGTAGCCGTTGTCGAGGCGCACGCCGTCCTCCGTCATCTTGATCGCGCGTGCGCCGGTGTAGACGTCGGTGCCGAGGCGACGCAGGTCGCGCGCGAGCACCCGGCCGCCCGGCTCGCCGAGCTGGGAGGCGAGCAGGTGCTCCGCACCCTCGACGATCTCGGTGTGCAGGCCGCGGATCGACAGCGCCCGCGCGACCTGGAGTCCGAGCAGTCCCCCGCCGACGACGACGGCGCGCGCACCCTCGACGGCCGCGTCGTCGAGACCACGGCAGTCGGCCAGCGACCGGAACGCGTGCACGCGCGGGTGCAGCGAGCCGTCCCAGCGGACCAGCCCGCGGATCGGCGGCAGCGTCGGGATCGATCCGGTCGCGAGCACCAGCCGGTCGAAGGGGAGACGCGTCCCGTCGACCAGCATCACCTCGCCGGCGCCACGATCGATCTCGAGCACCCGCGCGCCGAGTCGCAGGTCGACGCCCTGCGCCGCGAACCACGAGGCAGGCCGCAGCGTGATCGCGTCGATGCTGTGGGTCCCCTCGAGCACCGCCGACAGCAGGATTCGGTTGTACGGCGCATGCTGCTCGTCCGCAAGCACCGTCACCGATCCGGCGTAGGAGCGGGAGACGAGCTCCTCCACGAGACGGACGGCGGCCATGCCGCCGCCGATGACCACGAGGCGTTCAGACATCCAGCACCTCGGGTTCTCGGGACGGTCGCGGGACGACCTGCTCGAACGCCGAGGAGACCGTCGCTGCGCACACCTTGAACTCCGGCATCCGCGAGGCCGGGTCGAGGGCGTCGTTGGTCAGCCGGTTGGCACCGACCCAGTGGAACGGCACGAAGATCGTGTCCGGCCGGATGGTCGTGACCACCCGCGCGGGGGCGCTCATCGTCCCGCGCCGGGTGGCGACGTTCACCAAGGACCCGTCCACGGCGCCGATGCGTCCGGCCAGCATCGGGTGCAGCTCGACGAAGGGCCCGGTGTCGGGGAGATCGCGCACCCGACGAGTCTGCGCTCCGGACTGGTACTGCGCGAGCACCCGACCGGTCGTGAGATGCACGGGATAGTCGGCGTCCGGCACCTCGGCCGGGCCGCGGTGCTCGACGACAAGAAACCGAGCGAGCCCGTCAGGGTGGGCGAAGGAGTCCACGAACATATGTGGTGTCCCCGGATGAGAAACGGTCGGACATGGCCAGAAGACGCCGTGCTCGGTGACGATCCGGTCGTAGGTGATCCCGGCGTAGTCCGCCTTGCCGCCGGCCGAGGCGCGGCCGAGCTCGGAGAAGATCTCCTCGGGCTCGACGGAGAACGGGATCGGCGAGCCGAGCCGGGACGCCAGCCCGGCGATCACGTCGAGGTCGGACCGCACGCCCGACGGCGGGCTGACGGCTCGCTGCCGCAGGATCACCCGTCCCTCGAGGTTGGTCATCGTGCCCGTCTCCTCGGCCCACTGCGTCACGGGCAGCACGACGTCGGCGATGGCGGCGGTCTCGGACAGGACGATGTCGGCCACGACGAGCAGGTCGAGCGCCTCGAGCCGGGAGGTCACGTGCGTCGCGTTGGGCGCGGACACCACGATGTTGGAGCCGAAGACCAGCAACGCGGACGGACCGTCAGCCTGGCCCAGCGCGTCCAGCAGCTCGTACGCCGATCGCCCCTTCCCCGGCAGCGAATCGGGAGCGACTCCCCACACGCCCGCGACGTGCGAGCGCGCGGCCGGGTCGTCGATCATCCGGTAGCCGGGCAGCTGGTCGGCCTTCTGCCCGTGCTCGCGGCCGCCCTGCCCGTTGCCCTGCCCGGTCAGGCAGCCGTAGCCCGCGCCGCGCTTGCCGGGCATCCCCAGCGCCAGGGCGACGTTGATCCAAGCCAGCACCGTGTCGGAGCCGGTCGCATGCTGCTCGGCACCCCGTGCGGTGAGCACCATGACGCGAGAAGCCCCGCCCAGCAGCGCAGCCAGCGCGCGCACTTCTGACGCCTGGACCCCCGTCATGCGCTCGACCCGCTCGGGCCACCACGCGCCCGCGGAGTCACGGACCGCCTCCCAGCCGCTCGTCCGGGCGGCGATGTAGTCCTCGTCGACCAGCCCGCCCGCGACGAGCAGGTGCAGGACTCCGAGCGCCAGCGCCAGGTCGCCGCCCGGGACGGGCTGCACGAACACGTCGGCACGGTCTGCTGTCGCCGTACGGCGCGGATCGATCACCACGACCTTGCCCCCGCGCTCCCGGACGGCGTCGAGGTGGCGCGCCGCCGGCGGCATCGTCTCGGCCATGTTCGACCCGACGAGCACGACGACGTCGGCCTCCTCGATGTCGGCGAGCGGGAAGGGCAGGCCGCGGTCCAGCCCGAAGGCCCGGGTGCCGGCCGAGGCGGCCGACGACATGCACCAGCGGCCGTTGTAGTCGATCTGCGAGGTGCCGAGCGCGACCCGGGCGAACCTGCCGAGCTGGTAGGCCTTCTCGTTGGTCAGCCCACCGCCCCCGAAGACACCAACCGTGTCGGGTCCGTGCGTCGCCTTCAGTGCGAGCAGCCGGGTGGCGATCGTGTCGAGCGCCTCGTCCCAGCTGACAGGCGTGAACTCACCGGTGGCCCGGTCGCGCAGCAGCGGCGTCGTGAGCCGCTCCCGGCCGGCGTAGAGGCCGGCGGCGCTCCAGCCCTTGCGGCACAGCGCACCCCGGTTGACCGGGAACTCCTCCCACTCACTGACCTCGGGGACCGCCGGGCCGCGTCGGGAGACGCGCATCCCGCACTGCAGCGAGCAGTAGGGACAGTGGGTGGTCGTCATCAGACGTTTGCTCCCGCAAGGCTCGGCGCCCGGCCGGCGAAGCTGGTCGTGCGGACGTAGACGAACCAGGTCGTGGCCAGGCAGATGACGTAGAAGCCCGCGAACACCCCGAAGGCGACCTTGATCGCCGAGACCGGGTCCTCGATCCACGGGGCGCCGAAGGTCATCGGGATCAGGAAGCCGCCGAGCGCACCCACCGCACCGGCGATGCCGATGACCGCACTGGACTCCTTGGTCGCCTTGAGCATCGCCGCGCCGGCTGTCTCGGGGGTCGCCTTGCGTCGAGCCTCGATGGCCAGGATCAGCGGGATCATCCGGTAGGTCGAGCCGTTGCCGATGCCGGACGCGGCGAAGATGAACAAGAAGGCCACGAGGAACCACGGGAAGAGCTCGGAGTTGGCGTTGACCGCCGCGACGACCTCGTCGCTGTAGGGGGACGCCGCCGAGCCGCCGGCCGTGTTCGTGGGTACGGCGACGAGCAGCGTCAAGGTGTAGATCACGCCGAGCGTGCCGGCGATCATCGCGACGAACGTCCAGAGGGTGACCCGCGCTCCGCCGTACTTGTCCGCGAGCCAGCCGCCGAAGGGACGGGCGACGGAGCCGACGAGGGCGCCCAGGAAGGCGTAGTAGGCGAAGTTGATGCCGATGCCCGGCACGGTCGGGACCGGCTGGTTCCAGAAGTTGAGCTTGATCAGCAGCGGCATCGCGGCGGAGTAGCCGATGAACGAGCCGAAGGTGCCGATGTAGAGGAACGACATCACCCAGGTGTGCTTGTAGGAGAGGACCTTCAGCTGCTCGCGCGGGCTCGACTTGGCCCCGGAGAGGTTGTTCATGAAGAACCAGGCGGCGACCGCGGCGACCACGGCCAGGACGGCGTAGAGGTAGCCAGCGCGCTCGAGGTGGAAGCCGCCCTCGCTCGCCTTGACCAGGCCGAAGATGCCCGCGCCGCCGACGACGATCGGCAAGAAGAGCTGGATGACGGCGACACCGAGGTTGCCGCCCGCAGCATTGAGCCCGAGCGCCATGCCCTTCTTCTTGGTGGGGTAGAAGAAGTTGATGTTGGCCATCGAGCTGGCGAAGTTGCCGCCGCCCAGGCCCGCGGTCGCGGCGATCAGGCAGAACACCCAGTAGGGCGTCTCCGGGTGCTGCACGGCCCACGCGAAGAGCAGCGTGGGGACCAGCAGCGCCGTGGCGCTGACGATGGTCCAGTTGCGACCGCCGAACTTCGGCACCGCGAAGGTGTAGGGCAGCCGGATCAGGGCGCCGACGAGGTTGGGGATCGCGACGAGGAGGAAGAGCTGGCTGACCGTGAACGTGAAGCCCGCCTTCGGCAGCAGGGCCGCGCTCACCGACCAGAGCAGCCACACCGAGAACCCGAGGTGCTCGGAGAAGATCGACCAGATCAGGTTGCGCTTGGCGACCTTCTTCCCGGTCGACTCCCAGAACGCGTCGTCCTCGGGCGTCCAGTGGTCGATGGTCACGCCGCCTCGGTAGTTGTCCATGCCGGGAACGTAGGTCGGCGAGGTTTCGCGCTCGCTTCGGTTTGTTTCACGCAGGAGTCAACTTGTCCTCACGCCCTCACGGACCCGCTGCTCGAGCACGTGCGCCCGCGCCGGGCCGGGACCACGGCACCTACCCTTGCGCCATGCCTGCTGCCGTCGTCATCGTCGCCGCGGGCTCGGGCACCCGCGTCGGCGCCGAGATCAACAAGGTCCTGCTGCCGCTCGGCGACCGCGCCGTGCTCGCCTGGTCGGTGCGCGACGCCCTGGCCGCCGATGACGTACGCCGTGTGGTGGTCGTGGTCCGCCCTGCCGACCGCCCCGCGGTGGCCGACGCGCTCGCGCCCCACCTCGGCGACGCGAAGGTCGTCCTGGTCGACGGGGGCGCGACCCGGCACGCCTCCGAGTGGGCCGCGCTCCAGCACCTGGCGCCGGCGATCGAGGCCGGCGAGGTCGACCTCGTCGCCATCCATGACGGCGCCCGCCCGCTCGCCGGTGTCGCGCTGTTCGAGGCGACGCTGGCCGCCGCCCAGACGCACACCGGCGCCATCCCGGTGGTCCCCGTGCGGGACCTGCTGACGACCGGTCTCGAGCCGGTGGTCGGCGAGCTCGGCGGCGTACAGACCCCGCAGGCGTTCCGGGCGGACCTCCTGTTGGCAGCGCACCGCACTGCTGCCGCGTCGGGTTTCGAGGGCACCGACACCGCGGCCGTGCTGGCCGCCCACGGCGACGTCGACATCGCCGCCGTGCCCAGCAGCCCGGCCAACCTGAAGATCACGTTCGCCGAGGACGTGGCTCTCGCCGAACGGCTCCTCAGCCTGCGGTGAGTGCCTCGAGGATCGCGATGTCCTCCGCGGAGGTGACGCGGCGGGCGGAGGCCGGGGCCTCGACGAGAACGACGCGGTGGGACCTGGCCAGCGTCGCGACCAGGGCCACGAGATCCGTGCCGGGCTCGTCCTGCATGGCCGAGACGACCGAGGGCGGCAGCACCACCGGGGACACGACCGAGGTGAGGGCGTCGCGGTCCACCGTCTCGCCGACCATGCCGTCGGCCACGCGCTTGACGGTGTCGGTGACCGGCCGGGTGGCGACCACGACGACGTCGTCGTCCAGCGCGCGGCGTACGCACGTCGCGATGAAGTCGGCGGGCGTCATCGGGCACAGCGCGTCGTGCATGACGACCGGCTCCTCGGAGCGGCGCACGGCGTCCCAGGTGATGCCGCTGTCCAGCGGCGTGACCCCGGCCTCGCCCAGCGCCCAGGCGGCGCACGCGACGAGCGCCTCGCCGTGGATCAGCGAGTAGGGCAGCGACCCGCGGTCCTCGTCGAGCACGATCCCCAGCGCGGCGGGCAGGTCGTGGTCGTATCCGTCGTACAAAGTCTCAGTCATCGCTCGCACACCGTATGACGGATCGAAATGAGCGAAGGCCCCCGGGAGGATCCCGGGGGCCTTCGTGGCTCACTGCTGCGTCAGGACGCGAGCACCTCGTCGAGGATGGCCTCGGCCTTGTCCTCGTTGGTGTGCTCGGCGAGCGCGAGCTCGGAGACGAGGATCTGGCGAGCCTTCGCCAGCATCCGCTTCTCGCCGGCCGACAGGCCGCGGTCACGCTCACGGCGCCACAGGTCGCGGACGACCTCGGCCACCTTCATGACGTCGCCGGAGTGCAGCTTCTCCAGGTTGGCCTTGTAGCGGCGCGACCAGTTGGTCGGCTCCTCGACGTGCGCGGCACGAAGGACGTCGAACACGCGCTCGAGACCCTCCTTGTCGACGACGTCGCGGACGCCCACGAGGTCAAGGTTCATGGCCGGGACCCGAACGACCAGGTCCTGCTGGGCAACAATCCGAAGAACGAGGTATTCGCGGTCCTCACCCTTGATCGTCCGCGTCTCGATCTCCTCGATGACAGCAGCCCCGTGATTTGGGTAAACAACCGTTTCGCCGACGGTGAAAGTCATGTATTTGTACCCCTTCCTAGGTGACCAGTCTAACACGCTCCCGGAGTGCCCCTGACATCGTTTGCGCAGGTCAGAGGCCCCATGCGGTCTTGACAGACAGCGCATCGTGTGGTCCGGCCCGCCAGGAATCGCCCGGGCAAACCCCGTCAATGACCCCTGCGGCGGCGAAGATGTGCGCACAATGCGTGCCATGTCGCCCCTCAAGCGCCAGCGCAGACGCGCGCCCGCGGACGCCCCGGTTCGTACGCCGCAGGCCGCCCCGACGCCGCCACCGCCCCCAGCGCCGTCGCTGGCCGACGACAGCCCCGCCGCGACCCGGCGTCCGTTCCGCCTCGGGCAGACGCTGCCGGTGCTGCTGGTGAGGGCGGCCCACCCCAAGCAGGCCCTGCTCACCGCGCTCGGCCTGGCCGCCGCCGCGGGCCTCGCCGGCCGGCCGCTGCGGGAGATCGGCTTGGCGTTCGTGACCGTGCTGGTCGGCCAGACGATCCTCGGCTGGGACAACGACCTCGTCGACCGCGTGCGCGACGAGCGCCACGAGACCCCCGGCAAGCCGATCGGCGCCGGACTGCTCGACCCCGGCACCGTGTGGTTCAGCCTCACCTGTGCGCTGCTCCTCGTCGTACCCCTCGCCCTCAGCGCCGGCGAGCGAGCCGGCGGCGCCTACCTCATCGCCCTGCTCATCGGCCTGGTCGGCAACCGGGTGCTGCGCGGCAGCGTCCTGTCCTTCCTGCCGTGGGTGCTGCAGTTCGCCCTCTACCCCGCCTACCTCGCGTACGGCGGATGGAACGGCACCGGCGCCGACACCCCGCCCACCGTGCTGGTCACGGTGCTGGCCGGCCTGCTCGGCCTGGGCGTCCACCTGCTGCGCGCACTGCCCGGCCTGGTGCCGGACAACCAGGACGGCCTGAAGTCGCTGCCGCTGCGCATCGCGCTCAAGACAGGGGCGGCCCGGCTGCTCGTGCTGGCGGGGGTCTTCACGGCCGCGATCGTGGCGGGCCTCCTCATCGCGGGACAGGCGATCGGACTGACCTGAGTCGACGCTAGGCTGTGCGCCATGCAGCTCCGACGCTCCTTCGCGCTCACGACCGCCGCCGTCGCACTCGCCACGGCCGGCCTCTCCTCGTGCGGCTTCGACTACGCGACCGACCGTGAGTACACCCCCGGCGTGGGGACCAACGACCGCGACGGCACGGTCGACGTGCTCTCCGCCGTCGTCGTCT
The DNA here is from genome assembly GCF_000389985.1 of Nocardioides sp. CF8. Classification (NCBI taxonomy): domain Bacteria; kingdom Bacillati; phylum Actinomycetota; class Actinomycetes; order Propionibacteriales; family Nocardioidaceae; genus Nocardioides; species Nocardioides sp. CF8. The sequence goes on from NZ_CM001852.1 coordinate 3,249,769, forward strand.
CCACCGAGCCGGGCTCCGGCACCTTCATCGCCTCGCTGTCCAACGGCGACCAGGAGACCGATGTCGCGCTGACCGAGCTCGCCCTGACCGACGGCACCCCCGTCGAGCTCGAGCCCGTCGTGGTCGGCAAGGGCGCGCTGGTCAACCTCGCCGAGCCCGCCGCCGAGATCAAGGTCACCGGTGAGTTCGCGGCAGGCGACTTCGTCGAGCTGTCGCTGGCCTTCGACAACGGCGAGCGTGTCGTGATGGACGTGCCCGTCGTCGAGAACGAGGGTTACTACGCCGACCTCGACGGCCCCGCGCCGGCCGAGGAGCCCACCGAGGACGCCGAGCACTCGACCGAGTCCGAGCACTGAGCCACCGCTTCTGTCCCCGGAAGGGATCTCGATGACCTACACCCTGGTCCTGCTCCGCCACGGCGAGAGCGACTGGAACGCCAAGAACCTCTTCACCGGCTGGGTCGACGTGGCCCTCACCGAGAAGGGCCGCGCCGAGGCAGTCCGCGGCGGCGAGCTGCTCACGGAGGCCGGCATCCTGCCGGACGTCGTGCACACCTCGCTGCAGCGCCGCGCGATCAACACCGCCGCGCTCGCGCTCGACGCCGCCGACCGCCACTGGATCCCGGTGAAGCGCTCCTGGCGCCTCAACGAGCGCCACTACGGCGCCCTCCAGGGCAAGGACAAGAAGCAGACCCTCGAGGAGTACGGCGAGGAGCAGTTCATGCTCTGGCGCCGCTCGTTCGACACCCCGCCGCCGCCGCTGGACGACTCCTCGGAGTTCTCCCAGGTGGGCGACCCGCGCTATGCCGACCTCGGGTCGGAGATGCCGCGCACCGAGTGCCTCAAGGACGTCATCGCGCGCTTCCTCCCCTACTGGGAGTCCTCGATCGTGCCTGACCTGCAGGCCGGCCAGACCGTCCTGGTCGCTGCCCACGGCAACAGCCTGCGCGCGCTCGTCAAGCACCTCGACGGCATCTCCGACGAGGACATCGCGGGCCTCAACATCCCGACCGGGATGCCGCTGCTCTACCGCCTCGACGAGTCCCTCAAGCCCACCGTCGCCGGTGGCGAGTACCTCGACCCCGAGGCCGCGGCCGCCGCTGCGGCTGCCGGCGCCAACCAGGGTCGCTGAGCCGAAAGCCCGACTGGCCGGCGTCGGACTCCCCTGACGCCTGCATCGCACGGCTCCGCTGCGCCGTACCTCATGAGGTTTGCGTCAGGTTCGTGAGTGTTGCAACACCCGAGAAGGTTCGGTTCCCCCGCAGATGCGGGGGAACCGAACCTTCTCGAGGTTTTCAGTCGTCGTGGCGCGAGACCTGCTGGCCGGTGACGACGAAGATGACGCGATTGGCGATCGAGACGGCGTGGTCGGCGATGCGCTCGTAGTAGCGGCCCAGCAGCGCGATGTCGACGGCCGCTTCGACGCCGTGCGCCCAGTCGTCGCCGAGCAGCTCGGCGAAGCTGCGCCGGCGCAGCTGGTCCATGATCTCGTCGTCGCGGCCGAGCTCGATCGCTGCCTCGACGTCGCGGTCGGCGATGATCGACTTCACGCGACGCACCATGTCCTCGGCGGTCTCGGCCATCTTGACCATGGTGTCGCGGATGGAGTCGGGTACGGCGATGTTGGGCACGCGCAGGCGAGCGATCTTGGCGACGTGGACCGAGAGGTCGCCCATCCGCTCGAGCTCGCTGACCATCCGCAGCGCGGAGACGACCACGCGCAGGTCACCGGCGACCGGCTGCTGCAGCGAGAGCAGCGCGAAGGCGTTGTCCTCGACCCGCTCGCGGTTGGTGTCGATGGCCTGGTCGGCGCTGATCACCTCTTCGGCGATGGCCGCATCGCCGGTGAGCAACGCTGCCGTCGCGCGGTTGACCGCGGTCTCCACTTGGCCGCACATTTCCGCGAGGTCGATGAAGATGCCGTCGAGCTGGTCATGGAAGGCTTCACGCATGTGCGAAGCCTACGGGCGCGCGCGTGGGGCCCGCCACGCCTGAGGTGAACTGAGCGTGAACAGTGGGCGCTCGGCGTCCAGTGGGCGAATTCGACCTGTCACGATGCGTACGATCACGGTGTGGATCCGACGATGCAGGCAGCGTTGGCGGCCGTCATCGGGGCGATCGTCGCCGGCGGTGGCGTGCTCGCCTGGCACATCAGCGATCGACAGCAGTCCCGCCTCCCCCACGTCGAGGAGCCGCTCGTGCCGCCCGGTGTGGCCGCGGTGCTCTCCGTGCTCCGCTCCAGCGCCGTCGTCGTCGACCCCGACGACCACGTGCTCAAGGCGTCCGCGCCGGCCTACGCCCTCGGCCTGGTCCGCGGCAGCGAGGTCCTCGTCAGCGACCTGACCGCGCTGATCCGCCAGGTCCGCCGCGACGGCCAGATCCGCGAGACCGAGCTCCACCTCGGCACCGACAACGCCACCTCGCGCACCGTCATCGCGCGGGTCGCGCCACTGGGCTCGCGCCTGGTCCTGGCCTTGGTCGAGGACCGCACCCGCGAGCGTCGCGTCGAGGCCGTACGCCGCGACTTCGTCGCCAACGTCAGCCACGAGCTCAAGACGCCGGTCGGCGCGATCCGGCTGCTCGCCGAGGCCGTGACCGAGGCGGCCGACGACCCCGAGGCCGTGGAGCGCTTCGCGTCGCGCATGCTCACCGAGAGTGACCGGCTGACCAAGCTGGTCCAGCAGATCATCGAGCTGTCCCGCCTGCAGGGCGACGACCCGCTCGAGGCGCCGGTCCCGGTGTCCCTCGACGACGTGGTCGCCACGGCCGTCGACACCAGCACGATCGACGCGGGCGCCAAGAACATCACCCTGGTCACCACCGGCGACCACGAGCTGGAGGTCTTCGGCTCCCTCGACCAGATCAGCGCCGCGGTGAGCAACCTGGTCGCCAACGCCGTCGCCTACTCCGACGCCGGCTCGCGCGTGCTGGTCAGCACCAAGTCGCTGGGCGACACCGCGCAGATCTCGGTCGTCGACCAGGGCATCGGCATCCCCGCGCGGGAGATCGACCGCATCTTCGAGCGCTTCTACCGCGTCGACCCCGCCCGCCACCGCTCCACCGGCGGCACCGGGCTCGGCCTGTCGATCGTCAAGCACGTCGCGGCCACCCACGGCGGTGACGTCAGCGTCTGGTCGGTGGAGGGGCAGGGCTCGACCTTCACCCTCACGCTGCCGCTCAACCCGCACAGCCACAGCGGTCCCTCGGAGCCGGTGGCGATGATCGCGCCCCCGCGCCGTACACCCGCCGCTCCCCCGCGCCCCACCCCACGAACCAAGACAGACGACGCCACCCACGGCGTCAGCACAGGACAGCAGGAGGTTCGCCCGTGACCCGGGTACTCGTCGTCGAGGACGAAGAGAGCTACAGCGACGCACTCGCCTACATGCTCCGCAAGGAGGGCTACGAGGTGGCGATCGCCGCCGACGGCAACTCCGCCATCGCCGAGTTCGAGCGCAACGGCGCCGACATCGTGCTGCTCGACCTGATGCTGCCCGGCCTGCCCGGCACCGAGGTCTGCCGCCAGATCCGGCAGACGTCCAGCGTGCCGGTGATCATGGTCAGCGCGAAGGACGACGAGGTCGACAAGGTGGTCGGGCTCGAGCTCGGCGCCGACGACTACGTCACCAAGCCCTACTCCCCCCGCGAGCTCGTCGCCCGCATCCGCGCCGTGCTGCGCCGCGGCCAGGAGCCCGACCTGCTGCCCGACACGCTCGAGGCGGGGCCGGTGCGCATGGACGTCGAGCGCCACGTCGTCACCGTCGACGGCACCGAGCAGCGGCTGCCGCTCAAGGAGTTCGAGCTGCTGGAGATGTTCTTGCGCAACCCGGGGCGGGTGCTCACCCGCGGCCAGCTCATCGACCGCGTCTGGGGCTCCGACTACGTCGGCGACACCAAGACCCTCGACGTGCACGTCAAGCGGCTGCGCGCCAAGCTCGAGCCCGACCCGAGCGAGCCGAAGTACCTCGTCACCGTGCGCGGTCTGGGCTACAAATTGGATCTGTAGGGCCGCGGCGGGAAGTCGGGGTTCCGTGTCCGGAATCCGCTCGCGTCGCGTCATGGCCGTCCGTAGCCTTGACTCGTGACAACGACTCCCGGCACGACGCCGACCCAACCCGTCGAGACCGTGCCCGCGGGCACAGCGCCGGTGAGGGCGTGGCTGCCGCTCGTCGCGGTGGCCACGACGCTCGTGCTCTGGGCCAGCGCCTTCGTCGGCATCCGCCACCTCGGTGAGTCGGTCCCGCCGGGCGCGCTCTCGCTGAGCCGGCTGCTCGTGATGGCGCTCGCGCTGCTCGCGCTGATGCGCGGCCGGATCCCCCGCCTGCCCACGAGGCGGGAGTGGCCGCTGATCGCCGCGGGCGGCGCGAGCTGGTTCGGTGTCTACAACCTGGCCCTCAACGAGTCGGAGCGGCGCATCGACGCCGCCACCGCGGCGCTGATCGTCCAGATCGGCCCCCTCCTGGTCGCGCTGCTCGCGACCTTCTTCCTCGGCGAGCGACTGACCAAGTGGCTCGTCATCGGCATGGGCGTCGGGTTCTCCGGCGTCGTGATCATCGGCCGCGCCTCCTCCCAGGGGGACAACGGCGACCTCACCGGCGTGCTGCTCGCGGTCGTGGCCGCTGCCACCTTCGCCATCGGCGTACTCACGCAGAAGAAGCTGCTGCCGCACATGGGCGCCCTGGACCTGACGTTCTGGTATGCCGTGGTCGGCGCCGTCGTCTGCCTGCCGTGGGCCGGCCAGACCGTCTCCGTGCTCGGCGACGCGAGCGCCGACACGCTGTGGTGGATCCTCTACCTCGGCATCTTCCCGAGCGCGATCGCCTTCACCACCTGGGCCTACGCCCTCAGCCACGCCGACGCCGGCAAGTTCGCCCTGTCGACCTTCCTCGTCCCGTTCATCACTGCCCTGATGGCGTGGTTCCTGCTCGACGAGGTGCCGCCCGCGCTGGCCTTCGTCGGCGGCGGGCTCTGCATCGCGGGTGTGCTGCTGACGCGCCGCAAGCCCGCCCGACGCGCGTCCTGACCTGCCATCATGCGTCCATGACTGTCGTCGCCAACGTCCTCGTCGGGCTGGTTGCCGCCTTGCACGCCTGGTTCCTGGTCCTCGAGATGTTCCTGTGGACCAAGCCGGCCGGTCGTGGCGCGTTCGGGCTGACGAAGGAGTTCGCCGAGGAGACCAAGGCCCTCGCCGCCAACCAAGGTCTCTACAACGGGTTCCTCGTCGCCGGCCTGGTCTGGGGCCTGATCGACGACAACCTCGCGTTCAAGGTCTTCTTCCTCGGCTGCGTCGTCGTCGCCGGTGTGTACGGCGCCGCGACGGTCAGTCGCAAGATCCTCGTCGTGCAGGCGGTGCCGGCGGTGCTGGCATTCGGTGCGGTGCTGCTCGCCCGCTAGTCAGCCGGTCAGTCGGTCGCGGGCGGCGCGGGATCGACCCCGGCCTCCAGCCACCCACGGAACGCCTCGAGGTTGGCCGTGGACTCGCCACGCGAGATCCGCCACTCCCACTCCTTGCGGATGGAGGTGGCGAAGCCGAGCTCGAGGATGGTGTTGAAGGACTCGTCGGCGTGGGCGAGCACCGAGCCGAGGAGCCGGTCGAGCTCGTCCTGGGTCACCGAGGAGAGCGGCAGCCGGGCGTCGAGGTAGATGTCGCCGGCGTGGTCGACGGCGAACGCCACGGCATACATCCGCAGGTTGCGCTCGAGCAGCCAGCGGTAGACGCGGGCGTGGTTCTCGTCGGGGTTGCGGCACACGAAGGCGTGGACGCCGAGCGCGTGCTCGCCGACGTCGAGCCGGACCGGTGTCTGCAGCTTCCTCTCCCCCGGCAGCGTGAGCGAGAAGCTCCCCGGCGCCGTTGACTCGTAGTCGATCTCGTTGGCGTCGAGATAGCCGCGGATGACGTCGGAGAGGGCGGGCGCGGTCACACCGCCATCTCATCACGCAGCAGCGCGCGGGCGTCCTTGTAGGCGGTGAGCGTGCGATCGGCGGTCGCCTCCCAGGAGAAGTCGCGCGCGTGCTCGAGCGCCCCCGCACCGAGGCGGGCGGTCAGGGCGGGGTCATCGATCAGCCGGCGCAGCGCGGCCGCCCACGCGTGCGCGTCGTGGCCCTCGACCAGCAGACCGCTGCGCTCGTCGGCGACCACCGTGGTCAGGCCACCGACGGCGGCGGCGACGACCGGCGTGCCCGTCGCCTGCGCCTCCGCGGCCACCAGCCCGAAGGACTCGTTGTAGGACGGTACGGCGACCGCGGTCGCCGCCGCGCACCAGCGGGCCAGCTCCGGCTGCGCCACCGGCGGCACGAACCGCACCACGTCATCGAGGTCGAGCTCCGCGCACAGCTGCGCCAGGGACTCGGGGTGCTCAAGCCCGCTGCCCGAGGGCCCGCCGACGACCGGCACGACGAGCCGAGACCGCAACGACGGGTCGCGGTCCAGGAGCACGCTCACCGCACGCAACAGCACGTCCGGCGCCTTGAGTGGCTGGATCCGGCCGGCGAACATCAGCACGACCGCGTCCTCGGGCAGGCCGAGCGTGCGGCGTACGACCGCCTTGTCCTGCGGTGTGAAGACCGACAGGTCGACGCCGGGGTGCACGACCTCGACGCGGTCGGGATCGGCGCCGTAGAGGTCGATCAGCTGTCTGGCCTCGAGGGCGGTGCTGGCGATCAGGAGGTCGGCCGCCTCGACCACCTGCTCCTCGCCGATCACGCGCGCCCCCGGCTCGGGGGTGTCGCCCAGGGCGAGCGCCTCGTTCTTGACCTTGGCCATCGTGTGCATCGAGTGCACGAGCGGGACCCCCCATCGGTCACGGGCCAGCGCGCCGACCTGGCCCGAGAGCCAGTAGTGGGAGTGCACGACGTCGTAGTGGCCCAGCGGCTCGTTGGCCTCGGCACGCAGCACCTCGCGGGCGAACGCGCACAGCTGGCCGGGTAGCTCCACCTTGGTCAGCCCCTCGAAGGGACCAGCGGCGACGTGGCGCACCAGCACGCCGTCGAACGCCTCGACGACCGGCGGCAGCTCCGACGACGTGGCTCGCGTGAAGATGTCCACGGCGATGCCTCGCGCGGCAAGCCGGCGGGAGAGCTCGACGACGTAGACGTTCATGCCGCCCGCGTCGCCCGTCCCCGGTTGATCCAGCGGGGAGGTGTGCAGGCTGATCATCGCTACGCGGTCCACGCGCGGTTGAACACCGGCAGCGCGTCAGCGATTCCCGAGGCGTCGGGTCAGCCGGCGCAGGGGCGGAGCGCCGCGGCGTACGCCCTCGGCTGCCGCCACCCCGACGAGGAGCGAGAGCGCGATCGCGGCCACGGGCGAGTGGACCTCCAGGGCGGGGTAGACCCGCCAGTGCAGGAGATAGATCCACAGCGACGACGCAGCGAGTACGCCGACCAGCGAGGCCACGCCGACAGGCAGCCGGACCCGGGGCAACCAGGTCAGGGCGAGCAGGCCGACGACGAGATAGGCGGGCCGGATCGGCCCACCGACGTTGAAGAAGCCCGGCGCGAACGTCAGGGTCAGCGCGCTCACGACCAGGCGCTGCGGGACCGTGCGGGCCTGCGAGATCGCCCAGCCGAGCGTGACCAGCCAGAGCATGCCGTTGATCCGGTGGACGTGGTCACCAGGGATGCCGAACAGGTCGAAGCGCGCGGGCGCCAACGCGATCGTCAGGGTCACCGGGAACGCGAACGGCCAGCGTCGCGACGCGCGATCGACCGCCGGGACGGCGAGCAGTCCGGCCAGCAGCAGGGTGGAGAACACGATCGCTTCGATGAACCAGTAGCTCCACCGTGGCTCCGACCACGCCCACTCGGTCAAGGACGTGATCAGCGCCGCCTGCTTCCAGGTGATGTCCGGGGAAAACATGGCGACGGTGCCGATCACCAGCACCGACGGCACGACCACGCGCGCGAGGCCGCGCAGGATCGCGCCGGTGCGTTCGCGGCGTGGCCGCTCGCCGAGCTGGAACCGACCGAGGTTGAACCCGACGATGGCCAGCAGCACGTGGGCGCCGCCCGTGATCGAGAACAGGCCGGCGTGCGAGGCGACGATCGTGAAGATCCCCAGGGCCCGCAGCACGACGTTGGTCTCGACCGCGCTCCCCCGCCTCCGGGGTCCCGCCGCGTCGGCCAGGGCCGCCGCGGGCATCGCCGGCCAGCCCGAGGGGAGCTCGCCGAGCAGTCGCTCGAGGCGCAGGGCCGCCTCGACGTAGGACAGCGAGTCGCCGCCGAGGTCGACGAACGAGTGCGTCGGCTGCGCGTCGGGACGGGCCAGGACGGTGGCGAGCAGGGCGGTCACGTCGGCCGGGCTGACGACACCGGCGCGCGGCCTGGTCGTGGTTGTGGTCGTGTTCGAGCGCGGTGCGGCGAGTGCCCGGTAGTCGATCTTCCCGCTGGCCAGTCTCGGCAGGTCGGGCAGCACCACGACGTCGACCAGCGCCGCCGGCACGCCGGTCAGCTCGGTCGCGGCCAGGAGCAGTGCGGGCACGTCGACGGGTCGGGCACCGTCGGTGACCCCGACGACGAGCCGGTCGCCACCGTCGGCGGCGGCCACCACGAAGGACCGCGCGCACAGCTCGCGCTCGAGGTGGTCGAGGTCGAGACGGAGGCCGCAGACCTTGGCGATGCGGTTGCTGCGGCCGACGATCTCCCACAGTCCGTCGCGACGCTGGCGGGCGAGGTCACCGGTGTGCAGCTCGCTGACCGTGCGTCCCAGCGCGAGGTCGGCGGGCACGGACGCGTAGCCGAGCATGACGTTGGGCCCGGTGAAGACGAGCTCGCCGACGCCGTCGTCGCTCGGCGCCTCGATACGCATGTGCGCACCCGGCAGCGGCAGCCCGATCGAGGTCGGGGCCGTGGCCGCGAGGTTGGCGGGCAGCACGCTCATGCGGGCGCTGGCCTCGGTGGCGCCATACATCACGAACAGGTCGAAGCCGCGGCGCTGCCCCAGCTCGGCGAAGGCGCGCACGCGCTCGGGTGACATACGTCCGCCGGCCTGGGTCAGGGTCCGCAGGGAGGGCGCCGAGCGGTCGGCGAAGCCGCTGCGCTCGAGCAGCTCGAAGGTGTGCGGGACGCCGGGGATCGTGGTGACGCCATGGGCGGCGACCTCGGACCAGAAGCACTCGTCGAGCACGCAGGCATCGGTCAGGAGCAGGCCGGCGCCCATCAGCAGGTGGCTGTGCAGGACCGAGAGGCCGTAGCAGTAGTGCAGCGGCAGGGTGGTCGCGGCCACGTCGTCGGCACGGATCGCGAGCGCCTGCGCGATGGCGTCGGCGTTGGCCAGCAGCCCGTCGCGGCTCAGCCGCACCAGCTTGGGCGAGCCGGTGGTGCCGCTCGTGGAGAGCAGCACCGCGAGGTCCTCGTGCAGCGCGTGGGCGGAGACGTCGCGGCGGAAGACCCGACCGGCGCCCCGACCCGGCGACGCCACGATCACGTCCGGGTCCCACGCCTGCGCGAGCGCGTCGGCGTGCGAGCCGGCGACCAGCACGACCTGGTCGGCCGAGAGCGCGCCGAGATATTCGACCACCGACTCGATGTCGTGTCCCGGCACCAGCAGGACCAGCCGGCGCGCGCCGGCGTAGGCGTGCGCCACGTCCCGGACGCGACCCGCGAGCTCGGCATAGGACAGCGTCCGCCCGCCCGCCCGCAGGGCGACCCGATCGCCGAAGGAGGCGAGGTGGGCCTCGAGCGGCCGGGCGGCGCGTCGCAGGTGCGGGGTGGTGGTCACCATGGCAGTTTATAAGGCAAGCCTTACCTTTGCCACATCCTGCCCATCACGCCTCGACGGTGCCCTGGTGGAACCGTTGCCGCCACTGGTCGCCGGTGCGCTGCCACAGCGAGCTGCGCAGCCGGCTCCCGTCGTCCCCGGACTCACGCCACACGAGCAGGATCAGGTCGGTCGCGACCCGCGAGACGGTGATGACGTCGAGCGTGGCGGGTCCGGCCAGCGGGCCGATCTCGTCGAGGAGGGCCTCGCGCTCCCACAGGCGCCCGGACGCGCCGATCTCCTGCCACTGCGGATGCAGCAACGCCGCGACTGCCGCCCGGTCGGAGCGCACCTCCTCGCTCAGCAGCGACCGCTCGTGGGCGACCACCTGCTCCTCGTCACTGAGCCCGCGACCGCTGAGGCCGGCATCGTCGAGGTCGCTGAACAGGTCCGACTCCTCGAGCACCTGACCCACGACGGCGGCCGGATGGGCGGTGCTGCTGCCGACGAACCCCGGGCCCGGGTCGGCCGCGCCGCCGCGCTGGTATGCCGAAGCGGCGGCGTTGGCCAGCCTGTCGGCCGCCTCGTTGAGCTCGTGCCCGGCGTGGCCCTTGACCCACTCGAACCTCACCCGGCGCCCCTGCATCGCCGCGTCGAGCGCCTTCATCAGCTCGACGTTGATCACCGGCTTGCCGTCACCCTTCTTCCAGCCCTTGCGCTTCCAGCCGGCCATCCACTTGGTGACGGCGTTGATCACATAGGTGCTGTCGCAGAAGACGTGGAGCTCGTCGTCGAGGTGGGCGGTCTGCTGAAGCAGGTCGAGCACCGCCATCAGCTCGCCCATGTTGTTGGTGCCGTGGGGCCAGCCGCCCGAGGCCCAGCACGAGTCGTCGACATACCAGGCCCAGCCCGCTGGACCGGGATTGCCCAGTGCCGAGCCGTCGGCCGCCGCGATGATCACGGGAGCATCCAATCAGGCCGACCGGCGCGAGATCTGAGAGACTGCCGATCGTGCAGACCATCGGACTCATCGGCGGCATGAGCTGGGAATCCAGCGCCGTCTACTACCGCGACCTCAACCTCGGCGTGCAGCAGCGACTCGGGGGCCTGTCGTCGCCGAAGGTCGTGCTCAGCACCGTCGACTTCGCCGAGCTCACCGACCTCGAGGAGCACGAGCGCTGGGACCAGATCGGCGAGCTGCTCGCCGAGGCCGGACGCGGCGTGGAGCGCGCGGGGGCCGACTTCCTGCTGCTGTGCACCACGACGTTCCACAAGGTCGCCGACGCCGTGGCCGAGGCCGTCGACATCCCGGTGCTCCACCTCGGTGACGTCGTCGCCGAGGCCTGCCGCCAGGGCGGTCACTCGACCGTGGGCCTGATCGGCACGAAGGTCGCGATGGAGGACTCGTTCTTCATCGACCGGCTCGCCGAGCACGGCATCACCGTGTTGGTGCCCGACGAGTCGCACCACGACACCCTCAACGACGCGATCTACGACGAGCTCGTGCACGGTCACGTCGTCGACGCCACCCGACGCCGCGTCGTCGCCATCACCGAGGAGCTCTGGGACGCCGGCGCTCGCGCTATCCTGCTCGGCTGCACCGAGCTCGAGCTGCTCATCCGCCAGGCCGACATCGAGCTGCCGGCGATCCCCTGCACCACGCTGCACGTGCAGGCGGCGCTCGACAAGGCTCTCGCCGACTGAAGCCTCACCGCTCGCCCGCACTCCGCAGCACCAACGCGGCGAGCTCGTGCAGGTCACCCGAGAGCGCCTGCTCCGGCAGCGTGACCGGATCGCCGTCGGCGACCTGGAAGGTGTAGACGAACATGTCAGGCAGCCGGCGGTATGCCGCAGCGCCGGCCGCCACGGCATCGAGGTCGATGCGCTCCACCAGCGACCGCACCCCCCCGTCGGCCTCGTCGAGGCTGACCTCGCCCTCCTCGGTCCGGCCGGTGAAACCGCCCGAGCGCCTGACCCGGACCAGGGCAGGACCGGCACCCGGCGGGCCGGACTGATCGGGGCCGGACTGACCAGGGTGGGACCGGTCGGGGGTCGAGGTGGCGACCGACACCCCCACCTGCTGCCAGGCCGAGGCCACGGCCGCCGCGTGCTCGCCGGCGGCCGCGAGCGTCGCGGCCGCGAACTGCGCGAAGTCGGCGGTGGGCCGCACCTCCCCGGCCGTCAGTGCGGCATACCAGATCCGGCCGGCACCCTCGAGGCTCATGCCGCCGATCGCGGTGGCGGCGAGGTGGAAGGCCCGGTTGGGGATGCCGGAGTTGAGGTGGACGCCGCCATTGTCGTCGTCGGTCTCGATGAAGTCATCGAGGTGGCCGACCTGCGGGTCGGCGCCCAGGGTCGGGTCGTCGTAGGCGGTGCCGGGGGCTGCCATGTCGCGCAGCGCGCGGGCGCCGATGCCCGCGACGAAGATCCCCTCGCCGATCAGCCAGTCGCCCCTGGCCGCTGACTCGCCGGCCAGGTGCTGCTTGAAGCAGGCGGCGAAGACGTCGGAGACCGACTCGTTGAGCGCGCCGGACTGGTCGCGGTAGACCAGGCCGGTCGTGTGCTCGGTGACCGCGTGCCCGAACTCGTGCGCCAGCACGTCGGCGCTGCGGGTCAAGCGCTCGAAGACCCGGCCGTCACCGTCGCCGAAGACCAGCTGGGCGCCGTCCCAGAACGCGTTGTCGTAACGCTGGCCGTAGTGGACGGTCAGGGACACCGGCGCGCCCGCGCCGTCGTAGGACGAGCGGCCGAAGGCGTCCGCGAACATCGCGAGCGTCGCCTCGATGCCGGCCGCCGCCTCGTCGACCGCGACGTCCCCGGTCACCGGCTGCCCCGCGGAGCGCACCGGCCGGCCCGGGAGCGTGGTCGCGCTGCCCGCGTCGTGGACCGTCCAGGCCGCAACGTCGAGGGCCGAAGCCGCGGACGTGCGGGGGTGGGCGGCCCGGGCACTGCGGCGTAGGCGCAGCCGCTCGTCGAGCACGAGGGCGTCGACCGCACCCACCCGCTCGAGCAACCACGGCGGGATGAAGGTGCAGGACGTCATCACGTCCCGAGAGGTGTCCATGCACTAGGTCTACCCGCTTCCTGTGACAGCGCAACTCCTCCGACTGCGCAACTCCTCCGAGAGGGCAACCTGCCCCCGTGGAGAGCGGCCGAGGTGAGCCTGCGTCCTCGATCATGCTGGTCGGCATGGAGCAAAGGGGGCACGATGGTGACCATGACCCTCATTCCGCAGAGCCGTCCGCTCACCCGCGCGGACCTGGACGAGATGCCCGATGACGGGCACCGCTACGAGCTCATCGACGGGGTGCTGATGGTGACTCCTTCGCCACGCTTTGGCCACCAGGATGCGCTCGGTCGACTCCACCTGCTGCTCGCCGCGGCCTGCCCGGCCGACCTCGTGGTCGTACTGGCGCCCTTCGATGTGACGCTCGCCGAGGACACCGTGATGCAGCCCGACCTGCTGGTGGCACGGTTCGCTGACATCACCGAGCGCGACCTGCCCACGGTCCCGCTCCTCGCGGTCGAGGTCGCCTCGCCGAGCACGCGCCTCTTCGATCTCAGCACGAAGAAGGCCCGGTTGGACGAGGCCGGCATCGAGGCCTACTGGGTCGTCGATCCCGAAGGCCCCCGGCTTCGGGTCTGGGAGCGCCGCGACGGGCAGCTGGTCGACGTGGGCGACGTCGTGGGCGAAGAGACCTTCACCACCGTTGTGCCGTTCCCGGTCGAGATCACTCCCGCCCGTCTGAGCCGGAGCACCCCCGGCACCTGAGATGGGACGATGGCTGGGATTCGGGGCCTGCCGCCGACGCCGGTAGCCTTGAGCGGCGCCCTACGCGCCTGCTCACAGCCTTGACTGCATCTGCCTGAATTCGGAGCCCTTTTCGCATGCCTGAACGCTCAGATCTTCGCAACGTCGCCATCGTGGCCCACGTCGACCACGGCAAGACCACCCTCGTGGACGCCATGCTCCGTCAGGCCGGCGCCTTCACGGCCCACCAGGCCGAGAGCGTCGCCGAGCGGGTCATGGACTCCGGTGACCTCGAGCGCGAGAAGGGCATCACCATCCTCGCGAAGAACACCGCCGTGCACTACGCCGGTCCGGCCGGTGGCGGTGAGCCGATGGTCATCAACATCATCGACACCCCAGGTCACGCCGACTTCGGTGGCGAGGTCGAGCGAGGACTGTCCATGGTCGACGGCATCGTGCTGCTCGTGGACGCCTCCGAGGGGCCGCTCCCGCAGACCCGCTTCGTGCTCCGCAAGGCGCTCAACGCCGACATGCCGGTGATCCTGGTCGTCAACAAGACCGACCGCAGCGACGCCCGCATCGAAGAGGTCGTCGAGGAGACCTACGAGCTCTTCATGGACCTCCTCGACGAGAGCCACAGCCAGGACGCCCTCGACTTCCCGGTCGTCTACGCGTCGGGCCGTGCCGGCATCGCCAGCCTCGTGGCGCCGGAGAACGGCACCATGCCCGAGGGCAGCGACCTCGAGCCGCTGTTCAAGACGATCCTCGAGACCATCCCGGCCCCGGTCTACACCGAGGGTGCCCCCTTGCAGGCCCACGTCACCAACCTCGACGCTTCACCGTTCCTGGGTCGGCTCGCCCTGGTCCGGGTCCACGAGGGCACCCTCAACAAGGGCCAGACCGTGGCCTGGATGCGCCGCGACGGCTCGGTCAAGAACGTCAAGATCACCGAACTGCTGGTCACCGAGGGCCTGGAGCGTCAGCCCGGCCAGTCCGCTGGTCCCGGTGACATCGTCGCGGTGGCCGGCATCCCCGAGATCACCATCGGCGAGACCTTGGCCGACGCGGAGAACCCCGTCGCGCTGCCGCTCATCCACGTCGACGAGCCGGCCATCTCGATGACCATCGGCACCAACACCTCGCCGCTGGTCGGCCGCACCAAGGGTGGCAAGGTCACCGCTCGCCTCGTCAAGGACCGCCTCGACGCCGAGCTCGTCGGCAACGTGTCGCTGCGCATCCTGCCGACCGAGCGTCCCGACGCGTGGGAGGTGCAGGGCCGTGGCGAGCTGGCGCTGGCCATCCTGGTCGAGCAGATGCGTCGCGAGGGCTTCGAGCTCACCGTCGGCAAGCCGCAGGTGGTCATCCGCGAGATCGACGGCAAGGTGCACGAGCCGTTCGAGCGCCTCACCATCGACGCCCCCGAGGAATACCTCGGCACCATCACCGAGTTGCTCGCCTCCCGCAAGGGGCGCATGGAGTCGATGACCAACCACGGCACCGGCTGGGTCCGGATGGAGTTCCTGGTGCCGGCGCGCGGCCTGATCGGCTTCCGCACCGAGTTCCTCACCGACACCCGCGGCACCGGCATCGCGCACGGCATCTCCGAGGGCTACGAGCCCTGGGCCGGCGAGATCCGCTCGCGGACCAACGGTTCGCTGGTGGCCGACCGCAAGGGTGCGGCCACGGCATACGCCATGACCAACCTGCAGGAGCGGGGGATCATGTTCCTCGAGCCCACGACCGAGGTCTACGAGGGCATGATCGTCGGCGAGAACTCCCGCGCCGACGACATGGACGTCAACATCACCAAGGAGAAGCAGCAGACCAACATCAGGTCCGCCACCTCCGACAACTTCGAGAAGCTGATCCCGCCGCGTCACCTCTCGCTCGAGCAGAGCCTGGAGTTCTGCCGCGACGACGAGTGCGTCGAGGTCACGCCCGACTCGGTCCGCATCCGCAAGGTCGTGCTCGACGCCAATGCCCGCGCCAAGACCGCATCCGCATCGCGCAAGGCCAACAAGTAGGTCGCACGCCGCGGCGGCTCGGGCCAACTGGGCGCCCACCAACTTGACCGGGACGGGGGCCAGGGCCGATAGTTCAGGCATCACACAGAGTCCGGATCCGTGAGCCCCCGCCATGGCACGGATGGGAGATGACCCCGACATGAGCGTCGCCCTGCAGTCGGGCGAAGGTGCCGAGATCAACAGGGTCCGGGAACGGTTCGCCGCGGGAAGTCAGGACCTGGACGGCATCCGGCCCTCGATCGCCCTGTCGTGGACTCGATGTCGAGACCGTTACGGCGTCGACCCGCGGCTCGCGCTCGCCCCGCCCGCGCTCGACCCGAGCCACCGGTGCCTGGACCGGGACGTGCTGCTGACCGGACTCGGCGGCCACGCCGCGGCCCTGCGGCAGCTGCTCGGCACCGGAGTCGTGACAGTGGTGGACGAGGGTGGCCAACTGGTCGGTTCCTGGGGCGAGGGCATCCCCGCTGCCGGCGAGGCCCACCTGCGGCCGTGGTACTCCTGGTCGGAGATGTCCAGCGGCACGAACGGCATGGGCACCGCCCTCGAGGCGCAGACCCTCTCGTCCGTGCGAGGCCCCGAGCACTGGTGTGAGGGGTTCCATGCCCTGGACTGCCTGGGCGCCCCGGTCATCGACCCCGTCACCAGCTCGCCCCTGGCTGCCGTCAACGTCTCCACGCTCACCGGGGGCATGCCCGACGACGCCCCGGACCTGCTCCGCCGGACCACCGCCCTCGTCCGGGCCACCCTGATCTCTCGCGCCGAGGAGCACGCCACCGCGCTCGCCACGGCATTCACCTCCGCCATGCGCGGGAGGCGAGGTGGGGTGCTCGCCGTCGACACCGGCGGCAACGTGGTGGTCGCCAGCTTGGAGGCCGGTCAGCTGCTCGGGATCGAGGCACGCCAGGTCCGCACAGACCCCGCCGACAGGGTGCGGCTCGATGACTCCGAGTTCGGGCTCCTCGCCGCGAAGGCGGCGCACGCGGCGCACGACCTTCCCGGCTGGATCGGCTCGGTGGAGGCGGTCTCGGCCGGCGCGGCCGAAGGCGTCCAGGCGACGCTCGTCGCGGTGCACCAGGGATGCCATCCCATCGGCTTCTTGATGACACTGGGGGATATGCAGGGGGAACCGATCACTCCTGACCCTCCCGAGGTCCTGCCCCAGAGCCAGCTGAGCCGGGTGGTGGCCCAGGTCCGGGGCCGCACCCTCGTGCTGCTCCCGGCCGAGATCCGCTACGCCGAGGCGGACGGCAACACTGTCTGGCTGGCCACCGATCGGGGCCGGGCCCGGGCCGCTCACCGCGGTCTGAAGAACCTCGAGCACGCCCTGGCGGGTCATGGTTTCCTGCGCGTGCACCGGCGCTATCTGGTCAACCTCGCCCGGGTCGTCGAGGTGGAGCGGGGTCCCGGAGGGGAGCTGAAACTGATTCTCGACGCCGGGCGCAGCTCCGCCGTGCCCGTGG
This sequence comes from Nocardioides sp. CF8, assembly GCF_000389985.1. NCBI lineage: Bacteria > Bacillati > Actinomycetota > Actinomycetes > Propionibacteriales > Nocardioidaceae > Nocardioides > Nocardioides sp. CF8. Next base: position 3,266,700 of record NZ_CM001852.1, read on the forward strand.
CGAGAGCGCACGCGGGCGCGGTCCGTCGGCACCTGGGGTTGTGAGGCCAACCGTTCGTTGCACGTTTCGGGCCGTTCGTCACCGAACTCTTCCCCGGAGGCGGCCTTCTCCCTAGCGTCCCTTGGAGTGACAGCAGTCACGCATGGGTGAGTTGGGAGCTACGGTGGAACACGCGCAACTGGGAAAACGGCTTGTCGCCGAGGCGATCGGTACGGCGATGCTGGTCCTCTTCGGGACGGGATCGGTCATCGCGGCCCTGACCGTGGGCGGAGGCACTCTGGACTACGCGGGCCTGGGCTTCATCTCCTTGGCCTTCGCGATCGTCGTCGCCTTGATGATCTACGGCTTCGGTCCGGTCTCCGGTGCCCACATCAACCCGGCCGTGACGATCGCGCTGGCGATCACCCGACGATTCCCCTGGCGAGAGGTCGGCCCCTACGTCGCGGTCCAACTCGTGGGCGCCGCGGTCGGCAGTCTCCTGGTGGTGGTGGTCTTCGGCACCGGTGCCGCCGACCAGGGCCTGGGGATGACCTCGATCGCCGAGGGTGTGTCCACGGGGCAGGCGGTCGTGGCGGAGGCACTCGGAACGTTCCTGCTGATGTTCACCATCATGGCCGTGGCGGTGGACTCCCGGGCGCCGCTGGGCTGGGCCGGCTTCCTGATCGGCCTGGCCGTCCTCGGCGCGATCCTGCTCATCGGCCCCCAGACCGGAGGTTCGCTGAACCCAGCACGTACGTTCGGCCCGGACCTCGTGTCGTCGATCTTCGGCGGTAACACGCAGTGGGCCGACCTGATCGTCTACGTCGTCGGACCAGTGGCAGGGGCCACCGTCGCTGCCTTCCTGTACGACTACGTGGCCGAGCCTGGCAAGGTTGCGGTTGCCGTCGACGAGACGTACACCCCCACCAACGAGCGCCTCACCAAAGACGGCGCCTGACCGGCGCTCGCGCCGTACGAGCGCGGGACGCCGACAAGAACGTGCCCGTCCCGGGACCGGGTCGGGCAGTCACCAAGGAGAAGGGAAATGCCATGACGGGAAACCGCGTAGTGGTGTACAAGGGACCGGGAGAGGTAGCCGTCGAGTCGATCGACTACCCGAAGCTGGAGCTGCCGGCCGATGTGGTGAGCGGTCTGGGGATCAAGAAGAAGGCGCCGCACGCAGCGATCCTCAAGCTGGTCACCACCAACATCTGCGGCAGCGACCAGCACATGGTGCGGGGCCGTACCACCGCACCGGTGGGTCAGTCGCTCGGCCACGAGATCACCGGCGAGATCGTCGAGGTGGGCGAGGACGTCCTCTTCGTCAAGGAGGGCGACATCTGTTCGGTGCCCTTCAACATCGCCTGTGGCCGCTGCCGGATGTGCAACGAGGGCAAGACCGGCATCTGCCTCAACGTCAACCCGGCTCGCGCCGGCGCTGCCTACGGCTACGTCGACATGGGCGGTTGGGTGGGTGGCCAGGCCGAATACGTCATGGTGCCCTATGCCGACTTCAACCTGCTGAAGTTCCCCGACCGGGACCAGGCCTTGGCGAAGATCCTCGACCTGACCATGCTCTCCGACATCTTCCCGACCGGCTACCACGGTGTCTTCACCGCCGGTGTGACCAGCGGGTCGACGGTCTACGTGGCCGGTGCGGGTCCGGTGGGCCTCGCGGCGGCGTACTCCGCGCACCTGCTCGGCGCGTCCACGGTGATCGTGGGCGACATGAACGCCGACCGGTTGGCGCAGGCCGCGAGCTTCGGCTGCGAAACGGTCGACCTCAGCTCGGGCGCCTCGCTGCCGGACATGATCGAGCAGATCCTCGGCGAGCCGGAGGTTGACGCTGCCTGTGACGCTGTCGGCTTCGAGGCCCGTGGCCACGGTCACGGTGCGGGTGAGGCACCGGCGACGGTGCTCAACGACATCATGACCGTCTCGCGCGCCGGTGCGGCGCTCGGTGTTCCCGGCCTGTACGTCACCGGCGACCCCGGCGGCATCGACGAGAACGCCAAGATCGGCCAGATCGGCGTCAGGCTCGGTCTCGGCTGGGCGAAGTCGCACTCGTTCACCACCGGCCAGTGCCCGGTGAAGAAGTACAACCGCCAACTGATGAACATGATCCTCAGTGACAAGGCCCACATCGCGAAGGCGGTGGGTGCGACGACGATCAGCCTGGACGAGGCCCCGCAGGGCTACCAGGAGTTCGACCAGGGTGCGGCGAAGAAGTACGTGATCGACCCCCACGGAATGGTCGCCTGAGCGCAGGCACGAGACCGTCTCCACGGGCATGCGGCGCAACTCGGCCGCATGCCCGTTGGTGACGGGGGGCGGGCGCGGGCGGTAGGCCGCCGAGTAGGGAGTCCCGGCGCCCTACGCCTGGTAAGACACGGTCGTCATCATCCCGGCCTCGGCATGGTAGATGTTGTGACAGTGCGTGGCCCACTGGCCCGGGTTGTCGGTGTCGATCTCGACCTCGACCGAGGCCATCGGGCCCACCACGACCGTGTCCTTGCGGGCACCACCCTCGACCAGGCCGAAGGTGTGCCCGTGCAGGTGCATCGGGTGGAACATCATCGACTGGTTCACATAACGCAGCCGGACCCGCTCGCCCTGGGTCACCGGCAGGGGCTCGGCGTCCTCCATCGTCTTGCCGTTGATCGTCCACCGGTACGGCGCCATCGTGCCCGCGAGCACCAGGTCGTGCCGTCGGTCCACCGACCGCTGCGGCAGTCGGACCGACTCCTCGGCGACCAGGTCGGTGCCCAGCAGCACCCGGCCGGCCAACTCCGCGGGCGAGCTGCTCGCCCCCGGCGCAGGCCCGCTGCCGGTGCGCACCACCGCCAGCGCGGCCCCGCCCTTGCCCTCGGCCGAGGCGACCAGCGGGAAGGCCCCGTCACCGAGGGTGACCACCACGTCGTAGCGCTCGCCCATCGCGATCAGCAGCGCGTCGGTCTCGACCGGTGCCACGGCGAAGCCGTCGCTGTGGGTGACACTCATCGAGTGCCCGCCCAGATCCACCCGGAACGCGGTGTCCGAGCCGGCGTTGACGATCCTGATCCGCACCCGCTGACCGGGCCGACCGGTCAGCGTGACCGGGTCCTGCGGCGTCCGGCCGTTGACCAGGTAGTAGGGGTGCTCGACGTCCCCGGCGCCGCCGAGGATCTCCGAGCGCATGTCACCGGGCCCGCCCGTCATCGGCCCCATGTGCTCCATGCCGCCGTGCATCCCGTTCGAGGGCGCCGCCTTGAGCTCCTCCAGCACCTCGTCGGGAGTGCGGCCCGTGCCGTCGATCCAGTCGTCGAGGACCACGATCCACTCCTCGTCGTAGCTCCCCGGCTCCGCCGGGTCGTCGACGACCAGGACGCCGTAGAGCCCGCGGTCGAGCTGGACGCCGGAGTGCGGGTGGTAGAAGTACGTCCCCGGGTGGGGGAGCGTGAACTCGTAGTCGAAGACCTCGCCCGCCCCGATCGGCTCCTGGGTGAGTCCGGGGACCCCGTCCATGTCGTTGCGCAGTGCGATCCCGTGCCAGTGCACGCTGGTGTCGGTGGCCAGGCCGTTGTCGACCGCCACCTTCAACACGTCACCGGCCGTGGCACGCAGCAGCGGCCCGGGGACGGAGTCGCCGTAGGCCCAGGTGCTGACCGTCCGGCCGCCGAGGTCCAGGGTCACCGGGCGCGGGCGCAGCTTGGCGCGGACCACGGAGCCCGATGCGCTGCGTCGTCTGGCCTCGGCCTCCGCGACGGCGCTCGCGGTCGGCCCGACCTGGCTGCTGGACGACGAGGTCGTGCAGCCGGCGAGCAGCCCCGTGGTGGCGACGGCCGTGACGCCGAGTCCTCCCCGGATGAGGGCGCGGCGGGTGAGCTGTGACATGTGGGTGCTCCTCGGAGTGTGGGTGCAGGACTGTGGTGCCGGCGTCAGCGGTCTTTGTGGCGCAGGATCTCGGCGCGGGTACGCAGTTCCTCGGCGTCGATCTCGCCGCGGGCGAACCGCTCCTCCAAGACGTCCATGGGGGTCCGCTGACCGAGCGGACGGGAGCTCTGCCCGCCAGCGCCGGATCCGCGGAACATGGCGATGACGGCGAAGACCACCACCGCCCAGAACGAGACCATGAGCAAAGTCATGGTGATCCAGCCGACCCAGCCGACTCCGTTGCCGTACCAACCCATCATCGTGCTCAGCTCCCTTATCGCTCATCTGTTGTTGGCCCGAGCCTCACGCACGGCCGTGGTGACGGTGTGATGCTCTGGTCAAGGTTTGGTGAAGAAGGCCGGACCGGTGCGCGTTCCCTGGGGACCTGAGACGATGACACGCATGGTGGAGAGCACGGTCGGCGGCCCGGGACGCAGGGCCCTGGTCGTGGAGGACGAGGCCGACCTCGCCTCGCTGGTCGGCAGTTACCTCGAGCGCGGCGGGTTCCAGGTGACCCTGACCGGTGACGGCCGCGACGCCGTCCGGTTCGCCCGCGAGGTCGACCCGGACCTGGTCGTGCTCGACCTGGGGCTGCCCGGGCTGGACGGAGTGGAGGTGTGCCGTCAGCTGCGCACCTTCTCCGACGCCTACGTGGTCATGCTGACCGCCCGCGCCGAGGAGGTCGACACCCTGGTCGGGCTCTCGGTGGGAGCCGACGACTACCTGACCAAGCCGTTCAGCCCCCGCGAGCTGATGGCCCGCATCCAGGCGATGCTGCGACGGCCCCGCCCCCTCGCCGCCGCCGGCACCGCGACCACCGAGGATCCCCTGGACGTGCCGATGCGCTCCTTCGGTCCGCTGACCATCGATCCCGTGGGCCGCGACGTCTGGCTGGCCGGGCAGCCGGTCTCCCTGACCCGCACCGAGTTCGACCTGCTCGCCACCTTGTCGCGGCGGCCCCGGCTGGCATTCAGCCGCCGTCAGCTCATCGGCGAGGTGTGGGGACCCACCTGGGTCGGCGACGAGCACCTGGTCGACGTGCACATCGGCCACCTGCGGCGCAAGCTCGGCGACGACGCCACCGAGGGCCGGTTCGTGCGCACCGTCCGCGGGATCGGCTACCGGATGGGGCCGGGGGAATGACCCCGCGCGAGACCACCTCAGGTGGGCCGGGTCGCGCCCGGCCGAGCCTGGTCGCACGCCTGCTGGCCGCGCACTCGCTGGTGGTGGTGACCGGAGCACTCACCACATGGCTGGTGGCCGCCATCTTGGCGCCCAGCGTCTTCCGCGACCACCTCGCCCGGTCCGGCAGCGTCAGCACCCCCGCCCAGACCCGGCATGTCGAGGAAGCGTTCGCCTCGGCCCTGCTGATCTCGCTGGCGGTGGCGCTGCCCATCGCGGTCGCCGCCGGGCTGGTCGTCTCGGCCTACGTCAGCCGGCGGCTGCAGCGCGCGATCACCCCGGTCACCGCGGCTGCCGCCGAGATCGGCGCGGGCCGCTACCGCTCCCGGGTCCCCGACCCCGCGCTCGGCGGGGAGTTCACCACCCTGGCCGCCGCGGTCAATGCCCTCGCCGAACGCCTGGAGACCGTGGAGACCAACCGGCGGCGGATGCTGGCCGACCTCGCCCACGAGATGCGGACGCCGCTGGCCACCATCGAGGCCCACCTGGAGGCGGTCGAGGACGGGATCAGGCAGCTCGACGACCAGACGGTGGGCGTGCTGCGTGGCAGCACCCGCCGGCTCGCGCGGCTGGCCGAGGACGTCGTGGCCCTCTCCCGGGCCCAGGAGGCCCTCGACGTGGAGCCGCGCCCGGTCCAGGGCGGCGCCATCGCCCGGGCGGCCGTCCAGGCGGCCGCGGGCCACTACGCCGACAAGGGCGTGCGCCTCGACGTCGCCGCCGAGGACGAGGACCTGGTGCTGGCGGACTCCGAGCGGATCGGCCAGGTGCTGACCAACCTGCTCGACAACGCGCTGCGCCACACCGTGAGCAGCGGCAGCGTGCGGGTCACGTGTCGCCGGCGCGGCACCGGCATGGAGTTCGTGGTGGCCGACACCGGGGAGGGCATCGCCGGCGCCGACCTCGGCCATGTCTTCGACCGGTTCTACCGGGTCGACAGCGCCCGCGACCGGACCCGCGGCGGCAGCGGGATCGGACTGACCATCGCCCAGGCCCTGGTCGAGGCTCACGGCGGTGAGATCACCGCGGCCAGCGGCGGTCCCGGACGAGGGAGCACCTTCACCGTCTGGCTCCCCGGCGCCGGGTGAAGCCCGCGAAGGCCGCGTCAGTGCGGGGCGCGCCGCGCCAGGCCGGACCAGGCCTCGTTGGCGCTGACCGCGACCGCGATCAGGGCGGTGCCGAGCACCAGGATGTGCACGGCCCGCAGCCCCTCGGGGAGCTCTCGGGCGAAGGGGGAGACGACCGCGTAGGCCATCATGGCCACGGGGATCCAGCGCTGCACGCTGCCCGCCATCAGCAGCGCCACCGCGAGGACCACCAGCCCCGCCTGGAACGCCAGCACGAACGCGCCGACGTAGGCGCGCAGCCCGGGGTCGTTCGAGAGCAGCTCGATCTCGCGCTCGCCGACCAACGAGTGCAAGGTGAGCGCGCGGAACAAGATCAGCAGGGCGGCATACCCCGCCAGGCCGATCGTGCCGATGGAGAACAGGACGGCGCCGAACTGTCCCGTCGCGCGCCCACGCCTGGTGAGCAGGTGCAGGAAGGCCGGGATCCCGAGGGTGAGTCCGACCGCGGCGTACATGAAGGCGGCCGATGCCATCAGCCACCGGTCCGGCGATGCCTTGAGGGCGTCGATGAGCTCCGAGCTGGTGCCGGAGGACGGGAGGATGAGGACGCCCATGATCAGCGCGCTCGCCCCCGACGCCAGGGCAGCGGCGGCGTACGGAAGCCATCGGTCGCCCATGGGCGGATGCTAGGGGTGGATGATCAGCCGCATCGGTGTTCAAGAACAGATGGCCCGGACGGACTACGTGCGCGCGTGGCAAAGGAGTCGCGGGTAGCCTCCGGCTCATGACCGCAGCCCGCACCCTGCCCACCGGGGAAGCGCGTGACCTGCTCGCCCTCGTCCGCGAGATCGCCGACAAGGAGCTGGCTCCGCGCTCCGCCGAGGCCGAGGCCACCGAGGCCTTCCCGCGCGACGTCTTCGCGATGCTCGGCCAGGCCGGGCTGCTGGGACTCCCCTATCCCGAGGAGCACGGCGGCGGCGACCAGCCCTACGAGGTCTACCTTCAGGTGCTCGAGGAGATCGGCGCCGTGTGGTCCTCCGTCGGGGTCGGCGTCTCGGTGCACGCACTCTCCTGCTTCGGGCTGGCGATGTACGGCACACCCGAGCAGCAGGCCGAGTGGCTGCCCGACATGCTCGGCGGCTCGCTGCTCGGCGCCTACTGCCTCTCCGAGGCGCATGCCGGCTCCGACCCGGCTGCGATGCGGACGACGGCTCGACGCGACGGCGACTCCTACGTCCTCAACGGAGCCAAGGCGTGGACCACCCACGGCGGGCACGCCGACTTCTACAAGGTGATGGCCCGGACGTCGCAGGACCGGGGCGGGATCTCCTGCTTCCTCGTCCCGGCTGGGGCCGACGGCCTCACCGCCGACCCGCCGGAACGCAAGATGGGGCTGACCGGCTCGGCGACCGCGACGATGCGCTTCGACGACGTGCGCGTCGACGCGTCCCGCCGGCTCGGCGAGGAGGGCGACGGGCTCAAGATCGCGCTGGCCGGCCTCGACTCCGGCCGCCTCGGGATCGCGGCCGTCGCCACCGGGCTGGCGCAGGGGGCGCTCGATGCTGCCGTGGCCTACGCCCGCGAGCGCGAGACCTTCGGCAAACCGATCATCGAGCACCAGGGCCTCGCCTTCGTGCTGGCCGACATGGAGTCCGCGGTGCAGTCGGCCCGCGCCACCACCCTGCACGCAGCGCGCCTGAAGGATGCCGGCCTGCCCTTCTCCCGGGAGGCCTCGATCGCCAAGATGGTCGCCACCGACAACGCCATGAAGGTCACCACCGACGCCGTCCAGGTGCTCGGCGGCTACGGCTACACCCGCGACTTCCCGGTCGAGCGCTACATGCGCGAGGCCAAGGTCATGCAGATCTTCGAGGGCACCAACCAGATCCAGCGCATGGTCATCTCGCGCTCGCTCGCCAAGAACAACTCCGGCACGATCTCCTGAAGGGCAGCCCCATGCTGAGGTTCGGCTACAAGGCGTCATCCGAGCAGTTCGCCCCGCGCGAGCTGGCCGACCTGGCCGTGCTGGCCGAGGACTCCGGCTTCGACTCGGTCTTCATCAGCGACCACCTGCAGCCCTGGCGCCACGACGGCGGGCACGCCCCGGCCGCGCTCCCCTGGCTCGGCGCGGTCGCCGCGCGCACCAGCCGCGTCGCCCTCGGCACCAGCGTCCTGACCCCGACCTTCCGCTACCACCCCGGCGTGATCGCTCAGGCCTTCGCGACCCTGGGCTGCCTGGCGCCGGGCCGGATCATCCTCGGCGTCGGCTCCGGGGAGTCGCTCAACGAGGCGCCGCTCGGCCTCGAGTGGCCCGAGGGCAAGGAGCGCTTCGCCCGGCTCAAGGAGGCGTTGCAGGTCATCCAGTCGCTGTGGGCCGGCGAGCGCGTGAGCTTCGAGGGCGACTACTACCAGCTCGCCAACGCCACCATCTACGACCTCCCCGAGCAGCCCGTCCCGTTGTACGTCGCCGCGTCGGGCCCCTCCGCCACGCGGCTCGCCGGCCGGGTGGGCGACGGCTTCATCTGCACCAGCGGGAAGGGCCGTTCGCTGTACGTCGACACGCTGCTGCCCGCACTCGCCGAGGGTGCGGCCAAGTCGGACCGGACGCTGGACGACCTCGACCTGATGATCGAGGTCAAGGTCTCCTTCGACGAGGACCTGTCCCGGGCGATGGACGACACCCGCTTCTGGGGCGCGCTCGCGCTCTCCAGCGACGAGAAGACCGGCGTCGAGGACCCGATCGAGATGCAGCGCCTCGCCGACGCCCTGCCCGTCGAGCGCACGGCCTCGCGCTTCATCGTCTCCAGCGACCCCGACGAGCACGTCGAGAAGGTCTGGGCCTACGTCGAGATGGGCTTCCGCCACCTCGTCTTCCACGCGCCGGGTCCCGACCAGGCGCGGTTCATGGCGGCGTACGAGAAGGACGTGCTGCCGCGGCTGCGGGCTCGCGCGGCAGCCGAGGGCATCAGCCTGCCGGGCTGACCAGCCAGCGCCCCAGCAGCGTCCCGTCCTGCTCGAGCAAGGACACCGGCTCCAGCGCGACGTCGACGTCCACCCCGGCCATGATCCGCAGGTGGGCGCCGCCGATGAGGCGCGGCACGATCGTGTGGCACAGCTCGTCGACCACCCCTGCAGCGACCATCGACCCGAACAGGTGCGGTCCGCCCTCGCTCAGCTGGTCCACCCAGCCGCGCTGCGCCAGCTCCGCCTTGAGCGCCACCAGGTCGACCTCATCCTCGCCGAGCACCAGCGTGTTCTCCGACCCGAGCAGGGCCGTCGTCTCGGCCAGGTGGGGCGCGCTCGCGACGGTCGCCATCGTGATCCTGCCCGCGGGAGCACCGACCAGCCCCTCGGGCACCTGCCCGGAGCGGCTGACCACGACGAGCGGCAGCCGCGGGACGTCGTAGCCCTCGGCGCGCAGCGTCCCGGCCCCGACGACGAGGCAGTCCGCCTGCCTGCGCAGCAGGTTGAAGACCCGCTTGTCCGCCGCGTTGTTGATGCTCTTGCTCAGCCCGTCGCCGCCCTGGGCGGCACCGTCGACCGTGCTGACGAAGTTGACCCGCAGCCAGGGCTCGCCGCGCCGCGCATAGGCAGCCGCCAGGGCCTCGTCGTCCAGGTCCCGCATGCCGACAAGCTCCATGGCGCCCAACCTAGAGTGTGGCTCGTGATCACGCTCGCCGACCTCGCCTCCCTCCAGCACGAGTACGGCGATGCCTGGCGCTCGCCGGTGACGCCGGTCGTGCTCGACGGGCCGCAGGGCCCGGTCACGATCGGTGACGGCCCGGTGACGCTGATGGGTTGCGTCAACCTCTCCCGCGACTCGACCTACCGCGAGAGCGTCGCGACGTCGCCCGCGGACGCCGTCCGGATGGGACGGGTCCAGGCCGCGCAGGGCGCCTCGATCATCGACCTCGGCGCCGAGTCGAGCAACGCCAAGGCTGCCCGGGTCGGCCCCGACGCCCAGATCGCGACCTTGGTGCCCGCGGTCGAGGGCCTGGCCGAGCACGCGCTGGTCTCCGTGGAGACCTACGAGCCCCGCGTCGTGACTGCCTGCCTCCAGGCGGGCGCACGGATCCTGAACATGACCGGCCGCGAGCACGAGGAGGAGATGCTCACCCTCGCGGCCGAACACGACGCGGCGGTCGTGATGTGCTTCGGCGAGGTCGCCAACGTGCGCGAGGCCTCCGACGTCCCGCCTCAGGCCGATCCGATGCCCGTGCTGCTCGAGCACTTCGCCGTACGCCTCGAACGGGCCCGCGCGCTGGGCGTCGACAAGGTCATCATCGATCCGGGCATGGGCTTCCACTACGGCAACCTGCTCGACCCGGTCGGGCGCGCCCGGCACCAGACGCGGGTGCTGTCGCAGACGTTCCGGCTGCGCCCGCTCGGCGTCCCGGTCTGCAACGTGCTGCCGCACACCTACGACCTGTTCGGCGACGAGTTCCGCAAGGCCGAGGGGTTCTACGCCGTGCTGGCGTCCCTGGGTGGCGCGCAGCTGCTGCGGGTCCACGAAGTCCCCCACCTGCGGGTCGTGCTCGCAGCCCTGTCAGCCCTGGAGGTCCGATGACTGCGATGACCCGTGAGGCCTGCGTGGCGCTCGATGCGAGCGACCCGCTCGCCGCCCACCGCGACGAGTTCGTGCTGCCCGACGGCGTGATCTACCTCGACGGCAACTCCCTCGGCGCCCTGCCCGTCCGCACCGCCGAGCACCTGCAGCGCGTCGTCACCCAGGAGTGGGGGCAGGGCCTGATCCGCAGCTGGAACGACGCCGGCTGGTTCGAGGCGCCCCGCACCCTCGGTGACCGGGTCGGCCGGCTCGTCGGGGCCGGGCCGGGCCAGGTCGTGGTCTGTGACTCGACGTCGGTCAACGTGTTCAAGGCCCTGACCGCCGCGCTGTCCCTGCGTCCCGGCCGCACCGCGGTCGTCGGCGATCGCGACAACTTCCCCACCGACCTCTACATCATGCAGGGCGCCTCCGGCTCGACCCACGAGCACCGGCTGATCGCCGCGGACGGCCCCACCCTCGCCGACGTCCTCGACGAGGACGTGGCCGCGGTCGTGCTGACCCACGTCGACTACCGCACGGGCCGGATGTACGACATGGCTGCGGTCACCGCCCAGGTGCACGCCGCGGGTGCGGTGATGATCTGGGACCTGTGCCACAGCGTGGGCGCCCTGCCGGTCGACCTCGACGGCTGCGGTGCCGACTTCGCGGTCGGCTGCACCTACAAGTACGTCAACGGCGGCCCCGGCTCCCCCGCGTTCATCTACGTCGCGAGTGAGCACCAGGCCGCCGCCACCCAGCCGTTGTCAGGCTGGCACGGCCACGCCGACCCGTTCGCGTTCACGCCCGACTACGAGCCCGCGCCCGGGATCAGCCGCTTCCTCGTCGGCACCCCCCACCTGCTCAGCTGCGCCGGGCTCGAGGCCAGCCTGGAGATCTGGGACCGGGTCGACCTGGGCGCCGTACGCACCAAGAGCCTGGCCCTGACCGACCTGTTCATCTCACTCGTCGAGGACCGCGTCGGCGAGCACGTCTCGGTCGTCACCCCCCGCGAGCACGCCGTGCGCGGCAGCCAGGTCTCGCTGCGCCACGAGGACGGCTACGCCCCCATGCAGGCCCTGATCGAGCGCGGAGTCATCGGCGACTTCCGCGCTCCCGACCTGATGCGCTTCGGCTTCACACCGCTCTACGTCGGGTACGCCGATGTGTGGGACGCCGTCGACGTGCTTGCCGACGTCCTGACGACCGAGGTCTGGCGCGAGCCGCGCTACGCGACCCGGAACGCCGTCACCTGACTCAACTGCAGGCAGCTCAACGCCGTTGGCTTCGCCTCCACGCTCAGTCACTCAGATCGGCATCCGAACTGCCTGCAGTTGGCGGACCGCGACCACGTCGGCCAGCGCCTGACGGACGTAGTCGGGCGCGTACATCACCTCGGCCCAGGTGAACCGGACGACGACGTACCCGAGCCGCGCAAGCGCGGTGTAGCGCCTCACGTCTCGTGCAAGCGCTTCCTTGGTCCCGTGGTGCGCGAAGGATTCACACTCGACGACGATGCCGAGCTCCTTGTCCAGCAGATCGACCCGCGCCGTACGACCGATCCATGCCTGCGGCCGCACACACAGGCCTGGCACCGAGTTGGCGATCGCCCGGGTGCAGGACTCGAAGGCATTGGCGGACCGGTAGTCGGCGTCCCTCGCGACTCGGAGTGCCTTCGCTCGACCCGACCTGGGTGACGCCAGCGCCGCCGCGATGAGCTGGGTCTGGGTCACGGTGCGCTCGCGAAGGGCGGAGTCGGCCACGCACAAAGCCACGTCGTAGTCATAGCTGCGAGCGCACGCGATCACTGTGTCGATGCGCGAGGTCACGCGGTCTTCGAGCTCATCGGTCCGGAGCGGGCGCCAGTGGCATTCGAAGCCGGACACGGCCCGTGAGGTGCGTGGGAGGGTGATGGTCGACCGGCTCGGGACGGACTTGAGGGTCCACTCGTAGTGCAGCGCCGCACTCAGGTGCGACACCACGCCGCCGAGGGCTTCGGCCGTCGCGATCAGGCCTGCCCCGTCGCCGGCGACGTACTTGCCGTGCCGGACGCGGGTGATCTCCTTGGCCTCCAGCGCCTTCGTGATGGCCGTGATCGGCACGCCCATGGCCACCAACTGCTTGCGGCTGGCCACGCACCCGAGCTCCTCGAGAGCGGCCAGTGGAGTCATGCCCTCCACCTTGCCCGGGATCGCGCTCAGGCGTCGCCCGTCATCCACAGGCGATCAACTGCAGGCAGTTCGAGGCGCCGTACGGCGTTGCGGAGCGTGACAGCCGCAGCGCCGCGTCCCAACTGCCTGCAGCTGGTGGTGGATCAGCCCCCGAAGCCCTCGGCGTTCTGCGACTGCCAGCGCCACAGGTCGGTGAGCATGTCGTCGATGGAGCGGGTGGCCTTCCAGCCCAGCTCGGCCTCGGCGCGGGTGGGGTCGCCGAAGGACTCGGTCAGGTCGCCGGAGCGGCGCGGGCCGACGGTGTAGGGGACCTTCACGCCGGTCGCCTTCTCGAAGGCCGCGATCACCTCGAGGACCGACGAGCCGTGGCCGGTGCCGAGGTTCCACGCGCGGGCGCCACCCTCCATGGCGGCGAGGTGCTCCAGCGCGGCGACGTGGCCCGACGCGAGGTCAAGGACGTGGATGTAGTCGCGCAGCGGGGTGCCGTCGGGGGTGTCGTAGTCGTCGCCGAAGACGGTCAGCGACTCGCGTCGGCCGACCGCGACCTGGGCGATGTAGGGGGTGAGGTTGTTGGGGATGCCCGACGGGTCCTCCCCGATCTCGCCCGACTCGTGGGCCCCCACGGGGTTGAAGTAGCGCAGGATGCCGATGCGCCACGACGAGTCGGACGCGGCGACGTCGCGCAGGACCTGCTCGATCATCACCTTGGTCCAGCCGTAGGGGTTGTTGGCGCCCAGCGGCTCGTGGTCCTCCTGGTAGGGCACGGGGGCGTGGTCGCCGTACACCGTCGCGGAGGAGGAGAAGACCAGCTGGCGGGTGTCGGAGGCAGCCATGGCGCGCAGCAGGACGAGGGTGGACTCGAGGTTGTTGCCGTAGTAGGCGAGCGGCTTCGCCACGCTCTCCCCCACCGCCTTGAGGCCGGCGAAGTGGATCACCGAGTCGTAGCCGCCGCCGGCGAACAGCGCCGTCACCGCCGGCTCGTCGCGCAGGTCGAGCTCGTGCACGGCCACCGTGCGCCCGGCCAGCTTCTCCACCCGCCGGATCGACTCGGCCGAGGAGTTGTCGAAGTTGTCGAGCACCTCGACGTCGTGTCCGTGGGCGAGCAGCTCGAGAACCGTGTGCGAGCCGATGTAGCCGGCGCCGCCGGTGACCAGGATCTTCATGGTGCGGAAGCCTACGGCCAACGCGGCTGCCAGACTCACCCTCATGCCCACCGCACTCATCACCGGCATCACCGGCCAGGACGGCCTCTACCTCGCTGAGCTGCTGCTCGCGAAGGGGTACGACGTCCATGGCGTGATCCGCGGCCAGAACAACCCGCGACGCGAGCTCGTCGAGCGCCTCGTGCCCGACGTCCGGCTGCACAACGGTGACCTCACCGACCTGTCCAGCCTGATGCGGGCGCTGCGCGAGTCGCAGCCCGACGAGGTCTACAACCTCGGTGCGGTGAGCTTCGTGGCCTACTCCTGGGAGAACGCCTTCGTCACCAGCGACGTCACCGCGATCGGGGTGCTCAACCTCCTCGAGGCCGTCCGTCTGCACTGCGGCGACGACCCGTCGGCGGTGCGCTTCTACCAGGCGTCGAGCTCGGAGATGTTCGGCAAGGTGCAGGAGACCCCGCAGCGCGAGTCGACGCTGCTGTGGCCGCGCTCGCCCTACGGCGTGAGCAAGGTCTACGGCCACTACATGACGATCAACTACCGCGAGTCCTACGGAATGCACGCCAGCTCCGGGATCCTGTTCAACCACGAGTCCCCGCGCCGCGGCGAGGAGTTCGTCACCCGCAAGGTCAGCAAGGCCGTCGCCGCGATCAAGCTCGGCATGCAGGACGAGCTGGTCATGGGCAACCTCGACGCGCGCCGCGACTGGGGCTTCGCCGGCGACTACGTCGACGCCATGTGGCGGATGCTGCAGCAGCCCGAGGCCGACGACTACGTCATCGCGACCGGCGAGACCCACACGATCGAGGAGCTGGTCCGGGTCGCGTTCGCCCACGTCGGCATCGACGACTGGAAGCGCTACGTCCGTCAGGACCCTGCGTTCATGCGCCCCGCCGAGGTGGACGAGCTGATCGGCGACGCCAGCAAGGCGCGCGAGGTTCTCGGCTGGGAGCCGACGGTCCGCTTCGAGGAGCTCGTCGCGATAATGGTCGACGCCGACGTCGCCGCCCTGAAGGCGGGCTGGTGACCCGGGCCCTGGTCACCGGCATCGGCGGCCAGGACGGCAGCTACCTCGCCGAGCGGCTGCTCGCCGACGGCACCGAGGTGCACGCCCTCGTCCTGCGCGACGACGCGTCTCCGCCGTACTGCCCGCCCGAGGTGACCCTGCACGTCGGCGACCTCGCCGACGTCGAGGCCACCCGCCGGCTCGTGCTCGACCTGGCGCCCGACGAGGTCTACAACCTCGCGGCGATCAGCTCGGTCGCGCAGTCGTGGGACGAGCCCGACCTGACGGCGCGGGTCAACGGCTTCGCGGCCGTCGCGCTGATGGAGTCGGCGCGACTGGTAGGCGAGCACGTGCGGATCGTCCAGGCCTCCAGTGCGGAGATCTTCGGGCAGCCCGACCACTCGCCGCAGACCGAGCACACGCCCGTCCGCCCGCTGAACCCGTACGGCGCCGCGAAGGCCTTCGCACATCTCGCGGTCGCCGTACACCGCCAGCGAGGCGTGCACGCCTCGAGCCTGGTGCTCTACAACCACGAGTCCCCGCGCCGGCCGACGAGGTTCGTGACCCGCAAGATCACGGCCGGCGTCGCTGCCATCGCCCAGGGGCGGGCCGAGAGCCTCACCCTCGGCAACCTCGACGCCCGCCGCGACTGGGGCTGGGCGCCCGACTACGTCGACGCGATGGTGCGGGCCGCCCGGGCCGACTCTCCGGACGACTACGTCATCGCCACGGGCGTGGGCCACACCGTCCGCGACTTCGTGGCCACCGCCTTCCGGCACGCCGGCATCAGCGACTGGGAAGGGCTGGTGAGCAGCGACGCCGCGCTGACCCGACCGGCCGACGCCACCGACCTCACGGGCGACGCCTCGCGGGCCCGCGAACGGCTCGGCTGGGCCCCCACCGTCGACTTCGACGGCGTCGTCTCGGCCATGGTCGAAGCAGACCTTCGTGAGATCACCTGACGATGGCGCGGTGACCTGAGAGGGTTGTCAGCGTTGTCAAGGGCATGAACACCGTCGAGGCGAGGTCGAGCGTGAGGCTGGAGAGTGCGGACACCGTGCGCTCTGCCGCCGCGACCCGCTGGGCCAAGCGCACCTTCGACGTCGCGGGGGCGCTCGCCCTGCTGGTGCTCTTCGCGCCGGTGATCGCGCTGGCCGCGGCCCGCATCCACCTGCACGACCGCGGCCCCGTGTTGTTCCGGCAGCGCCGCGTCGGTCGCGACGGCGAGCACTTCAGGTGTCTCAAGCTGCGCTCGATGGTGGTCGACGCCGAGGACCTGCTGCCCGACCTGCAGACCCGGAGCGGGCACACCGAGGGCCTGTTCAAGCTGCGCGACGATCCCCGCATCACGAGGCCGGGCGTGTGGCTGCGCCGTTTCTCGCTGGACGAGCTGCCCCAGCTGGTCAACGTGCTGCGCGGCGAGATGAGCCTGGTGGGCCCCCGCCCGCCACTGCCGACCGAGGTCAGCGCCTACACCGACGAGATGCATCGACGACTGCGCGTGCGCCCCGGGATGACCGGCCTGTGGCAGGTCTCCGGGCGCTCGGAACTGTCGTGGGACGAGGCGATCCGCCTCGACCTCCACTACGTCGACAACTGGTCGATGCTGCAGGACCTGGTGATCCTGGCCCGTACCTTCACCGCCGTGATGAGCGGCCGCGGGGCCTACTGACCCTGCAGCTCCTCGAGCAGTCCGAGGAGGTAGGCGCCGTAGCCGCTCTTGACCAGGGGTTCGGCGCGCTCGGCCAGCTCGGCATCCGAGAGGAAGCCCATCCGCCAGGCGACCTCCTCGGGCGCACCGATCTTGAAGCCCTGCCGGCCCTCGATCGTGCGGACGAAGTTGCTCGCGTCGTTGAGCGAGTCGAAGGTGCCGGTGTCGAGCCACGCGGTGCCGCGCGGCAGAACCTCCACCTGGAGGTTGCCCTGCTCGAGATAGATCCGGTTGAGGTCGGTGATCTCGAGCTCGCCGCGCGCCGACGGCTCGAGGTCGGCGGCGTGGCCGATCACGTCGTTGTCGTAGAAATAGAGGCCCGGGACCGCGAAGTGGCTCTTGGGGTGTTCCGGCTTCTCCTCCAGCGAGAGCGCCCGGCCCTCGTCGTCGAACTCGACCACGCCGTAGGCCTTGGGGTCGGCCACGTGGTAGCCGAACACCGCTGCGCCCTGCAGGTCCTCGAAGCGTCGCAGCCGGGTGCCGAGGCCGGTGCCGTAGAAGATGTTGTCGCCGAGCACGAGCCCGACCGTCTCGTTGCCGATGTGGTCGGCACCGATGATGAAGGCCTGGGCGAGCCCGTCGGGACTCGGCTGCACCGCGAAGGTGATGTTGATGCCGAACTGGGAGCCGTCACCGAGCAGGCGGTGGAAGCCCTCGGCCTCGTGCGGCGTGGTGATGATCAGCACGTCCCGGATCCCCGCCAGCATCAGCGTCGAGAGGGGGTAGTAGATCATCGGCTTGTCGTAGACCGGCACGAGCTGCTTGCTGATGCCCTGGGTGATCGGGTGCAGTCGCGACCCCGTGCCCCCGGCCAGAATGATTCCGCGCATGGCGGCCACCCTATGGCCTGGGGCGTTTGGCACCATGACGGCCATGCCCGCCGCCGCCGAACTGCTCCGCCACCCCCGTCGGCGCCACGTCTCGCTGGCGCTGGGGGCGATCGCGGTGCTGCTGACGCTCGCGTTCGCCGTACCCGTCGGCTGGTCGTGGTGGCAGGGGAAGCAGGCCCAGGTCTCGCTCGAGCAGGCGATCGTCGCGCTCCAGGACGAGGACGTCGACACCGCGCGCGAGCACGTCGAGGACGCCCGGGCGTACGCCGATCGCGGGATCGCTTCCCGCCACGGACTGCTCGGCGTGCTGTGGCGCAACCTGCCGGTCCTGTCAGCGGCAGCGGACGACGCCGTCCGGATGGCCGACTCCGTGGACGACCTGACGGCAGTGGCCGAGGCGGCGATGGCGGTCTACCCGCAAATCTCCGGCGACGAGGGCCGGCTGGTGACCGACGGCAAGGTCGACCTCGACCTGCTGGACGACGTCCTCGGCTCCTTCGACGAGGTCGAGGGGCGTCTGGCCGACGCCCACGCCTCCTTGGCCGCCGTCGAGGCCGACGCTCCCCTGCTCGGGTCGACGATCGCGGAATTGCGACACGACGGGCTCGCCGGGATCCGGCCGGTCCGGCGCGGCATGAAGACGCTGGCCCCGATCGTCGACGTGCTGCCCAGCGTGCTCGGGTCCCGAGGAGAGCGCGACTACCTCATCGCCATCCTCAACCCGGCCGAGCAGCTCTTCTCGGGCGGCACCCCGCTGACCTTCACCCCGATGTCGGTGCGCGACGGCCGGATCGAGATGGGCGAGCCGCAGGACACCGCCACCCACGGCGTCGCCTTCCAGCCCCGCTTCTGGCCGAAGGTCAAGGGCAACCCGTTCCACCACGGCAAGCTGCGCATCGGCACCGCGACCTTCGCGCCTGACTGGTCAGTCTCCGGCGAGGAGGCGCTGCGCGCGTGGCGCAGCCTGCGAGGCAAGCAGATGGACGGGTTGATCGCCATCGACGTGATGGCCCTGCGCGACCTGGTGGCGATCACCGGGCCGCTCGACGTGCCCCACTACGGCGAGGTCTCGGCCGACAACTTCGTCCAGGTCCTGATCGGCAACTACGACGCCATCCCCGACTACCGCGTGCGGCACCAGATCAACCAGTCGCTGGTGCCGATCTTCCGTGACAGGTTCTTCCGGACCGGGCAGTTCGTGGAGAAGTTCCAGGCCGTCCGGGCCTCTGCCCGGGGCAGGCACTTCGCGGTGTACCTGCGCGACCCTGCCGCCCAGGCCGCCTTCTCCGGGCTCGGCCTCACCGGCGAGCTGTCCGACACCCGCCACGACTACCTCGGCGTGTTCACGCAGAACGCGGTGCCGAGCAAGACCGACTACTGGCAGAACCGCACGGTGACCTCGGACGTCCGGCTCGAGCCGGACGGCAGCGCCCGCGTCACCACGACGACCCAGATCCACAACGACAGCACCCCCTATCCCTTCGAGGGGCCCGATCCGCGCGAGGGCTACTCCACCCGCTTCGCCACCCTCTCGATCGGCCAGTTCTTGCCCAAGGGCGTCCGCAACGTGCAGGCACGCGTCGACGGCGAGCAGTTCGTGCCGACGCTCAACGACTTCTACGGTCGCCCGTTCGTACGCCGCACGGTCGCCTTCGAGCCCCAGGAGACCCGCGAGTTCGCGGTCGCCTACGACGTGCCCCGCGCCGCCGATGTCGAGGCCGACGAGCTCACCTACCGCCTGGACATCGACCCGCAGGGGCTGGTGCGACCGTCGGCGATCAGCGTCACGCTGCACCTGCCGCGCGGCTACCAGCCCGTAGACCTGCCCGAGGGGTGGATCGAGCTCGACGCGGACACGATCGGCTGGGGTGGCTCCGCGCTCGTCGAGACACAGTCGTTCGAGGTCAGGCTCGCCCTGACAAGATGACCGCCGTGCCTTCACTGTCGTCCCTCCGCAAACCCATCGTCCTGCTGGCCGCCACGGTCGGGCTGGTAGCACTCGGGGTCTCGGTCGCCCGCGTCCCCGGCGCCGCCGACGACGCGCGCCAGCAGCTCGACGTCGCGAAGATCGCCATCCAGGCCGGCGACGAGGCCGCTGCGCAGGCCGCCGTCGAGCGCGCCCGCGACCACGTCGACACGGTCCAGGTCGGCCTACAAGGACCAGTGGGGCTCGTCGGCCAGTGGATCCCGGTCGTCGGCACCAGCATCCGTGACGGCCGCCACCTCGGTGACGCCCTGGACGCGGTGACAGCGGTCGCTGAGATCGGGGCGGAGTCCTATCCCGAGATCACCGGCGACGACTCGACGTTCTTCACCGACAACCAGGTCGACCTGCCCACCCTCGAACGGCTCGTCGACCACGCGGCCGAGGCCCAGAAGGAGCTCTCCCGGGCGACGACCTCCCTGGCCGAGATCGACGGAACAGGTCCCGGCGGCTCCCGGTTGGGTACGGCGCGCGACCAGGCCCTGGCACAGGTGCAGCCGCTGCACGACGGTCTCACCGATGCGCTGCCGATGTTGGAGGAGCTGCCCGACATCCTCGGCGCCGAGGGCGAGCGCAAATATCTCGTCGCGATCCTGAACCCGGCGGAGCAACGCTATTCCGGTGGCACTCCCCTCGCCTTCGCGCCGGTGTCGGTGCGAGACGGCGCACTCGAATTCGGCGAGGCGGTCGACACCAACCAGAGCTTCATGTTCCGCGAGCTCTATTGGAAGAAGGTGCAGGGCAATCCCTTCCACCGCGGCCGCCAGCGAGTCACGGCAGCCAACTTCGCCCCCTCCTGGCCGGTGGCCGGCGAGGAGACGCTCAACGCATGGCGAGCACTGCGAGGTCGCAACGGATCGGGCCTGGTCGCCATCGACGTCGTCGCCCTCGCGGCGCTGGCCAAGGTCACCGGACCGATGGACGTGCCCGGGATCGGGTCGGTGGATTCCACGAATCTCGTCGAGACCCTCGTCGGCAGCTATGAGCGCTTCCCCTCCAACGAAGAGCGGCGGACCGCCAACCGGGCTCTCATCGACCTGTTCCGGGACAGACTCTTCGCGCCGGGACAGCTCAAGGAGAAGATCACTGCGCTCGGCAAGGCCGCGGACGGACGTCACTTCGCGGTCTACTTCCGCGACGACGACGTCCAGGCGGCCTTCGCCGGCCTCGGCCTGACCGGTGACCTGTCGGCCACCGAGCACGACTACATCGGCACGTTCTCCCAGAACGTCGTCCCCTCCAAGTCCGACTACTGGCAGCGGCGCACCGTCACCTCGACCGTTGCTCTGCGTGCCGACGGAAGTGCCAGGGTGCGCCAGGTGGTCGACATCCACAACGACACCACCCCCTACCCGCTCCCCGACGTCGACCCCCGCCAGGGCTATATCACCAGGTGGCTCCAGACCTCGGTGGCGGCGTTCCTCCCGAAGGGGGCGGATGTCCACTCGGCAAGCGCCCTCGGGGAGCCGTTCGACTTCACGGTGGGCGACTACTTCGGTCGTCCCTTCGTGCGCCGCACCATCGTCCTGCCACCCCAGGCCAGGGGCCGGGTGGTCCTCGACTACGACGTCCCCGCTGCCGCCGTCGTGGGCGATGACGGAGCACTGACCTACAAGCTGGACGTCGATCCCCACGGGCTGGTCATCCCGGAGGCCCTGGACGTCACGGTCACGTGGCCCAAGGGACACCGCCTCAGCGACCTGCCCAGCGGCTGGAAGAAGCTCGACGCCCACACCGCACAGTGGCGGGACGCAGGTCTGGTGACGTCACCGCGCTTTGCGATCACCGCTGCCCCTTAGACTCCCGCCCATGGATCGTCTTCTCGTGACCGGCGGCGCCGGCTTCATCGGCTCCAACTTCGTCCACTACCTCATGCGTGAGACCGACGCCCGCGTCACGGTGCTGGACAAGATGACCTACGCCGCCAGCAAGGAAGCCCTCGACGGGCTGCCCGAGGACCGGGTCTCCCTGGTCGTCGGTGACATCGCCGACGCCGACGTGGTCGACCCGCTGGTCGCCGAGCACGACGCGGTCGTGCACTACGCAGCCGAGTCCCACAACGACAACTCGCTCAACGACCCGTCGCCGTTCATCAAGACCAACATCCTCGGCACCTTCACCATCCTCGAGGCCGTCCGCAAGCACGAGAAGCGTCTTCACCACGTCTCCACCGACGAGGTGTACGGCGACCTGGAGCTCGACGACCCGAAGCGGTTCACCGAGGACACCCCCTACAACCCCTCGTCCCCCTACTCCGCCTCGAAGGCCGGTTCCGACCACCTCGTGCGCGCCTGGGTCCGGTCGTTCGGCGTCCAGGCGACCGTGTCGAACTGCTCGAACAACTACGGCCCGTGGCAGCACATCGAGAAGTTCATCCCGCGCCAGATCACCAACGTCATCGACGGCATCCGCCCCAAGCTCTACGGCTCGGGTGAGAACGTCCGCGACTGGATCCACGCCGACGACCACTCCTCGGCCGTGTGGACGATCCTGAACAAGGGCGCGATCGGCGAGACCTACCTCATCGGCGCCGACGGCGAGAAGAACAACCTCGAGGTCGTGCAGCTGATCCTCACCCTGATGGGCCAGCCCGCCGACGCTTTCGACCACGTCAACGACCGCGCCGGTCACGACATGCGCTACGCCATCGAGTCCGGCAAGCTGCGCCAGGAGCTCGGCTGGTCGCCGCAGTTCCAGGACTTCGAGTCCGGGCTGGCCAACACCATCGAGTGGTACCAGACGCACGAGGACTGGTGGCGCCCCGCGAAGGAAGCCGTCGAGGCCGCCTACGCCCAGAAGGGCCAGTAGCCTCTTCGCTGGTTGAGCAGCGAGGTACGAGCGTGTCGAAACCAAGGAGCTTCTAGATGTCCCTGCCCTCCCTCGAGACCACTCCCATCCCCGGCCTGGTCGTCGTCCGCCTCGACCGTCGTGACGACTCCCGCGGGTTCTTCAAGGAGAACTGGCAGCGCGAGAAGATGCTGGCGATCGGGCTGCCCGACTTCGGCCCCGTTCAGAACAACGTCTCCTTCAACTCCGACCGAGGCGTGACCCGCGGCATCCACACCGAGCCGTGGGACAAGTTCGTCTCGCTCGCGACCGGCCGGATCTTCGGCGCCTGGGTCGACATGCGCGAGGGCGAGTCGTTCGGCGCGACCTTCACGCTCGAGATGGACACCGCCGTCGCGGTCTTCGTCCCGCGCGGTGTCGGCAACAGCTACCAGGTGCTCGAGGACTCGACGGCCTACACCTATCTCGTCAACGAGCACTGGCGTCCCGGTGTCGCCTACCCCGCACTGGCGCTCGACGACCCGACCGTCGCGATCGCGTGGCCGATCCCGCTCGCCGAGGCGATCATCTCGGACAAGGACCAGAACAACCCGACGCTCGACCCGACCACCGCGATCGCGCCGAAGAAGACGCTGATCATCGGCGCGCTCGGCCAGCTCGGCCGCGCCCTGCAGGTCGACTTCCCCGGGGCCGACCTCGTCGACCTGGTCGCCGGCGACGGCGTGACCGCGCTGGACCTGACCGACGCTGCGGCGGTCGCCGCCTGGCCCTGGCACGAATACGCAGCAGTCCTCAACGCCGCCGCCTACACAGCCGTCGATGTCGCTGAGACGGCCGATGGTCGCCGTACGTCCTGGGCAGCGAACGCCACGGCGCCCGCGACCCTGGCGGGCCTGGCCGCGACGCACGGCTTCACGCTCGTGCACTACTCGTCGGAGTACGTCTTCGACGGCACCGCGGAGGAGCACACCGAGGACGAGCCGGTCTCCCCGCTCGGCGTGTACGCCCAGTCCAAGGCCGCCGGCGACATCGCCGTCGGGCTCGCGCCGCGGCACTACCTCCTGCGGACCTCGTGGGTGATCGGCGACGGCAAGAACTTCGTCCGCACCATGGCCGACCTCGCCGCCAAGGGCGTCTCGCCGTCCGTGGTCAGCGACCAGGTCGGACGCCTCACCTTCGCCGACGAGCTCTCGCGCGCGACGAAGCACCTGATCTCCTCAGGGGCGGGCTTCGGGACCTACAACGTCTCCAACGGCGGCGCAGCGATGTCCTGGGCGGAGATCGCGCGCGAGGTCTTCACCCGCTCCGGCCGCGCTGCCGAGGACGTCTCGGAGACGACGACCGCGGAGTACGCCGCCGGAGTGCTCGAGAAGGGCAGTCCCTTCGCCCCCCGCCCACTGCAGTCGGCGATGTCGCTGGCGAAGATCCGCGCCACCGGCTTCGAGCCCGAGGACGCGCTCGTCGCCCTCGACCGCTACCTCGCCGGCTAGCAGGCGCGTCGGCCACGGTCAGCGGCGCGGTTTCGAGTCCTGCCCACGGCCCGCTTCACGCTTGGACTCGACCATCACCGGCACCAGGCCGACCCGAACGCGCCTGCGCGAACCGATGTCGCTCACCGTCCCGTCAGCGGAGAAGACCTCGGTCGTCCGGTCGGGCACCACGACGCGCCGTTCTCGTCCCGACATGCTCCAGATCACTCGGCGCTCGACTCGCCGGGTGGTGAACAGGCAGGTGTAGAGGTCGTCCTTGGTGACCGTGCACCCTTCGGCCCGGGTGCCGATCAGCCACGGCTGGATCACCTCAAAGGCCTTGCCGGGGGGCGCTACCTGCTTGTCGGAGGTCAGCATGCTCGTGTTCATGTTCGGCTTCGGCGAATACCAGTAGTGCCAGTAGACCCGCTCTGTCCCGATGGCGGCATTGAGCACGTAGGTCTTGACCACGTTGGCGACCTGCTCGTCGATGCCGATCGGGACCGTCGGTCGCTTTCCATTCACGTCGTAGTTGATCTCGACGATCCAGATCGGCCCGTCGAAGCCGTGCTCGGCCGTCATGCGGCGTAGCCAATTGACGAGCCAGAGCCCCTTCTCAGGCCCATGCTTGGGGCGGGGAAACCCGCTGAAGGATGCCACGTCGACCCAGTCTGCCGCCGTCTTCCCGAAGACTCGTTCGCCCCAGAAGTCGCGGAACCAGTCCCGGCCCCACTGCTCCCGGATCGGCCCCTGCGGCGCGACCACCTTGGCCCCGGGTGCGTGCAGATGGACCTCTTGCGCGGCGACCCGTGCCAGCTTCGCCAAGCCTCGAGGAGAGCCGATGTAGTTGCCCGCCGCGTTCATCTCCGCCCACATCTGGTAGTCCACCCCTGAGCCATATCGCTGCGCCAGGGCCCGCACGAAGCCGCGATAGCCGCTGGGCTTGGGCGGGCGGAGGTGCGCCGACACGTAGTCCGGCATGCCGGGTTCATACACGGCATAGAAGTCCGGCGTGCTGAAGAGCGTGAACAGCGGCCTGGAACCGTGCTGACGCGCCATCTCGACCCTGGCATCGAGCTCCGACCAGTCGAATTGACCAGGAGATGACTCCACCTTGGACCAGCGGACGATCAGGCGCATCGTGGGCGTGGACACCAACGGTGCCGCAGGAGCCGTGAACTGGACCAAGTCCATCCCGAAGAGCTCCGGTTTCACCCGCTCAGCGTGTGCCGACGGGGCCAACGAGACGACCAGGGCTGCAGTGAGTGCGCCGACGAAGGCGCGAGAGACCGCGCGCGGCAAGAGAGCTTTCATTGACACGGAGCGTACAACGCTGATGCCGGAGGCTGTCTCGACATCGCGGTGACTCTCAGGCAGGGGAGTCGCTGCGTCCGTAGTCGTCCTCGAGCCGGCAGATGTCGTCCTCACCGGTGTAGGCGCCGCGCTGGACCTCGATGATCACCAGCTCCTCGTCGTGCACGTTGGTGATCCGGTGCGCATCGCCCTGGGCGATGTCGACGGAGTGACCGGCCTCGGCGACGACCGTCTCGCCGTTGACGACACAGGTCGCCGTACCGGAGATGACGACCCAGTGCTCGGAACGGTGCTCATGGGTCTGGTAGGACAGGCGTTGCCCGGTCGAGACGTGGATCCGCTTGACCTTGTAGCCGTCACCTTCGTCGATGACGTGCCACGAGCCCCACGGTCGATCTTCCGAGTACATCGACATCCACAAAACCCCGTCTACCTCGCTTGATGACGGGCACACCTTAACGGCTGGCGGCGCACGTAAGGTTAACGGTGTGACCGTCTACGCCCTCGAGGGCTACACCTCGCTGCTGGTGCTCCTCGTCATGCTCGGCGTCAAGGGCTTCGCCTTCATCAACGCCGTGCTCTACCCCACCGAGGCCTACCCCGCGTCCAGTCGCGGCACCAAGGCCGCCTGGACGATCGGTCTCGGTCTCGGCCTGGTCGCGCAGATACTGATCCCCACGCCGCTGACCCTGATCAACCTGGCCTTCACGATCGCCGCGTTCGTCTACCTCGCGGACACACGTCCGGCTCTCGCGGAGGTCACCCAGCGACACTGACCCGCAGATGCACGAAGCCCCCGGCATGACGCCGAGGGCTTCGTCAGGATCCTGGGATGGAGGATCCAGGGAGTCAGAACAGCGTCAGCTGTCCGTCGTCTTCTCTTCAGTCGCCCAGCTTCTCGGCGGCGTCGGAGACGGCCTTGACCGCGGTGCTGGCGGTCTTCTTGGCGGAGGTGACCGTGGCCTTGGCGGACGACTTGGTCGCCGCAGCCTTCTTGGCGGCCGGCTTCGCGGCGGTCTTGGTCGTGGTGGCGGTCTTCTTCGCGGCGGTCTTCGCCTGCGTGGTGGACGTGCCGGTGGCCTTCTTGGCCTGCGTGGTGGTGGTCTTGGCCTTCGACACGGTGGTCTTGGCGGACGTCACGGTCGCCTTGGTGGACTCCTGGCGACGGATGCGGCCGACGAGCGACTCGCCGCGCTTGACCAGGTCGGTGTAGGTGTCGGTGGCGACGGTGACGTTGTCGTCGACGAGGGTCTGGACCTTGGCGGGGTAGGCCTTGGCCTCGGTCTGCAGCTCGGCGACGCGGGCCTCGATCGCCTTGCGGCGAGCCTTGGCGTCGGTGGTGAGGGCGTCGACACGGGCGTTGACGACCGTCACGGCCTGCTCGCGCAGCGCCTTCGGGTTGGCGACCTTCGTCTGCACGTCGGCGACGCGAGCGGTGACGTCCTTCTGAACGCCCACGAGGCGGGTCTGGGTCTCCGACACGAAGTCGCGAACGACCTCGACGGCGAGGTCGGTGACGCCGACGCCCGCGAGGAGCGGCTTGGTGGCCTCGGTCTTGATGTCGAACTTGGTCTTCGCCATGTCATTTCTCCATGTGTTGGGTTGCTTCGGGATCCTGCCCCGCGTTGAGCGCGAGGAAGGAGGAATAGACATCCAGCAGGGACTGCTTCTGGCGCTCCGTGAGACCCGCATCCGCGAGGATGGCGAGCTCGACCGTCGCACCGACGTGCTCGGCGGGGCTGACGATGCCGGCCCGGACGTAGAGCTGTTCGGCGGAGATGCGCAGCGCCTTGGCGATCTGCTGGAGAACTTCTGCCGAGGGCCGGCGCAGACCGCGTTCGATCTGGCTCAGGTAGGGGTTGCTGACGCCGACCTGCTCGCTGAGCTGCCGCAGGGACAACCGCGACGCGAGTCGCTGCTCCCTGAGGAAACCCCCGAGTGACTCGACGACGGTCTTCCCGTCCTTGCCCTTGGCCATGTCACCATCTTGCTAACGATAGTTAGCAAAATGCAAACAGAGCAGCGGTGATCGCGCTCACATCACCCATTCCAGGCGGGTATGCGTGCTAGCAGACGAGTCACCACCGGGCGCATCGTAGGCTCCGCACCATGTCCCCATCGGTGCGTCGCGTCCTGAGTCTGGCGCTGATCGCGTACGCCACCGTTCTGGTGATCGTCCTGCTCAACCCTTCCCCTGCCATCGGGTCGGAGCTCGTCTCGCGCGTGGCAGCGCTGGGCACGCGTCTGCACTTCCCAGCACAGTTCGTGGTGTCCGCTCGGGTCGAGTTCGGACTCAACGTGCTGGCCTTCATGCCACTGTCGCTGCTCGGGTCACTGCTGCGCCCGACCGTGTCCGTGAGCGCGTGGATCGCGGCCGGGTTCGTCGGCTCGATGCTCGTCGAGCTCATCCAGACGGCTCAGCCGGACCGCTCAGCCACCCATTCCGACGTGGTCGCCAACACCCTCGGCGCAGCACTCGGCGCGCTGGCCGCGTGGGTCGTCCTGCGCGCGCGGCGTCAGTAGCAGGCGCGGATCTCGCCGACCGGCTTCCCGCCACCCAGCAGGGTCAGCTCCCCGGTCTTGCGTACGGCGACGCCATCCACCCCGTCGAGGTCGACAACGCCCGAGCGCTCCAGCGCCGCCGCCATCAGCACCGGCCGAACCCGAGGCGCTCCGTCGTCGGTCTTCAGCGCGAACGCCCGCCCGTCGGTCAGCGCCACGACGTAGCAGGACTCGGCGCCGGCCTTGCCGATGGAGCCGGGGATGGCGGTGAGCAGCGCGAGCTCGTCGCGCGTGGTCCCGGAGACGAAGGCCGGGTGCGCGCGGATGGCCTCGGCGATCTGACGCTCAGGACCCGCGTCGGCGACGGCCAGCGCGCGGAAGGCGCGAGCGAGGCTGATCAGCGACGTCGAGAGCAGGGGGGCTCCGCAGCCGTCGACGGCCACGATGTCGATCGGCTCGCCCGTGAGCTCGGCGAAGGTGTCCGCGATCGCGACCTGCAGTGGGTGCTTCGGTTCGAGGTAGTCGTCGATCGACCAGCCGTTGAGCACACAGGTGGCGAGCATCGCGGCGTGCTTGCCCGAGCAGTTCATCTGGAGGGACGTCTTGGCGCCGCCGTCGCGGATCACCGCGTCCCGGGCTGTGTCGTCGAGCGGGTAGTCGAGCGGGGTCTGCAAGGCGGACTCGTCGAGTTCGGCGCCGGCCAGGATGCGGCGTACTCCCTCGAGGTGGAAGGGCTCCCCGGAGTGCGACGCGCACGCGAGCGCGAGCAGCTCGGAAGGCAGGTCGAGGCCGGCTCGCACCATGGCGAGCGCCTGGATCGGCTTGTTGCAGGACCTCGGCAGGATCGGCGCGTCGACCATGCCGACGGCCCACTCGACCTCGCCGGCGGCGTCGAGCGCCACGACCGATCCGTAGTGGTGGCCCTCCACGAAGCCCGAACGCACGATCTCTGCAACGACGACTGGTGCTGACATGCCTGCAGGCTAGTGCCCGCGGACTGGCAGGATTGCAGCCGTGTCGACACCCCAGCCCAGCCCTCAGCACTGCCCCACGCCCCGCGAGCTCGATGACCTCCAGCTCCTCACGACCGGCGCACTGGCTCCGCTCACCGCGTTCAACGAACCCGGCAGCGTGGTCACCGTGGACCTGCCCGCCGAGATCGCCGCCGCCGAGTCCGTCGAGCTCGTCGATCCCGAGGGCCTGCCGCTGGCGACCCTGTCGCCCGCGACCGGGGCCGTGACCGCGCTGACGCACGCACAGTTCGGACCCTTCCGCCGGCTCCACCTGTCCCCCGCCGAGGTGCGCGAGCAGCACGCCGGTCGCACGGTGGTGCCGGTGACCGATGCCCTCACCGAGGCCGAGCTCGACGAGCTCCGCGCCCTCGGTCCGGTGCTGCTGCTCGCCTTCGCCGGTCACGGCACCTCCCGCCTGTCCTCGGTCGCCCTCGTCCGCGCCACGCTCGCGGCCTGTGACCTCCTCGACGATGCAGCCGTCGTCGTGGTCCCGCTCGCCGCCCACGGTGACCCCGAGGCCGATCACGACCTCGGGGTGCAGGTCGCAGCGACGTACGCCGCGGGCGACCCGGTCCACGCCCTGGCCGACACCGACGGGCCCTACCCCGAGACCATCGCCGCGATCGTCGAGCGCGACCTGCCTGCACCCGAGGACCAAGGACTGGTGCTGTTCTTCACCGGCCTGTCCGGCAGCGGCAAGTCCACGCTCGCCCAGGCGCTGATGGACCGCGTGCTGGAGCAGGGGCACCGCACCGTCACGAGCCTCGACGGCGACGTCGTGCGCCGCAACCTCAGCGCCGGCCTGACGTTCAGCAAGGCCGACCGCGAGACGAACATCCGCCGCATCGGCTGGGTGGCGGCCGAGATCTCGCGCCATGGCGGGCTCGCCGTGTGCAGCCCGATCGCGCCCTTCGACGAGACCCGCAAGCAGGTGCGGGCGATGGTCGAGGAGGCCGGCGGCGCCTTCTTCCTCGTGCACGTCGCCACGCCGCTGGAGGAGTGCGAGCGCCGCGACCGCAAGGGGCTCTACGCCAAGGCCCGCCGCGGTGAGATCCCGGAGTTCACGGGCATCTCCTCGCCGTACGAGGAGCCCGAGGACGCCGCTGTGCGCGTCGACACCACCGGGCGGACGATCGAGGCCGCGCTGGACGACGTGATCGAGGCGCTGGCGGAGTCCGGCCACCTCGACCTCCGCACCGCCCCGGTGGTCGAGCAGGAAGGGGCGAGGTGAGGTCGGCGGCCGGCCGGCGGCGTGGGAATTCGGCTGCCGTGGCGGCAGCGTGCACAATCTCGACTATGTTGAGCGTGATTGTTCCCGTACGTCCCGAGGAGGACTGATGGCTGACCTTCTCACCATCACCGCACTGTCGATCCTGGCGGCCGGATTCTTCGTCGGCATCGTCGTCGGGCTGACCGGGATGGGCGGCGGCGCGCTGATGACGCCCGCGCTGATCTTCCTCGGCGTCGGTGAGGCCGCGACCGTCGTCACGGCCGACCTGACCGCCGCAGCGGTCTACAAGACCGGCGGCGCGATCGTGCACAAGCGCGAGGGCTCGCCCAACATGCAGCTCGCCAAGTGGCTGATCATCGGCTCGGTGCCGATGGCGCTGCTCGGGCCCCACCTCGTCAGCTGGTTCGCCGACCCCGCGGATCTCGACGCGACCCTCAAGCTCTGCATCGGCTTCGCGCTGCTCTTCGCCGCCGCGACCTATGCGCTGCGGCTCTACATCAACCTCAAGCGTGTCCGCGGCGACGGCGTGCAGGCGGAGGAGAACCCCGCCATCCGTCCGATCCCGACGCTGCTCGTCGGGGCCCTCGGCGGGCTCCTGGTCGGCATCACCAGCGTCGGGTCCGGCTCGGTGATCATGATCGCGCTGCTGATGCTCTACCCCGGCCTCAGCGCCGTGAAGCTCGTCGGCACCGACCTCGTGCAGGCCGTGCCGCTGGTCATGGCCGCCGCCATCTCCAACATCGCCCTGCACGGTCTCGACTGGGGCGTGCTCATCCCGCTCGTCATCGGCTCGGTCCCCGGCACCCTCCTCGGCGCCAAGATCGCGCCCAGGGTCCCCCAGTCGATCATCCGCCGCGGCATCGTCGTGGTGCTGACCATGAGCGGCGTCGCGCTGCTCGACAAGGCCGGCTGGGCCCCGCTCGGTGCCGGTGAGGACGAGACCCACCCGATGCTCATCGCGGGAGTCGGCCTCTTCGTCGTCGTCGTGCTGCCGATCGTGTGGGGCTTCATCCGCAAGTCGCAGGGGTTGCCGATGTTCGGCTCCCCCACCATCGCGCAGCTCGAGGACCCCAACTACAAACCGGGGCTCGTCGGGATGAAGCGCACCGGCGACTAGGGCCACGTCTTCACAGCACCCGCCGTCTCGTGCGGCGTGGCGCTCTCGCCGTACGGCGTGTTGCGGCCCTGCGCCTCGAGAAGCGGCCCTCTGTGGAGAACCGTTCGCGCCTCCGCCGCCCGTTGGCGAGACTCGCGGCATGGACCCCGTGGCCGCACTCACCCGCCTGGGTGGCATCGCGTCCACGCGTGAGGTGATCGGCCTGACCACGCGCAAGCGTCTGCGGCGCGCGGTTTCCACCGGCCGGGTCGTGCACGTGTCGCGTTCGCGCTACGCCTTGCCCTCCCAGGACGAGGCGCAGGCCGTGGCAGTCGCGATCGACGGCCACCTCCGGCTGCTCTCCGCGGCGGCACACTGGGGGTGGAAGGTGAAGTGGTCGGCACAGTGGCCACACATCCAGGTGGCGGCGACGCCGTCCGAGACGATCGACGCGTCCCTGACCGTCGGGGCCCTCCCACGCGCCGACCTCGACGGGTGGGCGACCTCCCGGGTCCGCACCGTGCTGGACTGCGCGGCCGAGCTGCCCTTCGACGAGGCCCTGTCGGTGGCGGACTCGGCCCTGCGCAGCGGGGAGGTGACGCGCGAGGAGCTCGAGGCCGCCCTGACGGCAGCCGCCCCTGCGGCTGCACGGCGCGTGGTGGCGCATTCGACCCACCTCGCCGCCAACCCGTTCGAGTCGGTGCTCCGCGCGATCCTGATCGAGGCGGGCATCGCCGTGGTGCCCCAATGGGCGACCACCATCAACGGGGTCACCTACCACCCTGACCTCGCCGACCCCTTCAACGGCATCGCCATCGAGGCGGACTCGTTCGCGCACCATGGCGAGAAGGACGCCCACGACCAGGACTGCCTGCGCTACAACGCTCTGGTCACCGGCGGATGGATCGTGCTGCGCTTCACGTGGGACCAGGTGATGTTCAAGCCCGCTGAGGTCGTGGCCACCGTCCGCGCAGCCCTCGCCCTGCCCCGCGCCGCCTGACGGGGCCACTTCCTGGCGCCGCCGGGCGTTGCCTGCGGCGTGTCCTCTCGCCGTACGGCGCGTTGCGGGCCATTCGCCAGAAAACGGGCCCTTCCTCAGCTCAGCCCGAGCAACGAGCGGCACTCGGCGGGGGTCATCGGGGTCCGCTGCGCCAGCTCCCCCAGCGCGACGGCCCGTGACACGAGCTGGGCGTTGGACTCGACGGGCACGCCGCGGCTGATGGTGAGGACGTCCTCCATCCCCACGCGCAGGTGCCCGCCCATGGACAGCGACGCCATGGCGACCGACAGCGTCGAGCGCCCGATCCCGGTGGCCGCCCACGACGTCACCTCGGGAGGCAGTGCCGCGACGGCGGCGACCAGCGCGGGCGCCGTACCAGGCATGCCGCCCGGCACGCCCATCACGAAGTCGACGTGCGCCTTGCCGCCGGCCGGCACCCCGAACTCGCGGAACAGCCGTCCCAGCGCGTGCACCTGCCCGAGGTCGAAGAGCTCGAACTCGGGCGCGATCCCCCGTGAGAGGGCGAGCTGGTAGAGCTCCTTGACGAACGGCCACGGGTTGAGGAACACGTCGTCGCCGAAGTTGGTGGTGCCCATCGTCAGGCTGCAGCTGTCGGGCTCGGCGTCGAGCACCTTGAGCCGCTCCTCGATCGGGTCGTGGACCGAGCCGCCGGTCGAGAGCTGGACGACGAGCGAGGACGACGCGCGCACCGCCGCGACCCACTCGCGCAGCAGCGCCTGGTCGAGGGTCGGCGCGTGCGACGCGTCGCGCACGTGGATGTGGATCATGGCGGCACCTGCCGCCTCACAGTCGGCGGCAGTCTGGGCGAGCTCCTCGGGGGTGGTGGGGAGCTGCGGGCAGTCGGCCTTGGTGGTCTCGGCGCCGGTGGGCGCCACGGTGATCAGCAGTGGAGCGGACATGAGCGGCATCCTTGCACCATGCGTGCAGTCATCCAGCGGGTCCTGAGTGCCAGCGTGTCCGTCGACGGCGAGGTCGTCGGCGCGATCACCGACCCCGGCCTCCTCGTCTACCTCGGCATCACCCACACCGACGGGCCGCGCGACGTCGAATGGATGGCGCGCAAGGTCCGCGACGTCCCCATCCTGCGCGACGAGCAGTCCGCCGGCGACGTCGGCGCGCCCGTCCTGGTCGTCAGCCAGTTCACGTTGTACGGCGATGCGCGCAAGGGTCGCAGGCCCACGTGGATCGCCGCCGCTCCGCGCGAGATCAGCGAGCCGACGTACGCCGCTGTGTGCGCCGAGCTCGAGCGGCTGGGCACCCCCGTGGCCCGCGGGGTGTTCGGGGCCGACATGCAGGTGAGCTCGGTCAACGACGGCCCGATCACCGTGATCCTCGACTCCCCGGGGCCCGCCAGCGACGCGTGATGCGACGTTCCCCGCGGGCATCGCTACGATGTGGGCTGCTGTCCCCCAGAGAGGCCCCTCGTCTGTCATGACCACCACCCACGCCGACTACCAGCTGAGTCAGCTCGACCAGCTTGAGGCAGAGTCGATCCACATCTTCCGTGAGGTCGCCGCCGAGTTCGAGAAGCCGGTCCTCATGTTCTCCGGTGGCAAGGACTCCATCGTCATGCTCCGGCTGGCGGAGAAGGCCTTCTACCCCGCCAAGCTGCCCTTCCCGCTGCTCCAGGTCGACACCGGCCTGGACTTCGACGAGGTGCTCTCGACCCGCGACAACTGGGTCGACCGCCTCGGCGCGCGGATCCACATCGCCAGCGTCGACGACGCGATCGCCAACGGCGTCGTGATCGACGACGGCAAGACCTCGCGCAACCGTCACCAGATCGGCACCCTGCTCAACGCCATCGAGGAGAACGGCTTCACCGCCGCCTTCGGTGGTGGCCGTCGTGACGAGGAGAAGGCCCGCGCCAAGGAGCGCGTCTACTCCCACCGCGACGAGTTCGGCCAGTGGGACCCGAAGATGCAGCGCCCCGAGCTGTGGAGCCTCTACAACGGTCGCATCCACGCCGGCGAGCACATGCGGATCTTCCCGCTGTCCAACTGGACCGAGCTGGACATCTGGCACTACATCGACCGCGAGCAGATCGAGATCCCCTCGATCTACTTCGCCCACGAGCGCCAGGTCATCCTGCGCGACGGCATGTGGCTCTCGCTCTCCGACGCCGTGCAGCCCGTCGGCAACGAGAAGGTCGAGACCAAGATGGTCCGTTTCCGCACCGTCGGCGACAAGTCCCAGACCGGTTGCGTCGAGTCGACCGCATCCACCACTGCCGAGATCATCGACGAGATCGCGATCGCCCGGGTCACCGAGCGCGGCGCGACCCGTGGCGACGACCGGTTCTCCGAGGCGGCCATGGAAGACCGCAAGAAGGAAGGCTACTTCTGATGGGCACCCCCCAGACCTCCTCTGACCACGGTCAGATGGACCTCCTCCGCTTCGCCACCGCCGGCTCCGTCGACGACGGCAAGTCCACCCTCATCGGTCGCCTGCTGCTCGACTCCAAGTCGATCTTTGAGGACCAGCTCGAGGCCGTCGAGGCCTCCTCGGTGTCCAAGGGCTACGACTACACCGACCTGGCACTGCTGACCGACGGTCTGCGCTCCGAGCGCGAGCAGGGCATCACCATCGACGTGGCCTACCGCTACTTCGCGACGCCCAGCCGCAAGTTCATCATCGCCGACACCCCGGGCCACATCCAGTACACCCGCAACATGGTCACCGGTGCCTCCACCGCCGACCTGGGCCTCGTGCTGGTCGACGCCCGCCAGGGCCTGACCGAGCAGTCGCGACGTCACGCCGTGCTCCTCTCGCTGCTGCGGGTCCCGCACCTCGTGCTGGCCGTGAACAAGATGGACCTCGTCGACTGGTCCGAAGAGGTCTACGACAAGATCCACAAGGAGTTCACGACCTTCGCCACGAAGCTGAACATCCCCGACCTCGAGGTCATCCCGATCTCGGCGCTGCAGGGTGACAACGTCGTGACGCGCAGCGAGAACACCCCGTGGTACTCCGGCCCGACGCTGATGCACCACCTCGAGAACGTGCACGTGGCCTCCGACCGTGACCTCGTCGACGTCCGCTTCCCCGTGCAGTTCGTGGTGCGGCCCAAGTCCGACGAGTTCCACGACTACCGCGGCTACGCCGGCCAGGTCGCCGGTGGCGTCCTCAAGCCCGGCGACGAGGTCGTCGTGCTGCCCAGCGGCATGACATCCAAGATCCAGGGCATCGATCTCTTCGACCAGGAGGTCGCCGAGGCGTTCCCGCCGATGTCGGTGACCGTCCGCCTCGCGGACGACGTCGACGTCTCGCGCGGCGACATGATCGCTCGCGTCAACAACGCTCCGAAGCCCAGCCAGGACATCGACGCGATGGTCTGCTGGATGACCAACGAGCCGCTCAAGCCTCGGCAGAAGCTCCAGATCAAGCACACGACGCGTACGGCGCGCGCCATGGTCAAGGACATCCAGTACCGCCTTGACGTGAACAGCCTGCACCGCGACCAGGACACCAAGGAGCTCGGTCTCAACGAGATCGGCCGCATCCAGCTGCGCACCACCGTCCCGCTGCTGTGCGACCCCTACTCGAAGAACCGCACCACCGGGTCCTTCATCCTGATCGACGAGGCGACCGGCGTCACCGTCGGCGCCGGCATGATCAACGCCGGCAGTTGACTCCGGCTCCACGTGGCACCATCAGGGGCTGGTTCCATTTTGCGCTCCTTGGCGCGGGGCCTGAAGGACTTTTTCCTTCGCGCCCCGCGCCGATGACGGGGCGATAGGATTCCCCCGTGAACAGTGGCGAAGCATCGTTCTCCACGGCGGTCTCGACGTTTACGTCGTGGCCCTCCGCGACAAGGCACAACAGACGCGAGACAGCTGCGTGAATCTATCCACCCGCGATTGGGCCATGACCGCGGCATCCACAAAAGCCCTTCGCAGGGGCCGCCGATTGCTTGTGGCTATGAGCGGCCCCCGCGTCATGCCCACGCTTGTGGCGCTACTCGCCGCAGGATTAGCGCTGTCAGCACTTTCGCAGGCCGACACCCCACCAGCCGTGAAGTCCGCGCTCGTCGCAAGCACCTTGGTACTCGCCGCCGGGCTTGCTCTGTCGGTGCGCGTGCTGATCACATCAGGCGATGCGTTCGCATCACGTGTATTTCCTCTCGCCTACACGTGCGCGTGCCTTCTGGGGCCAGCGATCTACGCAGCCACCGGCGGATTCGGCCCATACTTCCTCAAGCCCTCGCAATTGACTGTGACGAGTGTCGCTGCATTGACCATCTTTGTCGCGTCCCTAGCCGCGGGCCTGTGGGTCCCGGTCCCTGGTCGGGCAAAAAAGACATCCCCACCACATCGTCAGGTAGTTGGCACGAGGTTGCCGTTCGCAACTAGACAGACTTTGTTTCGCATCGCCCTCGCCCTGCTGCTCGTGGCCGCGGCTCTGCGCCTTGCGCACCTCGTTATGTTTGGTCCTGGATCCTTCAACACATTCAATGGATTTGGAGCGACGTGGCAAATCACTGCGTTCCGCTACGCAAGCCTGCTGCCACTACCTGCAGTCATGCTCCTGTTGATTGCCGTCCGACGGCCACTTGCGACATTGGTGCCACCCAGCGCCCTAGCCCTGCTCGGAATTTGGGGTATCACATCGCTCATAATTGGGACCCGCGATGAACTTCTCGCGCCCACGATCGTGCTCCTCTGGGCATACCATCACCGCATCAAAAGAATCCCTATTGGCAAACTCGCGGCCGTTGCATGCGCTGGCTTTCTCGCCTTAGCGATCGTTGGCCTCTTGCGGACAGGGACCGCAATGAATCCCATCTCGGCGATACTACGCCCTGTTGCATCTGCGACCAATACAAGCACGCTCGCCGTTAATGCAATCCCTTCCCAGTCCCAGCATCTATACGGGGAAACATATCTTGTCGCCATGATGCACGCACTTCCCGTAGTTCCAATCGACCTGGATGACCATCCAACCGCAACACATCGATTTCCCGATGTGATCAACCACACCGCTCAATCTGGACTTGGCTTCTCGCCCGTCGCCGAGGCTTGGTGGAACTTTGGGTGGCTGGGACTAGTAACAATTCCCCTTTTGTTCGCGTTCATGCTGCGAATGGCAGAAATGAAGGCTCATGCGTGGCCCGTGCAGGCGACCTGCCTTGCATACCCACTCATTATTTCCCGGATCCCTGTCATGCTTCGGGGAGATTTCCTGCAACAGTACAAGGGCATCTTGGTGCCTCTTCTGGCCGTTGGTCTCGTTGTTTTCGTGACCTCTTGGGCTTCATATCGGCGC
Source organism: Nocardioides sp. CF8 (assembly GCF_000389985.1). Taxonomy (NCBI): domain Bacteria; kingdom Bacillati; phylum Actinomycetota; class Actinomycetes; order Propionibacteriales; family Nocardioidaceae; genus Nocardioides; species Nocardioides sp. CF8. The sequence goes on from NZ_CM001852.1 coordinate 3,303,940, forward strand.
AGCGGGCAGACAGGGTCGCGATCCGCAAAGGGTCGATCCTCCACCTAGAGCCGGTAAGTTCGAGCCACTCGTGGCAGTCTCACCGACATGCGGAGCGAGTCGATCTGGCCAGGCTCCGCAAGGAGGTTGCCGAGCTGAAGTTGAACCGGGCGTTCTTGAAAAAAGCGTCACTCTTCTTCGCCCAGGGAGCCTCGGATACGAACGTGAAGCGTTCGAAACTGATGCACGTGGAGAAGAACAACTTCGCCGTCGTCCGGATGGCACGACTGCTGGGGGTGTCGAGGTCGGGGCACTACGCCTGGACCACGCGAGGCGGTGCGGATCTAGAAGAAGGTCGCCTGGGTACACGGCGATTCCGACGAGGTCTCCGGTACGCCTCGGCGTCCTGGCCGACCTCCGCTAGGACGGCGAGATCATCTCGCGCAGCAAGACGATACGTTGCCTCGGGCTGCGTGGTGTCTGTCCGAAGCGATGGAAGACAACGACCGTGACCGACAGCAAGGACACCTAACCGCCCGATGCGGTGAAGCGGCAGTGGGACACCGGGGTCCATCAACGCTGTCTGGATCGGCGACATCACTTTGAAAACGAGGATGGATTCATGCCGAGGGACACCACCCTGGGAAAGCCGACGTCACGTCGGCCCTCAGCTCGCAACTCCCCGAATCTCCGACCATCGGCCGCGGCGCACAGCCCTCAGCGCCATGCCGTTTGCAACGACAGCACTCAGCACAATTCCCCAGACAGCACCGTGGAGTCCAAACACCAGTGCCCCAGTCCACGGAAGAACCACTGAAGGAAGAGTCGTCCACACACGGAGTCGAAGAGCCGCCCCGACTCGATCGCTTGCACGAAGCGCGATCGGCACGCCAGTAAACGGACCGCGGAGCATCGAATGGAGCGCCAAAGGCAAAATGAGCAGTGACGCGGTCTCCCAGGTGCTGCCCAACAATTCTCGCCCAAGAGATTCGGGCAGGGCGAGTAGTAGGGCGCCGTTGAACACCGAGACGACGAAAAGCACGGCCGACCACGACCACAGGAAGCGGTGGACGTCACCAGACGCATCCTGTTGTCTGCGGGCTGCAAGCGTTGCGATCGGCGTAAGCCCCGCGACCAAGACATTGATGCCTCCCATCAGTGTGAACCCACCGCGGAGTGCACCAGCGGCGGCGAGCCCCGCGCTGGCCGCAACCAGAACCGGCAGCGCTTGAGTCACAGCGCTGGCCAAGGCGCTGTCGGCAAGCAGTTTCACCCCATCGGCTCGGGTCTCGCGCCAAAAGGATGCGATGGCGTCCCGGCGTGGGACGAAATGGCTTCGGATGGAAAGCCACAGGACAGCAGGTAATGCCGAGATCGCCCACACAACGGTGGCGATGCCCATGGAGTTCGCACCGACGAGAGTGAGTGCCACGAAGGCAGCGCATTGGAGCGCCACCCACGAGACGTCGAGCGCGGCAGGGATTGAGGGGCGTGAACCCGCGAACCCGAAGTGTCGCAGCACATCTTGGGCAAGGAGCAACGGCATGCACAGTGCGAAGGGAATGAGCGCGCCACGGAGATCCACGGCGGCCCACCCGAGGGCGCCGACCACGACGCTCATAGCCAACCCCAGGCAGAGCGCTAGGCCGACGGCGCCCGAGGAAGCCTTCCGCAGCGCCTCCGGAGATTCGTGACGCCCGAGGAGCAAAGGGGTGCAGCTCAAAGACCGCACGACGGCTAGCGCCATCATGTAGGCGGCATAACCGATCGACCAGGCGCCGAATTCGGTTGGGGTCACCTGCCGAGCGACAAAGACAGCAAGCAGGAGATTGCCGCCAGAGTTGGCCGCTTGGCTCATCAACGAGTAGACGGCGCTACCTCCGCGCCTTCCTCTGGGCGGCTGTTCGGTGCGGTTCGCCTCCGTCACGAGCGCAGCCGGTCGTAAAGGTCGGTGCATTGGCGGAGAATTCGCAACTCGCGACGCGAAAGTGCCAGGGTCTCCACGCCTGAGCGCGACGATGACGGTCGAGCGAGAGTGTGGGCTGCCCCTCCGGCGTACACCTCGTTCGCCTGGTCCAACATCGCGCTGACGGCGGCTTCGCTAACGTCGTCCTTGACGAATGGCGCGAAGTTAGTGCCGGCGAACTGGTTGAACTCGATCAGCACCGCTCCGAAGTCACGGATGACGTCGGCAAAGTCAGCCACGAATATCGATTCGCGGTGGACCTCCAGCCTGCGGTGGAACCTCCTATAGTGCCGGAGCGCGGAAGAAAGTTTGAGTCCAGGAACGTATTGGGTGAAGCTTGAGGCGCAGGCGAGCGGCTCCCGCACGAGCAGCATCGCAGGGACTCCCAGCGTGACGGCTGAAGCGAGAGCGGTTGCGGAGTGGCAGTGCCCAGCCAAGAGCGCCGTGGGGTTGCTTTGCTTGAACGCGTAGAAGGCATAGGAGTTCGCAGAGCGCGGGAAGCCGTCCAGGTACAGATCGGAATCTGCTGACGGCAATAGCGGCCGCATCGTTGCCCTCCTCGCCAGATACCGCGTACCGATCGGGCCGTCGACGAGCCGACGGTTGATGGCGAGCCGCAGCACCGCGCGAGCTGGCCAACGCACCATCCTCATGCCTCTGAAGCGACGATCGCCGCCTCGATTTCGGTTGCCCGAGCCCGCATCTCGGCTGTCCAGTCATCTTGCGACAGCAACCCGCCGGTGCCATTGGCGATGCCGATGAGCAGCGTCGGATTCAGCATCTGGTCCACGACCAGGTCACCCCTGTTTCCCAGCAGTCCACCAGCAACGATCTCGACGCCACGAAACTCTCGACGCCCCGCGATCTGGGCAAAAAAGGGATTGGGAATGACGGGGAGGGGGTCTCCCGCGGAGCGGACATCGACTCGGCTGCATATATGGCCTGCGGCGATGGCCGCCTCGATGAAGGACGGAGAAAGGTTGTTGATCCCGACGTCAAGGCACAGCGCCGCGGGAGCAAGCTTTCCCAACCATTCGGGGGTAATCACGTGCTCGGCTGTCACGGCGGATACAAGCACATGAACCGCACCAGTCGGCACCTCGCCTGCAACCGGAAACTGCGTGAATGCCGGCAGCACAGTGTTGATGACGTCGATAAGTCGTTCGGTCTTGGCCATGTCGCGGCCGACCAAGAAGACCGCGCATCCTGACTCCGCCAGCCGAAGAGCGAACTTGAAGCCAAGGTTGCCCGAGCCGTTGATCGCGACCCGCACACCAGTCAGGTCAGGTCCGAAATGCTCAACCAAGACCGCCACCAGTGCATCCACGGTGATGTCGTTTGGCTTGATCGCGAAACGCTCACCGAGCCGTACGACGGCGGCGGCGGTCTCCATGAGATGCAGGTCCTGTTTCCGCTCCACATCGAGATAGAACCGTCGCCCTGCACGGTCAAGCGTGCGCAGGACTTCCTCAGCTTGGGCGTCGGTCTCGACTTGGATCGCGGCAATGCGCCGCTCTCGGTCAATCCGATCAGGCAGGCGTGTTGGCCCACGACCGTGCTGGCGAGCTGTCGACAGGATCATCACGTCGTCGTAGCGATCTGAGACTCCGTTGACAGCTGCACTGACCCGAGTCATCAACGGCTTGCCCTCGAACTCAGCCCGCGGAGTGCCTGCGCCAGACGGTTGCCCCAATCAACGCGCTGCTGCTCGCGAAACTCACTGCTACTGAGCGGGTGTACGACGTCCACGCCCCCCAAGACTCCCAACAACTTGGCCGCCAGTTCCTCGGGTCGATCGTGCGAGAAGTAGTCCGGTCCGCGAGTCCCGTCCGGGACGATGTCAGGGTGACCCGGGATGTCGCTCGCCAAGACGTTCGACTGCACCGCGAGAGCCTCAAGGACTGACATGGGCGACGTCTCGACGTACGACGGCAGCACGGCTGCATCCGCGAAACGAAGCCAGGCAAGGACCTGGGGCCTGGTCACCTTTTCAGAGTGCAGGTGGACACCGCCAACCTCACTCGCAAGTTCTTGGATTCGGGCGACGTAATGCGGCTGGCCACCGCCGACCACGTGCAGGGTTGTCGTCCCGCCCTCAGCGCGGTATCGGGCGTAGGCGCGAATCAAGAAGTCCACGCCGCGATAGCTGTTCAGAGATCCGACACTCACGAAATACGGCTCAGGCGTCGGTCGCGCCAGTTCCCGACTCGCTACCTCGGCGGAGTCGAAACCCTCGTCGAGTGGATTCGGCAGGATCCCGCTCCAGACATTGCCTCGTTCCGGAATTGAGCGGCCAGCACGGATGACCCCGACCGCACGGCGCATCGCGAGTTCTGAGAAGGCACGCATGGTCGCCATTTTCATGTGCTCACGCGGTCCGATCTTGGGCCCGGCCCATGCCCACGCGTTCTGCGGAATGAGAATGAACGGTCCTCGCTGCCCGCGGGGCGGAAAATTGCGATTAACGATGGCTATGTCGCCTCCGTCGAAGCGGATTTCGGGGTGCCGTTCGGCAGCGTGTCGGAAGTTGTCCAGGACAGCTTTGCCGCCACCAGACCAACTTCCTCCCGTCGGCACGAAAAAGGTCGTCACGATTGAATCCCCCGAATCCCGGCCCACTGATGATGCCTCGTGGCAGTCGACAGAATGAAGCGCACGGTGCGCGCGCTCGTGTCGGTGATCTCGTAGCCCGCAGGGATCGTGGACGAAATGACGCCGTCGGCCATCGCGACCGCGACCGCTCGAACCACGTCGACTGCGTTCAGGCCCGTCATCATGATCGATCCCGAGTCGAGAGCCTCCGGTCGCTCGATCGAGTCACGCAGCGTGATCGCCGGGAACCCCAGGATCGACGACTCTTCTGAGATCGTGCCCGAGTCTGACAGCGCGCAGGCGGCCTCGAGCTGGAGCTTGTTGTAGTCGTGAAACCCGAAGGGCTCCATCCAACGGATATCGGCGCTGCCCAGGTCGGCACCGAGTGACTCGAGCCGTTTGCGGGTCCGGGGGTGCGTCGACACGATGACGGGCAACTGCCACTTCGCGTGGACGGCAAGCAAGCAATCGAGGAGTATGCGCAGCCGGGCAGGTGAGTCGACGTTCTCCTCGCGGTGCGCGGACACCAGGAAGTAGCCCTGCGGGGTCAAGTCGAGACGATCGAGCACGTCGCTGGCGTCGATCTGCGGACGGTAGTGCTCGAGCACCTCCCGCATCGGAGACCCCGTCACCAACACCCTGCGTGGGTGCAGGCCCTCCGCCAGGAGGTTGCGACGGGCGTGCTCTGTGTAGGCCAGGTTGAAGTCCGCGACGTGGTCGACGAGACGTCGGTTGGTCTCCTCCGGGACGTTCTCGTCGAAGCAACGGTTGCCGGCCTCCATGTGATAGGTCGGGATCCGCATCCGCTTGGCCATCACGGTGGCAAGGCATGAGTTTGTGTCGCCGAGCACGAGAACCGCATCCGGCTTCTCCGCCAGGATCACCTGCTCCGTCCCGATCAGCACCCCGCCGAGGACGGCGCCGAGAGTGCTCGTGTCGACTCCCAGGTAGTGGTCCGGAGCTCGAAGACCCAGGTCGTCGAAGAACACCTGGTTGAGGTTGTGGTCGTAGTTCTGCCCGGTGTGCACGACCACGTGCTCGATTCCTTCGGTCTGGTCGAGCCGATCCATCACTCGAGCCAGTCGAATGATCTCGGGTCGGGTTCCGACGATCGTCATGACCTTCACGGCAGGGCCACCTTCTCGGGGTATTGATCCGGGTTGTCGAGGTCGAGCAGCTGGTCCGCCCAGAACATCGTGACCAGCTCGGAGCCGCCCACGTTGCGGATGTTGTGCACCCACAGCGTCGGCATGTCCACGAAGGACGGCTTGTCGCCGCTCAGCCTGAAGGACACCACGTCATCGTGCAGCAACCGACGGAGCGAGATCTCGGCTTCGCCCTTGACGACGAAGAACCGCTCGACCTTGTGCAGGTGGTAGTGCTCGCCCCGCACCTGACCGGGATTCGTGGTCGAGACGAATGCCTGGCCGGTGCCGCCATGAGCGCGCACGGTCTCGAACAGGTCGCCACGGTTGTCAGCATGGACCTGCGGGGACAGCGGCCACATCTGCGGGAAGGCGGCAGCGCGGTAGGTGTTGAACAGGTCGACCTCGAACTGTCCGGGCAGCGGCGGGATCTCTCCGCTGGTGGCATAGAGCTCGTGACTGCGCTGAAGGAGAGCGAGTACCTCCCCGATACCGCGCGACTCCGCAGCCACCACCTCGCGTACGTCGGAGCCGAGCGCAGCAATCAAGGCCGCTGCAGCACCTTGGGCGTGCAGGAGAGGGATCTCGCGATCGCCGGAGACCGTCGGGGTGCGACCTGCAGCCACCTCGTGGGCGAAGGTCGCGACGAACGAGTTGTAGCCCGGGCGACCGTGCTCGCCGAAGAGGTTGGGCAGCAACAGGTCGGCGAAACGGCCCCCTGAGGCACGCACCGCGTCCCCGATGAGATCGGCTGCGGCTGCCTTGCCGCGGCCGTAGGCGTTGTCCAGATCTGCCTGGACGGAATTGGCGAACACGACATCCATCGGCCGGCCGGCGGCCTTGATGGCGGCCGCCAGAGTGCGGGCGAGCTCGATGTTGCCCAGCTCGACCGCCTCGTCATTTTCGGCCCTGTTGACCCCGGCGATGTGCACGATCCGGTCGACGCCGGTCAGTGCCTGCGCCAGCACCGCGGGATCGGCGAAGTCAGCGCGCCCCAGGCGCACGGGCTCGGTGCCGTGCACGGCGCGCAGCCGGCAAGCTGTGTGCCAACCGAGGAAGCCGTAGCCGCCCGTGATCGCGGTCGTCATCGTGACCTGAGGATCTCGGCGAGGGCGGCACACACTCGTTCGATCGCATCGACTCCGTGGACGGAGCCGCTGGGCAGGGTGACACCTTGGGCGAAGAGTCGTTCAGAGATCCCGTTGGTGTAGCTCGGCGCATCTGCGAAGACCGGCTGCAGGTGCATGGGGTTCCACAACGGCCGCGCCTCGAGGTCACGGGCCTCCAGGCCCTGCAGCAGCTCCTGCGGCGTCAACGAAGCTGACTCGTCGACCACGAGAGCCGTCAGCCAGCAGTTGTCGTCGACGTCGCCCTCGCGCTGGAAGACCTCGACACCGGCCACGTTCGAGACGACCTCGGCGTAGGCGTCACGGATCTCTCGGCGGCGCGCGATCATGCCGTCAAGCCGGGCAAGCTGGGCGCGCCCCAGCGCGGCCAGGATGTTGGACATCCGGTAGTTGTACCCGATCTCGCGGTGCTCGTAGTGGGCCACGGGTTCGCGAGCCTGGGTGGAGAGGAAGCGGCAGTGCTCGGCGATCGCGCGATCGTCGGTGAGCAGCATCCCTCCCCCAGACGTCGTCATGATCTTGTTGCCGTTGAAGCTCAGCACCGCTGCGCGGCCGAAGCTGCCGGCAGGTCGGCCTTGGTAGGAGGCGCCCAACGCTTCCGCGGCGTCCTCCAGGATCGGCACACCGTGTCGGTCGCACACCTCGGTCAGCGGACCGTAGTCGGCACACCGACCGAGCAGGTCGACCACCATCACGGCCGCGACGCGACGCCCTCGCGAAACCTGGTCGGCGATCGCTTGATCGAGAAGCTCCGGATCAATGTTGCCGTCGGGCCCGGAGTCGACGAAGCACGGCTGCGCCCCCGTGTAGGCGACGGCATTGGCGGACGCGACGAACGTCATCGTGGAGACCATCACGATGTCACCTGGCCTGACCCCGAGGTCCACCATCGCGAGGTGCAGCGCGGCGGTGCCGGACGACATGGCAACCGCATGCTCCACACCGCATCGCGCAGCCATCTCCTCCTCGAAGGCCGTGACCTCCGGGCCGGTCGGCGCCACCCAGCCCGAGCGCAAGGCTCTCAGGACGTATTCCTCCTCCAGGGCTCCGACATCGGGCGGTGACATCAACAGTCGTTCAGTCATGGGCGCACTTCCTCCGTGGTGAGGACACTCTTGATCGTGTCCGAGATGCAGCGGATGTCGGCCGCCAGCGACCAGTTCTCGACATAGGCGCGATTGATCCGCACCTTGTCGGGCCAGATGACGTCCCGGTTGTAGGCCTCCGGGTCCTCGGCGCTCGCCAGCAGGTCTTCCTCGTGGCGGTAGGCGATGGCGGCTGGTCCGGTGATGCCCGGACGGACGCTGAGCACGATGCGATCACTGCCGTGCAGCTCGTCGGCGAAGCCGGAGACGTCGGGACGTGGGCCGACCAGGCTCATGTCGCCGCGCAGCACGTTGATCAGCTGCGGGAGCTCGTCGACCTTCAGGCGGCGCATCGCGGCTCCGGCCCGAGTGATCCGTGCATCGTTCGCGGTCGTCACCGTCGTCCCACCGACGGCTCTCATGGTCCTGATCTTCAACACGGTGAAGGGCTCACCGTGCCTACCGATCCGCGTCTGCCGGAAGATGCCGTTGCGCCGGGTGCTCGCCGTCGCGACCAACCACGCCACGGCGCACAGGGGCGACGTCACGACCAGGCCGACCAGCGCCAGCGCCACGTCGAACGATCGCTTCTGCGCCGACTGGATCCGCGACAGACCCTCAGCCGGCATAGCCGAGGCTCCTCAATGTCTCCGATGCGAGCGCCCCGAGTCGGGCGCTGCTCTCGGCCCCGAGCTTGGCGCGTCCCTTGCCGATGCTGCTCGCGGACACCGAGGCCACCGCCTTGGCGTCGAACTTTTCGGGCTGCCCGAGGAAGTCGAGCAGGTCCCTCAAGCCAGCCTCGGGCTCGCGCACGAAGTCCTCGTAGGAGACGTGGAAGACCTGCGATGACGACATCGCGGCCAGACCTCGTTGCGAGACCTCCACGCAGCGCTGCCACTGCAAGAGGCACACCTCGTCCAGCGGCCGGGTCCGGGCCAGCTCCTGCCAACCTTCGGTCTTGGGTCCCCACCAACCCACCGTCTGACCCGGGGCTGCCGTGGCTCGGCGCTTCTTGAGCTGGTTGGCGACGAAGCGCGCGCCGTAGTAGGGCAGGTCGCTCGGCGGTACGAACTTGGTCTTCGCGGCCGTGTAACGCACATCCAACGGCGCGTTCCAGCGAGCCATCGCCGAGGCAGTGGCGTCGAGCCCGTCCCTCGTGATGAACACGTAGCGGGCATCGGGCTTCACCTCGTGCACGAACTCGACCCGCAGGGAGTTGGCGCAGGTCTTCTCCACGATGCTCTGGGCGGCGTACCGGTGCCTGGCCTTCTCGAACTCTCGCCGCAGGTAGCCGACGACCTCGGGAGTGGCCTGCTCGGCGCGCAGCTCGTCCGACGGGAAGGCTCGATTGCCGTGCCGCCAGGTCAGGTTGATCTCGTCGCACGGCCAGGTTGCGTAGCCCGGGAGCGCCGTCAGGACGTCCCTCAACATGTTGGTGCCGGAGCGAGGGGCCCCAACGATGACGACGTCGTTGTCAACGCTCATGCCAGATTCCCATCACGGTGTTCGGCCAGAAGTTCGGACCAGCGCGGCAGTACGACGCTCGCTGCGAACTGTCGTTCCCAGACCTGACGCGCGCGCTGCGACATCGCGTCGAGCTCGGCCCTTGCTTCGACGACCGCGACGAGCCGCTGCTCGATGGCCCGCGCGTCATCAGTGGGCAAGTGCCAGCCAAGTCTCTCGTCAACCACGAGATTCGCAAGTTCGCTGTCGCGCTCCACGGCAACCAGGAGCGGTAGCCCGGCAGACAAGTAGGTCGCAGTCTTCGAGGGGAACGCGAAGCCGATGACCTTCGGCGTGAGGCTCACGAGCCCCACATCGGCCGTGCCCAGCAGCGCGCGCGCCTGGGCCGACGACCCGTGCGGGACGAAGGCGACCCGGGGGCGCCTGTCTGCGGGGGCACTGTTGACGAGTGCCTGCAGGGCCCCCTTGGCTGCGCCCTCCCCCATGAAGACCAGCTCGATCCCGTTCAGCTCCGGCGAATCGGAGAGGACTGCCTGGGTGATCGTCTCCAGGCCCTGGAAGCGACCGATGTTGCCGGTGAAGGCAATGCGCAGGCGGTCGGGCGTGGACGCCACCGGGGTCGTCTGCTGGACGCCGTCGAAGTCGGGCAGGTCGAAGTTGTTGATCACCACGATGCGAGCGGCCAGCCGTGGGTCGCGAGCCAGGAGCGCGCCGCGCATGTCCTCGGACAGGACGACGATCGACTCCGCCCGTCGACAGGTCGCCAGGTCGAGACGCGCCATCAGCCGGTAGACGAAAGGGTTGGCGAACTCACCCGAGAGGGCACCGATCTCCGGGTGCAGGTCCATGCAGTGGTAGATGAAGCGCGAGCCACGCAGCCGAGCGGCGATCGAGACCGCCATCCCCAGCAGCACCGGTGGCGCGGTCGAGCACATCACCACGTCGCGCTTCGGGCCGAAGAGCACCCGCAGTCCGACGATGAGCGGGAACCACGCCACGTTGAACAGTCGACGCAGCTTGCCCGACCTGTCCGATTGCATCGAGACGCGCCGGACCCTCGCGTGGTCGACGGTCTCCACCGACGCGCGTCGTTGCGGCGCGCTCTCCGGCTTGTAGGACGGCTGGCTGGAGAGGACGTCGACCCGGTGCCCGTCCTGGTGCCACTGCTCGACGATCGAGCGCAGGATCGTGGCGTACGGCGGAGTGTCGGGCCAGTAGTAGCGGTGAATCGCCAGGACGCGTAGGGAGGCAGGCGTTCGGCTCACGACTTGTCCAACAACCCCTGGAAAGCGGGAAGGCTCAGGAGCAGTTCCTTGACACCGTCGACATCGAGACGCTCGGTGTTGTGCGAGTGGTAGTCGTCGAAGGTCGCCTCGGCGACGTCGCCCTCGTCGAAGTACTGGCTGTAGTTCAGGTCGCGGGCATCCACCGGCACGCGGTAGTAGAGATCCTGCTCCTGCGCACGCGAGAGCTCCTCGCGGGTGGCCAGCGTCTCGTAGAGCTTCTCGCCGTGACGGGTGCCGATGACGTCCATCTGTGCCTCGACGCCCACGAGCTCGGCGACCGCCTGGGCCAGGTGGGCGACTGTGCTCGCCGGCGCCTTGCGCACGAACAGGTCGCCCGGAGTGGCGTGCTCGAAGGCGTGCTCGACGAGATAGACCGCCTCGTCGAGGGACATCAGGAAGCGCGTCATGTTCGGGTCCGTCAGCGTCAACGGCTTGCCGGCCTTCAGCTGCTCGACGAACAGCGGGATCACGGAGCCCCGAGAGCACATGACGTTGCCATAGCGAACCGTGGAGACGACGGTGTTGGCCGTCGGGTTGTTGCGAGCAAAGGCCTGGGCGGTCTTCTCCATCATGGCCTTGGAGATCCCCATGGCGTTGACGGGATAGACGGCCTTGTCCGTGCCGAGGCACACGACCTTGCTGACGCCGTTGGCGTTGCTCGCCTCGATGACGTTGGAGGAGCCGAGAACGTTGGTCTTCACCGCCTCGAGCGGGAAGAACTCGCACGAGGGAACCTGCTTCAGTGCGGCGGCGTGGAAGACGAAGTCGACGCCGCGGGTCGCGCGGTCGACACTGTCGTAGTCACGCACGTCGCCGATGTAGAAGCGAACGCGCGAGTCGTTCAGCGCCCGGCGCATGTCGTCCTGCTTCAGCTCGTCGCGGCTGAAGATGCGCACCTCGCGCACGTCGGTCTCGAGCAACCGGCGCACCATCGTCGAGCCGAACGAGCCCGTTCCGCCGGTGACCAGCACAGTTGCCTGAGTCGCGGCCGTGGTTGTTGACACGTGTATATCCATCCCCGAGGGAGTCAGTTGTCTGAAGTGCGCGACCCGGCGTGCGCGGCGCTCGGGTCGGGCAGGCTCACCCAGTCCTCGAAGGCCTGCAGCATGCCGAGATCGTTGGAGCCTAGGTCATAGCCTCGCACCACGGCGGGCGACAGCGGCGAGACCGGTGCGTGCGAGACTAGCGGGTGCTTGGAGCGTTCGTCGTCCTCGGCGCCACCGAAGAGCTGCTCGTGCAGCTTCTCGCCCTCGCGCAGACCGGTGTAGACGATCTCGATGTGCTTGCCGGAGATCTGGATGAGCTGGCGCGCGACGTCGTCGATCTTCACGGGCTGTCCCATGTCGAGGATCATCACCTCGCCGTTCTCGCCCAGGGCGCCGGCCTGGACGACGAGCTGCACGGCCTCCTCGACGGTCATGAAGTAGCGCGTGATCTCGGGGTGGGTGACGGTCACCGGACCGCCGGAGGCGATCTGGGAGGTGAACGCGTGCAGGACCGAGCCACGACTGCCGAGCACGTTGCCGAAGCGGACGCTGATGAAGGCCCCGTCGGCCCGCTGGGCCATCGCCGCCGTGAGCCGCTCGGCGATGCGCTTGGAATAGCCGAGCACGCTCGTCGGATCTGCGGCCTTGTCGGTCGAGATGTTGACGAAGGTGGAGACCCCAGTGGCGGCCGCGACCTCGAGCACGTTGGACGTGCCGAGGACATTGGTCTTCATCGCCTCGTGCGGATATTGCTCGAGCATCGGCAGGTGCTTGAGCGCCGCCGCGTGGAAGACCACCTCGGGCCGTCGGTCCTGGAAGATCTTCTCCAGGGCGTGCAGGTCGCGAATGTCGTTGAGCACGACGTCGCGCCCGTCGAGCAGTCCGTGACCGTGGATCGTGAGCTGTACGGCGTGCAGTGCCGACTCATCACGGTCGAGCATGATCAGCTCGGCCGGCCCGAAGCGGTGGATCTGACGACACAGCTCCGACCCGATCGAACCGCCGGCGCCGGTCACGAGGACTCGCTTGCCGGTGAGGTAGCCAGCAATGGAGTCGATGTCGGTCTCGAGCGCGGCCCGGCCCAGGATGTCGCGCATGTTGACGTCGCGGACGTCGCGGACGTCGGCTCGCGTGTTGAGGCTCTCCGAGTAGGACGGCAGCATCTTGACCGCCACTCCCAGCTCACGCGCCCGGTCGAGCACCGGCTTGACGACGTCCTTGGACGCACCCGGGATGGCAACGACGACCACGTCGACACCGCTCTCGGTGACGACGTCTGCGAGATCCTTCAGAGTGCCGAGCACGGGGACGCCGTAGTGACGCCGCTGCCGCTTCCAGGGGTCATCGTCGAGGAAGCCGACCGGCTTCATTCCTGCATTCGGCGTGCTCAGCATCGAGAGGGCGAGCCTGCTCCCGGTGAAGCCGGCACCCACGATGAGTGCTCGCTCGAGGTGATCTCCGCTGGCGAAGAAGGTGCGATCGGTGTTGTAGCGCCACAGCGCACGAGCAAGCGCCATCACGAAGAGACCGAGGAACGTCGCGGTCAAGGGAAGGCTGCGCGCCACCCACGGGGTTGGGAGAACCGCGTTGGCGAGGAAGACGGCGAGTCCGGCAGAGGTGGCGGCCAGGCCGAGGAAGATCGTCTCCTCGATGCTGGCGACACCCACTCGACCCCGATAGACCCGCCAGGCGAGACCGCTCACCAGGTGCACTGCGATGGCCAGCACAGCCACGCCCAACAGGCGGAGCACCACGTCGCGGTCGAGGATCTCGTAGCGCACCAGGGCCGCCAGCACGTAGGCCATGCCCAACGCCGTGGCGTCGAACCCCATCAGCACCAGCGTGCGGCGTGACCGCAAGTTCTGCGAGACCTTTTCCCGAGTCAAGATTCCCTATCCCCCATAGCTGCATTGGACCACGGGCGTCCCGTGCGTCCCAACCTGGCTGCCTCCGCAGTTTCACACGCGAAAGGCGTGTTCGGGCAGGAATGGTTGAAATTCATCGTTCCTGTGACGCACGGCTCAATGTCAGCAACGTCGATCGGGTCGACACAACGCCTGGGAGGTCCACGTAGAACGTCGCCCGGAGTGGATCGGCGGTGTTGTTGACGTCTCCCAGGTCGAGGCCGAGCGAAGAAACCCGGCTGACCCGGAGCTACCGGGTCATGCCACCGGGTCGGCCCAGACCTTCACCCAGTCGACGTCCATGTGCTGCGGGAGCTTGTCCTCGCCCCCGAGGTGCTGGAGCTCGTAGTCAGAGCTGAGCAGGCTCAGGATGAGGAACTCCGGCTGCCCGGACACGCCCTGCGTGATGGTGTTGGTGACCTGGCCGTCGATGCGGAAGACGTACTTCTTCGGGGTCCACTCGACCGAGAACACGTGGAACTTCGACGACCAGTCGCCGCCGAACTGCTCGGGGTCAGGCAGCCAGCCGCCGGCCGTCTTGCCCTTCGCGGTGGGGTGCCAGTAGACGAAGCTCGTCAGGCCGCCGTCGGGGTGGTCGTCGCCGAAGTACTCGATGACGTCGATCTCGGCGCCGGTGACCTTCGCGTCCCCGGTGGGCTTGGGCCCGAAGCCCTGCATCCAGAAGGACCCGTGCTGGCCACGGAGCTCCTGGAACTTGATGCGTGCGGCGGCGTGGCCGTACCTGAAGCTGAAGCCCGTGCCGATGTGGCCGTTGAGGCGGTAGTTGTACTTCTCACCCTTGACCCGGCACGTGCCCTTCTTCGGGTCGTCAATGACGCTCAGCCGCACGACACCGTCGACCCACTCGACTGCGTCGTCGGAGGCACGCGAGCACAGCCGGACACCGGCATAGCCTTGGTCGCGCGTCGCCCAGACGTCCTTGAGCTGCTCGTCGAACTCGTCGGTGAAGGTCGCCTCGGGCGCGTCGGCGGTGGACAGGTGGATGCCCACGGGCTCGTCACCCTCGGACACCACGCGCAGCTCGCTCGCCTCGCCGACGGTCAGCGCGACCCGGCCCTTCTCGTCGGTCTCGGCACTGTCCTCGAGGGTCCAGTCGTCACCGTCGGCGACCTGGAGCTCCACCACCTGGCCGGCCGAGGCTCCCTCGATCGTCGCGTCGACGACGTACTCCGCGTCGGACGACTCCTCGGTGTCCTCACCGGGAGCCGCGAGCTGGGGCAGCACCACGGCTGTGATGCCGGCGCCGTCGTCGTAGTCGGACTCGGCGACGTCGATGCCGGAGGCTCCGGAGCACGCGGTGAGCGCGGTGAGGCAGACGAGGGCGGCGGTGTGCCGCAGGGCAGTGCTGGTTCGAGACCTGGTGCGAGACATGGCCTGCATCTTGCCCTAGCGCGCGAGCCGCATCCCGAGGAGGTAGAGCTCGCACCCCAGGCAGAAGCCGAAGACGGCGTTGAGCAGCGCCGCAGCCACGGCGAAGCCGATCGCCACCTGCGCGACCACCAGCGCACCGGCAGCGAAGCCGAGCAGCGCCACGACGGTGAAGGCCAGTCCGACGGCCTGGGCGAACCGCGGCGGCCTCGGGTCCTCGAGCGCGGCCGGCGGCGCGAGGCGCGGCTTGACCAGGGTCTTGAAGACGTAGGCCGTCGGCGTCCGCTGCACACCGAGGGTGGCACCCGTCAGGAAGAAGAGTGCCTGCACGGCGACGAGCGCCACGGCGACCGGCGTCGGCGCCAGCAGCGCCGCGGCGAGCAGCACGAGGGTCACAGCCGCGGTGAAGCGCGGGCCACGGGGATCGATCACGAGTCAGCTCCGGTCGGTAGGGCGGCGAGCACCTGGGCGCGCTGCGGGGCACCCGCAGCGCGGGCGACCTCGTGGCCGCGCGAGTCGAGCACGAGCGTCGTGGGAGTACGCCGCACGTCGAGCGCCCGCACGAGGTCGAGGTGCTTCTCGGCGTCGATCTCGACGTGGCGTACGCCGATCTCCCGCTGTGCGACGTCCGCGAGCACCACCCGGGTCGTCCGGCAGGGTGCGCAGAAGGCAGAGGAGAACTGGACGAGCGTGGCCCGCTCGCCGAGCGACGCGGCGGGGAGCGCGTCGCTCACGTGCCCCCACGTGTGGGACACCGGCTCGCTGCCGAAGTCCCCGTCGGTGGCGCGCCGGAACAGGCCGAAGCCCACCGCCACGACGACGGCGAGAGCGAGGATCACGATTCCGGTCACACCAGCCTCCAACAACACGAGCGGCTCCCGATGTTCCGGGAGCCGCTCGCGAGATGCATCACGTCAGATCGCGACTGCGACCTCGGCGACCGAGCCGACGGCCGCGGTGACGCGGGTGTCGACGGGCTCGGCCTTGGGGGCCAGCGTGCGCAGGGTCCACTCGCCGTCGCCGGCGAAGAAGCGGAAGTGTCCGGTCGCGGAGGTGGGGACCTCGGCGGTGAACTCGCCCGACTTGTCCAGCAGACGCACGTAGGCGTTCGGGACCGGCTCGCCCTCGCGGGTGACCTGGCCCTGGATGACGGCCTCGATCTTGGTGTTGACGCCGTCGAGCGACAGGCCGCCCTCAGTTGCGCCGCACATCAGGCGTCAACCGTTCCGGGCTCGTCGCCGAGGGCGATCGGGACGCCGACGAGGGAGCCGTACTCGGTCCACGAGCCGTCGTAGTTCTTGACGTTCTTGCGACCGAGCAGCTCGCTCAGGACGAACCAGGTCAGCGAGGAGCGCTCACCGATGCGGCACAGCGCGATGGTGTCCTTGCCCTCGTCGAAGCCGACCTCGTCGTAGAGCTTGACCAGGTCCTCGTCGGACTTGAAGGTGCCGTCGTCGTTGGCGTTCTTGCTCCAGGGCACGTTGACCGAGGTGGGGACGTGGCCGGCGCGCTGCGACTGCTCCTGCGGCAGGTGGGCCGGCGCGAGCAGGCGACCGGCGTACTCGTCGGGGCTGCGCACGTCGACCAGGTTCTGCACGCCGATGGCGGCAATGGTCTCGTCACGGAAGGCGCGGATCGAGTGGTCCTGCTCCTGCGCGACGTAGGTGGTCGCGGCGCGGGTCGGCAGCTCGGCGGTGAGCTCGCGGGAGTCGAGCTCCCACTTCTTGCGGCCGCCGTCCATGAGCTTGACGTCGCCGTGGCCGTAGAGCTTGAAGTACCAGAACGCGTAGGCGGCGAACCAGTTGTTGTTGCCGCCGTAGAGCACGACGGTGTCGTCGTTGCTGACGCCACGCTCGGACAGGAGCGCCTCGAACTGGGCCTTGTTCACGAAGTCGCGACGGACCTGGTCCTGGAGGTCCGTGGTCCAGTCGAGCTTGATGGCGCCCCGGATGTGGCCCTTGTCGTAGGCGGTCGTGTCCTCGTCGACCTCGATCAGGACGATGCCGGCAGTGTCGAGGTTGTCCTCGACCCACTGGGCCGAGACGAGCGAGTTTTCGCGGCTCATGGGATGTGCTCCTTGGTTGTGGTGACGCGATGGAAGAAGTGGCATGACTGCGTCGGGGCACGCGGCTCGGAGACCACGCGCAGAGGACGAGCCCGCGCCCCGCGAATTGTCCACAAGAGTGGTGGACTTAGCGGAGGATGAAGTGCGGACCCGTCAGGACATTCGACACAGCGCCGAGCGCGTGCGGCAGTGATCCACTGCGCGGCGCTTGGTCAGCATGGTCGAGAACATGCTGAGGACTCTAGGGCGGGGACGGTGACGAGCTTCGATCCGTCTCGCATGCTGGATGGGCGTACCACCGATTGAGACGGACGGGAGTGAGGCCCGCGGCGGCCGCCCAGGGACCGCCGGCGGCCTACTTGCCCGAGAGGGCGAAAGGACGTGCGCGGCCGCGACGGAAGGGCAGGACCGAGGTCGGCAGCACCGAGTCGAGGATCGACTCGAACTGGTCGGCACACCCCTCCAGCGCGAACTCCTTCTCGGCGAGCAGGCGCGACTCGGCGCCGAGCTGGGCCAGCCGAGCGGGGTCACGCAGCACCTGGTCGGCCCAGAGCGCAGCAGGCCCCAGCGAGGAGCGCAGCGGCGGTGCGATGAACCCACCGGCGTCGAGCACCAGCCCGGCCGCGAGGTTCTCCGGCGGCATCAGGCCCAGCACCGGTCGCCCGGCCGCGAGGTAGGAGAGCGTCTTGGACGGCACGGAGAACTCGCCGGCGTCCTGCTCGAGCAGCACGACGAGCAGGTCTCCCGACGCGAGGACGTCCGGCAGGTCGGCGTACGGCTGGAACGGCAGCAGGCTCAGCGGGACCGAGAGCCGCGCGGCCGCCGCACGCACGACGGGCACCGCGGGGCCCTCGTTGACCACGACCAGGCGGACCGGGGTGCCCTGCGCGCGCACGGCCGCGGCCAGCTCGACGAGCAGCTCGGGGTCGTGCTTGAGGCCGAGGGTGCCGGAGTAGAGCAGCGTCTGCTCCTCGTCGAGGCCCTGGGTGACGGCCCAGTCGTTGTCGCGCGGACGCGGGGAGATCTCGTCGAGCGGAGCCCAGTTGGGGATGACGGTGACCTTGTCGGCCGTGCCCCACTTCTCGTGCACGGAGCGGAACGCCTCGGTGATCACCACGATCGCCGCGGCCCGCCGCGACCCCCAGCGCTCACCCCACTCGAGGGCCCGCGCCAGCGCGCCGAAGATCGGCGACAGCTTGGTGCCGGCCAGCCGCGCGACCGCGACGGCCTGCACGTCCTGGTGCCACAGCACCCAGGGCGTACGGCGCAGCCACAACGTCGCAGCGAGCATCACCAGCATCGGCACGGGCGTGGTCGACACGAGCACCACGTCCGGTCGGGCGCGGCGCACGAACCGGACGAGGTCGACCCCGAGGCGCAGCTCCTGCAGCGAGCGCCGGAGATAGCTGGTCTTGGCGATCGTGCGACCGACCGACACCGGCTCGAAGCGCACGGTCTCCCCCGGTCCGGCCTCGAGCCGGCCGTGGCCGCTGACGTAGGCGTCGCACCACGCATGCGTCACGTCATGGCCCCGGCGGCCGAGCTCGCGGCTCAGCTGGGCCTGGAAAGGATGGCCACTGAAGTCGAAGACGAGGACCCGCACGACCTCAGCCCTGCGAGCGCTTCACCTGGTCATGGACCCAGGCGTAGGTGACCTCGAGCCCGTCGGCGAGCTGCGTCGAGGGCGCCCAGCCGTGCACCTGCTCGATGAGGGTGTTGTCGCTGTTGCGCCCGCGCACGCCCAGCGGGGCGTCGAGCTGGTAGCGGCGCTCGCAGGTGATGCCCGCGATCTCCTCGACGATGTCGACGAGCTGGTTGACGGTGACGAGCTCGGAGCTGCCGACGTTGACGGGCTCGCCGGAGTCGCCGTGCATGACGAGATCGGTGCCAGTGAGGCAGTCGTCGATCCACGTGAAGCTGCGGGTCTGCTCGCCGTCTCCCCAGATGTCGATCTCGTGCTCGCCACTGATCGCGGCCTCGGCGATCTTGCGGCAGATGGCCGCCGGTGCCTTCTCGCGACCGCCGGTCCAGGTGCCCTGGGGGCCATAGATGTTGTGGTAGCGCGCGACCCGAGTGACGAGGCCGAAGTCCTCCTCGAAGTGGCGACACATCCGCTCGGAGAAGAGCTTCTCCCAGCCGTAGCCGTCCTCGGGCATGGCCGGGTAGGCGTCCGACTCCTTCAGCGCGGTGACGCTGGCGTCCTCCTGCAGGCCGGCGGGGTAGACGCACGCCGACGACGAGTAGAAGTAGCGCTCGACGCCCTGCGCCTGGGCGGCCTGCAGCATGTGGGTGCTGGTCAGCACCGAGAGCATGCAGGCGGCCTTGTTGTTCTCGATGAAGCCCATGCCACCCATGTCGGCGGCCAGCATGTAGACCTCACCGACGCCCCGCGAGGCGCTCATGGCGCTCTCGAGCAGGGAGAGGTCGGCCGTCACGTTCTCGACGTCCGGGTGGACCTGGTGCCACTCGTCCAGGGGTTTGACGTCGACACTGCGCACCGTCCGCCCCTCGGCGAGGAGTCGCCCGACCAGATGTCCACCAATGAAGCCGCCGCCACCGGCGACCAGCACGTCCACGTTCACGCGATGCCCTTCGTCCTTGTCCCCGACTGTTCATTAACGGCTGAGGAGCGATTCCGTCACTGTGCCACCCTTGCGCGCTCGGCGTCGGCGGTCACGGGGATTGAGACAACCCGCGGCGGACATCGGCCAACGTGTGACAACCTCCGCGTGTGAGATCGAGGCCAGCCGGAACGCCGAGCCGGGCACCCACCCCACCACTGCCGTGGGCCGACGGGGTGCGCGCGCTGGCCATGCTCGTGGTCCTGGTCTGGCACACCCTGCTGACGGTCGCACCGGACGAGCCGACGGCGCCCTGGGCGTGGGTCATCACCCCGTTCGGGGGTGTCGCGCACGCCGCCGTGCTGACCTTCATCGTCCTGTCCGGCTATCTCCTGGGCCGGCACTGGCGCCCGGGCGAGCTGCGCACCGAGTCGCTGCACTACCTGCTGCGACGGGGCTGGCGGCTGCTGCCGCCCTACTGGGTCGTGGTGACCCTCACCGTCGTGGCGATGCTGGTCCTGGGCCTGCGCAACCCCGGCGGCACGCACTGGGACGTCGGCCTGCCCATGACGTGGGGCAACACCGCGCTCAACTACCTCCTCCTCACCGACCTGGCCGGGACGACTCCCTACAACCACCCGCTGTGGACGGTGCCGGTGGAGTTCCACCTCTACTTCCTGGCTCCGCTCCTCGTCCTCGTACGCCGCCGCGCGGCCGCCCTCGTCGTGGGCGCCGTCCTCACGCTGGCCGTCGCGTTCGCGGCCCCCGGCTTCGTCGCCCCGTTCTTCGCGCTCGCGTTCGCAGCCGCGTTCTGGACCGGCCACCACCGGCAGTCGCTCAGCGCCGCCGACACCCGACGGGCCCTCCGGGTGGTGCTGCCCGGAGCGGTCGTCGGGCTCCTGGTCGCGGTCGCCGTCGTCGTCGCGGGAGACCTCTCGCAAGGCGGCGTCCGGTTCCTGGTGCTCGACGCGGTCGCGACCCCGCTGCTGATCGGGTGGCTGCTGGTCAGCGACCTGTCGGGCGGTGCGGGCCGGACCCATGCCCTGCTGTCGAGCGGTCCCCTCCGCTGGACCGGCGCGCGCTCCTACAGCACCTACCTCGTGCACGCCCTGGTCATAGAGATCCTGTGGCGCTTCGCCGTCGAGCCGATCGGCCTGGCCGGCGACGCCGCGCCGTTCGGCGTGCTCCTGGTGCTCGCTGCGCCGCTGAGCCTCGTCGCCGGCAAGCTGCTCCACCAGTGGGTCGAGCTGCCCTCGGCCCGTCGCTCCGCGGCCGTGGGCACCCGGTCCGACCGTCTCCCCGCTCCGAGCAAGGACCCTGCGTGAACGCCAGGCACACCGCCACCGAACGCCTCAAGATCGGCCTGCGGCGAGCGCTGCTCCGCGCCGACCTCGACCTCGGCCGGGATGCCTTCGTCCAGCGCGTCGCGCGCACCCTCGCCGACCGCGACATCGACACGGTGCTCGACATCGGCGCCAACGAGGGTCAGTACGCCGCTCTCGTCCGGGCTGCCGGCTTCTCCGGCCGCATCGTCTCGGTCGAGCCGCTCCCCGACGCCTTCGACCGGCTCCAGCGCCGCGCCCGCACGGACCGCCAGTGGGTCGGCGACCGGCGGGCCGTCGGTGCCGAGCCCGGTCGCACCACGATCCGGGTGTCCGCCAACTCCTTCTCCTCCTCGGTCCTGCCGCTGACCGCGGCCCACCTGCACGTCGCCCCCGAGTCCCGGGTCGTGGAGTCGATCGAGGTCGACGTCACCACCGTGCCCGCCCTCGCCGCGGCCCACACCCTCGTGCCGGAGCGCACGCTGCTGAAGGTTGACACCCAGGGCTTCGAGAGTGCCGTGCTCGACGGAGCCGGCGAGTGGCTCGACCACGTCGCCGCCGTCCAGCTCGAGGTCTCCCACGTGGAGCTCTATGCGGGGCAGGCCCTCGAGCCCGAGCTGACCGCGCGGCTCGCCGGCCACGGCCTGGTGCCGTGGACCAACGACCCCGGCATCTCGGCCGCGGACGGCCGGCTGCTGCAGTCCGACGTGCTCTTCGTCCGGGCCTGAGGCGCATGCGGATCCTGGTCGAGGCGCTCTGCGCCGAGTACGGCGGCATCCGGACCTACGTCGACAACCTGCTGCCTGCCTGGATGGCCGTCGCCCCGGACGACGAGGTCCATGTGATGGTCCAGTCGGACTCCACGATCGTGGTGCCCGCTCCCCTGCTGCGCCACGACATCGCCGTACGCGGTCCGCAGTCCGTGGCGCGACCACTCGCCCAGACCAGGCACACCAGCCGCCTGGTCCGCGAGCTGCGGCCCGACGTGGTGCTGGCGACGCTGCCGTCCACGACGGTGCGCCGCCTCGACGTCCCGCTCGGGGTGGTCGTCTACGACCTGCGCCACGAGCTGCGCCCCGAGCAGTTCGAGCGGTCCCGCCGGCTGTTGCGCTGGGCGAGCTACGGGCGCGGCTACGCCACCGCCGACGGCTTCGTCAGCATCTCCCACCGCACCCTCTCCGACCTGCACGCCCTGCACCCGGCCACCGCCGACAAGCCCGCGGTCGTGGCCCACCTCGGCGGCGACCACGTCGACGACTGGCCGCACACCGGGCCGAGCGGTCGCGTCGTGACGTTCGCCCACCACACCAACAAGAACCTCGACCTGGTCCTCGACGGCTGGCAGCACCTCGGCCCCACGGCGCCGGAGCTGCTCGTCCTAGGTGTGTCGGGTGATCGCCGTACGACCCTCGAGGAGGAGGTGGCCCGCCGTGGCCTGGCGGGCGTCGTGACGCTGGCGCCGTTCCTCGACGAGGGCGACTTCCGGCGCACGCTGGCGGGTGCCGCGCTGGTGCTCTTCCCCTCCGACTTCGAGGGCTTCGGCCTGCCGGTGGTCGAGGGGATGCGGCTCGGCGTCCCGGTCGTGATCGGCCCCGAGCCGGCGACCCGCGAGGTGGCGGGCGGTCACGCGTTCGAGATGTCGACCTGGCAGCCCGACGAGCTGGCCCGGGCTGTCCGCGCCGGGCTCGCGGCCACTCCCGCACAGCTGGCGAGCGCGCGCGAGCACGCAGCCGGGTTCACGTGGGCCAACACCGTCACGCAGACGCGGGCTCTCCTGACGACGCTGCTCGAGCCAGCACCGCCAGCTGGCCGACCAGGGTGACGGTGCCCGCCACGAGCAGGACCCAGCCGGGGTAGGTGCCACCCACCGACGCGACCGCCATCACCGCGAAGCCCGCGAGCATCAGCGCCAGCCCGGCCATCTCCGCCAGGGTCGCGGTCGAGGCCCGGCCCAGGCCCACCAGGCACGACGAGGTGACCCGGCGCAGTCCCAGCACCACGCCCGCGGCGACGAGCACGCGGGCGAGCGGCACCGCCGGCTCCGCCTCGGCACCGAAGGCCAGCACGAGCAGCGGCGCGAGGACGACCTGGATCGCCAGGCACGCGGCCACACCGACCCCCACTGCGACGAGCAGCCAGAGGCGTACGAACGCCGCTCGCTGCGGCGCCGGCAGCGTGCTCAGCCGCGGGCCGACGAAGCTCGCCAGCGCGACCAGCACCACGACGGGACCGGTCTCGAAGGCCCAGCCGATCGTGAAGAGCCCGAGCAGGTAGTGACCGCCGATCAGCCCGACGAGCAGCTGCTCGATGCCCAGGGTGTCGATCGGCGCCGCGGTGGTGACCATCGCGCTGCGCGCATAGGAGCGTACGGCGCCGGGCGCCGGGAACTCCGTGCCGTCGCCCGGCACGCCGCGCGCGACCAGCCGGAGCGACACGACCGCGACCACCGCCCAGCCGGCGAGGTTGATCGCGAGCAGCAGGGCCACGGTTCCACCGCCGGTCACGAGCAGCAGCGCAGTGGCCAGGGCGTAGGACACGGCGGGCAGCGGCTGCAGCCGGGCCAGCACGCCGAAGCGCTGCTGCCCCTGGAGCGCGGCCATCCCGAGCATCGCCGCCATCACGGCGGCGACTCCCAGGGCGACGACGAGCGCCAGCAGCCACACCCGGGGCAGGGGGTGGTCGGCGATGTCCAGCAGCAGCACGACCGCGGCCGCGAGCACCGAGCAGGCGACGACCTGGCGCACGAACTGGCGCTGCAGCCGGGCCAGGAAGGCGGCGGCGTCGAGTCGCCGGCTCGCCACGAACCACGTCACGGCCGCCGGCAGCCCGGCCACCCCGACCTGGCTGACCAGCAGCACGACCGCGAAGACGAGCGCCAGCTGACCACGGTCGGTGACGCCCAGCATCCGCACCACCAGTGGCCCCGAGACCACCAGCGCGACCTGCGCCAGCAGTGAGGCGCGCAGCAGCCGGGCCGCGGGATGGCCTGCCGAACGACGGAGCCGCCCGACGCCCGGCTGCGGAGCCATGCTCAGGAGTGGTGGGGGCCGGCGAAGACGGCCCCGAGCACCTGGGCACGGGCGTCGGTGTGCTGCCGGGCCGTCTCGGCGACGGACGCGCGATCGACCCGACCCGGCTCGAGGACGAGGATCGCACCGTCGAGCCCGCCCGCGAGCAGCACTGCGTGGTTCGAGGCGACGAGCAGGACGTCGTACTGCTCGCGCAGCGCCGCCACCTGCCGCTCGCCGTCGGGCCCTGGCCCGGGCCGGACGGCGTGGGCACGGTAGCCGGCGGCCGCGAAGGCCTCGGTCAGGGTGTCGGCGACGTCGTCGAGTCCGTCGTGCAGCGGGGTGATCACCACGGCACGGTGGGCCGTCCCGGCCGTCGCTGCGAGCACGGCGTCACAGACGGCCTCGAGACCATCGCCCGGCGTGATCGTGCCCAGTGGCACCAGGCCCAGGCCACGGAGGTCGTCGGGCGTGCGGATCCGCTCGTCGAAGAGGTCACGCAGCGCAGCGAGCGCCACGCCGAGGAGCAGGCCCGCGAGGAGGGCTGCGGCGAGGTTGAGCAGCGGTCGGGGGGAGGTCGCGGCCTCGGGGAGGGTTGCCTGCTCGAGGACCGCGACCTGAACCTGGAGGCCACCGACGTCCGCAGTCTCCACGTCCGCCAGGACGTGGTTGTACTGGTCGACCACCGCACTGGCCAGCGCGTGGGCTTCCTCGGGCGAGGAACCGGTCGTGGTGAGGTTGATCAGCACCGTCGCGAAGGGCACCTCGGCGCTGATCCGGTCGGCGACGTCCTCAGCCGACTCGTCCATCCCGAGGTCGTCGATGACCCTCAGGGCCATCTGCTCTGAACTGGCCACTGCTGCGTATGACAGCGCCCGGCCCTTGACCTGGACACCGTCGGCGACCACCGCCTCGAGGTCGGACTCGTCGCCAGCGCTTGCGACGTAGAGCTGCGCGCGCGAGGTGTAGACCGGGTCCGCCGTGAGCGTGACCGCCAGCCCAGCGAGCGTGAGGGCGACCGCCACGACGGCGATGATGCGCCAGCGCGCGAGGATGCGCCGCACATAGGCGTTCACCGACATGGCTGACCCCCTTCGGGTCTCGACTGCGCGCAAGTATCACACCCGCCACGCGCGCCGGGGCGACGGCCTAAGGTGTCGCCGTGCCGACCGACTTCGTCCTGCCGCTGCTGGGCTTCGCCCTGAGCGCCGCCGTCGTCGCGGTGGGCATCGGGTTCCATCGGTACGGCAGCCCGTCGCCCTCCTGGGTGCTGGGCATCGTCGCCTTCCTCCAGCCCCTCAACGGCGTGCGTCCCTTCGGAACCAGCGCCTCGTTGGGCGACCTCGCGCTGGCAGCGCTCGCACTGGGCTGCCTGCCGTTCCTGGGCCGGCTGCACATGCCTCCGCGCGTGCTGGTGCCGTTCGCGGGTGCGCTCGTCATGTGTGCGGGGGGCCTGCTCGGGATGCTGGTGACCGACGGCTGGTGGCAGTTTCCGTGGTTGCTGCGCTTCCTGCTCGGCATCCCGCTAGTGATGATCATCCTCGCCATCGTGCGGCCGAGCCACCAGCTCGCGACCTGGCTGGCCGGTTGCTATGCGGCGGGAGCCACGGTGAGCGCGATCTCGGCGATCACCGGCCCGGTCGTTCCCGGCTTCGCCCGTGCGTCCGGGTTCGGGGAGCACCTCATGCACCTGGCGGTCTCGACGATGTTCGCCGTCGTGCTCGCGATCGGCTGGTTCGTGTCCACGTCCTCCACCTGGCAGCGGGTGCTCGCCTCGGCGATCATCGTCATCTGCCTGTGGGGCCAGCTGCTCACGGGTGCACGGTCCGCGCTGCTCGGGACCCTGCTCGCGGTCGGCTACCTCGCGGTCCTCGGGCGAGCCCGCGGCGTCGCGATCGCCGGAGGCATGGCGCTGCTGGCCGCGGCCGTCCTCGCGGCCGTCATGCCTGCCCTGCCCCAGGGCAGCACCCTGCACCGGATCTTCGGCGGCGAGCTCACCGGACTGGTCACGCTCAGCAACGGCGCGCACGTCCAGGACGCGCTGGAGGCCATCTCCGAGATCGGCGCCCACCCGCTCACCGGGCTCGGCTTCGCCCAGGGCCTCGACGCCCACAACCTGTTCCTCGAGGCGGCCAACATGGGCGGGGTCCTGGGGCTGGCCGGCTTCTTCCTCATCTGGGGGACGATCGCGGCACTGCTGGTGCGACAGCTGCGCTACGGCGTACGCCGCAAGGACTGGCTGCGAGCCTCCCTGCTCGTCGGGGTCGCCGGCTACTTCGTGCTCGCGCAGCTCGAGAACATGGTGTGGGACCGGCACCTGTGGTTCTTCATCACGCTGGCGCTCTACGCGCTGCCGAGGACCCTGGCCGATCCCGACGACCGTCAGGATCCCCAGGCCTCCGGCAGCACCTCGACGAGCGCGGCCAGTCCCGAGCCGTCGCCCGCGTGCACCACCGCGACGTCCCAGTAGTCCCACGCGGGGCGAGGCACGTCCAGGGCGCCCGCGACCTCGACCATCCGGGCCAGCGGCAGCCGCCCGAGCGGGGCGCCGTGGTTGTCCCAGACCCCGACCTCGGTGTAGCCCAGCGCCGCCAGGCGTGGCCAGACGTCCAGGGGGTCGTTGCCCGCCAACCGTGACAGTCCGTGGTCGTACTCGAAGAACAGCACAGGCGCGGCCGTGGCATAGGCCTCGGCCAGGGCCGGCACCAGGCGCACGTCGTGACCGTCGGTGTCGCTCTTCACGAGGCGGACCGAGTCGAAGGCGGGGTGGGCCGCCCGCAGCCCCAGTGCGGTGACGACCGTGGCCGCGTCGGCGCTGCCCCGCTCGAACCGGGTGGTCCCGCCGCGGCGTACGGGCGCCAGGTCCGGGAGTCCGTCGCCGCTCCACAGCAGGCCGGGGTGCACGGTGACCCGCGGGTCGTGGCCGACGTTGCGGCGCAACCAGGTGAGCCAGTGCGGATCCCCCTCCACGCACAGCACCTCGCCGTCCACGGCGGCCAGGACCTGCAGGGCGGTGTCGCCGACGTTGGCGCCGACGTCGATGAGGCGCAGCGGCTCGTCGGTCGCGAGCGCGGAGGCCAGGGCCACGATGTTCTGTCCGTACGCCGGCTGGAGCCGCGCGTAGTCCGGGAGCCGGTGCGACCAGGGCAGGCGCAGCTCGACGCCCTGCACCACGCGGCGGACCTCCCGCTCGGGCCGCAGGCCACGCACGGTCCAGGAGAGCCGGTTGCGGACGCGGCCCGCGAGACTTCGTCGCATGGAAGCGAAACCTATCGGCTGATCGGCGGTCCCGACGCAGAACGGGCCCCGGCGGAATCCGCCGGGGCCCGTTGCCGGGACTTGCGTCAGTCGCTCGCGATCAGCGCTTGACCTTGACCTTCTTGGCTTCCTCGTTGGAACCGACCTTGCCCTTGCCGGTGAAGAAGAAGACGAGCTTGTGCTTGCCCTTCTTCAGCTTGCTGAGCGAGACCGTGCCCTTGCCCTTCTTGATCTTGGTCTTGGCGACCTTCTTGTACTTGACGGTGCCGTCGTCCTTGACCTTGACGATGACCTTGCCCTTGACCTTCTTGGCCTTGACGGGCGAGGCCTTGATCTTGAGCGACGCCTTGCTGCCCTTGACCTTGACCTTGATCTTGGGCTGGTAGCCGATCTTGACCGAGGGAGCGGACGATGCGGAGTTGATCAGGCGGCCGTTCTCGGCGGTCACCCGCAGGGTCAGGCGGTCACCGATGTGCGCGGCCGACGGGGTGAACGCGTCACCCTTGCCGACGACCGTGCTGCCGACGAACCACTCGTAGTTGAAGTCGGTGCCCGTCTGCAGGTTCCACACACCGGAGTCGGCCGTGATGACCTTGCCGACCCACGGGTAGCCCTCGATCTCGGGCCGCTCGGTGGCGATCAGCTGGGTGCCGAGGGCGGCGTTGAGGCCGCCCGTCATCTGCCCGGCCTTGACCGTCACGACGACGGCGTCGTCGACCTTGTACTTGTCCTTCCACCACTCGCCCGCGTGGAGGCCCGCGATGTCGTCGAAGCGGATCTTGTAGGTGCCCGGACGCAGCGAGCGCGACTCGAAGGTGGAGTCGGCCTTGAAGGTGACGCCGTCGGTGGCCAGCAGGCCGTCGTTGGCGCCGTAGACGTCGACGTCGGCGACGAGCGCCGTTCCGGCCGCACCGGTCACCGAGCCGGCGATGCCGCCCGCGCGGTCCAGCACGAAGTCGACCGCACCGACGGGCGTGCCCGGGGTGACGGTCACGACCGGCGAGGCCTCGTGGTTCTGCATGCCGCCGAACCAGGAGCCGAACAGGTCGAAGGCGTTGTCGTCGCCCTGCTCGTTGCTGGAGGCGTGGACCTTGAACTGGTTCTCGCCCTGGACCTTCTCCAGCTCGGTGAAGGCGTAGACACCCTGACGGTTGGAGTAGACGCCCTCGACGGACCTGCGGTCGCCGTCATAGGCCGGCGTGGAGTTGGCCGTGACGTAGGCCCCGACGACCGGGACGCCGGTGCTGTCCTTGACCGTGCCGCTGACCTCGACCGTCTTGGTGGTGTCGGCGGGAAGGGGCGTCAGGTTGGCGTTGATGCCGCCGACGGCCTGGTCGGCGCCGACCGGCACGAGCGTGGCGGCGGAGTAGTCGGGCGTGTTGTTGTAGTACTCCGCGGAGTACTCGCCGATCGGGTCGGAGAACCGGACCCGGCGGTTGCCCATGGTGACGTTCTTGATCGTGTAGACGCCGTTCTTGTCGGTGTAGTCGTAGACACCGTCGGCGGTGACCCGGACGAACTCGAGGGGGGCACCGGCGTCGCTGGTGACCTGACCGCTGATGGTGCCGCCCGCGGTCAGCACGACCCTGCCGAGGTCGGCCTGGGTGGGCGACGGCGCGACGGGGTCGGCGGTCTCGAAGTTGCCCTTGTCGTTGTAGTACTCGAAGGCATAGCCGTCGTCGTAGAAGCCCAGCTTGACGGGCGCACTCTGGGAGGGAGCCTTGAAGACACCCTTGGCGTCGGCGTAGAACGTGTCGCCGACGCTGTCACCGCTGGCCGCGTCCCACATGGCGATCGAGGCGCCCGCGAGCGGCTTGCCTGCAGCGTTCGTCACCGAGCCCACGACGTAGGGCTGGTCGACGGTCCACGTGCTGGTCACCGGCGTCCCGCCGGCAACCGTCACGACGTCGGCCGTCGCCAGGTCGGTCTTGTCCTTGTAGAACTCGGTGTAGGTCTCGGTGGCGAAGGCGAACTTGTAGACGCCGTCCGAGATCGTCTCCTGGAAGAGACCGGTGTTGTCGACGTAGTAGGTCGTCCACGGCTGGAAGACGCCCGCGCCGTCCCTGCGGTAGGACTTGATGTTGCCGGACATCGGATTGCCGAGTGCGTCGGTGACACCGATGGTGACGACCGAAGCGGCGTTCGCGGGTGCCATCACCCCCAGACTCAGTCCTGCGGCGACGAGTGCGGCGCCCGCACCCATCGCAGTCACACGGCGCCCGAGGCGCCGGAAAATGGCAGAGCTCATTACTTCCCCCTAGTTGTGTCTTCTGAACCGGACTGAGTCGTCCTCGGCGGCACCTTCCCACAAACCGGTGGGATCAAACGGCAAAGTGCGCTTTTGGATCGGTCCCGTGAGGGGGTGACGCATCCGGGACGCGTTTGGTTGCGTTCCCTTCGCGCTTCGTACGTCGAGGGGTCAGCCGCCGGCGAACGGTGGCAGGAACTCCACCGTCGTTCCGGGCTCGACCACGACCGCGCCGGCGTCCTGCGTGCTGACGGGACGATCGCCCACCAGGACAGAGCAGACACCGATCGTCCGAGCGACGTCCGGGCCGGGGTGGGCCGCCAGGACGAGCGCTCGCACCTCGGCCAGTGTGAGGGGTCCGGGGACCTCGAAGACGTCCTGCTCGACACCCGCCGCGGAGCGCGCCCCGGCCCAGTAGCGGGCCGTGATCGTCGTCTCAACCTCGGAACTGTGGCCGGTCTCAGGGCTCATGAGGCCTATCCTTACGTATTCCGCCATTGTGGGGAGGACTCAATCATGGGCACCTTGTTGCTGCTGACCGGCGCTCTGCAGCCGTCTGCCGAAGTGCTGCCCGCCCTCGCCCTGCTCGGCCACACCGTCAAGATCCTGCCTGCGGAGGGCAGCGCGCTGCTCGAGGCGCCCGACTCCGACCTCGTGCTCGTCGACGGTCGCCAGGAGCTCGCCCACGCTCGCGATCTGTGCCGGCTGATCCGCACGACCGGCAGCGACGTGCCGGTGCTGCTCGTGATCACCGAGGGTGGCCTGGCCGTCGTCGCCCACGACTGGGCGATGGACGACGTGGTGCTGCACACCTGCGGCCCGGCCGAGCTCGAGGCCCGGATCCGGCTCGCGATCGGACGCCTCGCTGCGGAGCGGGAGAATGCAGACCCCTCGTCCCACGTGATCCGGTCCGGCGAGGTCGTGGTCGACGACGCGACGTACACCGCGAAGATCAGCGGGCGCCCGCTCGACCTGACCTACAAGGAGTTCGAGCTCCTGAAGTACCTCGCCCAGCACCCGGGCCGGGTCTTCACGCGTCAGCAGCTGCTCCAGGAGGTCTGGGGCTACGACTACTTCGGCGGCACCCGCACCGTCGACGTGCACGTGCGTCGGCTGCGCGCCAAGCTCGGCCCCGAGAACGAGCACCTCATCGGCACCGTCCGCAACGTCGGCTACCGCTTCGTGCTGCCGTCCAGGGAGCAGAGCGTCGACGCACCCGAGCAGGCCCGCTCCGACGCCTGATCGGCCCCCGGTCGTCCCGACCTCGCTGGACGGTGCTCAGGCCTCGCGGCGATACATGACGTGCGTGTCGGCGTCGGCATGGCTGAACCCGAGCTTGGCGTACGTCGACCGCGCGGCGTGGTTGTCGGCCTCGACGTACAACAAGACCTCCGAGACGCCCCGGCCGGCGAGGTGGTGCAGCCCGGCCAGGGTGAGCGCGCGCCCGAGCCCGCGACTTTGCGCGGTGGGGTCGATGCCGACGACATAGACCTCACCGAGGTCGGGCGAGTGCTGCTTGGTCCAGTGGAACCCCAGCATCCGGTCGCCGTCGACCGCGACCAGCAGGCCGGCCGGGTCGAACCAGGGCTCGGCCATCCGGGCCGCGAGGTTGGCCTCGTCCATGCTCCCCTGCTCGGGGTGGTGGGCGAAGGCCTCGGCATTGACGCGGAGGAGCTCCGCGGTGTCGCCGGGGGTCCACGCGCGGATCTCGACGTCGGACGGCGGCGGCAACGGCTCACCCATCGGGCGGCGCATCACCCACAGGTCGCGCGCCCGCTCGAAGCCGAAGCGGCTGGCGAGGGTGGCAGCGGCCGGATGACCGCCGTGCGACCACGCCTGGGCCGGACCCTGGATGCCCTCGAGCCAGGAGGTGGCCAGCCCCCGCCTGCGTGCGGTCGGGTGGACCACGAGGTGGAGGTCCTCGCCGTGCGTCAGCGCGAAGCCCTCATCGGTGACGACTCCGAGCCAGTCGGCGTCGCCGGACCGCAGCGAGAGCCAGGTCCCCTCATCGAGCGGCTCGGCGCCGTCCACGTCCGTGGCGGCGGCGGCAATGCTGCGGACGAGCTCGAGGTTCACCGGCGGGGCCGGACGTGCAGGCCCACCTCGGGATCCACGATGACCTCTTGCGCAGCGGGCATCGCGTCCACGGTCAGGTCGGTGTCCACGGCGACGTTGCGCTTGATCAGCGCCAGCGCGATCGGACCGAGCTCGTGGTGACGGGCGGAGGTGCCGACGAAGCCGACGACCTTCTCCCCCAGCGTCACGTCCGAGCCCCGGACGGGCAGCCGGTTCTCCGAGCCGTCGAGGTGCAGCAGCGTGAGCCGCCGCGGCGGACGGCCGAGCGTGTGCACCCGGGCCACCGTCTCCTGGCCGCGGTAGCAACCCTTGTCGAGGTGGACGGCCGGACCGATCCAGCCGAGCTCGTTGGGGATCGAGCGGTGGTCGGTGTCGAGGCCGAGCCGCGGCTCGCCGCGCGCGATCCGCAGCGCCTCGAAGGCCCACAGCCCGGCAGCGGGACCAGCGGCCTCCGCGTAGGACTCGAGGCGCTCGCGCGGGACGAAGTCGTACGTCGCTGCGCGCTCGCTCGTCGCCGGTCGCCAGGCAACGGCGGTCTGCGGGGTGTCGAGGGTGACCTCGACGCGCATCATGAACCGCATCCGCTCCAGGAAGTCGACGAGCGCCTGGCCGGCGCCCGGCTCGGTGTGGGCCACGAAGGCCTCGCCGTCGTCGACGCCGGCGAAGGCGTGCTCGACGTGGCCGTTCGGGCTGAGGATCAGCGACTGGGTCCACACGCCCGTGGCGAGGCCCTCGAAGTACTGGGTGGTCAGGCTGTGCAGCCAGGTCAGCCGGTCGGGGCCGGCGACCTTGACGACGTCACGGTGGGAGAGGTCGACGAAGCCCTGGCCTGTCTCGAGGACGCGCTGCTCGCCGTTGAACGAGCCGTAGTGCGCGGCGACCGGGGCGTCGATACCGTCGCCACCGACCGCACCGGGGAGGTGGAGCAGGGGGCTGGTCATGAGGACTCCAGTTCACAGTTGACACACGTACCGAAGATCGCGAGGTGGCCCAGATCGACCGCGAAGCCGTGCTCGGCGTGCAGCGTCTCCACCAGGGCGGTGGCCACATCTGGTTCAACCGAGCGGACCTGCTGACAATTCCGGCAGACGAGGTGGAAGTGCTCCGGCTCGCGTGCGGAGTGGTAGGTCGGAGCGCGGTCGCTCAGGTGCGTGTGCCGCACGAGCCCGAGCTCCTCGAGGACCTCGAGGGTGCGATAGACGGTCGAGGCGTTGACGGCGCTGGCCTGGGTGCGCACCTTCGCCAGCACCTCGTCGACGGTCGCGTGACCGAGGTCCTCGACGGCCCTGAGGATGAGCTGGCGCTGCGGTGTCAGGCGGTAGCCGCTGCCCCGCAGTCGATCGGCGAGCTCGTCAGGCACGGTCACGCCCGCTTCAGTCGCGCCCAGGTGTGGGGCTGGAGCTCCTGGCCCATGGCTGCCATGTCGTAGGCGTACATCAGGTCGCCCTCGACGTTGCCGTAGATGCGCGTCCCCGAGCCGACCTCCTTGGCGGTCTCGGTGAAGCTCACCCCGGCGGTGTGCACCTCGAGCTTGCCGCCTTCCGCGGCGCCGTACCAGACCTCGGCGAAGCCGGTGTTGTGCGCCAGCAGCAGCTCGACCTTGCCGGGCTCGGGACAGCGCAGGAAGCCCGACTCCATGGCGGCGTCGCGGACGAACTCACCCTCGGCGTCGATGATCCACGCGCGGGCCATGTAGTGGAAGAACGGTCGGCCGTCGTGGGTGAAGATCAGCTCCTGGCCGAACTCGAAGCCCTCGATGGTCGGGTAGTCACCGTGGCCGTTGCCGCGCCACGTGCCGAGCAGCCACGCGACGGGGCCGCAGTTGGGGTGCAGGTTGTCGGGGATCTCGAACGGCATGAAGCCGAGTCTAGGGTGGGTGGCATGCCTCGCTCACTCGTCGTCAAGGTCACCTGCGGTTCCGAGGATGCCGAGCGCTGCAACCAGGCGTTCACCGTCGCCGCCGCAGCGGTCGCCAGTGGCGCCCAGGTCTCGCTGTGGCTGACCGGGGAAGCGTCGTGGTTCGGCGTCCCGGGCCGCGCCGAGGAGTTCAGCCTCGACCTGGCCACCCCGCTGGCCGACCTGCTGTCCGTCGTCGTCGCCGGAGGCAGGGTCACCGTCTGCACCCAGTGCGCCGCCCGTCGCGGCATCGTCGAGGGCGACCTGCGCGAGGGGCTCACGATCGCGGGCGCAGCCGTGTTCACGGAGGAGATCCTCGACGAGGGCGTGCAGGCGCTCGTCTACTGACCCTTCGTGCGGTCAGGCTGTCAACGCAGCTCGCAACGCGTCGGCGATCTCGTCGACTGCTGACCGCGCGGTCCGACCGACGCCCACCATGTTGAAGAAGCCGTGGATCATGCCCGGGAACCGGATGAGCCGCGCCTGCACACCGCCGGCCTGCAGCTTCTCGACGTAGGCCTCGCCCTCGTCGCGCAGCGGGTCGAAGCCGGCCGTGACGACCAGGGCCGGGGCGAGACCGGCCGGCAGGTCGGCGTACAGCGGACTCACCCGCGGGTCCGTCCACGTCTGCGCATCCGGGGAGTAGGTGTCGCGGGCGAGGGCGATGAACTCGTCGGTGAGGTAGAAGCCGCGGGCGAAGGTCTGCCGGCTCTTCGCAGCGCCGGTCGCGTCGGTCAGCGGGTAGACGAGCAGCTGGAAGGCGCACGGCCACCCCTGCCGCGCGGCCTCGATCGCGACCACGGTCGCCAGGTTGCCGCCGGCGCTGTCCCCGCCGACGGCGAGGCGATCGCGATCGGCGCCCCAGTCGCCCGCGCGCTCGACGATCTCGGCATAGGCCCGGAGGCACTCGTCGTACGCCGCTGGGAAGACCACCTCCGGAGAGAGGGTGTAGTCCAGGGCGAGCACCCGCACGCCGGCCCGCTCGGCGAGCACACGGCACACGGCGTCGTGCGAGTCGAGGTCGCCGTAGATCCAGCCGCCGCCGTGGAAGAACACCAGCATCGGCCCGACGTCCTGGGCGCCCGTGGGCTCGTAGAAGCGCGCTGGGAGACCCGCGACCGTCTCGTCCCGGACCTTCCCGACCGGCTGCTTGCCGCCGACGAGGACGGACTGCTTGAGCAGGGCCCGGCGTCCCTCGGGGATCGGCAGCGACTCGACCGCAGGCTCGCGCGCGACGCGCTGGAGCCGCAGCAGGAGCTGGGTCTCGGTGGCCAGGGGCTGCCCGTCCAGCACCACCGGCCGACCAGCGAGCCTGCGCTGGATCCGCTCGGGAAGCGCAAGCAACGACTTCGCGGTCAGGGCCTCGACTGTGTCCATGATCTTCACGCACGCAACCTAGACGGCCCGTGGCATCGAGACACCTGCCGTTCACGATGCGGTGCCAGACTGGACGCATGTCCGAAGCAACCGTCGCCAGCACCTCCCTGCCCAGCACCGTCGGGGCCTCCGTCGAGGACGGTCCCACCGCCGAGCCGTTCGGACACCCCAGCGACACCTTCGATGTCGAGCCGCCCTACGTCCCGGATGCCGCCGAGATCGCGGCCGTGGAGAAGTTCGACGACCGCTTCCTCGACCGTGAGCTGTCGTGGCTGCGCTTCAACCAGCGGGTCCTCGAGCTGGCCGAGGACCCGGCCCTGCCGCTGCTCGAGCGCACCCGGTTCCTGGCGATCTTCGCGAGCAACCTCGACGAGTTCTTCATGGTCCGCGTGGCCGGGCTCAAGCGCCGGATCGCGGCGGGCGTCGCCGTACGCGCCGCCAGCGGACTGCTCCCGCGCGACCAGCTGGAACAGCTGTGGGCCGGCAGCCGTGGGCTGATGGAGCGACACGCGCGGGTCTTCAGCGAGCAGGTGATCCCCGAGCTGCGCGACCAGGGCATCGAGATCGTCCGCTGGGCCGAGCTCGACCGCGACGAGCAGAAGATCTGCAAGAAGCTCTTCAAGGAGCGCATCTTCCCCGTCCTGACGCCGCTCGCCGTCGACCCGGCCCACCCGTTCCCCTACATCTCCGGGCTCTCGCTCAACCTCGCCGTCGTGGTGCGCCACCCCAAGACCGGCACCGAGCACTTCGCGCGGGTCAAGGTGCCCCAGACGTTCGGCCGCTTCGTGCCGGTCGGCAACCAGCGCTTCGTGCCGCTGGAGGACGTCATCGGCGAGCACCTCAAGAAGCTCTTCCCGGGCATGGAGGTGCTGAAGGCCCACACCTTCCGGGTGACCCGCAACGAGGACCTCGAGGTCGAGGAGGACGACGCCGAGAACCTCCTCAAGGCGCTCGAGAAGGAGCTGCTGCGGCGCAAGTTCGGCCCGCCGGTGCGACTCGAGGTGGAGAAGTCGATCGATCCCAAGGTGCTCGACCTGCTCGTCTCCGAGCTGGGCGTCACCCGCCAGGAGGTGTCGATGCTGCCCGGGCCGCTCGACCTGCGCGGACTGCACTCGATCGCCGACCTGCCGCGCGAGGACCTGAAGTACCCCACCTTCGTGCCCACCACCCACGCCCAGCTGGCCGAGGTCGAGTCGTCCAAGCCGGTCGACGTCTTCGAGTCCGTACGCCGCAACGACGTGCTGCTCCACCACCCCTACGACTCGTTCGCGACCTCGGTCCAGCGCTTCGTCGAGCAGGCCGCGGCCGACCCGCACGTGCTGGCCATCAAGCAGACGCTCTACCGCACTTCGGGCGACAGCCCGATCATCGACGCCCTGATCGACGCCGCCGAGGCCGGCAAGCAGGTGCTGGTCATCGTCGAGATCAAGGCCCGCTTCGACGAGCAGGCCAACATCCGCTGGGCCCGCAAGCTCGAGCACGCCGGCTGTCACGTGGTCTACGGCCTGGTGGGGCTCAAGACCCACTGCAAGCTCTCCATGGTGGTGCGCGACGAGCCCGACGGGATCCGCCGCTACACCCACATCGGCACCGGCAACTACAACCCCAAGACCGCGCGCCTCTACGAGGACCTCGGGCTCCTCACCGCCGACCCGCTCGTGGGTGAGGACGTCGCCCACCTGTTCAACAACCTCTCGGGCATCAGTCGCAACACGACGTACGACGGCCTGCTGGTCGCGCCCGACAGCGTGCGCGACGGCCTGATCACCCAGATCCACGCCGAGGTCGCCAACCACCAGGCCGGGCGCCCGGCCGGGATCCGGATCAAGGCCAACTCGATCGTCGACGAGGCGATCATCGACGCGCTCTACCTCGCCTCGCAGGCGGGTGTGCCGGTCGACCTGCTGGTGCGCGGGATCTGCGCCCTCCGGCCGGGGGTGCCGGGCCTGTCGGAGACGATCCACGTCCGCTCGGTCCTGGGGCGCTTCCTCGAGCACAGCCGCGTCTTCTGGTTCGTCAACGACGACGAGCCGCTGGCCTGGATCGGCTCGGCCGACATGATGCACCGCAACCTCGACCGCCGCGTCGAGGTCCTCGTCCGGTTGCCGCAGGGCCCCAACGTGCGCGCCGTCGGCGACCTGCTCGACCTCGCGTTCAGCACCGAGATCAGCGCCTGGGAGCTCGACAGCGCCGGCGAGTGGCACCAGAACGAGGGTGATGTGCATCTCCAGGAGAGGCTGATCGAGCTCCAGCGCAAGCGTCGGTAGCGGTTCGCCGTACCCCACACCTGCTCGCTGGGTTGCGGCTGGAGGTCGTCGACCCCCTAGCATGTGGATCGTTCACGCCCCCCTCATTCGGAGTTCTCCGTGCGTTTGAAGTTCCGCCCCGTTGACGCGTCCTTCTACGACCTGTTCAGTGAGTCCGCCGCGCACCTCGTGGTGGGCGCCGAACTTCTTGCCGAGATGCTCGGCGAAGGCGGTGACCGCGAAGGCATCGCACAGCGCATGCGCGAAGCCGAGCACGCCGCTGACGAGACGACCCACGCCATCGTCAAGCGCGTCAACAGCACCTTCGTGACGCCGTTCGACCGCGAGGACATCTATGCCCTCGCCTCGGCCCTCGACGACGTGATGGACGAGATGGACGAGGCCGTCGACCTCGTGCTGCTCTATGGCGTGACCACGCTGCCCACCGAGACCTCCGAGCAGGTCGAGGTGCTCCAGCGCTGTGCCGAGCTCACCGTCGCCGCGATGCCCAGCCTCGCGACCATGAGCGCGCTCGACGAGTACTGGATCGAGATCAACCGCCTCGAGAACGCCGGCGACCGCAGCTACCGCCGCATCCTGGCCAACCTCTTCAACGGCGACTACGAAGCCATGGAAGTCATCAAGCTCAAGGACATCGTGGAGTCTCTCGAGGGCGCCATCGACGCCTTCGAGAAGGTCGCGAACATCCTGGAGCAGATCGCCGTCAAGGAGTCCTGACCGCAGATGGAAATCGCGATCATCATCGCGGTCGTCGTCGTGGCCCTGGTGTTCGACTACACCAACGGGTTCCATGACGCGGCCAACGCGATCGCCACCTCGGTCTCCACCGGCGCACTGACCCCCAAGGTCGCGCTCGCCATGGCCGCGGTGATGAACTTCGTCGGCGCCTTCCTCGGCCAGAAGGTCGCCACCACCGTCTCCGACACCATCGATCCCGGGACGGGCACCCACGGCCTGGTGATCGTGATGGCCGGGCTCGTCGGCGCCATCGCGTGGAACCTCACGACCTGGTACTACGGCCTGCCGTCGTCCTCCTCGCACGCCCTCATCGGCGGCCTCGTGGGTGCCGCAGTGGCCGCGGGCGCGAGCGCCAACTGGGGCCTCGTGCTGGAGAAGGTCGTCATCCCGATGCTGCTCTCGCCCCTCGTGGCCTTCGGCCTCGGCTTCGCGGTGATGCTCGCCATCATGTGGGCCTTCCGCAACGCCCACCCGGCCCGGGCCAACCGAGGCTTCAAGATCG
This sequence comes from Nocardioides sp. CF8, assembly GCF_000389985.1. Taxonomy (NCBI): domain Bacteria; kingdom Bacillati; phylum Actinomycetota; class Actinomycetes; order Propionibacteriales; family Nocardioidaceae; genus Nocardioides; species Nocardioides sp. CF8. Next base: position 3,342,181 of record NZ_CM001852.1, read on the forward strand.
CCCAGACCATCTCCGCCGGCGCCATGGCACTCGGTCACGGCCTCCAGGACGCCCAGAAGACGATGGGGGTCATCTTCCTGGCCCTGCTGACCGGTGGCTACGTCGCCGAGTCGGACGGCCTCCCCCTCTGGGTGATCATCGCGGCGGCCACGGCCATCTCGCTCGGCACCTGGTCCGGCGGCTGGCGCATCATGCGCACCCTCGGCCGGCGGATCATCCACCTCGACCCGCCCCGCGGCTTCGCCGCCGAGTCGGTCGCTGCCTCCGTGCTCTACACGACGGCGTACGTCTTCGAGGCGCCCATCTCCACGACCCACACCATCACGTCGGCCGTCATGGGTGTCGGTGCCACCAAGCGCCTCTCCGCCGTCCGCTGGGGCGTCGCGAAGTCGATCCTGACCGCGTGGGTGCTCACCTTCCCGGCCGCCGCCCTCGCCGCTGCCGTGACGTACTGGATCGCTGCCCTCTTTCTCCCCTGATCCCCCTCTTCCGGGGCAGCCGCCTCTCTCGCTCCCGCCTGGTAGTTAAGTGAGAGCTTGTCGTCGATCGGCGAGATTCCTACCAACTCTCACTTAACTACGGAGCGGCTCCCGGCCCCTGTGGATGACGAGATGCGGGAGTACGCCGACGCCGACACGATGAGGTCATGTCGGAATTCATGCCGCTCGCGGCCGGCGCTCCGCCTGCCCGAGGCATCGGCCCCCGTGAGGGGATCGAGGCGGGGTTGGTCTGGCCGCTGCGCGTCGGCGACCACGAGGGTCCGACGCCATGGCAGGCGAGGGCCGGACAGTGGCGCAAGACCGGCTGGGGGCTCCACGTTCCCCCCGACACCCCTGTGACCGCTCGGCAGCGCGTCGTCGAGGCGGCAGCCCTCTGGCCGGACGGCGTGGTGACCGGGTGGGGTGCGTTGGCCTGGCGCGGGGCACGTTGGTTCGAGGGTACGGCGCCGAACGGATCTTCCTTGCCCGTGAACATCAACATCGGGATCGGCAAGGGACCCAGACGACAGGGCGAGCTGGCCACGGCCACCCAGGAGAGCGTGCCTCCGTGGGCGATCGAGCGGCAGAGCAGCATCCGCGTAGCCCTCAGCATCTGGGCGGTGGCGTTCGCCATGCGCTACGCCACCTCGGTCGTCGAGGCAGTGAAGGCGTTCGACATGGCGGCGTACGACGATCTCGTGACCATCGAGGAACTGCGCCGCTGCACTGAAGCCGTACTGGGCACCAAGACCGGCGTGCCCCAGCTTCGCGAGGCGCTGGAGCTGGTGTCGGAGAACAGCTGGTCACCGCAGGAGCCGCTCATGCGATGCGTCTGGTGCCTCGAGGGCCACAGACCGATGCCCCTCGCCAACCGGCCCGTGTTCGACCTGACCGGGCGGCATGTGGGAACACCGGACGTGATCGACATCGAGGCCGGAGTCTTCGGGCAGTACGAGGGGGCGAAGGTGCACCTGGTCGGCGCCCAGCGCAGCACCGACATCCGACAGGACGCCGTCTATCGAGACCTCGGACTGGAAGGCGTCACCATGGTCGCCGACGACTGTTCGGACACGAGGTCCTTCATCGGTCGCCTCCATGCGGCCTATGCCAGAGCCAGTCGTCGACCCTTCGAGGAGCGCCGGTGGCTGCTCGAACCTCCGGCCTGGTGGGTGCCGACAGTCACCGTCGAGCAGCGGCGGGCGCTCGAGGGGACGCAGCGAGATCGGCTGCTCGCCTATCGACGTCCAGCCGCCTGACGGTGCTGGCGGCGCGCGGGGACTTGGGTTGTTAAGTGCGGGTTTGTCGTGATCTCGACGGATCGATGCAAACTCTCACTTAACTAGGGGAGCCGGAGCCGGAGGCCGCGACCAAGAGCAGCGGGCGGGATGGACCGAGACAAACGGACCCACGGAACCCCCGAACCGGGGTCCGCTTGTCACGGGCCATCCACGCCGACGACGCCGGGGCGACTCAGCCGAAGCGACCGGAGATGTAGTCCTCGGTGCGCTGGTCGCCGGGGTTGGAGAAGATCTTGGACGTCAGGTCGAACTCCACCAGCAGCCCGGTGCGGTTGCCGGTGGTCTCGTCGGGACGCGCGGTGAAGAACGCCGTCCGGTCGGAGACGCGGGCCGCCTGCTGCATGTTGTGCGTGACGACGACGATCGTGTAGTCCTCGCGCAGCTCGACCATCAGGTCCTCGACGCGGGCGGTGGCGATCGGGTCGAGCGACGCGCACGGCTCGTCCATCAAGATCACGTCGGGACGGGTGGCGATCGTGCGGGCGATGCACAGGCGCTGCTGCTGGCCGCCGGAGAGACCGAAGGCGGACTGCTTGAGCTTGTCCTTCACCTCGTCCCACAGGGCTGCGTCGCGCAGTGACTTCTCGACCAGCTCGTCCATGTTGTCGACCTTCATGCCGGTCACCCGGGGGCCGTAGGCGATGTTGTCGTAGATCGACTTCGGGAACGGGTTGGGCTTCTGGAAGACCATGCCGATGTGGGTGCGTACGGCGATCGGGTCGACGCCCTTCGCGTAGATGTCGGTGTCGTGGTAGAGCACCTTGCCCTCGACGCGGGCACCGGCGACGAGGTCGTTCATGCGGTTCAGGCACCGGAGCACCGTCGACTTGCCGCACCCCGAGGGGCCGATCATCGCGGTGATCTCGTTGCGCCCGTAGGACAGGTTGACGTCGTGCACCGCGTGGAAGTCGCCGTAGAAGACGTTGAGGTCGCGCGCCTCCATCACCGGTGACTGAGGGACGACCGGCAACTGTCGGTCGCCGGCCGCGTGGACGTCAGCAAGGGATCCCATGTGGGCATTGTTCACGGGCGCGGCACCGGTTGTCGCGGTGGCAGGGGGGTTGGCCATGGAGGTTCTCTTCCTCACCAGGATCGCTGGAACTTGTTGCGGATGTAGATGGCAAGTGCATTGAGTCCGAGAATCATCACGAGCAGGACGATGATGGCGGCCGACGCGGCGTCCTTGTAGGCATCCTGCGAGCTGGAGCTCAGGCCGTAGATCTGGATCGGCAACGCCGTGATCGGGCTCATCAGGCCCTCGGGATCGAAGCGCAGCGAGCTCGCAAGACCGAGCATCACCAGCGGCGCGGCCTCCCCGATCGCCCGCGACAGGCCCAGGATGGTGCCGGTCGCGATGCCCGGTACGGCGGAGGGGAGCGTCTGGCGCCAGGTGGTCTGCCAGGTGGTGGCCCCGAGCGCGAGCGACCCATCACGGATGTCGCGCGGGACCGCACGAACAGCCTCGCGCGTGGTGATGATAATGACTGGGAGGATCAGCAGGGCCAACGCGATCGCTCCGCCGAGCACGATCCCCTTGCGCTGGATCCCCATGGTCGCCATGACGGCGACGGCCAGCAGGCCGTAGACGATGGCCGGGACGGCCGCGAGGTTCTGCAGGTTGACCTCGATGAGCCGGTTGTACCAACGTCGACCGTCGGCGAACTCCTCGAGGTAGACCGCGGCAGCGATGCCCAGCGGAACCGCCATCACGGCGGTGAACAGCATCAGCCACAAGCTGCCCAGGATGCCCGCACGGAAGCCCGTGCGCTCCGGGAACAGCGTGGAGTCGTAGCTCGTCAGCAGGTCGGCGTCGAAGCGGTGTGCGCCGGCGATGGCGGTGTCGAGGATCAGCACGACCAGCACCATCACCCCGAAGAAGAGGGAGAACCAGAGGGCGCCCAGGAACACCATCGAACCGAGATTGCGGTCGCGGCTCTTGCCGGTTGCGATCTGCACGGTGGTGTCCCGCGCCGTGGTGCTTGCGACGCTCATCAGTAGGCCTGCCTGTAGCGACGAACCAGCGCGATGCTGATGATGTTGATGACCAGGGTGATGACGAACAACGTCAGCCCTACGGCGAACAGCGTGTTGTAGGACGTCGAGCCGACCGGGTTCTCACCACCGGCAGTGCTCGCCATGAAGCCGGTCATGGTCTGCATCCCCTCGCGCGGGTCGAGGGACAGGTTCTTCTGCGACCCCGCGGCGATCGTGACGATCATGGTCTCGCCGATGGCACGGGACAGGCCCAGGACGATCGCGGCCGCGACACCGGACAGCGCCGCCGGCAGCACGACGCGCAGCGTCGTCTGCATCCGGTTGGCACCCATGGCCAGCGAAGCCTGGCGCAACGCCTGGGGCACCGCGCTGAGCGCGTCCTCGGCCAGCGAGGCGATCGTCGGGATGATCATCACGCCGAGCACGAGCCCCGCCGACAGGGCATTGAGGAAGCTGACCTTGAGGCCGAACAGATCCTGCAGCAGCGTCGGAGTCACGAACATGACGGCGAAGAAGCCGTAGACGACCGACGGCACCCCGGCGAGGAGCTCCACGGTCGGCTTGAGGTACTTGCGTGCCCGTGCCGAGGCGTACTCCGAGAGATACATCGCAGCGCCGAGCCCGAGGGGTACGGCGACGAGCAGCGCGATCACGGTGGTCATCAGCGTCGCCGAGATGAGCGGCAGCACCGCGAAGCGCGAGCCCTCGTCGAACGAGAAGAACTCCGAGAAGGCCACCTCTGCGAAGAAGTCGAGGACCGGCTGGATGAGGGCGGCGATGATCCCGAACGTGATCACGACCGAGAGCATCGCCGAGACGAAGAGGACCGCCTTGATGACGGTCTCGCCGGGACGTCTACGTCCCCTCAGGTTGGGGGCGCCGGGCAGGCCCGCCCCGAAGGGCGAGCCTGCACCGGTGCTGATGTTGCTGCTCATGCGAGGAAGGTACTCCCGGCGATCAGGAGGACAAGCCCTCGAGGGCCGACTGCGTCTCGCCGTACAGCTCCTCGCTGAGCGGGATGTACTTGGCGGCCGTGGCGATGGTCTCGAGGTTCTCGACGTAGAAGTCGACGTACGACGCGACGGCAGCGTTGTCGGTGTACGAGGCGTTGCTCACGTAGATGAACAGCGGGCGTGCCAGCGGGGTGTACTCGCCAGCCTGGGCGGTCTCGACCGACGGCTCGACACAGCCGTTGCCGTCGTCGATCGCGAGCGCCTTGAGCGAGTCGGCGTTCTCCTCGTAGTACGTGAAGCCGAAGTAACCGGTCGCACCCTCGGTGCCGGAGACGCCCTGGACCAGGACGTTGTCGTCCTCGGAGGCCTCGTAGTCGGAGCGCGTGGTCTCGGACTCGTCGCCGATCACGTCAGCAGCCATGTAGTCGTAGGTCCCCGAGTCGGTGCCGGGACCGAAGAGCGCGATCTCCTGGTCGGGGAAGCTCGGGTCGAGCTGCTTCCAGTTCGTGATCTTCGAGTCGGGCGCCCACAGCTCGACAAGCTGCTCAGTGGTGAGGCAGTCGACCGCCAGGTCGGGGTGCACGACGACCGTGAGGGCGTCGGTCGCGACCTGGAGCTCGGTGTACTCGACACCGTTCTCCTCGCAGACCGGCACCTCCTCGTCGTCCTTGATCGGACGGGAGGCGTCGGAGATGTCGGTCTCGCCGGCGCAGAACTTCTCGAAGCCACCGCCGGTGCCGGACGCGGCAACGGTCACGCGCACATCGGGGTTCTCCTCCGAGAGGAGCTCGGAGGCGGCCTTGCTCATCGGCTCGACGGTGGACGAACCGTCGACGGCCACGGAGCCGCTGGCACCCTCAGCGCCGGAGCCGGACGCGGAGCCGGCGTCGCCGCCACCGCAGGCGGCGAGCGAGAGGACGAGGGCAGCAACGCCGGGAACGAGCGCGCGGCGGAAGGAAGTGCGGTTCACTGCGGAACTCCTGATGTCTGTGGGTGAAGCTGACGAGCGTGAACGTAAGCAGCCGAAGTGACCGTCGACGTCGGCCTCGATGAACGGCGGGTGAACGACGCCGGGCCGCTCGGCCACGTGCGTCGGAGGTGGAGACGTACGTCACATGAACAGGGCCGGCCAGCCTTGACTCGGCGCAGCACGAAGGCGTGACGGCGGTTGGTCACACCCGCACCCTGTCAGCCGCGACCACAGCGCCCTTGCGGTGGTGCACGACGAGCATCTCGGCCGGCTCCAGCTTCTCCTCGTCCATGCCCAGGGCCTCGAACACCGCCGGCAGCACGGGACGGTGGGTGCACACGACCGCGCCGGCGTCGACCTCGAGCAGGTTGGCCACCAGCGAGGCGACGACTGGCACCGACAACCCCTCCTCGCTGAGCTCGTCGTAGGAGCGCAACGGCCAGCCGGTGGTGTGGACGTACGGCGTCACCGTGGCCACGCAGCGCACGCTGGACGACGAGTGGATCTCGGTCGCGTCGAACGCCGCGAGCACCGGCACGAGCCGCTGGGCCTCGCTCTCACCCGAGAGCAGCAGCGGGCGGCGCCGGTCGTCGCCCTTGAAGGCGGTGCGGGAACGGGCGTGACCGTGCCGGAGCACGACGATGGCCCGGGTCCTGCGTCGCAACGGCCTCGCCTGCGCGAGGGTCTCCCGGTCGTAGTCGTAGGTCAACCGCTCGGCCGCCTCGGCCCACGGCACCCACTCAACGGCGTCGATCTCGTCGTTGACGCGATAGCCGCTCACGTCGTCGTCGCCCTGCACCCGACCGACCCAGTAGTTCACCGACTTCATCCGCCCGCGGCCGGTGTCGTAGCGCTGGGTGTCGAGCGCGGGGCCGAGCCGGATGTCGAGCCCGGTCTCCTCGGCCACCTCGCGCACGGCGGCGGTGGTGACATGTTCGTCGGGATCGAGCTTGCCCTTGGGGAAGGACCAGTCGTCGTAGCGGGGGCGGTGCACGAGCAGGACATCACCGCCCTTGCGGGTGACGACCGCTCCGGCAGCACGCACGTCCGGGGCTGGCATGGGCGTTAGTCTCACACCACCAACCGCCTCATGAGGAGTCCCCCTTGCTTCGTCGTCTCCCCCGGGGTGTCGTGTTCGCGCTCGCGGTCGGTCTGGCCCTGCTCCTGGTCGCCGTCGTGGTGCTCGGAGTGCGCTGGTGGCGCGACGAGAACCGCCCGGAGCTCGCGCGTGCGGCGTCCCTCGCCCCCGCCTCGACCGAGCGGCTCTCCTGGACCGATTGGCAGGCCGTACGCCGCAGTGTCGGCGCCGACCTCGACGCCCGGCCGAGCACGGACGAGGTGACGGCGTTCCTCGACGAGGCCTTCGGCCGCGACCTGTCGACGTCGTCGGCCCTCGTCGAGTCGGCCGCGACCTTGAACCGGGAGTTCCGCTTCTCCCCCGCCACCCTCGACTGGGAGCTGCTCGCGCAGGGGCCTGACGGCGCCGTCGACATCCTCGGCTTCCCCGACGACACCGACTTCGAAGCGCTGGGCGACACCTTGGAGTCACTCGGTTTCGAGCGACCCGACGACGAGGACGGAGTGTGGGCGGGCGGCGCCGACCTGCTCCCGCGAATCGGTCCGGGGTTGACCCCCGAGCTGCAGTTCATCGCCCTGCTGCCCGACGAGGGCGTCGTCATCACGTCGGACACAGCGGGATACCTCGAGGCCGCGGTCGAGGCCGCGACCGGCGAGTCCGCGCACCTGACCTCGGTCGACGACGTGGTCGAGGCGGCCGGGTCGCCGCTGGTGGCCGCGATCTTCACCGGGGCCTACGCGTGCGAGAACCTCGCGATGGCGGCGGCGGACGACACCGACCAGGCCCAGGCGGAGGAGCTCGTGCGGCTCGCGGGTGGCGTGCACCCGATGACGGGCTTCGCGATGGCCACCCGGGCCAGTGGCGACATCTCGGTCAGCATGTCCTTCGAGTCCCAGGACTCCGCCCAGCAGGATGCCGAGTCGCGAGCAGACCTGGCGAGCGGTCCGGCACCGGGGCAGGGCGGCGAGTTCACCGACCGCTTCGAGTTGACGTCGGCGACCGCCGACGACCGGGTGGTGCAGCTCGTGCTCGACCCCGTCGAGGGTCAGTACGTGCTGTCGGACCTGACCAGCGGGCCCGTGCTGTTCGCGACCTGCTGAGCGGTCACTTCTCGCGCGGACGCGGCAGCGGGACCTCGGACGAGGGCGGCACCGGGGTCACACCGAGGAGACGATCGATCTCCTCCTGGGTGAGGTGGTCATCGGACTCGCTGGCGGCGATGATCAGCGTCGTGGTGAGCTCCACCTCGCCGAGCAGGTCGTCGTCCTCGAGGGTCACGTCGAACTGATCGTGCACAGCGCACCTCCGATCGACAGACGTTGAAGAGTCACCATGCCCAATGCCACGGCTTCCAAACCAATTAGAACCCACAAATCGTCTGACCAGGCCGAAGATGACCCGAACGGCAGCGAGGCCCCACCCAGATGGGTGGGGCCTCGCCGTACTTTGAAGTCCGGGACAGGTGCTGTCCAGCTTCGCAGGGTCAGATCAGACCGCGCGAACGTTCTCCGCCTGGGGACCCTTGGGACCCTGGGTGACGTCGAACTCGACCTTCTGGTTCTCATCCAGCGACTTGTAGCCGTTGGACTGGATGGCGCTGTAGTGCACGAAGACGTCGTCGCCGCCGTCCTCCTGCGCAATGAAGCCGAAACCCTTCTCGGCGTTGAACCACTTCACGGTGCCTTGAGCCATTGCTCTGTTACTCCTGTTATCGGGCGAAAGATCGTCACTTCGACGATCCCGCATCAAGTGCGGTGACACGTCGCTCCGACTCGCGGACTGGCAGGGCCCGAAGAAGAAACGCCGTTGGATCACAAACTCCGCTGGCGTCTACCTGCTGGAACTTGCACCTGTTGCATGACACACACTATCAACTCGGTCCCGGATGGAAACCTTCCCGCGGCACCAATTCCGTCGCAACGGGTGAACACTCGGCAGCGCCCGGACCACGCGAACGTGACGTGGAACGGCCCCTGCGTGCCACGGAGCGGGAGACGCACGACGGAGAAGTAGGCCCTGTCGGGCTCGAACCGACGACCAGCGGATTAAAAGTCCGACGCTCTACCAACTGAGCTAAGGGCCCTCGAGCGCACCCTATCGAGCCGTCCGCGCGCACGGACCAGGTGTCCGTAGGCTGCGCCCATGAGTGGCTACCTGGTCGACGACGCGACGCCGGACGAGATCGAGGCCGAGCGGGCGACCTACGCCCCACTGGCGGAGGCGACCCGACTGCTGGCCGACCTCAGCATCCGCACCCGGGTCCCACCCGCCGACGCGGCGCTGGCCAGGGAACACCTCGACGCCGCCATCGCGCTGCTGGGCAAGGACGTCGACGACGAGTCGTACGGCGTGCGCCACTCGCGCGCCGGCATCACCCGGGCCTGGGGCAACGCCGTGGTCGGGATCCGCAACCCGGTCGCACCGCCGCTCGCGATCGTGCACCACGACGACCGGGTCTCGGCGGAGTTCGAGCTGTCGGCGGCGTACGAAGGACCGCCGAGCCTCGTGCACGGCGGCGTCTCCGCCCTGATCCTCGACCAGCTCCTCGGCGAGGCTGCCGCGGCCGCCGGCAAGCCCGGGATGACCGGCACGCTCACGGTGCGCTACCGCCGGGCCACCCCGCTGGGCGCCCTGCGCGGCGAGGCGCGCGTCGACCGCGTCGACGGCATCAAGACCTACGCCGTGGGGCACATCGCCGACGCCGAGGGCGTCTGCGTCGAGGCGGAGGGCGTGTTCATCCTGCCGCGGTGGGCGCGCAGCGAACAGGCCGCTCCGACGAAGTTCGAGTAGCGCTCAGCGCTCGGACGGCACACCGCGCGCGCCGCTGTCGGTGAGGCGCGCTTCCTGCTCGGCCAGTGCCTCGAGCTCCTGGCGACGAGCGGCCTCGCGAGCAGCGTCGTAGGCCCCGGGAGCGGAGACGAGATCGCTGGCACCTCGGCGCAGGCGTGCCAGCGCCGCCCGGGCGAAGATCTGCTGCTCGGTGGTGGTGCGCTCGGAGCGACCGCGGCCGAGGAACGAGATGGCCCAGTGCAGGACTGCGGTGACGCGGTTCTTGAAGCCGGTGATGTAGACGAGGTGCACGGCGAGCCACATCAGCCACGCGATCAGGCCGGTGAGGCGGAGCTTGCCGACCATCGCCACCGCGTTGAAGCGACTGATGATGGCCATCGAGCCCTTGTCGAAGTACTTGAACGGCTCCTGCGGGGCCTTGTCCTCGAGCCGGTTGCGGATCTCCTTGGCGGCATACTTCGCGCCCTGGATCGCCACCTGCGCGACGCCCGGCAGGTTGTCGAGGGCGATCATGTCGCCGACGACGAAGACCTCGGGGTGGCCCGGCAGCGTGAGGTCGGGGTTGACGCCGATCCGGCCCGCACGGTCGAGAGGGGCGCCCGTCTGCTCGGCGAGGGTCTTGCCCAGCGAGCTCGCCTGGACGCCGGCGGCCCAGATCTTCGTGACGGTGTTGATGCGCTCGACGCGACCGTCCTTGAACTTCATCTCGATGCCGCGCTCGTCGACGTCGGTCACCATCGCACCGAGGATGACCTCGACGCCGAGCTGCTCGAGCTCCTTCTTGGCCTTCGCGCCGAGCTTCTGGCCGAAGGGCGGCAGCACCTGCGGGGCGGCGTCGAGCAGGATCACGCGAGCCGAACGGGTGTTGATCGAGCGGAAGTCGCGCTTGAGGGTGCGGTGGGCCAGCTCGGCGATCTGGCCGGCCATCTCGACGCCGGTGGGACCGGCGCCGACGACCACGAAGGTCAGCAGGTGGTCGACGTTGTCACCGCGGTTGGCACCGAGCTCGGCCATCTCGAAGGCGCCGAAGATCCGGCCACGCAGCTCGAGGGCGTCGTCGATGCTCTTCATGCCCGGGGCGTGCTCGGAGAACTGGTCGTTGCCGAAGTAGGACTGGGTGGCGCCGGCCGCGACGATCAGCGAGTCGTAGGGCGTGACGGTCTCGCGACCGAGGACGTGGCTGGTGACCGTGCGGGACTCGAGGTCGATGTCGGTGACCTCGCCGAGCAGCACCTGCGCGTTGTCCTGGCCGCTGAGCACCTCGCGGGTGGGGGGCGCGATCTCGCCCTCGCTGAGGATGCCGGTGGCGACCTGGTAGAGCAGCGGCTGAAAGAGGTGGTGGGTCGTCTTCGCGAGCATCGTCACCTCGACGGGCGCACGGCGCAGCGCCTTGGTGCCGAAGAGGCCACCGAAGCCGGAACCGATCACGACCACCTTGTGGCGAGGGGGTGCCTGCACGCTCGACATGTCAATCCTCTCGAAACCGCTCCAACACGAAGTGTTCCATTCCACGAGCCTCCGTCGCGGCTGACCGGGGATCGTCCCCCTCAGTCTCGCGCCTCGGGGTGCCACGCGCGAACTCGGGTACGGGTCTGGTTGATCACAGTGTGAACACGAAAAAGAAAAATGTGTGCGACACGTTTGATTGGTCCCACACCTGGGTATCCGAGCGGCGCTGGACTATCCACGATCAGTCCACCCCGAAAGAACACCTTGCCACTGAGCCACGAACCGTTGTCACTGTCGCAAACCCCGCGTGCGGCCGCCGACGCGAGGCGCTGGGTCGCGCACATTTGTCGCGAGCTGGGCCGCGACGACCTGGTGGAGTGCGCCGAGGTGGGCACCGCTGAGCTCGTGGCCAACGCGATCCTGCACGGCGCGGCTCCGATCTCGGTGCGGGTGCGTGGCACCGCCACCCACCCACGGATCGAGGTCCTCGACGGCTCGCCCGTGGCGCCCGTCCCCGCCGCCACGACCATCGACTCCGACGACTTCCTCGCGACCTTCGGTCGCGGCCTCTCGATGGTCGCCATGTCCGCCGTCGCGTGGGGTGCCTCGATGGAGGACGACGGCAAGGTCGTCTGGTTCGAGCCCGCGGCGGGCGTCGGCGACACCGCAGCGGCCGACCCCGTCTTCGACAGCCACGCCGAGCCCGATGTGGAGTCGCACAGCGACCAGGCCGTCGCCGTACGCCTCCTCGGGGTGGACGTGGCCCTGGCGACGGCGCTCGGTCGCCAGTACGCCGACCTGCGCCGTGAGCTGCGGCTGCTGGCCGTCGCCCACCAGGACGCCTACCCGCTGGCAGCCAACCTGTCGGCGATGTTCGCCAGCTACGAGCGCCAGATCCCGCGCGAAGTGCACTTCGCCGTCAAGCGCGCCCGTCGGGCGGGCAAGGCACGGATCGACCTCGACGTCACGATCGAGCCGGAGGCCGCGCCGATCCTCCGGACCATGCTCGAGATGTTCGACCTCGCCGACGCCTTCTGCAAGGCCGAGCGACTGCTCTCGATCCAGCGCACGCCCGAGCAGCGCGCGTTCCACGTCTGGCACCTCACCGAGTACATCCGCCAGATCGACGGGGAGCCGCCGATCAGCTTCCGCCCCGACCAGACCCGGACATCCGGCGACCAGCGGGTCTCGTGACCACACCCGCCGCGCCCGCCCGCTCGGGCGCGATCGAGGGCGTCCTGCCGCTGGTCGTCGTGGCGGTGGGCGGCGCCGTCGGCGCCCTGCTCCGGTGGGGCCTGGGCGAGGTCGCCAACCCGGCCGCGACGTTCCCGTGGGTGACCTTGGCCATCAACGTCGCGGGCTGCTTCGTGCTCGCGGCTGCACCGGCCGTCAGCGCCGTACACCGATCGCCGGGCTGGATGCTGTTCCTGGGTCCCGGTGTGCTCGGAGGGTTCACGACCGTGTCGTCGTGGGCCTTCGAGACACGTGGGCTCGCCGCCGACGGCCAGCTCGCGTGGGCAGGGGCGTACGTCGCCGGCACGCTGCTCGCCTGCCTGGCGGCCGCCTCCTTCGGCCGGTTCGTCGTGCGCCGGGCACTCGGTGACGCATGGTGACGGCCCTGCTCGTCGCGCTCGGAGCGGCGATCGGAGCACCGTTGCGCTACCTGTGGTCACAGGCCCTCGACGACCGCTGGCCCCTCGGCACGCTGCTGGTCAACATCATCGGGTCCGGGCTGGCGGGGGTGTTCGCCGCGCTCGCCATGAGCGACCACGGGTGGGCGCTGGCCGTGACGGGCTTCTGCGGTGCCCTGACGTCCTACTCCGCCTTCGCCGTCCAGGCCGTCGACCGCGGCCCCCGCCTCGGTGGTGCGTACGCCGCCGCGACGGCCGTCTCCTCGATCGCGGCGTGCGCTGTCGGCTTCGCGCTCGTCGGCGCCCTGTGACCCGTTCCGATCAGGCGTAGCCGAGCTCGTCGAGTCGCGCGTCGTCGATGCCGAAGTGGTGGGCGATCTCGTGCACGACGGTGATGCGCACCTCGTCGGCGAGCTCCTCCGGGGTCGCGCACATCTCGAGGAGGTTGGCGCGGAACAGCAGGATCCGGTCGGGCAGGTCCCCGGCGTGGTTGGCGCCGCGCTCCGTCAGTGCGACCCCGTCGTAGATGCCCAGGATGTCGGGGTCCTCCGGCGGCGCCTGCTCCTCGACGAGGACGACGACGTTGTCGACCCGCGTGGCGATCTCGACGGGCAGGGCGTCGAGCGCTTCGTCGACGAGCCGGTCGAACTCGGCGTGGGACATCTGCAGGGGCATGGCGCCAGCCTAGGGAGTGGGAAATGACGAACGCCCCGGATCAGTGATCCGGGGCGTTTCGTTGGCGACCCTGACGAGACTCGAACTCGCGACCTCCGCCGTGACAGGGCGGCGCGCTAACCAACTGCGCTACAGGGCCATGGTGAAGATTTGTGGTGCTGCCGCACACGAGGTGAAGCGGTGGAACTCTAACCCATCCTCTGCCGCGCCTCACAATCGAGGCGATTCACTGCGATGAGCCGCACCCCCAACGGGATTCGAACCCGTGCTACCGCCGTGAAAGGGCGACGTCCTAGGCCGCTAGACGATGGGGGCCTGCCTGGCAGGACGTGGTCCGTGAGGCGTCGTACAGCATAGGGCCAGGGCGGGGAGCCACCCAAAACAGAGGGTCGCTGGACAACTCGGTCGCGATGGCGTCTCTCTCGCGGATAGCCTCGTTCGGTGAGCACCCAGGTGAAGCCGTTGCGGTTCCTCGTCGTGGACGACACCGACGACCTGCGGGACCTGATGGCGCGCATGGTCGTCCGGCTGGGCCACCTCGCCGACGAGGCTGTCGACGGCGTCGAGGCACTCGAGGCGCTCCAGCGGCAGTCCTACGACTTCCTGCTCCTCGACCTGTCCATGCCGCGGATGGGCGGCGAGGACGTCGTCCGCTGGCTCAACGAGCACACCGAGCACGCCACCGGCCTGCGCGTGGTCGTCATCACTGCCTGGGCCGGTGAACGCCGGGCCGTCCTGCAGGAGCTCGGCGTCACGACCATGTTGCAGAAGCCGCTGCGCACCCAGCAGCTGCGAGACCTCATCGCCGAGGCCGCGGGAGAGACTCGCAGCTAGCCGCAAAGAGCCGTAAAGTTCGCGTAGGGCCTTTCCGGGGGGTCCGGACCACGCGTCGGCCTCGGCCCCGAGCCCGGCGTAACTCCAGGAGAGGGACGACCATCATGAGCAAGTTCATGCAGCGCCGGACGGCCAAGCGCATCGCCAACCAGATGAACGCCATCTACGCCTGGCGGGCAGCGGGCGACCGCCCCTGACCTCTTCCCACGGCGAGCGGCGCCCCTGCCCGGTCGCACGGATCCAGAGCGCCGAGGCGGCCGGTGGCCGCCTCGGTGCGGTTCTCGGCGCCCCGAGGGCGCGGGGGACGACACGACTCGGCCCGGGTGGGCCCTGGCTGGCCACGTCGCCCGAGCAGGCCAAGCGGGTGCTCATGGACACCGCAGTGTTCGACTTCGCGACCAACGTCTCGCGCGGCACGGACCTGTCGGCGAGCAGCGCCGACACCAGGAGCGGTCACCACGTCCACCAAACCCTGACCCCGGCGCAGGTCGAGCGGGGCCGGGCCGTCTTCGTCCGCGAGTGGGGTGCGGCCCTGACGGCGCTGCCGACCCACGAGGCGCGAGCCGGCTTCGAGGCGATGGAGCTGTTGCGTCGCCCGGTGGCACGCGCGACGTGCGCGGCCGTGCTCGAGGACCTGGATGCCGCTGTCCGCGACGAGGTCGCGGACCTCGTCCTGGGCTGGATCGATGCCCTGGCTCCGGTGATCTCGGGTCGCCGCGCCCCGGGCCGCTGGAGCCGTCGGCGGCGCGTGGAGCAGCGGGCACGCCTGGCCCTGAACGAGAGGCTGTCCGCCGTACTCGCCGCTCGGGGTGCCCACGACACACCGCCGGTGGTCGCGACCATGCTGGCGGCCGGCATCCAGGTGCCCATCGCCGCCGGCGCCTGGCTGCTGGTGCACCTGGCTGCCCGGCCCGACGAGGCCTGCGACCCCGACCACGCCGTCTGGGAGGCCCTGCGCCTGGCCCCGCCGACCTGGATCACCGCGCGGGTCACGACGGCCCGTGTCGAGCTGGGCGGCGAGGTGTTGTCGGCCGGTGAGCTGGTGCTGGTCAGTCCCCTGCTCCTCGGGCGACTTCCGCACCTGGCTCCCGAGGAACCTGCCGACCTCGCGACCTTCTGTCCCGAGCGCTGGCGCCGCGACGACATCAGGCCCGGGGCGTGGCTGCCCTTCGGCGCCGGACCCCACGCCTGCCCGGGCCGCACCCTCGGCCTGGGCCTGCTCCGCGACCTGGCCGCTTGGGCGCAGGAACAGGGGCTGGCCCTGGCAGCGCCCGTCACCATCGACCAGAGCAGGGGCATCCTGCCCAGTCCCGCCCACATCACGTGCGCGGCTCCGACACAATGAGGACATGACCGGCTCCCCCGCACTGCAGGACGTGCCGATGGGTGCAGCGGTCTCGCCCTCGGCGGCTCGGCTGGTGACGATGATCGTCGACACCGGCACCTCGCTCGACCTGGTCTTCACGCTGGTCGCCCACCACCTGCTCACCGAGCCGAGGGTCGACGTCGTCACCATCGCGCTGACGACCTTCGCCCCCGATGACGAGACGGGGTGGACCCACCTGGGCGAGCGTGCGTGGGTGAACGAGTGGTTGAGCCCGACCGCGACGTGCTCCATCCTGCCGCCGCCCGGCGCCGGTCCCGAGGCCGCACTGTCGATGCCCTGGGTGTCGCAGCGAGCTCGTCGGGGCGTGCTCACCATCGCCGACGTCGACGGCCTGCCGCCCGAGGCCGACGAGGACCGCCGGGAGATCGCCGGCTTCGGCATCAGCAGCATGGTGGTCGGCACCCAGATCCAGGACGGCGTGATGTTCGGCAGCCTGGCCGTGGGCAGCACGGGCGCCGGTCTGTGGCCCTCGGAGCTGGTGGCGGACTTCCGGTTGCTCAACGCCGCACTCACCTCGCGGATAGCGCTCGAGCAGGCACGCCACTCCCTCGCCGAGGCGGTCGCGGTCGGCGCCCAGAGCAGGGAGGGCCAGCAGCACTTCCTCGCCTCGATCGGCCACGAGCTGCGCACCCCGCTGACGGCCATCATCGGCTACACCGAGATGTTGGTGGAAGAGGCCGAGGATCTCGACGACGTGCCCTTCGCCGCTGCTGTCACCCGCGACGGAGGCGTGATCCTGCGGGCGTGCGACCAGCTGATGGCGGTCCTCGAGGACCTGCTGACCGCCGGACGTGCGGTGGGCGATGCCGACCTCCGGACCACGGTGGACGTCCGGTCCGCGGTCGCCGACGTCCTGCACTGGCACCGCACTGCCGCGCGCACCGCCGGCGTCCACCTCACGAGCACCGTGACGGACGGGCAGACGGTGTGGGCGCACCCCTCGGGCCTGCGGCAGGTGCTGGCCAACCTCGTGGGCAACGCCGTGGTGCACAACGGCCCACAGGGGGAGGTCGTGGTCTCCACCGAGAGCCTGCGCGGGGAGTCCGGCGAGGCCCGGCTGCGGGTGATCGTGCGCGACACCGGTCCCGGGATGACGTCGGAGCAGCTCGCGCAGGCCTTCGAGCCGTTCGTCCGCTTCGCCAGGCCCGCCGTCAAGGGCACCGGCCTGGGCCTGTCGCTCTCCCGCTCGATCGCGGAGCGCGACGGCGGGACGATCGGTGCCGAATCGAGGATCGGCAGCGGCTCCGCCTTCTGGGTCGAGCTGCCGGTGGATCCGGGCAGGCAGCACCCCTAGCGCCCGCCGCGTCCGCTGCCCGACCGATTCCGCAGGGGGCATGGCGCTCATGTAACATTCCACCCGCTTGGCCAGGTAGCTCAGTTGGTACGAGCGACCGACTGAAAATCGGTAGGTCGGCGGTTCGACCCCGCCCCTGGCCACACGCAGGACGAAGCGCCCGATCGCGTCCCGATCGGGCGCTTCGTTGCGTTGCGCCGCTGCTGGCAGACTCTGCGGGTGCTCCCCCGCTTCGAGATCGTGCGCCGGTTGCGGCCGGTGTCGCTGATCGTCCCGGGAGCCGAGGTGGACATCGCGCCGGGCGAGATCGTCCTGCTCCCGCAGCCCTCTCCCAGCGTCGCGATCGTCGTCGAGCCCGACCACCGTGCCGCGGCGGCCTTCCACCTCGGTGGCATGCGGCTCGGCATCGACCTCGTCGGGGGCCGCGTCGTGCTGGCGCTCACCCGGGGCCACGACACCCGCCAGCTGCGCAGCCGCCGGCACGGCACGGTCTCGTCGCCCGCGACACGGCTGGCCCTCACGCTGACCGGTACGCACCTGACGGCGCTGACCGAGGAGGCCGGCCAGTGGGTGGCCCGCGCCCGGATCGACCTCACCGACCGGGTCGACCTACGCGATCCCGACGTGCTCGCGCACCTCCGGGTCGAGGGCCACGGCGCGCGGGTCCAGGCCGGCCCCTTCGGGCAGCTCGGCCTGCGCGACCTCCGACTCGTGACCGAGCGCGACGGAACGCCGGTGCGCGACGCCGACCGCCTGCTGCTGAGCGCGACGTCCGCGGGGCCCGGCTTCTTCGACACCGCGCACACCTCGGTCTGGAGCCTCGATCCCGACTCGTTGGACCTCCGGCACCGCAGCGACCTGTTCTTCCGGCGTCCCGACAAGCCCGGGGTGTACGGCGACCACGCCACCCACGTCGTCCGCGACGGCGACACCTGGCTGGTCGCGACCAGCACGTGGGGGGACTTCCGCCAGGACGACCCGACGAGGTCGGTGCGTGCGACCCTCGCGCGGACCACGGCCGACGTGCTCAGCGGAGCACACGTGCTGGACACCGAGGAGCTGGCGCTGCCCACCGACGGCTTCACCTCCGTCGGCGTCTGGGATCCGCACCTCGTGCACACCGGCGAGGAGTGGTTGGTCGGCTTCGCGAGCGCGCGGAAGTTCTTCAGGTTCCACCCGGCGCTCGCGAGCGGACCAGCGCTCGACCGGTTGACGCTGCGCGGGGCAGCCGCCGACCGTCGCGCCACCGAGGGCACCACGATCCTGCGCGTCGGGGACGAGTGGCGGGTGCTGGCCAGCGACGGGCGTGACGGGCGGCGCGGCCAGCGGGCCCGCTACCCGGTGTTCGACCTGTCGATGACCGAGGTGGGCGAGCTGGCGGCGCCGTACCCCACGAACCTGCCGTGGCCGACGCTGGCGCACACCGACCGCGGCTGGCTGATGATCACCTTCAACGGCGTCCCGGCGACGGGACCGCTCGTCGGCTACGGCACGCACGGAGACCTCGTCGTGCAACGGGAGGTCCGACCGGATTAACCTTGGTGTGACGGCGGACACCACCCATGTGATCGCCGACCAGGTCGCACACCCCGCGACCGCACTCACCCACACCAAAAGGACAGCACCCATGTCTGTAGACGTATTCGAGGTCGGCCACGAGCACGAGCAGGTGGTCTTCGCCAACGACGCGGCCACCGGGCTCAAGGCGATCATCGCGATCCACTCCACCGCTCTCGGTCCGGCGCTCGGCGGCACCCGCTTCTATCCCTATGCGTCCACGGACGCCGCGATCGAGGACGTCCTCAACCTCTCGCGCGGGATGTCCTACAAGGCCGCGCTCGCCGGGCTCGACCTGGGCGGCGGCAAGGCGGTCATCATCGGCGACCCGGCCACGCTGAAGTCCGAGGGGCTGCTGCGCGCCTACGGCCGCTTCGTGCAGTCACTGAACGGTCGCTACTACACCGCCTGCGACGTGGGCACGTTCTCGGAAGACATGGACGACATCGCGCGCGAGTGCTCCTACGTCACGGGTCGGACCGTGGCGCACGGTGGCGCCGGGGACAGCTCGGTGCTGACGGCGTACGGCGTGTTCCAGGGCATGCGTGCGGCCGCAGAGCAGGTCTGGGGCGAGCCCACGCTGGCCGGTCGCACCGTCGGCGTGGCCGGGGTCGGCAAGGTCGGGCGCCACCTCGTGCGGCACCTCGTCGAGGACGGCGCCAGCGTCGTCATCACCGACGTCCACCAGCCCTCGGTCGACGCGGTGCGCGCGGACCTCCCGCAGGTGCAGGCGGTCGCCGACACGGCGGCGCTCGTGGCGTCGCCGCTCGACGTCTACGCGCCCTGTGCCCTCGGCGGCGCACTCACCGACGAGGTGGTCGACGTGCTGAGCGCGAAGATCGTCTGCGGCGCGGCCAACAACCAGCTCGCGCACCCCGGCGTGGAGAAGCAGCTCGAGGACCGCGGGATCCTCTACGCCCCCGACTACTGCGTGAACTCGGGTGGTCTGATCCAGGTCGCCGACGAGCTCGAGGGCTTCTCCTTCGAGCGCGCGCAGCAGCGTGCGAGCGGCATCTTCGACACCACCCGGGCGGTCTTCGAACTGGCGCGCGCCGACGGCGTGCCGCCCGCGATCGCCGCGGACCGGCTGGCCGAACGCCGCATGCGCGACGTGGGTCGCCTGCGCGGTGTCTGGCTGCCCTGACGAGAGCGCGACACAAGCGTCAACCGGACGGAGCGACGACTCGCTTCGTCCGGTTGCCGCGTGCGGTGTCAGGCCTCGGTGAGCGAGGTCAGTCGCGCGAGGGCTCGATGACGTCGGACCACTTCTCGAGCACCTCAGGATCGACCTGCTCGTCCTTCTTGCCACTGTCGCCGTGCAACTCACTGGCGAGCGCCCCGAAGTCCGTCTCGTGAGTGCGGT
The DNA here is from genome assembly GCF_000389985.1 of Nocardioides sp. CF8. Lineage (NCBI taxonomy): Bacteria > Bacillati > Actinomycetota > Actinomycetes > Propionibacteriales > Nocardioidaceae > Nocardioides > Nocardioides sp. CF8. Next base: position 3,361,934 of record NZ_CM001852.1, read on the forward strand.
ACTTCAGGTCGCGTGCGACCTTCGTCTGCTTGGCTTTAGCTCGGCCGCGCCCCATAGGGTCAGCCCCCTCGCAAATCGGCCGGGGCAACGATGGCTCCCGGGCTGTCCATAAGAATTTCTCGTAGGCACAACGCTACCTGCTCCCTGGGTGTTCCCGCACGCCAGGGGCTGTGAAACGCCGATAAAGCCCGTGATTGGGCTCAGTGGTGGTCGCCGGTGAGCGTGACCCGGCCTTCGCCGCCCTCACTGACCTCGCCGGCGACCCAGGTCGGGATGCCGTGACCGGCGAGCAGCTCGACCGCTGCGTCGACCGAATCGGGCGTCATCATCGCGACCATGCCGACGCCACAGTTGAGGGTGGCCTCCAGGTCCTCACGGGAGACGTTGCCGACCTCGCCGACCAGTGAGAACACGGGCGGGAGGCTCCAGGTGGTGCGGTCGATGGTCGCGCCGAGCTCGACCGGCATGACCCGCTCGAGGTTGGCGGCCAGGCCACCACCGGTGACGTGGGACATCGCGTGCACGCCGCCGGCGGCCGCGAGGTCCAGGCAGGCCTTGGCATAGATGCGGGTGGGCTCGAGGAGCTCCTCGCCGAGGGTGCGACCGAGGACGTCGACGTCCTTGTCCAGCGCCCAGCCGGCCGTGTTGAGCAGCACGTGGCGCACGAGGGAGTAGCCGTTGGAGTGCAGGCCGCTCGAGCCCATGGCGAGCACCACGTCGCCGGGGCGGACGCGACCGGGGCCCAGCAGGTTGTCGGCCTCCACGACGCCTGTGGCGGCCCCCGCGACGTCGTACTCGTCGGGGTCGAGGAGGCCGGGGTGCTCGGCCGTCTCGCCGCCGATGAGGGCACACCCGGCGACGACACAGGCCTCCGCGATGCCCTTGACGATCGCGGCGATGCGCTCGGGCACGACCCGGCCGGTGGCGATGTAGTCGGTCATGAACAGCGGTTCGGCGCCGCACACGACGAGGTCGTCGACGACCATGCCGACGAGGTCGAAGCCGATGGTGTCGTGGACGTCCATCTGCTGCGCGATCGCGACCTTGGTGCCGACGCCGTCGGTCGAGGTGGCGAGGAGCGGGTGGGCGTACTTCGTCAGCGCGCTCGCGTCGAAGAGACCGGCGAACCCACCGAGGCCGCCGATCATCTCGGGGCGACGGGCCTTCTCGACCCAGCCCTTCATCAGGTCGATGGCTCGATCTGCCGCCTCGATGGAGACACCGGCAGCCGCGTAGGCGTTCTCGGACTGGGGCTCGGTCACGTCAGTTCTCCACTCACTGTGTTGCGGCTCAGGGGTTGTTGAGGACCGGCAGCGCCGTCGCGTTGACCGGCGTCTCGAGGAGGTGCTTGCCCAGCCGATCGGCGTCCGGGAGCTCGATCGGGTAGACGCCGTCGAAGCAGGCGCGGCACAGGTCGGGCTTGGGCACCGACGTCGCCTCGATGAGGTCGTCGAGGTCGATGTAGCCCAGCGAGTCGGCGTCGATCGAGCGACAGATCTCGTCGTTGCTCAGCCCGTTGGCGATCAGCTCTGCGCGGGTCGCGAAGTCGATGCCGTAGAAGCACGGCCACTTGACGGGCGGCGACGCGATCCGGACGTGCACCTCGGCCGCGCCGGCCTCCCGCAGCATCCGCACCAGCGAGCGCTGGGTGTTGCCGCGCACGATCGAGTCGTCGACGACGACCAGGCGCTTGCCCTCGATCACGTCGCGCAGCGGGTTGAGCTTGAGCCGGATGCCGAGCTGGCGGATCGTCTGGCTCGGCTGGATGAAGGTGCGCCCGACGTAGGAGTTCTTCACGAGCCCCATGCCGTAGGGGATGCCCGAGGCCTCGGCGTAGCCGATCGCGCTCGGCGTCCCGGACTCCGGGACGGGGATCACCAGGTCGGCGTCGGCCGGGAAGGCCTTGGCGAGACGGCGACCGATCTCGACGCGCACGCTGTGCATGCGCTGACCGGTCATGATCGTGTCCGGCCGCGCGAGGTAGACGAACTCGAACAGGCAGTGCTTCGGAGCGGCCTCGGCGAAGCGCTGCGTGCGCAGGCCCTCCTCGTCGACCGCGATCAGCTCGCCCGGCTCGATCTCGCGGATGAAGGAGGCACCGACGATGTCGAGGGCGGCGGTCTCCGAGGCGACGACCCAGCCCCGCTCCAGCCGGCCCAGGACGAGCGGTCGGATGCCTTGCGGGTCGCGAGCGGCGTACAACGTGTGCTCGTCCATCCACACGAAGGAGAAGGCGCCCTGGATCTGGGGCAGCAGGTCGACGGCCCGCTCCTCGACGGTCTGGCCGGGGTGGTGGGCCAGCAGCTGGGTGACGACGGAGGTGTCGTTGGTGCTCGCCGGCGGCATCCGCATCTGCAGGTCGAGGTGGCCCTCGACCTCGTCGTCGATCACCATCTGCGCGAGGTCGGCGGTGTTGATGAGGTTGCCGTTGTGGGCCAGCGCGATGGAGCCGGTCGCCGTCGGGTGGAAGGTCGGCTGGGCGTTGTGCCAGGTCGAGGCGCCGGTGGTGGAGTAGCGCGCGTGGCCGACCGCGAGGTGGCCCTTGAGCGACTCCAGCGTCGACTCGTCGAAGACCTGGGACACGAGGCCCATGTCCTTGTAGACGAGGATCTGGCGACCGTTGCTGACCGCGATGCCGGCCGACTCCTGACCGCGGTGCTGGAGCGCGTAGAGGCCGAAGTAGCTGAGCTTGGCGACGTCCTCACCGGGCGCCCAGACTCCGAAGACTCCGCAGGCGTCCTGCGGGCCCTGGTCATGGGGATCGAGGGCCGCGGTCAAACGGCCGTCGCCGCCCTTGCGGTGCGAGGAGGCGTAGGGCACGGACGTCAGTCTACGGGCCCGTGCCGGGTGTCCCGAATCGACCGGGCGGGGTGGACGGTCACCGCGCCTGCGTCACATCTTCGTCGCGCCGTCGCGGACCGCAGACCGGATGCGGGTGTAGGTGCCGCAGCGGCAGATGTTGCGGATCGTGTCGAGGTCGGCGTCGGTGATGGTCCTGCCCTCGCGCTTGGTCTTGTTGACCAGCGCGACGGCCGCCATGATCTGGCCGGGCTGGCAGTAGCCGCACTGCGGGACGTCGCGGGCCAGCCACGCCTCCTGCATCGGGTGCAGGCCGTTCTGGCCGCGCTTGACGGCCGGGACCGCCTCGGGGAGGCCCTCGATCGTGGTCACCTTGTCGCCGGGCTGGAGGTCTCCGACTGGTACGGCGCAGGGGTTGAACGCACGGCCGTTGATGTGCGAGGTGCAGGCCTTGCACACGTTGATGCCGCAGCCGTACTTGGGACCGGTGACGCCCAGGACGTCACGCAGCACCCACAGCAGGCGCACGTCGTCCTCGACGTCGACGGTCACGGACTCCCCGTTGAGGATGAAGGTCTGTTCAGGCATGGGTGGGTCTCCTCACCAGGTGAGCTGGAGGCCGTTGGTCGGCGACTGCGGGATCGGGGGGATGAACGGCTTGGGCGTGAACGAGAGCGTGTCGTGGTTGATCGGGAAGTGCGTCGGCACCGTGCCGGTGGCCCGGGCATAGGCGCAGGCCACGGCCGCGAACGTCGCCGCCACCCCGGCCTCCCCAGCCCCGCCCGGCTGCTCGGAGTCGGAGGGCATCACGATCACGTCGACACGCGGCGGGGTGTTCCACTGCCGGGTGTAGAAGTAGTTGTCCCAGCTCCCCTCGAGGAAGTGGCCGTCGCGCAGGTGCAGGCTCGAGGTCAGCGCCAGGGCGATGCCGTCGTTGATGCCGCCCTGCATCTGGGCCTCCAGGCCGCGTGGGTTGACCACGCGGCCGGCGTCGATCGCGTAGGTCACGCGGGTCACGCGCGGGCCGGTCACGGCGTTGGGGATGGAGCGGTCGACGGTCACGGGCCGGGCGTCGATCTCGACCACGCAGGCCGAGACGCCCTTGTACTCCTTGTGGATGGCGATGCCCTGCGCCGTACCGGGAGCCATCGGGCGGCCCCACTCGCCGGCTGCGGCGACCTTCTGCAGCACGGCACGCAGGCGGTCGTTGCGCTCGAACTTGAGCCGGAACGCGAGCGGGTCCATCTTCATCCGCGCCGCGAGCTGGTCGACGACGAGCTCGGCAGCCACCCGCACGTCGGGTGAGTAGATGTTGCGCATGGAGCCGGTGTTGAAGCGCTCGTCGACCTCGAGAACGGTCTGGGTGACCTCCCCGAAGTTGTAGGGGATCTCCTGGGTCAGGGCGAAGATCGTCTGCGCGAAGCCCTGGTTGCCGAGGCCGCCGGGGAGGTCGGAGCCGCGCGCGGTGAGCAGCTCACCGAGGCCGTGGCGGTAGTCGGTCTCCACGCAGGTCAGCGACTGGTTGAAGGACAGCACCTCGCCACCGAGGTAGGTCGCCTGCACCCGGCAGGTGCCGAGCGGGTGGGCGCGACCGGCGCGGGCGTCGTCGGCGCGGTGCCACATCAGCTTGACCGGCTGGCCCATCGCCTGCGAGATCCGGGCCGCCTCGAGCGCCCCGTCGAAGAAGAGCCGGCGGCCGAACGAGCCACCGGCGGTGACGACGTTGACCTTGACCTGGTCCTCGGCCATGCCGAGGGCCTCGGCGATGCGCTGCTGGGCCACGATCGGCGACTTGAGGCCGGCCCAGATGGTCGCACTGTCGGCGCGCACGTCGGCGATCGCGCTGTTGGTGTCCATCGGGGAGTTGCTGCGGAAGTAGAAGACGAAGTCACCGGTGACGGTCTGCACCAGCGGGTTGGCGGGCAGCGCCGGCATCGGCAGCTGCGCAGCCCGGACCTGCTTCACGATCGTCGCGTCGCTCTCGCCCGCCACCGGGCCCTCGGCCCACACGACGTCGAGCGCCCGGACCGCGTCGATGCACTGCCCGAACGTCCGGGCGCGTACGGCGACGCCGAAGTCGAGCAGCGCCACGTGCGTGACACCGGGCATGGCCGTCACGGCCGCCTCGTTGTTGATGCTCTTCGCGGTGCCGTTGAGCGTGGGGGCCCGGCAGATCATCGTGGGGAGCGCGTTGTCGACCTGCAGGTCGGTGGTGAAGTCCTTCGTGCCGGTGACGGCCGCGAGCGCGTCCACCCGGTTCTGCGGGGTGCCGATGACGGTGAAGTCGGAGGACGCCTTGAGCTCGACCTCGATCGAACGCGTGGTGGGGCTGGCGGCCCGGACGGCGAGCTCGCCGTAGGTCACGGACGCGCCGTTGGGCGCGGAGATCACGCCGCCCTTGGCCACGAGGGCGCCGACGGTGTCGCCGAGCACGATCGCGGCGGCCTCGAGGAGCGCGGCCTTCGCGACGGCGGCGGCCACCCGGATCGGGGTGTAGGTGGCGATCGTGGTGTTGGAGCCGCCGGTGAGCTGGTTGAAGAGGAGCTCGGGGCGAGCGGGGGCGAGCGTGACGACCACCTTGTCCAGGGGCAGGTCGAGCTCCTCGGCGATCAGCATCGCGCTCGAGGTGGTGATCCCCTGTCCCACCTCGGCACGCGGCAGCGAGAAGGAGGCGGTGCCGTCCTCGTGGATCTCGACGGTGATCAGGTTGGCCGTCGGCCGCGCGGCGTCGGTGAGCGCGTCGTTGAGGTCATAGAGCTCGGCCGGCTGCGGCACGGTCGGGATCACGGCCGAGGCCCTCTCGGCGAGCAGGCCGAGGTCAGCGGCGGCGACCAGGGTCGCACCGCCGATGACGTAGCCGAGGAAGCGACGCCGGGGCACGGCGTGGTTGAGCGGGACGAGCCGGTCGGACTGCTCGGGCATGGGGGGACGTCCTTTCCGCGGACCTATGTATCTCCCCCCGGACCTGATGAGTGTGGCACCCGTCACGCTCCACCACCATGCGCGTACCGCCCCGTATTGGTGGGTCCCTGATGTGCAGAGTGCACAAGACATCTCACTCGGAGTGGGTGAGCCGCCAGGCGCGCAGGGCCAGCGCCAGCTCCATCGGCGGTGGTGCGTCGCCGAGCGGGAGGCCGGTGAGGTCGGCGACCCGACGCACCCTGTTGAGGACGGTGTTGCGGTGGCACGGCACGCGCTCCGCCGTACGCGACGCGGACCCGGCACACTCGACCCACGTCTCCAGCGTCTCCAGCAGTGCGGTGTGCTCGGGGGTCGGCAGCGCGAGCACGGCGCCGAGCCAGACGCGCACGAGCCGCTCGGCGACCTCGGGCGAGCCGAGGAGCAGCGCGTCCGGCAGCCGCTCGTCGTAGGACACCACGCACGCGGCGTCCGGCTCGATCGTGCGCAGGGTGGTGAGCGCCTCGCGGAAGGCGACGTCGGTGCGCGCGAGACCGCGCACGACCGAGGAGACACCGATGGCGACGTCGGGCGTCGCCCGCAGCACCTCGAGGGTGCGGTCCAGGTCGGTGGAGGCGAGCTGGAGGAACCCGACGTGGCACTCCGCGCGACGCTGCCACGTGGAGGCGACGCCGACGACTCGCAACCGGTCGGCCAGTCCGTCGACGACTGCGCCGAGCGGGTCCTGGTGGTCGACCGCCACGACGACCAGTGGGCCGTCCATGCGGATGTCGAGGATGCGCGAGGCCTCCAGCGCGAACGCCGGCTCGACCCCGCGCCCCGAGAGCAGCCCCTCCCACAGGGAGGCACGCCTCTGCTCGTCCGCGCGGACGATGCGCAGCTCGGTCGCGTGATAGGCGCGCGCGACCTGCGAGGACGTCTCGTCGATGACCTGCCACAGGCGGGTGCCGATGACCCGGAGGTCGTCGGCGTCCAGCGCGTCGGAGGCCCGCGCCTCACCGAGGAGGTCCTCCCAGATGAGCCGCCCGCCCATGCGGTAGGAGCGCAGCAGCTCGTCGAGGGGCAGTCCCTGGTCCGCCCGCCGGTGCCCGGTGTCGCGCGCGGCGTCGTACAGGACACTCTCCGGGGCGGCGGCTCGTCGGCGCCGACGGCCACGGCGAGCAGCTCGAGGGCACTGACGATGTTGGCGTGGCACGAGCGCTGCAGGTCGTCGAGCGGGATGGTGGCGCCGTGGTAGCCGGGGTGCTCGGCCACGATCGTGCGCACCAGCTGCTCGGTGACCTCCGAGACGCGCGTGCGCCGGTGGTGGTCCAGGAACGCGCTCGCGTCCGGCACGCGTCAGCCCACCCTCATGGCCATCAGCCGCCGAGGTTGCGGAGCAGGAACGCCTCGGCGAGGACGACCTTCTCGAACTCGGCGAGGTGCAGGCCCTCGTTGGCGCCGTGGGCACGGGTGTCGGGGTCCTCCACACCGGTCACCAGCACGCTGGCCTGCGGGAACGCCTCGAGGAACTCGGCGATGAAGGGGATGGAGCCGCCGACGCCCATGTCGACCGGCTCGGTGCCGTCCCAGGCCTCCGCGAAGGCGGCGCGCGCAGCGTCGTAGGCCGGACCGGTCGCGTCGATCTGGGTCGCCTCACCGGTGTCCACGACGACGGTGTTGAGCGTCGCGCCCCAGGCGACGTGCTTCTCGAGGTGGGCCTGGAGTCGCTCGACGGCGTTCTTCGTCGTGTCGCCGGGGGCGATACGCAGGCTGATCCGGCAGCGCGCTGCGGGAACGAGGGTGTTGGACGCGCCGTCGACCTTGGGGGCGTCGAAGCCGGTGATGCTGAGCGCGGGCTGGGTCCAGAGGCGCTCGACGGCGGAGCCGGTGCCGATCCACTCGATGCCCTCAGCCGCGCCCGACTCCGCGCGCAGGCGCGCCTCGGGGTAGTCGACGTCAGCAGCCGGCCCACTGTGCAGGCCCTCGATCACCAGGTTGCCGGCGTCGTCGTGGAGGCTGGCGATGAGGCGGCTCAGGGTCATGATGGAGTCCGGCACGAGGCCGCCCCACATGCCGGAGTGCACGGCGTGGGTGAGCGTGCGCACCTCGACGTCCATCCGGACCAGGCCGCGCAGGCTGGTGGTGAGCGCGGGCTCGCCGATGTCCCAGTTGCCGGAGTCGGCGATGACGATGACGTCGGCCGCCAGGCGCTCCTTGTACATCGTGAGCAGCTCGACGAGGGTGTCGGAGCCGACCTCCTCCTCGCCCTCGATGAACATCACGAGGTTGACGGGCAGCTCGTCGCCGAAGATCCGGACGGCGCCGAGGTGGGCGGCGATGCCGGCCTTGTCGTCGGCCGCACCCCGGCCGTAGAGCCGGTCGCCGCGTTCGGTGGGCTCCCACGGCGGCGAGTCCCAGTCGGCGTGGTCGTTCTCGGGCTGGACGTCGTGGTGGGCGTAGAGCAGCACGGTCGGCGCGCCCTCGGGCCCGGCCTTCTTCGCGATGACCGCCGGCGGGGCGCCCTCGAAGGCACGCACGATCTCGGTCTCGAAGCCCTCGGCGGCGAACAGCGCCTCGGTCGCCTGCGCGCTCCGCTCGACCTCGCCGGCACGCGCCGGGTCGGCGCTGACGGACTGGATGCGGACCAGGTCTTCGAGGTCCTGGCGGATCCCCGGGAGGACTTCGGCGAGGCGGGCACGGATGTCGATCGTCATGTCCCGCACCCTAGTCGGGGCACTGAGGCGCGCGTCACGCCCACCTGTCGGGACGACGCTCGAGTGTCATGTGCCGTTCGGCGTCGACGAACCCGAGGGAGCGGTAGATCCGCAGCGCGTCGCCGTCGTGGTCGGCTGCGATCACCAGCTTCTCGAGCTCGTACGTCGACAGCGCGTGCTCGCCGGCAGCGTGCACGACCGCCGCGGCCAGCCCCTGGCGGCGGTGGTCGGGGTGCGTCTCGACGGTCTGGTAGCGCGCGATCCCGGCGTGGGTGACGAAGACGGCCGCCGTGCTGACGAGGGTGCCGTCGACGAAGGCGCCGAAGCGCTGGCCCAGCCCGCGCGCGACCAGTGCCCGCTCCTGCGCGTTCTTGCCTCGGGCGAAGGCCATGAACACGTCTTCGTCCGTCTTGGCCCAGAGGTAGTGCGCCAGTCGAGCTCGCCCCTCCCAGTCGTCGTCGCTCTCCAGCGCTCGGATGACCACGCCGTCGGCGACCGGCCGCGGGGCGACCAGAGCACCGGCCGTCAGGACGACTCCGCTGTCGACCGCCAGGCCCGCCTCGGCGAAGGCCTGCAGCTCGGCGGTCTGGTCCTCGGTGCCGTCGACGCCGATGGCGACGTGCTCGGCCTCGGGGAACTCCGTGTGGAAGGCGCCGATCACCTCGCGCTCGCCGCCGGGGAACGGCCGCTGCTTGAGCAGCAGGAAGTTGCCCCAGAAGTAGGTCGGGTTGTCGGGCGTGCGGATCACCAGGTGGGTGCCGCGGTCCTCGATGAGGCTGCCGGAGAGCTCGAGCAGGCGCAGGTCGGTGCGGAAGCCGAGCGAGCGGATGTCCATTCAGTCCTTCTTCATGTCTGTCAGGGGCAGGTGGGCCGTCAGGTCGGTGCGCTCGCCGCTGGCGATGATCCGGCCGCTCGCGATCGCGTCGCCCCACTCGATCTCGCCGGTGGCGAGGGCGATCCAGGTGGCTGGGTCCGTCTCGATCACCGCGGGCGGTGTGCCGCGGGTGTGCCGCACTCCGGGGATGACCTGCGCAGCGGCGTACGGCGGGATGCGGACCTCGACGGAGTTGCCCGGCGCACGCTCGGCGAGCACGGCCAGGAAGTGCTTGGTGAGCAGCTTGTCGTCGGCCGTCGTGCGCGACTCGAGTGCGGCCGCGACCTCGTCGGGGGCGGCAGGACGGAGACGGACGGGCACGGGTGAACCCTAGTCGGGGGCCGGCGGCCCCCTCGCCTCACGCGTCGATCGTGTCCAGCAGGTCAACGACCTGCTGCCAGGCCTTGGTGCGTGTGTCGATGAGGTCGAAGTGACCACCCGTCACCTCGATGAGCTCCGCGGTCGCGCCGGCCTCGGTGGCCGCCTGCACGTAGTCGCTCGACTGGCTGATCGGCACCGAGGTGTCGTCGGGGGCGTGCAGGCACCACACGGGGACGTCGAGGGGGACGTGGCGCATGGGGTCGGCGAGGTCGAAGGCGGGGTCGTCGGGCCCGACCCCCATCAGGCTCTGCACCGCTCCCCCGCCGAGGTTCTCGTCGTACGCCGACGTCAGGTCGAGCACCCCGGCCTGTGAGAGCACGTGCGTGACCTCGACGCCGCCCGACCACTCGTCGAAGCGCTGGCGAGCGGCCGCCCAGGTCGCGAGGTGCCCGCCGGCGGAGTGACCCAGCGTGACCACCGGGCCCTCCCCGTCGACCAGGTTGATCGCGGCGTGGATGTCGTCGAAGGTCGCCGGGAAGCCGCCACCGTTGCCGACCCTGCGGTACTCCACGTTCAGCGCCGTCCAGCCGCGCGCCGCCAGGTCGGCAGCGAGCCGGGAGCCGAGATCGGCGGCATACATCGCCTGCCAGAAGCCGCCGTGGATGACGACGACCGTGCCTCGGCTCTCGCCCGTGGGGTCGTAGCGGTCGACCCACTGGGACGGGTCCTCACCGTAGGTCAGGCGCGTGGGCTCCTGGGCGTCGTTCGACATCGGGTCGCCTCCAGATGAATCGCTCGGGTCCGTCCCGCCGTCGCTCGCGCAGGCCGCAGCCAGCGGGAGGATTGCAGCCGCCGCCAAGGCGGCCCGTCGCGTCAGGGCAGGCATCGCGGTCGACCCTACCCATGCTCGCCCTTGCCAGTGACGCGAGTCACATCTAGGTTGCGCAGGTGCCCGGGACCACCCGGGACGTCCCCTCGGAGAGGATCCACATGTTGCACGCCCCATCCAGGCCGTCGCGGGCCACCCGCACCGCGTTCCTGGCCTTCGCCTCGACGGCCGCGCTCGCCACAGCAGCGCTCACCGCCCCGGCCGCCACCGGTGAAGTCGCCGACCCCAGCTCGGCGACCGCCGCGCTGCGCGCAGCCGTCACGCCCGCCAACGTGATGGCCCACCTCGATGAGCTCCAGGCCATCGCCGACGCCAACAACGACACCCGCGCCTCGGGCACCCCCGGCTACGCCGCCTCCCGTGACTACGTGGTCGGCCAGCTCAAGGCCGCCGGCTACAGCCCGACGGTCCAGGCGTTCGACTTCCCGTTCTACCGCCAGCTGGCCCCGGCCACGTTCGACGTCTCCGCGCCGAGCCAGGCCTCCTACGTCGACGGCGAGGACTTCGCCCTGATGACCTACTCCGGCTCGGGCGACGCCTCGGGCACGGTGCAGGCCGTCGACCTCAACCTCGGCAACCTGACCGGCTCGACCAGCGGTTGCGAGGCAGCGGACTTCGCCGGCTTCGTCGCCGGCAACATCGCCCTGGTCCGTCGGGGCAGCTGCGCCTTCGCGGTCAAGGTCGTCAATGCCCAGGACGCCGGCGCGTCCGCCGTCATCGTGATGAACACCGGCACTCCCGGCTCCACCGGCGCCTTCGCCGGCACGCTCGGCTCCCCGGTCGGGACGGTTCCGTCGCTGGGCACCAGCTTCGCCATCGGGTCCTCGCTGGCCGACGGAGGCACGGCCCACATCGTCGCCAGCACCGAGTCCGAGATCCGCAAGACCTGGAACGTCCACGCCGACACCAAGACCGGCGACTGGGAGAACACGGTCCACGCCGGCGCCCACCTCGACAGCGTGGTGGCCGGCCCCGGCATCAACGACAACGGCTCCGGCTCCGCCGCGCTCCTCGAGGTCGCCGAGCAGGTTGCCACGACCAAGACGACCAACCGGATGCGCTTCTCCTGGTGGGGTGCCGAGGAGCTCGGCCTGCTGGGCTCGAACCACTACATCAACGACCTGGCAGCCAACAAGCCGTCCATGCTCGAGAAGACCGCCCTCTACCTGAACTTCGACATGGTGGGCTCGCCCAACTACGCGCTGTTCGTCTACGACGGCGACAACTCCGCCTTCCCGGTCGGCCCGGGCGCGGCCAAGGGTCCTGATGGATCGGGTGCCATCGAGAAGCTGTTCCACGACTACTTTGGCTCCCAGGACCTGCCGTCCGCCGAGACCCCGTTCAGCGGTCGCAGCGACTACGGCCCGTTCATCGCCAAGGGCATCCCGGCCGGTGGCCTGTTCACCGGCGCCGAGGGTGTCAAGACCGAGTCCCAGGCGGCACTGTTCGGTGGTGAGCCCGGCGTCTCCTACGACTCCTGCTACCACGCGCCCTGCGACTCGATCGAGAACGTCAACGTCGACGCGATCAACTTCAACTCCGACGCGATGGCGCACGCGGTGCTGACCTACGCCAACTCGATCAGCTCGCTCAGCGAGCCGGTCGTCGGTGACGTCCACGGCGACGGCACCCCGAGCGGTGGCGGTCTGCACGACCACGAGCACGAGCTGCCGACCAGCTGACGCTCTGTTCCTGTGTACGGCGAAGGGCCCCCGCCTCGGCGGGGGCCCTTCCTCGTGGTCGGGTGCCTGGCTTGGCCGGCGGCCGGATGCGGACCGGCGGCGTACCGGCGTACCGGCGTAGTTAAGTGAGAGTTTGTGGTGATTTCGTCGGTGGACGACAAACCCTCACTCAACTACCCCACCGACGCGCGGGACGGAGTGACCAACGCGTCGATTTGATCGGACGTCAGCGACCCAGGGCGTCGGGCAGGGTGGCGCTCCACGCAGCGCGCAGCTCGGCGACGGGGACCTCGAACTGGCCCTCGACGCTGATGGTGTCGCCGCCGGTCTGGCCCAGCGGGGTGATCGCGACGCCGTGCTTCTCGGCCAGCGCGACGAGCCGGTCGGCGTTGTCGGTGGTCACGGTCACGATGGCTCGAGCAGCGGACTCCGAGAAGAGGGCGACGAAGGGGTCGCCCTCGAGGGCCACCGACACCCCGATCCCGTTGCGGAAGGAGGACTCCGCCAGGGCGTGGGCCAGTCCGCCGTCGGACAGGTCGTGGGCACTGGTGACAACTGAATCGCTCGACGCCTCGACGAGCAGCGTCGAGAGCGCGCGCTCGGCGGCGAGGTCGATCCGCGGGGGCAGTCCACCGAGGTGCTGGTGGATGACGTGCGCCCACTCCGACCCGGAGAGCTCCTCGCGGGTCTCACCCAGGAGGAAGACGCGCTCACCGCCAGCCTGGAAGCCACTCGGCGTACGGCGCGTGACGTCCTGGATGACGCCCAGGATCGCGACGACGGGCGTCGGCAGGATCGCCGTCTCGCCGGTCTGGTTGTAGAGGCTGACGTTGCCGCCGGTGACGGGGATGCCGAGCTCGAGGCACGCGTCCTTGAGACCGCGGCAGGCCTCGGCGAACTGCCACATCACGTCGGGGTCCTCGGGGGAGCCGAAGTTGAGGCAGTCGCTCATGGCCATCGGGGTGGCACCCACGGTCGAGACGTTGCGGTAGGACTCGACGAAGGCGAGCTGGGCGCCGACATAGGGGTCGAGCTTGGCAAAGCGGCCGTTGCAGTCGGTCGAGAGCGCGACGCCGAGGTTGGTCTCGTCGTCGATCCGGATCATCCCGCCGTCCTCGGGCTGCGAGAGCACGGTGTTGCCGCGGACATAGCGGTCGTACTGGTCGGTGACCCACGACTTGTCGCACAGGTTGGGGCTGGCGACGAGGGTCCGCAGCGTCGCGGCGAGCTCCTCGCCGGTCGTCGGCCGCGGCAGCGCCTCGGCGGTGTCGGCCTGCAGGGCGTCCTGCCAGGCGGGCCGGGCGTAGGGACGGTGGTAGGTCGGACCGTCGTGCGCGACGGACGCGGGCGGCACGTCGACGATGCGCTCGCCGTGCCAGTCGATCTCGAGCCGGCCGGTGGTGGTGACCTCGCCGATGACGGCCGCCTCCACCTCCCACTTGGCGCAGATCGCGAGGAACTCCTCGACGTGGTCGGGCTCGACGACCGCCATCATGCGTTCTTGCGACTCGCTCATCAAGATCTCTTCGGGAGCGAGCGTGGAGTCACGCAGCGGCACCTGGTCGAGGTTGCAGTGCATGCCGCCGTCGCCGGCCGAGGCCAGCTCGGAGGTGGCGCAGGACAGGCCCGCGCCGCCGAGGTCCTGGATGCCGTTGACGACACCTGCGGCGAAGAGCTCGAGGGTGCACTCGATCAGCAGCTTCTCCATGAAGGGGTCGCCGACCTGCACGCTGGGTCGCTTCGCGGGACCGGTCGACTCGAACGTCTCGGAAGCCAGGATGGACACCCCGCCGATGCCGTCGCCGCCGGTGCGGGCGCCGTACAGGATGACGAGGTTGCCCTCGCCGGCTGCCTTCGCGAGGTGCAGGTCCTCGTGGCGCAGGACCCCGAGGCCGAGGGCGTTGACGAGCGGGTTGCCGGCATAGGTCTCGTCGAAGACGACCTCGCCGCCGATGTTGGCCAGGCCGAGGCAGTTGCCGTAGCCGCCGACGCCGGCCACGATCCCCGGCAGCACGCGGTGGGTGTCGGGGGCGTCGAGCGGGCCGAAGCGCAGCGGGTCCATCACCGCGACCGGGCGGGCGCCCATCGCGAGGATGTCGCGGACGATGCCGCCGACGCCGGTGGCCGCACCCTGGTAGGGCTCGACGTAGGACGGGTGGTTGTGCGACTCGACCTTGAACGAGACGGCATAACCCTGGCCGATGTCGATGACGCCGGCGTTCTCGCCGATGCCCGCGAGCATCTTGCCGATCGGGGTCTCCTGCGGCACCTCGCCGAACTGCTTGAGGTGCACCTTGCTCGACTTGTAGGAGCAGTGCTCGGACCACATGACGCTGTACATCGCCAGCTCGCTGCTGGTCGGGCGGCGGCCGAGGATCGTGCGGATGGTGGCGTACTCGTCGGCCTTCAGGCCCAGGTCGGCCCAGGGCTGGTCGCGCTCAGGGTCACCGGACGCCACGGCGACGGTGTCGAGGGTGCTCGTGCGGGGGGCCTGCTGGGTCTCGGACACGGGCGTCAATCTACTAAGCCCCGCGCCACTCCACGTGGCCGCGTCCGCCCGGCGGCCCACGGCCCGGGGCGAACACGCCAAACCTGTGACGAAAGTGACTGGTGGGAACGTAGGGTGGCCCTTTCGCGACCCGCCCTTCCCCAGCTCCTGGAGTCACGACCATGCGCCGAACTGTCATTGCCGCGAGCGCGGCCCTGCTCACGGTCGCGCTGGCCGTCACCACCGTGCAGACCGCCGATCCGACCGGGTCGCCGACCGCTGCCGCCGAGCTGGCCGGTGCGAGCTCGAGCGCCAGCGCGGCCCAGGTCGTCGCCTCGACCCCGGGTGACTTCACCGGTCTCGGCTTCGACCAGTGCGTCGCCCCGACCCAGGCCGCCATGGATGCGTGGATCAAGTCGTCGCCGTACCGCGCGGTCGGGATCTACATCTCCGGGGACTCCCGCGCCTGTCGGGTCCAGCCCAACCTGTCACCCACCTGGGTCACGACGCAGGTGTCGCGTGGCTGGCGGCTCCTCCCGATCGCGCTCGGCCCGCAGGCCTCCTGCCTCGCGCGCTTCCCGCGCTACGACGACGACTTCAAGATCGACCCGAAGCCGGACGGCAGCTATGCGGCAGCCCGCGCGCAGGGCGTCGTCGAGGCCGACAAGAACGCCGCGGACGCGGCTGCGCTGGGCATCGGCCCGGGCAGCACGCTGTGGTACGACCTCGAGGCGTTCGACCTGGCCAACACCCACTGCCGGGAGTCCGCGCTGGCCTTCATCAGCTCGTGGGTCACCCGGACCAAGGAGCGCGGCTACGTCGCCGGGTTCTACTCCAGCGCGAGCTCGGGCATCAAGATGCTCGATGAGGCACGTCTGAAGCGACCCGGGGTCTTCGCGCTCCCGGACCGCATCTGGATCGCGCGCTGGGACGGCGTCGCCAACACCTCGACGAGCTACATCGCCGAGGACGGGTGGCGGCCCGGCAACCGGATGAAGCAGTTCAAGGGCGGGCACAACGAGACGTGGGGTGGTGTCACGATCAACATCGACACCAACTACCTCGACCTCAGCGGCCCCGGCACGACCACCCCGCCCCCGCCGGCGCCCGTCCCGACCGCCGCGCCCGAGACGCACTGCGGCGGCACCCGCATCGACTTCCCGACCTACTACACCCTGAAGCCGAAGGCAGCCAGCAAGACCCGCACCCTCGCGCTGCAGTGCCTGCTCAAGGAGAAGAGGCGGTACGCCGGACGGCTGGACGGCGACTACGACCGCGCGACCCGCAAGGCCGCTGGCGCATGGATGAAGTCGCGCGACTTCACTCCGACCCGCATCTGGCGCCGCAAGAACTGGGTCGCGCTGCTCGCCGGTCAGGAACGCCCGGTGCTGGGCGTCGGCGCCACGGGCCCCGTGGTCTCGCGGCTCCAGCGCGCCCTGAGCGCCGCGCGGCAGCGGGTCGAGGTGACCGGGACCTTCGACGAGGCCACCCGATCAGCTCTGGTCGCCTACCAGACCCGGGTCGGCGCGACCGCGACCGGCACGACCGATGCGGCGACCTGGGCGAAGCTGGCCAAGGGTCGGTTCTGACCCGAGCAACCGGGGTCTCGTGACGGGCCTTCGGCCCTCCTCAACCGCCGGCGAGACGGTCAGACGGGCGGGCCGACGGCCAGCGCAGCTGCAGTGAGTACGGCGACGGCCCCGACGAGCAGGGCAACGGCCAGGCGGTAGTGGCGCAGCAGCCAGCAGACGGCCCGTTGCAGGACGGTCGGGCTGTCCGGCCGCGAGAGCCAGTCGGTCCCGAGCAGGCCCCGGCGATCGGCGTACACCTCGAAGGGAAGGGTGGCGAACGGCGGGACGGCCGCGGCGAGGCCGAGCACGGAGCGCGGCAGCGACCAGCGCTGGTCGATCGCGACGATCACGGTCACCAGGCAGTAGGCGATGAACACGACGCCGTGGACCATGCCGAAGATGCGGACACCCAGCTCAGTGGTCTCGGTGACGTACTTCAGGAACATGCCCGAGAGCAGCCCCGCCCACGTGATCGCCTCGGCGACCGCGAGCGTGCGGAACAGGCTGCGCGGAGTCAGGCCCTTCACGCGAACGTGGCGGCAGCGAGGGAGGTGAAGAACCCCAGCCCGTCGGTGCCGGGACCGCACAGGGCCTCGACGGCGTGCTCGGGGTGCGGCATCAGGCCGACGACGTTGCCGCGCTCGTTGGAGATGCCCGCGATGTCACGCAGCGAGCCGTTGGGGTTGTCGTCGAGGTAGCGCGCGACGACGCGGCCCTCGCCCTCGAGCATGTCGAGGGTGGCCTCGTCGGCGACATAGCCGCCCTCACCGTTCTTGAGCACGATGGTGACCTCCTGGCCGGCGGTGTAGGCCGAGGTCCAGGGGGTGTCGACCCGCTCGATCCGCAGTCGCTGGTCGACGCAGTTGAACTTGCGGTGGTCGTTGCGGATCAGCGCGCCGGGCAACAGGTGGGACTCGCAGAGGATCTGGAAGCCGTTGCAGATGCCGAGCACGGGCATGCCCTTGGCTGCCGCCTCGATCACCTCGGTCATCACCGGGGCGAAGCGCGAGATGGCGCCGCAGCGGAGGTAGTCGCCGTACGAGAAACCGCCGGGCAGCACGACCGCGTCGACGCCCTTCAGGTCGTGGTCGCCGTGCCACAGGGCGACGGCCTCGTTGCCGCCGAACGTGACGGCGCGGCGCGCGTCGACGTCGTCGAGCGAGCCGGGGAAGGTGACGACGCCGATCTTCATGCGGTCCGGACCTCGAAGTCCTCGATCACGGGGTTGGACAGCAGGGTCTCGGCCATCTGCTGGACCTCGGCGAGCGACTCGGGGGTCGCGTCTCCCTCGATCTCGACCTCGAACCGCTTGCCCTGGCGGACCTCCACGACGCCGGCGAAGCCGAGGCGCGGCAGCGCACCGAGCACAGCCTTGCCCTGGGGGTCGAGGATCTCGGGCTTGGGCATGACATCGACCACGTAACGGGCCACGGGCGCTCCTGGGCTTCGGGGGATTGCAGGGGCGATCCTATCGGCGTCCCCGAGGCACCCGAGACCTGACCTCTCCCCTGGGCTCAGGCCCGGGGCCGCGCCGCCACGATCAGCAGCGCCACGCCGAGCCCGGCCACGACCGGGCCGACCATCGCCCAGGTGTCGACGCCGGTCATCGGGCTGCCCTTGAGGTAGCCGAGGCCCTGGAAGGTCCAGACGGCACCGACGATCGTGAGCAGGCCGCCGAGGACGAACAGGAGGGGCTTCACGAGAGCTCGCGCTTGAGGATCTTGCCGGTCGCGGTCATCGGCAGCTCGTCGACGAACTCCACGATGCGGGGGTACTTGTAGCCCGCCATCTGCTCCTTGGCCCAGGCGACGAGCTCGTCCTCGGTCAGCTCGACCTCCTTGTTGCGGATGACGACGGCCTTGATCTCCTCGCCGTGGCTGTCGTGCGGGACCCCGATCACGGCGGCCAGGCTGACGCCGGGATGGGTCAGCAGCACTTCCTCGATCTCGCGCGGATAGACGTTGAAGCCGCCGCGGATGATCATGTCCTTCGAGCGGTCGACGATGTAGTAGAAGCCGTCGTCGTCCTTGCGCCCCAGGTCGCCGGAGCGGAACCACCCGTCCTGGATCGCGTCCGTCGTCGCGTCGGGGCGGTTGTAGTAGCCCTTCATGATGTTCGGGCCCTTGATCGCGATCTCACCGATCTCGCCCTCGGCGTCGGACCACTCGCCCGGCTCGGGATTGATCAGCTTCATCTCGACTCCCGGGATCGGGGTCCCGATCGAGCCCACGCGCACCGCTTCGCCGTACGGCGAGAAGCTGGCGACCGGGGAGGTCTCGGAGAGGCCGTAGCCCTCGAGGATCGTGACGCCGAAGCGCCGCTCGAAGTCCTTGTGGACCTCCACCGGCAGGGCCGATCCGCCGGCGGCCGCGACGCGGAGGTTGGCCGCGAGCTCGGCGACGTCGACACCGGAGTCGTCGAGCGCCCCGAGCAGGCCCCAGTACATCGTCGGCACCCCCGCGAAGAACGTGACCTTCTCCTTGGCCATCGTCTTCAGGGCCGCGTCGGCCTCGAACCGCGGCAGCATGACGACGGTGCCACCGAAGGCGAAGCCGCCGTTCATGATCACGGTCTGGCCGAAGGAGTGGAACAGCGGCAGCACGCAGAGGTAGGTGTCGGGGCGGTCGGCGGAGGCGCCGAAGAGCGCGTCCCCGGCGAGCGCGTTGGAGACCATGTTGCGGTGGCGCAGCTCGGCGCCCTTGGGCTGACCCGTGGTGCCGGAGGTGTAGAGGATGACGGCGGTGTCGTCGTCGCTGACCTCGACCGTCTCGAACGTCGGCGGCTGGGCGCCCATGCCCTGGCCGAGCGTCTCGGTGCCCTCGATCGGCGAGGCGGCCGCCGGGTCGACGGTGATCATGAAGAAGTGCTCGCAGGAGTCGGTCTGCTCGAAGCCAGCGTGTCCCTCCGCGCCGATCGCCAGCTCCGGGGTGCCCTGGAAGCAGAAGTAGGCCTTCGCGTCGGAGTCGGCGAGGTGGTAGGCCACCTCGCGCCCCTTGAGCAGCACGTTGAGGGGCACCACGGTCGCCCCGGCCTTGAGGATGCCGTAGTAGACGATCGGGAAGAACGGCAGGTTGGGACAGCTGATCGCGACCTTGTCCCCCGGCTCGATGCCGCGTGAGACGAGCAGGTTGGCGACCTGGTTGGCGGCGCCGTTGACCTGCGCGTAGGTCAGGCGGACATCACCCAGCACGACCGCTTCCCGGTCGGCGTAGGTGGTCGCAGAGTTCTCGAGCAGCGAGGCGAGGGATGGCATGGGCGCAAACCTACCCAGTCCTCGTGACCCCCGTCACCCGGCCAGGAGCAGGTTGGGCAGGGTGTCGGTCCACCAGTCGACGACCTGGTCGTGCGACCAGCCACGCTCGGTGGTCAACAGGTGGTAGGTGCTGTCGCCGAGCACGGTGAGGAGCACGTCGGTGGCGGCCCTCGGCGTCAGCCCGTCGCGCAGGGCGCCCTTGCCCGCGAGCATGTCGACCACCTGACGGAAGCCGTCCTCCCGCAGCTGCTCGTGGGACAGGTGCGTACGGCGCACTTCCTCATCCGTCAGGGCAGCGGCCCGCAGCACCTCGGCCAGACCGGCCGCCCTGACGAAGATGTCGGCGGACCCACGCACGAAGATCCGCAGGCTCTCGGCGGCGTCGGGCTCGGCCAGCATGGCCGCGAACCACGGCATCAGCTGCGGCTCGGTCGGCGCCTCCTCGCCCATCACGGCGGTGTCGATGGCCGCGCTGATCAGCGCCGACTTGTTGCTGAAGACGAAGTAGACGGTCTGCGGCGCGACACCGGCACGCTTGGCGATCGCCGTCACGGTCGCGCCGTGGAACCCCTGCTCGACGAACTCGGCATGCGCGGCGCGGACGATCGCGCGTCGCGTCGCTGCTGCCTTCTCCCGGCGGGAGCTCTTGATCTGGCTCATGTGGGGAGCCACCCTAATAAAGCCGTTGACTAGAGTGGCACTCTAGCGTAGAACTCAAGTCATCTGGTCCACGCTCAAGGAGCACTCAAGGAGATCGAGATGACAACCACCGAACTGGCACCGACCGGCACCAACTCACGCACCCGCATGGCCGGGCTGGCCTGCCTCCTCGCGGGCCTCCTCGGCGCGGCCGGTGGGCTCTACCTCGCGCTCCGCACGCCGCTCGTCGCCGAGGACATGTGGACCTACCCGCAGCGCGCGGGTGGAGAGTTCGCAACCACCCAGACGATGTTCGCGCTCACCCACGTCGGCATGTTCCTGGGCCTGCTCGCCCTCGGGTGGTGCGGCGCCGTCCCACCCAGCCGCTGGGCACGGATCGCCCGTGCCGCCGTGCTGGCGGGCATGGCGCTGCTGGCGGTCAACGAGCTTGTGGCGATCACCGTGGCCGGCGAGCCCTCCGACTCGGCCAGCGCGGGCAACGTCGGCGCCGTCTACGGCGTCGCGACCCTCATGATCGCGCTCGGCATGATCGTCGCGGGCGCGGCGGCGATCCGCGGCGGCGCCTGGAGCGGCTGGCAGCAGTGGCTTCCCCTCGTTGTGGGGGCCTGGCTGATCGTCCCGACGATGCCGGCACTGTTCCTCGAGGGTGACGCCGCACGGCTCGCGCTCGGTGGGTGGTCCCTGCTCTTCGCCCTCCTCGGGTGGGTGCTGTGGCGAGACGAGGCCTGAGGTCGGCCGCCACGGCTCCGGCCTGACTCAGCTTCGGCGCTCCAGGATGCGTGCGGCCTTGCGCAGGTCGGCGCCGATCGCGAGCCCGGCCAGCCGTCCGGCGAGCGCCGCGGGCACGGCGTACGCGTGTCGACCCGAGATCTCGCCCTCGGCGACCACGCGGCAGCCCGCCGCGCGCTCCTCGAAGGTCAGCACCAGGGTCGCGGCGATGCCGAGCCAGGTGCCGACCTCGGCCCAGACCTCCGGTCGCTCGAAGCGGGTGATCTCCATCCGCGGGCACACCCCGACCATCGTGGTCTCGCGCCAGGCCATCCCGAGCTGTGGTTCGGCGTCGCGGTCGGCCAGGGTCACCGAGAGCAGGGAGGACTGCCACTCCGGCCGGTTGCGCGGGTCTCCGAGATAGTCGAAGACGACCTCGCGCGGTACGGCGAAGTCGACTGTCGCGCGGAAGCGGCGTGGCCTCAGAACGTCTCACCCGTGAGCAGCTCGTAGGCCTCGACGTACCTCGCGCGGGTGCGCTCGACGACCTCGCTGGGCAGCTCCGGCGGGGCCTCGCCGCTGGTGCGGTCCCAGCCGGACGCGTCGCTGGTGAGCCAGTCGCGCACGATCTGCTTGTCGTAGGACTCCTGCGCGCGACCGGGCTGCCAGTCGGCGGCCGGCCAGAAGCGGCTGGAGTCGGGGGTCAGCACCTCGTCGGCGAGCACCGTGGTGCCGTCGGGGCGCGACCCGAACTCGAGCTTGGTGTCGGCCAGGATGATGCCGCGGGTGCGGGCCAGCTCGTGGGCGTGGCCGTAGACGGCCATCGTCAGCGTGCGCAGCTCGGCGGCCTCGTCGTCGCCGACAGCCTCGACGACCGCTTCGTAGGAGACGTTCTCGTCGTGGTCCCCGACGGCGGCCTTCGTCGCGGGGGTGAAGATCGGCTCCGGGAGACGGGACCCGTCCTGCAGGCCGGCGGGCAGGGTGATGCCGCAGACCTCGCCGGTGCGGCGGTAGTCGAGCAGGCCCGAGCCGGTGAGGTAGCCACGGGCCACGCACTCGACGGGGAACATGTCGAGGGACTCGCAGATCACGGCGCGACCGGCGACCTCGGCGGGCACGTCGGTGGAGACGACGTGGTGGGGGATCAGGTCCTTGAGCTGGTCGAACCACCACAGCGACATCCGGGTCAGGATCTCGCCCTTGTCGGGGATCGTGGTGTCGAGGACGAAGTCGTAGGCCGACATCCGGTCGCTCGCGACCATCAAGAGGCGACCGGCGTGCTCCCCGCCGTCGACGCGGTAGAGGTCGCGGACCTTGCCGGAGTGCAGGTGGGTGGTGCCTGCGATGGCGGGTGCGTCAGGGATGTTGAAGTCGGCCACGGGGGCGAGCCTATCGGTGCAGCCACCACGACATCTTGCGAGTGATCCACGGCAGGAAGAGGTAGGTCATCAGCGGCGTCATCACCAGCACCGAGATCAGCACCCGCAACGGCAGGGCGAGGTCGGCGATGGTCTGCGACACCACGTAGTTCGACGCCAGGCTCAGCGGGAAGAACACCAGGAAGATGACGACCATCTGCTTCCACCGCGGCGGCGCCGACGGTGCCGCGCTCAGCGCCTCGACCGCGGCAGGCTCGTCGAACCAGCCCTCGATGCCCGTACGTCGCTCGACCCGCGTCGCCTCGATCCGACCCTGGGCGGCCTCCAGCCACCACGCGCGCTGCGGGCTGGCTTCCCACACGGCCAGCGCCTCGGAGCTGGCGAAGCGGTAGAGCATGTGCCACTCCGAGGAGTCCTCCGACGGCCGGACCCAGCCGCTGCCGAGGAAGCCGTCGAAGCGCTCGGCCAGCGACGTACCGGCCTGGACCCACGCGAGCATCTCGCTCGACTGGGACGGGTCGACGTGGCGCGTGACGGACGTGGTGACGGGGGCGGACATGCTCGCCATTGTCCGTCGCGCGGGCCGTCGGCGCCGAACCGAGGACGACGAGATGAGGGCCACGTCCCCCGTGGACGTGGCCCTCATCCGCGTCTGCTCAGGGGCAGCCGAGTCCTTGGCGGTAGCCCTCCGGGACCTCGCCGCGCTGCACCCGCTCGGCGTAGTCCCAGACCACCTCGGGGTAGTCGCCCTCGGCATTCATCTCGTTCAGGATGGCCCACTCACGGCTAGTGCCGAGAGCTTCCACCGCTCGCTGGGCACGGGCCGGCTTGCCCTTCGCCGTGGCGTCGGTCCACTCGTCCAGCCACGCACAAGCGACGGAGCCCGCTGCGCTCACGCCGAGCTGATAGCGACTCGGACCGTCCGGGCGGACGTACTCCCAGGTCGGCGGGAGGGGCATGTCGGCCATCATCTCGAGGACGATCTCCTGCTGGCCCTCGGTCACGAACTCAGTGGGAAGCGCCGCCTTGAAGTCGGCGTCCGAGACGTAGGCGAGCTGCTCGAGGAGCGCCAGGAAAGCCGTCTTGTCCATGCCACTGCCGCGCACCTCCACGTGCCACGGACCCTCGACCTCGGCCATGGCGGTGTGGTCGTCAGCGGAGTAGGCCCACAGCTGGGCGTCCTTGCCCAGCACGGAGACGGGCTCGCCGTCGGTGGGCGGGGTGGTGATGTGGCGCCGGTCCTCGAGGTAGTCCGCGTAGTACTTCGCGGCGCGCTGGTGGACCGACACCGACTGCGCGCCCTTGACGAACTCGGTCTCGCGCTCGGCGTCGGTCTCGGAGGTGTAGCCGACGGACCAGCCCGGCAACACGATCCGGTCACCCGTCGCGGCTGCGGGCGACTGCTCCGCGGTCGTGTCGGATTTCTCGCCCGTCTGCTGGCCGGCGACGCTGCTCGAGTCCTTGGCGGGCTCGTCCGCCGAGTCCAGCAGGGCGGGTACGGCGAAGAGTGCCGCGACCGTCGCGGCGGCGGTGCCGACGGCGATCAGCGTGCCGCGCCGGCGAGGTCGGCGTACGGGCGAACTGCTCTCGACAGGTGTCGTGGCCATGATGTCCTCCAGGAGCTCTGCCCGGGCGCGGGAGAGCGGCAGGCGGCCCACGGCCTCGTCGGTCAGCTTCGGGTTGGTCATCGCTCCTCCTCACGGACCGGGATCGGTTGCTTTCCTGGGATGTGTCCGGCCGGCTCGGGATCGTTGCCGGGAGGACCGAAGTCCCCCAGCACTGCGCGCAGCCGGGACCGCGCCCGCGACAGCCGTGGGCGCACGATCGCCGGCGACAGGCCGAGCACGTCGGAGATCTCGCGCGGCTCGAGGCCCTCCCACAGGTGCAGCTGGAGGATCTCCTCGTCGCGGGCGCTCAGCCGCGCCATCGCGGCATTGACCTCCGCGCGCTGCACGACGTCGTCGCTGAGGTCGGGCACGACGACCGCGAGGTCGGTGCGCAGGCGCTCGCCGAGCCGTCGCCTCCTCAGCTCACCGCGACGCTGGTTGGCGAGGAGCCGGCGCGCGACGCCGTACAACCACGGCAGGGCGGCATCGGAGGGCACGTGGCCGATGCGGCGCCAGGCGACCACGAACGTCTCGGCGACGACGTCGGCCGCGTCCTCGGGCCGGTCGGTGCGCCGCAGCGAGTAGCCGAGGACGGCGTCGAAGTGCGCGGCATAGAGCCGGCGGAACGTCTCCTCGTGTGCCTCCATGACTCCCCCATGTCCGGCTGGTCACCCATCGTTGCAGGTACGCGCGGAAAATTTTTGCCGAGACTGCCCGACGCGCACGACCCGGCCGGGTCGCCGACGCGCTCTACGCCTCCGCGGCGATCATCAGCAGCACGAGCTGTCAGTGGGTCACGTCAAAGGTGGTCGCGCCGATCGGCGCCGCCGCCCGTGTCGCCACGTTGCGCACGCGCGCGAGCGGCGGGCCGGTGCGGCACCACTCGACGAGGGCGTCGACGGCCTCGTCCGCGCCCTCCGCGTGCAGTGCGACCGAGCCGTCGGGCTCGTTGCGGACCCACCCGGTGACGCCGAGCCCACTCGCCCGCTCGGCCGTGTAGTAGCGGAACGAGACGCCCTGCACCCGCCCCGTCACGGTGGCCTGGACTGCCTTCATGGCCTCAATCATGGGGCGGGATCGAGTTACCGAACAGTCAGGGGGTCGCCCACGCTGGAGAGCCCCCGACTGTTCGGTAGCGTCAGAGGATCGCGCCCGGGGCGTACGCCGCTGCGCCGGGGTGGCGAGCGACGACGGCCTCCACCAGGGCGACCACGGACTGCGTCTGCGACACGGCAGCGCCGGTGAACTCGATCGGGTCGGCGACGAGCGCGTCGATCTGGTCGCGGGTCAGGCCCAGACGGGTGTCGGCGGCCAGCCGGTCGAAGACGTCGTTGACGGCCTGCCCCTTGCGCATGTCGAGGGCGACGCCGACGGCCGCCTCCTTGATCGCCTCGTGGGCGACCTCGCGACCGACGCCGTTGCGCACGGCCGACATCAGGACCTTGGTGGTGGCCAGGAACGGCAGGTAGCGGTCGAGCTCGCGCTGGATGACGGCCGGGAACGCACCGAACTCGTCGAGGACGGTGAGGAACGTCTGGAACAGCCCGTCGGCGGCGAAGAAGGCGTCGGGCAGGGCCACGCGGCGTACGACCGAGCAGGACACGTCGCCCTCGTTCCACTGGTCCCCGGCGAGCTCGCCGACCATGGAGAGGTAGCCGCGGGTGATCACGGCGAGGCCGTTGACCCGCTCGCAGGAGCGGGTGTTCATCTTGTGCGGCATCGCGGACGAGCCGACCTGGCCCTCCTTGAAGCCCTCGGTGACCAGCTCGATGCCGGCCATCAACCGGATCGTGGTCGCGAGGTTGGACGGACCGGCGACGAGCTGGACGACCGCGCTGAGCACGTCGAAGTCGAGCGAGCGCGGGTAGACCTGGCCGACGCTGGTCAGGACGTTGTCGAAGCCGAGGTGGGCGGCGACGCGCGACTCGAGGTCGGCGAGCTTCGAGGCGTCACCGCCGAGCAGGTCGAGCATGTCCTGCGAGGTGCCCATCGGGCCCTTGATGCCGCGCAGGGGGTAGCGCGCGAGCAGCTCCTCGACGCGCTGCACGCCGATCAGCATCTCGTCGGCGATGGTGGCGAAGCGCTTGCCGAGGGTGGTCGCCTGCGCGGCGACGTTGTGGGAGCGACCAGCCATCACGGTGGTCTCGTGCTCGGTGGCGAGCCGCGCGAGGCGGGCCAGCGTCGCGACGGCACGGTCGCGGAGCAGCTCGAGGGACTGCTTGACCTGCAGCTGCTCGACGTTCTCGGTGAGGTCGCGGCTCGTCATGCCCTTGTGGATGTGCTCGTGGCCGGCGAGCGCGGCGAACTCCTCGATCCGCGCCTTCACGTCGTGGCGGGTGATCCGCTCGCGGTCGGCGATGCTCGGCAGGTCGACGTGGTCGACGACCTTCTCGTAGGCCTCGATCACGCCGTCGGGGACGTCGATCCCGAGGTCGCGCTGGGCGCGCAGGACCGCGATCCAGAGCTGGCGCTCGAGCACGATCTTGTGCTCCGGCGACCAGATGGCGGCGAGGTCGGCCGCGGCGTAGCGGGTGGCCAGGACATTGGGAACGGTCACAGGTTTTCCTTCAGTGAGGCGCCCTCGACGACACCGAGCGGCTCGGCCGCGATGTCGCGGCGCCACTGGGCGCCGGGGAACGAGATGGAGGCGATGCCTTCGTAGGCCTTCGCGCGGGCGTCGGCGATGTCGGAGCCGACGGCGCGTACGGCGAGCACCCGGCCGCCGGCGGTGACGAGACGATCCCCGCCGGTTGAGCTCGTCGAAACCAAGGCCGTGCCGGCGTGGATCACGTCCACGTCGGTCTCCTTGTCGAGCGTCTCGGTGCCGACGATGACGTCGCCCTTGGACGACGACTCGGGATAGCCAGCGCTCGCCATCACGACGGTGACCGACGCACCGTCGGCGAAGGTGGGCGGCGCGACGCTGTCGAGGCGACCCGTCGCCGCGGCGTGCAGCAGCACGCCGAGGGGCGACTCCAGGAGCGCCAGCACCGGCTGGATGTCGGGATCGCCGAAGCGGCAGTTGAACTCGATGACGCGCGGGCCCGTCGCGGTGAGCGCGAGGCCGACGTAGAGAGTGCCGACGAACGGGGTGCCACGCCGGTTCATCTCGTCGAGCGTCGGCTGGACCACGGAGGCGAGCACGTCGTCGGCCAGCCCGGGCGGGGCCCAGGGCAGCGGCGAGTAGGACCCCATGCCGCCGGTGTTGGCGCCACGACCGCCGTCGAAGATCCGCTTGAAGTCCTGCGCGGGCTGCAGCGCCCTCGCCGTACGACCGTCGCAGACCGCGAAGAGCGACACCTCGGGACCGTCGAGGAACTCCTCGATCACGACGCGGTCGCAGGTCGCGGCGTGCGCCAGCGCCTCGTCACGGTCGGTGGTGACGACGACGCCCTTGCCGGCGGCGAGCGCGTCGTCCTTCACGACGTACGGCGCACCGAGCTCGTCGAGGGCAGCGGCAGCCTCGGAGGCCGTGGTGCAGACGCGCGAGCCGGCGGTGGGGACCCCCGCGGCCGCCATCACGTCCTTGGCAAAGGCCTTGGAACCTTCGAGCTGGGCGGCCGCGCGAGACGGCCCGAAGACCGCGATGCCCTCTGCCCGGACGACATCGGCGACGCCCGCCACCAGCGGCGCCTCCGGGCCGACGACGACCAGGTCGATGCCGAGCTCGACCGCGAGGGCCGCGACCGCAGCGCCGTCCATCGGGTCGACGTCGTGCAGGGTGGCGACCGCGGCGATGCCGGGGTTGCCGGGCGCCGCGTGGACCTCGCTGACTCCGGGATCGAGGGACAGGGCCAGTGCGAGCGCGTGTTCGCGGCCGCCGGTGCCGATCACGAGAGTCTTCACGGGCGTCGATCCTATCGGCGCCCGCGTCCGACCCGGTGATGCCTCAGTCGGGGTGGACGACGAGCGTCTGCTCGCGGCCCGGACCGACGCCGACGCCCCAGATCTTGGCGCCGGAGATCTTCTCGAGCGCCTCGACGTAGAGCTGGGCGTTCTTCGGCAGGTCCGCGAAGGTGCGGCAGCCGGAGATGTCCTCCTGCCAGCCGTCGAAGAACTCGTAGATCGGCTTCGCGTGGTGGAACTCCGTCTGGGTCATCGGCATCTCCTCGACCCGCTGACCGTCGATCTCGTAGGCGACGCAGACCGGGATCTGCTCCCAGCTGTCGAGGACGTCGAGCTTGGTGAGGAAGAACTCGGTGAGGCCGTTGACGCGGGCGGAGTAGCGCGCGA
>NZ_CM001852.1:3390060-3404563 GCF_000389985.1 Nocardioides sp. CF8
CCGCGTCGTCCCAGCCGCAGCGGCGGGTGCGGCCGGTCGAGACGCCGATCTCGCCACCGATCCGCTGCAGCTCGATGCCGTCCTCGTCGAAGAGCTCGGTCGGGAAGGGACCCGAGCCGACGCGGGTGGTGTAGGCCTTGATCACGCCGATCACGCGGTCGATGCGGGTCGGGCCGACGCCCGCGCCGGTGCACACGCCACCGGCGATCGGGCTGGAGGACGTGACGAACGGGTAGGTGCCGTGGTCGACGTCGAGCATGGTCGCCTGGGCGCCCTCGAAGAGCACCGTCTGGCCCTCGTCGAGGGCGCGGTTGAGCAGCAGCGAGGTGTCGCAGACCATCGGGCGCAGGCGGTCGACGAAGGAGAGGAGCTCCTCGACGACGACGTCGACCTCGATCGCGCGGCGGTTGTAGACCTTGGTCAGGAGGTGGTTGCGGACGTCGAGGGCAGCCTCGACCTTCTCGCGCAGGATCTTCTCGTCGAAGAGGTCGGCGATGCGGACGCCGACGCGGTTGATCTTGTCGGCATAGGCCGGGCCGATGCCGCGACCGGTGGTGCCGATCTGGTTCTTGCCGAGGAAGCGCTCGGTCACCTTGTCCATCGTCGCGTGATAGCTCGCGATGACGTGGGCGTTGGCGCTGACCTTGAGCTCCGCGACGTCGACGCCGCGCTCGATCAGGCTGTCCAGCTCGCGGAAGAGGGCGTCGGGCGAGACGACGACGCCGTTGGCGATGACGCTGGTGGCGCCGGGCGTGAGGATGCCGCTCGGCAGGAGATGGGTGGCGAACTTCTCGCCGTTGACCACGATCGTGTGGCCGGCGTTGTGCCCGCCACTCGTGCGGACGACGAAGTCAATGGTGTCGGTCGTGGCGAGCAGGTCGGTCGCCTTGCCCTTGCCTTCATCGCCCCATTGGGCACCGAGTACGACGATCGCGGGCATTGCAGCCCTCCTGAGGTGAGACGGCAGAAAATCAACGAAGCTCCGGCACAAGTGCACCGGAGCTCTTGCGACCACACGTTAGCGCACGGGGGCCGATCGGCCCCACTCGTCCGACGATCCTGATCCGGTACGGCGACGGACCGGTCGGGGCCCGTCGGCTACTGTCCGCCGGATGGACCCCCTGCTCGTCATCACCAACTCCGACGCCGGCACCTCGGACCAGGAGACCCTCGAGCGGGCACTGGCGATCCTGCGTGAAAGCGCCTCCGTGGAGGTGGCCGCGACCAGCAATCCGGGCGAGCTCGACGGCGTGCTGCACCGCGCCGGTTCCCGCCGGATCGTGGTCGCCGGCGGTGACGGCAGCCTCCATGCCGTGGTCGCTGCGCTGCACAAGCGCCACGAGCTCGCCGGCAAGACGCTGGCCCTCCTGCCGCTCGGCACCGGCAACGACTTCGCCCGCGGCACCGGCATCCCCCTCGACATCGAGGAGGCCGCGCGGCTGGTGCTGGCCGGCGAGCCCCGACCGGTCGACCTGATCGTCGACGAGACCGGCGAGATCGTGGTCAACAACGTCCATGTCGGCGCGGGTGCGCAGGCCAGCCGCAAGGCCCACAAGTGGAAGGGCCGGCTGGGCAGCGTCGGTGTCGGCGGGGTCAACCTGGGCAAGCTCGGCTACCCGATCGGCGCCCTGCTCGCCGCCGTCAACCCGCCCAGCCACCGCCTGCGCGTGGAGATCGACGGCAAGGTCGCCATCGACGTCGACCAGCGGGTGCTGATGGTCGCGGTCGGCAACGGCGCCAACGTCGGCGGCGGCACCGAGATCACCCCTGACGCCGACCCCGAGAGCGGCAAGCTCGACGTGATGATCGCGCGCGCCGTCTCCCCCGCCGCCAAGATCGGCTACGCCGCCCACCTCCGCAAGGGCGAGCACCACGAGCGCGACGACGTGCTCTACCTCCGCGGTCGCGAGGTCTCCGTGCGCGGCGAGGAGTTCTGGGTCTCGGCCGACGGGGAGATCTACGGCCCCGAGCGGTCGCGGACCTGGCGGCTCGAGCCGGCGGCGTACGACATGGTGCTGCCGCGCGCCTAACTCAGATCCAGCCGCGGCGTACGGCCTCGACGCCCGCCTGGAACCGCGTGTCGACCCCGAGCTCGATCATCAGCGCAGCGATGCGCCGGCGGACCGTGCGCAGGCTGATCCCGAGCTTGCGGGCGATGGCCTCGTCCTGGGCGCCCGCCACGAGCTGCTCGAGCAGGAAGCGGCGCAGGTCCGGTCGGGCCTCGCCGGTGTCGAACGCCGGGACCGGCGTCGCCGTCGACCACAGGGCCTCGAACCAGTAGGTCAGCGCCTGGACGACCGATCGCTGGCGGATGTGCACCCGGGGCTCGTCGGCGAAGCCGAGCGGCTCGGGCAGCACGGCGTGGGAGTCGCCGAGGATGAACATCCGGGTGGGCAGCTCGGAGATCACCCGGATCTGCTCGCCGAGCCGGGCCCGGGTCTGCAGCGCCTCGGGCGCCTCGGTGAGCGCGCGCAGCGGATAGATCGCCCGGGACTTGCGCCCGCTGGCCATCGCCTCGGCGAGCACGCGGCTGACCGCGGACTCGCGCGGCATCGCCCAGGCATCGGGGCGCAGCCAGAGCATGTCGCCGCTGCTGGTGCGCAGCATCTGCCCGATCAGCGCCAGCGGGTTGCCGCCGGAGCTCAGCTCGCCCTCGAGCGGCCGGACCTCCGAGACGTCGGACTCGTCGGGCCGCGTGGCGCCGGCGACGAGGTGGGGGACGGCCCAGGCCAGCGCGTCCAGCCGGTGGGCGACGTTGCTCGCGCGGCTCGCCTCGCCCCGCACGAGGTCGGCGACGACCAGGGCCAGTGGCGGCACCGCCAGCTTCTCCCGGTCGAACTTGACCAGGCCGAGGTCCAGCAGCGGGGCGAGGTCGCGGATCAGCTCCTCGTGCGCGATGTTCAGCAGGCCCGTCAGCTCCGCGAGCGTGTGCCCTGCGGCCGGCGCGACCTGGTAGTAGACCCGCTCCGACTCACGCGTGAGCCCGAGCGAGGTGAGCACGGAGGAGGGAACGTCAGCGGGCATGATGGCAGGTTAGTGCCACCGGCATCTGCGAGCCACGTGGCAGGCGCTGGCCACCCCGAGAATGTGAACACGCGTTGTTGTCCGGTGTATCGCGGGGGTGTGTCACTGGACCGGCCGAGAGGCCGTCGACGCGCAGGGCATCGGAGTCGCCGCAGGGGACGGCTCCGATGCCCTAGTCATGTGCCCGATAGCCTTGCCGCCGGAGTGCGGCCATCGGCGCTGCGCTCGAGATCTTCTCTCCCGATCGGAGCACCACGACCCATGGCACGAGGCGGACAGTCCGGCGAACCCATCGACTGGGTGACGCGCGCGGCGGACGACGCCGTCCGGCACGCCGGCGAGGGCAACCTCGTGACGGTCGCTTCAGGTGCCAGCCCGTCGGGTCCCATCCACCTCGGCAACCTGCGTGAGTTCCTCACCCCCCACTTCGTCGCCGAGGAGCTGCGTCGTCGCGGCGTCGCGGTGCGCCACCTGCACTCGTGGGACGACTACGACCGCTTCCGCAAGGTCCCCGCCGGGGTCCCCGCCGAGTGGGCCGATCACATCGGTCGCCCGCTCAGCGCCGTACCGGACCCGTGGGAATGCCACACCTCGTGGGCCGAGCACTTCAAGGAGCCGCTGCGCGCGTCCCTGGCCGAGCTGGGCGTCCGGATGGACGAGATCGACCAGACGCAGATGTACCAGGTCGGCACCTACCGCGAGCAGATCCTGCACGCGATCAAGCACCGCGACCGGATCGACGAGGTCCTCGGGCGCTACCGCACGAAGGCCGCCCCGGCCGCCGAGACCGAGGAAGAAGAGGCGTCCCTGGCCGACTCGGTCGCCAACGAGGACTTCGAGGGAACGGGCGACCTGTCCCGCTTCCCCTACAAGCCGTGGTGCGCCTCGTGCGGGCGCGACACCACGGACGTGACGGCGTACGACGACGAGAGCACCGACCTCGACTACACCTGTCGCGTCTGCGGGTTCGTCGGCACGACCAACGTCGCGACCGAAGACGGCGGCAAGCTGGTCTGGAAGGTCGACTGGCCGATGCGCTGGGCCTGGGAGAAGGTCAACTTCGAGCCCGCCGGCCTCGACCACATGACCCCCGGCTCGAGCTACACCGTCGGCCAGGAGCTGGTCTCCTCTATCTTCGACTGGCAGGCACCGGCGCGCGTCACCTACGCCTTCGTCGGCATCGCCGGCATGCAGAAGATGTCCTCGTCGAGCGGCGGCGTGCCCACCCCGGCCGACGCCTTGGCGATCCTCGAGGCGCCGATGGTGCGCTGGCTCTACACCCGCCGCGCGCCCAAGCAGGCGTTCACCATCGACTTCGGTCCCGAGGTCGTTCGCCTGTACGACGAGTGGGACGCGCTGGGCCGCAAGGCCGCCGACCCCGCGAAGCGTGACGTCGCGGTGCTCGCCTTCGAGCGGGCGTCCGCCACCGTCGAGGACGGGCCCCTGGCGGTGCCTTTGGTGGCTGTCCCGTTCAGGACGCTCTCGTCGATCGCCGACGTCACCGCCGGGTCGGCCGACCTGATCAGCCAGGTCGTCGAGCACGTCGGCTTCCCGCACGACACCGTCGCGGACCTCGAGCCGCGGCTGGGTCGCGCCATGGCGTGGACGGCATCCCTGCCGGAATCCGACCGGACGACCGTGCGGGCCACTCCCGACACTGCTCGCCTCGCAGCACTCACCGAGGACGAGGAGCTGTGGCTGCGGATCTTCCTGGACCGGCTGCCCGACTCGCCCGATCTCGAGCTCGATGCGGCGACCTCGGTCGTCTACGGCGTACCGAAGGTCGCGCGCGGCCTCGGCTTCGACGACGCCCCGACCGACCAGGTCAAGGCGGACCAGAAGGACTTCTTCAAGCTGCTCTACAACCTGCTCGTCGACGCCGACCGCGGCCCTCGGCTCCCGACCCTGATCGTGGCCCTCGGCGCTGAGACGGTGCGTCAGCTGCTTGGTGGGCCCTCCTCTGGGTGAGGTGCTCGACGGTCTCGTGGCCGCCGGCTTGAGCGTCCATATGGCCGCTCAAGCGACGCCATTCGGCACGCTAACCGGCCAATCCCCATCTCGAGCCGCTCATTGCAACAGCCGCCTCCTGGGCCACTAGCCATCCACAGCCCGCAGCGACGGCCACGCATCCACAGGTCTGCGGGTCTCGCGCTGGCGATTGTGGTGGTGGCACCAGCAGCGTGCCGCCATGCGACCAACACTTTCGCCCTTGGCGGCAGGACAGGAGGGCCTGTTCACTCGAGCACAGGCGCTTGCGGCCGGGTACACCGAACGAGAATTGAAGTCCTTGACCAGGCCGGGCGGCGAGTTCTTCGTCGTGAGTCACGGTGTGTACGCCGAGCGGAGCCTCGTCGCCGCGCTCGACTCGGTCGGGCGCTGGCGGTTGAAGGACCGAGCAGCTCTGCTCGTGTCTCAAGCTCCGTGCATTCTGAGTCACGATTCCGCAGCGCGACTTCTGGGCATCAGCACGCTCGAGGTCGAGAGCCCCGGCAGCCATGTCACCAGCGTCGGGAAGACCGGCGCCAGGCGAAGCGCAGGGATCACGCGACACCGCGACATGTTGCCAGTGTGCGTGGAGGTACGAGGCGGCGTGCCGGCGACGTCCTACGCCCGCACGGCAATCGATATCGGTCGGCTTCACGGATTCCGCCACGGCCTGGTGTCCACCGACGCCGTCCGCACCCTCGGCGTACCTCTCAACGATCTCGAGGCGGAGCTCGACCGCATGGAACATCACCCCTTCATCGCGAGGGCGCGGGCAGCGGTCAAGGCGTCCACGTCCGGCGCCGAGAGCGTCGCAGAGACACTGGGGCGCGAGTTGGTCCTCGAGGCTGGGCTCGGCCAGGTGGAGACGCAGTTCGCTGTGAGGCTGGCAGACGGCCGCGTCGTCTGGTGTGACATCGCAGTCGGCTGCCACATGATCGAGATCGACAGCCGGCTCAAGCTACGAAGCGTGGAGGATGGTGGCGTCGCCACTCGTTCGGCAGACGAGGTGATGTGGCAGGAAAAGACTCGTCAGACGTTGATCTGCGCTGAGGGCCTGGGGATGTCACGACTCACGTGGGCCGACTTCTTCGGCGTCCGTCGCGAGCGCGCAAAGGCCCGCCTGTTGGCAGAGGAGGCCGTCACGCGCGAGCGGTTCGGACCAGCTCTCCCGGTGCGTCTACGGCTGTTCGCCGACCAGCATCCTCGACGCACTGACCAAGCGTTGTGGACGCCTGCCGCACTGGACGTCGCATCTTGAGCGTCCACATGGCCGCTCAAGTTCCCACCACGGGGTGAGAGGGTAGGAACATGAACCACGTCGATCTCCTCGCAGGCCCCCCGCCCACCCACCTTCCCGAGGACCCGGCGGCAGTCGAGCTCGCCGACGGCGCAGCGGCTGCCGACGTCGTACGCCGCAACCCGGCCTCCCCCGCCGCGTGGGCCGCCCTCGCGGAGCTCGCGAAGGCTGACGGCGCCGATGACGTGACCGTCTACGCCTATTCCCGCGTCGGCTACCACCGTTCGCTGGACATGCTGCGCCGCAACGGCTGGAAGGGCCACGGCCCCGTGCCGTGGGAGCACGCCCCCAACCGCGGCTTCCTGACCTGCCTGGCCCTGCTGGCGATGAGCGCCCGCGCGATCGGCGAGACCGCCGAGTGGGAGCGCTGCTCGGACTTCCTGCGCGACTCCAGCCCGACGGCTGCCGACCAGCTGCTCTGACCCCGCAGCACCACCCCGCGGGTGGGTGACCCAGGTCACACACCCGCGGTAGCGTGCCGGGATGACTCTCGGCAACGAACCCCCCGCCCGCCCGCGCCCTGAGGACGGGCCCCCTCCGACCAACCGGGCGATGATGATCGCGGCAGGCGTGCTGCTCGTCATCCCGATCATCGCGCTGATGGCGGTCCCGACCTATGCGCGGACGGAGCCGGAGCTCTTCGGCTTCCCGTTCTTCTTCTGGTACCAGTTCCTCTGGGTCTTCCTCTGCTCCGCGATGACGTACGGCGCCTACCGCCTCACCCTCGCCGCGCGGAAGAACAAGGGCGGCAAGCGATGAGCGCCTCCGTGCTGCCGATGGCGGCCGACACCGGGATCAACGGCGTCGCCCTCGCCGTACTCATCGTGCTCTTCGCGATCGTCACCGTCGCCGGCTTCATGGCCTCGCGCTTCAAGCGCGGGGACGGGCTCGAGTCGCTCGACGAGTGGGGCCTGGGCGGGCGCAAGTTCGGCACCTGGATCACCTGGTTCCTGCTCGGCGGAGACCTCTACACCGCCTACACCTTCGTGGCGGTGCCGGCGGCGATGTTCGCCACCGGAGCCGTGGCCGGCTTCTTCGCAGTGCCCTACACGATCGTGCTCTACCCGATCATCTTCATCTTCATGGCCCGCCTCTGGTCGGTGAGCCACCGCCACGGCTACGTCACTCCCGCGGACTTCGTGCGGGGACGCTACGACGCGCGGTCCCTGTCGCTGGCGGTCGCCGTCACCGGCTTCGTCGCGACCATGCCCTACATCGCCCTGCAGCTCGTCGGCATCCAGGCGGTGCTCGAGGTCGCGGGTCTCGGCGGTGGCGACAACATCATCGCCAAGGACCTGCCGCTGTTCATCGCGTTCGCCCTGCTGGCGGCCTTCACCTACTCCAGCGGCCTGCGGGCACCGGCGGTCATCGCCTTCGTCAAGGACATCCTGATCTACCTCGTCATCATCGTCGCGGTGATCTACCTGCCCGGCCAGGTCGGCGGCTGGGACAACATCTTCGGCGCCGCGCAGGACAAGATGGAGGCCAACAACGCGGCAGCCATCGAGGCCGGTGGCAAGCCCACGTCCTCCTTCATCCCCGGTGTCGGTGCCGGCTGGGCCTACGCCACGCTCGCTCTCGGCTCGGCGCTGGCGCTGTTCATGTATCCGCACTCGATCACGGCGTCGCTGTCGTCAAACTCGCGCAACACGATCCGCCGCAACGCCGCGATCCTGCCGGCCTACTCCTTCGTGCTCGGCATGCTCGCGCTCCTCGGCTGGGTCGCCATCGCGGCCGGCACCACACCGATCGGGCTCGACGGCAAGGCCAACGCGCAGCTGGTCATCCCCCAGCTGTTCGAGGACATGTTCCCGGCCTGGTTCGCGGGCGTCGCCTGGGCCGCGATCGCGATCGGCGCCCTCGTGCCGGCAGCGATCATGTCCATCGCCGCGGCCAACACGTTCAGCCGCAACATCTACAAGGAGTGGCTCAACAAGGACGCCACCCCTGCCCAGGAGGCCAAGGTCTCCAAGCTGATGTCGCTGGTCGTGAAGGCGTTCGCGCTGGTCTTCGTGCTGACCCTGGACAAGCAGAACGCGATCAACTTCCAGCTCCTCGGCGGCATCTGGATCCTGCAGACCTTCCCCTCGATCGTGTTCAGCCTCTTCACCCGCTGGTTCCACCGCTGGGGGCTGCTCGCAGGGTGGGCGGTCGGCATCACCTACGGCACGGTGGAGGCCTACCAGGTCATCAACCCTGCGACGGGCAAGCACTTCGGTGGTTCCCTCGCGCTGATCCCGGGGATCGAGCAGATGGGCTACATCGCGATGACCGCGTTCGTGCTCAACCTGGTCGTGACCATCGTGGTGACAGCCGTCCTGAACGCGGCCAAGGTCTCCAACGGCAGGGATGAGACGATCCCGTTCGACTACTTCGCCGACGCCGACGACCCGCGAGTGATCAAGGACCTCAGCGAGCACCGGGCCCACACGGCGCCGTACGGCGATCCCGACGACATCCCCGGAAACGCGGGCGCGCGCTGAGGTCGGTGACGGCTGGGACATGACACAGCGCCCGCCTCCTCTCGGGGAGGCGGGCGCTGTCGTCTGCTGACGTGGGTCAGGCGCCCAGCGACGTACCGGCGGAGCGGAGGTTCTGGCAGGCCTCGACGATGCGAGCGGCCATGCCGGCCTCGGCGGCCTTGCCCCAGGCGCGGGGGTCGTAGACCTTCTTGTTGCCGACCTCGCCGTCGACCTTGAGGACGCCGTCGTAGTTGTTGAACATGTGGGCGGCGACCGGGCGGCTGAAGGCGTACTGCGTGTCGGTGTCGACGTTCATCTTGATGACCCCGAAGTCGACGGCCGCGCCGATCTCCTCAGCGGTCGAGCCGGAGCCGCCGTGGAAGACCAGGTCGAAGGGCTTGGCGCCGGCCGCGAGGCCGAGCTCGGCGGCGACGGCGGCCTGGGCGTCGCGCAGGATCTCCGGGCGCAGCTTGACGTTGCCGGGCTTGTAGACGCCGTGCACGTTGCCGAAGGTGAGGGCCGTCATGTAGCGACCCTTCTCGCCGGCACCGAGCGCGCGCACGGTCGCGAGGGCGTCCTCGGGGGTCGTGTAGAGCTGCTCGTTGATCTCTGCGACGACACCGTCCTCCTCGCCACCGACGACGCCGATCTCGACCTCGAGGATGATCTTGGCGGCGGCGCACTTCTCGAGCAGCTCCTGCGCGATGAGGAGGTTCTCCTCGAGCGGCACGGCCGAGCCGTCCCACATGTGGGACTGGAAGAGCGGGTTCTCGCCGCGGGCCACGCGCTCGGCCGAGATCTCGATCAGCGGGCGGACGAAGCCGTCGAGCTTGTCCTTGGGGCAGTGGTCGGTGTGCAGCGCGATGTTGACGGGGTAGTTCTTCGCGACCTCGGCGGCATAGGCGGCGAAGGCGACCGAACCGCTGACCATGTTCTTGATCGAGGGGCCGGAGAGGTATTCAGCGCCGCCCGTCGAGACCTGGATGATGCCGTCGGAGCCGGCGTCAGCGAAGCCCTGCAGGGCCGCGTTGAGCGTCTGGGACGACGAGACGTTGATGGCCGGGTAGGCGAAGGACTTCTCCTGCGCGGCGTCCAGCATCTGCGCGTAGACCTCGGGGGTGGCGATGGGCATGGAGAGCTCCTCGGAATGCGTTCAATTTGTCGCCCCGACCCTAATGGCTACCAGCCGGTCGGCGAATCCGAGACCGTAGGCAGGACGAGTCCGCGACGCGGTGGTCTTGACCAGATCACACCCGGTCGGACTTTCGCGCAACCAAATGGTCGGTCACAGCGTCAACTCCCGTAGGACCGCCCGATGGGCGCGAAGGGGGTAGGGATGACGACCAGCATCGACTGGGTGCACGAGATCGACGCATCGCTCGACGGCATCGATCAGCCACCGGCCGCGTGGTCCGCTGACCACCCGATCTCCCGGTGGCGCCGGCACCCCCGCCCGTCCGGTCCGTCGTTCACCGACTACGTCGCCGAGCGTGGCCCGCACGTCCGCCGCCTCGCGCACGCCATCTGCTGCGACTGGACCCAGGCCGAGGCCCTCGTGCTGCAGACGCTCGGGCGGCTCTTCGACTCCTGGCACCGGATCGCCGGGAGCGAGGCCGCCGACGCGTTCGTCCACCGCAGCCTCGCCCGCGCCTGCGTCACCGACTCCCCCACGCCGCGCAGCTGCAACGCCCACGCCGACGACTACCCGATCGAGGACGAGTCGTTGCTCTTCGACGGGCTCCAGTCGCTGACCGCGATCCAGCGCAAGGCGCTCGTGCTGCACGACTGGCTCGACCTGCCGGTGGCCGAGGTCGCCGACGCGATCGGGATCAGCGTCGACCAGGTGCTCCACCACGCAGCCCGTGGCCGCTCCGCGCTCAACTTCCTGCTTCCCGAGTCGGCCTGACAACCGATCGCGCGCCCCTTCCGTATTGCTGGTGACGGCCACACGGAGGGAACCGACATGAACACACAGATCGACTGGCGTGAGGAGCTCGACTCCTCGTTCGGCCGAGGGGTCGACCGCGCGCCCACGGACTATCTCGTCCCGGCGCGTGCAGCGCTCCGCAGGCGCCGTACGGCGATGGGCGCGGCCGCCCTCGCCACGGTGATCGTCGTCGGCGGCATCGGCTGGGCGGTCGCTCCCGGTGACCACGACGTCCGGAGCTCCCACGTCGCCAACAGCCCCACCTCGGCGACCTCGAAGCCCACGACCAAGGGACCCAAGACACCGGTGTCCGCGCGTGCCGTGCCGTGGCCTGCGGGTGACGGGCCGGCGCGCGTGACGCCCGGCAAGGGACTCGAGATCCGCGAGGGCGCGGTCGTGCACCAACGTCGCGACGATCTCTACCCCGGCAAGGACACCGAGTCGGTCGCCCTCGACATCAGCTTCGAGGGCACGCGGTGGTGGCTGGCGCTGGAGTGGGACAAGGGCGGCTCCGCGAGCTCCTCCGAGCACGCCGGCGAGCTGAACGACTCGTTCGATGCGTTCGTCGCCTCCTCGACCTCGGGCGGGGGGATGTTCTCCCCGGAGCCCGACCCGATCGCGGACAAGTACCCCTACGGCCGCGTGGTCAACTACGGCCTCGACGGCGTCATCGAGCTGCGCCCGGGGGCGACGATCGTGCGGCGCGTCGACAACCCCCACAGCCTCACCCCTCCCGAGACGTCGGTCGGCCTCGTCGTGGAGTTCGAGGGCGAGACCATCTGGTTGAGCTTGGACTCGAGTCCCACGGGGGGTGGCGGCACCTTCGTGAAGGAGGCCGACTCCGGCTGGGCCACCTTCGACGAGTGGCTGGCCGACCAAGTCGCACTCCAGCAGGGCGAACCCGGGCTCAGGCTCGTCAGCATCGATGACGAGGGTGTCCTCACGCCCGCACTGCCGGGAGTCGAGATCATCGAACAGCAGTCCGACCCCGATCTGGAGGCCTACACCGGGGGCGTCGCAACCGCGTCGGCCGCCGCGATGCTCACGTGGGATGGCGAGACCTGGTTCGCGCTCGTCGTCCGCTTCCCTCGCGGCGAGGACACCGTCGTCAGTTTCGCTGCTGACAAGGCCGACGGCGCCTCCAACGTCGAGGAGTTCATCGAGTTCGCCCGTTCCCGCGGCGACGGGGAGGGCCTGCGATGAGGGCCGCCCGCCGCGACGAGGCGTTCACGGCGTACGTCGCCGCGCGCCAGTCGCACCTGCGCCGCATCGCCTACGCGATCTGTGGCGATTGGCACCAGGCCGACGACCTGCTGCAGGTCGCGCTGACGAAGCTCTACGTCGCGTGGCCCCGGCTGCGCCGCGAGGGCGCCGAGGACGCCTACGTCCGCCAGATCATCCTGCGCTCGCACATCGACGAGACCCGGCGACCGCACCGGCGCGAGACCCCGGGACTGGACGGCCACGACCGCAGCGCACGCGAGCCGCTGCCGGTCGAGGAGCGCAGCGCGCTGTTCGAGGCGCTGCAGGAACTGCCGCCGATGCAGCGCAAGGTCGTCGTGCTGCGGCACTGGCTCGGCCTCGACGTGCGTGAGACCGCGCGTGAGCTCGACATCGCCGAGGGCACGGTGAAGAGCCACTCCTCGCGTGGGCTGGCGACGTTGCAGCGGGCGCTCGCGGAGCCGATCACCCACTGAACAGTGCTGGATCTCCGGCACCAGGCGGGGGACGATCCAGCACCGTTGGCGGTGCACTAACCTCGGCGCACATTCCGGCAGGCAGCCGGACGGATCACGGGGGAACCATGAGCATCGACGAGACACTGACGCAGGGCGCGCAGCGCGAGGACCACGAGGACCAGGCCCTGACGAGGGGCATCGTCGCCTCTGCGCTCGGCCTGACCGCCCTCATGGGTGGCGGCATCCTGGCCAACGCGTTCCAGTACTGGACGATCGACATCGTCAACCAGGGAAACCCGTCCGGAGCCAACCTGGTCCACGCATTGGCCGCCGTCCCCGCGATCGTCCTGGGCATCGTCGCGGTCGCGGTCGGTCTCAGCGCGGCCCGGTCGATCCACACCCTCGCCTCGGCCACCGGCAAGGCAGGCGCCATCACCGGGATCCTCGCCATCGTGGGCGGCGCGCTGTGGGCCGTGGCGATCCTGAAGTCCGACCTCTACTCGTAGGGCCTTGGTTTCGACACGCTCGCTGGCGCTCGCTGCTCAACCAGCGGTCGACACGCTCGCTGCTCAACCAGCGGCCGACACGCTCGCTGGCGCTCGCTGCTCACCCAGCGGCCGACACGCTCGCTGCTCAACCAGCCGGGGTCAGCCCCGCCAGGCGTCGTCGGCCGACAGGTCGGCGTACGACCGGATCCACGAATGCATGGCGATCGC
The DNA here is from genome assembly GCF_000389985.1 of Nocardioides sp. CF8. NCBI lineage: Bacteria > Bacillati > Actinomycetota > Actinomycetes > Propionibacteriales > Nocardioidaceae > Nocardioides > Nocardioides sp. CF8. The sequence continues at coordinate 3,403,152 of NZ_CM001852.1, forward strand.
GGCCGCGGACGAGGCATTGATCGACCGCGTCGAGCCGAACTGCGCGATCGAGAACGTCCCGTCGCACACCTCGCGCGCGAGCTCCGAGAGCCCGGGGCCCTCCTGGCCGAAGAGGAAGCAGACGTCGCGCGGCAGCGTCATCGTCTCGAGGTGCTCGCTGCCCGGGAGGTTGTCGATGCCGAGCAGTCGGACACCGATCGAGTGCAGGTACGCAGCCAGGTCCTCGGCGGTCGCATGGTGTCGCACGTGCTGGTAGCGGTCGGTGACCATCGCGCCGCGACGGTTCCAGCGGCGGTTGCCGACGATGTGGATCTCCGCTGCGAGGAACGCGTTCGCCGTACGCACGATGGTGCCGATGTTGAAGTCGTGCTGCCAGTTCTCGATCGCGACGTGGAACGAGTGCCGGCGGGTGTCGAGGTCGGCGACGATCGCGGCCATCGACCAGTAGCGGTAGCGGTCGACGACGTTGCGCCGATCACCGTCGCGCAGGAGGTCGGGGTCGTAGCGGTCCCCGTCGGGCCACGGCCCCTCCCACGGGCCGAGCCCGACCTCGGGCGGGCCGTGCGGCATCGGGTCGTACGGCGCCCGCTCCTGCTCTTCTTCCACGACCCAACCCTATGGGGATTCCCCAGTTAGGCTGACCGACGTGAACTTGCTCCTGGACCTCCAGCCGCTCCTGCTCGGCATGGACTGGATGGATCCCAACTGGCTGCTGCGGGAGTTCGGCGGGGCGCTGTTCTGGCTCAGCCTCGCGATCATCTTCGTCGAGTGCGGGCTGTTCTTCCCGTTCCTGCCCGGTGACACGTTGCTCTTCGCGATGGGGCTGTTCATCGCGACCGAGCGCATCGACGTCTTCCCCGGCCCGGAGTGGCTCGAGCTGGTGGTCGCGCTGACGCTGTTCACCCTCGCCGGGATCGGCGGCAACGTCGCGGGTTACGAGATCGGGCGCAAGATCGGCCCGCCGCTCTACGAGCGCGACGGCCGCATCCTCAAGCGCAAGTACTTCGACCAGACGACCGCGTTCTTCGACAAGCACGGCAACAAGGCGCTCGTCATCGGCCGCTTCGTGCCGTTCGTCCGCACCTACATCACGGTCGTCGCCGGCGTGACCCGCATGGACCGCGGCCGCTTCTTCCTGTGGAGCCTGGTCGGCGCGGTCGGCTGGGTCCTGTCGATCACCCTGCTCGGCTTCTTCCTCGGCTCGGCGTTCCCGGGCCTGGGCGAGCAGATCGACAAGCTGATCATCCTGATCCTGGCCTTCTCGCTGATCCCGATCGCCTGGGAGTGGTGGCGGCACAAGCGCACCAACGCCCCCGAGGCCGACGACCGGGACGGCGACGGCGTGCCCGACCGCGACATCGCCGGCCGGGACGTCTGAGCGCGCCTCGGTCTCGACACGCTCGCTGCTCAAC
>NZ_CM001852.1:3404626-3478640 GCF_000389985.1 Nocardioides sp. CF8
CAGCCTCGTCCAGCTGCGCCCGCGTGAGTACGGCGCGGATCTCGAGCGCGAGGTCCGCGAGCGGGTTCTCCCCGGCCGGTGAGCGGTCGATCGCGCACACGACGGTCTCGACGATCGCGCCCGCGTCCCGCAGGGCGTTGGTCGCGTCGCGCACGGCACCACCGGTCGTGATGACGTCCTCGATCAGGGTCACCCGGCGACCGGACACGTCCGGGCCCTCGGCGAGCTTGCAGGTGCCGTACTCCTTGGCCTTCTTGCGCACGAACAGCGCCGCCGTGCCGGTCTTCGCGCTCACCATCGTGGCGATCGGGATGCCGCCCATCTCGAGGCCGCCGAGCAGCTCGGTGTCGGACGGGAGCAGGTCGAGCATCTGCGTCGCGACCCGGTCGAGGAGCACCGGGTCGGCCTCGAAGAGGTACTTGTCGAAGTAGGTGTCGGCGACCTGGCCCGAGCGGAGGGTGAACTCCCCCGTCAGTCGGCAGAGCGCGTTGATGTCGGCCGCGAGGGTGGCGTCAGTGGTCATGGGGGCATCCTCCCGCACGTCACGGAAGTGCCCAAGACAGGGGATCCGTCGGCCGCCCGCTCGGAGTAGCGTCAAAAATCGGTCGGACGTCGCGGGTCTCTCAAAGGAGCGTCACAACATGAGCACCTCCATCGATGCCCTGCGCGAGCAGGTGCGGGCTCAGATCATCACGGCCGACGACTCGGCGTACGACGATGCGCGAGCCGTGCACAACGGCATGTTCGACCGCAAACCCCTCGCCATCCTTCGGGCCGAACAGGTGGCCGACGTCGTGGCCGGCGTCAACTACGCCCGCGACGCCGGCGTCGAGCTGGCGGTTCGCGGCGGGGGTCACAGCGCGCCGGGCTTCGGTAGCACCGACGGCGGACTGGTCATCGACCTGTCGGGCATGCGCGGCGTCCACGTCGATCCGCGAGCGCTCACCGCACGAGCGGGAGGCGGTGCCACGTGGGGCGACTACAACTACGCGACCCACGCCTACGGGCTCGCCAGCACGGGCGGCATCGTCTCGACCACCGGTGTCGGTGGACTGACGCTCAACGGCGGGATCGGCTACCTCACCCGCGGGCAGGGCTTGTCGATCGACTGCCTGGCCTCGGCCGAGGTCGTGACGGCGGACGGACAGGTCCGGACCGCGAGCGCCGAGGAGAACCCCGACCTCTTCTGGGCGATCCGGGGCGGGGGCGGCAACTTCGGGGTCGTCACGTCGTTCGAGTTCAACGTGCAACCGGTCAAGGATGCTTACGTCGGGCTCTTCTTCTATGAGCTGGAGCATGCCGGCGACCTGCTGCGATTCTTCCGCGACTGGATCCAGGATGCGCCACGCGAGTACGGCGCGTTCCCGGCCTTCCAGGTGGCGCCTCCGCTGCCCTTCGTCCCGGAGGACCGCCACGGCGACACGTTCTGCGTCGCCGTCGTGCATTGGACCGGACCGATGGACGAGGGCGAGAAGGCCATGCAGCCCTTCCGCGACCTGGCGCCGCGCGTGGCCGAGATGTGCGATGTCTGGCCCTATCCGCAGCTGAACGGCGCGTTCGACGGGCTCTTCCCCAAGGGGATCCGCAGCTACTGGAAGGGCGCCTACGTGATGGAGCTGACCGATGAGGCGATCGAGGCGCACCTGGCCCACGGACCGCACGCTCCCGACGCGAGCTCGACGATGCACCTCTATCCGATCAACGGCGCCGCTCACGACCCGAGTCCGAGCGACACCGCGTTCGCCTACCGCAGCGCGACGTACGCCGCCGTGATCCTGTCCGCGTGGCAGGACCCCGCCCTCGACGTGGAGCGTCGCCAGTGGGTCCGCGACTACTACGACGCGATCTCACCCCACAGCGAGCGCGGCGGCTACCTCGGCTTCATGGCCGAGGACGACGCCGACAAGGTCGAGGACAACTTCGCGGGCAACTACCCGCGGCTGACCGAGGTCAAGCGTGCCTACGACCCCGACAACCTGTTCCGGCTCAACCAGAACATCGTGCCCTGAGTGGAGTCCATGACCAGGTCGTAGGGTCGCGTGCATGAACTCATCCCGGCTCGCACGCCGGCTCGACGGCATCCCGCCGACGGTCTTCTCCGAGATGTCCGCGCTGGCTGCCCGGACGGGGGCGATCAACCTCGGCCAGGGGTTCCCCGACGTCGACGGTCCGCCGTCGGTGATCGCGTCCGCGGTGGCGGCGCTGCAGAGCGGCGCCAACCAATATGCCCCCGGCATCGGCGTGCCCGCGCTGCGCCAGGCGATCGCCCGGCACCAGCAGCGCCACTACGGACTCGAGCTCGATCCCGACCGCGAGGTCGTCGTCACGACCGGCTGCACCGAGGGCATCGCGGCCGCCCTGCTCGGGCTGATCGATCCCGGTGACGAGGTCGTCGTCCTGGAGCCCTACTACGACAGCTACCTCGCCATGATCGAGATGTGCGGCGCCGTACGCCGACCGGTGACGCTGCGAGCGCCGGAGTTCCGCCTCGACGCCGACGCCCTGCGTGCGGCGGTCGGGCCCCGGACGCGCGCGATCCTGCTCAACAGCCCGCACAACCCGACCGGCACCGTGCTGACCCGCGCCGAGCTGCAGGCCGTCGCTGACGTCGCGATCGAGCGCGACCTGGTGGTCATCACCGACGAGGTCTACGAGCACCTCGTCTTCGACTCCCACGAGCACGTGCCGCTCGCGACGCTGCCGGGGATGTGGGAGCGCACGCTGACGCTGTCGAGCGCCGGCAAGAGCTATTCGTTCACCGGCTGGAAGGTCGGCTGGGCGACGGGGCCGGCCTCGCTCGTGGGGGCCGTGCTGGCGGCGAAGCAGTGGCTGACGTTCACCTCCGGCTCGCCGCTGCAGCCCGCGGTCGCGCACGCGCTGGACCACGAGCCCGACTGGCCGACCGCGCTCGCCCGCTCGCTGCAGGACCGTCGCGACCTCCTCGTCGCCGGCCTCGCCGACGCCGGGCTGGTGGCGCGGGTGCCGGAGGGGACCTACTTCGCGACCACCGACATCAGCCACCTCGGCTGGGAGGACGGCCGCTCCTTCTGCCTCGCGCTGCCTGAGCGGGCCGGCGTCGTGGCGATCCCCAACCAGGCGTTCTACGACGACCAGGACGCAGGACGGCACATGGTGCGCTGGGCCTTCTGCAAGGAGCCCGACCTCATTGCCGAGGGCGTACGGCGACTGGCGGCCGCCGACCTGACGCGCTGATCAGGTCGTCAGCGCGGCTCGAGCCAGGCCCGCACCTCGGGCCGGCGCAGACAGCTCACCGTCGTCAGCGCGGCGAGGGCCGGGATGAGCGCGACCGGTGATCCGAGCGCCGCGACGATGCAGAAGACGGCGCACAGGGCGGAGCTGATCAGCAGGCCCTTCGCGGCCCAGGCGCGACGGCGCGCGGTGAGCACGGCCAGCACGACGGCGAGACCGGACCACAGGGTCGCCAGCCCGCCGGAGACGAAGGCCGTCGTGAGCAGCAGGGACTCGCTGACGCCCTGCTCCTCGAGGTCGGGGTTCTGCCGGCGCAGCTCCTCGAGCACGAGGTCGGACTGGGTCGCGAGCAGCGCCAGGCTGACCAGCGTCAGCACCAGCACGATGCCGGCCACCACGACCGTGAGGACGAACGCGACCTTCACCGGGTCGGGACGCTGGTCGGGCGCCGGGGCGCCGACGGACCAGCCGGTGGACGACGACGTCGGGGGCAGCTCGGGCCGGGCGGTCCCGGTGGGCGCCTGCTCCGCCCGCAGCGGCTTCGCCGGCTCCGGGATCGGCTTGCCGGCCAGCCACTCGCGCGACGGCGAGAACCACAGCATCCCGGCCGCGATCGCGACCACCGACGACATGAAGCCGCCGGCGACGAGGCCGGTCAGGAAGATGGGCACCGCGAGCAGCGACAGGACCAAGCGCGCTTGCCGGCTGCCCTGGAGCACCTGCCAGCCGAGCGCGACGGCGGCCACGGAGCAGACCGCCGCGATCATCGCGAGGACGTGCAGGACCTGGATCATCGACTCGACCGAGAGGTCGAGGCCGGAGCCCGGCGCGTCGGCGAGGAACTTCTCGATCGACTCGCGGGTCTCGATCGAGCGCAGCCGCGAGACGGTGTCCCAGACGGACAGCACGACGAAGCTCGAGGCCAGCATCACCATCACGCCGGCCATGGTGGTCTGGCGCGGGCGGGGCGCGGTCGTCGTACTCACCCGCTCATTCCACCATCGAGGTGGTTAGGCACTGACGGGGACCAGCCTGCTCGGCCCCATCAGCCCCTCCTTGCGGGCCACGACAGCGGCCAGGGCGATGGTCGCGGCGGCAGCCAGCAGGTTGATCGCGAGCATGGAGACGCTCTTGACCAGCACGAACGTCTCGAGCGACTGCGACTGCAGCAGCCACAGCGTCATCGACGCCTTGGTGAAGCCGAGCACCGCCCACATCGCGGTGAGCTGCCAGAAGAGCCGACGCACCCGCGGCCGCGCGGCCAGCTCGTGGTCCATCGGATAGAAGTCGCCCGCGAGCCGAGCCACCATCGGGCGCGCGCTGGCGAGCGAGAGCAGGAAGAGCGCCGCCACGGCCCCGTCGCTGATGACGGGTTGGAGGAAGTAGAGCCAGGTGCTGTCCGCTGCGATCGAGAGCGCCGTGCGGCCCGTCAAGAGGATGGCCGTCAGGATCAGCAGCCCGGACGTACGCCGACGGGTCACTGCGCGCCAGGCGATGGCGCCGTACGACCAGACGAGCGCAGCGATGATCGCCGTCCACACGCCGGCCAGCACGAAGACGCCGTAGAAGACGACGGCCGGGATGACGACCGCGATCAGCAGGCTGAGCGAGACGCGGTGGATGACTGCCGCCAGGGTGGGGCGGTGGGTGTCATGAGCTGCCAAGGGGGAGAGCCAATCCTGCCGGTTCGGGGGCACCGGGCGTTGCGGGGTGTGTCGCCGTGAAATGACGACATCAATCAGCGTCAGGGGGTTCCTCGGCCCTTCCACCGTACGTCGTGATGCGTCTGCGGTCCTGATTTCCGCCATTCGAGCGGCCAGAGGCGCCGACGCGGGTCAGCGGACTTCCGTGTGGAAGTTCGGCGGCCCGTTCGGGCCATCTTTGGGTGTTCGGCCTCGCGAAGTGCCTGCGGTCCATACCACTAGAGGGGCGTGGACCCCTTCTGGGGACTGCGAACCCCCAAGGAGCAACACATGAGCAAGCACACGATGAACCACGGCACCAGGTCCAGCAGCCGTCGGAGCAAGGTGTTGGGCGTCACCGTGGCGCTGGTCGCCATCGGCGGCACCGCCTTCGCGTACTGGACCACGACCGGCACGGGCGTGGGCTCGGCTGACACCGGCACCACCGCCGCGGTGACTGTCATCCAGACGAGCTCCGTGACCGACCTGGCGCCCGGGTCGGGAACACAACCACTGAGCGGCACCATCCTCAACCCCAACAGCGGGCCGGTGTACGTCACCAAGATCGTCGCTGTGGTGACCGCCGTGAACGATGCCGCGGGTGACCCGATCGCCGGGTGTGGCGCCGGCGACTACACCATCGCCGGCACCGGAGCCGTGGGTGCTGATGTTCCTGCCGATGACACGGGGTCGTGGGGCAATCTGACGATTGCGTTCAACAACACGACCGCGAACCAGGATGCCTGCAAGAACGGTCAGGTCGTGATCGGCTACACCGCCAGCTGATCGTTCCGGGTAGGGGCGGCACTGTCGCGTCCCTACCCGGCTCCTGATTGATCCGAGCCTGAGGAATCCTTCGAGATGCCAAGCACCGCCCTGAACGGCCCGGCGCACCGCGCTGGTCCTCGTCATGCGGTGGTGCGCGATCCCCGGCGCCCCAGTGCCGCCAGCGTGGTGTTCACCCTGCTGGTCACGCTGGTGCTTGCCCTCGCGGCAGCACCCGCGGGCGCAAGCTGGACCAGTGGTGGGTCGGGAAGCGGTACTGCCGCGACCGGCACCCTCGCTCCTCCGGTGAACGTGACGACACCTGCAACCGCGATCGCGGACGTGGATGTCTCCTGGACCGCCGGCTCCGGTGGCGTGGCGCCTGAGGGCTACTTCGTCGCCCGCCACAAGGCGGCCGTGGCCAACAGCCCCGCCACGGTCGAACCTGCCTGCGCAGGTGGCCCCACCGCGTTGGTGTCGGGGCTCAGCTGCACCGATACCGGGGTGGCTGACGGGGACTACACCTACGTCGTCTTCGCGGCCTTCGCCTCCTGGACCGCCCGGAGCTCACCCAGCGATCCGGTGCACGTCACCAACGTCGCCGGCCTCGCCTTCACCGCCGCCCCCCACGACGTCACTGTCGGAGCAACGATGACACCGGCGGTCACGGTGGCCCTGCGCAACGCCGCGGGCGAGCCCATCACCGGCGCCGGAGTCCCGGTGACCCTCACGATCGGCACCAACCCCTCCGGCGGCGTCCTGGGCGGCGACACGACGCGCGGCACCGACGCCGGCGGTCAGGTTTCCTTCGGCGACCTCTCCATCGACCGACCCGGTGCCGGGTACACCCTGGTCGCCAGCAGCCCCGGACTGGCCCCGGCGGTGAGTGCGGAGTTCGCCGTCGTTGCCGCACCGCTCCTCGGCGACGCCGGGAAGTACTCGGTGCTGGCCGGAACCGCCATCGTCAGCACGGGACTGACGTCGATCAGCGGCGACATCGGTGTCAGCCCCGCGACGGCGATCTCGGGACTGGGCCCGGACAACGTCGGCGGACAGATCCACGCCGGCGACGCCGACGCGGCCCAGGCGCAGGACGCGATGTCGCTGGCCTCCGCCGAGCTGGCCGCGCTCCCCTTCCCCGCACAGAACGAGCTGGTGGGAGACCTCGGCGGTCGTACCCTGACCGCTGGCGTCTACCACAGCACCGCAGCCCTCGCGCTCACCGGAATCCTGATCCTCGACGCGCAACACAACCCGGGCGCGACCTTCATCTTCCAGGCGGACGCGGCGTTCAACACCGCCGCCGCCGCTCGCATCGTGCTGACCAACGGCGCGAAGGCCTCGAACATCTTCTGGGTCGTCACCGGCGCCACCGGCGCAGGCGCGGCCTCATACCTGGCAGGGACCATCCTCGGCCGAGGGGCGATCACGCTTGGTGCCGGCACCGAGCTCATCGGACGCGCCCTCTCCAAGGGCACCGTCACCTTGTCGAGCAACAGCATCCGGTTCACCGCCGGCCTCCCGCCCACGATGACCATCACCGGTGGCGCCATCGCTCTCACCAAGGACAGCACACCGACCATCTCCGGCACCACCAGCGCACCCGCCGCGAGTCCGGTCACGGTGAGCGTCACCGGACAGACCCTGTCCACGGTCGTCGCCGCAGACGGCAGCTGGACCGTCACCACCGCGACCCTCACCGCGGGCGTCCACAACATCACTGCGAAGGTCCGGGCACCCAGCGGCGACGGTGCCACCGCCCGCCAGGCCCTCACGCTGGAGGTCAACCCACCACCGGTGTTGCTCGGCACGGCCAGCTCGTTCTCCGTGCTGGGCACCACGGGCGTGGTCAGCACGGGTGTCACCCACCTCAGCGGCGACCTGGGCGTCAGCCCCTCCACCTCCGTGACCGGATTCGGACCCCTTCAAGGGGGCACCCTGGACGGCGACATCCACGCGGGTGACGCCGCCGCAGCGTCGGCCCGCGCCGCTCTGGTCACCGCCCTCGATGACGCGTCCACCCGCACCCCGCACACCGAGATCGCCGGCGACCTGGGTGGCCGCACCTTCCACGTCGGCGTGCACCACATCACCGCGGCACTGGCCCTGACCGGGACCGTGATCCTCGACGGTGAGGGAGACCCCAACGCGGTGTTCATCTTCCAGACCGACGCGGCGTTCAACACCGCAGCAGGCAGCACGGTCCTCCTGGCCGGCGGCGCGCAGGCGGCCAACGTCTTCTGGATCGTCAATGGAGCCGCAGGCACGGGCGCGCTTTCGTCGCTGTCAGGCTCGATCCTTGCCCGAGGCGCCATCACCCTTGGCGCGGGCGCCACGGTCAGAGGCCGGGCACTCTCGCTCGGCACCGTCACCCTGGCGTCGAACAGGTTGTCCGGGGTCATGCCATGACGTGCGAACCCCCACAGGCCAGTGGCCTCAGCACCAACGCCGGTCTGCTCCTGGCCGTCACGATCGCCTGCCTCGTCGCTGGCGCCGCCGTCGTGCTGCTCGCCCGACGTGGGCACAGCGTCCCAGCATCACTCGGGGGGCTCCTGCTGCTGGGCGCGGGGTCTGCAGCGATCGTCCTCGGCTGGCAAGCACCGGGACCGCCCGAGGAGTCGGGCTGCACGTCGTCCACCCCCGACATCACCGTCACCCAGACCTCGTCCATGGTGGGACTCGCCCCCGGGGTCGCGCCGGTCCCCGTGACCGGAAGGCTGGTGAACCGCAGTCACGAGAGCGCCCACATCACCACCGTCGACGTGCGGATCACCTCCGTCGCCTCCCGGCACCTCTCATCGTCCGGCGTGTGCACTGCCAGCGACTACCAGCTGATCCACCCCCGGATGCCAGTCCGACTGAACCTCAGCCCGGGATCGAGCACGCCGTTCGCCGGGTCATTCATCGGTTTCGCGAACAAGCCCAGCAATCAGGACGCTTGTCAGGGAGCAGTCGTCCACCTGCTCTACACCGTCAACCGCGACTGACACAGTGCGAGGCCGAGGTTCCGGCTACGACGGCGAGCGATCTCCGCGCCGGACCCGGTATCGAAGGTGAGTCGCCTCTCGACCCTCGATCGTGCGGACGTGCTCGAGCTCGACGCGATCGCCGTCGAGGGACTCGAACAGCCTTCGGCCTCCTCCGAGCAGGACGGGCACGAGGTGGATCTCCAGCTCGTCGAGCTCGCCCGCTGCGAGCAGCGACTGCGCCGCGCTGGCTCCGTGCACCATCACCGCGCGACCACCGGCTGCTCGTCGCGCCTGGGCGGCGCAGGCGGCGACGTCGTCGAAGTACGTCACCAGGTCCGGCCGATCGTCATCTTCGTCAACGCCATGGGTCAGGACATGGATCGGTACGCCGTCGTGATGATCACCGCCCCATCGGCCGGCGAGCTCGTAGGTTCGACGACCGGAGATCAGCGCTCCGGTCGCAAGCGCCTCGGCGTACACCTGGCCGTTCGGACCGGAAGCCAGCCGGTCGTCGAGCCAGTTGAACAGCCGCCCGCCATTGCGGCCGAGCTCCTGCCCGGCGCGGTCGTCGGGTCCCGCGATGAAGCCGTCCAGCGACATCGACATGTAGAGCCTGATCGGCGCCGCCGGGGATGCCTCTTCGGCTGGCGAGATCTGATCGTTGATCTTCGGTGTCCGCATCATCGTCTCCTTGGTCGTGACGCCGCTCCCGCGAGCAGCCTTCACGATGGCTACGAACAGCGCGACCTCGATACGACAACGACGAGTCATTTCTGATTGCGCATCTCGCGGCGAAACGACGAGCGAAGCTCAACCAGCCGGCAGCCGGTCGACGAGCCCGAGCACAGCACCCGGACCCTCGACATGCGCGTTGTGCCCCAGCCCAGGCAGCGTGACGGGATCCGGGACCAGCGCCGCGAGGTCAGCGTCGGAAACCATCACGTCGTGCTCACCGCGCGCCAGCACGACCGGACACCGGGCGCCTGCGAGCAGACCGGTCATGTCCGGCACGCCCACCCCGAACGTCGCCTGGTCCTGCGCGACCCGCCACCCGTCGTCGACAGCGACGACGCCCGGTGCGACGGACGATGAGTCAGGCGAGACCAGGTCTGAGAGACCGGCCAGGCGCAGATAGCGCCCTACCGCCTCGTCCCGCGTCGCGAACACCTGCACCGGCCGAGCAGCCACCCGCTCCGCACCGGCCACATCGGACGGTGGCCAGCTCACCTTCACCCCGAACGCCACGACACCGCGCACGCGCGGATCAGTTGCCAGCTCCAGCGCCACGACGCCGCCCATGGAGTGGCCGACGACGACGACCTCCCGTGACGGGGGCAGCACGTCGAGCACGGCGTCGGCATGGCTGCGGAACGTGTACGGCGCATCCCACGCGGAGCGACCGTGCCCGGGCAGGTCCACGACCAGCCACCCACCGGGCCAGCGCGACGGAAGCAGGGCGCAGGCATCGGCGTACACCTCGGCTGTGGCGCCGAGCCCGTGCAACATCACCAGCAGCGGGCCGTCGTCGCGACCGCAGGTTCGGGACCAGATCACGCCGTCACGCTAGCGGCATCACGCACTGTCCACCGGGCGTTCACGCACACCCGGAGGCGCGCTTCACCGAGGTGCGAGAGCAAGGAGGCATGACTCTTCTTCGCCTCTCCATCGCAGCCTGCGCCGCCGCCGTCCTGGCCCTTCCCGCTCCGTCCGTCGCCGCCGACGGCCAGGCCAAGCCGGCATCGACCAGCTTCGCGGTCATCGGTGACGTGCCGTACGGCGCCGCGCAGATCGAGGCCTTCCCGGGCTGGATCGACCGGATCAACGAGCAGGCCGGCCTCGACCTGGCCTTCCACGTCGGTGACATCAAGAACGGCTCGTCCCCGTGCACCGACGCCTACAGCGCGATGATCCGCGAGCAGTTCGACCGCTTCGAGATGCCGCTTCTCTACACCCCCGGCGACAACGAGTGGACCGACTGCCACCGGACTGCGGCCGGCGCCTACAACCCGCTCGAGCGCCTCACTGCCCTGCGCGCGGCGTTCTTCGAGACGCCCGGCCTCACCCTCGGCGACCCGCTCAAGGTCGACAGCCAGGCCGACCTCGGCTTCCCCGAGAACCAGAGCCTGCGCACCGCCGGGGTCGAGCTGGCGACCCTGCACGTCGTCGGCAGCAACAACGACCGCGCCCCCTGGACCGGCATCGGCCTCACCGCCCCGACCAGCGAGCAGCTCGCCGAGGAGAGCGCCCGGATGGCGGCCGCGATCGACCTCGTCGAGGAGACCTTCGCCCGCGCCCGCCGGACCGACGCCCGCGCCGTCGCGCTCTTCCAGCAGGCCGACATGTTCGACCCCGGCTATCAGCCGGGCTGGGACCTCAGCGCCTTCCAGCCGCTGGTCCAGGCGCTCGTCGACGAGGCGTCGACCTTCGACGGCGAGGTCTATCTCTTCGACGGCGACAGCCACGTCTACAACACCGACCGGCCGCTCGCGACCGGCTCGCGCTGGCTCGCCATCCACGGCGTGCAGGGCAGCGCCGACAACCTCACCCGCGTCACCGTCGACGGGGAGGCCAACAACACCAACTTCCTGCAGGTCACGCTCACCCGGCCGGGCGCCGGCGACGTGCTGACGTGGGAGCGCGTGCCCTACGACTCGTAGGTCAGACCCTCCTCAGCCGCGGAGGACCTTCTCCATCGCCTTGCCCATGGCGAGCTCGTCGACGAGCTTGTCGAGGTAGCGGATCTTCTGCATCAGCGGGTCGTCGATCTCCTCGACCCGGTGACCGCAGATCACGCCGGTGATCAGCCCGGCGTTCGGGTTGAGCCGCGCCTCGGCGAAGAAGTCCTCGAAGGTCGTCTCCGCGGTGAGGTGGTCGCGCAGCGCGGCGTCGTCGAAGCCGGTCAGCCACTCGATGACCTGGTCGAGCTCAGCTTGTGTGCGGCCCTTCTTCTCGACCTTCGCCACGTAGTGGGGATAGACCGACGCGAAGCTGATGGTGAAGATGCGGCTCACGATCACGAGCCTACGAGGGTGAGCCGCACCTCGCAGGTGTCACCTGCGTGCAGGTCGTTGGCGAGCCTCACCGGCTTCTTCATCGGCAGCACGAACGTCCCCGCCTTCGAGTCCGGGAAGAGCGAGGTCCGCCAGGTCGAGCGCCCGACCGTCACCTCGACGCGGACGCTCCCGAACCCTCCGCGCGGCCCCGCCTCGAAGGCCACGTCCTCGGCGACGTCGGCGGGCAGCGTGAGGAAGTGCCGCGACCCCGGCTCGTCGGGAGAGTGCTCCCAGACCTGCGCATGGAAGACGTGGTCGCTCATGCGCAGATCGTCGCACCGACCACCGACGTCAGCCCGCCGCCAGCTCCGAGAGCCATCCCCGGCGAACGCTGGCCCTCGGCACAGTTGCTCGCGCTCGCGGCCCGAAGGTCATTGCTGGTCTAGCCAACAAGGTAAAGGTCCGGGCGATCCGCGACGCCCGCCCGCCAGCAGGAACACGCTGGAGGCTCTCGAAGCCACCCAAGGGGATGGTGCAGGAAATCATGACCATCGGAGCAGAACGGTCCAACGCCGCGCAGCAGCTCGACCGAGCAGACCGCGCCCTCGACGGCCGTCCGATCGCCGCTGACGCGGACTCCTCGCTCACGACTCTCGTTCGGCAGTGGGTGAAGACGTCGGAGGCCGTCGAGCGGCAGGCGGTGGCGCCTCTCGTGCCCCGCCCTGCACTGCCCCGACGTCATCGACAGCCGCAAGCTCGGTCCTCCCGACGACTGGCCGTGCTGATCGACGCGGCGTCCACGACGGCGGACTACGCGGATGCCCTGTTCGCCGTGCTCGCGGACCACGGGACGGTCAGCGTCTGTCGCGCGTACGCCGACTGGACGGCCCCGGAGGCGGGCGACTGGTGGTCCGCGCCGCTGCGCCAGCACGGGATCCAGCCGCACCACCACTTCGGCCACGACGGTGACCAGCGTGGGCTGGTCGCACTCACCGTCGACGCCATGGACCTCGCACGCGAATCGGCCGTGGACACGGTGGTGATCGTCGGCGACCTGACGTCGATGCACCCGCTCGTGGCACGGCTCAACGCGACGGGGTTGAAGGTCCTGGCCTTCGGCACGACGGACACCCCCGACGACGTGAGGGCGCTCAGCCATGAGTTTGTCGACCTGACATCGATGGCCACTCCCGGCTCAGGCAGGCACCGCGCATAACCGACCAGACGCCGCACCGAACACCGACGTCAGCCCGCCGCCAGCTCTGCGAGCCGCGCCAGCGCCGGTTTCGTGTGTACGCCGAGGCGCTCGCGCGCGTCGTCCAGAGCCGCCGACGCCGGGTAGCCGGGCGGGATGCGGGCCGGGTTGAGCGCGACCCCGTCGGCCCACGCCTTGATGTCCGGCTCGGCCGAGAAGCCCATCGTGGACCGGGTGCCGACGACGTTCATCAGCGCCCAGGAGTCCATCGTGTCGGGGTACGGCGAGGGCGGGGCCAGCCTGTTCTTCACGTCGTCGTCGGTCCGGGTCGCCTCGACGTAGCCGATGAGGGCGGCCCCGAAGCAGGGGAAGCCGGCCCGGACCGGCTGCAGGGTGATGTCCTCCGGGCGCCACACCGGCAGCAGGCCGGGGTACTTCAGCCCGTCCGCGGCGCAGTGCACGACCAGGGCGTCGTCGGCGATCCCGACCGCGCCATCGGCGAAGACGAGCTTGCCCCGCTCGACGGCGTCGATGTGCCCGCGCCGTACGACGTCCTCCAGGCTCCGCAGCTGCCCGAGCTCCCACGTCGCGAGCGTCGGCGCCTTCGCCATGCTCGGCATGACGGACCTGTCGATGCGCAGCATCACCTCGGCGTCCTCGAGGCGGAGGAAGAAGTCCTCGAGCGAGCCGGCCGACGCACCGGCCTGCATCACGTCGGCCGCCATGGACAGGAAGACCGCCGGGTCCGGCTGGACCCTCGCCCGGTTGAGCATCCACGGCTCACGCGGGCGCACCCAGCAGATCGCATCGGGGTCGACGCCGCGCGCGAGCAGCCAGATGCAGGCGTCGGTGGCGGTCTTGCCGGAGCCGGCGACGACGTACTGGCTCGGTGTCTCCTCCAGCCGTGCGAGGGCGTTGACCGGCAGCACGCGAGCACCGTCACCGACCCCGAACGGCGCCGGCACCTCCGCCGGGATGCTGGGCGCGAGGTGGTGGGCGTTGACGATCCGGCACGACGCCGGTACCTCCCACCGCTCGCCGGAGATGCGCGAGGTGATCGTGCGGTCGACGACCTCGCTGTTGGGCAGGAAGGAGACCTGCCCCGTCCGCACCATCCGGTCGAGCATCCGCGCGTAGTAGGCCGTGATCTCCGACTGGGTCGCGCGCTCCTGCAGCCCCTCCTCGGGTCCGCTCTCCTGCACCCGGCCGCCACCGAGCAGGGTCGAGGGCACGCCGTACAACGCGGAGGCCTGGTGCAGCCGGACGAACGGATAGGCCTCCAGCCAGTGCCCGCCGACACCGTGGCGGCGATCGACCAGCACCACCGTGGCGTCGGAGTGGTCGATCAGCGCGTCGGTGAACGCCATGCCCATGGCGCCCGCGCCCACCACGAGGTAGTCGGCCGCCAGAGTGCGAGTCATGCGTCCACGGTGGCACTCGACGAGCGCCACCGCCACGCTCCATTTGGGTAGTCCTACGCGTACGGTTCGGGGCGTGACCTCGGACGTTCTCCTCGTCGGCTGCGGCGACCTCGGCGCCGCCGTCGGCCTCCGGCTCGTCGAGCGCGGGCACGACGTGCTCGCGCTGCGGCGCAACGCCGACCGCGTGCCGCCGCCCCTGCGCGGGCTGTCCGTCGACCTGACGCGCGAGACGCCGGTCCTCCCCGACCTCCGCGCGCGCCTCCTGGTGGTCGCGCTGACGGCGCGGCCACGGACGGAGGAGGCCTACCGATCGACGTACGTCGAGGGCATGCGCCGCGCCCTCGACGCCCTCGCCGACGCCGGACCGCTGCCCGAGCGGGCCGTGCTCATCTCCTCGACCGCCGTCAATGCCAGCACCGACCGGCCGGGGCTCAGCGACGAGACGACGCCCGCCGGGCCCAAGGACGGACCGGGCCGGATGCTGCTGGCGGCCGAGGAGCTCTTCGCCGAGCGCCTGCCCGGCGGCACGGTGCTCCGCCTCTCCGGCCTGTACGGCGGTGGCAGCACGCGGCTCCTCGACCAGGTGCGCGAGGGACGGATCGAGGACCCGCACCGCTGGACCAACCGCATCCACCGGGAGGACGCGGCAGCAGCCGTCGTGCACCTGCTGACGCGGCCCGAGCAGCCGGAGAGCCTCTACCTCGGCACTGACGACGAGCCCGCCCAGCTCGGCGACGTCGCCGCCTTCCTCGCCACCCGGATGGGCGCTTCCGCACCCCCGCCAGCCGACCCCGAGCAGGGTCACGGCAAGCGTCTCTCCAACGCCCGGCTCCGGGCGACGGGATGGCGCCCGACCCGGCCGAGCTTCCGCGAGGGCTATGGCGATCCGGGCCCCGCAGCGCGGTCCTGAGCACTACCCCAGGGCGACTAGAATCCTTGTGTGAACGACGCCCACGTCCTTGCGTACTACGCAGATGACCCCACCCGGAGCTACCAGCTGATCCAGTGGCTGGAGGTGCTCGAGGTCCTGCACGAGCGCCACCCGGTGGCCGTCGTGGTGCGCAACCCCGACGTCGCGACGTTGCTGGCCGAGCGGACGGCGCTGCCGATCCTGCTCGCCCCGTCCTTCGCCGAGCTGACCGAGCTCTATGCCTCGCTCGACGCGAAGGTCGTCCTCTACTGCAACAACTCCTCGCTCAACTTCAACTCGCTCGTCGACGGCACCAAGCTGCACGTCCACATCAACCACGGCGAGAGCGACAAGCAGTCGATGGCGAGCAACAACGCCAAGGCCTACGACCGTGTCTTCGTCGCCGGCCAGGCCGCCGTGCAGCGCCACCTCGACGGCCTGCTCGAGCTCGACACCAGCCGCCTCGTGCGGATCGGGCGGCCCCAGCTGGACCTGCGTCCCGCTCCCCTGCTCGCGCCGACCCACCGCCGTACCGTCCTCTATGCGCCCACGTGGGAGGGCGACGCGGACTACAACGACTACACCTCCGTCGACTCGATCGGCCCCGAGGTCGTGCGCCAGGTCCTCGCCGTCCCGGACGTGCGCGTCGTCTACAAGCCGCACCCCAAGGTCACCACGAGTCTGGCGCCCGCCATCCAGTCCGGGCACCTCGCGATCCTGACGGCGATCGCCGAGGCCGCCGAGCGCGAGCCCGACGCCGGCCACACGACCGTGCTGACCGGCAACATCCTCGCGGTCATGCCCGACTGCGACGCAATGGTGACCGACGTGTCATCGGTCGGCCTCGACTGGCTCTACCTCTGCACCGACAAGCCGATCCTGATCACCGACCGCCACCAGGACGCCGCGCGCTTCCGCGACGAGGTGCCGGTGAGCCACTGTGCCGACGTGGTCGACGAGTCGAACGTGGGCGACCTGGCCGAGCTGCTGACCGCGCGGCTCGAGCACGACGAGCTCCACCTCGACCGGCGGGCGATGCGGCACTTCTACTTCGACGACATCCAGGTCGGCGACAGCACCACCCGCTTCCTCGACGCCGTGACCGAGCTCGTGCGCCTGCGTGACCGGCTCGTGCACGCCAAGCTGCACGGCGACGCCATCACCGCCTGAGCGGTCCTCAGCCCTGGGGCAGCCCGGCGCCGTTGCGCTGGAAGTCGAGCAGCCGCTCGTTCTCGTAGCCGATGCGCGCTGCCGTGTCCTCGAGCTCGCGGAACATCTCCTTGAGGGTGCGGATCCCCCCGGGCGACTGCCGGGCGACGGCGCCGGCGAGGGTGAGCGCGGTGGCCTCCGCCTCGTCCTCGGGTGCCGTGTGCTGGACCAGCCCGATCGACGCGGCCTCGGCGGCACCGACCGCCCGGCCGGTGTAGATGAGCTCCTTCGCCCGGGACAGGCCGATGAGCTGGGTCAGGCGCGCGGGCCCGACGGGCACGCCGAGGCGGCTCCCCGCCCAGGCGAGCTTGAGGTTGTCGCCGGCGACGCGCAGGTCGCAGCCCGCGACGATCTCGGCGCCAGCACCGACGCAGTTGCCGACGCACACCGCGATGCTCGGCACCGGCAGCTCGTCGAGGAGGCGGTAGAGCTCGGCGAAGGCCACCATCCGGGCCACGCCCCCCGCCGCGTCCAGCGGCTCGCTCACATCGGCGCCGGCGCAGAAGGCGGTGGTCGAGGTGGTCGAGAGGACGACCGCGCGCAGGCTCACGTCCGCGGCGAGCTCGACCAGCGCCTCGTTGAGGAGGTGCAGGGTCGCGGTGTCGAGGGCGTTGCGCTTGTCGGGTCGGTTGATCCGCACCAGCTCGACGCCGTCCTCACGACGCTCTCGCAGGAGGCTGGACCGGGTGGGCGACGCGCTCGACTGGGACACGCCGGAGGACACTACAGAGGCCGCTCGGGGAGGATGTTGCCATGACTCACCTGTTGAGCGACCTGCGCGCCGCCATCGGCGACGCGCACGTGCTGACGGACCCGGCCGACCTCTCGCCGTACGCCGCCGACTGGCGTGGCGCCTATCGCGGGACGCCCCTCGCGGTGGTGCGGCCGGCGTCGACGTCCGAGGTGGCGGAGGTCGTGCGGCTCGCGCACGCGGCCGGGGTCGCGATCGTGCCGCAGGGCGGCAACACCGGCATGTGCGGCGGGGCGATCCCGAGCGGCGACGGCTCGCAGCTCGTCCTCTCCCTCGGCCGGCTCCGACAGGTCCGCGAGGTCGACGCCGCGGGCGGCACGATCACCGTCGAGGCGGGCGTGATCCTGGCCGACGTCCAGGCCGCGGCCCAGGCCGTCGACCGCCTCTTCCCGCTCTCGCTCGGCGCCGAGGGCAGCTGCACGGTCGGCGGCAACATCGCGACCAACGCCGGCGGCACCGCGGTGCTGCGCTACGGCATGATGCGCTCGCTGGTGCTCGGGCTCGAGGTCGTGCTGCCGGACGGGCGCGTGTGGGACGGGCTGCGCTCGCTGCGCAAGGACAACACCGGCTATGACCTGACCCAGCTCTTCATCGGCGCCGAGGGCACCCTCGGCATCGTCACCGCCGCCGTCCTGACGCTGCACCCCGCGACGCCCGCCCGCGCGACCGCGTGGGTCGCGCTCCCCTCCGTCGCCGCGGCGGCGACCCTGCTCCCGCTGTTGCGTGAGTACGCCGCCGAGCGGCTCACCACCTGGGAGCTGGTCTCGCGCCCGGCGCTCGAGCTGGTGCTGGCCGCCGGTCTCGCGGACCCGCTGGCGAGCGACGCCGAGTGGTTCGGCCTGATCGAGATCGCGGGCCCCGCGGGTGCGAGTGTCGACGACGACCTGGAACGGGCGCTGGCCGCCGCCGTCGAGGCCGGCCTGGTGCTCGACGCCGCGGTCGCCGGCTCGCCCGCGCAGCGGTCGGGGCTCTGGGCCCTGCGCGAGCGGGTCTCCGAGGCCCAGGAGTCGCTCGGCCCGACGATCAAGCACGATGTCTCGGTGCCGATCACCTCGCTCGACGACCTCGTCGCGCGCCTCGGGCCGGCGCTGGAGAGCGCCCTGCCCGGGATCCGGCCGATCGTCTACGGCCACGTCGGCGACGGCAACCTGCACTACAACCTCAGCCGTCCGGCTTCCCTCTCAGGCGACCATTTCGTCGCTCAGGCCGCGATGTTGTCGACGATCGTGCACGACTGCACCGTCGAGCTCGGCGGCTCCATCAGCGCCGAGCACGGCCTCGGCTCCGGGAAGGCGGCCGCCGCAGCGGCGTACAAGAGTGACGTCGAGGTCGACCTGATGCGCGCGGTCAAGAACGCGCTCGACCCCGCCGGGCTGATGAATCCCGGCAAGGTGCTGGCCCCGGACTGAGCCTCAGCGACCGACGACGGCGTAGTCGTCGGCGTCGAACTTCGCGCGGCGCTTGTACTCGAGGCCGAGCCCCGGCCAGTTGGTGGTGATCCGGCCGTTGGCGTTGCGGTACCACGACGAGCAGGCCGACCAGACGCTGTTGGCGAGGCGGCCTTGGAGCTTGTCGTCGAACTCCTGGTCGACCTCCGGCTTGACCGTGAGCGGCCCGCCGGCGACGTCGAGGTGGTCGACGAACTCGCGCACGTAGGTCGCCTGCACCTCCAGGAAGAAGACGATCGAGCCGCCACCGGTGTTGGTGTTGGGGCCATACATCATCAGCAGGTTGGGGAAGCCCGGCACCGTGAGCCCGCAGTAGGCGCGGGCGCCCTCGTGCCACTGCTCGTGCAGGTCCTGCCCGCCGACCCCGGTGATCGCCATCGGCGACAGGAACTCGGTCGAGCGGAAGCCGGTGCCGTAGATGACCACGTCGGCCTCGTGCAGCTCGCCGTCGGTCGTGCGGACACCGTCGGGAGTGATCTCGGCGATGCCGGTGGTGATCACGTCGACGTTGGGCTTCGCGAGCGCCGGGAGGTAGTCGCTGGAGAACAGGATCCGCTTGCAGCCGACCGGATAGGAGGGCCACACCTTCTCGAAGAGCCCGGGCACCGGCTTGGTCTGCTTGGCCATGTGCCGGCGGCTCATCCGGTGGATCAGCGCCGAGAGCGGCTTGCTGTAGAGGAAGGCCGTGCTCAGGCCTTCCATGACGGCATACCAACCAGCGCGCTCGGCCAGCTGCGTCGCCGGCACCCGCTCGAAGAGCTTGTGGTGCCCGCCATGGAACTCGGTGTCCGGCCTCGGCAGGAGGTACGGCGCCGTGCGCTGGAACATGTCGAGGTGGGCCACCTCCCGCTGGATCTCGGGGACGAACTGGATCGCGCTGGCGCCGGTCCCGATCACCGCGACCCGCTTGCCGGTGAGGTCGACGGAGTGGTCCCACTCCGCGGAGTGGAAGCTCGGCCCGGCGAAGGTCTCCCGCCCCTCGATCTCCGGCCAGGAGGGCCGGGAGAGCTGGCCCACGGCGGCGACCAGCACGTCGAGCTCCACCGACTCGCCGCCCGCCAGGGTGACGGTCCAGGTGTTCTTCGTGTCGTCGAAGGCGGCCGAGGAGACCTCGACGCCGAAGCGGACGTGGCGACGCACGTCGTAGGTGTCCGCGGCCTGCTTGAGGTAGTCGAGGATCGCCGGCTGCTGGGAGAAGCGACGCGGCCAGCGGGGGTTGGGCTCGAAGGAGAACGAGTAGAACGGTGACGGGACGTCGCACGCCGCACCGGGATAGGTGTTCTCGCGCCAGACGCCACCGACCTCGTCCGCCTTCTCGAACACCACGATGTCGTCGTGTCCTGCCTTCTTCAGCTCGATCGCGGCCGCGAGCCCGCCGAAGCCGGCGCCGATGATGCCGATGCGTGTCATGGCGGAACTTTCCCACGCCGCTGGGCCAGCGCACTACGAGTTGTCCACGGGCGAGGTGGCCGGCCTCCCAGCCCAGCCACCCCGCCCATGGAGCCCGCGGTCACCGGGCCGCGGCGACGACCCTGATGAGCACCGGGCAGCGAGAAGGCAGCCTCATCGGCTCCCCTCCCAGGGAATTCACCGTCGGGCCTCCCGAGCCGCGCTTACGGTCGCGTAACCGTAAATGGTCCCGCGCCTGTGCGCCAGCCCCTGGCCCGGGAAATGGGAGGAATCTTCCCCCGGGACGTCCGACGAAGTGATCCCCTCATCCGCTTTGAGCAGCGAGCCAGGTGGCGAAGTCCGGACCGGCGATGACCGCGTCCGGCCCAGGCAGGCAGGCGCCGTTCGCCATCGCCACACTCTCGACCGCGGTCTCCACCGTCACCGCCTCGCCACGGTGTACGGCGACCTGCCGGACGAGGTCGGCCAGGTCCTCCGGCTTCGGCCCGGCGAGCTCGACGCGCGGGCGCGGCTCGGTCCCGTCAGCCAGCGCCACCAGCAGTCGGGCGATCTCCTCGACGGCGACGGGCTGCGTCTTCATCTCCGGCAGTGTCACGACATCGCCCTGCCTGTTCCAGTCGAGCATCTGGCCTGGGAAGTTGAGGAACTGAGCAGCCCGCAGGATGTGCGGATCGGGCGCGTGTGCGGCGACCGCCTGCTCCTGCGCCAGCTTTGCGGCGTAGTAGCCGTAGTCGAGCATCTGGTCGACGCCGATGATGGACAGGGCGACCGCGCGGGGCACGCCCGCCGCGGTGGCCGCCTCGCCGAGGTTGCGGGCGACAGTCGTGAAGAACTCAGTGGCCACGCTCTCGTCGAGGGACGGGCTCTGAGTGACGTCGATGACGGCCTCGGCACCGGCGAGACGTTCGGCCAGGCCGTCAGGAACGGTGAGGTCGACGCCGCTCTCGCGAGCTAGCTCGACGATGTCATGACCGGCAGCCTTGGCTGCGGCGACGACGTTGCGGCCGACGAGTCCCGTCGAACCGGCGATGGCGATGCGCATGGTGCTCTCCTCTGCTCAAACCCGGACAACTCTTGTCCGAGTCATAGCAGCATACTCAGACAAACTATGTCCGGATATAGTCCGGTGCCATGAAGATGTCTGCGGGCGTGGAGTGGTCCCTGCACTGCTGCACCGCGCTGAGCACGTCGGCCAGGCCGGTGCCGGTCACCAAGCTGGCCGAGCTGCACGGCGTCTCCCAGACGTATCTCGCCAAGCACATGCAGGCGCTGTCGCGAGCCGGCCTCATCCACGCGGTCGAGGGGCGCGACGGCGGCTATCTCCTGTCGCGACCCGGCGCGGAGATCTCGGTCTACGACGTCGTCCAGGCGGTCGACGGTCCCGAGCCGGCGTTCCGGTGCACCGAGATCCGCCAGCAGGGACCACTGCCGGCGACCGGTGAGGCGTGCAAGGTGCCCTGCGGCATCGCGAAGGTCATGGCCGCGGCGGAGACCGCGTGGCGCGACTCGTTGCAGGCCGTCACCCTGGCCGACCTCGCAGCGACGCTCGACTCGACCTCACCGGGTGCCTGGGACGCCGTACGCCACTGGCTCTCGGGGACGAGATTCGACGCACCATGAGACCGCCCCCGCTCCTCGGCATCGGGGGCCGAGGAACGGGGGCGGTGGCTCAGGACAGATGACTCAGATCGTCGAGCAGTTCGACGTCACGGGGACGCCTGCGAACCGATCCTCGAGGAACTTCAGCGCGGTCGGGTAGTAGTCGAACGCGCCACCGATGTGCCCGGGCAGGATGCCCTTGCGGAAGGTGACGTTGGCG
Source organism: Nocardioides sp. CF8 (assembly GCF_000389985.1). NCBI lineage: Bacteria > Bacillati > Actinomycetota > Actinomycetes > Propionibacteriales > Nocardioidaceae > Nocardioides > Nocardioides sp. CF8. Next base: position 3,426,409 of record NZ_CM001852.1, read on the forward strand.
CCCTGCGCACACCAACGCTGGGCGGTGCCCAGCCCCGCGCCGTACGGGACGACGTCATCGGTGCCCGAGTGGAAGACCAGCGTCGGCACCGACGGCTTGCGACCGTTGCCGATGAGCTGCTCGCCGATGATCTGGTTCCACTCCGGGTCGCGCAGCATCGTCGGCACCGAGCGCCCGTCGAGGGTGAGGGTGGACGACTGGATGAAGGCGTGCGTCAGCACGGTCTCGATCACGCACTCCTCCTTGAGCTCCGCGATCAGCGCGCGGCCCTTGGTGTTGAGGAACGAGTTGAGGTCGACGCCGTAGGAGCCCTCGCCCACACCGGCCAGGGCATAGCCCAGGAAGCCGACCGTCAGGGTGCCGTCGAGCTTGTCGGCCGTGGCCAGCAGGTCGCCGGGCACGCCGCCGGTGGCGACACCGGCGATCGTGAGCTCAGGGGCGTAGGCCGAGGCGATCTCGGCAGCCGCGGCGGCAGCCCCACCACCCTGCGAGTAGCCGGTGAGCCCGATCGGCGTCGAGGTGGTCAGCCCGGTGTTCGGCACGTTGAGCGCAGCGCGGACCGAGTCGAGGACCGCGCGGCCCTGGACCTCACGGCTCATGTAGGTGTGCACGCCCGGGGTGCCGAGGCCCTGGTAGTCGGTGAGGACGACGGCAAAGCCCTTGGCCAGCAGGCCGGCGATGAAGAGGTTCTCGTACTCCAGGCCGCCACCGTCGGACAGTCGCGACGGAGCACAGGTGTCACCGAGCCCCTGGGTGCCGACGGCGTAAGCGATCAGCGGACGAGGACCGGTGCCGGACCATGCCTTGTTGGGCACGACGAGCTGGCCGGTGACGGGGATCTGCGTGTTGGTGCGGTCGCTCGAGGTGTACATCATGCGGGTCACCGCGGCGTCGACCGGGACGACCTTGAGGGGCGTCACCCAGAACTGCGACGGCTCGGTGCGCACGAGCTTGCCCATGCCCGCCGGCAGCGTGGCCGGGGGCGTGTAGAACGCAGCGCCGGTCGCGCCGTCGCCGCACACGAGGCGGGCGTCGGCGAGGTCGGCGTGGTCGTAGTCAGAGCCGTCGCCGATGTTGTCGATCAGGATGTCGAGGCGATTGGCGCCCGCAGTGTTCACGGACAGCGACTTGGTGGCGGTGCCGTTGTACATCGCGCCCGTGTCGGCGGCCTCGACCCCGTCGGCGAAGATCCGGAACCGGACCGATCCCAGCCAACCCTGCGAGTCGTCGACGCCCACCTTCGCGGTGAAGGCCGAGCACTGCCCGCCCAGGTTGTAGCTGATGAAGGCTCCGGCGTGGGCGCCGAGCCCCTTGGCGTAGGTCACTCCGTTGAGCTTCAAGGCCGGCCCGTCGCCGGCAGCCGTCCCGCCGTTGGCGCGATCGCGCTCGACCGGGCCCCAGCCGTTGGTGGGCACGCCCAGGAAGGGCCAGTCACTGGCGTAGACCGACGAGCTGGGCGGAGCAGGCAGCGTCGTCGGGGCGGCGACACCGTCGCCCGAGCAGCGGAACTTCGCGCTGGCCCAGTCGGCGTGGTCGGCGTCCGCACCACCCTCGGCCTGGGAGACGAGCAGGTCGACGGTCTGGGCGCCGTCGATGCTGGCGTAGATCGTCTTCACGTCGGACGAGCCGGTCAGCGTGGCGGTCTGCGCGACCTGGACGCCGTCGGCGACGACGGCGAACACGACGCTGCCCTTCGTCCCGGCCTCGTCGTCGATGCCGACCTCGGACTGGAAGAACTCGCAGTCGCCGCCCACGTCGAAGCGGATGGCGGAGTCGGCGTGGACCCCGATGCCCTTGGTGTGGCTCTTGCCGTCGACCCAGATGGTGCGGCCGTCGGTGGCGCCCTGCTCGCCGTTGGAGCGGTCACGCTGGGCGGGACCCCAGCCGTTCGTCTCCGAGACGAACGGCAGGTCGGAGGCCCACACCTCGCCTGTGAGGGGCGTCGGCTCGACGCCGGAGGAAGCTGTGACCGGGGCCAGGGTCGCCGCGACGACCACGACTCCGGACAGCACTGAGACGCGCGAGAACAGACTCATAGATTCCCTTTCAGGGTGCATGAGTGGGTGACCCCCCGACCGCCCACGATTACGGTTACGTCACCGTAGTGGCGTGGGTCACACCCCGCTAGACCTTCCGCCACATTTTTGTGGCGACGGTCACACCCCTCTGTCCCCGCTCAGCCCAGGACGAGCCCGTCCTCACCGACGTCGACCGTGACCGTGCCACCGTCGGTGACCTCGCCGCCGATCAGCAGCCGCGCGAGCGGGTCGCCGATGGCGGACTGGATCAGGCGCCGCAGCGGGCGGGCGCCGTACGCCGGGTCGTAGCCGGTCTCCGCGAGCCAGGCGCGGGCCGCGTCGGTGACGTGGATCGAGATCCGGCGCACCGCGAGCCGCTGCTCGAGCAGCGCGAGCTGGAGGTCGACGATGTGCGCGAGGTCGTCCTTGGTGAGCGCGTCGAACATGACGATCTCGTCGAGCCGGTTGAGGAACTCCGGCTTGAAGGACGAGCGCACGACGCCCATCACCGCCTCGTGCTTGGCCTCGGGCGCGAGCGTCGGGTCGACCAGGAACTGCGAACCGAGGTTGCTGGTCAGGATCAGGATCGTGTTGCGGAAGTCGACCGTCCGCCCCTGGCCGTCGGTGAGGCGCCCGTCGTCGAGCACCTGCAGCAGGATGTCGAAGACCTCCGGGTGCGCCTTCTCCACCTCGTCGAGCAGCACCACGCTGTAGGGCCGCCGGCGGACCGCCTCGGTGAGCTGGCCGCCCTCGTCGTAGCCGACGTAGCCGGGAGGAGCGCCGACGAGCCGGCTCACGCTGTGCTTCTCGGAGTACTCGCTCATGTCGATGCGGACGATCGCCCGCTCGTCGTCGAAGAGGAAGTCGGCCAGCGACTTGGCCAGCTCGGTCTTGCCGGTGCCGGTCGGGCCCAGGAAGAGGAACGACCCCGTCGGACGGTTCGGGTCCGCGATGCCGGCTCGCGATCGCCGTACGGCATCACTGACTGCTTGTACGGCGTCGTGCTGGCCGATCAGGCGCGCGCCGATCACCGACTCCATCTCGAGCAGCTTGGCGGTCTCGCCCTGCAGCAGCCGACCGGTGGGGATGCCGGTCCAGGCCTCCACCACATCGGCGATCTGCTCGGCACCGACCTCGTCGCCGACGAGCTTCTCGGTGACCGCCTCCTCCGTCACCTCAGCGTTGGCGATCTGCTTCTCCAGCGCGGGGATCGACTCGTAGTTGATCTTGCTGGCGCCGGCGAGGTCACCCTCGCGCAGCAGCTTGTCGGCCTCGATCCGCAGCGCGTCGAGCTGGCGGCGCAGCTCACCCTCGCCCTCGAGCGTCGACTTCTCCCGCTCCCAGCGGGCCTCGAGCCCGCGCAGCTCCTCCTCCTTGTCGGCGAGGTCGGCCTTGAGCACCGCGAGCCGTTCGACGGACGCGTCGTCCGACTCCTTGGCGAGCGCGAACTCCTCCATCTTCAGCCGGTCGACCTGGCGGCGGAGCTGGTCGATCTCCTCCGGGCTCGACTCGTGCTCCATCCGCAGCCGCGACGAGGCCTCGTCGATCAGGTCGATCGCCTTGTCGGGCAGCTGGCGGCCGGTGATGTAGCGGTCGCTGAGCGTGGCGGCCGCGACGAGCGCGGCGTCGGTGATGCGCACACCGTGGTGGGCTTCGTACTTCTCCTGGATGCCGCGCAGGATCTGGATCGTGTCCTCGACGCTCGGCTCACCGACGAAGACCTGCTGGAAACGGCGCTCCAGCGCGGGGTCCTTCTCGATCCGCTCGCGGTATTCGTCGAGCGTGGTCGCGCCGATCATGTGCAGCTCGCCGCGCGCGAGCATCGGCTTGAGCATGTTGCCGGCGTCCATCGCGGAGTCGCCGCCGGCGCCCGCGCCGACGACGGTGTGCAGCTCGTCGATGAAGGTGATGACCTGCCCGCCGGCGTCCTTGATCTCCTCGAGCACGGCCTTGAGCCGCTCCTCGAACTCGCCGCGGTACTTCGCACCCGCGACCATCGCCGCCAGGTCGAGGCTGAGCAGCCGCCGACCCTTGAGCGAGTCGGGCACGTCGCCGTCGACGATGCGCTGCGCGAGCCCCTCGACGACGGCGGTCTTGCCGACGCCGGGCTCGCCGATGAGCACCGGGTTGTTCTTCGTCCGCCTGCTGAGGACCTGGATGACGCGCCGGATCTCGGCGTCGCGGCCGATGACGGGGTCGAGCCGTCCGTCCTGCGCCGCGCGCGTCAGGTCGATCGAGAACTTCTCGAGGCTCTCGTACGTCGACTCCGCATCCGGGCTCGTGACGCGCCGGTTGCCACGGATGGCCGTGAGGCCCTCGCGCAGCCCGGCCTCGGTGAGGCCGGCGTCGGTGAGGATCTTGCGGGCCGTCGACTCGACCGTGGCGAGCGCGATGAAGAGGTGCTCGGTCGCGACGAAGTCGTCCTTCATGCTGCCCGCGAGGTCGATCGCGCTGGCCAGGACGCGGGTCAGCGCCGCGCTCGCGGCGGGCTGCTGCACGGTGGCGCCGCTCGCCTTGGGCAGGGCGCCCAGGGCCTGCTCGGCCTGCGCGGTCAGGACGGCGGCGTCGAGGCCGGCCTTGGTGATGAGGTTGCGGGCCGTGCCGTCCTCCTGGCGCAGCAGCGCGACCAGCAGGTGGATCGGCTCGGTCTGGGTGTTGCCGGCGGTGGTGGCGGACAGCTGCGCGGCCTCGATGACCTCGCGGCTGCGGGTGGTGAACTTCTCGGCGCCGAACTGGCTCAACTCTGCTCCTCCATCGAGTCATGGTCGACCACTGGTCGATCACTGGTGGACCACTGTGGTGCACCGCCGGTTCAACGCGCCAGAAGTTGAGTCGATTCCCCTCAACTTCGCCGAATGTCGGTGTGCCGTGCCATCGTGCCCGCACAGCCGTGAGGAGACAGATGTACGACGACAAGCTGGCCCGGATCCGCAAGCTGCTCGCGCAGGCGGAGGACCCCGCAGCGACCACCGCCGAAGCGGAGGCGTTCAACGCCAAGGCCGCCGAGCTGATGGCGCGCCACGGTGTCGACGCCGCCCTGCTCGCGGCCGCCGACCCGGGTCGCGAGGTGGTCGGCGACCTGACCGTCGAGCTGCTGGCGCCGTACGCCTATGAGAAGGGCACGCTCGGCGCGGCCGTCGCACGCGGCCTGCGCTGCAGTGCCGTCCTGCGCAAGCAGCGCGGTGGTGGCGAGACCGCCCACTCGCTGCACCTGTTCGGCCACACGACCGACCTGGTGCTGGCCGAGATGCTCCTGACCAGCCTGATGGTGCAGGGCACCGGCGAGCTCACCCGCCGACCGGTGCCGCCCGGCGAGCACCCCGCGGCCTACCGGCGCACCTGGTGGCTGGGCTTCGCCTCCGCGATCGGTCGCCGCCTGGAGGAGGCCGAGGCGGCAGCCGCCCGCGACTCGGAGGCCGACTTCGCCGCGGTCGGCACGTCCGCGGCACTGGTGCTGGCCGACCGGGCGACCCTCGCCGAGCGCTCCGCGGCCGACGCCTACCCCCGACTGCGCACCGCCCGGCCGCGCTACCTCTCCGGCGGCGGCATCGCCGACGGCCACGCTGCCGGTGAGCGGGCCGACCTCGGCCGCGCCACCCGCGTCCGCGCCGCCGATCGCAAGCGGCTCGGCTGATCGGTCAGGGCTTCGCTGCGCTCGACCGGCGCTGGAGCTCCACCGTCATCGCGATCATGCCGTCGATCATCCGGTCGCGGTCGAGCTCGGTCGGGGTGATGAGCTGCCCGAGCACGAAGCGCACCACCAGCTCGGCGCTCACCTCGGTGGCGTCGCGGTCGAGATCGGGCCACCTCTCCAGCATCATCTCGACCACCCGCCGGCGGACCGGCTTGATGATCGCGTGGGTCTGCACGGTGAGCAGGGGGATCAGGCCGTCGGTCGACCCGGCCTGCGCGTCCTTCACCATCCGGCCCAGGATGCGGTGCCCGGCCATCTCGTCGAGCAGCCACACGAGGGAGGAGCGCATCGCCTCGTCATAGCGCTCGGCACCCGACATCCGTCCCTCGATCCCCGCGAGGAAGCGGGACACCTCGCGCTCGAACAGGGCCGTCACGAGGTCGTCCTTGGAACCGAACTCGTTGTAGATCGTCTGCCGGCTGACACCCACCTCGTCGGCGAGGTCGACCATCCGCACCTGGGTCCAGGAGACCTCAGCCGCGCGGGACCAGGCGGCGTCGAGGATCGAGGAGCGCAACAGGCTGTGCACGCGCTCGCGGAACAGGCCCCCGGTCCGCGCCTCAGTCGGCTCTCTCATGGCGCAATCGTGACACGCGGAAGTGGCTCAGGAAGAACCGATCAGCCCTGGCTGACGATGCGCTCGGCCGCCGGCTCGTCTCGCGATCACGCCTCGGGCTTGGGGTGATCGGGGAGGTCGGTCGCGTCGTCCTGGTCGACGAGGACGGCACGACAGAAGTCCTCGCCGAACGGCGTGAGGTTGATCGAGCGACGCAGGACCTTGGCGTGCCGCACGGACTTCATCGCCTCGATCACGTCGGGCTGGGCCTCGAGCACCTGGTACTCCATCGGGTCCCTGACCAGCTCGCGGGAGAACCACACCATCCCGAGCCGGAACAGGTTGTGCAGGTAGGACGGGACCTGGTCGACGTAGCGACAGCCCGCCCGGGGCCCGATCATCGTCAGGCCGGGCTTGACCAGCGTCGAGCTGACCATGCCGACGGCCCCACCGGTGCGTACGTCGACGCTGGGCTGCGGCCCGCCACGCATCAGCAGCACGAGCACCCGCGCCTCGTCGGGGGCCAGCTCCTCGAGGATGCGTGCGTAGGCGGGGTGGGCGGCGTCGGTGCGCCAGACGTCGCGGCTGCGCTCGAGCAGCTCGGTGCCGCGCTCGCGCAGGCTGGGCACGCGGCGCAGCATCCGCTCCCCCGCGTCCTGCAGGGGCGTGGTCCGCTGCTGGCCCGGTGCCAGCACGGGGTCGGCCAGCTCCCCGAACGAGTCGCCGATCTGGGCGAGGATCTCCGGGAGCGGGGCGCCCGCGGAGAGCGCCCGCGTGACGTCGGAGACGAGGTGGGCGGTCTTGCCGACGTCCTTGACGAGGGCCTGCGCCTCCTCCCGGTCGGTGGTGGCGCGAGCCAGCCGGCCGGCGACCCTGGCCGAGGTCATCAGGCCCCACTCGGTGCCGTGCAGCCAGGTCGACGCCGCGAGTCGGGCCAGCCCCGGCACGTCGGTCATCCCGGGTCCGATCGGCTCGGGGACGTGCACCGGCCCGTCGTCGTCGCTGTTGTCGAGCTCGATCGTCATCCGCCACCCACTCCAAAGATCGCCAAGTGCACCAGCCCACCAGCAAAGCCCATGATGGCGCCATGGGCGTAGAGCATCCACTCGTCCTCCTTGAAGGCCGAGCGCATCATCTCCACGAACTCCTCGGGCGGCAGGGCCTTGGTGCGCTCGGAGAACAGCTGCTGGATCCGCACGCCCTGCTGGCGGCTGAACTCCGGGTCGCGGAACGGGCGGACGGTCTGCAGCATCGCCTCCTCGGCGAAGGAGTCCTTGATGTTGTCGTAGGACCGGCGCCCGATCGCGATCCGGGCGGCCGCCCGCAGTGGGCCGGCGGCCTTGTCGATCGCCGGGCCGAGGGCACCGACGAGCATCTGCCGGGTGCGATCACCGCGCGGACCGTCGAGCAGGAAGTCGCCGATGCGCTCGAGGGTGACGACCTCGTCGGCGATCAGCCGCGCATAGATCTCCGCAGCCTCGTCCTGACGGCGCAGGAAGAGCCCGTGGAAGCGGAAGCCGAAGTAGCGCTTCGGCACCAGCGGCTCGAAGATCAGCCACATGCCGAGCTTGTTGGTGATCCACCCGACCAGGATGCCGAGCACGGGCAGCAGCCACGCCTGGTGGAACCAGTGGTCGGCGAACGCGACCGGGACACCGAGCAGGAAGCCGAAGATGGCACCGAAGTGGACCATCATCCGCAGCTCGTGGGCGCCGATGTCGCGGAAGACCCGGACGACGAGCTCGGGGTGCTCGCGGAAGTGGTTGATGATCATCAGCTTGGGGTCGAGCAGCTGGTCGATGTGCTCACCGATCTGCCCGGTCACCGACCGCGCCACGGCGGGCAGCTGCAGCTGCACGCGCGAGACGAGGGCGCGCTTGCCGACGGCGGGCAGGTCACGCCAGAGGCTGGGGTGCTCGCGCCGCATGACCGAGTCGACGAGCTCGGGCAGCTCGGGTTCGAAGACCTTGACGATGTGGTCGGCGATCCGGTCGGGCTCGAGCTGCTCGTAGAAGTCGGCGGGCGTGCCGATCTTGGCGATCGCCTTGTCCACCGCGATGCTGCCCATCTTGGCGGCGCGGGCCGGCACGATGCCCTGCCAGCCGATGCCGCCGGTGAGCAGGCCGGGGATCTCCTGGATCTTGTGCGGCGCGCGACGCGTCAGCTCAGCCAGACCGCGAACCCTCACCCCGTGGAAGTGGATCGGGAAGAACAGCATCCACAGCCCGGTGAGGTTGATGAGCCAGCCGATCGCGGCGGTGAACAGCGGGATCGAGGCGAAGGCCAGCCACTCCATCGGCGTGTCGATCCGCTGCAGCGTCCAGTCCACGTGCAGCAACCAGTCCCAGACGTCTGCCACGGTCACAACTCCACTCACGGCCGGGGCCCGGCCTGTCAGGCGCACCCTAGGGCCTCCACACACACGCCACGAGTGACTACGACAATATGGTGTACAAATAGCGCCCATTCGTCAAGCAACGCGGGTGCGGAGCCCCGGACTGCGGGCTTTCCTGACATCGTGGAGGCCATGACCGTCACGATGCATTCCGACGCCTGGCTGGTCGTGATCGATCCGCAGCGCATCTTCGCCTCGCCCGACAGCCCGTGGGGATCGCCGATGTTCACCGACATCCTCGATCCCGTACGGCGCCTCGCGGCCGTCGCAGGCGACCGCACCGTGGTCACCCGCTGGGTGTCCCCCGACCCGGCGCAGGGCAGCTGGGCGCCGTACCTCCAGGCGTGGCCGTTCGCCGACGTGCCGGACGACGACCCGCTCTTCGACGTCGTCGACGAGCTGGCGGACCTGGCGAGGACGGTCGTCACCGCGACCACCTTCGGCAAGTGGGGGCCGACCCTCGCCGAGGTCACCGGGCCGACACCGCGGCTCGTGATCGCGGGCGTCGCCACCGACTGCTGCGTCATCTCCACCGCGCTGGCCGCCGCGGACGCCGGCGCCACCGTGACGATCGTGTCCGACGCGTGCGCCGGCTCGACGCCGGAGAACCACCGGTCGGCGCTGGCCGTGATGGGCCTCTACCCACCGCAGATCACCATCGCGACCACCGCCGAGGTGCTCGCGTGACACGCGTGATCCACACCGGTCAGGCGCTCGTCGACGTCGTGATCGAGGTGCCCGACCTGCCCGAGCGTGGGCAGAACGTGATGGCCACCTCCGTCACCGACTACGCCGGCGGCGCCGTGACGGTGCTGGTCGCGGCCGCGCGGTCGGGTGCCCGGTGCGTGCACGCCGGCGCCCACGGCACGGGACCGCACGGCGACCTCGTGCGGCAGGCGCTCGCGGCGGAGGGGGTCGAGCTGAGCGCGCCGCCGATCAGCGGCCACGACACCGGCATCTGCGTCGTGCTCATCGAGCCGAGTGCCGAGCGCACCTTCGTCACCACCCTCGGCGCCGAGCGCGAGATCACGTCCGAGTCGCTCGCGACGTCGGCGCCGGAGCCCGGGGACCTCGTGTGCGTCACCGGGTTCTCGCTCGCGCTCGAGCAGACCGGCAAGCCGCTCCTGGCCTGGCTGCGCACCCTGGACGCCGGCGTCGTCGTGGTGCTCGACCCGGGCTCGGCCTTCGCCGGCCTCTCGCCGCACGTGCGGACCGAGATGCTCGCCCTCACCGACGTCTGGTCGAGCAACCTGGAGGAGGCTGCCGACATCCTGGGCACGCCCGAGGCCGACGACCTGGCCGCCGTGACTGCCGCGGTCGCCCCGCTCCTGCGCGGGGATGCGATCACGATCGTCCGCGACGGAGCGGCCGGCTGCGCCGTACTCGTCGACGGCGAAGCTGTCCTCGTGCCGGGCTTCCCGCAGACGCCCCTGGACACCAACGGTGCCGGCGACACCCACACGGGAGCCCTGCTGGCCGAGGTGGCCGCGGGCACCCCCTGGGTCGAGGGCTGCCGCCGGGCCAATGCCGCAGCGGCGATCAAGGTGACACGACGCGGCCCCGCGACTGCGCCCACCGCCGCCGAGGTCGACGCGTTCCTGGCGGAGCAGGCGTGAACCTGCCCGTCCTGCAGGCCGACTGCTCGCAGTGCTTCGCGCTGTGCTGCGTGCTGCTGCCCTTCCAGAAGGGCGAGAGCTTCCCGGAGACGAAGCCGAGCGGCGTGCCGTGCCACAACCTCGACGACCGCGACCGCTGCGGGATCCACGCGACCCTGCGCGAGGACGGCTGGTCCGGCTGCGTGGCCTTCGACTGCTTCGGCGCCGGCCAGCAGGTCGCGCAGGTGACCTACGGCGGGGTCTCGTGGCGCGAGGGCGGCAACCTCGGCGAGATGGCGGCGGTGCTCTCGGTGATGCGCCAGCTGCACGAGATGCTCGCGCTGCTCGACGAGGCCGTACGGCGCAGCGCCGGCCCCGCAGGCCCGTGGCTCGAACGCGTCGTGGGCCTGGTCGGCGGCACCCCCGAGGAGCTGCTCGCCCTCGACATCGACCAGCTCCGGCTCGAGGTGGGCGCGGTGCTCGGCGAGGCGAGCCGCGGCGTCCGTGCGCACTGGACCGACGCGCTCGACCTGACCGGTCAGGACCTCGCCGGGCGCGACCTGCGCGAGCTCGACCTGCGTGGCGCAGCGCTGCGCGGGGCGGTGCTCCTCGGCGCCGACCTGCGTGGCTGCGACCTCACCGATGCGGACCTGCTCGGGGCCGACCTCCGCGGCGCCGACGCCCGTGGGGCGGAGCTGTCGGAGGCGCTGTTCCTCACCGTCGCGCAGCGCGCGGTGCTCCGGGTCTGACCCGGGCCGGGCTCAGGGCTGGCGCCAGACCACGACCGACTGGCCGGCGGCCGAGTGGCGCAGCACGGGCAGCGTGTTGGGGTGGACTGCCCCCGCGGCCGCGCGGGCCTGGCGTAGCGCCGCCCGGGTCGCCTCCAGCTCGGCGACGAGGTCCTCGTTGCGGTGGCGCAGGGCGGTGACCTGGTTGTCGAGCTCGAGGATGCGGCGCACGCCCTCGATCCCGGTGCCGTGGGCCGTCAGGTCGGCGATCTCACGCAGCAGCTCGAGGTCGTGGTGGGAGTAGCGCCGGCCGCCGCCCGGCGTGCGCCTGGGCGTGATCAGCCCCATCCGCTCGTAGGCACGCAGGGTCTGCGGGTGCAGCCCGGTGAGCTCGGCCGCCACGCTGATGACGTAGACGGCCGCGTCGGGCGAGGGGGTGCCGAAGGTGTTCACTGGGCGTCCCGGAAGAGCTGATCACGCACCGGCGTCGACGCAGTGGCGGCGCGGTAGGTCGCGAGCGCCTCGCGGGCAGCCTCGTCGAGGGTGGCCGGCACGACGACCGCGATCGTGGCGAGCAGGTCGCCGTGGGTGCCGTCGGGCTTGCGGGCGCCCTTGCCGCGGACACGGAAGGTCCGGCCGTTGGGGGTGCCGGCCGGCACCTTCAACGTGACCGGGGCGCCACCGAGGGTCGGGATCTTGATGTCGCCACCCAGCGCGGCCTCGTCGAACGAGACCGGCACCTCGATGGTGAGGTTGTCGCCCTTGCGTCCGAAGACCGGGTGGCCGGCCACCTTGATCGCGACGATGAGGTCGCCCGCCGGGCCACCGCTCTCGCCCGGGGAGCCCTTGCCACGGAGCCGGATCTTCTGGCCGTCCTTGACCCCGGCCGGGATCCGCGCCTGGACCGTGCGCGCGGAGGTGCCACGACCGGTGCCGTGACAGACCGGGCACGCCTCGTCGTAGACGAGCTGGCGACCGTGGCAGGTCGGGCAGGTCTCATTCATCGAGAACGCACCGCCCACCCCGGCCACGACGTAGCCGGCGCCCTCGCACTCGGGACAGATGTGGGGTCGGGTGCCGGGCTTGCCACCGGTGCCCTTGCAGGTGGGGCAGGCCGCATCCGAGGTCAGGCGCAGCGAGATCGTCGTGCCGTCGAGGGCGTCGACGAACCCGATCGTGGTCGTGGCCTCGAGGTCGGCGCCCTTGCGGGGCCGGGCCTGGCGCTGCTGGCGGGCTCCGCCACCACCGAAGAGGTCGCCGAACATGTCGCCGAAGCCGGCGCCACCGGCCTGGTCGCGCAGCAGGTCGTTGATGTCGAACCCGCCCTGGCCGGCGCCCCCGCGGTTGAAGCCGCCGAAGCCGCCACCGCCTGCGGTGAGCGCGCGGAACTCGTCGTACTTCTTGCGCTTGTCCGCGTCGCCCACGACGTCGTAGGCCTCCGCCACCGACTTGAAGGTGTCGTGCTTCTTGGCGTCGTCGGGGTTGGAGTCGGGGTGGTTGGCGCGCGCGAGCTTGCGGTAGGCCTTCTTGATGTCGTCGGCCGTCGCGTCCTTGCTCACGCCGAGCACGGCGTAGAAGTCCTTGGCAGCCCAGTCGTTGCGGAACCCGTCGTTCTTGTCAGCCATGCGCTCACCTCCTCCTCGTGGGTCGGGTCTGCTGGGACGTCATGGGGACCGGTCGTTCGGACGACCACTCCCCATGACGTTGTGATCGGTCGGTCAGCTCTCGGGCGTCTCGGGGTCGACGACGAGCACCTGCGCGGCGCGCACCACCCGGTCGTTGATCTTGTAGCCGGCCTTGGCCACCACCTTCGCGGTCACCACCTCGACGTCCGGGTCGGTGCCGAGGTGGCTCAGCGCCTCGTGCAGCGTCGGGTCGAACGCCTCGCCCGGCTCGCCGAAGCGGGTCAGGCCGAGCCCGTTCACGATCCGCTCGAGCTGCTCGGCCACGGCCTTGAGGCCGCCCTCGAGCTCACCGTGCTCACGCGCGCGGTCGATCGTGTCGAGCACCTCGACGATCGGCTGCAGGACCTTGTACGTCGCGTTCTCGGCGATCAGGCCACGGTCGCGGTCGACACGGCGCTTGTAGTTGAGGAACTCCGCCTGCAGGCGCTGCAGGTCGGTCGTGCGCTCCGCCAGCTGCTCCTCGACCGACGCGACCTGCTCGACCTCAGCGACGTCCTGGGGCTCGAGCGGACCCCCCTCCTCGAGGAGGTTGTCGATGCCGCTGATCTCCTCGGCGTGCGGGTCGACCGGGGTGTCGGCGCCGGCCGAGGCCGAGGCGCCCTCAGCGGGCACCTCGACCTCGGTCTCGTTCGCCATCTCGGCTGCTTCGTCCCCGAAGGATGAAGTCACTTGGACTCACCCTCGGCGGTCGCACCGTCCGACGAGTCGTCGGCGGGCTCGTCGACGATCTCGGCGTCGACGATGTCGTCGGCCTGGTCGTCGCCAGCACCCTCGGTCGCGTCGCCGGCGTTGTCGGCCTCGGCGGCGGCGTACATCGCGGCGCCCATCTTCTGGCTGGACTCACCGAGCTTGGTGACACCGGCCGTGAGGTCCTCGGCCGAGGCGTCCTCCTTGGCCAGGGTCTCCTTGAGCGCGTCGACGTCGGCCTGGACCTCGGTCTTCACGTCCTCGGGGATCTTCTCGCCGTTCTCGGTGAGGAACTTCTCGGTCGAGTAGACGAGGCTGTCGGCCTGGTTGCGGACCTCGATGGCCTCGCGACGCTTGGCGTCCTCCTCGGCGTACTGCTCGGCCTCCTTGACCATGCGGGCGACCTCGTCCTTGGACAGGGCCGAACCGCCGGAGATCGTCATCGACTGCTCGCGACCGGACGCGTGGTCCTTCGCGGAGACGTGCACGATGCCGTTGGCGTCGATGTCGAAGGTGACCTCGATCTTCGGGATCCCGCGCGGGGCCGGCGGCAGCCCGGTCAGCTCGAAGTTGCCGAGCGGCTGGTTCTGCGACCAGAGCTGGCGCTCGCCCTGGGCGACCTTGATCTCGACCGACGGCTGGTTGTCGTCGGCGGTGGTGAAGATCTCCGAGCGCTTGGTCGGGATCGTGGTGTTGCGCTCGATGAGGTTGGTCATCACGCCGCCCTTGGTCTCGATGCCGAGGGAGAGCGGGGTGACGTCGAGGAGCAGCACGTCCTTGACCTCGCCCTTGAGGACGCCGGCCTGGAGGGCGGCGCCGACGGCGACGACCTCGTCAGGGTTGACGCCCTTGTTGGGCTGCTTGCCGCCGAGCAGCTCGGTGACGAGATCGGAGACGGCCGGCATGCGGGTCGAGCCACCGACGAGCACGACGTGGTCGATCTTGCTGACCTCGACGCCGCCGTCCTTGAGCACCGACTTGAAGGGCTCGCGGGTGCGGTCGAGGAGGTCGGCGGTGAGCTTCTGGAACTCGCTGCGCGTCAGCTTCTCCTCGAAGTGCAGCGGGCCGCCCTCGCCGTGGGTGATGTAGGGCAGGTGGATCGTGGTCTCGCTCGAGGACGACAGCTCGATCTTGGCCTTCTCGGCGGCCTCCTGGAGGCGCTGCTTGGCGATCTTGTCGGCCGCGAGGTCGACGCCGTTGTTGTCCTTGAACTTCTTGACCATCCACTCGACGACCCGGTTGTCCCAGTCGTCGCCACCGAGGTGGTTGTCACCGGAGGTCGCCTTGACCTCGACGACGCCCTCGCCGATCTCGAGCAGGGACACGTCGAACGTGCCGCCACCGAGGTCGAAGACCAGGATCGTCTGGTCGTCGCCCTTGTCGAGGCCGTAGGCCAGCGCGGCCGCGGTCGGCTCGTTGACGATGCGCGAGACGTTGAGGCCCGCGATCTCGCCGGCCTCCTTGGTCGCCTGGCGCTGGGCGTCGGAGAAGTAGGCGGGGACCGTGATGACGGCGTCGGTGACGGTCTCACCGAGGTAGGCCTCGGCGTCGCGCTTCAGCTTCTGCAGGATGAACGCGCTGATCTGCTGGGGCGTGAAGTCCTTGTCGTCGATCTTCTGCTTCCAGTCAGTGCCCATGTGGCGCTTGACGGAGCGGATGGTGCGATCGACGTTGGTGACGGCCTGCCGCTTGGCGACCTCACCGACGAGGACCTCACCGGACTTGGCGAACGCGACCACCGACGGGGTGGTGCGAGCGCCTTCTGCGTTGGCGATGACGGTGGGTTCTCCACCTTCGAGGACGGAGACGACGGAGTTCGTCGTCCCGAGGTCAATGCCGACCGCACGAGCCATGGGGTGTACCTCCTGGGATACCGAGTGTTTTGCGTGTGTTGCGATGTCTGGGTGGTGGCGCAACGCCATCCTGCCGCGACAGCGACGAGTCTGGCAAACAAGTTGAGTCGATTCAACTCAAGTCTGTTCAGGGGCTCCAACGCAGGAGCAGGCGTCCTTGTTCCGGCCCGCGACGACTTTTCCCAACTGCCTGCGCGACCCCGGTCCTGACCGCACACTTCTGGGGTGATCCTGCGAGTCGACGTCCGCCACCTCGCGGTCATGGCGCTCGCCGTACTCCTCGTCACGTCCGTGCTGCTGACCGCGCGGGCCCGCGGAGCGGACGCCGCCCTGTGCGAGCGGCACGCGACCGACGCGGCGGCCCGCGCCCAGCTCCTGACGGGCAGCGGCACCCCGGTCGCGGTCATCGGCGACTCGTGGACCGTCGGCCTGGGGCTGGGCGACCTCGGCGGCTCCTGGCCCAGCGAGCTCGCGGCCCGGGTCACGGTCGCCGGCTTCTCCGGGTCGGGCTTCAGCCGGCGCGCGAGCCACTGCGGCAACCGCGCCTTCGTCACCCGCGTCGCTGCCACCCGGGGCGCCGACCTCGTCGTCGTGGCGGGCGGCCTCAACGACGTCGACCAGCCGACGGCCGACATCCGCGCGGGTTTCCGCTCGCTGATGGACTCCCTCGAGGGTCGTCGCGTCGCCGTCGTCGGACCCGCGTCCGCGCCGTCGCGGGCCGCCGGCGTCGCGCGGGTCGACGCCACGCTGGCCGCGCTGTGCGAGGAGTACGGCGTCGCCTACCTCGACACCAGCGCGTGGGAGCTCTCCTACCTGTCCGACCGGCTGCACCTCACCCGCGCCGGCCACGCGGCGTACGGCAAGCGCGTCGCGAGCGAGCTCGTGGCCCGCGGCCTCCTGGGCTGAGGCCGATCCAGACACTGGCGAGCGCCTGTCCGGAAGTAGGTAACCAGTTACCTACCTGCGCGCTGAAGGCACACGTGACTGAGGGAACGAGTGCTGCTGGTCGGCCTCCGCAACACCGTGCGGGTCACTTCTACATCTTCACGCATTGCACCTTCCTGCATGGCGTTCTCCATAGACCGATGCCCCTTCGCATTGCCAGTTTGTGCAGTGCGCCTGTTACTCCGCAGGTGCATCGGATGGCCGAGATCCGGCCATGAAGGAGAGGAACCCCCGTGACACGCTCACTCGCGAGCACTCCACGACTGGCAGGTCTGGCCGCGCTGGCCCTGTCGGCCGCCACGCTGGCCATCCCGACGACCTCGGTGATGTCGGCCAACGCCGCACAGGACGACACCAGCTCACTGCAGGCCGCCAACGACAGGGCGGCCCAGTGGATCGCCAGGCACGAGGGCCGGGTGAAGCTGTCGGAGGGCGACAAGCTCATCCGCACCGCCACCCTGCAGGGCGGCAACGGCACCGTCTCGGTCGCCTACGAGCGCCTGCACCGGGGCCTGCCCGTCATCGGCGGCGACTTCGTCGTCGTGACCGGTGCCGACGGCGCGGTCCTCAACACCGAGGTGGCCCAGACCGCACCGGTCGACGTCGCCTCCACGCCCCCCGCGCTCGCGCGCGAGCGAGCCGTCGAGATCTCCCGCGCGCAGGTCGACGCGGTCGACAACGTCGAGGCGACCACGCTGGTCATCTGGCAGGACGGCGCCACCAGCCGCCTCGCCTACGAGACCACCGTCTCGGGCCGCGACGCCGGCACGGCCTCGCGCCAGTCGGTGTACGTCGATGCGCAGGACGGATCCGTCCTGGGGACCAAGGAGCACGTGATCCACGGCAGCGGCACCGCCGCCTACAGCGGGCCCAACCCGCTGACCTTCGCCACCAGTGGTTCCGGCAGCAGCTTCACCATGACGGACCCGACGGCGACCACGCTGAAGTGCCAGGACTCGGCCAACAACGTCACCTTCTCGGGCACCGACGACGTGTGGGGCAACGGCATCGCCACGAACAAGGAGACGGGCTGCGTCGACGCGCTCTACGGCGCACAGCAGATGAAGGCGATGATGTCGTCCTGGCTCGGCCGCAACGGCATGAACGGCACCGGCGGCTGGGTGCCGATCCGGGTCGGCCTCAACGACATCAATGCCTACTACGACGGCACGCAGATCCAGATCGGCCACAACCAGTCGAACCAGTGGATCAGCTCCATCGACGTGGTCGCCCACGAGTTCGGCCACGGCGTCGACGACAAGACCCCGGGCGGGATCTCCGGCGGGGGCACCCAGGAGTTCATCGGTGACGCGCTGGCGACGGCCACGGAGTACTACGACGGCCAGACGTCGCCGTACGACTCCCCCGACCACACCATCGGCGAGGAGATCGACCTCGTCGGCCAGGGCCCGATCCGCGACGGCTCCAACCCGGCCAACGCGGGCGACCCGGCCTGCTGGACGACCTCCATCCCCAACGCCGAGGTGCACGCGGCCGCCGGCCCCGGCGACCACTGGTTCTACCTGCTCTCGCGCGGCGGCGTCTCCAAGTGCGACGGCACCACCGTCACCGCGATCGGCGAGCAGTCCGCGATCAAGGTCCTCTACAACGCCATGCTGATGAAGACCTCCACGTCGTCCTACCTGAAGTACCGCACCTGGACGCTGCAGGCGGCCAAGAACCTCGACAGCACCTGCGCCCAGTTCAACGCCGTGAAGACGGCCTGGGACGCGGTCAACGTGCCGGCGCAGACGGCTGACCCGACGTGTGGTGGCACCACGCCACCGCCCACCGGCGGCAACATCCTGCTCAACGGTGGCTTCGAGTCCGGTGCCGCATCGTGGGCCGGCAACACGGGCCTGATCACCACCAGCGCGAGCCGCCCGGCCCGCACCGGTTCCTACAAGGCGTGGTTCGGCGGGAACGGCGCCACGTCGACGGAGAACCTCACCCAGACGGTCACGATCCCGGCGACCGCCACGGCCGCCAATCTGACCTACTGGATCCGCACCGACACGGCCGAGAGCGGCTCGACCGTCTACGACACGATGAAGGTCCAGGTCGTCGTCGGTGGGGTCACCAGCACACTGCGGACGTTCAGCAACGTCGGGACGAATGCGACGTACACGCAGTTCAGCCACAGCCTGCTCAGCCACAAGGGCAAGGCCGTGACGGTGAAGTTCCTGATGAACGAGGACTCGTCGCTGCAGACGAGCTTCGTCGTCGACGACACCGCGGTCAGCGTGAGCTGAACCCTGGGAGGCTGGGGACGGCTGGTTATCTTCGAGTCATGACTTCCGTTCCCAGCCTCCCGCTCCACGACGGCACCTCGATCCCGCAGCTCGGCTTCGGCGTCTACCAAGTGCCGCCGGCCGAGACCGCCGCGACCGTGCTGATGGCCTTCGAGGTCGGCTACCGCCACATCGACACGGCCCAGATGTACGAGAACGAGGAGGGCGTCGGTGCGGCCATCAAGGACTCCGGGCTCGCACGTGACGACCTCTACATCACGACGAAGCTCAACAACGGCTTCCACCTCCCCGACGACGCGCGCCGGTCGCTCGAGGAGTCGCTGAGCCGGCTCGGGCTCGACCAGGTCGACCTCTTCCTCATCCACTGGCCGCTGCCGACGCGCTACGACGGCGACTTCGTCTCCACGTGGGAGACGCTCGTCGCGCTGCAGGAGGAGGGCAAGGCACGCTCGATCGGCGTCTCCAACTTCCAGCCCTCCCACCTCGACGAGATCGTCGCCAAGACCGGCGTCGTCCCCGTCGTCAACCAGGTCGAGGTGCACCCGTTCTTCGCCAACGAGGACGTCCGCGCGGCCAACGCACGCCACGGCGTGGTCACCGAGGCGTGGTCCCCGATCGCGCAGGGCAAGGTCAACGACGACGACGTGATGGGCGAGCTCGCCTCGCTCGTCGGGAAGTCACCCGCCCAGGTCGCCCTGCGCTGGCACCTCCAGCGCGGCGACATCGTCTTCCCCAAGTCGATGCACCGCGAGCGGATGCAGCAGAACTTCGACCTCTTCGACTGGTCGCTGGCCGACACGCACATGGCGGCGATCGACGAGCTCGACGCCGGTTCCGCCGGGCGACTCGGTCCCGACCCCGACCTGTTCGACTACATCCCCCGCTGAGTCGGCGCCAACCTCACGCGCGCGGCGTCGCCGTACGCCTGCACCAGCGGTGTGCGACCGCTGCTGGGCGGACAGGGGGAGGGAGCAGTGGTCACGGCCCGGAGCCGCCGCCGACCAGGCGCCACTCGCCGTCCCGCTCGGCGAGCGAGTAGAACCAGGTCAGCCTGCCGGGTCGGATGGAGCCGTCCCCACTTCCGGAGGTCGTGAGGACAGTGGAATAGGTGACTTCACCATCACGCGGGCCGGCGGGCTCGCCGATCGGCTCGAACGCACTGACCACCACCGCGTCGCAGAGCTCCCCGTTGCCCACGGTGAACGTGTCAGTGCCGAGTGCGTGCGCGGTGACGCAGTCCTCGGCGAGGAGGGCCCGCAGGTAGGTCTCGAGGACCACGGCGTGCGATGCGTCAGCAGGGGGTGACGGGACGGACGGTGTGTCTTCGCAACCCACCAGGAGCGTGGCTGCCGCCACGAGGGACAACGCGCGCAGAGTGGGTCGCAGGCTCACGAACTCAATATGGCAGAACGGCATGGACGAATCCCCTGATCCGCTCGCCGTCCGCAACGTCATGGGGACTGGTCGTCCGGACAACCAGTCCCCATGACGTTGCGCTCGCCGGGCTCAGATCCCGAGGGTCGTCGTCCACTGCGTCAGCAGGTGGGCCAGCCTGGTCCGCTCGAGGTCGGAGAATCCCGCGAGCAGGCGTTCCTCGTTGGCGAAGTGGAGCCCGACCACCTCATCGACCAGGGCTCGGCCTGGTTCGGTGAGGGCGATGCGGCGTACGCGCCCGTCGTGCTCGACACGCTCGCGGGTCACGAGGCCGGCGGCAGCCAACCGGTCGACGCGCTTGGTCACGGTGCCCGAGGTGATCATCGTGGTCTCGGCGAGCTGACCGGGGGTCAGCGCGAACGGCGAGCCGGCGCGACGCAGCGCGGCGAGCACGTCGAAGTCCCCGTCGCTCAGGCCCGCCTGCTCGAACACGGGGCGGAGCTCGGTGTGCAGGGCGTCCGCCAGCCGGTGGAGACGGCCGATGATGCCCATCGCGCTGGTGTCGAGGTCGGGGCGCTCGCGCGCCCACTGGGCTTGCAGCCGGCCGACGTGGTCGAGGTCGCCATTCACGAATCGGAATATATCTTCCTCGGCAGATATTGTCTCTTCTGTGGAAACTATTCTTCGGAGCCGGTTCGGGATCATCCTCCTGACGGCGATCGCACCGGCGGCGTGGGGCACGACCTACATCGTCACCGAGCAGTTCCTGCCCCCGGACCGTCCGCTCTTCGCGGCGCTCGTCCGGGCCCTGCCCGTCGGCCTCGTGCTGCTCGCCTGGCGACGCCAGCTGCCGCGTGGCGACTGGTGGTGGAAGGCCACGGTGCTGGGCCTGTTCAACATCGGCCTGTTCTTCCCGCTGATCTTCGTCGCGGCCTACTACCTCCCCGGCGGGCTCGCCGCGACCATCCAGGCGACCTCACCGCTGGCCGTCATGGCGCTGGCCTGGCTCCTGATCGGCGAACGAGCCGCCGCGGCGCGCATCGTCGCCGCGGTCATCGGCCTCGCCGGCGTCACGCTCCTCGTCCTGCAGAGCCCCGACGGCGTGACCACGCTCGGGCTCGCAGGCGCCTTCGGCTCGGTGGCCGTCAGTGCGCTCGGCTTCGTGCTGATCAAGCGCTGGACCCCGCCGGTCGACATGCTCACCCTCGTCTCCTGGCAGCTCGTCGTCGGTGGCCTGGCCCTGCTGCCCGTCGCGCTCCTCGTCGAGGGCGCGCCCCCGGCCGTCGACCTCACCGCCGCGCTCGGCTACGCCTGGATCGCGATCGTCGGCACCGGCCTCGCCTACGTCTGCTGGTTCACCGGCCTGCGCGCCATGCCGGCCGGCGCCGTGTCGCTGATCGGCCTGATCAACCCGGTGGTGGGTACGGCGCTGGGCGTCGCGTTCGCCCACGAGGTGTTCGGTCCCATGCAGGCGCTGGGCGTGCTGCTCGTCCTCGGCGGCGTGGTGCTCGGCCAGCGCGTGTCCCGTCGTCCGGCACCCACTCCTCCGGAGCCGGTGGCAGACGTCGGCGACCGGGCGTTGACAATGACCAGGTGAGTTCCGGGGACACCGAGCGCGTGGACGCGACCTTCCGTCTCCGCGACGTCGCGCTGTCGGCGTACGCGCCCTCGATCGTCAGTGCGATCGGGCACGGCGCGGTCCTGCCGGTCCTGGCGCTGCGCGCCCTCGACCTCGGCGCGGACGTCCCGACTGCCGCCTTCATCGTCGCCCTGCTGGGCGTCGGCAGCCTGCTCGCCTCCCTGCCCGCTGGCGCCCTCGTCGCGCGGATCGGCGAGCGCCGGGCCCTGACCACGGTCGGGTCGCTCGACGCGGTCGCGATGGCCTTCGCCGCCCTCACCGACTCGGTCGTCGCGCTCGGGCTGGCCGTGCTGCTCAGCGGCATGACCTGGACCGTCTTCATGATGGCGCGACAGGGCCACCTCATCGATGCCGTCCCGCTGGCCTTCCGTGCGCGGGCGATGGCCGCGCTCGGTGGCAGCATGCGGATCGGGGTGCTCGTCGGACCGCTGCTCGGCGCCGGCCTGATCCACCTCGGCGGGCTGACCTGGGTCTTCTGGCTGGCCGCCGCGATGTCGCTGGCGTCGGCGCTGCTGGCCCGCTCGATGCCCGACCTCGGCTCCGAGCACCGCGGCGCGACGCCGCACCTGTCGGTCGTGTCGGTGCTGATGGAGCACCGGCGCACGCTGCTCACCGTCGGCGTCGCGGTCGTCATCATCTCGGCCAGTCGAGCGCTGCGCATCGGCCTGCTGCCGTTGTGGGCCGAGCACGTCGGGCTGTCCGCGAGCACGACCTCGCTGATCTTCGGGGCGGCCGCGGCCGTCGACCTCGTGTGCTTCTTGCCGGGCGGCTGGCTGATGGACACCTACGGGCGGTTCGTCGTCGCCGTACCCGTCGTCGCGACCACGGCCCTCGCCTGCCTGCTGCTGCCCCTCGCGACGACCGCGGTCACGGTGGCCGCGGTGATGGCGCTGATGGCCGTCGGCAACGGCCTCGGCGCCGGCATCGTGATGACCCTGGGCGCCGACACCGCGCCGATCGAGGGACGCGCGCAGTACCTCGGCGGCTGGCGGCTGTGCGGCGACATCGGGCTCTCCGGAGGCGCGCTGCTCGTCAGCCTCGCCGCAGCCGCGGCGCCGCTGGCGGCCGCGTGCCTGGTGATGGGCGCCGGGGCTGCCCTCGGCACCGTCTGGGTGGGCTACTTCACCCGGCGGCTGGACCTCAGCCGACGGTGACGACGACCTCGTTGGAGACGAGGTCCTTGTCGGTGTCGATGACCCGGAAGGTGTTCTCGCCGGTCTGACCGGTCTGCACGTAGGTCGAGAACGTCTGGTTGTTCACCGACGCCGTCACCGGGAAGTCCTCCCAGCTGCCGTCCTCGAGCCGCTGCACCTGGAGGATCGCGCCCTCGCCGGTGGGGTAGCTGCCGGTGAGGTCGATCTGCTGCATCGCACTGACCGACTGCTGGCCTGCGGAGAGCTCGATCTCCTTGCTGTTCGCGTCGGACGGGTCGACGGGCGAGGCGGTGGTCGACGCCGGGCTCTCCGGCACCACCGTGTCCGAGGTGATCGTGGGCTCCGGCAGGTAGAGCGAGCCGCTGCTCGTGGCGCTGCCCGCCGACGAGGCAGTCGTGTCACCGTCGAGACCGAGGACCTTGCTGCCGACGAGAGCGGCCAGGCCGCCGATGATGCCGATCACCGCGGCGACGGCGACCAGCGCGATCAGGCCGGTCAGGACCGGGCGGTCCTCGGTGTCGACCACGTGACTCTCCTCGTTGCAGGCTGGGGTGGCCGCCATTGTCGCCGACGGCCGGTCAGGAGCCCAAGCCGGCTCAGAAGCCGCGGGTCCACACGACGTCGTCGACGATCCCGCGCGAGCGCCAGCCGAGCGGCGTACGCACGAGGTCGTGGTGGTAGTAGCCGCCCACCTCCCACAGCTTCTCCGTCCCGTCGGGGTCGGTGCTCACCATCGGGTTCGTGAAGTACGCCGTCGCGCGGGCCGCATCCCCGTCGAGCTCGATCGACACCTGGCCGATGAGGTGCTGGAAGCGGTCGAAGCCCGCCAGCCCCTTCTCGATCCACGGGACCACGACGGCGGGCACGTCCTTGGGGCCGCCGACGATCGAGTAGTCGAGCACCGCGTCGTCGGTGAAGACGTGCACGAGGTCCTCGAAGGAGCGCGTGTCGACCGCTCGCGTGTAGCGCGTGATGAGGTCGGTGATCTCCTGGCGGTCGCTGAGCTCCTGCAGGTCCATGGCGCGAGCCTAGAACACGTTCTAGTGTGTGGCCATGAGATTCACGTATGCCGAGGCGATGACCCAGGCGAAGTTCTACGCCCCGCTCGCCCAGGCCGCCGAGGCCGCGGGCTACACCTCGATGACGGTGGCCGACTCGCTGATCTATCCACGCGAGTCGGACTCGAGCTATCCCTACACCGACACCGGCGACCGGGAGTTCCTCGAGGACAAGGAGTTCGTCGAGACGATGGTGATGTGCGCGCACCTCTTCGCGGTCACCTCGACACTGCGGCTCACGCCGTTCGTGCTCAAGCTCCCCGTCCGGCCGCCGGTGCTCGTCGCCAAGCAGGCGTCGTCGCTGGCCTTCCTCTCCGACAACCGGCTGGGGCTGGGCGTCGGGCTGTCGCCGTGGCCCGAGGACTTCGTGACCCTCGGCGTCCCGTGGGAGCGCCGCGGCAAGCGGATGGACGAGTGCATGGACGTCCTGCGCGGGCTGACGTCGGGTGAGTTCTTCGGCTACGACGGGGAGTTCTACAGCTTCCCCGAGCTCAAGCAGAGTCCGGCGCCGACGTCACCGATCCCCCTCCTGGTCGGCGGCCACAGCGATGCGGCGCTGCGCCGCGCCGTACGCAAGGGAGACGGCTGGATGCATGCCGGCGGGGACGGGGAGGAGCTCGACCGGCTGCTCACGCGGCTGGCTTCGATTCGGGCCGAGGAGGGGGACACGCGCGACGACTTCGAGGTGCACGTCATCTCCTACGACGCCTACGACCCCGACGGCGTGAAGCGGCTCGAGGACCGCGGGGTCACCGACTGCATCGTCGGCTTCCGGGTCCCCTACATCCTGGGCCCGGACACCGAGCCGCTCGCGAAGAAGGTCGAGCACCTGGAGCGCTACGCCGAGTCGGTGATCTCGCGTGTCTCTTGACCTGTTCCGCGACGCGATCGAGGAGGCGGAGCAGCTCATCCGCAACCCGCCCTTCGACATCACCGAGCAGGAGCTCGCCGAGGGGCTCGACTACCTCGCCGGCTCGATCCGCTCGGCGATCCAGATGGCGTTCGACCACGACCTCGAGCACCCCGTTCTGATCAACCCGACGCACCAGTACTCACGCCAGGGGCTCGACAACCCCGACGCGGTCTACTTCAACGCCAACCTCACCTCCGACGCGTCGTACGTCGTCTCGGGGCGCCGCGGCACGACCGCCGACCTGTCCTTCCAGATCATGAGCGGGGGCTACACGTCCTCGGGGACACCGGACACGCTCGCCGCCTTCGACGACCGCTCGCTCCCCGTCGCCGACGACGGGACCTTCGAGTGGCGGTTCGGGCCGGAGCTCGGACTCCGGAAGGGCTCGACGCTGATCGTCCGCGAGGTCTACTCCGACTGGCTGGCGGAGGACCGGGGCACCCTGCGCATCCAGCGCCTCGACACCGCCGGGGTCCCACGCGCTCCGGTCTCGGTCGAACGGATCGAGAAGAGGTACGCCGTCGCGGCGAAGCTGCTCACCGGACGGCTGGCCACGTGGTTCGCGTTCCCGGAGTGGTTCACATACAAGGAGCCCGTCAACACGCTGACCGCCCCGGCCACGACGCCCGGCGGCCTGCCCACGCAGTTCTCCTCCATCGGGCACTACGCGCTCGCCGACGACGAGGCTCTCGTGGTCTCGGTGCCGGCCAGCGCGGCGCCGTACCAATCGATCCAGGTCGGCTCGAAGTGGTACGTCTCGACGGACTACGAGCACCACCAGACGTCGCTGACGCGCGCGCAGTCGCACGTCGACGACGACGGGATGCTGCGCTACGTCATCTCCGCGCAGGACCCGGGGCTGGCGAACTGGCTGGAGACGACCGGGCACGCGGCCGGCGTGATGATGCTGCGCTGGCAGCGGACGGACCAGGCTCCCGGTGGGCCGACGGTGTCGGTCGTGCCGTTCTCCTCGCTCGCGTCGATGGCGTCGCTGGCCCACCAGCGCGTGACGCCTGCCGAGTACGCCGCGCGGATCGAGGCGCGGCAGGTCGGGATCGCGCGGCGGATGATCTCGTGAGTGGGTCGTCTGCGCCGCAACCCTCGACGCAGAACTGAAACACGTTCTAGTCTGACGCCATGACGCTCCTCCAGGACAAGGTGATCGTGCTCTCCGGTGTCGGCCCGGGGTTGGGCCGTGCCCTCGGCGAGGAGGCTGCGCGGATGGGCGCCGACCTCGTGCTGGCGAGCCGCACCGAGCGGCGGCTGGAGAAGATGGCAGCCGTCGTCGGCGAGCTGGGGCGCCGGGCCCTCGTCGTACCGACCGACATCACCGATGAGGCGCAGCGTGCCGCCCTCGTCGAGCGAGCGCTGGCGGAGTTCGGGCGGGTCGACTGCCTGATCAACAACGCGTTCGGGATCCCGCCGATGGACCCGCTGACGACGCTCGACCTCGACGGCCTGCGCGCCGCGCAGGAGACCAACGTCTTCGCCCCACTGCGGCTGAGCGCACTGTTCGCCGACGCCCTCGCGGCGAGCAGCGGGTCGATCATCAACATCAGCTCGTGCGTGGTCTACACCTCGCAGCCGGAGTACAGCGGCTACAAGCTGTCCAAGGGCACCCTCCAGCACCTCAGCTCCAGCCTCGCGACCGAGCTCGGCCCGCGCGGCATCCGGGTCAACTCGGTCGCGCCGTCCTACATCTACGAGGACGTCAACAAGGCCTACTTCGACTGGATCGCGTCGGAGTCGGGCCGCACCCACGACGAGGTCTACGCCGAGAAGGCCGCGCCGACCGACCTCAAGCGGCTCGCGACGGCCGACGAGGTCGCGCGGGCGACGCTCTTCCTCGCCAGCGACCTGGCCAGCGCGGTCAGCGGGCAGACGCTCAACGTCGACTGCGGCGAGTTCCACTCGTGAGGGTGCGTGACGATGTCGGCACCCTCGACGACATCACCGCGGCGGCCGTTCGTACGACCGGGCTCAGCGACTTCGGCGACGACACCCACGAGGAGGGACTGGGGGTTCTCCTCCAGGACTACGCCAGCGCCTCCGGCCTGACCGGCGTCGGCAACTACCGCATGCGCGGCATGGTCAAGGGCCTGCTCGTCGCGAAGCTGATGGCGCAACAGGGCTTCAGCGCCAACCCCGCGTCGAAGGACGTCGCGATCGAGAGGCCGGTCTTCATCATGGGTCTCCCCCGATCCGGCACGACGCTGCTGCAACGCCTCCTGACGGCGGACCCGGCACACCAGGGCCTTGAGCAGTGGCTCGCCGACCTGCCGCAGCCCCGCCCGCCGCGCGACACCTGGGAGAGCGACCCGATCTTCGGCGCGATGCAGGCGGGCTACGCCGCGTTCCACGAGGCCAACCCCGAGCTCGCCGGGCTGCACTACTCCGACGCGGCGTCGCACGAGGAGTGCTGGCGGCTGCTGCAGCACACCGGCCGCTCGGTCGCCTTCGAGACGCAGGCCTTCACCCCGGGCTACTCCGCCTGGCTTGCCGGGCAGGACTGGACGCCCGCCTACGAACGGCACCGCGCACTGCTGCAGCTGATCGGCCTCAACGACACCGAGAAGCGCTGGATCCTCAAGAACCCCAGCCACCTCGTCGCGCTCGATGCGATCAAGGCGGTCCACCCCGACGCGGTCGTCGTCGTCACGCACCGCGACCCGGTCGCGTGCACGGCGTCGATGTGCTCGCTGGCCGCCGCCTCGACCCGCGGCACCTCGGACGTCTTCGTCGGCGACACCATCGGTCGCACCCAGCTCGACCTGCTCGCGCGTGAGCAGGCGGCCTTCCGCGCGAGTCCGCACTCGGGCGACGTGGTCGACGTGGCCTACGACGACCTCGTCGCCGACCCGCTCACGACCGTGCGCGGGGTGTACGGCGCTGCCGGGCTCGAGTGGAGCGACGCCGGCGCCGCAGCGGTGTCGGCGGAGCTGGCGCGGTCGCGCAGCGGCGTACGCGCCCCGAAGCATGCCTACGACCTGGCCGACTACGGCCTCACCGAGGCGCAGGTGCGCGACGTCCTGACCGAGTAGTTCGCCTCGGTCTCGACACGGCGCTGGCGCGCCTGCTCAACCAGCGGCACAGGTTCGCTGGTTGAGCAGCGAGGAACGAGCGCGTCGAAACCAAGGACTCAGCGCGTGATGCGGATCGTCGCGCCGTCGCGCGGCACGCTGGTGATGTTGCGGACCTTGGGCTTGTCCTCGCCCATCGACTCGACGGCATAGGTCGAGAGGACCTCGCGCAGCACGACGACGCCCTCCATCAGCGAGAAGCCGGCGCCGATGCAACGGCGCACGCCGCCGCCGAACGGGATCCAGGTGTTGGTCGCCGGCTGTCCCTCGATGAAGCGCTCGGGCCGGAACTCCGACGGCGACTCGTGGTTGTCGGGCCGCGAGTGGGCGATGATGATCGAGGGCCCGACGGTGGTGCCGGCGGGCAGGTCATGGCCACCGATGCTCGCGGGCTTCATCAGGGTGCGCACCACCATCGGGATGACGGGGTGCAGGCGCATCGACTCCTTGAGCACCGCCTCGAGCCAGTCGTCGTCGCCCTCGACGGCCGCCGCGCGCGAGCGCTCGAGCAACGCGGGAGATCGCCCCAGCTCGTAGAGCGCCCACGCCAGCGCCGTCGCGGTGGTCTCGTGACCGGCGAGCAGGAGGGTGATGAGCTGGTCGCGGAGCTCCTCGTCGGTGAGGCGGTCATCGGTGGAGCCGCCCTCGGTGCCGACGCGGATCAGCCGGGACAGCACGTCGGTGCGCGAGTCCAGGTCGGCTGCCGCCCGACGCTCGCGGATCTCGGCGTAGATGAGCGCGTCGAGCTCGAAGGCGTTGTCCTTCGACCGCTTCCACGGGCCGAGCTTCTGCAGCCGCGGCATGCCGTAGCCGAAGAGGATCG
Source organism: Nocardioides sp. CF8 (assembly GCF_000389985.1). NCBI lineage: Bacteria > Bacillati > Actinomycetota > Actinomycetes > Propionibacteriales > Nocardioidaceae > Nocardioides > Nocardioides sp. CF8. The sequence goes on from NZ_CM001852.1 coordinate 3,454,858, forward strand.
CCGGGCTGATGTCGACGACCTTGTTGACCCGTGGGCGCATCTCGGCGAGCCGGGCCTCGTCGGTGACACCGAAGACGACGCGCAGGATCACCTCGAGGGTGAGCCGGTTCATCCGCCGGAGGGCGGAGAACGACTCCCCCGGCAACCACGACGCGACCTCGGCGGTGGCGACGTCGGTGACGAGATCGGCGTACTCACGCAACGCGTGGCCGTTGAAGGCGGGCATCAGGAGCTTGCGGGCCCGCTTGTGCTCGCTGGAGTCCTGGAGCAGCAGCGAGTGCTCGCCCATCATCGGCCCGAGGATGGCGTTGCCCTTGCCGGCGTGGAAGACCTCCGGGTCGCCGGCGAAGATCTCGCGCGCGTGCTCGGGCCGGGTGAAGAGGACGAGCGGCCGGCCCTGCGGCAGGATCCGGACCGTGAACGCGTCGCCGTAGCGCCGGTGCGCCCACGGCACGAACTGGTGGCGGAAGCGCAGCAGCCCGATGCTCTGGATGATCGCCGGCCAGCGCGGACCCGGCGGCAGCCCGTCGAGGTCGACCGGCGTCGGCGACCCGGCGAGCGGACGCATCTTCTCGTAGCGGCGGGCCGTCAGCGCGTGCGCCTCCGCGTCCGTCGTCGCCATCTGGTCGGGTCGCTGCTCCAGCGCTGTCATGACCCGAGCCTAGGCCGCAGGCGGGGGCGCTGTACGCGCAACTCAGTCAGCGCGTGAAGTTACAGGACAGTCGTCGACGGCGCCGGGACGACCTCGAAGCGGGTCGTGGCCTTCAGCTTCAGGTCTCCGCAGCTCTGCCGCAGCACCGGCCCGGGGAGCTCGACGACCTCCACGTCGGGACTGCCTCCGCCCAGCACGTGCAGCTCGCGCACCTGGTCCACACCGCTGCGTCCGGCCCGGCCGCGGCTCAGGTCGAGCGGCACTCCGCCGGCCTCGATCTCGGCGCACGCATCGACCACGTTGTCGGTCGTCAGCCGACCGAGGGTGTGGCCGCTGGGCAGCGCGAGCAGGGTGCCGGAGAACCGGTGCCCGCCGAGGTGCGTGGTCTCCCACGTCTCCTCGGGCCAGCGTGCCGCCAGCGCCGCGGTGATCGGGCGACCGATCTCGGCGCAGCACCGGTCGCGACGGCCGTTGGTGCACCCCAGCCACAGCGCGCCGTCGTGGTCGGTCAGGTCGCGCTCGAGGTCGAGATCGAGGAGCGCCTCGGCGTCGGGCAACGACGCGGTGCGTACGGCGAACCCGTCGCCGTACGCCACGGCATGGAAGACGCGCACGCCCGGCCCACCGACGCCACCGTGGCGCCGGATCAGCTGCACGCGGACCCCGGACAGGCCGTCGAGGTGTCCCTTCACCGCCTCGGGCAGTCGACTCTCCGCGACGGCCTGGCGCCCCCACGCCCCGGGATACTCCACGAACAGGAAGGCAGAATCCGTCGGCGCCGTACCGGCCAGCGGCTCGCCGTCGTCGCGGCTGCCCACGTGGCAGCGGAAGTCGTCGTCAGTCATCTCATGACATTGTGCCGGGCTCATCCTGGCGGCACGGGTTGGGGAACCAGATCGGGCGACCAGGCTCGCCAGACCCCGATGTCGTTCCCCGACACCGGTCAGCGCGAAGCGTGGCCTGGCCTGGCGGGCGTTCCTTGGACCTGAGTCCTCAGAAGACTCAGGTCCAAGCGCGGGTCTGATCCGCCGAGCTGGCGCCCCGCGCCGCGAAGCTACCGAAGGGTACGGGGGTCACCCGGTGGCAAAGACCCCCCGACTGTTCGGTAGCTCCCGTTGGGCGCCGGGCAAGCCGGCGACCGGCTCCTCAGGCCGGGATCAGCCCCTCGCGGCGTGCGATCGCGGCGGCTTCGGTGCGGGAGGAGGCGGCGAGCTTGCCGAGGATGTTGGAGACGTGGACCGAGACCGTCTTGGTGCTGATGAAGAGCTGCTTGCCGATCTCGCCGTTGCTGCGGCCCTGCGCGACGAGCGCCAGGATCTCGCCCTCGCGCGGCGTCAGGCTCACGGTGTCGACCTGCGACCGAGCGCGCTGGGCGGCCGATCCGAGCGTGGTCAGCTCGGCCAGCAGCGGCTCCGCGCCCAGCGCCCGCGCGGTGTCGCGCGCTTGGTCGGCAAGGACCCGTGCGCCGGCAGCGTCGCCGGTCGCGCGCAGCACCTCGGCGAGCCTTGCTCGCACGCGGGCGACCTCGTAGACGTTGCCGTAGGCCACGAAGGCCGCCTCGGCCGCTCGCCACGCCGCGACCAGCTCGTCGGGACCGGGAGGATCGAGCTGGCTCAGCCACCGCCAGCGCAGCTCCTCGGCGGCGAGGCGCGCCACCCAGGCCTGGTATTCGGGACCGCGCGCCGTGTCGTACTGGGCATAGAAGTCGGCGACCCGCGCCGCGTCGCTGAGCATGCGCCCGGTGACCTTGGCTGCTGCCTCCCGCTCGGCGACGGACTGGTGGGCGGCCGCCGTCGCGTGGATCCCGATCACGATGGTGGTCAGCCGCAGCCGCGCCTGGAACCACTCGTGCCACAGCGGCCGGACGGTCTCGACGACGTGGTCGTAGATCTCGACGGCGCGGGCCGGGTCGCCGGCCTGCTCGGCGCGCATGAGCTCGGCGGAGGCACCCACGATGGCGATCAGCCCGTCGCGCGACCAGTAGTCGCGCAGCGTGGTGAACGAGTCGGGCTTGCACCTGCCCCGGATCGCGACGATCTGCATCTGGTGGGCGAAGTAGAGCCACTCGTAGGTCAGCGGCGGGTTGAGCCCGGACACGTCGAGCAGGTCGAAGGCCTCGTCGAGCCGACCGAGCTCGGACAGGACGCTGGCCTTCATCCAGCGTGCCTCCGCCGGGAAGGGCGCCCACCGCAGACCGACCTCCTCACCACGGCGGATGACCCGCTCGTAGACCTCGACCGCTGCGTCGAACTCACCCCGGTCGTGGTGGAACCGGCCGAGGAAGTAGAGGGCACGCAGCTCGGGCTCGACGTGTCCCTCGGCGCGCGCACGCTCGGCTGCTCCCCGCCAGGCCGACCGGCGCAGGTCGAGGTCGGGAGTGTCGTCGAGACTGATCAACGTCGTGGAGATCTCGACGGCGATGCCGGTCAGGCTGTGCCTCTCGGCCAGCGCCAGCCCCTCCATCGCGACCATCCGCGCCCGCTCCTCGTCCCACCGGCTCAAGCACTGGGCGTGGATGCCGAGGGCGCGGGCCAGCAGCTTGGGCGGCGCGTCGGCGAGGAGCTCGACCGCTTCGGCCGCCATCGCCTCCGGGTCCTCGGTGGTGTCGGTCAGCAGCAACGCGGCGGCGATGGAGGTGAGGATCTGTCCCCGGTCGATCGCCGACGCGTCCGCCGGCATCGCCTCGAGGTGCTTGCGCAGCACGGTGACGGCCTTGGACACCCGCCCCGAGGCGATGAAGGCCTCCGCGCACCTGCGCACCAGCGCGTGCAGGTCGATGTCGGCGGGCAGCTCGGGCAGGGCGGCCAGCAGCCGCCACGCCTCGAGGAACTGCATCGCCGCCTCGTTGGGCCCGCCGACCGCGAACGCCTGGTTGCCGGCCTCGATGCTGGCCACGGCGGCGGTCAGCCGATCACCGGCGCGCCGCGCGTGCAGCGCGAGCTCGGCAGCGGTGCCGGCCACGCGGCCCGACTGGAGCGCGGTCATGAAGGAGGTGTGCAGCCGGGCCCGCTCACCGGGCAGCAGGTCGTCATAGACCGCCTCGCCGAGGAGTGCGTGGCGGAAGGCGTAGGACGCCCCCCGGGCCTGCACCAGCACGTTGGACTCGACAGCCGAGCGGAGGGCACCCTCGAGCTCGGCCGCGTCGAGCCCGGTGACCGCGGCGATCAGCTCGTGGGAGACATGACGACCCGCGACACTGGCGACGCGCACGACCTCGAGGGTGCGGTCGTCGAGATCGTCGAGACGGACCATCAGCACGTCGGCCAGCTCGGCCGGGATCTGGCCGCCGGTCGCCCAGGTCGCGCCGACGAGCTCCTCGACGAAGAAGGCGTTGCCCTCGGCGCGGTCGACGATCTCGGCGACGCTCGCCTCGGGGATGGTGGAGTGCTTGTGCATCGCATAGACGAGCCGGCGCACGTCACCGTCGGCGAGCGGTTCGACCTGCACCCGCTCGACCCCGCGCAACCGGGCCCACTCCGCCACCTGCGGTCGCAGCGGGTGGCGGCGGTGCAGGTCGTCGGAGCGGTAGGACACGACCAGGCCGACCGGGCCCGCGAACGGGCGGGAGAACAAGAAGCTGAGCATGTCGCGGGTCGACTGGTCCGCCCAGTGGGTGTCCTCGACCACCACGAGGAGCGGCCCCGCCTCCGAGAGGGTCTCGAGGAGGTCGTGGACGGCGGCGAAGATGTTGCCCCGGTCGAGCGACTGGTCCTCGTCACGGTCATCGGTGGCGCGCAGCCGACGGCCGGGCTGGAGGCGGGCGAGAGTGGGGTGACGATCGGTCACGCTCGCAGCCACCTCCGGCCGGTCCGTCAGGACGCGTCCGAGGATCTCGGAGAAGGGGAGATAGGGCAGGGACCCGTCGGCCAGGTCGAGACAGTGCCCGGCCAGCACCAGCCAGCCCTCGTCGACGGCGACGTCGCGGAGCTCGGTCAGCAGCCTGGTCTTGCCGACCCCGGCGTCGCCGGCCAGCAGCACCGCCCGGGCCGCACGCGGCAGGCTGGCAGCCGACGCGCGAATGCCGAGCCGGGAGATCAGGTCCTCCAGCTCGGCATCGCGTCCGACGAGGTCGGTGCTGCGGGTGGTCGACACAAGGGTCATTGTGTCGTCTTCCACTGACAACGGCTCTCCTGTTTCCTCGGGTTCGGTGGAGCTGACCGTCGCCTGGGTCGTGCTCATCGCGGGTCGGAGGTCTTCGCGGACCGCTTGGCGGCGGCCAGCTCGCGGCGCGTGGTCAGGCCGCGCCGTACGCGCCCCTCGCGATAGGTGACCTCGGCGTTCATGAAGCTGTCGGTGGTGAACATGGTGTCTCCTTCATCGTGATCACCGCCTGTCTGGCGGTATGAGGAGAGATTGCGCCGCTGAGGTAGGCAGCCACATCGGGCACGTGTCCTAACCCTGCTGCCACGCCTACCTCAGATCGCCCTCAGGGCTACCTCAGACGGCGTGCGCGAGCACCGGGACCAACGCTCTTGCCGGATGGGCAGGTAAGCGCCAAGGTGCAGCAAGAGAAAAAAGTCCAGGCGAATCGCGACGTGGGTGTATCAACCACTGCTCAGCCCGCTCCTACCCAATGTGAGGGACGTCAGCATGGTGCGTGAGAGGCGTGTCAGGGGCACCGACCCGTGGCCGGCCGGGGGGACGGACATGGCAACACTGGTCTTCGAGGCTCGCGGGGGAAGCCAGTCTGCGTGGAACCAGCTCGTCGAACGCCTGCTGCCCTTGGTGACGTCCCTCATCCGACGCCACCGCGTCACCGGAGCCGATGCCGACGACGTCAACCAGACCGTGTGGCTGCGGCTGGTCGAGCACCTGGACCGCATCGACGAGCCGCGCGCGCTGCCGGGATGGCTGTCCACCGTCACCCGCAACGAGTGCCTGCGCATGCTGGAGAAGAGGGGCCGGGTGATCCCGACCGACCCGCAGACCTCCCCGACCTTCGAGCGCGCCGACGACGCCCCCGACGTCGCCGACGCCTTGCTGGTCAGCGAACGACAGAACGCCCTGGTGGACGCGCTCCTCGAACTGCCCGCCGAACGACGAGAGCTGCTGCTCCTGCTGACCGAGGACCCCCCGCTCACCTATGCGGAGATCAGTCGCCGATCCGGCATCCCCGTGGGCAGCATCGGACCGACCCGCGCCCGTGCGATCCAGCAGCTGCGCAACACGACTGCCCTGCGTCACCTCGCACCACCTGCCCCCGACGGGAGAAACCGATGAACGAGACCACCCCTGATGAGCAGGCCGTCCTGGACGAGCTTGCTCTTGCTCTGCGTTCACGCGACGACATCGACCCCAAGCACCGCGTTGCTGCCCAGGCAGCCTTCGCGTGGCGCACCATCGACGAGGAGCTGATGGAGCTGACCTACGACTCCCTGCTCGAGCCGTCAACCGTCCGCAGCGCGGGCGTCGACGAGCCGCGCACCGTGTCCTTCAGCTCCACCATCGGCAGTCTCGAGCTCGAGATCGACGGCGAGCGGATCATGGGCCATGTGCTCCCCGGCGGGACCGTGACCGTGGTCATGACCAATGTCGTCGGTCAGCGCGTCCAGTCGCCCAGCGACGAGGACGGAGTCTTCGAGCTGATGGGCTCGCTGCCCGGTCCGGTCCGCTTCACCATCGAGGGCCAGGGCACGACCCAGTGGCTGACCTTCTGACCCACCAGCCGCTGGTTGAGCAGGCGCGCCAGCGCCGTGTCGAAACCAAGGCGGCGGTCTGACCTAGTTGTTCGGCTCGAGCACCGGCCCGACACCCCGGCGTCCGGCGATCCTGGCCTCGGCCAGCAGCTCGTCGGCGGCGTGGCGCGCGCTGATCCCGTGCTGGCTCATCCGCGCCGCGATCAGCCCGGAGACCAGTGGCGTCGAGAAGGACGTCCCGCTCCACTTCGCCAGGCCCTTGAACTCCCGCTTGTCCCCGACGTTCGGCGGCTCGTGGCAGAAGAACGTCCCGGTCGGATAGGCATTGACCAGGTCGGTGCCGAGGGCGTAGACGTCGACCCAGCTGCCGAAGTTGGAGTAGTCGGCGCGCCTGCCGTCGGCGTCGAGTGCTCCGACCGAGACGGTCCAGGGGAAGGCGGCCGGCCAGAACGGCAAACGGTGCGAGTCATTGCCGGCCGCGGCCACGAGGACCGTGCCCTTCAGGTGACTCAACCGCTGCTCCCAGAAGACCTCGAAGCCCAGCAGCGGCAGCTGGCCACGCGTGGGGCATCCCGCGGACAGGGAGATGATGTCGGGAGCCAGTGCCAGGGCCTCGCCGAGCTGGACGACGATCTCCGATTCGTAGACGGCTCCCCCCAGGGGCAGGAATCCCTCGACCCGGATCCTGGTGGCGGGTGCCTGGGTGCGCACGACGCCGGCGATGAACGTGCCGTGGCCGGCGTACGGATGGATGTTGTCCACGTCGATCGTCTCGGGGTCGCCCGTGACCCCTGCGAGCCACGGGGAGGCCGGGTCCGTCGCGGCATCGGGCCACCAGCCCGTGTCGACCACGGAGACGAAGACCCCGGTGCCTGCGCCCGCGTCGCTCGTGACGGGCGGGTACGGCGCCGGCGCCTCGTCCAGCTCCTGCGGCTCGGTCGCCGGGCAGGCCGTGCCGCTTCCGCCCGGAGTCACGAAGAGGATGTGGTCGGGTGTGGCGATGCCGGTGCCCAGCTCACGGTCGACGCGCCGCAGGTGGTCCGCGGTCTCGGTGTCCGTCGACACCCGCAGGACGCTCAGACCGCGCAGCTGCTGTGACCGGTCGTCCTCGACGCGCTCGGCCCCGAGCAGCTCGGCCACGTCGCGCCAGTGCTCGTCGCGCGCGAGCAGGTAGCCCGGGCGGTAGAGGTAGGAGAGCCATCCGTCATCGGTCCACACGGCAGCAGCGGCGTCGGGGCCACCCATCGCCTCGATGAGGTAGGCCACCTGCTCGCGGATGATCTCCTTCTGGAGGCCTTCGCGCTTGTCGTCCCACTCACGACCTGACTCGTCGCGCTGAGCGTCGGTTGACGAATTGTCCATGACTGTCCCCCAGATGGGCTTGGATGGAGCGAGCCGGCCTCGCCGAGAGCGGCGCGCCTGGCCCGAGGTTAGCGAGTGGTCGCAGCGGGTGGGAGGGATTCAAGGGTGTCTGGTCCGACTGGTCAAGACCTGCTCCGGCTGGCCGTCACGGAGCCCGGCCGAGCCGCCGATGTCGCAACCAGGGCCGTCGCCACCGGCACGGATCCGGAGGAGCTGTCGTACGCCCACCACGCGCTCGGGATCGTTCAGCGCGACCGCGGCGACGTCGACCTCGCCCTCGTGCACCTGCGACGGGCCCGGCAGCTGGCGAGGCGCACGAGCGATGCTGACCGGGTCTCCGACGTCCGCGCCACGCTGGGCACCGCCCTGGCATTGCACGGCGAGTCACGGGCCGGGCTGCGCGAGGCTGACGGTGCCGTCGAGATGGCCTCCGCGCGCGGACCGATCAGGCCCCGGGCCCTGATGCGCCGGGCCTACGTCCTGGCCCGCCTGGGCCAGCACTCCGCCGCGATCGCCGACCTGCAGCAGGCCATCCCGAAGTTCCGGCGAGCCGGCGACGTGGTCTGGGAGGCGCGGGCGCTCAACCTCCGCGCCTACGCGAGGTTGCCCCGTGGCGACCTCGTCGGCGCGGAGGACGACCTTCGTCAGGCTGAGGCCCTGTTCACCCGGCACGAGGCACACCTCGAAGCGCTCGCCGTGGTGCACAACCTGGCGCTGATCCAGTTCTTCCGCGGTGACCTGCCCGGAGCACTGGCGGCATTCGCTGACCTCGGTGAGCGGTACGCCGAGCTCGGCGCTCCGCACCTCGAGCTGGCGCTCGACCGCGCCACCGTGCTGCTCGTGGCGGGTCTTTGCGACGAGGCCGCGCAGGTGGTCGGCGCGGCAGCAGTGTGGACCGCGCGCCGGCCGCAGGAGCGTGCCGAGGTGCTGCTGATGCGCGCGAGCGCCCGGCTCGGCCAAGGTGATCCCGAGCTCGCCCTCGCTGACGCGCAGGTCGCCCGACGGCTCTTCGCCCGGCAGCATCGGGACTGGTGGCGCACCCGGGCCGACCTCGTGGGCCTCCAGGCCCGCATCGACCTCGGCCGCGGTTCCCGACGGGCCGCTGTCGCCCTCGCCGACTCGCTCGCGGACGACCGCACCGAGGACGGTGTGCTCGCCGCCCTGGTGGCCGGACGCGAGCTCGCGGACAAGGATCCGGCTGGCGCTTCGACGTACCTCTCCCGAGCTGCGCGCGGACGGCACCGCGGCAATCCGCTGAGCCGCAGCACCGCGTGGCTGGCGCACGCCCTCGACCTGGAGGTGCAGGGGCGCCCGCGCGTGCTGCAGGCAGTGGGTCAGGGTCTCGATGCCCTTGCCGAGCACCGCGCCTCGCTCGGCAGCCCCGAGCTCCGCGCCCTGACCGCGATCCACAGCGCGGACCTCGCCGCCCTCGCCGTACGCCACGCGCTCCCTCGTGGTCCCCGCGCGCTGGTGCACTGGAGCGATCGCGGCCGCGCGGCGTCGCTGAGCGAGCCCGTTGCGGCGCCGTCCGATCCGGTGATCGACGCCCTCCTGGCCACCATTCGAGGCTTGTCCCACAGGATTGCCGAGGAACCAGACCCCGCAAGGATCCAGACCCTGACGCGGGAGCGTGCACAGAAGGAACGCGAGGTCCGGCTGGCCTGGGCGGCGACGTCAGGATCGGGCGGGCTCGCGAGGACCACGTCGCCCGAGGAACTCGTCTCCCGGCTGGGCGATCGGATCCTGGTGCAGCTGGTGAACGTGGACGCGACGCTGTACGCCGTCGTGGTGCGCGACGGTCGCTGGCGGACGTTTCTGATCGGCCCGTTGGAGGACGCCCACAAGGCCATGGAGCGGGCGTTGTACGGCCTGCGCAGCGCGACGCGCGGTCGGCCCATCGACCTCACGCCGCTCGCGCTCCGGTTGGAGAGCGCGCTGCTCGGCCCAGTGGCCCGGCTGCTGCCGGTTGATCGCTCGGTGGTGGTCTCGCCGCCCGCCGCCTTCCTCGGGGCGCCGTGGGGGCTGATCCCGTCCCTGCACGACCGCGCCTTTTCTCCGACGCCCTCGGCGACCTCGTGGGTGCGGGCCGCCACGGCTTCGCCGTCGTCCACGCGGACGGTCTTCGTGGCCGGACCCGGGCTGCCCACGGGTGGTGGTGAGGTGGTGGCCGTCGCCGCCCTTCGCCCGGACGCGACCACCCTTGTCGGCGCGTCGTCGACGGTGGGCAGTGTGCGATCGGCGTTGGACGGCGCCGGCCTGGCGCACATCGCAGCCCATGGAACCTTCCGCCACGAGAGCCCGATGTTCTCCAGCCTCCAGCTCGCTGACGGTCCGCTCACCGTCGACGACATCCACCGGCTCGAGCGGCCTCCGCACCGCATCGTCCTCCCCGCCTGCCGGTCCGGCGTCGTCGCCGACATCGGCGGTCAGGACGTCATCGGGTTCGCGTCGGCCCTGCTCACCCAGGGCACCGCCGGCGTCGTCGCGTCGATCGCCGACGTGGACGATGCCGCGACCGTGCAGGTGATGCTCGCCCTGCACGCCGGCCTTGCCTCTGGGCAGCGGCTCGACGAGGCCCTCGCCGGCGCGCGTCGGTCGTCGTACGGCGATCCGGTCCGGCACGCGACCGCGGTGCTGTTCGCGGCGATGGGGGCGGCGTAGCGCCGCTGCAGCCTTCGCTGGCCGGCGTGCGTCCGACGATGCGGCTGCCGGCCTGTCGGACGTCCGCCGGGACGTCCGACGACGTGGCTGCGGGGTGGGCGCTCAGGACCCCGGGACGACCGGGCGACCGCCCTGCCAGACGCCGGCCACGAGCGGGACGCCCGGACGATAGGCGAGGTGGAGGTACGACGGAGCCTCGAGCAGCACGAGATCGGCGCGCTTGCCCGGGGCGATCACCCCGACGTCGTCGCGGTCGAGGGCCTGGGCGCCCATGGCAGTCGCCGCATGCAGGGCCTCGGCCGGGCTCATCCGCATCTCGCGGACGGCCAGCGCGATGCACAGCGCCATCGAGGAGGTGAAGCAGGAGCCGGGGTTGCAGTCGCTGGCGATCGCGACCTGCACGCCCGCGTCGATGAGCTTGCGGGCGTCGGGATAGGGGTGCCGGGTCGAGAACTCGACACCCGGGAGCAGCGTCGCGATCGTGCCGGAGTCGGCCAGAGCACTGACGTCGTCGTCGGCAAGGTAGGTGCAGTGGTCCACCGCGACGAGCCCGAGCTCGGCGGCGAGCTTGACCCCTCCGCCGTACGTCAGCTGGTTGGCGTGGAGGCGACCGCGCAGGCCGTTGTCGGTGCCCGCTGCCAGGATCGCTCGTGCCTGGTCGACGTCGAAGGCGCCGTCCTCGCAGAAGACGTCGATCCAGCGGGCGTGGGGTGCTGCCGCGGTCAGCATCGGGCCCGTGACCAGGTCGACGTAGTCCTCGGGGGTGGTGCCGGCGGGGACGACGTGGGCGCCGAGGAAGGTGGTGTCCTCGGTGAACTGGCGGGCCACGGCGAGCGAGCGAGCCTCGTCGTGGACCGAGAGTCCGTAGCCGCTCTTGATCTCCAGTGAGGTGGTGCCCTGGGCCCGCATCTCGGCAACGAGACGGGCGACGTGCGACGTGAGCTGTTCGTCGGTGGCCGCGCGAGTGGCCGCGACGGTGGTGCGGATGCCGCCGGCGGAATAGGGCTCCCCTGTCATGCGGGCGGCGAACTCCTGCGCGCGATCGCCCGAGAACACCAGGTGGCTGTGGCTGTCGACATAGCCCGGGATGACGGCGCGACCACCTGCGTCGCAGACCGTGTCCGCGGCGGGTGCGTCGCTGGCCCGGCCGACCCAGGCGATGGTGCTGCCCTCGAGCACGACGGCCGCGTCGTCGACCAGGCCGAGCATGCCGGTCGGGTCGCGGTGGTCATCGGGGCGAGCCTGCGCCGCGACGTTGGTGGTGAGCTCGCCGATGCCGGTGACCAAGATGCTGCTCACAGCTCCCACACCTTCCCGATCGCGGTGGCCAGCTCGCGTCCGACCTGGCCGGCCTCAGCCTGCCGGAAGACGATGCGCCCGTCGACCATGGTCTGGGTGACGTCGGCCGCGCCGGCCGCGAAGACGACGGTGTGCTCGTCGGCGCCGGTGCCGGCCGTGCGCGGGCTGGCGGTGTCGAGGGTGACGAGGTCGGCGCGCATGCCCACGGCGATCGCGCCCGCGTCGTCCCAGCCGAGGCTGGCGTGACCGGTCGTGGTCGCGGCCTCGAGCAGCTCGGCTGCCTGCCAGTGCCCGCGCTGCTGGCTGACCAGGCGCTCGTCGAGCTCGACCGCGCGCATCTCCTCGAAGAGGTCGATGACGGCGTGGCTGTCGGAGCCGAGGGTCAGGCGCGCGCCCGCGTCTCGCAGTGCGCGGCTCGGGCCGACGCCGTCGCCGAGGTCGCGCTCGGTGGTCGGGCAGAAGGAGGCGAACGCGCGCGCCTCACCCAGGAGCGCGATGTCGTCGGCGGTCAGGTGGGTCGCGTGCACGGCACTCGTCATCGGCCCCAGGAGGCCGTGGTCGGCCAGGAGCCGCGTCGGGGTCACGCCGTACGCCGCTCGGCAGCCGTCGTTCTCAGCGACCTGCTCGGAGAGGTGGACGTGGAGCGGCCGACCATCGGCCCAGGCGGCGAGCGGGGCCAGCGCGGCTCCGGGCTCCGAGGGCAGCGCGCGGACGGAGTGCAGCGCGCCCGCGACCAGCGCCGCGTCGGACCCGGCCAGCCCGTCGACGCGTGCCGCCCAGTCCTCGGCCGACCCGTCGTCGTACCGCACCTGCGCCCCCTCGGGCGGAGCGCCGAAGCCGCTGGAGAGGTAGAGCGTGTCGAGCAGGGTGATCCGAAGCCCGGCGACGCGCGCGGCCTCGATCAGCGCCAGGCCCATCGCGTTGGGGTCGTCGTAGGGGCGACCGTCGGGGCGGTGATGGAGGTAGTGGAACTCGCCGACGCAGGTGATGCCCGCCGCGACCATCTCGCGGAAGGTGGCGGTCGCGAGGGCGAGGTAGGTGTCGGGGTCCAGTCGCTCGGCGACGGCATACATCTGCTCGCGCCAGGTCCAGAAGCTGCCTCGCTCACGCTGGGTGCGACCGCGCAGGGCGCGGTGGAAGGCGTGGCTGTGGGTGTTGGCGAGGCCGGGGACGGTGAGCCCGTTGAGGCGTTCGGCCGCGCTCGCCAGGACACCCGGCTCGACGGCGGCGAAGCGGCCGTCGACGACCTCGACGTGCACGTCGTCGTGGACCCCGTCGGGGAGCAGGGCGCGCTCGAGGAGGTAGGTCGTCACGACGCCAGCTTCGCCAGGGTGTCGGCCAGCGCCTCGACGCCGGCGAGGCAGTCGGCCATTTCGGCGAACTCGTCGGGCGAGTGCGAGACCCCGGTCGGGTTGCGGACGAAGAGCATCGCGGTCGGGATGCCGGCGGCCGACAGGATGCCGGCGTCGTGGCCGGCCTGGGTCGGGATGATCGGCCAGTCGCCGATGGCGGCCAGCGAGCGGGCGAGGTCGGGGTCGAAGGCGACCGAGCCGGAGACGGACTCGGCGGTGACGCTCAGCTGCGTCCCGTCGAGCGAGGCGCGTTCGCTGCCCTGGCGGGAGATCGCGTCGACCAGCTCGGCGAGGGCGTCGTCGGACTCGCAGCGCGCGTCGAGCCACGCGGTGACGCGCGACGGCACGGCGTTGGTGCCGTTGGGTGCGACCTCGATCCGCCCGAAGGTCGCTCGCTGCTCCGCGAGGCGGGCCTGCTTGTTGGCGGCCAACGCGGTCATCGCATAGGTGAGCATCGGGTCGCGGCGGTCCTCCATCCGCGTGGTGCCGGCGTGGTTGGCCTCGCCCTCGAAGTCGAAGCGGTAGCGCCCGTGCGGCCAGATCTCGCTGGCCACCCCGACGGCGACGTCCCGGTCGACGAGGTCGCGGCCCTGCTCGACGTGCAGCTCGACGAAGCAGCCGACACCGTCGAGGGAGAGCAGCCCGGTCGACGGGTCGAGGCCGGACGCAGCCACGGCGTCGCCGAGGAAGATGCCGTCGCGGTCGCGGCGCTCACGCGCCTCCTCCCAGGTCGAGGAGCCGGTGACGAGGCGGGAGCCGAGGCAGGCCAGCCCGAAGCGCGAGCCCTCCTCCTCGGTGAAGACCGAGACGCCGATCGGGCGGTCGGGCTCGAAGCCGCGAGCGCGCAGCACGTCGATGGCGGCGATGGCCGAGACCACGCCGAGCGGGCCGTCGTACGCCCCACCGTCCAGGACGGAGTCGAGGTGGGAGCCGGTGAGCACGGCCGGCAGGTCGCTCGGTGCGACCGGGCGCCACCAGGCAACCTGGTTGCCCATGCCGTCGGTCTCGAGCTCGAGTCCCCGGGCGACGGTCACCTCGGCGAACCACGCCCGCAGCTCCGACTCCGCCGAGGTCCAGGGCTGACGGAAGTAGCCGCCCGAGGTGGCCGACCGTCCCACGTAGTGCAGGTCGCGCCACATCGCCTCGAAGGTCATGGGGTGAGTCCATCGGGTCGCGCGCCCGTGGTCAACGACGACAGCCCCTAGGGCGTCTCAGATCCGAGACGTCAACCCGTTGACCACGGGGCTAGGTTGGCGCACGTGACCACCGCCGAGCCCGCGTCCCCCGGTCCGCGCTGGCTCGGGGACGCTCTGCAGGTCGGCCTTGCCGTGGCGCTCGCGCTCCTCCTGCTGCCGGTCGGACTCACCTCGGTGCGCGAAGGCGACACCGGCAGCGCGTGGACGGTCGTGCTCCTCGCTGCCCTGTGCGTGCTGCACGCGCTCGTCGCGGTGGCGCACCGGTGGCCGCGCGAGGCCTTCACATTGGGCGGCCTGGCCATGCTGGCGCTGGTGGCCGGCCCCGACCTGGGCGGGCCGACGGCGGTGCAGGCGGGTGGTGAGTACGCCCCGGTGCTGCTGCCGACGTGCCTGGTGTTCTTCGTCCTCCTCTACGCGGTGGCCGCGCACGCGGCGCAGCCGTGGCCGACCATCGCCCTCGGCGTCACCCTCGTCGGCTGCCTGCTGACGGTCGTGCGGTTGTGGGACGCAGAGTTCGTGCTGCCCGTGTCGGCGATGTGGGTGTGGCGGCTGTTCCTGACCGTCTCCGTGCTCGGCGGGACGGCGGCCGCGTGGGCGCTGGGCCGCTACCGAGCGACCCGGATCGCCTGGATCGGCGCGCTCGCCGACCGCGGCGCGGCCGACGAGCGGCGGCGGATCGCCCGCGAGATGCACGACGTCGTCGCCCACTCCCTCGCGGTGATGGTGGCCCAGGCCGAGGGCGGCCGGATGGCCGTCGCCGCCGGCCCGGAGCGGGCGCCGGAGATCCTGACGTCGATCGCGACCTCCGGCCGCGAGGCCCTGGCCGAGATGCGCGGCCTGCTCGGCGTCCTGCGCGACGACTCCTCGCCTGCCCCGCCCCAGCCGACGCTGGCCGACCTGCCGGACCTCGTCGAGCAGGTGCGCGCCGCCGGGCTGCGGGTCGACCTCTCGACCACCGGGGCGCCGCTGCGCCTCCCGGTGCTGCGGGAGCTGGCGGCGTACCGCGTCGTCCAGGAGGCTCTCACCAACGTCGTCAAGCACGCGCCGCGCGACTCGACCGCCACCGTCGCCCTGGCGTGGGAGCCGACCGGCCTGGGGATCACCATCAGCAACGACGACGACAGTCCGCCGGCAGGAGACGGTCAGGGCCGCGGCCTCGCCGGCATGCGCGAACGCGTCGAGGCGGTCGGTGGCTCGCTGGTCGCCGGGCCGGTCGACGGCGGCTGGCGCGTGAGCGCGAGGATTCCCGCGTGAGTGAGGAGATCCGCGTCGTCATCGTCGATGACCAGGAGCTGATGCGCACGGCGCTGCGGATGATGGTCGAGTCCCAGCCCGACCTGCGGCTCGTCGGCGAGGCGGCCGACGGCATCGAGGCGCTGGAGGTGGTGCGCTCGCGCCGCGTCGACGTCGTGCTGATGGACCTGCGGATGCCGCGCCTCGACGGCATCGCGGCGACGGCCCAGATCACCGCCGAGCTGCCCGACACCCGGATCGTGGCGCTCACGACCTTCGACCTCGACGAATACGCCTTCCCCGCGATCCGCGCCGGCGCCAGCGGGTTCCTGCTCAAGGACGCCCGCGCAGAGGAGATCGTCGAGGCGATCCGCACCGTGCACGCCGGCCACGGCGTCGTCGCACCCTCCACCACCCGGCGGCTGATCGAGCACGTCGCCACCTCGCGCGCCGAGGGCGACGGCCCGGCGGAGGTGCTCGCGAAGCTGACCCCGCGCGAGGCCGACACCCTGCGCGAGATCGCGACCGGCGACACCAACGCCGAGATCGCCCGGCGCATGCACCTCTCGGAGGCGACCGTGAAGACCCACGTCGGCCACGTGCTCGCCAAGCTCGACCTCCGCGACCGCGTGCAGGCGGTGGTGCTCGCCTACGCGTCGGGCCTCGTGCGTCCGGGCGACACCTGAGCCGATCTCGTCCTCGAGGATGAGGAGCGCGCGACCGCAGGTGGAGGTACGTCGCTGCGCGACGCGACAGCGTGGCGTCATGACCATCCTGCAGACCCACCACACGACCCGTTCCACGTCCGCCGGTCCGCGCGCCGCCGGTCTCAGTCCCTGGCTCGCCGGCCTCTGGTCGGTCGCCTACCTCGGCCTCGCCGTCCTCCACCTCCTCCGCGACACCGGGGCCCCCTGGGTGCCGACCGAGGCGTCGGTCCTCGGGTCGCTGTCCTCCCCCGACGTCTCGGTCCTCATCGTCGCGCTCGGCGCGCTCGGCCTGGTCGGGCTCGCCCTCCGGTCGCGGTCCCCACGCCTCGCCGGGTCGCTGCTCGTGGCGACGGGCCTCGTCACCGCACTCGTCCTCGCCGACGCGCGCTCGCTCACCTTCCTGGGCTACCTGCCGATGCTGCTGCTCGGGCTCGTCGGGGTCGGCCCCATGGACGAGGTGGCGACAGACCGGCTGGTGCCCGCGCTCGCGTCCGTCGGTGAGTCCGTCGGCGGGCTGGCGCTCGTGCTGACCGGCGTCGCCGCGCTGCGCGCGACCACCGACCGTCCGGGCTGGCCGGTCGCGACCGCGGCGCGGGTGTGCCGCTGGGCGGTGGCGGTCGCCATCGCCGTACCCGCCTTCTATGCCTCCACCCGTCTCGCCTGGGCGCTCGGCATCCCGTTCGGCGTGCGCGAGGAGTTCCTGGTCGAGCTCGGGGACGGGAAGCTCGCCGGGCTCGGCCTGGCCCTGGCGGCGCTCGTCGGCTGCGTGCTGACCGCCGGCCTGGTGATGCGCTGGGGTGAGGTCTTCTGGTCGTGGCTGCCGGTCATCGGCGGGCGCCCGGTGCCGGTGCGGCTGGCGCTGCTGCCGTCGGTGTTCGTCGGAGCCGTCGTCTTCTCCGCGGGGCTCGCGTTCTGGCGGCTGATGTGGACCGGCCAGATCACCGACATCCCGGGCAACGAGGCCGATTGGGCCGCCTGGGTGCCGGAGCTCTTCTGGCCGCTGTGGGGCGTCGCGCTGGCCGTGGCCGGACTCGCCTACGCCGCCCGCCGGGTGGGTGAGCGGTGATGCGCCACCTCCCGTGGACCTGGGGCAACCTCGGCGCATCGCTCGCGCCGACGGCACCGCCGACCTACGACGGCCCCCACCTGGTCCGCTCGGTGTCGGTCGAGGCAGCCCCGGAGGTGGTGTTCCGCTGGCTGCTCCAGATGCAGCTGGCGCCGTACTCCTATGACCTGCTCGACAACTGGGGACGCCGCAGCCCGCGGCACCTCGTCGAGGGCCTCGACGTGAGGGTCGGTACGGCGATGATGGACATCTTCACCGTGACCGCGATCGTCCCCGACCGGGTGCTGGAGCTGACGCTCACGGACCCGGGACCGGTCCGGGCGTTCGGGCCGCTGGTGTGCACCTACCAAGCGGTGCCGCGGGTCGGCGGGACGACCTTGCGCTGCGACATTTTCCTGACCCCGCGGCACGGTCTCGGCCGCGTCCGGGCGTTCCTGCTCGCCTGGGGCGACCTGGTGATGATGCGCAAGCAGCTGCTGACGTTCAGGCGACTGAGCGAGCAGACGGCTCAGCCCGTCCAGGTCCCGTCGTCCCAGGCGGTGCCGAGGACGGAGAGGTAGGGCGCGAGGTCCCAGCCCTGCTCGGTGACCCAGGCATCCGAGAAGTAGGTGTCGAGGTAGCGCACCCCGTCGTCGCAGAGCAGGGTCACGATCGAGCCGGACTCACCGGCGGCGTGCATGTCGCAGGCCAGCTTGGTCGCGGCATAGAGCGCAGTCCCGGTCGACGGCCCCGCGAGCTGGCCGGTGCGGGCCCGCAGGAAGTGGGCGGCCGCCACGGACGCGGCGTCGGGGACGCGCACCAGCCGGTCGACGACGTCGGGCAGGAAGGACGGCTCGGCACGCGGCCGCCCGATGCCCTCGATCCGCGAGCCACAGGTGGTCTCGCCACAGCCGGGGTCGCGGAAGGCGGCGAGGAAGGCGGAGTTCTCGGGGTCGACCACGCACAGGCGGGTGTCGAGGCCGCGGTAGCGGACGTAGCGCCCGATCGTCGCCGAGGTGCCCCCGGTGCCGGCACCGACCACGACCCACGTCGGCGCCGGGAACCGCTCCATCCCGAGCTGCTCGAAGATCGACTCGGCGATGTTGTTGTTGCCGCGCCAGTCGGTCGCCCGCTCGGCATAGGTGAACTGGTCGAGGTAGTGGCCGCCGGTCTCCTGCGCGAGGTTGCGCGCGGTGTCGTAGACCTCCGCCGGGTCGTCGACCAGCACGCAGCGGCCGCCCTCGCGCTCGATCAGCGCGATCTTCGACGGCGACGTCGACTTCGCCATGACGGCCGTGAACGGCAGGCCGAGCAGGTGGGCGAAGTAGGCCTCGCTGACCGCCGTCGACCCCGACGACGCCTCGATGACGTGCGTGCCCTCCTTGATCAGGCCGCCGCAGAGGCCGTAGAGGAACAGCGACCGCGCCAGCCGGTGCTTGAGCGATCCGGTCGGGTGCGTCGACTCGTCCTTGAGGTAGAGGTCGATGCCGGGCAGCGCCGGGATGCGCACGGCGTGCAGGTGGGTGTCGGCGGAGCGCTGCTGGTCCGCCTTCAGCCTGCGGACAGCCTCGATCACCCAGCCACGGTCGGCGTGCCCCGACTGGTCGACCTCCAGCAATCTCTCCACGGACCCGGTCATGGTCGGAGCGTGCCACAGTTGCGCCGTGGAGTTCCAAGAGGTCGTACGCCGACGGCGGATGGTGCGTCGCTATGCCGACCGGCCGGTGGCCCCCGAGTCGGTGGACCGGCTCCTGGCCAACGCCACCCGCGGGCCCAGCGCGGGCTTCACCCAGGGCTGGGCGTTCCTCGTCCTCGACACCCCGGCCGACGTGGACCTGTTCTGGACCGCGACGTCTCCGGACGCTCCCCCGGCGGCTGAGGAGGGACGGAGTCTCGTCTCGAAACCCACCACGTGGCTCGACGGCATGCGCACCGCGCCGGTCGTGATCGTGCCGATGTCGGACAAGGGCGCCTACCTCGACCGCTACGCCGAGGCCGACAAGGGCACGCCCGACTGGCCCGTTCCCTACTGGCACATGGACGCCGCGATGGCCTCCCTCCTGATCCTCCAGACAGCGGTCGACGAGGGCCTGGGCGCCTGCTTCTTCGGGGTCCCCGGCGCACGGATCGACGCCTTCCGAGCCGCCTTCGACGTACCCCCCAACCTCAAGCCCGTCGGCGCGATCACGGTCGGTCACCGGGCGGACGACACCGGTTCGCCCGGCTCGCCGGCCCGCCGCCCGCGCCGCTCCGGCGTCGTCCATCGGGGCCGCTTCTCCTCGTGACCGGCTGGGGTCGCCCTGCTTTGATGACAGGCATGACCACTGCCGCGCGCGCTTCTGACCTCCTCGCCCTGCACCAGGCACCCGAGCTGCTGACCGTCGTCAACGTCTGGGACGCGATCACCGCCAAGGTCGTCGCCGAGACCCCGGGCACCCAGGCCCTCGCCACCGCCAGCCACTCGATCGCCGCCACGCTCGGTTATCCCGATGGGGAGAAGATCCCGGTCGAGGAGATGATCGACATGTGCCGCCGGATCGTCGAGACCACCGACCTGCCCGTCTCCGCTGACCTCGAGGGAGGGTACGGCGACGCGCCCGACACCATCCGGCGCGCGATCGGCGTCGGCGTCGTCGGGGCCAACCTCGAGGACCAGATGAAGCCGCTGGCCGAGGCCGCCGCGCAGGTCGAGGCCGTGATGGCCGCGGCTGCTGCCGAGGGCGTGCCCGACTTCGTGCTCAACGCCCGCACCGACGCGTTCGTGAAGGGTCGCGACCGTGATCGTGGCGAGGTGCTCGCCGACGCGGTCGCGCGCGGCAAGGCCTTCATCGATGCCGGCGCGCCCGTGGTCTTCGTGCCGGCGGTCCTCACCGAGGAGGAGATCGTCACCCTCGTCGACGCCTTCGGCCCGCAGCGCCTGACCACGATCGCCATCCCCGGCAGCCCCTCGCTCGAGCGCCAGCAGGAGCTCGGCGTCGCCCGCGTCTCCCACGGCCCGATGTCGCAGCGCGTCGCGCTCACCGCCTTGCAGGAGCTCGTCGAGGAAGTGCAGCGGGGTGGCGGCGTGCCCGCCACGATGCGTCAGCTCAACTGACCTCGCGCGCGGCCAGCGCGCGGGTGAAGTGGCCGCGGCTCTCATCGTCGAGGTGGTCGTGGGCCAGGGCCTCCCGCATCTGTGACACGTCGCCCAGCCAGGCATGCAACAGGTGGGTGATGCGCAGGCCGGAGTAGGACGGCTCCAGGGCGATCGGGTCGCCCGGGCGGATCGTGCCCGGGGACACCACCGCCAGGTAGGTCCCGGCCCGCCCCCTCCGGGCGAACCGCCTGATCCACCCCGGTTCGCCCATCGTGCTCGCGAAGGTCGCGCACGGCACGCGGGGTGCGCTGACGCGCAGCACCGCACTGCCGATGGACCACACGTCGCCGTACTCCCGGAATCGACGTCGAGGCCGAGGGTCGTGATGTTCTCGCCGAACATGCCGTCGGGCAGGTCTCGTCCCAGCTCGAGTGCCCAGTGGTCGAGCTCCTCGCGCGCGACCGCGTAGACCGCCTGCTCGCTGCCTCCGTGGTGGCGACCGTTGCCGACGAAGTCGCCGGCGACCCCCGAGAAGCCCTGTCCGTTCGGTCCGCGTCGCTTGGGACCGGGATCGGTGACGTCGATGCGCTCGACGGGCACCTTGCCGATCCCGGTCGGCGTCGACTTCCCGCGGCGCGGGGCCGGTGCGCCGACGTTGACGGAGAGCACGGAGGCCATGGCGCGACCCTAGGCGCGATGCGGTCGTTGGCGCGCCGATTTATCGTGGGTGCAGGAGGAGCCCATGGACGACCGGCAGCACGACCACGACGAGGCCGAGCGCGCGAAGCGCTCGAAGGAGACAGCGGCGGCCGCGCGCGTCCACCACCAGACGCAGTGGGTCGAGCAGCAGCTGCGGGTCGCCATGGAGCGGGGCGACTTCGACAACCTGCCCGGCGCGGGCAAGCCGATCAAGGACCTGGGCGGTGAGCACGACCCGGACTGGTGGCTCAAGAAGCTCGTCGAGCGCGAGCGGATCAGCGTGCTGCCGCCCGCGCTGGCGCTGCGCAAGGACGACGCCGAGCTCGACGCGCGACTCGACGCGATCACGGCGGAGTCGGAGGCGCGGCGAGAGGTCGAGGAGTTCAACGCGCGGGTGCTCAAGGCGCGCTACACCCCCGTCGACGGGCCACCGCTGATCACGATGCCGCGCGACGTCGAGGAGACCCTGGCGGCGTGGCGCGATCGGCGTACGGCGCGGCGCGAGGCCCAGCGCGCGGCGGTAGCGGCCAAGGTCGAGCCCGCACCGCCCCGACGACGCGGCTTCTTCCGCCGCCGATCCTGAGCCCCCGATCCGTCATACCGAGCCGCACCAATAAGTGCTCTTCGGAATGACGGACGATCACGCTCCGGCGTCTCGCGTGGGATCCGTCATAACCGGACGGCGCGGCATTTCGGTAAGTTCGCGCCCATGCGTTCAAGCAAGGACTTCTTCCGCCCGCTCGCCGTGGGCGCCCCCCAGCCCGTCACCGAGATCCCCGCTCGACCGAGCCGCGCGATCCACTTCTTCGATCCGTCGAACGAGAAGATGGCCGCCAAGATCCCGCAGATGGTCGGCACCGTCGACGTCCTCCTCGGCAACCTCGAGGACGCCGTCAAGGCCGACAACAAGGAAGCAGCGCGCGCCGGCCTCGTCCGGATCGCGAAGGAGACGGACTTCGGTCCGACCCAGCTCTGGACCCGGATCAACGCGCTCGACAGCCCGTGGGTGCTCGACGACCTGACGACCCTCGTCGCCGAGATCGGCGACAAGCTCGACGTGATCATGGTCCCGAAGGTGCAGGGCGCCGAGGACATCCACTACATCGACCGGATCCTCGCCCAGCTCGAGGCCAAGGCCGGCCTGACCCGCCCGATCCTCGTGCACGCGATCCTCGAGACCGCCCGCGGCGTGGCCAACGTCGAGGAGATCTGCGGCGCCTCGCCGCGCATGCAGGGCCTCTCGCTCGGCCCCGCCGACCTGGCTGCCGACCGCCGGATGAAGACCACCCGCGTCGGCGGCGGCCACCCCGGCTACCTCGTCCGCGAGGACCCCAACCCCGACCAACCCGAGGCCCGTCGCCCCACCTACCAGCAGGACCTGTGGCACTACACGATCTCCCGCATGGTCGACGCCTGCGCGATGCACGGCATCTACCCCTACTACGGCCCCTTCGGTGACATCGCCGACGTGACCGCGTGCGAGGACCAGTTCCGCAACGCCTTCCTGCTCGGCTGCGTCGGCACCTGGAGCCTGCACCCCAAGCAGATCGAGATCGCCAACCGCGTCTTCGCCCCCAGCGTCGAGGACATCACCCACGCCCGTCGCGTGGTCGCCGCCATGGGCGACGGCACCGGCGCCGTGATGCTCGACGGCAAGATGGAGGACGACGCCTCCCTCAAGCAGTGCCTGGTCATGGTCGAGCTCGCCGACCAGCTGGCCGCCATCGACCCCGTGCTCAAGGCGCAGTACGACGCGATCCAGATCGAGGCCCACGCATGAGTGACACGACGTTCCGCCCCCGCCGCTCGGTCCTCTACATGCCGAGCTCCAACGCCAAGGCACTGGAGAAGGCCAAGACCCTCCCCGTCGACGGCATCATCTTCGACCTCGAGGACGCAGTCGCCCCCGACGCGAAGGTCGACGCCCGCGCGGCGGCCGCTGCCGCGGTGCAGTCCGGGGCGTACGGCGCCCGCGAGCTGATCATCCGGGTCAACGGCATCGGCACCGAGTGGCACGACGCGGACATCGCCGCGGCAGCGGCCGCCGGTCCTGACGTGGTGCTGGTCCCCAAGGTCAACTCCGCCGAGGAGGTCCACCAGCTCGTCGCCGCACTGGAGGCCGCCGGGGCGCCCGAGAAGACGTCACTGTGGGCGATGGTCGAGACCCCGATCGGGATGCTCAACGCGCTCTCGATCGCGCAGGCCTCGCCCCGCCTGACCGGCTTCGTCATGGGCACCAACGACCTGGTCAAGGAGCTCTACGCCGAGCACGTCCCCGGCCGCCAGCCGGTCATCACCGGCCTAGGTCTGGCGCTGCTGGCCGCCCGCGCTGCCGGCATCGTCATCATCGACGGCGTCTACAACGACGTGAAGGACGTCGACGGCTTCCTCGCCGAGTGCGAGCAGGGCCGCCAGATGGGCTTCGACGGCAAGACGCTGATCCACCCCGGCCAGGTCGAGGGCGCCAACACCGCGTTCGCGCCCAGCGAGCAGGCCGTCGAGGACGCCCGCGGCATCCTCGAGGCGTGGGACAACCGCACCACCGGCGTCGTCACCTACAACGGGCGGATGGTGGAGAACCTCCATGTCGAGTCGGCCCAGCGCACGTTGTCGATCCACGACGCGATCCTGGCCCTGCAGGCAGCCGTCTGACCTTCGTCGAACGTCAGCCGGGACGTCCGACGAGGTGGTGGTCCTGGCCACCGGGTCGTCGGACGTCTCGCGCAACGTCCGACCACGTGGCT
Source organism: Nocardioides sp. CF8 (assembly GCF_000389985.1). Taxonomy (NCBI): domain Bacteria; kingdom Bacillati; phylum Actinomycetota; class Actinomycetes; order Propionibacteriales; family Nocardioidaceae; genus Nocardioides; species Nocardioides sp. CF8. The sequence continues at coordinate 3,478,520 of NZ_CM001852.1, forward strand.
TCTGGCACGGCCTCCTGAGGGAGGCGGGCTCGCGTCGGCGTACGACCTGACGGAGGCGACCGAGCCGATCGTGGTCCTGCAGGCCCCAGCTGGCATCTGGACGGTTGTCGCGCCGAATGCC
>NZ_CM001852.1:3478681-3499823 GCF_000389985.1 Nocardioides sp. CF8
CTTGAGCGTCCATATGGACGCTCAAGCCACCATCAGTCGCCCCGGACCAGCCGGACGGCCAGCAACAGGTCGATCAGCTCGTCGACGCGGCGGACGTCGCAGCCGGTGCGCTCGGCGATCCGCTCGAGGCGGTAGTAGACCGTGTTGGGGTGCACCATCAGCGTCAACGCGGCCTCCTTCGCGTTGAGGTTGGCCGCGATGTAGGCCTTCAGCGTCGCCACGAAGACGCCGTTGGACTCCAGGTCCTCGGCCAGGAAGGCCCGGATGGCCGGCTTCACCAGCCGGGCACCGTCCTCGCCCTGGGACTGCACCAGGAAGTCCAGGGTCGACATCTGCTCGATCATCCGCAGCCCCGGCGACCCGGACAGGGACCTGCGGGCGTGGGTCGCCTCGTCGTAGGCCGCGGGCACCGAGAGCCAGCCGGAGTGGATGCCGCTGACCCCGACGCTCGGCCACACGTCGCGAGCCGCCATCGTCGACAGCGCCTTGCGGACCGCGGCGATCACCCGGTCGGTCGAGCCCTCGGCCACCGGCAGCACTGCCACCACGCCGTCCTGGCGAGCGACCACGAGCCCCGGCGACGCGGCGGCGAGGCAGCCCCGCACCGGTCCGACATCGGCGCCCTGGTCACCGAGGCAGGCCACCACCACGACCAGGTCGGCGTCCTCCTCGAGCCCGGACGCCACCAGCGACGCCCGCCGGGGCGCGACCACGGGCGGTCGCCCCGCGAGCAGGTCCTTCAACACCCGCCCCAAGCAGATCTGGGTCGGCGTCATCATCCTGGTCGCGCTGCTGATCCCCTTCGGCGTCTCCGACCCGACGCTGCAGACGCTCGCCATGGCGTTCGCCTTCGGCATCGGGGCGCTCGGGCTCAACATCGTCACCGGCCTGGCCGGCCAGGTGTCGCTGGGGCACGCGTTCTTCCTCGGCGTCGGCGCCTACACGGCCTCCGCGATCTCGGGTGACCCGGAGGGACGCACCATCGGCTTCGGGATCACCTCGATGCTGGTCTGGCTGCCCGCTGCGGGCATCGCGGCCGCCATCGCCGGTGTCGTGGTCGCACCGCTGGCCACCCGGCTGCGCGGGCTCTACCTCGCGATCGTGACCCTCGGCCTCGTCTTCATCGGGGAGCACATCTTCCGCGAGTGGAGCGACCTCACCGGCGGAGCCGGCGTCGGCCGCGAGGCCGCCACCCCCGAGCTCTTCGGCTATCACTTCAACGAGGACACCTCGCTGTTCACCGAGGAGCAGAACCTCTACCTGCTGCTCTTCGTCCTGCTGCTGGTCTTCGCGCTCGCTGCCCGCAACATCGCCCGGTCCAAGATCGGCCGCTCCTTCATGGCCGTCCGCGACCGCGACATGGCGGCCGAGATGATGGCGATCAACCTGCCCCGCACCAAGACGCTCGCGTTCGCGATCTCGTCGTTCTATGCCGGGTGCAGCGGCGCGCTGATCTTCATGATCACCGGCTTCTTCGACCCGGCGTCGTTCAACCTGCTGCTGTCGGTGCAGTTCATCGCGATGGTCCTCATCGGCGGCGCCGGGACGGTGAGCGGCGCGCTGATGGGTGCGCTGTTCATCTCGATGCTGCCGACGCTGACCCGCGAGCTGCCCAACTACCTGCCGTTCATCAGCAGCCAGGTCACCGACACCCCCAACATCTTCCAGTTGCAGTCCATCCTCTACGGCCTCCTGATCGTCGGCTTCCTGCTGTTCGAACCACGCGGCCTCTTCGGGATCTGGATCCGCATCCGCAACTACTGGAAGGGCTGGCCGTTCAGCTACTGAGGTCCGGTCAGGTCACAAACCCATCACCACCCCCCAACAAGGAGGCGCCCGATGAAGGTGCACAAGTCAGGAGTAGTGCTGCTTGCGGCACTTGCATTGCTCGCCACGGGCTGCCGTGGCGGAGGCGCGGAGGAAGGCGACGGCGCGATCAGCGCGCCCGGTGTGTCGAGTGAAGCGTGTCCCGACGCGGTGAACGCCGACAACGGCTGCATCTACCTCGGCTCGATCTCCGACCTCACGGCCGGCCCGTTCGCCCCGTTGGGGGTGCCGATCACCGAGTCGCAGAAGGCGTTCTGGCAGCGCGTCAACGAGGACGGCGGCATCGGTGGCTACGACATCGACGTCACCAAGTACGTCAAGGACAACCTCTACAGCCCCGAGACCCACAAGCAGGTCTACGGCGAGATCGAGGGCGACGTCCTCGGGCTCGCGCAGACCCTCGGCTCTCCGACCACCCTGGCGATCCTGGGCGACCTGGAGAACGAGTCGGTCGTCGGCGCACCCGCGTCGTGGACGTCGTTGTGGGAGTTCGAGGACAACATCCTCGAGTCCGGCACGAACTACTGCTTCGAGGCGATGAACAACGTCGACTACATGGTGGAGCAGAAGGACATCAAGAGCGTCATGTCCGTCGGCTTCCCCGGCGACTTCGGTGGCGACGGTGCCGCCGGCGCGAAGATCGCGGCCGAGGCCAACGGCCTGGAGTACACCAACGTCGAGACCGGTCCCGGCCAGGAGGCGCAGTCCGGCGCCATCAGCGCCATCGTCAAGGGCAAGCCCGACCTGGTGATCATCGGCACCGGCCCGACCGAGACGGCCGTCATCGTCGGCCAGGCCGCCGCCCAAGGCTTCACCGGCCAGTTCATCGGCCTCGGCCCGACGTGGAACCCCGCCCTGCTCGAGTCGGCCGCGGCGCCCGCGCTCGAGGCGCTCTACCTGCAGTCCGGTTACTGGGGCTCCTTCGGCACCGAGACCGACGGTCACGCTGCCATGCGCGAGGCGCTGGGTGACGGCGTGTCCCCCAACGACGGCTATACCTCCGGCTGGGCCTGGTCCTACCCGATGAAGGCCGCGCTGGAGGCGTGGCTGGAGAGCGACTACGACAAGAGCCGTGAGGGTCTGCTCGAGGCCGTCAGCGAGCTGGAGACGGTCGACTACGAAGGCATGCTGCCCGAGGAGGCCGGCAACTTCGTCGGCGAGCCCAACGACACGGTCTTCCGCCAGAGCGTGATCAGCAAGGTGGACAAGAAGGCGCCCGCGGGCATCTCCATCGTCCAGGACTTCTTCGCTGGTCCGACCGCCGAGGCGCACGAGTTCACGGGGTCCTGCTTCGAGGGCTGAGCATCGCCGTACGACCGAAGAACAGGCAGGGCTCGCGTCGATGACGCGGGCCCTGTCTCTTGCGTGCGTGAGCCCTCCGAATCCACCCCTAGCGGTGTGGACACCTGTTCGACTATCGGGCAACGTAAGAGGTCGCTTCAAGGTGAAGCGGACAAAGGAGGCAACACCATGGTCGTACTTGGCCTGATTCTTCTGATCGTCGGTCTCGTCGCAAAGATCTCGATTCTCACCACGATCGGCGCGATCTTGCTCGTCGTCGGCCTGATCCTCAACTTCGTGCCGATCGGCGGCACCAGCCGCCGGGTCTTCTAGGCGCCGACCTCCGGACGTCGGGCAGGTCGTGTGCCTGCCCGAACTTCTGACGCCGCCCCTCGCCCTCCCCGAGCGGTGATCCAGCCAGGTCCTCTCACCCGACGACGTGGCCTTGGCACCGTTCCCCCCGGAGGACGCGGGGCGGACCAGAGCATGACGACGGCCCCCGCGAGCTCTCGCGGGGGCCGTCGTCATGCCGGGGCAAGCTCACGTCTCGACCGGCACGGAGCGCGAACAGGGCCAGGTCGAACAGCCCTCAGGGCCGGGCGTCGACTACTCGGTCCCGCGGGATCCGAACTTCTCGTCGATCCAGAGCTTCGCCGAGCCCATGAACCCGGCGACGTCGTGGACCAGGCGCCCGAGCGTGTCCTGGGTCCGGGCGAAGGACACCGAATAGCTCTGCGCCGCGGCCTGGGCGGCGTCGCTGACCTTCGCGTCGGCGTCGTCCTCCCGGCGCGCGTAGGTGCCGTGCAGGATCGCGGTGTAGTCGCCGGACTCGGTCCAGCGGCGCAGCTCGCTCGCCCGGACCACATTGAACGGGTGCGACTGACCTTCGACCAGGAACAGCTTGAGCACCGAGTCACGCAGGTCCTCGGTCTCCTCGTACTCCGAGGCCTGCGCGAAGAACGACGTGATGTCGAGGTCGTCGAGGTGCCCACCGCTGGCGAGCTTCATGTGGACGCGGGTGGCGACGGCCGGGTCCTGGGTGGCCAGCAGGCCCGCGCGGTCGGCGGACAGCTCGGACTTGCGCGACCACTCCATGAGCGCGGCGATGATCGCTCGCAGCCCGAGCGCACCGCCGGGGAGTGCGTAGAAGATGCCGCTCATCCCCATCAACCGCAGCAGCAGCGTCCGGTAGACGTTGTGACCGCTCAGTGCGTGGCCGAGCTCGTGGCCGATCACGAAGCGCAGCTCCTCGTCGTCCAGCAGGTCGATCAGGCCGGAGTTGAGGACGATGACGGGCTTGTTCATGCCGATGGTCTCGGCCTGGAAGCCGGGATTGGCCCGGACGTAGAGCTCGGGCAGCTCGACCGCGTCGAGGGTCGCGCCCACGTCGGCGAGCAGCTGGTTGAGCCGCGGGAACTGGCGCTCGTCGACGCGCACGGCCGAGCCGAGCAGCAGCAGACGCCACTGCCGCTCGTTGATGAGTCCGGACAGCGTCTTGAGGACGGTGTCGAAGCCCTTGAGCTTGCGCAGCGCGACCAGGGCACCGCGATCCGCGGGGTGCTCCCAGGCCCGTGAGCTGACGCCGGCGAGCCGGACACGGGACTTGGTCACGTTCTTGGCCATGGCGGGATCCTTGCACGGCGATCCCTGCCCGGCAGGAGATCGAGGTGAACGGCTGGGGAACCGGATCGGGGCGTACGGCGCCGCCCCGCCGTCCTCGTTCCCCACCGCCCGTCGGGCTCAGCGAGTCGGGGTCACTCGTGCGGGTCCTGGACCGAGGGCCCCCGCTCGCGCAAGCCGTCGGCCGGAGCGGTGCTCGAGGTCCACAGCGAGCCGTCGGCCGCGGCGTCGACCACCGCCTGGGCGGCCACCGCCGTCTGCTGGGCGAGGTAGCCGTTGGACGCCGAGCCGATGCCGCCGCGCGCCTCGTAGAGCACCGACGCCGAGCCGAGCAGTCCGTATGCGTTGCGGGCGATGCCCGGGAACTCGGTGCTCGGGTAGCGGGTGATGTTGGCGTACCCCTTGCCGTCCAGCGCCGTCACCATCTGCGACGCGGCCTGCTTCGACCTGACGACGGTCTCGGCGAACTCCTCCGAGATGCCGAGACGAGCCGCTTCGGCCTCCGCGTTGGGCCACATGATCGAGCCGGTGATCATCCGGCCGTCGTCGTCGACGTAGGTCCCCTGGTGGTGGAAGTCCACGACGACCTCGGGCTGCCGCTCGTCCCAGAGCAGGCGCATCGCGATGGCCTCCGGCACCGGGTTGTCGGCGTCCGGGCCCGGCGCGTAGGGGTGGTCGTAGGCGCTCGCGGAGTAGGAGTGGTAGCGGTTGATGTCGTAGCCGCGTCCGGCCGCGTAGAACTCGCAGAACGCCGGGCACGCGGTGTCGTAGTTCTGCCGCCACGGGGTGGTGCGGCCCGACAGGTCGGTCACCTCCGCGTCGAAGCCGTCGACGTTGACCCGCGGCACGATCGTCAGGGTCAGCGCGTCCCGGACCGCCTGGGCGTGCGCCGAGCCACCGCTGAGCGACTGGATCACCGACAACATGCCTTCGCTCACGACGTACTCGTCACCGTGCTGGTTGGCGATGAACATCACCGGGGTGGGGCCGTCACCGATCGTCACGACCGGGATCTCCCGTCCGGTGTTGGACGTCAGTGGGGCGGGCGCGAGGTCGAAGGCGCCCTGCGCCCGGCCCTCGATCGTCTGCAGGGTCTTCCACAGCTCGTCGTAGCCGTGGATCGCATTCGTGTTCTCCTGCCCGGGCCACGGCCCACCGGGAACGGTGTCCGGGTCGGCGCCGGCAGGAGCGGCGAGTGCGAGACCGAGGGGCAGGAGCGTCGCGCTGAGGACGGCGACGAGCGAACGGGCGATGGCCATGGTGGGTTCCCTCCGAGTAGGTGACCTCATCCATCCATGCACCGGCCCAGGAGGGTGTCAACGCCTCCCCGTGAGTAACCTCCGCGGCCTCAGCCAGTCCCGAGCAAGCTCGGGCCTAGCGGCCCTCGGACATCGGGATGCGTACGTCGCGCTCGGCCGCGACCTCGACGGCGCGCTCGTAGCCCGCGTCGACGTGCCGGATGACGCCCATGCCGGGATCGTTGGTCAGCACGCGCTCGATCTTCTGCGCGGCCAGGTCGGTGCCGTCGGCGACGCAGACCTGCCCGGCGTGGATGGAGCGACCCATGCCGACACCGCCGCCGTGGTGGATCGAGACCCACGAGGCACCGGAGGCGGTGTTGACCAGCGCGTTGAGCAGCGCCCAGTCGGCGATGGCGTCGGAGCCGTCCTTCATCGCCTCGGTCTCGCGGTACGGCGATGCGACGGACCCGCAGTCGAGGTGGTCCCGACCGATGACGACCGGGGCCTTGAGCTCGCCCGAGGCCACCATCTCGTTGAACTTCAACCCGGCGAGGTGGCGCTCTCCCTGGCCCAGCCAGCAGATGCGGGCGGGCAGGCCCTGGAAGGCGACGCGCTCCCCGGCCATCTTGATCCACTTGTGCAGGCGCTCGTTGTCGGGGAAGAGCTCGAGGATCGCCTTGTCGGTCGCGGCGATGTCGGCCGGGTCGCCGGAGAGCGCGGCCCAGCGGAACGGGCCCTTGCCCTCGCAGAAGAGGGGCCGGATGTAGGCCGGCACGAAGCCGGGGAAGTCGAAGGCGCGGTCGAAGCCGCCCTTGCGGGCCTCGTCGCGGATCGAGTTGCCGTAGTCGAAGACCTCGGCGCCGGCGTCCATGAAGCCGACCATCGCGCGGACGTGGGCGGCCATCGAGTCCTGTGCGGCCTTGGTGAAGCCGACCGGGTCGGCCTCGCGCTGGGCCTGCCACTCCTCGAACGGCACCCCGACGGGGAGGTAGAACAGCGGGTCGTGCGCCGACGTCTGGTCGGTGACGATGTCGATCGGCGCGCCCTGCTCGAGCAGCGCCGGCACCATCTCGGCGGCGTTGCCGAGCACGCCGATGGACAGCGCCTTCTTCGCGTCGCGGGCCTCGGTCGCGAGCTGCACGGCGTGCTCGAGCGAGTCGGCCTGGACGTCGAGGTAGCGGTGCTCGATCCGGCGCTCGATGCGCGACTGGTCGCACTCGATGCAGATCGCGACGCCGTCGTTCATGGTGACGGCGAGCGGCTGGGCGCCGCCCATGCCGCCGAGGCCGGCGGTCAGGGTGATCGTCCCGGCGAGCGTGCCGTCGAAGCGGAGGTCGGCGATGGCGGCGAACGTCTCGAACGTCCCCTGCAGGATCCCCTGGGTGCCGATGTAGATCCACGAGCCCGCGGTCATCTGGCCGTACATCGTCAGCCCGAGGTCCTCGAGGCGGCGGAACTCCTCCCAGTTGGCCCAGTCGCCGACGAGGTTGGAGTTGGCGATCAGCACGCGCGGCGCCCACTCGTGGGTGCGCATGACACCGACCGGCTTGCCGGACTGCACGAGCATCGTCTCGTCGTCCTCGAGGTCGCGCAGCGTGCGCACGAGCGCGTCGTAGGCCTCCCAGCTGCGCGCGGCCTTGCCGGTGCCGCCGTAGACGACGAGGTCCTCGGGCCGCTCGGCGTTGGCCGGGTCGAGGTTGTTCATCAGCATCCGCAGCGGGGCCTCGGTCTGCCACGACTTCGCGGTCAGCTCGGTGCCGGTGGCGGCGTGGATGGGCAGGCGGGGGTTGGTGGAGTCGTTCATGCGAGTTCTCCGATCACTGACTGGGCAGCGGCGAGCACCGCGCCGGAGGCGACGAGCGAGACGGCTGCCTCGATCTCGGGTGAGAGGTGGCGGTCGGGCCCTGGGCCCTGGATGCCGGCGGCGCGGAGCGCCCCGACGACTGCGGCGGTGGCCGGCGACGGCACCAGGGGCGCACGCATGTCGAGCGCGCGGGCCGCGGTGAGCACCTCGATGGCGACGACGCGGGTGAGCCCGTCGACGGAGCGGCGCAGCTTGCGCGCTGCCGACCAGCCCATCGAGACGTGGTCCTCCTGCATGGCGCTGGAGGGGATCGAGTCGACCGAGGCGGGGACGGCGAGCCGCTTGAGCTCGGAGACGATCGCGGCCTGGGTGTACTGCGCGATCATGTGGCCCGAGTCGACGCCCGGGTCGTCGGCGAGGAAGGCGTTGAGCCCGTGGCTGCGGGTCTTGTCGAGGAAGCGGTCCGTGCGCCGCTCGCTGATCGAGGCCACGTCGGCGGCGACGATCGCCAGGAAGTCGAGGACGTAGGCCACCGGCGCACCGTGAAAGTTGCCGTTGGACTCGACGCGGCCCTCCTCGGACAGCACGACCGGGTTGTCGACGGCCGAGGACAGCTCGCGGCCGGCCACCGCAGCGGCGTACTCCACCGTGTCGCGCGCAGCGCCGTGGACCTGCGGCGAGCAGCGCAGGGAGTAGGCGTCCTGCACGCGGTTGCAGTCTCCGGTCCGGTGCGAGGCGACGATCCCGGAGTCAGCCATCAGCGCCACCAGGTTGGCGGCGGACAGGGCCTGGCCGGGGTGCGGCCGGATCGCCTGGAGCTCGGGGGCGAAGACGCGGTCGGTGCCGAGCTGCCCCTCGACGCTCATGGCGGCCGCGACGTCGGCGGTCCTGAGCAGCATCCGCAGGTCCTCGATGGCCATGACGAGCATGCCCAGCATGCCGTCGGTGCCGTTGATGAGCGCGAGCCCTTCCTTGGCGGCCAGCTCGACCGGCGTCAGTCCGGCCGCGGCCAGCGCCTCGGCGGCCGGCATCAGGGTCCCGGCCGCGTCGCGGACCTCACCCTCGCCCATCAGGGCGAGCGCACAGTGGGACAGCGGGGCGAGGTCGCCCGAGCAGCCCAGCGAGCCGTACTCGCGCACCACCGGGGTGATGCCGTGGGTGAGGAGGTCGGCGAGGAGCTGGGCCGTCTCGCGGCGTACGCCGGTGTGCCCCGTCGCCAGCGTCGAGAGCCGCAGCAGCATCAGCCCGCGCGTCACCTCGCGCTCGACCTCGGGACCGGAGCCGGCGGCGTGCGAGCGGACCAGCGACTTCTGCAGCTGGGCGCGCATCTCGGTCGGGATGTGGCGGGTGGCCAGCGCCCCGAACCCGGTGGAGATGCCGTAGGCCGGGGTCGCGGCCGACGCCAGCTCGTCGACGACGGCGCGGGCCCGGTCGATGGCCGCGAGCGCGTCCTCGCCGATGGAGACGGGGGCGCCGTCGCGCGTGACTGCGACGACGTCGGCGAAGGAGACAGGACCGGTGCCGACGGTGACCGTGGTGGGGGACATGACGTCATCCAACTCCCGCAGCCACGCGCGCACCACCCATGGTGACCGGCGACCCGTCTCAGATCCGAGACATACTCGGCCGGGGACGCCGGGCCCCGCCCTGAGGAGGTGGTCGGGCGTCGGCGCGTGTGCCTACGGTGCAAGGAGACGCGACGCCGATCAGGCGGTCGCGCAGAGAAGGGAGTCGATGATGACCACGTCCCAGATCATCTGGATCGTCGTGATCGCGGTGGCCGCACTGGTCCTGATCGGACTGGTCGTGGGTTCGATGCGCAAGAAGAGCCTGGCTGACAACCATGCGCGGGCGGATCAGCTGCGCCACAAGGCGGACGCCTCCGCCGCCGGCCTGCCCGACACCAGCGCCCGTGCCGAGCGCGCCGAGGCGGAGGCCGAGCACAAGCGCCTCGAGGCCCAGCGCGCTGAGGACCAGGCGGCTGCCGCGCGGATCGAGGCCGAGCAGGAACGGGCCCGCCACGAGGACCAGATCCGCGCCGCCGACCGGCTCGACCCGAAGGTCGACCACAAGTCCACTGACTACTCCCCCGAGGTGGCCGACCCCAGCGGCCCGCCCCGCCGGACGACCGACGGCGACATCGACGGGGACACCGACGGCGGCATCCACCGCGCCTGACCAGCGCCCGGGGGCTCATGTCCGGCAGGATGTCCGGACATGAGCCAGGTCCCCGCAGCCACCCGCGCCCTGCGAGTGCTGCGGTTCCTGGCCAGCCAGCCCGACCCCGTCGCCCTCGACCGCATCTCGCGGGCCTGCGACCTGCCGCGCAGCACGGCCTACCACCTCATCAACGCGATGATCGCCGAGGGCTTCGTGGTGCACCTCGAGGACGAGCGCCGCTACGGCCTGGGCCTCGCGGCCTTCGAGGTCGGCAGCGGCTTCGCCCGCCAGGAGCCGCTGCAGCGCATCGCGCGCCGGCCGCTCGCCGCCCTGGTCGACAGGACGGGGTACGGCGGACACCTGGCCGTCCTGCACGGGCGCGACGTGCTCTACGTCCTCGAGGAGCGCGCCCCCGGCCGCCCGCCGCTGGTGACCGACGTCGGCGTTCGCCTGCCGGCCCACCTGACGGCGAGCGGGCGCGCCATCTTGATGGCGCTGCCCAGCAACCAGGTGCGGGCGCTCTATCCCGACCGCAGTGCCTTCGTGGACCGCGTCGGCACCGGACCGACCTCGCTGGTCGCGCTGCGGACCGTGCTGAGCGAGGCCCGGCAACGCGGCCACGCGGTGGAGGACGGCGAGGTCACCGCGGGCCTGGCGAGCGTGGCCGCGCCCGTGCTCGACCACAACGCCCACCCGGTCGCCGCGGTCGCGCTCACCTTCCCGCACGGCACGGCGACTGACGCGGCAGCCGTCGGCGTACGCACCCTGGCCGCCGCGCTGTCGCGACGGCTCGGTGGCTGAGACGAGAACGGCCGACCGCTCACCCTCAGGAGGGAGCAGGCCGGCCGGGTCGGATGATCTCGCGATCCGACCGAGCTACGACTGGCTGAGCCAGACGTGGACCCCCCCGGATCCAGGTCGGATCGATCACGTCCGGGGTGTGTGCCGGACGCAGTTCCGAACATGCCCAGACTCCCAAGGAACAGCCCACAGGCCGGTCACCACGCGCCAACGGTGCGGTAACAACTTCCGGTGGGCAAGAACTTCGACGACAGGCGGTGTCGCCCAAGGCGCAATGGGTACCCCCTGAGTGCGACGTCGGCTGCCGCGGCATCCGACCTCGAAGGCCCCCGAGGTCCAAGACCCTGCCTCGGGGGCCGTCGCGACCGGCTCAGCCCGCTTGCAGGTCGCGCCACCGGTCGGGACCGGGCGGCTCGAGGTTGTCCCGCAGCTGACCGATGATCCTGGAGATCAGGCGCGAGACCTGGGTCTGGGTGATGCCGAGCTCCGCCCCGATCTGCTCCTGGGTCAGGTCCTTGATGAAGCGGAGGTAGAGGATGCGGCGATCACGGGGCGCCAGTCCCTTGCAGGCCTGCGCGACCATGGTCAACGCCTCCACCCGCTCCAGCCCGCGGTCCTCCTCCCCCAGGTGGTCCACCAGGCTGTAGCCGTCGCTCCCCGCGACCTGGCTGTCGAGGGAGGTGGGCGAGAAGCAGCCGTCGCACGCCAGCGCCTCGCTGACGTCATCCACGTCGCGACCGAGCTCCTCGGCGATCTCGCTCGCGTTCGGAGTGCGGCCGAGCCTCTGGGTGAGGGTCTGGATGGCCGGCCACATCTCGCCCTGGAGCTCCTGGATGCGACGCGGTGGGCGCACCGTCCAGGCAGAGTCGCGGAAGTAGCGCTTGATCTCGCCCGTGATGGACGGGACGGCATAGGACAAGAAGTCGTCCACCCGGCTCGGGTCGTAGCGGCGTACGGCCTTCGCCAGACCCAGGCAGGCGACCTGTTCGAGGTCCTCCAGCGACTCGCCCCTGTTGCCGAAGCGACGCGCGATGGAGAGCGCCACGGGGACGTTGAGCTGGATGGCCTCGTTGAGCAGTGACTGCCGTTCGCAGCCGTGGTGTTCCTGAGCGATGCGAAGCACCCGATTGGTGCGCTCCATGCGGGCAAGACGGCCCGACTCAGGGTTTGCAGGAGTAGTGACAAGTGCGCTGTGAGCCATGACGATCCTCGAAGAGTCTCGACGGCGTGGCAGGGGTTTGGGCCACAACTGCAGCACTATCAACCTGCCCTGTTCGGGAAGATTTTGCAACCCGGAGGCGAGCCGATCCTCGACGTACGGCGCCGCGCAGCCGCGTCACCGGCGTCGGCGCAGCGACCGGGTGGCCGGCCCCTCCAGGACGGCCCCGTCGGAGGCGAAGCGCGACCCGTGCAAGGGGCAGTCCCACGTCCCCTCCGCGTCGTTCCAGTGCAGGCAGCCACCCAGGTGCGTGCACACCGGGACCACCTCGTCGGAGGCGGCCAGCTTGCCCGGAAGCGACGGGAGCGACCGGATCGCGGCCTCGACCACGCCGGCGTTGAAGCCGGCCAGCCTGGCCGCTCCGCGGGGTCCCGTGATTCGGTGGTGCAGGGGGGTGGCCCAGCTCGGCGGAGCGCCGAGGATCTCGCCGGAGATGGTGCGCGCCGCCGCCACGGCGTTGGTCATGCCCCACTTGTCGAAGCCGGTGGCCACGAACACGTGGCCGCGCCCACGCGGCATCGTGCCCACCTGCGGGATGCCGTCGTGCGAGGCGTAGTCCTGGGCCGACCAGCGGTGGGTCTCGCGTGCGCCCGGGAAGTGCTCGGCGGTCCAGTCGCGCAGGGCCTCGACGTGCTCCTGCTCCGAGCGGGTGCGGCCGACGACGTGACCGTGACCGCCGACGACCAGGTGGGACCCGTGACGGGTCACGGCCTCGCGGATCGAGACGGACGGCTGGCCCGCGGAGAGGAACATCGACTCGGGCGGCGTCACCGAGTCGAAGGCCAGCGCGTAGGAGCGGTTGGGCTCGAGCTTGGCGAAGTAGAGCCCTCGATCGAGGATCGGGGTGCCGGTCGCGAGCACGATGTTGGCTGCCCGCAGTCGCATCCCGTCGGACAGGGTCACCTCCGGTGCGCCCAGCTTCGAGACGCCGACGACCCGGCGCCCTTCGTGCAGCGAGCCGCCGTGCTCGCGCAGCTCGGCGACCAGCGCCTCGATGACGTCCATCGGATCGAACTGCGCCTGGTCGGCCAGGACCGTCGCACCCACCAGCGGGAACGGCACGTCGAGCCGGTCGACCCACCGCACCGGCAGTCCCAGACGCGTCGCGGCCTCGTGCTCCGCGCGCACAGCCGGCAGCTCGTCGCCTGCCTGGGCGAAGGTGACGGCGTCGCGGAGCTGGTGGTCGACGCCGTGGTCGTCGCAGAAGCGCAGCAGCCATCCCTGGCCCTCACGGTTCGCCTCGACGTACGCCGCGGTGACCGCCCCGGAGCTGGTGCGCGACAGCCTGGAGAGCTTGGTCCCCTGCAGCAGCGAGACCTTGGCCGTCGTGTTCCCGGTGGTGACCGCGCCGGCGTGCCGGGCCTCGATCACCCCCACGTGCCGCCCGGCGCGCGCCAGCAGCAGGGCCACGACGAGACCGGTCAGTCCGGCACCGACCACGATGTCGTCGAAGGCGCCGTCCTCCGGCATCGGGTCGGAGGCCGGGCCCGGCCGTGGCCGGTCGAGCCAGAGCGATCCGTGGTCGGCGGGGGTTGCGGGCATCGGGCGCCTCCTGGTCGGGATGTCTGGTCCCGATCCGGTACCCCGTGGACCCGCGACCATTCGTCGCGCGACGGGCGTGCGCCGGCGGTCAGTCAGTCCGCCGAGATGTCGTGCAGCAGCGCATCGACCGATGTCTTCGCATCGGTGTCGACGACTTCTCCGTCGCGCACGGTCGTGACCAGCCGCTGGGCGAGGTCGCGGACCTTGACGTTGCGGTTGCGCGACCACCAGCGCAGCATCGCGAACGCGGCGCGGTCATCGAGGCCGTAGACCAGCATCAGGATGCCCTTGGCCTGCTCGATCACGGCACGGTGCTCGAGCGTCTCCTCGATCGCGGAGCGCACGGCGTCCTCCGCGTCCTCGGTGAAGTCGCGGGTCAGGTCGAGGTAGTAGCCCTGGACCGTGCCCAGGCCGTTCTCGACCATGCTCTCGCCGGCCAGCACGACCCGGCGCTCGAGGCCGTCCGCGCACATCAGGCGGTAGGAGACGCTGAAGGCCATGCTGTCCTGGCTGGCGCGCTTGAGCACGTCGCGGACGCGCTCGCGGTCCTCGGGGTGCTTGCTGGCGAGGAAGAGCTCCGTCGTCGCTGCCCGGGAGCCGGGTTCGAGCCCGTGGATGAGGAAGACCTCGTCATCCCACTCCCACGTGTCCGTTGCAACATCGTAGGAGAATCGGCCTGTTCGGGACACACTGCCCGAGGCCTCGGCACCTGCAGGTGCGAGAGCCATGCTCACCACTTTCCGACCGCGGAGCGGGTCGCATGAAGTACGTGCAACGGCTGTCTGTTCAACCGGTGATGAGTCTATAGCGTTGCGACCCGGGGCACACACGTCTTGCCCACTCCATATCTCCGCGAATGTCGAGTCGTTACCCGGGTGAAGCCCCCAGGAGGAAATGCCGTGGAACCCGACCGGTCCCGATCGACTCGCCGTCTCGGCGCTGCCGCCCTGACCTCGCTCGCGCTGCTCGCGGCCGCGCTCGCCCTGCCAGCGGAGACGCTGACGCGGACCGGCAGCCCGCAGGCGACATTCGACGCGACCCGACCGGCCGGCCTGACGGGCGACGGACCGCTCGACGAGCACGACCACAGCCACGGCGACCCCGCCACCAAGAACGCCCTCTCCCGTGGCGGCGAGGTGTCGGCAGCCACCCAGGACCCGACCTCCGCCCGCCAGGCGCGGGAGGCGGCCGCCCACGTCGCCAGCCAGCGCCGGCTCCGCGACCCGAGGCTGACGACGGTGCGGGCGACTCGCAAGCGCACCGCTGTCCCCGCCGACCGGTTCGCGATGGCCGGTGGTTGCTACACCCTCACTCGCGCAGGCGAGCCGCTCCGCTTCCGTGCCACGACCCTCGGCACCTACCTCCTCATCGACCGCGACCAGCGATTCCTCGCCGCCGACGGCACCCGCGCGGCAGCACCCTCGCCCGCCACCGAGTGGGCCGCGCGCGGACGCGACGGACGCATGCGGTTCAACAACGCCGGCACCCCGCTGACGCTCGCCGGGAAGGTCGTCTTCTCGCTCCGCAGGGCGACCGGCTGCGCGGCGTACGCCGAGGCGCAGGTCAACGTCAGCGGCCGCCCGCACTCCGGCATCACGCCCTTCCAGGAGGTGCGGGGCTACGTCGACGCGCACACCCACGGCATGGCGTTCGAGTTCCTCGGCGGATCGGTGCACTGCGGCAAGCCGTGGGACGCCTACGGCCCGGAGCACGCCCTCGTCGACTGCCCCGACCACAGCGCGACGGGCGGTCACGGCGCGCTGCTCGAGACGGCGCTCGGCGGCAAGCCCGGGCACGACCCGGTCGGCTGGCCGACCTTCAAGGACTGGCCGGCGCCCGAGTCACTGACCCACGAGGGCACCTACTACAAGTGGCTCGAGCGATCCTGGCGCGGCGGCCAGCGGATCTTCGTCAACCTGCTCGTCGAGAACAACAAGCTCTGCGAGCTCTATCCGCTCAAGCGCAACTCGTGCGACGACATGGACTCGCTGCGGCTCCAGGCCCAGCGGATGTACGAGCTTCAGGACTACATCGACGCCCAGAACGGTGGCCCGGGACAGGGCTGGTACCGAATCGTCCGCTCGCCGTGGCAGGCCCGCCGGGTGATCAACGCCGGCAAGCTGGCGGTGGTGATGGGGATCGAGACGAGCGTGCCCTTCGGCTGCACGTTCAAGAAGCTCCCGGCCGGTGACGTCGACCAGTGCGACCCGGCCGGCATCGACCGGCAGCTCGACGAGATGCACCGCCTCGGGGTGCGCCAGATGGAGCTGGTCAACAAGTTCGACAACGCCCTGTCCGGCATCGCGGGCGATCCGGGCGAGACGGGGGTCGTGGTCAACGCGGCCAACTTCCTCGAGACCGGCACCTTCTGGGACATGCGGCACTGCTCGCCCGCCGACGGCGAGAGCGCCGACCGCACGCAGCTGGCGGTGCCCGACATCAGCGCGGGCCAGCAGGACGCCCTGTTCGGCGCCATCGGCCAGGTGAGCGGGCTGCTCAACCTGGGCGCGGTCCCGCTCTACGGCACCCCCATGCACTGCAACGCCCGCGGCCTGACCGACCTCGGCGCGCACCTCGTCGACAGCCTCGCCGACCGGCACATGCTCATCGACCCCGACCACATGAGCGTCAAGGCCCGCAACAGCCTGCTCGACCGGCTCGAGGACCGCTCCTACTCCGGTGTCCTGTCGAGCCACTCCTGGTCCACGCCCGACGCCTATCCCCGGATCTATCGCCTCGGTGGCTACATCGCGCCGTACGCCGGAGACTCGACCGGCTTCGTCGCGAAGTGGCGACGTCACCTCGGCTGGGCCGACAAGCGCTTCTACTTCGGCTTCGGGTACGGCGCCGACATCAACGGCCTCGGCGCGCAGGGCAGCCCCCGGGGTGCCGCAGCGCCCGACCCCGTCACCTACCCGTTCCGTGGCCTGGGCGGGGTGCGCATCGACCGCCAGCGTGCCGGCCAGCGGGTCTTCGACATCAACCTCGACGGCGTCGCGCAGTACGGCGCCTACCCCGACTGGATCGAGGACGCCGCCCACGTGGCGGGCGCGGACGGCGCCGCGCTCAAGGACGACATGTGGCGCGGCGCGGAGGCCTATCTGCAGACGTGGGAGCGGGCCACGGGCGTCGCCCCCGACTCGTGCCGCAACCCGGGCAGCCGGCTGACCGTCCGCGCCTTCACCCGGCGAGCGCGTGTCGGGCTGTCCACCCGGGCGCTGATGAACCGCGTCGGCCAGCCCTACGAGCGCCTCGGCAGCCGCTACACCTACTGCGCGAGGACCGCCGGGAAGGCCAGGGCCGTGATGGCCGTGACCCTCTCCTCCCGCGGCCGCGTGATCGGCATCCGGCGCGCCAGCTGACAACCAGGTGCCCCCCAGTGACGTCTGATGAGCACAACAGTCATCACGGGGGGAACCATGCGCAACCAGTGGAGCATCATCGTCGCCGGCATCGTCGGCGCAGCAGGGCTCGTCGCCCCGATCGGGGTCGCAGCCGCCGACGCGGCCGCCGCCGGTCGACCAGCGCCGGCGGTCAAGAGCGTCACGCGGTCGTACGGCGAAAAGCCGGTGCGGCTCGCGAGCAAGCGCCAGCAGCTCGAGCTGAGCTTCACGGGACGCCGCGGCGACCGGGTCGACCTCATCGATCCCGACTACTTCCCGGGCACGATCTGCGGGCGGGTGACGCTGATCCGCGACGGCAAGAAGATCACCCGCCACACCCTCGAGCACTGGCGCCTGCCGCGGTCCGCGCGCTACACGTTCCGCTTCGCGCCGCGCACCAAGCCGTGCACCGAAGCACGCCGCCCCGGTCGCCTGCAGCTGACCAAGGTCGAGCTGGTGAAGCCGGCGACCGACCCGGTCTCGCTCCCCAGGAAGCGCGGCGTGGTCTACGCCGTGCAGGCTCGGGTGCCCAGCAGCGGCATGGTCAACGTCGCCACCTCGCCAGGCGACCCGGGCTTCGTCGCCCTGGTCTCGCGGGGCAGGATCGCCCACTTCGGGTTGGCCACCTCCGCCGGCCAGTCGGCGGGGCTGCCGCGTGTCACCGAGCGCTCGCAGCTCCTGCTGCGCCCCGACGCCGCTCCGCTCGGTTTCGTGCCGGAGACGATCAGGATCCCGAACTCGGAGCTTGCCCCCCTGACCGCCCACGCGGTCACCGATCCTCTGCACGCCGGCCAGCGCATCGCGCTGCTGCACCTCGGCGGCGCCTCGGTGGGCGCGTGGACTCCGACGCAGCACCACACGACGTACGACGGCGCCGCAGTGCCGGTGACCACGTCCGCCGCGGCGTTCGGCCAGCCCCAGGTCCTGACGTTCGAGGGCACGGCCGGTTCGTTCCTGCACGCCCAGGACGGGACGGGCAACCATGGCGCGAGCTATGCGTCCGCGCTCATCGGGCCTGACGGCTTCGAGCCTCCCTACCGCCCGAACGCCCCGATCCAGCTGACGAGGACCGGCACGCACTCCCTCGTCTTCCTGCCCTCCGTCCAGGCTGTCGGCACTCCGGCGGGCCTGCGGGCGGCGGGCGTGACGATGCTGCCGGCGATGCAGACGGACGGTCCGGCCACGAGGTTCACCGCTCCCGAGCCGGGTCGCCTGGTGATGGCGCCGACCACCCAGCTCGCCCACCTGACGATCGCGGCCACCCACCCGGGCGGACCGACCTTCGCGTACGGCGTCACGGCCCCCGAGCACCGCCCCGACTGCTCGCAGAGCACGGCGAACGGCTGCGGCGACACCAACTCGGTCGTGGTGTCGACTGCGGGAAGCCAGGGCGGCACCGCATTCGGCCCGGGCTGGGTCTATGTCGCGTTCACGAGGTCGCATACCGGTCCGATCGACCTCGCGATGGTGTCGAAGCTGCCGGTCACCGGCTGAGCCCTGGGGGCGCTCCTCGATGGAGCCGGCAAAGTTACCTGCCGGTAGGATCATCATCACTCGTGCGTTGGCTGACGGCCGAGGGCGCAGAGCCTAGGCTCGGCCCACCGTCCATGGTTGGCGGACGAGCTGAAATGCCCGGCACTCGAGGAGCGCTCCCCCATGCAGATCTTTGCCATTGTCGTCTCACTGGCCCTGACCGTCGCCGCCATGGCGCTGTTGGTGCCGGCCGTGCGCAAGATGCTCGGCGTCATCCGCAGCGGCCAACCGGCCCCGGGTCGCGCCGACAACCCGGTCGGTCGCGGCCTGACCATGCTGAAGGAGACGTTCCTCCACACCCGGATGCTGCAGTGGCACTGGATCGGCATCATGCACTGGTTCGTCTACATGGCGTTCCTGTTCCTCAGCACGGCTGTGCTGGCGGCCTACTTCCAGCTCTTCAAGGCCGACTTCGCGTGGCCGATCATCGGCCACTGGTACCCCTACGAGTGGTTCAGCGAGTTCATCGGGCTGATGAGCACGATCGGCATCCTGGTGCTGATCGTCTACCGCCAGATGCACCACCCCAAGCGCGAGGGCCGCAAGAGCCGCTTCTACGGGTCGACCATGTGGCAGGCCTACTTCGTCGAGTACCTCGCACTCCTCGAGGGCTCCGCGATCCTCTTCGTCCGCGGCGCCGAGTGGAAGCTCGACGAGCACGCCGGCCGCTCGCACTACCCGCTCTCCTCGTGGATCGGTGACGCGCTCTACCCGACCTCGGTGACCTCGCTGGAAAACCTGATCTACGCCATCGCCACGTTCAAGATCGCGCTCGCGATGATCTGGCTGATGGTGATCGCCCGCAACATCACCATGGGCGTCGCCTGGCACCGCTTCACCGCCTGGTTCAACATCTTCTTCAAGCGCGAGTCCGACGGCGGCACCGCGCTGGGCGCGATGAAGCCGCTGACGTCCGGCGGCAAGGCCATCACCCTCGACGACATCGACGACCTCGACGAGGACTCGATCCTGGGCGTCGGCTCGATCGAGGACTTCTCCTGGAAGGGCATCCTCGACTTCACGACCTGCACCGAGTGCGGTCGCTGCCAGTCGCAGTGCCCGGCCTGGAACACCGAGAAGCCGCTCTCGCCCAAGCTCCTGATCATGGCCCTGCGCGACCACGCCTACGAGAAGGCCGGCGAGAAGACGGCCGCCGCCAGCGGCACCAGCGACACGACCGACGGCCAGGTGGCCGTCGCCGAGAAGTCGCTGATCGGCTCGGGCATGGAGGACAACTGGTTCTACAACCCCGAGGGCGCCGACTACGTCATCGACGAGGACGTCCTGTGGTCCTGCACCTCGTGCGGCGCCTGCGTCCAGCAGTGCCCCGTGGACATCGAGCACGTCGATCACATCATGGACATGCGCCGCTACCAGGTGCTCGTCGAGTCCAACTTCCCCGCCGAGCTCAACGGCCTGTTCAAGGGCCTCGAGAACAAGGGCAACCCGTGGAACATGTCGTCCACGGCCCGCATGGACTGGGCCAAGGGCCTCGAGTTCGACGTGCCCGTGGTCGGCGAGGACCTCGAGTCGCTGGAGTCGGTCGACTGGCTGTTCTGGGTCGGCTGCGCCGGGGCCTACGAGGACCGCGCCAAGAAGACCACGCGCGCCGTCGCCGAGCTGCTCAACATGGCCGGTGTCACCTTCGGCGTGCTCGGCAACGGTGAGACCTGCACGGGCGACCCGGCCCGTCGTGCGGGCAACGAGTTCGTCTTCCAGGGCCTCGCGGCGCAGAACGTCGAGACCTTCAAGGAGTACAAGGTCAAGAAGGTCGTCTCGACCTGTGCCCACTGCTTCAACACCTTGAAGAACGAGTACAAGGACTTCGGCATCGAGCTCGAGGTCGTGCACCACACGCAGCTGCTCAACCGCCTCGTGCGCGAAGGCAAGCTGACCCCGATCAAGGAAGGTGCCGGCGCCGCGAAGCGCTCGATCACCTACCACGACCCGTGCTACCTCGGCCGTCACAACGACGTCTACACGCCGCCGCGCGAGCTGCTGGAGATCCTGCCGGGCGCGGAGTTCAAGGAGATGGAGCGCAACTCCGAGAAGTCCTTCTGCTGCGGCGCCGGTGGCGCGCGCATGTGGATGGAGGAGAACATCGGTGAGCGCATCAACCTCAACCGCACCAAGGAGGCCGTCGGCACCGGCGCCGACCAGATCGCCGTCGGCTGCCCGTTCTGTCGCGTCATGCTCGCGGACGGCCTGACTGCCGAGCAGGCAGGTGGCAACGCCCGCGAGGAGGTCGAGGTCCTCGACGTCGCGCAGATGCTGCTCGCGTCGGTCAAGGGCGAGTCCGCCACCCGTGCGCCCGCCGCTGCCCCGGCGGCTGCTGCCGCTGCTGGTGGTACGGCGACCGCGACCGCCACTGCTGACGTGGCCACCAAGGCCGAGCCCGAGGCCGGCGACGTCACCATCACCGAGGACACGGTCACCGACACTGCCGACGCCGGTCCCGCTGCCAAGGCGTCCGGGGGGTCGTCGCTCTTCGACACCCCGGCCTCCGAGGCTCCCGCAGCGCCCGCCTCCTCCGGTGGGTCGCTGTTCGACACCCCCGCTCCGGAGGCTCCCGCGGCACCCGCCTCCTCCGGTGGGTCGCTGTTCGACACCCCCGCCCCCGAGGCACCGGCCGCCCCGGCGGCGCCCGCCTCCTCCGAGGCACCCGCCTCGTCCGGCGGGTCGCTGTTCGACCTGACACCCGAGCCGACCAAGGCAGCCCCGGCAGCCCCGG
>NZ_CM001852.1:3499834-3512838 GCF_000389985.1 Nocardioides sp. CF8
AGCGAGCCCGCGGCCAAGGCCGAGCCCGCCGCCGACCTCGGGTCGGGTGGGTCGCTGTTCGACCTGACGCCCGAGCCGGCCAAGGCAGCTCCGGCAGCCCCGGCAGCCCCGGCAGCTCCGACCGAATCGGCAACGTCCGACGAAGCGGCTGCCCCGGCGACCGAGTCGTCGGACGTCCCGAGCGAGCCTGCGGCCCAGGCCCAGCCCGCCGCCGACCTCGGAGCGGGTGGGTCGCTGTTCGACCTGGCCGCACCGGAGGCTCCTGCTCCGGCTGCTCCGGTCGAGGAGTCCGCTCCGCCCGCTGAGGCTGCTCCAGTCGCAGAGGCCGCCCCCGTCGAGGAGGCCGCTCCGGCCGAGCCGGCAACGTCCGACGAAGCGGTTGCCCCGGCGACCGAGTCGTCGGACGTCCCCAGCGAGCCCGCGGCCAAGGCCGAGCCCGTCGCGGACCTCAGCTCGGGTGGGTCGCTGTTCGACATCGCGGCTCCGGCAGCACCTGCCGCGGCACCCGCGACGCCGGCACCGGCAGCCACCGAGGCGCCCGCCCCGGCAGCCACCGAGGCACCCGTCGAGGAGGTTGCTGACGCACCGGTCGCTGAGGACGAGGCACCCGCCGAGCCCGCCGAGGACGAGGCACCCGCCGAGCCCGCCGAGGGCCTGGCGGGAGGCGCGGCGCTGAGCCAGGCTGCGACCTTCGCTCCCGACGACGACCCGGAGACGATCCTGGACGCCGACGACGCGCCCGAGGCGGAGCCGACCGACGCCGAGCCGACCGACGCGGAGCCGACCCAGGCCGAGCCGACCGACGCCGAGGAGCCCGAGCCGGCCACCGAGGAGCCGGAGGCGAGCACGACGCCGAAGCAGTCGGGCGGCGCCGTACACACGCCGAAGACCGATGTCGACATCAACGAGTCGGGATCGCTCTTCGACCTCTGATCACCCCGCTCGACCGATCGGCCCTGGAACTCCACGCATCTGCGTGGAGATTCGGGGCCGATCGCCATTTCAGGCATGGATCTCCACGCAGGTGCGCGGAGTTGCATGTACACCAAGGTGATGTCACCAACTCTTGACGTGACATCATAGTGATGTCATCGTGGTGCGCATGGACATCACCCCCTACGTCGAGTCCCTCCGCCGGGATCTGCTGGCAGCGGCCGAGGCGGGCGGCGACGAGGTCCGCCAGGCAGCCGAGCGGCTGACCTACGCGCTCGACCCGAGCGCGCGCCTGGCGCTGATGGAGGCCATCTCGCAAGCAGCCGCCGAGATCACCGCCGAACTGCCGGACGGCGGGGTCGACGTGCGGCTCAACGGCCGCGAGCTCGACTTCGTCGTCGACATCGCCCCCACCCCGCCGACGCCGCCGACTCCCCCCACCCCGCCGGCTCCCCCGGTCGCGCCCGACGAGGAGGAGGGGCTGGCCCGGATCACCCTGCGCATCCCCGAGTCCGTCAAGGCGCGCGCGGAGGAGAAGGCGGCCGACGCCGGCCACAGCCTCAACACCTGGCTGGTCAACGTCGTCCGCGCCGCCACTCACGAGCACGCCGTCAACGTCGACATCGACCTGTCGAGCCTGCCCTTCTTCGGCCAGGACCCCTTCGCGAAAGGCCGCGGCTCTCGCCGCATGACCGGCTGGCAGTAGTCCCGCAAGCCCGCACGAGCACGAGCTGACCAGCACCCAGGCTGGTCGGCAGGACCTTCACACCCTGGAGACAGCCATGCAACGCACCTTCGAGACACCCCAACCCATCGAGCTGTACGTCGAGAGCAACGCCGGCCTCGTCACCGTCACCGCCGCCGACGTGGCCCGGACCGAGGTCACGATCACCGGCAAGCACGCCGACGAGTTCGTCGTCGAGCAGCGCGGTGACCAGGTCCAGGTCGTCGGGCCCCGGCAGCGCGCGGGCTTCCTGTCCGGCGGCAACCACACCGCGGACGTCCGGGTGGTCATGCCTGCCCGGAGCGCCCTCACGGTCCGGACCGGGAGCGCCGACACGACGGTCCACGGACCGATCGACGGCCTGTGGGTCAACACCGGTTCGGGCGACGTCACCGCCGAGCTGGTGGACGGCACCACCGAGGTGACGAGCGGTTCGGGCGACATCCGCATCGTCGAGCTCCGAGGCACTGCGCGCATCAAGAGCGGGTCGGGCGACGTCGCCGTGACCCGGTGCGCGGAGCTGGCGATCTCGACCGGTTCCGGTGACGTCCGGATCGAGACCGTGGGCGGCCGACTGGCCGTCAAGACGGGGTCCGGCGACGTACAGGTCGGCGAAGCGGCCGACGACCTCTCCCTGTCCACCGGCAGCGGCGACCTCACGGTCGACGTCGCGCACAAGGGTCGTTACGTGGTCAAGGGGGCCAGCGGCGACGTCCGCATCGGTGTCCCGGCCGGCACCCCCGTGTGGACCGACATCACCACGATCTCCGGACGCGTCCAGTCCGACCTGACCCCTGTGGGCGCACCCGCCGAGGGCCAGGACCACCTCGAGATCCGCGCCACGACCGCCAGCGGCGACATCAGCCTCCAGCAGCGTTGAGAGTAAGGAGCACAGCCATGTATGCACGCACCGAGATCGAGCTGATCGCCCGGCACCACCGCGCCGAGCGCCGCCACGAGGCCGCGAGCAGGCGCCGCAGCCGCAGCGTCAGCCGCCGCACCCGAGGTTGATCAGGACTTCATCGCCACACCGCGACGCCAGTAGCCCATGAAGGCGACCTGGCTGCGGTCGATGTGCAGTTCGTTGACGAGGTGGCGCCGCAGGCCGGTCACGACCTTCGACTCGCCGGCGATCCAGGCATAGAGCCCGTCGAACTCGTGGCCCACGGCGCGCGTGGCGGCGATATCCTCACCCGAGGACGAGTAGGACGGCGTCTCCCACAGGTCGGGGTCGACCTCCTCGGGCGAGACCTCGACCGCCGGGCTCGAGATCCCGAGGTGGGCGACGACCTCGTCGTGCAGGCGCTGCCCGAGGGGCGCGTCACCCCGCGCCAGCCACGTGATCGAGACGCCGTCGGGGCGCCGTACGTCGAGGACGTCGGCCGCCGTCGGCACCTCCACGATGACGGCGCCGGTCGCCGTCGGGGGGAGCTGTTCGAGGACGGCGCACACGGCGGGTACGGCGGTCTCGTCGGCCACCATCAGCAGGTCGTCGCCTGCCGCAGGAGCGAACTCGATGCCGCCGTAGGGGAAGCCCAGGCGCGGCGCCAGCATCACGACGCGGTCGCCGAGCGCGGCCCCCGCGGCCCAGCTGGACCCGGGACCCACCTGGTCACCCTCGAGGTGGAGCACGATGTCGACGACGATCACGGTGTCGATGCCGGAGCCGCGCACGTCGCGGATCGTGTAGGTGCGCATGTGTCCGCGCTCCTCGGTGGGCTGGTCGAGCCAGGTGCTGAGCCACGACTCGTCCGCGTCGGCGACCGACGTGATGGCGCCGGTGACGGGGTGGGGGAAGACCAGCTTGATGCGCTGGTCGTAGCGCGGGCCGTCGACTCCGAACTCGGCCAGCCCGGCGCCGCCGAAGCCGATCCGGACGAAGCTCGGGCTGAGTCGCTCGACCGAGACCACCTCGACCTCGGTGAGCAGCATGGGCAGGGTGGCGGCGCTGACGGTGGTGGTCATGGGAGCTCCTGGGTCGGTGGTTGAGCCTGGCGAAGGTGCCGCGAGACGGGCACCACGAGCGGGGTGTGCGAGACCGGGTCGTCGATGACGCGGTTGTCGAGACCGAAGACGGTCCGGACCACGTCCTCGGTGACGACCTGGCGGGGCGTGCCCTCGGCGACCACCGCACCGTCGCGCAGCGCGACGAGGTGGTCGGCGTAGCGGGCGGAGAGGTTGAGGTCGTGCAGGACCATCACGATCGTGGTGCCGCGACGGGCGTTGAGGTCGGCGAGCAGGTCGAGCATCTCGACCTGGTGGGCGACGTCGAGGTAGGTCGTGGGCTCGTCGAGCAGCAGCAGGTCGGTGCCCTGCGCGAGCGCCATCGCGATCCACACCCGCTGTCGCTGTCCGCCCGAGAGCTCGTCCACGACCCGGTCGGCCAGGCCGAGGGTGTCGGTCAGCTCGAGCGCCTCGGCGACGGCCTCGTCGTCGACGCTGGTCCAGCGCTGGAAGGCGCCGTGGTGCGGGTGCCGGCCGCGACCGACGAGGTCGACGACGGTGACGCCCTCGGGGGCGATCGGGTTCTGCGGCAACAGCCCGAGGATGCGGGCGACGTGCTTGGTCGGCTGGCGGTGGATCACCTCGCCGTCGAGCAGGACCACCCCCGACTGGGGCTTGAGCAGGCGCGCGAGCCCGCGCAGCAGGGTGGACTTGCCGCAGGCGTTGGCCCCGACGATGACGGTCACCTTGCCGTCGGGGACCTGCAGGTCGAGGTCGGTGACGATCGGCCCGTCGGCGTAGCCCAGCGTCAGGCGTGACGCGGACAGCCGGGTGGCGGGTGCGGTGGCGGAGGTCATGCCGCCCTCCTTCCGGTACGGCCGCGAGCGAGCAGCCAGAGCAGGAACGGCGCGCCGATCGCGCCCGTGACGACACCGACCGGGAGATTGGTGTCGGGGATGAGGTAGGAGCCGAGGTAGTCGGCGGCGACCACGATCACGGCCCCCGCGAGGGCGGAGCCGAGCAGGGTGGTGCGCCCGCCGTTGAGCGCGCGGGCGATCGGCCCGGCCAGGAACGAGACGAAGGCGATCGGCCCGGCAGCAGCAACCGCCACCGCACAGAGCACCACGCCGAGCAGCAGGAGCAGCTCGCTGCGCGCACCCGGGACGCCGAGGCCTGCGGCCGTGTCGTCGCCGAGCTCGCTGATCCGCAAGGACCGGCCCAGCCACCACGTGAGCGGCAGCAGCACCAGCAGGACCAGCGCGAGGAGGCGGATCGTCGGCCAGGCCACGCCGTTGACGCTGCCGGTCAGCCAGCGCAGCACCAGCTGGGCGTCGTACTCGTCGACGCGGGTGAAGACGTACTGGATCACCGACTGCATGGCCGCCGCGGCGCCGATGCCGACGAGGATCAGCCGGTGCCCGCCGTGGGGTCCGGCCACCAGCCGGACGACGAGCGCGACCGTGATCGCGCCGATGATCGCCGCGATCGAGACCGAGAGGCCCTGCCAGCCCCACAGGGCGATCGCCACCACCGCGACGGCGCTCGCACCGAGGTTGACGCCGATGATGTCGGGGCTCGCCAGCGGGTTGCGCAGCGTCGTCTGGAAGAGCCCGCCGGCCACGCCGAAGGCGACGCCCGTCAGCAGGGCCAGCACGGCGCGCGGCAGCTTGCTCTCCAGGACGATGTAGGACGCGCCCGGGATGTCAGTGCCGGTGAGGATCCGGAAGAAGTCGGGGATGGTGACGGTGTAGTCACCGAGCAGCACCCGCGCGGCGAAGGCGACGAACAGCGCCGCCCCGAGTCCGCCGACGACCAGCCGGTGCCGCCGGCGCGGTGCGCGTCGGGCCCGGCGGACCACGTCGACGGCGTCGACGGGTGCAGGCGCGTCGACGGGGCGCGTGTGCGCGGAGGTCAGCAGGACGGTCACAGGGCACCGCTCCCGGACCGGCCGTGCCGGATGAGGAAGAGGAAGACGGGCACGCCGACGACGGCCGCCATCACGCCGACCTGGACCTCCGCCGGGGGCAGCACGACCCGTCCGAGCGTGTCCGCGAGGACGACGAGCACCGCGCCCCCGAGCGCGGAGAGCGGCAGCACCCTGCCGTGGTCGGAGCCGACCAGTCCGCGCACCGCGTGCGGCACCACGAGGCCGACGAAGGCCACGGGTCCGGCCAGCGCTGTCGCCGTACCGGCCAGGAGGACGACGGCGACGCCGAGGACGACGCGGTCCACGGCGGTACGGCGACCGAGGCCGCGCGCCAGGTCGTCACCGAGCGCCAGGGTGTTGAGCAGGCGAGCGCCGGACAGGGCCAGCAGCGCGCCGACCGCGAGGAAGGGCGCACCGACGAGGAGCACGTCGAGGCCGCGACCGCCGATCGTGCCGACCTGCCAGTAGCGGAACGTCTCCATCGTCTGCTTGTCGACGAGGAGGACGCCGCTCGTCCAGCTCGTCGCCGCGGCGGTCAGTGCGGCGCCCGCGATGGCGAGCTTCATCGGGGTCGCGCCGTCACGACCGATGGAGGCGACGACGTGGACGAGGACCGCGGCGACGGCCGCGCCCAGGAAGGCGACCCACACGAAGTCGCGCAACTCGGAGACCCCGAAGACAGACAGGGCGACGACCATGGCGAAGCTGGCGCCGGCGTTGATGCCGAGGATGCCCGGGTCGGCGAGCGGGTTGCGGGTGAGCCCCTGCAGGACCGCGCCGGCCAGGGCGAGGGCCGCACCGACCGCGAGGCCGAGCAGCGTGCGCTCGACGCGGGCCTGGGAGATGTTGTGCAGCGGGTGCGAGCTGTCCCAGATCGCTGCGAGCGGGATCGTCCGGGCCCCCACGACAACCGACAGCGCGCACGCCAGCGCCACCGCCCCCACGAGGAGGACGGTGACGAGTGGCGTGCCGAGACGACGGGGAGCCCGGGCGACGCCGGTCTCCTCGTCGCGCTCGAGGACAGCAGTGCTGGTCACGAACCGGTGACCGCTTCGGCGATCTTCGGCAGCGTGGTCTCGATCAGGGCGGGGATCGAGAGCGGAGTCGGGTTGGTGTTGGCCATCACGACCTCCTTGTCGGGCTCGGCGTAGAAGTTGCCGGCCGCGATCGCGGGGATCTCACCGAGCAGCTTGTCGCCGACGAGCGTCTGCACGTCCTCGGGCTTCTCCACCCAGGTGATGAGCACGTCGGACTCGAGCTCGGAGGCGCGCTCGGCGGAGACGCTGCCGTAGAACTCGCCCTCCTTGATGGCGTCGGCCACGGCGGGTGCGTCGACCATGCCGAAGTCGCGCAGGATCGAGACGCGCGGGTCCTGGGGGGCGTAGATGCCGATCGTCGAGAGGTCGGCGGGGGTGAGGTAGGAGTAGATGAGGGACGCCCCGTCGAGCTCGGGGTAGTCCTTCTTCGCGGTGTCGATGACGGCCTGGGTCTCGTCCTCGACCTCGTCGGCGAGGGCGGTGCGACCGAGCGCCTGGCCGATCGTCTCCAGCGAGGTCTGCCACTGCGTGGTCCACGGGAACTCGGGGTAGGCCACGACGGGCGCGATCTTGCTGAGCGCCTTGTAGTCGGCCTCGGTGATGCCCGAGTTGGTGGCCAGGATGACGTCCGGCTCGAGCTGGGCGACCTCGTCGATCGGCGTGCCGTCGGTGTCGTCGTAGCGCACGGGTGCCTCGGCGCCTGCCTCCTCGACGGCCGCGTCGAACCAGTCGGTCGAACCGGCCGCGTTGCCACCCCAGGTGATCTTGGTGGCGCCGACCGGCACGACGCCGAGCGCCAGCGCGTGGTCGTGGTCGGTCCAGCCGAGCGTCGCGACGCGGGTGGGAGCCTCCTCGATCCTCGTCTCGCCGAAGGCGTGCTCGATCGTGACCGGGAACGCGTCGGCCTCAACCTCGGTGGAGGTGGTCGGGTCGGTCGCGGCGTCGGTCTGGGCGCTGGTCGAGCCGGTGCTGCAGGCGGACAGGGCGGCCACTGCGATGGCGGCCGCGGCGCCGAGGCGCACGCTGCGAATCTTGGGCAGGGTCATGGGAACTCCGTGGTTAGGGATGCCTTAGTGAGGTCACCCTAACTTAGGCATTCCTAAGTTGGCTCGGCCCGTCCGTTGCGCTGCGGTGCGGTCGGTTCAGATCGCCGTACGGTGGAAGTTCTGGAAGCTCTTGCTCGGGGTCGGGCCGCGCTGGCCCTGGTAGCGCGAGCCGTACTTCTCCGAGCCGTAGGGGTGCTCGCTCGGCGACGTCAGCCGGAAGAAGCAGAACTGGCCGATCTTCATGCCGGGGTAGAGCTTGATCGGCAGCGTGGCGACGTTGGCCAGCTCGAGGGTCACGTGACCGCTGAAGCCCGGGTCGACGAAGCCTGCGGTGGCGTGGGTCAGCAGGCCGAGGCGACCGAGGCTGGACTTGCCCTCCACACGCGCGGCGATGTCGGCGGGCAGGCTGACGACCTCGTAGGTCGAGCCCAGCACGAACTCGCCCGGGTGCAGGATGAACGGCTCGTCGCCCTCCGGCTCGACCTCGCGAGTCAGGTCGGACTGGTCGGAGGCCGGATCGATGTGCGGGTAGCGGTGGTTCTCGAACACGCGGAAGAACCGGTCGAGGCGCACGTCGATGCTCGACGGCTGCAGCATGGCCGGGTCCCACGGGTCGAGGGCGATCCGCCCGGCGTCGAGCTCGGCGAGGATGTCGCGGTCAGAGAGAAGCACGGGGGCAGCCTAGTGACTCGTGGCGATTACGGGCCGGTGGCGCAAGCATTGGACAATGCCGAGGTGACCTTCCACCGCTTCGTCGCCCTCGGCGACTCCTTCACCGAGGGTGTCGGCGACGCCGAACCCACCCGGCCCAACGGCCTGCGGGGCTGGGCCGACCGCGTCGCCGAGGTGCTGGCCACCCACACCGACGACTTCAGCTACGCCAACCTCGCCGTCCGCGGACGCAAGATCGACGGCGTCATCGCCGAGCAGGTCCCCGCGGCGATCGCGCTCGACCCCGACCTGATCTCGATCTACGCCGGCGGCAACGACATCCTGCGCCCGTCGGTCGACATCGACGCGATCTGCGCGCGCTACGACGTCGCCCTCGGCAAGCTCGCCGCGACCGGCGCGCGTCTGCTGGTCTTCACGGCCTACGACCCCGGCGGCTCCGCGATCTTCCGCCCCCTGCGCGGCCGCTTCGCCGTCTACAACGAGATGGTCCGCTGGTCGGCCGAGCGCCACGGCGCGACGATCGTCGACTACTGGCGCCTGCGCGACCTCCGCGACCAGCGCCACTGGGACGGCGACCGCCTGCACATGGGTCCGCACGGGCACCAGCGCGTGGCCATCGCCGTCCTCGACGCCCTGAAGGTCCCCCACACCCTCACCGTCGAACTGCCCGAGCACGTGCTCAGGACGCGACGCGAGATCTGGAACGAGAACGCGACCTGGACCCGCGAGAGCCTCGCGCCGTGGGTACGCCGCCGCCTGGCCCGTGCCTCGTCGGGCGACACCGTCGCAGCGCGCTGGCCAACCCTGAGTCGCCTCGACTGACCCGCGCCGGGGTCAGGTACGATTCCGGCGCATCCTGCGGATGTAGCTCAGTTGGTAGAGCGCGACCTTCCCAAGGTCGATGTCGCGAGTTCGAATCTCGTCATCCGCTCCGAGCGAGAGTTCCTCAGGCCGCGACGAAGTCGCGGCCTGAGGTGTCTCGCGAAGCGGCGCAGCACGGCGCAGCCGGGCAAGCCGGGCGCAGCGCACCTGAAACTCCACGCAGGCGCGTGGAGATTCAGGGCCCTTTCGTGCCTCCGCCCTGAAACTCCACTCCTCTGCGTGGAGTTTCGGACACGCGGGTCCGCCGCCACGCCTGGTGTGACGCATGGGGAGGTTGCGACTTTTGTGAACAGAGGGGACAGTGGGATGCCCACGATGTCCAGCACATTGAGGTCTTCCCCATGCATCTCGGATCCCTGCTCCACCCTGCCCACCCCCGACGACGAGCGATCGCGGTCGCTGCCGGCGCCCTGACGCTCCTCGTGGCGACCGCGCCCTTCCTCCCCGACGACTCCGGACCCCTGCCCGAGATCACGACACAGGGCGACGAGTCCGACCAGCCCCCCACCTCGGTCGATACGGCGACGCGCGGGTCGATCACGCCCGAGATGCGCGCGGAGATCGACCGCGTGGTGGCGGAGGGCGAGGGCATGTCGGTGTCGGCGCGCTCGTCGACGTACAGGCTGGCGACCGCGACCACGCGCTGCGCGGTGTTCGAGGGCCAGCGCTACTGCCTCGGCCTCGGCTGGACGACGAAGACCCAGGAGGAGGCGGCGGCCGGGATGGCCGACGCGGCGGCGCCGCGGCCCACGCGCACCCCGCCGGAGCAGACGGGCGACCTCGACCCGGCCGCAGCCATGCGGCAGCGCGCCGACCTCCCCACCCACGAGCGCGCCGCGGCCGAGCGGGCCGAGCTCAGCGCCGCCGCACGCGCCGTTGCGAAGGTCTGGCTGATCCGCCACGAGATCCAGGGCGTCCCGCTGCCCGACGGGTTCGCGGACCGGCACCCCGAGGCGCAGGTCGCCGCGCGGGCCACTGCGCGCAACCACCCGCGGAAGTTCGAGATCCTGCGCGAGAAGCAGGTGCGACCGCAGCAGGAGTACTACTGGTGCGGGCCCGCGGCCATGCAGATGATCGCCTGGGGCTGGCGCGACCGCCGGCAGGGCCAGGCGCTGTGGGCCGACCGGCTCGGCACCACGACAGCCGGGACCGGGATCACCGAGATGGTCCGCGTCGTCAACAACAACACCGGCTACGACAACGCAGAGCACGCCGGCGAGTACATCGTGCTCGACATCAGCGACTTCACCTACAAGCAGTGGTGGCGGCTGATCAAGAAGCACGTGCACACCTATGAGGCGCCCGTGGTGCTGCACCCGGTCCTGCTCCGCCAGTACTTCCCCTACCTCGACGACGACGCCTCCGGCCACTTCCAGGTCGGCCGCGGCTACGAGCGCACCGAGGACGGGCAGAAGCTCCTCGGCTACTTCGAGCCCTGGGACCAGAGCGAGTTCGACCCCACCGAGCCCAGGATCGCGCGCAACCAGTGGCAGTCCGCCTACAAGAGCTTCCGCGCCAACCAGGCCCACTTCCAGCACAACCTGGGTGTCTGATGCCCCTTCCAGTCCGTACGGCGATCGCCACCCTCCTCCTCGCCGCGACCGGCTGCAGTGCCGCCGAGAAGCCGGTGTCCGACCCGACGTCGATCGAGCCGAGCCAGACCCCGACCAGCGAGCCGACCGAGGCAACTCCGCTCGACTGGCAACCCACGGGCCACTCCGTCGACGAGCGCGTGGTCGTCGGTGAGACCTGGACGGCGGTCGCGACCGAGACCGACGTGCGGTTCGAGAGCAGCACCGGCGACGTCGACGACGTGCGAGTGGAGGACGACGGAGGCGGGACCGTCAACGCCGTACTCCTCGAGGGCGACACCGCCGTCGTGTCGTTCGCCTACGGCGGCGAGACCATCGTCGGCACCGGCTACCGCATCGACCTGACCACCGGCGATCAGGCCGAGATCGTGACGCCGGAGCCGGCGAACGGCGGCGACTGGGCGATGGTCGACGACAGCCTCTACTACCCCGCGCTCGACGAGGACCAGCAGGCATGCCTGGCCACGCTGGCCGTCGACGACGGCAACGGCGAGGAGAGCTGGTGCCCGCCCGAGCGCGTGGGCATTGCCGAGCTCGAGGCCAACGAGTACGGCGTCACCGCGATGCTCTTCGACTACGACAGCGACGTCTCGTGTCGGACGCTCACCATGCTCGACCAGGCCGGCGTCCCGCAGCCGGTCGACGGGCCGGCGGAATGCGTGGGCTGGGACATCGCCGCCACCAGCACGGGCATCATCTGGTCGGAGGTGGTGAAGCCCCATCGCCAGGAGGAAGCCGTCTTCGACGCCATCGAGCCCCACATGGCACACGTGCTGTCCACGGGCACGACCGGCTCCCTGACCTCCTGCGGCGGCGACACCTTCTTCGTCCGCGACCCGGCCAGGCCGACCGACTCCGCGCGCCTGATGCGCTGGGACGGCACCGACGTGAGTGTCGCCTACGAGTCGCAGTCGACGGGCAACGCCTTCATCGGCAAGCCCGAGTGCGCCGACGGCATCCTGACCATCTCGTCGTACGGCGACCAGGGCGACGAGCAGGTCTGGGCTAGCGTTCGCTAGGTGAGTTTCGAAGGCTTCCCCGTCGCCGCCCTCGACTTCTACGACGACCTGGAGATGGACAACACCAAGTCGTTCTGGGAGGCCAACAAGGCCGTCCACGCCGAGTCGGTCGCCGCTCCGATGAAGGCGCTGGCGACCCTCGTCGAGCCGGAGTTCGGGTCGATGAAGGTCTTCCGCCCCTACCGCGACGTCCGCTTCGCCAAGGACAAGACGCCCTACAAGACCCACCAGGGCGCGTTCGTCGGGGTCGCCCCCGCGACGGGGTGGTACGTCGAGCTGTCGGCCCGCGGCGTACGCACCGGAGCCGGCTTCTACGACGCCGACGCGGCGCGCCTGGCCGCATTCCGGGACGCGATCGTCGACGACAGGACCGGCCAGCAGCTCAGGCGGATCCTGGCGAAGATCGAGAGGGCAGGCTTCGAGGTCTCCGGCGACCAGCTCAAGACGGCGCCGCGCGGCTACGACAAGGAGCACCATCGGATCGGGCTGCTGCGGCACAAGCAGCTCTTCGCCGGCCGGCTTATCGGCTTCGAGCCGGTGATCCACACGGCGTCGGTCGGAGACGTCATCCGCGACGACTGGCGCACCCTCAAGCCGCTCGTCGACTGGCTGGCTCGGCTCGACCCGGCGTAGACGCGCGGACATTGGTCGGCCGGAGACACGTCGACCACGCTCAGCGTCGACCGCTGAGCGGAGCAATGTCCGCGCGTCTACGAGCGCGCCTCAGCCGAACCAGACGTCGCTGCCAGCCAGCAGCCGGAGCTGCTCCTTGCTCAGCGGCGGCTCGGGAGCCAGCGGCGGGGACTCCTTGCCCTCCGCGGCGTTGTAGGACAGCGCCGACACCGAGTAGCCCCGCCGCCACCATGTGACGCCGTGCGCGGTCACCCCGTCAGCCGTATCAGGACCCCACTCCAGCCGCGTGCTGCCGTCCGGGAGCTCCTCGCAGGTCTGTTCGGCGCACTGCGCCATGGTCAGCGTTCCCTGCTCGATCACCACGGTCGTGAGCATCCCGTCGAGGAGGAAGTGCGCGGTCCGCGACTGCTCGTCACCGCCGGACTCGCCCGGACGATCACCGACGGCAGGGCTGCGATCCAGGATCAGGTTCACGGTCCCCTGGATCTCCTCGGCCGGGACGGCCAGTCCCTGCGCCGGTTCGAGCGGGGCAACGCTGGGGGTCTCGGGGGCGGGCGGGTCGGTGGCGACCTGCGCCGGGGACGCGTCGGGGTCG
>NZ_CM001852.1:3512991-3522978 GCF_000389985.1 Nocardioides sp. CF8
GCCGCCGGCGACGAGGTGCTCGACGTCGGGGCGCAGGTCGTCGGTGGCGCGTCGCAGGAGGAGGTCGACGCCGCTGTCGGGGACGGTCATGAAGGGTGGCCTTTCAGGACTTCAGGTCGGTGAGTGACGTGCCGAGCTGGCCGCGGAGGCGCTCGAGGGCCCGCATCGTGCGATTGCGTACGGCGCCGGGGCTGACCCCGATCGCCTCCGCCGTCTCCGCGACCGAGCGGTCGTCGAGATAGCGGAGCACCAGCACGGCCCGGTCGAGCGGATCCAGCGAGGCGAGCGCGTCGCGCAGCGTCAGCTGCACGTCGATCTCTCCGCCGCCGACAGCCCGTTCGGGCAGGTGCTCGGTCGGTCGCTCGTGGTTGCTCCGGCGTCGCTGCGCGCTGATGAACGTGCGCACCAGCGTCGTGTGGGCATAGCCCGCCGGGTTGTCGATCGGCCCGCGCAGCCGGCTGTGCCACCGCACGAAGAGCTTCGCCAGGGTCTCCTGGACGAGGTCCTCGGACCGGTGGTGCTCACCGCACAGCAGCCAGGCCGCCCGGTAGAGGGCGGGCGTGCGAGCAAGCGCGAACTCCTCGAAGTCCCCGTGCTTGCCCGACATGTCACTCCTTGGGTTGGTTGGCGTCACCCCTCATGACGCGCACCGCCCCGGACGCGTCACACGGTCTCGGGCAAAGCCTTCCGGTAGGTCGCCATCGCCCGCTCCGGCTCCCAGTGTGCGCGCATCGACGCGACCCGGCCGTCGTCGTTGACGCGGTAGACCATGACGAGGTCGGTCGCCACGGTGCCGCCGTCGTGGAAGGTGGTGGTGATGGTGCCGATGTTGGCGCACTCGTTGCCGTTGGCGTGGCTGTCGGTGATGTGGAAGTGGAAGGTCGCGATCGGCTCGATCGCCGCTGCCCAGAACTTCCGGATCGCGTCGTGGCCGTGGTGACCCACGCCCTCGGGGTCGAACATCGAGGGACCGACCGGATCCTCGATGACCGCGTCCTCGGCGTACACCGTGAGCCACTCCTCGAGGTCGCCGCCCGAGACGGCGGCGTAGGAGCGCTGCGAGGCGCGGCGGGCGGGGTGGTCGCCGTCGGGTGCGTCCCAGGTGATGTGGTCCGCGGTGGCGTCGGTGGTGGTCATGCGTCTGATGGTACGGCGAAACGAGAACGTGTTCTAGGTCCAAGCCGTCGCACGCGGGTCACCAGGATTTCACCGGGCGGTCGTCACGACCTGTGACGGTGCGGACATGGCCAAGCACCAGCTCTTCCTGCACATCGGACCCGACGTCGTCGAGGTGGACGCCGACGTCCGCGAGCGGCTCGCGGCGGTCGGCGTACGCACCCCCGACGCCAGCCAGACCGACCTGCACCATGCGGACCTGGAGATCCGGCGCGCGCACAGGTCGGCCGACCTCACGCGCAAGGACGTCGAGGGCGCGTGGGCGAAGGTCTGCCGCCGGGCGTTCCGCCTGAAGTCCGACGCCTTCGTCAGCCAGCCCGGCTTCTTCGAGGCCGACGCCGACCAGGCGGCGCTCGCCGTCGACGGGCTGGCCGGGCTGAAGGTGCACCTCGTGGTCACCCCCGAGACCCGTGACGACCTGCCCGTCGCCTGGACCCGGCTGGTCAAGCCCGGGCGCGTGCACGCGATCGAGCCCGGCCTGGCGCCGGCCGACTTTGCCGCCGAGCTGGCGCGGATCGCGTTGACGCAGGAGAAGGCGCGCCTCGACAAGGCGTTGAGCAAGGTCAAGAAGCGGCGCAAGCAGGTCAAGGACCAGCTCGCCGCCTGATCAGCCGATCGGCGATCAGCAGGATCAGTGGGGCTGCCAGGCGTCTTCGTCGGCCGTGAGGTCGGCGACCGCGTCGGGCAGCTTGCCGTCGGCGAGGTCCTGGATCGAGACACCTTCGAAGACCGAGCGCAGCGAGCGGCGCGCAGCGATCCACACGTGCTGGAGCACCTTGGCGGACTCGCCGTAGGCGACCGACTCCGGCCGGAGGCCGTAGACCGAGACCAGCGGACCGTCGACGGCGCGGATGACGTCGGCGACCGACACCGACTCGGGCGCGCGCGCGAAGCGCCAGCCGCCCGACTGGCCCCGCTGGGAGACCACGATGTCGGCACGGCGCAGGTCCGCCAGGATCGCCTGCAGGAAGCCGTGCGGGATGTCCTGGGCCTTGCCGAGCTGCTCCGCGCTGACGGCGGTGCCGTCGGTGACGGAGGCGATCTCGATCAGCGCCCGGAGGGCGTAGTCGGCCTTGGCGGAAACGCGCATGTGGGTCAGTTTGTCAGACGGATCCCCCACGTCGCTCAACGATGCCGCGCACCGCGACGCCAGGCGTGTGACCTGCCACATGGGCCGTTCGTGTTGCGCAGCGCCGATCCCCGATGCACAATTAAGTTACCGACGAGTAGCACACCGAGCTGCTCGCCGCCGAAGTCCCCCCGGACATCGGCTCCGCACGGACCGGATCCAGAGCCTGGACCGGTGCCACGAAACGGAACAGGTAGAACGTGAGCCACTACAAGAGCAACCTGCGCGACATCGAGTTCAACCTCTTCGAGGTGCTCGGCCGGGACGAGATCCTGGGTCAGGGTCCCTTCGGCGAGGTCGACGGCGAGACCGCCCGCGAGATCCTCGGCCAGGTGGCCAAGCTCGCCGAGGGCGAGCTGGCGGCATCCTTCGTCGACAGCGACCGCAACCCGCCGGTCTTCGACCCCAAGACCAACACGGCCCCCGTGCCCGCGTCGTTCAAGAAGAGCTACCAGGCCTGGATGGACGCCGAGTTCTGGCGTCTGCAGATCCGCGAGGAGCTCGGCGGCACCCCTGCCCCCTCCACGCTCAACTGGGCGATCGGCGAGATGGTGCTCGGCGCCAACGCCCCGATCCACATGTACGCCGCCGGCGCCCCCTTCGCCGGTGTCGTCTACAACAACGGCAACGAGCGCGACCAGCGCATCGCCCAGATCATGGTCGAGCGCCAGTGGGGCTGCACCATGGTCCTGACCGAGCCCGACGCGGGCTCCGACGTCGGTGCCGGCCGCGCCAAGGCCACCCCGAACGAGGACGGCTCGTGGAACGTCACGGGCGTCAAGCGCTTCATCACCAGCGCCACGCACGACATGAGCGAGAACATCATGCACCTCGTCCTCGCGCGCCCCGAGGGCGTCGAGGGCGCCGGCGGCCCGGGCACCAAGGGCCTCTCGCTCTTCTGGATGCCCGAGCACCACTTCGACCACGAGACCGGTGAGCTGACCGGCGAGCGCAATGGCGTCTACGTCACCAACGTCGAGCACAAGATGGGCATCAAGGTCTCCAACACCTGCGAGGTCACCTTCGGCGACCCGCAGGTCGGTGGCGGCGAGGCGGCCCAGGGCTGGCTGCTCGGCGAGGTGCACAACGGCATCGCGCAGATGTTCGACGTCATCGAGAACGCTCGCATGATGGTCGGCACCAAGGCCATCGCGACGCTGTCGACCGGCTACCTCAACGCGCTCGAGTTCGCCAAGGAGCGCGTCCAGGGTGCCGACCTGACGCAGGCGGCCGACAAGACCGCCCCGCGCGTCACGATCACCCACCACCCCGACGTG
Source organism: Nocardioides sp. CF8 (assembly GCF_000389985.1). Taxonomy (NCBI): domain Bacteria; kingdom Bacillati; phylum Actinomycetota; class Actinomycetes; order Propionibacteriales; family Nocardioidaceae; genus Nocardioides; species Nocardioides sp. CF8. The sequence continues at coordinate 3,516,574 of NZ_CM001852.1, forward strand.
CGCCGCTCGCTGATGACGCAGAAGTCGTTCTCCGAGGCCATGCGCGCGCTGGTGCTCTACACCGCGTCCTGGCAGGACCAGGTCATGATCGCCGAGCACGAGGGCACCTCCGACTCCAAGGAGACCCGCCTGGCGGCCGCCGTCAACGACCTGCTCCTCCCGATCGTCAAGGGCTACGGCTCGGAGCGCTCGTGGGTGCTGCTCGGCACCGAGTCGCTGCAGACCTTCGGTGGCTCGGGCTTCCTGCAGGAGTACCCGATCGAGCAGTACGTCCGTGACGCCAAGATCGACACGCTCTACGAAGGCACCACGGCGATCCAGGGCCAGGACTTCTTCTTCCGCAAGATCGTCAAGGACCAGGGCCGCGCGCTGGGCCACCTCGCGGGCGAGATCCAGGGCTTCATCGCCTCCGAGGCCGGCAACGGTCGCCTGAAGGTGGAGCGTGGCCTGCTCGCCACCGCGCTCGAGGACGCCAACGCCATCGTCGGTCACATGATCAACGACCTGATGTCGGCCGACGTGTCGGCCGAGGGCGGCGACCTGCGCAACATCTACAAGGTGGGTCTCAACACCTCCCGCCTGCTGATGGCGCTCGGCGACGTCGTCTGCGCCTGGCTGCTGCTGCGCCAGGCCGAGATCGCCCTCGCCAAGCTCGACGGCGAGGTCTCCGCCAAGGACAAGTCCTTCTACGAGGGCAAGGTGGCGGCTGCGCAGTTCTTCGCGCAGACCAACCTGCCGCGCCTCACCGCGGAGCGCGCCATCGCCGAGAACATCGACCTCGCGCTGATGGACCTCGACGAGGCTGCTTTCTGATCTGATCCACACACTGACCCGCCCGAGACTTCGGGCGGGTCAGTGTCATTTCTGGCGTACGGCGACATGACACCTGTCATGGACAGGTCGTGACACTTCCCCCGGGGCCGGGGGCGCGCCCGCCAGCAGGGTGGACGCATGACGACACCAGCCATCCGGGCCACTGCGCTGAACAAGACCTTCCGCAGCACCGACGGCACCTCCGTCGTCGCGGTCGAGCACGTCGACCTGACCGTCCAGCCAGGCGAGATCGTCGCCTTCCTCGGCCCCAACGGCGCCGGCAAGACCACCACCGTGGACATGCTGCTGGGCCTCACCTCGCCGACCAGCGGCACCATCGAGCTGTACGGCGCCACGCCCCACCACGCAGTCGTCGACGGCCGCGTCTCCGCTGTCCTGCAGACGGGCGGCCTGCTCACCGACTTCACGGTCCGCGAGACGATCCAGGCGATCGCCGCCCTGCACGGCCGCCCCGACCGGGTCGACGCCGTCATCGAGCGCACGGGCCTCGCCCCGCTCGCCAGCCGGCTCGTGAAGGCCTGCTCCGGCGGTGAGCAGCAGCGGCTGAAGTTCGCCCTGGCGCTCGTCCCCGACCCGGACCTGATCATCCTCGACGAGCCGACCACGGGCATGGACGTCGCGGCCCGCCAGGCCTTCTGGGACACGATGCGCGCCGACGCCGAGACCGGGCGCACCATCGTCTTCGCCACCCACTACCTCGCCGAGGCCGACGCCTTCGCCGACCGCACGGTGCTGATGGCCGACGGCCGGATCGTGGCCGACGGCCCGACCGCAGAGATCCGGGCGGAGTACGGCGGACGCACCGTGACCTTCCGCCCGCCGAGCCACGTCGTTGACGGCCAGGGCATCGACGAGGCCTGGCTCGACGCCGTACGCGCCGCCGTCGCACCCCTGGGTGTCACCGAGCTCGAGGTCGCCAGCGCCAGCCTGGAGGCCGCCTTCCTCGCCCTGACCAGCACCACCGAGGCCCAGGAGGCCCTGCGATGAGCACGACGACGACGCTCCCGACCACGGCCGGGCCCACCGACCGCACGCACGACGCACCGGCCCCTCGCCGTCTCCTACGCCGTCCTCGACCTGAAGCGGCAGCTGCGTGACAAGGTCGGCATGTTCTTCATCGTCGCGCTGCCGGCGTTCTTGTTCTTCGTCTTCGGCATGGGCGACGACGAGGCCTACGGCAGCGCGGACATCGCGATGTACGTCATGGTCTCGATGGCGGCGTACGGCGCGGTGACCGCGACCACCACCGTCGCGGGTGCCGCCGCGACCGAGCAGGCGATGGGCTGGGGCCGGCAGGTCGCGCTCACGCCCCTGCCCGCCCTGTCCTTCGTGCTGGTCAAGACGGCGGTGGCGATGTCGGTCGCCGTCGTCCCGATCGCCCTGATCTACGTCATCGGCGCGGTCACCGGCTCGTCGGGCAACGCCGTCGACTGGCTGGCCACGGCCGCGATCGTGTGGCTCGGGTCGTCGCTGTTCGCGGTCTACGGCCTGGCGATGTGCCTGCTCTTCAAGGGCGAGAACGCGGCGTCCGTGGCGTCGGGGCTGATCGTGATCCTGAGCTTCCTCGGCAACGTCTTCACGCCCATGGACGGGCTCATGCTCGACATCGGCCGGCTCACCCCGCTCTACGGCTATGCCGGCCTGGCCCGCTACCCGATCACCGAGGGCCACCTCCCGATGGATGCCGGTCACGACTCGGTGTGGCTGTTGCTCGCTAACGTGTGCGCGTGGACGGTGATCTTCGCAGCGCTGGCGGTCTGGGGGCTGCGCCGCGGGCGGGAGCGGGTGTGAGCGACGCCCACCCCGAGCTGGACGCCACCAACCCCTGGGAGCGCTGGGGCTGGGCGTTCGCCTCGATCTGGCTGGTCTTCCTCGTCTACCCGATCGTCGCGACGCTCGAGGCCGACGTCGCCACGGGCTGGAAGGTCACGACCTTCGCGTGCATCCTCGGCTTCGCGGTGAGCAACATCCTCGGCTACAGCCTCTGGTCCGACCGGGCCTGGCTGGCGCTGACGCTGATGGGCGTCCTCGCGCTGGCGACGACGCCGGTGATCGGCGTGGAGGCGCTCGCGTTCACGCCGTACCTCGGCATGCTCTCCGCCCTGCAGCTCCCCGACCCGTGGTGGAAGTGGGCGACCTTCGTCGCCGTCGTGCTGCCGGTGCTGTCGCTGGCCGGGCCCGACTGGTCCCGGCGTGGTTCTTCCTGATGGTCTGGCCGATCATGCTCGGCGGCGTGCTGATCCGGGTCTTCGGCGACAAGGCGCAGGAGGCGACCGAGACCCGCAACCGGCTGGCGCTCGTCGCCGAGCGCGAGCGGGTCGCCCGCGACGTGCACGACGTGCTCGGTCACTCGCTGACGGCGCTGTCGATCAAGGCCGAGCTCGCCTCGCGCCTGATCGAGGTCGACCCGGCGCGCGCCAAGGCCGAGCTGGAGTCGATCCAGGAGACCGCCCGGCAGGCGCTGGCCGAGGTGCGCGCCACCGTCGGCGGGCTGCGCGCGTCGAACCTCGAGGCGGAGCTCGCGACCGCCCCGCGCGTGCTCGCCGACGCCGGGATCAGGACGCAGGTGCTCGGCAGCGTCGCCGAGACCGATCCGCGCCACCGGGCGCTGCTGGCGTGGGTGCTGCGTGAGTCGGTGACCAACGTGGTGCGCCACGCGCGCGCCACCTCGGTGTCGGTCGAGCTCGGTCCCACCGGCCTGGTCGTCGCCGACGACGGCGCCGGCTTCGAGGCGACCGGAGGCCGGGAGGGCAACGGCCTGCGCGGCATGCGCGAGCGGGTGTCGGCGGCCGGTGGCACCCTGCAGGTGTCGGGCGGCCCGGGGACGCGCGTGGAGGTGGTGCTGCCGTGATCCGCATCCTGCTGGCCGACGACCAGGCCCTCGTCCGGGGCGCCCTCGCGGCCCTGCTCGACCTGGAGACCGACATCGACGTCGTCGCCCAGGTCGGTCGCGGCGACGAGGTCGTGGCTGCCGCCCGGGACTCCCGCGCCGAGGTGTGCCTGCTCGACATCGAGATGCCCGGCCTGACCGGCATCGAGGCGGCAGCGGCGCTCCGGGCCGAGCTGCCCGGGGTGCGGTCGCTGATCGTGACGACGTTCGGCCGGCCAGGCTACGTCCGGCGCGCGCTCGACGCCGGCGCGGCCGGCTTCGTCGTCAAGGACACTCCCGCTCGACAGCTCGCGGACGCCGTACGCCGCGTGCACGCCGGTCTCAGGGTGATCGACCCGGACCTCGCGGCGGAGTCGCTGATGGCCGGTCCGAGCCCGTTGACCGCGCGCGAGACCGAGATCCTGGCGTTCGCGCTCGACGGGTCACCGGTCTCGGCGATCGCGGCTCGCGCCCACCTGTCCGAGGGCACGGTCCGCAACCACCTGTCCGCGGCGATCGGCAAGACCGGCGCGACGACGCGCGCCGAGGCCGCGCAGCTCGCTCAGGCCAACGGCTGGTTGTGATCCCCGCCGTCGTCAGACGTCGTGGCGACGCTCCTCGACCACCGTCGTGTGCGATCGGCTGCGGGTGGCGATCAGCCCCAGGACGATTCCGAGCACCCCGGCGAGGATCAGGATCCAGCCGACGGTCGAGGTGGCGACCACGTCATCGACGGAGGCGGGCAGGTCGACCGCTCCGGTGACGAGGATCAGGCCGAGGACGAGCAGGACGATTCCGACACCAAAACCCATGATGACTCCTCTGTCTGTTCGAGCTGTCCCCTCGACCATAGGGGGTTCCGGGTCGGGAGACACGCACCGACGAGCCGGACTCGCCCGGTGCTTGGACCTGAGTCTCGAGAAGACTCAGGTCCAAGCGCCGCCCAGGGGCAGGGTGAGCACGGCGTCCCCGCCGGGGCTGATCCGGACCGGGACGCCCCAGTCCTGCTGGTGCATGTGGCACGCCGCCCCCTCTCCGGAGTCGGCGTCGCAGGAGGCCGCACGCGCGGCGATGTGGAGCACCCCGTCGCCGACGTGCGGGTCGAGGACGAGCTCGCGGATGAGGTCGGTGCCGCGGCCCTCGCCGGAGCGGATCAGGGCCGGGGGCGTCGCCGTCACGAGCAGCTGGGAGGAGGGCCCGAAGCGGTCGTCCACCTTCTGTCCCGGCGGCGGCGTGAAGGGCACGTCGAGGCGCAGGGTGGCGGCCACCTCGGTGACGGGTCGTCGCGTCGTGTGGCTGAAGTCGTCGGCCGCGACGCGGGCGTCGAGCGGGATCCGGGTGAGCCGGTGGGCGGCGGACTCGACGACGACGAGGTCGCGGCCCTCGACGTACAGGCCGCTGGGCTCACTGAGGTCCGTGGCGATGGTGGTGAGCGAGCCGTCGGCGAAGCGGCGGACGGCGCCGTTGTAGGTGTCGGCGACGGCGATCGAGCCGTCGGGGAGCACGGCGACGCCGAGCGGGTGCTGCAGCAGCGCGTCGGCGGCCGGTCCGTCTCGGAAGCCGAAGTCGAAGAGCCCGGTGCCGACCGCGGTGTGGACGGCACCGTCCTCGACCCAGCGCAGGGACGACGTCTCGGAGTCGGCCAGCCACAGGCGGTCACCGTCGACCGCGAGGCCGCTGGTCTGGGCGAACCACGCCTCGACCAAGGGGCCGTCGAGCAGTCCCTCGTTGGCCGTGCCGCCGGCGACCGCGACGGCGCCGGTGACGGGGTCGAAGGTCCACAGCTGGTGCACCCCGGCCATCGCGATCCACACGCGGTCGTGCCACCAGACGACGTCCCACGGGCTGCTGAGCCGCGAGGTCCCGTCGCCCTCGAACCACTGCTGGCCGTCGCCGGCCAGCGTCGTCACGATCCCCGTGGCGAGCGACAACCCGGCCAGGCGGTGGCCGACGGTGTCGGCCACGACCACGTCGTAGTCGAGGCCGAGGTCGGTCGGGACGAGGCAGAGCCCGTTGGGCTCGCGGAAACCGTCGAAACGCTGCTCGACGGAACCCGACGCCGACAGCAGCACCACCGCGTCGTGGCCGGCATCGGCGACCAGCACCCTTCCGTCGGGCAACGGGACGGCCTTCGCGGGGAACCTCAGGTCCGTCGGCTCGACGACGGGCGGGACGTAGGGCGAGTCGCCGGGCTGCAACGTCCCACGAGACCGGTGCTCCTCGACGAGCGTGGCCAGCAGCGCGGAGATCGCGTGGGCGTGGCCTTCGCCGGCGTAGTGGGCGACGACGTAGCCCTCGGGATCGATGAGGACCAGCGTCGGCCAGGCGCGGGCGGTGTAGGCCTGCCAGGTCGTCAGGTCGGGGTCGTCGAGCACCGGGTGGTGCACGGCGTAGCGCTCGACCGCGGCCGCCAGCGCGACCGGGTCGGCCTCGTGGACGAACTTGGGCGAGTGGACGCCGATGACGACCAGCTCATCGGCGTACGCCTCCTCGATCGGGCGCAGCTCGTCGAGGACGTGCAGGCAGTTGATGCAGCAGAACGTCCAGAAGTCGAGCAGGACGAAGCGGCCACGGAGGTCGCGGAGGCTCAGCGGGGCGGCGGTGTTGAGCCAGCCGCGGCCGGTGAGCTCGGGGGCACGGACACGCACCTGCCCATTGTCACAGGAACGCCTTAGGTGTTCTGTCCACGGAGGTTAGGCAGC
>NZ_CM001852.1:3523078-3703347 GCF_000389985.1 Nocardioides sp. CF8
CCGCGTGCCCAACCTGTCCGGACAGAACACTTAGGGTGCTCGTCATGACTGATGCCCCCGAGCAGCTGCGTGGTCTCGTCGATGTCTGGTGGGAGGCAGTCAACGACTTCACCGCGCTGCTGGAGAAGGTGCCCGCCGACGCGTGGGACACCCCGACCGACCTGCCCGGCTGGGACGTCCACGCCGCCGCCGCCCACACCGCCCACCTCGAGGCGCTGCTCGCGGGCCAGGCCCACGACGAGGTCGAGATCGGCGACGCCCCGCACGCCCGCGGAATGATGGGCCAGTTCACCGAGCAGGGCGTCGTCGCGCGACGCGAGCGCACCCCCGACGAGCTGATCAACGAGATCCGCAGCAGCACCACCTCCCGGCACACCCAGCTCCTGGCCGACCCGCCGACCGACCCCGCGGCGCCCGCGCCCGGGCTCTTCGGCGCCATCGGCTGGAACACCCTGACTCTGCTGCGCAACCGTCCGCTCGACGTCTGGATGCACGAGCAGGACGTACGCCGCGCGCTGGACCTGCCCGGAGGGCTGGAGAGCCCCGCGGCTCGCCACAGCGCCGACTACCTCGCCGAGTCCCTGGGCTACGTCCTCGCCAAGAAGCTCAAGGCCGCGCCCGGCACGACCGTCGTGCTGGAGGTCGAGGGACACGCCCCGCTCGCCGCCACCGTGACCGACGAAAGCCGCGGCCAGCTGCTCGAGGCCGTCCCGGCCGACCCGACCGTCACGCTGCGCACCGACCGGGAGACGTTCGTCCTGCTCGCGGGCGGCCGACGCCTCCCCGCCCCGGGCCAGGTCGAGATCTCCGGCGACCAGGCCCTGGGCCAGCAGGTCGTCGACCACCTGGCGGTGACCCCGTGACCGCGACGTCGTCCCCCGCCTGGACCCTCGCCGACATCCCCGACCAGACGGGACGCACGATCCTCGTCACCGGCACGACCGAGGGCGGCCTGGGCCACTACACCGCCCTCGAGCTCGCCCGCCGCGGCGGACGCGTCGTGCTCGCCGGGCGCAGCGCCGACAAGCTCGACAGCACCGAGTCCGCGATCGTGGCCGAGGTGCCCGGCGCCGTGCTCGAGAAGCTCGTCGTCGACCTGGCCGACCTCGCCTCCGTGCGCACCGCCGGCGAGGCGGCCGGTGAGCTGGGGCCGATCGACGTGCTGGTCAACAACGCCGGCATCATGGCGCCGCCCTTCCGGCGGACCGCCGACGGGTTCGAGTCGCAGATGGCGACCAACCACTTCGGCCCGTTCCTGTTCACCGGCCTGCTCCTGCCCCAGCTCGTCGCGAGCGGCGATGCCCGCGTCGTGGCGGTGTCCTCGCAGATGCACCGGCGCGCCCGGCACGCGCCCGTGTGGGACCCGAGGTCCAAGCGCCGCTACGCCCGCTGGGCGGCGTACAGCGAGAGCAAGCTCGCCAACCTGCTCTTCACCTTCGAGCTCGACCGGCGGGCCCGGGACAAGGGGCTGCCGCTGCGTGCGCTGGCCGCCCACCCCGGCTTCTCCGGCACCCACCTCGCGGCCAACGGTCAGTTCGGCCGCGGTGCGGGCGGTGTCGCGAGCATCCTCGACGCGGCCATCAAGGCTGTCTCCCAACCGGCGCACGCCGGCGCCTGGCCGAGCCTGATGGCCGCCACGGCCGACCTGCCCGGCAGCACCTACGTCGGCCCGTCCGGCCTCGGCCAGATGTCCGGGACCCCGCAGATCGTCACCGCCCGCTCGCTCGCGCAGGACCCCGAGGTCCAGCGCCAGCTCTGGGAGGTCAGCGAGGAAGCGGTCGGGCTGAGCTGGCCCTAGGCCTGCGCACGCTCCTGGTCGCCGTACGCCGCAGCGTCAGTCGCGCACGATCGACACCGGGCGGTGAGTGAGCCACATTCTCGGGCGGAGAAATGTGGGTGTGCCACCTCGGCGCCCGCGCGCCCCGGGGACACGCCGAATGAGCGGTGAGCCAGCCACATTCTCGATGAGGAAAGTGTGGCTCACTCACCGCTCGGGGCCCGGGCCTGCGCACGCTCCTGGTCGCCGTACGCCGCAGCGTCAGTCGCGCACGCGGTCGCGGACCCGCACGAGGCCGGCCAGGGTGGCGATCCAGGCAGCCCCGTCGGGGGCGATCGTCATCGCGGCGTAGTGGTTGTTCATCAGCACCCCGGTGCCGGCGCGGACGCTGAAGACGGTGCGGCCGGTGGTGACGTCGAGAGCCGTGAGGTACCACGCGCTCACGCCCCACCAGTTGGGCTTCTTGGTGTAGGCGTAGGCCAGGCCGTTGGCCGCCGACACCTTCGCGACGCTCGAGGGGGCGACCTCGTCGCTCGTCCACGCGAGCTTGCAGGCACCGCCGGCGACGTCGACGCGGGCGAGACCCGGGCTGGTGCCGCGACCCAGCAGGGTCGAGACCGGACTGCCGTAGCCGTGGTTGTTCTCCACGATCACGCCGTCGCCCACCGAGACCAGCGAGTTGTCGGTCGCGCTCTCGTCGTCCTCGAAAACGGGCTGGGTGCAGATCTCCCGCCCTGACGAGCGCTCGTAGAAGGCGACGCGCATCCGCGGCTCGGCGTTGTCGGTGATCGCGATGATGCCGCCGTCGATGATCGTCGGCGTCGTCCCGCTCCCCCGGCTGAGCTGCCCCGTCTTCTGCTCCGAGCCGCGGTCGTACTCCGCACGCCAGTCGACGACGGGCACGCCCCCGGGGCCGGCCGAGAGCCGGTAGAGCGCGTGCGTCGTGACGACGTAGGTGCCGCCTGTCTCGTCGATGGCGAACGAGTTGGCGATCTCCTCCCCGATGTCGAGCGTGCGCACCTCGCCGCTGCCCGGGGCGACGGTGCCCACCAGCCCGTCCTGGGTCTCGAACCAGATCCGCCCCGCCCAGTCCGGCAGCACCGCGATCAGGCAGTCGTCCTGCGGCACGGCCTTGCCGAGGTCCCAGGCCTGGTCGGTGGTGAGGTCGGGCTCGCCGTCGGCGTCGGAGGTGCGGATGGCCAGGATCCGGCGGTCGGTGGTCGCCACGACGGCCCGGTCAGCGTTGTCGAGGTAGAAGTAGGCACCGCCGCAAAGGTCCTCCCACGGGCGCTGGTCGCTCTCGGCGCGATCGGGGAGGGCCTTGGTGGCGAGCTTGTCCATCGACTCGGGGTCGACGACGTGCAGCGTCGGGCCGGCCAGGTCGCCGCAGAGGGCGACCAGCCGGTCCTGGTTGTCGAAGGCGAGGGTCGCGCACTCCTCGAGGCCGAACCACGATGTGTCGACCTCGGGCTCGAGACCGCTCGGGCCGGCCCAGGCATAGGTGTCGGACGCGGCGGCGTCGTTGTGCATCGAGCTCGCGCCGTTGCGTGCGAGGTGCGGGTTCTGCGGGATCGCGGCGATCGGCACCGGGCGCTCGAGCGCCGGCCGCCCGACGTACGACGGAGTCATCATCAGCCCCGGCGCCTGCGGGACCGGCAGCCAGCCGTCCGGGACCAGCACGACCAGTCCGACCACGACGGCGAGTACGGCGACGCCGGCTCCGGCACGCTGCCAGCTGATCCAGATCCGGTCCTGGACCCACCAGCGGATCCGTGGCACGGCCAGGGCCGCGACCGCGGCGACCAGGACCCAGGGACCGACCGCGACCAGGGCCACGAAGAGTCCCAGCACGATCCAGATCACCCGGGCAAGGCTAGGGCCTCGCCGTCCCCGCCCAGCGCACCCCTGCCGGCAGGGCGGGCGCTCAGGCCCGGTCGTCGCCGGGGGTGCGGGGCCGGACGGGCTGCAGGAGTGTCACGGTGCGGAAGTGCGGCTCGTGCCCGGCGACGTACATCCGGCCCTGGTGCCGCTCGACGTCCAGCAGCGGCGGCAGCTCCTCGACGCCCTGCTCGACCGGCTCGCGCGGTCCCACCAGGTCAGGCACCCGCAGCTCCTCGATGTGCCGCAGCCGGTGCGTGATGTCGATGATCTCCTCGGACTTGTGCCACTTCATCCCTGCCCCTCTCGCCTGACCCGAGTCCTCTGCCGTTGCCGAGCCAACGGTCCCTCGAACGGAGGATGCGGACATCGCCCAGGTTGGGGATCAACGCGCAGGGATCAGGCAGCGAGGTCCTGTCGACGGGCGACCTGGTCCAGGCGAGCCTGTGCGGCGCGGCGGACCTTCGGGCCGCCCTTGCTCATCTTGTAGAGCAGCGCGACCTGCGAGGGCAGGTTCTTCTTGGTCGTCGTGGCCAGCCAGCCGTTGGGCAGCGAGAGGCGCACGACCTTGTGCCAGGCCGAGTAGACCTGCTTGGGCAGCGAGCCGGTCGTGTAGGTGAGGCCGTACTTCTCGAAGAGGGCCTGGACCTGCGGCGCGATCTCGGCGTAGCGGTTGCTGTTGAGGTCGGGGAAGAGGTGGTGCTCGATCTGGAACGACAGGTTGCCGGTCATCATGTGCATGGCCTTCGAACCCGAGATGTTGGCCGAGCCGAGCATCTGGCGGACGTACCACTCGCCGTGGGTCTCGCCGTCGATCGAGGCCTTCTCGAAGGTCTCGACGCCCTCGGGGAAGTGGCCGCACATGATGACCGAGTGGCTCCACAGGTTGCGGACCACGTTGGCCGTGAAGTTCGCCGCCAGCGTGGGCAGGAACGAGCCGGTCGGGATCGAGAGCGCGGGGTGGACGAGGTAGTCCTTGGTCGCCTGCGCGCGGATCTTCTTGAGCACGGCGCGCACCTCGGCCTTGAACTGCGGGCTGCGCTTGTCCTTGGGGACGCGGAGGTGGCGGCCGAGCTCGAGGTCGTAGGCCGCGATGCCGTACTCGAAGAAGCAGGCGTTGATGAAGTTCCACAGCGGCTGCGCCAGGAAGAACGGGTGCCAGCGCTGGTCCTCGTCGACGCGCATGATGCCGTAGCCGAGGTCGTTGTCCTTGCCGATCACGTTGGTGTAGGTGTGGTGCAGCTCGTTGTGCGAGTGCTGCCAGGCGCGGGCCGGCGTCGCCATGTCCCACTCCCAGGTCGTCGAGTGGATCTTCGGGTCGCGCATCCAGTCCCACTGGCCGTGCAGGATGTTGTGGCCGATCTCCATGTTCTCGAGGATCTTGGCGACGCTCAGGCCGGCGGTGCCGACGACCCACGCCGGCGGGAAGATGCTGGCCAGCAGCACGGCGCGGGAGCCGAGCTCGAGCGAGCGCTGCACCTTGATGACCTTGCGGATGTAGGCGGCGTCGTCGGCTCCGCGGGAGTCGAGGACCGACTGACGGATCGCGTCGAGCTCGACGCCGATCTGCTCGATGTCCTCGGGCGTGAGGTGGGCGATGGGGCTCTGGGCCTGCTTCTGGATCGTGGTCATGCGAGTCTCCTTCGATCGGGGGTTGAGGAGGGACGAAGTCCCGTCACGAAACCCCGGATGGATTGGGTCAGTGGTCGAGGTCGCAGGCGCCGGCGGCGGCGCTGATGCAGGTCTGGATCTTGACGGCGCCGGTGGCGCCGGGGCCGGTCTCGCCGGGGACGGCCGTGGTGATCTGGCCGTTGCGCAGGTCTCGCACCGAGCCCTGGGTCATCGGCAGCACGCAGCCCATGCAGATGCCCATCCGGCAGCCGCTGGGCATCAGGACGCCGGCCTCCTCGGCCCCGTCCAGGATCGAGGTGGCGCCGTCGAGCTCGACGGTGGTGCCGTTGGCGAAGGAGATGGAGCCGCCCTCGCCGGGCTCGACGCGGGCGGTGCGGAACTGCTCGGTGACGAGCTCCAGCCCGGCCGCCTCGTGGTGGGCGCCGAGCGCGTCGAGGAGTCCGGCCGGGCCGCACGCGAGGGTGCGGCGGTCGGCGAGGTCGGCGACCAGGTCGGTGAGGTCGTCGACCTTGAGGACGCCGTGCACGTCGTCGTACCGCGCGACCAGGCGGATCGCGCCCGAGGCGTCGAGCGCCTGCAGGTCGCGCAGGAAGATCGAGTCGGGCTCGCTGGGCGCGACGTGGACGACGACGATGTCGAGGTCCTTGCTGCGGTCGAGCTTGAGGACGCCCGTGTCGGTGCTCGGGAAGAGGTTGCGCAGCATCCCGATGACCGGCGTGATGCCCGAGCCGGCCGTGACGAAGAGCAGTTTGTCGTGGTCGGAGTTGAGCACGAACTCGCCGGCCGCCTGCTCGAGGTGGACCAGCGTGCCGGGCACGGCCTCGTGCACGAGGTGGTTGCTGACCATGCCGTCGGGCACGGCCTTGACGGTGATGGAGATGCGACCGTCGGCGCGGGGGCCGTGGGTCAGCGAGTAGGCGCGCCACTGGCGGACGCCGTTGACGTCGATGCCGATGCGGAGGTACTGGCCGGGCTTGTGACCCGCCCAGTCGGCGCCCGGGCGGATGACGATGGTGGCGGCGTCGGGGGTCTCGGCGGTGATCTGCTCGATCCGGCCGCGGAGGTCGGCGCCGGCGCGCAGCGGTGCGAAGAGGTCGAGGAAGTCGGCGGGCACGAGCGGCGTCGTGGCCGACTCAGCCAGGCGCGTCAGGCGCGAGCGCAGCGAGGTGGCGCTGCTCCCGGTCATCAGTGAGGGGCTCATGTGTCCAACAGTGCCCGTCGCGGCGTCGAAGTTCCTGCCCTGTGCACGTGAATCACGGCTACACTCTTGTTCAGATCGAACAAGAGTCGGAGGTTTGACCACAATGGCACGTCGGGTTGTGCGCGGCACCACACAACAACGCACGGTGGTGGGTCTCGACGAGGCGGTCGTGGACGTGCTCCGCGGCCAGCTCGCGGTGGTCGCCGAACGCGCCGTCGCAGCGATCATCGACGAGGTCCCGAGCTATGCCGGGGCACTGAGCGGCCCGATGGGCGCCACGATCCGCAACGCCGTGCAGCTCGCGCTGGGCGGCTTCCTGACGCTGGCCAAGCGAGAGGGCGAGAGCCTGCCGATGGCACCCGCCCTGGAGGGGGCCTACCAGCTCGGCCGCGGCGAGGCACGCAACGGCCGGACGATGGAGGCGCTGCTGGCGGCCTACCGCATCGGCGCCCGGGTCTCGTGGCGCGACATGTCGCGCACCGCCGTCGGGGCCGGCATCGATGCGGGGCAGATGTCGCGCTTCGCCGAGCTCGTCTTCGCCTACATCGACGAGTTGTCCGCCGCGAGCGCGGCCGGGCACACCGACGAGCTGGAGAGCACCGGTCGCCTGCGCCAGCGCAACCTCGAACGCCTCGCGCGCGCGCTCGTCACGGGCGCCTCGGCCGACTCCGTCGTCGCGGCCGCCGAGCGGGCGGGCTGGGCGCCGCCGGTCGAGCTGGTCGCCGTACTCCTCCCGGAGTCGCAGGCCGCCCACGCCTCCACGCTGATCGACGCCGACACCCTCCAGCCCGTCGAGGACCTGCCGGGCATCCCGGACGGCTGGGCACTGTTGCTCGTGCCCTCCACCGGTTCTGCGGCGGCGCGGGCCGGGCTCCTGCGCGCCCTCCGCAGCACCAGCAGTGTCGTCGGGCCGTCGGTGCCGTGGCTCGAGGCCGCTCGTTCGCACCAGCTGGCTGCGCGCGCCTTCGACCTCGGCCTGTCCGGCCTCGTCGACACCAACGCCCACCTGGCCGCGCTGGTCCTCGCCGCGGAGAGCGACACCCGCACCGCCCTCCGCGTCCAGGTCCTCGCCCCGCTCGCCGGACAGCGGCCCTCGACGATCGAGAAGCTCACCGAGACCCTGCGGTCCTGGGTGCTCAACCAAGGCCGGCGCGACGCGGTCGCGGCGGAGCTCTTCGTGCACCCGCAGACCGTGCGCTATCGCGTCCAGCAGCTGCGCGAGCTGTACGGCGACCGGCTCGAGGACCCCCAGTTCGTGCTCGAGGCGACGCTGGCCCTGGCGTGACCTCGCCGAATGGGGCGTGCACCGTGGCGCCCGCGCGGTGGCGGTCAGGGGGAGACGAGGTTCGCCTCGTCGAGGAACACGAACTGGGCCGTCTTCCCGGGCAGCTCGACGACCGGCCCGAGAGCGGCACCGAGCCGGATGAGCAGGGCGATGGACCGCTCGTTGGCCGCGTCGGGCTCGAGCACGATCCGCTCGACGCCGGGCCGGGCGAGCAGCGAGCGCACCGCGGTGGTGACCACCGTCGTCGTGTGGCCGGCGCGGGCGGGCTCGTCGGCGAGGAAGAGGTGCAGGCCGAGGTCGCCGGGGCGGCGGTCGTAGAAGTCGCCGATCTCGTCGACGAACGGGTCGTAGGTCTGCAGCAGCGCGACCGGCACGTCGTCGACCGAGGCGATCGAGGCGGTGAGGTGTGGCTGCTCGACGATCCAGGTGTAGATGTCGCGGACCTCGTCCAGGTCGCGGTCGAGCATGCCCCAGAAGCGCGCTCGCGGCTCGGTGACCCACGCATGGATCAGGGCCGCGTCGATCCGCGGGGCGACGGGGCGGAAGGCGATCGTCATGACATCTCCTCGACCGGGATCAACCGGCAGCTGGACCAGGCTTCGAACTGGTCCTCGTGGTGTGGGCTCCGGGGGTCCCCGGCGGTTCCGAGCGGCACGGCCCATCGGCTCTCGCGGCGCTCGCCGAGGTCCCAGACGTAGCGCGCGACCGGTCCGGACACGCTCACGGGCAGGCCCGGGATCGAGCCGGTCGCAGCGACGCAGTCGGTGTCACCGGCCAGCCCTCGACCGGCAACGGGCGGGTCGAAGGGATGCGTCACCCCGAGGTCGGTCAGGGCGTGCAGCGGCGCGAAGCGGTGCCGCTCGCCCCAGGTCGCGCTCGCCGGCTCGACGTCCAGCGCGGAGGCGATCAGTGCTTCGATGTCGATGCCGAGCGGCCTGTCGACCGTGAGCCAGCGCTCGAGCGTGGAGGCGACGCGACCGGGCAGCCACAGCCACGGCACCCACATCTCGCCGTACGCCGCTGCGTCGGCCAGCGAGGCGAGCGGCTCGGACTCGGCGATGGCCAGGACCAGCCGGTCGCGCACCTGGGCGTAGAGCGCGGCAGCGGTGGACGTCGCACCGAAGCTCCGGTCCCAGCCGAGCAGGACGGACCGGTTCGCCCCGGCCCGCTCGGAGAGGGTGTCCAGGGCGGCGATGCGCGTCAGCAGCAGGTCGTGGTCGAGGTGTACGTCGCCGAGCACCGCAGCGACGGCAGCCGGGGTCCAGGCATCGGGTGCCCCGAGGAGCGACCGCAGGCGGGAAGCGCGGTGGGGCGGGGCGAACCGGTCGCCGAGCACGTCGAAGTCGGCGTTCACCCGGTCGTTGGCCGACACCAGCACCCCGTCCGGCGACCCGGCGACCCGCGGGAGCGGGACCGGCAGCTGGCCGGCGACCCGGTGCAGCATGCGCCCGGCACGGTCCGCGACGAGCACGTTGTTGACCGGCTCGACCCAGCGCTCCAGCGCGGTGTCGACGTCCTCGACCGACCGGGACCGGAGCAGCGGCAGGACCGCGTCGAGCATCGAGCCTTCGGCGTACGACGGACCGGTCAGGCACAGCGCGACGTCACCGTCGACGAGCAGCGCCGGCCCGGTGTCCGAGGAGAGCAGGTCGACGGTCACCGGAGCCGCGTCCCGGACCTCGATCACGGTCGAGGTGGACGTGCAGGACGACACCGGCACCTCGACCAGCGCCTGCTGGTCGGCCATCGCGTTGGTGACCGCCCACGCGACGTCGCCCGCGTGCCCGAAGTGCTGCACCCCGGGCACCCCGGGGAACGTCAGCCCGACGACGTCGAAGTCGGGGCACGAGAGGCGCACCTGGGCGTAGACGTTGGGCGACTCGAACAGCCGGTGGGGGTCGCCGCCGATGATCGGGAACCCGCTCGCCGTGAGCGCGCCGCCGATCACGAAGGCGTTGCTGCCGCCGGCGTTGGGGTCGTGGCCGAGGAGGATGCCAACCGCTTCGGGCATCACCCCTCGCACCCGACGGCGCCACAGGTCGTGACCGACCGCGCCGAAGAGGACGTGCTGCACGAGGAAGATCGCCATCGGCGTCCACGGCTGCCACTCCCCGGGAGCCGGGCCGAGCTGCTCGAGCTCGGCGCACGGCGCGCTCGGCAGTGCCGCGCGCACGCCGTCGACGTACGCACTCACGAACGCCTGCGTCTCCGGATCTGCCGCCGCGAACGCCTGCTGCGCGGTCTCCGCGATCCGGGCCCGGCGGGCGAAGGTGTCCCACTCGACACCTCCGGACCCGACCAGCGACGCCGTCCGCCCCTCGCCGCGCAGCCGCTCGATCTCCAGCTGCCAACGGCGATCGGTCGCCGTCGCCCGGCCCTGCTCGAAGGCCAGGTCGAGCACGTCCGCGCCGCTCACGTGCGGCACGCCGAAGGAGTCGCGGCGGATCGTCATGCGTCCGCCAGCGCGTGCCTTGGTTTCGACACGGCGCTGGCGCGCCTGCTCAACCAGCGGTGGGACACCGGGTTGGCCAGCTCGCCCGCGAAGATCAGCGACTCGGCCTGGTCGGTGAGGTCGACCATCTGCAGCGTGTTGCGCAGCTGGAGCCGGTTCAGGCAGCTGTGACGGAAGGTCGGACGCAGCAGGTCGTAGGCCGCAGCGGCATCGGCCAGCTCCGGATGCGTGCGCTCGTGGTCGAGCACGCAGTCCGCAACGAGCGCCCAGAAGACATCGGAGGACAGCACGCCGTCCTCGTCCAGGATCGCCGCGAGGTAGCGCAGGAACCCGTCGAACACGTCGGTGTGGATCGCCAGCGCGCGCACGTCGAGCGGCACGTCGGCGCGGATCCGCTCGACCTCGGGCGGCAGCGGCAGGTCGCCCATCACCGCGACCTCCTCGCCGATGTCCTTCATCAGCATCCGGGTCGGCACGTGCCTGTCGAGCACCATGACGAGGTTCTCGCCGTGCGGCATGAACGCGAGGTCGTAGGCCAGCAGGCAGTGCACGAGCGGTCGCAGGTAGGCCCGCAGGTAGGTCGCCACCCACTGCTCGGCCGGCAGCCCGGAGGCGCGCACCAGCTCGGTCGCCAGCGCCACCCCGTCGCGGTCGCGGTGCAGCAGGGAGGCCATCGTCGCCAGCCGCTCCCCCGGCGCGAGCCGCTCCACCGGGCTCTCGCGCCAGAGCGCAGCGATCATCTTCCGGTACGGCGACGTGTCGGCCAGCCGGTGGAAGACATCGCCCGTCCAGCCGATCGCGGCGTGCTCGCGCAGCACCGAGAACCCGCATGCAGCAAGGGTTTCATCGTTGTCCACCACGTCCGCGACCCAGTCGTTGATGGCCGGCGTGGCCGCCATGTAGGCCGGGGACAGCCCGCGCACGAAGCCCATGTTCTGGATCGCCAGCGCGACCTTCACGTAGGACCGCGTCGGGTGCTCGACGGGGAAGAACGTCCTGATCGACTGCTGCGCACGGTGCGCGCCGGGCCCCTCGCCGAGCAGCACCAGCGACCGCCGGGCGACGTCGGGGGCGAAGGTGATCGCGAGCCGGTGGGTCCACTGCCACGGGTGCACGGGGAGGTAGAGGTAGTCGGCCGGGTCGAGGTCCAGCCCGCGCAGCCGCTCCTCGAACGACGCGACGACGTCGTCGCCGAGCTCGGCCGCATAGTGCGCCCGCTCGTCGGTGTCGTGCGCGAGCGAGAGGTGGGCCTCGCTGCGCCGTACGGCGATCCAGAGCAGCCGCACGTCCGAACCCGTCTCCGGGGCGTACGCCGCGAAGTCCTCGGCGGAGAAGCCGATCCGCCCGTTGTTGGCGACGAAGGCGGGGTGTCCCTCGCTCATCGCGGCCTCGACCTGCTGGTAGTCCGCGTGCACGAGGTCCCTCGACGAGGTGGTGTGGTGGACCAGCTTCCAGGCCGACGAGGCGAGCGTGCTCGCGATCTCCTCGAGGTAGGTCGGCAGCAGCGCGGCCGGGATCCGGAGCACGTCGTTGCACTCGACGACGAGCTCCTGGGCGTCCAGCCGTGCGGCCTTGCCGTGCACGGTGCGCGTCAGCGAGGCCGCGTCGATGACCCAGTGCTCTAGGGCGTGCACGCGGGCCGTGAAGTCGTACGTCGATGCGCCGGCGACCACCTGCCACCCGCCCGGCGTCTCGGTCGGCGTGAGGAGCCGCTCGTGCGCGAACTCGGAGAGCGCCTTGGCGACCAGCCGTCGCTGCGCCTCGGCCATGACCGCGGGCGTCAAGTGATCACTCATGCCACGCCTCCCAGTTGCGAGGCGACGAAGTCGGCGCGTGTGCAGGTGCTGAAGGCCGCGGTCTTGTCGGGCAGGCGCACCGGTCGGACGACCCGGAAGCCAACGGCCGCGTTGAGCGCGGCGATCTTGTCGTTGCGGACGTCCGGCTCGACGACGACGCGCGCGACGGCCGGGTCGGCGAAGCACTCCTCGACGACCCGGCGCATGACCGCGCCCGTGAAGCCGGGGACGGGGGTGTCGGTCGGGGCGACCAGCAGGTGCATCCCGACGTCGCCCGCGGCCAGCTCGGGCAGGTCTGCCAGCGGGCTGTGGAACGGGTCGTAGCGCTCCATCAGGAACACCGGCGAGCCGTCGGCGCGACCGAGCAGCGCCTCGTGGTGCGGGTCGTCGGCGATGCGCGCATACTCCGCGTGCACCTCGTCGAGGGTCGCGCCCTGCATCCCCCAGAACACCGAGCGGGGGTGCGTGACCCACGCCTGCAGGGTGGCGAGGTCGCGGGCCAGGTCGAGCGGTTCGATGGTCAGTCTCATGACGTGCTCCTTGCGAGCTGCTCCGCGGGCTGTTCCGAGGGCGAGCGGAAACGGTCCGGCATGCCGAACTCCTGGAAGGCGATGCGCTTCTCGACGCGGTAGGGCTCGCGGCCCAGCACGCCAGCGAGGATCACCGAGCTGCGCAGTGCGCCCATGCCGAGGTCGGGGGCGACGAAGCCGTGCGTGTGCTCCTCGCCGTTCTGGACGAACACGTCGTCGGTGTGGCTGACGGAGAAGGAGCCGTCGGCGGCGTACCTCCCCTGCTCGTCGAGGCGCAGCCGGTCCCGGACCGGAGCCAGGAACTCCGGCACGCTCGACGCGTAGCCGGTCGCGAGGACCAGCGACTCGGTCGTCATCCGGCCGTCGACGTCCTGCTCGGTGTGGTGCAGGTCGAGGGTGTAGCGCTCGCCGTCCCACTGCGCGGAGCGCACCTCGGTCGCGGTGAGCAGCGTCGTGTCGACGCCGCCGAGCGCCTCGCGGCGGTAGAGCTCGTCGAAGATCGCGTTGATCGTCTCCGAGCTGATGCCCTTGGACAACGCCTGCTGGCCCGCCTGCACCCGGGAGCGGGTGGCGCCGGGGAGCGCCTGGAAGTAGGACGTCCACTCGGGCGAGGTCATCTCGAGGGTGAGCTTGGTGTACTCCATCGGGAAGAAGCGCGGGCTCCGCGTCAGCCACGTCAGCTCGAAGCCGTGCGCCTCCTGCTCGGCCAGGAGGTCGGCATAGACCTCGGCCGCGCTCTGCCCGCTGCCGACGACGGTGATCGACCCGGTCGACAGCAGGTCGGCCTTGCGGGCGAGGTAGTCGGCCGAGTGCAGCGCGGGCCCCTCGACCTCGAAGGGCAGGCGCGGCGCCGTACCCGTCCCGAGGACCAGCCTGCGACCGCGCCAGGCCTCGCCGGTCGCGCTGGTGACGACATAGGCCTCACCGTCGTGCTCGACGCGGGTGACGGGCTGGCCCCACCGGATCGAGGTCAGGCGCTCGGCCGCCCAGCGGCAGTAGTCGTCGTACTCCCGGCGGAGCGGGAAGAAGCTCTCGCGGATGTAGAACGAGTAGAGCCGGCCGACGTCCTTGAGGAAGTTGAGATAGCTGTACGGCGACGTCGGGTCGGCCAGGGTGACGAGGTCGGCCATGAACGGCACCTGCAAGGTGGCGTCGTCGAGCAGCATCCCGGGGTGCCAGGAGAAGTCGTCGCGCGCCTCGAGGAAGACCGCGTCGAGGTCGTCGAGCGGTTCGGCGAGGCAGGCGAGACCGAGGTTGAACGGGCCGACGCCGATGCCGATGAGGTCGTGCGTCCTCATGCGACGACTCCTTGGAGGAGGTGGAGGTCGCGGCCCGGGATGCGGCGGGCGAGGTGGCGGGCGCCGGCGTCGCGGATGAGCTCGACGATGCCGAGGATGTCGTCGTGCGTCGCCTTGGGGTTGAGCAGCGTGAACTTCAAGAAGGCCACGCCCCCGACCTTGGTGGCCGCGACCATCGCGCGGCCGCTGTCGAAGAGCTCGGCCCGGATGCGGGTGTTGATCCGGTCGACCTCGTGGTCGGGCACGCCGACGGGCCGGTAGCGGAAGACGAGCGTGCTCAGCTGCGGGTCGGCTGCGAGCTCGATGTCGCCGAGGTCGCGCATGGACCCGGCGACCTCGCGGGTCAGGTCGATGACGTCGTCGAGGTAGCCGCCGAGCGCGTCGGCGCCCATCACGCGCAGGCTCACCCAGAGCTTGAGCGCCTCGAAGCGCCGGGTCGTCTGGAGGCTCTTGTCGACCTGGTTGGGGTGCGCGGAGTCCTTGGGGTTGAGGTAGTCGGCGTGCCAGGTGACGTGGCCCAGCGTGGCGCCGTCGCGGACGATCAACGCGCTGCAGGAGACCGGCTGGAACCACGTCTTGTGGTAGTCGATCGCGACCGAGTCGGCCCGCTCGATGCCGGCGAGCCAGTCGCGGTGGCGCGGCGAGATGAGCAACCCTCCGCCGTACGCCGCGTCGACGTGGAACCAGGCGTCGTGGGCGCGGGCCAGCGCGGCGATCTCGGCCAGCGGATCGATGGCGCCGAAGTCGGTGGTGCCTGCGGTGGCCACGATCGCCATCGGGACCTCCCCGCGACCGACGGACTCCGCGAGCGCGCGGGCGAGCGCGAGCGGGTCCATCCGGCGGCGGTCGTCGGTGGGTACGGCGATCACGGCCGCCTCGCCCAGGCCGAGGAGGCGGGCCGCCTTCTGGACCGAGAAGTGGCCGTCGCTGCTGGCGAAGATCCGCAGCTTCTCGCGGGGCCCGGAGGCGTGGCCGCGCGCGAGCAGCAGGCCCTGCAGGTTGGACTGCGTGCCGCCGGTCGTGAAGATGCCGTCGGCGGTCTCGTCGTAGCCGATCCGCTCGGCCGTCCAGTCGACGAGGTGCCGCTCGATGAAGGTGCCGCCGACGCTCTGGTCGAAGGTGTCCAGGCTGGCGTTGACGCCGCTGATGAGGACCTCCGCCATCAGCGCCGGGATGACGACCGGGCAGTTGAGGTGGGCGGCGTAGGTCGGCTCGTGGAACCAGATCGTGTCGTCGAGCCACAGTCGCGAGAGCTCGTCGAGCACCGCGTCGGTGTCGCCGAGAGGCGCGTCGAGGTCGGTCCGGGCGACGCGGCTCGCGGCCTCGCGGGGGCTGGTGCCGCGGCTGGGGCGGCCGTCGGTGGCCGTGAGGTGCCGGACGAGGCGGTCGGCAGAGACGTCGATCGCGGCGCGGTAGCCGTCCGCGTTGTCCGGGTGGAAGAGGTGGCGCAGGGAGGAAGACACCGAGAGAGCCTTTCCTAGGGATTAGGTAAGGCTTACCTTAGTAACTCCGCTGATCCAGAGCGATCCGGGGTCACTCAGCGGAGTGGATGCGCTCCCCCGCGACCCAGGTGCCGAGGACGTGCTCGCCCATCGACCGCAGCCGGGTGGCGTGCGCGTGGTCGTCGTCGCCGGCGAGCGGGTCGGTGTCGAGGAGCACGAAGTCGGCCGGGTGGCCGACTGCGACCGTGCCCCACCCGTCGGTGGAGGCGGCGATGGCCTCCCGGGCGGTGATCGCCTGCTCCGGGTGCCACGGCTCGTCGCCCTCGACGGCGCGGTGGACCGCGGCCGCGATCGCCAGCCAGGGGTCGAGCGGCGAGACCGGCGCGTCGGAGCCGAGCACCACGTCGACGCCGTCGTCGAGCATCCAGCGCAGCGGGAAGCAGCGCTCTGCCCGGCCCGGCCACAGCCGCTCGGTGACCTCGCGGTCGTCGAGCAGGTGCGCCGGCTGCACGCTCGCGCGAACTCCGAGCTCGGCCATCCGCCGTACGTCGTCGCGCGTCGTCAGCTGCACGTGCTCGATGCCGCCGCGCGCGCCGGTGTCAGCGAAGGCCGCGAGGGCCTCCGTGACGGCGCGGTCGCCGATGGCGTGTACGGCGACGTTGAACCCGTGCTCGGCAGCGCGCGCGAGCAGGGCGCGGAGCTCCTCGGGACCCTGGTTGGGCTGGCCGTGGGGGAAGCCGTGGACGGCCTTCTCGGCGTAGGGCTCGCAGCACCAGGCGGTGCGGGTGTTGAGCGAGCCGTCGCTGATGATCTTCAGCGGTCCCATCGTGAGCCGAGGGTCGTCGCCGAGCGGGCGGCCCGAAGCCAGGCCGCGCTCGATGACGTCGGTCAGCCCATCGGCGTACGACGCCATCCGGACGCGCAGGAGGTCGGCACCCTCGCTCCAGCGCTCGAGCCACTCGGGGACGCCGCCGCTGAACTCGAAGTCGACGAGGCCGACGATGCCCTGGGCCGCGGCGACCTCCATCGTGCGGCGGTAGGCGTCGGGGCCGGTGCCGTCGGAGCCGAGCACGGTGGTGAGGCGGCCGTAGGCCTGGAACCACTCCCCCTCGGCGACGACGCCCTCGCGGGTGGGGAGGGCGAGCATCTGCAGTGCGCGGGTGTTGAGCCAGCCGTGGTGACCGTCGCCGCAGATCAGCACGATCGGCTGGTCGGTCTCGATCGCGTCGAGATCGGACACGACCGGCGGGTGGTCCCAGGCGGTCGGACGGTGTCCCCAGCCGATGACCGGCCAGTCGGGATATTCCTCGAGGCGCTCGCGCACGAGCTCGACCGCCTGGGCGCTGGAGCGCGCCGGCGCGAGGTCGAGACGGGCACTCGACAGCGACCATTGACCGAGATGGACGTGCTGGTCCCACAGGCCCGGCATCAGCCAGCCGTGGTCGGCGCTCGGGTCCCCTGCGGGCTCCACCGACGTGACGACCCCGTTGTCGACCGTGACGTCGACCGGGCCCTCGGAAGCGGGGTCGGTGACGGCGACCAGCCGGACTCCTTCGATGCGCATGAGGGCCACGGTAGGTCGGGCACAAGGCGTCGCCCGACCCGCCCTGCACTTCCACTCGCACGGGTGGAAGTTCAGGGGCGGCTGAGCGTGGCCGGGCCGCACAGGCCCTGCATTTCCACTCGCCCGAGTGGAAGTTCATCGGGGCCCCGGTGGCTGCCGTGCCGCCTCGTCCTTCGGGGTGTGTGACGGCCGCCCGGAGCGGGCTATACACGAAGTGACGACGCCGACCGGCGCCGCGCCAGCGGGCCCCCGGGCCCTGAGTGCAAGGGAGAGGACGACATGAGCCAGTCCGAGACCGAGGGTCCCGCCGACGGCGGTGCCGAAGGCACGCCCGGCCAGCAGGATGGCGGTGCCGACGGTGGCGCCGAAGGGCCCGCCGACGGTGGCGCCGAAGGCACGCCCGGCCAGCAGGACGGTGGGGCCGACGGCGGGGCCGACAGCAGCTCCTGATGTCACGACCCGCTGACAGCGGGCGCGGGGACGCCCCCGCGCCCGCCGTCGCGAACCCGCACGACCGCCCCGCCCTGGCCCGCGTCATCGGCGACGTCGACACGTTCGCCCGGACGGTGTGGGGGCGCGAACCGCTGCTCCTGCGCGCGGCCGACCCGGCAGGCTTCGCCGACCTGCTGAGCGAGGCGTCGGTCGACGAGCTGGTGGGCCGGCGCGGCCTGCGCACGCCCTTCCTGCGGGTCGCCAAGCAGGGCGACACCTTGGCCAACGCGGCCTTCACGGCCCCGGGCGGACTCGGGGCGGGCATCGCCGACCAGGTGAGCGACGACAAGCTCGCGGCCCTCTTCGCCGGCGGCTCCACGATCGTCCTGCAGGCGCTGCACCGCGTGTGGCCGCCGCTCATCGACTTCTGCCAGCAGCTGGCCGCCGACCTCGGCCACCCCGTCCAGGCCAACGCCTACGTCACTCCCCCGCAGAACCAGGGCTTCGACGACCACTACGACGTCCATGACGTCTTCGTGCTCCAGGTCGCCGGGCGCAAGCGCTGGTCCATCCACGCGCCCGTGCACCCCTCGCCGCTGCGCGACCAGCCCTGGACGGACCACCGCGAGGCAGTGCGACTCGCCGCGGAGCAGGAACCGCTGATAGAGACCGTGCTCGAGCCCGGCGACGCGCTCTACCTCCCCCGCGGCTTCCTGCACGCCGCCACCGCGCTCGGTGGCGTCACCGTCCACCTCACCCTCGGGATCCACGCCTGGACGCGGTACGCCGTCGCGCAGGAGCTCGTCGCGCTCGCCCTCGCCGAGCTGGCTGACGACGAGGGGGCGCGCACCTCGCTGCCGTTGGGCACGAGCCTGGCGACCGGCGAGCTCGACACGGACGTCGTCGCTGCCAAGCTCCGGGCCGCGATCGACACCCTCGACCCGGCCGCGGTGGCCGGGCGCCTGCAGGCCCGGCGCCGCGACGCGCAGCGCGCTGCGCCGCTCGGGCCGCTGGCCCAGCATGCCCTCGCCGTACGGCTGACGCAGAGCACGACGCTCCGCCTGCGCGAGCACCTCGACGCCACCTTGGTGGACGGCGTGCTGCACGCGCGCGCCGGCCGGGTGCGGGTCGACGAGGTGCCGGGCGACGCGCTGAAGCGGCTGCTGGCCGGCGACGTGCTCACCGCCGGGGACCTCGGCTCGGACGCCGCGCGGACGCTGATCGAGGCGGGACTGGTCGTCGCCGGATGACCTTCCGCTGCTCCCTGGGCGCCGTCGACCGGGGTGACCCCCGGCTCGGCACGGCCCCACCCCAGCGCGACTGGCTGCTCGTCGAGCACCCCGGACCGTGGCCGGTGACGGCGCCCTTCGGCGCGGACCTCTCCGACGAGCTGCTGCGCCGGCTGGGCCACCCCGGGCAGCGCACCCTGCTCGTCCGCCCGCACGGGCGGGTGCCCTCTGCGCCGGCACCACGCCGGTGGTTCCGGTGCCTCGACGGCGAGCTGCGCGCCGGGCGCTGGGACCACCCCGATGACCTGCTCGCGACGCTGGAGCCGGGTGCCGGCTCTCCCCACCCCGAGCCCCTCCTGCTCGTGTGCACCCACGGACTGCACGACGTCTGCTGCGCCGTCGAGGGCCGGCCCGTCGCGGCGGCGCTGTCGCAGCGGTGGCCCGGGACGACCTTCGAGTGCAGCCACCTCGGCGGCGACCGGTTCGCACCCAACGTGCTGCTCCTGCCCGACCGCACCTGTTACGCCCAGATGCCGGCCGAGCAGGCGGTGCCCATGGTCGAGGCCCACCTGGCCGGACGGGCGGACGGCGCCTGGCTGCGCGGAGTGGCGGGCCTGCACCCCGCCGAACAGGTCGCCCTCGGCACGGCCCTCACCCGATGGGGACCGGCGCCCATCGCGCGCCTGTCGACCCGGCTGCTGGACCAGGTCGGCACCTT
Organism: Nocardioides sp. CF8; assembly: GCF_000389985.1. Lineage (NCBI taxonomy): Bacteria > Bacillati > Actinomycetota > Actinomycetes > Propionibacteriales > Nocardioidaceae > Nocardioides > Nocardioides sp. CF8. The sequence continues at coordinate 3,542,313 of NZ_CM001852.1, forward strand.
CGACTCCGGGACCTGGACGGTCGAGCTGCTCGGCGTCGACCCGCTGCCGTCCCGCGTGCGCGTGGTCGTCACCAGCCAGCGCCGTACCGATGCTGCCCGGCTGACCTGCCGGGCGACGCGCGAGACGCGGGCGCTGCAGTGGGACGTGGTGTCGGTGGAGGCCTGACCGCGATGCCATGAAACTCCACGCACAGGCGTGGAGTTTCACCCCGGTTTGGGTGTAGGAGCCCGAAACTCCACGCGCTTGCGTGGAGTTTCACGGGTCAGCTGGGCGAAACAGGTTGCGACCTCGAGCTGGCGGATCGAGAGTCTTCAGGTGCACGACATTCTCGCTCGCCTTCCGGCCCACTTCGATCTCCACCCGGTGACGTCAGCAAGCGAGGTGTCGGGCGGCCTGTCAAACGCCCTGTACCGGGTTGAGACTTCGGCCGGCGCCTATGCAGTCAAGATCATGGGGATCAACGCCGACTCGCACGACTTCCAGGACAACATCGAGAACGCTTTTGCGGTGGAACAGGCGGCGTTCACCGCCGGCGTTCCGTGCCCCGAGCCGGTCCCCACCTCGCAGGGCACCTGCCTTGCGGCAGTGGCTGGCAAGTTGGTCCGCGTGCACCACTGGGTCGAGGGGGTCACCCCCGCCATCACCCCGGAGTCCGGTCGCTGGGCCGGGGAACTGCTGGCCAAGATTCATTCGATCGAGGGCCATGTCGACCTGACACTGGATGACGATCCATCGGACGAGTCCGGGGGACCAGCCTCGCGAACACCCCGGGACTGAACGAACGACTCGAGTGCCGCCTGAGAGCGGCAGCACCGGCCTTGGCCGACCTGGAGAGACTGACCGCCGCTCCCGGTCAGCTCGCGGCGCATGTGTCAGCGCACGGAGACCTGGATCCCAAGAACACGCTTCTCGATCCCAGCGGTCGCCTGCTCGCGCTGGACTGGGACTCCGCCGGACGCCAACCGGTCCTGCGTGACGTCGTGACGATTGCTCTCGATTGGTCGACAACACCCTCCTCGTTCCGAGGCGTGGTGGACGCCTATGAAGCGGCGTCTGAGGACGTCCGGGTCCCTGCGAAGCCGTGGGTCTTCGGTGGCTGGGTCGTGGCGCACAGCGGCTGGCTGGTCCACAACGCCACCCGGCGTGCCGGCTCAGCCTTGGGGAGTGCCGAGGTCTCGACCACGTGCGACCGGTTGCTGCGGCTCCATGCGAACCTTCCTGTCTACGTGGAGGCCCTCAGCCACCGCTAGTGGGTCAGCCGGGGGCACTAGGAGAGGAACGCCTCCAGGATCGGCCCGGCGGTCCGCGAGCCCGACTCGCCGGTCTCGACGAACACCGCGACGGCGAGGTCGTCCTGGGTGGCGATCATCCAGGTGTGGGTGGGCAGTGAGCCGGACGCGTCGGGCGAGCCGTATTCCGCCGTCCCGGTCTTCGCGCCGACCTGCCCCGGCAGGTCGGCGAGGAACGAGCCGGAGCCGTCGGTCACCACGGCGCGCATCAGCTCCTGCAGGGCTGAGGCCTCGGCACCGGTCAGTGGCTCGGCGGGGGCGGTCTGCGCGACGTCGAGGGACGGCAGGAGCTCCGGGAGTACGGCACGGCCCGCCGCGACAGAGGCGGCGACGGTGGCCATGGCGAGCGGGGAGGCGAGCACCTTGCCCTGCCCGATCAGGTCGGCCGCGGCCTCGGTCTCGCCCTCGGGGGGCGGGACCTGGCCGAAGTAGGCCGGGAAGCCGAGGTCGTGGTCGACGCCCAGCCCCAGCGCCGCCGCGGCCTCGGCGAGGGCGCCGTCCTCCACGAGGGAGCGCGACGAGATGAAGGCGGTGTTGCACGAGTTGGCGACGGCCTGGCGCAGCGTGATCGTGCCCAGCCCCGACGAGGGGTAGTCGTCGTAGTTCTTGAACGACTTCCCGTCCACCACCGTCGTCGGCGCGCACTCGAGCGTGTCCTCGGGCCGCACCCCGGCGCGCAGCAGCGCCAGCGAGGTCACGACCTTGAAGGTCGAGCCGGGTGCGTACTGCCCGAAGGTCGCCGTGTTCAGGCCCTTGCTCCCCGGGCCGCTGGCGGCCGCCAGGATCGCGCCGTCGGAGGGCCGGATCGCGACGACGGCGCTCGCGGGGCCGACGGTCGACAGGGCCTGCTCGGCCTTCGTCTGCAGGTCGATGTCGAGGGTGGTCTGCAGCGGCGTGCCGTCGACCGGGGCGACGTCGTGGACGGCCCGGTCGTTGTCGGCGCCGGCCGCGATGACGGTCAGGCCGGGGGTGCCGGTCAGCTCGTCGTCGTACCTCGCCTGCAGGCCGGACAGGCCCACGACGTCGCCGGCCTCGACCGATCCGCCGGACTCCTCGACGATCTCCGCGGTCGCCTCGCCGACGCTGCCCAGGATGGGCGCCGCGAAGCCCCGCGACGGCGCGAGGTGCTGCTGGTCGGCGAGCGAGACGGCGCCGGGAATCTCGGCATAGGCGGGGGGTACGGCGGTGGTCGCCTCCTCCGCGCGGAGCACGATCGCCTCGACGAACGCCTTGTCGCCGGCCGCCTCGGCCTGCTTGACGAAGGGCCCCGGCCGGACTGAGAGGGCCGTGGCGATCGCGCGCGCCGACGTCGCCAGGTCGTCAGTCGCGGTCAGCTTCGTCTTGTCCAGCCCGAGCCGGACGACGTCGCGCGGCGCGACGATCGCCCGCTCGCCCGCGCCCAGGATCTGGCCGCGCTCGGCGGCGGTGCGGGTCAGGGTGAGGTGCTCGCCCTCGACGAGCGAGGGCTCGACCAGCGACGGCGCCCACTCGACCTGCCAGGCGTCCTCGACGCGGGTGAGGTCGGCGGTGGTCTCGTAGGCCCAGGGCTGGCCGTCGAGCTCCCAGGTCCACGTCAGCGGAGCGGTGGCGGTGTCATCGGTGACCTCGGCGTCGGCGACCTCGACGCTGGGGGTCACGTCCCCGAGTCCCTCGACGACCGTTGCATGGGCCGCGACGGCGTCCGGGGAGTCGAACGGCACCCCGCTCAGGTCACCTGACGACAGCCCCTCGGCGAGCGACTCGAGAGCAGCATCGGGGCCCTCCCCGCCGTCGATCAGCTGGCAGCCGCTCAGCGTGAGCGAGCCTGCGAGGACGAGGACAGCGAGCCGAGAGCGCATGGCCTCACGCTAGTGGCCACCTGGCACCTATACCCTGCCCCCTATGGGTTGGCGGGGACTCGTTGCGGTCGCGACGTTGCTGGCGGTGGGCATCGTCGGCGGTTTCGCGACGGCGGCCGTCCTCCAGTCGTCCCCCGTCACCTCGGGTGCGCCCACACCGGTGACCGCAGCCGACCCCAGCTTCCCGGTCATTCCGCCGCCGCCGCTGCGTGCGGACCCGCCGCAGCCGCCGCTCGAGACCGGCCTCCCGCTGCGCGAGGTCGCGGTCGGGACCGACAACTACCGCTTCACCTTCCCCGCCCCGCGTGGGTGGAGCAGGCTTGAGACCTCGTCCAACGAGGTGAAGTACAAGAAGCCCCGCAACCCGAGCAACACCTACATCCTGCGCGTCGAGCAGGTCATCACCCAGCACGAGACGATCCCCGACATCCTGGCCGCGCGGATCGAGGACCTCAAGCGCGACGAGGAGGACTACACCGAGCTCTCGCGGACCTACGACGCACTCGAGTTCAGCTACGTCCACGACGGCTACCGGCGGTTCGGGATCATCACCTGGCTCGACATCAACGGCACCGACCAGGCCGAGGCCGAGATCGCCGTCACCGGCCGCCGGGTCGACGTGCCCGGCATGCGCGAGCTCATCACCCGGGTCATCTACGGGATCCGCGCGGGCTGACAGACGAGCTGCGCTGGTGAGCGATCGGCCGCAGATGGATCCCTCAGCCCAGGCGCGTCAGGAGCGAGCGCAACGCCTCGGCGTGCGTCGAGACGTCGAACTCCCAGGTGGACTGGGACGCGGCATAGGACCGTTCTCGACCGTCCGCAGGGACGTCTGCCTTGCTCCAGAAGTAGTGGATGTTGGCGTCGAGCAGCTCCGACATCATGTGCTCATTGCGAGCCAGGTACGCGTCATGGTTCAGCACCACCACGTCGCTCACCTGATCGGCGTAGAGCATGTTGAACATCCCGGTACCACCGAATCCTGCAACCACGCGCGCGTTCGAGAAGGCGTGACACTGCTCCTGAGGCGTCAGTGCGCCGGGGTGGACGATCGTGTAGCCGAGCTCCGAGAAGATGGCTTCCACCTCGTCGACGTTGCGGCACGGCCGATTGCCCTCGCGACGGGTGACGAAGAGACGGTCCCCCTCGGCTGGGGAGACGCCTTCCGGATGGAACCCGTCTCGCAGCCTCCGCCAGATCGCTCGCATGGCCGGGTGGGCCTGGAAGGGTGGACTGTTGTGCCACATCGGAGTTGCACCGACCAACGTGTCCACGACGACCGGCCCGTCGACCCAGACGATGTCCCGCTCGGCGACGCCGAAGGCCCGTAGCACCGCGAGATCCGGGCGTGGGCGGGTCCTCCCAGCATCGCGGGGATGGCGGCGAAGCAGGAGGCGCAGGTCCGGGAGTGCCTCCTTGGCCTCGTCCCAGCCCCACAGCTTGGCGATGGCCTCGGTCATCAGGTGACCGTAATGACCGGGGTGGGCGTAGTCGAAGAAGTAGAAGGCACCCTCCAGCCGGGTCGGCGGGGAATCGTTCTCCCGCAAGCGTCCGAAGCGGCCTTCGACCTGGGTGAGCTTGGGTTGATGGAGTCGCTTTCCCTGCCACTTGAAGGACTCAGGAAGGACGAACGTCTCCGTGCGGGCGAGAGAACCCGCCGACAGGATGATCTCCCCCTCATATCTGCGCAGGTCCATGCGGGGATAGGAGAGCGTGTTCGAGAGCTGTCCCAGGGGAGTCGCGTCCGGGAACGAGGTGACGATCCGACTGGACGTCTTCGACCCCGCGGGCAGCGAGGCGAGGTGTTCGACGCTCGTCGCCGACCGATGGGCCAGGACCTCTGCCACGTCGCCGTCACGAAGCAGTCGCAGGTGCTGCACGGTCTTCGGCACGAGCACGCCGGCACGTGAGCGTGACGGCGCGCCGATCGCCACACCCAGCTCACGCTGCCATCTCGCAATGCCGTGCCCGCCGCGTGTCTCGACCCGTCCGCGAAGCTGGCTGAGACGTGCGACGAGATCGCGCTGCTTGTCGCGCGGCACCACGACGAGCACATGGCCGCCGGCAGCCACGTGGGGTGCAAGTCGGGCAACGAGGCGAGTCCGCCTGGCCATGGTGCGCTGCACAGCCACCACGACCAGACCGACATCCCCGATCTCCAGCAGGACCGTGTGCAGCTGGCTCATGCTGCCGGGGCGCGCGACCCACTCCCACCCGCGTGCGCCGGCGGGAGCGGCCGCGCTCGGCGGACCCACCACGACGACCCTGTCTGCTGTGCACGCCAGCGAGGCGAGGGCAGGCACGTGGTGGCGATCAACCAGGACCACGGCGGTTCCTGCGACGCGCAGACGGCGGCAAGCCTGGAGCATGCCGCGTGCGGCACGTCGCGCAGCGCTCACAAGGACAGCTTGACCGAGTCGAGGACCTCGATGGCGGCCGAGCGGTCCTCGGCGCGCACCTGCACCCACAGCAGCCGGTTGGCGGTGACCTGGACGACCCGCTCGATGGTGATGCCGCCGTGGGGGCAGTCGGTGAACTCGACGGTCATGTAGGAGTCGCCGTTGCGGCGGTCGGTGACGGCCGGGCGGGTGACCTCGCACTCCGGGTGCTGCGGCACGACGGGGGGCAGCTCTCCGGGCAGCACCCCGAGGAAGATTCCCTGGCCCGGCTCGTCGTTCTGGTTCCAGCCGACCGCGGTCCCGGCGGAGATCGAGGCCTGCTCGGCCTCGGCGTCGGGCGGCACCCACTGCTCGGTGTCGACGGCTCGGGTCCACGCCTCGGGGACCGTGACCGAGATGGTGCCCGACACGTCCTCGATGGTGCGGTCGGTGACGATCAGCTCGTGGGCGCCGAAGCCGCTGAGCAGCCCGACGAGCACGGCCGCGAGCCCCACCGCCGTGAGCCGCTTCCGCGACAGCCGGGCGGGCGCGCCCGGCTTCCGGCTCGGGGCCTGCGTGGTCCAGTCCGTGTCGGAGCTGCCGGACGTGCCGGGTCGGGGCGCGGGCAGGGTCAGGTCGGGATCGACCGGGATCCACGTCGGCGGCTCGTCGGTGTGCCCGGCCAGGGAGGTCGACAGGGCGGCGACGAAGGCCGGCACATCGGCGTACCTCTCCTCGCGGTCCTTGGCCAGCGCCTTGCCGATCACGGCCTCGGTCTCGGCGGGCAGGCCGTTGTCGAGCGGCGGCGGCGGTGCGGGGTCGGCGGCGGCGTTGAGCGACGCGTGGTTGTACGGCGCCCGGCCGGCCAGCAGCAGGTAGGTCAGCGCGGCGAGGGAGAACTGGTCGGCGCGCGGGTCGAGCGGCTCGCCCTGGGCCTGCTCGGGCGAGACGAAGGACGGGGTGCCGCCGATGATCGTCAGCCGCGACGACATGTCCATCGCCTTGCCGAGGCCGAGGTCACCGAGCATCGCGCTGACCTGGGGCGCACCGTTGACCTCGACCGTGCGGAAGAGGACGTTGGCGGGCTTGACGTCGCGGTGCAGCACGCCGCGCTGGTGCAGGGCGTGCAGCCCGGCACCGACCTGCGCGATGACGTGGACGGCCTGCGAGACAGTCAGCGGCTCGAGGTCCAACCGATCTGCGAGCGAGCCCTGGTCGGCGTACGACATGACGAGGTAGGGACGCGAGTCGGGGAGCTCGCCGGCGTCGTAGACGGAGACCACGTGGGGCGACTCGACCTTGCGGAGGAAGCGGCCCTCCTCGACGAACCGCTGGCGCGCGTGGAAGTCCTCGGTCCAGTTGTCGGCGAGCACCTTGATGGCCACCGGGGAGTCGAGCTGCTCGTCATAGGCGAGCCACACGGTCGCGAAGGCCCCCGAGCCGATGCGACGGCGCACGGGGTAGCGACCAAGCCGAGAAGGTGCTGACACATCTGCATTATGTTGCAGTCGTGACTCCAGACGACATCGATGACCTCGCTCGGCGCGCCCGCGACGGTGATCGCGACGCCATGGAGGGCTTGTTGGCCGCCGTCCGCCCCCGCGCGCTCAACGTCTGCCGGGGCGTCCTGCCCTACTCCGGCGACTCCGAGGACGCCTGCCAGGAGGCGCTGCTCAACATCTCCACCAAGCTCGGCTCGTGGAACGGCCAGGGCCGCTTCACCACGTGGATGCACGTCGTGGCGCTCAACAGCGCCCGCACGACCTACCGCAAGCTGAAGAACCAGGCCGTGCCCACCGACTTCGAGGGCGGCCACCACGACCGGCCCGACCCGCGCACGACCTCGGTCATCGCCGGCACCCGTCTCGACCTGCTCGAGGCGATGGAGACGATCGAGAAGGACCACCCGCAATACGTCGAGCCGCTGCTGCTGCGCGACGTCTACGGCATGGCCTACGACGACATCGCCCAGCTCATCGGCGTCCCCCTCGGGACGGTGAAGGCGCAGATCCACCACGGCCGGAAGCTGGCGCGCCCGCTCCTCCGGGGCGAGTGATGACCAGCCCTCGCTGGTTGAGCAGGCGCGCCAGCGTCGTGTCGAAACCAAGAGGGCCCTTGGGACTTGCGGCCCTGGTGCTGCTCGCCGGCTGCTCGTCGCCGGACCCCGAGCCGGACGTCGCACCCCCGGCCCCGTCCAGTGAGAGCGCGACCGCCGTCGCGGTCACCACCTCCGAGGTCGCGGAGCGGGTCGAGCCCGACCTCGAGCTCGCCGAGAGCACCCCGGTCGAGGACTCGGTCTATCCCGCCGTCGGCGGGCCCGACGTCGACGCACTGCTCTACGACCTCGACCTCGCGTGGCAACCGGACGCGCGCACCCTGACCGGCACGGCGACGATCACCTTCCGCGCGGCTCGCGACGCCCGTCGCTTCACCCTCGACCTCGCGGCTCCGCTGGGGGTCGAGAGCGTCACCCTCGACGGCAGCGAGGCGGCGTACGCCCATCGCGGCAAGGACCTCACCGTCAAGGAGCGGCTCGTCCGAGACGGCCGCCACGAGCTCGTCATCGCCTACTCCGGCCAGCCCGGCCCCGTCGCGGCGCCGACGACCCGACGCGACTTCTCGACCCTCGGCTTCACCGTCACCGACCGCGGCGAGGTCTGGACGATGCAGGAGCCGTACGGCGCCTACAGCTGGTATCCCGTGAACGACCAACCCGCCGACAAGGCGCTCTACGACATCTCCGTCACCGTGCCGGACCCGTGGACCGGGGTCGCCAACGGGCGCCTGGTCGCGGACGTCGCCGAGGACGGCCTGCGCACGACCGAGTTCCAGCTCGACGAGCCCGCGTCGTCCTACCTCATCACCCTCGCCATCGGCGACTACGCCCACTCCAGCGGCTCCTCCGAGAGCGGCGTGCGGCTCGACTACTGGTATCCCCGCGGCCAGCCGCTCGTGCTCGACGACATGACCGCGGCGAACGAGGCGATCGACTGGATCGAGGCACGCCTGGGCCCCTACCCGTTCAGCTCCGCCGGCATCGTCGCGACCGACTCCCAGTCGGCGATGGAGACCCAGACGATGGTCACGATCGGCGACAACGACTACGTCCGATCGGCCCCGGTGCTCGTGCACGAGCTCGTCCACCAGTGGTACGGCGACCAGGTGTCGCCCGCCGACTGGCGCGACGTCTGGCTCAACGAGGGCATGACGATGCTGCTGCAGGGCCTGTGGGAGGCCGACCACGACGGCGACCGGATCAACGCCACCATCGGCCGCTGGCGCGACCTCGACCAGGACCTCCGCGACGACTACGGCCCGCCCGGCGCCTACGACCCGGCGCAGTTCGGCGGCTCCAACGTCTACTACTCGCCCGCGCTGATGTGGAACGAGCTGCGCCTCGAGCTCGGCGACGACGAGTTCTTCCGGATCGCCCGCTCCTGGCTGGCCGCCCACGACAACACCTCCGTCACCCGCGACGACCTCTACGCCCATTGGGAGCAGGAGACGGGCCGCGAGCTGTCGGCGTTCTTCGACGCGTGGATCCTGGGACGCACGACGCCACCGCGCGGAGTCTGACTACTCTGCGCGCATGACCCGCCTCGGCGCCCACGACTTCATCGACCTCGTCCTCGACGCCGACTCCTGGGACACGTGGGACACCACGCCCGAGCGGATGGGCATCTCCGAGGAGTACGCCGCCGAGCTGGTCGCCGCCGAGGAGAAGGCCGGCACCGACGAGTCCGTCATCACCGGTGAGGGCCGCATGCGCGGGCGGCGCGTCGCCGTACTGCTCGGGGAGTTCAGGTTCCTCGCCGGCTCGATCGGGCGTGCGAGCGCGGACCGGCTGGTGGCCGGGATCGAGCGCGCCACGCTCGAGGGGCTGCCGCTGCTCGCGGCGCCCGTCTCCGGCGGGACCCGGATGCAGGAGGGGACGCCGGCGTTCGTGCAGATGGTGCGGATCTCCGCGGCGGTCGCCGCCCACCGCGCGGCCGGGCTGCCCTACCTCGTCTATCTCCGCAACCCGACGACCGGCGGCGTGATGGCGTCGTGGGGCTCCCTCGGCCACGTCACGGTCGCCGAGCCCGGGGCGCTGGTCGGCTTCCTCGGGCCGCGGGTCTACTCCGCCCTCTACGGCCGGGACTTCCCCGCCGACGTGCAGACCGCCGAGAACCTCTTCGAGCGCGGGATCATCGACGCCGTCGTCCCGCCGGAGGAGATCGCCGACATCCTCGACCGTGCCCTGTCGATCCTGCTCGCTCCGCGCGAGGGCGTCGCCCCGGTCGCCGACCCCGGCCAGGAGGACGTGCCCGACGTCGACACGTGGGACGCGGTGACGCGGTCGCGGCGGCCCGACCGCCCCGGTGTGCGGCGGCTGCTGCGCTATGCGGCCTCCGACGTGGTGCCGCTCAACGGCACCGGGCAGGGCGAGTCCGACCCCGGCCTGCTGATCGCGCTGGCTCGCTTCGGCGAGGCGCCCTGCGTGTTCCTCGGCCAGGACCGCCGCGGCCAGACGACCGACCACCCGATGGGGCCGGGCGCGCTGCGCGAGGCGCGACGCGGCATGCGGCTGGCCTCCGAGCTGGGGCTGCCGCTGGTCACCGTGATCGACACCCAGGGCGCGGCCCTGTCGGCGGAGGCGGAGAACGGCGGGCTGGCCGGCGAGATCGCCCGGTCGCTGGCCGACCTCGTGACGCTCACCGCGCCCACGCTGTGCCTGATGCTCGGCGAGGGCAACGGCGGCGGGGCGCTGGCCTTCCTGCCCGCCGACCGTGTCGTCGCCGCGCAGCACGCGTGGCTCTCGCCGCTCCCGCCCGAGGGCGCGTCCGCGATCGTGCACCGCGACCTCGACCACGCGCCCGAGATGGCGCGCGCCCAGCAGGTCCGCGCCCTCGACCTCTACCGCCGCGGCATCGTCGACCGCATCGTCGCGGAGAAGCCGGACGCCGCCGACGAGCCCGAGGACTTCTGCCGCCGCGTGGGCGCGGTGCTGGAGCACGAGCTCGCCGCGCTGCTGCTCGCCGGGCCCGGCACGGCCGAGGCGCGGACGCGGCGCTACATCTGAGGACGCGTCAGCGGTACCAGTGGAAACGGATGACGCCGAGGGGGAAGAGGCCCTCGCACGGGACGCCGTCCAGGTCGTCATCCATCCGCTCCGGGTGACCGGTGATGACCCAGTAGTCGAGGGTCTGGCCGTACGTGTGGTCCCGCTCCCTCAGGCCTGCGCAGCCGAGCCCCACTGGCAGGGTCTCGACGCCCTCATAGTTCGGTGTCACGCGCTGCCACGTTCCCCAGTAGGCCCGGACCTCGGTGGCCGGGTAGGCGCCCTCGCACGGGATGCCGTCGCCGTCCACATCCAGCCGGTCGCGGCGTCCGTGCAGCCGCCAGTAGTCCATGGCGACGACGTAGCGGTAGTGACGCACCTGCACGCCTCGGCAGGAGAGACCGGCGGGCAGCGCGAACACGTCCCCCGGCCCGATGGCCTCCTCGCGCCCGTTCGGAGCATCGGTCGGGGTGGCGAACGGTTCGCGGGGTGACGCTGTGGTCGGCATCGAGCCCGGCAGCAGGTCTGGCTCCTCGCCTCCGAGGTCCTCGGCGAAGAGCAGAATGATGAGCACCGGGGAGGCCGTGAGGAAGAGCAGGACGACTGCACCCAGCACGAGCTTCCAGGCCAGCGGCAGCTTGCGCGGTGGCGGCGCAGCCCTCGGCGCGTACTGCCGGTCCGTGGTGAAGACCAGGCGACACCGAGGACACGACGTGTCGTCCGGGGTGATCGGCTGGCCGCAGCGTGGGCAGTACATCCGACCTCTCCCAGTCGCCACTCGTGAGCTCGGACCCTAGTCGCGTCGCCAGCCCGCGCGCCACGTTATGCCGAGAGTGAACCCCCTTGCCGCATGCACTTCCGGCGGGTGGAGTGAACGCATGAAGCTCCTCGTCCTCGGTGGCACCAGGTTCCTCTCCCGCGCCGTCGCCGAGCAGGCGGTCGAGCGCGGGTGGGACGTCACCTGCGCCTGTCGCGGCGCGTCCGGACCACTGCCCGCCGGTGTCACCCACCTCCCCTGGGACCGGTCGCAGGACGCACCGGCCGAGATCGCGGGCGAGTGGGACGCAGTCGTCGACGTCTCCCGCACGCCGTCGCACGTGCGCCGCGCGGTCGCCGCGGTGCCCGACGCGCACTGGGTCTTCGTCTCGACGATCAACGTGTACGCCGACAACGGCTCACCCGCGATGGAGCCGCTCGTCGAGGCGATCGAGACGGACGTCGATCTCGCCGCTGACCCGGAGGCCTACGGTCCGATGAAGGTGGCCTGCGAGCGGCTCGTCACGGAAGGCACCGCCTCATCGGTGCTCGTGCGGCCCGGACTCATCGTCGGGCCCGGTGACCCGACCGGTCGCTTCTCCTACTGGCCCGACCGGCTGGCCCGCGGCGGCGAGGTGCTGGCGCCCGGGTCACCGTCGGACGTCGTCCAGGTCATCGACGTACGCGACCTGGCGGCCTGGCTGCTCGATGCCGCCGAGGCACGCACGACCGGCGCGTTCGACGGGGTCGGCGAGCCGATGCCGATCGCGCGGCTCCTCGACCAGGTCGCCGAGGGGGTGGGGGCGCTGCCGTCGTGGACCTGGGTCGACGCCGGCTTCCTGACGGAGCAGGGCGTCGAGCCGTGGGCGGGCGAGGGCTCGATCCCGCTGTGGCTGCCGCGGCCCGACTACGACGGGATGATGTCGCACCCGGCCCAGCCCGCGCTCGACGCCGGCCTGCGGCTGCGGCCCGTCGCCGAGACCGCGCGCGACACCCTGGGCGAGACCGCCGTCGGAATCACCGCGGAGCGGGAGCGCGAAGTCCTGGCGGCCTGGCACGCGCGCTAGCAGCCGCGACCGCGTGGGCCGGCTCAGGAGCGGAAGCGTTCGATCTCCTCGGAGATCTGGGCGGCGGGAACCCGGAAGAACGCCTGCGGCACGAGGAAGTCCGGCCCGCTCCCCTTGCGGTCAACGACCACGCCGTAGCCCTTGGGGCCGGATTCACCCGGCCTCATGGACTCCGGCACGCCCGTCCATCGGAACAGGCGGCTGGCCTGGAGCCGGGAGCCGCGCACCTTCACCCAGGGCAGCTCGATGTCGGTGCGATACCCGCGGTAGCGCAGTCCGCTCGGCGCCAGCGTGACGCGCCACCGGTGCAGTCGACCAGTGGCCAGGCGCACAGCGTCAGGGAGAGACGCGAGCAGTGCGCCGACCAGGACCAACGCCGCACCGGGCGACTCGAGAGCATCGATGCCGTCCGTGACCACTGTGAAGACCAAGGATGCTCCGACAACGCCGGCCATGGCCCAGGCGGCGATCATGACCACCACGACGGCCCAGGGGGCCGCGATCGTCAGCGAGCCGTCAACATCGCGGACGAGTTCCCGGCGTCGTCGCGGCCAGAACAGGACGACGCAGAGCACCAGCCCGACAGCGCCCACCGCACCGAAGACCAGCGCCGGCGCCTGTTCGGAATGGCCGCCGACGGCCGCCACCACAACGCCCGCGACCAGCATCAGGGAGAGCACGGCTGAGAGGAAGACACCCGGCCACCGCGGAGCCAGGCGCGGAGCGGTCGCGGCACTGTTCTCAAACGTCACCGCGGCACACTACCCAGCGACGGTCTGCTGCTCGCCTCGGCGGCACCGACGCGGTGCTCGGCACCCGCTGAGATCAGAACGACATCATCAGCATCGCTGCGCCGGCCACCAGGCCGAGCGACATCAGGGCCAGGGCGAAGCAGAACGTGAGGACCTGCGTGCGATCGGAGGGGCCGGAGCGGGGGTGGGGCGCGCGCAGCAGCGGGCCCGACTCCCCGGGCAGCGCCAGGGCGGCCAGCAGGTCGTCGCGCAGCTCCAGCGCGGACCCGTGCCGGCGCTCCGGGTCGCGGTGCATCGCCCGCGCGAGCAGCTGGTTGAGGTGGCGGACCTGCGGCGAGAGCCCGGCCAGCCGGGGCGGCGGGTCCTTGATGTAGCACTCCGCCACCTGGAAGGGCGTGCCATGGTGGACCGGCTGCCCGGTCAGGGTCTCCCACAGCAGGGCACCCATCGAGTGGATGTCGCTGGCCACGCCGGACGGGCTGCCGAGGTGCACCTCGGGGGCCGTCGCGCTCCAGCCGGTGCCGACGTCGGCGAGCAGGCCCACAGCCCGGCCCTCGCGCCACTGCAGCAGCACGTTGGCGGGGGTGAGCGCACCGTGGACGAGCCCGCGCGCGTGGGCGGCGGCCAGGCCGGTCGCCAGCTGCGCCATCAGGTCGATCCCTGCCTGGACGGGCGCCGGGCCCTGGTCGTCGAGGACCTGCGCGAGGCAGCCCTCGGCCACCAGCTCGCTGGCGATGTAGAGCCGCCGGGTGTTGTCCTCGCCGTACAGGTAGACGCGCGCGACGTGGGGCGAACGGACCGACGCGGCGCTGCGCGCCGCCAGGGTGAGGCGGCGCTTGGTGGCCGGGTCGCCGGTGATCGCGGGCGACATCACCTTGAGGGCGACGCGGGCCCCTGACGAGGCCTGGACGGCGGCGAACACGACTCCGTGCTCGCCACCGCCCAGTCGACCTTCGATCCGGTAGGGGCCGACCTTGTCGCCGACCGCCGGATAGGGATGCACCCCGGCCTTCTACCCAGGCCGGGGCGTCCTAATCCCTCAGAACAGCAGTGCCGTTCCCGGGTCCTCGAGGATCCCGGCGACGTCGGCCAGGAACCGCGAGCCCTTCTCACCGTCGATGTGGCGGTGGTCGAAGGACAGCGCCAGCGTCGTGATGTCGCGCGCGACGATCTCGTCACCGACGACCCACGGCTGCTTGCGGATCGCGCCGAAGCACAGGATCGCGGCCTCGCCCGGGTTGATGATCGGCGTACCGGCATCGACGCCGAAGACGCCGACGTTGGTGATGGTGAACGTCCCGCCCGCCATCTCGGCCGGCTGCGTCTTGCCGTCACGCGCCGTGGCGGTCAGCGATGCGAGCGCGCCAGCGAGGTCGAGCATCGAGAGCTGGTCGGCGTCCTTGATGTTCGGCACGACCAGACCACGCGGGGTGGCGGCGGCGATGCCGAGGTTGACGTAGTTCTTGTAGACGACCTCCTGCGCAGCGTCGTCCCAGAACGAGTTGATCTCCGGCGTCTTCTTCATCGCCAGCATGACGGCGCGGCTCAGCACGAGCAGCGGGGAGACCTTGGCGTCCCTCAGCTCGCGGTGCTTCTTGAGCCGGGCGACGAGCTCCATCGTCGCCGTCACGTCGACGGTGATCCACTCGGTGACGTGCGGGGCGGTGAACGCGCTGCCCACCATCGCCTGCGCCATCATCTTGCGCACGCCCTTGACCGGTTCGCGGCGCTCGCGCTCGCCCGTCGCTGCGAACCCTCGCGATGCGTCATGCGAACCCGCATCGACAGGTGCGGAAACGGATGACGCACCAGAGGTCGCGCCTTCGACGTCCGCCCGCGTGATCACTCCACCGGCACCGGAGCCGATCAGGGTCGAGAGGTCGATGCCCAGGTCCTTGGCGAGCTTGCGCACCGGCGGCTTCGCCAGGGCGCGTACGGCGCTGGGCGACTGCACAGCGGCCGGCACCAGCGCCTCGGCGGGCGCGGCGCTCGGGGGCGTGGCAGCGGACGTGGCCGGCACGGCCGGCTCGTCGACGGGCGCGACCTCGTCGGTCCGGGCACCGCCGGGCGCGAACGCGCCCTGGACCTGCAGCTGGGTCTGCGCGCCGGCCTCGGTCGACGGAGTGGCAGAACCTCGGCGGGCCCGGCGCTGCGGACCCCGCTCGGCCTTGTTGCGACCGACCAGCGACTCGCCCTCCCCGCCACCGGAGGCGGCCGGGTTGGACAGGTCCATGTCGGAGAGGTCGTGCTCGGGAGCAGCGGGAGCAGCGGGCGCCACCGCCGGGGCGGCACCGGCCGGCGCGGCCGGGGCGGGCGCAGTCGCCGGAGCAGCAGCGTCGGCCTCGGAGCCGACCGAGATGATCGGCGTACCGACATCGACCATCTGGCCCTCCTCGACCATCAGTGCGAGGACGGTGCCGGCGTAGGGCGACGGCAGCTCGACGATCGACTTGGCGGTCTCGATCTCGACGATGATGTCGTTGATCTCGATGACGTCGCCGACCTTGACCTTCCAGGAGACGATCTCGGCCTCGGTGAGGCCCTCGCCGACGTCGGGCAGCTTGAACTCAGACATGCAGGTCTCCCTTCTCGGTTTCGACACGGCGCTGGCGCGCCTGCTCAACCAGCGAAGTCATCAGAACTCCAGCGAGCGGTCGACGGCATCGAGGACGCGGTCGAGGTCGGGCAACCACTCCTCCTCGATCCGCGAGGGCGGGTAGGGGGTGTCGAAGCCGCCGACGCGCAGCACCGGCGCCTCGAGGGAGTAGAAGCACTCCTCGGTGATCCGGGCGGACAGCTCGGAACCCATGCCGAGGTTGACGTGCGCCTCGTGGGTGACGACGACGCGACCCGTGCGGCGCACCGACTCGTAGACGGGCTTCATGTCCAGCGGCGACAGCGTGCGCAGGTCGATGACCTCGAGCGACTTGCCCTCGTTGGCGGCAGCCTCGGCGGCCTTGAGCGCGGTCTTCACCGTCGGGCCGTAGGCCAGGACGGTCACGTCGGAGCCGGCGCGCACGGTGCGGGCGGTGAACAGCGGGTCGGGCGTGGCCGACTCGTCGAGCTCGAGCTTGTCGGCGTGGTACTGCCGCTTCGGCTCGAGGAAGATCACCGGGTCGTCGCAGGCGATGGCCTGCTGGATCATCCAGTAGCCGTCGACCGGGTTGGAGCAGGCGACGACCTTGAGGCCGGGCGTGTGCGCGAACTGCGCCTCCGGCGACTCGCTGTGGTGCTCGACCGCGCCGATGCCGCCGCCGAACGGGATGCGGATGACCATCGGCATCTTGGACTTGCCCTGCGAGCGGAACGTCATCTTCGCGACCTGGCACACGATCTGGTCGTAGGCGGGGTAGACGAAGCCGTCGAACTGGATCTCGACGACGGGTCGGTAGCCGCGCAGCGCCATGCCGACCGCGGTGCCGACGATGCCCGACTCGGCCAGTGGCGAGTCGATGACGCGGTCCTCGCCGAAGTCCTTCTGCAGGCCGTCGGTGATGCGGAAGACGCCGCCGAGCTTGCCGACGTCCTCACCCATGATCAGGACCTTCGGGTCGTCCTCCATGGCCTTGCGCAGGCCCATGTTGAGGCCCTTGGCGAGCGTGATCTTGGCCATCAGTGGTCACTCCCCTCGAAGGATGCGAGGTAGGCGGCGTAGCCGTCGCGCTGGGCGGCGAGCTCGTCGGTCATCTCGGTGTAGACGTGGTCGAAGACGCTCATCGGCTCCGGGTCCGGCAGTGCCTTGCAGCCTTCGCGCAGGTGGTGGCCGAGCTCCTTCGCCTCCGCGTCGAGGTCGTCGAAGAACGCCTGGTCGACCAGGCCGTTGCGGCGGAGGTAGACCTTGAGCCGCTCGATCGGGTCCTTGAGCTTCCAGTGCTCGACGTCGTCGGAGAGGCGGTAGCGCGTCGGGTCGTCGGTCGTCGTGTGCGCACCCATGCGGTAGGTGTAGGCCTCGACGAACGTGGGGCCCTGGCCGTCGCGCGCACGCTGCAGCGCGGCCTTCGTGACGGCGTACGTCGCCAGCACGTCGTTGCCGTCGACGCGGACGCCCGGGAAGCCGAACCCGAGGGCGCGCTGGTAGAGCGGGATGCGGGACTGACGCTCGATCGGCTCCGAGATGGCCCACTGGTTGTTCTGGCAGAAGAACACGACCGGCGCGTTGTAGGACGCGGCGAAGATGAAGCCCTCGTTGACGTCACCCTGCGAGGAGGCGCCGTCGCCGAAGTGGGCGATCACGGCGGCGTCGCGGTCCGGGTCGCCGGTGCCGACGGCACCGTCGCGCTGGATGCCCATGGCGTAGCCGACGCCGTGCAGGACCTGCGCGCCGATGACGATCGTGTAGAGCCCGAAGTTCTTCTCGGCCGGGTCCCACGCGCCCTGGTCGACCCCGCGGAAGAGGCCGAGCAGGTCGAGCGGGTCGATGCCGCGGCAGTAGGCGACGCCGTGCTCGCGGTAGGTCGGGAAGACGTAGTCCTGGGGGCGCAGCGCGCGGCCGGCACCGATCTGGGCGGCCTCCTGGCCGAGCAGCTGGGCCCAGATGCCGAGCTCGCCGTGGCGCTGGAGCGCGGTGGCCTCGGTGTCGATGCGCCGGGTCAGCACCATGTCGCGGTAGAAGCCGCGCAGCTCCTCGGCGGAGAAGTCGTGGTCGAACTCGGGGTGGTGGACGCGCTCGCCCTCAGGGGTGAGGAGCTGCACGAGCTCGGGGCCACCGTCCTGCTGCGAAGGGCCGAAGACCTCCACGAGGTCGGGGCCGAAGCCTCCGGTGTTCACTGCGGGGTCGCTCATGGCACTCCATTCGCTAGCGGCTGCGCGGGGTCACCGGGCACGCCGACGGCTGTCTGTTGTCCATGGTGCCGCGGGCGTGTGTGACCCCGACCACATGGTGTCCCCAAAGTTATCCGCCGGACCACCTCGGGGGCCAATCGGTCTAGGTTGTGCGCCGTGCTCCCGCGCCTCCGCGCCGCCCTGACCGGCCTGCTGGCGACTGCGCTGGTGGCCGTCGCCGTACCCGCCCAGGCGGAGCGTGCGCCGCGACCGGTCCTCGCCACGGACTTCGCCGATCCCGCCGTCACCGTGCACGGCGACGGCTTCGTCGGCTTCTCCACGGGCAGCCTGGTCCCGCGGTCCCATGCCGACGGACCGGCGGGCGGCTGGCGACCGGCGAGCCCCGCGCTGGTCCGGCTGCCGTCGTGGTCGCACGCCGACGGCGACATCTGGGCCTCCGACATCGCCCGCCTCGGCCGCTGGTGGGTGCTCTACTTCGCCGCGCCCGTGCGGGGTCTGGGCGAGTACGGCCGCTGCATCGGCGTCGCCCGCTCCCGCTCGGCGACCTCCGGCTTCAAGGCTGTCGGCGGACGCCCGCTGGTGTGTCCGTCGTACGTCGACGTGCCGGCCGCCGAGGACCCGGTGCCTGTCGCCGTGGCCGGCCTGCCCCGGGCCGGTGTCATCGACCCGTCGCTGGCCGTCGCGGACGGACAGCCGCACCTCGTCTACAAGACCGACCGCATCCCGTCGTCGATCCGGCTGCTGCCGCTGTCCGACAGTGGCCTGCACGCGGCCGGCCCGAGCGTCGAGCTCTTCCGCCACGACGGCGTGCTGGAGAACCCGGTGCTCGTCGAGCGCCCGGCCGGGTGGGTGATGCTGCTGTCGCAGGGCAACTTCACCCGCTGCTCCTACCGGACCGTCTGGCGCCGTACGCCGTCGATCCTGGACTGGTCGGCCGCGACCGGCGGCGTGCTCCTCGACCGGACGTCGCGCCTGTGCGGCCCCGGCGGCGCCGACGTGACGCCGATGCCGCACTCCCCGCGGCTGCGGGTCTACTTCCACGCGTGGACCTGCCACGGCAGGGCGACCCCGTGCGGGCCGGGGATCCGCAAGGACCGGCTGCGCCACCGGTCGCGGGCGATCCGGCCGATGTATGCCGCCGACCTCGGCTGGGTCGACGGGGTGCCGGTCGTCGCCAACTTCCTCTAGGAGCGGTGCTGGTCGAGCAGGCAACCGGACCGCGGGCCTGTCGGTTTGCGCCGACCCCCCGCCCCCGGGGTATCAAGGTGGTGCCTTGAAGGGGGTTCAAGCCACATGACTCGTCACCTGACCAGATGGGCCGGCGCGCTGACCGCGCTGGCCGTCCTGCCCGCCCTGCTCGCACTCGCACCGGGCTCGACGTCGGCCAGCGGCGCGGACGACCGCTTGGCCGCGATGGCCCCACGACCGCTGATCTGGGAGCGCGACTTCGGTGACCCGAGCGTGGTCTTCGACGGCACGAAGTGGTTCGGCGCGGCGACCGGCTTCCGGGGCCGCGGGTCCGACTCGGCCAACGACTGGGGCATCTGGAACCCCACGGGCGACCTGCTGAACGCGAAGCCCGCCTGGGCGAAGTACGCCGGCGTGTGGGGCCCGGACCTCGAGCGCGGCCCGGCCGGCTGGCTGGCCTACTACACGATGCCGTCGCGCGGGCTCCCGCACGCGCAGGACCGCTGCATCGGCGTCGCGACCGCACCGTCCGTGGACGAGACCTTCACCCCCGTCAGCGACCGACCGCTCGTGTGCCCCGACTACTCCGCGACCGAGCCCGCCTCCGACCCGGTCGGCGGCCGCGCCGGGCTGCCGCGGCGCGGCGTGATCGACCCGTCGTCCTTCATCGCCCCCGACGGCCGGCGCTTCCTGCTCTACCGCACGCAGGGAACGCCGTCGACGATCCGGATGATCCGCCTCAACCCGGCCGGCACCGGCACCTTCGGCACGAGCCGCGAGCTGATCCGCGACGTGGGTGTCCTGGAGAACCCGGTGATGGTCCAGCACGGCGACTGGTACTACCTGATCACCTCGCGCGGCGACTACGGCGACTGCCGCTACCGCACGATCTGGCGCCGGTCCCACTTCCGGCACAAGGACTGGCAGGGCACGCGCGGTCACGCCCTGGTCAACCGTCGCAACTCCGGCGTCTGCGGTCCCGGCGGTGCGGACTACGTCGAGGCGACCACCAGCCACGCCAACCGGCTGTTCTTCCACGGCTGGGTCTGCAAGGGCACCAACCTGCCGTGCTACCAGAGCTACCAGGGCGGCAAGGACTTCGAGGACGTCGGCAAGCGTGCGCTGTACGCCGCCCGGTTGCGGTGGACGAAGAACGGCCCTGTCCTCTCGGCGTTCGTGCAGGGCCCCGAGCCGGTCCCGCCGCCGCCCAGCCCCACACCGACACCGACACCAACCGTGACCCCGACGACCCCGCCGCCGACGTCACCGACCAGCCCGCCACCGACGTCCCCGACGACGAGCACCACCACCACGTCACCGACGACGTCGCCGACCACGACCTCGACGATCCCGATCCCGATCCCCTAGCCGACCGCTCAGCGGCCGTGCGGGGTCAGCCAGCCGGACTCGTCGGGCCCCAGCGGCACGATGCCCGTGGGGTTCACGTCGGTGTGCACGCGGTAGTAGTGCGCCTTGATCTGCTCGAAGTCGATCGTCTCGCCGAAGCCCGGCGTCTGGAACAGGTCGCGCGCATAGCCCCACAGCGCCGGCATCTCGATCAGCTTGTTGCGGTTGCACTTGAAGTGCCCGTGGTAGACGGCGTCGAAGCGGGCCAGCGTCGTGAACAGCCGCACGTCGGCCTCGGTGATCGCGTCACCCATGAGGTAGCGCCGGTCGGTGAGCCGCTCCTCGAGCCAGTCGAGCGCGGTGAAGAGTCGTTCGTACGCCGCGTCGTAGGCCTCCTGCGAGCCCGCGAAGCCGCAGCGGTAGACGCCGTTGTTGACCTCGGTGAAGACCCGCTTCATCACGGCCTCCATCTCCTCGCGGCCCTCGACCGGCCACAGGTCCGGCGCGTCCGCGCGGTGGTGCTCGCGCCACTCGAAGAAGAAGTCGTGGGTGATCCACGGGAAGTCGTTGGTGACGACCTTCGTCGTCGCCACCTCGACGATCGCCGGCACGGTGATGCCGCGCTCGTAGCCGGGGACGCGGTTGAAGTAGGCCTCCTGGAGCCGCTCGATGCCGAGCACCGGGTCGACGCCGCCGGGGTCCAGGTCGAAGGTCCAGCTGCGGGCGTCGTGGGTCGGGCCGGGCAGCCCGAGCGAGATGACGTCCTCGAGCCCGAGGAGGTTGCGCACGATGATCGCCCGGTTGGCCCACGGGCAGGCCTTGGCCGCCACCAGTCGGTAGCGCCCGGGCTCGACCGGCCACACGGGGGCGTCCGGGTCGGCGCCGTACGCACCCTCCAGTGGGTCGGCCGGCGCCGGGCCCGCGCGCAGCCGGTCGGGGATGTAGTTCATGTCCCGCTCGAACGGCTTGCCGTCCTCGGTGTACTTCGCAGTGTCGGCCATGGCTCCATCATGCCGCTTTCAACCACATCCCCCCAGCCCGACCGACAGACCGGCGCCCACCGTGGAGTCACGATGGGCGCCGGTTGCACTCGGGGACCTCAGATGTGCTGACCCGGGTTCGTGTCGTCGCTCCTCGTCGCGGTGGCCGTGCGCGAGTCCGACAGCCGCGCGAGCTGTCGGGCCGCTGCGTCGCGACCACCCAGGCCGAAGGCGAGGGCCGCGGCAGCAGCACCGCCGACGACCAGTGCGCCGAACGCGAGCTCGATGATCGAGTCCGCGATCCCCATGTAGGACAGGCCCATCGCGACGAACAGCACGAGCGTCGCGTAGCGCACGACCGTGCTGCCGGTGCCCGTGACCAGCTTGGCCAGCAGGTTGGCGATGAAGAACCCCGCGGCGATGATCGCGCCGCCGAACAGGACACGGCCGCCCAGCTCGAGCACCTCGCTGAGGAACTCGGTGATCTGCGGGAAGGCGAGCACCTGGGCAGCCATCACGGCGAAGAACAGCACGATCGCCACCTGCGCGACCTTGGCGACCACGGGGGTCGCGCTCTTGCCCTCGGGCAGCACCTCCATGGCCGTGAGCGCCCGGTCGGTGCCGAATCCGTCGAGCACCTGCGCCAGGATCTCGCCCGCGAACTTGGCGATCATCACGCCGATGCCGAGGATCAGCGCAGCCGCGATCACGAGGGGGATCGTGTCGAAGATCTTCGTCAGCATCTGCTCGGCCGGGTCCGAGATCGACTTGATGCCCAGGATCTGCAGAGCCGCGATCGCCACCACGATCATGATCAGCGCGTAGACCACGGTCGCCAGGGTCTTGGGGAGGGCGGAGAGTCCCGACGGGGTCGAGGTGTCTGCGGCGTACGCCGTGGTGCCCGACGCGGTGTCGGCGGACGTGGCCACCGGGCCGGTGCCCGTCTGCCTGTCCACCGTCGACCTGGCCGAGCTGAACCACCGCTCGAAGGGAACGGCACCCAGCGCGGTCTCGATCAGCTGCCGCACCACCTTGGCCACCAGGGCACCGATGAAGAACACGAACAGTGCGCCGATCAGGTTGGGCAGGAACTCCATGACGCGTGTCAGCAACGTCTGGATCGGCGCCAGCACCTGGTCGAGGGCGAAGACCTGGAGGATGGCGACCAGGCCGAACAGCCACACCAGCAAGGACGCGGCCGTGCCGAGGGAGCTCCCCAGTGACTCACCGTCTCCCCCTGCGCGCTGGAGCGCGGATACCCGGCTGGTGATCTTGCTGAACGCCCATTTGACGACACGGGCGACGATCCAGGTGATCAGCAGGATCACCAGTGCGGTGCCCGCCTTCTGGGCTATGTCCGCCCAGTCGATGTCGTTCCAGAATCCTTCTGAAGTGTCCATGTGGGTTACCTCCGAGTAGTTTCCCCCGCCCCTTCCACTGTTCCGCAAATCCGCTCGGTTGTTAACCCCTGGCCTTCATCGCCGGAACTCCTGGGCCAGGGTGATGAGCCGATCGTTGGCCTCGGTCTCGCCGATGGACACGCGGGCGCCCTCCCCGGCGAAGGGGCGCACGACGATGCCGAGCTCGTCGGCGGCCGCGGCGAACTCGGCGGTCCGCTCACCCAGGTCGAACCAGACGAAGTTGCCCTGCGCGTCGGGGATCTCCCACCCGGCAGCGCGTACGGCGCCGACGACCCGGTCCCGCTCGAGCACCAGCGAGTCGACGCGCGAGAAGAGCGCCTCCGTCGAGGCCAGCGACGCGATCGCCGCGGCCTGGGCGACCGACGAGACCCCGAAGGGCAGCGACACGGCGCGCAGCGCAGCGGCCAGCGGCGGGGGGCCGACGGCGTAGCCGACGCGGAACCCGGCCAGCCCGTAGGCCTTGGAGAAGGTGCGCGTCAGCACCACGTTGGAGTGGGCGCGACAGGTCGCGAGCCCGTCGATCGCATCGTCCATCCGGACGAACTCGAGATAGGCCTCGTCGACGACGACGAGCACGTGTGAAGGAACGCGGGCCAGGAAGGCGTCCAGCTCGGACTGGGTGACCGCAGGTCCGGTCGGGTTGTTGGGGGTGCAGACGATCACGACGCGGGTGCGGTCGGTGATCGCCGCGGCCATCGCATCGAGGTCGTGACGACCGTCGGGCAGGAGCGGGACCTTGACCGACACGGCGGCGGCCGCAGTGGCCGCGATCGGGTAGGCCTCGAAGGAGCGCCAGGCGTAGATGACCTCGTCGTCGGGCTCGCAGAACGCGTTGAAGAGCTGGTAGATCAGCGCGACCGACCCCGTCGCGGCCGCCAGGTCCTCGACCGGCACGTCGAGGGACTCCGACAGGGCGGCGTACAACGCACTGTTGCCCATGTCGGGATAGCGGTTCATCGCCTCGGCCGCGCGTGTTGCCGCCTCGACGACGCCCGGGAGCGGCGGGTAGGGGTTCTCGTTGGAGGAGAGCTTGTAGGACGTGAGGCCGGGCCGCGGGGTGGGTGGCTTGCCGGCGACGTACACGGGGATGGCGAGCACGTTGGGCCGAGGCTGCGGAGTGGTGGACATGGGCGCAGGTTAGCGCCGGCGCCACGGTCGCAGCACGAGGGCGAGGACGATCCCGATCCCGCCGCCGATCAGGGCACCGGTGACGTTGTCGACCACGTCGGTGACGTCGCAGGCGCGGTCGATGCGCGCCAGCGCGAGCTGCATCAGCTCGATCGCCACGCTGTAGAGCCCGAGCAGCACGAGGCCCGCGGGCGCCAGCAGCCAGCCGAGGCGCCAGCGCGCGACGCCGAGCACCCACAGCGCGCCGGCCGGCACGAAGACCGCGATGTTGAGCAGCCGCTGGCTGCCGGGCAGGATCCAGAACCCGTCGGGTGCCGGGCCGCCGTAGTCCAGGGAGCAGGTGTCCGCGCGCGACTCGGCGGGCACGACGCCGGTGCCCCACTGCGCCGGCAGCAGCGTGAGGATGCCGAGCACGACGACCGTCCAGGCACAGCCCGCGAGGGCGATCGCGGTGACCCAACCGAGGCGGCGGCTCAGCCCCCAGGCGACGAGCGCGAAGACTCCGAGGCTGGCCAGCGAGGCCAGCAACATCACGCCCGTCCCGCCGATCGTCACCACCCGTCGAGGTTATCGAGCGGGGTGTCGAGACGACCTGCCCCCTACGCTGACGAGCATGGGTTTCCTCCTCAAGCTCCTTGCGTACGCCGCCGGGCTGGCCGTGGCCGCGTGGCTGCTGGCCGACATCCGCTTCACCGGACCGAGCAACGGTTCGGCCGAGGTGCAGGAGAAGCTGCTCCCGCTGCTGGGCGTCGCGCTGATCCTGACGCTGGTCAACACCTTCATCCGGCCGGTCCTCAAGGTGCTCTCGTTCCCGATCACGCTGCTGACGCTGGGGCTCTTCCTGCTCGTCATCAACGGACTGATGCTGCTCCTGGCGGGCAGGATCGCCGAGGCCTTCGACCTGGGCTTCACGGTCGACGGGTTCCTCGCGGCCGTCATCGGCGCCATCATCGTCACCATCGTCACCTGGGGCGTCGACGCCGTCGTGGGCGACGAGTGACCTCCCTGCCGGCGCCCCACGAGCCGGGTCGCTACCGCGTCGCCTTCATCTGCTCGGGCAACATCTGCCGCTCCCCGAGCGCCGACGTCGTCCTCGCCTCGCTGCTCACCGACGCCGGCCTGTCCGACCGGGTGACGGTGGTGTCGGGCGGCATCGGCGACTGGCACGTCGGCAACCCGATGGACCCGCGCTCCGCGTCCGCCCTGTCGGCGCGGGGCTACGACCCCTCGCTGCACCGCGCGCAGCAGGTCGCGGGCCACTGGTTCGGCCGCGACGACGTGCTGCTCGCCATGGACGAGACCCACCGCAGCGACCTGGCCCGGCTCGGCGACGCGGACCGCGTCCGGCTCTTCGGCGACTTCGATCCGCAAGCTCCGGGTGTGGAAGTACCAGACCCCTACTACGGTGGCAGGGATGGCTTCGAGGAGGTGCTGGACATGATCGAGCGCACGTGCCGTGCCCTGGTCCCCCACATCGAGCGAGCCCTCTCGTCCTCATGACCCGCCAGCCGCTGGTCGCGAAGCGTGCCGAGGAGCTCCTCGGCACGTCCGTGGTGTCGACCGCCCCGGTGGCCGGCGGTGACATCGCCACCGCCACCCGGCTGCGTCTCTCCAACGGCCAGACGGCGCTGATGAAGACCCTCGCCCACGCCCCCGCGGGGTTCTTCGAGGCCGAGGCGACCGGGCTGCGCTGGCTGGCCTCGGCGCCCGGGGGCGTGCCCGTCCCCGAGGTGCTGGCCGCCGACGGCGACTGCGTCATCCTCGCCTGGATCGAGCCGACCCCCAAGCACCAGCCCGAGGCCGCGATCAGCTTCGGGACAGCGCTCGCGGCCACCCACCGCGCCGGCGCATCGGCGTACGGCGCCCCACGCGACGGATTCATCGGCCGCCTCCCGATGCCCAACAAGGCGTGCGCGACCTGGCCCGAGTTCTATGCCGTACGCCGCGTGCTGCCCTACCTCAAGCTCGCTCGCGACCGCGGTGCGGTCACCGACGGCGAGGCAGCCACGATCGAGTCGGTCATCGGCCGGCTGTCCTCGCTGATCCCCGACGAGGCGCCCGCGCGGCTGCACGGCGACCTGTGGAACGGCAACTGCCTGTGGGGCGTCGACGGCGTCGTCCACGCGATCGACCCCGCGGCCCACGGCGGCCACCGCGAGGCCGACCTCGCGATGCTGCACCTCTTCGGGCTGCCCCACCTTCCCCGGGTGATGCAGGCCTACACCGAGGCATTCCCCCTGGCTGACGGCTGGGAGGACCGGCTCCCGCTCCACCAGCTCTTCCCGCTGCTGGTGCACGCGTGCATGTTCGGTGGCGGGTACGGCGCCCGCGCGGCCACCGTCGCTGCGCGCTTCGTCTGAGTCGTTCTCTCGGCCGCAGCCCTGCTCGCTTCCCTGATCGATCGCCCTCGGGTGAAGTTCCACTCGAGCAGGTGGAAGTTCATCAGAGTTCACGCGGAGCCACGGTCAGCTCCACCTGAACTTTCACTCGAGCGAGTGGAAGTCCATCGCGGTTCCCGCGACAGGGAACGCGCTTGCTCAGCCCACCCTCAGGCACTGCTGGCATCCTTGGCGCGTGCCCCAGTCCCGTCCCCGCGTGCTCGTCGTCGACGACGACAAGGCCGTGCGCGAATCGTTGCGCCGCTCGCTCGAGTTCAACGGCTATGACGTGTCGCTGGCCGCCGACGGTGCGGAGGCACTGGCCACCCTGGGCACCACCCACCCCGACGTGGTCGTGATGGACGTGATGATGCCGCGGCTCGACGGGATCGAGACGACCCGGGCGCTGCGAGCGACCGGCAACGACGTACCCGTCCTGGTCCTCACCGCCCGTGACGCCGTCGGCGACCGGGTGGAGGGCCTCGACGCCGGGGCCGACGACTACCTCACCAAGCCCTTCGCCCTCCAGGAGCTGCTCGCCCGGCTGCGCGCCCTGCTGCGCCGGATCGTGCCCGGTGACGAGGACGAGACGCTGGCGTTCGCCGACCTGTCGATGGACATCGGGTCGCGCGACGTACGCCGCGGGCAGCGCAGCATCGAGCTGACGCGCACCGAGTTCACCCTGCTCGAGATGTTCCTGCGGCGACCGCGACGGGTGCTGGAGCGCTCGTTCATCCTCGAGGAGGTGTGGGGCTACGACTTCCCGACCAGCGCCAACTCGCTCGAGGTCTACGTCGGCTACCTCCGTCGCAAGACCGAGGCCGAGGGCGAGCCGCGGCTGATCCACACCGTGCGCGGCGTCGGTTACGTCCTGAAGGAAGCATGAGCGAGCGCTGGCACTACCGGCGCTCACTCGCCTCCCGGGTGGCGCTGCTGACCACGCTGGCCGTCGCGGCGTCGATCGCGGCGATGGCGCTGGGCGCGTTCATGGTGATGCGGATGCAGCTGCAGTCGTCCCTCGACGAGTCGCTGCTCAACCGGGCCCACCTGGCCGCCGAGTCGACAGCCCTGTCCCAGGCGACCGCGCAGGACGTGCCGGCCTGGATGCTGGGTGCGGCCGACGTCCGGGTCATCTTCATCACCGCTGAGCGGGGCGTGCGCTCGGCCGACAACCTGCCGACGTTCCAGCTCGGCCGGCCCGAGCTGAAGGTGGCATCCGGCCAGTCGCCGTCCTCGATCAGGACCGTGCTCGACGACGGCGGCGCGCGCTACCGCGTCGCCACCGTGCCCGCCGGCAGCGGTCAGGCGCTGGTGCTCGCGCAGGCGCTGGAGTCGCAGGACCGCACGCTGCGCAAGCTCGGCACCGTCATGCTGGTCTCGGGCGTGCTCGGCATCCTCGCCGCGGCGCTGTCCGGCTGGGCGGTCGCGACCAACGGCCTCCGGCCCGTACGCCGCCTGACCCAGTCCGTCGAGAAGAACGCCGTCCACGAGGACCTGCGCCCGCTGCCGGTCGAGGGCGACGACGAGATCGCCCGGCTCGCCACCGCCTTCAACCAGATGCTCGGCGCCCTCGCCGCGTCCCGCGACCGGCAACGACGGCTGGTGGCCGACGCGAGCCACGAGCTGCGCACCCCGCTCACCTCGCTGCGCACCAACCTCGACCTGCTCGCCCAGGCCGACGGCGCCGACAACCACACGGCTTTCCCCGTCGAGGCCCGCCGCGAGCTGCTCGACGACGTCCGCGGCCAGATCGAGGAGCTGACCACCCTCGTCGGCGACCTCGTCATGCTCGCCCGCGAGGAGCAGCCCGAGGCCTCCATCACCACCCTCGACCTGGCCGAGGTGGCGGACCGCGCCGTGACGCGCGTGCGTCGCCGCGCTGCGGGGGTCGACTTCGACGTACGCCTCGAGCCGTGGACCGCGCAGGGCGACGCGACCGGTCTCGAGCGCGCGATCACCAACGTGCTCGACAACGCCGCGAAGTGGAGCCCGGCCGGCGGGACGATCACCGTGCGGCTCGCCTCCGGCGTGCTGACCGTGGACGACCAGGGACCGGGGATCAGCGAGGCCGACCTGCCGCACGTCTTCGAACGGTTCTGGCGCTCCGACGAGTCGCGCTCGATGCCGGGCTCGGGACTCGGGCTGGCGATCGTGCGCCAGGTCGTCGACCAGCACGGCGGTCGTGTCGTGGTCGGCGAAGCGCCCGGCGGCGGCACCCGCGTCTCGCTGTCGATTCCCGAGCGAAACTGACCCGGGCGCGTCAGCGTCCGGACAGTTTCGCGAGCACGGCCGGGAGTGAGCTTGCGAACTCCCAACGTCCTGGGCCTCAGTCTGACTCGAACACCGACAACAACCGCTCCGCCTTCCAGCGCGACTCGGCCCACTCGTCCTCGAGGTTGGACCGGACGGTGATCCCACCACCCGTCCCGAGGGTCCAGCTCCCGTCACCCGCGGTCATCAGCGAGCGGATCACCACCCCGAGGTCGGCCGGCCCGTCGCCGCTGATCCAGCCGAAGGCACCGGCATAGACCCCGCGCGCCGTCTCCTCGACCTCGTCGATGATCTCCATCGTCCGCAGCTTGGGCGCGCCCGTCATCGAGCCCGCGGGGAAGAGCGCCCGCAGCGCCCCCACCGTCGACACGTCGTCGCGCAGCCGGCCGCTGACCGTCGAGACGAGCTGGTGCACCGACTCGTAGCTCTCGACCTGCATCAGCGCCGGCACCTCGACCGACCCGACCTCGCACACCGTCGCCAGGTCGTTGCGGAGAAGGTCGACGATCATCAGGTTCTCGGCGCGGGTCTTGGGGTCGGTGGCCAGGCTGGTCCGCAGCGCGTCGTCCTCGGCGGCCGTCGAGCCGCGGGGCGTGGTGCCCTTGATCGGCTTCGTCTGCAGCGTCCGGTCGGGGGTGATCAGCGCATAGCGCTCGGGGCTGGAGGACAGCAGCCAGGCGCGGTGGCCCTCGACGTCGTGCTGCAGGAACCCGGCGTACGGCGCTGGGTTGACCTCGCGCAGCCGGAGGTAGGCCTCCGCCGGGGTGACGGAGTCTCGCCGGGCCAGCCGGTAGGTCAGATTGACCTCGTAGGAGTTGCCGGCGCGCAGCTGCTCCTGGACGTCGGCGAACCCAGCGGCGTACGAACGCGGCGGACTGGTGGGGGAAGTTTCGCGCTTCTTGGGTGTTGCAACGGCCAACCCGTGCAGGAGTCCCCGCTTAGGCGGGGACTCCTGCAGGGGCCCGTGCTCGAAGATCCGCACATTCCGCGCCCGCATCCACACGGCGTCGGGCAGGGCGGGGTCGGGGCGGGCGGGGAGGTCGGGGCGGCAGGCATAGCCGAAGTAGCCGAACCACTGCTCGCCCGGAGCCATCGTCTCTTCGAGTACGGCGAACACGTCGTCGCCCACGACCTCGGAGCGAGCGCCGGCGTGCCGGGTGACCAGCCCGGAGGAGGCGGCGTAGGTCAGGGACACGTCGTCCTCGTCGAGCCAACCGATCAGCGAGCGCTGCCCCGACCACTCGCGCGCGCCGCCGCCGTCGAGCCAGAAGCAGCGCGGGTGCTCGGCGGCGACCTGCGCGAAGAAGTCGATCGGGTCACTCATGCGAGGAAGTTCGCGATCAGCTCGGCGCCGCAGGAGGACAGGATCGACTCGGGATGGAACTGCACGCCCTCGAGCGGCAGCGAGCGGTGGCGCACCCCCATCACCACGCCGTCGGCCGACCACGCCGTCGCGACGAGCGACGACGGCAGGGTCGTCGCCGCCAGGGAGTGGTAGCGCACTGCCTCGAACGTCGGCGGCAGGCCGGCGAAGACACCTGCTCCGTCGTGCCGGACGACCGCCACGTCGCCGTGCGCCGGTTCGACGCGCGAGACGACACCGCCGTACGACGTCACCAGGCCCTGCAGGCCGAGGCACACGCCCAGCACCGGGACCGTGCCGGCGAGCAGCACCTCGCGCCCGACCGCGAAGTCGGCGGGGTTCGCCGGGTGGCCGGGCCCGGGCGAGAGGATCACGTGGGAGTGGGACAGCACGTCGCCCGCGCTGACCGCGTCGTGCTGCACGACCCGCGGCACGGAACCCGTGACACCTGCGACGAGGTGCACGAGGTTCCAGGTGTAGGAGTCGTGGTGGTCGACCACGATCACGTCCGGCGGCACAGGCCGAACGCTAGTGGGTCGGGCTACGACGTGATGCCGCGGCAGGTGGCGGCGACGGCCTCGTTGCCGACCTGGGCGGCGCAGAGGTCGAAGTCCTTCAGCTTCTGGCGCAGCAGCTTGACCTCGGCGGCGTAGCGCGGCTTGGCGAAGGAGTTCGTCTTCTCCCAGACCCGGTTCTTGTAGGGATAGAACTCGTAGCCGTGGTCGGTCCGGTCGGGCGCGTTGTCGAAGTCGTAGCGGATCAGCAACCCCGTGCGGCTTCGTACGGCGACGTAGGACGGGATCCGGTCGAGCTCGTCACCGGTGAGCGCGGAGTCGGGGTCCTTCTTCGTCAGCGCCTGCGCGGTGTGCTCGAAAAAGACGTGGTTGCGGCGCACCACAGCGGGGTCGGCGAACGTCGGGACCAGCGAGGCGCCGAAGCGGTAGGGCTGGGGCGCGAGGCCCGCGAGCTCCTCGAAGGTCGGCGCGAGGTCGATGTTCGAGGTGAGCTCGGCGCGACGGCCCTTCACGACGCCGGGGCCCACGACCAGGAGCGGCACGTGCACGTCGGTGTCGTAGGCGGTGCCCTTGCCGCGGCCCAGGCCGTTCTGGCCGAGGTGGAAGCCGTTGTCGGAGGTGAACACGACATAGGTGTTGTCGTCAACCGTGCGCAGGATCTTGCGGACCGTGCGGTCGACCGACTGCGCCATCATCGCGCGGTTGCGCAGGTCGTTGACGCTGACGGCCGCGCGGAACGGGTTGGGCCGGGTGTTCCACTGCTTGGTGCGCTTGCCCTTGGCGGTCAGCGGGTGGTTGTCCTTGCGACTGTCACCGAAGCCGGGCAGGTCGCGCGTCGTCAGCTCGGCGCAGGCCACGCGGCCGCAGTTGCCCGGCTTGCCGTCGTGGGGACGGTCGCGGAACATCGGCGGGAAGACCGGGTCGCCGGGGTAGTGCGGTTCGGGGTTCGTGCGGTTGTGCGGCGCGTACGGCGCCACCTTGAGGAAGTACGGCGCTGCGCCGGCCTGGTGGCGCTTGATGAAGCCCAGCGCGTAGCGCTCGATCACGCTGCCCGCATAGGCGCGGTCTCGCACGGCCATCGGCGCGGACAGCGGCGGCGCGTCGTGCTGGCGGATCTGGAGGCGGCCGTCGTTCAGCGTGGTGGAGGCGAAGCCCCAGCCGTCGTAGGCGGAGCCGAAGACGACGTTGAGCTCCGACCAGCCGGGGGGCGCCGGCGGCACCGCGCGGCCGGGCGCCCACTCGTACTCGTTGAGGTACTTGCCGACGAAGCCGGTGGTGTAGCCGGCCTGCTGCAGCGCGACGTTGAACGAGCGAGCGGGGTTGCCGTTGCCCTCGAAGGCGGGCCAGCCGCCGAGCGGCATTCCGCTGGCTGTGCCGGAGGTGTTGGTGCGGACCCCGGTCTGGTGGGGGTACTGCCCGGTGAACAGGCTGGAGCGCGACACGCAGCACAGCGAGTCGACGACGAAGGCGTGGGAGTAGTCCGCACCGCGGCGGCGCATGTCGCGCACGGACCGCATCGTCTGGACGAGGTCCATCGAGAAGTCGTCCATCAGGACGAGCACGATGTTGGGCCGCTTCGACCTCCGTCCGGCCTTGTCGACCGTCTGCGGCTCGGCGACGACCGCCTCGACCTGGACGGCCGTGGCGTCGGCGCTGGGGCCGGTGAGCGTGTCGGTGGTCTCCGTGGTCCCGCTGGCGACCCCGCCGCAGGCGCTGACCGCGAGCAGACAGGCGGCAGCAACCGATCGTCGTACGAACTGCAAGGACTCCCCCGTCCAGTGATGATGTGCCCACCCATGGTGACGCATGGGGCCGGGAATTCGTTGCTCGACGCACGAATCCGATAAGGCTACTAGTTCAGTGCAGAATCCCCGACGAGGGCCTGCACGAGGTCGTGCAGCAGGTCGTAGCCGTGCTCGGTGAGGATCGACTCCGCGTGGAACTGGATGCCGCGGTAGTGCGGTCCGGCCACGAGGTGGACGTCGCCGGACTCCTCGTCGCGCTCGACGGTGACGCCGTCGGGCAGCGCGCTCGGGTCCGTCACCCGGCCGACGAAGGTGTTGTAGAAGCCGACCCGCTCGGTGCGACCGCGGTAGGGGATCGGCGACTGGGTGCCCTGGAAGACGATGTCCTTGAACGCGAGCGGGATGCCGAGGCGCTCGCACAGCGTCTGGTGGCCGAGGCACACCGCGAGGAACGGCTGTCCGCTCGCGAGCAGGTCGTCCACGGCGCCGCGGAACGCCGCGATCTTGGGGTGCGTGCCGTCGCGCGGGTCGCCCGGACCGGGGCCGACGATCACCAGGTCGGCGCCGTCGAAGGCACCCGTCGCGTAGTCCTCGTGCCGCACCACGGTCGAGGACATGCCGAAGACGCCGAGCACGTGGCGCAGCATGTTCACGAAGTCGTCCTCGCCGTGCAGGATGACGGCGCTCTTGCCCTTCAGCGTCGGGTCCGGCGGCGCGCCCTCCTGGTCGGTCAGCCAGAAGCGGCTCAGCCGCTGGTTGCGCGTCCCGAGCGCGAGCAGGACGTCCTCGTCGCGGGCCAGCGCCGCGATCGCGTCGCTGTCGACGGTCGCGACCGGCACCAGGCCGAAGGCGCTGAGGATGCCGCCCGCCTTCGCGTGCGTCTCGGCCACCTCGTAGGCCGCATCGCTGTCGCGCACCAGGGTGGCCCCGGCTGTCACCTTCAGGTGCCCGTCGGGCGAGACGTCGGCGGTGCGGATCAGGATCGGGCTGTCCATCGTCGGGTTGCCCTGCCGGTCACGGCCGAAGAGCGCCAGCGCCGAGCCGTAGTAGCCGCGGCCCTCGGTCTCGTAGCGGCTGATCAGCCGGCAGGCGTTCTCGACCGGGGCGCCGGTGACCGTGGCGGCGAACATCGTGTCGCGCAGGATCTCGCGGGGGTCGCGCTCGCTGCGCCCGGCGAGGAGGTACTCGGAGTGCACGAGGTGGGTCATCGGCTTCAGGAACGGGCCGAGCACCTGGCCGCCCTCGTGGCAGATGTCGCACATCATCTTGAGCTCTTCGTCGACGACCATGAAGAGCTCGTAGATCTCCTTCTCGTCGCCGAGGAAGTCGAGCAGCCGGCTCTTCAGCTCGTCCTCCGCTGGTTGAGCAGCGAGGCCGCCCGCGGCCGAGCGTGTCGAAACCGAGGATGCGACGCGGAACGTCCCCGAGATCGGGTTCATCCGCACGTCGCCGCCCATGACCGACACGTGCCGCTCCGGGCTCGCCCCGATCAGGAACCGGTCGCCCGTGAAGAAGATGAAGGTCCAGTAGGCCCCGCGCTCACGCACGAGCAGCCGGCGGAAGACGGTGAGCGCGCGCTCGACGTCCCAGTCGGCGACGACGGCGCGGTAGTGCCGGCCGATGACGAGGTTGGCGCCCTCGCCCTGGCCGATCTCGTCACGGATGATCCGCTCGACGATGGTGGCGTAGTCGTCGTCGTCCACGCCGAAGCCGCCGCGGTCGGAGAACTCGACGGGTACGTCGGGGAGCGCGTCGATCAGGTCGTCGACACCGACCTCGTGCTCCTCGGTGATGTCGACGACCACGAGCGGGGTGCCGTCGTCGATCACGTCGAAGCCGCGCTCGGCGATCTGGCGGAAGGGCACCGCGACGAGGCGGTCGGCGCTGCGGCCCGGCTCCGGGGCACCCTCCTCGAGCGGGATGTCGAGGATCGAGTCGACCTCGCTGCGGGTGCCACCGATGATGCCGGCCGTGGGTGCGGCCTTGCGCCGGATCACCGCCCACGCCTCCTGCCCCTGGACCTGCTCCAGGAGGGCGCGGACGTCAGCGGCGGCAGTCATGGCCGAAACCCTAGTTGGCGCTGGGCTCCCGGCTTCGCCCCATCTCAGGGCTGACCCCGGTCGCCTGCCTGCCGGCAGGCAGGCCGGCGCGCCTCAGGCCGGGACGGACTCGGGCGCCACCGCTGGCGTGACCGCCGGGGGCGTACGCCGCGTGGTGCGCCGGACGATGACGTCCTTCAGCCTCATCGACGGCTTCTCGACGAGGTGCCAGGACAGGGCCGCCAGGGCCAGCGTGATGGTCACGACCATCAGCAGGTTGACCGACATCCGCTGCACGCCGAACACGTCGACGACGAGCTGCTGGACCGGGAACGCCCAGAGGTAGAGGCCGTAGGAGAAGTCACCGAAGCGGGCGCTCTGCGCGATGTACGGCGTGCGCGCGAGCCCGATCGTCAGGACGGCGTACGGGACGACCACCGAGGCGACCTCGAGCGCGAGCCCGGGCGCCACGTTGTCGACCAGGAACAGGACTGCCGTGCCGGCGACCGCGATGTCGGTGCGGAAGCGGAACCACGAGAAGCGCTGGCCGGCCAGGCGCAGCAGCGCACCGCCGGCGAAGAAGGCCCACATGCTGGCCGCGTCGCGGAGCCGCACGCCCCAGAACACCGGCGATTCGTGCTGAGGCACCTCGGCCAGGCGGATCACGACGACGAGGACGACGAGGGCGCCCAGCGGACGCACGAAGCGCGGGAAGACGAACAGGAACGGCACCGCGACATAGCAGAGGAACTCCACGAACAGCGTCCACAGCGAGCCGTTGACCGCCGTCGCGTAGGGGAGGTCCTACCACACACCGGGCAGCGGGAAGGTCACCAGCAGCTTGATGTTGTTGACGATGTACGTCGCCGTGCCGGGGTTGTCGAAGTACTCCCCCCGCGGCAGCGTCGTCACCAGGGGGCCGATGACCAGGGCGGTCACCAGCACCACCACGACCAGGGCCGGGAAGATCCGCAGGCAGCGCGCCAGCGCATAGGTGACCGGGTTGCGGGTCCGGCTCCAGCTCGCGGTGATGAGGTAGCCGCTGATCGCGAAGAAGATCATCACGCCGATGGTCTGGAGCTGGTAGCCCAGCACCACCGGGACGTCGCCCTGGCGGCCCAGCAGTGCATAGCCGTGGCCGAGCACCACCAGCAGGGCGCCGATCAGGCGCAGCGCGTCGAAGTTGTTGGAGCGGTGCTCCGCGGCCGTGACGGGACCCGGGTGCGCCGACGTCGGCGCGGGCAGTGCGCTCACGACACCGTCACCAGGAGCTGGGTGGCACGGGTGAGCACGACGTAGAGCGTCGCCCGACCTGTGACCGACTCGTCCTCGATCTCCTGCGGGCGCACGACCACGATGCCGTCGAACTCGAGGCCCTTGGTGTCGAGGCCGGTGAGCACCACGACGCGGTCCTCGCCGCTCGGGGTGACCGACGAGTCGATCGCCGCACGAGCCCCGGCGGCGTCGGACGCCAGCTCGGGCCACGACGCGAGCCAGCCGTTGACCTCGGAGCGCCGGGCGACCGGGACCACGATGCCGACGGTGCCGGAGACCTGGCCCGCGACCGCGAGCACCTCCTCGCGGACCTGGGCCTCCAGGTCGGCGGCCGAGACCTCACGTGGCGGGGTCCCGGTGCGGCGTACGGCGTCGGGCAGGTCGGCGCCGAGCCCGACCCGCTGCGCGTAGGCGGCGGCGAACTCGTAGATCTCGGCCGAGTTGCGGTAGTTGGTCGAGAGGTGGAACTCGTGGGTCTGCTTGCCCTCGAGCGCCTCGGCACGCGCGGCGGCCGACTCGGCCGGGATCGGCCACGACGACTGCGCGGGGTCGCCGACGATCGTCCAGCTCGCGGTGCGGCCGCGGCGACCGACCATCCGCCACTGCATCGGAGTGAGGTCCTGCGCCTCGTCGATCAGGACGTGGGCATAGCCGTCGTCCTCGATCCGGTGGGTCGGCGGCGCCCAGGCGCGGCCGGAGGGGGCGTACTCCCGGTCCGCGGCGGTCGTCAGCTCCTGCAGGTCGACCCCGCCCTCGAGCGCGGTGAGGGTGTCGTCGCGGTCGTGGTCGGCATCGGTCCTGAGCGGCACGTCGCCGAGGGCGTAGCGCAGCTCGTCGATCAGCGGGACGTCCTCCACGGACAGCCCGTCGGACCAGGACTTCGTGAGCAGGCGCTGCTCCTCGGGGGTGAGGATCCCGTCGGAGACGCGGTGCAGGAACTCCGGGTCGTGCAGCCACGACAGCACCGTCGGCGCGTCGAGCGGAGGCCACCAGGCGGTCGCGAAGTCGACGAAGCGCTGGTCGGAGAGCAGCTCGGAGTTGAAGTACTCCCGGCCCTGCTCGCGACCGCGCTCGCCACGGACCTGGCGCCACAGCGCGTCGAGCAGGGCGTTGGCCACGCGCGGCAGCTGCCGGTTGCGGCGTCCCTGCGACATCAGCTGGCGGCGTACGCGCCCCAGCGTCGCGCGGTCGAGCTTGAGCCGGTCGTCGCGCCAGAAGAAGTCGAAGTCGGCCGAGCTGCCGGGCACCTGCTGCCGGGCCGTACGGCGCAGCACCTCCGCCATCCGCGCCGAACCCTTGATGTCGGCGACCGCGGGCTCGTCGTGGCGCGTGGCCCGCAGCCCGTCGACGACCTCGCCGAGGCTGCGCAGCGCGACGGCGGTCTCGCCGAGGCTGGGCAGGACCCGCTCGATGTAGCGCATGAAGACGCCGCTGGGGCCGACGACGAGCACGCCGCCGGACTCGTAGCGGCGACGGTCGGAGTAGAGCAGGAAGGCCGCGCGGTGCAGCGCGACGACGGTCTTGCCGGTGCCGGGGCCGCCGGAGATCGACACGACGCCCTTGCCGGGCGCGCGGATCGCCTTGTCCTGCTCGGCCTGGATGGTGGCGACGATGGAGTGCATGGAGCGGTCGCGGGCGCGGCCGAGCTGGGCCATCAGGGCGCCCTCGCCGATGATGGGGAGGTCGGTCTCGGCGTTCGTGTCGAGCAGCTCGTCCTCGACGCCGACGACGGTGCGGTGCTCGGCGCTCAGCACGCGGCGGCGGATCACGCCCTGCGGCTCGGCAGCGGTCGCCTGGTAGAACACAGAGGCCGCCGGGGCGCGCCAGTCGATGAGCAGGGTGTCGCGGTCGGCGTCGCGCAGGCCGATGCGGCCGATGTAGCGCGGCTCCCGGTCGATCTCGGGGTCGAGGTCGAGGCGCCCGAAGACCAGGCCCTCGTGCGCGGCGTCGAGCTGGGCGATCCGCTTGGCCGCCTGGAAGACCATCGCGTCGCGCTCGACGAGGCCGCCCTCGTGCTCGAGCTTGCCGCGCTCGTGGCCTTCCTTGGCGAGCTGCTGGGCGTTCTTCGCGCTCGCCTCGAGCTGCACGTAGACCCGATCGACATACGCCTGCTCGACCGCGATCTCGCGCTCCACGAGCTGATCACTCACCCGGACATCCCCCAGTCTTCCTCGCGCGCGCCACTAGTGCCGCTCATCAAAACGACAGAAGATCAAGACTACCGACTCAGGCCTGCCTGCGCCGACTTCCCGCGGCACTGTGGGTGATGCGCGTGAGCCGCGTTACTTCTTGCGGCTCAGGAAGGCCGTCATCGCCTCGCGCGCCTCGTCGGAGGCGAAGAGCCGGGCCGAGAGGGCAGCCATCTCGGCGCCCTTCGCGTCGATGCGGGCGATGAGGTCGGCGTTGAGGATCCGCTTCGACTCGCGCAGGCCCTGGGGCGCACCCGTCGCCAGCGACCGGCAGAGCTCGGCGATCCGCTCGTCGATCGCATCGTCCGGCACGGCCGCCGTGACCAGTCCGTACGCCGCTGCGTCGGCGCCGGAGAAGACCTCGCCGCCGAGCGTGGTCAGCGCGGCCGCGCGGGGGTCCATCCGGTGGTGCACGGTCAGGCTGATGATCGCCGCGGCCAGCCCGAGCTTCACCTCGGTCAGCGCGAAGGTCGCGGACTCGTTGGCCACCGCGATGTCCGCAGCGGCGACGATCCCGATGCCGCCGGCCCGCACGGCGCCGTACGCCCGCACCACGACGGGCTTGTCCATCGACACGATGAGGCGCTGCAGCTCGACGATGCGGCGAGCGCCCTCCTCCATGCCGTCGGCCGTGGCCTCGGAGAGGTCGGCGCCCGAGCAGAAGACCTTCCCGGACGAGGTGATCAGGACGACCCTGACCTCGTCGTCGGCCGCCGCTGCCTGCAGGTGCCCGAAGAGCTCGGTGACGAGCTGCTTCGACAACGCGTTGCGGTTGTGCGGAGAGTCGAGGGTGATCGTGGCGAGCGGGCCGTCGACGACGTAGTGCACGAGTTCCATGCCCCGCATCCTGCCTCAGGCCACCCATCCAATCCGCGCAGGGCACGGCGCCGAACACCCGATGTGCTGACACGTCTGCTCCACGCCCTGTTCGGCGTCCTCGCCACCCTCGCCGGTGTCGCGGCCGCTCACCTCGTGGCGGCCCTGACCGTCCCGGCGGCCTCGCCCGTCCTCGCCGTCGGATCGACGGTGATCGACCTGACCCCCACCCCGGTCAAGGAGTGGGCGATCAAGAACTTCGGGACCGCCGACAAGCCGATCCTCATCGGCTCGGTCATGCTCGGCGTCCTGGTGCTGGCGGGGATCGCCGGCATCGTCGCCGCGCGCCGCATCACCCTCGGGCTGCTGATGATCGTCGGCCTGGCCGCCCTCGCCGGCGTGCTGGCGATGCTCCGGCCCACCGCCGGTCCGCTGGACCTGCTGCCGAGCGTCGTCGCCGCCGTCGTCGGAGCCGTCGCCCTGTGGTGGCTGCACCGGCTCGAGGAGGCCGGCACCGGAGAGGCCGTGTCCGGGCCCACCCGACGTGGCGTCCTGATCGCGGCCGGCGGCCTGGCGGTCGCCGCTGCGGCGTTCGGCAGCGCCGGACGGTTCGTGGCGTCGTACCGCCTCAAGGGCACCGACATCGAGCTACCCAAGGCGACCGGGCTGGAGAAGCCCCTGCCGACCGGGCTGGAGCAGAAGGTCCCCGGGATCTCCCCGTTCCGGACGCCGACCGCGGACTTCTACCGCGTCGACACCCGCCTCTCGCTGCCGATCGTGGACGCCGAGTCCTGGACGCTGACCATCGACGGTGACGTCGACAAGGAGGTCACGCTCACGCTGGCCGACCTCTACGACCTCGAGGTCATCGAGCGCGACATCACCATGACCTGTGTCTCCAACGACGTCGGCGGGCCCTACATCGGCGCCGCCCGCTGGCTCGGTGTGCGCCTCACCGACGTGCTCGACCTCGCCGGCATCGACAACACGTCGGCCGACCAGATCCTGTCGACCGACGTGGACGGGATGACCATCTCCACCC
The DNA here is from genome assembly GCF_000389985.1 of Nocardioides sp. CF8. NCBI lineage: Bacteria > Bacillati > Actinomycetota > Actinomycetes > Propionibacteriales > Nocardioidaceae > Nocardioides > Nocardioides sp. CF8. The sequence goes on from NZ_CM001852.1 coordinate 3,581,914, forward strand.
CGCTCGGCGTCGCCACCGACGGTCGCGACGCGATGATCGTCTTCGGCATGAACGGCGAGCCGCTCCCGCGGGAGAACGGCTTCCCGGTCCGGATGGTCGTGCCCGGCCTCTACGGCTTCGTCAGCGCCTGCAAGTGGATCACCAAGATGACGCTCACGACCTACGACGCCGAGCAGGCCTACTGGACCGAGCGCGAGTGGGCCACCGATGCCCCGATCAAGATCTCCAGCCGGATCGACACCCCGAAGCCGTTGTCCAACAACGACCCCGGACGCCTGTTCATCGGCGGTGTCGCCTGGGCGCAGCACGTCGGCATCGACAAGGTCGAGGTCAGCGTCGACGGCGGCGCGTGGCAGACCGCGACGCTCGGTGCGGACGCCGGCAACGACTACTGGCGCCAGTGGTACCTCGAGTGGGACGCCAAGCCCGGCCAGCACTTCCTGGCCTGCCGGGCGACCAACAAGGACGGCGAGCTGCAGACCGCTGCGCGCATGAGCCCCTTCCCCGAGGGCTCCAGCGGCATCCAGCAGATCGCGGTCAACGTCGGCTGAGCCGGCGGCAAAAGTTTTCAAATACGCACCAATCCGCCTCGATCGAGGCAACGAACACCCTCCGGAAACAAACTCCCGGGGCCACCCGCTCTGGAAGCCCCTCACGAAAGGCAGTTCCCCATGAACCGCATTGCCCGCACTTCCGGTCTGGCCGCCATGGCTCTGACGCTGTCCCTCGGTATGGCTGCCTGTGGCGCCGACGAGGAGCCCACCTCCGGTTCCGCCTCCGAGACGACCTCGGAGACCGCTTCCGAGGAGCCCACCACCGAAGAGACCGAGCCCGCCTCCGACGCCGGTGCCGGCACGTTCGGTGAGGGTTGCGCCGCGATCCCGACCGACCCGTCCGACCCGGGCTCCTTCGAGGGCATGGCCACCGAGCCGGTCGCCACCGCCGCCTCCGGCAACCCGCTCCTCAAGACCCTGGTCGCCGCCGTGACCGAGGCCGGTCTCGTCGACACGCTCAACTCGGCCGAGGGCATCACCGTCTTCGCCCCGACCGACGACGCGTTCGCCAAGATCGACAAGAAGACCCTCGACGCCGTGCTGGCCGACAAGGAGACCCTGACGGCGATCCTGACGCACCACGTCGTTGGCGAGACCATCACGCCGGACAACCTGGCCGGCAAGTTCGACACCCTCAACAACGACAAGCTCGTCGTCAAGGGCTCGGGCGAGGCGTTCACCGCCGACAAGGAGGAGAAGGCCAACATCATCTGCGGCAACATCCAGACCGCCAACGCCACGGTGTACGTCATCGACACCGTCATGATGCCCCAGATGTGATTGTCGGATAACCGACACTCAGCAAGGATCTGTCACGTGGACCACTTGAAGTCCGTGCCCGGCGGGGCATCCTCACCAGAGGGTGCCCCGTCGGGGGACGCAGCAGCACGGCTCGCCTTCTTGATGCAGCGGTCAAGCCGCGGCGACGAGGCCGCCTTCGCTGAGCTGTACGACGCCACCTCGGCCCGGGCCTACGGCCTGGCGCTTCGGGTGGTCCGCAACCCCGCTCACGCTGAGGAAGTCCTCCAGGAGGCGTTCCTCGACGCGTGGCGAACCAGCAGTCGCTTCGATCCCACTCGGGGGAGCGCCATCGGCTGGCTGTTGACGATCGTGCACCGCAAGGCAGTCGACCGGGTCCGCTCGGCCGAGGCCTCCACGGCCCGCGATTCGACATACCACCGTGAGAGCCGACCCGTGGAACACGATTCAACGCTCGAAGCCGCCCACGCCTCGCTGGAAGCCCAGCGGGTCCGCGGAGCAGTCGCCGGGCTCACCGCCGTACAACGAGAAGCCGTGGAGCTTGCCTTCTTCGGGGGCTACACACACACAGAAGTAGCAACGATGCTCGACGTTCCTGTCGGCACCGCCAAGACCCGCATCCGGGATGGACTCATCCGGCTGCGCGATGCGATGGGAGTTGGGTCATGAGCGACATTCACAAGCTCACGGGCGCCTACGCCCTCGACGCGGTCGACGACCTCGAACGAGCAGCGTTCGAACGCCACCTCGCCGAGTGCGAGGACTGCCGCGACGAGGTGGCCTCCCTGCGGGAGACCGCCGCGCTGCTGGCCGATTCCGTCGCCGTCACCCCGCCTCCCTCGCTGCGCGCCTCCGTCCTGACCGGCATCACCCACGTCCGGCCGCTCCCTCCGATCGTGGCACCCTCTCGGCGTGCTGCCTGGTTTCCCCTCCTGGTCGCCGCGTCCATCGTCGCCGTCCTCGGCCTGGCTGCTGCTGTCTGGCAGCCATGGACCCCGTCGGACAACCCATCGCTGACCGTCGCCGAGCAGGTTCTCCGCGCTCCCGACGCCCAGTCGGTGAGCATCGACCTCGGCGACAAGGGTCGAGCCACCGTCACGCGGTCCAAGTCGCTGCACAAGGCCGTCATCCGCACCGAGGACATGGCGCCGGCGCCGAGCGGCCAGACCTACCAGCTGTGGCTGCAGCAGCGCGGCGACATGGTCTCTGCCGGCTTGATGGAGGGCGGCACCGAGGAGATCGTCCTGGACGGTGACGCAGCGACCGCCAGCGCCGCCGGTGTGACGATCGAGCCCGCCGGTGGCTCCGAGAAGCCCAACCTCCCGCCCGTCGCACTCTTCGACTTCTCCCAAGCGACATGACCGCCTCGCCCCGGCACATCGGAGTCATCGGCTCCGGTGTCGCTGGCCTGACCGCTGCGTACGTCGCCTCGCGCACCGCCCACGTGACGCTGTTCGAGGCCGACGACCGCCTGGGCGGTCACGCCGACACCCACGTCGTCGAGTCCCCCGACGGCGAGCTGCGCATCGACACCGGCTTCATCGTGCACAACCGCCGGACCTATCCCACGCTGCTGCGCCTGTTCGCCGAGCTCGACATCGCCACCCAGCCCTCCGAGATGTCGCTGTCGGTCTCCGACCAGGGCTCGGGCGTGGAGTACGCCGGCGCCCTGGGCGCCCGCGGGCTCTTCCCGACCCGCTCGGCCCTGACCTCGGCGACCCACTGGCGGATGCTGGCGGAGATCCCGCGGTTCCACCGGCAGGCACGCAAGGTCCTCGCCGCGGCTGCGGATCCGGGATCTCGGGTCGACGACCAGACCCTGCGGGAGTTCCTCGACGCGGGCGGCTTCTCCGCCCACTTCGTGCGGCACTTCATGGAGCCCCTGGTCGCGGCCGTGTGGTCCTGCGATCCCGAGACCTCGCTCGACTACCCCGCCCGCTACCTCTTCACCTTCCTCGAGCACCACGGCATGCTCGGCGTCTTCGGTTCCCCCGAGTGGCGCACGGTCACCGGCGGTTCGGGGACGTACGTCGCCGCCGTCGCCACCCACCTGCAGTCGGTGCGCACCGGCACCAAGATCACCTCGGTGTGCGAGCTGCCCGACGGGGTCGAGGTCACCGACGGCAACGGCCGCGTGCACTCCTTCGACGCGGTCGTCGTCGCCACGCACCCTTCCCAGGCCCTGACGATGCTGGAGTCGCCGAGCCGGGCGCAGTCCGAGGTGCTGGGCGCGCTGCCCTACTCCGCCAACACCGCCCTGCTGCACACCGACACCTCGCTGCTGCCCCAGGCGGTCAACGCCCGATCGAGCTGGAACTTCCAGCGTCCGGCCACGCCCACCGGCCAGGTCACCGTCACCTACGACCTGACCCGCCTTCAGCGCCTGCCCACGTCGACCCACTACCTCGTCACGCTCGGCGGCGAGCACCTCGTCGACCCGGCGTCGGTGATCGAGCGGATGGAGTACGAGCACCCGCTCTACACCCCCGAGTCGGTGGCCGCGCAGCGACGACTGCCCTCGATCGACACCGCCCGGGTCGCCTTCGCCGGCGCCTACCACGGCTGGGGATTCCACGAGGACGGCGCGCGCTCCGGCCTGGCGGCCGCGACCCGGCTCGGGCTCACGTGGCCCGTCGCACAAGCCACCTCCGTCCAACCGGTCGAGCCCGGCCTGTTCCGCACCACGGTCCGGCACACCCGGCGCACACCCTTCAAGCGCACCTTCGAGAACCGCTCCCACCTGTGGCTGGTCGACCTCGACGACCTGCCCGACCGCGGCCCGCTCGCCCGGTTCGAGGCGCGCGACCACCTGGGCTCGCCGACGTCGTCGATCCGCGCCAACGTCGAGGAGTTCCTCGCGCTGCACGACATCGACGTCACCGGCGGCCAGATCGTGATGGCCGCCAACCCCCGCTCGCTGGGCTACTGCTTCAACCCCATCTCCGTCTTCTGGTGCTTCGACGCCACGGGCGCGCAGGCGGCAGCGGTGGTCGAGGTGCACAACACGTACGGCGACCGGCACGCCTACCTCGTCCGGCCCGACGGCCAGGGCCGAGCCCGGACCGACAAGGCGATGTACGTCTCGCCGTTCCACGGCGTCGACGGCCACTACGAGCTCGCGATCCCCGTCCCGAACACCCGCCTCGACATCGCCGTCACCCTGCACACCGACGACGGCTCGCCCTTCGCAGCGAGCGTCACCGGCGAGCGCGTCGAGTCGGCGCAGGACGGACGCGGTCGCTGGGCCGGTGCCTGGCGATCCGCCGGTGCTGCCCTGCGCGGCAGCGCCCTGATCCGGCTCCACGGCATCTGGCTGTGGGCTCGCCGGCTCCCGATCCACCCCCGACCGGCCCACCACCAGCCACTCGTGGACGAGCGTGCCCACTCCGCCGCCACCCTGCAGCCCGAAGAAGGTGTCCGATGACGGACCTGGCCAACAACCCCGCCCACACGCCCCAGCACACCCCGACCCACCGGGCCGACGAGCCGAGCTCCCGGCACCCCGGCCTCGAGCCGGTGCGCACCGGCCCGCGCACGACCGTGTCGGCAGCCGTCGCGCGCCGGCTGTTCGCCGCCGCGATCCGCCGCCTCGACGTGCTCGTCGAGGAGGCGCCCAACAGCCGCGGCATCGGGCGCACCTTCGGCCGCGGTGGTCCGCGGATGGTGATCCACCGTCCCGAGGAGTTCTACGCACGCGTCGGCCGGGACGGGCTCATCGGCTTCGGCGAGGCCTACCTCACCGGCGCCTGGGACACCGACGACCTGGCCGCCTTCCTGACCGTGCCGGCGGCCCGGATCGCGACGCTGATCCCCGAGTCGCTGCAACGGGCGCGCGCCTTCGTCACCCACCGGACCCCGAGCCACCAGCGGAGCACCGAGGACAACAGCCAGGCCAACATCGCCCATCACTACGACTTGTCGAACGAGCTCTTCGCGCTCTTCCTCGACGAGACATTGAGCTATTCGTCCGCCCTGTTCACCACCTCCTTCGTCGCCGGGCCCGACGGTCCGGACCACCTGGTCGCCACTCCACCAGCGACCACCGACAACGCAGCTGCCGCGACAGCGGTCGTCCACAGTCCCGACTTCGCCGAGGCACAGGCGCGCAAGATCGAGCGCCTCCTCGACGAGGCCGCCGTGACCGCGGGCAGCCGGGTCCTGGAGATCGGCACCGGCTGGGGCGAGCTGGCGATCCGCGCAGCGCGCCGCGGTGCGCACGTCCACTCGATCACCCTGTCGGTCGAGCAGCTCGAGCTCGCCGAGCGGCGCGTCGCCGACGCCGGCCTCAGCGACCTGGTCCGGATCGAGCTGCTGGACTACCGCGCGCTCTCGGCGCCGGAGTTCGCAGCGGCGTACGACGCGATCCTCAGCGTGGAGATGATCGAGGCCGTGGGCCACGAGTTCTGGGGCACCTACTTCCAGACCATCGACCACGCTCTCGCGCCGGGCGGGCGCGTCGCGATCCAGGCGATCACGATGCCGCACGACCGGATGCTCGCCACCCGCGGCACCCAGACGTGGATCAACAAGTACGTCTTCCCCGGCGGCTTCCTGCCCAGCGTGCGGGTCATCGACGAGATCACCTCCGCCCAGACCGCCCTGCGTCGCACCGGGCTGCTGGAGTTCGGCAGCCACTACGCCGAGACCCTGCGGCGCTGGGACGAGCTGTTCCTCGCGCGCCGCGACGACGTGATCGCGCTCGGCTTCGACGACCAGTTCATGCGGATGTGGCACTTCTACCTCGCCTACTCGCGCGCCGGCTTCGCCAGCGGCTACATCAACGTCCAGCAGCTGACGTTCACCAAGGGAGGCGCCCGATGACGACGACCACCGAGCGGCCCATCCTGACCCGGGCCGGCATCGCCCAGCGGCTGGCCGAGGCCGCGCGTCCCTTCATCGGCGGCGACCTCCCGGTGCGCCTGCAGGTGTGGGACGGCTCCATCGCCGGGCCCGCCGACGCCCCGCTGGTCGTGCTCCGCTCCCCCGACGCGCTGCGCCGCCTGCTGTGGCACCCGGGCGAGCTCGGCGCCGCACAGGCCTACGTCACCGGCGACCTCGACGTCCCCGAGCAGGACGGCTGGGACCTCGACTCCGTCCTGACCCACGCGTTCGCCGTCGGCCAGGAGCGCGGTCTTGCAGGCGTACGCCGATCGCCGGGCGCCTTCGTCAACGCCCTGCGCGCAGCCGCCGGCCTGGGCGTGCTCGGCCTCCCGCCGAAGCTGCCCGCGAGCCAGGCGCGCGTCAAGGGTCGCCTGCACAGCGCGATCCGCGACCGCCGCGCGATCAGCCACCACTACGACCTGAGCAACGAGTTCTACTCCTTGGTCCTCGACCCGGCCATGGCCTACAGCTGCGGCTACCACGAGACCCCGGACGCCACCCTCGAGCAGGCGCAGCGCGCCAAGCTCGACCTGGTCTGCCGCAAGCTCGGCCTCGAGCCCGGCATGCGGATGTTGGACGTCGGCTGCGGCTGGGGCTCGCTGTCCCTGCACGCGGCGGAGCACTTCGGCGCCCAGGTCACCGGCGTGACGATCGCGGCCGAGCAGAAGAAGTTCATCGATGCCCGGATCGCCGAGCGCGGTCTGGGTGACCGGGTCGAGATCCGCCTGCAGGACTACCGCTCGGTCCCCGAGAAGGACCACTTCGACGCCGTCGGCTCCCTGGAGATGGGTGAGCACGTCGGCGAGGCCAACTACCCGACGTACGTCGACGTGCTGCGCCGCGCGGTCAAGCCGGGCGGTCGGGTGCTGGTCCAGCAGATGTCGCGCTCCGGCAGGCAGGGCGGTCGCCACCCCGGCGGCGGTCCCTTCATCGAGTCGTTCATCGCCCCCGACATGCACATGCGACCGGTGGGCGAGACAGTCGCGCACCTGGAGCACGGGGGTCTCGAGGTGCGCGACGTGCACGGCCTGCGCGAGCACTACGTGCAGACGGTGGCAGGGTGGCTCGAGCGCTTCGAGACCAACCTGCCACGGCTCACCGAGCTGGTCGGCGAGGAGGTCGTGCGGGTGTGGCGGCTCTACCTCGTCGGCGGCTCGATGGCCTTCCGGGACGGGCGCATGGGGGTCGACCAGATCCTCATGGTGCGCCCGGGCGCGGTCCACACGCTGCCGGCGAAGCGCGCCTGGTGAGAGCCCTTCATGGGTGACCTCACCATGCTCGCCGCTGCTGGTATCGATCTGCTGATCTGCATCGTGGCGATGGGGCTTGCCGCGTGGGTCAGCTGGCGGGTGGGCCGCGTCTCGGTGGTCGACGTCGTCTGGGGACTGGCGTTCGTCGCCGTCGCCGTCGTGCTGGCGGTCGTCTCCGGACAGTGGCTCTCGGCCCTGCTCGCGGTCCTGGTCACGATCTGGGGCACGCGGCTGGCCCTGCACATCCACCGTCGCTCGCGCGGCCACGGCGAGGACCCGCGCTATGCCGCGCTGATCGGCGACGCCGGGTTCGCCACGGTGATCGGCAAGGTCTTCGTGGTCCAGGGGCTCGCGGTGTTCGTCGTCTCCCTGCCGCTCATGACCGCGGCGGCGTACGACGTCCGCTGGCCGTGGCTGGTCGCCGTCGGTGTGGTCGTGTGGCTGGTCGGCCTGGTGTTCGAGGCCGTGGGCGACGCGCAGCTGGCGGCGTACAAGCGGCTGCCCCGCGACGAGAAGCCGCCGGTCATGCAGACCGGCCTGTGGCGCTACACGCGCCACCCCAACTACTTCGGCGACGCGTGCGTCTGGTGGGGCATCTGGCTGGCCGGGGCGTTGTCGCTCGGCTGGCTGCCCGGCCTGCTCACGATCGTGGCGCCGCTCGCGATGACCTACTTCCTGGCCTTCGCCACCGGGGCGCGGCTGCTCGAGCGGACGATGATGCAGCGACCGGGTTATCCGGAGTACGCCGCGCGGACCTCGATGCTCGTGCCGCTGCCGCCCCGCGGCTGATCACGCGGCCGCCGCACTCCCCCGTGGTGGCCGTCCCGGGTTTCATTTCTGCCGGTCCTCCTCGGCGCTCAGCGTCGCGGGACAGGGCACACTCGAGGGATGGACGCCGTCGAGGCCGCCTTCGCTGCCCACCCCCGCGTGGACTTCCTGCCCGCCCACGCGCGCTCGCAGGCCTCCTTCGACGGCCCGCTGCGGATCGCCGCCGGCCAGACCAACTCACAACCCCGCACGGTGGCCGACATGCTGCGGCTGCTCGAGGTCAGCGCCGGTCAGCGGGTGCTCGACGTCGGCAGTGGTTCGGGCTGGACCACGGCCCTGCTCGCCCACCTCGTCGGGCCGACCGGTGAGGTCGTCGGGGTCGAGCTCGAACCGGAGCTCGTCCGGTTCGGCCGGGCCAACCTCGCGGCGACCGACCAGCCGTGGGCCTCGATCAGCCAGGCGAGCGAGGGCGTGCTGGGGGCGCCCGACCGGGCGCCGTACGACCGGATCCTGGTCTCCGCCGAGCCCGACCAGCTGCCGGCGTCGCTGGTCGACCAGCTCGCCGACACCGGGGTCATGGTCATCCCGGTCGCGGGGATCATGCTGCGCGTCATCAACCCTGGCGGGCTCGTGACCGAGCACGGGCGCTACAACTTCGTGCCGCTGCGGTGATCACTCAGCTTCGGGCTGGTCCTTCTGCTGCTCGCGCTTCTTCTGCTGCTCGTAGCGACGGCGCTGCTCCTCCGCGCGCTCGCGCACCTTCTTCAAGAAGTCCTCGTCCTTGACCGGGTCCTTCGGCATCGCGCGACCGGGACGGTCGTACTCCGGGAACGCCGGCGCAGGTCCGGGCCGCGGGCCGGCGACGACCGGGCGACCGGCCACCAGCCAGGCGATCGAGCCCGCGAGCGGGAAGAACAGGATGAGCAGGATCCACCACAGCTTCGGCAGGTTGCGCATGCGCGACTCATCGGTGGAGACGGCCTCGATCAGGCACCACACCATGAGGATGATGCTCACGATCGAGAGCAGCGCGTAGAGCTTGAACACGAGGACAGCATGAGCCCTCGGACCACTCACCGCCAGCGAACGCACCACCCGGTTAGCGTGGCGCCGTGGAGCTGAGCGCGCGCGAGGACGTCAACCGCCGGATGCTCCGCGCGCGCGACGAGATGGACCGCCGCTACGCCGAGCCCCTCGACGTCCCCACGCTCGCGGCGATCGCCCACCTGAGCGCGTCGCAGTTCGGCCGCGTCTTCAAGGAGGTGTACGGCGAGACGCCCCACCGCTACCTGCAGCGGCGTCGCGTCGAGCGGGCGATGACGCTGCTGCGGCAGACGGACCGGCCGGTGACCGACATCGCGTGGGACGTCGGCTTCGCCAGCCTCGGCACCTTCAGCCGCACCTTCTCCACGGTCGTCGGTTCCTCACCGTCGGAGTTCCGGGTGCGGCACGAGCCGGTGCACGTCCCGACCTGCTTCATCGCCGCGTGGACGCGACCGCGGGAGGCTGCGGCAGGGACAGCGGTTTCGGAGAAGCAGACCGACCGCCCTGCCCCCTAGCGTCCTCGTCATGACCACCAACCACATCACCGCCATCAGCCTCAAGAGCCTCCCGGTCCTCGACCAGGACGAGGCGCTCGCCTTCTACACCGAGCTCCTCGGCTTCGAGGTCCGCAACGACATCGACCTCGGCTTCATGCGCTGGCTCACCATCGGCCTCCCCGGCGCGGACGTCCAGCTGCTCCTGGAGCTCGTCGGCGGGCCGCAGCACGACGCCGCCACCGCCGCCCAGGTGCGCGAGCTCGTCACCAAGGGCGCCCTGGGCGGACTGTTCCTCACGAGCAGCGACATCCACGCGACGTACGCCGCACTCGACGCCGCCGGTGTCGAGATCACCCAGGAGCCGGTCGAGCAGCCCTACGGCACCGACATCGGCATCCGCGACCCCTTCGGCAACCCCGTGCGGATCAGCCAGCCCGCCGCGCTCACGTCCGACCAGATCCAGGAGAAGTACGACGGCGCACCGGCGTGATCGGGGTTTCGTGACGGCGCTGGCGCGCCTCCTCGACCGCCGAGGTCGGAGGTTGAGGAGGTCGCGCAGCGACCGTCACGAGACCGCAGGGCGCTCCACCTGCGCCGCCAGGGTGACCGGCGCCTGCAGGCAGTAGGAGTCGGTGAGCAGCTCGCCCAGCTCGGTCCAGTCGGTGTCGTCGTCGAGCAGCATCCCGACGACGTTGGCGCCCCAGCCGGAGCGGAAGTAGGGATCGCCGAGGTGCTCGAAGGCCATCACCTCGTCGGGCTCGGCGCGGAACGTGATCCGGAACAGCTGGTCCTCGCCGCCGAAGACGTGGGCGATCGTCGCCTGCCCGACGCGCCAGCGGGTGCCGACCCAGGCCGGCTCCTCGCGGCACTCCGGCAGCGCGCAGAGGATCGAGCTCAGCCGCCGCACCCACTCCTCGGGCACGAGCGGACGGTCCTTCGGCACCATGGGCCACAGCGTAGGAGAGGCCACCGACAGCACTAGGGTCGGCGCGTGAAGTGGATCCTGGTCGTCGTGGCCCTCGCGTCAGCGCTCGTCATCGGCGTCGACGCGGTCGCGAGCCGCGACGAGAACTGCTCGGGCGGCGTGGCGGCGCCCTTCGGCGGCGTGCCCGGCGCCCCCATCGCGAACACCTCTCTCGACGCCTTGGGGCCCCACCTCGGCGGGGCCGAGGAGATCACCCGCGACCACAGCACGTCCAAGGGTTTCGAGATCGTGGTCTTCCGCGGCTACGACGCCGACGGCGACCTGATGGGACGGGTCGTGGTCGAGAAGCTGGTCGGAGGTTGGGGCGAGGCCCGGGTCGACATGTGCGAGCGATAGTCCGCGCGTACGGCGAGAGCCACCCCACCGGCCGACTGCGATGTGCCGCCACCCCGCCGGGCCGGGCCGCTCAGTATGACTTCGGCAGCCCCAGGCTGTGCATGGCCACGAAGTTGAGGATCATCTCGCGGCTGACCGGAGCGATCCGGCCGAGGCGGGCCCCGACCAGCATGTTGGCCAGGCCGTACTCCTCGGTGAGGCCGTTGCCGCCATGGGTGTGTACGGCGACGTCGGAGGCGTTGCAGGCGACCTCGCCGCCTGCGTACTTCGCCATGTTGGCGTACTCGCCCGCGCCGAAGTCGTCGCCGGCGTCGTAGAGGGCGGCCGCCTTCTGCTGCAGCAGCCGCGACTGCTCGAGCTCGATCTTGATCCGGGCCAGCGGGTGTGCGATGCCCTGGTGCGAGCCGATCGGCTGGTCCTTCCAGACCGTGCGGTCCTTGGCATAGGCGACCGCCTTGTCCAGCGCATAGCGCGCCATGCCGTTGGACATCGCGGCCCCCATGATCCGCTCGGGGTTGAGCCCGGCGAACAGCTGCCAGATGCCGCCGTCCTCGTCGCCGACGAGGGCCTCGGTCGGGACACGCACCGAGTCGAGGAACAGCGTGAACTGCTTCTCGGGCGCCGACCAGCCCATCGGGATCGGCTGGCGGGTGAAGCCCTCCGCGTCGGTGGGCACCACGAACAGCGCCGGCTTGAGCTTGCCGGTCTTCGCGTCCTCGGTGCGTGCGACGATCAGCACCGCGCCCGCCTCGTCGACACCGGAGATGAAGGTCTTCTGGCCGGTGAGCACCCAGCCGTCGCCGTCACGGGTGGCAGTCGTGGTGATCTGGTGGGAGTTGGAGCCGGCGTCGGCCTCGGTGATGCCGAAGGCCATCAGCAGGCTGCCGTCGGCGATGCCGGGGAGCCAGCGCTGCTTCTGATCCTCGGTGCCGCAGCGGCTGATGATCGAGCCGCAGATCGCCGGCGAGACGACCATCAGCAGGAGCGGCGCACCGGCCGCCGAGGCCTCCTCGAGGACCGCGGCCAGGTCTGACATGCCGCCGCCGCCTCCGCCGTACGCCTCGGGGATGTTGACGCCGAGGAAGCCGTTGCGACCCATCTCGAGCCACATCTCGGTCATCTTGCCGCCCTCGCGAGCCTGCTTGGCGACGAACTCGTGGCCGTACTTCCCGGCCAGCTTCTTGACCGCCTCGCGCAGCGCGACGCGCTCCTCCGGCTCGGTGAACATGGTGCTCATCAGGCTGCTCCTTCGTCGGTCTCGTCCGGGGTGACCACCGCGAGCACGGAGCCCGCCTCGACCTGCTGCCCGACGGCCGCCGGCAGCTCGGTGAGCGTGCCGGCATAGGGCGCGGCGATGGTGTGCTGCATCTTCATGGCCTCCATCACGAGGATCGGCTGGCCCTCGGCGACCACGTCGCCGAGCGCCGCCCGGACCGCGATCACGCTCCCGGGCATCGGCGCCAGCAGCGAGCCCTCCGCGACCTGGTCGGCCGGGTCCACGAAGCGGGGGGTACGGCGCAGCGCGACGTGGCCGAGCGAGGACTCGACGTCCACGCGCTCCCCGTCGGTGTTGACCATGAAGGTGCGCTGGACCCCGCCGACGTCGAGCCGGACCGTCTCGGGCCCGGCCTCGAGCACCGTCACGTCGTCGAGGTCGGCGGAGGTGAAGGACCGGCCGCCGAACCACCGGACGTCGAGGACCTCGTCGCCGTGCTGGAACTGCGTGAGCTGCGGCTGGGCCACGACGTTGCGGAAGCCCGCCGGGATCCGCTGCTGGACGGGGCGATCCGTGCGGGCGCGCTCGGCCAGCGCCACCGCGGCGGCGAAACCGCTCAGCGCGACAGCGTCGGGACCGCCGGGGGCCGCGGCGAGCGCGGTCAGGTCGGCACCGTCGAGCCAGGTCGTGTGCATTCGCGCCTCGGCGAAGACCGGGTCGCGCAGCAGGTTGACCAGCAGGTCGCGGTTGGTGACCAGCCCGTGCAGCTGCGCCTTCGCCAGCGCCCCGGCGAGCTGGCGCAGGGCCTGCTCGCGCGTCGGGGCGTGCACGACCACCTTGGCGATCATCGCGTCGTAGAACGTGCCGATCTCGTCACCGGCACCGACGCCCGAGTCCAGCCGGATGCCGTACGTCGACGGCCCCTCGAACTCGGAGACCACACCGGGCACGGAGAAGCGTGCGATCCGGCCGCTCTGCGGCTGGTAGTCGTGGGCCGGGTCCTCGGCATAGAGGCGCACCTCGATCGCGTGGCCGCGGGGCCGGCCCACCTCGAGGTCGGCCAGCGACCGGCCCTCGGCGACGGCGAGCTGGAGCGCGACGAGGTCGACGCCGAGCACCGCCTCGGTGACCGGGTGCTCGACCTGGAGCCGGGTGTTCATCTCCAGGAAGAAGAAGCGGTCCTTGTCGGTGTCGTAGAGGAACTCGACGGTGCCGGCGCCGCGGTAGTCGATCGCCTCCGCGGCCGCCCGGGCCGCGTCGTGCAGCGCGGTGCGGGTCGCGTCGGGCAGGGCAGGGGCCGGCGCCTCCTCGATCACCTTCTGGTGGCGGCGCTGCACCGAGCAGTCGCGCTCGCCGAGCACGAACGTCCGACCGGCCGTGCCGAGCACCTGCACCTCGATGTGACGGCCGCTCTCGACGTACGGCTCGACGAACACCGTGCCGTCGCCGAAGGCGGACTCCGCCTCGGACGCGGCCTTCTCGATCTCGCCGGCGAGGGCGCCGAGCGAGCGGACGATCCGCATGCCGCGGCCACCACCGCCGGCGCTGGCCTTGACCAGCAGCGGCAGGTCGGCGGCGGACGCCGTCTCGGGCGTCAGGTTGCCCAGGACCGGCACCCCCGCGGCCTCCATCAGCTTCTTGGACTCGATCTTCGAGCCCATCTGCTCGATGGAGGAGGGGTCAGGACCGACCCAGGTCAGCCCGGCATCGCCGACCTGGCGGGCGAAGGCGGCGTTCTCGGAGAGGAAGCCGTAGCCCGGGTGGATCGCGTCGGCGCCGGCCTTGCGGGCCGCCTCGATGACGAGGTCGCCGCGCAGGTAGGTCTCGGCCGGCGTGTTGCCCGGCAGGCGTACGGCGACGTCCGCCTCGAGCACGAACGGCATCTGCGCGTCCGCGTCGGAGTGGACGGCGACGGTCTCGATGCCGAGCTCGCGGCAGGTGCGGAACACCCGCCGGGCGATCTCGCCCCGGTTGGCGACGAGGAGTCTGTTGATCGTCACAGTCGGAACACCCCGAAGTTCATGGCGCCCTCGATGGGCTGGTTGTCGATCACGGACAGGCAGATGCCCAGGACGGTGCGGGTGTCGCGCGGATCGATGACGCCGTCGTCGTAGACCATGCCGGAGAGGAAGTAGGGCATCGACTGCTCCTCGACCATGCCCTCGACCATGTCCTTGATGCCCTGGAAGCCCTCGGCGTCGAAGACCTGGCCCTTCTTCTCCGCGGACTCGCGGGCGACGATCTCCATGACGCCGGCGAGCTGGGCCGGCCCCATCACGGCCGACTTCGCGCTGGGCCAGGTGAAGAGGAACCGCGGGTCGTAGGCGCGCCCGTTCATGCCGTAGTTGCCGGCGCCGTACGACGCTCCCATGATCACCGTGAGGTGCGGGACGGTGGAGTTGCTGACCGCGTTGATCATCTGCGCGCCGTGCTTGATGATCCCGCCCTGCTCGTACTCCGCGCCGACCATGTAGCCGGTGGTGTTGTGCAGGAAGAGCAGCGGCGTGTCCTTCTGGTTGGCGAGCTGGATGAACTGCGCCGCCTTCTGCGCCTCCTGCGACATCAGCACGCCGCGGGCGTTGGCCAGGATGCCGATCTCGTGGCCGTGCAGCCGCGCCCAGCCCACGCACAGCGCGGAGCCGTAGAGCGGCTTGAACTCGTCGAAGGCCACCTCGTTGCCGGGACCGGCGGTTGAGCCTGTCGAAACCCCGTCGACGATGCGCAGGATCGCGTCCCGCGGGTCGAAGGGCTCCTTCAGGTCCGTCGGGATGAGGTCGAGGAGGTCCTCGGGGTCCAGGTCGGGTTCGGCGTACGGCGCCTGCGGAGCCGCGCCCCGCTTGCGCCAGTTCAAGCGGGCGACCACGCGGCGCGCGAGCCGCAGCGCGTCGTGCTCGTCGAGGGCCAGGAAGTCGGAGGAGCCGGAGGTCCGCGAGTGCATCTCGGCGCCGCCGAGCGACTCGTCGTCGGTCTCCTCACCGGTGGCCATCTTGACCAGCGGTGGGCCGGCCAGGAAGACCTTCGCCTGCTCCTTGACCATGATCACGTAGTCGCTCATGCCGGGGACGTAGGCGCCGCCCGCGGTGGAGTTTCCGAAGACGACCGAGATGCTCGGCTGCTTGCGCGCCGACGCGCGGGTGAGGTTGCGGAAGCCGCGACCGCCGGGGATGAAGATGTCCTTCTGGGTCGGCAGGTCGGCGCCGCCGGACTCGGTGAGGTTGATCGTGGGCAGGTTGTTCTGCTCGGCGATCTCGCCGGCTCGGAAGGACTTCTTCAGCGACCACGGGTTGAGGGCGCCGCCCTTCACCGTCGGGTCGTTGGCCACGATCATGCACTCGACGCCCTCGACGACGCCGATGCCGGTCACCATGCTGGCGCCGACCGTGAAGTCGCTGCCCCAGCCGGCCAGCGGCATCAGCTCGAGAAAGGCGGAACCCTCGTCGACGAGCAGCTCGATGCGCTCGCGGGCGGTGAGCTTGCCGCGGTCCTTGTGGCGGGCGACGTACTTCTCCCCGCCCCCGGCCACCGCGACGGCGTGCTGGGCGTCGAGGTCGGCGAGCTTCTCGAGCATGGTTGCCCGGTTGGTGGCGCTCATGACTCCAGCACCGCCTTCATCCGCTCGAGGGTGGTGCGCATCCCGCGCTCGTTGGTGCGTCCGCGCAGGCGACCGAGCAGCGCCCAGTAGACGCGCATCGGAAGGCTCGTCTCGAGGCGGAAGTACTCCGTCACGTCGGTGCCGCCGTCACGCGGCGTCAGTCGGTAGCCCCAGTTGTTCGCGGTCACCGAGTCGGTGCCGACGGCGAACTCGAAGACCCGCTCCGGCTCACAGACGGTCACGCGGCACGGCGACCAGTAGGTCGGGCCGACCCCGTTGCGCTTCACGTGGCCGGCAAAGTGGGCGCCCACCTCGGGACCGGTCGAGCCGCGGGTCCACTTCGCCTCGAAGGTCTCGGGCGAGAACTCGCCGATCCTGGTGACGTCGCTGACCAGGGCCCACACCTCGGCGGGCGGGGCGTCCATCCAGATCGTCACGTCGCCGCCGAGCGGCCTCACGAGGTTCATGCGTATCCCAACAGCTTGGCTGCCAGGTCGGTGAGCACCTCGGTGGCGCCACCGCCGATCGGCAGCAGGCGGACGTCTCGGTAGTGGCGTTCGACCTCGGACTCGCGCATGTAGCCCATCCCGCCGTGCAGCTGGACGGCTTGGTCCGCGACCCAGACGGCAGTGTCGACCGCGGTCTGCTTGGCCAGACAGGCCTCCGCGATGACGTCCTCGCCGGCGACGTACCGCGCGGCGACCTCGAGGGTGTAGCTGCGCGCGATCGCGACCTGGCGGTGCATCTCGACGAGCTTGGCCCGGACGACCTGGTTGGCGACCAGCGGCTTGCCGAAGGTCTCGCGGTCCTGGCAGTACTGCGCGGTCAGGGTCAGGCAGCGCTGCGCGTGGCCATAGCCCATCAGCGCCAGCCAGATCCGCTCGGTGACGAACTGCTGGGCGATGTAGTAGAAGCCGTGGTTCTCCTCGCCGACCAGGTTGGCGGCGGGCACGCGCACATCGGCGTACGACAGCTCGCCCGTGTCGGAGCAGAGCCAGCCCATCTTCTCCAGCTTGCGGGAGACGGTGAAGCCGGGCGTGCCCTTCGGCACCACGATCAGCGAGATCCCGTGGGCGCCCGGGCCGCCGGTGCGGACGGCGGTGGTGACGAAGTCGCCGCGCACCGACGAGGTGATGAAGGTCTTCGCGCCGTTGATCACCCAGTCGTCGCCGTCGCGGACGGCTCGGGTGGTGATGCCGGCGACGTCGGAACCGGTGCCGGGCTCGGTGACGCCGAGGGAACCGATCAGGTCCCCGGCGAGGACCGGGCGGGCATAGGTGTCGACGAGGTGCGGCGAGCCGTTGGCCACGATGTGCGGGATGGCGATCCCGTGGGTGAAGGCACCCGCCATCAGCCCGCCGGACCAGCCGCCTTCCATGAAGCCCTCCTGCATGGCGCACACGTCGAGCAGGTCGCCGCCGTCGCCGCCGACCTCCTCGGCGACGCCCACGCCGAGCAGGCCAGCATGGGCCAGCTTCTTCTGGAAGTCGCGCGGGATCTCCCCCTCGCGCTCCCAGGCGTCGAGGTGGGGGGTGACCTCGCGCTGGGTGAACTCGATCGCCGAGCGCTTCAGGGCGAGCCGCTCAGGGCTCCAGCCATGGTCGAAGGTCGTCACAGGAGTCCTCCATCGATGTTGACGTGGCGCGAGCGGATCCACTCGCCGAGGCCCTTGGCCTGGGGGTCGAACCGCGTCGAGGCGGCCACCCCCGCGCCGAGGAGGCCGTGGATGACGACGTTGACCGCGCCGAGGTTGGGCAGCAGGAACACCTCGACCTGGAGGTCGGCCGACTCCGGGACCAGCTCGCGCACCCGCCGGGGGTTGATCACCTTGCACAGCCACTCGACACGATCGGCGTAGACGTCGTCGCGACCGTCGTGGGCGACCCACAGCCCGATGTTCGCGTCGCCGCCCTTGTCGCCCGAGCGCGCGTGCACGAAGGTGCCCAGCGGCAGCCGCCGCGTGAGCACGTCGGACGGTGAGGGGTACGGCGACGGGCGCGCGCCGATGTCGGTGGCCGGTGGCAGCGTGGAGACCGGGGGGTTCCCGATCACCTCCCTGTCTCCGTCTGCGTGCACGACGGTGTGCTCGACGACCGAGCGGTCGACGTACTCCGCGCGATAGACGCCGAACGGCGTTGCGGGTGCCGGCGGCGCGGTCATGGTGAAGCCGGGGTAGGACCCGAGGGCGAGCTCGACGGCAGCCGACGTGAAGGCCCGGCCCACCGGCTCGGGCGCGGAGTCCTTGACCGTGCAGCGCAGCAGCGCCGACGCGCCCTCCTCGGAGTCGGCGTCGGGTGCGGGCATGGCCAGGCGTGACCAGGCGACCTCGGCCGGCGGGTTCGCGGCGAGGGCGGCGTCGAGCTGGGTGCGCACCCAGTCGGCCTTGGCCTCGATCTCGAGACCGGTCAGCACGAGCTCGACGCTGTTGCGCCAGCCGCCGAGCTCGTTGACACAGACCTTGAGCTGCTCCGGCGGAGCCTCGCCGCGGACGCCGGTGATGGCGACGCGGTCGGGGCCGACCTGCTCGAGGGACAGCGAGTCGAGGTGGGTGGTGACGTCGGGACCGAGGTAGCGCGTGGACTGGATCTCGTAGACGAGCTGCGCGGTGACGGTGTCGACCGTGACGGCGCCGCCGGTGCCGTCGTGCTTGGTGATCACCGAGGAGCCGTCGGCCGCGACCTCGGCGAGGGGGAAGCCGAGCGGGGTGCCCGTGTGCGGCAGCGACCGGAAGCCGCTGAAGTTGCCGCCGGTCGCCTGCGTTCCGCACTCGAGCACGTGGCCGGCCACGACCGCGCCGGCGAGGGCGTCGTGGTCGGTCATGGACCACCCGTGGTGCGCGGCCGCCGCCCCAACGACGAGCGACGCGTCGGTGACGCGGCCGGTGACGACGATGTCGGCGCCTCGTGTCAGGGCCGCGGCGATGCCGAACCCGCCGAGGTAGGCGTTGGCCGTGAGCGCGCCCTCCCACAGGCCGAGCGGACGCAGGTCGTCGCCGGCGACGTAGGCGATCCTCGGCGCCAGGCCGAGGCCGTTCGCGACCTCCCCCAGCTTCGTCGCCAGCCCCGCCGGGTTGAGGCCGCCGGCGTTGGAGACGATCTTCACGCCGCGTTCGAGCGCGATCCCGAGGGTGTCCTCGACCTGCCGGACGAACGTCTTGGCATAGCCGAGCGACGGGTCCTTCATGGTGTCCTTGCCGAGGATCAGCATCGTCAGCTCGGCGAGGTAGTCGCCGGTCAGCACGTCGATCTCGCCGCCCTCGAGCATCTCGCGCATGGCGCTCAGGCGGTCGCCGTAGAAGCCGGAGCAGTTGCCGATCCTGACCGCCGGTTGAGCAGGGCGCCCAGCGCCCGTGTCGAAACCAAGGCTCATGCCTTGCTCCTCCCCTCTCCGGGCGGTCCCGCGAAGCACTGCGCGATGTCGAGCCAGCGGTCGGCGTCGGGGCCGGTCGCGACGAGGTCGGTGTCGGCGCGGTTGACCCGCTGCGTGGCGAGGAGGCACAGGTCGAGCGCCGAACCGGTCACCGTCTGCTCGGCGTCCTCGGGCCCGAACGACCACACGTTGCCGCTCGGGCTGACCAGGTCGATGCGGAACTCCGCGCTCGGCGGCACCAGGTCCTGGGTGACGAAGGAGAAGTCACGGGTGCGTACGGCGAGGTGGGCGACGTGCCGGATCCGGTCGCTCGGCTCCGGGGTGACGCCGAGCGCGTCGTGCACGTCCAGGCTGTGCGCCCAGGTCTCCATCAGCCGCGCGGTCGCCATCGAGGTCGGTGACATCGGCGGGCCGAACCACGGCATCTTGCCGCCGTCGAAGGCCGCGAGCGTCTCGCGCAGCGCGGTGCGCCCCGAGCGCCAGCGGGCGAGCAGGTCGGCAGGCGCGGCCTCGGCGCCGGCGATCGCCTCGGTGTCGACGAAGCCGGTCGGGTCGGCGATCGCGAGCACCACCGCCTCGTCCCAGGCCTCCTTGTCGGTGGCGGCCTTGACCGCGACCTCGTCGGTCCACGCGAGGTGCGAGATCTGGGTGGCGACGTCCCAGCCGGGCGCCGGCGTCGGCGTGCGCCAGCCGGCCTCGTCGAGGTCGGCGACCAGCGCGTCGAGGACGTCGCCCTCGGCCGTCAGGTCGTCGAGGACTGTGGTGAGTACGTCGGTCACTGGTGACTCTTCTCAGTTGGGGAACGAAAGCGGGGTCGAAGGCTGTTCTGAGCCCGATCTGGTTCCCCAGCGCAGCGGGCGGGGAACGAGATCGGGCCCACGTCGCCGTACGACCCCGATCTGGTGCCCCAGCCGGTCACGCCAGCTCCCGGTCGAGCACGTCGGCCCAGTGGTCGAGGATCCGACGGCGCCGGGCGGCGTCGTCGGAGATGGTGTTGGCGAGGCCGAGCCCGCGGACGAGGTCGAGGGTGGCCTGCACGAGCTCGCGCACGCCGGGCTGCGACTCGTCGGCGCCGAGCGCCTCGACGGTGAGCCGGTGCACCTCGCGCCCGACCCGCTGCTCCAGCGGTCCGACCGCGGCGAGCAGGGCCTCGTCGGTGCGCGCGGCGACCCACAGCTCGAGGGCGGCGGTGAAGACCGGCGAGGCGAAGTGGTCGCCCAGCATGGTGAGTACGGCGCGGGTCCGCCTGCGCCCGGTCGGCAGCCCCGCCACCGCGTCGGCGATCTCGGCACCCCGGAGGACGGTGAGGTGCTCGACGGCCGCGACGACGAGGTCGTTCTTGGTCGGGAAGTGGTGCAGCTGGGCACCGCGAGAGACGCCGGCGCGCGTGCTGACCAGCGTGGTCGACGTACCGGAGTAGCCGCGCTCGACCAGGCACTCGACCGTCGCCTCGAGCAGGCGCAGCCGCATCGCGCGACTGCGTTGCTCCTGGGGCACGCGGGCGGTCGTCGTCACGCACCCATCGTGGGGCCAGATCAACAAACAGTCAAGACTGACTTTTAGTGGGTGGACGCGCGACTCCCGCTTGAGCGTCCATATTGACGCTCAAGCCACGGCATCAGGCGCTGTAACCGCTCAGATCCCCACTCAAGCCGTGAAACCGACGACCCCTCAGGTCAGCCGGGTCACCAGCGGCAGCCGTGAGCGCGCGGTCAGGCCGACGATCGCCGCCGTGAGCAGGGGCAGCGCCACGACGAGGCCGAGGATGAGCAACCACGGGATGTCGAGGAACGGCCCGGCTGACTCGCAGACGAGCATCCCGTCGGCGCCCGAGGAACAGGACTGCCCGGCTGATCCGGTGAGCGGATAGGTGATCGCCACCCCTGGGATGAAGCCGACCAGCGCACCGAGGACGCCCCCGACGAAACCGACGACCAGTGCGTACGACGCAGCGACTCCTCGCCGCGAACGCGGAGCCGCTCCCACTGCGGACAGGGTGGCCAGGTCGGGACGGGCGTCGGACAGCGCCAGGAAGGTCGCGGTCAGCGTCCCGCCGAGCATCAGCACGCCGCCGAGGGTGAAGAGGACGAGCAGCAGGATGAAGATCTCGTCGGGGGTCTCGTAACCGCGCTCGACGATGAGGTAGGCATTCGCATCAAGGCCCGTGATCTCCTCGCGGATCGCCTGCTCCTGGTCCTTCGAGATCTCGCCCCCGAGATAGAGGGCGACCGTCTCGACGGGCCGGTCGAGCTCCGCGGCGAACGCGGCGGGAATGATGGCCTGCGTCGGCGGCATCTCGGCGTCCGTCTCGACGAAGTGGGCGGGCCAGGTCAGACTCGACGTGGAGGCAGTCTCGTCGCCTTCCCCGTCCCACCGTTCCATCGTCAGTGTCACCTCATCGAGGTTGACAGGGTGGTCGGTGAGGACAACGGCCTTTCCTGCCTGGAGGGCAGCACGCGCGCCTCCCTCGTCGTCGACCTCGAGGAAGCCGGGGACCACCTCGCCGACCAGCAGGTCCGAGCCGAGAGTGCCGCCCCACCCGGACAAGAGCATCTGCGCACTTGGAACGGAGAGGCTGACGTGGACGAAGGCATTTGCATCGCTTGCGAAACGCAGCCCCTCCACCAGCTCCGTGTCGATCTCGGGCGCCTGCGCCCGCACGATGGCCTGCGCCCGGTCCCACGTCTGCTGGGAAGGAGGCACCGAAGCGGAGCCGTCCATGGACTCCGTCGGATAGATGTTGATCAGGCCCGTGTCCATCGGCAACGAGCGCGTGTAGGTCTCGCGGTTCTGCTTCTCGTCACTGGTGTTGGCGATGCCGAGCGCGACGACGCCAGCCACGGTCGCGGCCACCGCGGCGATCGCCGGGACGGTGCGGGTGCGGTGCCTGGCGGCGTCGCGGGCGGCGTACCGCATCACGAGGGGCAGGCTCCCGGACAACCGTGCCAACAAGGTCACGACCAGCGGCACGATGAAGATCATCCCGAACACGGAGACGACGGCACCGAAGGCGATGGCGTACTGGCCCGCCTCGTAGAAGTTGAAGAGGTGACCCCGCCGGACTCCGGCGACGGACAGCCCGATGCCGGCGCCGAGCAGGAGGACCCCGAGGACCGGCGTGCGGGGGGACGGTGGCGGGTCGCCACGACGTCCGGAGAGTACGGCGACCACGTCCTGTCGCGAGGCCAGCCAGGCCGGCACCACCGCGGCGAGCAGTGCGCTCAGGAGGCCGAAGGCGGCCACGATGGAGACCACCAGCCAGTTGACGTCGTCGGGGCCGAACCAAGCGTTGCTGAACCGCTGGACGACAGGCAGGAGGACAAACCCGAGCGGCACACCGAGCACGGCGCCGATCAGGGCCGCGAGGCCCCCGAGCACGATGCCGGACGCGAGCACCACGCGGCGGGCCTGGCGCGGCGTGCCACCGGAGGCGGCCATCAGCGCGAGGTTGCGCGCCTGGCGGCGGGCTCCGACCGCGAAGGCCGGGCCGGCGAGCAGCACCACCTCGAGCAGCGCCATGGTGATGACGAGCGCCGCGACCGTGATGTAGAGGCCGCGGCCCGTGTCGTAGCCCATGCGTTCGGCCATCTCGACGACGGGAGGCGGGTCGGTCAGCACTGCGCGCGAGTGGACGAGAGCACCCAGCTCGTTGAGCGCCAGCACGTCCGACCAGAGCACCGGGTCTCCGCCGACCAACCAGTCGGGCGCGACCCGATCGCCAGTGAAGTGGTCGCCGAAGCTGCCCGGCGGTGAGATGACCGTCAGTTCCTTGCGGTGTTCGGCGTCGCGGCCGATGCCGACGACGGTGACGTCGTGACCGAGCACCTCGAGAGCGTCGCCGATGGCGACTCCGCGCTCGGCGAAGGCGTCGTTGACGACGGCCTCACCCGGTCGGGCAGGGAGCTCACCCACGCGCAGGTCGAAGAGACCTTCGGCGAGTGGGCTGCTCAGGTCGACCTCGGTCGCCAAGGCCGTGACACGGCGATCACCCAGCGGGATGTTGGCGTGACCGTCGGCGATGGTGATGAAGTCGCGACCGCCCAGGGCCTCAGCGAGCTCGGCCGACGTCGACGCCTCCCCCGAGCCGGTCTGGGTCCACATCCCGGATCCGGGGTCCGGGGCCTGCAGGACGGCACTTCCGCCCGTCGGATGGACCCGCGCCTGCGCCGAGCCCATGGTGCGCTCGACCCCCTCGAGCGAGCTGACGTCGGCGGTCGCCTGCACGACGGAAGCAGCCGTCACTGCCAGCACCGGGAGCGCGATCATGAAGAGCACCAGGATGCTGCGGCCACGAGCCCGGAGCACGTCTCGCCACGCCAGCCTCAGGGCAGGGCGCCAACCCTTCACGGCGTGACCTCGAGCAGCTCGTCGGCCACGTCGGCCCCGGACTCGTCGACGATCAGGCCGTCGCGGAGGAAGACGACGCGGTCGGCCCAGGCGGCGTGCCGGGCCTCGTGCGTCACCAGCACCCCGGCCGCGCCCGCGTCGCAGCGGTTGCGCAGCAGGCGCAGGATCTCCTCGCCGGTGTCGGTGTCCAGCGCACCCGTCGGCTCGTCGGCAAGGATCAGCCGCCGCTCCCCGACGATGGCGCGCGCGATCGCGACCCGCTGCTGCTGACCGCCCGACATCTCGTCGGGGAACCTGTCCGCCAGATCGACGATGCCGACCTCCTCGAGCGCGGCCAGCGCGAGCAGGCGCGCCGCCTTGCTGCGCTCGCCGTCGAGCTCGCGCGGGAGGGCGACGTTCTCCGCCGCGGTCAGCGCGGGGATCAGGTTGAAGTCCTGGAAGACGTAGCCGATCGACGTACGCCGCATGCGGGCTCGTCCGGCGTTGCCGAGGCTGCCCAGGACCGCGCCCTCGACGCTGACGGTGCCGCTCGTCGGCTCGTCGAGCCCGCCCGCGATGGTCAGCAGGGTGGACTTGCCGGAGCCGGACGGGCCCATCACGGCGACGAGCTCGCCGGCGCAGGCCCTGAAGCTGACGCCGCGCAGGGCGTGCACCTCGGTGGGACCCTCGCCGTGCACACGGGTCACGTTGTCCAGGTGGAGCACGACGGCACTCATGGGCGAACTTCCTCGGAGTCGGCCGTCCGGGTCGGACGGGCAGGGACGTGCAGGTGGCCCTCGGCTGCGGCGCGCCGGAGCCGGGCCTCGCAGTGGTCGAGCCAGCGGATCTCGGCCTCGGCGTCGAAGACAAGGGAGTCGAGCACGAGCGACCACGCGAGGTCCTCGGGCTGGTCGGGCCGCGATGCGCGACCGGTGCGCTTGAGGCGCGTGTAGTCCTGGAGGGCGGTCATCGTCGCCGTACGCTGCTGCTGGATCAGCGAGGTGACGTCGACGCCCGGCAGGGTCACCGCGATGGCGAGCTTGATCGCGAGCTCGTCGCGGGGCGGCTGGGTGCGAGGCACCGGCGTGGTGAACCACGCCGACACCTCGCCCCTGCCGGAGGGGGTGATGCGATACATCACCTGGGCTGCTCGATCGGTCGCGTCTGCGGCCCCCGCCGCGTCGACGTGCTCGTCGTGCTCGATCAGGCCGTCGCGCTCGAGCCGGGACAGGGTCGTGTAGACCTGCCCGACGTTGAGCGGCCAGGTCGCCCCGGTGCGCTGCTCGAACTCCGCGCGGAGCTGGTAGCCGTACATCGGCCCCGGCTCCAGCAGCGCGAGCATCGCCTGTCGGACCGACATCGCGTCCCCTCCTCGTCGTCGGCCCCCGTGACCGACGCTGGGAGATGTATACCACGTATGCATACCGGGTATGCAGGGCCCTTTCTCCCTTGAGCGTCCATCTGGACGCTCAAGTGCTGGCATTCGGTGCGGCATCCGCCAAGAACCCCACTCAAGCCGTGACACCGACATCCACAGGTGGCAGGCTCCGGGTTTCGCGACCCGCATTCGGGGGAGGTACCTCGACGCGCGCTCCTGAGGGCGGCCGCACTTCCACGACTTCCCAAGGGGGAAACATGTCCAACTACGGCAACCCGCCATCCGACCCCTACGGCCAGCCCGGCCCGTCCGGCCAGGACCCCTACGGCCAGCCCGTCAACCCCTACGGCGCCCAGTCCTACGACCCCGCTGGCTACGGCGGCGTGCCGCAGGGCGTGACCTTCGCCCACTGGGGCAAGCGGGTCGGCGCGGCGGTGATCGACGGGCTCCTGGGAATGCTGGCCCAGTCCCTCTACATCGTCGGCTCGATCATGGCCGCCAGCAGCGCCGAGCTCACCACCGACCCGGTCACCGGTGAGGTCACGAACACCGGCGGCGGTGCCAGCGGCCTGGCACTCGCGCTGATGGGCCTCGGCATCATCATGGGACTCGCGTTCTTCATCTGGAACAGCTGCATCAAGCAGGGTCGGACGGGCTACTCCATCGGCAAGGGCGTGATGGGCATCAAGCTCGTCAAGGCCGAGACCGGCCAGCCGATCGGCGCCGGCATGTCGTTCGTGCGCCAGCTCGCGCACATCCTGGACGCGCTTCCCTGCTACCTCGGCTTCCTCTGGCCGCTGTGGGACTCCAAGCGCCAGACCTTCGCCGACAAGGTGATCGGCACCTACGTCATCGACCAGCCGAAGGGCTGATCCAGCTCCACCCTCCGACCCGCCCGGGAGACCGGGCGGGTCGAGTCATGTCGGCTGCGCTGTCACACCGTGTCCTGGACGCTCCTGCGGTCGTCTGCCACCGCAGGAGCGTCATCAGGGCCGCACTGCGGTGGTGTGGCCGGCGCGCCGACCACTCCGGGCGTACGGCGATCAGCCGGCCGCGACGGTGAGCGCGATCTCCGCCCGGGCCAGCGCGGAGAGCCAGCGCCGCCGGGCGCGGACGAGCCGGACGCTCGACCAGAGCAGGAACGGCGCGCCCATGGCCGGCGGCAGCCACCACACGTCGACCCCGGCCGCGCCGACGAACAGCATCCCGGTCAGGGTCGTGACCAGCGAGAGCCGCGCGGCATAGCCGAACATCGCCGTGTGCGGGGCCGGGGTGGCGCGCGGTGAGCGCAGGTCGACGGCATACGGGCGCCGTACGGACCACTTCATCGAGATCGCGAGCACCTGCACCACCGCGACCAGCCAGCAGACGACCAGCGCGATCGCGACCTGCTGCGACGGCAGGCCGTTGCGCACCGACCCGACCAGCACGGGGACCGCGGAGACGGCGACGAGGCACTCGGCGGTGACGAGGGTGCGGGCGTCGAAGATCCGCGCGGGCTCGACGGGCAGGCTCTCGCGCCACAGCATCCCGCGACCGTCGAGGCACCAGGCGTTGACGCCGTAGAGCAGCACGGCACCGCTCGCCCCGAGCCCCGGCAGGATCAGGATCGTGTCCCACTCCAGGCCACCACCGAGTGCGAAGAGAGCGGGGCCGAGGGCCAGCACGATCAGGCCGCGACGCATCCCCACCGAGCGCCAGACCGAGCCGCGGTCCAGCCGCCTCAGCAGGGCGAGGTCGTCGCCGAGCAACCGTGCGACCGGAGCTGGGCGGGCCTCGTGGACGCCCGACTCGACCCTCAGCTCCTCGCGCGGCGGCAGCGAGAGCGCCCAGCGGGCGGGTACGGCGCCGACGGCGACCGCGACGCCCAGCACCGCGACGAGAAGGGCCCCGACCAGCGGCCAGCCAGGGTCGCCCAACGAGGACGCGAGGGCCGTGGTCGGCAGCACCCGGACCAGGTCGTCGAGGCGACCGGCGACCTGCCCGACCAGCAGGGCCACGCCGACGAGGACGGTGAGCGTGCGGACGACGAGCACTCCGTGCCGGGTACGGCGGGTGCCCTCGACCGACCAGCCGACGACCTGCGCCAGCGCCGTGGCGACGAGCAGCCAGAGCACGACGACGGCCTGCGCCCCGAGGAGTCCCTGCGGCCCGACGGAGAGCGCCGTGGCCGCGAGCAGCGCCCATGCCTGCAGCAGCCAGGCGAGGTTGAGCGGAGCGAGCACCAGCGCACCGAGGTGCTCGGTGACCGGCCCGATGGGGTGGATGACGGCCTGCTCGCGGGGCAGGAGCTCACGGCCGCCGCCCCCGCCCATCGAGGCACCGATGCCGAGCAGCAGGAAGCCGGCGAACGCGGCCGGCAGCAGGTCCTCGAGCTGGCGCGCACGGTCGGCGGGCAGGCCCGTGATCCAGGCCGGTGCCACGGCCAGCACGACCGTCAGTCCCACGACGACGGCCACGGCCACTGCGGTCAGTCGCGGTCGCCGTACGGTCCCGGACCGGAAGCGGAGGAGGTGGCGCAGGTCGGCGGTGGCGCCGGACCAGGTCTCAGTCGAGGAGCGCACGGTAGGCCTCGACGGTGAGCTCGGCGGCGTCCATCTCGGCGACGCTCGAGCCGCCGCGCAGGACGATCGCAGAGCCGCACGCCTCCAGGGCGAGGTCGCGCAGGTGCGTGGACAGCAGGATGCAGGCGCCACGGGCGCGCGCGTCGGCGACGACCTCGAGGGTGGCCTCGACGCCGATCGGGTCGACGCCGTCGAAGGGCTCGTCGAGCAGCAGCACGGCCGGCTCGTGCAGGGCGGCGAGCACGACGGACAGCCGGCGGCCCATGCCGTGGCTGAAGCCGCCGACGACCCGGTGGGCGACGTCGCCGAGCTCGAAGCGCTCGAGCAGGTCGCGGCCGCGGGCCTCCCAGTCGGGCATCCGCCGCAGCCGGGCGGTGAGCTGGAGGTGCTCCCACGGCGTCGCGCGCGGGACGAGCCCGCCGACGTCGGGGCAGTAGCCGACGGTGCGCTTCACGGCGAGCGGGTCGGTGGCGACGTCGTGGCCGTTGACGAGCACGGTGCCGGACGTGGGGGGTACGACGCCCGCCAGCACCTTCATCGTCGTCGACTTGCCCGCACCGTTGCGACCGAGCAGCGCTGTCGCCCGGCCGGAGTCCGCGGCGAGGTCGATGCCGGCCACGGCCTCCACCTCGCCGAAGCGCACGTGCAGGGCGCGGATGTCGATCACGGGGGTCACGGGATCATCCTCTGTCAAAGTCCCCGCCTAGGCGGGGAAACCCTCACTTGTTGGCCGTTGCAACGGGCGAGAGGTGCAGGAGTCCCCGCTTAACCGGGGACTCCTGCACCTCTTGGGGAACTTTGACGCGTCAGGCGGGGTAGGTGCCCCCGGCCTCGGCCACGGCGACCACGGAGGCCGGCGGCTCGAAGCGCTCGCCGTACTTCGCGGCGAGCTCGCGGGCCCGGACCACGAAGCCGGCCGGGCCACGGCCCGCTGCGCCCTCGAAGCCGTTGACGTACTGGATCGCGCCACCGGTCGCGGGCGGGAAGCCGATGCCGAAGATCGAGCCGATGTTGGCCTCGGCGGCGGAGCGCAGGACGCCCTCGTCGAAGCACTTGATCGTCTCGATGGCCTCGACCACGAGCTGGCGGTCCTGGATGTCCTGGAGCGGGATCTGCTCCTCGGCGACCGGGAACTCCTCGGCCAGGCCCGACCACAGGCCCAGGCGCTTGCCGGACTCGTCGTAGTCGTAGAAGCCGGCGCCCTTGAGCTTGCTGGAGCGACCGAGCTCGATCATCTTGTCGATGACCTTCTCGGCACCGTTGACGACCCAGGTGCCACCGTCACGCTCGACGGCGTCGCGCGAGGCCTTGCGGATCTTTGCCATGAGCTCCATGTTGAGCTCGTCGGTGATCTGCAGCGGACCCACGGGGAAGCCGGCCATGGTGGTGGCGCGGTCGATGCTGACCGGGCTGACACCCTCGCCGAGCATCGCGATGCCCTCGTTGATCTGCGTGCCGATGACGCGCGAGGTGTAGAAGCCACGGCTGTCGTTGACGACGATCGGGGTCTTCTTGATCAGCTGGACGATGTCGATCGCCTGGGCGATCGCGGTGTCGCTGGTCTCCTTGCCGGCGATGATCTCGACCAGCGGCATCTTGTCCACCGGGGAGAAGAAGTGCAGGCCGATGAAGTCGGCCGGGCGGTCGACGCCCTGGGCCAGCTCGGTGATCGGCAGCGTCGAGGTGTTGGAGCACAGCAGCGCGTCGGGGTTGATGTGCTCGGCGATCTCGGCGAAGACCTTGGCCTTCAGCGACGGGTCCTCGAAGACGGCCTCGATGACGAGGTCGCAGCCCTTGGTGTCAGCGGCGTTGTCGGTCGGGGTGATCCGGGCGAGCAGCTCGTCGGACTTCTCCTGCGTGAGCTTGCCGCGGGAGACGGCCTTCTCGTTGATCTTCGCGGAGTATGCCTTGCCACGCTCGGCGGACTCCAGCGCGACGTCCTTGAGGACGACCTCCATGCCGGCGCGCGCACAGACGTAGGCAATGCCCGCGCCCATCATGCCGGCGCCGAGCACGGCGACCTTGGTGGGCTTGAAGGCAGGCACACCCTCGGGACGCAGCGCGCCGGAGTTGATCTGCTGCAGGTCGAAGAAGAACGCCTGGATCATGTTCTTCGCGTTCTGGCCGGTGACCAGCTTGGCGAAGTAGCGCGACTCGATGCGGGCCGCGGTCTCGAAGTCGACCTGGGCGCCCTCGACGGACGCGGCCATGATCGCCTCGGGAGCGGGGAACTGCGCACCCTTGAGCTGCTTCTTCAGGCCGGCCGGGAAGGCGGGCAGCATCTGCGCGAGCGAGGGGTGCGACGGCGTACCACCGGGCATCTTGTAGCCCTTGCGGTCCCAGGGCTGGGTCGCGGCCTCGTCGTTGTCCTTGTTGGCCAGCACCCACGCCTTCGCGGCGGGGAGCAGCTCGTCCTGGGTGGCGACGAGGTCGTGGACCAGGCCCTTGGCCTGGGCGGCCGCGGGCTTGTAGCGCTGGCCCTGGAGCAGGACGTCCATGAGGGCGGACGAGACGCCGAGGAGGCGCGTGACGCGGGCGACGCCGCCGCCGCCGGGCAGCAGGCCGAGGGTGACCTCGGGCAGGCCGATCTCGTAGCGACCGTCGACCGCGATGCGGTGGTTGAAGGCCAGCGCGATCTCGAGGCCGCCACCGAGCGCGGCGCCGTTGATGGCTGCCACGGTCGGCACGCCGAGCTTCTCGATGCGACGCAGCTGGGCCTTGAGGGCCTGGCTCTTGTCGAAGATCTCCTGCGCCTGGTCGGGACCGACCGACAGCAGGTCCTTGAGGTTGCCGCCGGCGAAGAAGGTCTTCTTGGCGGACGTGATCACCACACCGGTGATCTCGTCCTTCTCCTCCTCGAGGCGGGCGACGGCCTCCTCCATGCTGCGGCCGTACAGCTCGTTCATGGTGTTGGCGCTGGCGGTCGGGTCGTCGAGGGTCAGCACGACGACGCCGTCGGCGTCGCGGTCGTACCGGATGGCGCTCTGGTTCTCAGTCATCTCTTGTCAGGTTCCTTAGGAGTTCGGGTCCGGTGTCAGACGCGCTCGACGATGGTGGCGATGCCCATGCCGCCGCCGACGCAGAGCGTGGCCAGGCCACGACGCAGGTCGCGGCGCTCGAGCTCGTCGACCAGGGTGCCGAGGATCATGGCGCCGGTCGCACCGAGCGGGTGGCCCATCGCGATGGCGCCACCGTTGACGTTGGTGATCTCGTGGGAGATGCCCATGTCGCGCATGAAGCGCATGGCGACGGCGGCGAACGCCTCGTTGATCTCGAACAGGTCGATGTCCTCGACGCCCAGGCCGGCCTTGGCCAGCGCCTTGCGGGCAGCCGGCGCGGGTCCGGTGAGCATGATCGTCGGGTCGGCGCCGCTGACCGCGGTCGCGATGACGCGGGCACGGGGGGTGAGGCCGAGGTCGGTGCCGACCTGCTCGGAGCCGATCGCGATCAGCGAGGCGCCGTCGACGATGCCCGAGGAGTTGCCGGCGTGGTGGACGTGGTTGATCTTCTCGATCCAGTGGTACTTCTGCAGCGCCACGTCGTCGAAGCCCAGGTCGCCGTGGAAGGCGAAGGACGGCTTCAGGCCGGACAGCGACTCCACCGTCGTGCCGGGGCGGATGAACTCGTCGCGCTCGAGCACGGCGAGGCCGTTGACGTCGCGGACGGGGATGACCGAACCGTCGAAGTAGCCGTTGGCCTGCGCCTTGGCCGCGCGGGCCTGCGACTCGGCGGCGTAGGTGTCGACGTCCTCACGGCTCCAGCCCTCGACCGTGGCGATCAGGTCGGCGCCGATGCCCTGGGGCACGAAGTGGGTGTCGAGCGCAGTGCGCGGGTCCATCGCCCAGGCGCCACCGTCGCTGCCCATCGCCACGCGGCTCATCGACTCGACGCCACCGGCGAGGATCAGGTCCTCCCAGCCGGAGCGGATCCGCTGCGCGGCCTGGTTGACGGCCTCGAGGCCCGAGGCGCAGAAACGGTTCAGCTGCACACCAGCCGTGGTGTCGGGGTAGCCGGCAGCGATCACCGCGGTCTTCGCGATGTCGGCGCCCTGGTCGCCCACGGGGCTGACGACACCGAGGACGACGTCGTCGACACGGGCGGGGTCGAGTCCGGGGTTTCGGGTCTTGACCTCGTCGAGGAGGGTGACCACGAGATCGATCGGCTTCACCTCGTTGAGGGAGCCGCCGGCCTTGCCCTTGCCACGCGGGGTGCGGATGTGGTCATAGATGAATGCTTCTGCCATGCAGTGATTGTGACACCATTACTGTCACAATGGTCAAGGGGTGTGGCCTGATTCACTACGATCGGCACCCACGACCAGGTCCGGAGGAGGTACGCCGCATGGCACCCGCAGCATTCGACGAGCTCCAGCAGCCGCTGCTGCTCACGCTCGACGAGCTGACCGAGCGGGTCGGCATCAGCGTGCGCAACATCCGCTTCTACACCAGCAAGCGGCTCGTGCCACCGCCGCTGCGCCGCGGTCGCTCGGGCTACTACACCGCCGACCACGTCGCCCGGCTCGAGCTCGTCCGCGAGCTGCAGAACCACGGCTTCACCCTCTCCGCGATCAAGGGCTACGTCGATCGCATCCCCGAGGACGCGACGCCGTCCGACATCGCGCTGCACCTCTCGCTGCTCGCCCCGGTGACCGGCGAGAGCGACGTCGACGTCCATGACGGACTCGTCGGCATCGGCGTACCCACCTCCGCTGCGGAGGCGGTCGCCGAGGTCTATGCCCGCCACGGCCAGCAGGTCGCCGACGAGCTCTCCGAGATCGTGCGCCGCCACGTCTGGCCGGCCGTGCGCGACGCCGGCGGAGACGTGGAGACCCTGCGCGAGCTGGTCCACCGGCTCAAGCCGCTGACCATCGCGGGCCTGGTGAGCGCCTACGAGCAGGCGATGGACGCGAGCGCCGACTCCTACGAGCGCCGGGGATCGGCCCAGCGCACCTGATGACCGGCGCCGCCGTCTACCTCATCCTCGGCCTCGCGCTGCTGCTCGCGATCGTCCTGCCGCAGGCGACCCGGCGCATCGCCCTGTCGCCCCCGATGGTGCTCGTCGCGGTCGGCATGCTGATCGGGCTGCTGCCGCTGCCGGACGGGGTGAGCCTGGAGCCGGAGGCCAACCGGACGGTCATCCTGCACGTCACCGAGCTCTGCGTCCTGGTGTCACTGATGGGCGTCGGCCTGGCGATCGACCGCGCGCTCGACCTGCGCTCGAGGACGTCATGGCGCACCTGGTCCCCGGTCTGGCGGCTCCTCGCTGTCACGATGCCCGCCACGGTCCTTGGCGTCGCACTGATCGGGTGGTGGGTCGCGGGCCTGGCGCCGGCCGTCGCGCTGCTGCTCGGTGCCGTGCTGGCACCGACCGACCCAGTGCTCGCCTCGGACGTGCAGGTGGGTGAGCCGCTCACCGAGGACATCGGCGACGCTGAAGATCCCGACGACGACATCCGGTTCTCGCTGACGGCCGAAGCGGGCCTCAATGACGGGCTGGCGTTCCCGTTCGTCCACCTCGCGCTGCTGCTGCTGGCGGGGGGCTTCGCAGTCCTCGATGCCGGCACCTGGCTGGGCTGGTACGTCGTCGGCAAGATCGTCCTCGGCGTTCTGGTCGGCCTCGTGGCCGGGTGGCTTCTGGGCCGTCAGGCCTTCCGGGCCCGCACGGACAGCCTCCGGCTGGCCGACCACGGCGAGCCACTGCTGGCTCTGGCCGGGCTGCTGGCGACGTACGGCGCCGCGGAGCTCCTCGGGGGCTACGGGTTCCTGGCCGTCTTCGCGTGCGCGATGAACCTGCGCGCAGCCGAGCGGCGACACTCCTACCAGCGGGAGATGCACGCCCTGGTCGAGCGGCTCGAACGCCTCATCACCTTGCTGGTGCTGCTCGTCCTCGGCATGGCGATGACTCGCGGGCTGCTGGCACACCTGGACTGGCGTGGGGTGGCGCTGGCCCTCGCTCTCGTGCTGGTGGTGCGGCCACTGGCCGGGTACGCCGCACTCTCCACGCTCCCGCGAGCAGAGCGGCTCGTCGGCGGGCTGAGCCGGGGCGAGCGACTGGCGGTGGCGTTCTTCGGCGTCCGCGGCGTGGGTTCGCTCTTCTACCTTGCCTACGCGACCAGCCACCACGACGTGCCGGGCGAGTCGTGGCTGTGGTCGACGGTGGCCTTCACCGTGGTCGTCTCCGTGCTCCTGCACGGGGTCACCGCGACGCCGGCCATGACGCGGCTGGACGCTCGCCGCGCTGCCGGCCGCTGAACCCGAGTCCTCAGGTCACCGACAGCGACGCCGCCCCCAGGCCGCCGACCTCGACCCGGAACGACGAGTGGCCGGCGACCGGCACCGCGTCGGTCATGGCACCGGCGAGCACGAGCGCGCCCGCCGGCAGGCTCTCACCGCGTGCCGCCAGGTGCTCGGAGAGGTGGACCAGGGCCAGGACCGGGTCGCCGAGGATCGCGGCCGGAGACGTGGTCGCGACGAGCTCGCCGTCGACGAACCAGCGCGCCTCCGCGCCGCGGACGTCGCGCAGCGGCGCCCACTCCCCGACCACGAAGCCGGCCGCACTGGTGTTGTCCGCCAGCACGTCGCCGAGCCGGAAGCGGTAGCCCGTCCAGCGCGAGTCGATGACCTCGAGCGCGACGGCGACACCGTCCACGACGTCCGCCACCTCGTCAGGTGTGATCGCGCGATCGAGCACGGCGCCGAGCCGGAAGGCGATCTCGGGCTCGACGCGCGGCTGCCCGAGGCTCGCGAGGTCCAGCACGTCGCCGGCCATCGCGTCGGTCAGGAAGCCGACGATGGGCTGGTGCACGCCCATGGTCTGCTGCTTGGCCGCACTGGTGAGGCCGAGCTTGGCGCCGACGACACGCTCCCCCGCGGCCGTCCGCGCGACGCGGTCGGCGTCCTGGACGGCGTGGCCCCACGCCTCGTCCACCCCGTCGAGGGTGTCGCTGAAACGCTGGAGGGTACGGCGATCGCCGCGCGCAGCAGCGAGGAGCGCCGCGGCCTCGTGCGGATCGAGGCTCATCCGAGCTCGCCGCGCGCGTAGCTGTAGGACGCCTCGACGATGCCGGCCACGACCTCGAGCTCCGCGTCGTCGCGGGGGCCGTAGACCATGAGGAACCCGGGCGAGAGGCGCACGCCCGCCCACATGTGCGACTGCGCCCAGCCCTGGGCGATCGCGTCGCCGGCCAGGTCGAGGGGCAGCGCGAGGTGGAGCGACCCGTCGTGCGCAGGGTGCAGGTGGGCGAACTCCTTGACCTCGGCGACCAGGAAGGCGTCGTCGGGGCCGTCGGCGGCGGGTGCGACGAAGCCGCGGGCGCCGGGGACCGAGATCATCGACTGCCCGCTCGTGATGCCGCCGAGTGCGGAGATCCGCTCGAACAGGGCCTCCTGCAGGTGCGCGGGAGAGTTGTCGGTGAGCTGGGCCTGGGGGATGCGGAAGTGCACCTGCGGCCGCTCCCCGGTCCGGGCGGGGAGCGTGCCGCCGGCCAGGGTCGGCCACGACACGGGCTGCGCGGCCAGGCCGACGGGCTCCGCCCCGCGCCGGGCCAGCCAGGCCAGGCGGTGCGTGAGCCACTCGGCGAGCTCGGCGGCCGTGCCCTGGGTGAGGCCGTGGCCACCCGGGTCGCGCCGGGCGGACGCGGCCGCGCCCGAGGCGCCGAGCAGGTAGGACCAGGTGCGAGCCAGCAGCTCGGCGGGGATGACGTGGTCCTGGTCGCCCTGGGCGACGAAGACCGGCAGCCCGGTCAGGCGGCCCGGCTCGACCGGGACGCCGGCATCCTCGAAGGGCAGCGTGCCGTAGAGGATCGCGGCAGCGGCGTACCGCGCAGGATCGGCGAGGACGAGTCCACCCGCGAAGGCGGCTCCGCCACTGAAGCCCGCGAGGACCACGGGCCGGCCTGCGGGAGCGACCGAGTCGAGCCAGCCGCGGAACCACGCCATGGTCTCGGCCAGGCTCTCCGCGACCGGGCGGCCGATGCCGCGGTTGGCGAACCACGCATAGCCGCCGCCCTCGCCGATGGGCGCGCGCACAGCGGCGTACGACGGACCCTCCGGCAGGTGGCCGGCGAGCCCGATGATGTCGGTCTCGCTCGAACCGCGACCGTGCAGCAGCACGACCAGCGGGCGGGACGGGTCGTCCTGACCGGCGGCCCAGGCGACCACGGGGTCGGCGAAGGCGGTCATCGGGCCACGACCGGAATGTTGTCGGCTGCGGTGCGGACGCCCGCCCAGGCGCGGACCTCGGCGGCGAGGTCGAGCCGCTCGACCGGGGCCTCGTGCTCGAAGCGGCCCCAGTCCTCGCGCGGCAGCATCCACATCACCTCGAACTCGTTGCCGTCCGGGTCCTTGCCGTAGACGCTCTTGGTGGCGCCGTGGCTGGACTCACCCGTGTAGGCGTCGTGGTTGGCAAGGCTGAGCCGCGCCAGCTCGAGCTGCTCGATCGTGTCGACCTGCCAGGCGAGGTGGTAGAGCCCGATCCCCGGCCGCTTGACCTGGTCGGCGCCGATGCCGAACAGGCCGAGGTCGTGGTGGTTGCCGCCGTGCGTGAGGCGCAGGAAGGCCGCATGGGCACGGGGCTCCGTGGCTGCGACCTCCATGTCGAAGACCGAGGTGTAGAAGTCGATCGAGCGCTGGAGGTCGGCGACGAAGAGGACGGCGTGGTTGAGCCGGACCGCGGGGATGGGCATGGTGCTCTCGCTTTCGTTCGGGACCATGATAGTTGAAGGTTTAACCACTGTCATCCCGCATCCATTCCCGCCGCCGTGCGAGGCTGACCGGCATGACGACAGTCCTTGTGACCGGTGCGACCGGCTTCGTCGGTCGACGGGTGGTCCCCGCCCTGACCGACGCCGGCCACACGGTGCGCGCGATGACGCGCCGGCCCGAGGACTACGCCGGTACCGGCGAGCCCGTGGGCGCCGACGTCGACGATCCGGCGTCGCTCGCCGAGGCGCTGGCGGGCGCGGACGTCGCGATCTATCTCGTGCACTCGCTCGACGACCCCGACTTCGAGCGCAAGGACGCCCAGGCCGCGCGCAACTTCAGCCGCGCCGCGGCTGACGCCGGCGTGCGCCAGATCGTCTACCTCGGCGGGCTCGGCGCCGACGACGAGCACCTCTCCGCCCACCTGCGCTCGCGCCGGGAGGTGGAGGGCCTGCTCGGCACCGACGGCGTCCCGGTCACGACGCTGCGGGCCGCGATCGTCGTCGGCGACGGCGGCATCTCGTGGGAGATCACCCGCCAGCTCGTCAAGAACCTGCCCGCGATGGTCGTGCCGAAGTGGGTGCACACGTTGTCCCAGCCGATCGCGATCGACGACGTGGTGCGCTACCTCGTCGGCGTCGTCGACGAGCCGGCCGCACTCGGCCGGGTCTTCGAGATCGGCGGCCCCGAGCAGCTGACCTACCTCGAGATGATGCAGGTCGCCTCCGAGGTGGCCGGCGGCCGGCGCATCCCGATCGTCACGGTGCCGGTGCTGACCCCGCGGCTCTCGTCCTACTGGCTCGCGCTCGTCACCGACGTCGACGCCACGACCGGGCGCAACCTCATCGACTCGATGTCGACCGAGGTGATCGTGCGCGACACCTCGATCCGCGACCTGGTCCCCGGCGACCCGTTGACCTACGAGCAGTCCGTACGGCGCGCGCTGGCCGATCGTCAGGCTCGCCCGAGCTCAGCCGAAGATCGCGGGTAGCGCGAACAGCATCGCCACCGACCAGGTGACGTGCGTGAGGATCGGCGCGAGCACGCCGCCGCTCGCGCGTCGTTGCAGGCCGCACACGGCACCGAGCAGGACGGCGGCGAAGGCCAGCATGATGTTGCCGGTCGCGAGCGTGGCGACGAAGTAGGCCACGGTCGTCCACACGACAGGGTGGCGCGGGATCGCGGCATAGGCGGCGCCACGGAAGAAGAGCTCCTCGGCGACGCCGTTGACGACCGTGATCACCAGCAGCAGCGGGATCGAGCCCTGGTCGGCGAAGTCGAGCACCGATCGCACCTGACGGTCGAGCCACTCGATCTCGCGGACGACGAGGCCGCCGACCACGAAGACCGCCGCCAGCAGCAGCCCGAGTAGCACCGGCGCGACGACCGGTCGCGCGTGCGTCGCGTCGCGGGGGATGCGACCGAGGTGGAGACGGCCGCTGAGGACGGCCCCGATCGCCCAGACGAGCGCGAGCAGGGCCGTGCCGGCATAGAACAGGTCGCTGCCGGGCTCGATGCGCAGCGACCAGCCGAGCACGGCCGCCCCGACCAGCACCACGACGACGGTCACGACCTGACGTCGACGCAGGGCCTCGGTGGTGTCGCGCTGGTCGCGCGGCACCACGGTCCACAGGGATCGGCGCAGCCAGTCGAGCATGCTGCTCACCCTAGGACCCGGCCAGATACCGGGTCCGCCCGTCCACGCCGACTCCGCCACTCGACCGCAGTGCGGCCCCGGAGACGCAAACGCGGTGGTGTGCCACCGCAGGAGTGGCAACACCACCGCAGTGCGGTGCTGTGGAGCGGCGGCCCGGGGGCCGACCGATCAGTGCGGGATCAGCGTCCGGAGAAGCCGGCAGCCGAGTGCGAGCGACCGCTGGTCGAGGCACCCTGGCTCCGGTTGCCGCCGCCACCGCCGCCGCTGCTGCGACGACCGCGACCGCCGCCGGTCGAACCGCCGGCCGAGCCGCCGGTCGAACCCTGGCCACCCTGGCCGCCACCGGAGCGACGACGCTGGCCGCCACCCGTGGAACCGGCGGAACCGCCGGTCGCGGTGGCGCCGCCCGTCGGGTTGCCCCGACGCGACTGGCCGTTGGTCTGGCCGGTGCTGCGGGCGCGCTTGCGCTGGGCGTTGGCACCGTTGGACGAACCGCCACCGGAGGGGGCCACGTCGGGGACGAGACCGCCGGGCGTGCTGCGCTCGCCGGGGGCGAGCTCGACCAGCATCGGGTGACCGGGGCCGTGCACCTTCGTGGTGGTGGGCTTGATGCCCGCGAGACGGGTCAGGTCGCGCACGTCGCGCACCTGCTCGTCGGTCATGAGGGTGATGACCGTGCCCTCGGCGCCGGCACGCGCCGTACGACCGGAGCGGTGCAGGTAGGCCTTGTGCTCGACCGGCGGGTCGGCGTGGATCACGAGCGCGACGTCGTCGACGTGGATGCCACGAGCGGCGATGTCGGTCGCGACGAGGGTCGCGGCCTTGCCGGAGTGGAAGGCCTCCATGTTGCGGGTGCGCGCGTTCTGCGACAGGTTGCCGTGCAGCTCGACGGTCGGGACACCGGACTTGTTGAGCTGGCGGGTCAGCGCCTTGGCACCGTGCTTGGTGCGGGTGAACACGACCGTGCGGCCCGGCGCGCTGGTCAGGTCGACCAGGATCGGGACGCGCTGGTCGCGGTTCACGTGCAGCACGTGGTGCGACATCGTGGAGACGGTCGCCTGCGCCGAGTCGGCCTCGTGCGTGACGGGGTTGGTCAGGAAGCGCTTGACGATGACGTCGATCGCCTTGTCGAGCGTGGCGGAGAAGAGCAGGCGCTGGCTGTCCTGCGGCGTCTTGTCCATGATCCGGCGCACGCCGGGCAGGAAGCCCAGGTCGGCCATGTGGTCGGCCTCGTCGAGGATGGTGACCTCGATGGCGGACAGGTCGGCGTACTTCTGCTGCATCAGGTCCTCGAGGCGACCCGGGCAGGCGACAACGATGTCGATGCCCTTCTTCAGGCCGGTGGTCTGCGGGCCCTGGCTGACGCCGCCGTAGACGACGATCGTGGAGAGGCCGGCGGCGTCGGCCATCGGCTTCAGCGCGGCGTGGATCTGGCCCACGAGCTCACGCGTCGGGGCGAGGATCAGCGCACGCGGCTTGCGCGGCATGGCCGGCATCTTCGAGGCGTCGAGGCGCGCGACCAGCGGCAGCAGGAAGGCGTAGGTCTTGCCGGAGCCGGTGCGGCCCCGGCCGAGGACGTCGCGACCCGCGAGGGAGTCCGGGAGCGTCGCGGCCTGGATGGGAGTGGGGGTGGTGATGCCCTGCTTCTCGAGGATGTCGATGAGCATGGAGGGCACGCCGAAGTCGGCGAAAGACATGTGGAACCTTTTCGTTGGCGTCTCGCCAACACATCGCGCAGAGCGCGGCATGGCCTCGAAAGGATTTCGAGGTAAGCGGACCCGTGGTGTTGCTGGGCCTGCTGCGACTCGGGGCAAGACTGGCCGAGGCGACTTCGTCCACAACCTTAGTGGGACTCCTGATGTTCCTGTGAATCTTCGCGGTGTGACCTTCACGTCACTCCCCCGCTCGCGCGAGAGACAGCGGTGTCCGCCAGTCACTGGGTGAACGTCGGACACCGCCATCTTCGAGCGTTCAGGAGTCGCCCTTCTGTACGGCGGCGCCGCTCTCGATCAGGGCATCGACGTCTGCGACCCCCCAGGCCGTCAGGGCCTCGCGGGTGTGGGCACCGGCTCCCCCGGGCGGCATCGTGATCGTGGAGACCGTGCGGGAGAACCGCGGAGCCGGCGCCGGCTGGGTGATGCCGGCGCTCTCGACGAACGTGCCCCGGGCCGCGAGGTGCGGGTGGGCGGGGGCTGCGCTGAGCGGGATGATCGCGGCCACGCACGCGTCGGTGCCGTCGAAGACCTCCGACCACTCGGCCTGGGTCTTCTCCTTGAACCGCGCCGCGAGCGCCTCGCGGATCGCGCCGAGGTTCGAGAGGTCGTTGCGGTCCGGGAGGTCGATCTCCAGGCGCCGTACGAGCTCGTCGTAGAACTGGGGCTCGAGCGCCCCCACGCTCATGTGCTGGCCGTCGGCGGTCTCGTAGATGTCGTAGTAGGGCGTGCCGCCGTCGAGCAGGCCGCTGGCGCGCCGGTCGCTGGCGACCCCGAGCGTGGTCAGCGTCGTGGCCATCGCGTTGAGGTGGGCGGTGCCGTCGACGATCGCCGCGTCGACGACCTGGCCCTGCCCGCTGGTCTTCGCCTCGAGCAGCGCGGCGAGCACGCCGATGACGAGGTAGGTCGAGCCGCCGCCGAAGTCGCCGACGAGGTTGCCCGGGAAGTGCGGGCGGCTGCGGTCCTGGCCGAGGCCGTGCAGGGCGCCGGTGATGGCGATGTAGTTCATGTCGTGGCCGGCCGCCTGGCTCCACGGGCCGTCCTGGCCCCAGCCGGTCATCCGGCCGTAGACCAGGCGCGGGTTGCGTCCCCAGCAGTCGTCGGGGCCGAGGCCGAGCCGCTCGGTGACGCCGGGACGCATGCCCTCGATCAGCACGTCGGCGCTCTCGACGAGGTCGAGGACGGTGGCGACCGCCTCGGGCTTCTTGAGGTCGAGCGCGATGCTCGGGCGGCTCCGGGTCAGCACGTCGTGCTCACCGCTGCCGAACATGCCGCCACCCGGGCGATCGATCCTGATCACGTCGGCGCCGAGGTCGGCGAGGATCATGCAGGCGTGCGGGCCGGGCCCGATGCCGGCGATCTCGACGACCTTGACTCCCTTGAGCGGACCGGTGCCCTGACCGAGTTCATACGTCATGCACTGATCATGACACCAACACTGTCACGGTTGCGAGGGGCCGTCTCAGCGCCACATGAAAACCCGCTGATGCGGGGGATCGTCACCTTCCTGGGTGTTGCAACACCCCAGAACCCTCGATTCCCCCGCTTATGCGGGGAATCAGCGAGCCGCCGCGAGCGCCTGCGCGAGGTCGGCGCATAGATCGTCGGCGTCCTCCAGGCCGATCGAGAGCCGCAGCAGGTCGTCGTGGGGCTTGGCCTCGCTGGCCACCGGCCGGTGGGTGAGCGCGGCGGGGTGCTGGACCAGCGAGTCGACGCCGCCCAGGGAGACCGCGTGGGTGAAGAGCGCGACCGCCTCGGTGACGCGGGCGGCTGCGGCGTACCCGCCCTCGACCCGGAACGCGAGCACGGCGCCGGGGCCGCGCATCTGGCGTCCGACCAGGTGCAGCGGGTCGCACTCGGGCAGGCCGGGGAAGAAGACATCGCCGACGCCGGGCTGCTCCGCGAGCCACGTCGCGAGCTTGCTCGCGCCCTCCTGCTGGGCGCGCATGCGCAGCGGCAGGGTGGCCAGCCCGCGGTGCAGCAGGTAGGCGCCCATCGGGTGCAGCAGCGCCCCCGTGACCGCACGCACCCGGCGCAGCGCCCCGGCCCACTGCTCGTCGCAGGCGATGATGCCGCCCATCGCGTCACCGTGGCCGCCGATGTACTTCGTCGCGCTGTGCAGCACGAGCGCCGCGCCCAGGGCTGCCGGGTTCTGGAGGACCGGCGTGGCAAAGGTGTTGTCCACCAGCACGGGTACGGCGCCTGCTCCATCGACCACGGCCGCGATGTCGACGAGCTCGAGCGTGGGGTTGGCGGGCGTCTCGAGCACGACGAGACAGGTGTCGGCCCGGACGACCGAGGCAACCTCGTCGGCGGTGCAGAAGGTCGTCTCGATGCCGAGCGTGCCCGACGCGAGGAGGTGGTCGGTTCCGCCGTACAACGGGCGAACCGCGACGACGTGGCGGCCGCCGGAGCCGTGCTCGGCGACAGCGGCGAGCACCGCAGCGGTCATGGAGGCCATCCCGGTCGAGAAGGCGACGGCCGCCTCGGTCCGCTCGAGGGTCGCGAGACCCTCCTCGAAACGGGCCACCGTGGGGTTCCAGAGGCGCTGGTAGACCAGCCCGCCCTCCGTGGGACGGCCGCCAGTGGCCATGGACTCGTAGGAGTCCCCGCCCAGCCCGATCGAGGGCAGCGGGTTGGTGGTGGAGAAGTCGAGCGGGAGCGCGTGCACGCCCAGCGCCGAGAGGTCTCCACGGCCGGCGTGGACGGCTTGGGTGTCGAGGCTGGTCATACGGCCATCGTGGAAGAATCAGCGGGAGAAGGGAATGTAGTTCGCAGAAGCATGCCGAGATCGGCGCACACGCCGCAGAATCCGAGGATTTCCGATGCCACGACCCATTCCAGCGACAGAACATGCGGCGCTCGACGCCGTCGACCTGCGCATCCTGTCCGAGCTGACCGAGGACGGCCGGGTCACCAACTCGGCCCTGGCGGCGCGGGTGGGCATCGCCGAGTCGACCTGCCTGGCCCGCGTGCGCTCGTTGCGCGAGCGCGACATCGTGCGCGGCATCCACGCCGACGTCGACCTGGCCACGCTCGGATTCCCCATCCAGGCAGTGATCAAGGTGCGGCTCGGCAGCCACAACCGCGACCACGTGGCGACGTTCCACCGGGCGCTCCCCGCGATCCCGGGCGTCGTGCGGATCCTGCACGTCGGCGGCGAGGACGACTACCTCCTCCAGGTCGCCGTCGCCTCGACCCAGCAGCTGCGAGACCTCGTGCTCGAGCACATCAACGTGCACCCGATCGTGCGGCACACCGAGACCCAGATCGTCTTCGAGGAGATGGTGGGCGCCGGGGTGCTGTGACGCACCACCCCTTGCAACTAGTTGCATAGGTCTGGCACGATCCCCGGCATGGCCCTCGAACACGCGCTCCTCGTCGCGCTCTCCGAGCGCCCGGGATCGGGCCTCGAGCTCGCGGGCCGCTTCGAGAAGTCGATCGGCTTCTTCTGGCACGCCACGCACCAGCAGATCTACCGCGTGCTCGGCCGGATGGAGACCAACGGCTGGCTCAGCGTCGAGACCGTCGCGCAGAGCGGCCGACCCGATCGCAAGGTCTACGCCGTCTCGCCCACGGGGGCGCAGGTGCTCGCCGACTGGCTGGTCGAGCCGCTCCCGATGGAGGCCTTCCGCAGCGACCTCGCGGTCAAGCTCCGCGCTGCGTCGTACGGCGAACGCGCGGCCTTGCTCCGACGGGTGCGCGAGACCCTCGGGGACCACGAGACGCGGCTGGCGCACTACCGCGAGCTGGAGAAGCGCGACTACCCCGTCCCGGCCGACCTGGCCGGACCCGACCTCGACCAGTACCTCGTCCTGCGCGGTGGCATCCGCCTCGAGGAGTTCTGGATCGGCTGGCTCAACGAATACCTGGAGGCCCACGCATGACCCCCTACCCGCATCTCCTCGCCCCGATGACCATCGGCGACCTCACGCTGCGCAACCGCGTCGTGATGGGCTCGATGCACACCGGGCTCGAGGACAAGCCCTGGGACATCGACAAGCTGGCGGCCTACTTCGCCGAGCGCGCGCGGGGCGAGGTCGGGCTGATCATCACCGGCGGCTACGCCCCCAACAAGCGCGGCTGGCTCAAGCCCTTCGCGTCCGAGCTGACCACGCGCCTGCAGGCCGCGCGCCACCACCGGGTGACCGACGCGGTGCACGCCGAGGGCGGCGCGATCGCGATGCAGATCCTGCACGCGGGCCGCTACGGCTACCACCCGCTGAGCGTCAGCGCGTCGGCAAAGAAGTCGCCGATCACGCCGTTCAAGCCCTCCGCCCTCTCGACGAAGGCGGTCGACCGGACCGCGACCGACTTCGCCAAGTCGGTCGCGCTGGCGAAGAAGGCGGGCTACGACGGCGTCGAGATCATGGGCTCCGAGGGCTACCTCATCAACCAGTTCCTCGCCGCCCGCACCAACGAGCGCACCGACGCCTGGGGCGGCAGCGCCGCGAAGCGGATGCGCTTCCCGATCGAGATCGTCCGCCGCTCGCGCGAGCTGGTGGGCGAGGGCTTCCCGATCATCTACCGGATCTCGCTCCTCGACCTCGTCGAGGGCGGCCAGAGCTGGGACGAGGTCGTCGAGCTCGCGGGTGAGCTCGAGGAGGCCGGCGTGAGCGTCTTCAACACCGGCATCGGCTGGCACGAGGCGCGCGTCCCGACCATCATCACCCAGGTCCCGCGCGGCGCCTGGCGCTCGGCGACGGCCCGCCTCAAGGAGGTCGCCGGCGTGCCGGTCTGCGCCTCCAACCGGATCAACTCCCCGGAGATGGCCGACGACATCTTGGCGTCGGG
Source organism: Nocardioides sp. CF8 (assembly GCF_000389985.1). Classification (NCBI taxonomy): domain Bacteria; kingdom Bacillati; phylum Actinomycetota; class Actinomycetes; order Propionibacteriales; family Nocardioidaceae; genus Nocardioides; species Nocardioides sp. CF8. Next base: position 3,626,295 of record NZ_CM001852.1, read on the forward strand.
CGAGGCCGACCTCGTGTCGATGGCCCGGCCGCTGCTCGCCGACCCGGACTTCGTCGCCAAGGCGAGGGACGACCGGGCCGAGGAGATCAACACCTGCATCGCCTGCAACCAGGCCTGCCTCGACCACGTCTTCGCCAACAAGCTGGCCTCCTGCCTGGTCAACCCGCGGGCCGCGCGCGAGACCGAGCTGATCCTGCTGCCGACCCGCACGCGCCACAGCGTCGCGGTCGTCGGTGCCGGCCCGGCCGGCCTCGCCGCCGCGGTCAACGCCGCCGAGCGCGGCTTCGCGGTCACCCTGTTCGAGCAGTCCAGCGAGATCGGCGGCCAGTTCCGCCTCGCCATGCAGATCCCCGGCAAGGAGGACTTCGCCGAGACGCTGCGCTACTTCGCCGCGCGCCTCGACGCGCTCGACGTCGACGTGCGGCTCGGCACCGCCGCCACCGCCGCCTCTCTCGCCGGCTTCGACCACACCGTCATCGCCACCGGCGTCGTCCCACGCATGCCGGCCATCGAGGGAATCGAGCACGCCGTGTCGTACGCCGATGTGCTCTCCGGCAAGGTCGAGGTCGGTCGCCGCGTGGCGGTCATCGGTGCCGGCGGCATCGGCGTCGACATGAGCGTCTTCCTCACCCACGAGGAGGAGAGCCTCGACGAGTGGATGGCGCACTGGGGCGTCGGCGACCCCACGCTGCACGCCGGCGGCCTGACCACCCCGAAGGCCCGCTCCGCCGCACGCGAGGTCACGCTCGTCCAGCGCAAGGAGACGCCGATCGGCATCGGGCTGGGCAAGACGTCCGGCTGGGCCCACCGGGCCGTGCTGAAGCAGTCGGGTGTGGCGCAGGTCCGCGGGGCGACGTACGACCGGATCACTCCCGAAGGCCTGCACATCACGGTCGACGGTGAGGCGCGCTTCATCGAGTGCGACGACGTCGTGATCTGCGCAGGTCAGGAGTCGGTACGCGACCTCTACGACGCGGTCGGCGGACACCTCGTCGGTGGGGCCGACGTCGCCGCCGAGCTGGACGCGAAGCGGGCGATCAAGCAGGCCACCGAGGTCGTCGCCGCGCTGTAGGGCCGCGGCGCGCGACTTGTCCACACGGCGGATCCGAGCAATGGTGACGGGGACACATTCTCCATTTCGGAAGGGAGAGCCATGCTTGCTCTCACCGAGAACGTGACCGAGATCGTCAAGCAGCTCGCTGCGGAAGTGCCGGAGATCTCCGGCCTGCGCATCTCTGCTGAGGCCGACGGGCAGTCCCTGTCGGTCAGTCCGGCCGAACAGGCCCAGCAGGACGACCAGGTGGTCGAGCAGGACGGTGCCACCGTCTTCATCGACCCGCCGGCCTCCGAGCTGCTGGCCGACAAGGTCCTGGACGGCGGCGTCGACGAGCAGGGCAACATCCAGTTCGCGCTGGGTCAGCAGACCTGACCCACAGCACCACCGTTGGAGTCCTGGGCCTCGCTGCGAGGCCCAGGACTCCGCTCATGTCAGCCCGGCCCGTCGAGCCACGGCTGGCGGAGGTCGTAGTACGTCGGCTCCCCGACGTTGAGGGAGCCCATCTCCTCCATGATGGCCTGCAGCTCGGGCGGCGGCTCCTTCTGCTCGCCCTCGCGCGCGGCCTCCTCGGACGTGAAGTAGAGGCACATCGTCCACTCACCGTCCTCGTGGTTCGCCGACACGCTGCCGAGGATGTCCGGGCGGAAGCTCGCCCAGTCCGTCGGGTCCTGCGCCATCAGCTCGCGGACCCGACCGGGGTCGGTCGACCTGCCCTGCATCACCTGCACGAAGCCGGCCGTCGCCGGGTCACCCGGGGTGTCCACCTCCACGTCGGAGCTGTTGCGGAACTCGGGCTCGCCGGTGAACAACGCCTCCATCCCCGACCACCACTCGCCCTGCTCGGGGCGGTCGCTGTTGCGCATCGCGGCCTCCTCGGACTCGAAGCGGGCCAGCGCGATGAAGGTGCCGTCGTCGGTCACGCCTCCGGTGCTGCCCAGCCACCCCTCGGCTCCGGGAGCCAGGTCGCTCATCCATCGATCCATCTGCGCGCGTGCCTGCCCGGCATCCGACACCGGGCCCTGGAAAACCTGCACGAACATGTCGTCCTCCATGCGTCTCGGCCCCCGTGCCCCGGGCACCCGAGGCGATCTTTCGACGCTACTCCGACCCGCCTGCGGAGGAATCCCCTGACTGGGGCACTTCCGTGCCGGGTAGCGCACGGCCTGTCCGACCCGGTCGCCCGGGAGGCGGCATCTACGGTGGCGCCATGCCCACGGACCAAGCACCACCCGACCGCGCCGCCCGCTGGGGAGCGCTCGCGCTGATGGCGCGGCCGGCCTACATCGTCACCGAGCTGATCACGGCCGCCGCGACGACGGGCGGCTACAGCTTCGTCGCCGACTCGGTGAGCAAGCTGGGCGAGGTCGGGTCGTCCGACGGATATGCGTCCCCGCGGCACGAGGTGATGAACGGTTCGTTCGTCGGCTTCGGGGTGCTGCTGGCCGGCGGCGCGTGGTTGTCCAACAGGGAGCTCGGGCCGTGGGTCACGGGCCTGCTCGTGGTCTCGGGCGTGAGCTCGGTCGCGACGGGTCTCGCGCCGCTCGACCGGGACGCGACGTTGCATGCCATCGCGGCGACGCCGCTGTTCGTGGCGCAGCCGCTCGCGCTGATGGGCCTCGGACACCGCCTCCGCCACCGCCAGCCGCGACTCGCCCAGGCCCTGCTCGCGACCGGCGTGGTCACCGCCGCAGGAGCGGTCGGGTTCGTGCTCACCGGGGAGGACGGAGCCGCGGCCGGCGCGCTCGAGCGCCTCGCGCTGTGGCCGGTGCTCTTCGGGCTCGCCGGGTGGGCGTGGAGTCAGCGGCGGGCAGGGTTTCGTGACGGTCGCTGAGCGACCTCCTCAACCGCCGGCCACGGGCGGCAGCGTCACGACCTGGCCCGCATAGCTGAGGCCTGCGCCGAAGGCGATCAGCAGCGCCAGGTCGCCGGGCTTCGCCTCACCGTTGCGGAGCATCGCCTCGATCGCGAGCGGGACGGAGGCGGCGGAGGTGTTGCCGGAGTCGACGATGTCGGTGGCGACGGCGACCGACTCGGGGAGCTTGATGTTGCGCGACAGGGTCTGGGTGATGCGCAGGTTGGCCTGGTGCGGGATGAAGGCGTCGAGGTCCTCGACGGTGACTCCGGCGCTCGCGAGCGCCTCGTGCGCCACCTCGGCCATCGCGAACGGCGCCCAGCGGAACACCGCCGTACCCTCCATCTGGACGACGGGGGTGTCGGCATGCGCGCCGAGGCAGCTCGGGCTCTGGTTGATCACGTGGGCCTTCGAACCGTCGGACCCCCAGGCCGTCGGGCCGATCCCGGTCGCCTCCGCCGGTCCCACGACCACCGCGCCCGCACCGTCGGCGAAGATGAAGGCCGTGCCCCGATCGGTGGGGTCCATGAAGCGGCTCAGCTGCTCGACCCCGATCACCAGCACGTGGGTCTCGGCGCCCGAGCGGACCATCGAGGACGCCAGGTTGAGCGCGTGGCAGAAGCCCGCACAACCCGCCGAGACGTCGAAGGCCCCTGCGGTCGACCCGAGCCGGGTGGCGATCTGCGGCGCCGAGGCGGGTGTGTGCTCCGGGTGGGTCGAGGTCGCCACGATGACGCAGCCGAGCTGGTCGGCACTCACGCCGGAGACGGCCAGCGCGCGTTCGGCGGCGGTTGTCGCCATACCGATCAGGGTCTCCTCCGAGCCGGCGAAGCGACGGGTCTTGATCCCGGACCGGGACTGGATCCACTCGTCGTCGGAGTCGAGGACCTCGCAGATCTCGGCGTTGGTGACGACCCGCTCCGGGCGATAGACACCCAGGCCGAGCATCGCCGCGTGCGTGAGTTCGGAGGTCTGCTGGATGGTCATGCTGCGAGCATAGGCACGTCGTCCGACCCGCGGGTTGCCTCGGGCGCGGGAGATTGTTCACCGGATGGCGACCGCGCTGGTCACCCGCGGTCAGGGATGATGGGCGCCATGACCACGAAGATCGCCGTCGCCGGGCTCGGCTATGTCGGGTTGTCCATGGCGTGCCTGCTCGCGCGGCACAACGAGGTCGTGGGCCTCGACCTCGACGAGGCACGCATCGAGCAGCTGCGCTCCGGCGAGAGTCCGATCCACGACGAGGACATCTCGCGCTTCCTCGCCGAGGAGGACCTGGCCCTGACGTTCACGACCGACCCGGCGCAGGCCTATGCCGGCGCGGAGTTCGTCATCATCGCGACGCCGACCAACTACGACGAGGTCACCAACTACTTCAACACCGCCTCCGTCGAGGCCGTGATCGCCGACGTCATGCGCCTCGCGCCCGACGCGACGATGGTCATCAAGTCGACGATCCCCGTGGGCTTCGTCGACGACGTGCGCTCGCGTCTCGGCTGCGACAACCTCATCTTCAGTCCGGAGTTCCTGCGCGAGGGCCGCGCCCTCCACGACAACCTGCACCCGTCGCGGATCGTGGTCGGCGAGGACAGCTCGCGCGCCCGCCGCTTCGCCGAGCTGCTGGTGAAGGGCGCCGACGTCGACGACGTGCCGCTCCTGTTCACCGAGCCCACCGAGGCCGAGGCGATCAAGCTCTTCGCCAACACCTATCTCGCGATGCGCGTGGCCTTCTTCAACGAGCTCGACTCCTTCGCCCTCTCGCGCGGGCTCTCCTCCCGCCAGATCATCGACGGCGTCGGCCTCGACCCGCGGATCGGCTCTCACTACAACAACCCGTCCTTCGGCTACGGCGGCTACTGCCTGCCGAAGGACACCCGCCAGCTGCTCGCGAACTACTCCGAGGTCCCGCAGAACCTCATCAACGCGATCATCGACTCCAACACCACCCGCAAGGACTTCGTCGCCTTCGACATCCTCGACCGGCAGCCGAAGGTCGTCGGCATCCACCGGCTGCTGATGAAGGCCGGCTCGGACAACTTCCGCGAGTCCTCGGTGCAGGGGATCATGAAGCGGATCAAGTCCAAGGGCGTCAAGGTCGTCGTCTTCGAGCCCGAGCTCGACGAGGACCAGCTCGACGAGGACGGGAAGTTCTTCGGCTCGAAGGTCTACAAGAACCTCGACAAGTTCAAGGCGAAGGCCGACGTGATCGTCGCCAACCGGATGGCGCCCGAGCTCGACGACGTGCGGGACAAGGTCTACACCCGCGACCTCTTCGGCTCGGACTGAGCGAGCTTCCGGGAAATTCATTGACGTAAATGAACTTCGCGAAGTTGCTCAACGATCCAGCGGCCGCTTCAGCTTGCCCTCGTAGCGCGGCACGTCCCGCTCGCTCCGCTGCACCCAGCCGGCGTCTCGTGCGGTCAGCCGGATCATCCCGTACGCCGCCTGCAGCCGCTCGTCGGTGACGTCGGTGTGCGCCCGGCGCACCCGCTCGACCGCGGCCGTGCGCTCGAGCCGGCCCACGCCGTCGATGACCGCGGCCCCGTCGTGGTGCTGCTCCAGGTCGTCCAGCAGCGCCTCGATCGCGTCCGCGGTCGGGGCGTTCGCCACGTCGTCGAGGGTGAGCCGCCACGCGGAGCGGCAGCGCCCGGGCGGCAGCGAGTCGAGCAGCTCGACGCGCTGGTCACCGGCGTAGGTCCGGTGCACGATCCGCTCCTCGAGCTGCGGGTCGCCGAGCGGCGACTGCCGGGCGTCGGTGAGCGCGTCGAACTCACCGAGGACGACCACGCGCAGGTCGTCCAGCGACGAGTCGAGCACGGCGTCCACGACACCGATCACCTCGTCGGCGCCCCGGCCGCGGCTGTCCAGCACGACCTCCAGGAACGGCACGTCGTAGCGCCGCCCGCGGCGGTTGCGCTTGGGCCGCATGGTCGGCACGAGGTTGGCGAGGAAGGCGTCGTTGTAGCGGTTGATCTGGTCGCGGTGCTCCATGACGTGGGTGCGCCCGAGGTGCCAGGCGCGCGACGCGTGCTCCGGGATGAGCACTCCCCCCGCCTCGGCCAGCCGGTGCCCGAGCTCCATGTCCTCCCCGAGGCGCAGGCTCGTCGCCATACCGCCCGAGGTGTCGTAGAGCTCGCGCGTCAACGAGCCGGTCGCCCCCACGTGGGCGCGGAAGGCGCGCGGTCCGGCGAGGGTCAGGTCGTCGGTGCGCCGCCACATCCCCTCGACCCACTTGTGGGTCTCCTCCGCGTCCCAGTCCCAGGTGGTGGCGATCTCGTCGGACGCCACCGCGCTCTTGATGTCACCAGCGGATCGTCCCGCCAGCGGCGCGGGGTCGACGAACCGCTTGGTGCCGAGCACGACGGCGTAGTCGATCTCGTGGTGCCAGCGCAGCTGCGCCTCGAGGTGCTCGCGGAACGTGAGCATGTCGGCGTCGAGCCACTGGATGACGTCGCCGTCGCTGGCCAGCGCGCCGGTGTGGCAGGCGTTGGCGCGCCCCCAGCCCTCGGTGACCCGGACGATCCTGGTGTTGTCGGGGCGGACCTCGGGCAGCGTCACCGGGGTCGGGTTGCCGTCGTCGACCACGACGACCTCGACGAGGTGGGCCGGGTAGGTCTGGGCGGCGAGTCCGGCGAGCACCAGCGGCAGCGTCGACTCGGCGTTCCAGGTCGGGATGACGACGCTGACGCTCAGGGTCGGCGTCCAGGCGCCGAGCTCGCGCGTCGGCAGCGCCCGCCACTCGTTGCGGCGGATGAGGGGCTGGCTCATGGCAGGTCGCCCTCCTCGATCACGAGCTCGGGCGGGGCGTGGAAGCCCGGCCACTCGCGCTCGAGGATCTCGGGCCGACGGAAGGACTCGGGGTCCGACTGCCAGGTGTGCCCGCTCGCCGTACGGCGAAGGACGTAGCCGAGGCCGTGGGTGCGGTAGATCCGGCCACCGCTCGCCTCGACCGCGTTCAACAGCTGCGCGTCGACGAAACGGCGAACGCGGCGGAAGCCACCCACGCTGCGCAGGACCTGGCGGTCGACCATGATCGTGCCGCCGGCGACGAAGCGGTTGAAGACCTCCGTCGGGTGGTTGCGGCGGGCCGTGACACCGAGCTCCTCGAGGAAGACGAACTCGCTGGGCATGCCCACCACCTCGGCGCCGGTGTAGCGGCGGGCGAGGAGCAGGTCGTGGACGGCGTGCGGGGAGTACCAGTCGTCGTCGTCGACCTTCAGCAGCACGTCGCCGTCGGCCACGGTCGCGGCGTCGTCGAGCACGTCGCCGAAGAACGCGTCCTTCGCGTGCGGCCGTACGACGACGTCGTGCCCTGGGAGGCGCGCGCGGACCTCCTCCTCGGAGACCTTCCAGCCATGGGTGCCGAGGACGACCTGGAGCTCGACGTCCTGCTGGCGGGAGAGCTGGCGCATCGCGAAGTCGAGCTGGTGCGGGCGCATGGTGGCGAGCAGGACGCTGACCCTCGGCCGGTCGACGAACCGGACGCCGGCCCGGGCCGCGAGGTCGCGACGCCAGGCGAGGGTGGAGTGGGTGTCGAGGGCCGCTCGCCGGCTCGTGACGCTGTGCTGCTCGCGGGCGAGCGGGTCGTCGAGGTCCGGCTGGTGGGCCAGGGCTTCGATGAGCTTCGTGCTCAGCTGGGGGTTGGTGCCGGTCGCGAGCAGCGGGACACCGGCCATCGCCAGACCGGCGACGGTGCGCGGGTCCGCCGTCGTCAGGTCGACCCGCAGGCCCTGGACGCCACGGAGGGCCCCGATCGCCTGCTCGGTCAGGGGTTGGGCGGCAGGCAGGTCGCGGACGGGCTCGTCGAAGTCCTTGCGCCAGCAGCGGGGATTGACGACCTGCTCGTCGATGGGCTCGAGACCCGGGTCGGTCACGACGAGCGGGGCGCGGTCGATGACGTGGTGGACCTCGGGGTCGCCCGGGGTGGCGCTCACGACCACGTCCGGCGGCACGTCCCGTTCCCCGTCACCCGCAGCGGCGGCGGTCTCGAACAGCGGAGCGCGTACGTCGAGGCCCGCCGCGGCAGTCCGGCCGGCGTAGCCCACGACGAGACCGCCGTGCCCGCGGTCACCGTCGGCCGCCTGCCGGGCGCACTCGACGAGCACCTGGTGGGCGGGGACGGGCTGGGCGAAGCGGAGCACCGTGAGCACACCGCGGGGTGTCTCGCGCGCCATCAGGCTGGTGATGGCCGGCCACTCGGGTCGCGGCTGCACGACGAGGGGGCCCGTGGCGTCGGTCAGCCAGATCGCGACGACCCGAGTCTGGCCCACGCGCGGGAGGGCGGACGCCTTGGCGCGGAGGGTGGCGCGGTCGGCCGTCATCCACAGGACCGACTTCCAGCCACGGCCGATGTCGGTGGCTCCTGCCAAGGTCGTGAACGTGGCCCCGGCCGGGGCCAGCTCGGCGGACGACTCGTCGTCGCCGATCACCAGCAGCGGCTCGGGAGAGGTGAAGCCATCGAGGGGATGAGTCACGAAGGAGCTCCCGTGCGGGGGGCCCGTTCCCGCAGCGACGCGGGTAGCGAGTGCTTGACGAGGGGACGCGGTTGCTGCCGCAGCCAGGTCCGGGTCACGTGGTCGATGATGTGGACGCCGGGCGGGGCGTCCACGCGGACCAGTCCACCGAGCTCCTCGGCTCGGCCCGAACGGATGGCCTCGTCGACCTCGAACTCGCGCAGCTTGCGGTAGAGCCGGGTGTTGGTGAAGTCCACCCCGTCCTTGCGCCAGTGGGCGTACTCGTCGGCCTCGAGCCACTTGACCTCCACGCACAGCCCTTGCTGGAGGACGAGGCGCTCGGTGGCGGCTGGGAACTCACGCAGCTCCCAGTCGAAGGCCTTCACGAACGTGAAGTCCGGGCCCATGGGATAGACCCACGGCTCCAGGAAGCGCAACGAGAGGTCGAGCCAGCCGGTCGACTCGTCGACCACGGTCAGCGGGTGCCGTGGCATCGCGACGATGGTCTGCGTCGACTCCAGCTGCCAGGACAGGTCGCGCAGGATGCCCGTGCCCTCGGGCGTCAGCACCATGTCGCCGTCCCACTTCATCGAGTAGGTGGTGCGGACCTGGCTGAAGCACCAGTTGTAGAAGTGCGTCAGCGAGTGGACGCTGGTGGCGGGCGTGGCGAGGTGCTCGCCACCGGCGCGCGCGACGCGGTGCGGATAGCTCAGGCCGGTGAACCGCTCGGTCGCGCCGCAGTCGGCCGCGATCTTCCGGGCGACGTCGAGGGTGCCGTCGTCGGACCCGTTGTCGACCAGGAGCACGTGCTGGACGGCGGCGAGGATCGGCGGCAGGACCCAGGGCAGGTTGCGGGCCTCGTTCTTCACCCGGAAGACGCAGGTGAGTCCGGGCGCGAGACGCTCACCGCTGCTCCACGGCCACGTGACGTCGTAGTCGGGCAGGCCCTCGAGCGAGGGGATGTCCGGGACAGACATCAGTCCTCCCGGCCGCGTTGCCTGTTGAGCGCCTTGCGCAGGCCGCGGCGGGCACTCTCGGGCACCATCGCCCGGACGGCGTGCGGCACCCGGTCGGCGCGGCGGCCGGCCGGCGCGGGTCCCGGGCGGGTGGCGCCGGCTGCCTCGAGCTCGCGACGGGTCGCGATCGAGCCCTCACGGCGCGCGGCGAGCGTCGTCGAGTGAGCGAAGGCCTCCGCGTCGGCGTACATCTCGTCATAGGCGACCCGGAGCTGGTCGCTGTGGGCGTGCGCCTCGGCGGTGTCGCCGCCCTCGGTGGCCAGGCCATCGAGCGTCTGCCAGGTCTCCTCGGCGAGGTCGCGCAGCGATGCCGGCACCTCGACGTCGTCCCAGGTGAGCGTGACCCGGCGCAGCGACGGGTCGATGAACTTGTGCACCTGCGCGATGTCGCCGGCCATCGCCGTCTTGACGGAGTGCAGGTCGAAGGCCTCGCCCAGTGCGAACACCGGCTGGGTCCAGTCGGCCAGCAGGTCGGCGTACCGCACGAACCGGCGGGCCTCGCCGCGCGTCGCGCGCTCGGTGTGCAGCATCATGTTGACCCAGGCAGCGGTGCGGGTGACATCGCCCTGGCGCTGGTCGTAGTACTTCTTCTTGGAGCCGACGACCTCGGTCGGCGGGCGCAGCATGGTGACGAAGGACGACGTCGCGTCGCAGCGCTCGGCGCTGGCGCGCCACAGGCCCATGAACCAGGCCGCGCGCGGGTCCTTGATCACGAGCTCGTCGCCACCGTCGGCGAACTGCGACTCCAGCCAGCTGATCACCCGCTCGCGGGTGGCGTGGTCGGCGCTGAGCTTGCCGGCCTCGAGCCAGGCCCGCGGCCGGGCGTCGGAGACCTGCACGCCGGACCGGCCGAGCAGCTCCTGGTGCAGGTCGACGACCCACTGCGGCTCACCGAAGCCCTTGGGGTTGGTCGAGTCGGCGACGACCTCCGGCTGCGGGACGTGCAGGCCGAGCGTCTGGAGGGTGCCGCTCATGGTGCTCGTGCCACTGCGGCCCGAACCGACCACGAACACGACCCGGCGATTCGACATGCTCCGCAGCCTATCGGCGCGACCCGACGGTTCAGGCCTCGACCTGCGCCTGGGAGGCGATCAGGCCGGCATACCAGTCGAACGACTTCTTCGGCGTCCGCTGGAGCGTCTCGAAGTCGACATGGACCAGGCCGTACGGCGCCGTGAGCCCCTCGGCCCACTCGAAGTTGTCCAGCAGCGACCAGCAGTAGTAGCCGCGCACGTCGACGCCGCGCTCAATGGCCTGCTGCACCGCACGCAGGTGCGCGTCGAGGTAGTCGATGCGGGGCTGGTCGTCGACCGTGCCGTCCGCATCGGGCGCGACGTCGTAGGCGGCGCCGGACTCGGTGACGATGATCGGCGGCAGCGCGGCGCGGTAGCGGGCGCGGAACATGATCAGCCACTCGCGCAGCGCGTCCGGCACGACCGGCCAGCCGCGGTCGGTGACCGGGTAGCCGAGGACGTCGCGGAACTCGAAGGGCATCTCCGCGTCCTCGGGAGCGGCGGCCACGCGCATCGGGTTGTAGTAGTTGACGCCGTAGAAGTCGAGCGGCTGGCGGATCGTCGCCATGTCCCCGGGCTCGGGGAGACCGTCGAGGAGCGGCAGCAGGTCGGCGGGATAGCGCCCGAGCAGCATCGGCTCGAGGAACATCCCGTTCCACAGCGCGTCGAAGAGCTTGCTCGCGCCCACGTCGGCGTCGTCGTCGGAGGCCGGCCAGACGGGGGAATGGTTGTTGGCACACCCGACGCTCGTCGCGCCGTGCCGGCGCAGCTCGATGACGGCCCGCCCGTGCGCGAGCAGGAGGTGGTGCGAGGCCCACAGGGCGTCGAACATCAGGGTCCGGCCGGGCGCGTGCGTCCCCACGGCATAGCCGAGGAACGAGGCGACGTTGGGCTCGTTGATCGGGATCCAGTGCTCGACCCGGTCGGCGAAGTGCTCGGCCACGATGGCGGCGTAGGCGGCGAAGCACTCGACGGTCCCGCGGTTGAGCCAGCCCCCGTCGTCCTCGAGCGCCTGCGGCAGGTCCCAGTGGTAGAGCGTCACCATCGGCTGGATGCCGTTCGCCAGCAGCGTGTCGATCAGCCGGTCGTAGAACGCCAGCCCCAGCTCGTTGACCGGGCCGCGACCGGTCGGCTGGATCCGCGGCCAGCTCAGCGACAACCGGTAGGTCGTGGTGCCGAGGCGCTTCATCAGCGCGATGTCTTCCTCGAAGCGGTGGTAGTGGTCGCACGCGACGGCCCCGGAGCTGCCGTCGACGATGCGCCCCTCCTGCGCGGCGAACGTGTCCCAGATGCTGGGGCCCCGGCCGTCCTCGTCCACCGCACCCTCGACCTGGTAGGCCGCCGTGCTGGTCCCGAACCGGAATCCGGGGGGAAGCTGGGGGAAGTCGTTCACGTTCGCGAAGATATCCGCATGACCCTCGCCGTGTACGCCGGATCGAACAGGTTCATCACAACCGCTGACGGACGGGTGACCCGTCACTCCTTCTCCTTCGGCGCGCACTACGACCCGGCCAACCTCGGCTTCGGTCCGATGATCTGCCACAACGACGACCTGCTCGACCCTGCCGCCGGCTACCCCGACCACCCCCACACCGACCTCGAGATCGTCACCTGGGTGCTCGACGGCGTCCTGCTCCACACCGACGACGCGGGCAACACCGACGAGCTGCGGCCGGGCGACGTCCAGGTCATGAGCGCCGGCTCCGGGATCCGGCACGCCGAGATGGCCGACGCGGCCAGCGGTCCCACGCGGTTCATCCAGACCTGGGTCCGGCCGGACGAGTCGGGTACGCCGCCGCGCTGGCGCTCGGAGCACGTCGCCCCGGGCACGGGGCTGACCACGGTGGTGGGCCCCGGTGCGCTCGACATCGGAACCCGCGGAGCATCGCTGCGGATCGCGCGGCTGGCGCCGGGAGCGACGGTCGAGCTGCCCGACGCCGCGCACCAGCACGTCTTCGTCGCGGTCGGCGGCGGACGGCTGGTGGACCCGTCGCTCGATGACCGGGAGCTGGGGTCCGGTGACGCCGTACGCCTGACGGATCAGCTCGGCGCGACCTTCGAGGCGAAGGCCGACACCGAGCTGCTCGTCTGGGACTTCAGGCGATGACGGTGAGCGCTCCCGGGCGCACCGAGATCGCTGCCGGCGCCTGGTCGGGCGTGGGCAGCACGCCGAGCGCCTCGCCGTCGCCGCCCATCGGAACGGGCCGGCGCGACGTGGCCGAGAGGGTGATCTCCCGGCCGGTGAAGACGTGCACCTGGTCGTTGTCGACGTGCTCGCCCTGGTAGACCTTGGGCAGTGAGCGCATCAGTCCGCGCCGGGACGCAGCCTCGATCACGATGATGTCGAGCAGCCCGTCGTCGAGCACGGCGGCGGGGGCGATCTTCATGCCCTTGCCGTAGTAGGCCGAGTTGGCGACCACGACCGTGGCGCCCTCGAAGACGTGGGACACGCCGTCGATCGTCAGCTGGTAGGTCGCCGGGGTGTAGGTCGCCAGCGCCCGCAGAGCCGCGAGCGGGTACTGCGCCACCTTGGGGACGAAGCGCGCGTGGTCGACGATCTCGGCGGCCCGCGCGTCGAGCCCGGCATAGACCGAGCCCGCCACGAGGCGGTCGCCGAAGGCGATCAGGTCGATCGAGCGGGGCGTGCCGGTGAGCAGCACGTCGGCCTGGGCCAGCGGGTCGGCGGGCAGGCCGAGCATCCTGGCGAAGTCGTTGCCGCGGCCGGCCGGCACGATCCCGAGCGTGCCACCGGCCCGGGAGACTGCCCCGGCGATCGATGAGAGCATCCCGTCGCCACCGACCGACACCACGACGTCGCCGCGGGCGACAGCCTCGCCGACCAGCGCCGTGGTCGCCTCGATGCCGGGCGAGTAGGTCACCTCGACGCTCGCGCCCTGGTCACGGAGTCGGCGAGCGACGGGGACGACGGCCTCGGGGGCGGCGCCACCGCCGGAGGCCGGGTTGACCAGGAAGCAGAACGAGGACGGTGCACTCGTCATGGGATCAGCACTCCCGGGTTGAGGATGCCGGACGGGTCGAGCGAGGCCTTGACCGCACGCAGCGTCTGCACGCCGACCGGGCCGATCTCGCGCTCGAACCACGGCTTGTGGTCGGTGCCGACCGCGTGGTGGTGGGTGATGGTGGCGCCCGCGTCGATCATCGCGTCGGACGCGGCGGTCTTGGCCGCGGCCCACTGGGCCAGCGGGTCCTCCTTCTCCTTGGTCGCCACCGTGAAGTAGAGCGAGCAGCCGGTCTCGTAGACGTGCGAGATGTGGCAGAGCACGATCGAGCCCTCGCCGAGCGAGGTCTCGAGGGCGGTCTTCACGTCGGCGTACAGCCGCTCGCGGTTGGACCAGAACGTCGCGGTCTCCAGCGTCTCGACGAGCACGCCGAGGTCGAGCAGCGAGTCGCGGAGGTAGGGCGCGTTGAAGCGGCCGTGCGCCCACTTCTGCCCGGGCTCCTCGCCGAGGTCGGTGCCGCCGAGCTCGGTCAGGATCGCGGTGACGGCCGCACGCTTGGCATCGACGGCGGACTGGGTGCCCTCGAAGCCGGTGATCATCATGCAGCCGGGGTCGCCCGCGCCGCCGATGGAGGACGGGTCGGCGAGGTTGATCGCGGTCTCGGCCTCGTCGGAGAGGCGGATCACGGTGGGGAGCAGGCCGGCCTGGGCGAGGGTGCGCATGGCCGTGGCGCCGGCGGCGAAGGAGGGCCAGCGCCAGCCGACGTACTCCTTCACGGCGGGCAGCTCGCGCACGCGCACCGTGACCGAGGAGATGACGCCGAACGCGCCCTCGGAGCCGAGGAACAGCTGGCGCAGGTCGGGGCCGGCGGCGTTGGCCGGGGCCGAGCCGACGGCGATGGTGCCCGACGGGGTCACCACGGTCATCGCGACCACGACCGCGTCGAAGCGGCCGTAGCCGGCGCTGGACTGGCCGCTGGACCGGGTGGCCGCGAAGCCGCCGATCGTGGCGAACTCGAAGGACTGCGGGTAGTGGCCCAGGGTCACGCCCTGCTCGGCGAGCAGCGCCTCGGCCTCGGGGCCCCGCAGGCCGGGCTCGAGGGTGGCGGTCATCGACTCCTTGTCGACGGAGAGCAGGCTCTTCATCCGCACGAGGTCCAGGCTCACGACTCCGGCGTACGCCGCACGCGCAGCGACGAGGCCACCGGTGACCGACGTGCCGCCACCGAAGGGGACGACCGCGAGGTTGTGGGCGACGGCCACGGCGAGCAGCGCCTCGATCTCGGCCTGGTCGGCGGGGCGGACGACCACGTCGGGGGCGTCGGACAGATCGCCGGCGCGGGCCTTGAGCAGGTCGGGCGTCGACTTGCCGCGGGTGCGGACGGCCCGGACGGCGTCGTCGACGATCACCTGGTCGGCACCGACGACGGCCTCGAGCGCGGCGAGCGCCTCGGCACCGATGGCGGGGGCCGGCGGGGTCGCGCCGGAGACGGCCGGGGAATCGTTGATCCCGAAGGCGAGCTCGATCAGTCCGCGCGCTTCGTCAGGCACGGAGGTGGCGGCCGCGGGGTCTCCCCAGCGCTGAGCATGCATCTCGATCTGTTCGGTCATGTGTTACAGTGTGACACATGACGTCACTTCGTCACAATGACCCCGCCAAAAGTTCTCCGACCGACGCCTATCTCGATGCGGCCCGCGACTGCATCCTCGACGTGGGCTGGCGCCGCACGACCCTCACCGAGGTCGCGCGCAGAGCTGGCGTGTCGCGGATGACCATCTACCGGTCCTGGCCCGACATGGAGAAGCTCCTCGGCGACCTGATGACCCGCGAGTGGGCCACGGTCGTCAGCGCCGGCGACCCCCATGCCGACATCATCGACCGGGTCGTCACCACGGTCCGCGCACTGCGCGACAACGAGCTGTTCGTGCGGATCGTCGAGCTCGACCCCGAGCTGCTGCTCCCCTATCTCCTCAACCGGCGCGGCCGCTCCCAGGACCTCATCCTCGAGGTCATCGAGGTCACGATCGCCGAGGGCCAGGCCGCCGGCACGATCCGCTCCGGCAACCCGAAGGTGATGGCCCGCAGCCTGGTGCTCGCCGCCCACGGGTTCGTGTTCAGCGGTCACACGATGGTCGACGACGACGTGACCGAGGACGACCTCGCCGCCGAGGCCCGCATCCTCATCGAAAGGGTGCTGGCGCCATGAGCACGACCGAGCGCCGCATCTCCCACGGCACCGCCGACCTGCCCGACCACGTCGACGTGCTGGTCATCGGCCTGGGCATCACCGGCACCGGCGTCGCCCTCGACGCCGTCACCCGCGGCCTGAGCACCCTCGCCGTCGACGCCCACGACCTCGCCTTCGGCACGTCGCGCTGGTCCTCCAAGCTCGTGCACGGCGGCCTGCGCTACCTCGCCAAGGCCCAGGTCGGCGTCGCCCACGAGAGCGCCGTCGAGCGCGGCATCCTCATGCAGGTCACCGCCCCCCACCTGACCAGCGCGATGCCGATGCTGGTGCCGCTGATGTCGAGCGTCTCGACCTTCGCCGCCACCCTCACGCGCGGCGGGTTCTGGGCCGGGGACATGCTGCGGCGTACGGCGCGGACCTCCGCCCAGACGCTGCCCAAGCCGCGCAGGATCTCCGCCACCGAGACCCTCCGCCTCGCGCCGGGCCTCCGCACCGACGGCCTGCGCGGCGGGCTGCTGTCGTGGGACGGCCAGCTCGAGGACGACGCCCGCCTCGTCACCACGGTCGCGCGCACTGCGGCCTCCCGCGGCGCCCACATCCGCACCCGTGCCCGCGTGCTCAGCGCGACCGGCACCAGCGTCGAGCTGCGCGACGGGCTGACCGGCGAGACCCGCACGATCACCGCCGGGACCGTCATCAACGCGACCGGCGTCTGGGCCGGCGAGCTGGTCGACGAGATCACCCTGCGCCCGAGTCGCGGCACCCACCTCGTGCTCCGCGGCTCGACCCTGCCGCGACTGCGAGTCACGGTCACCGCGCCCGTCCCCGGCTCGACGAGCCGCTTCGTCATGGTCATCCCCCAGCCCGACGACACGATCTACGTCGGCCTCACCGACGAGCCCGTCGACGGCGACATCCCCGACGTGCCCACGCCGTCCGAGGCCGAGATCGGCTTCCTGCTCGACGTGGCCTCGGCCGCGCTGGCCCAGCCGCTGCGCCGCAGCGACGTCGTCGGCGCCTTCGCCGGCCTGCGGCCGCTGATCGACGCGGGCGACGGCTCGACCGCCGACATCTCGCGCAAGCACGCTGTGCTCACCAGCAAGACCGGCGTGATCACCATCGTCGGCGGCAAGCTCACGACCTACCGCCGGATGGCCCAGGACGCCGTCGACGCCGCGGTCGAGGCCGCCGGGCTCGTCGCCGGACCCTGCGTCACGGCCAGCACCCCGCTGCTCGGCGCTGCGTCACGCGCGGAGCTCGCCCGCCTCGAGGAGCCTGCCCGGCTCGTACGCCGCTTCGGCACCGACGCAGGTCTCGTGCTCGACAACGCGCGCGCCGTCAGTGGCCTGTCCGACGAGGAGCTCCTCGCCCCGGCGACCGACCTGGTCCCGGTGACCCTGGCCGAGCTGATCTTCGGGGTCACGCACGAAGGTGCCGTGGACGTGGACGACCTACTCGACCGCCGTACCCGCGTCGGCCTGGTCCCGGCTGATCGCGAGCTGCTCGTGCCGCTCGCCGCCCGGGCGCTCGAGCTGGCGCGGACCTCGCACTAGCGCGACGACGGCGGCGAGGGCCGCCAGCCCGAGCAGCACCATCGGCGGGGGCGGCAGCAGGAGCACGCTGAGCGCCACCGCCGGCACCAGCACGACGGCCAGCAGCAGCGCTGTCCGCGGGTCCTCGACCAGCCCGGGCGCGCGGCGCCTCGCGAGCAGCACCAGCGCACCGAGGCCGACGAGCATCAGCGCCATCATCAGGCTCATGCCCTGGTAGAGGTCCCAGTAGGAGCGCTCCATCCCGGCGACCGGGATCGAGGTCGCGGCCATCAGCGCCCGCACCTCGCGCTCCTCCGGTGACGGCGTCGCGCTGCTGCCGATCGCCACGAGCGTGGTGTGCCCGGCGCCGGTGATGACGAGGAGCCAGCCGATCAGGGCGGTGCAGGTCGAACGGAGGGTGCGCGTGGTCATCGGATCTCCTGGGGTCGGGGTGGTGGTGACTCTATAGATGTAGAGTCACCACCACAACTCTACGGCGGTAGAGTGCGGCGCATGGAGCAGGACCGTCGTCAGTTCATCGCCCGTACGGCGCTGCAGGTGCTGTCCACTGCAGGCGCCCGCGGGCTGACGCACCGGGCGGTGGACACCGCCGCGGCCGTCCCCGCCGGCTCGACGTCCTACTACTTCCGCACGCGCGCGGCCCTGCTGGGCGCCTGCCTCGACGACCTCGTCGCCCAGGACCACGTCGACCTCGACGTCATGGCGCCGCTCGTGGCCGCGGCCGACGCCGACACGATGGCCGCCGCCCTGGCCGACCTGCTCGAGCGCTGGCTGACGAGCGGGCGCGAGCGCCACATCGCGCGCTACGAGCTGTCGATGGAGGCGCTGCGGCGGCCCGACCTCGCCGACCGGTTGCATGCCGGCGGACTGACGATCCGCAACCGCGTGGGCGAGGCGCTGGCCGCCATGGGCGCGGACGACGCGACCGCCCGGGCCCACTGGCTGGTCGCGGCCCTGGACGGGATCCTGTTCGACCGACTGGTCGGGGCCAACGCCGCTGCGTCGGTCGACCACGCAGACCTCGTGTCGGTCGCGCAGCGCCTCACCGCTGGTGCACTGGCACCTCGGCCCTGACTAGGTCGCCGGCAGGGCGACGTACGTCGTGTCGAGGTATTCCTCGATGCCCTCGAAACCGCCCTCGCGGCCGAACCCGCTCGCCTTCACGCCGCCGAAGGGAGCCGCCGGGTTGGAGACCAGGCCGGTGTTGATGCCGACCATGCCGAACTCGAGGCGCTCGGCCAGCCGCAGGGTGCGGTCGAGGTCGCGGGTGTAGGCGTAGGAGGCGAGACCGTACTCAGTGCCGTTGGCGGCCGCGACCGCCTCGTCCTCGGTGGTGAAGGTGGTGATCGGCGCGACCGGGCCGAAGACCTCGACGACGTTGATCTGCGCCTCGGGGGGCACGTCGACGAGCACCGTCGGCGGGTAGAAGTGACCGGCCCCGGCGGGGCGTTCAGCGCCGACGACCACCTTGGCGCCGTCGTGGATGGCGTCGGTGACGAGCTGGCTGACCGAGTCGACGGCGTCGGAGTCGATGAGCGGGCCGACCTGCACGCCGTCGTCCTGACCGCGCCCGACCCGCAGCGCGCCCATCCGCTCCCCCAGCTTGGTGGCGAACTCCTCGGCGACGTCGGCGTGGATGAGGAACCTGTTGGCCGCGGTGCACGCCTCGCCCATGTTGCGCATCTTGGCCAGCATCGCGCCCTCGACCGCGGCATCGAGGTCGGCGTCGGCGAAGACCAGGAAGGGGGCGTTGCCGCCGAGCTCCATGCTCACGCGCTGGAGGTTCTCGGCCGACTGCTTGACCAGCAGCTTGCCGACCGCGGTCGAGCCGGTGAAGCTCACCTTGCGCAGCCGGTCGTCGGCCATCAGCGCACCGACGACCGGACCCGGGTCGGTGGTCGGGATGACGTTGAGGACCCCCGCGGGCAGCCCGACCTCGTCGAGCAGCGCGGCGAGCTTGAGCATCGTCAGCGGCGTCTGCGAGGCGGGCTTGACGATCATCGTGCAGCCCGCCGCGATCGCCGGGCCGATCTTGCGGGTGCCCATCGCGATCGGGAAGTTCCAGGGGGTGACGAACAGGCAGGGCCCGACCGGCCGCTTGGCGGTCAGCAGTCGGCTCTTGCCGTCGGGCGCGGACATCCATCGACCGTGGATCCGCACCGCCTCCTCGGAGAACCAGCGGAAGAACTCCGCTCCGTAGGCCACCTCGCCGGCCGCCTCGGCCAGCGGCTTGCCCATCTCCAGGCTGATGACGCGGGCGAACTCGTCCTGGCGCTCCATGATCAGCTCGTACGCCGATCGCAGCAGCTCGCCACGGTCGCGGGGCGCGGTCGCCGCCCACGCAGCCTGGGCCGCGACCGCCGCGTCCAGCGCGTCCGCGGCGTCGGCCTCACCCGCGTCGGCGACCTTCGCGAGGGTGCTCCCGTCGGCGGGATCCTCGACGTCGAACCGGGCGCCGTCATTGGCCTCGCGCCACTCGCCGTCGATGAACAAAAGCTCAGGCAGCTGCTCCATGCGGCCCATCATGGCACCGCCCTCCCCACCCCGACAGGGAGCGCTCAGTGACGGCCGGATGTCAGGCGAACGACGAAATCGCGCAAGTGGTCCTCACCACCCAGGCTGTTTCGCTCGATCTCAAGACACCTCGTTCGGCGAGGTGAGAAGGTTCCTCTCGCGCGCCCCTTGCTGACCCCATGCAGCAAGGGGCGCGCACCTATTTCCCCGCAAGCCCCCCGGCAGCGTTGCCAGCGCAGGGGTGGAGCGGCCCCGCCGGATCGGCCCGCGCGTCGTCGCCCCGGGTGGAGCGGACAAGCCGATTTCGGCGATTTCTTGGCGTTCTGGTGGGGATGCGGTACCTTGGGTGAACAGAAAGTGAACAGGAGATGTCACATGAGGGACAGCACGATGACCAGCGGGCTCGTCTGCACGTGGGTGCCGGTCGCCGACCAGGCCGGCCGCACGCACATGGAGGCACGCTGGAGTCAGCCCCGAGCTGCCGTCGCGCACGCTGCCTGACACCCGTCCCCGCTTCGTGAGCCGTGACCCATCGGGTCGCGGCTCGCTTCCATTTCGGGGTGCCTGTCGCCGTACGGAGAAATTTTCTCCAGACGTTGGGGAATACCTGACGAGCAAGTATGTTGAAAGTTGTACTACCTGCTCATCAACCCAAGGAGAAACCCCATGTCGCAGTTCGACGCCCCCACCACCGCCATCGCCGACATCGCCGGCGACTACGCCCTCGACACCTCGCACTCGCGCCTGGGCTTCGTCGCTCGTCACGCGATGGTGACCAAGGTCCGCGGCCAGTTCGGCGCCTTCGAGGGCACGGCCAACATCGACACGGCGACCCCCGCCAACTCCAAGGTCGACCTGACCATCGACGTCACCTCGGTCGAGACCGGCAACGCCGACCGCGACGGTCACCTCAAGTCCGGCGACTTCTTCGACATCGAGACCTACCCGTCGATCCGCTTCGTCTCCACCGACGTCACGCGCAACGGTGACGACTGGACCATCACCGGCGACCTGACCATCAAGGACGTCACCAAGTCCGTCGCGATCGACTTCGAGCAGACCGGCTCGGCGATCGACCCCTTCGGCAACACCCGCGTCGGCTTCGAGGGTGAGACCACCGTCAACCGCAAGGACTTCGGCCTCGTCTGGAACGCCGCCCTCGAGACCGGTGGCGTGCTCGTGTCGGAGAAGGTCAAGCTCGAGTTCGACATCTCGGCGATCAAGTCCGCCTGATCCACCCCGCCGACTCCCGGGTCGGCGTGAACACGAAGAAGCCCCGCCACGTCAGTGGCGGGGCTTCTTCGTTGCGCAGTCGGTGGTGCCGACTCGGTCAGCTCTTGTGGCGCGGCTTCTTGTCGCCGTACGACGAGGAGCGGGCCTGGCTGCGGGCAGCCGGTGCGCCGCCGTCCTGTCGGATCTCGATCAGCTTGCCGGAGATGCGGGTGCCGGCCAGGCGGTCGAGGGTGCCTGGCGGCAGGTCGCGCGGCAGCTCGACGAGCGAGAAGTCGGGACGGATGTCGATGTGCCCGAAGTCCTGGCGCGAGAGGCCACCCTCGTTGGCGAGCGCGCCGACGATCTGGCGGGGCTCGACCTTGTGGCGCTTGCCGACCGCGAGGCGGTAGGAGGCCATCTCGACGTCGGTACGACCGCGGGGGCGACGCTCGGGCTTCTTGCCGCCGCCACGCTCGGGGCGCTGCTCGCGGGTGTCGAAGTCGCGACGGGCGGGCTCGCGCTCCGGCTCCATGTAGAGCGGGTGGTCACCGTGCATGACCGCCGCGAGGGCAGCCGCCACGTCGACCTCGGGCACGTCGTGCTCGGAGATGTAGTGGGCGACGATGTCGCGGAAGAAGTCGAGCTTGTCGCCGGCCAGCGCCGCGGTGATCGCGTCGTCGAAGCGGTTGAGCCGCGTCGAGTTGATGTCCTCGATCGTCGGGATCTGCATCTGGGTCAGCGGCTGGCGCGTGGCCTTCTCGATCGCGCGCAGCAGGTGCTTCTCACGCGGCGTCACGAAGGCGATCGAGTCGCCCGAGCGACCGGCGCGACCGGTGCGGCCGATCCGGTGGACGTAGGACTCGGTGTCGGTGGGGATGTCGTAGTTGACGACGTGGCTGATCCGCTCGACGTCGAGGCCGCGGGCCGCGACGTCGGTGGCGACCAGGATGTCGAGCTTGCCCGACTTGAGCTGGTTGACGGTGCGCTCGCGCTGGACCTGCGGCACGTCACCGTTGATCGCCATGGCCGAGAAGCCGCGAGCCCGGAGCTTCTCCGCGAGCAGCTCGGTCTCGTTCTTGGTGCGGACGAAGACGATCATGCCCTCGAAGTTCTCGACCTCGAGGATGCGGGTGAGCGCGTCGACCTTCTGCGGGTAGGAGCAGATGAGGTAGCGCTGGGTGATCGTGGACGACGTCGTCGTCTTGTTCTTGACGGTGATCTCGACCGGGTCGTGGAGGTACTTCTTGGAGATCCGGCGGATCTGGCTGGGCATCGTCGCCGAGAACAGCGCGACGTGCTTGTCGTCGGGGGTGTCGGACAGGATCGTCTCGACGTCCTCGGCGAAGCCCATCTTCAGCATCTCGTCGGCCTCGTCGAGCACCAGGAAGCGCAGCGCCGACAGGTCGAGCGTGCCCTTCTCGAGGTGGTCCATGATCCGGCCGGGGGTGCCGACGACGATGTGGACGCCGCGACGCAGCGCGGACAGCTGGACGCCGTAGCCCTGGCCGCCGTAGATCGGCAGGACGTGGACGCCCTTCATGTGCGCGGCGTACTTCTCGAACGCCTCGGAGACCTGCAGCGCGAGCTCGCGGGTGGGCGCGAGCACGAGCGCCTGCGGCGTCTTCTGCGTGAGGTCGAGCTGGGACAGGATCGGGAGCGCGAAGGCGGCGGTCTTGCCCGTGCCGGTCTGCGCGAGGCCCACCACGTGGCGGCCCTCGAGGAGCGGCGGGATGGTCTGGGCCTGGATCGCGGACGGGGATTCGTAGCCCACGTCGGCGAGCGCCTTCATCACCTGCGGGGACAGCCCGAGGTCGGCGAAGGTCAGCTGGGGGGCGTCGTTGGCGTCGGGACTGTCGGTCTGGGGAAGGTCACTCACCCTGCAACGGTAGTGGTTATCACGCCCAGTGGCTGCTTCGTCGCCGGGGCGATTCCCATCACTGTGGCGAAAACCGGGCGACAGGCACCGCCGACGGCTCCACAATCGGTTCATGTCCGGAGTCCAGACCGCCCTCCCCGAGGGCCTCACCACGCGCCCGCTGGAGACGTCCGAGTCCCGCGCCCTCTTCGACCTCATCGCCGCCCAGGAGCAGCACGACACCGGGTCGGTCGACATCGAGGAGGCCGATCTGATCAGTGACTGGGCGCTGCCGGGCTATGACCTCGCGGCGTCGTCGATCGGGGTGTACGCCGATGGCAACCTCGTCGCCTATGCCGAGCACATGAGGAACGACCGCGTCGACGCGGCCGTCCACCCCGACCACCGGGGCCGCGGGATCGGCACCTGGCTGGCGGCCTGGCTGCGCTCGCACGCGAAGTCGCGCGGCGCCACGCTGATCGGCATGCCGGTGCCGGAGGGTTCGGCCGGCGACCGGTTGATGGCCGACCTCGGCTATCGCATCCGCTGGACGAGCTGGATCCTCGAGCTGCCTGAAGGCACGGAGATCGAGCACCGCGACCTGCCGGCGGGACACGCTGTCGGCCAGGCCCGGGCGGAGGACCTCGTCGCGCTGCACGACGTGCTGGAGGACGCGTTCCTCGAGTGGTCCGAGCGCGAGCGGGAGACCTTCGAGGCGTTCACCGCGATGGTGCTCCAGCGTCCGGGATACGAGCCCTGGAACGCCCGCGTCGTGACGGACGCGGCCGGCGAGGTCGTCGCTGCGGCGATCGTGTTCCTGTCCGAGAACGGGACGGCGTACATCTCGAGGCTCGGGACCCGCAAGGACCAGCGCAACCGTGGCCTCGCCCAGGCGCTGCTCGTCGACTCGTTCGCCGCCGGGCGCGCCCACGGCGCGACGACCTCCGAGCTGAGCACCGACTCGCGCACCGGCGCGCTCGGGCTCTACGAGAAGGTCGGCATGGTGACGACCGGCGTGTGGGTCAACCGCTGCGTGGAGCTCTGACCTCCGCCGGTTGAGCAGCGGCCTTGATCTCGACAGGGCGCTGGCGCGCCTGCTCAATCGGCGGAGAGCTGACCGCGGCGCCGCGTGAGGTAGGCCCGTTCGGCGGGGTTGTCGGTGGCCGAGATCGCCGCGTCGTACGCCGCCGCCGCCTCGCTGCTCCGGCCGAGCCGCCGCAACAGGTCGGCGCGGGTGGCGTGCCACGCGTGATAGCTCGAGAGCTCGAGCCGGTCGACCGCGGCGAGCGCGACCACGGGACCGTCGAGCTCGGCGACCGCGACGGCACGGTTGAGCGCGACGACCGGCGTGGGTGACACGACATAGAGCTGGTCGTAGAGCGCCGCGATCTGGCCCCAGTCGGTGTCGGCCGCGGCCGGCGCGTCGGTGTGGACGGCGTTGATCGCGGCGAGGAGCTGGTAGTGCCCGGGCCGGTTGATCGCCAGGCAGTCGCGGACCAGGGCGTGCCCCTCCTCGATCAGGTCGCGGTCCCACCGACCACGGTCCTGCTCCCCGAGGGTGACGAGCTCGCCGCCGGCCACCCGCGCCGGGCGGCGGGCCTCGGTGAGCAGCATCAGGGCGAGCAGCCCGGTGATCTCCGGCTCGGTGGGGATGAGTGCGCGCAGCAGCCGTGCGAGCCGGATCGCCTCCAGGCACAGGTCGTCGCGGATCGAGTCGGCGCCCGAGGAGGAGAGGTAGCCCTCGTTGAAGATGAGGTAGACGACCGCGAGCACGCCGCCGAGGCGGGCGGGCAGGTCGGCGGCCTGCGGCACGCGGTAGGGGATGTGCGCATCGGAGATCTTGCGCTTGGCGCGGGTGATGCGCTGGGCCATGGTGGTGTCGGGGACGAGGAACGCCGCGGCGATCTCCTCGACCGTGAGGCCGCCGATCAGCTTGAGCGTCAGGGCGACCCTCGCCTCCGGCGACAGGGCCGGGTGGCAGCAGGTGAAGAGCAGTCGCAGCCGGTCGTCGTCGACCACGCCGGGATCGGCGGGTGGTGTGGGATCGATGATCATCGCTGCCTGCTGATGCTTGGTGTCACGGTTCGACTCGCGGCGGATCCGGTCGATCGCCTTGCGGGTCGCGGTGGTGGTCAGCCAGCCGCCGGGGTTCGGGGGGATCCCGGAGGTCGGCCAGTGCTCGAGCGCGGCCACGAGGGCCTCGCTCGCGGCGTCCTCGGCGACATCGATGTCCCCGAAGCGCCGGACGAGCGAGGCCACCACAGCGGCGTACTCCTCGCGATGGATGCGAGTGAGCTCGGCCTCGAGGTCGGTGCTCATGCGGGGTCCCCGCGATGTTGTTCGGGGGAGCGCAGCGGAGGAGAAGAACTTCGTGGGGTGCTCATCAAGCGGACTGGAAGGGCCGGACCTCGACCCTGCCCTGGCACGCCGCCGAGCCTTCCTTGGCCCACACGAGCGCCTCGTCGAGGTCGGCCGCCTCGATGATCCAGAAGCCACCGAGGTACTCCTTCGCCTCGGCGAACGGACCGTCGGTGACGACCGGCTCGGTGCCGGTGGCGTCGACGGTCGTCGCGGCGTCGATGCCCTCGAGGCCGCCGGCGAACACCCACTTGCCGGACTCACGGACCTTGTCGTTGAACGCGTCGACGGCCTCGAAGATCGGCTGGATCTCCTCGGGGGAGGGGACAGCGTCGGTGGGGTCGATCGCGACGGAGAGCAGGTACTGCGGCATGGGATTTCCTCCTGGTAGGTGACCCTCTGGGCGGGCCTTCATCATGTCTACGAACGAGTCGGCACGGATACGACAGGTCGGCGGAAACTTTTTCCAGATCAGCCGGGCCCCGGCGAGAGCAGGCGGACCACCCAACGGCGACGTGACACCACCTACCGCGCGGACTCGCGCAGCGTCGACCCGCGGGCACCGCGGACGGTCAGCGAGGCCGAGACGAAGGCCGCGATGCCCAGCACGACGGCCGCGATGGCGGTGAGCGCGACGAGGCGCATCGGCGAGATGGCCGCGACGAGGTGCGGGGTGGTGAACGACTCGACGACGCCCAGGGTGATGGTGCGGAGCACGACGTACTGCGCGAGCGAACCGGCCAGCACGCCTGCCACCGCGGCGCCACCGAGCACCACGAGGAACTCCCGGGCGACGGCGGACATCACCGCGGAGCGGGGTACGCCGACGACCCGCAACGCCGCAGCGTCGCGACGCCGGGCCGGGAGCTGGACCGCGGTGGAGACGAACAGCCCGGCCAGCGCCATCAGCAGCACCAGCACCGCGACCACGGCATAGAGCCGCAGGGCCAGCGCGTAGGCGCTCTGGTCGAGCACCCGCTTCTGCGCGGCATAGGTCGTCTCCACGGCGAGGCCGGACCTGGTCAGCTCCCTCGACAGTGACTGCGGAGCGCCCGCGCGCATCAGCACCCGCGTCTCGAAGAGGTTGTCGTAGACCGAGCGGTCGGCGATGAAGGCGGAGTAGTCGACGAGCAGCCCGGCCGGGCCGACGAACGGCATGCCCTCCAGCTCGCCCGCCGGATCGACCTGGACCATGCCGGCGCTCTCCCGGTTGGGCAGGTCGGCGATCACGCGGTCCGAGACGTCGACCCCGCGCAGGACCGGTCGCTGCAACGGGATCCCGCCCGCGGAGAGCCGGGCCATCGCCGGGCCCGCGGCGTCGTCGAAGGTCAGGTCGATGCTGTCCCCGGAGGTGTCGACGGCCCCGATCGAGGAGCGCCCCCGGTTGTCGGCGCTCGGCTGCCAGCCAGCTCCGGCGATGGCGTCCTCGACCACCGCGCCGTCGACCGCGACCGACAGCACCCGGGCCGTGCCGGTCATCTCCATCGCCGTCCCGGCGCCCCCGCCCAGGGTCAGGCCCTCCAGCGGGCAGCCGGTGCGGCAGGTCTTCGGCAGGGCAACGCCCTGGGTGCTCTCGCCCGCCGGGAACGGCCCGAGATAGCTGCGCTCCGGCACGCCACCGACGCTGCCGAAGCGCGCCTCGATGCCGAGCTCGCCCGACGTCGTGGCCTGGTTGTCGACCGTGATCGAGAGCCGCCTGCCGACGAGCAGAGGGATGCGCCCGGGCAGCGTGATGTCGTCGACGACCTGCTCGACGCTGCGACCCGGGCTCCACGTGGCCGGCCAGGTCGCCACCGTGGCCAGCCGCTCGGCGTCGACCACGGCGAAGTCCGCGCCGGGGTTGAGCACCGACGCCGCGGCCATCAGCCACTCCCCCTCCGGGTCGAGGCTGCGGGTGAGATCGCGGGTCTCGCGCAGCGACAGCGAGGAGGTCCACGTCGTCGCGGCCGGCGACACGGTGGCCGCGACGCTGCCGCGCCAGGTCGAGGCCGAGTCGTAGACGCCCGCGCCGAAGACCGCGACCGCGATCGCTGCCGCCACCGGGAGGATGACCAGCGTGCCTTCCTGACGACGCGAGATCGCCCGCGCCGACACGAAGCCGCTCAGCGAACGGGTCAGCCCACGACGCTTGGTCCACCACGTCGCCGCCCAGGCCGTCAGCCGCGTCGCCGCGAGCCCGGCCACGATCGCGAGCAGCATCGGCAGCAGCATGTCGGTCAGGTCGGGCGCGCTCTGGCCGGAGGCCGAGAGCTTGGAGACGAGTACGGCGAGGGCGAGCGCCAGCAGGGTCAGCTGGGCGACGACCGACCAACGTCGCGACTCCCGCGGTCGGCGTACGCCCGAGAGCTGGGAGGCGAGGGTGTCGCGCACGACCATCCCGACCGCAACGCAGGCGACCCCGACGGCGACGGCGAGCACCAGCGCTGCGGCGGCCCAGCTCACCCACGGCAGCGGCATCGGCAGTCCCGGCACCAGCCACTGCCGGGTCAGCAGGGCGCCCAGGCCGACCCCGAAACCGACACCCAGCGGCACCGCTGCGGCCAGGACGACGAAGGGCTCGGCCAGTCCGAGCAGCCACAGCCGGGTCGAGGAGACCCCGCGCAGGGAGGCCAGCGCGAGCTCCGGCACCCGGATCTCGCTGGCCGCCATCAGCAGCCGCATCAGCAGCGCGAGGGCGACGAGCACGAGCGACAGGACGGCCGGGGCGATCGACTTGCGCGCGGTGGACTGTTGGGCACGGACCTCGTCGCTGAAGGCCTGCAGGTTGTTGGTGCCGGGGACCCCGACGAGCGTGCCGCCGTCGACCTCCTCGGTGACCTCCAGGCCGGCGGCCGTCGCCACCGCGTCGGCGAGGTCGGCCGGCGTCGCATCCGCCGGGACCGCGAGCGGGGTGTCGACCTGCACCGTCCACGCTCCGGCGCCGAGGGTGCCGAGGGTCGCGTGCGTGGTCAGCAGCGGTGCCGGCATGTAGGGCGTGTAGTCGCCGGTGGGATCGAACCGTTCGCTGGTCGAGCTGAGGCGGAGCGGGTGGGTCCACTCGTCGTCGGAGACGGGCGTGGCATAGGAGCCGACCACGGTGACCTGTGACAGCGGCGAGCGGGCATACGAGCCCCGGAGCGGCTCCGGGATCGCGGTGTTGAGCTCCAGCGGCCGGCCGATCTCCGCGCCCGCCTTCTCGACGTCTGTGGCCAGCATCAGCACCTCGCCGGGCGCGGTGGGGCAGCGGCCCTCGATCTCCAGGCCGGCGCAGACGTCGTCGCGCGACCAGAAGCTCACGATGCCGCCGAGCCCGCTGAAGTCGTCGGACACGAGCGTCGCCGTTGCTGGGCCCCACGGCCCCTCGTTCCTGGCGTCGGAGGCGGCGATCGCACGGTCGACGGCGACCTCCGGGTCGGTGCCACCGTCGGGGGTGAGCTCCCGCGTGAGGTCGGTCGACGCCGCCGACGCCTCCTGCAGCCGGGTGACGACATAGGAGTTGGTGACGGCCTCGGAGAAGATCGGCCCCAGCGCCGCCGACCCGAGCGCGAGCGCCGCGAGCAGCACCGAGCCGACGCTGAGCAGCGCACGCGACCTGAGTCCGCGAATGATGGTGCCGAGGAGCTGGATCATCGGCCCTCTTCCTCACGCAGGGTCGAGGGTCGCGTCGCTGACGGTCGTACGGCGCGGGCCCGGCCGCCCAGGACGAGCATCGCAACCGCCGCCAGCACCGCCGGCACCACCAGCGTCGCCACACGCGGGGTGGTGTCGAGCGGCGCGGCCGCGGGCGACACCGTGACGAGCGGCAGCCCGCCGAGCAGCAGGTGCACCGCGAGCCAGCCGCCCGCTGCCACCGAGATCAGGACGACCGCGGCCAGGGCCACCAGCTCGACCCGGCCGGCCCGGCGGGCCTCGCCCAGCCCGACCCCGAGCACTCGCAGCGAAGCGACGTCGTGGCGGTAGCTGCGCAGGTGGCGGGCGATGCCCGCGGCCAAGGAGAGCAGCGCGACCAGTGCGCAGAAGGCCGCCATCAACGCGTAGGCCCGGGACTGGTCCGCGCCCGCTGCGGTGGAGACGCTGCGGCGTACGTCCTCGAGGGAGCGGGCCTTCGTGCCGGTCGCCTCGGTCAACGCCGCCAGCATCGCGGACGGTGTGTCGTCGGCGACCACGATCGAGGTCTCCGCGTCGGGCACCGTCGGCCGGGATCCGACCATGCTCGTCGGCAGGTCGGTCAGCTGCCCGATGCCACCGAGCAGCGGCAGCGCCTCGAAGCGGGTGCCCTCGCCGAGCACGCGATCGTTGCCGGCGATGTCGAGCGGGAGGCCGGGCTCCGCACCGGCCGCGAACTCCGGGATCGGGTCGGAGATCGCCGCCACCTGCAGGTCGAGCAGGCCGTCGGGCAACGGATTGACCTCGAGGCCGTCGAGCCGGTTGGCGACGGACCGGTAGTGGAGGTCGAGACCGGGATAGAACCTGATGTTGCCCAGGCCGTCGATCGCGGACCGGTCCGGTTGCCACGCGACGTCGAGCAGAGAGCGGTCGCCCACGGACAGCTGCGTCAGGAGCACGCGGTAGGAGGTGTCATCGAGCTCGAAGACGTTGCCGCCACCACCCGCGAGCGTTCGGGCGATCGCCAGCCCGGTCACCTGGCAGCCGGCGGTGCAGCCGGGCAGCCGGACGGAGCGACGATCCTGCTGTCCCGGGCGCGGGTTGAGCAGGGCCTCGATCGATGCGCCCTTGCCATCGGCCGTGACGTAGTCGAGCTCCAGGATCAGCCGGGTCGTGGCGGTGGGGCCGGACTCGATCCGCTCGCTCGCGACCTCGAGCCGGTTGCCGCGCACGGTCAGGTCGGCGGAGTCGGTGGTGAGCTCATCGATGCGTGCGGCCGCAGCTGCCGCCGGGGTGTCGTCGTAGAAGTCGCCGGCCACGGACTCGAAGCGCGCCGCGTCGACATAGGCCCGCCGCTCGCCGAGCCGGCCCTCGTTGGGCACGACCGCCACCGCCATCAGGTGCTGGCCCTCGGGGTCGAGGTCGCGGGTCAGCGCCAGGGCTTGTACGGCGCCCTCCTCGACCGGCACGCTCCGCGGACCGCCGGCAGCGATCCGGGCGCCACCGTCGACCCAGTCGGTGACCGAGGAGGCGCCGGTGAGGGCGAGGACGCCGACGACGGCCGCGGCGACGAGCAGCCGCATGGGCGTCACGAGGTCGTCGGCCCGCGACAGCCGCCGCGTGGCCAGGAACCCGGACAACCCCGACGTCGCCGTGGCACCGGTCGCACCGCGGGCGAGCAGGCGCAGCACCCAGATCGCGACCTGGCCCAGCGCCAGCCCGACCAGGGCGGGCCCGAGCAGCACCAGGACGTCGGGATCGCCGACGACGGCCTGGCGGCTGCGGTAGGCCGCGACGGCGGCACCGACGATGACGAGCACGCTTCCGAAGAGCACCAGCGTCGTCGCGCGCCGGGGTCGGTTGCGGGTCGCGACCTGCACCGACAGTGGTTCGGTGACGGTCGCCCAGGTGCCGAGCAGGACGATCAGCAGGCTGCCCGCGGCGGTGCCGAGGGCGACGCCGGCAGCCGTCGACCCGAGCGCCGGCACGTCGGCGTCGAGCCAGGCGCTGCCCGCGACGCGTGCGACCAGCGAGCCGAGCACGAGCCCCAGACAGGTGCCGAGCACGATCGTGACGAGGGGCTCGGCCAGCAGGACGCCGCCGAGCCGGAGCCCGCGGATCCCCCGCAGCCGAGCCAGGCCGATCTCCTCGCGGCGCGCGGCCGCGAGCTCACGACCGATGCTGGGGATCGCGACCGCGCCGAGCAGCAGCAGCGGCGACATCAGCCAGCGCGAGGTGCCGGCGGCCTCGGCGAAGCCGAGAACGGCGACCGCTCCGCCGACGACGACGGTCGTCATCGCGAGCAGCGTCAGCAGGGTGCCGCGGCGGCTCCACGCTCCGCGGAGGGCACGGGTCATGCGTGCGCTGTCCGGCTCTGCACCAGCCGGCCCTCGTCGAGGGCGTAGTGCACGTCGCAGGCCTCCACGACCGCCGGGTCGTGGGTCGCGACGACGACCACGGACCCGCGGGCCGCCTCCTCGTGGAGCTCGGCCAGCACCACGCCGCGGTTGCCCTCGTCGAGCTCGGAGGTGGGTTCGTCGGCGAGCAGGATTCCGGCGCCGACGACGAACCCGCGGGCGCAGGCGACGCGCTGCATCTGCCCGCCCGAGAGCTCCTCGACCTGCCGGTCACCGAGGTCGGCGATGCCGAACCGGCCCAGCGCCGCCTCGGCCTCCTCGTCCGCGTCGCGCGGGTCGACCCCGCGAGCACGCAGGGCGATGGAGACGTTCTCGCGAGCACTGAGGATCGGCACCAGGCCATAGACCTGCAGCACGAACGCGACGTCTGGGCGCGGGTCGCCGGTGCCCTGCCACATCGACGCATCGGCGTACGACGTCGTGCCGGTCGTCGGCTCGAGGAGCCCGCCCGCGATGGAGAGGAGGGTGGTCTTGCCCGACCCGCTCGGACCGGACAGGGCCGTCACCTTGCCGGCCGGGAAGGTCAGCGTGACGTCGTCGAGCAGGGTGCGGCCGGCGACGTAGGTGATGTCGCTGAGGACCAGGTCGCTCACTGGGCTGCCCCTTCTCCGCTCGAGCGGGTGATGATCAGGCGCCCCTGGTCGTCGTCCTCGAACTTCACCAGCGTGCCGGGCGGCCACTCAGCCGCGACGTGGCCCGGGAGGTGGAGCACGCCGTCCTCGCCGACGACGGCGTATTCGGAGCCGTGGCGGCCCTCGGCGCCGACGCGACCGCCCTTCATCGTGATCGAGCGCGGGAAGGTCGCGGCCACCTCGGGCTGGTGGGTGACGACGACGATGGTGGTGCCGAAGTCGTCGCCGAGCGAGTGGATGAGGTGCAGGACGTGGTCGCGGTCCTCGTGGCTGAGCTGGCTGGTCGGCTCGTCGGCCAGCAGCAGCCGGGGCGCGGTCGCGACCGAGCAGGCGAGCGCGAGCCGCTGGCGCTGGCCGCCGGACATGGTGGAGACGACCTGGTCGGCCTGCTCCTCGAGCCCGACGCGGCTCAGCAGCTCGGTGTCGAGCATCGCGTCGCGGCGCTCGGCGGAGCTGAGGGAGAGCCGGGCGAAGGCGATGTTCTGTCGACCCGTGGCATAAGGCAGCAGGTTGCGGGTCGCGCCCTGCAGCATGGTGGAGACCGACCGGGAGCGGATGCGGGCGAGATAGCGCTCGCCCATCCGGGAGATCTCCTCGTCGCCCAGGAAGATCCGGCCGGCGCTGGGCTTCTGGATGCCGCCCAGCAGCGTCAGCAGCGTCGACTTCCCGGAGCCGGACGGGCCGAGGAAGGCCACCCGCTCACCCGGCGCGATGACGAGGTCGACGCCGCGCAGCGCCACCACGTCGTGCCCACCGAAGGTCTTGTAGAGGTGCACGACGCCCTCACAGCGCACGCCCAGTCCCCCGATGGCGACCGCCGGCCGCGCGTCTGCCTGATCCAGCACTGCACTCCCCCTCGCAACGGCCCTCGCAACGGGCCTGCTCGTCACCCTAGCCACGCCCACCGACCGACGTAGCCGGGTCAACGGCGAGTCGTTGTGCTTCCGACACCCAAGGAGTGCCCGTGACCCTCGCCCTCATCCGCCGCACCGCCGCCGTCCTTCTCACGCTGGTGCTCGGCGCCTCGCTGCTCTCCGGTTCGGGGCCACTCGTGTCCCCCGCGGCCGCTGTCCCCTCGACCGTCGGCTCCGCCGATCCGGGTCGTACGGCGATGCGCCCACCCGGCAAGCGCAAGCCGCGGCTCCGGATCTCGGTGCTCTCCAACCGGGCCGACCTGATCTCGGCCGGCGACGCGCTGGTCGTCGTGCGGCTCCCGCGCAGGGTCGACCCGAAGAAGGTCGTCGTCACGGTCGGCGAGCGCAGGGTGACCCGGGCGTTCAAGGTCCGCTCGGACGGCCGCTACTGGGGCCTGCTCAAGCACCTGAGGCTCGGGCGCAACGTCGTGAAGGCCTCCGCCCCGCGGGCGCGCAGCGGCCGGACCGTCATCACCAACTTCCCCAACGGTGGCCCGGTCTTCGCCGGACCGCAGCCCGGTCCCTACCAGTGCCAGCCCACCGCCCGCGACGCCCAGTGCAACCAGCCGGCGCGCTACTCCTTCCTCTACAAGTCCACCGACCCGCTCAAGACCGGCCTGTCGCGCTACCACCCGAAGAACCCGCCCGACGACGTCGCGACGACGACCACCGACCAGGGCGTCACGGTGCCGTTCGTGGTGCGCCGCGAGGACGGCTTCCAGGACCGCGACCGCTACACGATCCTCACCCTGTTCAGGCCCGGCAAGGCGTGGAAGGCGTGGGCCCCGCAGGCCCAGTGGAACCACAAGGTGCTCGCCACCCACGGCGGCGGGTGCGGTGCGTCCTACGGCCCGTCCCACCCCAACCTCCACGACTTCGCGGGGACCCTGCCGGCGTCCCCGGTCGAGGACAGCTATGTCACCGCACTCGCCAAGGGCTTCGCGGTGCTCGCGACGGCGCTCAACAACACCGGCCACAACTGCAACCTCGCGGTCGAGGCCGAGTCGATGATGATGGCGCGCGAGCGGCTCGTGGAGCGCTACGGCGAGGTGCGCTACCTCATCGGCTCCGGCTGCAGCGGCGGTTCGATCGCGCAGCACACGATCGCCAACTCCTACCCCGGGATCTACCAGGGCCTGGTCACGACCTGCTCCTACCCCGACGTCTTCACCGCCGGCGCGCAGTTCGCCGACTACCACCTCATGCGCAAGTACTTCGAGGACCCGTCGCGGTGGTCGCCCGGCACCGTCTGGCTGCCCACGCAGATGGCCGACGTCGAGGGACACATCAGCCACCTCAACGCGGTCGCCGCCGACGAGTTCCTGTTCAAGAAGGCCATCAACCCGGAGACGCCGTGCCTCGGCACGAAGGACCCGGTCGCCGGTGACCCCTCGACCCGTTTCGACTCCGACATCAACCCGGCCGGTGTCCGCTGCTCGATCCTCGACATCGTGATGCAGTTGCTCGGGCCGCGCCCCAAGTCGGTCTGGTCGGCGCAGGAGAAGGCCGCCGGGCACGGGTTCGCGGGCGTCCCGTTCGCCAACACCGGTGTCCAGTACGGCCTGAACGCGCTCAACCGGGGCACCATCACGCCCGAGCAGTTCGTCGACCTGAACGAGAAGGTCGGGGGCATCGACGTCAACGCCGACCCGACGCCCGGTCGCATCGCCGGCGACCCGACCTCGATCGCCCGCGCCTACCGCACCGGGCTCATCAACGAGATGAACCACCTCGACGAGGTGGCGATCATCAACCACGGCGGGCCCGACCCCGGCGTGGCCCACGACTACGCCCACGCGTGGTGGACCGAGACGCGCCTCGAGCGCGACCAGGGGCACACCGACAACCGGGTCATGTGGTTCGGCCCGGCGCCGCTGATCGGCGACGTGGAGTGGTCACGCGAGGCGTTCCTCGCGATGGACGGCTGGCTCGCGGCCGTCGAGAAGGACAAGCGGGCCATCCCGCTCGCGCAGAAGATCGCCGCCGACCGGCCCGCCACGGTGACCGACCGCTGCATCGGGGTGTGCGCGACCGACGTGACCCAGCTGCGCCTGTCGACCCCGCGCCAAGAGGCCGGCGGCGACATCGCCAACGACGTGGTCGCCTGCCGACTGACGCCGCTCGACAGGTCGACGTACACCTCGCCGCTGCCGTTCAGCGACGCGCAGTGGGCGCGGCTGCAGGCCGTCTTCCCCGCCGGGGTGTGCGACTGGAGCAAGCCCGGCGTCGGGCAGGGACGGGCCGAGACCTGGCTGGGCTACGGCACCGCCACCGAGGTCGTGTACGGCGGTCGCCCCCTGCGCGCCGCCCCCGCCCGCTCGGGTGCCGGGCTGATGTCGCGGTCCTTCCGGGAGCTCCTGCGGAAATGAGGTAGCGGCCCGCGCCGCCGTACCATTGCGCCAGTGACCTCCCCGCATGACGCCGGCCTCGACCCCGAGGACCTGGCCGCCACCCTCCGCGTGCTGCAGCAGCTCCACACGCTGCCGCCCGAGCACCCCGACCACGTGACGGTCAAGCGCGCGGCCTCGCACATGTACAAGGCGATCAAGGCCGAGCGGAAGCTGACCAAGCGCGCCGAGGAGCTCGCCCACGACCGGGCGGTCACCGAGCTCACGGCGACCGGGTCGCCGGTGCGGATCGACGACGAGACGTCCGGCATCCCGCTCGTCTCCAACGCGCCGGGCGCCTTCGCCGGCGAGCTGATCAACCCGCGCGGGTGCTACATCTGCAAGAACGACTACACGCTGGTCGACGCGTTCTACCACTGGCTGTGCCCGAGCTGCGCGGCCTTCAGCCACACCAAGCGCGACCAGCGCACCGACCTCACCGGCAAGCGCGCGCTGCTCACCGGCGGTCGCGCCAAGATCGGGATGTACATCGCGCTGCGGCTGCTCCGCGACGGCGCGCACACGACGATCACGACCCGCTTCCCGCGTGACGCCGTGCGTCGGTTCTCCTCGCTCGAGGACTCGGACGACTGGCTGCACCGCCTCAAGGTCGTCGGCATCGACCTGCGCGACCCCACCCAGGTCATCTCGCTGGCCGACGACGTCGCAGCCGCGGGCGCGCTCGACATCCTGATCAACAACGCCTGCCAGACCGTACGCCGCACGCCGGGCGCCTACGCCCCGCTGGTCGACGCCGAGCTGGCTCCGCTGCCGACCGACCGGGAGCTCCCGGAGATGGTCACCTTCGACCGCATCTCCGAGGCGCACCCCGCCGCCATCGCCGGCGCGCTGGCCGACACGGCCGTCGCCCACCACCTCGGCGAGAGCGCCGAGCACGCCCTCGCCGCGCACAACGCGGCGTCGCTGACCGCCCTCGCACTGACGGCCGGCAACGCGTCCCTCGACGCGCACATTGCGGGCACCGCCGTCGACGCGGGCGGCCTGCTCCCCGACGTACAGCTGAACAACTCCTGGACGCAGACGGTCGGCGAGGTCAACCCGCTGGAGCTCCTCGAGGTGCAGCTGTGCAACTCGATCGCGCCGTTCCTGCTGGTCTCCCGGCTGCGACCGGCGCTGGCCGCGGCGGCGGTCACTGCGTCGTCCGGGCGCGCGTACGTCGTGAACGTGTCGGCGATGGAGGGACAGTTCGGTGGCCGCCGCTACAAGGGCGCCGGGCACCCGCACACCAACATGGCCAAGGCCGCGCTCAACATGCTCACCCGCACGTCGTCGGAGGAGATGTTCGAGACCGACAAGATCTTGATGACCGCCATCGACACCGGCTGGATCACCGACGAGCGCCCGCACGCCGAGAAGCTGCGGATGGCGGCCGAGGGCTGGCACGCCCCCCTCGACCTCGTCGACGGCGCCGCCCGCGTCTACGACCCGGTCGTCCTCGGTGAGGCCGGCGAAGATCTCTACGGCTGCTTCGTGAAGGACTTCAAGCCCTCACCCTGGTGAGGGCCGTCAGCGCGCTAGCCAGTTGAGCAGCAGGGTCAGGACGACCGAGGCACCGATCGACACGAGGATCATGACGAGGCAGCCGGGGCCACCCCCGAGAGGTCTGATCTGGACAGGGCTCATGTGCCCACCCTGTCAGGCCGGGGCGCCGTCACCGGCGATGTTGACCAGCCAGTTGATCCCGAACTTGTCGACGAGGGCACCGAACTCGTCACCCCAGGGGGCGGGCTCGAGCGCCTGGACCACCTGGCCGCCGTCGCTGAGGCCGGCAAAGTAGCCGCGGAGGGCCTCGCCGTCCTCGCTCGTCCCGGACAGGCTGATGGAGACGTTGTTGCCCCTCGTCACCTGCACCATCTCGGGCGGCGCGTCGGCGACCATGAGCGTGAAGCCGGCCGGCGTCTCGAGCTGGCCGTGCATCACCTGGATGGCGAGGTCGCCCTGGGTGCCCATGTCGCCGAAGGTCATCACGGTCAGCTCGCCGCCGAGGACGGACTGGTAGAACTCCAGCGCCTCGCGGGCCTGGCCGTCGAGGACGTTGACGTAGGGGTTCAGCCGTGCAGCCATGGGGTGCTCCTGGGGTCGAGGAAGGGTCACCGACCAACGTAGGAGTCCGCGCCGCCCAGGTCGAGGGCCGAAATAGAAGAAGGCCCGCTCCCCACGGGGGTGGAAGCGGGCCTTCAGTCTGGGTCGATCACTCGGCGGCGGGGATCTCGTCCTCCGCGACCGGCGTGACCGGGGTGGTGCTCGGGCGCTGGTCCGCGAGCTTGGTGACGCCGTTCGACACGGTCTCACGGACCTTGTCGACGTGGGGCGCGAACCGGCCCTCGGTGCGTTCGTCGATGGTGGTGCTCATCTTGTCGAGGAAGCGCTCCACGTCGTCGCCGCGCTCGGCGGCCAGCGTCGCGACCTTGTCGCGGGCAGTGGTGAAGGCGGTCTCGAGCTGGATGACGAAGTCGTTGACGTGCTTGTCGATCTGCAGCTCGTCGATCGTCTGCTTCAGCTTGTCAGCGATGTTGGTGTCGGACATGTGCGTCCCCCTTGAGCGGGTCGTGCGGGTGCCGCCGGTCGGCTGCACTGTCCTCAACGATGCCCCATGGGCCGCGATTCCGTCGCCCGGGGTGTCGATCGCCACGTGCCGGCCGGGAATCAGCCCGAGTGTCCGCGCAGCAGCTCGGCGAAGTCGGCGACGGGCGCCAGGTCGTTCCCGGACGTACGGCGACGCGCGGTCGGGTCCGGGGCGAACCCGGCCACGTGGTCGCTGCCCGACACCACCACGGCGTTGGCCAGCTCGGCCGCGGCCCGGGCCACCCGGTCGGAGAGACCCGTGCTGCCGAAGTCCTCGGTCGCGGCGAACACGCCGGTCGGGAGCACGACGGCTCGCAGGTAGCTGAACAGCGGGCGCATCGCGTGGTCGAGGACCAGCGAGTGCCGGGCGGTGCCGGCGGTCGCGGCGATCAGCACCGGCATGCCGTTGAGGGCGTCGGTGTCGAGCGCGTCGATCAGCATCTTGAACAGCCCGCTGAAGCTTGCGCTGAACACGGGGGTCACCGCGATCAGTCCGTCGGCCGCCGAGATCTGCTCGCGGACCGCGGTCAGGCGCGGGGTGGCGACGCCTCCGCTGGTCATGTAGCCGGCGAGGTCCTGGGCGAGCTCGCGCACCTCGACGTACTCGAAGGACACGGCCTCGCCGCGGGCGCCCACGGCCGCCGAGACGGCATCGGCGAGCTGGTCGCCGAGCAGCCGCGTGGACGAGGGCACCGTCAGGCCGGCGGTGAGGACGACGATCGTGCGGGTCATGACTGTGCTCCTTCGGTGACGGTTGCGGTGTCGTCGGCCTTGGCGGGCTCGACGAGGTGGTGCGGGGCGTCGGGTCCGGCGGCGACGAGGGAGGTGTGAGTGGGCGGGTCGCTGGGCACGTGGGCCGGGCGGCGGCGGTCGAACTCCGCGCGGAGCACCGGGACGACCTCGCGACCCAGGATCTCGAGCTGCTCCAGCACGACCTCGGTCGGCAGGCCGGCGTGGTCGATGAGGAAGAGCTGGCGCTGGTAGTCACCGGCGTAGTCGGCGAAGCCCAGCGTCCGCTCGATGACCTGCTCGGGCGTGCCGACGGTCAGCGGCGTGGCGGCGGAGAAGTCCTCGAGGGACGGGCCGTGGCCGTAGACCGGGGCGTTGTCGAAGTAGGGCCGGAACTGCTTCTTGGCCTCAGCCTCGGTGGCACCCAGGAACACCTGGCCGCCGAGGCCGACGATCGCCTGGTCGGCGGCGCCGTGGCCGTAGTGCTCGAAGCGCTGGCGGTAGAGCCGGACCATCTTGGCGGCGTGGTCGGGGCCCCAGAAGATGTGGTTGTGGAAGAACCCGTCGCCGTAGTAGGCCGCCTGCTCGGCGATCTCGGGGCTGCGGATCGAACCGTGCCACACGAACGGCGGCGTGCCGTCGAGGGGCGCGGGCGTGCTCGTGTAGCCCTGCAGCGGGGTGCGGAACTGGCCCTGCCAGTTGACGACCGGCTCGCGCCACAGCTTGCGCAGCAGGTGGTAGTTCTCGATCGCGAGCTTGATGC
This sequence comes from Nocardioides sp. CF8, assembly GCF_000389985.1. Classification (NCBI taxonomy): domain Bacteria; kingdom Bacillati; phylum Actinomycetota; class Actinomycetes; order Propionibacteriales; family Nocardioidaceae; genus Nocardioides; species Nocardioides sp. CF8. The sequence goes on from NZ_CM001852.1 coordinate 3,665,339, forward strand.
CGTCGCGGATGTCCTTGCCGAACCAGGGGTAGACCGGGCCGGTGTTGCCGCGTCCCATCATCAGGTCGATGCGGCCACCGGACAGGTGCTGCAGGAAGGCGTAGTCCTCGGCGATCTTCACCGGGTCGTTGGTGGTGATCAGCGTGGTGGAGGTGGAGAGCTGCAGCTTCTCGGTCTTCGCGGCGATCCACGCGAGGTGCGTGGTCGGCGAGGAGACGGTGAACGGCGGGTTGTGGTGCTCGCCGGTCGCGAAGACGTCGAGGCCCACCTCTTCGGCCTTGAGCGCGATGCGGGTCATCGACTCGATGCGCTCGCCCTCGCTCGGCGTGACGCCGGTGGTCGGGTCGGGAGTGATGTCGCCGACGCTGAAGATGCCGAACTGCATGATGCCCTCCATTGATGGACTAGTTGAAGATTGTACGACATCTAACCGGACCGTGGTCCGGTCTATTCCAAGACGAGCGCCGGTGCGGCGCCGTACCCCTCCGGAGCCCGCGCGCGGGCGCGCATCAGGCCGTGTAGCCACCGAGCAGGTGCGCGAGCTTGAGGTGCGGCGCAGCCTCGTCCGGCTTGCTCTGGCGCTGCAGCGAGCGGCCGATGAGCAGGTGGGCGTAGGCCTCCTGCGGGTCGATCGCGAGCACCTCGCGCGCGGCCTCGATCGCGGGACCGAGCAGGGCGGAGTGGTAGTAGGAGCGCGCCAGCAGCAGGCGGGCGTCAGTGAGCGCGTGCCCGAAGTCCTCGGGCTGCTCGAGCAGCTCCTTGAGCAGCACGATCGCCTCGCGGTAGGCGCGGTCCTCGAACAGCGACTGCGCGCGGACCCACCGGTCGTGCAGCGAGTCCTCGAGGAGTCCGGCGTGGCCGGCCAACAGGTCCTCGAAGGGGGTGAAGTCGGTCATGGCTGGCTCCTCTCGGGTCGTCGGTCGAGGTCACAACGCCCGCCCGAGGTGTCCGATTCCCGCGAGCCCAGGTGGCCGGCAGGTGTCCAGGCTGTCACCCGGACGAAGGCTGCGTGAACACCTGCCTCTCTGCCGCCGTATGGCTGTCCGCGTGCCCGCCGGGCCGCTCATGCTGGGGTCATGAGGTATGGCGAGGAGCACGGCCCCCTGGCGATCGCCCACCGTGGCGGCCTGGCGCTGGGCCCGGAGAACACGCTGGCGACCTTCGCGCGGGCCACCGCGCTCGGGGTGCGCTACCTGGAGACGGACGTCCACACCACGAGAGACGGCCACCTGGTCTGCTTCCACGACGCGACGCTGGAGCGGGTCACGGGCGAGCCGGGCTCCGTCGCGGACCACACGTTGCGGTCGCTGAGCCGCCTGCGCGTCGAGGGCCGAGAGCAGGTCCCGACGCTCGCGTCGGCGCTGGCCTCCTTCCCCGACACCCGCTTCGCGATCGACCTCAAGGACGAGCCGGCCGGCCCGGCCCTGGTCGCACTGCTGCTGGCGAACCCGTCCTGGGCGAAGCGGATCTGCATCGCCGGCGCCTGGTCCAACCGGTTGCAGCGCGTCCAGCACGCCGTGCCGGACGTGACGACCGCACTGGGCTGGCGTGCGCTGACGACCCTCATCGCAGCCTCGCGCTCCTACGCCCGCCCGCCCGCTCGCGTTGCCTCGGGCACGTTCGCCCACGTGCCGCTCCGACTCGGCCGGGTGCCGATCTACACCGAGCGGATCGTCCGGCGCGCCCACGCCCTCGACATCCGCGTCGCGGTGTGGACCGTCAACGACCAGCCCACCATGCACCGGCTCCTCGACGCCGGCGTCGACGCGGTCATCACCGACCATCCCGACCTCCTCCGCGAGGTCCTCATCGCGCGGGGCCAGTGGGCGCCGCTCGCGGGGCGCCGTACGACGTCTGCCTGACGCCCCTTCCGGGCACTGGTGGGGGAAGTCTTGCACCTCTGGGGCGTTGCAACGGCCAAGAGGTGCAGGATTCCCCGCCTAAGCGGGGACTCCGACACATCACCATCACCCCCACTTGAAACCCCTACCCCCTAGGGGTATGGTCATGGCATGGCCCACGAACACAGCTACGTCGCCCACGGCACGAAGGACGCCCACCTCAAGCGCCTGAAGCGCATCGAGGGGCAGGTCCGCGGGATCGCGCGGATGGTCGACGAGGAGCAGTACTGCATCGACATCCTCACGCAGGTCTCCGCGGTCACCCGCGCCCTGCAGGCGCTCTCGCTCGGGCTGCTCGACGAGCACCTGGAGCACTGTGTCGTGGAGGCCGTCCGCGAGGGCGGCGACGAGCAGGCCATCAAGCTCAAGGAAGCCAGCGACGCCATCGCGCGCCTGGTCAAGTCATAGGAGAAGACATGGAAACCCAGAACCTCACCGTCACCGGCATGACCTGCGGCCACTGCGTCGCCAGCGTCACCGAGGAGATCAGCGAGCTCGCCTCCGTCGAGGCCGTCGACGTCGACCTCGCGACCGGCTCCGTCACCGTCACCAGCAGCCAGCCCCTCGATCCCGCGGCCGTGCGCGCCGCAGTCGAGGAAGCCGGCTACGGCGTGGCATGAGCACCCCCGTCCGTCTCGCGGTCTTCGGGCTGGGTCTGCTCGTCGCCTTCGCCGCCGCCTGGGGCGTGGGTACGGCGATGGGCCCCGTCCTCGACGACGATCCGGCCGCCTCCCATGACATGGAGATGGGCGACGACGACGCCGGCCACGAGCAGGCCGCCCACCTCCCGGGCGGGCTCCTGGTCAGCCAGGACGGCTACACGCTGTCACTCGCCGAGACGACGATCAAGCCGGGCACCCGCCCGCTCGCGTTCACCATCACGGGCGCCGACGGCGAGCCGGTCACCGACTTCGACATCGAGCACGAGAAGCAGCTCCACCTCATCGCCGTACGCCGCGACGGCTCGGGCTACCAGCATGTCCACCCCGTCCTCGGGGACGACGGGACCTGGCGCACCGACCTCGACCTCGTGCCCGGCGCGTGGCGGGTCTTCGCCGACTTCACGCCCGACGGCGGCGAGGGCCTGACCCTCGGTGCCGACGTGACGGTCCCCGGCCAGGTCGGCAGCACGCCCGCAGCGAGGACCGCCACCACGGAGGTCGACGGCTACACCGTCACCATCGACGGCCACCTCACCGACGGCAGCTCGAGCGACGTCACGGTCGCCGTCGAGCGCGACGGCGAGCCGGTCACCGACCTCGAGCCCTACCTCGGCGCCTTCGGCCACCTCGTGGCCCTGCGCGCCGGCGACCTCGCCTACCTCCACGTCCACCCGGAGGAGAGCGGTCCCGGCCCCAAGGTTCCGTTCGTGGCGGAGGTCCCCAGTGCCGGCGACTTCCACCTCTACTTCGACTTCCAGCACGACGGCGTCGTGCGGACGGCGCAGTTCCTCATCAGCGCCGAGGAGGGCGGTTCCCATGACGACCACTGACACCGACGTGTCCACCACCGAGCTGCAGATCACCGGCATGACCTGCGCGTCCTGCGCCAACCGGATCGAGCGCAAGCTCAACAAGCTCGACGGCGTCACCGCCTCGGTCAACTACGCGACCGAGAAGGCCCACGTCAGCTACCCGGAGTCCGTCTCGACCGACGACCTGATCGCCGGCGTCGAGGCCGCGGGGTACGCCGCCACGCTGCCGACGCAGGAGCAGGCCGACGCTGCGCCCGAGCGCGACGAGGCCTTCGTCCGGCTCGTCGTCTCGGCCGCCCTGACGGTCCCCGTCGTCGCGATGGCGATGGTGCCGGCGCTGCAGTTCGAGTTCTGGCAGTGGCTGTCGCTGACCCTGGCCGCACCGGTCGTCGTCTGGGGCGGCTGGCCGTTCCACCGCGCCGCGTGGACCAACCTGCGCCACGGCGCCGCGACCATGGACACCCTGATCAGCCTCGGCACGCTGGCCGCCTTCGGCTGGTCGGTCTACGCCCTGTTCCTCGGCACCGCCGGGACGCCGGGCATGACCCACCCCTTTGAGCTGACCATCGAGCGCAGCGACGGCGCCGGCAACATCTATCTCGAGGCGGCAGCCGGCGTCACCTCCTTCCTGCTGGCCGGCCGCTGGTTCGAGCACCGCGCCAAGCGGACGGCCGGGGCCGCCCTCACCGGCCTGCTCAACCTCGGCGCCAAGGACGTCGCCGTCCTGCGCGACGGCACCGAGACCCGCGTCCCCATCGACTCACTCGTCGTCGGCGACACCTTCGTGGTCCGCCCCGGCGAGCGCATCGCCACCGACGGGGTCGTCGAGTCCGGCACCAGCGCGGTCGACCTCAGCCTGCTCACCGGCGAGCCGGTGCCGGTCGAGGTCGGCGTCGGCGACTCGGTCGTCGGCGCGAGCGTCAACGCCGGCGGTCGCATCGTCGTCCGGGCGACCCGGGTCGGCGCCGACACCCAGCTCGCGCGACTCGCGCGGTTGGTCGAGGAGGCCCAGAGCGGCAAGGCGCCGGTGCAACGGCTGGCTGACCGGATCTCGGGGATCTTCGTGCCGATCGTGTTGGTGCTCGCCGTCGCCACCCTCGGCTTCTGGCTCGGCAACGGAGCCGGCGGACCGGCCGCGTTCACGGCCGCGGTCGCCGTACTCATCGTCGCGTGCCCCTGCGCCCTCGGCCTCGCGACCCCGACCGCACTCCTGGTCGGCACCGGTCGCGGCGCCCAGCTCGGCATCGTGATCCGCGGACCCCAGGTCCTGGAGTCCACCCGCGCAGTCGACACGATCGTGCTCGACAAGACCGGCACCGTCACGACCGGCCAGATGAGCGTCGTGTCCGTGACCACCGTGCCGGGTGTTTCCGACGACGAGGTCCTGCGGCTGGCGGGTGCCCTGGAGCACGCCTCCGAGCACCCGATCGCCCGCGCGATCGCGGCGTACGCCGATTCCCCCCTGTCCGTCAGCGACTTCGTCGCCACGGGCGGCGTCGGGGTCACCGGCACCGTCGAGGGACGGTCGGTCTTCGCAGGCCGGCCGAAGTCACCGGAGCTGAGGGACGCGGTCGAGGCGGCCTACGCCGACGGCGCGACCCCGATCGAGGTCGGCTGGGACGGGCGCGCGACCGCAATCATCGTGGTCGCCGACACCGTGAAGCCGACCTCGAAGCAGGCGGTCGACGAGCTCAAGGCGCTCGGCCTGACGCCGGTGCTGCTGACCGGCGACAACCGGGCAGCCGCGGAGGCGGTCGCGAAGGACGTCGGCATCGACACCGTCATCGCGGACGTCATGCCCGAGGACAAGGTCGCGGCGGTCAAGGACCTGCAGGGCCAGGGGCGCGTCGTCGCCATGGTCGGCGACGGCGTCAACGACGCGGCCGCGCTGGCGCAGGCCGACCTCGGCCTGGCCATGGGCACCGGCACCGACGTCGCGATCGAGGCCAGCGACCTGACGCTGATGCGCGGCGACCTCCGCGTCGCGGGCGACGCGATCCGGCTGTCGCGGCGCACGCTGTCCACGATCAAGGGCAACCTGTTCTGGGCGTTCGCCTACAACGTCGCCGCGATCCCGCTCGCCGCCGCCGGGCTGCTGAACCCGATGCTGGCCGGCGCCGCGATGGCGTTCTCCAGCGTGTTCGTGGTGACCAACAGCCTGCGGCTGCGCGCCTTCTCGTGACCTCTCGTCACCGGCACATGGCAGGATCTGCGGCGAGGCAGCGGCGCTGGCCGCTCGACACCGGCAACTTTCTGGGGAGTGCACGAACATGGGTCTGATCGACTTCTTCAAGCCGAAGCGTGACGAGGTCAAGGAGACCAAGTCCGCCCTCGACGCGGCCAACGACCCGACCGTCGACGACGGCGCGATCAACAAGGTCGTCACGATGCTGCTCGACATCGGCCTCGACGGCCGCGGCCCGATCAAGTCGGCCCCCCAGGTCGCCAGCGCCGCGAAGAAGGACAAGGGCTCCCGCGAGGAGGCGATCAAGGCGATCGCCCGCGCCACCACGGTCCGCGGCGGCATCGGCGGCTTCGTCACCGGCCTCGGCGGCTTCGTCACGATGCCGATCGCGCTCCCGGCCAACGTGCTCGAGTTCTACGTCCAGGCCACCCGCATGGTCGGCGCGATCGCGATCCTGCGCGGCTACGACATCAACGAGCCGCGGATCCGCACCGCCGTGCTGCTCACCCTCGTCGGCTCGAAGTCCGACGACGTGCTCAAGAAGGCCGGCATGGCCACCGGCGGCGGTCGCGTCACCGCGCTCGCGCTGCGCAACATGCCGCCCGCGGCGCTGATGGTGGTCAACAAGGCCGTCGGCTTCAACCTGATGCGCGGCGTCGGCACCAAGGCGCTCGGCCGCCTCGGCCGCGGCGTCCCGGTCGCCGGTGGCTTCGTCGGCGCCGGCATCGACTCCTACATGATGAAGAAGATCGCCGACCACGCGATGAAGGAGTTCCCGGCCGTCACCGGCGGTTGAGCAGGCCCGCCAGGGCCGTCACGAAACCCGGTCGCGGGTGTGCAGCAGCCACGCCAGCCCGAGGAACGGCAGCACCAGCGGCAGGTAGCCGTAGCCCTGTCCGTACGCCGACCAGACGGTCGCGTCCGGGAACAGCGCCGGGTCCAGCACGGTCAGGGTGCCGACCGTGAGCACGCCGACGAGCTCGAAGAGGACGGCCGCCCACGCCAGTCGGCGTGGGGCCGGCCCGACCTCCGCCAGCCCGAGGGTGGCCGCGATGTAGACGAGGCCGGCCACGGCCGAGAGCGTGTAGGCCACCGGTGCCTCGGACGCCTTCGTCGCGAGCTGCACGCCGGAGCGGGCGGTCGCGGACAGCGCGAACACCGCATAGACGGCGATCAGGGCGCGACCGAGGCCGGACCTGGTCGAGGTGCCCTCAGCCATGCAGCTGCACCACGCGCAGGACGAGGAATGCCACGGTCACGGCGGCGACGATCAGCACCGCGGTCGCGCCGCGACTGCGCTCGGCCAGCGACCAGAGCACGCCGAGCGGCAGCACCAGGACGGCCGCGAGCAGGTAGCCGACGAACGTCACCGGGCTGGCCACGTCGTCGTCGCCGGCGACCTGCGCGATGCCGATGACCGCCTGGGCGATGACGCCCAGCTCGAGCAGGCCGGCCAGGGCGACGACGGCGTTGTCGGGACCGCGGTCGAGGGCGACGTACACACCGGCGACGACAGCGAGCAGCAGCGAGGCGACGAGCAGGCTCGTCTGGAGGGGCTCGATCACGGGCCCAGTGTCTCAGGCGGCTCAGTCGCGCAACGCGGGCAGCACCTCGGTGGCGAAAGCGTCGATGAACGGTCCCTGGTCCTGGCCGACGAAGTGCAGGTAGAGGTCGTCGAAGCCGAGCGCGGCATATTCCGCCAGCCAGGCGCGGTGCTGCCCGAGGTCGGCCGAGACCCGCACGTGCTCGCGCACCGTCGCGGGAGTGACGTGCTGGGCCATCAGGTCGAAGGCCTCGGGCAGCTCGGTGTCCCAGCTGACCGGTTCGGGGAAGACGTTGCTGCGCCACTGGTCGTGCGCGATCGCCTCCGCCTCGTCCTCGGTCGCCGCCCAGGACAGGTGCACCTGCAACGCGGCCCGGCCGCGACCGCCGGCGTCGCGATAGGCGGAGAGCAGGTCGCGCAGCGCCTCGACCGGCTGGTTGAGCGTCACCAGGCCGTCCGCCCAGCCCGCGACCCTGGCCGCGGACTCGACCGACACGGCGGGACCGACGAGGAGCGGCCGGGGATCGGGGAGCTCCCACACCCGAGCACGGTCGACGGTGACCAGGCCCCGATGGGTGACCTCCTCGCCCGCGAGCAGCCGGCCGATGACGTCGACGCACTCCTCGAGCCGCACGGTCCGCTGGTCCTTGTCAGGCCAGCGCTCACCGGTGACGTGCTCGTTGGACGCCTCGCCGCTGCCGAGCGCCACCCAGAAGCGCCCCGGGAACATCTGGCCCAGGGTCGCGATCCGCTGCGCGTGCACCGCCGGGTGGTAGCGCTGCCCGGGAGCGGAGACGCACCCGATCGCCAGGTCCGTGGTGGCGAGCGCCGCCCCCAGCCAGGCCCAGGCGTAGCCCGCGTGCCCGTGGCGCCTGCTCCACGGCGCGAAGTGGTCCGAGCACATGGCCATCTCGAAGCCCGCGCGCTCGGCGTGCTGGACGTCGGCGAGCAGCTGGCGGGGGGAGATCTGCTCGTGCGAGGCGTGGAAGCCGACGCGGGTCACGACTGGTCCTTTCCTCGGGGGCGGTCAGTGGTCGATGCGGCGGTCGTCGTCGAGGACGACGCGCAGCCAGCGATGGTCGTACGCCGCGAGCGTGCACGTGAACCGGCCGCGCGGGCCGGTCTCCAGCTCCTCGGAGGGACCCGGCGTGAGCAGGTCGACGAGCCTGGTCCCGCGCGTGAGACCGGGCACCTCGAGGCTGACCTCGACCGGCTCGTCGGCGAAGTTGTGGAGTGCGAGCAGAGCCCACTCGTCCTTGCGGCACACGTGGGCCAGCACCCGGTCGTCACCGTGCTCGAGCACCTCCACCGTCGACCACCCGATCTCCGGTGACTGCCGGTAGCGCGAGATGAGACGGCGTACGAACGACCACAGCGAGTCGGGATCGCTGCGCTGGGTCGCCACGTTGACCTGGTCCGCGCCGTAGGCGCCGCGGGTGACCGGACGGACCAGCGAGCGGCGCCCGGCGGTCGAGAAGCCGCCGTGGTCGCCGGGCTGCCACTGCATGGGTGTGCGGACTGCCAGCCGACCGGGCACGTCGAGGTTCTCCCCCATCCCGATCTCCTCGCCGTAGAACAGCACCGGCGTGCCGGGCAGCGAGAACATCAGCGAGTAGGCCATCCGGATCCGCCGCTGGTCACCGCCCAGCATCGGCGGCAGCCGGCGCCGCAGGCCGCGGTCGAAGAGCTGGTGCTCCGGGTCGGGGCCGAAGGCGTCGAAGACCTCCTGGCGCTCGTCGGCGCTGAGCTTGTCGAGCGTCAGCTCGTCGTGGTTGCGCAGGAAGTTGGCCCACTGGCTGCCGACGTCGATCGCCGGTCGCTCGCGCAGGGCCGTCGTGAGCGGGCGGACGTCTCCGCGCGCCAGCGACAGGTAGAACGCCTGCATGCCGATGAAGTCGAACTGCATCGACAGCTCGTCGGCGTCGCCGCTGCCGAAGAACGCCGCCATGTCCGGGAAGGGGAGGTTGACCTCGCCGAGGAACATCACGGTGCCGTTGCGCCGCCCGGCGTGCGCCTTCAGGTTGCGCAGGTAGTCGTGGGGGTCGAACGGCGGGAACCTGCGCTCCTTCTTCGGCACCTGGTCCTCGGTGAAGAGGAAGGGCACGGCGTCGATCCGGAAGCCGTCGATGCCCAGCTCGAGCCAGTAGCCCATCGTGCGCATCACCTCGTCGCGGACGGCGGGGTTGGCGAGGTTGAGGTCGGGCTGGGTCTTGTAGAAGTGGTGGAGGTACCACTGTCCCGAGGCGGGGTCCTGCTCCCAGATCGAGTCCTCCTTGTCAGGGAAGACGACCTGCTTGCTGGTGTCGGGGGGCGTGGACGAGCGCCAGACGTACCAGTCCCGGCGCGGGTCGTCCTCACCGCGGAGCGCCTGCTTCCACCACGGATGCCGCTCCGAGGTGTGGTTCATGACGAAGTCGGCCACGACGCGGATGCCGCGCGAGTGGCACGTGCGCACCAGCTCGACGAGGTCGCCGGCACTGCCGAGCTGCGGGTCCACGCCGTAGAAGTCGGTGATGTCGTAGCCGTCGTCACTGCCACCCGTCGGGTAGAAGGGCATCAGCCACAGACAGGTCACGCCCAGGTCGGCCAAGTAGTCGACCCGGTGGAGCATTCCGCGCAGGTCGCCGTTCCCGTCGCCGTCGAGGTCGAGGAAGGTCTGGACGTCCGCGCAGTAGAGGACCGCGTTCTTCCACCACAAGTCGGAGGTGTCGGCGAGGTTCACCACTTCACGACATCATGTCGGGGTGACAGGCACTTCACCCCGCTGGGTGCTCCATGTCGACATGGACCAGTTCCTCGTCGCCGTCGAACTGCTGCGCCGTCCCGAGCTCATCGGCCTGCCCGTGATCGTCGGCGGCCGGGGCGACCCGACCGAGCGGGCCGTGGTCTCGACCGCGTCCTACGAGGCGCGCGAGCGTGGCGTGCACTCGGGACTGGCCCTGAAGATCGCCGTACGCCGCTGCCCCGACGCGATCCTGCTGCCGGTCGACTTCCCGGTCTACGAGGCCGCGTCCGCGGAGGTGATGGCGACCCTGCGCGCGCACCCCGGCGCCGTGGTGGAGGTGCTCGGCTGGGACGAGGCCTTCGTCGGTGTCGAGACCGACGACCCGCTGGCGACCGCGCTGGAGCTGCAGGCCGCGGTGCTCGCGCGGACCGACCTGCACTGCTCGATCGGGATCGGCGACACGCTCGTCCGGGCCAAGATCGCGACCGACTTCGGCAAGCCGCAGGGCACCTACTTCCTGCACCGCGAGAACTGGCTCGACGTGATGGGCCACCGGCCGACCACCGCGCTGTGGGGCGTCGGACCGAAGATCGGCCAGCGGCTGGCGGCGATCGGGATCGACACCGTGGCCCAGCTCGCGGCCAGCCCCGACGAACCGCTGGTCGAGGCGTTCGGCCCCAACACCGGCCCGCACATCGGCCGGCTCGGGCGCGGCGGCGGGCGCGCCTGGCCCGACGACACGCCCTGGGTCGCCCGGGCCCACGGCCGGGAGACGACCTACCAGGCCGACCTGACGACCCGCGACGACGTCGCCGTCGCCCTTCGGGAGCTGGCCGAGCGGGTGATCGAGGACCTCGCCAAGGAGGGCCGCGCGGCGACGCGGGTGCACCTCAAGGTCAGGTTCGCGCCGTTCTTCACGCACACCAAGGTGCGCAAGCTGTCAGGGCCGACGATGGATCCGGGCGTCCTCGCGGACACCGCCCTGGCGCTCTACGACGCGCTCGCCGACGACCGGCCGGTTCGGCTGCTCGGGGTGCGGGCCGAGATGGAGCCGCCCGAGGGCGGCTACTGAGGGTTGTCCACAGGCACGGGGCTCGAGGTTCCTCGCCGGTCGCCCGCGGGAACCGTCCACGCATGACCCAGACACCACCCTCCGAGCCCTGGCTCGACGACCTCCGCCGCGAGACCGCCCGCCACCTCGAGCAGATCGCACGGGTGCAGGACGAGCTCTCCACCTTGTACGGCGAGGCGCACACCGCCGAGGGACGCGTGCGCGTGCGCGTCAACGCAGCCGGACGGCCGACCGCGCTCACGCTGGAGCCGAGCGCCCTGTCCCTGCCGCCCTCCGACCTCGCCGCCGCGATCCTGCGGGCGGTCGACGACGCGACCGCGCGGGCGGGTGAGCGGCTCGCGGAGCTCGTCGGCACGCTGGTGCCCGCCGCGGACCTCGACGCGATGCTGGCCGGCCGACCGACGGACGCCGACCGTGTCGCCGTACGCGCGGAGCTCGACGCCCTCTCCGCTGACGGCGGTTGAGGAGGTCGCGCAGCGGCCCGGCTACTCCTGCTCGTGGATCGGGACCCTCGGCAGCTTCTTCACCTTCCGGATCCGCTTGCGACGGGCCGGGATCATCGAGCGCATCTCCTCGAGCTTGCCGAAGCACAGCAGCCGGTCGTCAGACTCGAGCACCGTGTCGGCGCGCGGGTTGGGGATGACGGCGGTGCCGCGGTGCAGGGTCAGCACGGAGATGTCCTTCTCGCGCAGGCCGGACTCGCCCAGGGTGAGCCCGACGATGTCGGCGTCGCCATGGACGAGCAGCTCGGCGACGCCGTACCCCGTCGAGACGCTGAGCCGCTGCCGGACGTCGATCTGCGGGAAGGCGACCTGGTTGTCGATGTGGTCGATGATCGCGCCGGCGACGTCGAGCTTGGTGGCGGTCTCGATGCCCTCGAGCCCGGGCGAGGAGTTGACCTCCATCACCAGCGGGCCGTCGTTGCCCTCGAGCATGTCGACGCCGGCGACCCGCAGGCCCATGATCTGCGCGGAGCGGACCGCGGCCTCCTCGAACGCCGGGTCGAGCTCGACGGCCTCGACCGTCCCGCCGCGGTGCACGTTGGAGCGGAACTCGTCGCCCTTCGCGACCCGCCGCATCGCCGCGACGACCCGGTCGCCGACGACGAGGGCGCGGATGTCGCGACCCTTCGACTCCTTGACGAAGCGCTGGATCAGGACGTTCTGCCGGGTGCTCTGCAGCGTCTCGATGATCGCCTCGGCGACCTTGATGTCCGGCGCCAGGATGACCCCGATGCCCTGGGTGCCTTCGAGCAGCTTGATCACGACCGGAGCGCCGCCGACGCGCTCGATCGCCGGGATCACGTCGGCGCGGTCGCGGACGAACGTGGTCGCCGGCATCGCGATCTCGTGCTTGGACAGGATCTGCGAGGCCCGCAGCTTGTCGCGGGAGTTGGAGATCCCGTAGGCCGTGTTGGGGGTGTAGACGTCCATCTGCTCGAACTGCCGCACGACGGCGGTGCCGAAGTAGGTGATCGAGTTGCCGATGCGCGGCAGGATCGCGTCGTAGTCGGAGAGCTGCTTGCCGCGGAACTGCAGGTCGGGCTGGTCGCCCGACAGGTCGATGCCGAAGCGCAGGGTGTTGAGCACCTTCACCTCGTGCCCCCGGTCCTGGGCGGCGGTGCGCAGCCGCTGGGTGCTGTAGGAGCGCGGGGCGCGGGACAGAATGGCCAGCTTCACGAGATCACACCTGATTGGATAGGGGGGTGGCAGCCACCCATCCAACCAGCCCCGGTCAGTTGACCGCCGGTTGGCGCGAATGGGTTCGTCTGCCCGGCATCGACGTCGAGTGGGTCAAGGCCAAGCTCGACACCGGTGCCCGGTCGAGCGCGATCCATGCCTTCGACATCCACGAGTTCGACCGCGACGGCGAGTCGTGGGTGCGCTTCTCCATCCACCCGTGGCAGCGCTCGCGCGAGGACTCCGTCGACGTCGAGCTGCCGATCCACGACCGCCGGCACGTGCGTTCCTCGACCGGGCACGTGCAGGAGCGCTACGTCGTGCTGCTGGACGTCACCCTCGTCGAGCGGACCGTGACCGCGGAGGTGACGCTGACCAGCCGCGACCAGATGGGCTTCCGGATGCTGATCGGACGCGAGGCGCTGCGCCAGGGCTATCTCATCGACTCGCGCCGGTCCTACCTCGGCGGTCGCCCGAAGAAGTCCGTACGGCGCCGCAACCGCGGCGTCTGATCAGGCCCGCAGCCTCTGGGCCAGCCCGTCGAGGATGAGCTCGAGCCCGTAGTCGAACTCATCGGCGTACGCATAGTCGCGACCCACGACCTGCTCGGTGATCATCTCGACGAGGTGCGGGTAGTCGTCGCCCAGCTGCCCGAGCTCGGCGGCGAACTCCTCGGTGCTCTCGCCGGGCTCCATCGGCAGGTTGAGCTCGGTCAGCACGAAGCCGAAGACGTAGGCGTCGATGACGGAGTAGGCGTGGGCGGCCAGCGCGACCGAGAAGCCGTGCCGGCGCAGGCAGCCCAGCACCGCGTCGTGGTGGCGCAGGAGTGCGGGGCCGGGGTGGCGTCGCGACTCCAGCAGCCCGAGCGTCCAGGGGTGGCGGCGGAGCACGTCGCGAGCCGACGACGTGCGGGTGGAGATCGCGACCCGCCACGGCAGCTCGGGATCGGGGAGCGTGATCTGGGCGAAGGCCCAGTCGGCGAGGGCGTCGAGGAGGTCCTCCTTGCCGCGGAGGTGGTGGTAGAGCGACATCGCCTCCACGCCGAGCTCGCGCCCGACGTTGCGCATGCTCACCGCCGCCAGGCCGCCGCGATCCGCGACGGCCACGGCCGCCGAGACGATCAGCTCGCGGCTGAGCGCGGGGCGGGCAGGCTTCGGGGACATGTCAGGGATCTCCCTAGTAGTGGACTTACGAGTGTAAGGATACGCTCTGCCTTACATGTGTAAGGAGATCACCATGAAGGCAGCAGTCCACCGCGCATACGGCGCTCCGGACGTCGTGCATGTCGAGGACGTCGCGACCCCCATGCTCGGTCCGAAGCAGGTGCTGGTGCGCGTGCACGCCACCGCCGTGACCGCCGCTGACTCCCGCATCCGCGCCGCGCGGTTCCCGCGGGGCTACGGCCTGATCGCCCGCGCGCTCTTCGGCCTGCGCCGACCGCGACGTCCCGTGCTCGGCTGGGTCGCCAGCGGGGTCGTGGAGGCCGTGGGCGCTCGCGTCGAAGGGTTCGCGGTCGGCGACGAGGTCTGCGGCACCACCGGCCTGGGCGCCGGCTGCCACGCCGAGCTCGCGGCGCTTCCGACCAAGCGCCTGGTGCACCTGCCGGCCGGCGTCACGCACGAGCAGGCCGCGGGAGTGCTCTTCGGCGGCGCGACTGCGCTGTACTTCCTGCGCGACGTCGGCAGCGTCCAGCCCGGGCAGACCGTCCTGGTCAACGGCGCGTCGGGGGCGATCGGCACCAACGCGGTGCAGCTGGCCAAGCACTTCGGTGCCGAGGTCACCGCCGTCGCGAGCGCCGCCAACGCCACGCTCCTCAAGGAGCTCGGCGCCGACCACGTCGTCGACTACGCCCTGACGCCGGTCGCGGGCCTGAGCGAGCGGTTCGACGTCGTCCTCGACACCGTCGGCAACCTCGGCCGCGACACCGGTCGCCGGCTTCTCACGCCGGACGGCGTCCTGCTGCAGGCGGTGGCGGACCTCAGCGACAACCTGCTCGCGCGCGGCAACGTCAAGGCCGGCACCACCCCGGAGCGGGCCGAGGACTTCGCGACCCTGCTCGACCTCGTCGCCGAGGGCCGGTTGGTCGTCGTGAACTCGCACGTCCTGCCCCTCGAGGACATCGTGCGCGCCCACGAGATCGCCGACTCCGGTCGCAAGGTGGGCAACGTCGTCGTGGTCCCGTGATGCCGCGTGCAGGGTCGGGCGACTGCGAGAATGCGCAGATGCCTGCCCACCACGACGCCCGCTGATGGCGCGCGAGTCCTTCGGGATCGGCACGGTCCGCATCCGCCCGGGCTCGAGCCGCAACCTCGAGCTGCCGATCACCCGCCTGGTCACCGGCTCCGACGTCAGCCTCCCGGTCCGGGTGGTGCACGGGCGCGAGGACGGCCCGACGGTCTGGCTCAGTGCCGCGATCCACGGCGACGAGGTCGTCGGGGTCGAGGTGATCCGCCAGGTGCTCGCCGGGCTCGATCCCAAGACCTTCCGGGGCACGCTCGTCGCCGTACCCGTCGTCAACGTCCTGGGCTTCATGACCGGGGACCGCTACCTGCCGGACCGCCGCGACCTCAACCGCTCCTTCCCGGGCTCGGCCCGCGGCTCGCTGGCGGCGCGCATCGCGCACCTGTTCATGACCGAGGTCGTGGCGAAGTGCGACGTCGGCCTCGACCTGCACACCGGCTCCGACCGCCGCTCCAACCTGCCCCACGTGCGCGCCGACCTCGACGACGACCTGACCCGCCAGCTCGCAGAGGCGTTCGCTGCGCCGGTGATGCTGCACGCCGGCATCCGCGACGGCTCGCTGCGCGAGGCCGCCCGCGAGCAGGGCGCCAAGGTGCTGCTCTTCGAGGCCGGTGAGAGCCTGCGCTTCGACGACTACGCCATCGACGCCGGTGTCATCGGTGTACGCCGCGTGCTGGCTGCACTGGAGATGACCGAGCCGGTCAACGAGCCGGCGCCGACCCCGTCGGTCGAGTCCCGCGCGAGCGGCTGGGTGCGCGCGCGGCGCACGGGCATCCTGCACCTCGACGTCACGCTCGGGCAGCTGGTCACCGAGGGCGAGCGGCTCGGCGCGCTGCACGACTCCTTCGGCAAGACGCTGCGACTGGTGCACGCGAACCGGACCGGGATCGTCATCGGCCGCACGGAGCAGCCGCTGGTCAACTCCGGCGACGCGCTGATCCACATCGCCGACGTCTTCACCGGCGACGCCTAGTCATCCAGCTGGTCACCAGCTCGGACCCGCCGTCGGCTGCTCGAAGCAGGGCTCGGGCTCGAGCCGGATCTGCGCGAGGCTCAGCGCCGGCGGCTTCCAGTTGCCGTCGAGGGACGTCACCTCCTTGACGACGAGGCCCTGGGCCGCACCCAGGATCCGCCGCTGCACGAAGCCGAGGTTCTTCGCCCAGACCTGGTAGATCCCGAGGGCGAACTCGATGCGCCGCAGCTCGAGGGCGAGCTGGCCGAGCCGGGCGGTGATCTGGGCGCTGACGATGCCGGCCCGCGCGGCAGCGGCAGCCGCCCCGGCCGCGGCCGAGGCGCCGAGGGTGATGATCGCGCCGGCCGCGCTGAGCGCCAGCGAGATGGCCGCCCACTCGATCAGCTCCCGGACGAGGTCGCGCACGAGCTGCTCGCACCGGCGGACCGCGAGCGCGGCCTGGTCGAGCAGGTCGGCCACCTCGCTCGCGCCCTCGGCGACGGCGTCCAGGTCGCGCCTGATGTCGATCACCGCCTCGACGAGGGCCGTGTGGGCCAGGCCCTCCCACTGGCCGTCGACGCGCTCGAGCGCACCCCGCTCGTCATGCGCCACGTGCGTCAGCGCCTCCGACATCGCCCGCCAGCGGCGGGCCAGCTCGTGCACCTGCTCGCCGTCGCCGGTCACCCACTCGAGCTTCTCGAGCAACGGCGCCAGCAGCGGTCGCATGAGCGCGGCGATCTCCGCGCCCAGCGCACCGAGCTGCGACTCGAGGTCGAGCGCGTGTGCAACCCGGGGGCTCATCGCGGGCCGCCCAGGAGCGCCTGGAAGCGCTCGGCGACGTCGGCGTCGACGGCTCGGAACAGGTCGCGCACCTCGCGGACGCCGTCACTGAGGTCCTCGCACCGCTGCGCGACGTCCCAGATCTCGGCGCGGACGGCACGGTTGACGGCACGGAACGTCTCCACGACCTCGTGGGCGGGCAGGATCTTGCCCAGGGCGTCGGGGTCCAGCACCGCCTCACGCCGGTCGTGCTGGATCCGGATCAGGGTGTTGCGGGCGTGGCGCTGGTCGGCAGCGACGCGGGTCATCGCTGCGAGCTCGGCAACTAGTCGGCCGGTCATGGTGTCCTCCACTGCTGGGCGTTGGTGCAGGGAGAGTGCCCGCGCGAGGTGGGGGCGGAAACGACCGAGTCGTCAGCTGTGGAAAACCCTCAGCGCCAGCGGTCACGCGCGCTGGGGGCGCGGCCCGCTCCGGGCTCGCCGACCTTCACCTCGCGCCCGTACGCCCAGCCGTCGGTGAGCGGCAGGAAGTCGCCGCTCCAGAAGGTGCCGGGGTCGAACCACTGCGCGCGCCGGTCGAGGGCGATCACCCCCATGTCCTGCAGGGTGGTCGCCACCACCTCGGCACAGAAGGCCTGCTCGGGGCGGACTTTGCGGCCGCGGTGCCGCTGCGCGACATAGGCGTCGCGCGCGCGGAACCAGCGCGCCAGCAGCTTGGCCGTGCTGGGGAAGGACACCCCGTCGAGGCGCGCGATCGCGGTCAGCATCGCGTCCTCCTCGCGACGCCCGACCTCGGGCGTGAGCTGCCGCAGCCACGCCTGCTGGCGGTAGGTGCCCGACCACCGGTCGACCGCCTCGCGCAGGTCGTGCAGCTGCACCCCGCGGTGGTTGCCGCCCGTCCAGACGTCGGTGAGCACCTTGGAGAGCTCGGCGTGCCACATCAGCGGTGGCAGGTCGTCGATGACGACGGCCATCCCGACATGGTTGACCGGGGAGTTGGTCAGCGTCCGGATCGCCCGGTCGGCGACCGTACGCCCGCGGAAGAGCCACAGGTCGCCGGTCCGGGTGATGTCGACCGCTTGATCCAGGGTCAGGGCGTCGTCCATGGCGGCCAGTCTGCACTGGGGGGAAGGCCGCTGACCTCATCCGGGCAGAACGCCTATGCTCCGGTCATGGCCAAGAGGTTCGCGTGGTGGAAGTTGCTCGGCCTGGCCGGGGTGCTCGGCGGCGTCGCGACGGGCGCCGCGATCACGCGCCAGGAGCGCGAGCGCCGGTCCTACTCCGCCGACGAGATCCGCGAGCGGCTGCACCGTCGGCACGCCGAGATCGAGGATCCGTCCTAGCCCTCCAGATGCATCGCGTCGGCCTCCGGGCCGCGCTCGCCGTCGAGGTCGACCGAGTCGTCCTCCTCCGAGGCGTCACCCCCGAGCACGTCCTCACCCGCGGGGATCGCGTCCGGGTCGTCGCCACCGAGCATCTGCTCGTGCTCGGCCAGGTCCTCCGGGTCGGCCTCCTCCTGCCGTAGCCGGACGCTGAGCGACTCGTCATCGAGCTCCGCCAGCTCGGCGCCACGGGGGTGGCGGTCAGGCGGCGACCACGGCTCGTCGGCACCCGCGGTGGGGTCGTCGAGATTGACCTCTGCCTCGGACTGCTCCTGCGGGTCGAGCTCGGTCTGGCCGAAATCGCCTTCGCCCTGGTTGCTCATGCCTCCACCTTGTCCGCCTGCCCGGAACCGGACAAGCCTCACTCGTCGTTGGTCTCGTGGGCCCGGGAGTCGATCGCGTCGGTGTCGACGGTGTCGTTCTGCTCGGCGTTGCCCGCGGGCTCGGCCGCGAGCGCGGCGAGGCGCTCGGCGTCGTCGACGTGACGACCTGCCCCGGGGAACACCGAGCCCGGGTCCACGTCGTCGTCGCTGGCGTCGGGGTCGTGCCAGGGGTCATCGATCTGGGCAGCCATGTCAGTGCTCCTTCGTCTCGGTGCGCGCCGTCGGGTGCTCCAGCCCCGCGGCCTCGGTCAGCCATCCCCATGCCTGCGCCCGGGCCGCCTCGTCCGCGCGCGTGGTCGGCACGAGGTTGACCGGCCGCGGCCGTCGGTCGTGCCAGAAGAGCGCGGTGGGCGGAGCCGGCTGCGTCGCCGAGAGCCACACGCTGGTGTCGGCGCCCTGCGCGTCGTCGCGCAGCAGCGGTCGGGTCACCGCCCGGAACCGCGGCAGTGACTCCCGCACGCCCGGGGTGTCCGCCCAGCCCGGGTGCATCGCAGCCGTGGTGATCTCGTCGAGCGACCACCGGTCCGCGAGGAGCGGCAGCACCTCGACCTGCATGCGCTTGGACCGTGCGTACGCCGCTGTCGGGGAGTAGTCCCCGCGACGGAACCCGGGATCGTCGGACCGCAGGGGCTGGCCGTACATCCCGCCGCTGCTCACCAGCACGACCCGGCCGCCGGTCAGAACGGGCCGGAGGGCCTCGGTCATCACGACCGGCCCGAGCAGGTGCACGGCCATGCTCAGCTCGTGGCCCTGCGCCGACTCGGTCCGCTCGGGCGGCATCACGCCCGCGTTGTGGACCGCCGCGTGCAGGGCGGGCACCTCGCTGCCGAAGTCGGCAGCGAAGCGCCGTACGTCCTCGAGGTCGCCCACGTCGCAGCGCCACAGGCGCATCACGGCTCCGGGCAGCCGGGAGGCGATGTCGTCTCGCACCCGCGCTCCCTTGACCTCGTCGCGCACCACGAGGTGGACGGTCGCGCCGAGGGCGGCCACCCCCTCGACCGTGGCGGTGCCGAGCCCCGAGCTGGCGCCCGTGACCAGCACGTGTCGGCCGGAGAGCGCGCCGGGAGCGGGGTCGGCGGGCCAGCCCGGCAGCGCACGCCGGACGTTGAGCCCGATCTTCGTGTAGCCCAGGACCAGCGTCCGGTCCAGGAAGGTGTCGAGCGCGCGCGCGGGGAGCGGGGCGGTCATCGTGCCCCCGGGAGCCGGTCGAGGCAGCCGCGCATCTGCTCGACGGTCGTGCGCGCGAGGAAGGGGAGGTAGGCAGCCACGACGGGGACCGCGAGCTTGGACTTGCCGTGGAAGGAGAACTGAGCCGTGTAGGTCACCTCGGACCCGCCGTCGTGCGCGCGGATCCCGAGCACGTCGTGCCCGTGGAACTGCTCGTTGCGACCGGTCAGGCGGATGCGGGTCGGGTGCTCGAGCTCGACGGTGGTGTAGGTGATCACCGCCTCGCGGCCGAGGAAGGACGAGACGTTGCGATAGGTCGTGCCCACTCCCCCCGCACCCGAGGTCCGCTCGCACGACTTCGTGCCCGGATCCCACTCCTCGGCGTTGGTGAAGTCGGCGAGGTAGTCGAAGACCACCTCGGGTGGCGCGGTCGTGGTGAACGTGCGGGACACGGTCGGCATGTGGGCTTCCTCCTCGGTCGCTGTCCACGCTACGTCCGCTCCCCACACGACGGACCACCCTTGCGGACCGTCGCTGGTGCACACTTTCTCCAGGGAGGTCCGATGAACGAACACGCACACCACCCCGACGCCGAGGACTGGGACGAGCGCTACGGCGACGACCAGATGTGGAGCGGGCACCCCAACGAGCAGCTCGTCGTCGAGGTCAGCGACCTCGAGGCCGGCACGGCCCTGGACGTGGGCTGCGGCGAAGGCGCCGACGCCATCTGGCTGGCCGAGCGCGGCTGGCGTGTCGTCGGCATCGACGTGTCGGCCCGCGCCCTGGACCGGGCCGCGCGTGCCGCGGCAGCCGCGAGCGCTGACGTCGAGTGGCGACCGATCGGCCTGGAGCAGGTCGACGCATCGACGTACGACCTGGTGATCTCGTTCTATCCCGCCCTCGTGCGCAGCGACGGCGCCGTCATCGAGACCCTGCTCCGGACCGTCGCACCCGGCGGCACCCTGCTGGTGGTGCACCACGCCCATGTCGATCGCGAGCGGGCGCGCGAGCACGGCTTCGACCCCGATGACTACGTCCGGCACCAGGACCTGCTCGCTGTCCTCACCGGCCGCGACGGGTGGACGATCGAGGTGGCGGAGGAGCGGGGGCGTACGGCGCCCGAGGGACCCGGCGCCCACCACCACACCGACCTCGTCCTGCGCGTCCGGCGCGACTGAGGCTCAGCCTGGTCGCACCGTCAGCGACTGCGAGAGCGTGCCGATCGGTCCGTGCTCGTCGTGCAGCACGCTGCTCGTCACGCCCAGGCCGCCGGGACCGAAGGAGACCGTGGTGTCGAAGCCGAGCCAGCCGGGCTCGGGCGCGCGCAGCAGGTGGGCCGTGAGGTCGACGTTGGGGAAGGCGACCTCGCGCGGGTCGGCGCGGACGGTCATCCCGTTGGCGATGTCGAGCAGCCCCATGGCGGTCGCGGTGGCGCTGGCGGGCTCCTCGAGGAGCTGGGTGGCGCTGCGTGCCCAGAACCTTCCGCGACCGGGCCCGTGGTGGTCACGGCGCAGCGACGCCGAGGCGATGAAGCCGCCCGGCCAGACCGTCGTCGGGTCCCACTCGTCGAACGACTCCGGGTCCGGCATCGGCGGCAGGTCGGTGCCCGCCACCTCGCCGGTGTCGCCGCCCGCGAGCAACCAGGCACGCAGCAGCACGCCCGGGCGGCCGGCGTGCGTCAGCACCGCCTCCACGAGCTCGACGGTGCGACCGGGTCGGACGACGCGGACCTCGATCTCGACCTCCTCCAGCGGCAGGACGCCGAGGATGTCGTAGGAGAGGCGGCTCAGCCTCACGCCGTCGGAGCGGCGGGCGTCGAGGTCGAGCTCGACCGCGTGGGCCATCAGCCCCATCGCGGGCGCGATGTGCTGCTCGTCGGTGCGCCACGCACCACCGACGTGCTCGGTGGGGGCGAAGGTCGTCGGTCCGGTGCGGCGGAAGTAGGTCTGGTCCACGGGGACAGCGTGCCCCACGGCCCGGACCGTAGGCTCGGTGCACGCCGCTCCACCTGAGCCACCGGCCGAGGAGGCCCCTTGTCCCGCACTGCCACCCGCATCCGGACGATCCTGCCCAGCACGGGTCGCACCGCCCTCGGCGCCACGATCGCCGGCGGCGTCCTCACCGGCCTGGCGTCCGCGCCCGAACGGATGGGCCGGCTGTTCCGGCGCCGCTACCCGACGGTCGCGGTCACCGGGATGACCGGCGTCGGCAAGTCGCAGCTGGCCGACCGGCTCTCGCGGCGCTCCTCCGGCAACGGTGTCACCGAGGTCGGCTCGGCGGTGATGGAGCGCCGCACCCGGCGCTCGGCCCGCCTGCACGGCTTCCGCTTCCTGGTCGTGCCGGGCGACAACGCGGCCACGCGGCTCGGCGCGCTCGACGAGGTCTTCCACGACGAGCCCGTCGACGGCGTGATCCACGTCGTCGCCAACGGCCACGCCACCCCGCGACGGACCGCCGGCACCACGGGTCGCGCCAGCGCCACCCGCGACGAGCTGCTCGCCGCGGAGCTCGAGGACTGGGCGATCACCGCCCACCGGATCGCGTCGATGGCGGTGCGCCGCGACAAGCCCGTGTGGCTCGTGATCGCGGTGACCAAGGCCGATCTGTACGCCGACGAGCTGGACGCCGTCGTCGACTACTACTCGCCGGGGAGCGGGTCGCCGTTCGGCGACAAGATCGACGAGCTGCGGGCGCTGGCCGGCGGCGCGAAGCTGTCGGTCGACGTCCTGCCCGTCAGCAGCCAGGGCGGCTCACCCCGGGGCGAGCGGAAGTCAGCCCTGTCCGCCAAGCAGGCGAGCGCCATGGTCGACGCTCTCGCGACGCGGCTCGCCCAGCTCAGCGGACACGTCTGAGGGCTCGGGTCAGGCGACGTCCACCACGCGACGTACGAACGTGTCGAGATTGGCCTGCACGCGCTCGATGCGCGCCTCGGCGCTCAGGGTCTCGACCGGCTGCACGCGATCAGGCTGCTTGAGGCGGCGGGCGTAGAGCGAGCAGGCGAGGTCGGTGCACAGGTAGGTGCCGACGGTGTTGCCGTTGCGGCCCGAGGCGCCGGGGCGCGGCGCGACCATCAGTGCGACGTCGGTCGTGGAGTGCACCGTGCTGCACAGCGCGCACATGTTCTGACGACCGGTCGAGCGCCGGTCGGTGCTCAATCGCATGACCAGGCCCGTGACCCTCCCGCGCCACTCGGTCACGAGGTACGCCGCGGCTGGGGCGCCGGGGTCGCGCCAGCCGAGGAAGTCGAGGGTCTCCCACGCGGTGTCGGCGAGCCCGAGCGGGACACGCAGCCGCTTGGCCTCACCCTGCGAGCAGTTCACGAAGGACCTGCGGATCTCGGCCTCGGTCAGCGGGGTCATGGCTCCATGATCGCCCGAGACCACGGACGTCAGCGAGTCAGTTGCGCGACGTCCAGGATCCGCGAGAGCTTCTCGGGGTTGCGGACGGTGTAGATCCCGCACACGAGCCCCTCCTCGACCAGCATCGTCATCACCGAGTCGACCTCGCCGTCGAGGCGGACGAGGAGCGCCGGCCAGCCGTTGACCTGGACCAGCTCGCCCGTCATCACACCGACCACCGTCGGGAGTCCGGCGCTGAGCAGCCGGCCCACCTTGTCCGCCCCCAGGATCGGGCGCGGCAGCGCCTGCTTGATCCCGCCGCCGTCGCCGAGCATCACCACGTCCGGGGCGAGGATGTCGACGAGGCGTTGCAGGTCTCCGGTCTCGAGTGCGGTCCGGAAGGCCTCGAGCGCGGCCCGGGTGTCGGCCCGCGAGGTCGCCCCGCGCGGCCTGCGCTCTGCCACGTGGGCCCGTGCCCGGTGCGCGATCTGGCGCACCGCCGCCTCCGTCTTGCCGACCGCCTCGGCCAGCTCCTCGTAGCCCACGTCGAAGACGTCGTGCAGCAGGAAGACCGCCCGCTGGGTCGGCGTCAGCGTCTCGAGGACCAGCAGCATCGCGGTCGACAGGCTGTCGGCGAGCTCCACGTCCTCGGCCACGTCGGGGCTGGTCAGCAGCGGCTCCGGCAGCCACGGTCCGACGTACTCCTCACGCCGCCGTGCGACCGTCCGCATCTGGTCCAGCGCCTTGCGGGTGACGACCCGGACCAGGAAGGCGCGCGGGTCGCGGACCTCGGCCTGCTCGACGCGTCGCCACGCCAGCCAGGTCTCCTGCACGACGTCCTCGGCGTCGACCGCCGAGCCGAGCATCTCGTAGGCGACGGTGAACAGCAGGCTGCGGTGCGTGACGAACGGGTCCGGGCTCACGGAGGTCACGCCGCTCACGCTACGGGCTGGCTCGCGGTCGCGAGCGGTGCGAGCCCGCACGCCTCGGCGTACTGCTCGGAGTGGATGCCGAGGGCGATGTTGCCGCGGGCGCTGGAGTTCATGAAGCCGACCTTGGCGGTGAGCTCCACCAGGCCGGCCGGCCCGAGGTCGGCGAGGAGAGCCGCCGACATCTCGTCGGTGACGGTCACCGGGGTCTGGCACATGGCGACGGAATACTCCATCACCCGCCTCTCGAGCGGGGTGAAGACGGCGGACTCGCGCCAACGCGGCACCTCGCGGGCCTTGGCCTCGTCGAGGCCCTTGTTGTGGGACTGGAAGTAGCCGAGGTCGAGGCAGAAGCTGCAGCCGATCTCGGCGGCCGCGGCCATCGTCGCGAACGAGCTGATGTTGGGGTCGAGCTCGTGCCACTTCTCCGACTTGCGGCCGAACTTCATCGAGTCGTTGAAGACGGCCCGGTGGTGCCACATCACGCCCGCACCTGCGGGCACGCCGCCGAGCAGCTTCTTCATGGCGATCTTGAGCAGTCCGCCGTACAGACCGGTGATCTCGGCCGGGGGGACTCGGGTGCTGGTCATCACTGTCTCCTTGTCGTCGACGCGTCTTGTCGCGCGTTGGACATGAAGACGCCGACCGGGCGCGGGTTGTGACACCCGGCCCGGTCGGCGATGAGCAATCAGCTATGCAGGTCGAACCGGTCGAGCTCCATGACCTTCGTCCAGGCGGCAACGAAGTCACGCACGAACCGCGCGTCGTCGCTGGCGTAGACCTCGGCGACCGCGCGCAGCTCGGAGTTGGAGCTGAAGACGAGGTCGGCCCGGGTGCCGGTCCACGACTGGCCGGCCGCGCCGGTCCCGACGTAGGTGTCCTGGCCCTCGCCCGGGCGCCACGTCGTGCCGAGGTCGAGCAGGTTGACGAAGAAGTCATTGGTCAACGTGCCCGGCTTGTCGGTGAGCACGCCCGCCTGCGAACCGCCCGAGTTGGCGCCGAGCACCCGCAGCCCGCCCACTAGCACGGTCATCTCGGGGGCACTGAGGTTGAGCAGGTTGGCCTTGTCTACGAGGCGGTATTCGGCCGGCAGCTTGGAGTCGGCTGCCGCGTAGTTGCGGAACCCGTCGGCTTGGGGCTCGAGGTAGCCGAAGGACTCGACGTCAGTCTGCTCCTGGGTCGCGTCGCCTCGGCCACCGTGGAAGGGCACCTCGAGCGTGACTCCGGCGGCGGCCGCTGCCTGCTCGACGCCGACGTTGCCCGCGAGCACGACCGTGTCGGCGAAGGTGAGGCCGGAGTCGACCGCGATGGCCTCCAGCTTCTCGATCACCGGGGCCAGCTCGGCCGGGTCGTTGGCCGTCCAGCTGCGCTGCGGCTCGAGGCGGATGCGACCACCGTTGGCGCCACCCCGCTTGTCGGACTGGCGGAACGAGCCGGCGGCCGCCCACGCCGTCTTCACCAGCTGCGAGACGCTCAGGCCCGAGTCGGCGATCGCCTGCTTGGCGGCGGACACGGCCTCGTCGAGCGGGACCTGGACGGACGGGACGGGGTCCTGCCAGAGCAGCTCCTCGCTCGGGACCTCCGGGCCGAGGTAGCGCTCGAGGGGCCCCATGTCGCGGTGGGTCAGCTTGAACCACGCGCGGGCGAAGGCGTCGGCCAGCTGGTCGGGGTTCTCCAGGAAGCGGCGCGAGATCTTCTCGTAGGCCGGGTCCATCCGCAGCGACAGGTCGGTGGTGCACATCATCGGCTGGTGCGACTTGGACGGGTCGTGCGCGTCCGGGACGGTGCCGGCGCCGCCGCCGTTCTTCGGCGCCCACTGGTGGGCACCCGCGGGGCTCTTGACGAGCTCCCACTCGTGCTCGAAGAGGATCTCGAAGAAGCGGTTGTCCCACTGGGTCGGGGTGTCGGTCCAGGTCACCTCGATGCCGGAGGTGATCGTGTCACCGCCCTTGCCGGTGCCGTACTTGTTCAGCCAGCCGAGGCCGTTGGCCTCGAACGGCGCCGCCTCGGGCTCCGGGCCGACGTTCTCGCCCGGGTCGGCGGCACCGTGCGTCTTGCCGAAGGTGTGACCACCGGCGATGAGCGCGACGGTCTCCTCGTCGTTCATCGCCATCCGGGCGAAGGTCTCGCGGATGTCGGCGGCCGCGGCAATCGGGTCGGGGTGGCCGTTGGGGCCCTCGGGGTTGACGTAGATCAGGCCCATCTGGACCGCGGCGAGCGGCTTCTCGAGGTCGCGCTCACCGGTGTAGCGCTCGTCGCCGAGCCACGTGGTCTCGGGCCCCCAGTAGACGTCGTCGTCGGGCTCCCACGCGTCGATGCGACCGCCCGCGAAGCCGAACGTCTCGAAGCCCATCGACTCCAGCGCGACGTTGCCGGTGAGCACCATCAGGTCGGCCCACGAGAGGGCCTGGCCGTACTTCTTCTTCACCGGCCACAGCAGGCGGCGGGCCTTGTCGAGGTTGCCGTTGTCGGGCCAGGAGTTGATGGGGGCGAAGCGCTGCTGACCGGTGCCGGCGCCGCCACGGCCGTCCTGCACGCGGTAGGTGCCGGCGCTGTGCCACGCCATCCGGACCATCAGCGGGCCGTAGTGCCCGAAGTCGGCGGGCCACCAGTCCTGCGACGTGGTGAGCATCTGCTCGATGTCGCTCTTGACGGCTGCCAGGTCGAGGCCGCTGAAGGCCTCGGCGTAGTCGAAGTCCGCGCCCAGCGGGTTGGCCGTCGCGGGGTTCTTGGCCAGGATCTTGAGGTTGAGCCGCTCGGGCCACCACCCCTGGTTGGCGCTGCCCTGGGTCGGGTGCGCACCGTGCATCACGGGGCAGCCTCCGCCCGTGGACTCGTTCATCTCGCTCAGTTCGGTGCCGGCGTCGTTGGTCATGACTTCCTTCTCTCGTGGACGGGGTGGTCTGTGTGGATCAGGTCTGTGGTGAGCACTGGGCGCAGGTGCCCCAGAAGACGACTTCGGCCTCGTCGACGGCGAAGCCCGCGTCGTTGGCCGCGGTCAGGCAGGGTGCGCTGCCGACGACGCAGTCGACGTCGGCGACCGCGCCGCACGACCGGCACACCACGTGGTGGTGGTTGTCACCGACGCGCAGCTCGTAGCGCGCCGCGGAACCGGCCGGCTGGATGCGGCGTACGAGACCAGTGCGCGTCAGCGCGTCGAGGATGTCGTAGACAGCCTGGTGCGAGACCGACTCGAGCTCGGAGCGTACGGCGCCGAGCACCGTCGCAGTGTCCGCGTGCGGGCTCGCCTCGACCGCGCGGAGGACCGCCATCCGGGGCTGCGTCACCCGCAGGCCGGCGCCTCGCAGGAGGCTCTCGGCGGAGCGATCGAGAGGGGGCGTGGACACGGCGCCCACCCTGCTCCCTTTTCTTGAACGAGTCAAGTAAGGCTCGTCCGCTCCCTCCTCTTTTCTCGTCATGGTGCCGACCGGGCGATCGGCGTACGTTGCGAACTGGGCCCGGCCGGGGCCCCCTTTGCCCGCACGGCCTCGACCTGACTCAGCCGATCAAATCGACCGAGGAGGCAGAGGTGTTCATCCAGATCATTCAAGGCACGTGCACGCGGCAGGACGAGACTCATCAGCTGCTCGACGAGTGGCGACGTGACCTCTCGCCGGGGGCCACCGGCTGGCTCGGGGGGACCTACGGCTTCACCGACGACAACCAGATGATCGGGGTCGTCCGCTTCGACTCGCGTGAGTCGGCGATGGCCAACTCCGAGCGCGCCGAGCAGGGCGAGTGGGCCGGGCGCCTCAACGCCCTGATGGACGGTCCCATGGAGTTCCACGACTGCGACGACGTCACGCTGCTGATGGACGGCGGCTCGGACCAGGCGGGGTTCGTCCAGATCATCCGCGGCAAGGTCGACGACCCGAGCCGGCTCAAGGCGATGCTGGCCGACACCACGAGCCTGCACGAGATGCGACCGGAGATCCTCGGCGGGACGCTCGCGATCGAGCCGGACGGCACGTTCACCGAGACCGTCGCGTTCAGCTCCGAGGAAGCGGCACGTCGCGGCGAGATGCTCGATGCCCCGCCCGAGGTGCGCCGCGAGCTCGACTACGCGATGCAGGGCGCGACGTTCTACGACCTGCACAAGCCGTGGTTCGAGACCGCCTGAGCACCCACAGGGGGATTCCGGGCCCACGCTCGTCGCCGAGACGAGCGTGGGCCCGACGTGATGACTAGGCTCGTTGCCGACAATCGCCTCTCGGGAAGAGATCGCCATGGCCAAGAAGAAGGTCGTCCGGGTCGACACCGGCGCCGACGCCGCAGACAACGGACCCACCTGGAAGCCCACCCCTGAGGCGGAGGGCAGGGCCACCCGGCTGCGCCTGGTCGCCGCGCTGCTGTGGTCGCTCGCCATCGCCGGCGAGGTCTACGCGATCTTCGGGGTGCTGCGCGACACCCCCGTCAACATGGTGCTGCTGATCGGCCTGCTCGTCGTGATCGGCCTGCTGGCAGCAGGAGGTTCGCTGCTGTGGAAGAAGGCCAACCGCCTCGACCCGGCCTCGCGCCGCGACTCCGCGCGCTTCTTCGTCCAGAACCAGCTCGGCGCGATCATCACCGTCATCGCGTTCCTGCCGCTGATCGTGCTGATCCTGATGAACAAGGACATGAGCGGCAAGGAGAAGGCCCTGGCCGGCGGCATCGGCGTGCTCGTGATGATCGCCGCCACCGCCGTCGGCATCGACCTCGACGCGCCGTCGGTTGAGCAGTACACCGAGGAGTCCAACCAGGTCACCGACATCACGGGCCAGGACCTCGTCTACTGGACCAAGTCCGGCGAGGTCTTCCACCTCTGCGAGTCGGTCTCCGCGGTCAACCTGGAGTCGAAGGACAACACCATCTACTCCGGCACCGTCGCCGAGGCGCACGCCGCCGGCAAGGAGCGGCTCACCCTGCAGGTCGAGCAGGAGCGCAAGCAGTGCGGCTTCACCGTCGCCGAGGAGTCGGAGCCGACGGCGACGCCCTCCTAGGACCGATGGCGCTCGGACCCGACCGCGCACGCCTCGCCCGCGAGGCGCTGTCCGGCTATCCGAGCGGGCCGGACGCACCGCTGGTGGCCCGGAGTGCCGCGCTCGCCCGGGCCGAGAGCGCGCGCTCACTCGTGCTGGTCGAGGGCGTCAGCGACCAGGTCGCGCTCGAGACGCTGGCGGTCCGGCTGGACCTCGACCTCACCGCGGCGGGAGTCGTCGTGGTGCCGATGGGTGGCGCCCACGCCGTCGTCAGCCACCTCGTCCTCTTCGGCCCCCAAGGTGCCGACCTGGAGATCAGCGGGCTGTGCGACGAGGCCGAGGAGGAGTTCTTCCGCCGAGGCCTGGTCGCCGCCGGTCTCGGTACGCCGCAGTCCCGATCCGACATGGAGGCGCTCGGCTTCTTCGTCTGCGTCGAGGACCTCGAGGACGAGCTGATCCGGGCCTCCGGTCGTGACTCGATCGAGGCCCTGCTCGACTCGCAGGGCGACCGCGGCTCGTTCCAGACGCTGCAGAAGCAGCCGGCCTGGCGCGACGAGCCGTTCGAGGCGCAGATGCGGCGGTTCCTCGGGGCGGGCGCCTCGCGCAAGTCGCGCTATGCCGGGCTGCTCGTGGGCGCGCGCGCACTGGAGCGGGTGCCGGCACCGTTGCTCGGGGTGCTCGCCCGGGCGGCTCGGTGACCGCACAAGTGAGGCAGTTGGGCGACTGAGGCACCTCGTTGAGCGTGGAGTGGCGACGGTTGCGGTCGAACTGCCTCAGATGATCTGGCGGCCACTGGTGGCGGCCGGTGCTGCGGCGTCCCTAGTCTGAACCGCATGGGCCTCGTCACCGCCGATATGTCCGTCTCGCTCGACCTCGTGGGGGCCGGTCGGGACCAGTCGTTCGAGCACCCCTTCGGGCCGGACGTGGGCGAGCGCTTCCACACCTGGATGTTCGAGCACGGCGAGGACAGCGCCGACGAGATCGCGGGCATCCTGGACGCGGGCGCCTTCATCATGGGCCGGCACATGTTCGGGCCCGACCGCGGTGAGTGGGACCTCGACTGGCAGGGCTGGTGGGGGCCTGAACCGCCGTACCGCGGACCCGTCTTCGTGCTCTGCACCCGGCCGCGGGAACCGCTCGCGATGGAGGGCGGCACCACCTTCCACTTCGTCACCGACGGTCCGGATGCTGCGCTCGCGCTTGCGAAGAGCGCGGCCGGCGAGCGCAACGTCTCGATCGCGGGCGGGGTCAGCACCCTCAACGCCTACCTCGCGGCCGGTGTCGTCGACGAGCTCCGCCTCCACGTCGCCCCCTTCACGCTGGGCGACGGACTGCGGGTCTTCGACGAGGTGCCCGGCCTGGCGCTGGTGCCGGTCGCCAGCCGGACCACCCCGCACGTCACCCACCTCACCTATCGCCGCGCCTGACTGCCACGTGCGGCACCCTTCTCCCATGACTTCGACTGGCGACCGCCTCGCCGACTGGCTCGAGGGGCTCGACCTCGCCGCCCACCTGGGCGCCGCCGGGCTGCCGACCTTCACCCGCGATGCGCAGGGCGCGGCCGAGTGGACCGACCCGGCGACGACCGAGCCGATGACGGCCGAGCAGCTCGAGGCGCTCGACGCGATGCTGCACTCCACGGGCGAGGACCCGGCCCACGCCGTACCGATCTCGCTGCTGACCGTGGCCCGGCAGGCGCGGCTGCGAGAGGAGCTCCTCGGCACCCCGGCCTACGACTACGAGGGGCTGGCGCGCGTGCGCGGGACGTCGGTCGACGCGACCCGCTTCATGATCCACAAGACGGCGTCCGTGCACCGCCTGCTCGTGATCGGCGACCATCGCGACGTCATCGTCCCCGCCTTCCAGCTCACGCCGGAGGGCGAGCCGCGCGCCGATCTGGAGCCGGTGCTGATGCCCCTGCTCGCCGCCGGCATGGATCCGTGGAAGGCGTGGATCTGGCTCACCCAGCCGGCCGCGCTGCTCGGTGGGCTGGTGCCCGAGCGGGCTGCCGCCGATCCGGAGGATGCCGAGGTCGTCGCGCGCGCCGCCGTACGCCTGGCGGAGCGGGTGGCCGGCCCGAGCTGAGCCTCGGCGCGTTCGCCTGTCGTGGTCAGGCCTTGATGATGGCCTCCGCGAGCTCGACGGGACGGGTGAGGCACGCCGCGTGGACCTGGAAGTTCCTCCCGGATTCGGCCGCCTTCCTCGTCGCCCGAGGCCGCCGCTCGGAGGCCGAGGTCCTCGCCCGAAGTATGGCCTCACCCTGTCGGAGCTCGCCGACCGGTGGGGCTCGGAGGCCGTCGCCGTGGCGGCGTTCGGCTCCGCTGCGGTCTCCCTCTCGCTGTCGCCACGAAGCCCGGCGCGGGCCTGCTCATGCTCCTGATCGCGGTTGCGGGGTTCTGCACGGTCGGCACCCAGATCCTGGTCAACGGCTACGTCGCCACGCACTACCCGGGAGTGCGCGCGCCACCGCCCTGGGCTGGTCACTCGGCGTCGGCCGGATCGGCGCGATCGTCGGCCCGACGTACGGCGCCTGGCTGCTGACCTCCGGCAAGGGCCTGGAGTGGAAATTCTACGGCTTCGCCATCCCCGCCGTCATCGGCGCCGTCCTGATCGCGCTGGTGCCTGCGGTACGGCTCGCGGCCGCTCGATCCGACCCGGCGGGGCTCGCTCAGCCTGGAGCACTGACCCCCTGGCCGCTCCCCCGGCACATCGTGGCCCGGTCCGCTCAGCGGGCCGGGCCACGGTGTCTCCACTCCAGAGGTGGCCGCCGCTACGGCCTGGGAATGCGCGAGTCGAGGCTCCCCATCCAGCCCTGCAGGGTGGGCACGAGATCGTCGCCGAACGCCGTGTCCACGCCGAGGTAGCGCAGGCCGACCAGCACCATGGCGACACAGCCGAGCAGGAGTCCAACGGCGCGAGCGCCCGCCCGGCCACGTCGGGACGGCTGGTGCTGGCCAGGCCCACGAACCCGATCACGAAGCCGAGGGTCCCGGCGGCCAAGGCCAAGGCGTAGGTTTCCGGGAAGGGCGCAGCCGCGAGCGCGACCAGACCCAGCACGAAGGCGATCTCGGCGACGGCGGACGTGTGTACCCCACGGTCCGGGGATGCCGCCAGCAGCCTCTGGAGTCCGCCGTTCTCAGGGGGCATCGAATTTCGCCATGACCATTTCTAGGTCGCCGAGGGGTCGCGTGCGATGGTCTCGGGCGTCGTCACCAAACCGCAACGCGCGGCGCGACCGAGCCATTCGCCAGCGGCCCTTGCGCGGCGGAGCGCTGCTGTCAAGCAGGACGAGTTCTGGCCGCGCGCTGGACAGCTTGCCGACCTGCTCCGGCTGATCCAGCTCATCTCGCATGAGACACAGCCCTCGAGCCCCGAGGCCCGCGAAGTCATGCCTCACGATGGTGGGGGACCGGGACCACAGCTCGGCCAGCGGATGGTCTCGAACCCGACCTCACACGCCCGCCGGGTGGAGCCGCGTCCGCATCGCTCGGTGATGGGGTGACCCGCACACCTCCTCGACTCCGGCGCCTCGGCCGGCAAAGGAAGAGATTGAGTCTCACCATGTGGCGCCCGCGCACGAGCACACCAGTGGTGTCCGTACCTTTCACCCCGCTGCGCACAGCAGGGAAATCTCGGAAAGCAGGGGGACACGTGCACGCCAAGATCGAACAAGCAGCGCGACTTGGCCAGGAGCGGCTCGCTGAGGGGCGCGCCGTGGCGGGTTGGATCGGTGGGAGCCTGACTGCAGGCCTCGGCAACGACCGGTCCGATGTCGACCTCTTTCTCGTGGTCGATGGACAACTGCCACCCGTAGAGCAGGTTGTCCGCGATGGGGTGAGGATCGACGTCGAGTGCCGCGGGCCCGGTTATGTCGACGCACTCCTTACTGCGCTACGGAACGTTCCGGTGAACCGCGAACAGGGGCTCGATGATGTGCCGTCGCTGGGCCGGCTCGATGACGCGGCTCGGCTGCTGTACGCCTTGCCTGTGGACGAGCGGGGCGCCGCCTTCATCGAGGGCGCGCGCGAGGCTGTCGACGATCTGCGGAAGTGCCGCATCCTGCGCTCGTGCTCGATTATCTCCAGCAAGGCTGAAGACGTGCAGGGAAGCATCGAGGCCTCCGACTGGCGTCAAGCACTGGAGGTGTCGGGTCGCCTGCTACTTGAGGCGCTCGAGGCCTACACCGCTGGCTGCGGATTCACCTACGTCGGGCACAAGTGGTCGATGCGCAAGCTGAGTCAAACGGCCGACCATTCAGCCTTGCTGAGCCGTATCGATGCGCTGCTGTACAGCCCCTCTCCCGCGAGGTGGGAAGAACTCGTTGTGTCTCGCGTCCGCCTGGCACAGGAGTTGCTCGTCGCGGCCCTCTGCCTGGGCTGGGAAGCCCCCGAAGCAGCCTCATGGGGAGCCATGCTGGCGAACCATCACGCAGCGGAGCCAACCCCCGGCGGTGCGATCACCACGGACATCCAATGGGTGCCTATTCGCTACGGGGAAGATGTGCTGTTCGAGGGGCTAGACAAGACCCACCACGTGCAACTGTCCGTCCCCGGACTGCTGTTGTGGGGCCTCTGCGCGGCATTGGGAACGGAAGGAGCGGTCCAGGCCTTCCCGTTCCTTGGGAAAAGGTTCCTGCCCGAGCCACCATCCGCTGACGAGCTCAGGTCTTATATCGAGTCGATGGCCGACCGGGGACTGCTGACCGACTGAGCCGACTCCATCGATGTCCGTGTCGCACTCGGCGGCGCGATCCACCGAAGGAAGGAGGTTCAACCATGGGTTCCATCACCATCGTCAAGGCTGCCAAGCTCGCCAGCGCGTGAGCGCAAGCCCGGGGTCCCGCCTAGCGGGGCCCCGGGCCAACATCGACCGAAGAAGAACGTGAGCATTCCCACGATTCCCAGACGTCCGCCAGTCTCAATGCCTGGTGCACCTGCCCCGCTGCGGCCGGCGGCCCGGCTGATCATTGCCGGGTTCGCCGTCTCCTATGTCGGCACGGGCTTGGTGCTACCACTCAACGCGATTTTTCTCGCCTCGGTCCTCGACCACCCGGCCAGCGTGGTTTCGTCCTTCTACATCGTGCTGCCGCTCTCCGGGATGCTCGGTGGGCTCATCGCCGGACGCACGATCGATCGCACCGGAGCGCGCGCCGTCGGAACCGTAGGGTTCGTCCTGCAGGCCGCAGCGTGGGCGTCGATCCCTTACGCGACGACCGACACTGCCGTCCCTCTTGTCGCCGCGGTCGCCGGCCTGGGTACTGGGATCGCCGCCACCGCGCTCCGGGCACAACTGAGCCTGGCGACAGATCCCGATCAACGCGCCCGCGCTTTCGCCGTCCGCAACGTCGTGGTGAACCTGGGCGTGGCCGTGGGTGCCCTCGGGCTCGCCGGGCTCGCCACACTCGCGACCACCCCCTACACGCTGCTCTACTCGGCGAACGCGGCCTCGTTCCTCCTCTTCGCAGCGATCCTGCTAATGAGGGGAGGCGATTCCGGAGGCACCCAGAAGCGCAGTGCCCCCCGGGGCGCTCTCGACCGTCGAGTGCTCGCGGGCCTCGTCGGAAACGCGCTGACAGTGGCGTTCGCCCTGACTGTCGTCGAGTCGGTCTTGCCGCTGATGTGGCACGAACTCATGAGCGTCGGGCTTGCCACGGTGAGCGTCGTGGTCGCGATCGGGACCGTCGTGAGCGTCGGCGTGCAGCTTCCCCTCGAACGCACGATGCGGCACTGGAGTCCCCGCCGCCGCTTCGGCACCCACACGGTGGCTCTGCTGCTCGCATGGGCCATCGGTCTTGCGAGCACGGCAGCGTCCTCCGGCTCTGCTTCTCAGATTGCGTATCTGGTCATTCTCATCGTCGTTCTGGCCACCTCCGAATGCGTTTACCAAGCCGCATTTCAACCAAGACTCGCCGACATAGTCGCCCCGAGCCGTATCGGCTCTGCCAACGGCTGGGTCTCCGTGTCTTTCAACACCGGATCACTGATCGGTTCCGGTGGTGGAGTGGCCCTCGTTTTCTTGCTTCCATCGGCCGCTCACGGATTCGTCCTCCTGGCCCTCGGGGCCTGCGGGGCGGGGGCCGCACTCCAGGTGTTCGCCACCGAGTCCAAGGAGCAGAAGTGAAGAGTGAGAACAACGAGGCCGCGGCGATCGACCACTGGGGCCTAGACATCGGCGGCACGTCGTGGCGGCTGTGCAGGCGTACGGAGAACGTCATCGTGACGGCGGCTTCCGGATCCACGCACGTCGACCCTGCCAAAACGCTGGAGGACATCCGCTCGAGCCTGCGACTGCTGCGGCACCCGACGCGGTTGGGCTGTGCCTTCGCTGGTGGCGTCGACGATGCGGGTGTCGTCGACGGCTGGCCGAACCGGCCATCCTGGGTCGGCTTCTCCCTGCGGCGTGCCCTGATGGACGCATCAGGGGCCACCGTGCACATCGCCGACGACGGCGTCGCCGCTGCCCTCGCTGTTCAGCGGTTGCGGCTGGCCGGCGATCATGACGCCTACCTGGTGACAACCTGGGGCACTGGGCTGGGTGGCGCCGCGGTGGTCGGCGATCGAGTGCTCCGTCCCCAGCGCGCTGGCGGCCGAACGTTGGGTCATCTACCGGGCCTAGATCCTGTCCAGCGGTGTCGCTGCGGGTCATTCGGATGCCTACAAACGGCCTGGAGCCGGCTGGGCGACGACAACGAGACTTCCGGGCCTTGGGCAGAGGGGGTTGCGGTTGGTACCCGACTGGTTGAGTTGGCGCAGGCACTCGGTTTGCAGGCGCTCGTAGCGGTCGGTGGCCTCCTCGGGCGATCATGCGTTCGAGATCTCCTCCACGACGTCGCCAACCGCCGCGAGTTCCCGATCCTGATACCTCCGCAGCCGGAGTCCGTTCCTGGGATCGGCGCCACGTACATTGGGCAGGCGCCATGACTGACCGGGTTGTCGCCATACTCTTCGACCTGGACGGCACGCTCCTTGACAGCGAGGCCGTCGCCACCGCGGCGTTCGTCGAGGCCTACGAGCAGGCTGGCGGCGTTGGCACTGCCCCCACATCGGACTTCTTGGGTCTCGCCGGGCACCCATTTCCCGAAATCTGCAGGCTGCTCGGGCTGCCAGCCGGGATGGACGGGTTCTTCGTGCAGGCGGCTAGTCGACGCTCCGGCAGTTTGCGGCTGTTCCCGTGGGTCGACTCCATGCTGGAGACCTTGACGGCTCGCGGCGCCCGGCTGGGCATCGTGACCGGAAAGGACCGCGCCCGCACACGTGAGGCACTGAGGCTCACCGGGTTGGACCGGCACGTCGAGACGGTGATCACGCCTGACGATGGACTGCCGGGCAAGCCCGCCGCCGCGCCGGTTCTTGAGGCCGCTCGCCAACTGGGGGCCGCCCGCGCGATCTTTGTCGGCGATTCTCCGGCGGACGTCCTTGCAGGCCGCGCCGCCGGCGCAGTGACAATCGCCTGCACTTGGGGCGCGGCAGGCGCCGAGCGGCTGTTCGAGGTCGGACCAGACCACCTCATCAGCGATCCCCACGATCTACTGCCCCTACTCCAGAAGATCGCAAGCACCCTGATCACCTCCGACGATCCGCCACCATACGGATGAAGGGAAACCCATGACCGAGGCCAAATCGTCACCCATCCCGGCCGCCGTGGCGCGCATTCCGGGTTCCAAGTCCCTGACCAACCGGGCGCTCGTATTGGCAGCTTGCGCAATTGGGACGACCACTGTGCGGAGGCCGCTGATCTCTGAGGACACCCTCGCGTTTGCCGAGGCATTGCGGACGATGGGCACTCGTGTCGATCGCGCTGAAGACAGTTGGACAGTCGAAGGAACGAGCGGCGACTTTGCATCCCTCGGCACAGTGTGGTGCGCGGACGCCGGGACGGCCGCGCGGTTCCTGCCGCCTGTCGCAGGTCTCGTGCCACGAGGCTTCTCGTTCGACGGTAGCGATCAACTCCGGCGACGGCCGCTAGGCCCGCTCCTGGGTGCTCTGCGAAGCCTTGGTGCGGAGGTCTGGCCGACCGACGGCCACGGACTGCCCATCAGCGTCAAGGGTGCGCCGCAACAGCTCTCGGGACCTCGGGAGATCGAGTTGCCCAGCGGACTCAGCAGCCAGTTCGTCTCAGGGCTGCTGATGGCCGCGCCACTTGCCCGGGGCCTGACGCTGCGCACCTCCGACTTGGTCAGCCGCCCGTATGTGGACATGTCCATAACGCTGATGGCCGACTTCGGGGTGTTGGTCGATGAGCCCGAGCCCGGAGTCTTCGTAGTGCCGGATCAGCCGCTTCGCTCGCCCGGCGTGTTTGCCGTGGAGCCGGACGCGTCAACCGCTTCCTATGTCTTCGCTGGCGCCGCGCTAACGCGCAGAGCAATCCGCGTCGACGGCCTGGGCCGCAACAGCCTTCAAGGCGACCTCGCGTTCGTCGACGTGCTGGCGCAAATGGGCTGTTCCGTCGCGATCGGCGATCACACCACTTCTGTGACCGGTGCCCAACTCCCGCTGCGAGGAGGCTTCACCGTAGACATGGGAGAGATCTCCGACACGTTCATGACGGCCGCATGCCTCGCCCCCTTTGCAGATGCGCCCATTCGGATCACCGGCGTCGCTCACGCCCGTCTCAAGGAATCTGACCGGATAGCCGCGGTCGCCACGAACCTTCGCGCCGCAGGGGTACGGGTCGATGAGGGCGATTCGTGGCTGGAGATCCACCCCGGTCGGCCACAGCCGGCGCGGATTGATTGCCACCGCGACCACCGCATCGCGATGTCGTTCTCCGTTCTCGGGCTTCGGGCCGATGGCATCATGCTCGATGATCCCGCCTGCGTGGGCAAGACTTTCCCGGGCTTTTTCGAGGAGTTTGACCGACTCTTCAGGGACCCGTCGTGAGGCGGGACATCCTGCTGGTCGGCACCGGCGAAATCGCACGTCGGGTGCACCTGCCGGTCCTCGTAGCCAGTTCCAACGTCGGACATGTCGCGGTGACCGACACGGATCCTCGGATGGCGGAGGCCGCCGCTGCCCAGTGGGGCGTCGACATCCACCGGGGCCCGCTCGAGGAGAGCTCCGCTGACATGGTGGTCGTCTGCACCCCTCCGGCTACTCACGCATCCCTTGCCCTCCGAGCGCTGCACGCCGGCAAGGACGTTGTCGTTGAGAAGCCACTGGCCACCAGCGGCGCGGACGCGCGGGAGGTGCGGCGCACTGCCGACCGGTTGGGGCGAGCCCTGCATGTCTGCCACACCCCTGCCTATCGCCGAGACGTCATCGCCGTGCTGAATCTTGAATCGCCCCGGGTTTCGTGGAGGCTC
>NZ_CM001852.1:3703447-3769229 GCF_000389985.1 Nocardioides sp. CF8
GAGAGCCTCCATCAGACCCGGGGCGATTCAGTGCTGCTCGACGCCGTAGCACAGGCAGCTTCTCTGGTTCAATACCGTGACACGGCGGTCAGCCACGCCTTCGTCACCGGTTACCAATGCGCCCTCGCGGCACGATTGGAGGAAAGGGGCTTCGCCTCCGATGTTGGCCTCATGAAGCTTGTCGACCGTCTTCCATCGCCCGACCTGCTCGTGTTCTTGCGAATCCCAACCGAGGTTGCGCTGTCCCGGATCCACCAGCGGACCAAGGGTGACGGCCTGCTGGCGACGGCCGATCCGCTGGCGGCGGTGACGTTGCGGCAGTGTGCCCTCCAACTGTCGAGCGAACGTTTCGGCGCGGTGGAGCTCGACGCAACGGCGCCCGCTGCGGTCCTCGTGGACCATGTCGTTGGTCTCATCGAACAACAGCCGTCGGAGGGCCGTCCGCCCGGGTGACGCCACCGGAATCGAGGCTTTCCGTGCCTGGGGGGCCTCCCGAGTATCCCCGTGCGCGGAGGCCGGCCTCGGGCGGAGGCCGCTCGTTCCTCAACACGAGGGACGAGCCTCAGTCCCCCGGGTCCAGATGCACGCGAGCACGGTGGTCCTCGGCGCGACCGTGCAGCGGACAGGGTTGCCGGGGATCGCGGGGCACAGGACCCATACGTCCGTCGCTCGGGCCCGGTAGAAGCGCCAAGGCGAGGGGTCGATAGCGTCG
This sequence comes from Nocardioides sp. CF8, assembly GCF_000389985.1. Lineage (NCBI taxonomy): Bacteria > Bacillati > Actinomycetota > Actinomycetes > Propionibacteriales > Nocardioidaceae > Nocardioides > Nocardioides sp. CF8. The sequence continues at coordinate 3,704,160 of NZ_CM001852.1, forward strand.
TCGGCGGTGACGGAGCTGCCGACGCGGGTGGTCGGGCCGGGGTAGACCTCAAGCGCGCGCCGGAGATCGGCGCCTCAGCGGCGTACAGCGCACGACCGTGGCACCGCGGGACGGTGCTGTCGAAGACGACGATGCTGAGCGCCGGGTTGTCGGCGAGATGCGTCGAGTGCAGGCTTCCGGTGCTGGACATCCGGTAGAAGTCCGTGAGCCCGTCGGCGGCGAAGTAGACGGGCGTGGTCCAGGGGCGGCCGTCGGCGCCGACGGTGCCGAGGGTCAGGTAGGCGTTGCCCTCAAGCAGCGATCGGGCGTGCTCGACGAGTGTCTGTTCCAGACCCCAGTCCTACCGGGGGATCGAGCCGTTGCCCAGGTGGGTCGCTCTACACGCGGTGGTCGCCGGCCAGTTGATCAGCGTCGTCGAGAAGCTCGCCGAGCGCGCTGATAGGCAGGGTCGGCGTTGCACCCGCGAAGGCCGTGAGCAGCGCCCGTGCGACCGCTCCCGGTTCGAGCGCGGGATTCTCCGCCGACAGCGAGCCGACCGACGCCGCGTCGAAGTCTTGGCCGAGGTGGCCGTAGACCTCGGTCAGAACCGGCCGGAGCTCCTCTTCGTCACCCACCACCACGAGGGACGCGAACAGCCACGCCTGGCGCAGGACGCGCTGCGCGGTGCCGATGAGCTTGGTCTCTCCGCGGGCATTGACGCTGTGTGCTCCGGGGCAGTACTCACCCGGCACCGCCCCGAGCCTTGCCTCCACGCCGAGGGTGCGCATCACGTCCACCAGCCGATGCCCGATCTCGACGAAGCGGGCGTCGTGCCCGCCGATCGGCTCCTCGTCGTGCCGCACGTGGTGCACGACGACGGTCTGCTCGGTGTAGGCCACGGCGCGACCGCCGGTGGCCCGGACCAACGGCTCGAAGCCCGCGGCAGTGGCCGCCCGGACCGCGGCACCGAAGCCCGGCGCCCGGGTCTCGCGTCGACCGAAGACGACGGAGCGACCCGACGGTCGATAGACGTGCAGCGCCTCGAACGAGTCCTCCCGCTCGGCTCGGCGCGCCAACAAGTGGCCGAGCGCGAGATTGGTCGCCTCGCCACCGGGTGCCGGATCGACGTAGACCTGCATGGTCGAGCATCCTTGCAGTGCTTCACCTCGCAGCCGCCCATCGGGAGATCTCTTGACTGACGCAGACGCATTCGCCGTACGCCGCGCAACGCCGGCCGACGCAGCGGCGCTCGGCAGGCTGCTGTGGGAGTTCAACACGGAGTTCGACTCGCCGACCGACAGCGCCGAGGTCCTGACCGAGCGGTTCGGCCGGATCCTCGGATACGACAACGTGGTCGCGCTTGTCGTCGGCGACGCCAAGGGGTTCGCGCTGATCACGCTGCGCCCGGCGATCTGGTTCGACGGCCCGGTCGCCCAGCTCGAGGAGCTCTACGTCGTGCCGTCCCTGCGCAACTGGGGCATCGGGACGCGGCTGATCGCCGAGGCCCGGCGGATCATCGGCGAGCTCGGCGCACCGGAGATGCACATCAACGTCGACGAGGTCGACGAGGACACCCGGCGGTTCTACGAGCGGCACGGGTTCGTAAACATCGAGGCCGGCGCGGACTACCGGATGCTCTGCTACATCGGCCAGACCGAGGTCTGACCGGGTCAGCCGGCAGCCAGCGGCTCCAGCATCACGTCCGGGTTGTCGCGGGCCGTCGCGCCGGCCCGCCACTGGTCGGTGAAGATCGCCAGGTAGGTGCCGTCGGAGCGCTGCAGCACCTCGACGCCACGGCCACCGCGCAGCGCGAGCGCGCCCTCGGCGTCGGTGCGGCGCGCGACCTTGTAGTCCAGCGAGGACAGCCGGATCGGCGAGTTGAACTCGTTGGACATCCGCTCCTGCACGACCTCGAACTGCATCGGTCCGACGGCCGCGAGCACCGGGCTCTGGTCGCCGCGCAGGTCGGAGCGCAGCACCTGGACCACGCCCTCCTGGTCGAGCTGCTCGATGCCGCGGCGGAACTGCTTGTAGCGCCCGATGTCGGCCGCGGTCGCGGTCATGAAGTGCTCGGGCGCGAAGGTCGGCACGGGCGGGAACTCGATCGGCTCGCCGGTGTAGACGGTGTCGCCGACGCGCAGCGCCTGGGCGTTGACGAAGCCGACGATGTCGCCGGGATAGGCGTGCTCGATCGAGGTGACCTCGCGGCCGAAGACGGCCTGGGCATACTTCGTCGCGAACGGCTTCCCGGTCGCCGCGTGGGTGACGACCATGCCGCGCTCGAAGTCGCCGGACACGATGCGCGCATAGGCCAGTCGGTCACGGTGCGCGGCGTTCATGCCCGACTGCACCTTGAAGACGAAGGCGCTGAAGTCGTCGTCCGTACGCCGCTGCGTGCCGTCGACGCCGGCGATGGTGCCGGGCGCCGGGGCGAGGTCGAGCAGCAGGTCGAGCAGCTGCGCGACGCCGAAGTTCTGCAACGCACTGGCGAACATGACCGGCGTCGTGACGCCGGCCAGGAAGCGCTCCTGGTCGTGGTCGGCGTCGTCGAGGGTGAGCAGCTCGTGCTCCTCCACCGCGGCCGCCCACACGTCGGCGTCCGTGGCCTCGACGTCGTCGGCCGACATCCGCAGCTCGGGGGCGCGGGTCGCGCCGCCGGCGGTGCGGGTGTACTTCACGAACTCGCCCGTACGGCGGTCGAGGACCCCACGGAAGTCACCGGCCTCACCGACGGGCCAGGTGAGAGGCGTCGGGCGCAGCTTGATCTGCTGCTCGATGAGGTCCATCAGCTCGAGGGCCGCGAGACCGGGACGGTCCCACTTGTTGATCACCGTGATGACGGGGATGCCGCGCAGCGCGCACACCTTGAAGAGCTTGAGCGTCTGCGGCTCGAGCCCCTTGCCCGCGTCGACGAGCATCACGGCGGAGTCGACGGCCGAGAGCACGCGGTAGGTGTCCTCGGAGAAGTCGGAGTGGCCGGGGGTGTCGACGAGGTTGATGACGTGGTCGCGGTAGACGAACTGGAGCGCGGCCGACGTGATCGAGATCCCGCGCGCCTTCTCCATGTCCATCCAGTCGGAGACGGTCGCGCGGCGACCACCCTTGCCGTGCACGGCACCGGCCTCGGTGATCACCCGCGCGTGCAGCGCCAGCGCTTCGGTGAGCGTGGACTTTCCGGCGTCAGGGTGGCTGATGACGGCGAAGGTACGGCGGGGGCGCTTGTCGGACACGTCCGGAAGTTACCCCGCCGCCAGCGACGCGCGGAATTTCGGAGCCACTGATCAGTGGCTGTGGCCCTCGTCGTGATGCCCGTCACCAGCGCCGGTGGGCGCCTGCTCGGTGGGTGCCTGGTCGGTGGGCGCCTGGTCCGCGGGCGCCTGGTCGGTCGAGGTCTCGGAGGTGCCGTGGTCGTGCTCGGCCGGCTCCATCGTGGAGGCGAGGGCGTCCATGCCGAACCAGGTCAGGGCCGCGACGACGAGCAGGCCGGCACCGAACGGGCTCACCAGGTCGCGCCAGCGGCCTTCCTGGTCCTTGGCCACGAACGCGGCGTACGACATGAGCAGGCCGATGGGCGTCATCGCTGCCGAGCGCCCCGGGAACTGCTCGAAGTGCTGGATGCCACCGCCCAGGAGACCGACGCCGAACGACAGGAGCAAGGAGAAGGCGACCAGCGAGATCGCGCGCGTGAGCGTCGGGCGCTCGGCGGCGAAGACGAACTCGTTGACCACGGTGCCGAGCAGGAACACGAGGGCGCCGACGGCGCAGATGACGGTGTAGACCGGCGGGTCGATCGGGTAGTGCACCACGGCTCCGGCGATGAGCGCGGCGCCCACGAAGTAGAGCATCGCGCCGACGTAGCGGGCGTGCACCGAGGGAGTGCCACCGGCCGTCGGGCCTGAGGGCGGCTCCGGCGTGGTGCTCTCGTGGGACGGGGCGGTGATCGTGGACATGCGGTTCCTTTCGGTGCCTGGGTGCCTGCTGACCCGGCGAGGGTCATGGTCGCGGGCGACGTCGGCTGGGCGGCGCGACGCTAGACGGGCGACGCCGCCATTTCCAATCGCCGGTCGCGACGTGGCAGGGACTGCTACTCGAGCCGACGGATCCGCCGCTAGGGTCGGCGTCATGAGTGCGACCGTGCAGCGCGTGCTCGGCGTGCTGGTGCTCCTCGTCGCCGGGATGCTGAGCCTGCCCCTCGCCGCGACCTTCCTCGACGACCCCGGCTCGGAGAACTGGATCATCGCGGTCCAGCTCGTCGTCATGGCTGCGGTCGGCGCCGGGGTCACCCTCGCCCTGCCCGCCCTGGCGCGGTCCGGCTCCGCGACCGGGCGACGCGCCCTGACCGGGGTGTGGTGGGGACTGCTCGCGGCGTTCGTCGGCGTGGTCGTGTACTGGCTCCTGATCAGCGGGCTGCGCGGCGCCTGAGCGGCTCACCCTCCGGCTGCGCGGGCGCAGCCGATGCACAGGCGTGCCGTCGGCCTGGCCTCGAGCCGCCCGGCACCGATCGCCTGCCCGCAGGTCTCGCAGGCGCCGTACGCTCCCTCGTCCCAGCGGGCCAGGGCCGCCTCGACCTCCGCGAGCTGCCCCTGTGCCTGCCGGACGAGCGCGCTCAGCTGTGACCGCTCGAAGGCGATCGTCGCGCCCTCCGGGTCGTGCTCGTCGTCGGCATTGGTGTCGCGCGAGGCCGCGACCACCCCGTCGAAGTCGTCGGTGAGGAGGGCCAGGCGGGCGCGGACGTGGGCCAGCTCCGCCTCCAGGAGCTGACGAACGTCCGGCGTGCTCGGGCCATTCATGTCAGCAGTCTGGCCGCTGTCGCGGCGGGTGACACGCAGCTCGACGAGAATCGCGTGCCCATCGCGCACAATGTCCGCGGGCTACTCCTGCCCGCAGCGAGGACCGGACGGGCGAGAGAGGTGCAGGTGCATGCGGGCAATCCTGTTCAGCAGCGGCTTGGCGGTGGTCTTCTCGCTGCTCGGGACCCGGTGGGCGATCCGGTGGTTCACGAAGCAGGGCTTCGGCCAGCCGATCAGGGACGACGGCCCGACCACGCACCACGTCAAGCGGGGCACGCCGACCATGGGCGGCCTGGTGATCCTGGTGAGCGCCACGGCGGCCTACCTCGTGTCCACGCTGGTCACCGGCGGGCTGCCGAGCGCGAGCGCGTGGCTGCTCCTGCTGCTGTTCCTCGGCTGCGGGGTCGTGGGGTTCCTCGACGACTTCATCAAGGTCTACACCCAGCACAACCAGGGGCTCTCCAGCCGCGCCAAGATGGCCGGACAGACGGCGGTCGCGCTCGCCTTCGGGGTCCTGGCCACCCAGTTCTTCGCCGATGAGCGAGGTGTCCGGCCCGCCTCGCACTACATCTCCACCACGCACGACTGGGGGATCAAGCTGCCCCTGGTCGTGGTCCTGCTGGTGATCTGGTTCATCGTGACCGGGACGTCCAACGGGGCCAACCTCGCGGACGGCGCCGACGGACTGCTCGCCGGCACCTCGGCGATGATCTTCGGCGCCTACACGATGGTGAACATCTGGCAGAACAACCAGCTGTGCGGCTCCGCCCGCCCCACCGTGGTGGAGTCCCAGTGCTACCAGGTGCGCGACCCACTCGACCTCGCGGTCTTCTCCGCGGCCATCGCGGCAGCCTGCATCGGGTTCCTGTGGTGGAACGCCAAGCCCGCCCAGATCATCATGGGCGACGTCGGCTCGCTCGCCATCGGAGGTGCGCTCGCAGGGCTGGCGATCATGTCGCGCACCGAGCTCCTGATGGTGGTCATCGCCGGGCTGTTCGTCATCGAGACCTTGTCGGTGCTGCTCCAGATGAGCTACTTCAAGCTCACCCGGCGCCTCACCGGCACCGGGCGGCGCATCTTTCGGATCGCCCCGATCCACCACCACTTCGAGCACCTGGGCTGGGACGAGGTGACGGTCGTGATCCGCTTCTGGATCGTCGCCGGCGTGTGCGTGGCGAGCGGGCTCGGGATCTTCTACGCCGCCTGGCTCGGCTGAGCGCGACCGGCACTCGCGCCCAGCCGTCGAGCCTGACCGGTCAGGACCCCGCGTCGACGTCGCCGCGCCAGGCACCGGACTCGTTGCCCCGGCTCTCGATGAGCTGCTTGAAGCTCTCGAGGTCCTTCTCGACCTGGCGGTCGTCCACGTTGATCGCCGAGGCGACCTTCTCGGCGGCGCCGGACGGCTGCCAGTCGATCTGGACCATCACGCGCGTGGTGGCCTCGTCGAGGCGGTGGAAGGTGACCACGCCGCCGTGCTGCACCTCGCCGCCCACGCTGCGCCACGCGACTCGTTCATCGGGGTGCTGCTCGGTGATCTCGGCATCGAACTCGCGCTCGACGCCGGCGATGTTGGTGACCCAGTGCGTGTGGGTGTCGTCGGACTGCGTGATCGACTCGACCCCACCCATGAACTCCGGGAAGGACTCGAACTGGGTCCACTGGTTGTAGGCGGTGCTGACGGGTACGTCGACATCGATCGACTTCTGGACCTGGCCCATGATGAGTGACCTCTTTCTCGTTGGCGAAGTGTGTGTCGTTGCACCTCGCCGTACCCACCGCGCGCCGACCCATACGGACCAACCAGGTGGACCTGGCCAGGGCAGAGCTGGTGGTCGGGGTGGCAGGCTGGGGGCGTGACCACGATCAAGATCAACGCCATCACCGTCCCCGCGGGCTCCGGCGACGAGCTGGCCCACCGCTTCGCGGCACGCGCCGGCGCGGTCGACGGGGCCGAAGGCTTCGAGGGGTTCGAGCTGCTCCGACCCACCGATGAGCGCGAGCAGTGGCTCGTCATCACCCGCTGGCGCGACGAGGCGTCGTTCCAGGCATGGGTGAGCTCGCCCGGCTTCGCAGAGGGACACCGCTCCGCGGCCGAGCGAGCCGGCGGCGACGCGCCCCGGCCGGTCTCGACCCACAGCGAGGTGTGGAGCTACGAGGTAGCAGGCGGTTCGGACCCGAATCCCGCCTGACCGGCTCGACCGGGCCCGGCCCGGGGTGGTTGGGCACCAGCGTGAGGTCCCCGCGGGCCGGAATCGCGAGCCCCCCGCCCAGGGGGCTGGGGGCAGTCGGATGTCTCAGTCGTCGAGGACCCGGACCCGGGCGCATGCGATGAGCGATCGCAGGTCGAGACCATAGGTCGGACCGGCAGCGTCTTCGTAGGCCGCCAAACGACCCGATGCGCGTTCGACGAGGCGAGACGCCCCGACCTTGTTGCCGCGCGCATGATGCGTCAACCCCACGCACAACTGTGCCAAGCCTTGCCACAGCTCGCGTTCCTCTTCCGGGCACGACTTCCACCGGACCTCCAGTGCCTCGTGTGCCGCGAAAGGACGTCCTTCGTCCAACAGACGGCGGGCGTACGCCAAGGTCTCCGCGGGCGCAAGAGGTTCCTCGGAGATCGGCTCGACGCCCTCCGCGCCATAGGGCAAGGGGCGCCCGAGAGCGTCGCGTGGTCGAGCCTGCTGGGCACGCCCGTGTTCGTTCCGATCCCGATCGCCGAGCACGTCAAGCCCGCTTCGCGACCGCATGAAGCACGACGGCGCGGAGGCTGCGGCCATGTGTGGCTGACAACGCTGTCTCCCGGTGGTGGCGCACGAAGGCCACCCGTGACTCCGTCAACATCGTTCTCCTCCGTGCTAGGGACGTCGAGTGCTCCATCGGCGCGCTTGACACCCCCGAGGCGCCGTCTGTCCTCACCATACGGACCCCACCGGGACTGCGTCGCGAGCCACCCGAGTAGCCAAGGCCTGTACGCACGACTGGCCGGACACGCACCTGGCCCCGGATCCGAGGACCCAGGGCCAGGTGGTGTGTGGTGACTCAGGGCTGGCGCGTCCCCTTGGGGCCGCCCTTGACCTTCGTCGTCGTGGCCACCGGTCCGAAGACCTGCAGCTCGGCGATGCGGACCATGTTCTCCGGCGGGTCGAGCACCGCCCGGTCCGGCGTCGACGCGGTGCTGTCGCAGTCGGGGTTGCTGAACACCGGGTCGTTGGACGGGTTGGTCTCGTTCTGGTACTCCGGGCCACCGGTGCACTGGTTGTCCCGCACCCGGATCCGGACGTGCGTGGCCCGGACGGCGGTGAGCCCGAAGCTGCGCAGGGTCAGGTCCGGCGCCGCCGGCCGCGGCCGGACGCCCGGGAAGGCGTCGGCGGAACTGCGGTAGACGATGTCGAACTCCGCCTCGTCCGTGGTGCAGGTGTTGCCCGCAACGGTGGCGTCGCAGACGAGGATGTCGAACGAGCGCAGGGCCGAGAAGCGGCTCTGGCTACCGGAGTCGGGGTCGCTGGCATCGGTGGGCCGGAGCGCGGCACTGACCTGCACGTCGGTGATGTCCACCGGCGTGCTGCCGAGTTCGACCGTGACCTGACGACCCTCGACCTGACGGCCCTCGCCCTTGCCCTGGCTGGCGGTCCCCTCGGCCGTCAGCGACGCCCAGTTGGTCTCCTCGGTGTCGTCGATCAGGCTGCCGAGGTTGATGCCGTCACCCGTCGCGGTCGCACCGTTCGCGGCCGAGGCGAGGTTGCGGCGCATGGGCACCGACAGGGTCACCGTCTCGCCCGGGGCGAACGTGCGGGTGAACCGCTGGGCGCCGTACCCCGGGGCCTGGGCGATGAACTCGTACGTGCCCGGCACGAACTGCACGGTGTCGGAGGTCGCGGTGCTCGGGTCGTTGTCGGCCGTCGGGCTGATGCGGGCCTCGTAGACGCCGGTGTAGACGGTCATCTTCTGAGCCACTCCGCTACCGGTGTCACCAGCCGCGAACGTCACGGTGGCCTCGTCGGTGGCCAGCGGCGAGGACCAGCCCGGCACGGGCTCGCGGTCGCTCGCGCTGGTCGAGGAGGCAGTCTCACCCATGCCGCGCTTGGCGAAGGCCCGCCAGAGCACGGCTTGGTTGGCACCGTCGAAGCGCAACCGGTCCGCGGCGAGCATCGCGTCGCGCGAGTCGAGCATGGTCGAGCCGGCCGGGTTCAGGAGCAGGCCGTCGAACATGATCTGCGCCCAGCGCCGGTTGCCCGGGCACTGGTCGGCGGGGAGCACGCCCTCGGCGCAGCGCAGCTGCAGCGCCTTGTCCGAGGACGGGAACTGCGCGTCGTACTTCGCATTGAGCGCTTCGGCAAGGTCGTAGTTCGTCGCGCTCCAGATCTCACTGTCGGCGTGCGCCGTGGTGGTGCCGTTGCCGTCGTACTCGAGGTCGGAGTAGTTCAGCGGGCTGACATTCATCCCGTAGTTGCGGATGCCGCGCTGCTTGTTGCCGCTGACGTACGGCGCGAGGGCGAACGGGTTGGCGCCCTCCCCAGTGCTGATCCCGTAGCCGCGGAAGTACTCGGCGAAGATCAGGTCCGACCACGACTCGGTCTGGCCCTGCGTGCTGCCGGTGCCGGTGTCGGGACCGGCCACCATCCGGTTGCTGATCGCGTGACCGTACTCGTGCGCGACCACCGCCATGTCGTAGGCACCGTCGGTGCAGGCGGCGTAGAACGCACCCGCGAGCGGCTGCCAGAGGTACTGGTTGGTGATCGGCGCGATGCCGTCCTGCAGGGTGATCTGGTTGGCGTTGTCCCGACCGTTGAAGGTGCGGCGGCCGGCCTGGGCGTTCCCGACCTCGGGGTCGTTCTCGCGGTGAGGGGCGGTGTTGCCGAAGTTGGGCACCTGCAGGTTGGAGTTGAGCTCGGTGAAGCCGAGGTAGTAGCTCCAGTCGTGCATGCGGTTGTGCATCGCGAACAGGTTGGCGGTCGCGGCGTCGTCGTCGTTGCCGCCGACCTGGTCGAAGGTCCGGGGATCACAGCTGGAGGTGAACCAGGTGTTCTTCCACGGGTAGTCGTAGCGACGGTCGGGCGAGTAGGGCCGCTGCACCACGGTGTCGGGCGTGAGGAAGCTGACCTCGGAGATCGAGGTCGTCGCGTTGTTGCCCATGGTGGTGAACGTCGCCAGGCTGGGCGCCAGGACGTCCCACGGGACGCGGGAGGCGATGTTCTGCTGCTCCTCCTGGCACGCAGAGCTGTCGGAGATCCAGCACCACAGCTGCCGGGTGTCGGCATCGGGAGCGTTGGAGTCGACGAAGTTCGGGTTGGCCGGGAAGACCCGCCACCGCGGCATCTGCACCTCGGCGCTCGCTGTCGGGCCGGCGCTGAACGACCCGGCGTACCCGATCGAGCCCGCGCCGGGCGTGAACTCGCAGATCTCGACGAAGTAGTCGCCCGCAGGCACGCCGCCGCCCGGGGCGTAGGTGAGAACTTCGGGGCTGGTCAGCAGGTCCTGGGACGCGACCGCCGCGTCCTGGCCGCTGCGATAGAGGTTGATCTTGACGTCGTCGTCGAGGCCGTTGGGCATCGTCGTGGCGACCGAGACGGTCAGCTGGCCCTGACCGGAGTCGACGGCGTAGGGGCCGTGCCGCTGGTCCGCGGGAGTGCAGCTGCCCGCGTCGTCGGTCGACCCGGAGAAGGTTGCCGCGGTGGGCGCAGCCGCCGCTGTCATCTTGAGGCCGTTGGCCAGGTGGTCCACGCGGTTGTCGCGCACCCACACCTTGCCCGTCTCGGCGTCGACGAAGCTGATGTACGCCGCGGGGTCGCCGTGCTCGTCGTCGCTGTGGTCGGCCTTGAGCAGCGTGGTCTCCCACACCCGGCGCACGCCGTCGGTCGGCGTCGGCAGCGCCATCAGACGCGCTCGCTGGACATCCCGCGAGGCGGAGCTGGAGAAGGTCGTCCACACCCCCTCGACCCCGGTCTCGGTCAGCGTGCCGAGCTCCATGCCGGCGTCGGCAGCGGCGGCCTTCAGGGCCGCGACCGCACCGAGCGACTGCGTGCCGCTGACCGCGTCATCGCCGGTGACGGAGGAGGACACCCAGGCGACCCGACCGTCGCGCTGGACGCCGACGGTCAGCAGACCCTCCCAGGCGGCGACGAGGTCGTCGAAGGTCTGCCGGAAGGTGACGACGTGCGCCACGTCGAGATTGCGGATCTCTTGGCCGTCGCGCTGGCGCGCGAGGTCGGGAGCGTCGAGCAGTGGCGCGTCGCCGACCACCTTGAGCGAGGCGACCCCGCTGGCGGAGAGCCGGAACAGGTCGCGGTTCTGATCCACGAAGGAGCGGGCGACGTCCACCGCCGCGCCGGCCTTCGGCCCCGACAGGTAGCCGGTGGTGCTCATCAGCACGTGCGGGGTGCCGAAGTGGTTCCAGCGAGCCGTGTCGGCGCCGAGTGTCTGCGCCGCAGCACGCTGGGAGGCAAGGGGGGCGATCTCCCCGGGGCGGGCGTCGAGGTTGGAGACCTTGTCCTCCTCCCCCTGGAAGGAGAACTTCGCGTTCTCCAGCTGTGGCTGGGCAACGGACTGGCCCGAGGCGGGCAGGCCGCTCGCCAGCAAGGCCAGGCCGATCGCGGATGCACCGAGGAGGGTTGCCCTCCGGCGCCGTGACTTCGCAGGGACGTGGTGCACGTGTGATCTCCTCCGCGCCGGCCGCAACAGCTGGCGCTGATGGGCGACCCGGTGGGGCCGCGGGGGTAGTTGTCGACGTACGTGACGCGACCCGTGGCATCGGTGTCTCCTCCGCAACGAGTGCGTCAGGCCCTCAACGAGCCAGTGTGAGCCAGGTCACGCCGATGTTCTCGACCACTCCGCCGAGCGAGGCGCACTGTCACCGGACAGGCGTCTGGACGTCTCTCGCCACTCGCGCAGCCCTGTCTCGGTCTTGTAGCTCGGAACTCAGCCGCGGTAGCTCCGCATCGCATCCACCACTGCCGCGCGCACGAGTTGGTGGGCCGGAGCAGGCAGCTCGTCGAGACCGAACCACCCGATGTCGTCGTGTTCCTCTGGAGCGACGTTCTCCGGCGTTCCCTGCCAGTCGCGCACCAGCCAGGCGCTCAGGAGCGCCGGCTCTTCCGCAGGCCCTGCAGTCACGCGACACAGATGGGATGTCGAGTCGGTCGCGATCCGTACGCCGAGCTCCTCGTGCAGCTCTCGTGTCAGCGCGCCAAGCTCTGACTCGTCAGCCTCGATGACCCCACCGGGCAGGTCCCAGACGTCCGGGTAGGCACGCTTGTCCGGCCTCCGGTGCACGAGAAGCACCCGGCCTTCACGGATCAGCGCTCCAACGACGACCTTGTGCATCCGTCTAGCGAAGCACGGGCCCCCGACAACGGGCGTGGGCCCCTGCCGGGGTGCGTGCTCCACTCGGCAGTGCCCAGCCCGTCAGTGCGCCATGTCCACGAAGCGCGAGTAGTGCCCCTGGAAGGCGACGGTGATGTCGCGGGTCGGGCCGTTGCGGTGCTTGGCCACGATCAGGTCGGCCTCGCCGGGGCGGGTCGACTCCTTCTCGTAGACGTCCTCGCGGTGCAGCAGGATCACCATGTCGGCGTCCTGCTCGAGCGAACCGGACTCGCGAAGGTCGCTCATCATCGGCTTCTTGTCGGAGCGCTGCTCCGGGCCACGGTTGAGCTGGGAGAGCGCGATGATCGGCAGCTCGAGCTCCTTGGCCAGCAGCTTGATCTGCCGGGAGAACTCCGAGACCTCGAGCTGGCGCGACTCGACCTTCTTGCCCGAGCTCATCAGCTGCATGTAGTCGATGACGATCAGCTTGAGGTCGTGGCGCTGCTTGAGCCGGCGGGCCTTGGCGCGGATCTCCATCATCGTCATGTTGGGCGAGTCGTCGATGAACATCGGCGCCCCGGAGACCTGGCCCATCTTGCGGGCGAGGTGGTCCCAGTCCTGGTCGGTCATCTGCCCGTTGCGGATGTGGTTGAGCGGCACCTTTGCCTCGGCGGAGAGCAGCCGCATCATGATCTCGGTGCGCGTCATCTCGAGGCTGAAGAAGACGCTGGTCAGGTTGTTGTGGATCGACGCGGCCCGGCAGAAGTCGAGGGCCAGGGTCGACTTTCCCATGGCAGGACGCGCCGCGACGATGATCATCTGACCCGAGTGCAGACCGTTGGTCAGCTCGTCGAGGTCGGCGAAGCCCGTGGGCACGCCGTAGAGCCCGGCCTCCCGGTTGCCGATCGCCTCGATCTCGTCGAGCGTCGGGTTCATGATGTCGCTCAGCGGCGCGTAGTCCTCGGTCGCGCGGCGGTCGGTGATCTTGTAGACCTCCGCCTGCGCCTGGTCGACGACGTCGTCGACCTGGCCCTCACCGGCGTAGCCGATCTGCACGATCTTGGTGCCGGCGTCGACGAGCCGGCGCAGGATCGCCTTCTCGCGGACGATCTCGGCGTAGTAGCCCGCATTGGCGGCGATCGGCACGTTGGCCGAGAGCGTGTGGAGGTATGGCGCTCCGCCGACCCGCTCCAGCTCGCCCTTGCGGCTCAGCTCGGCCGCGACGGTGACCGGGTCAGCAGGCTCGCCTCGGCTGTAGAGGTCGATGATCGCGTCGTGGATGACCTCGTGGGCGGGGCGGTAGAAGTCGGGGCCGCGCAGCGTCTCGGTGACGTTGGCGATCTCGTCCTTGGAGATGAGCATCGCGCCCAGCACGCTCTGCTCGGCCGCGTTGTCCTGCGGGGGCGTGCGGTCGCCCGGGCGGCGCGGTGCCTGGCCGGGCTCGAAGGCCGCGGGACCGTCGCCCCACTCGAAGTCGGCGTCGCTGCGACCCTGCTCGGTGATGCTCACCGTTGTCCCCTCACTGGCGATCGCCCACCTGGCGACCACCCATCGACACTCGCACCACGACCCCGAAACCGACCGTAGACAGCGCCACCGACATCGTCGGAGACCCCGATCGGCGCCGGCGAGCACCCTGCGCGTTCGCGCGACCGTACGTCCTCGCCGAGGCCGTGTGCCAGTCGTCGGAACGGAGTTATCCACAGGCCTTGTTGATAACTGGGGAGAGCAGGTGGACGACACGCCACCCGATGTGCAACGACTGGGGACCCAGCTGTGGACAGACGGGAGCGCTCGCCAGCGATTATCGCTCTGACCTGCACAAACGGCGTCGTGGGCCTGTGGAGGAAAATTGGGGTCGAAAGAGTTTGCCCAGCTTCTCGGCATGTGGGAGCTGCCGGTCGGTTTGTCGACATGGCGCCGGATTGTCATGTCTTCGACGAGTTGTGCACCGTTATGCACAGGTAGTCCGAAAGGACTATCGACATCATCGGATCGCCCTGTTCGTCATGACCAGAGTGGGCGCCTGACCGTTACACTCGGCTCGTGACGTCCACCGATCGCGAGATCCTGCGCCTGGCCGTGCCGGCGTTCCTCGCCCTCGTCGCCGAGCCGCTCTTCCTGCTCTCCGACGCCGCGATCATCGGTCACCTCGGCACCACCGAGCTCGCGGGACTCGGGATCGCCGGCGCCGTGCTCCAGACGCTGGTCGGCCTGTGCGTCTTCCTCGCCTACGGCACGACGGCGAGCGTGGCGCGACACCTGGGCGCCGGCGACACCCGGGGTGCGCTCACCCAAGGCATCGACGGCTGCTGGCTCGCGGTGCTGATCGGCACGCTCGTCACCGTCGTCGGCGCCGTCCTCGCGCGGCCGCTCGTCGAGCTCTTCGGTGCCGGGGCGGCCGTCAGCGACCAGGCGACGGCCTACCTCCAGGTCGCGATCTTCGGGGTGACGCCACTGCTGCTGATGCTCGCCACGACCGGCGTGCTCCGCGGCCTGCAGGACACCCGGACCCCCCTGTGGGTCGCCGTCGGCGGCAACATCGCCAACATCGTCCTCAACGTGGTCTTCGTCTACGGCCTCGACCTCGGCATCGCCGGGTCCGCCCTCGGGTCCGTGCTCGCGCAGCTCGCCAGCGCTGGCGTCCTCGTCACGGTCGTCGTGCGCGCAGCACGACGCGAGGGAGCGCCGCTCACCCCCGACCGCAGCGGCATCGTCACCGCCGCGCGCACCGGCGTACCCCTCGTCCTGCGCACCCTCACGCTGCGAGCCTGCCTGCTCGTCGGCACCTATGCCGTCACCCTCGCCGGGCGCGACACCGCGCTCGACCTCGCGACCCACCAGATCGCCATCACGCTGTGGACCTTCCTCGCCTTCGCCCTCGACGCGCTCGCGATCGCTGCCCAGGCCATCACCGGACGTGCCCTGGGCGCGGGTGACGTCGACGGCACCCGCGCCCTGACCCGGCGGATGGTGCAGTGGGGCTGGGGGGCAGGCATCGTGAGCGGTCTGCTGCTCGCCGCCAGCGCCCCGTTCCTCGGACCGCTCTTCTCCCCGGACACCGGCGTCCACCACCTGCTCGTCCCGGTGCTGCTCGTCGCGGCCCTCGGCCAGCCGATCGCCGGTGTGGTCTTCGTCCTCGACGGCGTGCTGATCGGCGCGGGCGACGGCGCCTATCTCGCGTGGGCCGGCCTCGGCGTGCTCGCCCTCTACGCTCCCGCCGCCGTCCTCGCGGCCCTCGGCCCCGGCGGACTGGTCCCGGTCTGGCTCGCGATGGTCGTCGTCTTCATGGGCGCGCGCTTCGTCCTGCTCACCCGACGCGCACGCACTGACACGTGGCTGGTCACGGGGTCGCTAGCCTCACGCCCATGAAACCGCTCCAGTCCGTCGCGATGGGACTGGTGATCGTGGTGCTGGTCGCCCGGTTCGGCGGCTACGACGCGCTCGCCGATCCGGTGGGCTGGCTGCTCGTGCTCTGGGGCGTACGGCGCCTGCCTGACCCCACCACCCTGCTGGTGCTCGCCGCGGCGGCCCTGGTGGTCGCGTGCGCCGTCTGGTTCCCCGCGACCCAGCAGCTGCTCGACGACGGCGACCCGTCGTTGCGGTGGGCGGTCAACCTCCCGCAGGTCCTCTTCGCACTGGTCCTGTGCCGGCACCTCGCCGGCATCGCCGGTGCCGCCGGCGACCAGCGCGCCCGGGCCTGGCTGCGCACGGCCGTCGTCCTCAACGCGGTGCTGGCCGTCGCGCCCGTGCTCGTCTTCGCCTCCTCGGCCGACGAGCTGATCGCCTCGGTCTATGCAGCGGCGGCCGGCGTCGCGCTGCTCCTCATCGTCTTGCTGTTCGCCTACGCAAGCCGGCCGTGGGCACCGGGCTCGTAACCTAGGCAACGACCGGCGGCTGCTCGGAAGGCCCCCACACCCTCAGGAGACCGCATGCGCACGCGCCGCCTCGGCGTCACCACCGCCCTCTCGCTCGCCGGCGCCCTGCTCGTGGGGGTCCCCCTGGGCACCGGGCCGGCCACCGCGGCGGCCGACTGCCTCTCCGAACCGCCGACCGGGCTCCTGGGCGCGTCGTGCGACGACACGGTGCCGCCCGAGACCACGCTGACCGCCGTGTCGACCCCACCCAACGCCGGGGGCTGGGTCGCCACCGCCACGATGGGGTTCACCTTCGCCGGCTCTCACACCGACGCCGACACCGGGACGCTCGCCTTCGAGTGCCGGCTGGGCGGCCCGGTCCAGGCCCACGACTGGGTGCCGTGCACCTCCCCGCGCTCCTACACCGGGCTGGTCGACTCCGACGCGGCGCCGTACACGTTCCAGGTCCGCGCCGTCGACACCGCCGACCGCAACCACCGCGTCGGCGGCGGCTTCTCCCCGCCTGAGGTCGAGGACCTCGACGCCACGCCGGCCCAGCTCAGCTGGGGCCAGGACACCGTCGCGCCCGTCGCCTTCGTCAACCCCGACCTCTACGACGAGGAGACGCCCCAGCAGCCGGTCGTGGTCGGTCGCAGCCTCGCCGTCCGTCTCAACAGCAACGAGCCCGGTGCCACCTTCGACTGCGAGATCGACGGCGAGGCGACTCCGTGCACGCCCGGCCGGTGGACCTACACCGGCGCCACCTCGGGCCGGCACTTCCTCCGAGCGCGCAGCGTCGACAAGGCCGGCACGCCCAGCGCCTGGTCGGAGACCTCCGAGTTCTTCGTGTCCCGCGACCTGCGGGGCCGGCGCGGCTGGAAGACGGTCAAGAAGTCCGGCGCCTTCGACCGCACCCTGGCCAGGTCGAAGCGCAAGGGCGCCCGGATCGTGCTGCCCAAGCAGCGGGTCGGCGAGCTTCGCCTCTATGCGCCGACCGCCCCGTCGTACGGCAAGGTGCGGGTCAAGATCGGTGCGACCAACTGGCGCGTGGTCGACCTGTCCGCGCCGCGCTCGGCGCAGCGGGAGTTCGTCGTCATCGACCGCTACCAGGGCGCCCGCACCGGGAAGGTCGTGATCGAGGTGCTGACCCGCAACAAGCCGGTCCTCCTCGACGCGATCGTCGCGCGGACCAACGTCTTCCAGGGCTGAGCCCCCCGCCCCGCAAATGACGAACGGCCCGCCCGCTCCGAGGAGCAGACGGGCCGTGCGTGTGGAGCAGCGTCAGGCCGGAACGACGTTGAGCGAGACCTTGGCGGCCACCTCGTCGTGCAGCTTGACCGACACCTCGTGCGCGCCGAGCGACTTGATGGGCTGGGCGACCACGATGGTGCGGCGGTCGACCTTCTCACCGGAGAGCTCGGTGATGGCGTCGGCGATCTCGGCGGTGGTGACGGCGCCGAAGAGGCGACCACCCTCACCGGAACGGACCTTGACGTTCACCGGAGCCTGCTCGAGCTTGTTCTTGATCTCGACCGCGTGGCCGGCATCGCGAGCGGCACGCGAAGCGCGGGCAGCCTTGATGGACTCGATGGTCTTCTCGCCACCACGGGTCCAGCGGAGGCCGAGGCCCCGCGGGATGAGGTAGTTGCGGCCGTAGCCGTCCTTGACCTCGACCACGTCGCCGGGGGCGCCGAGGCCGTCAACTTCCTGCGTCAGGATGAGCTTCATGTCTCGTGCTCCTCTCAGCGACCGGTGGACGTGTAGGGCAGCAGAGCGACCTCGCGGGCGTTCTTGACCGCGATGGCCACGTCACGCTGGTGCTGGACGCAGTTGCCGGTCACGCGACGCGCGCGGATCTTGCCTCGGTCGGAAATGAACTTGCGGAGGAGCGTGGCGTCCTTGTAGTCGACACCGGTCGCCTTCTCCTTGCAGAACTGGCAAACCTTCTTCTTGGGCTTGCGAATCACTGCCTTGGCCATTGTGGTGCTTCCTTTCTAGAAGCCCGGCCCTGCCGAACAGACAGGGGCGGAATGGTTGAGGTGATTACGGACGGGTTGTGCTGATCAGAAGGGCGGTTCTTGCGAGCCGCCGACGCCGGGGGCACCCCACGGGTCGTTGGCGGGGGCAGGGTTGCCACCGCCGTACCCGCCCTGGTTGCCGCCCTGGGCCGGCTGGCCGCCGCCCTGCGGAGCGCCGTAACCGGCACCCTGCGAGGGAGCAGGCGTGGCCCACGGGTCGTCGGCCGGGGCGTTGCCGCCCTGTCCGCCGCCCTGGCCACCGCCACCGAAGCCGCCACCGCCACTGGAGCGGTTGGCGCGGGTGACCTTGGCCGTGGCGTACTTCAGCGAGGGACCGACTTCTTCGACCTCGATCTCGAAGACGGTGCGCTTCTCACCCTCGCGGGTCTCGTACTGGCGAGACTTGAGTCGGCCCTGCACGACGACGCGCATGCCGCGCTGCAGCGACTCGGCGACGTTTTCCGCCGCCTGGCGCCACACCGAGCAGGAGAGGAACAGCGCATCGCCGTCCTTCCACTCGTTGCTCTGCTTGTCGAACGTGCGGGGCGTCGACGCGATCCGGAAGTTCGCCACGGCCGCACCCGAGGGGGTGAAGCGCAGCTCCGGGTCGTCGACGAGGTTGCCGACGACGGTGATGATCGTCTCGCCTGCCATGTCAGGTCTCCCTAGAAGTCAACTGATCAGTGATGTTGGTGGCCACCATGACGGAGCCCACCGACAGTGGTCCAGAGGTCAGCCCGAGGGCCGGACCTCACTTGGCGTCGGGACGCAGGACCTTGGTACGCAGGATGGACTCGTTGAGCGTGAGCTGGCGGTCGAACTCCTTGACCGTGGCCGGCTCGCAGGTCAGCGAGATGACGGCGTAGATGCCCTCGGCGTTCTTCTTGACCTCGTAGGCCAGACGACGACGACCCCACACGTCGACCTTGTCGACACTGCCGCCGTCCTTGCGGATGACGTTGAGGTACTTGTCGAGGGACGGCTCGATGGTGCGCTCCTCGAGACTGGGGTCGAGGATCACCATCACTTCGTAGACACGCGACATGCGTGGCTACCTCCTTCGGACTAAAGGCGGCCACGGACGTTCCGTGGCAGGAGGATGTGCCCCCACTGGACGGGGGCGACAGGCAAGGTTAACAGCGAGCCGGGCCGGACGGGCAAATGCTGGCCTGTGGATGAGCGGACGCACGGATCTCGCTGTGCGGCTAGCGTCGTGACCATGCGTACGGCGCCGCTCCACCACACCGTCATCGCCGGCCGCTACGCCATGATCGACCAGATCGGTGCGGGCGGCATGGGTCGGTCTGGCGGGCTCGCGACGAGCGCTCCGGCGAGGTGGTCGCGGTCAAGGTGCTGGGCCAGCACAACGCCGCGCTGCTGATCCGCTTCGTCCGCGAGCAGGCCGTGCGCGTGCGCCACCCCCACGTCGTCGCGCCCATCAGCTGGGGCGCCGACGACGACCTGGTCGTGCTCGCGATGGACCTCGTCGCGGGCGGCTCGGTCCAGGACCTGCTCGACGAGCACGGCATCCTCCCGGTGGGCTATGCCGCGGTGCTGCTCGAGCAGCTCCTCCAGGCGCTCGCCGCGGTGCACGCGGCCGGACTGGTGCACCGCGACGTGAAGCCGGCCAACCTGCTGCTCGACCCCTCCGAGCCCGGCAGCGACCGGCCCCACCTGCGGCTCGGCGACTTCGGCGTCGCGGCCCCGATCGCGGACGCCCGCTACACGACGGTCCCCGGCGCGATCGGCACCCAGGGCTACATGGCGCCCGAGCAGGCCCGCGGCGCACCGCCGGACCCGGCCCAGGACCTCTATGCCGTCGGTCGCGTGGGGCTCCAGCTCGTCAGCGGCCTGCCACCGGAGCGGCAGGGAGAGATCGGGTCGGGGCCGCTGCGGCCCCTGCTCGAGCGGCTGCTCGTCGTCGACCCCGAGCAGCGGCTCGCCTCCGCGGAGGCTGCCCTGCGGCTGCTGCGCCGCCTCGACATCGCCTTCGAGGCCGGGCCCCGGGTCGTGGATCGCCTCGGCCGGCAGCCCACCGACCAGACCGACTGGACTGCCTGGGCCCTCCTCGGTGCCTGCGTCGCCGTGCTCGCCCTCTGTGTCGTGGTCATGGTCGGCACACTTCGCTGACCTCCCGGTCCACCCGAGGGCGGTCACGGCTCCAGAGGGACCGAGACGACTCCGATCGAGCGGCCGAAATCGAAGCTGACGGACCGGGGGGCGTCTCCCGAGACCACGAAGGCGGCCCTGACGACGGAGGGAGCGGCGCTGTCCAGGACGGTGCCGGGATCGTCGCCCAGCAGCATCGTGGCCTTCCCCTCGATCCGGGCGTCGACCACGAGCCAGCTGCGGGAGTCCGGCGCCCAGCCGAGCCCCGCCACGTAGGGCAGGCGGTGGATCGCCGCCACCTGGCACCCGTTGTCGAGTGTCGCCGCCACCGGGAAGTCGCGCGCGTCGCAGAGCCTGTCGACGCTCGTCGTCGCGGTGGCGAGCTCGAGCAGGCTCTCGGCAGGTCCGGCGCCCACCGCACCCGTGCCGGGATCGACCGTCTGGGTGAAGCCGTCGTAGGTCACCTCGATGCCCAGAGGGTCACTGACCCCCACGACCGTCGCGCCCGACCGGCCTGCCTGCGCGGTGATCGGCACGGGCACCTCGGCGCCGCCGTCCACGACCGTGAGCGTCGGCTGCGGGAGATCCTGTGGCTGGCGCCCGTCGAGGAGCACGCTGCGCGCGTCGCTGCTCGGATGGGCCTCGAAGGACCATTCCAGGCCCAGCAGTGTGACTCCCTCGTCGACCGGTTCCAGGCTCCCCTTCCCGCTGGGGACCGAGCCCAGGTCCTGGGCGACCTCCAGGGTCAGCACACCCGAGGGCAGGCCCACGGCGGCGGTCGCGGTGTCCTCGATCGCGGTCGCGTCGACCTGCTCGACCTGGCCGGCCTCGACCTCTACCGGTTCGTCCCCGTCATCGGACGTGCAGCCGGTCGACGACGTCACGATCACCACGAGAACCACCGCTGCTCGTCCCAGCCACGTCTGGCGCCTCATCGGTCGGTGGTTCCCCAGTTGTCGTCGTTCGCATATTGGTTGGCCGCGAGTCCGTCCGGCACCGGCCACTTCGCGTTCTCGAGGGCGCTGTCGCCGCCGGTGAGCTCGGACCAGGCCATGAATCCGGAGTTGCGTCCCTGGATGCTCACCTCGCGCATGGCCGTGACCACGGCGTTGAGGAAGTTGGCCCCGTCCACGATGATGCCTACGGGCGCTGTCACGGTCGCCGTGGGCAGCTTCGTGATCTCGATGTCTCCCAGCAGGGTGTCGACGATGTCGGCCACCAGCGCCACCAGCGCCTGGATGACGTCCGACCAGCACTTCTGGATCATCTCCGCCGCGTCGGCCATCAGGTGACTGGCCGAGCCCATCTTGGCGGCCATCACCGTCATGGCGCCCTTCTGCTGGCCCGCAGCGCCGGAGTAGGCCTCGAAGCCGCGCCCGTCCCAGAAGATCTTGACCGTGTCGGTCGACTTACCCACCGCAAAGGCGGCGTCACCCAGGGAGGACTGGGCGGTCTGGTAGCCGGCGCCGAGGCCGTTGAGCTTCTCGGGGTTTCCGAAGATGCCGTCGATGCAGGCCTGCATGGCGTCCACGGCCTTCTTGTGCGCGTCCCACAGGTCAGACAGGAGGTCGCCCAGCTTGCCGTTGAGCCAGTCCTTGACCTCGCCGATCAGGACGGCTCCGGAGATCGCACCCACCAGCGAGCCCAGCGGACCCCCGACGATGCCGATCGCACCACCGATGATGGCCGCATCGACCTCGCTGAGGCCGTTGATCTTGTGCTGGATCTTCTCCCCCCACTTCTCGATCTCCTCGACCAGCTCGTCGTTGAGCTCGATGATGCGGTTGAACCACATGTCGGGGGTGCCGAACAGGATCAGGTCGGTGAGCTGCCCCTGGAGGGGAGGAGCGTCGTAGTCCGGCAACCCGGGAAGTCGATCGCCCATCAGAGACCCGCCTCCTGCTTGGTCATCAGCGTCGAGATGTTGGCGTCGGTCGCTTCGTAGTCCTTGGCGACCTGCTCGAGGGCGTCGCCCATGTCGGTCGACGTCTCACTGCCCGTCCCGAGGACTCCGGCGGCTGCCGTCGCGAAGTCGTCGTGCGGCTGCTGCAGGGAGGCCAGCAGGACGCCGAACAGATAGCCCTGTCCCTCACCGTTCGTTGCCTTGGTCTTTGCCGTGGCCAGCTTGGGACTCGCCTCGCTGCGCCACGTGAAGGCGCAGTTGTAGAGCGCCTGGGTCTCGACGTAGATCGACTGAGTTGGTTTGGTCATTGCTCCACCGCTTCCTTGAGTGCGTTGTTGAGGCGCTCCAGGCTGGTGGCCCACAGCCACTCCTGGTCGACGTCGACTGCCGTCAGCTGACCCCGATCGTTGCGGGCCAGCGAGACATATCCGTTGAGCGATGTCGTCCGCCGCATCCCCGGCGCCTGGATCGGTTCGAGGCCGCCGCCGTTGATGTAGCGCGCCAGGTGGTTCATCTGCTCCTCGTGCGTCCGCACGACCAGCCGGGGGGCGGTGGGACCCGGGAGGGGGGCCAACGGCCGGTCGGGGTCGGAGGGACGGTCGGGATCGAACGCCCCCAGGAGGGCGAGCTCGTTCAGCACCCGTGCCGCCTCCGCGCGGTTGGCCGCCTCGAGGACGGCGTCGCGCAACCCCGTGTCGGACGTGGTGACCGATGTGAGCTCGAGGACCTGGACGGCCATGACCTCCCCCTGGCAATCGAGGGAGACCTTCACCAGCCGGGCCGGATCGGTCGCGTCGGCCTCGATGGTGCCGACGTAGTCGGGGCTGAGCACCCGACGTACTGCTTCCTGGTTCGACATGCCCAGCATCTACCCGCCGCCCCGACGAGCAAACACTCGAACTGACGTCGGATCCCGGCGACGAGGTTTCCGCGTCGGTGCCAGCGCATAGCCTTGCCGTCATGGACATCAAGATCGGCGCGCACGTGGACCAGACCGACCCCATCGCGCAGGCACAGGCGCGGGAGATGCCGCTCGTGCAGTTCTTCCTCGGCGACCCGCAGGGCTACAAGGGTCCCGAGGTGCAGTACGCCGACGGCGCAGCCGCGCTGAAGGCCGCGGCCGAGGCCGCCGGCGTCGACCTCTACGTCCACGCGCCCTACATCGTCAACGTCGCGACGACGAACAACCGGATCCGGATCCCCAGCCGCAAGCTGCTGCAGCAGCACGTCGACGCGGCCGCCGAGATCGGTGCCAAGGGCCTGATCGTGCACGGCGGCCACGTCAACAAGGACGACGACCCCGGTGTCGGTTTCGACAACTGGCGCAAGGCGATCGATGCGACCGACCTGAAGATCCCGCTGCTGATCGAGAACACCGCCGGCGGTGGCAACGCGATGACGCGCTACCTCGACCGGATCGCGGGTGTCTGGGACGCGATCAGCGGCTGCGAGCAGGCCGACATGGTGGGCTTCTGCCTCGACACCTGCCACGCGCACGCCGGCGGCAACCCACTCGAGACCGTGGTCGCCGACGTGCGGGCGATCACCGGGCGCATCGACCTGGTCCACTGCAACGACAGCCGCGACGAGTTCGACTCCGGCGCCGACCGGCACGCCAATCTCGGCGCCGGCAAGATCGACGCCGACCTCCTGGCCTCCGTCATCCGCGACGCCGGCGCCCCGGTCATGCTCGAGACTCCCGGCGCGGCCGCCCAGCACATCGAGGACGCGGCCTGGCTGCGCGAGCGCCTCTGAGCCTCCCCGAGCGGTCGAGAACGGCTCCGGGCCGGTCGGCCTGTCTGCGCGCAGAAAATTGTTTGCCTTCTGCATGCAACCAGATGGGGCAGTACTGCGTCTGGGTATGTAGAGAGCTGGCTGGACACGCACGGGGGTCGTGTCCGGCCGTCTTTCATTTTGTGACCGGCTTCGGGCCTGTGTGGGTCTGGCCGCCCAGCCGATACCGTGGCCCGGTGACTCCTCCGACCACGATGCCGCTCTCCGTCCGGACCATCACGACGGCCGAGCACGCGGCGTTCATCGCCGCCCGCCCCAGCGCGAGCTTCCTGCAGACCCCCGGCTGGGCCAAGGTCAAGCCCGAGTGGCGCGCCGAGAGCATCGGCTGGTTCCGCGACGGCACGCTCGTCGGCACCGCGCTGGTCCTCTACCGCCAGCTCCCCAAGCTGAAGCGGTTCCTCGCCTACCTGCCCGAGGGTCCGGTCATCGACTGGCTCGACGACGACCTCTCGGCCTGGCTCGACCCGATGGCCGCGCACGCGAAGAAGCAGGGTGCCTTCGGCGTACGCATGGGGCCGCCCGTCATCACCCGCCGCTGGAGCGCCGCGCAGATCAAGGACGGCATCGCCGACGAGACCGTACGGCGCCTGACCGACGTCGCCCCGCTCGAGCGCTCCCGCGAGGGCGCGGCCGTGGTCTCCCAGCTCCACGAGGGCGGTTGGCGACCGCAGGCCGTCGAGGGCGGGTTCGCCGCCGGGCAGCCGCAGTTCAACTTCGTCATCCCGCTCGCCGGTCGCACCGAGGAGGACGTGCTCAAGGGCATGAACCAGCTCTGGCGCCGCAACATCAAGAAGGCCGCCAAGGAGGGCGTCGTCGTCGAGCAGGGCTCGCGCGCCGACCTCAAGGCCTTCCACGACCTCTACGTCCACACCGCCGAGCGCGACCACTTCACGCCACGCGGCCTGGCCTACTTCGAGACGATGTTCGACGCGCTGTCGGCCGAGGCACCGGGCCGGATCACGCTGTGGCTGGCGCGCCACGACGGCGACCTCGTCGCCAGCACGATCGCGATCCGCGTCGGCACCCACGCCTGGTACTCCTACGGCGCCAGCTCGACCGAGAAGCGCGACGTCCGCGGTTCCAACGCCGTGCAGTGGGAGATGATCCGCGACGCGCTGGCCAACGGCGCCGAGGTCTACGACCTGCGCGGCATCACCGACACCCTCGACTCCTCCGACTCCCACGTCGGCCTGATCCAGTTCAAGGTCGGCACCGGCGGCGAGGCCGTCGAGTACGTCGGCGAGTGGGACCTGCCGCTGAACAAGCCGCTCTACAAGGCCTTCGACCTCTACATGAAGCGACGTTCGTCGTGATCCGGGGCAGCTTGTCGCGTCAGGTGGACGGTTACCGACCCGAATGCCGTTGCCTGAGCGGCCATACGGACGCTCAAGCAGGGGAACAGTCGCCATGAGCCTCGTCCTCTGCGTCGACGGCGAGCGCTGGCGCCAACACCTCCTGGAGACGGTCACGGCGCTGCCGGGTGTCGTGCCGGTGGCCAAGGGCAACGGCTACGGCTTCGGCATCGGCCGGCTCGCCCGCCGCTGCGGCTGGCTCGACGAGCAGGCGTCCGTCACGGGCAGCCGCATCGACATGATGGCGGTGGGCACCTACCTCGAGCTGCACGAGGCAGCCCCGCGCTTCGACGGCGACCTGCTGGTCCTCACGCCGTGGCGACCCCTGGGAGCTGCCCTCGACGTCCCCGAGACCCTCAACCCGCGCGTCATCCACACCGTCAGCCGGCTCGCCGACGTGGGCGACCTGCTCGGGCGGGCTCCGGACGCTCGCTTCGTGCTCGAGCAGCTCACCTCGATGCGCCGCCACGGGATGACACGGCGCGAGCTGCTCGCGGCCGCCGAGGTGCTCGCCGAGAGCGGGCTCTCCGGCCTCGCGGGGGTGGCGATGCACCTGCCCCTCAACACCGCGAGCCACCTCGGTGAGGTCACCCGGCTGATCAACGACGTGGTCGCGACCGGCCTGCCGACGCGCACGATCTTCGTCAGCCACCTGACTCCCGTGGAGCTGGCCGGGCTGCGCACCGCCTACCCCGACTTCACCATCCGCCCCCGCATCGGCACCGACCTGTGGCTGGGCCAGCGCGCGGCGCTCAAGGTCACCGCGACGGTGCTCGACGTGCACGCCATCGAGCGCGGCGAGACCTTCGGCTACCGCGGCCGATCGATGCCGAAGGGCGGCCACATCCTGGTCGTCAGCGGCGGTACGGCGCACGGCATCGGCCTCGAGGCGCCGACCGGCGACCAGTCGCTGCGCAGCCGGGCCGCCACGATCGCGCGCAGCGGCATGGACGTAGCCGGCTTCGTGCGCTCGCCGTTCTCGATCGACGGCAAGCAGCGGCTGTTCGCCGAGCCCCCGCACATGCAGGCCTCGATGCTGTTCGTGCCGTCAGGTGCGCGGGTGCCCGACGTCGGTGAGGACATCGAGGTCCGGGTCCGCTTCACGGCCACGACCTTCGACCGCGTCGACATCCGCTGAGCCCGGGCCCTCCGGCTCGCGCTCGGCGGCGGCCATCGCCGTGACCCCGATCAGCCAGACCAGGCCGGCGAGGCGCAGCACCACGCCCAGCCAGTAGGCGCGTGCGTCACCGCCCCCGGACGGCGCAAGGATCCCGCCGAGGTAGAACCCGAGCATCGCCCAGTGCCCGATCTCGCAGGCCTGCCAGACCAGCAGGTGGCTCCACTGCCGCACGGCCACGACGGCGAGCGGCAGCAGCACCAGCGCGAACGACGGGGCCGCCGCAGGACTCACGATCAACGCCTCGGCCACCAGCAGCGTGCCCAGGCTGGCGAACGACCACTGCGTGCGCCAGGCCAGCACGACCACGACGACGCAGACGACGAGCAGCAGGACCGCGGTGCCACCGAGGATCATCCGCAGGGACGGGTCCAGGCCGGTCACCTGCGAGGCGAGCAACCAGGCCGAGCCGATGTCGGCGCCGTGGAAGTAGGCCTTCCACGAGGTCAGCCACGCGCTGGGCGAGCTCGCCACGGCCGGCAGCATCAGCGCCGTCCACGCCGCCACCGCTCCGGCGCCGAGGATCCCCGCCTCGGGCCACCGGCGATCGCGTGCCAGCAGGGCGATCCCGGGCACGAGCAGCAGCGCGGCGAAGGGCGACGCAGCAGCGGCCACACCGATCGCCACCCCCGTCACGCCGAGGCGCCGGCGCGACCAGCCCCACAGTGCGGCGGTGACGCCGGCAGCGGCCAGCAGGTCCCAGCCGATCGGGAAGAACAGCACGAGCACGGGAGCCAGCGCGAACGCAGCGGCGTCCCAGGGTCGGTGCCGCCGGACGCCCGTCAGCAGCCCGGCAGCGAGCAGCCCGACGCCTGCCAGCAGGACGATGTTGACGAGGGTGAAGATGCGCGCCTCGCGCAGCACCCCGGGCTGCTCGGCCACCTCGGGGACCGGCACCAGGGCGCGGGCCTCGAGGTCCGGCGAGCCGCTGAGCAGCGCGGTCACCCGCTGGCTGGCGAAGGCGACATAGGCGGGCAGCGGCGGCTGCCAGGCCGGTGCATATCGGGCCCGCGCCTGCGCGTCGTCGGTGAAGGGCCAGGTGCCCTCGGCGAGGCCGTTGGCGACGTACGCCGTCGAGATGTCCGACCAGCACAGGTTGGTGTAGCGGCCGGTGTTGCCGGCCTCGCCCGCGATGTCCAGGCAGGGCGCCTTCGCGACGATGCCGAGCGACAGGGCGACGGCCGCGAGCAGGAGCACGACGCGCAGCGGCGTCCACCACGGGTGCTGGCCCGCGTGGTCGCCAAGCGGCCCACCCACCGCCTCGCTGACCGAGCGGACGAGCGCGTCCTCCCGGCTCGGCGAGACCCGGTCGCGAGCCGGATCGCTCACCGGACTGCGGTGCGGCTCGGTGTTGCGCTCGGCGACGTCGTCTCCGACGGCGGCGGCAGCGGCAGCGGCGACGTCGGGCTCGGCGTCGGGGTCGGGGTGGGCGTCGGGGTGGGCGTCGGCGTCGGCGTGGGCGTCGGGGTGGGGGTCTCCGTCGGCTTGGGCTTCTGGGTCTTGATGGTCGCCGACTTGGTGGGCTTGCGCGTGGGCTTGGGCTGCGGCGGCTGCGTGGTGGTGGTCGGCGGCGGGACGTAGGGCTCGTGGCCCTCGTCGGGCGCGTCGCCGTCGACGTAGGCCGGCTCCGGGAAGTACTCGACCTCGAGACCCTCCATCACGCGCTGCATGATCGCGGTCCAGGTGTCGGCCGGATAGCCACCACCGAAGTAGGACGGCAACCAGCCCTCGAGCTGTTCGTTGCCCTTGCCACGGACGTACATCACGGCTGTGGCCATCTGCGGCGTGTAGCCGGCGAACCACGCCGAGGACACCTCGCCGTCACCGTTGGTGGCGGTGCCCGTCTTGCCGGCGGCGGGCCTGCCGAGGTTGAGCGCCGAGGTGCCGGAGCCCGACTGCACGACCTGCTCCAGCGCGTAGGAGACGTCGGCCGCAATGTCCTCGTCGATGGTGCGCGTGGCGTCGTTCTTCCAGGTGTAGCGCTCCTCGCCGGAGGCGTCGACGACCTTCTCGATGACGTGCACGCCGGCGCGCTCACCGCCGCCCGCGATGGTGGCGTAGGCGTTGGCCATGTTGATCGGGCTGACCGTCGCGTTGCCCAGCGCGACCCCGGTGATGGGCTCCAGGCCCGGCGAGGAGTTGGGGATGCCCTTGGTCTTGCGGGTGCCCTTGCCCGGCGGGATGCCGAGATCCCCGGCGGCCTCGATGATCTTCTCCGGGCCGTCGTCCATCCCGAGGGTCATGTCGATGAAGGCGGTGTTGACGGAGTTCTCGGTCGCGGTGAGCATCGAGATGGCCGAGCCGAAGTCCTCGTCGCCCTGGTTCTCGACATCCGTGCCGTCGGGCAGGAGGTAGGGCGAGTTGCCGTCGAAGCTGTCGGTGAGCTCGTAGCCGTCCTTGATCGCCGCGACGAGCGCCGCGACCTTCATCGTGGACCCGCCCTGGCCACCGGCCGACGCCCAGTTGATCTGGGAGTCGAGGTAGTCCTGGCCGCCGAAGAAGCCGCGGAGCGCACCGGTGCCGACCTCGACCGTGGCTGCTCCGATGTGCAGCTCCTTGTCGCCGAAGCCCTCGGGCTTCTGCTCGAGCACACCCTCCTCCACGGCCGCCATCGCCTCGGGCGTGAAGGTCGTGGTGACGCGCAGGCCACCGCCGTCGATCTCCTGCTCGTCGAAGCCGAGGCGCAGCAGCTCCTTCTTCACCAGCGTCAGCATGTGTCCGCGCTGACCGCCGAACTGGCTCTGGCTGGCGATCTCGGGGAACTTCGGCAGCCGCTTGGCTGCCTTCTCCGCCTGGCCGGCCGAGATGGTGCCCATGTCGGCCATCGAGGACAAGACGTAGCCGTAGCGCTCCTTGAGCGCGCGCCTGGACTCGCGACCGTTGTCGGGGTCGTAGCGCGAGGGGTTGTTCAGCGTGGTGGCGAGGACCGCGCTCTCGCGGAGGCTGAGGTCCTTGGCCTCCTTGTCGAAGAAGGCGCCTGCGGCGGCCTGGATCCCGTACGCGCCGCGGCCGAAGTAGATCGTGTTGAGGTAGCCCTCGAGGATCTCCTCCTTGCTCAGCTGGTTCTGGATCTTGAGCGAGACGATCGCTTCCTTGATCTTGCGCTGATAGCTGCGCTCGCTCGTGAGGTAGAGGATCTTGACGTACTGCTGGGTGATCGTGGACGCACCCTGCTGGGCGTTGCCCTGGGCGTTGGAGAACGCCGCGCGCAGGATGCCCTTGGGGTCGAGGCCCTTGTCGGTCCAGAACGTGCGGTTCTCCGCGGCCACGACCGCGTTCTGCATCGTCTGCGGCATCTCCGAGAGCGGGATCGACTGCCGGTTCTGGTCGTCGTAGTAGGTCCCGAGCTCGGTCTTGCCCCCGCTGTAGTAGACGAAGGTCGTCTGCGCCTTGAACGCCTCGTTGGGCTCTGGGATGGCGATCGCCTTGTAGAGGACGAAGAACAGTCCCACCGCGATCAACAGGCCGACCAGCCCGAAGACGGTCAGCGTCTTGAGCAGGCCACGAACGCGGTCGCCAGCCGACTTCTTGGGCTTGATGGGACGTCGGGTCATGGGGGGACCGTCAACTCTGCGCTTGCTCACGCGCAAAGGGTACGTGGCAGGGCTGGTCGACTTCGATTAGCGGCGCGTGGATATATCGCTACGATAGGTCGCATGGCACGTCGCGCAGAGACCATCGAGCTGGCAGTCCTCGGACTGCTGCACGAGGGACCCATGCACGGCTACGAGCTGCGCAAGCGGCTCAACCTGATGCTCGGCTGGGGTCGGGTGCTGTCCTACGGCTCCCTCTACCCCGCGCTGAAGAAGATGCTCCGGGCCAACCTCATCGAGGAGGCGACGGCCACCACCCCGGTGTCGCGCCGCCCCCGGATCGTCTACGAGGTCACCGAGGCCGGGCACGCCGAGTTCGAGCGCCTGATGTCGGAGGTCGGTCCCACGGCGTGGGAGGACGACAACTTCGACATCCGGTTCGCGTTCTTCGGACGAACCGACATGGAGATCCGGTTGCGGGTGCTCGAAGGGCGCCGTACCCGACTCCAGGAACGACTGGCCAAGGTCCAGTCGGATCTCGAGCGCACCCAGGCCGAGGTCAACAGGTATGCCGCAGAGCTGCAGCGGCACGGGGTCGAGTCGGTCGAGCGCGAAGTGCGCTGGCTCTCCGACCTCATCTCCGCCGAGCGGGGCGAACCCCTCTCACCGCACGGGGCGCGGACGGTCCACACCCCGAGCACCGACCACTGACCATGCACGCCACCAAGAAGTCCCACGACACAAGGAGAGTCCCCATGGGGTCCGTACGAGTAGCAATCGTGGGGGTCGGCAACTGCGCCACCTCCCTCATCCAGGGCGTCGAGTACTACAAGGACGCCGACCCGACCGCAGTCGTTCCGGGCCTCATGCACGTGAAGTTCGGCGACTACCACGTCTCTGACGTGAAGTTCGTCGCCGCTTTCGACGTCGACGACAAGAAGGTCGGCAAGGACCTCTCGGAGGCGATCAACGCCTCGGAGAACAACACGATCAAGATCTGCGACGTCCCCACCATCGGTGTGGAGGTGCTGCGCGGCCCGACCCTGGACGGCCTCGGCAAGTACTACCGCATGACGATCGACGAGTCGCCCGCCGAGGCGGTCGACGTCGTGGCCGCCCTCAAGGCCGCCCAGGTCGACGTCGTCGTGTCCTACCTCCCGGTCGGTTCCGAGGAGGCGGACAAGTTCTACGCCCAGTGCGCCATCGACGCCGGCTGCGGCTTCGTCAACGCGCTGCCCGTCTTCATCGCCTCCGACCCCGAGTGGGCCAAGAAGTTCGAGGACGCCGGTGTCCCGATCGTCGGTGACGACATCAAGTCGCAGGTCGGCGCGACCATCACGCACCGCGTGATGGCCAAGCTGTTCGAGGACCGCGGTGTCGCGCTGGATCGCACCTACCAGCTCAACGTCGGCGGCAACATGGACTTCAAGAACATGCTCGAGCGGGAGCGCCTGGAGTCCAAGAAGGTCTCCAAGACCCAGGCCGTGACGTCCAACCTGACCGGCTCGCTGGCCGGCCTCACGGACAGCAAGAACGTCCACATCGGCCCGTCCGACTACGTCGCCTGGCTCGATGACCGCAAGTGGGCCTACGTCCGCCTCGAGGGTCGCGCCTTCGGTGACGTCCCGCTCAACCTGGAGTACAAGCTCGAGGTCTGGGACTCGCCCAACTCGGCCGGCATCATCATCGACGCCGTGCGCGCCGCGAAGATCGCCCTCGACCGCGGCGTCGGCGGCCCGATCATCGCCGCCTCGACCTACCTCATGAAGAGCCCGCCGGTGCAGATGCCCGACGACCTCGGTCGCGAGGAGCTCGAGAAGTTCATCAAGGGCGAGTGATCTCACCGCTGGTGAGCTGAAGCGCCGAAACCCCCGAGAGGCAACCTCTCGGGGGTTTCGTCACGTTCTGGGGTGTTGCAACACCCCGGAACCCTCGATTCCCCCGCCTATGCGGGTTTTCGTGGGGCGCCAGGGGTTGGTGCCACACCAGCACCACGCCGTACGGCGAAGCGTCAGCGCTCCGCGGCGACCTTGATCTTCGCCAGGGTCTCGCGCATGCCCTCGCCGAGCTCGACCTGGAAGTCGGCGACGCCGCCGAGCACCCGCTCGGTCAGGGCGCGGGAGATGTTCGAGATGCCGTCGGGCGCCTCGCGGCGCTGGGTCAGGCGCGTGCCGCCGGCACCGTCGGCCTCGAGGGTGAACGACCAGATCGTGAAGTTGTCCTTGACCCGGAACGCGACCTCGCGCTGCGGCTCGAACCGGACGACCTTGGACTGGGTGGGCCACACGAGCAGGCCACGCCGGTTGATGTTGATCATCTTGGTGCCGAGCTGGATCGGGCGGCCGCGCACGATCGTCTTGACGACCTGTGGGCTCCACTCGGACATCCGGCCGAGGTCGGAGACAAGGGTCCACACCTTCTCGGGCGCGGCATCGATGGTGGTGGACTCTTCGAGCAGGGGTGCGACGAGATCGGTCATGGGCGGTTACGTTACCCAGCCTCAGTCGACCGGGTTGGCCTCGGCCCACGCCAGCAGGGCGGCGCGCGCGTCGTCCTCGCTCATCGGCCCGTTGTCCATCCGCAGCTCGAGCAGGTGCTTGTAGGCGTCACCGACGCGGCGCCCCGGCTCGATGCCGAGGATCTCCATGATCTGCGCGCCGTCGAGGTCGGGCCGGATGGAGGCGAGCTCCTCCTGCTCGGCGAGCCGGTCGATCCGCTCCTCGAGCGAGTCGTAGGTCCGGCGCAAGCGGTCGGCCTTGCGCTGGTTGCGGGTCGTGCAGTCGGCGCGGGTGAGGATGTGCAGCCGCTCGAGCTGGTCGCCGGCGTCGCGGACGTAGCGGCGCACGGCCGCGTCGGTCCACTCACCGGAGCCGTAGCCGTGGAAGCGCAGGTGCAGCTCCACCAGCTTGGACACGGCGTCGATCTCGGCGTTGGAGAAGCGCAGCGCCTGCATCCGCTTGCGGGTGATCTTGGCGCCCACGACGTCGTGGTGGTGGAAGGTGACGAGGCCGCCGGACTCGAAGCGGCGCGTCCGCGGCTTGCCGACGTCGTGCATCAGCGCAGCGAAGCGGGAGACGAAGTCAGGACCGCCCCCCAGGCGCGCCTCGAGGTCGATCGACTGCTCCAGCACTGTCAGCGTGTGCTCGTAGACGTCCTTGTGGCGGTGGTGCTCGTCGCGCTCGAGGGCCAGCGCCGGCAGCTCGGGCAGGACGTACGCCGCCAGGCCGGTGTCCACCAGCAGGGTGAGCCCGAGCCGGGGGAACGGCGCGCACACGAGCTTGACCAGCTCGTCGCGGACCCGCTCGGCGGAGATGATCTC
This sequence comes from Nocardioides sp. CF8, assembly GCF_000389985.1. NCBI lineage: Bacteria > Bacillati > Actinomycetota > Actinomycetes > Propionibacteriales > Nocardioidaceae > Nocardioides > Nocardioides sp. CF8. Next base: position 3,737,290 of record NZ_CM001852.1, read on the forward strand.
GATCCGCCCGGCCATCTCGGTCATGGCCGCGACCACCTCGGGCGCGACGGCGAAGCCGAGCTGCGCGGCGAAGCGGGCGGCGCGCATCATCCGCAGCGGGTCGTCGGAGAAGGAGTCCTCGGGACGGCCGGGGGTGCGCAGGGTCCGGTTGGCGAGGTCGACGAGTCCGCCGTACGGGTCCTCGAACTCGCGACCGGGGACGCTGACCGCCATCGCGTTGACCGTGAAGTCGCGCCGCCCGAGGTCGCCGGCCAGGTTGTCGCCGTACGCCACGTCGGGCTTGCGTGAGAGCGGGTCGTAGGTCTCGGAGCGGTAGGTCGTGATCTCCACCTGCCACTCGCCGATGCGTGCGCCGATGGTGCCGAAGGCGCGGCCCATGTCCCAGATCGCGTCGACCCAGCCGGCGAGCAGCTTCTCGGTCTTCTCGGGCCGGGCGGAGGTGGTGAAGTCGAGGTCGTTCTGCAGGCGCCCGAGCATCGCGTCGCGCACCGGGCCGCCGACCAGCGCCAGCTCCTCGCCGGCCGCGGCGAAGCGCGCCCCGAGCTGGTCGATCACCGGCCCGATCCGGGTCAGCTCCGCGCTGACGCGGCGCTCGACCTCGACGATGGTCAATGGAGGCAGGGCGGCGTCGGACACGAGGGTCAACTCTAGGGGATCGGAGAGGGATCGCCGTGGTCGCGAGCGTCGTGCTCGAAGGGGTGGTCTGCGCGGCTACAGTCGTGCCGTGCAGCACCTGTCCCCCTCCCTCCCCGCCCGGAGGAGTCGGGGACGGATCCCGGCGGTGCCGACGACGGCGCGGGCTCTCGTCCTCGCCACGCTCTCCCTCGTCCTGGCCCTGCTCGGGCCCGCGTCGGCGAGCCTCGCGACCGCCTCCGCAGAACCCCGCAAGGGCGCCCCGGCCCGGGCAGCCGCCGACCCGTTGAAGATCCACCTCGACTCGATCAAGCCCTCGGCCCTGAGCGACGACGAGCGCCCGGTCAGGATCACCGGCACGCTCACCAACCAGAGCGACGAGCAGTGGACCGACATCAATCTCTATGCGTTGGTCTCCGCGTCCCCGATCGTTGACGCGCCCTCGCTGGCCGCGTCCTCGGCGATCGACGCGGACGAGTTCGTCGGCGAACGGATCGTGACGCCCGGCACCGAGGACACCGTCGAGGTGCTCGAACCCGGCGAGACGACGGAGTTCCGGCTCAAGGTGCCGCGCAGCGAGATCCTCGTCGAGGCCACCGGCGTCTACTGGCTCGGGGTGCACGCCCTCGGCAGCTCCTCGGTGGAGCGTGACATCGTCGCCGACGGGCGCGCCCGCACCTTCATCCCGCTGGTGCCGCGCAGCGGGAAGAACCCGGACAGCGTCGATGCGGCGATCGTCGTGCCCATCCGCGAGACCGTGTGGCTCACTCCTTCAGGTCGCGTGGACCGGGTCGGCAGGTGGGCCAGGTCGCTCGCCGAGGGCGGCCGGCTGCACTCGATCCTGGCGGCGGACGACGCCGACGTCCCCCTCACCTGGCTGGTCGACCCGGCCGTGCTCGCGGCGGTGGCCCGGCTCGAGGAGGGCAACCCCGACCGCAGCCTGGCCCCCGATCCTGCGGTGACGCCCGAGCCCACCGAGGAGCCCTCCGACGAGCCTGCCTCCCCGACGGACGGCGCGCCGGCCGGGCCCGATCCCTTCTCGGCACCCTCCGACCCGATCCCCCCGGTCGACCCCGACGACGAGCTCACCGAGGAGGAGCAGCGGGTCGCCGGCCTGGCCGGCGCCTGGCTCGACCGCTTCAGGCAGGTCACGGCCGACCAGCCCGTCCTCGCCCTGCCGTACGGCGACCTCGACGTGTCCGCAGCGGCGGTGCACGGTCCCGGCTACTACCAGCAGGCCGTGACGCGCAGCGCCCAGGTGATGGCCTGGCTGGAGGTCGCCGCCACGCCGGCGATCGCCCCGCGCGACGGCATCCTGAGCCCGGCCGCCATCGAGGCAGCCACGCCGGACACCACGATCATGGTGGCCGACACGTCCTTCGCGTCCGTGCCCCCCAACGCGCCGCAGTCGATGGTGCGCCTGCTCGAGCACAAGGTGGTCGTCACCTCCAGCGGGGCCGCGGCGGGCGGCCCGAGCCCGACCGCCTCCGCCGACCCGTTGGCCCTGCGGCAGCGGCTGCTGAGCGAGGTGGCCCTGCGCCTGCAGTCCGGCTCCCGCTCACCCGTCGTGATGATGCTGCCGGCCCACTGGCGACCCGTCGACCCGAGCCCCCTGTTCACCGGCCTCGAGGTGCCGTGGCTGGAGCCGATCAGCGTCGCCGACCTCACCCTGCGCCCCGCGGCCTCGATGAACGCGGTCGGACTGGTCTACACCGACGAGGACGCGGAGGCGGCGCTCGACGTCCTCAACTTCAGCGCTGCCGACCAGTTCACCACCCGCGCCAACCTGCTCGCAGGGACCCTCAGCCTCCCCAACCTCGTGCGCCAGCAGGTCGCCGACGAGGTGCTGATGAGCCTCTCCTCCGGACACCGCGTCAACGCCGCCCGGGCCGCCGAGTCGGTGCGCGAGGCAAGTGTGTTCGTCGCCGACCAGATGGCCAGCGTCACCGTCGACGCACCGGACGCGGTGACCCTGTCGAGCGAGAGCGGGCAGTTCGGCGCCGACCTCGTCAACGGCCTCGACCAGCCGGTGACGGTGCGGATCGCCGTCGAGTCCGACGGTGACCTCGAGTTCGCCGACCAGGGCCCGATCCAGATCAGCGCGGGCGCGCGGCACCGCATCCTGCCGCGCGTGACGGCCGATCGCCCCGGCATCCACCAGGTCCGTCTCGTCGTGACCGACACCCAGGGCGAGCCGCTCGGCTCGAGCACCAACCTGCAGATCCGCGCCGCCCAGGTGAGTGGCCTGATCTGGCTGCTGCTCGCCGGCGGCGCGGCCCTGCTCTTCGGCACCATCGCGGTCCGGCTCGTACGCCGCCTCCGCGACCGCGGCAAGGCCGGCGACAAGGCCGACGACAAGGCCGCCGGCGAGCAGGTCGCGTGAGCGAGCAGAAGCAGGCCCCGACCCTGCTGGCCTCCAGCGCGGTGATGGCCGCCGGCACGGCCTTCTCGCGGATCAGCGGGTTCCTGCGCGGAGCGCTGCTCGTGGCGGCCCTGGGTGCAGCGCTGCAGGCCGACCTCTTCACCCTGGCCAACACCCTGCCCAACATGATCTACATCCTGGTCGCGGGCGGCGTCTTCAACGCCGTGCTCGTCCCGCAGCTGGTGCGGGCGATGAAGGGCGACGAGGACGGCGGCGACGCCTATGCCAACCGCGTCATCACCCTGGCCGCGCTGTTCCTCGGCACCGTGACGGTGGTGCTCATCGCGGTCGCGCCCTGGGCACTGCGGCTCTTCCTGCCCGGCGAGTTCGACGCACCCGGCCGCGCCGCTCACTTCCAGTCGATCGTCGACCTGACCCGGCTGTGCCTGCCGCAGGTCTTCTTCTACGGCATGTTCGTGCTGGTCGGGCAGATCCTCAACGCCCGTGGCCGGTTCGGCCCGATGATGTGGGCGCCGATCGCCAACAACCTCGTCGCGGTTGTGATGCTGGTGCTCTACCTCGTGCTCTACGGCAAGGCCACCGAGTCCGAGTACCAGCAGGCACTGGGCGGCAACCAGGAGCTGCTGCTGGGGGTGGGCTCGACGCTGGGCATCGCCGTCCAGCTCCTGATCCTGCTGCCCTACCTCCGCGCGGCAGGCTTCTCCTACCGGCCCCGCTTCGACTTCCGTGACGAGGGCCTGGCCAAGACGCTCGCGCTGGGCGGCTGGACGGTGCTGTTCGTCGTCGTCAACCAGCTCGCCTACTTCGTGGTGATCAACCAGGCCGCCGGCGGCACCGTGACCGATCCGGAGGGCACCGGCTACACCGTCTACTCCAACGCCTTCTTGATCATGATGGTCCCCCACTCGATCATCACCGTCTCGCTGGCGACCGCGATCCTCCCGAGGATCTCCGCGTACGCCGCCGACCACCGCCTGCCCGACCTGGGCCGCGCCATCGGCTCGACGCTGCGCAGCGCACTGGCCCTCGTGCTGCCGATCGCGGCGCTGCTCCCGGTGCTGGCCGCCGACGTGTCCAACGTGCTGTTCGGCTGGGCCGAGGAGGGCACCCACGAGCGGTTCGCCCCGACCCTCGCGCTGTTCGCGCCGGGCCTGGTGTTCTTCACCGTCCACTACCTCATGCTGCGCGGGTTCTACGCCCTCGAGCAGACGCGCCGCGTCTTCTTCATCCAGTGCGCCATCTCCGCGACCAACATCGTGATGGCGCTGCTGCTGGTGAGCCGGGTGGACGACCGCCACACCGCCCCCGCCCTCGCGGTGGCCTACCTCTCGGCCTACCTCGTCGGCTCGGCGATCAGCTATGCCTCCCTGCGCCACGTGCTCGGGGGCATCGGGACACCGGGCCTCGTGCGCTTCCTGGTCCGGATGCTGCTCGTCGTCGCTCCGGCCGTCCTCGCGGCCTGGCTGGTGACCCTCGGGCTCACCGCCGCGTTCGGCTCCCTCGCCGACGAACCCGAGCCCTGGGTCTCCGCGATCCGCGGTGGCCTCGCCGGCGCGGTCGGGCTCGGCGGCGTGCTCCTGCTCGCCCGCACCTTCCGTGTCCGCGAAGTCACCTCCGTGACCGACGCCGCGTTGGCCCGCCTGCGGCGCGCGTGAGTCCTACGATGAGGGCGTCGAACGCCTGTCGGACCGGGGAGGGTGAGGAACCGCGTGCCTGACTCGCTGCATGCCGGTGACCAGCTCGCCCGCCGCTACCGCCTCGACGAGCTGCTGACCGAGAGCGCCGGTGGCCGCTTCTGGCGCGCCCACGACCTCGTCCTCGACCGGCACGTCGCCGTACACCTGATCCCGCGGTCGGACGAGCGCGCCGACGGCCTGCTCGAGGCTGCACGGCGTACGGCGCCGCACCACGACCGCCGGATGCTGCGCGTGCTCGACGCCGACCGGACCGACGATGTCTGCTACGTCGTCAACGAGTGGGGTGCGGGCACCTCCCTCGACATCATGCTCGCCGCGAGCGGCCCGCTGCAGCCCCGTCGAGCGGCCTGGATCGTCTCCGAGGTGGCCGCCAGCCTGGCGCGGGCGCACGACGCCGGCCTCGACCACGGCCGGATGGTGCCGGAGAACGTCCTGATCGACCGGCAGGGGCAGGTGCGGATCATCGGCTTCGCCGTCGACGCGGCCCTGCACGGCCTGGCGCCCGGGCGCCAGTCGGCCGACCTGGTCGACACGGTCGCCGTGCTCTATGCCGCGCTGACCGGCAAGTGGGCGGGCGTCTCCATCTCCAACCTGCCGCCCGCGCCGACGGTGCACGGCGACGTGCTGCGACCGCGACGCGTGCGGGCCGGGATCCCCCGCCCGCTCGACGCGCTCTGCGACCAGGTCATCAACCAGGTCTCCGGACACAGCCACCGCTCCGTGCACGACCTCTCGACCATGGCCGGGGTCGCGTCAGCGCTCGCCGAGTTCGTCGGCGACCCGACCGGGATGGCCGAGGGCGGCGCCTGGAGCGGGCCACCGCCGACCCAGCCCATCAGCCGGATCGGGCCCATGCCCACGCCGTCCCCACCGGTGCCACCGGCCCAGGTCCGGCCTGCCACGACGCCGACTCCCATCGAGGCACGTCCCGAGCCGAGGCCCGAGCCGCCCGAGCCCGAGCCGCCCGAGCCCGAGCCGTTCGAGCCCGACGCGTCCGAGCCTGCCCAGCCTGCTGAGCCCACCGCCATCATCGAGACCAGCCCCGTCGCCGAGGAGCTCCCGACCCAGGCCGGCATCCCGGTCTTCGACGAGAACGACGAGGTCGGCTGGATCCCGGCCCGCAGGGAGGCGCCCGCCCCGCCGCCCCCGTTCGAGGAGAAGCCCGCCAAGCCCCTGTTCGCGCCGGAGCCCCCCGAGGGCCAGCCGGTCCGTCGCCCGCGACCCGGCAGCACCGCTGCCCAGTCCCCGTCCTACTGGCCGTGGGAGTCGACCGGTCCGGCCACCAGCTCCGGCAGCGGGGTCTGGCCCTCGCAGGAGCTCGCCGACAGCGGGGACGACGTCGTCCCCGGGCGCAACTGGTTCCGGCTCGCGATGGGCATCGCCATCGGCGTGCTCGCGTTGGTGGCTGCTGCCGCGGCCTATCACCTCGGCTCAGGCGGCGCCGAGGAGGAGCCCGGGGAGACGACCACGACGACGTCGCAGGGCCCGACGCCCACGCCGCTCACGGGCATCACGGCCTTCGACCTCGACCCGCAGGGCTCGCCGCCGCAGGAGGAGTACCCCGAGCTGGTGCCGCTGGCGATCGACGGCGATCCCGAGACCTCGTGGCACACCTCGACGTACAAGCAGGACTTCGGGCCGACCGGGCTCAAGGAAGGCGTCGGCCTGGTGCTCGACCTCGGTGCCACCATCGGCGTCCGCGAGATCGACATCGCGACCCTGGGCGGCCCCACGGCGGTGTCGGTCTATGTCACCGAGACCGCCCCGACCAGCGTCTCCGACCTCACGCCCGTCGGCACGGCAGCGGGCAACGGCGGGCTAGCTGTCGCCCTCGACGAGCCGGTGTCCGGCCAGTTCGTCACGGTCTGGTTGACCTCGATCCCCCCGGTGGAGGGCGGGTTCCGGGGCACCATCGCCGACGTGGTGGTCAAGGGGTGACCCCACGACCGGCCCTGGGGCACGCCGAGCGCACGGACGCCGAGCTGCTCGCGCTGCACGTCGACGGCGACGCCGACGCGTTCGGTGAGCTCTTCGCCCGTCACCGCGACCGGCTCTGGGCGGTCGCCCTGCGCACCATGGGCAACCCCGAGGACGCCGCCGACGGACTCCAGGAGGGGATGATCGCGGCGTTCCGCCGGGCCGGCTCCTTCCGCGGGGACGCGGCCGTGACGACCTGGCTGCACCGGGTCGTCGTCAACGCCTGTCTCGACCGCCTGCGGGCGATGAAGGTCAGGCGCACCGAGGCCCTGCCCGACGACCTCGAGGACCGCGCCGACCGGGGCTCGCTCGTCAGCTCGACCGACGCGGAGCTCGACCCGGCCGAGCTCGCGGTGGCCGACGAGCGCCGGCGCACGGTGCTCACCGCGCTGGGCACGCTCACCCCCGACCAGCGCGCAGCGCTCGTGCTCGTCGACATGGAGGGCTACTCCGTGGCCGAGGCCGCGCAGATGCTCGACGTCGCCGAAGGCACGGTCAAGTCGCGCTGCTTCCGGGGCCGGGCGAGGCTGGCCCCGCTCCTCGGGGTGCTCGCACCGCCGCAGCGTGACGTGGCCGACACCAGGAACCTCCCGCCCACCGCGGACGTCCCAACCACTGGCCCTCCGCGCGCGCCGCCGCCCGCCCCGAGCTGACCAGACCGTCCGTCCCCTGCCCCGCCGAAGGAGGTGCCCCCGTTGACCGATCCCACGCCCGACCCGCTGACTCCCGGACAGGACGACGCCGTGCGCAGGCTCCTCGCGTCGGCCCGTCACAGCGACCCCACTCCCCCCGAGGTCGTCGCGCGCCTCGACGAGACGCTCGCCTCGCTCAGGTCCGAGCGCGTGCAGGCGCCGGCGCCCGTCGTGACCTTGGCGTCGCGTCGTCGCCGTACGGCCGCCACGGCCCTGCTCGCAGCCGCCGCCGTGGTGGTGCTCGGCGTCGGCATCGGCCAGGTGCTGCCGTCCGGCACGTCCACCGACGCGGGCAGCAGCGCCGGTGCCGGCGACTCGGCCGCCTCGAGCGACGAGCGACCCGCCACGGCCGAGTCCGGCCGGGCCTTCGACGCGGAGTCCGACTCCGCGGCCGACGCCGAGGAAAAGCTGAGTGACCTCAGGATGCAGAACGGGAGGACGCCGGCCGGCCCCGGTGCCCTCACGAGTGAGTCGGGGCTCCGCTCCCAGGTGCGGGCCCTGCGCCGCGCCTCTCTCACCGCCGCCTACTCCAGCAGCCCGCTCTGCACGCTCGCGGACGCCCGGAGCGGCAAGCGGGTGCCGGTGACCTTCGACGGTGTCCCCGCCGTGCTCGTCTTCCGCGCGCCGGTGGCCGACCGGCAGCGTGTCGACCTGTTCCTCTGCGGCGAGGCCTCGCCCGCCCGCTCGGTGCGGCTGCGGGCGCGCTGACGGACTGGCCCACCGGGCGGAACATCGGCCGCCTACGATCGGTTGCACACGTCGTAGAGCCATCCCCCATCTCCAGGAGCCCTGAAACCGCATGTCTGAAGTCCGCAACGTCATCATCATCGGTTCGGGTCCCTCGGGCTACACGGCCGCTGTCTACGCCGCGCGCGCGTCGCTCAACCCGCTGGTCTTCGAGGGCTCCGTCACCGCCGGTGGTGCGCTGATGAACACCACCGAGGTGGAGAACTTCCCCGGCTTCCGCGACGGCATCATGGGCCCGGCCCTGATGGACGAGATGCGCGCCCAGGCCGAGCGCTTCGGCGCCGAGCTGGTCTCCGACGACGTCGTCGAGGTCGACCTGACCGGCGACATCAAGGTCGTCAAGACCGCGGACGGCGAGTTCCACGCCCGCTCGGTGATCCTCGCGACGGGCTCCGGCTACCGCAAGCTCGGTCTACCCCGCGAGGAGGAGCTCTCCGGTCGCGGAGTCTCCTGGTGCGCGACGTGCGACGGCTTCTTCTTCCGCGAGCAGGCCATCGCGGTCATCGGCGGCGGTGACTCGGCCGTCGAGGAGGCCACCTTCCTCACCCGCTTCGGCTCGAAGGTCTACCTGATCCACCGCCGCGACGAGCTGCGCGCCTCCAAGATCATGCAGGAGCGCGCCTTCGCCGACCCCAAGCTCGAGATGGTCTGGAACTCCGAGATCGCCTCGATCAACGGCGATGACCGCCTCGAGTCGCTGACCCTGCGCGACACCGTGACCGGTGAGGAGCGCCAGCTCGACGTCACCGGCCTGTTCATCGCCATCGGCCACGACCCGCGCTCGGAGCTGCTGACCGGCCAGGTCGACCTCGACGACGACGGCTACGTCCTGGTCAAGCACCCCTCGACCGCGACCAACCTGCGCGGCGTCTTCGCCGCCGGCGACCTCGTCGACCACCACTACCGCCAGGCCATCACCGCGGCCGGCACCGGCTGCGCGGCCGCCCTCGACGCCGAGCGCTACATCGCCGATCTGGACCACGCCGCCTCGAGCGCCGGCTCGGCTGCCGCCACCGCGCGCGAGGTCGAGGAAGCCGCCCAGGTCGCCGGCTGATCGAGCGCTTCGCGTCGCCGTACCCACGCCGAACAGACGTGGGAACAGATGTCGGCGACGTGGTGTTCACTCATCTACAGACCTCATCAGACAACCGAAAGGGCAACCCCGTGGGCAACATCTCCGCCGTCACCGACGCCGAGTTCGAGGCGCAGGTCCTCAAGTCCGACAAGCCCGTCCTCGTCGACTTCTGGGCCGAGTGGTGCGGCCCGTGCCGCCAGGTCGCCCCGATCCTCGACGAGATCAACGCCGAGCACGGCGAGAAGATCACGTTCTTGAAGATGAACGTCGACGAGAACCCGGTCACCCCGGCGTCCTACCGCGTCACCGGCATCCCGACGATCAACGTCTACCAGGGCGGCGAGGTCGTGAAGTCGATCGTCGGCGCCAAGCCGAAGGCCGCGCTCCTCAAGGAGCTCGCCGACTTCATCTGAGTCGCTTCCTCGTCGGCCCGGCACATCACGTGCCGGGTCGACGTGCATTTCGGGGTCGTACGGCGCCGCCGACCCCCGCACCGGACGAGCCCGGGCTCAGACTGACGAGCGGTGCGTCGTCTTGGGTGCAGGCGCCGGCGCCGGGCGCACCACGCCCCACAGCTTCTCGAGGGTGGCCCCGACCTCGCTCTTCCAGGTCACCGTGGTGCGCAGGTCCATCCGCATCCGTGGCGTGGTCACGTGGGCGCGCTGGGTCTTGAATCCGACCCGGCCGAGGAACTCGGCCGGCATCACGCAGCCGTAGGAGCGGCCCCGGGTGTCGCCGAAGGCCTCGACCGCGGCGATGTTGCGCTTGACCAGGTCGCGCGCCATCCCCTGCACCAGGAGCCGGCCGACGCCTCCGTGGCGGGCCGACGGGTCGACGTACACCGTGGACAGCAGGACGGCGTCGGGCGAGGGCGGCGAGGTCGGGATGCCGGCAGCGCCCGGGAAGAAGACCGCGGGGGCATAGATCGCGTGCCCGACGACCTCCCCGTCGACCAGCGCGACCCGCCCGGCCGAGCCCCACTCGCGCAGGACCCACGACAGCCAGGCGTCGCGCGCCTGCGTCTCCTCACCGCTGCCCAGCCGGGCGCGACTGACCGGATCGGTCGACCAGAACAGGCAGGAGCGACACGGCTCGCGCACCTGAGCCAGGTGGTCGAGCGTGAGCGGGGCTGTCCGCCGGGCCATGACCCCATGCTAGGCGCGATGCCCTACTGCGAGGATGGGCCCATGCGCCAGATCCGCCAGAGCAAGAAGCTGCAGGGAGTCCGCTACGACGTCCGGGGCCCGATCCTCGTCGAGGCCCAGCGCCTCGAGGCCGAGGGACACCGGATCCTGAAGCTCAACATCGGCAACACCGCACCCTTCGGCTTCGAGGCACCCGAGGCGATCTTGGCCGACATCATCCACCACCTGCCGGAGTCGCAGGGCTACAGCGACTCGCAAGGCATCTACTCCGCGCGCACCGCGGTGATGAACTACTACCAGTCCCACGGGCTGCGCGAGGTCAGCGTCGAGGACGTCTTCATCGGGAACGGCGTCTCCGAGCTCATCTCGATGGTGCTGCAGGCGTTCCTCGACGACGGCAACGAGATCCTGGTGCCCGCGCCCGACTATCCGCTGTGGACCGGCGCGATCACGCTCTCGGGCGGTACGGCGGTGCACTACCGCTGCGACGAGTCGAACGGCTGGAACCCCGACCTGGCCGACATCGAGGCCAAGATCACCGAGAACACCCATGGTCTCGTGATCATCAACCCGAACAACCCCACGGGCGCGGTCTACAGCGAGGACATCGTCAAGGGCCTGGTCGACATCGCCCGGCGCCACCAGCTGGTCGTGTTCGCCGACGAGATCTACGAGAAGATCCTCTTCGAGGACGCCCAGCACCACCACGCCGCGACCTTCGCCGGCAACGACGTGCTCTGCCTGACCTTCAGCGGCCTGTCCAAGGCCTACCGCGTCTGCGGCTACCGCGCCGGCTGGCTGATGATCTCGGGGCCGAAGGAGATCGCCACGGACTTCCTCGAGGGCTTGACGCTCGTGGCCAACATGCGCATGTGCGCCAACGTGCCCGCGCAGCACGCCATCCAGACCGCGCTCGGCGGCTACCAGTCGATCGAGGAGTTCATCGGTCCCGGGGGCAGGTTCTACGAGCAGTCGATGCTCGCAGACCGGTTGCTCAACGAGATCCCGGGCGTCTCCAACGTGACGCCGAAGGGTGCGCTCTACTGCTTCCCGCGCCTGGACCCCGAGGTCTACGCCATCGACGACGACCAGCAGTTCGTGATCGACCTGCTGCGGGCCAAGAAGATCCTGGTCACCCACGGCACCGGCTTCAACTGGTTCGCGCCCGACCACTTCCGGCTCGTGACCCTGCCCGAGGCGTCCGTGCTCGAGGAGGCCATCGGGCGGATCGGCGACTTCCTCGCGACCAGGCGCTAGCCGGCCGGCGCACGCCCCGCTGATGAGAGGCGTCACGTTGCGTCGCAGGGTCCCCTGACGGGGCTTAGGCTCCCTGCCATGCGCGATCTCACCTATCCCCCCGTCATCGTCACCGCCAAGGCCGCTTTCCGGCTGCTCGGACAGCGGTTCCAGATGACCGGGACCGAGCACGTGCCGCGCTCCGGCGGCGTCCTGCTGGCCTTCAACCACATCAGCTACGTCGACTTCGTCTACGGCGGGCTGGCCGCGAACCCGTCCGGGCGCAAGGTCCGCTTCATGGCGAAGCGCGAGCTGTTCGATCACCCCGCGGTGGGCCCCTTCATGCGGTCGCTGCACCACATCGAGGTCGACCGGGCCGCCGGTGAGACGTCGCTCGCGGTCGCCCTGGACCACCTCAAGTCCGGCGAGGCGGTCGGGATCTTCCCCGAGGCGACCATCTCGCGCGCGATGGAGCTCAAGGAGTTCAAGACCGGCGCCGTGCGCATCGCGGCCGAGGCCGGGGTGCCGCTCGTGCCCGTCGTCCTCTGGGGCACGCAGCGGATGATGACGAAGGACCACCCGCGCGACTTCTCCCGGGGCAAGACCATCGCCCTCACCGTCGGTGAGCCGATGCATCCCACCACCGAGGACAACGCGGTCGCCCAGACCGCGGAGCTGCACCGGCGCATGAACGTCCTGCTGGAGCAGACGATCACCGCCTACCCGACCGCCGAGCAGCCTCCCGGTTCGTGGTGGGTGCCCGCCCGTCTCGGGGGTACGGCGCCGACGCTCGCGGAGGCCGCTGACCTCGATGTCGCGGAGAAGCGCGAGCGCGCGCGTCGCAAGGCCGCCAAGAAGGCCGCCACCAAGAAGTGATTTCTCGACCTGTCGTCAAGTCGCTTTGTTGCTGCATCGCTTTGTCGACATAGCAGCGTTCGTGCAGGTCAGAGCGTTGCGCCGGGCTGTGAACCGGGCGCCCGGACGACCCAGACCTGCCGGGTGAGCGCTGAGGATCCTCAGATCGGACGGTCGTTCCGGTTGCGCGGGTCCATGACCTCCACGATCCGGCGCAGGTCGTCGAGGGAGGCGAACTCGACCGTGATCTTGCCCTTGGCCTTGCCGAGGTCGACCTTGACCCGGGTCTCGAACCGGTCCGAGAGCCGCTCGGCGAGATCGGCCAGGCCCGGAGCCGTCGGGCGACTGCGCTGGGTGCGGGGAGTGCCGGTCTGGCCGGGCCCGAGGGAGACGATCTCCTCGAGGCCGCGCACGCTGATGCCCTCGGCGGTGACGCGGGCCGCGAGGCGGTCCTGGAGGTCCGGGTCCTCGATGGTCAGCAGGGCGCGGGCGTGGCCGGCCGACAGGACGCCGGCCCCGACGCGACGCTGGACGGCCGGGGACAGCTTGAGCAGCCGCAGCGTGTTGCTGATCTGGGGGCGCGAGCGACCGATGCGCTGCGCCAGCTCGTCGTGGGTGCAGCCGAAGTCCTCGAGCAGCTGCCCGTAGGCGGCAGCCTCCTCGAGCGGGTTGAGCTGCGACCGGTGCAGGTTCTCCAGCAGCGCGTCGCGGAGCATGTCGTTGTCGTCGGTGTGGCGGACGATGGCCGGGATCGTGTCGAGACCGGCCTCCTGGGATGCGCGCCAGCGGCGCTCCCCCATGATCAGCTCGTAGTCGGCCTCGCCAGTGCGCCGCACCACGACGGGCTGGAGCAGCCCGACCTCGGTGATCGAGTGCACGAGCTCAGCAAGGGCCTCCTCCTCGAAGACCTGGCGAGGCTGCCGGGCGTTCGGGCGCACCTGGGCGATCGGGAGCTCGGCGAAGTAGGCGCCGGAGACGGTCCCGGCGTGCACGGGATCCGTCTCGCCGGTGCTGGTCGCGGGCGCCGCAGGCGCGGGGCTGCCGTCCGCTGCGGCCGTGGGCGGGGTCGAGGGGGCGTCCACGGACCACCTGTGGGAGCCGTCCGACTCGGCGGGACCGGTCGGGATGAGGGAGCCCAGGCCCCGGCCGAGGCCGCGACGAGGCTGCTTGGGGGTGGTGCTCATCGAGGTGCTCCCTTGGTTGCGATCTCCCGGGCTGCCTCGAGATAGCTGAGCGCACCGGCCGACGCAGGATCGTAGGTCATCACGGTCTGGCCGTAGGACGGCGCCTCCGAGACTCGCACCGACCGGGGGATCGCGGTCTTGAGCACCTCGGGCCCGAAGTGCTCGCGCACCTCGGACGCCACGCCCGCCGCAAGCCTCGTCCGGGCGTCGTACATCGTCAGCAGGATCGTGCTGACGACGAGGTCCTGGTTGAGGTGCTTGCGCACCATCTCCACGGTCTCGAGGAGCTGTCCGAGCCCTTCGAGGGCGTAGTACTCCGCCTGGATCGGGATGAACATCTCCCGGCCGGCGACCAGGGCGTTCAGGGTCAACAGCCCCAGCGACGGCGGGCAGTCGATGAGGACGTAGTCGAAGCGCTCCTCCCCGGCCGTGGCGGCGGTCCCGACCCAGGGATGCCCCGCCAGGGCCGTCTGGAGCCGGGTTTCACGTGCCACCATGCTGACCAGCTCGATCTCGGCGCCCGCGAGGTCGATCGTTGCCGGCACGACCCAGAGTCCGGGGATGTCCTCGCTCTGGCTCATCACCTCGGCCAGGGGCTGCCCGTCGACGAGCATGTCGTACGTCGAGGGCACCCCGCGGTGGTGATCGATGCTGAGCGCGGTCGAGGCGTTCCCCTGGGGGTCGAGGTCGATCACCAGCACCCGCTGGCCCAGCTGGGCGAGCCCGGCGGCGACGTTGACGGTTGTGGTCGTCTTGCCGACGCCACCCTTCTGGTTGGCGACCACGAACACCCGGGTGGCGCCGGGACGCGGCGCGGGAGTGTCGCGGTGCAGGTGACCGCTGCGGGCCAGCACCGACTGCTCCGCGGCCCGGGCGAGGGGCGTGGTGTCGTCGTCGTACGCGCTCATGCCTTCGGCGACCTCAGCCGCCGTACGCACCCGCCATGCGGGGCTGGTTTCACGTGAAACCTGCTCGGGGGCGCTGGTTTCACGTGAAACAGATCCACCCTCAACCTGTGGATGAACGTGAGCCTCCTGTGGATACGCACGCTCAGCGGGTGGGGATGAGGCGGTGGATAACCCCGCATCGTCGCGCTGAGGGAGATGCTCAGGACGGTTCGAGTCCTCGGTCACAACCAGGACCTTTCGCAAAAGTATTGGCACGGTCAGAGGGGGCACGACCCGCGTCGGCCGCCAGGGATCAGCGTTGGCGACGGCGCGCGGGACGTGACGAGCGTGAGGCGGGCAAACCTACCCGCGAAGGGTCGGCCCAGGCCACCCGTAGGGCATGGGTGCTGTGGACAAGTGACTCGCCCCCGAGGGTGAGGATCTCGGGTTCGGAGCACCGCAGCTTCCTGAGCGTCGGGCGGGCCGCTTCGATCTCCTCGGCGACGGAGGAGCCCTTCATCGCGACCAGCGCTCCGTGCGGCGCGACCAGCGGCATCGACCACCGCAGGAGACGCTCGAGCGGCGCCACGGCCCGGGAGGTCACGATGTCGAAGCCATGCGGCTCCTTGACCTCCTCGGCACGACGCCGCACGACGGTGACGTTGGACAGCGCCAGCTGCTCGACGACCTCGTCGAGAAAGGTCGTACGGCGCAGCAGCGGTTCGACGAGGGTGATCCGCAGATCGGGGCGGGCGATGGCCAGCACCACGCCGGGCAGCCCGGCGCCCGACCCGATGTCGCACACCGAGACGTCCCGGGGGATCGCCTCACCCAGGACCGCACAGTTGAGGAGGTGCCGATCCCACAAGCGCGGCGCCTCACGCGGGCCGATCAGGCCGCGGAGCACCCCATCGGTGGCCAGGAGGGCGGCGTACGCCTCCGCCAGCGGCAGACGAATGGAACCAAACACCCCCCGGGCCGCCTCGGGAGTTTCCGGGGGCACGGAGGGTGGGAGGTCGCTCGTCGTGTTCACGGGCACTGTTTCACGTGAAACACGCGCTCTTAGGCCGGCAGGATGACGACGAAGCGTCGCGGCTCGGCGCCCTCGGACTCAGACGTCAGGCCGGCAGCGGACACGGCGTCGTGGACGACCTTGCGCTCGAAGGAGGTCATCGGCTCCAGGGAGACGGACTCGCCGGACTTCTGGACCTCGGCGATCTTCTCGGTGGCCAGGGCGATCAGGCGCTCGCGCTGCTGGGCGCGATAGCCGGAGACGTCGAGCATCAGCCGAGACCGCTCACCGGTCTCGCGGTAGACGGCCAGGCGGGTGAGCTCCTGCAGCGCGTCGAGGACCTCGCCCTTCGCGCCGACGAGCTGGGAGAGGTCGGCGCCCACGATCGACACCGCAGCCCGGTCACCCTCGACGTCCATGTCGAGGTCGCCGTCGAGGTCGGCGATGTCCAGCAGCTCCTCGAGGTAGTCGGCGGCGATGTCGCCCTCGTTCTCGAGCCGCTCCACCTTGGAGGGACGGCCGGACTCGACCGCGTCCTGCGTGGACTCCTCGGTCGACTCGCTCAGGTCGGTGCTGGTCTCGTCGGGTTCAACTGCGCTGGTCTCGCTCATGTGCAATCTCCTGCCATCTGCTTCGAATTCGCGGCCGGGCCGCGGGGAACTGGGGGAGGGCTAGCTGTTGCCCTGCTGCTTCTTCTTGGCCTGGCGCTGCGCCTTCGTCTGGCGCTTGGGCTGCACACGGGGGGCCGGGCGCTCCTCGACCGCGGTCTCCGTCGTGGCCGGCTCCGCACTCGTCTGCGCGTCGAGCGTCAGGCCCTTGCGGGCAGCCTTCGCCCGGTCGCGCTCCTCCTTGGCCCCGAAGGCCGGAGTGCCGGGGGCGGGGTTGTTGCGGATCACGTAGAACTGCTGGCCCATGGTCCACAGGTTGGAGGTCGTCCAGTAGAAGAGGACACCCACCGGGAAGGCGATACCACCGACGGCGAACACGATCGGCAAGACGTAGAGCAGCATCTTCTGCTGCTGGGCGTAGGGCCCGGTGAGCGCGTCAGCCGGCATGTTCTTGCTCATCAGCTGGCGCTGGGTGAGGAAGGTGGTGAGGGTCATCGCGATGACGAGGACCGCAGCCAGCAGCCGCACCATGTTGTCGTTGGTGCTCAGGAAGGTGTCGGAGATCTTGGCGCCCGCGAACACGGCGTCACGCAGCTGGTTGTTCAGCTCCGGGGTCATCAGCCCGCGCTTGTCCTGCGGGTTGCGCGCGGCCTGGTCGAGGATCCGGAACAGGGCCAGGAAGATCGGCATCTGCAGCAGGATCGGCAGGCAGGACGCGAACGGGTTGGTGCCCGAGTCCTTGTAGAGCTTCATCGTCTCCTGCGCGAGACGCTCACGGTCGTGGCCGTACTTCTTCTGCAGCTCCTTGACCTTGGGCTGGATCAGCTGCATGTTCCGGCTGGACTTGATCTGCTTGACGAACAGCGGGATCAGCGCTGCCCGCACGACCAGGGTCAGTCCGATGATCGACAGCACCCAGGCGACGCCCGAGGCGGGGCCGAACCAGTCGCCGAAGACCTTGTGGAAGCCAACGAGAACGAAGGAGATCGCGTAGTACAGCGGCGTCATGATGAAACTGCCGATGGCACCGAAGAATTCGAGCACTCAAGCTCCCTGGGTCGGGGTCGATCCCGCACTCGCGGCGCGGGGAGGACTGTGTGGATCGAGCGGAACCGGGTCATAGCCGCCGGCTGCCCACGGGTGGCAGCGGATCAGTCGTCGCCCAGCCAGCCACACGCCGCGCAGGGCACCGTGCTCGGTGACTGCCTCGAGTGCGTAGGCGGAGCAGGACGGGTGATAGCGGCACACCTGGCCGTACAGCGGGCTGATCAGCGTGCGATAGGCCTTCAGCAGCCAGATCAGCAGGAACTTCACGACGTCACCCTGCCCAGACAACGGCGCAGGTCGGCGTCGAGTTCCGTGGTCGTCGCGTCCGCGGAGGCCGGGAGCGCACGCACGACGAGCACAGCAGAACCCGGAAGCCCCGCCAGTGCAGGCAGGTGCTCCCGGGTCAGGTGTCGAAGTCGGCGCTTCACGCGGTTGCGAACCACGGCATTGCCCACGGCCTTGCTGACCACGAAACCCACGCGCGCCGGTTGCCCGGGCGCCTGGACGTCGAGGTGGACCACGAGCGTGCTGGACCCGCAGCGACGACCCGATCGAACCGTGACCCGGAAGGAGTCACTGTCGACGAGTCGGTGCGCCGCCGGCAGCACGAGCGTGGACGCCGCGGGCGCAGCCGTCAGACGGCCAGGCTGCTGCGGCCCTTGCGGCGACGTGCCGACAGGATCGAGCGGCCGGCGCGGGTGCGCATGCGCAGGCGGAAACCGTGCACCTTGTGACGGCGGCGGTTGTTCGGCTGGTAGGTACGCTTGCTCACGAGCTTCTCTCCGATGCAGTTTCTCTTGGGGTGTCCACTCCACAGGCGGGACATGGTGCGTACGGCGGGCAGAGTGATCGCCGCACTTGGCTCTTCGGCCGGCACCGCCCACCCACGCTGCATGACCCGTGTGGGGCATGCGAGTCGTGGACATGCGGCACCCGTCGACACGGAGTGACCGGCCAACGGTACGCGCGCTGGCGAATCAGGGTCAAACTCAGGACCTTGCCATACCGGGTCAGCCTGTGGATGACGGCTTGCCGGGGGCTTTCGACGGTTGTTAGGTTGCGGCCCACCGAGGTTCCTTGCCCCGGTGAGGACGACCGCTGGCAACGGGTCGCAACGGGGTGGTCACAGGACCGCTCATCTGCGGCCTGACCTGCACACTTAGGGTTCGAGCAGGACGGGCCGACTGCCCGGGGTGTGACCCAGGTCACCACGACGGCCCATGGTTCACAGACTGTGGACAACTCTGTGGACGAATCGCCGAACAACCAGATGCAGGAGAGGTAGGCCGGTGGACGACCAGGCAAACGATCTCGGGACCGTGTGGCGAGCCATCGTCCATGACCTCCAACCCAACCAGCGGGCTTGGTTGCGGGCGAGCGAGCCGGTGACCCTGCACGAGAGCACGGCCATCATCGCCGTGCCCAACGACTTCACGCGCGGCCAGCTCGAGGGCCGGCTGCGCGCCCAGCTCGAGGACGCGCTCAGCGAGTCCTTCGGCCGCGAGATCCGCATGGCCGTCAGCGTCAACCCCGCCCTGGAGGACCTGACCCCGCACACACATGTCGCCGAAGAGACAAGTCCACCTAGCGACATGTCGACAAATGCACCTGCGGACGACGGCACGCCGCACGGCCTGATCCCGACGTCCAACGCGACGACGCCGGCACCGAGCTCGGCCTCCAGCGCGGAGCAGGCCGCCGATCGGCGTACGCACTCGGCACTCGAGACGCGGCTCAACCCGAAGTACACGTTCGAGACGTTCGTCATCGGCTCCTCCAACCGGTTCCCGCACGCGGCCGCCGTCGCGGTGTCCGAGGCGCCGGGCAAGGCCTACAACCCGCTGCTGGTCTACGGCGAGTCCGGCCTCGGCAAGACCCACCTGCTGCACGCGATCGGCCACTACGTGCGCAGCCTCTACACCAACGCCAAGGTCCGCTACGTCTCCAGCGAAGAGTTCACCAACGAGTTCATCAACGCGGTCCGCGACGACCGGCAGGACCGGTTCAAGCGGCGCTACCGCGACGTCGACGTGCTGCTGATCGACGACATCCAGTTCCTGCAGGGCAAGACGCAGACGCAGGAGGAGTTCTTCCACACCTTCAACACGCTGCACAACGCCAACAAGCAGATCGTGCTCACCTCCGACCAGGCGCCCAAGAAGCTCGAGGCGCTCGAGGAGCGGCTGCGCAACCGGTTCGAGTGGGGCCTCATCACCGACGTCCAGCCCCCCGAGCTCGAGACGCGGATCGCGATCTTGCGCAAGAAGGCCGCGATGGACCGGCTCACCGCCCCGCCGGACGTGCTGGAGTTCATCGCCTCCAAGATCCAGACCAACATCCGCGAGCTCGAGGGTGCGCTGATCCGGGTCACGGCCTTCGCGAACCTCAACCGCCAGGACGTCGACATGAGCCTGGCCGAGATCGTCCTGCGCGACCTGATCCCCGAGGGCGCGGAGCCGGAGATCACGCCGGGACTGATCATCGCCCAGACGGCTGCCTACTTCGGGGTCTCGATCGAGGACCTCACCGGCCCGAGCCGCGGGCGCCACCTCGTGATGGCCCGCCAGATCGGCATGTACCTCTGCCGCGAGCTGACCGAGCTGTCGCTGCCCAAGATCGGCGCCGAGTTCGGCAACCGCGACCACACGACCGTGATGTATGCCGATCGCAAGATCCGCCAGCTGCTCGCCGAGCGGCGCGCGGTGTTCAACCAGGTGTCCGAGCTGACCAACCGGCTCAAGGTCCAGGCCCGTCAAGGGTGAGCAGAAATCTGTGGAGGACGTGTGGTTCCGACCAGCGTG
The DNA here is from genome assembly GCF_000389985.1 of Nocardioides sp. CF8. NCBI lineage: Bacteria > Bacillati > Actinomycetota > Actinomycetes > Propionibacteriales > Nocardioidaceae > Nocardioides > Nocardioides sp. CF8. The sequence goes on from NZ_CM001852.1 coordinate 3,757,269, forward strand.
TCCTCCACAGGGCCTGTGTGCGAACGGGCACGAACCACAACTTCACTCGGCTGGGTGCACAACCCGCCCCGCTGGTGAACAGCTGGGCGCACAGCCCCTGTGCACTCGCATTGCGAGGGCTCACCTGCACAAACAGAAGTTCTCCACAGTTTCCACAGACGCTATTACTCCTATGTACCTGTAACCGGATCGATTGCCAGAAATCATTGAACCGGCCCTTGGCTGGGGACAACCGCGGGACTTCCCTCCCGTCGCGCCTCTCCTCCATGGCAGGATTCACAATCCGCGCGCACCTGTGCGCTGGATCGTGTCGTTCGCGGCACCTGCTGACCCGCCGAAAAACTTTGCACTTGAGGAGCCCGCAGTGAAGTTCCGCGTCGAACGCGACGTCTTCGCCGATGCCGTTGCCTGGGCGGCCCGCAGCCTCCCGGTCCGCCCGAGCTCCCCAGTGCTCGCCGGCCTGCTCATCGAGGCCAGCGACGCCGGCCTGGTGCTGTCCACCTTCGACTACGAGACCTCGGCCCGCGCCGATCTCCACGCCGAGGTGAGCGACGAGGGCAGTGCCCTGGTCAGCGGCCGGCTGCTCGCCGACATCTGTCGTAGCCTGCCGGCGAAGCCGATCGAGATGCAGCTCGACGGTCCCCGGGTCTCGCTGACCTGCGGGTCCGCGCGCTTCAGCCTGCAGACCATGCCCGTCGAGGACTACCCCAAGCTGCCGCAGATGCCGGCCGCGACCGGCACCGTCTCCAGCAACGACTTCGCGCACGCGGTCGCCCAGGCCGTCACCGCGGCCGGTCGCGACGACATGCTCCCGGTCCTGACCGGCGTGCGGATCGAGATCGACGGCTCGACGATGTCGCTGCTCGCGACCGACCGTTTCCGGCTCTCGCACCGTGAGCTCACCTGGAACCCCCAGACCCCCGACGCGTCGGTCGCCGCGCTCGTCCCGGCAAAGGTGCTCGGTGACACCGCCAAGTCGCTGACCTCCGGCGCCGAGGTCACGATCGCGCTGAGCGCCGGCGACGGTGGCGAGGGCCTGATCGGCTTCGAGGGAAGTGCGGTCGGTGGCGTGCGCCGTACGACCACGCGACTGCTCGACGGTGAGTTCCCCAAGGTCCGCTCGCTCTTCCCGAGCGAGCACCTCACGATCGCCAAGGTCCGCAAGGACGAGCTGATCGAGACGGTCAAGCGCGTCGCGCTGGTGGCCGAGCGCAACACGGCGGTGCAGCTGAAGTTCGGCGACAACCAGCTCGTGCTGGACGCCGGCACCGGCGACGAAGCGCAGGCGACCGAGGTCATCGAGGCCGAGATCACCGGCGACGACCTGACGACGGGCTTCAACCCGCAGTTCCTGCTCGACGGGCTGACCGCGCTCGACGGTGAGTTCATCGACCTCGCCTTCACCCAGGCCAGCAAGCCGGTCGTCATCTCCAGCACCGACGGCGGCGACAAGGAGTCGTTCCGCTACCTGCTGATGCCGCGCCGCCTGCTCTCCTGACGGCAGTCATCACCCAGCCCTGTCGTCACCCGCGACGGGGTGGTTGAGTTGGGGCCGGACCACACAACGGGAGGCACTCGGATGCACATCGGACTCGTCGGGCTCGGCAAGATGGGCGGCAACATGCGCGAGCGGTTGCGCCGGGGCGGCCACACGGTGGTCGGCTACGACCGCAACCCCGACGTCAGCGACGTCGCCTCCCTCGCCGAGATGGTCGAGCAGCTCCCCGCGCCGAAGGTCGTCTGGGTGATGGTGCCCGCGGGCGACCCGACCCGGCAGACGGTGGCCGAGCTCGGTGGCCTGCTCGCCGAGGGTGACGTGATCGTCGACGGCGGCAACTCGCGCTGGACCGACGACCTCGCCAACGCCGCATCCCTCGAGGACAAGGGCATCGGCTACGTCGACTGCGGTGTCTCCGGCGGTGTCTGGGGCCTGGAGAACGGCTATGCCTTGATGTACGGCGGCGACGCGGCCGACATCGAGAAGGTGCAGCCTGCCTTCGACACCCTGAAGCCGGAGGGTGACTTCGGCGCCGTGCACGCCGGCAAGGTCGGCGCCGGGCACTTCTCCAAGATGGTCCACAACGGCATCGAGTACGCCATCATGCAGGCCTACGCCGAGGGCTGGGAGCTGCTCGAGAAGGCCGAGCTCACCGACAACGTCACCGAGGTCTTCCGCTCCTGGCGCGAGGGCACCGTCATCCGCTCGTGGCTGCTGGACCTGATGGTCGCGGCGCTCGACGAGGACCCGGGCCTGTCGCAGATCGCGGGCTACGCCGAGGACTCGGGCGAGGGTCGCTGGACCGTCGAGGCCGGCATCGAGAACGCGGTGGCGACCCCCGCGATCACCGCTGCGCTCTACGCGCGGTTCGTCTCGCGCCAGGACGACTCGCCGACCATGAAGGCGATCGCCGCGATGCGCAACCAGTTCGGCGGGCACGCCGTGAAGACCGCCGCCCCCCGTGGCGGCGACGCAGCGCCGGACCAGGGTGCGCCCGACCAGTCGAAGGCGGCCGAGCAGGCCGGCGCCGGCAGCGGCACCGAAGCCGGGGAGAGCTAAGAGGCACGTGCACGTCGCGCACCTGACCCTGCACAACTTCCGCTCGTATGCCGACCTCGACGTCGAGCTGGAGCCGGGGGCGACGGCCTTCATCGGCCGCAACGGCCAGGGCAAGACCAACCTCGTCGAGGCGATCGACTACCTCTCCCGCCTGTCCTCGCACCGCGTCTCCTCCGACGCGCCGTTGGTCAAGGCCGGCACGGACCAGGCGCTGATCCGGGCGGCGGTCGTGCGCAGCGGGCGCACCGCGATCCTCGAGGTCGAGCTCAACCCGGGCCGGGCCAACCGGGCCCGGATCAACAAGTCCCCGCTGCCGCGCCCGCGCGAGTTGATCGGGGTCGTGCGCACCGTCGTGTTCGCGCCCGACGACTTGACCCTGGTCAAGGGCGATCCGTCGGACCGGCGCAAGTTCCTCGACGACCTGCTGATCCTGCGCGCGCCGCGGCTGGCCGGCGTCCGCTCCGACTACGACCGCATCCTCAAGCAGCGCAACAGCCTGCTGAAGACGGCCGGCCTGGCTCGCGGTGATTCACGTGAAACAGCGCTGTCCACGCTGGCCGTCTGGGACCTGCAGCTGGCCAGCATCGGCAGCGAGCTGCTCACGGCCCGGCTGCGGCTGGTCGACGACCTGCGGCCCTACCTCGGCAAGGCCTACCAAGCCGTCGCCCGCGGGGCCAGCCGCGACGACGCCGAGATCGACTACAAGCCCTCCTTCGAGCTGCCCGCCGACTCCCACGACCTGGAGGGCGCGCTGCTCGCCGAGCTGGAGCGCCGCCGCAAGGACGAGCTCGACCGCGGCATCTCCCTGGTCGGGCCGCACCGCGACGAGCTGGCGCTGAGCCTGGGCAACGGCGAGCTCCGGCTGCCGGTCAAGGGCTATGCCTCGCACGGGGAGTCGTGGTCCTTCGCGTTGGCGATGAGGCTGGCGTCGTACGACCTCCTCCGCGCCGACGGTGACGACCCGATCCTCGTGCTCGACGACGTGTTCGCCGAGCTCGACACCGAGCGCCGCGCCCAGCTCGCCGAGCTGGTCGCCGGCGCCGAGCAGGTGCTGGTGACGGCCGCCGTCGCGGCCGACGTGCCCGAGTCGCTGCAGGGCATCCGGTTCATCGTCGCCGACGGCGAGGTACGCCGCGATGCGTGACGAGACCCCGGAGGAAGCCACCGAGGGAACCACCGAGGGACACCGCGACGACGGCCTTGACTACGCCCGCTCGGCACGCAAGGCCGCCGGTTCCGGCCCGGGCAAGGCGCCCCGACGCAAGACCAGTGGCGACGCCTTCCGGCGCCGGGTGGTGCCGAAGTCGTCGGGCGCCCACCCCGACGACCGGGATCCACAGCTGATCGACTCCGCCATGTCGCGGATGATCAGCCAGCACGGCTGGGAGCTCGACCTGCGCGTGCAGGCGGTCTTCGGCCGCTGGGCCGAGCTCGTCGGCGACGAGGTCGCCTCCCACTGCACGCCCGAGACGCTGGCCGAGACCCGGCTCGTCGTGCGCACCGACTCGACGGCCTGGGCGACCCAGCTCAAGCTCCTCGCACCGACCATCGTCAAGCGCCTCAACGTCGAGCTCGGTGACGGCATCGTGACCGTGATCGACATCCAGGGACCCCACCTGCCGAACTGGAAGAAGGGCCGCTTCACCACCCGAGACGGACGAGGTCCCCGAGACACCTACGGCTGATCTCTCCTCCGACACCAGAACTGCGAGTCCGTGTAATGCACGAACCTGCAACCCCCAACTCGTTGCACGTGCTTGGGACCGGGCTTTTGATGGGCACCCCGTTACACCACCGGGACCTGCAACACCCCACGTGTTAGATCGAGAGGAAATCCCTTGCGCAAGACACTTTCCTACGCAGCCCTCGCAAGCGTCGCGACAGCCGGCCTCCTTGCCGGCAACGCCGGTGCCCAGGCAGCCCCCGCTCCAACGGCCGGCGCCACGTCGTGGATCGTGGTCCTCGAGGACGGCGCGCGCGCCGGCGAGGTCGCCCGCGAGCACAGCCGGCGCCACGGGGTCGAGACCGGCTTCGTCTACCGCAGCGCCCTGAAGGGATATGTCGCCCGGATGACGGCGCAGCAAGCCGCGAGCGTGTCCGGCGAGGCGGGCGTCCTCTTCGTCCAGCCGGACGGGGTCGTGCAGGCGTCCGCACAGTCCACTCCCACCGGCATCAACCGTGCGAACGCCGACTCCTCCAGCACCCTGGCAGGCAACGGCAGCGGTACGGTCGACGTGGACGTCGCCGTGATCGACACCGGCATCGACCTCGACCACCCCGACCTGAACGTCTTCACAGCCGGAGCCAAGAACTGTTCCACCGGTAAGTCGGCTGAAGACGGAAACGGTCACGGATCCCACGTGGCCGGCACGATCGGGGCCAAGGACGACGCCACCGGTGTCGTCGGCATGGCCCCCGGCGCCCGCCTGTGGCCGGTGCGTGTCCTCGACAACCGAGGCTCGGGCACCTGGTCGGCCGTCATCTGCGGGATCGACTACGTCGCCGCCAACGCCGCCTCGATCGAGGTGGCCAACATGAGTCTCGGCGGCACGGGCATCGACTACGGCAACTGCGGGAACGGCCAGGACGCCATGCACGCCGCGATCTGCAACGCGGTGAACAAGGGAGTCACCTTCGTCGTGGCGGCCGGCAACGAGACCGACGACTCCGCCAACCACACGCCGGCGGCCTACGACGAGGTCATCACCGTCTCCGCCCTGGCGGACTTCAACGGTCTTCCCGGGGGTGGCGCCGCGGCCACTTGTCGAAGCGACGTCGATGACACCTTCGCCGACTTCTCCAACTATGGCGCGGACGTCGACCTGATTGCTCCGGGCGTCTGCATCAGCTCCACCTGGAAGGGCGGCGGCTACAGCACCATCTCCGGAACGTCCATGGCCAGCCCGCATGTCGCGGGTGCTGCGGCTCTCTACCTCTCCACCCACCCGGGCACCAGTCCGGCCTCGGTGAAGAGCGCGCTGCAGGCCGCTGGATCGACCGACTGGAACAACGCTGACGACCACGACGCGGTGAAGGAGAAGCTGCTCGACGTCGGCACGTTCTGAGCTCCAGCCACCAGGGCGACGGCGGGCTCGGCCTCGGGGCCGCGCCCGCCGTACGGCTGAACCGTTCTGCCGATCTGAGGGGCCCGCGGACGTATGGGGACTCCACCGCCCCCCTGTTCGGCCCTCCGTTCACCCTCTCTGGTGCCCGCAGGGGCCCTTTCCATCCACAGATCCCCCGGTTCCCGGGGGTCATGCGTGGATTCTGGGCCTCTGGCGGCTAGACTGAGCGAAAGGTCGTCGACTGGATCAGTCACGACCTTCGCCCTTGTCACCCCACCCCTTCAGGGGTGAGAAGCAGAAGAGGTTTGCGTGAGCGACGCCCAGGTCCCCGAGCAGCCCAATGGAGTCGAGTACGACGCCTCCGCGATCCAGGTCCTCGAGGGTCTCGAGGCCGTGCGCAAGCGGCCCGGCATGTACATCGGCTCGACCGGCGAGCGCGGCCTGCACCACCTGATCTGGGAGATCGTGGACAACGCGGTCGACGAGGCGATGGCCGGTTACTGCGACCGCATCGTCGTCACCCTGCAGGACGACGGCAGCGTCCGGGTCGAGGACAACGGCCGGGGCATCCCGACCGACACCGCGCCCGGCGCCGACATGCCGGCCGTGACGATGGCGCTGACGATGCTGCACGCCGGTGGCAAGTTCGGCGGCGGCGGCTACAAGGTCTCCGGTGGCCTCCACGGCGTGGGCGTCTCGGTGGTCAACGCGCTGTCGACCACGCTGGTCGTCGACGTCCGCAACCGTGGCCACCTGTGGCGCCAGACGTTCTCCCTCGGTGTGCCCGACGCCGACCTCGAGCAGATCCGCCCGATGGAGCCCGGTGAGCGCACCGGCACCACCGTGACGTGGTGGGCCTCCGAGGACATCTTCGAGTCCACGACCTACAACCTCGAGACGATCACCAACCGCTTCCGCGAGATGGCCTTCCTCAACAAGGGCCTCGAGATCGTCATCCGCGACGAGCGCGAGCACGCCGACGAGATCGCCGACGCGGTCGAGGACGGCACCGTCGACGCCGCGATCGACCAGGCCTCCCCCGACGCGATCAAGAAGACGACAACCGGCTTGGAGCGCGTCTTCAAGTACGACCGCGGCCTGGTCGACTACGTCGAGCACCTCAACCGCCGCAAGGACAAGGCCAACCCGACCGTCATCTCGTTCGAGGCGGAGAGCCCCGAGACCACGGGGGCCCACATGAGCCTCGAGGTCGCGATGCAGTGGAACACCTCCTACACCGAGTCGGTCCACACCTTCGCCAACGCGATCAACACCCACGAGGGCGGCACCCACGAGGAGGGCTTCCGCTCGGCCCTCACCACCCTGGTCAACCACTGGGGCGAGGAGTGGGGCCTGGTCAAGAAGAAGGAAGACCGCGTCTCGGGTGACGACATCCGCGAGGGCCTGACCGCGATCATCTCGATCAAGCTCGAGGAACCGCAGTTCGAGGGCCAGACCAAGACCAAGCTCGGCAACACCGAGGCCAAGGGCTTCACCCAGCGCATCGTCAACGACCAGCTCGGTGCCTGGTTCGAGGAGAACCCCGCCGAGGGCAAGGACATCGTCCGCAAGTCGCAGGCGGCCGCCTCGGCGCGCATCGCCGCCCGCAAGGCCCGCGACCTGGCCCGTGGCCGCAAGGGCCTGCTCGGTGGCGGCGGCCTGCCCGGCAAGCTCAGCGACTGCCAGTCGACCAACCCCGTCGAGTGCGAGGTCTTCATCGTCGAGGGTGACTCGGCCGGTGGCTCCGCGCGCCAGGGCCGCGATCCGCGCGTCCAGGCGATCCTCCCGATCCGCGGCAAGATCCTCAACGTCGAGAAGGCCCGCATCGACAAGGTGCTGGCCAACACCGAGGTGCAGTCGATCATCTCCGCGCTCGGCACCGGCATCCACGAGGAGTTCAACTCCGACAAGCTGCGCTACCACAAGATCGTGCTGATGGCCGATGCCGACGTCGACGGCCACCACATCAACACGCTGTTGCTCACGCTGCTGTTCCGCTTCATGAAGCCGCTCATCGAGCACGGCTACGTCTACATGGCGCAGCCGCCGCTCTACCGCCTGCGCTGGAACAAGCCGGCCGAGCACGAGTTCGTCTACTCCGACGCCGAGCGCGACGCGTTGATGCGCGACGGCCTCGAGCAGGGCAAGAAGCTGCCGAAGGAGAACCCGGTCCAGCGCTACAAGGGTCTCGGTGAGATGAACGCCGACGAGCTGTGGGAGACCACGATGGACCCGGCCCACCGGATCCTGCTCCAGGTGACCCTCGAGGACGCCGCCCAGGCGGACGAGATCTTCTCGATCCTGATGGGCGAGGACGTCGAGCAGCGTCGCTCCTTCATCCAGCGCAACGCCAAGGACGTTCGATTCCTCGATATCTAGGTCTCTAACACCAGCCCTAGATTCTCCTAGATTCGACCAGAGAGACACACAGACACATGACTGAGAGCACCGGCAACCTCCTCGGCGGCGGGGACGGCATCGACCACGGCCCCGGTGGCCGGATCGAGCCCATCGACCTGCAGGTCTCGATGCAGCGCAGCTACATCGACTACGCCATGGCGGTCATCGTCGGGCGCGCACTCCCCGACGTGCGCGACGGGCTCAAGCCCGTGCACCGCCGGATCCTCTACGCGATGTACGACGGCGGCTACCGCCCCGACCGCGGCTTCTCCAAGTGCTCGCGCGTCGTCGGTGACGTCATGGGTCAGTACCACCCCCACGGCGACACCGCGATCTACGACACCATGGTCCGCCTCGCGCAGCCGTGGGTGATGCGCGCTCCGCTGATCAACGGCCAGGGCAACTTCGGCTCGCCGGGCAACGACTCCGCCGCCGCCATGCGTTACACCGAGTGCCGCATGGCGCCGCTGGCGATGGACATGGTCCGCGAGATCGACGAAGACACCGTCAACTTCCAGCCCAACTACGACGGTCGCTCCCAGGAGCCGACCATCCTCCCGGCACGGTTCCCCAACCTGCTGGTCAACGGCTCCGCCGGCATCGCGGTCGGTATGGCGACGAACATCCCGCCGCACAACCTGCGCGAGGTCTCCGAGGGCGCGATCTGGGCGCTCGAGCACCCCGACGCCACCCGTGAGGAGCTCCAGGACGCCCTGATCGAGCGGATCAAGGGCCCCGACTTCCCGATGGGCTCGCTCATCGTCGGTCGCCAGGGCATCGAGCAGGCCTACCGCACCGGCCGCGGCTCGATCACGCAGCGCGCCGTCGTGGAGATCGACGAGGACTCCAAGGGCCGCACCTGCCTGGTCATCTCCGAGCTGCCCTACATGGTCAACCCGGACAACCTCGCGCTGAAGATCGCCGAGCTCGCCGACTCCGGCCGGATCCAGGGCATCGCCGACGTCCGCGACGACACCAGCTCGCGCACCGGCCAGCGCCTCGTGGTCGTGCTCAAGCGTGACGCGGTCGCCCGCGTCGTACTCAACAACCTCTTCAAGCACACCGAGCTGCAGACCAACTTCTCGGCCAACATGCTCGCGCTGGTCGACTACGTCCCGCGCACGCTGACGATCGACCAGTTCATCAGCAACTGGGTCGCCCACCAGATCGAGGTCATCCAGCGCCGGACGCGCTACCGCCTCGCCGAGGCCGAGAAGCGCGCCCACATCTACCGCGGTCTCGCCAAGGCGCTCGACGCGCTCGACGAGGTCATCGCCCTGATCCGCCGCTCCCCCGACGTCGACGAGGCCCGCACCGGGCTGATCGGCCTGCTGGACATCGACGAGATCCAGGCCAACGCCATCCTCGAGATGCAGCTGCGCCGCCTGGCCGCCCTCGAGCGCCAGAAGATCATGGACGAGCTCGCCAAGATCGAGCTCGAGATCGCCGACCTCGAGGACATCCTCGCCAACGAGCCGCGCCAGCGTCAGATCGTGATCGACGAGCTGTCCGAGATCGTCGCGAAGTACGGCAGCGACCGCCGCTCGCAGATCATCGCGGCCGATGGCGACCTGTCGATGGAGGACCTGATCCCCGACGAGGAGCTCGTCGTCTCCATCACGCGCGGTGGCTACGCCAAGCGCACCCTCGCCAGCCAGTACCGCACCCAGAAGCGCGGCGGCAAGGGCGTGCGTGGCGCGACCCTGCGCGGCGACGACGTGGTCGAGCACTTCATCTCCACCACCAACCACCACTGGCTGTTGTTCTTCACCACGGCCGGCCGGGTCTACCGCACCAAGGCCTACAACCTGCCTGAGGCCGCCCGCGACGCCAAGGGTGGTCACGTCGCCGGCCTGCTGTCGTTCCAGCCCGACGAGGACATCGCCCAGGTGCTCGCGATCCGCGACTACGAGCAGGCGCCCTACCTCGTCCTCGCCACCCGCAACGGCCTGGTCAAGAAGACGCGCCTCGGCGACTACAACAGCCCGCGCCAGGCCGGCGTCATCGCGATCAACTTCCGTGAGGACGACGACGCGCTGATCGGCGCCGAGCTGGTCAACAGCGACGACGACATCCTGCTCGTCTCGCGTCGCGGCCAGGCGATCCGCTTCAAGGCCGATGACGGCCAGCTCCGCCCGATGGGTCGCGCGACCTCCGGCGTGACGGGCATGAAGTTCCGTGACGGCGACTCCGTGCTGTCGATGTCGGTCATCCGCGCCGCCCAGGTCGCCGCCGAGGAAGCGGCTGAGGACGCTCCCGACGGCGACGCCGTCTCGAGCGACGAGGTGAAGGAGCAGTACGTCTTCACCATGACCGACGGCGGCTTCGCCAAGCGCTCGCGGATCACCGAATATCGCACCACCGGTCGCGGTGGCCTCGGGATCAAGGCGATGACCCTGACCAACGAGGACCGCGGCGGCCTCGTCGGCGCGTTCATCGTGGAGGAGGGCGACGAGATCCTCTCCATCACCCAGGCCGGCCAGGTCGTGCGCAGCCCGATCAACGAGCACTTCCGCGCGACCGGTCGATCGACCCAGGGCGTGAAGTTCGTCAGCCCCAAGTCCGGCGACGCCGTGGCCGTGGTGGCCCGTTCGGTCGAGGCCCGCGACGAGGAGGAGGCTGACGAGTCCGCCACCGAGACTGCGCCCGAAACGGCCGCGGCGACCACCGAGGTCGTCGAGCAGGCCGAAACTGTCGAATCGCCGGATGTTGCCGACGGTGCAACAATCGAGAGTCCTGACGAAGACGCTGAGGAGTGATCCATGTCTGAGCGAATTGCCCCCCGCGCTGCCGGGAGCAAGAGTTCGACCGGTGCGAGCACGGCCCCCGCGACTGACGCCGGCGCGCGTGCGCCCCTGAGCGAGCGCATCCTCTCGGCGCTCTCCAGCGCCGCGACGGAACACCGTGCGAACGCCGTGGCCGGGACGAGCAAGCAGGATCGCCGTACGGCCGGTGCCGCCAACAAGGCACCGCGCCGCGCTCGGCTCCGGCTGACCCGCATCGACCCGTGGAGCGTCATGAAGACGTCGTTCCTGCTCTCGGTCGCCTTCGGTGTCGTCACCTTCGTCGCGGTCTTCATGGTCTGGTCGGTGCTCGGCGCGGCCGGCGTCTGGGAATCGATCAACGCGACGGTGGCCAGCGTGGTCGAGGGCGACTCCAACAGCTCCGACTTCGACGTCACCAACTACCTCGGCATGGGTCGCGTCCTAGGCTTCACGCTGCTGGTGAGCATCATCGACGTGATCCTCCTGACCGCCATCGCCACCCTCACCGCGTTCCTCTACAACATGGCCGCCGCCCTGCTGGGCGGCATCGAGGTCACGTTGGCCGAGGACGAGCGCTGACGTTTTGTTGCCCCGCCTGACGGTGGGGTAATGTTCCCCCTCGGTCGCCCTAGGGCGGCCAACGTCGCGCCAGCGACACCGGGCCTATAGCTCAGACGGTTAGAGCGCTTCCCTGATAAGGAAGAGGTCAGAGGTTCAAGTCCTCTTAGGCCCACCACCACTTCGATCTCCGCCCGTCTTCTAAGGTGCCTGCATGAAGAAGCTCATCGTCGTCCTGCTGGCTGCTGCCGGCGCCGCCTTCGCGAAGAAGAAGATCGACGAGGGCAAGACCGAGCAGGCACTGTGGGCCGAGGCGACGGACACCGTCCACAAGTCCTGATCCACACCACCTCGGTGGTTGAGGAGGTCGCCCAGCGACCGTCTCGAAACCTTGGGGGCCTTGGCGCAATTGGTAGCGCACCTCGTTTGCAACGAGGGGGTTAGGGGTTCGAGTCCCCTAGGCTCCACCAGCTCCTCTCGCCGTACGGCGACAGCGACCGGCTCCGGGAGACCCGGACAGTCCCGACTTCTCGGGGTTTCCGTCAGGTTCTCGAGTGTTGCAACACCCCTGAACGTTGCATTCCCCCGCCTAGGTGTACTCGGCAGGGACGTTCGT
>NZ_CM001852.1:3769329-3831251 GCF_000389985.1 Nocardioides sp. CF8
CCCAAATTGCTTCGACCGATTGACATTGCCGCGCTGGAGACAGCACAAACGTTCGGAACGCTCAGGTGGGTACGGCGCTGGGCACACCGCCGAGGAGCGGGTGGCAGCCCAGCCACACCGGGAAGCGGCTGGCCAGCTCGGGCGGGCCGAGCAAGGAGATCGTCCCGTCGGCCACGGCCTCGGCCATGGTGCGATCACCCATCCAGACCTCGGTCAGCGCCCTGAGCTCCGCCTCGACACACAGGTCGACGTCGCGCTGCGGGTCGACCAGGCACAGGTCGATCGCGGTCTTCTCGACCACCAGCCAGTAGCGCGTCTTGCGTGGGGGACCGCCGCGGATCCGGAACTCGACGACGGTCGGCCGCTCGGCCAGGCCGGCCGGGACGAGCATGCGGCGCATGTCCCACATCAGCAGTGACGGGTCGAGCTCGTCGACGCCGTAGCGGCTGCGTGCCCAGCGCTGGCCCCAGACCCCCATCGCCTCGATGATCGGGTAGAGCTCCCAGCCGGCGGGCGTGAGGGTGTAGGTGATGTCGCGGCCGGTCGCCGTACGCTCCGCGACTCCGGCGAGGACGAGCTGGCGCAACCGCTTGGTGAGCAGGCCGGGGGAGATGAGCGGCACCCCGCGCTGGATCTCGCCGAAGCGGGCGCTGCCGCACATCAGCTCGCGCAGGACCAACGGCATCCACCGCTCGCACAACAGCTCGGAGGTCTTGGCCACCGGGCAGAACTGACCGTAGGTCGGCATCCTCCGACGGTAGGCCTGCATCGGCGCCGTCGCTACAGAACGTGAAGTGCGGAGGGAAGAGCCCCGGGCCTCCAATGGGTTCCTCACCACTCACAGGAGGAAGCGATGGGCAAAGCAGTCATCTCACTGACCACCGGGCTGGAGGACGCGGAGAAGGTCACCGTGGCGTTCCTGGTCGCGGTCGGCGCGGCCGAGTCGGGGCGCCCGACACTGATGTTCCTGGCCAAGGAGGCGGTCCGGCTCGCGTTCGCTGGGGTCGCCACGGCGACCGCGTGCACGGGCTGTCCGACGCTGGAGAGCCTGATGGAGCGGTACGTCGCGGCGGGCGGCACCTATCTCGTGTGCCCGATCTGCGTGGACGCGAAGGGCCTCACGGACGGCGACCTGGTCGACGGCGCGAGCAAGGGCGGCACCATCCCCATGTGGGAGTGGATCGGCGACGAGGGGGCGACCACGTTCAGCTACTGAACCCGGATTCACCGGGGGTGGGTGCCGGCTGAGAGAATCCCGGTGTGACGACACCCACCTCGACCGACGTCCTCGTCGTCGGCGCCGGCCCGGCCGGCTCTGCTGCCGCGGCGTGGAGTGCGAGGGCCGGCCTCGACACCGTCCTGGTCGATGCGGCCGTCTTCCCGCGCGACAAGACGTGTGGCGACGGGCTGACGCCTCGCGCGATCGCGGAGCTGGGCAAGCTCGGCCTGACCGAGTGGCTGCAGGCACACACGGTCAACCTCGGGCTGCGCGCGCACGGCTTCGGCCAGACGCTGCTGCTGCCCTGGCCGGCGCTGCCCGACAGCGACCTGCCGGCGTGGGGATCCGCCGTGGCCCGCACCGAGCTCGACGACCACATCCGCACGGTCGCCATCAAGAGCGGCGCGCTGGCCCTCGACGGCGCGCGTGCCGTCGCCGTACGCATGGATGGCGACCGCGTCGCCGCCGTGACGTTCAGGTCGGGCGAGGACACCTTCGAGATCGAGTGCCGGCGCCTCGTCGTCGCCGACGGCGTCCGGTCGCCGCTGGGCAAGCTGCTGGGCCGCGAGTGGCACCGCGACACGGTCTACGGGGTGGCCGGTCGCTCCTACATCGAGTCGGCCATGTCCGACGACCCGTGGATCAGCTCCCACCTCGAGCTGCGCGGGGAGGACGGCGAGCTGCTCAGCGGCTACGGCTGGATCTTCCCCCTCGGCACGGGCGAGGTGAACCTCGGTGTCGGCACCCTCGCGACGCTGAAGCGTCCCGCCAACATCGCCATCAAGCCGTTGATGGGCTTCTACGCCGAGCAGCGCCGCGAGGAGTTCCAGCTCTCCGGCGACCTGCGGGCGCCGACGTCGGCGCTGCTGCCGATGGGCGGCGCGGTCTCCGGGGTCGCCGGTGCCAACTGGGCGCTGATCGGCGACGCGGCGGCCTGTGTGAACCCGCTCAACGGCGAGGGCATCGACTACGGCCTCGAGACCGGACGGCTCGTCGCCGAGCTGATGGCGGACGGTGCGGACCTCGGGACGACGTGGCCGCAGGTCCTGCGCGAGCACTACGGCGAGGCCTTCTCCATCGCCCGGCGGCTGGCAGGTGTCGCGACGATGCCGCAGGTCGTGGCTGCCCTCGGCCCGGCCGGGATGCGCTCCGACTGGCTGATGACCCTGGCCCTGCGCTGGATGGGCAACCTCGTCGACGAGGCCGACCGCGACCGCGCTGCGCGGGTATGGCGTTGGGCCGGTCGACGCTCGATCGCGCGCGACGCCCGCCCGCCCTTCGCGTAGTCCGATGGGGCTCCGACCGATCCATCGCGGGGGCGACTACGAAGGCATGACATGACCGACGGCTGGTATCGCACCGCGAACGCGCTGGGACGACTGGCCCTCAGGGGACTCGACGTCGACGTCCGGGCCACCGGGCTCGAGCACCTGCCGACGACCGGGCCGGTGCTGATGGCCGCCACCCACGTCTCCTATCCCGACTTCATCTTCATCGAGAAGGCCGCGGTCATGCGCCGGCGCTACGTGCGCTTCATGACCCGGCACGACATCTGGCACCAGCGGCTGCTGGCCGCCCCGATGGATCGGATGCAGCACATCCCGGTCGATCGCGAGGCGCCCGCGGCGGCGTACCTCAAGGCCCGACGGCTGCTGCGCGAGGGCGAGGCCGTCTGCGCCTTCCCCGAGGCCGGCATCTCCTACTCCTACACCGTGCGTGCCCTGATGCGTGGCGTGGCGAGCCTCGCCCGCGAGAGCGGGGTGCCGGTGGTCCCGGTGGCGATCTGGGGCAGCCAGCGGATCTACAGCGTCGGGCGGCTCGACCACACCGGCCGCGAGCCCAGGCCGGACTTCACCCGGGGTCGACGTGTCGACGTCACGTTCGGCGAGCCGATGCCGGTGGCGCCCGACGCGGACCTCACCGAGTCGACTCGGGACCTCGGCGTTCGCCTGACGGAGCTGCTCGAGGAAATCCAGGGTCGTCCGTACCACCGCCCACGGCCGGGGGAGCATGCGCCGTGGTATCCGTTTCACCTGGGAGGAGCGGCGCCGACCCGGCACGAGGCAAGGGAACTGGACTCGGTGCCGCGCTCGGCGGTGCGGCCGTCGTGGGGGCCGGAGGTGTGTGGTCGTCCCGACCAGCCCGCTTGCGATGCTTCTCCCACGTGCCGAGAGGGTTGACCAGCCACGACAGGTAGCGCCGTGACCAGGGGCTCGCCAGCGCCAGCCCCAGGAGCACGGCGCCGATCGTGGTGACCGCGAGTGCGGCGTACGGGTGGTCCCCGCTCCACTGGGTGAAGCCCTGTGCCTTGACCGTCTTGATCACGAAGCCGTGCAGCAGGTAGACGTTCATGGTGGCCGCACCCATCGCGGTGAACCACCCGCCGCGGCGCGGCACCAGCGCCATCACCGAGAAGGCGCCGATCAGCCCGACGGCCATCACCGAGAGCCGTGTCTGAGCGGCGGTCGCGACCTGCATGTCCAGGTCCTCGTAGCCGGCGTCGTACCAGAGGAAGGCGGTGCGGGCCCAGTCGTCGAGGTCTCGGGACAGCACCGCAATGAGCACGAGCGCACCGACCGCGGCGACCTTCACCCAGGGGTCGTCGAGGCGAGCGAGGTGTCGGGGCTTGAGGTGCAGGCCGAGCACGAAGAACGGCAGCAGGCCGAGGATCCGCGGGAGCATGAACCAGTCGAGCGTCCACAGTCCGCCGGCGAGGCTCACCACCACCGCCGCGGGCAGGAAGAGCCAGTGCCGCTTGAGGACCGGCGTCATCAACCGCCAGAAGAACAGGACGGGGAGATACCACATCGTCCAGTGCGGCTGGAGGTAGAGCAGCCCGGGCTCGCTCTCGCCGAGGCTGACGCGGTAGTAGTACAGCGCCGGCTCGAAGACGAGGTAGGGGATGACCAGGACGTAGAGCAGGCCCTTGAAGTGCCGCGGCGTCCATTCGAACGACTTCGAGAGGTAGCCGCTGATGAAGACGAACGCCGGGATGTGCCAGAAGTAGAGGAAGTCGTAGGCCCAGTTGCTGAAGTGGGTGTCGGGCAGCAGTCCCCAGGAGTGCCCGATCACGACGAGGGTCACCAGCGCCATCTTGGTGTTGTCGAGCCAAGGGTCTCGCTGTGTTGCCGCCACGAGTGTCACGCTACGACAACGCTGGGGGGCCATGGCAGGTTAGGTCCCATGGGTTCCCTGCCGAGACGACAGCGCGTGGCGGCCTATGCCGTGATCATGCGCGTCACCACCGAGCCCGAGGTGCTCCTGTGCCGGCTCGCGCCGCGCGTCAGCCGCACCGAGCTGTGGACGCTCCCGGGCGGCGGCCTCGACCACGGCGAGGACCCGCGCGACGCGCTGCTGCGCGAGATCGTCGAGGAGACCGGCCTCGACGCGACGATCGGTGACACCGCCCACGTCTATTCCGCCCACCTGCCGCGAGCCTCGCGCGACGGCGTGATGACCGACTTCCACGCACTGCGGATCGTCTACGACGCGTGGGTGCCCTCGGACGCGCCGGAGCCGCGTGTCATCGAGATCGGCGGCTCGACCGTCGAGGCCGCCTGGCACCCGCTCTCCCGGGTGGCCGACGGGTCGCTGCCCGTGGTGGCGATGGTGGGGGAGGCGCTGGCCGACCACTCACCCTTCCAGCTGCAGCGGATCGCCGCCTATGCGCTGGTGCGCCGCGGGTCGGCGGTGCTGCTCACGCGGCTGTCGGGGCGCGCCCACCACACCGGCTTCTGGACGCTGCCGGGCGGCGGGGTCGACCACGGCGAGCGACCCGCTGACGCGCTGGCCCGCGAGGTCGCCGAGGAGTGCGGGGTCGACTGTGAGGTCGGCCCGCTCCTCGACGTGCACGACACGCATTTCTCCGGTACGGCGCCGAGCGGCCGTGTCGAGGACTTCCACGGCGTCCACCTGATCTTCGCCGCCACGGTGCTCGCCGACGCCGAACCGCGCGTCGTGGAGGTCGGTGGCACCACCGATGCCGTGGCCTGGGTGGAGATCGCGGACATCGAGTCCGGGTCCGTGCGCGTGCTCGACCTCGTCCGCCATTCCTTGGAGCTCTCATGACCGAGACCGTGTTCACCTACGCCGCCCCCGGACTGAAGTTCGGCACCGGCGCCTCGGCCGAGATCGGTCACGACCTCCACCAGCTCATCGGGTCGTCGAGCGCCCGACCGCGGGTGCTGCTCGTGACGGATCCGGGCGTGGCGGCGACCGGGCACCCGGCGCGGATCGCGCAGCAGATCGGCGAGCGTGGTCTCGACGTCACCGTCTTCGACCGGGCCCGGGTCGAGCCCACCGACGAGTCGCTCGAGGAGGCGATCGCCTTCGCCCGCGACGGTGGGCCCTGGGCCGCGATCGTGGCCGTCGGCGGGGGCTCTGCGATCGACACCGCGAAGGCGGTCAACCTGCTGGTGACCAACGAGGGCGAGCTGTTCGACTACCTCAACGCGCCTGTGGGTGCCGGCCGGGCGCCGACCGAGCCGCTGCTCCCGCTGGTCGCAGTGCCGACGACCACCGGCACGGGGTCGGAGTCGACGACGATCTGCGTGCTCGACGTGCTCGCGCTCAAGGTCAAGACCGGCATCAGCCACGCCCGCCTGCGACCGACGCTCGCCGTCGTCGATCCGGCCCTGACGATGAGCCAGCCGGCGATGGTGACCGCGAGCTGCGGCATGGACATCCTGTGCCACGCGCTGGAGAGCTACACCGCGCGCTGGTTCGCCGACTTCGACGCCAAGCGCCCCGAGGAGCGGGTGCCCTACTGCGGCGCCAACCCGATCGCGGACATGTGGGCCGAGAAGTCGCTCTCGCTGCTGGCCGGCGCCTTCCGCACCGCCGTACGCGACGGCTCGTCGGTCGAGGCCAGGGAGCAGATGGCGCTCGCGGCGACCTTCGCGGGGCTCGGCTTCGGCAACGCCGGCGTGCACATCCCGCACGCCAACGCCTACCCGATCGCCGGGCGGGTGCGGGACTACCGACCCGAGGGCTACCCGCAGGACGAGCCGATCGTGCCGCACGGCATGGCCGTCTCCCTGACGGCACCCGCGGCCTTCGCGCTCACCTTCGACGCCGCGCCCGAGCGGCACCTGAGGGCCGCCTCGCTGCTCGGCGGGTCAGGCACCGGACCTGATGCCCTGCCGTCGGTGCTTCGCTCGCTGATGCGTGACATCGCCATCCCCAACGGGCTGGCCGAGGTCGGCTATCTCGACAGCGACGTCGACGACCTGGTCGAGGGCGCGCTCAAGCAGCAGCGGCTGCTGGCGACCGCGCCGCGCGCGGTGACTGGCGAGGACCTGGCCGGCGTCTTCCGCGCGTCCATGGAGCACTGGTAGCGCCAGTAGACTGAGCAGGTGAACCCCCGCCACCGCCGTCTTGTCATCCCGGTCGCGTTGGGAGCACTCATCCTGATCGTCATCGTCGCCGCCCTGTTCTGATGGCGGCCCTGCCCCTCTCCGAAGCGCTGGACCGGGTCCGCGCCCTGCTGCTCGACCCCGAGGGCCTGGTCCGCGCCGTCGCCTCCGGTCGCCAGAAGGGCCAGCGGCTCCCGCACGTCGCGGACCGTGACGTCCGCCGCGTCGAGCTCCGCCACGTCGACCTGAAGACCGGGCGCCACCTGCAGGTCGTGTCGTACGACGACACGCAGGCCCACACCGCGAACTTCGCCGTCGGCAGCGAGGCCGAGGCGGCGGTGGCCGCCCTCCTCGCCGAGCCCTTCGGCAACTGGCACGTCGACACGACGGAGCGGACCCACCAGCTGCGGGTCACCAAGAAGCTCGAGGCGATCGTGCACACCCAGGACCGCGCCGAGGCGCTCACCGCCGAGCGCGGCCACGACCGCGACAAGCAGCGGCTCCTGGCCGAGGACGACCCGGTGCTGGTCGCCCTCGGCATCTCGGACGCACAGGGGCGGATCAAGCCCACGCGGCAGGCGAAGTACCGCCAGGTCGAGGAGTTCCTCCGGCTGCTCGACAGCTCGATCACCGATGCCCTCGCCAAGGGCCACCTCCGCCGCCCGACCGAGGACGAGCCGCTGCGGGTCGTCGACCTGGGCTGCGGCAACGCCTACCTCACCTTCGCCGCGCAGCGCTACCTCAGCCACGTGCGCGAGCTGCCGGTGCGCGTCACCGGCGTCGACGTCAAGCAGCAGTCGGCCGACCACAACACCGGGGTGGCTGCCACCCTCGGCATCGACGCCGACTTCGTCGTCGGCACGATCGGCGAGGCCGACCTCCCGCAACCGCCCGACGTGGTGCTCGCGCTGCACGCCTGCGACACCGCGACCGACGACGCGCTGGCTCGCGCGATCGGGTGGGGAGCCGGGCTGGTGCTCGCCGCCCCCTGCTGCCACCACGACATCGCGGCCCAGCTCCGCAAGGCGACCACGCCGGCGCCGTACGCCCTGCTCACCCGGCACGGCATCCTGCGTGAGCGCTTCGCCGACACGCTCACCGACGCGCTGCGCGCCTCGATCCTGCGACTGGCCGGCTACCGCGTGGACGTGGTCGAGTTCGTCGAGAGCGCGCACACGCCCCGCAACACGCTGCTGCGCGCCACCAGGGTCGGTGAGCGCGCGCCCGCGGACGTGGGCGAGGACTACGACGACCTCGTGGCCACGTGGGGAGTGACCCCGAAGCTCGCCGACCTGGTGGAGCTGGACCGTGGCTGAGCGCGTGCTGCGCGGGCTCGGCGCCCTCGCCGTCCTCGCGCCGTTCGTCGTCGGGCTCACCGCCGCGGGCGCGGACCGCGACGGCGAGGAGGTCTTCCGCTTCCTCGACTCCGAGATCGTCGAGTCCAGCGGGCTGGTCCTCGAGGATGACCGCGCCCACACGATCAACGACTCCGGCGACACCGGCCGCGTGTTCACCGTCGACGTCGCGACGGGCGAGACGGTCGGCGTCACCTACTGGGCCGACGGCCCCGACGACGTCGAGGCGCTCGCCCCCGCGGGCCCCGGTCACGTGTGGGTCGCCGACATCGGTGACAACACCGCGTCGCGCGACTCGATCGAGGTCACCCGCGTGCCGGTCGGCGACGGCGAGCGGACCGTCGACGAGGAGACCATCGACCTCGTCTATCCCGACGGCCAGCGTGATGCCGAGGCGCTGCTCGTGCACCCCGTCACCGGTCGGTTGTACGTCGCCACGAAGGGCTTCTTCGGCGGCGAGCTCTATGCCGCGCCTCCCGAGCTGGCTGACGACGCCCCCAACATGCTGGGACTGGTGGGGGAGACCGCCGGCATCGTCACCGACGGCGCGTTCTTCCCCGACGGCGAGCACCTGGTCCTGCGGACCTACACCAACGCCGTCGTCTACTCCTTCCCCGCGCTCGAGCAGGTCGGCGCCTTCGACCTGCCCAGCCAGCAGCAGGGGGAGGGGATCGCGGTTGCCTCGACACGGGCCGTCCTGCTCAGCAGCGAGGGCCAGCAGGCACCCGTGCTGCGCGTGCCGCTGCCGGCGTCGATCCGCTCGGTGCTCTCGGCCACGGCCGGCCCCACGCCGTCGCCCCTGGCCTCGTCCTCGACCTCGCCCTCCGCGACGCCCGCCCCCGAGCCCGAGGGTGGAGCCAGGGCGGTGGACGACCTGACGGAGGCTGCCGGCGACCGCAGCGTGTGGTGGTGGGTCGTGAGCGGTCTGCTCGGTCTCGGTGTGCTGGTCGTGCTGGTGCGCGCGCTCAGGCCGCGCTGAGCCTGCCGCCCCGCGGGTGAGGCGACGGAGCGCGGCGCGCGGCTAGCGTGCGAGCATGCCCCGCCTGCGCCGTACCTCCCCGGACCAGAAGGGCTGGTCGCGCCGGCGGGCGGGGAAGGGCTTCACCTACCTCGACGAGCACGGCACGACGCTGACCGGCGAGGACCGGCAGCGCTGCGTCGACCTCGTCATCCCGCCCGCGTGGACGGACGTCTGGATCACGCCCCACGCCAACGGGCACCTGCAGGCCGTCGGCACCGACGACGCCGGGCGCCGGCAGTACCTCTACCACCCGGACTGGCGCACCAGCCGGGACGCGGCGAAGTTCGAGCGGCTGATCGACTTCGGCAAGGCACTGCCCCGGACCCGCGAGCGGGTGCTGGCGGACCTGCGCCGGGACGGCATGCCGCTCGAGCGGGCGTGCGCCATCGCCGTACGCCTCCTCGACCTCGGCTGCTTCCGCATCGGCAGCGACTCCTACACCGAGACCAACGGCAGCTTCGGCCTGACCACGCTGCGCCAGGAGCACGCGAGGCTGCGAGACGGCTCGCTCACCTTCTGCTTCGTCGGCAAGTCGGGGGTCGAACACAGCATCGAGATCGACGATGCGCCGACCATCGCCGCACTCGACGTGATGCGCCGGCGTCGGGGCGGCGACGAGCTGCTGGCCTGGCGCGACGGCAGGACGTGGCGCAGCCTGGACCCGGCGCAGGTCAACGACTATGTCCGGGACGCGACGGGGATGGAGGCCACGGCGAAGGACTTCCGGACCTGGCACGCCAGCGTGCTCGCCGCGCTGGCGCTCGCCGAGACCGACGAGCCGGGCGAGACCAAGGCGTCGCGCAAGCGCGCCGAGTCAGGCGCGATGAAGGAGGTCGCGGAGTTCCTCGGCAACACTCCCGCCCTGGCCAGGTCGGCGTACGTCGACCCGCGGGTCATCGAGGCCTACGAGTCCGGCCGCACGATCACCAACGCGGCCCGTCGCTCGTTCAGGACCTCTGACGAGCGGCAGGCCGCGCTGGAGCGTGCGACGTTGCGGTTGTTGCGGGAGAGCTAGAGCTGGCCGACGACGTGGTCGATGGCCGCGGTGAGCTTCTCGACGTCGGAGGGGTCGACCGCGGGGTACATCGCGATCCGCAGCTGGTTGCGGCCGAGCTTGCGGTAGGGCTCGGTGTCGACGATGCCGTTGGCGCGCAGCACCTTGGCGATCTCGGCGGCGTCGATCGCGTCGTCGAAGTCGATGGTGCCGATCACCAGGGAGCGCATGCTCGGGTCCTCGACGTACGGCGTCGTGTAGGCCGTCTTCTCGGCCCAGCCGTAGAGCGCGTCGCTCGAGGCAGTGGTGCGCTCGACCATGCCGGCGAGCCCGCCCTGGGCGTTCATCCAGTCGAGCTGCTCGGCCATCAGGAAGAGCGTCGCGACCGACGGGGTGTTGTAGGTCTGGTTCTTCGAGGAGTTGTCGATCGCGGTCGGCAGGTCGAAGAACGCCGGGATGTGGCGGTCGGTGCCGGCGATCTCCTCGGCGCGGGCCAGCGCCTTGGGCGACATCAGCGCGATCCACAGGCCGCCGTCGGAGGCGAAGCACTTCTGCGGCGCGAAGTAGTAGGTGTCGACCTGGGTGAGGTCGACGGGCAGGCCGCCGGCGCCGGAGGTGGCGTCGACCAGGACCAGCGCGTCGTCGGCCGCACCGGCAGGACGCAAGCAGGGCGCCATGACGGCGGTGGAGGTCTCGTTGTGGGCCCAGGCGTAGACGTCCACGCCCTCCTCGGCGACCGGGTCGGGCCGCGAGCCGGGCTCGCTCTTGATCACGCTCGGGTCGGCCAGCCACGGCGCGTCGGCCGCGGCCTTGGCGAACTTGGAGGAGAACTCACCGAAGGTGAGGTGCTGGCTCTTCTCGCGGATCAGGCCGAAGGTGGCGATGTCCCAGAAGGCGGTCGCGCCACCGTTGCCGAGGACGACCTCGTAGCCCTCGGGCAGGCTGAACAGCTCGGCGAGGCCCTCGCGGACCCGGCCGACGGTGTTCTTCACGGGGGCCTGGCGGTGCGAGGTGCCCATGAGGGACGAACCGGTCGCGGCGAGCGCGTCGAGGTGGCTGGTCTGGATCTTCGAGGGCCCGGCGCCGAAGCGGCCGTCGGCGGGCAGAAGATCGGCGGGGATCGTGATGGCGTCGGTCACCGGTGGTGCCTTTCCTGAAGGGGCTGAGGAGAGGAAATCCTGACGACGCTGTCAGCGGCGCCAGCCTCTCATACGATGCCAGCATGCGTCCTCTCAGCGTCTCAGGCGGACTCGACCTGCGTCAGGTCCCGATCGGTGATCCGGACGCCCAGGCGTTGATCGAGGAGGTGCAAGAGGTTTATGTTCTGCGCTACGGCGGTCGCGACGAGTCCCCGATCGACCACGCCGAGTTCGTGGCGCCGCACGGCGCCTTCTTCGTCGGCCACCTCGAGGGCCGGCCGGTCGTGTCGGGGGCGTGGCGTCGCCGTACCGACGTCGAGCTGGGTGGCACGACGAACACGGCCGAGATCAAGCGGATGTACGTCGCTCCCGCCGCCCGTGGCCTCGGGCTGGCCCGCCGGATGCTCGCCCACCTGGAGGACACCGCGCAGCAGGCGGGCGTGGCGGCGATGGTGCTGGAGACCGGCTCCAAGCAGCCGGAGGCGATCGCGCTCTACGAGTCCTCGGGCTACTCGGCGATCCCCGGCTTCGGGTTCTACCGCTGCGAACCCCTGAGCCGCTGCCTCGGCAAGGTGCTGGACGTGTCGGCGTGTCCAGCCGACACGCCGCACCACGAGTAGTTTTTTGCCCCTTTCGTCCCCACAGTCCCATCCGCACGCCTAACCTCGTCCTCGTGCGCAAGGGACTGGTGGTGCTGGTGACGGCTGCGCTCGTGGCCTGCCTGACGACCGTGCGCGCGGATGCCAACTACGTGATGCCGGTGGACGGCTATGCGAGCTACCAGCCGCAGAAGGCGTGCGCGCGCAAGGACAAGCCGGGCACGGTCGCGCTCGGCCAGTGGCTGGCGGCCCGCGGCGGCGCCTACGGCGGCACGCTGCGCGACTGTCGCAGCGGCGGGCAGTCCGAGCACAAGGACGGTCGGGCCTTCGACTGGACCCTGGACGCGACCGACCTCGATGACGAGGCCACCGCGGAGGCCTTCATCACCGAGGTCTTCGCCGACGACGAGCTCGGCGACACCGACGCGCTCGCGCGGCGGATGGGCATCATGTACGTCATCTGGGACGACAGGATGTACGCCGCGTGGGACGGCTTCGAGCCGAAGCGCTACCTCAGCTCCGGCTGCCGCTCCCGCAAGACCTGCTCGCCCACCCTGCGCCACCGCGACCACATGCACATCTCGCTGAGCAAGGCCGGGGCCAAGGCCCTGACGAGCTGGTACGTCGAGCGCGCAGCCGTCGCCGGCTGAGGACCGGCTACAGAAGCCCGACGACCAGGCCGAGCACGAGCGCGCCGACGACGATCGGCACGGCGACGACCAGTGCGCCGCGGTTGAGCGCAGCCATGACCTGGTTGGTGACCATGCCGTCGATCCTGTTCTCGAGCCGGTCGCTGGTGGCGTCCCAGTCGACGTCGTTGCCCGAGGTTGCGGCGAGCTCAACGGCAGCGATGGAGCCGACGCGCTTGTAGACCTGCTTCTTGGCGAACGCGCTGACGAAGCCGAGGACGCCGGAGCGCTCCTTGCCGAGCAGCTTGGCGGCGCCGATCACGCGGCTGGAGGCGGCGTCCAGGGCGTTGCCGCCGATGCCACCGGTGACGCGGTCGCCCGCGCGGGCCACGTCGAGCACGCCCTCGAGCGCGTGCGAGGCGAGGTTGGCCTCGTCGTTGGCGGCGACGATCGCCGCGCCGGCGGCGCGGTAGATCCCGAGGTAGACGGAGGCGACCGTGGTCGCGATGGTGATCAGCACGGCCATCAGGAGGACGCGCAGCCACGAGTCGGACAGGAGGTAGACCATCGTGCCGACGACCAGGGTCAGGACGGCGCCGAAGATCGTGCCCTTGACGGCGGTCTGCACGACGCTGCCGGCCGTGGCCCTGAGGGACGCGACGAGGGAGTCCTCGACGACCTGCTTTGCATTGCTGAGCGCACCGGCCATGGGATCTCACCTTTGATGTTCTCGTGGAGTTGAGCGAAGTATCCACCGGCTGATGCGGAAACAGCGGTATTTCGCAGCCACGTGGTGACTGTGAAATACCGCTGTCTCTCGTGACGAACGGACCTACTTGGCCCAGTCCTCGCTCCAGCCGTCGACCTCGCTGGCCGGGCGGGCAGCCGGGCCGGTGTAGATCGCGGACGGCCGGATCAGGCGACCGGTGCGCTTCTGCTCCAGGATGTGCGCCGACCAGCCACCCGTGCGGGCGCAGGTGAACATCGAGGTGAACATGTTGGCCGGCACCTCGGCGAAGTCGAGCACGATCGCGGCCCAGAACTCGACGTTGGTCTCGAGGACACGGTCGGGACGACGCTCGCGAAGCTCGGAGAGCGCGGCCTTCTCCAGCGCCTCGGCGACGGCATAGCGGGGAGCGTCGAGCTCCTTCGCCGTACGCCGCAGCACGCGGGCACGCGGGTCCTCGGCGCGGTAGACGCGGTGGCCGAAGCCCATCAGGCGCTCGCCGGAGTCGAGGAGGCCCTTGACGTACGCCGTGGCGTCGCCCGTCTTCTCGACCTCCTCGATCATGGTGAGCACGCGGGCCGGGGCGCCGCCGTGCAGCGGGCCGCTCATGGCGCCGATCGCACCGGAGAACGCGGCCGCGACGTCGGCGCCGGTGGAGGTGATGACGCGCGCGGTGAACGTCGAGGCGTTCATGCCGTGCTCGGCAGCCGAGCTCCAGTAGGCGTCGATCGCCTTGACGTGCTTGGGGTCGGCCTCGCCCTTCCAGCGGACCAGGAACTTCTCCGCGAGCGAGGAGCCCTCGTCGACGATCTTCTGCGAGACGACCGGCTTGTCGAGCCCGCGGGCCGACTGGGCGGCGTAGGACAGGACCATGACCGCGACGCGGGCGAGGTCCTCGCGGGCCTGCTCGTCGGTGATGTCATAGGTCTGGCCGAAGCCGAACTGCGGCGCGAGCATGGCGATCGCGGCCTGGACGTCGACGCGCACGTCACCGGTGTGCACCGGGAGGCTGAACGCCTCGGCAGGCGGCAGGCCGGGGGCGTAGGAGCCGTCGATCAAGAGGCCCCAGACGTTCTCGAACGGCACGCGGCCGACGATGTCCTCGATGTCGACGCCGCGGTAGCGGAGCGCCGATCCTTCCTTGTCGGGTTCGGCGATCTCGGTTTCGAATGCGACGACACCTTCGAGCCCGTGGTGGACCTCAGTCATGCGGCAGACGCTCCTTTGCGTATGGCGTAGGCCCGCCTCAGATGGTCTCGCGAGCCGACTAATTGTGCACCCGAGGGGCGAGCGCGTCATCACCGAGGCCCATTCCCGGCACCCGCTCGGCGGTCTAGGGTGCGGCCATGGACCTGGGATCGATCATCGGCAAGCTCGACGGAGGCGGCAGCGACCTGGCCGACCTCCTCGAGCTCCTCACCAACAACAAGGAGCAGCTCGCGATGCTCGGGCGACTGCCCGACTACCTCGAGAAGATCGCCACCGGTCTGGCCGGCGCGGGGGAGCAGGCGAAGTCGGCAGCGGTCTCGCTCGTCGGTGACGACGGCACGTCCGGGCTCAAGGGCACCCTGGCCGACTCCAGCGACGCCCTGGCCGGCATCGTCACCTCCATCGGCAACGGTGCCGCTCGCATCGCCGACGCGGCCGAGGCCGCCGCCCGGGTGCCGCTGATGGACGGCCCCGCCGCGCGGCTGGCCAGCGCGGCCGAGGAGATGAGCGGGGCGACCGAGCAGCTCGGCAAGCTCGCCACGGCCATGGACTCCATCGGCGACACGCTCGCGCAGGTCGGCGCAGCGCTGGCCAGGCTGGGTGACCATCTCGACGACTCGGGCACGCAGGCCCGGGGCTTCGCCGAGCTCGGATGACCGGTCGCGATCCGGACGACCTCGCGGCGCTGAGGGCGGAGTACGCCGACGGCGGGCTCGACGTCGGCGACCTGACATCCGAGCCGGTGTCGATGTTCCGGCGCTGGCTCGGCGAGGCGCTGGACGCGGGGCTGCACGAACCCAACGCGATGGTGCTCAGCACCGCCGGCGCGGACGCGCGCCCGTCGTCGCGGATGGTGCTGCTCAAGGGCCTCGACGAGCGCGGCTTCGTGCTCTTCACCAACCACACCTCGCGCAAGGCCGACGAGCTGGCGCTCAACCCGCAGTGCGCGCTGCTCTTCCCCTGGCACCCGCTCGAGCGGCAGGTGCGCATCGAGGGGACAGCTCGCGTGCTCGAGCGTGAGGCGGTCGAGGCCTACCACCGCACCCGCCCGCGCGGTGCACAGCTCGGCGCCTGGGCCTCGCTGCAGTCGCAGCCGGTCGCGTCACGTGAAGAGCTCGCGGCGGCGTACGACGAGGTGACTGCGCGCTTCGAGGGGCGCGACGTGCCGGTGCCGGAGCACTGGGGTGGCTACCGCGTCGAGCCGGAGACGGTGGAGTTCTGGCAGGGCCGGCCGGGCCGGATGCACGACCGCCTGGTCTACGAGCGCGACGGCGACGGCTGGCGGATCCAGCGCCTGGCCCCCTGAACTGGGGCAAACAAATGCGTTGAGCACTCCCGCATCCGGGCGTACGGTTGCGGCACACGGAAAGGAGGTGGTCCGAGAAATGAAGTCTTTTCGGATGAGTGAGGTGGCTGCCCGCTAGGCAGCACCAGTCGTCGACGTACTGCCGGCGAATCCAACGCAGTCACCCGACCCGCAGGCCCCGGAATTCATCCCCCGGATCGCCCCCCATGAGGGGCAGGCCTGCGGGTCGCTGCCATTTCTGCTGGAAACCTCCGCAACCTTCGATTCCCCCGCCTCTGCGGGGGAATCGAACGTTCCGGGGTGTTGCAACACCCAAGAAGGTGACACAAACCCCGAGAGGCCACCCCGCTTGGCGTCGCCGAGGATGGCGGATCCACGCCGCTCAGGAATATAGTTGTCGACGACAACCTTATGTCCAGCATGAATCGAGCGTCCGTGACGACCCCTGCAGCACCCCCGAGCGCCGAGCAGACCGGGGAGATGACCCACCGCGAGGTGATGGAGGCCCTCAGCGGACTCCTGCTCGCGATGTTCGTCGCGATGCTCTCGAGCACTGTCGTCTCCAACGCGCTGCCGGCCATCGTCACCGACCTCGAGGGCAGCCAGACCGGCTACACCTGGGTCGTCGTCGCGACCTTGCTGACGATGACGGCGACCACCCCGATCTGGGGCAAGCTCGCCGACCAGTTCTCCAAAAAGCTGCTCGTGCAGAGCGCGCTCGTGATCTTCTCCATCGGCTCGGTGATCGCCGGCCTCGCGCCCTCGATGGAGGTGCTGATCGGGGCCCGCGCGATCCAGGGCCTCGGCGTCGGCGGCCTGACCGCCCTCGTCCAGGTCGTCATCGCGACGATGGTCTCGCCGCGCGAGCGCGGTCGCTACAGCGGCTACATCGGCGCGGTCTTCGCCCTCGCGACGGTCAGCGGTCCGCTTGTCGGCGGCCTGCTCGTCGACAGCGTCGGCTGGCGCTGGTGCTTCTTCTCCGGCCTCCCCGTCGCGCTCCTCGCCTTCGTCGTGCTGCAGAAGACCCTGCGCCTGCCGACCATCAAGCGCGAGGTCACCATCGACTACCTCGGCGCCACGCTGCTCATGGGTGGTGTCTCGCTGGTGCTCGTGTGGGTCTCGCTGGCGGGCAGCCAGTTCACCTGGACCTCCGCGACCAGCCTCGTCCTCGTCGCCGCGGGTCTGGCCGTGATCGTCGGCGCCGTCCTGGTCGAGGCGTACGTCGCCAAGGACCCGGTCATCCCGCTGCGCCTGTTCAAGGACCGCACGACCACGCTCGCCACCGCCGCCTCGGTCCTGATCGGGGTCGCCATGTTCGGGGCGACGGTCTATCTCTCGCAGTACTTCCAGCTCGCGCGCGGCATGTCACCCACTCGCGCGGGGCTGATGTCGATCTGCATGGTCGGCGGGCTCCTCGTCTCCAGCATCATCTCCGGGCGGCTGATCACGAAGACCGGCAAGTGGAAGAAGTTCCTCATCGGCGGGATGGTCTTCGTCATCGTCGGCCTGGCCCTGCTGGCCACGATCGACGACACCACCAACCTGGCCCTCGTCGGTGTCTTCATGGCGGTGCTCGGCCTCGGCCTGGGTGCGACCATGCAGAACACCGTGCTGGCCGTGCAGAACAGCGTGGCCGCGGCCGACCTCGGTTCGGGCTCCAGCGTGGTCGCGTTCTTCCGCTCGGTGGGCGGCACGATCGGCGTCTCGGCCCTGGGGGCCGTGCTCAGCCACCAGGTCTCCGACCACGTGCGCACCGGCCTGGCCTCGCTCGTCCAGGCAGGCACCGTCACGGAGGACCAGCTCGCGGCGCTCGGCGCCGACTCGCACTCGATCCCCGACCTGGACACCCTCTCGCCGCCCGTGCGGCAGGTCTTCGAGCACGCCTTCGGCGAGGCGACGGGGCACCTGTTCCTGATCTCGCTGCCGTTCGCCGTACTCTCGCTGCTCCTGTTGGTCTTCATCGAGGAGAAGCCCATGCGCACCACCGTCCTGCGTGACGACGAGATCGCCGCAGCCGCCGCGCCCGAGGCGACGCCGTCCGGAGTTGGGCGATGAGCTCTCTCGACCGCGAGCGCACGATCCTCGACCTCGAGGTCGAGATGGCGGTCCTGGTCCGCCGGATCAAGCGCGTCATCAGCGAGCGCGCCCAAGCGATCCACCCCGACCTGACGTCGACGGGCTATCTGGTGCTGGCCTACATGAACGAGCACGGACCGGTGCGGGCGTCCGAGGTCGTCGACGCCTTCAACCTCGACAAGGGTGCTGTCAGCCGGCTCGTGCAGACGGTCGTCGACCTCGGCCTCGTCAGCAAGGAGCGCGACCCCGACGACGGTCGGGCCTGGGTCGTCAGCCTCACCGACGAGGGCAGGCAGCGCATGCACGACCTCGCGACCGTGCGCCGCGCCCGCCTCGGCCGCCGGCTCGAGGGCTGGTCGGACGCCGACCTGAACGTCTTCGTCGCGACGCTCGCGCGCTACAACACCAGCCTCGACGAGGACCAGGACTAACCGGGACTAGCGCAGCCAGACCGCCGTGTTCGCCGGCAGGTCGCCCTCGACCGGCCCGCTCGCGATGACGACCTCGCCGGCCGGCAGCGGCACTGCCGCCGAGCCGCAGTTGAGCACGACCGTGACGTCGCCGCGCCGGAAGGCGAGCACGTCGCTGCCGAGATCGGGGAGCAGCTCGACGTCGGCCCCGGCGCCCGCGAGCACGGCTCGGCGGGTCGCCAGCGCCGTACGGTAGAACTCCAGCGTCGAGCCCGGCTGACCAGTCTGGGCCTCGGCCGTCAGCGGCGCCCAGTCGGCAGGCTGGGGGAGCCACGGCTGTCCGGTCCCCGGTCCGAAGTCGTACGGCGCTGCGCTGCCGCCCCAGGGCATCGGCACCCGGCAGCCGTCGCGACCGACCTCGCCCGTGCGGAACCACGACGGGTCCTGACGGGCGGCCGGCGGGACGTCGACCTGCTCGAGACCGAGCTCCTCGCCCTGGTAGAGGTAGGACGCCCCGGGCAGCGCCAGCATCGTCAGGGTGGCGGCCCGGGCACGCGCCAACCCGACGGCGCCGCCGCCGTAGCGCGTCGGGTGCCGCACGACGTCGTGGTTGGACAGCACCCAGGTCGGCGCGGACCCGACGGGCTCGACCGCCGCCAGGGTGCCGTTGATGACGTCCGCGAAGGCCGCCGCCGACCAGTCCGCGAGCAGCCAGGCGAAGTTGAACGCCTGGTCGAGCTCGCCGGGCCGGACGAAGGCCGCCATGGACGCCGGCGTCTGGGTCCAGGCCTCCGCGACGGCCATCCGGTCGGGGCCGTACTCGTCGAGGACCTTGGCCCACCGACGGTAGACGTCGTGCACCTCCGGCTGGTCCCACATCGGCTCGTCCTTGAGCTCACGGCTGACCATCGAGTGGTCGGTGTTGACCTGTCCCGAGGTCGCGGTGATGCCCTCGGGCAGCACCTGGTCGCGCAGCGAGGCCTCCTTGAACAGGCCGTGGGCGACGTCCACCCGGAAGCCGTCGACACCGCGGTCGAGCCAGAAGCGGAGCACCTCCTCGAAGAGGTCGCCGACCTCGGGGTTGCGCCAGTCGAAGTCGGGCTGGGTGGTGTCGAAGAGGTGGAGGTACCACTGGTCGGTGTCCCCGACCCGGGTCCAGGCGGGACCACCGAAGACCGACGCCCAGTTGTTCGGCGGGGCCTCGCCGTCGTCGCGCCCGGTCCGGAAGATGTAGCGGGCCCGCTCGCGCGAGCCGGGCCCGGCGGCCAGCGCAGCCTGGAACCACTCGTGCTCGTCGGAGGAGTGGTTGGGCACCAGGTCGACGATCACCCGCAGCCCGAGGTCGTGGGCCTTCGCCAGCAGCGTGTCGGCGTCGTCGAGGCTGCCGAACAGCGGATCGATGTCGCAGTAGTCGGCCACGTCGTAGCCGTGGTCGCGCTGCGGGGAGGTGTAGAACGGCGTGATCCAGAGGGCGTCGACGCCGAGCTCGCGGAGGTAGGGCAGCCGCTCGGTGATGCCGGCGAGGTCGCCCACACCGTCACCGTCGGCGTCCGCGAAGGAACGGACGTAGACCTGGTAGATGACGGCGTCGCGCCACCAGCTCCCGCTCATGGCCGGACACCTCCGAAGGCGGCCGGGTCGACCGCGATCCAGATGTGCTCGGCGCTCGCGACGATGCGCGAGTCGGCGTCGTAGAGCGTGGCCGAGGTGAAGGTCTTGCGCCCCTCGGCGCCCCGCTTGGCTCCCACCACGACGTGCTCCTCGCCGATCACCGGCAGGGTGTCGATGCGCGCCGTCATCCGTCCGAGCACCATCAACCGGTCGGTCAGGTCGCCGGCCCACCCGCCGACGCAGTCGAGCGCCGCCCAGGTGGCGGCCACCCAGGCGCGCGCCGGCGTGTCGACGTAGGTGTGGTAGTCCTCGTTGAGGCTGGGGTGGGGACGCCAGGTCGCGGCGACCCGCTCGCCGCTCACCACGCCGGGGAAGATGCGCAGCCCGTCGCCCTCCTCGCGCCCGGTGCCGCAGGCGAAGCAGGTCGGGAACGGGTGGAAGCGGTGACCTGCGTACGTCGCCTCGGCGGCCCGCGCCTCGTCGGGACCCACCGGGTCGACGTCCGCGAGGGCCGGCTCGCCCTCGTCCGGGAGGCGCCGGGCGCTGGCGATCACGACGCCACCGAAGCTCGCGCTCGTGACGCCGTCCTGCTCGGTGAGCAGCATGGGGGAGTCGAGCGGCGGCGGCTGGCGCAACGAGACCTCGACGGTCGGCCACTCACCGGCGCGGTTCTCCGGGCAGGCCAGGGCCAGGTGGGTCGCCAGCGCACCGGCGGTCCACCCTCCGTTGCCCGAGTCGGGAGGTCCGCAGAAGCGGCGAGGGACGAGGAGCTGATCGGGGATCTCGTTCACGCTTCGCCACTGTGCCGCACTAAGGGCGTGTCTCTCAATCCCATGGCCTGCTGCGCGCCGCCCGGCACGCACGCTGGCTGCGTTGTCGTCAGTCGCCATGACTCCGTCATGTCTCCCTCCTCCGCCTTCCCATCGCACGCCCCGGACGACGCTCGCGACGGCCGAGGATCGAGAGACACGCCCCATCAAGTCCTGCCAATCCGGATGGGTAAGAATGGGTCGAGTGAGCGACCTGATCGACACCACCGAGATGTATCTCCGCACGATCTACGAGCTCGTGGAGGAGGACATCATCCCGCTGCGCGCGCGCATCGCCGAGCGCCTGCACCAGAGCGGGCCGACCGTCTCCCAGACGGTGGCGCGCATGGAGCGCGACGGACTGGTCACGGTCGAGGGTGATCGCCACCTCGAGTTCACCGAGGAGGGCATGCGTCTCGCCACCCGGGTCATGCGCAAGCACCGCCTCGCCGAGCGGCTGCTCACCGACGTCATCGGTCTCGACTGGGAGCTCGTGCACGCCGAGGCCTGCCGCTGGGAGCACGTGATGTCGGAGACCGTCGAGCGTCGGCTCGTCGAGCTGCTCGGCCACCCGACCGAGTCCCCCTACGGCAACCCGATCCCCGGTCTCGACGAGCTCGGTGAGAGCGCGCTGGGCGAGACCTTCATGGAGGGCGTCGAGTCGCTGGCGGCCGTCGCGGGTCCGGTGGAGTCGCGCGTGCACGTGCGCCGCATCTCCGAGGAGATGCAGAAGGACGAGGTGCTGATGAGTGCGCTGCGTCGCGCCGGTGCCCTGCCCGACAAGACGATCACCGTCGTCGCCACGTCCGAGGGCATCCTGATCGGCTCCGGCGGCGAGACCGCCGAGATCTTCGCCGACGCCGCCGATCACATCTTCGTACGCCGCCTCTGAGCCAGCTCGTCGGCCAGTGACGCGAGGAAGTCGCTGGTCCCGACCTCGAGCTTGTGGGTCGCGAGGTCGTCGCCGCGCGTCAGGCCGCGGTTGACGATCACCACGGGCGTGCCGGCCGCGGCCGCGCGCTTCACGAACCGCAACCCGCTCATCACGGCCAGCGACGAACCCGCCACCAGCAACGCGCCGTCGGCGCCCAGCGCATCGACCGCGTCGTAGCAGCGGGCCACGCGGTCGGCCGGGACGTTCTCCCCGAAGAACACGACGTCCGGCTTGAGCACCCCACCGCAGTCGTCGCACACGGCGACCACGAAGTCGGCCGTCGCGTCGAGGTCGACGTCGCCGTCGGGCCGCATCGCCGCGTGCCCGTGGCGCACCATCCAGTCGGCGTTGAGCTCGTCCAGCCTGACCTGCAACGCCGCGCGCGGCGACGTACGGCGACAGGCCAGGCAGACGACGTCCGCGACCCGTCCGTGCAGCGCGACGAGACGGTCGGAGCCGGCGGCCTCGTGGAGGCCGTCGACGTTCTGGGTGATGAGGAGCCTCGGATCGATCTGCGCCAGCGCGACGTGACCGGCGTTGGGCACGGCGGCGCCCATCCGTGCCCAGCCGAGGTGGCTGCGCGCCCAGTAGCGCTGCTGCGCGACCGGGCCGGAGACGAACTCCTGGAAGGTCATCGGGGTGCGCGTCGGCGCCCCGGGCCCGCGGTAGTCGGGGATGCCGGAGTCGGTCGACAGCCCGGCACCGGTCAGGACGACGAGGTCGCGCTCGGCGAGGAGGTCGAGCGCCTCCTCGGGTGCGGCCTGGGTGGCCGTCACGTCCCGTAGCGCAGCTGGGCGCGGGCCTTGGCCCTGGCGGCCTCGACCTCGCGGTCCTTGGGCGGCGCGGTCGTCACCAGGTCCTCGAGGAGGTGCTGGGTGAGGTGCGCGATCTCGCGCACGGCCTCGTAGAAGACCGCCTCGTTGGCCTGCGAGGGCTTGGTCGTCCCGGCGACCTTGCGGACGTACTGCAGCGCGGCAGCCGTCACCTCGTCCTTGGTCGCCGGCGGCTCGAAGTTGTTGAGCGGGCGGATGTTGCGGCACATGCGTTCAGGATAGGTCGAAGAAGGAGACGGCGTCCCCGGTCACCAGCACCACGCGGCCGTCGGCGAGCGGGACCAGCCGGACCTCGGCCACCTCGTCGCCGTACTCCACCTCGACCATGCGGTTGGAGATCTCGCCGGCCTGCAACGACAGCACCGAGACCCAGCCGGTGCGACCGCGCCACCCCTGCGAGACGACGGTCAGGGCCGTACGGCGATCCGGCAGCCAGGTGAACTGGCGCGGGTCGATCCCCGCACCCGCCATGGAGTGCTTCGGGTAGGCCACGACGTCGAGCTGGCGCGGGTCGGTCAGGTCGGTGACGTCGAAGAGCGCCGCCTGCGCGCCGCGGGTCATGCCCCGGCTGTCGGCGTCCTGGCCGACGCCGATCAGCCGGCGCTCGCCGAGCGGGTGCAGGTACTCGCTGAAGCCGGGGATCTTCAGCTCGCCCATCAGCTCGGGCTCGTCGGGGTCGGTGAGGTCGATGGCATAGAGCGGGTCGGTCTGGCGGAACGTCACGACGATGGCGAGGGTGTCGAACCAGCGCACCGACTTGATCTCCTCGTTGACGCCGAGCTTGTCGACGCGGCCGATCTCGGTGAGCGTCGTGCCGGTCTCGCGCAGCGTCACCACCGAGCTGAAGTTGCCGGTCTCGTTGGTCGCGCCGAGCGCGACGCGGAGCGCACCGTCGGCGTGGTCCATCGACCAGCGGTCCCTGACCTGCCCCTCCACGGTCCCGGAGGCGACGTACGTCGTGTCGGTGCCGTCGAGGGCGAAGGCGAACAGCTCGGTGCTGCCGTCGCCGCCCGGACAGGTCTCGAAGCAGTCGATGGTCGGGGTGCCCCACCAGCCGAAGGAGGCAGGGCCGGCAGCGAGGTAGAACCGGTCGGGGGAGAAGTAGGAAGCGGTGGAGGTGGTCGCGACGGCAGTGGTGACGGGCTCCACGACGGCGGGCTCGAAGGTCACGACGGTGGTGGTGCCGAGCGTGGTCTCCATGGTCGGGACTGCGACGTCGCCGCAGTCGACGGCGGGCTCATCGCCGACGGTGGGCAGCCAGTCGGCGAGGGTGGTCTCGCGCACGAGCCGGCGGTTGAAGCGCTCCGCGCTGTCCTCGCTGAACTTGCCGTGGGGGAGGCGGAAGTCGAGGTCCGGGAGCCCGTTGTCGAGCACGACCCGCACCACGTCCCCGTGCAGGCGGGCTGCGCTGATGCTCGCGGAGTAGTCGGTCTCCTCGACGACCTGCGGGGTCCCGGGGCGACTCACGTCGACGACGAGGATGCGCGCGCCGGTCGGCTGGTGCCGCCGACCCAGGTCGCCGAGCACGACGAGGCGGTCACCGGAGAGCAGCAGCTCGCCGTCGTGCAGGTCCGGGAGCTGGAGGGAGGACAGCTGGCGGGGCTCGTCGCCGGCGACGTCGTGGGTCGTGAGCACGTTGTCCTGGATGCGGAAGAGCAGGTCGCCCGCCACCTTCACGACGTCCGGCTCGTCGACGCCGACCTCCTGCACGTTGGTGCCGCTCTCGTTGCTGGTCGCGCGGGTCGTGGTCGGGACCCGGGCGTTCGCGGTCGACTGCCCGGCGACCGTCGTGCTGGCCCGGGCATCGAACATCACGATCGCGCCGCCGCCCCAGCCGTAGGGCGAGACGAGGTCGAGTCCGCGATCGACGTACGACTCGAGCAGGGCGTCGCAGTCGTCGGCGACCTCGAGCGAGGCGTTCGCGAGCCTCACGGGCACGGGCGCGCTCGACGGGCCGTGACCCTCATCCCCGCGGTCGAGGGCGAAGCCGACCCCGACGCCGACTCCGGCGGCCAGGGCGACGGCGGTGGCGGAGGCGACGGCGGTCCGGATCTTCACGCCTATCGGACGCCACCCCTCGCCGGGCGGTTCCCCGACCTGTGAGGATGTGGGCATGGCTGATCGTGACTTCGACATCGTCCTCTTCGGCGCCACCGGCTTCACGGGGCAGCTCACCGCCGACTACCTCGCGCGCAACGCGCCCGAGGGCCTGCGCTGGGCGCTCGCCGGTCGCAACCAGGCCAAGCTCGAAGCCGTCCGCGACAAGCTCGGTCTCCCCGACCTCGAGCTGCTGCACGCCGACTCGACCGACCCGATCTCGCTGGCCGACGTCGCCGCCCGGACCCGGGTCGTGATCACCACCGTCGGTCCCTACCTGCAGTACGGCGCAGCGCTGGTCGCCGCCTGCGCCGACGCCGGCACCGACTACGTCGACCTCACGGGCGAACCGGAGTTCGTCGACCAGATGTATCTCCAGCACCACGAGACCGCCGTACGCACCGGCGCCCGGCTCGTCCACGCCTGCGGCTTCGACTCGATTCCCCACGACCTGGGCGCGCTCCACACCGTCCAGCAGCTGCCCTCCGACGTCCCGATCACCCTGCGCGGGGTCGTCCGCTCCGGCGGCATGGCCTCGGGCGGCACGATCCACTCGGCCCTCGGCCAGTTCTCCCGGGCGCGCGAGATGAAGGCGGCGTACGCCGCTCGCCGCCGCATGGAGGGAAAGCCGGCCGACGGCCGCTCGTCACGGGCCGTGTCGGCCAGGCCCCACCGCGACCCGGTGCTGGGCTACTGGCTGGTCCCGGTGCCGACCATCGACCCGATCATCGTGGCCCGGAGCGGCGCCGCGCTCTCGACGTACGGACCGAGGTTCCGCTACTCGCACTTCGCCGGGACCAAGACGATCCGCTACGCCGCCGGTGGGGCGGTCGCCGTCGGCGCGCTGGCCGCCGCGGCGCAGGTCAGGCCCGTGCGCAACTTCCTGCTCGGCAAGGTGTCGGCCGGGGACGGGCCCGACGAGGCGAAGCGGGAGAAGTCGTGGTTCACCGTCGACTTCGTCGGCGAGGGCGGCGGTCGGACCGTCCGCACCCGCGTCAGCGGCGGCGACCCGGGCTACACCGAGACGTCGATGATGCTGGCCGAGTCGGCGCTGTGCCTGGCCTTCGACGACAACCCGCCGACGGCCGGACAGGTCACCACCGCCCAGGCGATGGGCGAGAACCTGCTCGCCCGTGTCCAGGCGGGGGGCCTGAGGTTCGAGACCCGGTGACGGTGCTGGTGGTGCCCCAGGCAAGAGTCGAACTTGCGACCTTTCGCTTAGGAGGCGGCTGCTCTATCCACTGAGCTACTGGGGCGGGCCATACACACATTCGTGATGAAAACCCGTGCTGGCGCAGTCATTTTGTCAGCAGCCGGTGGATGTGACGAACGCGGGCCCCTGAGCGTGACCGGATGGGTCGACGCTCGGGGGCCGTTTTGGTGTCAGGGCAGCACGAGTGCCCCGCTGCCCTGAGGGCGCGGGGTGCTCATGTGAGGCTGTTCAATTTCTTCGCGAAAGCGGCCGTGGTTAGGCCACCTGTGGGTCGTCGTAGACCGGGTCGAGAAGGTCGTGGTCGGCGAGGCGGGACAGGTGGATGGCCCATGCTTCGGCGTTGACCTGTCCGGCGTGCAGGAGCATGCGGAGCGACTGGTTGTGCCAACCCCACGCGGGCATCCGCTTGAGGTGCCACGCTTCCTCGATGTCCTTATTGCCGGACTCGGCGTCGGGACGGAAGCCGTAGACGCGCTTGAAGTGCTTGTCGGTCATCGGGACCTGACGGAGGTACTCGCTGCGCTTGAAAGCGTCGTCGGGGCGGGACACCAAGGTGATCCGGTGTGCTTGCTTGCCTCCGCACTTGGTGCAGTCGATGGTGACTTCGCGGTACCAGTTGAACGAGTCCTTGCCGCCGGGGCGGCGGATGGTCCGTCCGTCGAGCGCGACGAGGTCTGGTGTTCCGGCAGCGTTGACTTTCTGCTCGTAGGGCGCGCCGCCGATGCCGTAGATGCGGTGGCGACAGACGCCGCCGGAGTAGGGAACTTCGACGGTCTCGATGTGGTGGGACTTCTCCCAGCGGTCGCCAATCTTGACGGAGTTGCGTCCGTTCTTGGGTCCTCGTGTGGGCTTGTTGACGACCAGCAGACCCTTCTTCATGTAGGGGTCGATGTGGACGTGGGAGTAGATGCCGTCCATGACGATGGTCTGGATGCCGGGCAGCCGGTCGAGCAGGCCGTCGGTGATGCGTCCGATGGCAGCGGCTTCGTCGCTGTCGCTGGGGGACATGGTCTCCACGTCGAGGATGAGGCGTGTGCCGTAGTAGGGCAGCCGTGCCCAGGCGTAGGTGCCCTTGATGCCCCACTCGAACTTGTTCTTGTCTTGGCCCTTGAGTTTGTTGATGGTGGCGGCGTCTGAACCGGCAGGGATGTCGGGGGTGCCAGCCTCAGGCCACAACTTGGTGTTGGAGTCGTAGCGCCGGTCGGTGAGGACTTCGCCGGTCTCCTTGTCGACCTTGGCTGGAACGCCTGCGGGGTACTTCGACGGCGAGGTGGAGACCTTTCCGTCGAAGGTGACCGTCAGGTGCCGTACGGGGTCGGTAATGCGGAACCGTTCCGTGGGGTCGAACATGCCCATGTCGAGGGCACGCTCGGCAGCGGTCTCACGCTGCGCGCTGTGCAGCAGGGTCAACCAGTCGTTCTTCTTGACCTTGCGCTGGAAGTGGTTCCACTGGTGCAGCATCGGTCCGGTGTCGGGGAGTGAGTCCGCCAGTTCAGGGCTGATGGAGCGCCGAATCTCGTCGCGAACTAGGTCCCAGATGTGGTGGTCGCTGAACCACGTCTCGGTCTCGGCGGCGGAACCGACGATGGAGATGGCCTGCCCGTACAGCAGCATGATGGAGTTGGGGAACATCGTGGGGCGTCCCGGCGTCCGCTCTTCCTTCTCGGGCAGTGCGGCTGCCCGCACGTACAGGTGGTGGTCGCCTGCGGCGGCGAGCAACTTCTTGAGGTCGTTGAGACGGCGCTCGCGCTTCTGGCGGGTGGTCTCCTTCATTGAGTTGGACATCGCCCGAGCGGCACGGCGGATGCGGTGCTTGCTGACGACGCCGTCGCGCTGGCGGCTGGCCTTCTGGCGGTCACGGGCGGTGGTCTTGGCAACCGGGCTCTTCTTCGAGGCGGTCATCATGCACCGGCCTTCGACGTGGCAGGAACGTCGTACCGGTCGCTACAAGAAGCGCTTGCCGGAGCAGGAATCTCGTAGCGGGTGCGCCAGTCAACGGACACGAGCCGGGCGGCGGCGTCGATGGACCTCAGGCCGCAGCGAACCGCTACGGCCTCCATCGAGCCGGTCTCGGCGTAGACCCGGTTGGCGACGTACTCGTGAATGGAGGACGGACGCACCCCGTCCGCGACACCGAGCCCGGCCTTCGCGAGGGCCCGAACCAGCATCTGGTTGGTGGTCATCGCGTACTTCGACGGGTCTTGGTCGGCGACGTGGCCCCGGTGCACCAGCGAGAGCCCAGTGATGTCGCGTCCGTTGCGGCGCGTCATGTACGCAATGCGGTTGTGCAGCGCGGTGGTCTGCCAGTCGTCGAGCGTCACCCAGCGGGCCAGGTTGCGACGGCCCAGACCGGGCAGCCACACGACCTGCTCGGACAGGTGCACGTCGGCGGCTTCGACCTGAGCAATCTCCGTCACCGTGGCACCCGCGAGCGCCAGGGCGACAGCGGCGGGCATCTTGTTCTCGCGCGCCCCATACGCGGCACGGTCCATGAGGCACGCGGCCTCAGGCTCGCTGAGCGGACGGATGCGCCCGTTGGAGCGTCCGTGCGTGGTCACCTTCTCGCCAGGGTTCTGGTCCCACAACCCGAGGTGGTGGCAGGTGGCGAAGAAGTTGATGAGCGAGGTACGGCGGTTGGCCTGCGTCCCGTACGCGGGATGACCGGTCGCGTTCGTCGACCACATCTTCCCCACGGGGCGGGCGTGCACCCAGTCGGCGCACACGATGGCGTCGCACTCACGCAGCATCTCGGCACCAGTGGCGCGAGCGTAGGTGACGAACTGGTTCAGGTTGTGCTCGTAGCGACGCAGCGTCGGAACGCTGAACCCGACAGGAACGGTCTGGGCGGACCACGCGGCAATGACGAGCGCGAGCGCGTCAATGACGGGGACGAGACCGGGGGCGGACAGGAACGCTGCGAGAGTGAACGGGTCGTAGGGACCCGGCAGACCGACGCGGCGGCGGTTGGAGGAACGGCGGATGAACTGCTTGGAGTTCGTGGTTGACATGGGTTCGGCCCTTTGGGGCTCAGGAACAGACCCTTCTACGAACCCCCTACGTCTAGGGCTGGGTTCGAGACGCCGGTCTGCTCGCTAGGTGCGTCTGCACCGGACCCGCTGGTACTGCGGGTCGCCTCCTGCTCGCTTCATGCTTGCTCTCCTTGTGGACGTGTCTGTTGCTGACAGGTCCAACAGTGAGGGCGGCAAAACAGGGCATATGTGACTTGTATCAGTGATCGTGAGCGATGTCGAACGTTTGTTCGAAACCAAACCTTCTGTGCAGGTCTATGCGGTGTATGCCTGCGGTTGCGCGTTGTCAGCGTGTATACCAATCACGTGATGAGTGATCAGGAGTTGGGTTCGAGGCGTAGCGCCCGACGCCCGTGCGAGGTGTGCGGGCTGGCCCTCGGCGCGACACATGGCAACCGGCGCTACCACCCCGGCGATTGCGCTGACGCTGCCCGCAAGTCCAGGCACGCCCGCAACCAAGCCGCCTACCGAGCACGCCGAAACCCTTCGGTCGAACCGCTCGTGCCTGATGACTTCCGCGCGGGACGAGTCACCGTCAGAGGTGTCGTCGTTCCGGGCGACCGAGCAGCCGCCATCCGCGCCGCCACTCTCAAACCACTGCTCGCCAGCCTGGAGTTCCACGAGGCGCTCAAGACGGTGCCGTACTCCGACGTGATGAACTCAGAGGAACTGGGACGGTTGCGGTACTACGTCGATGACGTGCTCGTGCTCATCGACACCATCGACGAAGTCATTCGCGTCCCCGACATCGACACAGATGCGGTTGACCCTTCTGAGGGGCTCCACATCGTCAAGCGGCTCTGGCTGAAACAGAAGCGACCCGGGGCACCAGCGCGCAGAGGTTCGTCGCAGTGACGGGTGGCCTGCCTGTTAGCCGGGTGCGGGCGGGGGTTCAGCCCTAGGCCGGTTCTCTAGTTCGTCGGCCTCGTAGCAGCACTCCAAGACAAACTTCGCAGCCCAGAGCCCGTCGACGTATGACCGGCGGTTGCGATAGAGGTGCTCCGAGACCTCCATCAGCGCTTCCCGACCGGTGGGAGTGCGGGCGTAGGCGATTACCGCCTCCCGACCTGCTTCGCGCGCTTCCCGTGCGCCCCGAGTGCAGTCAGCGGTCAGCACCGCCTCCATGGCAGCCCACGACGCCTTCTGAAGACGGGTAGCGCACCGGCGACCACCCTGCGCCTTCGTCTGACACATGCTGACACCTCGTTCGTTGAACCGCTGCTCTGGCAGTTGGTCCCTAACGGGGCGCGCTGGTGGACCGGCGAGCCTGTCCCCAGCGGTGTTAGAGCGTTCGGACCGGCCAGAAAAGTTCTCCTCTCGTGCCGTACCCCTACGCGGGCGGGTGTCGATTCAGTGGTCGACGTGTTTGTCGCGCGGCGGTCGCTTGTCTCACCCCCGGTACGAGACGGACTCGTGGTTAGGCGACTCGTCCTTCTTACGAGGAGCACCAATGAGTGGCCGCACCTCGGCTGACGGCCTCTGACCCCCACCCCCGGACGAGTGGCCCCGACTTTCCCCCAGGTCGGGGCCACTCTCTTGCCTTCTTGCGGGACCAGACGTCGGGGCAATTGGAGCGAACCGGTCAAGTGGAACCGAGCAGTGGGCGATAGTTAGAACATGGACCCCGACGACTTCGGTGAGGTGCTGACTGCTGCGCAGTCCGGCACGCCGTGGGCGTGCACCGAACTTTGGGTCCGTTACGCCCCCCGGGTCACCGCGTTCCTCCGCGCCCGTGGCTCACACGAGCCCGAAGACCTCACTAGCGACGTGTTCCTCACCGTCTTCAAGAACCTGCACGCCTTCCGCGGCGACGAATCCGGGTTCCGGGCCTACCTGTTCACCGTCGCCCGACGCCGACTCATCGACGAACTGCGCCGCCGGTCCCGCCGCCCGACACAGAACGAATGGTCAGAAACCGCTGACACCCGCCGAACCGGCAGCGCCGAAGACCACGCACTCGACCAGGCCGGAACCGACTGGGCCCGCAAAATGATCGACTCGCTATCCCCGGACCAACGTGATGTGTTGTTGTTGCGCATCTTCGGCGACCTCACCGTTGAACAGGTCGCCGACGTGCTCGGCAAACGAGAAGGAGCCGTCAAGGCACTCCAACGCCGGGGACTGGCCACGCTGCGACGTAAAGGTGCTCACAGCCCGTGCCCTTCGGGGCCCACCGAGCGATGGCAAGAGGTGAGATGACCATGCAGCGACTCACCAACGACGAGATTGACGCGCTCCTCACCCAACAGACGCCCAGCGTCCGCGAGGGGGACGCCGATGTGGCGAGCCTGATTGCCGACCTCCGCCACGCGTTCCACCCCACCACCCCACCGGCCCCCACAGTCGAACTTGCCTCCTACCTTGACCCAACCCTTTTGGCGGCTCGCCCTGCGGACAACGCCGCAACCGCACCCACCCCCACACCAGCCGCACAACCATCCGTTCCGACGACGTCAGCCCCGTCGCAGCGCACGCTGCGAACACGCCGGTTGGTGGTTTGGCTATCGGGTCTCGGCCTAGCCGGGCAGGTCGGCCTTGGGGCGACAGCAGCAGTCGCAGCGGTCGCCGGGGCTGGCGTCGCAGGCGCGCTGCCCGACCCCGCACAAACCGTGTTCAACGAAGTTGTCGCCACCCTCGTCCCCGGCGCGAACACAGACACCTCGCCGTCCGATTCAAGTGACGACACGCCTGTCCTTGAGGACCCGTCCGCTCCGGCGCTCGTGACACCCACTGATGACGAAACGAACAAGCCGCGTCGTCACAAGCCGACCCCGGACGCCAAACCGACACCGGACGAACAGAACACTCCGGCAAAGCAACACCCAGACTCCGACTCCGAGACTCAGCCAGTCGTTCGCGACCCGCAGGCTCCCTCGGACGACGACGACGGCACCGGCGTCGAGGACGAAGCCAAGGAGCAAGCCGAGGAACAAGCCGACAAGGTGGACGGCACCCGTAACGACGCCGAAGACCAAGCCGACACGACTGCCAGCGACCCAGACACCGACGCTCGAACAGACACCCCAGACCCGCCCGAAACAACTGGTGGCGACCTGAGCGTAATACAAAACCCAGACAAAACCACCGCAGACGACGCCCTGAACAACACCGTCGAGATGCCTGCAGAAACCGCCGTCCAAGACCAATAACCCGCACTCACTGAATCGCCATGAAACGCGAGGCGATTCAATGACTGGGTCTGCCCCCGAAGACGGCGCAGGTAAGCGACATGCATCACGGAGTTGGCGGGCCGCGCTGACGGGAGCCCACATCGGACGGTTGATGAGGTGGTTGCGCCCGTCAAGCCAACCCTGCTCGGTGAGGACGCCGTTGTCGTTGCGATGTTGCCGTAGACACGATGCGCAGGGATACGCAGGAAACTTTCTGGGCCGAAGCCGTACCCCTGTGGGTGCGGGTGTCGATTCAGTGTTCGAGACGGGCATCGCCCTGCACGGTTCGGCGTTGTTGCGCGGTGGTCGCTCGTCTCACTCGGTGCGAGACGCTCGCGCATCGGTTCGCTTTTGTACACGCTCCCTGCCGATGAATTCCCTACAGACATCCCCTTCCCCCTTACGAAATGGGTTTCCAGCCATGAACATCCGACACAGTCTCTCTGTTGTTGCCGTGACCGCCCTGCTCATCTCAGGTGCCGCGACGACAGCACAAGCCGCCACTGGTGACAGCGACCACGACGGCATCTCCAACCGGTTCGAACGCACGCACGGGATGAACCCGAACCGTGCCGCCGACGCCAAGGCCGACTTCGACAAGGACGGGTTGAACAACCTGCGTGAATACCAGGTGGGGTCCGCTCTGCGCGACGAAGATACCGACAACGACGGCGACGACGACGGCGACGAGGTGCGCGACGGGTTCGCTTCCACTGACGTGGACGACGCTGACACCGACAACGACGGCACCCTCGACGG
Source organism: Nocardioides sp. CF8 (assembly GCF_000389985.1). Lineage (NCBI taxonomy): Bacteria > Bacillati > Actinomycetota > Actinomycetes > Propionibacteriales > Nocardioidaceae > Nocardioides > Nocardioides sp. CF8. The sequence goes on from NZ_CM001852.1 coordinate 3,801,823, forward strand.
CGACGAAGACGCCAACCACGACGGCATCGACAACGAAGACGCCGACGACGCGACAGAAACGTGTGTCGCCGACGACGACGACCGCGACAGCGACAACATCGCCGACGAGGACGAGAACGACTTCGGTTTCAAGGTCGGCGACTCCGACTCCGACAATGACGGTGTCGAAGACGGCAACGAAGACGCCGACCACGACGGCGTGAACGACGAAGACGCCGACGACAGTGCCTCCGACGACTGCGACGACGACGCCGACAACGACGGCGTGGACGACGAAGACGCCGACGAGGACTCGCTGCTGTCCTGACCGACTCGCCTGAACCTGCACAACAGGTAGCACATAGACGGTGGCCCGCCCAGCAAAGTGCTGGGCGGGCCAGACGCTTTTCGGGGGCCAACCTCAAACTGATGGCAACAGCCAGTCACAGGTCGGTGACCATCACGCCGATCTTGGACCGCCGGGGTCCCGTGGTTGTGCCACCCGGCGAGCGGCTGCCCCGTTCCAAAATTTGCGAAATCTGTTCAACGGTCCACACGGGTGCTTCGAAATCAGGCGTAAACCCTGGTTATCAACACGGTCTACTGGGGCGGATCGGCGCTCATCCTGCCATGCACGCATGCATGGATGGGAACCGACGTCGGGCTCAGCGACCAGGCTTGGGGACCGGGCCGAAGCCCCGGTTGCAGCTGCTGCCCGCGCAGTCGTCGAGCAGCCGGTAGCGGCGCTCCAGCTCGCGGCGTACGGCGACGTAGCGCTTGTCGAGGAGCAGGTTGGTCAGCTCGAACGGGTCCTTGGTGCGGTCGTAGAGGAACCCGTCGGCAGGGGCGTTGTTGATCCGCCGGCCGTAGGAGTAGCGCTCGGTCAGCACGCCGCGGTAGGCCCAGCCGGCGAAGCGTGCGGACGGATCCTTGGCGCCGGTCTGGATCAGCATCGTGTCGCGGTGGCCCGGAACCGCGGGGTCACGCAGGGTGGCGGCGAAGCTCTCCCCGTCGGTGGTGAGGGTCGGGGTCAGCGACATCAGCTGCGCGATCGTGGTCGTGAGGTCGACGAGCGAGACCGGCCGATCGGAGCGCGTGCCCGCGGGGACGCCCGGGCCGCGGACCACGAGCGGCACGTCGAGGATCTCGTCGGTGAGCCGGTCCTTGCCGGTGTAGCGGTGCTCGCCGAGGGCATAGCCGTTGTCGGAGGTGAAGACGATGAAGGTCTCGTCGAGCTCGCCGGTGCGCTCGAGGGCCTCGACCGTGTGGCGCACGGCCTCGTCGACGGAGAGCAGCGACCGGATGCGCCCGAGGTTGAGCCGCCGCATCGCCTCCGGCTTCAGCTTCGCCCGGCCGCGCACGATCGACTCCTTGTCGCGCATGTCGGCCTCGTTGAAGCTCGGCGCCTTGAACGCCTTGGGGGTCAGGCCCGTGAGTGCTTGTGCGTACGCCGCTTCGGCCGGCGGCACCATGCCGCCCCGGTCGCCGTCGCCGTCACCCTTGGCGGACGCCGGGAACCAGATGTGCGGCGCAACGTGGTTGGCGAAGATCAGGAACGGCCGGCGACCCGCCCAGGTGTCGATGTCGGCCACGGTCCGCTCGTCGAGGCGGGTGGTGACGTAGTCGTCGGTGTAGGTGTCGCCGTCGAAGAAGGTGAAGTTCTCGTAGTCGGTCGCCGGCTCGAGCAGGATGTCGAAGTTGGTCCAGCCCGGGTCGGCGGGGGCGTCCGCGTCGAACTTGTTGAGGTGCTTGCCGTGCAGCGCCGTGGCGTAGCCCGCGGCCTCGGCCCAGGTGGCGATGGTCGACGACGGGTCGAAGGCCTGCCATCCGCCGTACCGACCGGAGTTGTGGCGCACGCCGTTGTTCTGGGCGTACTGCCCGGTCATCAGCTCGGCCCGTGCCGGGCAGCACAGCGGGTGCGGCGACTGTGCCTGGGTGAAGGTCATGCCCTCGTCGGCCAGCAGGCTCCGCACGTGGGGGAGGTAGGCCAGGTCGTCCTTGCGCATGTCGTCGGTCAGGAAGACGACGACGTTGGGGGCATCGCTCGCAGCCACCCGGCTCGTCGCCGAGGAGTTCACCACCTGCTCCGGCCCGATCGGGGTCTGACCACTGACCGCGATCGCGGCGATGAGCGCCAGGAAGAGGAGTCCGGCACCTGCGGTGAGGGACAGGCGGAGGGATTGCGGCACGGAACAGGAACCTTCGGTTGCCAGACGGGCGGAAAGTGGTCGAGACGAACCCCCATCCTCACTCATGACTCCTCACGGCGGGGAATTTGTGCTGGACCGGACTACGGTGACAATTTGAGCCTCTCGCGTAGGTTGCGTAGGTCGCCCGTGCAGGGCTCCGCCAAGAAGAAGGTTGTGGACTGAGTCGTGGCAGGTGTGTCGAGCCCTGGAACGGATGTTCCTGCGCCCAAGCGCAAGGCGGAGGCCCAGCGCAAGCACACGGTCGGCCAGGTCATGCTGGTCAGCTCGCTGGTCCTGGCGCTGGTGACAGGTCTCGGTGTCGTGTTCCTCTACCGCCACCTCAACGGCAACATCAGCACGAAGTCGCTCGACGCCATCGGCAACCGGCCCGAGAAGATCTACCGCGGCAACGGCGAGCCCCTCAACATCCTGGTCATGGGTGACGACACCCGGTCCGGCGACGACAACGACATCGACCAGGAGACCGGAGGCGGCTCGGACACCACGATCCTGGTCCACCTGTCCGCCGATCGGAAGCGGTCCTATGCCGTGTCGATCCCGCGCGACTCGATCGTCGACCGTCCCGAGTGCGACGACAGCGCCGCCGCGCCCGACGTCATGTGGAACGCGGCGTTCGGCACCGGCGGTGAGCTGTGCACCGTCGCCCAGTTCGAGCAGTCCACCGACATCCTCGTCGACCACTTCGTGGTCATCGACTTCAACGGGTTCGGGGAGATGGTCGACGCCGTCGACGGCGTGCCCGTCTGCGTCCCCGAGGACATCGACGACCCGAAGCACGAGATCTTCGTCCCGGCTGGCGACCCGTCCGTCCTCAGCGGCGACGAGGCCCTGGACTACGTCCGCGCCCGCTATGTCGGTGAGCTCGCTCAGCAGAACGACCTCAGCCGGATCAAGCGTCAGCAGACCTTCATCGCGGCCCTGATCCGCAAGGTGAAGTCGGCCGGCACGCTCACCCGCCTCGACCGGGTCGTCGGCTTCCTCGACGCGGCCACGCGCTCCCTGCGCACCGACGAAGGTCTCGGCTCGGTCACCCGGATCGGCAAGATCGCCCTGCAGCTGCAGGACGTCGGGCTGGACAACATCAAGTTCATCACCGTCCCGACGGCCTACTACCCGCTCGACTCCGAGTTCAAGGGCAAGGTCTACTGGACCGAGGACGCCGACACCCTGTGGCAGATGCTCAACGAGGACAAGGCGCTGTCGCCGAACCTGCTGGCCGACTCCGTGACCGCCGAGCCGCCCGCGACCTCGAGCGAGGCGCAGGAGTCGGAGTCTCCCGCCCCGACCGAGACCGAGTCGCCGGCCGAGACCGAGTCCCCCAGCGAAGAGGCGTCCCCGACCGAGACTCCCGCCGAGTCCGAGACGACGGCCCCCAGCGAGGAGCCGACGCCGAAGGAGACGACACCCGGGGTGTGCGCGTGAGCGACGCTCCGGAGCAGGACACCCCCGAGGCCGGCTCGCCCGAGCCGGAGTGGGTACGTCGCAAGCGACTCGCCGCCGTCTTCGGTGACGTGCTCCCCGAGCAGACGAGCGACGACCGCTCGCCCGGCTCGCGCGGCGACGGGGCCGGCGACGGCAAGGGCGACGACTGGTACCGCGACCAGGTGCCGCCCCACCACGGCTGAGTCGGCGCTCCCGCAGAAATGCAACGAACGGCCCGCCCCGAGGGGCGAGCCGTTCGTGGTGAAGCAGGTGCTGGAGCCGAAGCTCAGCTGCGGGCCCGGAGGGCGTCGCGGATCTCCGTGAGCAGCTCGGTGTCGCTCGGGCCCGAGGCCTCGGCCGGGAAGAACTTCTCCTTGGCCTTGGTGTAGGGAACGACGACGAAGAAGTAGACGATCGCACCCATGATGATGAACGCGATCAGGGCGTTGAGGAAGAAGCCCAGGTCGCCCAGCTTGGCGTCACCGAAGACGTCGTCGAAGCCACCGGGAAGCAGGCCGGTCAGCCACGCGCTGAAGGCCGTGACGACGGACGCGAACGAGAGCGCCATGATCAGGCCGACGGCGATCTCGACAAGGTTGCCCTTGAGGATGAAGTTCTTGAATCCACTCATTGCATTATCTCCTTGCGTGACCCCGAGAGACGGAATCAATCAATGTCAGGACAACCGAGCACGCTAGCGGGTATACGTCACCGTGAGAAACTCCTGCAGCGTGGCGGCGGCGACAAATTGCGCACGGTCCGGGGTGATGCCGGCGACGACCAGGCGTCCGGTAAGGGTGGAGTCGGCCGAACCGGGCGGCGGGATCGCCAGCACCAGCACGTCGCTCGCCACCTCTGAGACATCGCCCGACTCGGGGTCGACAGCGCTCAGGTCGACGCGGTCACCGACCTCGAGCAGCTCGACCACGGCCGGGTCGGGGAGCCGCAGCGGCATCACCGTGAGGTCGGGATGGGCCTGCGCCAGCTCGGAGCCGACGAAGCGCAGGTCGGTGATCGCCTCACCCTGGCGCAACGGAGCCGCGAGCACCTGACCGGCCACGGCGCCCGTCAGCCCGGCCGGCGCCAGCTCCGTCGGCCACCTCACCATCGACACGTCGTCCGCCTCCAGTCGCTCGCCGGCGGCGAGGTCGCGCGAGGCGACCGGCACCTCGACGGTCGGCGGGCCGGGGCCGACGGTGGTGCGCAACCCGATCAGCACGGCCAGCGCGACGAGCAGCGCCGCGAGCGGGCGGCGCCGGGCCAGGATCGCGCGCCGGAGCGCGTGCAGGCGGCGGCGTACGGACGAAGCAGTGGGCATGCAGCGACGCTAGGGCGCTGCACCGACGAGCAGCCTGTGGTCATCCACAGGCGGCGGGCAGGTCAGCTGCTGGAGGAGCCTGTGGACGGTGAAGGGCTCGAGGTGGCGGCGGGCTTGGACGAACCGGAGTCCGACGAGGAGGAGGACGACGAGGACGACGACGAGTCGGAGGAGCCGCTGCTCGCGGGCACGGTCGACGACGAACCGGAGCGGCTGTCGGTGCGGTAGAAGCCCGAGCCCTTGAACACCACGCCCACGGCGTTGAAGACCTTGCGCAGCCGGCCCTCGCACTCGGGGCACACGGTCAGCGAGTCGTCGCTGAAGCTCTGGAACTGCTCGAAGGCGTGGCCGCACTCGGTGCAGGCGTACTGATAGGTGGGCATGAGAAACCTTGCTGGCTGGCGCAATCGGGACCGCGATCAGATGGGCCCGCGACTCGCTGGCACTCCACCCGATCGACTGCCAAGGGTACGGCACAATGCCTGATGAGATGACCGAGCAACCTGCGACCACGCCCGACGACGACTTCTCGTTGCGCACCCTCTTCCGCAAGGCGCCACGGGGCCTGCGCTGGTCCGCCTACGTCGCGGCCGCCCTGGCACTGCTGCTGGTCGTGCTCCTCGTGACCGCGGTCGCGTTCGTACGCCGACCCGTGCCCGAGACCGACGGTGCCCTCGAGCTCGCGGGGCTCGAGGGGCACGTCGAGGTGATCCGCGACGACCACGGCATCCCGCAGATCTACGCCGACACCGACGCCGACCTGATGCGTGCCCAGGGGTTCGTGGCCGCGCAGGACCGCTTCTTCGAGATGGACGTACGGCGCCACGTGACCGCCGGACGGCTCTCCGAGCTCTTCGGTGAGGACGGCCTGGAGACCGACAAGTACATCCGCACCATGGGATGGCGACGGGTCGCGGAGCAGGAGTGGGCGCTGCTGGAGACCGAGACGCGCGACGCGCTCACGGCCTATGCGCAGGGCGTCAACGCCTACCTCGACCAGCTCGGCACCAGCGAGATCGCGGTCGAGTACACGATCCTCGGCCTGACCGGCCTCGACTACGAGCCGGAGCCGTGGGAGCCCGCGGACTCGCTGGCCTGGCTCAAGGCGATGGCCTGGGACCTGCGCGGCAACATGGACGACGAGATCGCCCGCGTGATGGCCAGCCTGGACCACACCGAGGAGGAGATCGCCGAGCTCTACCCGGCCTACGACCCCGAGGCACACCCGCCGATCGTCGGCACCGGTGGCGTCGTGGACGAGGTGTTCGAGCAGAACGCGAGCGGCAACTCCACGCGCAACCCTCGGCGCCCGGCCTTCGACGCGGAGGCCGTCCGCACGCTCGTCGACCTGAAGGCGGGCCTGGACCGGATGCCCGAGCTGCTCGGTCGCGGCGAGGGGATCGGCTCCAACTCCTGGGTGGTCGACGGCGAGCACAGCGCGACCGGTCAGCCGTTGCTCGCCAACGACCCGCACCTCGGGATCAGCCAGCCCGGCATCTGGATGCAGACCGGGCTGCACTGCCGCGAGATCACCCCCGACTGCACGCTCGACGTCGCCGGCTTCACGTTCTCGGGCGTGCCCGGCGTGATCATCGGCCACAACGCCGACATCGCGTGGGGCTTCACCAACCTGGGCCCCGACGTCACCGACCTCTACCTCGAGCAGGTCGAGGGCGCGACCTGGATCCAGGACGGCAAGCCCCGGCCGCTGACGCTGCGCACCGAGACGATCAAGGTCCGCGACGGGGACGACTTCGTCCTGCACATCCGCGAGACCGCCCACGGGCCGCTGCTCAGCGACGTCTCCCGCGAGCTCAGCACCGTCGGGGCCAACGCGCCGACCGACCAGCCGGGGGAGCGCGGCAACGGCTATGCCGTGGCGCTGCAGTGGACAGCACTCCGTCCGACGACGACCGCTGACGCGGTCCTCGGCCTCAACCGCGCGGGCGACTGGGACGAGTTCCGGGCGGCGGCCAGCGACTTCGCCGTACCAGCCCAGAACATGGTGTACGCCGATCGCGACGGCCACATCGGCTACCAGGCGCCCGGCCTCGTGCCCATCCGCAAGTCGGGCAACACCGGCGCGATGCCGGCCGAGGGCTGGCTCTCGGCCAACGACTGGACCGGCGACTTCATCCCCTTCGACGGGCTGCCCAACGTGCTCGACCCCGAGGAGGGCTTCATCGTCACGGCCAACCAGGCCGTGATTGACGACGACTACCCCTACTTCCTGACCGACGACTGGGACGCGGGCTACCGCTCGACGCGGATCCGCGAGCTGCTGGCCGAGGAGGGCGAGCTGTCGGTGGGGGAGATGACCCGCCTCCAGCTCGACACGGCCAACCCCATGGCGCCGACGCTGGTGCCCTACCTCCTCGACATCGAGGACCTCGGCTCGCCCTACTACCGCGACGGCCAGGAGCTGCTGGCCGACTGGGACTTCACCCAGCCCGCGGACAGCGCCGCGGCGGCCTATTACAACGCGGTGTGGAGCAACCTGCTGCGACTGACCTTCCACGACGAGCTGCGCGAGGGCATCTGGCCCGACGGCGGCGACCGGTGGTTCGCGGTCGTCACCGACCTGCTGACCGACCCCGCCGGGCCGTGGTGGGACGACAGCGAGACCGAGGACGTCACCGAGTCACGCGACGACATCCTGAGCCAGGCGATGCGCGACGCGCGCGACGAGCTGACGATGCGCCAGTCGCTCGACGCCGACGACTGGACCTGGGGCCACCTGCACCAGCTCGACCTGCACCACTCCACGCTCGGCGAGTCCGGCGTCGCCCCGATCGAGCGGCTCTTCAACCGCGACGGCCGCGGCGTCGGCGGCGGACCGAGCATCGTCGACGCGACGAGCTGGAACGCCGCGCTCGGCTATGGCGTGACGGCGGCCCCGTCGATGCGGATGGTCGTCTCGCTCGCCGACTTCGACGCCTCGCGCTACATCAACCTCACCGGCGTCTCCGGCCACCCCGGCTCCTCCCACTACGGCGACCAGACCGAGCTGTTCGTCAACGGTGACTACCTGCCGTGGGCGTTCACCCGCGACGCCGTGGTCGAGGCCGGCGAGGACACCCTCGTGCTGACTCCTGCCGGGGCCGCCGACTGATCGCTAGGCTCGGGCCATGAAGAGTGAGCTGTTCGCCCAGGACAACCTCGAGATCGGTGACGGGCAGCGGTTCGCCCTCCAGAACCCCTACATGCTGCGTGTCTCGCTCGGTCCCGACGTGCTCGCGGTCAAGGGCGGGATGGTGGCCTTCCAGGGCCAGGTCCGCTTCGACCACGAGAAGTCCGGCTCGATGGCCAAGCTGATCAAGAAGGTCGTCACCAGCGAGGACATCCCGCTGATGCGCGTCTCCGGCCAGGGTGAGGTCTTCTTCGCCCAGGAGGCCGGCACCGTCCACCTCCTCACCCTCGAGGGCGACGGGATCTCGGTCAACGGCCGCAACCTGCTGGCCTTCGACGCTGCCATGGAGTGGGACATCAACCGCGTCCGCGGCGCCGGAATGATGGCCGGCGGCCTGTTCAACACCACCGTCCGCGGCACCGGCACGGTCGCCCTGTGCACCGTCGGCAAGCCGGTCGTCCTCGACTGCTCCCAGCAGCCGACCTACGTCGACGTGCAGGCGGCCGTCGCCTGGTCGTCCTCGCTGGTGCCCAGCGTCGTGTCGAGCATGAACATGAAGTCGATGCTGCGCGGCGGCTCCGGCGAGGCGTTCCAGTACGCCTTCCACGGTCCCGGCTTCGTCGTCGTCCAGCCCTACGAGTGGGTGGCCCCGCAGACCGGCTCCGGCGGCGGTGGCGGCGGACTGATCGGCGACCTGCTCAAGGGCTGACGGGCCTGACCCCCGTCGGCGTGACGACGTGCGTCACCCGCCGGTCGTGGACCTCGATCGGCACCACCAGGCCGGCCTCGTCGTCGTGCAGGAGCACGCCGACGGGCACGCCTGCGCCGACCCGCGCGAGCGCCCGGTCGTAGGACCCGCCCCCGCGACCCAGCCGGTCGCCGTCGCTCGACGCGGCCAGCCCGGGCACCAGCACGACGTCGGCGCCGGCGACGGCCTCGACCCCGAGGCGCTGGCCGGTCGGCTCGAGCAGGCCGCGCGACGCGGGCTCCAGGGCTCCGGTGAAGACCGCCCAGTCGAGGTCGTTGTCCGCCCGCAGCACCGGGAGCAGCACCCGCTTGCCGGCGGCATGCATCGCCTCGAGCAGCAGCCCGGTCCCCGGCTCCCGGCCGACCGAGACATAGGCAGCGACGGTGACCGCTCGGCGTACGACGTCCCACGCCAGCGCGTGCTCGGCGATCGCCTGCGCCGCGGCGACGGATTCGGCCAGCGGCCGCTGCCGCCGAGCGGCGAGGACCTGGTCGCGCAGGGCGTCCTTCGCGGGCGCGACGGGGGGCTGGGCTGGTGTTGGCACGCGATCAGCCTACGATCGGAGCATGGGTAGCAAAGGCCTGGAAACGGCACGCGCCAAAATGCAGGACGCAGGTGTCGATCCCGTCGCCATCGACACGTTCGCGCACTACTACCGCCTCTTGGAGCACGGCGAGACCGGGATGATCCCCGAGTCGACGATCACCCCGCTCGACATGGAGTCACTGGCCGACGTCGAGGTGGACGACGAGGCCGCGGCCGAGGCGATCCGCCGGACCGCGGTGATCAAGCTCAACGGCGGCCTCGGCACCTCGATGGGCATGGACCGGGCGAAGTCGCTGCTGTGCGTGCGCCGCGGGCTGAGCTTCCTCGACATCATCGCGCGGCAGGTGCTGCACCTGCGCAAGGAGCACGGCGCCGACCTGCCGCTCATCTTCATGAACTCGTTCCGGACGTCGGCCGACACGATGGCCGCGCTCGCCCGCTACGAGGACCTCCAGGTCGACGGGCTGCCGCTGGAGTTCCTCCAGAACAAGGTGCCCAAGCTGCTCGCCGCCGGGCTCGTGCCGGCGGCCTATCCGAAGAACCCCGACCTCGAGTGGTGTCCGCCCGGCCACGGCGACCTCTACACCGCGCTGCGTGGGGCCGGCCTGCTCGCCCAGCTGCGCGAGGCCGGCTTCCGCCACGTCTTCGTGTCCAACTCCGACAACCTCGGCGCGGTCCCCGACGCACGCGTCGCCGGCTGGTTCGCGCAGAGCGGCGCGCCGTTCGCGATCGAGGCCGTACGGCGAACCGCCTCCGACCGCAAGGGCGGCCACTTCGCCACGCGCAAGGCCGACGGCCGGATCGTGCTGCGGGAGAGTGCCCAGACGCTGGAGGCCGACAAGGACTCGCTGGCCGACCTCGACCGGCACAAGTACACCTCGACCAACAACCTGTGGTTCGACCTCGACGCGATGACCGAGGCCCTCGACGCGCGCCAGGGCATCCTCGGCCTGCCGATGATCCGCAACGTCAAGCACCTCGACCCCGCCGACCCGACGACGCAGGAGGTCATCCAGATCGAGACCGCGATGGGCGCCGCGATCGAGATCTTCGAGGGCGCCCGCACCATCGAGGTCGGCCGCGACCGGTTCGTGCCGGTCAAGACGACCAACGACCTGCTGGTGCTGCGCTCCGACATCTACGACCTCGGCCAGGACTTCGTGCTCGACCAGTCCTCGGACGGTGTCCCCTTCATCGAGCTCGACGGCGACTTCTACAAGCTGGTCGGCGACTTCGACAAGCGCTTCCCCGAGGGAGCCCCGTCGCTGCGCGAGGCGAGGTCACTCGTCATCGACGGCGACGTCACCTTCGGCAAGGGCGTCCGCGTCGTCGGCGACGTCAAGATCAAGGCACCCAGTGCCGAGCGGATCGACGCGTCGGCCGTGCTGGCAGCCGATGGCTGAGCTGCTCCCGGTCCCCGACCTCGTCGAGCGGATCCTCGCGTCGGTCTCGCCGCTACCCGACTTCCCACAGCCGCTGATGGAGGCGCTCGGGCTCGCGCTGGCCGAGGACGTCACGGCCGACATCTCGCTGCCCGGCTTCGACAACTCCGGCATGGACGGCTACGCCGTGACGTACGCCGATGTGTCGACCGCCTCCGAGGACGCCCCCGTCCAGCTGCCGGTGGTGGGGGAGATCGGTGCCGGCCAGGGCGGGCTGATGGCCCTCTCTCCCGGCACCGCCGCGAAGATCATGACCGGCGCGCCCGTGCCGGCCGGCTGCGACGCCGTCGTCCCCTACGAGTGGACGGACCGGGGCGTGGCCCAGGTGCGGATCACCCGAGCCCCGAGCAAGCACCAGCACATCCGGGTCGCCGGCGAGGACGTCGCCGAGGGCGACCTCCTGCTCGAGCACGGCACGGTCCTGGGCCCGCGCCACCTCGGCCTGCTCGCCGCGGTCGGCCGCGCCACCGTGCGCTGCCGCCCGCGTCCGCGCGTCGTCGTCATCTCCACCGGCTCCGAGCTGCGCGAGCCCGGATCGCCGCTCGGCCGGGACTCGATCTACGACGGCAACTCCTATCTCCTCGCGGCTTCCGCGCGCGCGGCCGGTGCGATCGCCTACCGCGTCGGCATCGTCCCCGACGACCCGCGCACGTTCACCGACGCGCTCAGCGACCAGCTCGTGCGCGCCGACATCGTCGTCACCAGCGGCGGCGTCTCCGAGGGCGACTTCGACGTCGTCAAGGAGGCACTGTCCTCCCTCGGCTCCGTCTGGTTCGGCGGCGTCGCAATGCAGCCGGGCAAGCCCCAGGGCTTCGGCACCGTCGGCGACGACCGCACCCCGATCTTCACGCTGCCCGGCAACCCCGTCTCGGCCTACATCTCCTTCGAGACGTTCGTGCTGCCGGCGATCCGCCGGATGATGGGCAAGCTGCCCTACTCGCGGCCGCTGACCCGGGCCCGCCTGACCCACGGCATCTCCTCGCCCGAGGGCAAGCAGCAGATGGTGCGCGCGGCCTGGGACTCCGACCGCGGTGGGGCCTTCGTGACCCCGGTCGGCGGACACGGCTCCCACCTGCTCGGCGACCTGGCTGCGAGTGATGCGCTCATCGTCGTACCCCCCGACACCACGGCCCTGCGAGCCGGCGACATGGTGCAGGTCCTCCGACTGGACGAAGGCTTCTGATGACCTCCTTCTCCCACATCGACGACGCCGGCGCAGCCCGGATGGTCGACGTCTCCGGCAAGGCCGTGACGGCGCGTACGGCGAGCGCATCGGGCCGGGTCCACGTCTCGCCGGCCGTGATCGCGCTGCTCCGCGGCGCGGGCGTGCCGAAGGGCGACACCCTCGCGGTGGCTCGGCTCGCAGGCATCATGGGCGCCAAGCAGACCCCGTCGCTGATCCCGCTGTGCCACCCCCTCGCGCTGTCGTCGGTCACCGTCGACCTCTCGGTCACCGACGAGTCGGTCGACATCCTCGCCACGGTCGCCACCACCGACCGGACCGGCGTCGAGATGGAGGCGCTCACCGCGGTCTCGGTCGCCGCGCTCACCGTCATCGACATGGTCAAGGCGGTCGACAAGGGCGCCGTGATCACCGACGTGCGCGTCGAGACGAAGACCGGCGGCAAGTCGGGCGACTGGAAGCGGTCATGAAGGCCGCCGTCGTCGTCGCGTCCAACCGCGCGGCGGCGGGTGTCTATGCCGACGAGACCGGCCCGCTGATCACCGCGTGGCTGGTCGAGCAGGGCTTCTCGACGGGTGAGCCCGTCGTCGTGCCCGACGGCGAGCCCGTGGGCCGCGCGATCTCCGCGGCCGTCACCGACGGTGCGCGCGTCGTGCTGACCACCGGCGGCACCGGCCTCACGCCGACCGACCGCACCCCCGACGTCACGCGCCCGCTGCTCGACCGCGAGGTGCCGGGCATCGCCGAGGCGATCCGCGCCCACGGCCTGGCCAACCAGGTCCCGACCGCGATGCTCTCGCGCGGCGTCGCCGGGGTCATCGGGTCGTGCCTGGTCGTCAACCTCCCCGGCTCCCGCGGGGGTGTGAAGGACGGCCTGGCCGTGCTGGCGCCGGTGCTGCGGCACGCGGTGGAGCAGATCGTCGGAAGCGACCATTGATCCCGGTCAAGCCGATGCCCGGGTGGCCGGCCTTCCTGGTGCACGGCGAGGTCGCCCTGCGACCGCTGGAAGCCTCCGACGCCGAGGCGTGGCGTGACGTCCGCTCGCGCAACATGGACTGGCTCAGGCAGTGGGAGGCGACCCTGCCCCCCGGTGAGGACCACTCCGGCGGCAACTACGCCCAGGTCGTGCGCCGCCTGCGCAGGCTCGCCCGGCAGGGCCAGGCGATGCCGTTCGCGATCGAGGTCGACGGCAGCTTCGCCGGTCAGGTCACCGTCAACAACATCGTCCGCGGGTCGGCGCAGTTCGCCTCGATCGGCTACTGGCTCGACCGCGGCGTCGCCGGTCGCGGGATCATGCCGATCGCGGTGGCGATGGTGATCGACCACTGCTTCACCAGTGCCCGGCTGCACCGGATCGAGATCAGCATCCGCCCGGAGAACAGCAACTCGCTGCGCGTCGTGGAGAAGCTCGGCCTGCACGAGGTCGGCTACGCGCCGCGGTTCCTGCACATCGACGGCGCCTGGCGCGACCACCGGATCTTCGCGGTCACGGTCGAGGACTGCCCGCGAGGGATGCTCGCGACCCTCATCTCGTCGTGAACGAATCACACGAGTCACACGAGTTGCCTTGCGACACACCTATGGACTTGCGCCTCACACTGCGCTAGGGAATCTAACCTCAGAGGTGTGGACCTGAGTGCGTTGATCTTCGTTGCGCTGGCGGTGGCGTGGGCCGTCTACCTGATTCCCAAGGCGCTCAAGCACCATGACGAGGTCGTCCGGAGCCGGTCGGTCGACCGGTTCTCCCAGACGATGCGCGTGCTGGCCCGTCGCGAGCCGATCAACCGCCGCGATGCCCGCCTCGTCGTCACGCCCAACCGCCACACCTCCGCGCCGACCGTCGAGACCAAGGCCTCCAGCCTCGCCGCGACGCAGCCGTCGTACGCCGCTCGCCGGGCCGCCGCCGCGAAGGCCACCCGGCGTCGCCGCAACGTGCTCGGGCTGGTCCTGCTCGCCAACACCCTCGTCATCGGGCTCGCCGTGGCCGGCGTGCTCACCTGGCCGTGGGTCGCCCTGCCGGCCGGTCTCCTCGTCGCCTGGCTGGTCGCCTGCCGCGTCATGGTCAAGGGCGAGCGGGCCGCTGCCCGACCCGTCCGGACCACGCGGCCGGTCGTCGACGAGCTCCCCGAGACCACCGACTCCCCGATGACGCCCGACGTCGAGGCGTGCGAGGAGCCCGCCGCGGCTCCCGCTCCCGTGCAGGTCGACGAGGCTGAGCCGGCCCGTGCCGAGGGCGCTGCGCCCGTGCGCGCCGAGGGCGCGTGGGACATGGTGCCGACGACCTTGCCGACCTACGTCTCGAAGGCGCCCGCCGTGCGCCGTACGGTCCAGACGATCGACCTCGACTCGACCGGTGTCTGGTCCTCGGGTCGCAACGACGACGACTCCGCCCTGGCCCGCGAGGCCGAGGAGTCCGAGCGCACTGCCCGCACCGCCGCGGCCGAGCGCCGCGCCGCCGGTTCCTGACGCCGTCCGCTGGTTCGTCGGACGTCCCGCCTGACGTCCGACGGGGTGGCTGTGCGCCGCCGCTACGTTGGATCCATGGCCACCGTCACGCTGTCCGAGTCCCGCGCCGTCCCGATCCCGGTCGAGGAGGCCTTCGACCGGGTGCTGGCACACCCGCTGCCCTCCGTCTTCCGCCGCCGCCGGCTCGCGATCCCGCCGATCAGGGACGTGCGTCACCAGGACGGCGAGTGGGGGAGCGTCGGCCAGACGCGCACGATCGTGCTCGCCGACGGCGGTACGATGCGCGAGACGCTGACCTCCAACGACCGCCCGCACGCCTTCGGCTACACCATCTCCGAGGTCCGTGGCCCGATGAAGCCGCTGGTCGCCAGCGCCGACGGCCGCTGGACCTTCGAGCCCGCCGGCACCGGCACCCGGATCACCTGGACGTGGGTGCTCACCCCGACCGCGGCCGGTCGCGTGGCGATGCCCGCCTTCGGCGCGATGTGGCGCGGCTACGCCCGGCAGGCACTCGAAGAGGTCGAGGCCATCCTGCTCGGCGACTGACGCGATTGGGCGCCCCCGAATATCGGCTGGTATCTTTTCCAATCGCTTGGGGGTGTGGCGCAGCTGGTAGCGCGTCTCGTTCGCATCGAGAAGGCCAGGGGTTCGAGTCCCCTCACCTCCACAAGCACCGAACGGCCCGTCCCAGACGGGCCGTTCGTCATTTCCGCCTCAGATCCAGCGGGTGAACCAGATCCGCCGCAGCCACTCGTCATGGGTGATGAGCTGGTCGGTCCACACCGGCCAGAACCACGCGAAGGCGAACACGGTCAGCACGACGAACGACCCGGAGATCACCACTCCTGCCGTACGCCGCGGGGTGGGCGCGTTGGACGAGCCCACGATGCTGCCCAGGGCGAGCGCAAGGCCGAGCACCAGGAACGGCAGGCACGCGATGGCGTAGAAGATGAAGATCGGCCGGTCGTCGAACCTCAGCCACGGCAGCCACGTCGAGCCGACACCGACGACCGCGACGCCGAAGCGCCAGTCGCGTCCGCCGGCCCAGCGGACGACGGCGAAGACCAGCGCCAGCGACCCGGCCCACCAGATCAGCGGGTTGCCGAGCAGCAGGACCTGGCGCAGGCAGGTGGAGCCCGTGGGCGCGTCGCAGCCCTGGCTCCCCGGCTTGATGTCCAGCTGGGCGTCGACGCCGACGGGGCGGCTCATCAGCAGCCAGCCGATCGGGCGCGAGGCGTAGACGTGGGTGCTGTCGTTGAGGAAGTGGGCGTGGAAGGCGTAGACGTCCTGGTGGTAGTCCCACAGCGAGTGCAGCGACTGCCGGACCTCGCCGATCCCCTCCGCGTCGGGTTGGCTCGCACTCGCCCAGGGCTTGCCGCCGTCGAAGGTCGTGTACTGCGTGTTGCTGAGGGTCTCCTCGTACTCGTCGGCGTGCACCAGCCAGCCGGTCCAGCTCGAGACGTAGACGACCAGCGCCACGAGCACGAGGCTCGCGAACGCGATCGGGCCGTCGACCAGGAGCGCTTTCACCAGCGCCTTGGGCTGTCCGAAGGACCGCCGGGCGCCGTAGTTCCAGGCGGTCAGCAGCAGGCCGAACGCGGCGAGCGGGAAGAGCGCCGTCCACTTGGTGCCGACGGCCAGTCCGAAGGCGATGCCGGCGGCGACCAGCCACGGCCGGAAGAGCGCCCGGGTGCGGCCCCGGGCGAGCCGGGAACGGAACCACTGTCGGTCCGCCACGACACAGTGGACGCCCAGCAGGATGAAGAAGGCGAGGAAGATGTCGAGCAGGGCCAGTCGGGACAGGACGAGCTGCAGGCCGTCCAGGGCGAGCAGGAGCCCGCCCACGAGGCCGAGCGCGGTCGAGCCGGACACCCGGCGGACGAAGCGGCACATCAGCAGCACCATCAGCGAGCCGACCACCGCGGCCGCGATGCGCCAGCCGAAGGGGTCCATGCCGAAGGCCTTCTCGCCCAGCGCGATGATCCACTTGCCGACCTCGGGGTGCACCACCATCGACGGGGTGTCCGCCCAGAGCCCGCCCGCCTGGCCGTTGAGGATCGTCTTGTCCGCGTCCTCGACGTAGGTCCGCACGTAGCCGTTGCCGAGCATCGACCACGCGTCCTTGGCGTAGTAGGTCTCGTCGAAGCTGAACTGGTGCGGGGTGCCGAGCTTCCACCAGCGCAGGAAGAACGCCAGCGCGGTGATCGCGAGGGCCAGCGTCCACCCGATGAGCGGGTCCTCGGTGTGCCAGCGCGGCCTGGCTCGCTCCTGCGCGGACGGGACCTCACTGCCCGTCGCGGTGCGCGACAGACTGACGGTGGCAGGAGCGGTCACGTCCGAGACTCTAGATCGTCCCTGACATGATCGGCGGCATGTCCTCCACCACGCCTTCCACCGGGGTGCTCGTGCTCGCCGCCACCCCGATCGGCCAGGCCGGGGACGCGCCGCCGCGACTGGCGGCCGAGCTGTCCGGTGCCGACGTGGTCGCGGCCGAGGACACCCGTCGGCTCAAGCGGCTGACCAGCGACCTGGGCATCACCCTGACCGGCCGCGTCGTGTCCTACTTCGAGGGCAACGAGTCGGCGCGCACGCCCGTCCTGCTGGCCGCGCTGCTCGCCGGCGAGCGGGTCGTGCTGGTGACCGACGCGGGCATGCCGAGCGTGTCCGACCCGGGCTACCGGCTCGTCGTCGCGGCGGTCGAGCACGACGTGCACGTCACCGCGGTGCCCGGACCCAGCGCCGTGCTCACGGCGCTCGCGGTCAGCGGCCTGCCCGTCGACCGGTTCTGCTTCGAGGGCTTCTTGCCGCGCAAGGCGGGGGAGCGGAGCCGCCGGCTCGCGGGACTGGCCCGCGAGGACCGGACGATGGTGTTCTTCGAGGCGCCGCACCGCACCGAGGCGGCGCTCGCCGCGATGGCCGAGGCCTTCGGCGGGGAGCGCAGCGGGGCGGTGTGCCGTGAGCTGACCAAGACCCACGAGGAAGTACGGCGAGGACCGCTCGCCGACCTGGTCGCGTGGGCCGCCGAGGGGGTCCGCGGAGAGGTCACCATCGTCGTGGAGGGCGCTCCGGCGCAGGCCGAGGTCGGCACCGACCCCGAGTCCCTGCGCGCCGCCGTCGCCGAGGAGGAGGCAGCGGGTGCCACCCGCAAGGAAGCGATCGCCGACGTCGCCCGCCGGGCCGGCGTCCCGAAGCGGGAGGTCTACGACCTTGTCCACCGATAGGCCGACGAACGAGCCCACCCGCGCCCGCGCGGCCACCGAGGAGACGTCCGGGGCCCGTCGTGACCGCCAGCGCCCGCCGGCCCCCGAGCCGCTGCCGCTGCCCGTGGTCGACAACCACTGCCACCTCGACATCGCCGACGGCGACTGGCTGGAGACGCGGGAGGCCATCGAGCTGGCCCGGTCGGTCAACGTCACCCGGATCGTCCAGATCGGCTGTGACCTGCCCGGCGCCCGCTGGGCGGTGGCGGCGGCCGCCGAGCACCCCGAGCTGATCGCCGGGGTCGCGCTGCACCCCAACGAGGCGCCTCGGGTCGAGGACCTCGACGCCGCGATGGCCGAGATCGAGGCCCTCGCGGGCGCCCACGACCTGGTGCGGGCCGTCGGTGAGACCGGGCTCGACCACTTCCGCACCGGCGAGGACGGCCGGGCGGTCCAGGAGGAGAGCTTCCGCCGCCACATCGACCTGGCCAAGCGGCTCGACAAGACGCTGGTGATCCACGACCGGGACGCCCACGACGAGGTGCTGCGCGTCCTCGACGAGGAGGGGGTGCCCGACCGCTGGGTGATGCACTGCTTCTCCGGCGACGTCGACCTCGCTCGCGCCTGCCTGGAGCGCGGAGCGCACCTGAGCTTCGCCGGCACGGTCACGTTCAAGAACGCCGCCGGCCTGCGCAACGCACTGGCCGTGACGCCGATCGACCGCCTCCTGGTGGAGACCGATGCGCCGTACCTCACCCCCACGCCGTTCCGTGGCCGACCCAACGCTTCCTACCTCGTCCCGCACACCGTCCGGGCCATGGCCGAGGTCCGCGGCGACGACCTCGAGACCCTCTGCGAGGCGATCAACCTCAACACCGAGAGGGCCTTCGGCGGCCCGTGGTGAGGGGTCGGAGGGGGCGCGTGAGCGCCGTCACGACCGCCGAGACGCTGGTCACGATCGGCCCGGAAAACCGCCGTTCGACTTTGAACCATCCGTCATCACCGTTATCGTCCTGTGACGTTGGCCGGGATCGGGAACGATTCGCCAGCGCCCGGAGGTTGGTATGAGCCCCCTCCGCGAGACCCCCGCTCGCACCTCGCCCACCGCCCCCGGTGGACACACCTGCACGCGGGAGCGCTGACAGCCCGAGGCCCGGAG
This sequence comes from Nocardioides sp. CF8, assembly GCF_000389985.1. Taxonomy (NCBI): domain Bacteria; kingdom Bacillati; phylum Actinomycetota; class Actinomycetes; order Propionibacteriales; family Nocardioidaceae; genus Nocardioides; species Nocardioides sp. CF8. Next base: position 3,820,626 of record NZ_CM001852.1, read on the forward strand.
AGCTCGAAGTCCGGAGAAACGTGCGCTCACGCATCGTCCACCTCAGCAAGTCCAAGGCCCTGCTGGCGACTCTCGTCGCCGTCATCGTCGTCGCCGTCGGCGGCTCGACGTTGGGCTACGCAGCACTCAGCAAGTCGGTGACGCTGTCACTCGACGGCCAGGCCCAGACGGTCACGGCCATGGGTGACACGGTCGCCGAGGTGCTGGCCTCGGAAGGCATCGAGCTCACCGACAAGGACCTCGTGGCCCCCGCACTCGACGAGAGCGTCGATGACGGAAGCCGCATCTCGGTCCAGTTCGGCCGCCCGCTCGAGCTGAGTGTCGATGGTGAGGAGCGCACCTACTGGGTGAACTCCACCGACGTCGCGAGCGCCCTGGGCGAGATCGGCCGCGGCTATCCGACCGCCGACCTCTCGACCAGCCGTGACGCCACGATCTCCCGCAGCGGCATCCGCCTCGAGGTCACGACCCCGAAGAAGATCCGGATCCAGGTCGGCAAGCAGGAGATGAAGACCCAGAAGATCACGGCGCTCACCGTGGCCGAGGTCCTCGACGAGCTCGGCGTGAAGGTGTCGAAGCACGACAAGGTGACCCCCGGCCTCAAGAAGCAGATCACCGACGGCGACAAGATCGTGCTCACCGACATCCGCATCGTCACCAAGCGCGTCAAGAACGAGGCGATCGACTTCGACGTCATCGAGCGCCCGGACGACTCCATGTTCGAGGGCGACGACGAGACGGTCCGCGAGGGCCGCGACGGCGTGCGCGACGTGACCTACAAGCTCACCGTCCGCAACGGCCAGGTCATCGCGACCAAGGTCGTCACCGCCGACGTCCAGCGCGAGCCGGTCGACGCCATCGTCAAGGTCGGCACCAAGGAGGAGGTCACCTCCAACTACGCCTCCGGCGGCACGGTCTGGGACGCCCTCGCGCAGTGCGAGTCCGGCGGCAACTGGGCCATCAACACCGGCAACGGCTACTACGGCGGCCTGCAGTTCAACCTCGGCACCTGGCAGGCCTACGGCGGCACGGGCCTCCCGAGCCAGGCCTCGCGGGAGACCCAGATCGCGGTCGCGACCCGCCTCCGTGACGCTTCCGGCGGGTACGGCGCGTGGCCGCACTGCTCCGCCCAGCTGGGCCTGCCTCGCTGATCACGCTGATCGCGCGGTCGACATCTAGGCTCTGCGTATGACATCCCCTTCCGCCGGTCCGAGACTTCTCGGGCCGGCGGAGGTGCGAACGCTCGCGGCCGAGCTCGACCTGCGCCCGACCAAGCAGCGCGGTCAGAACTTCGTCATCGACGCCAACACGGTGCGCCGCATCGTGCGTGACTCCGGCATCGGACCCGACGACGTCGTCGTCGAGGTGGGCCCCGGGCTCGGCTCGCTCACCCTCGGGCTACTCGAGGTCGCCCGGCGCGTGGTGGCCGTCGAGATCGACCCGCTGCTCGCCGCACGGCTGCCCGCGACGATCGAGGACCGCGCCCCCGACCACGCCGACGCCTTCGAGGTCGTGCTGGGCGACGCGATGCGGATCGAGGCGATCCCCGGTCCGCCGCCGACAGCCCTCGTCGCCAACCTGCCCTACAACGTCTCGGTGCCGGTCCTGATCCACATGCTCACGCTGCTCCCGTCGCTGGAGCGCGGGCTGGTGATGGTGCAGGCCGAGGTCGCCGACCGTCTCGCGGCCGGCCCCGGCTCCAAGATCTACGGCGTCCCGTCGGTGAAGGCCGCCTGGTTCGCCGACGTGCGGCGCGCCGGCGCCATCGGTCGCAACGTCTTCTGGCCCGCGCCCAACGTCGACTCCGGCCTCGTCGCCTGGACCCGCTGCGACCCGCCGGACACCACGGCCACTCGCGAGCAGGTCTTCACCGTCATCGACGCCGCCTTCGCCACCCGCCGCAAGCAGATCCGCGCGGCCCTGCGCCCGCTCGCCGGCTCCAGCGAGGCTGCCGAGCACGCTCTCGTCCAGGCCGGCATCGACCCGACGGCGCGCGGCGAGGTGCTCACCGTGGCCGACTTCGCCCGGATCGCCGAGGGCATGCCGTGGTGAGCACCGTCTCCGTCCGCGCCGCCGCGAAGATCAACCTCCACCTCGGCGTCGGCGCTGTGCGTGACGACGGCTTCCACCCGCTCGACACCGTCTACCAGGCCATCAGCCTCTACGACGACGTCACCCTCACCGGCGCGGTGGTGCCCTCGCTCGAGCTGGAGTGCGCCGACTACATCGACGCCGGCGACGTCCCGATCGGCGGCGGCAACATCGCCTTCCGTGCGCTCGAGGTGATCCGCGCCCGGACCGGGCGCCACGGCCACGAGGCCGTCGAGATCCTCAAGTCGATCCCGGTCGCTGGCGGGATGGCGGGCGGCTCGGCCGACGCCGCCGCGACCCTGCTGGCCTACGACCGGCTGCACCGGACCGGCCTGCCCGACGACGTGCTCCTCGAACTCGCGGCCGAGCTCGGCAGCGACGTCCCCTTCTCGCTCGTGGGCGGTACGGCGCGTGGCCGTGGCCGTGGCGAGGTCGTGCAGCCGCTCGACGACCGCGGCACCTGGTGGTGGGTCGCCGTCCCGTCCGGCGTCGGCCTGTCCACGCCCGAGGTCTACGCGCACTTCGACAAGCTGTTTCCCGACGCGCTGGCCGAGCCGGCTGAGCCGGCCGACCTGCTGTCGGCGCTGGCGAGCGGCGAACCGCTGCGGCTGGCCCGCACCCTGCACAACGACCTGCAAGCGCCGGCGGTCGACCTGCGACCCGAGCTCGGCACCCTGATCGACCGCGGCGAAGGCGAAGGTGCCCTGCGCGGCCTCGTCTCCGGTTCGGGCCCGACCTGCATCTTCCTGTGCGACTCGCTCGACGGCGCCCACGCCGTCGTCGCGGGCCTGCGGGGTGCGGGGCACGACGTCGTACTCATCGCGAACGGCCCTGTCGCCGGCGCACATCTCCTGGAGCGCCCCTGATGGCCAACCTGATCAACCTCGAAAAAGTCTCGAAGGCCTACGGCATCCGGCCGCTGCTGAGCGAGGTCTCGCTCGGCATCAACGTCGGTGAGCGGATCGGCATCGTCGGACGCAACGGCGACGGCAAGACCACGTTGCTCGAGGTGATGACCGGTCTCGAGGAGCCCGACTCCGGCCGCGTCTCGATGAGCCGTGGCGTCGAGATCGGCTACCTCCACCAGGGCGACGAGCTCGTCGACACCCACACCGTGCGCGAGGCCGTGCTCGGGGGCCGCGCCGATCACGAGTGGCTGGCCGACTCGACCATGCGTGGCGTCGTCACCGAGCTGCTGGCCGGCGTCTCGCTCGACCGGCCGGTGCTCGGCCTCTCCGGTGGCGAGCGCCGCCGCTGCTCGTTGGCCGCGCTGCTGCTCGGCGAGCACGAGCTGATCATCCTCGACGAGCCCACCAACCACCTCGACGTCGAAGCGGTCGCCTGGCTCGCGGGGCACCTCATCCAGCGCTCGTCGGCGCTCGTCGTCGTGACCCACGACCGCTGGTTCCTCGACGAGGTCTGCCAGACGACGTGGGAGGTCCACGACGGCGCGGTCGACTCCTACGAGGGCGGCTACGCCTCGTTCGTGCTCGCGAAGGCGGAGCGGCAGCGGCAGGCCGGTGCGTCCGAGCAGCGCCGCCAGCAGCTCGTGAAGAAGGAGCTCGCCTGGCTGCGGCGCGGCGCCCCGGCGCGGACCGCGAAGCCGAAGTTCCGCATCGAGGCGGCCAACCAGCTGATCGAGGACGTGCCGCCGCCGCGGGACCGCCTCGAGCTGCAGAAGTTCGCGACCCAGCGCCTCGGCAAGGACGTCATCGACCTCGAGCACGTCGACATGTCCCGCGGTGATCGCCAGCTGCTGTCCGATGCGACCTGGCGCCTCGGCCCGGGTGACCGGGTCGGCATCGTCGGCGTCAACGGCGCCGGCAAGACCTCGGTGCTGTCCCTGATCGCGGGCAGCCTCGAGCCCACCGCCGGGCGGGTCAAGCACGGCCGCACGATCGCGATGGAGCACCTCACCCAGGCCATCGACGAGGTCGACCCCAACGGTCGGGTGCTGCCGACGATCGAGGCGATCGCGCGCGTGACGCGTACGGCGACGGGCTCCGACATCACCGCGACGTCGATGCTCGAGCGGTTCGGCTTCACCGGCGACAAGCTCACCGCCCGCCTCGGCGACCTGTCCGGTGGCGAGCGCCGCCGCTTCCAGCTGCTCAAGCTGCTCCTCAACGAGCCCAACGTGCTGCTGCTCGACGAGCCCACCAACGACCTGGACATCGACACCCTCAACGTCCTCGAGGACTTCCTCGACGGCTGGCCGGGCACCCTGATCGTGGTCTCCCACGACCGCTACTTCCTCGAGCGGGTCACCGACTCCGTCTGGGCTCTGCTCGGTGACGGCCAGATCTCGATGCTGCCGCGCGGAGTGGACGAATACCTCGAGCGTCGCGCTGCGGGCCTCGACTCGGTGGCATCGCGCACCATGACCGGCGGGTCGAGCACCTCCGGTGCGACCGCGTCGGGATCGGCGAAGGTCAAGGCGGGCTCGGCGGAGGAGCGCGATGCCCGCAAGGCCTTGTCGCGCATCGAGAAGCAGATCGCCCGCGTCGACAAGCAGGAGAAGGCGCTCGACGACGAGATGGCTGCGTCCCTGACCGACTTCGACCGGCTGGCCGAGCTCGGCAAGCAGCTGAGCGTGGTGCAGGCCGAGAAGGAGCGGCTCGAGCACGAGTGGCTCGAGGCGTCGGAGCTGCTCGGCTCCTGAGTCAGTCCTCGGGTGGGCTGAACGGCGCGAGGAGCGTGCGCAGCAGCGACGCGAGCGTCGCCTGGTCGCCGGCGGGCAGCGCAGCGATCAGCTCGGCCTCGGCCGCGATCAGCGCTCCGAAGGCGCCGTCGACGGCGGCCTTGCCCTCGGGGGTGAGGCGCACCAGCACCCCGCGGCGATCGCGCGGGTCGGGCAGCCGCTCGACCAGCCCGCGGCCGGCCAGCCGGTCGACGCGGTTGGTCATGGTGCCGCTGGTCACGAGCGTCTCGCGCAGCAGGCGGCCGGGGGACAGCTCGTACGGCGCCCCGGCGCGCCGCAGCGCAGCCAGCACGTCGAACTCCCACGACTCGATGTGGTGGGTCGTGAAGGCGTCGCGGCGGGCGAGGTCGAGGTGGCGCGCCAGCCTGCTGATGCGGCTGAAGACCTCGACCGGACCGAGGTCGAGGTCGGTGCGCTCGCGCGCCCACGCCTCGACCAGGCTGTCCACTTCGTCGCGCATGTGGCCAGTGTGCCAGACGCGTCGAGAATCTTGACGTCGAGAGATAGGGGTCCGCTGAAACCCCCGAGAACGTTCGATTCCCCCGCATAGGCGGGGGAATGCAACGTTCCGGGGTGTTGCAACACTCAAGAACCTGACGGAAACCTCGAGAAGTCGGTGCCGGGTCGGGTTGCCGCCCGCGACGCGTCAGGCCTCGGGAGTCTCGCTGTAGAGCACGGGGTCCCCGTCGAGCCCGCTGAGTCCGTTCCAGGCGAGGTTGACCACGTGGGCGGCGACGACCTCGCGCGCGGGCTTGCGGGTGTCGAGCCACCACTGGCCCAGGCTCGCGACCATCCCGACGAGCATCTGGGCGTACATCGGAGCGTTCTTCGCGTCGAGCCCGGTGCGTTTGAAGGTGTCGGCCAGCAGTCCCTCGACGCGGGAGGCGACGTCACCGAGGATCGTCTGGAAGGACGCCTCCCCGATGGGGCTGTCGCGGACCAGGATCCGGAAGCCCTGCGGGTTCTCCTCGACGTACGACAGCAGCGCCAACGCCGCCTGCTCGAGCACGATCCTCGAGGTGCCCGCGGTGAGTGAGCCGCGCATGATCGCCAGCAGGGTCTGCACCTCGCGGTCGACGACGACGGCGTAGAGCCCCTCCTTGCCGCCGAAGTGCTCGTAGACGACCGGCTTGGAGACCTGGGCGCGGGCTGCGACCTCCTCGATGGCGGCCCCCTCGAAGCCGCGTTCTGAGAACAGCGTGCGCGCGACGGCAATCAGTTGCTCGCGGCGCTCGGCCCCGGTCATGCGTTTCTTGCTCGGCATGGGGCAGATCCTCTCACGCCGATCCGCTCGTTTGACAATGGGAATCATTCTCATTTAGCGTCCGGCGCTCCAGACTCAGAGAGGCAGATGGATGAAGCGCAGGAAGAAGCTGGCCGTGGTGCTCGCGACGTTGATCGTCGGCGGGGGAGGTGCGTCCCTTCAGCAGAACAGCGCGCCCAGAGTTACCGACTGGTAACATCTCCGGCATGAGCCAGGTCCAGAAGCTGTGGAACACCGCCACCTCCGTCCCCGTCGTCGGCAAGCGCGCGTTCTCCATCGCGTTTTCGCAGAAGGCGCCCTACTTCGCCACGATCCACCCGCGCTTCACGGTGGTCGAGCCCAACCACGTCGAGCTCGTCATCCCGAAGCGGCGCAGCGTCCAGAACCACCTCGGCACCGTGCACGCGATCGCGCTGTGCAACGGCCTCGAGGCGGCCATGGGTGCGCTCGCCGAGGTGACGATCCCGAGCCACAAGCGGTGGATCCCCAAGGGCATGGACGTCGCCTACACCGCGAAGGCCACCTCGGACATCGTCTGCATCGCCGAGACGGACCCCGAGCAGTGGACCAGCGACAACCCCGACCTGCACGTCCGCGTCCGCGGCGAGCGCGAGGACGGGACCGTCGTGATCGAGGGCGTCATCAAGCTCTGGGTGACCGAGAAGCCCGGAGCGTAGCGACGGGCTTCGACGTCCTCAGTCCGGCTGAGCTTGCGAAGCCGGAACCGCTGCGGGAGCCCCGGAGCGTAGCGACGGGCTTCGACGTCCTCAGTCCGGCTGAGCTTGCGAAGCCGGAACCGCTGCGGGAGCCCCCGAGCGTAGCGACGGGCTTCTACGTCCCGGCCACACTCGGGCGAGGTCTACAGGGTCGTCTTGGCTTCGCCGACGTCGGCGACCATCGAGACCTGCAGCACCTTCTTCTCGCCCACGAACTTGCGCTGGACGTAGTTGGCCAGCCAGGTGAGCACCAGGTTGGTCACGATGTAGCACGCGGCGACGACGATGGTCGTCGGGACGATGTTGTTGAACGACAGCGGCAGCTGCTTGGCGATCTTGGTGAGGCCGATCCCGAAGACGATCAGGATCAGGCTGGTGTCCTTGAGCGCCACGACGCACTGGCTGATGATCGCCGGGATCATGATCTTCACGGCCTGGGGCAGCAGCACGATGTTCATCACCTGCGCCTTGCGCATGCCGATGGCGTACGCCGCCTCGGCCTGCCCGCGAGGGACGGCGTTGACGCCGGCGCGGAAGACCTCGGCCAGCACGGCGCCGTTGTAGAGCGTCAGCGCCAGCACCACGGACCAGAAGGCGCCTCGCGCGATGGGCATGTCGCCGAAGACCGCGTAGAAGCAGAAGATCATCAACATGATGACGGGTACGGCGCGGAAGAACTCGACGACCAGCCACGACACCCAGCGCACGGGTCGGTGATCGGAGAGCTTGCTGATCCCGAAGACCACCCCGAACACGACAGCACCGAGCACCGACAGCACCGCCATGATGATGGTGTCGAGCCATGCCTCGAGGAGCGCGGTGAGGTACTGCGGGGTGACGAAGGGTTCCCACAGGGCGTAGGCAAACTGGCCAGCGTCAGCGAGCCGCTTCACGGCGAAGGCGAGCGCGGCCACGATCACGACGAGCGAGATGATCGTGTAGATCCGGTGCCGGGCGACCGTCTTGGGTCCCGGTGCGTCGAAGAGAACTCCGGCGGCCATCAGGCGATCCTCCAGCGACGCTCGAACGAGATGGCGACCAGGGAGACGAGCTCGACCAGGACGACGTACAGCAGGGCGACGCCCAAGAAGATGCCCCAGCGCTCGTCGGCATGGTTGTTGGTCATGATCTTCATCTGGGCAGCAGCCTCCAGGACGCCGAACACGGCGGCGACCGAGGTGTTCTTGAGCAGCGCGATCAGGGTGCTCGCCACCGGGGGGACCGAGGCGCGGAACGCCTGGGGGAGCACGACTTCGCGCATCACCCCGCTGAACGGGAGACCGATGGCCCGGGCGGCCTCGGCCTGACCCAGCGGGACGGCGTTGACGCCGGAGCGGAGTGCCTCGCACACGAAGGTGGAGGTGTAGAGCGTCAGGGCGACCACCGCGGTGGCGAAGAACGAGGTGAAGTCGAAGCTCCCGATGTGGACGTCGACGAACTTGAGGTTGATCCCGATCTTGGGAGCGGCGAACTGGAAGAAGAAGAACACCATCAGCAACGGGGTGTTGCGCACGAGCGTGACGTAGGTGGCGGCCGCCTTGTTGAGGACCGCGATCGGGCCGACGCGCATGGCGACCAGGATCGTGCCCCCGATGAGGGACAGGACGCCCGAGCACAAGAAGAGCAGGACGGTGTAGCCGAACGCCTGCAGGACCTCGGGGAACTCGTTGATGAAGGCTTCCACGCCACTCCTCTCGTGGGACCGGAGTCCGGGCCCGCTTGCTCAGCGGGCCCGGACTCGGATGGTGAGCTGGATGCTCAGGACTCGCAGGGGTCGAGCTCCGGGAAGTCCGGGGTCTCGACGCCGGAGGCACCGAGGTTGGCCTCGAAGGCCTCGGCCCACGTGCCGTCCTCGTTGGCTGCCTCGAGCGTGTCGTTGATCCACTGGCACATCTCCGGGTAGTCCTGCGAGTAGCCGACGCCGATGCGCTCCTCGGAGAACGGCTCGCCGACGACCTTCAGGGCGCCCTCGTTCTGCGCGGCGTAGCCGGCGAGGATCGTGCCGTCCGTCGTCATCGCCTCGACCGTGCCGTCGAGCACCTTGTCGACGCACTGGCTGTAGGTGTCGAAGCCGACCGGCTTCATGCCCTGGGCCTTGGCGTTGTCGAGCGACGTCGAGCCGGTGACGGAGCAGACTTCCTTGCCCTGCAGGTCCTCGGGGCCGGCGGCCTCGGAGTCCTCGGGCACCAGCAGCTGCTGGCCGGTGAGCATGTAGGGGCCGGCCTGACCGACGACCTGCCGACGCTCGTCGGTGATCGAGTAGGACGCGAGGACGAGGTCCACCTTGCCGTCCACCAGGAAGGGCTCGCGGTTGTCGGAGATCGTCTCGACGTACTGCACCTTGGACGTGTCCTCCGGGTCGATGCCCAGCGAGGCCACGAGGATCTTGGCGATGTCGACGTCGAAGCCGGTCGGCATGTCGGAGCCGGTCTCGTTGAACCCGAGGCCGGGCTGGTCGTACTTCACGCCGACGTTGATGGTGCCGGCCTCGGCGAGCTCGGCCATGCGCGTGCCCGCCTCGAAGCTGGCGTCCTCCGACGCCTCGACCTCCACGCCCTCGTTGTCGGTGCCCGCGTCACCGCACGCGGCGAGCGAGAGGGCCAGTCCAGCGACCGCGATCGCGGCCTTGGTTCGGATGAATCGCATCTGCTTCTCCCTTGATGTGGTGAACAGTTGAGGAGCCTTGGTGCCCCCTTGTGGGACGGCCCCGAGACCTGCTGGTCAGTGCTTGAGGATCTTGCCGAGGAAGTCCTTGGCGCGATCGGACGTGGGGTTGGTGAAGAACTGCTCGGGAGTGTTCTCCTCGACGATCGCGCCGTCGGCCATGAAGACGACCCGGTCGGCCGCCGTACGCGCGAAGCCCATCTCGTGGGTGACGACGATCATCGTCATGCCGCGGTGGGCGAGGTCGACCATGACGTCGAGGACCTCCTTGATCATCTCCGGGTCGAGCGCGGAGGTGGGCTCGTCGAAGAGCATCACCTTCGGCTCCATGGCCAGCGCCCGGGCGATGGCCACCCGCTGCTGCTGCCCACCGGAGAGCTGGGCGGGGTACTTGTCGGCCTGGTGACCGACGCCGACCCGGTCGAGCAGCTCACGGGCCTTGGTCTCGGCCGCGGACTTGCTCAGTCCTCGCACCTTGATCGGGCCGAGGGTGACGTTCTCGAGGATCGTCTTGTGGGCGAAGAGGTTGAAGCTCTGGAAGACCATGCCGACCTCGGCACGGAGCTTGGCCAGCGCCTTGCCCTCCTGTGGAAGGGGCTGCCCGTCCAGGCTGATCGTGCCCGAGTCGATGGTCTCGAGGCGGTTGATGGCACGACACAGGGTCGACTTGCCCGACCCCGACGGGCCGATCACGACGACCACCTCGCCGCTGGTCACGGTGAGGTCGATGTCCTTGAGGGCGTGCAGCGATCCGAAGTGCTTCTGGACATCGGTGAGGACGACGAGCGGCTCACCTCGCCCGGCCGAACGGGGCTCGTGCTCCAACGCGGTCATGCCCGCAACCTATAGGGATCAGTGTGTCCGGGGCCACACGCAGGGGTCCTCCACGGCAAACGTGACCGGACCGTGTCCCGCCCGTTGAGTGCGTACGGCGGACCTGTTCCCCAGCGAGGTTCGCCGGTGCTTGAATCGGCACTATCGCCTCGACCAGCGGAGGAAATGATGAGCGACAGCAAGAACAGGCTCGGCATGCTCAAGGACATGGCCAAGGGTGCCAAGGACGACCCGAAGGGCGCGGCGATCTTCTTCAAGGACGTGGGCAAGATGGCGGCCAAGGAAGCGGCCGGCAAGGCCAAGGGCAAGGTGAAGAACCTCCGCGGCCACTGACCTCCGGCTGCGATTACGGCTGG
>NZ_CM001852.1:3831318-3863728 GCF_000389985.1 Nocardioides sp. CF8
CTTGTGCGGCTATGGCTCGCACCTATGAAGTCCGCACCTACGGGTGCCAGATGAACGTCCACGACTCCGAGCGCCTGACCGGGCTGCTGGAGGACGCGGGCTACATCGCGACCCCGACGGGCGAGCAGGCCGACGTCGTCGTCTTCAACACCTGCGCGGTCCGCGAGAACGCGGACAACAAGCTCTACGGCAACCTGTCCCACCTCGCGCCGGTCAAGGCGCGCAAGCCGGGCATGCAGATCGCCGTCGGTGGCTGCATGGCGCAGAAGGACCGCGACACGATCATCGACCGGGCGCCGTACGTCGATGTCGTCTTCGGCACGCACAACATCGGCTCCCTGCCCGCCCTGCTCGACCGCGCCCGCTCGCAGGAGGAGGCGCAGGTCGAGATCCTCGAGTCGCTGTCGGTCTTCCCCTCGACGTTGCCGACCAAGCGCGACTCGGCCTATGCCGCGTGGGTCTCCATCTCCGTCGGCTGCAACAACACCTGCACGTTCTGCATCGTGCCGGCACTGCGCGGCAAGGAGAAGGACCGCCGGCCGGGCGAGATCCTGGCCGAGATCGAGGCGCTGGTCGCCGAGGGCGTCACCGAGATCACCCTGCTCGGGCAGAACGTCAACGCCTACGGCGTGGAGTTCGGCGACCGCCAGGCCTTCTCCAAGCTGCTGCGCTCGTGCGGTGCGATCGAGGGCCTCGAGCGCGTGCGCTTCACCTCGCCCCACCCGGCCGAGTTCACCGACGACGTCATCGAGGCGATGGCCGAGACGCCCAACGTCATGCACCAGCTGCACATGCCGCTGCAGTCGGGCTCCGACCGCATCCTCAAGGCGATGCGCCGGTCCTACCGCTCCTCGAAGTTCCTGGGCATCATCGAGCGCGTGCGCGCGGCCATGCCCGACGCGGCGATCACCACCGACATCATCGTCGGCTTCCCCGGCGAGACCGAGGAGGACTTCCTCGCGACGCTGGACGTCGTCCGGCAGGCGCGGTTCGCCAACGCCTTCACCTTCCAGTACTCACCTCGCCCCGGCACCCCCGCCGCCACCATGGAGTCCCAGGTCCCGCCGGAGGTCGTGAAGGACCGCTACCTGCGCCTCGTCGACGTCGTCAACCAGATCGCGTGGGAAGAGGGACTAGCGCTCGTCGGCCGCTCCGTCGAGCTGATGGTCTCCGAGGGCGAGGGCCGCAAGGACGCAGCCACCCTCCGGCTCTCCGGCCGCGGCCCGGACAACCGGCTCGTGCACTTCACCCCCGTGGGTGCCGAAGGCGTCCGGCCCGGCGACATGGTCGTCGTCGAGATCACCAAGGCCGCGCCGCACCACCTCGTCGCCGACGGTCCGGTTCTCTCCGTACGCCGCACGCCGGCCGGCGACGCCTGGGAGCGTCGCAACACCGAGCCCGCCCCGGCCGGCGTCGGTCTCGGCATGCCGAGCATCGGGGTGCCGGCTCCGCTGCCGCCGGCCACCGCCTGCGGCTGACGCTGCGAAGACAGCGGTATCGCGCAGCCACCCAGTGGCCGCAGGACACCGCTGTCCTCAGGGACAGTCGGGGCAGCGTTGGAGCGTGCCCGTCCAACCCCTCTTGGTCAGCACTGCAGCGACCCGTGCCGCTGTCGAGCACTGGTCGCCGTACACCTGCCGCCAGCCGAGCCGCAGGGTGATCTTCTCCTCGGCCACCGCGACGAGGTCGCGAGCCAGGTCCTGGTCGTGGGCCTGAGCCGTGCCGTGGGTGGCGCGACCGTCGAGCTCGACATAGACGCCGAACGGCTCGTAGACCACGTCGCGGTAGACCTTGCCCCGGGAGGTCAGCTCGACCACCTGTCGAGCCGCCGTGGGGAGTTCGTGCGCTCGCTCGACCCGATGCAGGTAGCCGTGCTCGAGGACCGAGTGGGTGCCGTCGCGGATGTCCGTCAGCACCCCCGTCAGGAAGGCCCGACGAGGAATCCTCGACCGCGTCCGCAACGCGGCCAGGACACGATCCGCGGTGGTGCGACGAGATGACACCGCATCCGTGAGGACGCCGACCGCGGCGAAGTCCGTCGGTGCCTCGGCCGCCACGTCGAGCAGTGCGTGCTCGATCCGGACCGTAGGTGGTGATGCGTTGCGTCGTACCTTGGAATCGAAGTCGGCCAGCCTGTGCACGACCAGCCAGTCGACCGGCGACAGGATGCGACGGTCGCGGTCGATCGCCACATGGATGACCGACTCGTCGCGCAGCGTCTTGCCGGGGCCCTCGGATGCCCGCAGTGCCGAGTCGTGGCAGAGCGCCGAGTCGCCGGCGTACAGGGTGGCCGCCCACGCGCGCTGCAGCCAGGTGGGATCGCTGGTGTGGTTGAGGTGGACCCCGGGGAGCAACAGCACCCATGCGCGCCGGCGGACCTGGCGGCGGATGTCGTGGTCAGCGAGCCCGGCCTCGAGGGCCTGCGCCCGCGAGATGACACCGTGCTGCAGCGACAGGACCCGCGCGACCTCGTCGGCAGGGCTCGATTCCTCGGCGTTGCTGCTCATCCATCCAGCGTGCTGGACCGGCGACATCCGCGCCAGCACCGGAACCGGGCCTGTGGACAACGAGACAGCGGTATCGCCCAGCCACTGGGTGACTGTGCGATACCGCTGTCTTCAACGTGTCAGGCCCGCCGGGTCAGGCGGGCGGTTCGACCGTCCCGTCCTCGGCCTCCTGGCCGGCTTCGGGGGTGTCCTCGGTGCCCGACTCCATGTCGTCGGCCTGACCATCGGGTGCCTGCGACTTGTCGTCGGCCTCGGTGATCTCCGGGGGCATCACCTCGTCGACGGCCGGGTTGGCGGACGGGTCGAGGTCGCGCGCGAGGCCCTCGTCGTCGGTGTCGTCGGGCAGTGCGTCGGCGCCGCCGGGGTTGGGCTCCTTCTCCTCGATGATCGGATCGGGCTGCGGGCCGAGGTTGTCGTCATTCATCGTGGGGCCTCTCCGGTGGTGGGGAATCCATGGCTGAGATATTTTTGGTCGGTGCCCAGGTTGTCCAGGGCGTATGCCTCGTGCGGCACCATCGGCTGCGGCAGGTCGGCCAGCGAGCACCAGCGCAGCTCGCCGCACTTGTCGGGCTCCACGATCCTCGGCTCGCCGGCCCAAGCGCGAGCGGTGAAGAAGAAGTCGACGCGTTCGTCGATCGGCTCGCCGCCCTGGGTGCGCTGCATCGTGAACTCGAAGGCGAGCTCGACGTCGGTAATGCCCAGCTCCTCGGTGGCCTCGCGCTGCGCTGCGACGAACGCCGTCTCCCCGCGCTCCACGTGTCCGGCGGCGGCCGCGGCCCAGTGGCCGTCCATGTAGGTCGTCCCCTGGCGCAGCTGCAGCAGCACCTCGGCCGAACCGTCCTCGCCGTCGCGGAGGAGGTAGACGTAGGACGCAGGCACCACCACGAAGCTGTCGGTCACGCCGCCAACCTAACGGGCGCGACCGACAGCTCGATGACTGCTACGACCCGGCGATCGGCTCCGGTGCCTCGCCGGTCGCCGGGTTGGCCGGATCGGTGGGAATCGTCTGCGGCGCCGGCTCACCGGGCGTGGACGGCTCGACGGACGGCTCGACGGACGGCTCGGTCGGAGTCGAGGGATCGGTCGGGGCACCGGGCTCGCCCGGCTCGGTGGGGACGCCCGGCTGGACGGGCTCAGCCGGGGCGGTCGGCTCCGTCGGGATCGAGGGGTCCGTGGGATCCGTGGGCTCGGTCGGCGAGGTCGGCGACGTGGGCGAGCCGGGCTCAGCCGGCTCGGTCGTCTCGGTGGGGGTGCTCGGCTCGGTCTCCGGCTCGGTCGGGATCGAGGGATCGGTGGGCTCGGTCGGGACGCCCGGTTCGGTCGGGACGCCCGGCTCGGTCGGGACGGACGGGTCACCGGGTGTGGTCGGCGTGCCGGGCTCGGGCGGAGCCTGGGTATCGGCGGGCGCCTGGGGCTCGGCACCGATGTCGTCGTTCTGTCCGTCGAGTCCGTCGAGGGCGTCGCCGGCCTTGTCCACGCCGGACTGGATCTGCTCGGAGTACTTGCCGCCGGTCTTGTCGTCGACGAAGTCGCCGGCCTTGTCCAGTGCGCTGTCGATCTGATCGCCGTACTTGTCGACGGCGTCGCCGAGTCCGCTGTTGGTGTCCATCACCACTCCCGAGAGTCATGGCCGGGGCTGTCCCGGCCCGCTTCCAGTCATGTCAGAACGGACGCGCAAATGCAACAGACCGTCCATCCCCTGGGGGATGGACGGTCTGTCGAGGAGGTCGGGAAGGACCTACTTGATGTCGTCGTTCTGGCCGTCGAGGGAGTCGAGGGCGTCGGCCGCCTTGTCGGTGCCGGCGTCGATCTTGTCCGAGAACTTGCCGCCCGTCTTGTCGTCGACGAAGTCGCCGGCCTTGTCGAGACCGGCGGCGATCTTGTCGCCCTGGCCGTCCACCGCGTCCGTGAGCTTGGACTTCGCGTCGTCGAGGAATGACATGTGCGTCTCCGATGCTTGGTGCAGCCCCCGATGAGACCGCTCGCGTTTGGAACACTAGCCACCATGCCCACCGACGCGCACCCCATCCCGATCGTGGCGATCGTCGGCTCGACGGCCTCGGGCAAGACCGGCCTGAGCCTCGACCTGGCCGCCCGGCTGGGGGGCGAGATCGTCAACACGGACGCGATGCAGCTCTACCGCGGCATGGATGTCGGTACGGCGAAGCTCCCGCCCTCGCAGCGGCGGGGGATCGAGCACCACCTGCTCGATCGCCTCGACGTGACCCAGACGGCGACCGTGCACGACTTCCAGGGGTGGGCCCGCGAGGCCATCGGCGACATCCGCGGCCGGGGTGCGACACCAGTGCTGGTGGGCGGCAGCGCGCTCTACACGCGCGCCATCCTCGACCGGTTCGACTTCCCCGGCACGGACGAGTCGTTGCGCCGCGAGCTCGAGGAGGAGTTGGCCACCGTCGGCACCCAGGCGCTGCACCGGCGCCTCGCCGGCCTCGACGCGGAGGCCGCCGCGAAGATCGGTCCCGACAACGGCCGGCGCATCGTCCGCGCGCTCGAGGTCATCGCCCTCACCGGTCGCCCCTACTCCGCCAGCCTGCCGACCCCGACCTACGCCGACCCGCGCAGCGTGCAGATCGGCGTCGACATCGACCGCCCCACCCTCGATGCCCGCATCGCGGAGCGCGTGCGCCAGATGTACGCCGATGGGCTGGTCGAGGAGGTCGAGCGACTCCTCGACCTCGGGCTCGAGCGGGGCCAGACCGCGCGCAGGGCGATCGGCTACCGCGAGGCGATCGCCTTCCTGCGCGGGGAGCTGAGCCATGAGGAGGCGGTCGTGCAGACCCAGGCCGCGACGCGCAGGTTCGCCCGCCGCCAGGACGGCTGGTTCCGCAAGGACCCGCGCGTCGCGTGGGTGCGCTTCGACGACCCGAAACTCGTGGAGAAGGCGCTGGCAGCCCTCGACAGATCGACCGGCGCGGAGCAAGGTGGACGGACCTGATCTCTCGGAGGTAGCCATGCGTCCCACCCCTGCACTCACCAGCGCCGCCGCGTCCGCCCTCGTCGTGGGCGTCCTCGCCGCTGCTCCGCCCGCTCCGGCCCAAGCCCCGCCAGCGGCCTCGACGCAGACCGCGCAGGCAGCGGAGCGGCCCACGGCCAAGATCCCGACAGCCGTCGGCACCGGGGGAGCGGTCTCCACGGTCGACCCGGAGGCCAGCGCGGCTGCGCTCAAGGTGCTCAAGCGCGGGGGCAACGCCGCCGACGCGGCGGTCGCCGCGGCCGCGACCCTGGGGGTGACCGAGCCCTACAGCGCCGGCATCGGTGGCGGCGGCTACTTCGTCTTCTACGACGCCGAGTCCGGCAAGGTCAGCACCATCGACGGGCGCGAGACCGCGCCGAAGAAGATGCCCAGCGACGCCTTCATCGACCCCGCTACCGGCAAGCCCTACAACTTCACTCCCGAGCTGGTGACCAGTGGCGTCAGCGTCGGCACGCCCGGGACCCCGGCCACCTGGGAACGGGCCCTGAGGAAGTACGGCACGCTCTCGCTCGCCGATGCGCTCAAGCCCGCGATCAAGGTCGCGACCCGCGGCTTCAAGGTCGACGAGACCTTCCGCCAGCAGACCCTCGACAACGAGGAGCGCTTCCGCGCCTTCAAGGCGACCAAGAAGCTGTTCCTGCCGAAGGGAGACGCGCCCGCTGTCGGCTCGATCTTCACCAACCCCGACCTGGCCGACACCTACACCGACCTCGCCGCGCGCGGCATGAAGGCGTTCTATCGCGGCAAGCTGGCCAAGCTGATGGTCGACATCGTCCGCGACCCGCGCACGACGAAGAGCACCGACCTCCCGGTGCCGCGTGGCTATCTCTCCCGCAGCGACCTCAGGGACTACAAGGTCCTCGGGCAGGCGCCGACCAAGATCTCCTACCGCGGCTACGACGTCTACGGCATGGCGCCGTCGTCGAGCGGTGGCTCCACCGTCGGCGAGGCGCTCAACATCCTCGAGCGCACCGACTTCACCGGCAAGGCGCCCGAGCAGGTCCTCCACCACTACCTCGAGGCCGGGGCGCTGGCCTTCGCCGATCGCGCGAAGTACCTCGGCGACCCGCGCTTCGTCGACGTACCCCTCCCGACGCTGTTGAGCGACAAGTTCGCCGCCGAGCGGGCCTGCTCCCTCGACCCCGCCAAGGCGGCGGTGAAGCCGGTCGCGGCCGGTGACGCTGCGGCCTACGACGGGGTCTGTCCGGCACCGGCGGCCGGCGGGACCACCGATGCGGACACCGAGAACATCTCGACGACCAACCTCACGGTCGCCGACAAGTGGGGCAACGTCGTGGAGTACACCCTCACGATCGAGCAGACCGGCGGCTCCGGGATGGTCGTGCCCCGTCACGGCTTCATCCTCAACAACGAGCTGACCGACTTCTCGACGGTCTTCGACCCGGCCGACCCCAACCGCATCCAGCCCGGCAAGCGCCCGCGCTCGTCGATGAGCCCGACGATCGTGCTCAAGGACGGCAAGCCCTTCCTGGCCCTGGGCTCGCCCGGCGGCTCCACGATCATCACCACCGTGCTGCAGATGCTCGTCAACCGGATCGACCTGGGCATGAGCATCGAGCAGGCCATCGCGGCGCCGCGCTCCAGCCCGCGCAACACGGCGAGCGTGACCTCCGAGCCCGAGTTCATCACGGCGTACGGCGCCGCGCTGACCGCCCTCGGGCACAAGCTCGTCCCCGCGGGTGACGCGTTCACCAGCGCGGCACAGATCGGGGCCGCGACGGCGATCGAGTTCGGTCCCGGCGGCCAGCTCACGGCCGTCTCGGAGCCGGTCCGTCGAGGAGGCGGGGCTGCGCGGGTGGTCGACCCGAAGTGACGACGATCTACTACACCGGCTGCTCGCTGGACGGGTTCATCGCGACGCCCGACCACTCGCTCGACTGGCTGACCTCGCGTGACATCGACGAGGCGGGGCCGATGCACTACGCGGGGTTCCGCGAGCAGATCGGCGCCTGCGTCATGGGCGCCACGACCTGGCAGTGGATCCTCGACCACGACGACGAACCGTGGGGCGACCTGGCGACGTACGTCATGACCCACCGCGACTTCGAGCCGGTCACGTCCGTCACCTTCACTGCCGACGCCGTCGAGGACGTGCATGCGCAGGCCGTCGAGCGGGCCGCGGGCAAGGACCTGTGGCTGGTCGGCGGCGGCGAGCTCGTCGGTCAGTTCCACGACGCCGGCCTGCTCGACGAGGTGTGGGTCCAGTACGCCCCGGTGACGCTGGGCGCCGGCACGCCGGTGCTGCCGCGACACGTCGAGCTGAAGCTGGAGGAGGTCGCCCGCAACCGTGACTTCGTCTGCGCTCGGCACACTGTGGTGAAGCCTGCGACAATCGCATCGTGAGCTATCGCTTCCTCAAGGGTCACGGCACGGAGAACGACTTCGTGCTCCTGCCCGACCCCCACGGCACCGTCCACGGCGAGCTGAGTGCCGAGCGGGTGCGTGCGCTGTGCGACCGGCGCGCGGGCATCGGCGGTGACGGCGTGCTCCGCGCGGTCCGCGACGGAGAGCGCTGGTTCATGGACTACCGCAACGCCGACGGGTCGCTCAGCGAGATGTGCGGCAACGGCGTCCGGGTCTTCGCCCGCTACCTCCTCGACCACGAGGGCGCCACGACGCCGCTCGAGATCGACACCCGCGCCGGGGTCAAGACCGTCACCCTCAGCGGCGGCGACCTCACCGTCGACATGGGCAGTCCCGCCGTGCTCGCGACCACGAAGGTCAGCGTCGACGGGGTCGCCCACGAGGCGCTGCACGTGTCGATGGGCAACCCCCACGCCGTCGCGTTCGTCGGGTCGCTCGACGAGGCCGGGAGTCTGCTCGAGGAGCCCGGCTTCGACCACGATGTCTATCCCGACGGGGTCAACGTCGAGTTCGTCGTACGCCGCAGCGCACACCACGTCGCGATGCGGGTCCACGAGCGCGGGTCCGGGGAGACGCGATCGTGCGGCACCGGCGCCTGCGCGGTGATGGTCGCCGCAGCGCTCGCTGACGAGGCACCTCGCGGGACGCCGTACCGCATCGACGTGACCGGCGGGAGCCTCGAGATCACCTGGACCGACGACGACCGGATCCTGATGACAGGTCCGGCCGTGCTCGTCGCCGAGGGCACCTCGGACCTCTGAGCGAAGCGGGTCCTAGGATCCGGGCATGGACATCACCGGATCCTCTGCCATCGTCACCGGCGGCGCCAGCGGCATCGGCGCCGCGGCCGCGCGAGCACTCGCCGCCCGCGGCGCGATCGTCGTCGTCGCCGACATCAACGCCGAGCTGGGCGAGGCCCTGGCCGCCGAGATCAAGGGTGTCTTCGCCCGCGTCGACGTGACCGACACCGAGCAGATCGCCGCCGCGGTCGAGGCCGCCGCCGAGGTCGCCCCGTTGCGTGCGTGCGTCAACTCCGCCGGCATCGGCTGGGCCCAGCGCACGATCGGCCGCGACGGGCAGCTGGCGTCGG
The DNA here is from genome assembly GCF_000389985.1 of Nocardioides sp. CF8. Taxonomy (NCBI): domain Bacteria; kingdom Bacillati; phylum Actinomycetota; class Actinomycetes; order Propionibacteriales; family Nocardioidaceae; genus Nocardioides; species Nocardioides sp. CF8. The sequence goes on from NZ_CM001852.1 coordinate 3,840,296, forward strand.
CCCATGACCTCGTCGCCTTCCGCAAGGTCGTCGAGATCAACCTGATCGGCACCTTCGACATGACCCGCCAGGCCGCGACCGTGATGAGCCGCAACGAGCCCGACGCCGACGGCCAGCGGGGCGCGATCGTCAACCTCGCGTCCGTCGCGGCCTTCGATGGCCAGATCGGCCAGTCGTCCTACTCCGCGTCGAAGGGCGGCGTGGTCGGCATGACCCTGCCGATCGCGCGCGACCTCTCGGCCGCCGGCATCCGCCTCAACACGGTGGCGCCCGGCCTGATCGACACCCCGATCTACGATGCCTTCCCCAACCCCGACGAGTTCAAGGCCAACCTCGGCCAGAACGTCCTGTTCCCGAAGCGTCTGGGTCACGCCGAGGAGCTCGCGAGCATGGTCGTTGAGTGCATCACCAACTCCTACATGAACGGCGAGACCATCCGCGTCGACGGTGGCATCCGGATGCCTCCGAAGTAGGGCCCATCGGCCTGTGCTGACGTCGCGGGCGTCTCGTCGTACCCTCTTTTGGTGAAAATCTTCGGGGGTGGACGTTCACTGGCGCGCGCCACGGTGCTCGCACTGACGGCAGGCCTGCTCGTTGCCTTCGGGAGTACGCCGACCGCGACTGCTGCGACGGTGGTGCCGTGCGTCGTCAGCTACAGCGGGACGGGCAAGACGATCGAGCCCGACCCCGACGCCGGGGGGCCCAAGCTCACCTCGGCCGTGATCCCAGTCCCCGCGTCGTCGAACGTGCTGGACGTTGATGTCACCTATCGCATCACCCACCGCAACGCAGCGAAGGTTCGGGTCGACCTGCTCAGGACGGCGACCGTCCGCAACATCCTGCAGCCGGTCGTCGCAGGAAGCGGAGCCCAGGTTGCGCCCCTGACGTGGGATGACGAGGCGACGGCCACCTACACGGCAGCCTCGCTGGCGGGAACCTACAAGCCCAAGGATCCCCTGAGTGAGATGGATGGGACCGCGCTCGGGGGCAATTGGTATCTCTACATCTATAACTACGACACGGTTGCAGCGACCCTCACCTCCTGGTCGATCAGGGTGTCCCGCAGTGTGTGTGACGCGGACGGCGACGGCGCGGAGGACCGCGCTGTCGACAACTGCGTCGGGATGGACAACCCCGACCAGATCGACCTCGACAACGACGGACGCGGCAACCCGTGCGACGACGACCTGGACGGCGACGGTGTCGCCAACAACTCCGACAACTGCCTGACGTTGTCCAACCCCGACCAGGCCGACGCCGATGCCGATGGCCTGGGTGACCCGTGCGACGGCGACGGGGACGGGGACGGCGTGGTGCACGCCGACAACTGCCCCACGGTCGCCAACGCCGACCAGGCCGACACCGACGGCGACGCAGCGGGCAACGCGTGCGACCTCGACGACGACGGCGACGGCAAGGCCGACCCGCAGGACGTGTGCCCGGTGCTCGGCGGGGCCACGCCCAGCGGCTGCCCGAGCGTCGACCGCAGCGTGAAGCTGCGCTACAAGGCCACCAAGCGAGCGCTCACCGGGCGCCTGTCCGCCGACGTGGCCGGTTGCGTGGCGAAGCAGCGGGTCAGCGTGTGGCAGGTGAGGAAGGGCAAGGACCGCCGCATCGACCGGGTCCGGACGAGCGCGTCGGGCGCGTTCAAGACCAAGCCCGGTCGCCGTACCGGGAAGTTCTACGCCACGGTGCCGCTCAGGGTCGTTCCCGGAGCCGCGGAGTGCGCTGCGGCGAAGTCGCGCAAGACCCGGGTTCGTCGCTGAGGGCTATCTCGCTCGCGCCGCGGGAGTGGGCGACCTACTCTTGAGGGCATATGACGAACGCACCTGACTTCAATCTGGACGCTGCTCTCGACGCGACCGACGACTGGGACGACCTCGAGTCCGGCGACGCCGACGAACTGGTCTCGCCCGACGGCCCCGACCCCGAGGAGGAGCTCACCACCGGTGAGCAGGACCTCGCCGAGCGGCACGCCCTCCGGCGCGTGGACGGGCTGCGCACCGAGCTCGAGGACATCACCGAGGTCGAATACCGCCAGCTCCGGCTGGAGAAGGTCATCCTCGTCGGCGTCTGGACCTCCGGCACTGTCGCCGATGCCGAGAACTCGATGGCCGAGCTCGCGCTGCTCGCCGAGACCGCCGGCTCCGAGGTGCTCGACGCGATCTACCAGCGCCGGCAGACCCCCGACCCGGCCACGTTCATCGGTCGCGGCAAGGTCGAGGGCCTCTTCGAGATCGTGCAGGCCTCCGGTGCCGACACGGTGATCCTGGACGGCGACCTCGCGCCCAGCCAGCTGCGCAACCTCGAGGACAAGCTCAAGGTCAAGGCGATCGACCGGACCGGGCTGATCCTCGACATCTTCGCCCAGCACGCGAAGTCGAAGGAAGGCCAGGCGCAGGTCGAGCTGGCCCAGCTCAACTACATGAAGCAGCGCCTGCGCGGCTGGGGTGGCAACCTCTCCCGCCAGGCCGGCGGTCGCGTGTCCGGCGGTGAGGGTATCGGTGGTCGTGGCCCCGGTGAGACCAAGATCGAGACCGACCGGCGCCGGATCAACACCAAGATCGCCAAGCTCCGCAAGGAGCTCAAGGAGCTCAAGGGCACCCGCGCGACGATGCGCCAGGAGCGTTCGCGCAACCACATCCCGAGCGTCTCCATCGCGGGCTACACCAACGCCGGCAAGTCCTCGATCCTCAACCGGCTCACCGATGCCGGGGTGCTGGTCGACGACTCGCTGTTCGCGACGCTCGACCCGACCACGCGGCGTACGACCACGAAGGACGGACGCGTCTACACGATGTCCGACACCGTCGGCTTCGTGCGCCACCTGCCCCACCAGCTGGTCGAGGCGTTCCGCTCCACGCTGGAGGAGGTCGCCGACTCCGACCTGATCCTGCACGTCGTCGACGGCTCCCACCCCGACCCCGAGGGCCAGCTGGCCGCGGTGCGCGAGGTGTTCGCGGAGATCCACGCCTCAAAGGTCCCTGAGCTGGTCCTGATCAACAAGGCCGACGCCGCCGACCCGATGGTGATCGCCCGGCTGCGGGCGCGCGAGCCGCACAGCGTGGTGGTCAGCGCCCGGACCGGCGAGGGCATCGACGATGCGCTCGCCGCGATCGAGGCCGAGCTGCCGCGCCCGAGCGTGCAGTTCGAGGCGCTGCTGCCCTACGAGCGGGGCGACCTGCTCAACCGGCTGCACCAGCAGGGCGAGATCGAGTCCCTGGAGCACACCGGCGACGGCACCCTCGTCAAGGGCCGCGCCAACGCCGACCTCGCGAGCGACCTGGCGGCGTACGCCGTCTGACGCCGCTGCGACCCGGTGGCCACGCACGAGGCGTGACCACCGGGGGCGAGCTCACTGCTTGAGCGGCCTGCAGGCGTTGCCGATGTCCACGGCCTGGCCGCGGTCGACGATCACCTCGCGGGTGTTGATGACGTCGCCGCGCTTGTCGGCGCAGCTGACCAGCCACGCCTCCTTGATGCCGGTGTCGATCGGCGGGTCGGGGCTCTCGAAGCTGACCTCGCCCGACCAGTCGTGCTCCGCCGTACCGCCGGCGTAGTTGTTGGCCTCGATCGTGTACGTGCCCGCGACCGGGTCAGGGATCCGGATGACCTCCGGGTTGGCCAGGGTCGCGCCCGAGCCGACGGCCTCACCGTCGGGCCCGATGACGAAGAAGTCCCAGTCCTGAGCCTCCGCGTCCACCGTCGGCCACGAGATCGACACGACCGCATAGCCGTTGTCGGCATCGGGCAGGCCCTGCACCTCGAAGGTGGTGAACTCGCTCGCGCCGACCGCCGGCACGCCGGCCGGGTTGGTCAGCGTCGCGGGAGCCTGCGGGTCCGCCTCGGGGAGGCGGCCGTATCGCCCGGCCACGAGCGGTCGCGTCGACGGGTTGACGTCGATCGTGAAGGCGCCGCCGGTGGAGACGTATTCCGAGCTGAGCGTGTCCTCGTAGAGCAACGGCTGGCCGATGCTGCCGTCCGGCTGGATGACCGGAGAGGTGGGCGACACGTGGTGCTTGCGCACCGTGATCGTGTGCTTGGTGGGTGCCGTCCCGGTGATCTGCGAGTGCAGTGCCGGGTCCAGGGCAGCCTCGGCCGCCCGGTAGTAGGACTCCTGGTTGCCACCCTCGCCGGCACCCGCGGCCGGTTCGAGACCGAGGTACTCGGCCACCACACCCGACTCGTAGTCCGGGTGGAAGCCCTCGGTGCCGATCTCGAAGGTGTAGCCGAGACCGCCGGTGATCCAGTAGCTCCAGTCCTCCGTCGAGCCCGAGGTGTCATAGAGCTGGTACGACGCCTGGCTGGTGTACTGGTTGGCGGCCGCCATCGAGTCGCCGAGCGTCTTGAGCTGGGGCTCGTCGGGAGCCTTGCCGGTCGCGGCGATCGCCGGCGGCCGGAGCACGAGGTTGCTGAAGGTGTGGTTGGAGATCATCACCGTCACCGCGCGCTCGGAGATGAATTTCCGCACCGCGTCCGACTCGGGCTCGCTGCCGGGGGAGTCCCCGCGGAACGTGTCGCTCGACCAGCTGGTGCTGGCACCGCCGCCGCCCCAGAAGCCGGGGTAGTTGCGGTTGAGGTCGGTGCCGCGCAGGCGACCGGCCGGGTTGTCGGCGCAGGTGCCGCCGAGGAACGCCGGCGAGGTGAAGGTGGAGATCGCGCAGTTCTTGCGCTTCATCTCGTAGTCGAAGCGGGAGAAGTCGCCGAGCGGGGCGGCGTCGCGCGAGATCTTGAAGCCGTCGACGTTGACGACCGGGACGATCACGACCCGCGAGTCGGCCAGGATCGCGCGTGCGCGGGCCTCGCCGTCGGCGTACGACTCGAGCAGGTCGAAACCGAACTCGATGGTGTGCTCCGCGCTGGGCCACTCGCGGGCGTGGTGGGCGCCCATCAGCAGGAAGACCGGCTTGCCGTCCTTGACGGTGTCGGCGCGGGTGCTGATCTCGAGGCCGCGGATCTCCTCGCCGAGCACCGTCTCGTTCTCCAGCGTCAGCGGCTTGGTCAGGGCGGGGTACTGCTCGGCGAGCAGGGCCAGGTCGGCGACGTAGTCGTCGTAGGTGCGATAGGCCGTGCGACCGCTCGGCAGCGGCGACTCCTCGACGCTCGCCGCGTAGGCCCGGTCGGCCTTGCGGTTGGCCTTGGCCTGCGCCTCGAGGTCGCGGACCTTGACCCGCCAGGTGTAGCCGGCCTCCCGCAGCCGCTGCGCGTCCGCGGCGCCGTGCAGGACGACCGCGATCCCGCGCTCGGTGGCGTGCTCGGTCGCGTCGAGGCCGAGCGCGATGACCTCGTTGCGCTCCTCGACCGTGGGTGCGTCCACCATGACGAGGCTCGTGGTCTCGTCGGTGCTCACCTGCTGGATCTCGCGTGGGGTGCTGTCCTCGGCAGCCGTGCTGACCGTGGACGCCATCGCGGTGGCGAGACCTCCACCGAGGATGACGATGCCTGCTTTGCGCAGGCGTGTGTGCAGCGTGCTCATTGATCCTCCCGGAACGTGCCCAGCCGGGTCTCGGCGGACAGTGTGACCCACACAACATCAGCGACGGCTGGTTGTCGAGAGCGTCGCCGTACGCGTCTGGAAGTCCCCCGATTGCAGCGGGTTGCGGGCCCTGAGGGAGGATGTCGCGCATGTCACGTGGCGCCCTCGTACGTTTTCTCCTCGTCCTCGGTCTTCTCGGCGGCTGCCTCGCCCTCTCGCTGAACCAGAAGCCCAACCTGGGCCTGGATCTGCGCGGTGGCGCGCAGTTCGTCTTCCAGGCGACCGGCACCGAATCCACCGAGGCGACCGCGGAGAACGTCGACAAGACCGTCGAGGTGCTTCGTGGGCGCGTCGACGCGCTCGGCGTCGCCGAGTCCACGCTCGTGCGCCAGGGCGACGACCGGATCCTGGTCGAGCTGCCCGGCGTCACCAACGACGAGGAGGCGCAGGAGGCCGAAGAGCGCATCGGGCAGACGGCGCGGCTCACGGTCCACCCGGTCGTCGCGACGGTCGCCAGCGCCGACGCGAAGCCCAGCAAGAAGGGCAACCTGGTCGTACCCGACGCGGACGGTGGCTTCATCGAGGTCGGCCCGACGGCGCTCGAGGGTGAGGACATCACCGACGCCAACGCGGCCACGCCGACGAACGGCGTCGGCTATGTCGTCAACGTCGATTTCAGCAACCAGGGGTCCGACGCCTTCGGCAAGCTGTCGGCCACGGCCGCCTGTGCCACCGGCGACGCCAACCGGATCGCGATGGTGCTCGACGGCACGTCCATCTCCAGCCCCAGCGTGAACGTGCCCTGTGGCGGCAACATCACCAACAGCACCGAGATCTCGGGCGACTTCTCCCAGACCGAAGCCAGTGACCTCGCCGCGCTCATCGAGGGGGGAGCGCTGCCCCTCGAGCTCGAGCTCATCTCCGACCGCCTCGTGGGCCCCACGCTCGGCGCCGAGGCGATCGACGCCTCGATCGAGGCCGGCATCATCGGCCTTTTGCTGACCGGCGTCTTCATCATCTTCATCTACCGCCTCGTCGGCGCAATGGCGACGATCGCGCTCACGTCGTACGCGCTGCTGGCCTACGCCATGCTGCTCGCGCTCGGCTCGACCCTGACGCTGCCCGGTCTCGCGGGTTTCGTGCTCGCCATCGGCATGGCGATCGACGCCAACGTGCTGGTCTTCGAGCGCGCCCGCGAGGAGTACGCCGCCTATCCGTCGGCCGGGCTCCGGCGCGCGCTGGCGGTCGGCTTCAACAAGGCCTGGTCGGCCATCATCGACTCCAACGTCACCACCCTGCTCGCGGCCGCGCTGCTGTTCATCCTCGGCTCCGGCCCGATCAAGGGCTTCGGTGTGACGCTGTCCATCGGTGTCATCGCGTCCATGATCTCCGCGCTGATCATCGCCCGCGTGCTCTCCGAGATGAGCGTCTCCACCAAGGCGGTCGAGAGCCGTCCCGCGGTGAGCGGTCTCGGCAACATCGGCCGGGTCCGCGCATGGCTCGACAGGTCCGACTTCGACATCATGGGCAAGCGCCGCATGTGGCTCGGCATCTCCGGTGCCGCGCTCGTGCTGGCCGTGACCGGCATCGCCACCCAGGGCCTCAACCTCGGGGTTGAGTTCAGTGGCGGCCGTCAGCTCGACTACTCGGTCTCCCAAGAGGTCAGCGTCGACGACGCCCGTGAGGCGATCGCCGACGCCGGTTTCGGTGAGGCCGTCGTGCAGGGAGCCGACGACCCCGCCGACTTCACGGTCCGCACCGGCGCGATCAGCAACGACGAGGAGCAGCAGATCGAGGACGCCCTCGCCTCGATCGGCGGCGAGGTCGACAAGATCGACGACCAGACGATCGGTGCCTCGCTCGGCCAGGAGCTGCGGGACAAGGCCCTGATCGCCTTCGGGATCGCACTCTTCGCGCAGCTGCTCTATCTCGCGTTCCGGTTCAAGTGGACGTTCGGCGTCTCGGCTGTCGTCGCGATGGCGCACGACGTGGTGCTGGTCGTCGGCATCTTCGCCTGGTTGGGCAAGCCGATCGACGGCATCTTCCTGGCCGCGGCGCTGACCATCATCGGTCTGTCCGTCAACGACACCGTGGTCGTCTTCGACCGCATCCGCGAGCGCTGGTTCGGCTCCCGGCCGGAGGACAGCTTCTCGGAGATGGCCAACAAGGCCGCCATCGAGACGATGCCGCGCACGATCAACACCGGCCTCGGCACGCTGTTCATCCTGGCCGCACTGGCCGTCCTCGGTGGCGACTCGCTGCGCGACTTCGCGATCGCCCTGCTGATCGGTCTGATCGTCGGCACCTACTCCTCGGTCTTCACCGCGACCCCGTTGCTGACCTACTTCCAGGAGAAGTGGCCGATGAGCCGGGTCAAGCGCGAGAAGGTCGCGCGGACGCCCGACGACTCGGGCGCAGTCATCTGACGCCCGCACCGGGCCTATCGCGACCGCTGGTTGAGCAGGCGCGCCAGCGCCGTGTCGAAACCGAGGTGTCGCGGCTCGTTCGTGGAGGGCGTACGGCGCACTGTCGGTGCTCGCCCGTAGGGTTCTCGAGTGCCTGACACCCAAGCCCGACCCGCGCGCAGCGCCCCCGATGTCGCCGGGGTGCTCGCCGCTGCGGTGACGGCTCTCGGGGGCCAGGAGCGGGCCGGCCAGATCGAGATGGCCCAGCAGGTCTCCCAGGCCCTCGGCGACGGGAAGCACCTCCTCGTCCAGGCCGGCACCGGCACCGGCAAGTCGCTGGCCTACCTCGTCCCGGCGCTGCTCCACCACGACCGCGTGGTCGTCGCCACCGCGACCCTCGCCCTGCAGCACCAGCTGGTCGAGCGGGACATCCCGAGGCTGGTCGAGGCCATCGGCGACCGGGTCGATGCGACGTACGCCGTGCTCAAGGGCCGTGGCAACTACGCCTGCCTGCACCGCATCCGCGAGGGCGTGCCCGACGAGCAGGGCGCCCTGGTCGACGTGCCGACCGGCTCGATGGCCGAGAAGGTGCTGGAGCTGCGCGCGTGGGCCGAGAAGGAGTCCGAGGACTCCGGCACCGGCGAGCGCGACAACGCCCCGCGCCACACCGACCGCGAGTGGCGCCAGGTCAGCGTCAACCACCGCGAGTGCCTGGGCGCGACGAAGTGCCCGTTCGCCGCGGAGTGCTTCGCGGAGCGCGCGCGGGAGAAGGCGCAGCGCTCCCACCTGATCATCACCAACCACTCGCTGCTCGCGATCGACGCGATCGAGGGGGTCCCGATGATCCCCGACTACGACGCGGTGGTCATCGACGAGGCCCACGAGCTGACCGCCCGGGTGACCCAGGCAGCGACCGACGAGCTGGCCGTCAACGACATCGAGCGGGCGTCGCGGCGCTCCCAGCGCTGGGTGGCGGACGACTCCGCCGACCGCCTCGGTGAGGCGGCCGACTCGCTCGCCGAGGCGATCGAGGCGACGTCGCCGGGGCGCATCGAGCAGCTCGGCGACCAGCTCGGCGAGGCCCTGGCGCTGGTGCGCGACGCCGCCCGCACGTGTCTCTCGGCCTTCCCCAAGGAGACCCCCGGCGGCGACGGCGGTGACGCCGGGCGCACCCAGGCCAAGGGCATGGTGCAGGACGTCTTCGCCAACGCCGAGCGGATGGCCGCCAACCTCGACAGCGACGTGCTGTGGCTCAACGAGGCCCGCGACCGCATCCCCGCCCGGCTGCACGTCGCGCCCCTGCAGGTGTGGGGGCCGATGCGCGACAAGCTGCTCACCGACAAGACGGTCGTGTTCACCAGCGCGACGCTGATGCTGGGCGGCGACTTCAACGCCGTCGCGTCCACGCTCGGGCTCAAGGCGACCGAGCGGGAGGCGCCCTCACGCTCCGGCGACGTGCTGCCGTGGCGCGGCATCGACGTCGGCTCGCCCTTCGACTACGGCCAGCAGGCGATCCTGTACGTCGCCCGCCACCTGCCGCCTCCCGGACGCGACGGCCTCGTGAAGGCCCAGCTCGACGAGATCTGCGAGCTGGTCGATGCTGCCGGCGGGCGCACCCTCGGGCTGTTCTCGTCGCGCCGCGCGGCGGAGGCTGCGGCCGAGGTCGTGCGCGAGCGCCTGCCCCACCTGACCACCCTCGCCCAGGGCGACGCCCAGCTGCCCGAGCTGGCCAAGCAGTTCGTCGAGGACCCCCACACCTGCCTGTTCGGCACGCTGTCGCTGTGGCAGGGGCTCGACGTTCCGGGTGAGACCTGCCAGCTCGTCCTGATCGACAGGATCCCCTTCCCGCGCCCCGACGACCCGCTGATGTCAGCGCGACAGAAGGCCGCCGACCGCGCAGGTGGCAACGGCTTCATGCAGGTCGCCGCCACCCACGCCGCGCTGCTGCTGGCCCAGGGGGCCGGGCGACTGATCCGCACGACGACGGACCGGGGGGTTGTCGCCGTACTCGATCCGAGGCTGGCGACCGCGCGCTACGGCTCGTTCCTCAAGGCCTCCCTGCCGCCGATGTGGACCACGACCGACCCAGCCCTCGTGCGCAAGGCGCTCGCTCGCCTGGCCGAGGGCTGAGCCCGCTTCAGCGCCGGCGCGGCAACCGCGACTGACCGTCGTAGCCGCCCTTCGGCGCACCCAGCCCGAAGAAGTCCGTCAGCGTGGGCGCGACGTCGATCGTCCTCGCCTCCGCCGACGCGCTCGCGCCGCGGGGGACGCGCGGGTGCCCGCCCGCGAGGAAGAACGGGATCGGCTTCGTCGCCGGATGGCCGTGGTTGCCGGGGATCGGGTTGGAGTGCAGTGCGGGATCGCTGAAGCGCCAGCCCGCCCGGCAGAACACGACGACGTCACCGCCGACCGGGCCGGTGCGCAGCCAGGTCGTACGGCGAGGGTCGTGCGCGCTGAGCACGCCGGGCGTCGCCTGGGCGATCGCGATCATCCGGGCCACGGCCGCGTCGTGCTGGGCGGCTGCACCCGTCCAGTAGAGGAGGTCGGCGCCGCCGTTGTCGGCGATCACCACCTTGCCGGCGAGCAGCGGGTCGGCGTCCACCGCCGGCTGGAGGCTGATGACCGCGTCGGGGCGCGACCAGTCCATCGAGTGGTCGGCCAGCACGATCACCAACGACTGCGACCAGCGTCCGGCTGCCTTCAGCGCGTCGACGAATCGGCCCACCTGGAGGTCGGTCGAGGCCAGCGCCGCCTGCCGGAGCAGCCGGAGGTCGACCGGGCCGGTGACGTCGCTGTGGCCCATCCGGTCGATGTCGCCGAGGTTGACGAACATCAGGTTGGGGTCGTGCTGCTCGAGCATCGCGAGGGTGGCCGCCATCGTGAACGCGTCGGGCGCGTGGCCGGACACGGGCACGATGGGCGCGGGCTCCCAGCGGTGCGTCGCGCGGGTGCCGAAGATGCCGTAGAGGTACTCCTTCGAGAGCACCGTCCCGGTCGTGAAGCCGTCCCGGCCGAGGCGCTCGATGACGGTACGCGCCTTGAGGTCCGAGGGCTTGTCCAGGTCGCGGACGACGCCGAGCGAGCGGTCGTAGACCGAGTTGGCCGGCACGCCGCTGCGATCGGGACGGACCCCGGTCATCATCATCACGTGGTTGGGGATCGTCTCCATGATCGGCACCGACGAGGCGTAGGGGTGGTTGAGGCCGGAGGAGCGCAGCGCGCTCGTGCGCGGCATCAGCAGCGGCGTGATCTCGTCGGGCCGGCAGCCGTCGAGCACGAGGACGTAGGCCCGCTGGAGCCTGTCGGCGGCGGGGCGCGCCGCCGCGCCGGGCGCCGACGACAGCGTGACGGCCAGGCCGCCGGCGCCCGCGAGGGTGATGAAGCTGCGGCGGTCCAGGGTGGCGCTCATGCGACGGGCTTCGCGACGGGGACGACGTGGTTGGCGCCGGAGGCGGTGGCCCACGACGCGCTCCAGCTCGCCGGGGCCGCAGGGTCACGACGGTCGCCGATCACGAACCAGTCCATCTGCGCGCGGGCCGCGGTGACGTCGAGGACCGAGAAGCCGTGGTCGTCGAAGTTGAGGTACTTCACGTGCCGGTTGTTGGCCTGGATGATCCCCTCGACCACGAGGCTGCTCGTGCGCGCGGGGGTGCCGGTGATGTCCTTCAGGTTGTTCGAGGTGACCGACGAGCAGACGAACTCGACGCCCGCGGACTCGCTCAGCGGATAGGTCGCGATGTCCTGCGGCAGGTCGCACGCCCACGCTGAGTGGATGTCCCCGGTCAGGAACACCACGTCACGCAGCCGCCGGTCCCGGATGTGGGTGAAGAGCTCGCGACGGTCGTCGGTGTAGCCGTCCCACTGGTCCACGTTGTACGGCGCCCCGTCGCGCGGCAAGATCCCGGTGACGTCGTTGACGGGGTCGACGAGATCGGTCGGCAGCTGCGCGAAGGTGACCGGCGCGATCATCACCGGGTTGCCGACCAGCTTCCACTGCGGGCGTGCGCGCCGCAGCGCACCGAGCAGCCAGTCGAGCTGCGCGCGGCCGGTGATGGTGCGCTCGGGGTCGCTGACCCTGGCCTCGAGGGTCGGCACGGGACTGGGTGTTGTGGTGGGGACCTGCTCGTCGCGGTGGGTGCGCAGGTCGAGCATGCTCAGCTGCGCGAGCTTGCCGAAGGTCAGCTCGCGGAAGAGCCGCGTGCCGTCACCCACCTGCGCGGTGCCCTCCATGAGGACGGGCAACCACTCGTCGTACGCCCGATGGGCCCGCGCCCGGCGCGCGGCGTAGTCGCCCTCGGCGGCCTGGTGGTTCTGCGCTCCCTCTGCCCACTGGTCGTTGGTGACCTCGTGGTCGTCCCAGGTGACGATGAAGGGGTAGCGCGCGTGCAGCGCCTGGAGGTCGGGGTCCTGCTTGTACTGCGCGTGCCGCTGGCGGTAGTCGGCCAGCGAGACCATCTCGTGCGCCGGCACGTGCGATCGCACGTCGACGTCGGACTGTCCGTAGCCGTACTGGCCCGGGCCGTACTCGTAGAGGTAGTCGCCGAGGTGCAGGATCGCGTGCAGGTCGTCGCGCTTCGCGAGGTGGCGGTAGGCCGAGAAGTGGCCCGCCTGCAGGTTGGCGCACGACACGACGCCGAGCCGGAGGTTGTCGGGGCTGGCGGTGGCGCGCGGCGCCGTCCAGGTGCGGCCGACGGGGCTGACGTGGCGGCCGACGCGGAAGCGGTAGAAGTGCCAGGTGTCGGGCGCCAACCGCGTCGCGTCGATCTTGACAGTGTGGTCTCGCGCCGCGCTGGTGCGCGCGGTGCCGCGACGGACGACCTTGCGGAAGCGCTCGTCGAGCGCGACCTCCCACTCGACGTCCACGGCCGAGCCGCGGCCCGACCCGGGAGTCGCGTCCGGCGAGGGAGTCACCCTGGTCCAGAGGACGACCCGACCCGGTCGGGGATCACCGGAGGCGACGCCGTGCTGGAAGACGCGATGCTCCTGGCCGGGCTTGGCTGCGACGCCGGCGCTGGCCGCGGCACTCGCGGCGGTTGCGGCGGTCAGGGCTCCGGCGGAAGCGAGGATCGTACGGCGCGGAACGGGGCGCGAGGTCTGGGTCACGCATGTAGCAACGACGCAGAGGCCTCGAGATCACGCGGGGCGACCGGACGTTCATTCGTTGTTTGCCAGGCCAGGAGCACGATGGCCCAGCCGGCGACCACGTCGAGGAGCCAGTGGTTGCCGGTGCCGACGACCACGACGGCAGTCAGCACGGCGTGCGCCCAGCCGACGGAGCGCAACCCGCGGTGGGTCGTCGCGGCGCTGATCGCGAGCGCCACCCACAGCGCCCAGCCGGCGTGCATGCTCGGGAAGGCGGCCAGCTGGTTGGTCAGCCAGCCCATGCCCTGCGGTGCCGACGCGGCCTCGCCCCACCAGCCGCTGTCTGCGTGTAGCGCCATCAGGTCGGCGTAGCCGACGAGGCGTGGGGGAGCGGTCGGCATCAGCAGGTAGCCGACGAGTGCGACGAGGGTGCTCGCGACCAGGACCTGCCGGGCACGCGGATAGAGCGCGGCGCGTCGCCGGTAGAGCCAGCCGAGCACGACGGCGGTGCCGACGTAGTGGGCCGTCGCGTAGTAGTAGGCCGCCAGCAGGCCCGCCACGTCGTGGTCGACGAACCAGCCGACGGCTGTCCGTTCCAGGTCCAGCAGCAACGTCACCTCGATGTCGACGATCCGCATCGCTCGCTCACGCGCCGGCGCGAGGGCGTCGTCGGCGAACACCCGCGAGGCGGCGTACGCGATGTAGAGCAGCGCGATGAAGCCGAGCTCGCGCAAGCCGCGACGACTCCGCTGGAGCTGTGCAGCGGAGTCGGAAATGGTCGGGCGTGGGGCGAGGATCGTCACGGTTCCAGACAAGCCCGGGCGACGGCTGACCGGCATCGGGCTTGTCCCCGGTCGACCCCGGGGATCCGGTCGCGGAACCCCGGGGTCGCCTGCAGGTGTCGGTCAGGGGTGACCTCGCCTCACACGCGGCGCAGGACCGCGGTCACCTTGCCCAGGATGGTCGCGTTGGTGCCGTCGATCGGGTCGTAGTTGACGTTGTGCGGCAGCAGCCAGACGTGTCCGTCCTTGCGCTGGAACGTCTTGACCGTCGCCTCGCCGTCGATCAGCGCCGCGACGATGTCGCCGTTCTCGGCCGTCTGCTCCTGGCGGATCACGACGTAGTCACCGCTGCAGATCGCTGCGTCGATCATCGAGTCGCCCGACACCTCGAGCATGAACAAGGTGCCGTCGCCGACCAGCGACTTGGGCAGCGGGAAGACCTCCTCGATGCGCTCGTCGGCCAGGATCGGCCCGCCGGCGGCGATCCGTCCGACCATCGGCACATAGGTCGCCGGGGGCGCGGCGTCGCCGATGTCGGTCTCGTCGTACGTCGACTCGTCGGCGCTCGACATCGAGCGGCGTGCGGCCATCACCTCGGGCAGGAACACCTCCAGCGCGCGCGGCCTGTTGGGGTCGCGTCGCAAGAAGCCCTTCTCCTCGAGGGTCTTGAGCTGATGGGCGACGCTGGAGGAGCTGGTGAGCCCGACCGCGGCGCCGATCTCGCGCATGCTCGGGGGATAGCCGCGGGTCTCGATGGCGTCCTTGATCGTGGCGAGCACGCGCTGCTGGCGCGGCGTGAGTCCCGTGGCGTCCGGCGGCCCGTCGGGCATGGCCAGGACCTTTGCGTCCGGTGCTTCCTTCTTCGCCATGGCGGCTCCTCCTGCAGTCGGTTGGTTTCACCGTAGTCATCGCCGAGCAGTTGTTCAAACATTTGTTCGAAGGCGTGTCGGCCTCGGGGGACTCCTGACGTGTCGAACAATTGTTCGCTCGAGCGCTTGCATCGTTCGAACACATGCTCTACCGTCGTACACACGTTCGATCGAACGTCTCTTCGACCCGCTGCCGTTGTCGGTGGCTCCGTCTAGACATTCCCTCGACACCACGACCGGCTGATCTTCCCCAGGAGGCCAACATGAGCACCCTCAGCATTTCCCCCACCTTCTCCGCCCCGCGCGTCTCTCGCGCCCCGCAGTCCAGCGTGCGCCTGACGCGCCGCGGCCGCGTGGTCGTGTTCCTCGCGGCGCTGGCGCTGCTGCTCCTCGCGGCCTTCTTCCTCGGCTCCGTCGCCGTGGGCTCCGAGACGCCCGGCCAGGCCGAGCCGACCGAGATCGTCATGGTCGGCACCGGCGACACCCTCTGGGGGATCGCCGCCGAGCTCGACGTCGAGGGCGACATCCGCTCCACCATGCGCGAGATCGAGCGGCTCAACGCCCTCGACTCCGTCGCGCTCTCCGCGGGCCAGAAGCTCCGCGTCCCGGTCAGCACCGACTGACCGACTCACAGCCTCCGCCAGCCGACTCGACCCCGGCTGGCGGGCCGGGGAAGACGAGGGGCGGGCCACTTGCGTGGCCCGCCCCTCGCGGCATTTGCTGGTGGTCTCGTTGCTTGCCGCCGACTGTGTGGCTTTGGTGTCTGCCTGTGACACCAGAGCCACACGGTCCAGCCGCGCTGGTGATGAGTGACCCCGTCAGTTCGGACTCGTGACGAGCTGCGGCTTCGCCTCGAGCACCCCGAGAGTTGCTGGAGCGCCGACCTTGGTGACGGTTCCGTCGACCGGGCGCCAGTCCTTGTCGCCGACGACCTTGAACTGTGCCGACCATGTCGTGTCGACGCTCACCCGGGCCGCGTCCAGCGTCGTGGTGTAGACGTGCGTGATGAAGCCGGCGCTGTCGACGTCGGCGCCGTCGGTCCACTTCATTCCCGCGACCGCCGACTCCTGCTCGGTCCCGTCGCCGTGGTGCCACTTGAAGTGGCTCGGCCAGACTTCGAGGACGAGATCGATCTTGACCTTCTCGAGGGTGACGGGGATCTGATGCCGCTCAGCCTGGGTCGACAAGATCGTCTTGAAGTTGACCAGCGTCTCGCCGCCTGGCGGCTGGATCTCGATCGTGGAGGCAGGCAGTTCGACCTTTTTGAAGGCACTCAGTGCCTCGCCGGGGATGTCGACCGTTGGCGTCTGCGCACCGGGGTCAACGGGGTCGCCGGGCTCAATGCATTCAGTGGAGCTCTCTGTGGGCCGTCCGGGCATCGTGACGTAGACGGTGAACATGAGCCCGCCGTCGCCACAAGCAAGTTGTTCGCCAGATGGGCAACCGAATCCGCTGCCCTGCATGGTGGGATCGCCGCGAACGCACATTGGCACGTACTTGATCTCGGGCTTCGGTCCGAGTGGCGTAGAACTCTGTGGACTTCCGGGCGTCGGGGCGTTCGATATCGCCGGCTTCACCGTCTGATTCGTGTTCTGAGTCATCGCCACGTTCAAGGCATTGGCGCCGGCCGTGACTTCAGCGTCATCACCTGCATGGGCGCCTCCCCCAAGGGCCAGGAACGTCACGAGGACCGTGGTGAGGAAACCTGCGCGGATCATTCGGGGATCACCAGTTCGTGCATGAGCCAGGCACCTCGCCGCCATTCGACTGTCGCGACGTAGGTGGCGTGGGAGCCCGCATTCCTGACGGCGGTGCCGTCCGGCTCGGTGAGGACTTCTCGTGGTCGGAAGATGCGGAGCCCGATTTCCGCTGAGTCGCGTTCGCTCCTGCTGACCGCGACCTGGTCAATTGTCCAAGGCTTGCTGGTGTAGACGATTCCGTCGCTTTGCCATTGGTCAATGATGTCGATGATATTTGAACAGCTGTCACACTCAGGAGTGCTCGCAGCCGCTACGGGCTCTGTCGCCGAACTCAAGCGAGCGTCATTCAGCAGGTCGATCCAGTGCTCCGCGAACGCGACGGCACCATCCTCGGTCTGCTCGTCCCATGGCTCGGGGGCCGACGTCGACTCAGTCTCGGTCGGCTCACTCGTGGGCGAGCTCGTCTCCGGCATCTGCGGCACGGGCGGGTCGTCGGCACAGCTGCCGAGGAGCAGCGGGAGCGCGACGGTGGCGAGCGCGATGCGGCGTACGAACACATTGGGCATGTGAGCCTTCTTCCCCGAGTGGGCCCGGCCCGAGCCGGACGACCGACACGCTAATTGAGATTCCGTGCCGGCACGAGCCCGGCTCCAGACGCTGTGGAGAACCTCACGGTGCGTGACGCGACGCTCCGGCGCTCGTTCTCAGGGCAACGCCGATAGCGTCGCTCTCGCCGGTCCATCTCGGGAAGGACACAGGATGCGTCTACGTCACATCGCCGCGGCAGTGGTCCCGTTGCTCGTCGCAGCGGGCCTGACGCCGGGTGCGGACGCGCGGGTCCCGCACGAGCCGCAGCCCCGTTCCCAGTCGGAGGTCAGCAGCCCGATCACCCCGCGGGCCGCGATGGCGATCGACACCAGGGACAAGGCCGAGGTGCAGACGGCGTACAGGCAGCTGTGGCGAAGTGCCGACGCCCAGCGCCCGGAGTGGGTCGGCGGCAACGTCCGCACCTGCCAGTCGGGCCGGCTCTCGGGCAGCTCGACCAACAAGCAGCTCGGCGCGATCAACTTCGCGCGCCTGCTCGCCGGGCTCACGCCGCTCGCGCTCGACTCCGACACGGTCGAGGAGGCACAGGCGGCGGCGATCATGATGACCGCGAAGAACGCCGTCAACCACTACCCGCCGAGGTCGTGGCCGTGCTGGTCGCAGCTGGGCTACGACGCGGCGGGCCTGTCCAACCTCTACCAAGGCGTGCGCGGTGAGTCCAACGCCGCCAAGATCGAGTCCTACCTCGACGACTGGGGCAACATCAACCGCGAGGTCGGCCACCGACGCTGGTTCCTCTACCCCTACCTGACGGCGATCGGCATCGGGGGTACGGCGACGGCGAACGTGTCCTACCTGTTCGGCCAGCCGTTCAACGACGCCGCGCCCAACCCGGAGTGGGTCAGCTGGCCGGCCGCCGGGTGGTTCCCGAGCCGGCTCGACCCGCGCGGCAGGTGGTCGCTGTCCAGTGGCGACGACGGCGCCGACTTCTCGGATGCGACGGTGCGGGTGAAGTTCGACCAGAAGTGGGTCAAGGGCATCACCGTGCACGAGCCCGAGACCTCCCCGGGCAAGCCGACGCTCGTGTGGGAGATGCCCGACGACTGGCCCGCCGACCCCGTCGGGAAGGCGCGCGTGATGGTCGAGGACATCACCATCGACGGCATCTCCGGCCACCGCCAGGTGTATGCGGTGAAGTTCTTCCGCAGCCGCTAACGCGCGGCGCGACGCCCACCGGTCGGGCGCGAGGCGACGGGCGTGGGCGCAGGTGCTGTGGCCTCTGCCTCGGCGGGATCCTTCGTGATCCCGAGCGCGCGCAGGAGGCGCGACACGAAGAGCAGGCCCGCGAACAGGCAGGCCACGGCACCCAGCGACGCCAGCGCGAGGAACGCCCACGCGCTGGAGTCACCCGCGCGCCCCGACGTACCGAAATCGATGGCGAGATAGACGAGATAGCCCCACGCGACCAGGCAGCCGGTGATGGCGAGGGCGAACATGAGCGCCGGCCGGTTGAACGACGTCGACGGCTTCGTACTTCGACGCGATCCTGCCCGCTTACCCGTAGCCACGGGGTCATTGTGGCTGATCACACCCAACCGCGTGGTCGCTTTGGGGTACGGCGCCGACTCGACACGCCGTGGTCTGGACCCGTCTCAGGAGCCCCAGGAGCCACTGACCTGCGGTTTTGCGCGCCCACGCCGCGGAGCCAGAAGATCGCCGGGATCGCCGCTTGCCAACCCCTGGGGACGCGACGTACGGTTACCACTACATCTAGTAGTTACACCGGTGTGGTTTTCCACATCTAGTTCACAAGAGCCGGTCCTGATTGCACAGCTTCGGCTCCGTTCTCCACAGGAAACATCCACTGCTCCACATGCGTTGACACCCTAGAGAGGGTGTTTTCGGCGCGCCTGCAGTCGACCACACAGTCTCGGAAGGAGGTCTCGCGATGCACTGTCCCTACTGCCGCAAGACCGACACCCGCGTGCTGGACTCCCGCGTCGCCGACGACGGCTCGTCGATCCGGCGCCGCCGGGTGTGCGCGGCCTGCGAGAAGCGCTTCACGACCGTCGAGCAGATGCAGCTGATGGTGCTCAAGCGCAGTGGTGCGAGCGAACCGTTCAACCGTGACAAGGCCATCGCCGGTGTCCGCAAGGCCTGCAAGGGCCGCCCGGTCACCGAGGACCAGCTGGCCTGCCTGGGCCAGGCCGTGGAGGACGCACTGCGCCTCTCCGGCCAGGCCGAGATCAACGCCAACGAGGTCGGCCTGGCGATCCTGAGCCCGCTGCGCGAGCTCGACGAGGTCGCCTACCTCCGCTTCGCCAGCGTCTACCGCGCCTTCGCCTCGGCGGAGGACTTCGAGAACGAGATCGAGATGCTGCGCACCGAGCGCCGCCTCACCCAGCCAGTCACGACTGGCTGACCCAGACTGCCCGGCACGTGGTGGGGAAGCCGCGTGCCGGGCATACCAACAGATGAAGCACCAACGACCGATCCAGACGGATTCGAAGGAGAACCCATGACCGAGACGCATGTCACCGGGGCCGGCCTCACGCTGGAGCGCGTCTTCAGCACGGAGGGCACGCACCCCTACGACGCGATCAACTGGGAGCGTCGCGACGTCGTCCAGACCAACTGGAAGACCGGCGAGGCCGTCTTCGAGCAGCGCGGCGTGGAGTTCCCCGACTTCTGGAGCGTCAACGCCTCGACCATCGTCACCACGAAGTACTTCCGTGGCGCGGTCGGCACCGACGTGCGTGAGTGGAGCCTCAAGCAGCTCATCGACCGGGTCGTGAAGACCTACACGAAGGCCGGCATCGACAACGGCTACTTCAAGTCCACCGGCGACGCCGAGATCTTCGAGCACGAGCTGACGTGGCTGCTGGTCAACCAGTACTTCTCCTTCAACTCCCCGGTCTGGTTCAACGTCGGCACGCCCTCCCCGCAGCAGGTCTCCGCGTGCTTCATCCTCTCCGTCGACGACTCGATGGACTCGATCCTCAACTGGTACAAGGAAGAGGGCTTCATCTTCAAGGGCGGCTCCGGTGCCGGCCTCAACCTCTCCCGCATCCGTTCGTCCAAGGAGCTGCTCTCGAGCGGCGGTACGGCGAGCGGCCCCGTCTCCTTCATGCGCGGCGCCGACGCGTCCGCCGGCACCATCAAGTCGGGCGGCGCCACGCGTCGCGCGGCCAAGATGGTCGTCCTCGACGTCGACCACCCCGACATCGAGGAGTTCGTCGAGACGAAGAAGAACGAAGAGGACAAGATCCGCGCCCTGCGCGACGCCGGCTTCGACATGGACCTCGGCGGCAAGGACATCACGTCCGTGCAATACCAGAACGCCAACAACTCGGTCCGCGTGACCGACGAGTTCATGCGTGCGGTCGAGGACGGCACCGACTTCGGTCTGCGTGCCCGCGGCACCGGCGAGGTCATCGAGCGCGTCGACGCCCGTGAGCTCTTCACCAAGATCAGCGAGGCCGCCTGGGCCTGCGCCGACCCGGGTCTGCAGTACGACGACACGATCAACGACTGGCACACCAACCCGGAGACGGGCCGCATCACCGCGTCCAACCCGTGCTCGGAATACATGTCGCTCGACAACTCGTCGTGCAACCTCGCCTCGCTCAACCTCCTGAAGTTCCTGAAGGAGGACGACACGTTCGACGCCGCCCTCTTCGCGAAGGCCGTCGAGTTCATCATCACCGCGATGGACATCTCGATCTGCTTCGCCGACTTCCCGACCGAGCCGATCGCCCAGACGACCCGCGACTACCGCCAGCTCGGCATCGGCTACGCCAACCTCGGCGCGCTGCTGATGGCCATGGGTCTGGGCTACGACTCGGACGGCGGTCGCTCGATGGCGGCTGCCATCACCTCGCTGATGACGGGCACGTCGTACAAGCGCAGCGCCGAGCTCGCCGGGATCGTCGGCCCCTACGCCGGCTACCAGCGCAACGCGGAGGCCCACAAGCGGGTCATGCGCAAGCACCAGGCCGCCAACGACGTGGTGCGCGTCCTGCACACCGAGGACAGCCGCGTGCTCAAGCTCGCGACGGCCGCCTGGGCCGACGTCATCGCCACGGGTGAGAAGAACGGCTTCCGCAACGCGCAGGCCTCGGTGCTCGCGCCGACCGGCACCATCGGCTTCATGATGGACTGCGACACCACCGGCATCGAGCCCGACTTCTCGCTGGTGAAGTTCAAGAAGCTCGTCGGGGGCGGCTCGATGCAGATCGTCAACCAGACGATCCCGCGTGCCCTCGAGAAGGTGGGCTACCAGCCCGAGCAGGTCGAGGCCATCGTCGCCTTCATCGGCGAGAACGGTCACGTCATCGATGCACCCGGCCTCAAGCAGGAGCACTACGAGGTCTTCGACACCGCGATGGGCGCCCGCTCGCTCAAGCCGATGGGCCACGTGCGGATGATGGCGGCCTGCCAGCCGTTCCTCTCCGGCGCGATCTCCAAGACCGTCAACCTCCCGGAGACCGCCACGGTCGAAGAGGTCGAGGACGTCTACATGCAGTCCTGGAAGCTCGGTCTCAAGGCGACCGCGATCTACCGCGATTCCTGCAAGGTCGGCCAGCCGCTCTCCGACGGCAAGTCGGACCAGGCCAAGCGCGACCAGGGCCAGCACGTCGAGGGCGACGACGTCGCCGAGGCGACCAAGGTCATCGAGAAGGTCGTCTACGCCCCCACCCGCAAGCGCCTCCCGAAGTCGCGCGTCTCGCGCACGACGAGCTTCACGGTCGGCGGCGCCGAGGGCTACATGACCTCCGGTGCGCACGACGACGGCGAGCTGGGCGAGGTCTTCCTCAAGCTCGGCAAGCAGGGCTCGACCCTGGCCGGTGTCATGGACGCCTTCTCCATCGCCGTCTCGATCGGCCTGCAGTACGGCGTCCCGCTGGAGACCTACGTCTCGAAGTTCACCAACCTGCGCTTCGAGCCTGCCGGCCTGACCGACGACCCGGACGTCCGTATGGCGCAGTCGCTGATGGACTACGTCTGGCGTCGCCTGGCCCTGGACTACATGTCCTTCGAGGACCGCGCCGGCCTCGGCATCTACTCCGCCGAGGAGCGTCAGCGCCAGCTCGAGACCGGCTCCTACGAGCCGATCGTCGAGGAGACCGGCTCGGCCTCCGAGCTCGTCTCGGTCGAGGACGTCGTGGTCGAGGACGCCGAACCGCTGGTTGAGCAGGGCGAGGAACGAGGCCGTGTCGAAACCAAGGCGACCATCGAGGCGCCCTCCGGTGTCCACACCTCCGCCGAGCTCTTCGAGAAGCTCACCGGCACGGCCGTGGACAGCCCGCTCTGCATGACCTGCGGGACGAAGATGCGCCCCGCTGGCTCGTGCTACGTCTGCGAAGGGTGCGGAAGCACCAGCGGCTGCAGCTGATTGATTGAATAGCGAAACGGTCTCGACACCCCTCACGGTGTCGGGGCCGTTTCGCTGTCGGTGGGCACTGCTAGAAAAGATCGCAAGACAAACGCGGGGTCGGGAAAGTGCAGTTCGAAAATGACCGACCCACCGCTACCTAGGAAACGGCGACGTATGCGACCGGCCGCGGCCGAGATCGAGCCAGACACACCGATCTGGTGTCCATGGTGCGAGGCCGAGCATCCGGCGTCGGCGTTCAACAAAGAGACGCGCAGGTACAGCGGCCTATCGGCGATCTGCCGTGCCGCGTGGGCGGAGAAGCGCCAACTCCCCGAGGAGCGCGAGCGCACGCGCCAACGCAACAAGCGTCGCTGGGCAGACCCTGAATATCGAGGGCGAAGCCTTTTGGCCTCCGTCGAGCGGCGGAAGACGAAAGGGCAGGAGGACCTCAGAAGAGCACGTGCTCGTCTCCAAGGCATCGTGGACGACTGGAAGAGTCAAGGATGTGTCGACTGCGGCTACGCCGATATTCGGGCGATCGACCCCGACCACCGCGAGGGCGAGGTCAAGGTCGGGCACGTGAGTCGACTGGTGACACTCTGCGCCTCCGCCGCTCGCATCCGCGAAGAGCTCGCGAAGTGCGACCCGCGGTGTGCGCGCTGCCATCGACGCGTGACGCATCAGCAGCGCTTCTCAAAGACTCGGCGCGCTGATCGGAATCCACCGTCGTGGCAGCGACGGATCGATATGCAAGACGAAAACGACGCCATCAAGCTTCGTCGAGGTTGCGCCGACTGTGGTTGGCGGAGCTGGGCACGAGGGCTCGACTGGGATCACGTGCGCGGACCGAAGGTGGCCACGATCGCAATCCTGATTGGCAAGATCCGGCCATGGCCCGAAGTGCTGGTGGAGATGGAGAAGTGCGAGGTGGTCTGCGCGAACTGTCATCGCATCCGAACCTGCGAGCGTCGGCTGAGCGAAGCCGTGCCGAGCGATCCGAATCGCTGACGAGCTGCGGCAGAGCTGCACTCGAGGCGGAGTGCCCTACTGCGCCACCGCGGAGGCGTGGTTGAAGAAGTCCGTTGGCATCGGGGTCTCGAGCTTCCACGTAATCGCGATTGGCCGATCTCCGCTGTGCGACACGTAGGTCGCCGGCCCAAGGAACAGTGTCAAGGGCCAGTAGAAACTGCCCGGGG
>NZ_CM001852.1:3863828-3878274 GCF_000389985.1 Nocardioides sp. CF8
TGCCCAACCTGTCCGGACAGAACACCTAGGATCCAGCGCATGACGCTGCAGCCGCGACCGGTCACCCCCGAGGACGCCGACGCCGTGGCGGCGTTGATGAGACGGATCGTCGCCGACCACCCGACCGGCTTCGAGCTCGCCGCCAGCGAGGTCGTCGAGATCCTCGGCGACTATCCGGGAATCGTGTTCGAGGGGTGCTGGCTCGACGACGAGATCATCGCCTTCACGACCATCCTGCCGAGGACCTCGAGCGAGGGGGTGCACCCCTTCCTGTTCTTCGGTGACGTCGATCCCGCCCACCTGGGACGCGGCATCGGCACCCTCATGCTCGGTCGCGCGGTCGCCGCGGCGCGCGAGATCCACGTGCGGGACGCGCCCGAGGAGTCCATGCGGGTGAACACGCGCGCGCTCGAGGGGCGAGCCGACCAGGCCGACCTCCTGCGCTCCCAGGGCTTCACGCTCGACCGCCACAACTTCTTGATGTTCTCGGCGCTGGACGAGCTGCCCGCCCCGGTGCTGCCGGACGAGCTGGTGCTGGGCACCGTCGATCCCGCCGACGCGGAGGAGCTGCGGACCGCCCACAACCGCGCCTTCGCCGGCTACCCGGGCTACACCGAGACGGATTTGATCAACTGGGCCAACTTCATGGTCACCCCCGCCCACGTGCGCAACGACCAGTCCTTCGTCCTGCGCGACCCGGCTCGGGACAACGCGGTGGCGGCCTACGTCTTCGCCCACGAGTACGCCATCGCGCCGTCGGGGGAGCAGGGTCGCGAGGCCTACGTCGCCTACGTCGGCACCCTGCCCGACTACCGCGGACGGGGCCTCGCCACCAACCTGCTCGCCCACACGTTGCACGCCTGCAAGGCCGCGGGCTTCGACACCTCGAGCCTCGACGTCGACACGGCCAACCCGACCGGCGCCCTGGGCATCTACGAGCGAGCGGGCTACGCCGTGCGCTACCGCCAGGACAGCTACGCGTTGGTGGAGTAGACCAGGTCCGCGCGCTCGCGGGTGCGCTCGCGGGTGTGCAGCTCGGCCTCGTCGGCTGCCCACTGCTCCCAGTGCGGTGCGAAGTCGTCGCCGTCACGCGCGAGCGCGCGGGTGCGCCGCACCTCGGGGGGCGCCTCGACCCAGACCAGCGTCGTGATCAGGTCGTCGTACGCCGCTGCGCCGGACCCGACACCGTCGATGACCAGCACGGGGGCGGGCGTGATCGGGTGGGTCTCGGCCCAGCCGTCGGCGTGCCAGTCCCAGCGCCGCCACTGCGACGGCTGGCCCGCAGCGAGCGGGCGGAGCACCGCTTCGATCGTCGCGCCCAGGTGGGGGAGTCCACCCCAGCCCTCGAGCAGCTCGTCGGCGTGCAGGACCTGCGCCCCGGTCAGCCCGACCAACGAAGCCGCCAACGTCGTCTTGCCCGCGCCGGCGGGGCCGTCGATGCAGATCAGCCGGCCTGCGCCCAGCGTGGGTGCGGCGTCGAGGGCATGGGCCAGGACCTGCGCGGCCCGGTCAGTGGGCATGCCCGAGGCCGCGATAGCTCGGCACGGTCTCGACGATCTCCTCGCCGGAGACGAGGTGGACGTGGTTGACGTGCTCGAAGAGCTCCCCGGACTTTGCGTGCCGGAACCAGACCAGGTCGCCGATGGTGAGCATCGCCGCCGGGTGGCCGGTCAGCGGGGTCTGCACCTCACCCGCGCCCTCCAGTCCCGTCAGGTGCAGCCCGGGCGGTGCCCAGGGCAGTGGCAGGCGGTCGTCGCCGGCCGCTCCCGAGGCGACGAGCCCGCCGCCGTGGACGGTGGCCAGCGTCGGCGACGGCTTGCGGCTCACCCGCAGCCCGAAGAAGGCGGCCGGGCGGGGTGCGAACGACTGGTAGTGGTCGAAGAGGCCGGGGACCAGCAGGCCCGAACCGGCGGCCACCTCGGTGACCGACGGGTCGGCGACCGTGGACTCCACCGATCCGGAGCCGCCGGCGTTGAAGAACTCCAGGTCGGCGACCGGCCGCAGCGCCTCGACGATCGCGCGGCGGCGTACGTCCAGCTGCGCGACCGAGGCCTGCTTGAGCCGGCGCACGACCAGTGACCTGGCGCGTTGCGTCGGCACGTCGTCGGGTACGCCGGCGACCTGGCCCTCGTAGGTCATGACCCCCACCAGGCGGAAGCCGTCGCGGGCCACGACCGTCCGGGCGAGCTCGGCCACGGCGGAGGCGTCGTAGAGGGGGGAGCGCTTCGGCCCGACGTGCTGGTTGCCGAGGCGGAGCCCGGCGTCGACGTCCAGGGCGATGCGGACCTGCACCGCCTTGGACGAGCGCACCGAGTCGACGACGTCGAGGTGTGCCACGTCGTCGACCATCAGGGTCACCGCGGCTGCCGCGGCGGGCGACTGCACGAGATCGACCAGGGCGCCACGATCCACGGTCGGGTAGGCGACCACGATGTCGTCGCTGACACCGCGTTCGTGCAGCACCAGCGCCTCGCGCAGGGTGTAGGCCAGGACGCCGGCGAAGCCCGGGTGGGCCAGGGCACGCTCGATCAGGGCGGGGACGCGCAGCGACTTCGACGCCACCCGGACCGGCTTGCCGGCCGCGCGGCGCGCCAGGTCGGCCGCGTTGGCGTCGAAGGCATCGAGGTCGACGACCGCGATGGGGGTGGCGAGGTGGTCGGCGTGGTGGGCGACCGCGGTGTTGAGGCGCGCCCAGAGGCGGTTGCGCCCGACGAAGTCGGTCACTGGATCCCGCGCCGCTTCAAGAGGGCCTCGATGTCGGCCAGGTCGTCGTCCACCACCGACCCGCCGGGCTCACGCGTCGAGGTGGCCTCGGGCAGGGTCCTGCCGGTCCGGGGGGTGCTCGTCGCCTGCTGCCCGCGGGCGAGCTGGCGGTCGCGGAGATAGCCGGCGAGGACGATCAGGACGATGCCCGAGCCGGCCAGGCCGATGCCGGTCCAGGTGATCGGGTTGAGCACCAGCCCGGTCGCCCAGTCGGTGACCGAGCCGGCGATCTCGGTGAACATCTCCAGCGTGCCGGTCAGCCACGCGGCGACGGGCAGCATCGTGAAGCCGAGGGCTCGCATGCCGCCGGCGATCCCGCGGCGCCGGTAGGACACCCACGTCCACACCAGTCCCAGCACGGTCAGCGTCGCGGCGAGCGCCGCCCAGGTTGCCTCGTCCACGAGTCCAGACTGGCACAGTGGACAATGGGTCCCGTGGAGCGACTCATCCCTGACCCCGGATTCGCGGGCGACACCGGCGCGGCCGACGCGACCCTGGCCGCCGCACTGGCCGCACACGCGCGTGGCACCGCCAGCCACGGCGAGGTGCTGCTGGCAGTCCAGGACGCCCGCCTGCTTGTTCCGGTGGTGGCGATGCTGGGGGAGGTGGAGTACGACGAGCGCGGGCTCGCCCACGACAAGACCAGTGACATGGCAGCAGTGCTGATGCAGGGGGGCGACGGCCGGTTGGCGCTGCTGGCCTTCACCTCCACCGACGCGCTCGCCCGCTGGAACCCCGAGGCCCGGCCGGTGCCCGTGGTCGCGAAGCTGGCCGCGCAGTCGGCGGTGCAGGAGGAGGCGGCCGCGATGGTGCTCGACATCGCCGGGCCGACCACCGTGGTGGTCGAGGGAGACGACCTGATCGCCCTCGCCGCGGGGTGGCGGCTGGCGATGGTGGGGGAGCAGGCGGCGTGGATTGGCCCAGCACCGGAATGATCGGCTAATCTTCGGTGTTGACCGATCAGTCCCGCTTGCGGGGCCGATCCTCCAAGCGGAGACAGCACGTTCGTCTCCCACCCGCATCGACCACTGGTCGTCGGGTTCCGGTCCGGATCAGGCGCAGAATCATTCCACCCGAATTTTCTGCACCTGACGCTGGCTTCCGCTTGGACAAAGCGGGAGCCATTCTTCATTTCGGACCACGTCCGAGGCGGGCAGTGCCTCCCGGGGGGTCGTACAACCACCCAAAATCACTGGAGGACACATCAGCACCGAGCTGCGAATCAACGAGCGGATCCGCGTTCCCGAGGTCCGGCTTGTCGGACCCAATGGCGAGACCGTCGGCATCGTGCCGACCGATCAGGCGTTGAAGCTTGCCCAAGAGGCAGACCTCGACCTGGTCGAGATCGCGCCACAGGGCCGGCCGCCTGTCTGCAAGCTCATGGACTACGGCAAGTTCAAGTACGAGAACGCCCAGAAGGCTCGCGAGGCCCGTCGGAACCAGACGAACGTCATCATCAAGGAGATGAAGCTTCGTCCCAAGATCGACGCGCACGACTACGAGACCAAGAAGGGCCACGTCGTCCGCTTCCTGAAGGCCGGCGACAAGGTCAAGATCACGATCATGTTCCGCGGTCGCGAGCAGCACCGTCCCGAGCTCGGGTTCCGGTTGCTGCAGAAGCTGGCCGAGGACGTCCAGGAGCTGGGCTTCATCGAGTCCTCGCCCAAGCAGGACGGCCGCAACATGATCATGGTGCTCGGTCCGCACAAGAAGAAGGCCGACGCCAAGATCGACGCCGCCGCTGCCAAGGAAGAGAAGATGGCCGAGCGCGCAGCGCTCGTGGCCGCCGAGGACGCCGAGCGCGAAGCAGCCCACGCTGCCGGCCCGGTGGCCGCCAAGAAGGAGCGCGGTCGCTCCGAGAACCTCGACGACGACGTCGAAGCCTGAGTCACGGCTCACGCACGTCGCACGTCGGCACCAAGACATCACAGATCAGAGGAGACAGAGATGCCGAAGAACAAGACGCATTCCGGTGCCAAGAAGCGCTTCCGCGTGACCGGCTCGGGCAAGATCCTTCGCGAGAAGGCTGGCAAGCGCCACAACCTCGAGAAGAAGCCCTCGAAGGTCACCCGTCGTCTGTCGGGCACCGTCGAGGTCGCCAAGGCCGACGTCCCGCGTGCCAAGAAGATGCTGGGTCTCTGAGTCTCCCGACTCTCCCCACTCGCACCCCACAAGTTTTTGATCTAGGAGTTATGAAATGGCACGCGTCAAGCGGGCGGTAAACGCCCAGAAGAAGCGCCGGGTTGTCCTCGAGCGCGCCTCCGGTTACCGCGGTCAGCGTTCGCGCCTGTACCGCAAGGCCAAGGAGCAGGTCACCCACTCGCTGGTCTACAGCTACAACGACCGCCGCAAGAACAAGGGCAACTTCCGCAAGCTGTGGATCCAGCGCATCAACGCCGCTGCCCGCCAGCAGGGTCTGACCTACAACCGCTTCATCCAGGGCCTCAACCTGGCCGGCATCGAGGTGGACCGCAAGATCCTCGCCGAGCTCGCCGTCAACGACGCCCCGGCCTTCGCCGCGCTCGTCGAGGCTGCCAAGGCTGCGCTGCCCGAGGACGTCAACGCGCCCAAGGTCTCCGCCTGAACATGAGCACTCCCCTGACGGTGGGCAACGCCCGCGTCAAGGAGGCTCGCAAGTTGAGCCGCCGCTCGGTGCGAACCGAGCGGCGGCTCTTCCTTGCTGACGGCCCGAAGGCCGTCGAGGGCGCGCTCGCCGTGCCCGACTGCGTGGTCGAGGTCTTCGCCACGCCTGCGGCGGCCGAGACGTACGCCGACCTGCTGGCGCCCGCACGCCTGGTGACCCTGGTCGACGACCGGGCGCTCGCGTCGTTGTCCGACGCCGTCAGCCCGGCCGGCGTCGTGGCGCTGTGCCGCCACCTCGACGTACCCGTCTCCACCGTGCTCGGCGACAGCTCGCCGCTGGTTGAGCAGCGAGCGCCAGCGAGCGAGTCGAAACCAAGGCTCCTCGTCATCTGCGCGGACGTCCGTGATCCCGGCAATGCCGGCACGGTCATCCGCACCGCCGACGCAGCGGGCGCGACGGGCGTCGTGCTGGCCGGTCACTCGGTCGACCTCTACAACCCCAAGACGGTCCGCGCCAGCGTGGGCAGCGTCTTCCACCTGCCGATCGCCCTCGAGCCCGACGCGGCGGCGGCGGTCGCGACCGCGCGCGCGGCCGGCTTCACCGTCCTGGCCGCCGACGGAGCCGGTGACGTGGACCTGTTCGGGGCCGACCTGACCGGGCCCACCGCCTGGCTGTTCGGCAACGAGGCGTGGGGACTCCCCGACGAGCTGGCGGCCCTGGCCGACCACCGGGTCTCGATCCCGATCCATGGCCGCGCCGAGAGCCTCAACCTGTCGACCGCGGCGGCCGTGTGCCTCTACGCCAGCGCCCGGGCGCAGCACCCCACGGTCGAGCGATGATCCTGATCGACCCGCCCGCCGTCGAGCGCTGGGGCCGCACCTGGTCCCACCTCGCGAGCGACGAGTCCTACCAGGAGCTGCACGCCTTCGCACTCGCCATCGGCATCCCCGCCCGCGGCTTCGATCGCGATCACTACGACGTCCCGTCCGAGTCGTACGCCGCAGTGCTGGCGGCCGGGGCAGTGCCGGTGAGCTCCCGCGAGCTCGTGGTGCGGTTGCGCCGAGCCGGGTTGCGGCGGCCCAAGGCCGCGGTGTCCGACTAGTCTGAGCCGGTGTCCCGCATCGACTCGAGGCCCACGCGGCTGCGGTCGCTGGTCGACCTGTATCCCGACGGCATCGTCGGAGCGACCGTCGACGGGGAGATCACCCTCATCAACGACCACGCCGCCCGCCTGCTCGGGATCGACGTGGACGCTGCGACCGGCGCCCACGTCGACGCCGTGCTGAGGCTGCAGGACCAGGACGGCCGCAACTGGTGGCAGGTCAACCAGCCCGAGCGGAGCCTGTCCACACGCACGGCCATCCCCGAGCAGTCGTGGCTGAACACCGACGGCGAAGAGGTCCTGACCACCGCCCGGCTCGTCCGTGAAGCCCCGCGCGA
Organism: Nocardioides sp. CF8; assembly: GCF_000389985.1. Classification (NCBI taxonomy): domain Bacteria; kingdom Bacillati; phylum Actinomycetota; class Actinomycetes; order Propionibacteriales; family Nocardioidaceae; genus Nocardioides; species Nocardioides sp. CF8. The sequence goes on from NZ_CM001852.1 coordinate 3,870,616, forward strand.
GCCGGTGGTGGGCATCGCCATCGGCATCCGCAGTGGTCGCGGTCGGGCCCGTCTGGACCGCGAGCGCTCCGACCTCGTCGCGACCGTGGCACACGAGCTCCGCTCGCCGCTGACCGGTGTGAAGGGCTTCGTGCAGGCACTGCTCAACCGCTGGGACAAGCTCAACGACGACCAGCGCAAGCTGATGCTGGAGACCGTCAACGCCGATGCCGACCGCCTCGTGCGCCTGATCGCCGAGCTGCTCGACGTCGCTCGCATCGACACCGGCCGGCTGCCGCTCTATCCCCGCGGTTCCGACGCGGTCGCGCTCGCCCAGCGGGTCGTCGACTCGGTCGGCGCCGGCACCAGCCGGGCCATCGAGCTGTCAGCGGTCGACGGACTGCCGGAGATCTTCGCCGACCCCGACAAGTTCACCCAGGTGGTGACCAACCTGGTGGAGAACGCGGTCCGCCACGGCCAGGGGCTGGTGCTGGTGTCGCTGTCGGCCCTGCCCGCCGACGCGCCCTTCACGGGGGTGCGCATCTGCGTGGACGACGAGGGCGAGGGGATCGCCAAGGAGATGCGCAACCGCATCTTCACGAAGTTCTGGAAGCACGGCGCCAGCGGCGGGTCCGGGTTGGGGATGTACATCGTCGGCGGGCTCACCCGCGCCCACGGCGGATCGGTCTTCGTGACCGAGGCCCCCAGGGTCGGCGCCCGCGTGGTGGTCGACTGGCCGTCGGAGGACCTGCGTCCGGGCTGAGGTCACTCAGTCGTGGCGAGCGTGGCCCCGAGGCCGATCATCATCACGCCGCCGGCGGTGCCCATCGCGTCCAGCCGCTGAGGCTTGCGGGCGAACCACTCGCGTGCCCGGCTCGCGGCCAGGGCCCAGACCGAGTCGGAGGCGACGGCCATCACCGCGAACAGGGCGCCGAGGAAGGCGATCTGCGCACCGACGTGACCTGCCGCGGCGTTGGTGAACTGCGGCAGGAACGCCACGAAGAAGACGATGGTCTTGGGGTTGGTGGCGCCCACGACGAAGCCGGTGCGCAGCGCCGCGCTCGTCCGCTCCGGCAGCCGCTCGCCGAGCTCGAGAGCCAGCCGGGCGTCGCCGCGGTGCCGGATGGCCTGGATGCCGAGCCACACGACCCAGCCCGCGCCGACGACCTTGAGCACGGTGTACGCCGCTGCGCTGGCCGCCACGACGGCACCGAGCCCGAGCGCCACGGCGACGACCTGGGCGAGCAGCCCCAGCGCGTTGCCGAGCACCGACAGGAGGGCCGCACGACGACCCACCGTGAGGGCGCGCCCGATCGTGAACAGCAGGCTCGGCCCCGGCACCTGGATGAACAGGATCGAGGCGAGCGCGAAGGCGAGCAGCTGGCTGGTGGTGGGCACCAGCCAAGGGTAGGGCCGCGGGCGCCGTACGAGAATCCGATTCCGGGGCCGTATCTGCACACAACCTTCACGAGTCGTCCCCGTCTCCTGCGCAGCTGCACTCCTAAGGTCAGGACATGAGCGGACAACGGGTGCTGGTGGTCGAGGACGACCGGGTCATCAACGACCAGGTGACCGAGCGGCTTCGCGCCGAGGGCTACCTCGTGACCCAGGCCTTCGACGGCCCGTCCGCTGTGGAGCTCGCAGCCGGGACCGAGCCGGCCGTGGTGCTGCTCGACGTGATGTTGCCGGGGTTCGACGGACACGAGGTGTGCCGGCGGATCCAGGCCGAGCGCCCGGTCCCGGTGCTGATGCTGACGGCCCGCGACGACGAGGCGGACATCCTCGTCGGGCTCGGTGTCGGCGCCGACGACTACCTCACCAAGCCGTTCCGGATGCGCGAGGTCGTGGCCCGGGTCGCGGCCCTGCTGCGCCGGGTCGAGCGCGCGGCCGAGCTGGCGGCGACCACCGCTCACCGTTCGCCGCTGGTCCAGGGCGCGCTCAGCGTCGACCCGGGCACGCGACGTACGACCATCGGCGACGCCGAGGTGCACCTCACCCCGACGGAGTTCGACCTGCTCGTCTGCCTGGTCAGCAGCCCCGGCCAGGTGCTGACCCGCGAACGGCTGCTCGCCGACGTCTGGGACTGGGGCGAGGCCACGCTCAACGGCGTGGCGACACGCACCGTGGACAGCCACGTCAAGGCGCTGCGGCAGAAGCTCGGCGCCGGCTGGATCCGCACGGTGCACGGCGTGGGCTACGCCCTCGAGGTGCCGGCGTGAAGGCACTGCTCGACGCGGTCACCAGCATCAAGGTCAAGCTCGGTGCGCTGGTGGCGGTCTCGGTTGTCGTGGTTGCGCTGCTGGCCACCCTCGGGTCGTCGGCGGGCGTGCCCGTGTGGCTCACGCTGCCGGTCGCGGTGCTGCTGACGCTCGGGGTGACCCAGCTGCTCGCGGCCGGCATGGTTGCGCCGTTGCGCTCGATGACCGAGGTCGCGCAGCGGATGGCTCGCGGTGACTACACCGGTCGCGTCCACACGACGTCCACCGACGAGGTCGGCCGGCTGGCCGCCGTCTTCAACCAGATGGCGGGCGACCTCGCCCTGGTCGAGGCCGAGCGGCGCGACCTGATCGCCACGGTCTCCCACGAGCTACGCACGCCGCTGGCCGCGATGATCGCCGTCCTGGAGAACCTCGCCGACGGTGTGGTCCCGGCCGATGCCGCCCACCTCGACGGCGCGCTCGCCCAGGCCGAGCGCCTGCGCCGGCTGGTCGCCGACCTGCTGGAGCTGTCGCGGCTCGAGGCGGGCGTGACCCGGTTGCAGGACACCGACGTCGCCGTCCGCCCGCTCGTGACCGACTGCCTCGGTGAGGTCAGCGCCGCCGGCCGCACGGGTGAGTTCGACGTCGCCGTACCCGAGGAGCTGGTCGTGCGTGCCGACGAGGCGCGGCTGCGCCAGCTGCTCGTCAACGTCCTCGACAACGCCGCGCGGCACGCGCCCAACGGTTCCCCGGTCCGGATCGACGCCGGTCGTACGCCGACCGGCTGGTGGCTCACGGTCGCCGACCGTGGCCCCGGGGTCGACCCGTCCGACCGGGAGCGGGTGTTCCAGCGCTTCGGCACCGACCCCAGCGGTGGCGGCACGGGGCTCGGCCTCGCGGTCGCCCGCTGGGTGGCGCAGCTGCACGGCGGCACCCTCCGATTCACCGATCCTGCCCCGGGCCGGTCCGGGGCGTTGCTCCGGCTCGAGCTGCCCGACCTGTCGAGCCCGCCCGAGGAGGCGACCATGACTGCTCCGACCACACCACCGGCACCCTCCGTGCCGCCGACCTACACGCCGCTGCCGGTCGAGGCACCGACCCCGCCGCCCGGGATGGACTCCTTCTTCGGGGCGTTCTGGCCCGAGCGGCCCGGTCTCGCCGGCCTGCGCGTGGTGGTGGCGTCCGCACTGGTCGGGGTCCTGGCCGGTGCCACGATGACCTTCACCGCGCCCGGCCTCTCGTGGGTGCTGGTGCTGCTGGGGGCCGGCACGGCGGCGTACGTCACGGCACGGCACCGCCGCAACGCGTTCACGATCGGCTGCACGCTGCTCGCCTCGCTGCTCGTGCTGCCGCTGATGCTGCGCGACGCCGAGGGGATCGCGCTGCTGGGCGTCTTCGCCGCCGCCGGGGTGTTCCTCATCGGGGTCACGAACGCGCGGACCCCGGCCGGTTTCCTGCTCGCCGGGATCTCCTGGCCGCTGTCGTCCTTGCGCGGACTGCCGTGGTTCGGTCGGGCACTGCGCGTCGTCGGCACCGGCGGCCGCACACCCGCGATCGTGCGCACGGTCGTGGTCTCCCTGCTCGCGCTGGGCGTCTTCGGCGCCCTCTTCGCCTCGGCCGACGCGCTGTTCGCGACCTGGATCGACGCGTTGGTGCCGACCCTGAGCTTCAACGACCTCGTCACCCGCGTCTTCGTCGGCTGCCTGGTCTTCGCCGTCACGCTCGCCGCGGCCTACCTCGCGCTGAACCCGTCCCGCGTCGAGCCCCCGCGCCGTGTCGTCGAGGCCCTCGGCAACCGCTTCGAGTGGCTGGTCCCGGTGCTGCTGGTCGACGCCGTCTTCGTGCTGTTCCTGGTCGCCCAGGCCACCGCCGTCTTCGGCGGGCACGACTACGTCGAGCGGACGACCGGCCTGACGTACGCCGACTACGTGCACCAGGGCTTCGGACAGCTGACCATCGCGACCGTGCTCACGCTGTTCGTCGTGTGGGCGGCCGCGCGCAAGGTGAGGGACGCGCCGACCGACCGGCGCTGGATGCGGGCCTCCCTCGGGCTGCTCTGCGTGCTGACGCTCGTCGTCGTCGGGTCGGCGCTGCACCGGATGAGCCTCTACCAGGAGGCGTACGGCTTCACCACGCTGCGACTGACGGTCGACGTGTTCGAGGGCTGGCTCGGGGTCGTGGTGTTGCTCGTCATGGTCGTCGGCGGTCTGGGGCACGGCCGCTGGCTACCGCGGATCGCGCTCGTCACCGGTGCCGTGGCCGTGCTCGGGCTCGCCGCAGTCAACCCGGACGCCTGGGTGGCCGGGCGCAACCTCGACCGCTACGAGGCGACGGGTCAGGTGGACCTCGTCTACCTGCAGGGGCTCTCGGCCGACGCGGCGCCGGTCATCGCCGAGGGACTGCCTGCCGACGTCGCGGCCTGCGTGCTCCGAGACCTGCCCGGCAACCAGCGCAGCGCGGAGAACGACGACGCCCTCGGCTGGAACCTCGGGCGAGCGCGCGCCGAGGATGCGCTCGCCGGCCTGGACCTCGACGCGACCCGACCGGACGCCGCGGGGGACCCCTGCGGACCGATCATGGACGCCTACACCGCGGACCCAGCGGGGTAGAGTTGGCGCCGTGAACCACAGCCAGCGATTTCTGCGCCCCGGACCCGCACGGTGTCCGGGGGCCCGTCGATCCGCCTGATCGACACCTGCGTCTCGCAGTGCTCCTGAACGTCGCCGGGTCCGGGGAGAAACCCCGTCCGACCCACTTCTAGAATCGCGCCGTCCACCCGAGGCGCAAGGAAAGGGAGCCATGTCCGGCCCCAACACTGACTACGACCCTGTCGAGGTCACCCCGCTCAAGGCCGAGGAGGTCGAGCGGATGCGCGACGAGGCGCTGGTCGCCATCGCCGCTGCCGCCGACCTCGACGAGCTCAAGCAGGTCCGGCTCGACCACGCCGGCGACCGCTCGCCGATCGCGCTGGCCAACCGTGAGATCGGCGCGCTGCCCCCGCAGGCGCGCAAGGAGGCCGGTGCCCGCGTCGGCCAGGCCCGGGGCGCGATCAACAAGGCGCTCGGCGAGCGCAGCGCTGTGCTCGAGGAGGAGCACGAGGCGCGGATGCTGGTCGAGGAGAGCGTCGACGTCACGCTGCCCACCGACCGTCGCAGCCGTGGTGCCCGACACCCGATCACGACCTTCTCGGAGCGGCTCGCCGACATCTTCCTGGCCATGGGCTGGGACGTCGCCGAGGGGCCCTGGGTCGAGGCCGAGTGGCTCAACTTCGACGCCCTCAACATGGGTGCCGACCACCCCGCCCGCACGATGCAAGACACCTTCTGGCTCGAGCCCGCCGAGGCCGCGCTGGTGCTGCGCACCCACACCTCGCCGGTCCAGGCGCGCACGATGCTGACCCAGGAGCCGCCGATCTACGTCGTGTGCCCGGGCCGGGTCTACCGCACCGACGAGGTCGACGCGACGCACTCGCCGGTCTTCCACCAGATCGAGGGCCTCGTCGTCGACAAGGGCATCACCATGGCCCACCTCAAGGGCACGCTCGACCACATGACGACCGCGCTGTTCGGCGAGGGCATCACCACCCGCTTCCGGCCGTCCTACTTCCCCTTCACCGAGCCGTCGGCCGAGATGGACATGGTCTGCTTCGTGTGCCGCGGGGTCGACTCCGATGCCTGTCGCACGTGCCGCGGCGAGGGCTGGATCGAGCTCGGCGGCTGCGGCGTGGTCAACCCGCGCGTGCTGACCGCCTGCGGCATCGACCCGGAGGTCTACTCCGGCGTCGCGTTCGGCTTCGGCATCGACCGGATGCTGATGTTCCGCCACAACGTGACAGACCTGCGCGACGTCTTCGAAGGTGACGTCCGCTTCGCCAGTGCGTTCGGGACGGAGATCTGAGATGAAGGCGTCACTTTCCTGGATTCGCGAGTACGTCGACCTGCCGGCCGACGTCACGCTGGACAAGCTAACCGAGCGGCTGACGATGCTCGGGCTCAAGCTCGAGGCCGTCACCAACCCGGCCGATGCGATCACCGGCCCGCTGGTGGTGGGCCGCGTGCTCACCATCGAGAAGGAGCCGCAGAAGAACGGCAAGGTCATCAACTGGTGCAGCGTCGACGTGGGCGACGCCAACGGCACGGGGGAGCCCCAAGGGATCATCTGCGGCGCGCACAACTTCGTCGAGGGCGACCTCGTCGTGGTCTGCCTGCCCGGCGCTGTGCTGCCCGGTGACTTCGTGATCAGCGAGCGCAAGACCTACGGCCACCTCTCCGCCGGGATGATCTGCTCGGCCGCCGAGCTCGGTCTCGGTGGGGACCACGACGGCATCATCGTGCTGCCGGCCGACGCCGGTGCCCCCGGGGACGACGCGTTCGGCGTGCTCGGCATGGACGACCCGGTCATCGAGTTCGAGATCAACCCGGACCGGGCCTACGCCTTGTCCCTGCGGGGGATCGCGCGCGAGGCCGCGCTCGGCTTCGAGCTGCCGTTCACCGACCCGGCTGCGCGCTCGACTCCCGCCGCGGACGACGCCGGCCACCCCGTCGTGGTCGAGGACTCCGAGGGCTGCCCGGTCTTCGTGGCGCGCACGGTCAGCGGCTTCGACCCGACGGCCCTGACACCGGCGTGGATGGCTACCCGGCTCGAGCAGAGCGGCATGCGTCCGATCAGCCTGGGTGTCGACATCTCCAACTACGTCATGCTCGAGCTCGGCCAGCCCAACCACTGCTACGACAAGGCCAGGCTGGCGGGCCCGATCCGGGTTCGGCGCGCGACGGCGGGTGAGAAGCTCACCACGCTCGACAGCGTCGTGCGCCAGCTCTCCGAGGCCGACCTGCTGATCGCGGACGACAACGGGGCGATCGGCATCGCCGGCCTGATGGGCGGGGAGAGCACCGAGCTCTCCGAGACCACGACCGACATCGTCGTCGAGGCGGCCCACTTCGACCCGGTCACGGTCTTCCGTGCGGGCAAGCGCCACAAGCTCCACTCGGAGGCGTCGAAGCGCTTCGAGCGCGGCGTCGACCCGTTGCTGCCGCAGGCGGCTGCCGACCGCGTCGTCGAGCTGCTCGTCGAGCTCGGTGGCGCCACGGCCGACGCGGGCACGACGGTGGTCGGCACGGCTCCGGCGCCGGTCTCGATCACCATCCCGGTCGACCTGCCGGCCCGGATCAGCGGCATCGACATCGCGGCCGAGACCACGCTCGCCCACCTCGCCGCCGTCGGCTGCGACGTCTCGCTCGACGGCGAGACGCTCACCGCGGTGGCGCCCTCGTGGCGCCCCGACGTGACCGACCCCTACGACCTTGTCGAGGAGGTCGTGCGGATCGTCGGCTACGACCAGGTCCCCTCCGTGCTGCCGCCGGCCCCGGCCGGGCGCGGTCGCAGCGAGTCCCAGCGGTTGCGCCGCCGGGTCGGGCTCACGCTCGCCGGGGAGGGACTGGTCGAGACCATCAGCTATCCCTTCGTCGGCGAGGCCGACTGG
>NZ_CM001852.1:3878342-3890878 GCF_000389985.1 Nocardioides sp. CF8
GGCCGCCCCCCGCCGTACCGCACTGCGCGTCGTCAACCCGCTCAACAACGAGGAGCCGCTGCTCGCCACGACGCTGCTGCCGGGGCTGCTCAAGGCCCTGGCCCGCAACGTCGGGCGGGGCAACACCGACGTGGCGCTGTTCGAGACCAGCCTGGTGTTCGCACCGACCGGCGACGAGCGGGCCCCGATCCTCGGTGTCGACCGGCGTCCGACGGACGAGGAGTGGGCCAGCATCGAGAAGGCCGTGCCCCGGCAGCCGATGCACCTGGCGATCGCGCTGACCGGCCACGCCGAGGAGGCGGGCTGGTGGGGCGAGGGCCGCAGCGCGTCCTGGTCCGACGCCATCGGCACCATCCGCACCCTGGCCACGGAGCTCGGCGTCGAGCTCGAGGTCGCCTCCACCACCCGCGAGCCCTGGCACCCCGGCCGGTGCGCGGAGCTGCGGATCGGCGAGCGCGTCATCGGGCACGCGGGCGAGCTGCACCCGAAGGTGTGCAAGGCGTACGGCGTCCCGGCCCGCTCGGCCGTGGCGGAGATCGACCTCGACGCCCTGCTGGAGCACGCGACCACCGTCGTGTCGGGCCCGCGGTTCTCGTCCTACCCGGTCGCGAAGGAGGACGTGGCGCTGGTCGTCGACGCCTCCGTCCCGTCCGCAGCGGTCGAGGCGGCCCTGCGTGAGGGAGCCGGCGAGCTGCTGGAGTCGATCCGGCTCTTCGACGTCTTCACCGGCGACCAGGTCGGCGAGGGCAAGAAGTCGCTGGCCTACGCCCTGCGCTTCCGTGCCGCCGACCGGACCCTCAAGGAGGGCGAGGCATCCGCCGCCCGCGACGCCGCCGTCGCGCTCGCCGCGGAGCGGACCGGCGCGGTCCAGCGCTGACCCACTGCCGCCCGCGATCCGTCATACCGATCCGCACCCATGGGTGCGACTTCGGATGACGGATGCGGGCGGCAGTCAGTTGATGGGGTGCTCGACCACCGACAGGAACCGCTGGCGGACATCCGCGTCACCGACGACCGACAGCTCGCTCTCGTCGCCGCGGTGCCACAGCCAGGCGTCGAGGGCGCCCGCCGGGCCGTCGATGACGACGTCAGGCTCGATCTCCTCGGGCGGCTCGACGACGTGGAAGTCCTCCTCGTCGACGATCTCGTCCCCGCTGTCGGGAGCGGTGCCGGAAAACAGCCCGAGCTGCACCCAGACCTCGTCACCGGTGTCGGTGCAGTCGACGCGTGCGTAGTGGGGGAGGGGCTCCCACGATCCCCAGGGCGGGCACCCGCCGTACATCTCCGACAGCACCTCGTGCACGCCGTCGGCAGCCAGCTCGGCGGGCAGCTCGGACGTCGTGCCGGCCGCGAGCTCGGCGTCGAGGCGGTGGATGAGCGCCTCGTGGGCCTGCCTCCTCAGGATGAAGCCGACGGTGTGGTCCTCCGACCACGTCCACGCCTCGTCCTTCGGTGACACGCCCTCGAGCGCGTCCGCCAGGGCGGTGCTCCAGCGGTCGAAGGCGGCCAGCAGATCGCCGTACGCCGCCGGCCGCTCGGGCTCGAGGGCCTCGTCGACCTCGGCGGGCCGATCCACCACGACCGTGCTCCAGAACCACTGGACGGTCGTGAGGTGCCACAGCAGGTCCGCCGCCGACCAGTCGGGGCAGGTGGGCACCCGCACGTCCGGGTCGCAGTCGGCGAGCACCGAACGGAAGCGGGCGGACTCGACGCGGATGTGTTCGAGGTAGGTCTCGGGGCTCAGGAGAGTCATGACTTCAACCTAGGGCGTGAGACACCGCGACACTCCTCAGCGCCCCCACCACCGCCGCCGGCCGAGCGGTGCCACCTCGTGGCCGAGGGCGAGTCGCAGCGTCCGCAGGAGCGACGGGTCGCCGGACTCGGTGACCAGCGAGGGGTCGTGGGTCCGGGCGAAGAGCCAGGGCAGCAAGGTCGACGCTGGGGCCGAGACCTGCGCTCCCACCGGAGCCTGGTCGGTGAGGCGCAGCGTGCCGTCGAGGTCGGACTCGGCGACGAGCACCGTCCAGGAGTCCCCGGTGTCGGTGCTGGTCAAGGACACGCCGCTGGGCAGCCATGCCGCCTGGTCGCCGTCGTCCAGGTGGGCGAGCTGCTGGGCGATGCCGTCGGCCGCGGCGTCCGCGGGGATCGGCGTCACGGCCATCCCGGCGGACTCTTCCGCGTCACGCGAGTGCATGACGGTCTCGAGCGCCATCAGCCTGGCCACCCGGACGGCCGGCGCCTGCTCGCCGAAGTAGCAGACGGGCTCGTCAGGTCCGGCCTGTCGCAGGGCCTCGACCAGCTGGTGGTTCGTGACGTCCAGGAGGTCGAGGCGGTCCGCGTGGGCGGCCGGGACCGAGACGCCCTCGAAGCCCTCGCCGAAGTCGTGGGGACGGTGGCTGACCAGCCAGCCCCAGATGTCGTTCATCTCGATCAGGTGGGTGAGGAGCTCCCCGGCCCGCCAGTCGGGGCAGCCGGGGACCGGCGCCGACGGATCGGTTCGTCTCATGGCGCCGACGACGCGCATGGTGTCGTGGGCGATCAAGTCGAGATACTGGGCGAAGGAGAGCACGGCCGAACCCTAGTAGCGGATGAACATACGAGGTGTTGTATAGTCATGCACATGCCTGATTCCTTCTCGATCGCCGTCGCCGGCGCCAGTGGCTACGCCGGGGGCGAGGTGCTGCGCCTGCTGCTCGGCCATCCCCACGCTCGGATCGGCACGCTGAGCGCCGGGAGCAACGCCGGCCAACGACTGGGGAGCCTGCAGCCCCACCTGCTGCCGCTGGCCGACCGCGTCCTCGAGCCCACCACGCTGGAGACCCTGTCGGGACACGACGTGGTCTTCCTCGGCCTGCCGCACGGCCAGTCGGCCGAGATCGCCGCCGCGCTCGGTGACGACACCGTGGTCATCGACTGCGGAGCCGACTTCCGCCTGACCGACGCCGCGCAGTGGGAGAAGTTCTACGGCGGCCAGCACGCCGGGTCGTGGCCCTACGGCCTGCCCGAGCTCGCCGACCAGCGCACCCGGCTCGCCGGCGCTCGCCGCATCGCCGTGCCCGGGTGCTATCCCACCGTCTCGACGCTCGCGATCGCCCCCGCGCTCGGCGCCGGTCTCGTCGAGCCCGACGTGGCCGTTGTCGCCGCCAGCGGGCTGAGCGGAGCGGGCAAGTCGCTCAAGCCCCACCTGCTCGGCAGCGAGTCGATGGGCAACGCCAGCGCCTACGGCGTCGGCGGCGTCCACCGGCACACGCCCGAGATCACGCAGAACCTCTCGCTCGTCCACGACGGGCAGGTCCGGGTCAGCTTCACCCCGATGCTGGTGCCGATGTCGCGCGGCATCCTGGCGACCGTCTCCGCGCCGCTGGCCGGCGACGTGACGCAGGAGCAGGCGCGGGCGGCCTACGCCGCGGCGTACGACCACGAGCCCTTCATCCACCTGCTGCCCGAGGGCCAGTGGCCGCAGACGAAGGCGGTCGTCGGCTCCAACGCGGTGCACGTCCAGGTCGCTGTCGACGAGACGGCCGGTCGGCTGGTCGCCGTGGCCGCCATCGACAATCTCACCAAGGGCACCGCCGGTGCCGCTGTGCAATGCATGAACCTCGCCCTCGGCCTCGACGAGACCACCGGCCTTTCCACGATCGGACTCGCACCATGACTGAGCAGACCACACCCGAGACCAGCGGTCCCACCCTGACGCTGCTCCAGTTCCCCGAGAAGCTCGCGATCGTGCGGCTCGGCCCCGGCGCGGAGATGCCCAAGTGGGCCGAGAGCGCGAGCCTCTTCTCGATGACCGCCACGGCCACCGAGACGAGCGTCATCTGCGCGACCCGGACGATCCCGACCAAGACGCCGCACATCGGCCCCCTGACCGCCTTCCAGGTGCAGGGAACGCTCGACCCCGACGCGGTCGGCATCCTGGCGGGCCTGCTCGTCCCGCTCGCAGAGGCGGAGGTCCCCGTCTACACGCTGTCCACCTTCGACACCGACTGGATCATGGTCCGGCTCGTCGACGGGGAGAAGGCGACCGAGGCCTGGCGACGACGAGGTCACACCGTGATCGCCGCCGTCCCCGCCAAGCCCACCAGGGCTCCTCGTTCCCAGGGAAAGACGAAGACCAAGAAATGACCATCACCCACCCCGCCGGATTCACCGCCGCCGGCGTCGCCGCCGGCCTCAAGTCGACCGGCGCGAAGGATCTCGCCCTCGTCGTCAACCACGGCCCCACCTTCGACTCCGCGAGCGTCTTCACCGCCAACCGCTGCAAGGCCAACCCGATCCTGTGGAGCCAAGAGGTCGTCAAGGACGGCACGGTCAAGGCCGTGGTCCTGAACTCCGGCGGCGCCAACTGCTACACCGGCGCCGACGGCTTCCAGACCACCCACGCGGTCGCCGAGAAGGTCGCCGACCTCGTCGGCATCGGTGCCGTCGACGTCGTCGTCTGCTCGACCGGCCTGATCGGTCTCGCCAACGACCGCGACGACCTCCTCGCCGGCGTCGAGAGTGCGTACGCCGCCCTGTCGGCCGACGGCGGAGCGTCCGCCGCCGAGGCGATCATGACCACCGACTCCGTGGCCAAGAACGTCGTCGTCGAGGGCGCAGGCTGGTCCATCGGCGGGATGGCGAAGGGCGCGGGCATGCTCGCCCCGGCGCTCGCCACGATGCTCGTGGTGATCACCACCGACGCCGTCGTGCCGGCGGCCGACCTCGACGCCGCCCTGCGCGCGGCGACCCGGGTCAGCTTCGACCGCCTCGACTCCGACGGCTGCATGTCGACCAACGACACGGTGACCGTGCTCGCGAGTGGCGCCAGCGGCATCACCCCGACGCCGGAGGACTTCACCGCCGCCCTGACCCAGGTCTGCACGGACCTCGCGATGCAGCTGCTCAAGGACGCCGAGGGCGCCGACCACGAGATCGCGATCACCACCCTCAACGCCGCGTCCGAGGACGACGCCGTCGAGGTGGGTCGCAGCGTCGCCCGCAGCAACCTGTTCAAGGCCGCCGTCTTCGGCAACGACGCCAACTGGGGCCGGGTGCTCGCCAGCATCGGCACCACTCAGGCTGCCTTCGACCCGGCCGACCTCGACGTCGCGATGAACGGCGTCTGGGTCTGCCGGAACTCGACGCCGGCCGAGGACCCCGCAGGCGTCGACCTGACCGGGCGCGAGGTCACCGTCACGATCGACCTGAAGGCCGGCGACGCCCGGGCGACGGTGTGGACCAACGACCTGACCCATGCCTACGTCCACGAGAACAGCGCCTACAGCTCATGACGGGGAAGTGCTCATGAAGACCGACGCCAAGACCCTGGCCGCGGCGCTGCCGTGGCTGAAGCAGTACCACGGCAAGACGATCGTGGTGAAGTACGGCGGCAACGCCATGACCAACGACGTGCTGAAGAAGGCGTTCGCCGAGGACATCGCGTTCCTGCGCTTCGCCGGCTTCAAGCCCGTCGTCGTGCACGGCGGCGGCCCCCAGATCTCCGCCATGCTCAAGCGCCTCGACATCACCTCGGAGTTCCGCGGCGGCCTGCGGGTCACCACGCCCGAGGCGATGGACGTCGTCCGCATGGTGCTGGTCGGGCAGGTGCAGCGCGAGCTCGTCGGCCTGATCAACCAGCACGGCCCCCTCGCCGTCGGCCTGTCCGGCGAGGACGCCGGTCTGTTCACAGCCACCGCGACCAACACCATCGTCGACGGCGAGGAGGTCGACCTCGGGCTCGTGGGCGAGGTCGCCCACGTTCGTCCCGAGGCCGTCGAGGACCTCGTCGCGGCCGGCCGGATCCCGGTGATCTCCAGCGTCGCTCCCGACATCGACGGCCTGGTCCACAACGTCAACGCCGACACCGCCGCGGCGGCCCTCGCCATCGCGCTGGGTGCCGAGAAGCTCCTCGTCCTCACCGACGTGGAGGGGCTCTACCTCGACTACGGCAACTCCGACGACGTCATCCAGGAGATCAGCCCCGAGGCGCTGGGGGAGATGCTGCCCTCCCTCGACGCCGGCATGGTGCCGAAGATGACCGCTTGCCACCAGGCCGTCACCAACGGCGTGCCGCGCGCCACCGTCATCGACGGGCGCGAGCCCCACGCCGTACTCCTCGAGATCTTCACCGACGAGGGCGTCGGCACCCAGGTGCTGCCCGGTGTCGCGACCAAGCTGCGCAAGGCCCTGTCAGCCCAAGGAGACCCGTCATGACGTGGCAGGAGCGCTACCGCTCCGCGCTGATGAACACCTTCGGCACGCCCAAGCTGCTGCTCACCCGAGGCGAGGGCGCGCACGTCTGGGACGCCGACGGTCGGGAGTACGTCGACTTCCTCGGCGGCATCGCCGTCAACTCCCTCGGCCACGCCCACCCCGCCGTCGTCGAGGCCGTCACCACGCAGCTCGGGACGCTGGGCCACGTGTCCAACTTCTTCGCCTCCGAGCCGCAGCTCGCCCTCGCGGAGCGCCTGCTCTCGCTGCTCGGCGCCCAGGGACACGTCTTCTTCTCCAACTCCGGCACCGAGGCCAACGAAGCGGCGTTCAAGCTGACCCGCCGCACCGGCCGCACCCACATCGTCGCCACCGAGGGGGCGTTCCACGGGCGCACGATGGGCGCGCTCGCGCTCACCTCCAAGGCCGCCTACCGCGAGCCCTTCGAGCCGTTGCCCGGCGACGTCACCTTCGTCCCGTACGGCGACGCAGCGGCCCTCGCAGCGGCCGTGACCGACGAGACGGCCGCCGTTGTGCTCGAACCCATCCAGGGCGAGGCGGGCGTGCGCGTGCCGCCGGCCGGCTACCTCGCAGCCGCCCGGCAGGCCTGCGACGAGCACGGCGCGCTGCTGTGGCTCGACGAGATCCAGACCGGCGTCGGCCGCACCGGCGCGTGGTTCGCCCACCAGCTGCCGGACGCGCAGGGCGTGACCCCCGACATCGTCACCCTGGCCAAGGGCCTCGGCGGCGGCATCCCGATCGGCGCGACCATCGGCCTCGGCCGTGCCGGTGCGCTGCTCGAGCCCGGCAACCACGGCACCACGTTCGGCGGAAACCCGGTCGCGTGCGCGGCCGCGCTCGCCGTCCTCGACACGATCGAGAAGGACGGCCTCCTCGACCACGTCAACGCGCTCGGCAAGACCCTGCGCGACGGCCTCGTGGAACCACGCGTCTCCGAGATCCGCGGTGAGGGCCTGATGATCGGCCTCGAGCTGACCGTGGACGCGCCATCGGTCGTCGCGTCCGCGCAGACCGCCGGTTTCATCCTCAACGCGACGACGCCGTCGTCGATCCGACTGGTGCCGCCGTTGGTGCTGACCGACGACGACGCTCACAGCCTGATCGACGCCTGGGCGGCGATCCTCGACGCGAGCGAGGTGTCCGCGTGACCCGCCACCTCCTGGCCGACGACGACCTGACCCCGGCCGAGCAGGCCGAGGTGCTCGCCCTCGCCGCCGAGATGAAGAAGGACCCCTACGGGCCCAAGCCGTTGGCCGGCCCGAAGACGGTCGCGCTCGTGTTCGACCGTCCGACGCTGCGCACCCAGGTCTCGTTCACGGCCGGCATCGCCGAGCTCGGCGGCAACCCGATGACGGTCGACGGCGGGCTCGCGGCGATGGGCTCGCGGGAGTCGGTCGAGGACGTCGCGCGCGTGCTCGGTCGCCAGGCGTCCGCCATCGTCTGGCGCACCGCCCACCAGTCCGACCTCGCGACGATGGCCACCTACGGCCGGGTCCCGGTCGTCAACGCGCTGACCGACGACTTCCACCCCTGCCAGCTGCTCGCCGACCTGATGACCGTGCAGGAGCGCCTCGGCACCCTGGCCGGCACCCGCGTCGCCTTCGTCGGCGACGGCGCCTGCAACATGGGCAACTCCTGGGTGCTCGCCGGTGCCACGGCCGGCCTTCACGTCACCGTCGCCTCGCCCGCCGGCTTCGAGCCGGCCGCCGACGTCGTCGAGCGGGCCCGCAAGATCGCCGCCGACACAGGTGGCAGCGTCGAGATCAGCCACGACCCCGTGGCTGCCGTGGCCGGCGCGCAGGTCGTCGTCACCGACACCTGGGTGTCGATGGGTCGCGAGGAGGAGGCCGCCGATCGTGCGCGGCTCTTCGCGCCGTACGCCGTCACGAGCGAGCTGCTGGCGAAGGCCGAGCCCGACGCCATGGTGCTGCACTGCCTGCCGGCCTACCGCGGCAAGGAGATCAGCGCCGAGGTGATCGACGGCCCGCAGAGCGCCGTGTGGGATGAGGCCGAGAACCGCCGGCACGCGCAGAAGGCAGTGCTCGCGTGGCTGCTCGCGCAGGGGGAGGACGACCGATGAGCTCCTCCGCCGTCAGCCCCATGACCAAGAACGCGCGTCACCAGCGAATCATCGACCTGGTCACCAACCACGCCGTGCGCTCCCAGACCGAGCTGGCCGAGCTGCTCGCCCAGCACGACGTGCACGTCACCCAGGCCACGCTCAGTCGTGACCTGGTCGAGCTCGACGCGGTCAAGGTGCGCAGTCCCGAGGGGGCGCTCGTCTACGCCGTACCCGCCGAGGGCGGCGACCGCAGCCCGACCGGCGGCCGCGAGTCGTCCGGTGCCCGCGAGCGGCTCGCGCGCCTGTGCGCGGAGCTGCTCGTCAGCGCCGACGCGAGCGCCAACCTCGTCGTGCTGCGCACGCCGCCCGGCGCGGCCCAGTTCCTGGCCAGTGCCTTCGACAAGGCCGACCTCGGCGACGTGCTCGGCACGATCGCGGGGGACGACACTGTCCTGGTCATCGGTCGCGATCCATCCGGCGGCGAAGCCCTCGCGCGCCGGTTCCTCGAATTCGCCAATCACCACACTGCAAAGGATGACCACTAAGTGAGCAAGGTCCTCACCTCCCTTCCCGTCGGCGAGCGCGTCGGCATCGCCTTCTCGGGCGGCCTCGACACCTCCGTGGCCGTCGCCTGGATGCGCGAGAAGGGTGCCGTCCCGTGCACCTACACCGCCGACATCGGCCAGGCCGACGAGCCCGACATCTCCGGTGTGCCCGGCCGTGCCAAGCAGTACGGCGCCGAGATCGCTCGCGCCGTCGACTGCCGCGCCTCGCTCGTCGAGGAGGGGCTGGCCGCCCTCGCGTGCGGCGCCTTCCACATCCGCTCGGGTGGCCGCGCCTACTTCAACACCACCCCGCTCGGACGGGCCGTCACCGGCATGATGCTGGTGCGTGCGATGCACGACGACGGCGTCGACATCTGGGGCGACGGCTCGACCTTCAAGGGCAACGACATCGAGCGCTTCTACCGCTACGGGCTCCTGGCCAACCCCGAGCTGCGCATCTACAAGCCGTGGCTCGACGCCGACTTCGTGCACGAGCTGGGCGGTCGCACCGAGATGAGCCAGTGGCTCACCGAGCGCGACCTGCCCTACCGCGACAGCAAGGAGAAGGCCTACTCCACCGACGCCAACATCTGGGGCGCCACCCACGAGGCCAAGACCCTCGAGCACCTCGACGTCTCCCTGGAGACCGTCGAGCCGATCATGGGCGTGAAGTTCTGGGACCCCTCCGTTGCGATCGAGACCGAGGACGTGACGATCCGCTTCGACCAGGGCCGCCCAGTCGAGATCAACGGTCAGTCGTACGCCGATGCCGTGCAGCTGGTCCTGAAGGCGAACGAGATCGGTGGCCGCCACGGGCTCGGCATGTCCGACCAGATCGAGAACCGGATCATCGAGGCCAAGTCACGTGGCATCTACGAGGCGCCGGGCATGGCCCTGCTCTGGATCGCCTACGAGCGGTTGCTCAACGCCGTGCACAACGAGGACACGATCGCCAACTACCACTACGAGGGCCGCCGCCTGGGTCGCCTGCTCTACGAGGGCCGCTGGCTCGACCCGCAGGCGCTGATGATGCGCGAGGCGATCCAGCGCTGGGTGGCCTCCCTCGTCACGGGCGTGGTGACGATCCGGCTGCGTCGCGGCGAGGACTACACGGTGCTCGCCACCGACGGTCCGGCGTTCTCGTACCACCCCGACAAGCTGTCGATGGAACGCACCGACAACGCAGTCTTCGGTCCGACCGACCGCATCGGGCAGCTGACGATGCGCAACCTCGACATCGCCGACTCGCGCGCCAAACTCGAGCTCTACGCCAGCCAGCCGCAGGACCAGGGCCACGTGCTCGTCGAGAACGGCAACCTATTCGGCGAGATCGAGCCCGGGGGAGCCGACCGCATCGCCCGTGCAGACGGCAGCGACGAGCTCGACGACGAGGCCCTCGACAGCGCCGCCATGGAGCTCGGGACCGACTGATGGGGGAGCTCAGCACGACCAACGAGGGCAAGCTCTGGGGCGGTCGCTTCGAGGGCGGTCCGTCGCCCGAGCTGGAGGCGCTCTCGAGGTCGACGCACTTCGACTGGCGGCTCGCGCTCTACGACATCGCCGGCTCGCACGCCCACGCCAAGGCGCTCGGTGCGGCCGGGCTGCTGACGGCCGACGAGGAGAACGAGCTGCACCGCGGGCTCGACGTCCTCACCGAGGCGTTCACCTCCGGCCGGCTGCAGCCGTCGCCCTCCGACGAGGACGTCCATGGCGCCCTCGAGCGGCTACTGATCGAGGAGGTCGGGCCCGAGGTGGGCGGCAAGCTGCGCGCCGGGCGCTCGCGCAACGACCAGATCGCCACCCTGTTCCGGTGCTACCTGCTCGACCACGGCCGGGTGGTGGCCGACCTCGTCCTCGGGCTCGTCGAGGCGCTGGCCGCCCAGGCCGAGACCCACCTCGGCGCGATCATGCCGGGGCGCACGCACCTCCAGCACGCCCAGCCGGTGCTGCTCTCGCACCACCTGCTGGCGCACGCCTGGGCGCTGCTCCGCGACGTCGACCGGCTGGGGGACTGGCAGGACCGGGTGCGGTCGGACTCGCCGTACGGCTCGGGGGCGCTCGCCGGCCAGAGCCTGGGCCTCGACCCGGAGCTGGTCGCCAGCGAGCTGGGCTTCACCGGCTCGACGGCCAACTCGATCGACGGCACCGCCTCGCGCGACTTCGTCTCGGAGTTCGCCTTCGTGTGTGCGCAGATCGGCATCGACGTCTCCCGGCTCGCCGAGGAGATCATCTTGTGGGCGACCCGGGAGTTCGACTTCGTGACGCTGCACGACTCCTGGTCGACCGGGTCGAGCATCATGCCGCAGAAGAAGAACCCCGACATCGCCGAGCTCGCGCGCGGCAAGTCGGGGCGCCTGGTCGGCAACCTGACGGGCCTGCTCACGACGCTCAAGGCCCTGCCGCTCGCCTACAACCGTGACCTCCAGGAGGACAAGGAGCCGGTTTTCGACTCCCTGGACACCCTCGAGGTGCTGCTGCCCGCCTTCACCGGTCAGGTGGCCACGCTGGTCTACAACACCGAGCGGATGGCCGAGCTCGCCCCACAGGGGTTCTCGCTCGCCACCGACATCGCCGAGTGGCTGGTGCGGGAGGGGACACCCTTCCGGATCGCCCATGAGGTCGCCGGCGCCTGTGTGCGTGCGGCCGAGGCCAAGGGCACCGACCTCGACGGGCTCACCGACGAGGAGTTCGCGGCGATCTCGCCCGCCCTCACCTCCCACCTCCGGCTGGTGCTCACTGCTCAGGGCTCCGTGGAGTCCCGCAACGGCCGTGGGGGCACGGCCCCCGAGCGGGTGCGCGAGCAGCTCGCCGAGCTGAAGACCGTGGTCACCGCGCGTCGTGAGCGCCTCCGCTGACCTGACGTCCCGCCTGGCGGGGCCGGTGCTCGAGGTGGCACCGGCCCTGCTGGGCTCGATCCTGCGCAGCGACGACGTCGCCGTACGGATCACCGAGGTCGAGGGCTATGCCGGCCCCGACGACCCGGGCTCGCACTCCTTCCGCGGCCGGACCCCGCGCAACGCGGCGATGTTCGGCCCGCCCGGCCACCTGTACGTCTACTTCACCTACGGCATGCACCACTGCGCCAACGTGGTCGTCGGCCCCGAAGGCACCCCGTCGGGGGTGCTGCTGCGCGCGGGCGAGGTCGTCGAGGGCATCGAGACCGCACGTGTACGGCGCCCCGGAGCTGCCGACCGCGACCTCGCCCGGGGGCCGGCCCGCCTGTGCCGGGCGCTGGCCATCGACCTGGCCGACTACGGAAGCGACCTCGCAACGGGCCGGATCCGGCTCGAGCTGGGGGACACGCCCGATCTCGCAAACATTTCTCGCGGACCCCGTGTGGGCCTGCGAGAAGCCGCAAATGTCCCCTGGCGGTTCTGGTTGGCGGGGGAGCGGTCGGTGTCGCTCTACCGGCCGGCGGTCGTGCGCAAACCACGCGCAGGCCGCTGACCTGCGCAAACAGTGAACTGGCCACCCCGAGTTGGCACGCTCGCCACCTTGGGTCTAATGTTTCACCTGTCGCCGCAAGCGAACGCCGAACTTCGGGCCGAGAGGCCAAACAAGTTGGCTACAGCCGCGTCCGACACCTGATCGGTTCAGCCCAGTTTGACGGGCAGGACCAAGACGGGTAAGTTTTTGCAGGTTGTCTCCAAGACAAGTCCGGCTCAGCCGGAGGCGCTTGGGTGACTCTGATGTTTGAGAACTCAACAGTGTGTCAT
>NZ_CM001852.1:3890978-3901996 GCF_000389985.1 Nocardioides sp. CF8
GGGTGTCACCCCAACCCGTGATCCTTAAGGACTAGAGGCCACTGAATCCACGCGACGTCAGATGCTCGCCGACCTCGCTCACGAGATGCGCACACCCCTGGCGACCATCGACGCCCACCTCGAGGCGCTCGAGGACGGAGTACGCCATCTCGACTCCGACACCGTCACGGTGCTGCGTTCCTCGACCCACCGGTTGCGGCGGCTCGCCGAAGACATCGGAGCGGTCTCGCACGCCGAGGAAGGAGACCTGCGCCTCGATCCTCGTTCCGTGGATGCGACCGAGGTCGCTGCCACGGCCGTGGACGCGGCTCGCGATCGCTACGAGGCCAAGGGTGTCCGGTTCGACGTCGACCTGCACCCAGCGGGCCGGGTCGATGTCGACCCCGACCGGATCGGACAAGTGCTGGGCAACCTGATCGACAACGCGCTCCGTCACACCCCGGCTGGCGGCCGCGTCACGGTGTCCTGCCGGCGGGTGGACGACTGGGTCGAGTACGCCGTGGCCGACACCGGCGACGGTATCGCCGCAGAACACCTGCCCCACCTCTTCGACCGGTTCTACCGCGTCGACACGGCCCGCGACCGCCACCACGGCGGCTCCGGCATCGGACTGGCCATCGCCAAGGCCCTCATCGAGGCCCACCGCGGCGGCATCTCCGCCACCAGTGCCGGACCCGGACACGGCAGCACCTTCACCGTCCGCATCCCCGCAGCCTGACGGCAGGCGAGGGACTTTGGTCCCAAGGCACCTTCACCGAACCTTCACCGAAACCTCGGCTGAACGACGAGACGGATCGCCGAGTCTCAGGGGGAACCCGTGACGCAGGCACGCTGCGACGCGTCCCCCACCTGTCAGGAGCTTCCGCCCATGAACCAGACCGCCGCGCGCAGCGCAGACCCGACCTCGCGTCCCAGCGGCCGACCACGTGGACGCCGAAAGTTCATGCTATTTCTCGCCACGCCACTGGCAGGCCTGCTGGCTGCCGCCATCGGCGTCATCGCGCTCACTGGACCGGACGAAGAGACGGCCGACACCGTGCCCACCGCCCACACCGGAATGGTGACCGGAACTGTGTGGGTCGCGAACGAGGAAGGCGGCACCCTCACCGCCATCGACGCAGCCACCCACCAGGTGGCCACCACCCTGGACGGCATCGAGGGCCCGCACAACGTGCAGATGGGGCCGGACGGGGCGAGCTTGTGGACAGTCAGCGGCCATGACTCGTTCGCCGCGATGCTCGACACCACCTCCCTGGAGGTCCACGGTGCTGTGCCCACCGGGGGATCCCCGGCCCACATCGTGGTCACCCCAGATGGAGCGACCGCCTACACCACCAATGCCGAGGACAGGACCGTCACCGCCATCGACACCGCAACCATGCGTCGGGTCGCGACGATCCCCGCCGGGGCCGGACCCCACGGACTCCGCCCGAGTCCGGACGGACGCTGGATCTACGTAGCGAACGTGTCCGGCACCACCTTGAGTGTCATCGACACCACCACCAACACGCTGGTGGACGACATAGCTGTGGGCCGAGGCCCTGCGCAGGTCGCGTTCTCTCCGGACGGCCGTTTCGTCTACGTCTCCCTCAACGGTGAGGACGCTGTCGCCAAGGTCGACGTCGCCCGCCGACGCCTGGTCGGCAAGATCAAGGTCGGCGACGGTCCGATCCAGACGTTCGTCACCCCCGACAACCGCTTCCTGCTCGTGGCCAACCAGGGAGACGAAACGGCGCCGGGAACCACCGTGTCGTTCATCGACATCGGGTCGTTCACGCTCACCGAGAACGTGGACACCGGCCAAGGCGCCCATGGGATTGTCGTCGAGCCCTCGGGGAAGCATGCCTACGTCACCAACCTGTATGGCAACGACGTTGCCGTGATCGACCTCGCAACCCTCACCGTGGTGGCCAGGATCCCGGTCGGAGGGAAGCCGAACGGCATCAGCTACTCACCCCTCACCGTGGAGCCAGCGCCCACCACGATGCTCCGCCTCCCAGACGGAACCGCCGGGGAACCAGCGCAGCACTCGGACGACGAAGGTCATGACGGCGACACCCACTGACCCACCGCGACCGCGGACTCCCGGTGGCGGAGCCGGCGACATGAAGGTTCGGTGAAGGTATTCCGCCACTACTTGCGCTGATACCCCCTAGGGGTATTATGATTTGTGACGAACAGCGGCAGTCAGACATGACTCTCAAGGAGGCCGGCGATGCACACGGAGCCTGGCTACATCACCGAGAAAAAGGCCATTCAGACCCGTCTGCGACGCGTCGAGGGGCAAGTCCGCGGGATCCAGCGCCTGGTGGATGAAGACACCTACTGCATTGACATCCTCACCCAGATCGCAGCTGCCACCAAGGCCCTCGAGAGCGTGGCACTGCTGCTGCTTGACCAGCATCTGAAGCACTGCCTCACGCACGTCGAAGGCCCCGAGGACACGCGACGCAAGCTCACCGAGGCATCCGAGGCCATTGCCCGGCTTGTCCGCTCCTGACCCAGCAGCACCCGACCTAAGGAAGTCCGATGACCGAGACCACCGAGACCAATGACCAGGCCCGCAGCCAGCCGCTGCTGGCAGACCAGAGCGCCGACGCCGGCAGCTGCGGATGTGGCGGTTGCGGTTGCGGTGCTGCTGACACCGGCTCGGCCACCACGTCCGCGGCGTCCAAGGCGATCGACGTGGAGAACACCACGACCACCCACAGCTACGCCGTCTCCGGAATGACCTGCGGCCACTGCGCCGGAGCCGTCACCAGCGAGCTCAAGTCCCTCGCTGGCGTCACCGATGTGCAGATCGAGCTCGTCGCCGGCGGCATCTCGACGGTGACAGTCGTGAGCGTTACCACCCTGGACGACACCCATGTCACGGGCGCTCTCGAGGAGGCTGGCGACTACCAACTCGCTCAGCGATAGCCCACCGGCAGACCACCGCAACCCGCCGCAATACACGGCTGTGCGAGGAGATGAACTCGGATGACGACGCCCACCACCACCCCAGATCAGTCCAGCCGTGAGCTGGATCTGAGCATCGGTGGGATGACCTGTGCCTCCTGCGCGGCTCGGATCGAGAAGAAGCTGAACAGGCTGGACGGGGTCACTGCCACGGTCAACTATGCCACCGAGAAGGCAAAGGTCAGCTACCCAGCCACGCTCACCCCCGATGACCTCGTGGGGGTGGTCGAGGCCACCGGCTACACCGCAACCGTGCCGCCTCCGGCGTACAGCGACGGGGAACCACCGACTGCCACCGCGTCGGACGACCGGGACATCGAGGCCGCGGGCTGGTGGCAGCGACTGGTCATCTCAGCGGTGCTGACCGTGCCGGTGCTGGCCTTGTCGATGATCCCGGCGGTGCAGTTCGACAACTGGCAGTGGATCTCCCTGACCCTGGCCTCACCAGTCGTGGTCTGGGGTGCTTGGCCGTTCCACCGCGCCGCCGTGACCAACGCCCGGCATGGCGCAGCCACCATGGACACCCTGATCTCGGTCGGAGTCTCCGCCGCCTGGCTGTGGTCGCTGTGGGCGCTGCTGTTCACCCACGCCGGGATGACCGGAATGCGGATGCCGTTCGACCTCTTCCCCGATGCAGACGCGGGCGTCCACATCTACCTCGAAGTCGCCGCGGCCGTCACCACCTTCATCATCGCCGGCCGCTACTTCGAGGCCCGCGCCAAGCGACAGTCCGGCGCGGCGCTGCGAGCGCTGCTCGACATGGGCGCCAAGGATGTCGCGGTCCTCCGGGACGGGGGAGAGGTGCGCATCCCCGCGCACCAGCTCGCCGTCGGCGACCGGTTCGTCGTACGCCCGGGGGAGAAGGTCGCCACCGACGGAGTCGTCGAGGCGGGTACCTCTGCCGTCGACGCCTCCATGCTCACGGGAGAACCAGTCCCGGTCGAAGTCGGCCCTGGTGATCCGGTCGTGGGTGCCACCATCAACGCCGGCGGTCGACTGGTCGTCGCTGCCACCCGGGTCGGAGCCGACACCCAGCTGGCTCAGATGGCCCGACTCGTCGAGGACGCCCAGAACGGCAAGGCGCAGGTCCAACGCCTCGCCGACCGGGTCTCGGCGGTCTTCGTGCCCGTCGTCATCGGCCTGTCCCTGCTGACGCTGGCTGGCTGGCTGTTGACCGGACACAGCGTGACCGCGGCTTTCACCGCCGCAGTAGCGGTGCTCATCATCGCCTGCCCGTGCGCCCTGGGGCTGGCCACACCGACCGCCCTGCTGGTGGGGACCGGTCGTGGCGCCCAGCTCGGCGTGTTGATCAAGGGCCCCGAGGTCCTCGAGTCCACCCGGGTGGTCGACACCATCGTGCTCGACAAGACCGGCACCGTGACCACCGGGAGGATGGAACTGGCCGAGGCCATCCCCGCCGACGGCGTCGACGCCGAGAACCTGCTCCGGCTGGTCGGGGCTGTGGAGCACGCCTCGGAACACCCGGTTGGTCAGGCGATCGCAGCCGGCGCCCGCGCCCGACTCGGGGAACGGCTGCCCGACGTCGAGGGGTTCGCCTCAACCCAGGGCCTCGGGGTTGCGGGCGTCGTGGACGGCCACGCCGTCGTGGCCGGACGGCCGGGCTGGCTCGCCCAGGAGTGGAGCCAACCCCTCGATGCGCACCTCATTGAGGCGGTCCAGATCGCGGAGCAGCAGGGCCGGACCGTGATTGCCATCGGGTGGGACGGCGCCGCCCGTGGCGTGGTGGTCGTCTCCGACACGATCAAGCCCACCAGCGCCCAGGCCGTCGCCGAGCTCAAGCAGCTCGGGTTGCGCCCGGTGCTGCTCACTGGCGACAACGAACGCGCCGCCCGCGCCGTCGCCGCGGCAGTCGGCATCGACGAGGTGATCGCCGAAGTTCTCCCGGCGGAAAAGGTCGCCGTCGTCGAACGTCTCCAGCGCGAGGGCCGCACCGTGGCGATGGTCGGCGACGGCGTCAACGATGCCGCCGCACTGGCCACGTCTGACCTCGGCATCGCCATGGGCACCGGCACCGACGTGGCCATCGAGGCTTCTGACCTCACACTGGTGCGTGGCGATCTGCGCGCGGCCGTCGACGCGATCAGACTCTCGCGCCGTACCTTGCGGACCATCAAGGGCAACCTGTTCTGGGCCTTCGCCTACAACGTGGCCGCTCTTCCCCTCGCCGCACTCGGGTTGCTCAACCCACTCATCGCCGGCGCTGCGATGGCGTTCTCTTCGGTGTTCGTGGTGTCCAACAGCCTGAGGCTGCGCCGGTTCCAGGCCGTCTCCACATCCTCCTCATCTCATCCGGACGCAGGGCAGGACCACGCGGTGACCCGCGTTTCTTCCAGGAAGGCAGAGCGATGACCACGCATTCACACTCCGACGGCCAACACGATCCCGGGCATCAGGGTGGCGAGAGCAACGGCATCGCCACCACCGTCCTGGAGGTCTCGGGAGTCCAATGGGCCAGCAGCAAGAACGTGGCCGAGGCCGTTCTGGCCCGGCGGCCCGGTGTCCTTTCGGTCGATGCCAACCCGGTCTCGCAGACCGCCACTGTCACCTACGACCGCAACCGCACGAACCTGAGCGAGCTGCGGGCGTGGGTACGTCAGTGCGGCTTCCACTGCGCCGGCCAGTCGGTCCCGCAGCACGTGTGCGACCCGATGACCGAGCCGAGGTCCGCGACTGGACACGACGGCCACATCACCCAAGACGCGCACGCGGGGCACCCGACGGCACCCGCGTCTCCGGTGAGCTCGCCGCACGACGCGATGGGCCACGGCGGGCACGGGTCCATGTCGATGGCCGACATGGTCCGCGACATGCGCAACCGGCTCCTCGTTGCTGCGCTGCTCTCCGTGCCCATTCTGTTGTGGTCACCGATCGGCCGGGAGGTGTTGGGTTTCGAGACCGTCGCGCCGTTCGGCCTACGCGACGACGTGTTCAGCCTGTTGCTGTCACTGCCGGTGGTGTTCTACTCGGCCTGGATCTTCTTCGACGGGGCCTGGCGGGCGCTGCGCGCTCGCACGCTCGACATGATGGTGCTGGTTGCCGTCGCCGTGGGGGCCGGCTGGCTCTACTCGCTCGGGGTCACCCTCACCGGTGGCGGTGAGGTGTTCTACGAGGCGGCCACGGTGCTGACCGCGTTCGTGCTGCTCGGGCACTGGTTCGAGATGCGCGCCCGTGGCGGCGCCAACGACGCCATCCGAACCCTCCTTGATCTGGCGCCTCCGCAGGGTCTCGTCATCCGCGACGGCGAACCGGTCGAGGTGTCCACAGCGGAGGTCGTCGTCGGGGACCTGCTCCTGGTGCGCCCGGGCGCCAAGATCGCGACCGACGGGGTCGTGGAGGAAGGTGACTCCGACGTCGACGAGGCGTTGGTCACCGGCGAGAGCCTCCCGGTGCACAAGTCACCTGGCGACCCGGTCATCGGGGCCACCGTCAACACCACCGGCACCCTCCGCGTCCGTGCCACCAAGGTCGGCGCGGACACTGCCCTGGCCCAGATCGTCGCGCTCGTGCAGCAGGCGCAGAACTCCAAGGCCCCCGGACAGCGACTCGCGGACAAAGCCGCGTTCTGGCTCGTCCTTGTCGCCCTAATCGGCGGGGCCGGAACCTTCTTGGTCTGGCTGGCGGCGGGCGCGAGCGTGCAGACCGCGCTGCTGTTCGCGATCACCGTTGTCGTCATCACCTGCCCCGACGCGCTGGGCCTGGCCACGCCGACCGCGATCATGGTCGGTTCCGGGCTCGGTGCCAAGCGGGGCATCCTGTTCAAGAACGCCACCGCGATCGAGACATCGGCCCGGATCGACACCGTGGTGATGGACAAGACCGGCACCCTCACCAAAGGCGAACCCGAGGTCACCGACGTCGTCCTCGCCCCCGGCGTCGACGAACAACGAGCCCTCGCCCTGGCCAGTGCCCTCGAACGCGAGTCCGAGCACCCACTCGCTCAGGCAGTCGTGCGTCACGTCGACGCGACAGACGCCCCACGCCTGCGCGCCACCGGCTTCCGCAACGTCACCGGCATCGGGGCGCTCGCCGAGGTCGACGGACACAAGGTCGCGATCGGCAACCGACGGCTCATGGAATCAGAGGACATCGCGGTCGGCGACCTCGGAGCGCAGCGCGACGAAATCGCCTCAGGCGGACGCACCGCGGTGTTCGTCGCCGTCGACGGCAACGTGGTCGCCGTGATCGGGATGGCCGACGCGGTCCGCGAGACCTCCGCCGCCGCAGTCACGGCCATGCACAAGGCCGGCATCCGGGTCGTCATGCTCACCGGCGACAACCACGCGACCGCCGAGCGGATCGCGGAGGAACTCGGAATCGACACCGTCATTGCCGAGGTGCTGCCCGAGGACAAGGCACGTCACGTCCAGCAGCTGCAAGACGAAGGACGCGTCGTCGCGATGGTCGGCGACGGCGTCAACGACTCGCCCTCGCTGGTGCAGGCCGACGTCGGTATCGCCGTTGGCGCCGGCACCGACGTCGCCATCGAGGCCGCCGATGTCGTCCTCATGCGCTCCGACCCGCTCGACGTGCCGGTGGCACTGACGATCGGACGGGGCACGCTGCGCAAGATGCGACAGAACCTCGGGTGGGCAGTGGGCTACAACGCAATCGCGTTGCCGATCGCCGCCGGCGTCTTCGAGCCCGCGTTCGGCCTGGTGCTGCGGCCCGAGATCGCCGCGCTGTCAATGTCCGGGTCGAGCTTCCTGGTTGCCGTGAATGCCTTGATGCTCAAGCGCCTACCGCTGCCCACGCAGCCCGCTGACCCCGAACCAGTTCAGGCTGACAGCCTGCAGCCAGCGCACTAGGTCCCCCAAGGGCCCTCGTGGTCAACTCCAGGAGCACGTGCATTCGATGGGAGACGCGGCAGTCGAGCACCTCCGCGCGCAGCACCGCCAGGGCAGTGATGGCCCTCTCGAGGGGTCGCTCGAGGACCGTCCGATCTGAGTCAGACCGCCGACTGACTAGGGCCGGTTTCTTGATCGAACCTTCACGGCAGGAATGCACACCCGATACCTGCAGCCGGTTGCCTGAGTAAGTACGCAAGCGAGGCATTGCCATTGCGCGGTTGCCTGCTCGATCGCCGTGACCGGAGGAGAAGTCCGATGAACGTCAATGACGCACTCGTCATCTTGGCCGCACTGATTCTCACCAGCGTGCTCGCGTGGTTCTTCTTCGGCCCAAGAAGGACCAGCCACGCGCAGCTCGAGGACGGGTTCCAGGTGGTTCGAGTGACGGTGAAGGGCGGCTACCACCCTGACCTGCTCGAGGTGCGACCAGGTACCCCAGTGCGGATGGTGTTTGACCGCCAGGAATCCGGCGACTGCTCCTCGCGGGTCGTCATGCCGGAGTTCAAGGTCAACGAGCTGTTGCCGGCACATGCCACGACTGCCGTGGAGTTCACTCCGACGGAGGAGGGGACTTACCGCTTCGCCTGCGGGATGAACATGATCAGCGGGACGCTTCGCGTTGCCGGGGGAGACGATTCGGGACAGACCCCGACCACTGACGACAACCTGGGTCGCGACCACTCTCAAACGAACCGCGACAGTAACAAGTCACCGGTGGTGACCGACACAAACGATTCTGTGTCTCCAGACGGTCGCGAGGGTGAGGACCCGGAGGCCGCCGAGCGTGCCGCGGAGATCTCGGATCTGTCCCGTCGGGTGATCGTGGGAGCGGTCCTCAGCGCCCCGGTGCTCTTCGCCGTCATGCTGACCGAGTTCTTCGCTGTGACCTGGATGCCCGAGCTCCTGATGAACAGGTGGTTCCAGTTGGCCCTGATCGCGCCCGTCATGGTGTACACGGGCTGGCCGATCCACCGCACAGGTTGGTTGGCTCTCAGCCACCGGACCGCGGACATGAACTCCCTCATCACCCTCGGAACGGTCGCAGCCTTCGGCTACAGCCTGGTCGTGACTGTCGCCCCCGGCTTGCTCCCGCAAGACGTGCGCGAGGTGTACTACGAGGCAGTCGGGGTGATCATCACGCTGATCCTGCTCGGCCGCCTGCTCGAGACCCGAGCAAAGGCAGGCACGGGTGAAGCGATCCGCACCCTCATTGGTCTGCAGCCGCGCACGGCTCGCGTCGTGCGTGATGGCCTCGAGGTGGAGGTCCAGATTGACGACGTCGTCGTCAACGACATCGTCGTGGTGCGCCCGGGCGAGAAACTGCCAGTCGACGGACAAGTCACCGAGGGAGCTTCCGCGGTCGACGAGTCGATGGTCACGGGCGAGCCGATTCCGGTCGCCAAGGCGCCAGGTGACACCGTCATCGGGGCGACCATCAACCAGACCGGCACCTTCCGCTATGCCGCGACCAAGGTCGGCGGGGAGACCATGCTCGCCCGGATCATCAAGCTGGTCCGGGAGGCGCAGGGCTCCAAGGCGCCGATCCAACGACTCGTAGACACAGTGTCCAGCTACTTCGTCCCGGCGGTCATCGCCATCGCAGTCTGGACCTTCGTGGTCTGGGCCCTCGCCGGCCCCGACCCCGCCTTGGTGTTCGCGCTCGTCGCCGCAGTGTCAGTCCTCATCATCGCCTGCCCCTGCGCCCTCGGCCTCGCCACGCCCATGTCCATCACGGTGGGTACCGGAAAGGGCGCCACCAACGGCATCCTCATCCGCTCGGCAGAGGCACTCGAGACCGCGCACAAACTGGACACGGTCGTGCTGGACAAGACGGGCACCATCACCAACGGCACCCCCGTCCTGACCGATGTGATTCCATTGGCAGGCTTCACCGGCGACGACCTGCTCGCGACAGTGGCCGCGGTCGAGAACTCCTCCGAGCACCCGCTGGCCTCCGCAATCGTGGATGGGGCCAAGCGCCAACACCTGCCTCTCCCTGAAGTCACCGCCTTCGACTCGGTCACGGGGCAGGGCGTCCGCGCGCTGATCGCCGGCCGCGAAGTGCTGGTCGGCAGCCCACGACTCCTAGCGGGCGCTGGCATCGACCCCACCCCGCTGCTTGCTCACGTCGAGGCACTGGCCGTCGACGGAAAGACACCCATCCTCGCGGCAGTTGCTGGTATCCCAGCCGGGGTGATCGGCGTCGCGGACACGGTCAAGGATGGCTCGGCGGCCGCCGTGGCGGCACTGCAGTCGCGCGGCATCGACGTCGTCATGATGACCGGCGACAACCGGACCACGGCCGCGGCGATCGCACGTCAGGTCGGCATCCGCCGGGTGCTCGCCGAGGTCCTGCCCGAGCACAAGGCCGCGGAGGTCAAGCGCCTCCAAGCCGAGGGACGCATCGTCGGGATGGTGGGCGACGGCATCAACGACGCCCCGGCCCTGGCCCAGGCGGACATCGGATCAGCCATCGGCACCGGCACCGACGTGGCCATCGAGTCCTCTGATATCACCTTGGTCTCAGGTGCCCTGGCCGGTGTGGTGACCGCAGTCGACCTGTCCCGGGCCACCATGCGCAACATCAAGCAGAACCTGGGGTTCGCCTTCGTCTACAACGGGCTCGGCATCCCCGTCGCAGCGGGCGCCCTCTACCCGTCACTGGGCCTCACCTTGAGCCCCATGATCGCCGCCGCGGCAATGGCCCTCTCTTCTCTGTCGGTGGTCGCCAATGCCAACCGGCTCAAGACCTTCCGCCCCCGGGCCTTTCCTGACACCGTCCAACCCCTCGAGGGGGAACCGGTCGTAGAGGTAGGGCCCACAGCGAAGGACACCACAAAAGGCACTCACCAAGGAGGATCACCCATGTCCAGTGCAACCGTTGTCGACCCTGTCTGCGGAATGGCAATCGACCCCGCTGATGCTGTTCGCAGCGTTGAGTACGCCGAAACGACGTACCTCTTCTGCTCCGAGCACTGCGCCGCCAGCTTCGAGAAGGACCCAGGCATGTACGCCGGCACCGGTACCTGACCGACTGCCACGTGCGGACCTGTCGCGGATTGGTCGATCGACCCGGCGGATTTCTTCAGCGAATCTTGACCTGATCTGGTTGGACTCTCCATCTCGGGAGGTCAAGATCGCAGGGACACGAGGCGCCCTAGCTGTTCTGTCCACGGAGGTTAGGCAGCGGCT
>NZ_CM001852.1:3902096-3910161 GCF_000389985.1 Nocardioides sp. CF8
GCAGGCCCAGGGCCGCGTCCCTCGCGGCGATCGCGACCGCGACCCGGGACACGGTGACGTCGAAGTCGAACAGGTCCTTCCAATCCGCACGGATGGCCATGTCGGCGATCCCGGTGTGGTTGATCGAGGCCTCGTCGAGCCGCACGAACCGCCGGTCCAGGGCCTCGAGCTGGTCGGCCTCACGCTGCTCGGGATAGAGCCGCAGCATCGCCTCGTCGATCTTCTTCTCCAGCGCGACCTCACCGATCTTGTGCGCGAGGTGAGCGACGTGGGTGTCAATGTGGTCCGCCACATCACGCGGGCGACCCATGATCGAGCGCGCGAGCATCCGCGCCTTCGTCGGCTCGACCTGGCCCACGAGCACCCGGTCCCAGAGCCGGGGCAGGCGGTGTCGCACGATCAGCGCATCGCGGATCAGGCACGACGCGGCGTTGGTGGACCGCCCGATCGCGCCACCGAACGCCGCCGGCGCGTCCCACCGCACCGAGGGGATGAACGGATCGTCGAACCCGTCCGGGTCACCGACACAACCATTCGCGCAGCCGCCGCCGAAGTCCTCACCCGGCAGCCCCGTGGTCGGACAGCCGTGAATGCACGCACCACTCGTGGTCGCCTTCTCGTCAGGGTGGGCATCGGCCCACTCGGCTGCCAGCACGAACACCCGCGTCTGCGCCGACCGCAACGTTGCGGTCGTCTCCCTCAGCTCCACGATCATCGCGGTCGGGGTGACGGTGTCGGTGGCCATGACCCATTCTCTCTCGAACATCTGTTCGAGTCAATGGGTGGCCGACATTCCATTCATGCGCTCACGGCCGCCCCTGAGGCCCGCTCCCACACGAGAAGGGGACCTGTGGGCTCCGGTGTCGGCCAAGCAACCTCACGCCGCATCGGCCAGCTGGTGTGCCAACCGAGACACACCTCGTCGGCAGGTGCGGCGAGGACCCGGGCCAGGTGCATGACCGCCCGCGAATCGGAAGCGACGAGCAGTGGAGTCAGCGCCTCGACGGTGCCGGGCTCGAGAACGGCGGCGGCCACCAACGGCGCCAGTGGCCGCGACCCCTCGTTGCACCGCTCGCAGGTGCAGTCGCTGTCACCGTCGCCCTCCACGTCGATCTCGCCGGCCAGCGCAGCGAGGACGAGCGCGGCGTCGTACTCCTGACCGTTGCCACCGGTGCCGACCTGGTCGGAGCTCAGGTCAGGGTCGGCAGGCTGGACCAGCTGTCGACGTACTCGTTGCGGCAGGTCGAACAGGAGGTCGAACTCGTGGAGCCGCGCCACGAGCTGGGACATGACCGCGCCCAGGGCGTCCGCGGCAGCCGTCGGCGACGGCATCCACCCACCCAGCCGGTCGGGAGGCACGCACAGGGGCGCGCTCTCGAAGAGAGCGACCCCGTCCGACTCGACGAGTCGCCCGATCACGCACTCGCCGTCGGCCAGCATCGCCGCCGCCCCCAAGTTGATCGTCTCGACCACCGCCCTCGTTGACAGGTCGAACCACAGGATCCGGTCCGCCTCTTCCATGAAGAGCTCGAAGCCACCCATCGGCGCGGAGACCCAGCGTTCGACGCCCGCCGCGCGTCCGAGCAACACCTTGCCGGCCCGGGTCCTGATGAACTCCGCGAGGCCGCCGTACTCATGCAGGACGAGCTGCCGGTAGACCCAGTCGTGGTCCATGACCTTCGACTGCGCATCGGTGTCGTCGACGCCCCACAACGTGCTGCGGCCGCCGCGGGTTGCGACCGCCACCTCCAGGGCACGGTTCGGGTTTCCCGGCGTTGCCTGGGCGGCCTGGGCCACCACCCACCTCGCCCAGACCCACGCCGGCGCCGCGTCCTCGAGGTCGACGATCTGCCTGAGCCTGCGGATCCGTGAGGGCCGCCACCACGGACGACCGTCCGGGCCGTTCGGCATCTCCTCGATCAGACGCAGCGCCTCGACGGCATCGCCGCGGGCCTCGACCGAGTCGACCTCGAGCATCCGTCTGAGCCATGGCGCGTTGACCAGGAACGGGTCTCGCCGGTCGACCTTCTCGACGGGTCGCGACGGTGTCGTACGGCGAGTGCGTCCCTTGCGGCGGTGGCGTGATGTGGGCATGGCCTCAGTCCAACCGGAACGCGTCGCCGGCACCAGACCCCTCGGGTGATCTGTGGACAAAGGCGACTGGGCCCAGGACCGTTTACACCCGCCCATCGCAGGCCTAGTGTCCCGAGATCAGCACCTTGACCTCGGAGGACCTCACAGCCATGTCGACAGACCAGTCGCTCGAACGCCGCACCATCCTCAAGACCGCCGCTGCCGCCTCGCTGGCCGGTCCCTTCGCAGGCCTGGTGGCCGCCGGCCCGGCCTCGGCCAAGACCACACCTCAGGCGGTCGCTCTCTTCCCTGTCCCCGACGAGCGCGACGGTGTCGTGCGCCTGCACGTGCCGGAGGGCTTCCGCTACCGCTCGTTCCACGACACCACGACTCCGGTGGTGCTGACCGACGGCACGACCCTGCCCGGTCGGCACGACGGGATGGGCGCCTTCCCCGGCCCCGACGGCACGGTGCTGCTGGTGCGCAACCACGAGGTCAACAACCCGGTACCGGCGGCGTTCGGCCCCGGCAATCCGTATGACTCGCGCGCGGGTGGCGGCACCACGACGATCCAGGTGACGCGCCGGGGCGAGGTGATCCGGTCCTTCACCAGCCTCAACGGCACGATGATGAACTGCTCGGGCGGCGAGATGCCCTGGGGCTCCTGGGTCACCTGCGAGGAGACGATCAACGGCCCGGACGTCGGCCCCGACTTCACCGGCACCTCCAACGTGTCGCTCACCAAGCCACATGGCTTCGTCTTCGAGGTGCCGGCCAGCGCGTTCCCGGGCGAGGGGCAGTCGTCGCGCCAGCCGATCCGATCGGCCGGGCGCTTCGCGCACGAGGCGGTGTCCTACGACCCGGAGAGCGGCTACCTCTACCTCACCGAGGACGACTTCGGCTTCGCCTCCGGCTTCTACCGCTACAAGCCCCCGACCGACCCGATGCTCGTCGGCCGGCTCGAGGACGGCGGGACGTTGGAGATGCTCAAGATCGTCGGGATCGACAACGCGCATCTCGAAGCGGCGCAGGTGCAGGGTGCGACGTACGAGACCGAATGGGTGCCGATCGCCGACCCGGCCCCCGACTTCCCCTACACGCCTGGCGAGACCGCGCCGACCAGCAACAACGAGGCGATCACCCACGTCGCACGGCAGGGCTGGGCCCAGGGTGCGGCCTACTTCTCCCGGCTCGAGGGACAGGTGTCACGTGCCGGGGTCGTCTACTTCACCTCGACGCAGGGCGGTGGTGAGGCCGAGACCGGCAACGAGAACCCCGCCGGCTACGGCCGCGGCTTCGGACAGGTGTGGGCCTACGAAACCGGCAGCGGGACCCTCCGTTGCGCCTTCCAGTCCTCCGGCCGGATGGTGCTCGACCTGCCGGACAACATCACCACTTCGCCCCGCGGCACGCTCGTCGTCTGCGAGGACAACACCGACAACAACTACATCCGCGGCCTGTCCAAGGAGGGCAACCTCTTCGACATCGCCCTGAACCCGACCAACGACGAGTTCGCCGGGTCGACCTTCAGCCAGGGCGGGCGGACGCTGTTCGTGAACATCCAGGCCAGTCGCGGGCGCACCTTCGCCATCTGGGGGCCGTGGCACGAGATCGGGGTCTGAGCCCGCCCAACAAATCGGCCGGCCGGCTACGCCTTCTCGCAGGCGATGCCGTCGTTGTCGCGGTCGAGGCCACCGTTGGCGGCATCGGCCGCTCGGTACAGCGCCGAGTCGCGACGGAAGGTCGTCACCGGCGTGCCGGATGTCTTGTCGCGAGCCTTGGCAAGACCGACACCGTGCGGAAGACGCTTGTTGACCGTCGTGCAGTTCGCCCACTTGGCGGGTACGGCGGCGGCGTCTGCGGCCACCGCCGTGAACGCGAGGCAGGGCAGCGACAGGGCTGCAGCGGCGGCAAGCTTCTTCTTCATGTGGTCCCCCAGGACGGCTGATGGGCCGTCTATCTGACGGCGACTCGAGTCTGCGTCGGGAACCAGGGCCGTGTCAGAGGAATCGCAGTCTTGGCGGGCTCAGCCGCCGTTTTTTACCTTCTCTTGTTTCCGTGGCCGTGGGGTTTTGGCTGGCGACTTCTCGACCGGGATTGGATGGGCGGTCGACGGCGCGAGCAGGGCCACGATTTCCTCCGACGCTCGCTGCATCGCTGAGGTGAACCACGTCGGCTGGGACAGGACCAGCGCAATCGTCGCGACGGCAGCGACCATTGCGCCCGCGCTTGGCTTCTTGCCACTCTTCCTGCGGCTCATGCGCACCGGCGAGGTGGTGCGAGGGCGAACCTGACGCTCGACTGTCCTGTGAGCCACGAGGGCGTCTTTCAGTTGAGCGAGGTCACCGGCCGACACAGGTTCGCGGCAAGCCGGCTGAGCGCGGAGCTGCGCCACGAGGTTCTGGCTGGAGCAGACCAGGACCTCTCCGAAACGCTCGGCGAACCAGTCATCGCGAACGAGGCAGAGCACGGGCCTCACGGCGGCTTCAGAAGATTCGGGGATGAGGCCAGCGACAGCGCTTGCCGCTTCCGCGACAGCTGCAACCTCCTTGGCCCGACTGCGCCCGTTCTGCCGCAGGATCCCTCCACGCGTTGCGACATCGCCACTCCAGTTCTTGGCGTCGATGACGAACGCACGTCCATTGCCGATTGCGACGTGATCGATGTTCGCGTACTTCCTACCCGGCCA
Organism: Nocardioides sp. CF8; assembly: GCF_000389985.1. Taxonomy (NCBI): domain Bacteria; kingdom Bacillati; phylum Actinomycetota; class Actinomycetes; order Propionibacteriales; family Nocardioidaceae; genus Nocardioides; species Nocardioides sp. CF8. The sequence continues at coordinate 3,906,859 of NZ_CM001852.1, forward strand.
GGCGAGGTCGTGAAGCACCGTCCAGCCGCTGGCCTCGAGTTCGGCTAGAGCGGAGGCGACAGCGACTTCCCCGTTTGCGCCGCGTTCCCAACGATCGGCTGATTCGATCAGTCGGGCAGCCTTCGCCCGCTGGCGGCTCGCTTGCTCACGCGCTGATTCCCCGGCCATGCCACTCTCCCGTTTTGCTATCCGCGCAGATCCAAACACAGCTCACGTTCAACTCGACGAGGAATCGAAAAAGCGCGACGGGCAACGTCTACCTTCCGATTCGTCGGTTCGAGGGAATGTCCGAGCTCAAGCTGGCAAGGTACGCAGCGTGCGCGAGGGCTTGTACGAACACGTGGTCACGGCCGGGCTCGAGCTATCCCTGGATTCGCTCCAGGGCTTTGAACCCGAGCTCGGCAAGGTCGACGACGCGGACCAGTCCCACGTGCTCACGCGGCACATCGCCAAGGCCCTGCATTCGCGGTTGGCCTCCATCAAAGATCCCGTCGCCCGGCTGGCGGCAGCCAATGCCGTGCTCGGCGCAATCGAAGCCGTCCCGGATCCCATGAGTGACCCGGTGCGAGAGCTGCGGGCGTTGCGACTCCCCGACGGCCCCGGTCGTACGCCGCGGCTCCGACACCGCCCCAAGACACCGCTCAACGACGCAGCGCTTTTGACGAACGCGCACGGCGAACCAAGCCTGGCTTCGGAACTACGCGCGGAGATCGACTCCGCCGACTCGATCGACCTGCTCTGTGCGTTCGTCATGTGGCACGGGCTGCGCCTCATCGAAGGCGAGCTCGCGACTGCGCGTGACGCGGGCATTCCGATTCGAGTCGTCACCACGACGTACATCGGCGGCACTCAACGCGAAGCGCTCGACCGTCTGGTCCGCGACTTCGGCGCCGAGGTCAAGGTGCAGTACGACGCGAAGCGAACTCGCCTCCATGCGAAGGCCTGGCTCTTCGGGAGGAACACGGGTTTCGACACCGCCTACGTCGGATCGTCGAACCTCACGACCTCCGCGATGCTCGAAGGCGTCGAATGGAACGTCCGACTCAGCACAGCAGCGACGCCGAGCTTGATGGACAAGTTCCGAGCCACCTTCGATGCCTACTGGAACAGCCCCGAGTTCGAGAGCTACGACCCCGACCGCGACGGGGACCGCCTCGACGATGCCCTCCTGGAAGCGAAGGGAGGCAAGGGTTCCGATCGCGTCACCATGAGCACCGTCGGACTCGAAGTCCGGGCCTACCCCTACCAACAGGAGATGCTCGACGCGCTTGAGGTTGAGCGAGTCCTCCACGACCGGCACCGCAATCTCGTGGTCGCGGCAACAGGCACCGGGAAGACCGTCATCGCAGCCCTCGACTACCGGCACCAGGTCGCCCAAGCCGGTGGCCGACCACCCAGTCTTCTGTTCGTTGCCCACCGTCGCGAGATCCTCGAGCAGTCCATGCGGGTGTATCGCGAGGTGCTGGCGGACGGCGACTTCGGCGAGTTGTACGTCGGCGGGCAGCGTCCGGAACGGTGGAAGCACGTCTTCGCCAGTGTTCAGTCGTTGACGTCGTACGGAGTTGCCAAGATCCCGCGAGACGCCTACGAGGTAGTCGTCATCGACGAGTTCCACCACGCTCAGGCGGCGACCTACCAGCGGATCCTCGAACACCTTCAGCCACGAGAACTGCTCGGGCTGACCGCAACGCCTGAACGCGCTGATGGCACGGATGTCCGGTCGTTCTTCGAGGGTCGAACGGCAGCAGAGCTCCGGCTCTGGGACGCCCTTGGGCAGGATCTCCTCTGCCCCTTCCACTACTTCGGCGTCGCCGACGGCACCGACCTGCGACAGATCGCGTGGAGTCGTGGACGGTACGACGAGGGTCAACTGGCCGACGTCTACACAGGCAACGACGCTCGCGCTCGAATCGTGCTGAGTCAGGTACGCGACAAGATTGTCAACGTCGGAGAGATGCGCGCGCTGGGCTTCTGCGTCAGCGTCGCCCATGCGGAGTACATGACCCGCGTCTTCAATGACGCAGGCATTCCTGCACGCACGGTCACGGGCGGAACTCCTGGCTCAGACCGGTCGGAGGCGTTGCGATTCCTGCGCTCGGCCGAGGTCAACGTGCTGTTCACGGTTGACGTCTTCAACGAAGGTCTCGACCTTCCTGACGTCGACACGGTGCTGTTCCTGCGCCCCACGGAAAGCGCGACGATCTTCATGCAGCAACTGGGCCGCGGACTGCGCCGGACGCAGCGCAAGGCGGTGCTGACGGTGCTCGACTTCGTCGGCTATCACCGCAAGGAGTTCAACTTCTCGAGCAAGTTCGCCGTGCTTACCGGCATCCACGGGAAGCACCTCGAGAAGGCGGTCGCGGAGGACTTCCCGTTCTTACCGTCTGGCTGTCAGGTGCGGTTGGACAAGCAGACGCAGGCGGTCGTGCTGGAGAACCTCAAGTCTCAGCTCGCAGGCAAGTGGAGCAAGATCGTCGGGCAACTCCGCGCCACGAAAGACGATTCTCTTGGGTCATTTCTGGAAACGTCAGGGCTCGAGCTCAGCGACGTCCTGCGGCAGGGCAGCCGCTCGTGGACCAAGCTTCGCCAGGACGCGGGACTCGACACGCTCCCCGGCGACGAGCACGAGGAAAAAATGCTTCGTCGCGTGCGCGCATTCACGCACGTCGACGACCCGCAGCGGGCAGATGCCTATAGGTCGCTATTGGCCGACGACGCCCACCGTTATGACGACCTGTCGCCAGAGGAACAGCGGCTCGCCCGGATGCTCTACTACTCGTTCTGGTACGACGGCGGCGGCTTCGCATCGGTCTCCGAAGGCTTCGATGCACTGCGCCGCGAAGCTGCAACGCGAGCTGAAGTCGCGAGCGTTGTCGACCTGAGCTTTGAGGACGCGCGACACGTCCCCTTCGCGCTGCCCGGACTTCTCGCCGATGTCCCACTCCAGGTCCACGCTCGCTACCAGCGCGAGGAGATCCTCCCCGCCCTCGACTTCCCGCGGCTGCCCAACAGTTTCCGGGAGGGCGTGTACTACTCGGCTCATCTCAACGTCGACGCCTTCTTCATCACGCTCAAGAAGTCCGAGGCCGACTACTCACCCACGACGATGTACGCCGACTACCCCATCTCACGCGACCTGTTCCACTGGGAGACACAGTCGACAACGTCAGTGAACTCACCCACGGGGCGGCGCTACCTCGATGGCTCGTCAACTGTGCTGCTGTTCGTCCGCCAGCAGCCGAGGGACGACTTCGGCACGTCGCCATATCTGTTTGTCGGCGGCCACGAGAAACTGCCCGGAGA
>NZ_CM001852.1:3910261-3912679 GCF_000389985.1 Nocardioides sp. CF8
ACCGCCTCCGCCAAACTGACCGCATTCATGCACTAAATATAACAGTCGCCGCCTGACCGGTGGTCGCCCAGCGCGCGGCCGTGATTCCGATAGGGGATGGCGAGTTCAGTCGGTCGTTGCAACACCCCTATTGATGTGTGGTGTTGTGCATGTGGTCGACGAAGGAACTGATCGAGAAGCAGGCCCGGTTCTGGGTGGTCATTGCGTCGGGCTCAACCCTGCAGGCGGCCTGTGATGCTGTCGGCGTGGATCGACGAACTGGACGGCGTTGGCGCCGAGTTGCCGGCGGGCAGGTCCCGCGCAAGAAGCCCGAGCCCTCGGGGCGCTACCTCAGTGTGGAGGAGCGGCTGCAGATCGCCGACCTACGCGTGGGCGGGCACGGTGTGCGAGCCGTCGCCGCTCAGATCGGACGCTCGCCTGCGACAGTGAGCCGCGAGCTGCGCCGCAACGGACCCAGGCCGGGTCCGCGGGCGGTGGGCAAGTACGCACCGTATGCGGCGCAGAAGCGCGCCGAGCTACGCGCCCGTCGACCCAAGGCCAGCAAGTTCGAGGACCCCGAACTGGCATCCTTGGTGCAGGCGAAGCTGTGTATGAAGTGGAGCCCCGAGCAGGTCAGCGACCACTTGGCCAGGACCTTCCCAGACCGGGCGGAGATGCAGGTGAGCCCCGAGACGATCTACCAGGCGCTCTATGTCCAAGGACGCGGTCATTTACGCGCTGACCTGCACCAACACCTGCGCACTGGACGGGCGGTGCGGCGCCCGAGACGCTCCACGGCCAAGGGTCCCTCGGGCAAGATTCCCGACATGATCATGATCAGCGAGCGCCCCGCTGAGGTCACCGACCGGGCCGTGCCCGGGCACTGGGAAGGCGACCTGATCTTGGGCTCGAACTGCCGTACGGCGATCGCCACCCTGGTCGAACGGCAGACCCGGTTCACCATGCTGGTCCACTTGCCCCAGGGCCACGGCGCGATCGCCGTGCGCGACGGATTGCTGGCCACCATCAAGACGTTGCCCCACCATCTTGCCAAGACGCTGACCTGGGACCAGGGCACCGAGCTGGCCCAGCACCGCCAGATCACCCTGGCCACGAAGATGGACATCTACTTCTGCGACCCCCACAGCCCCTGGCAACGCGGCTCGAACGAAAACACCAACGGCCTGCTCCGCCAGTACTTTCCCAAGGGCACCGACCTGTTGGTTCACTCACCCGAACGGCTACTCGAGGTCGCAGCCGAACTCAACGACCGACCACGCAAGACCCTCGGCGGCATCACCCCCGCCCAAGCCATGCAACGCCTACTATCGGACCCCGAATCACCCGTCGTTGCGACGACCGCCTGAATTCGCCGATCCCCTGCGGTGACGCGTCCTGGGCCGCGCCCCGGTAGCTCGCTGCGGTCGTCGCGCGATCCGGACACGCTGTGCATCGTCTCGAGCGCCGGTACGTCTCGATGCAAGTGCGCAAGCAACGTGCCGCGCGAAACGTTCTTGACCTTTAGGGGGGACGCCGTCTGACCTGGGCAAACAGGCCGGGGTGGGCCGCGTCCCCCTCGTCTTGCGAGTGGCGGGGGGACGGATGCGGGGACGCTGAGCCGCAACGCTTCGGCCATGACTGAAGCCAGAAGCTCCAGAGTGTCCGAATCGTGCGCGCCATGGTTGCTTATCCGAGGCGTGATGGATGTGCGACGGCTGATCGCTTGCGCCGGATGCTCCCGAGGACCGTGCTCAGAAGCGGGAGACCGGTCCGCCCTTGGTCTCAAGGTCGGGGTGCTCAATGGTCTTGAGGTAGCGGGTGGCGCCCTCGACGCTGAGTCCGAAGAGGTCGCAGAGACGACGTACGTCGCCGCCGGTAGCGCGGATCTCATGGAGGATGCGGTCCTCCCTCAGAGCCTGGGGCCGGAACGCGGTGTTCTTCCAGGGGAAGGAGTGTCCTGCGGCAACGAGACGGGGTGCTGTGCGCCGGTTGATGAGCAGGTGCGGGTTGATGCTGTTGGGCCAGGTCCTCGAGCGGTAGTCGAGCCAGGCCGCGAGGCGGGTCCGCACCGGTGCGGCGAGCGGGATGTCGCGTTCGCCGAGGAGCAGGCGGCCGTCGACGATGTCGGTCAGCCGAAGTTCGCGGACCTGTTTGCCGCTCAGCGCGTGGAAGGCGACCAGTGCCACGGCGAGCGCGACCGCGGGGTTCGGGGAGTCCAGGCCTTCGCGGATGACAGCGGTGTCCAAAGGAAGCGGGATCGTGGTGGCGACCGGCCGCACCGGGAGTCCTTTCATCGGGTTGGTGAAGACGAGTCGGCGGCCCTTGAGGATCTTGAACAGCGACTTCAGGCCGTTCTCGGCGAAGTGGCGTCCCGCGGCTGGGAGTGGCTCCAGCGCCTCAACGATGTCGTCTTGGGTGACCTCGGCGAAGGACTGGCGG
>NZ_CM001852.1:3912755-3932235 GCF_000389985.1 Nocardioides sp. CF8
CGGGCGCGAGGCCGCGGATCTGGAGCTCGACGGTTGCGGGGTCGCGCGGAAACTGGCGCGGTGCCTGGCGCGAGCCGCCAAGCATGATCTGCAGCCACAGTTCGAGGTGCTGGCGCATCTTGGACGAGAGGGCACCGGAGTCGATGAACATGGCCGCGAAGTACTTCTCGACCCTCGTGGGGACATCTTCGATCAGCAGACCCGCCTCGGCGAGGACGTCGAGGGTGGAGGTGATCGTGCCGTCGTAGCGGCGGATCGCGACGACGTCGCTGGCCCGGATCTTCGCTGTTGGCGTGGGCCGGAGGGTCTGGAGCATCCGGAGGGACTGGATCACCGCGTTGCGTTGCCGGACGCTCCAGCCGTAGCGCCGTGCGTGGTCGGCCACGATCGCTGCGCAGTAGCGGGTGAGTTCGCTGTCCTCGATCAAAATGCGTTGGCGCAGGACCTCGGGGTCGGGGTCGATGTGGAACAGCGTCAGCTGTTCCCAGGCGTTCTCGTCGAACCGGGTCGCCGGCGGGGACAGCAGTTGGTTCTTGTTCTTCTGGGACCACCTGCCGGTCCAGGTGACATGCGTGGGTTGCGGTGTCACGCGCCGCTTGAAGACCATGTTGGCGAAGAACAACTGCTGGCTGTGCTGGTTCGCAGCGCTCAGGTCGGGAGCTCGACCGGGCTCTTGGTCGAGTCGAGCGTTCTCCAGGCACAGTCGACATGCTCGTTGCTCGCTGACGTGGCTGTCGCGGCCGCAGAACGCGCAGGTTCCCTTCGGGTAGTGGCCCTGCCACCACCGGCACGACCAGCAGGTCCAGTTGTGTCGTGGGTAGACGCCCCAGCTCAGGCAGCCCTTGCAGGAGTCGATGTGCTCGGGGCTACGGGGATGGCATCGGCTGCAGAACCCCTGGCTGAAGTAGTCGCGCTGGCTTCCGCAGGTGCGACACGACGGTGGATTGAAGGGCCCGCCGGGCAGACACGCGTAGCAGAGGTCGACGCGCGGACTGGTCCAGGCGACTCGATTGTGCTGGCAGCGATTGCACTTGGGCGGCAGCCGCAGGGCTGCGTTCGGTCCGGGCGCGGGCACGATCTGACCGACGTCCTTACAGGCGGAAGTTGCTACAGCGGTGGCCGGGACCGAAGCTTCCCGAGCCGCGGCGTGACCACGGGACTGGCAGAGCTGCCGCCATTGCCATTGCCGTCACCCGCCGGGTTGGGTTCACCGTTGCCGTTGGCGGTTTTGGATGTGTCGGGCCGTCGAGCGCAGACCTTGTCGGGTTCGGGGGTCATCAGGTCGTTCGGCGTGCAGTCGAGAACGGCGCACAGCACGTCGAGCTCCTCCAGCCGCAGGGTTGGCGGGTTCCCGGCCCACCACGACGACATCTTCCCTGCAGAGATCTCGAGCCCGGCGTCGGCAAGCATTCGCCGCAGCGCGGCCGACTTCCAGATCCCTCGCTCAGCGGCGCGCAGTCGCAGGTTCCACTGCATCAGCTCATCCCTTCCTTCCGTCGAACCTTGGGGCGAGACGCTCTTCGAGGCGCTCGTTGGCCTGGTCCCATGCCTGCTCGATGTACTCGGTTCGCACGTGGATGTAGCCCGAGGTGGTCGCCAGCCATTGATGGCCGAGGAGTTCCTGGAGGGCCTTGATGTCCATGCCGGCGGCGTACAGCGAGGACGCGCAGTAGTGCCGCAGCACGTGCGGGGTCATCCGTCCCACCGACCACGCCGGCAGCGACCGGTCGACCTGGATAGCGAGGCCGCGACGCAACGCGTTGGCGCCGACTCGGCCGCAGCGGCCGAGGTCGCGGTCGAACCTCTCCGACGGCAGCAGCGGTGCATCGGGATCTGCCCAGTCAGGCCCGTACTGCGGCCGGACCTCGGCCAGCCACCAGTCCATCAACTGGTCGACATCGTTGATCGCGGGGACCAGTCGTGGCTTGGGTCCGCGGCCCTGGGAGCCCTTGCCGAACCGGACGTGGAGCTTGCCGTAGCTGCCGAGATCTGGACGCCAGTCGCGGATGTCGAGCTTCACGGTCTCGTTGATCCGCAGGCCAACGCGGCGCCACAGCGAGGCCGCGAAGTAGTCCCGCGCTGCGGGCAGGTACTTGCGGGCTTGGGTGACCGACTCACGCCAGGCCGTGAAGAGTGCGTCGACCTCCTCGTCGGCGGGCGGCACTCGGACCTTGCCCAGCGAGGCACCGGACTGGCGGTTGAACTCGTCGATCGGCTGCTCGACCAGGACGCCCGTCGCCCTGCGGATCGTGCCCTCGTAGCGGGCGATGACGAAGTCGTAGAACCCGGCCAACGCCCCCGCCTTACCGGCCCGGGTCGACACGCTGTGACCGAGACGGCGTTGCTCGGCGAGGAACGCATCGGCGTCCACGCATGTCGCGGCCCAAAGCGGCACCGTCAGCGTCCGCGCGAACTCGATCACGATCGCCCTGGTGCGGCGGATGTGCCCATCACTCAACCCGGCCGCGGCCATCGCAAGCGCGTACTGGTCAACGATCTCCTGCTCGAAGTCCGGGCCGGCGTGCGCACCTGTCAGTACCGGATCCGGATCGCTGCCGCCCGGCAGCGCGATCAGACCCATCACCTATCGACTTCATCAGGAGCAGCCATGCGTCGACGATACAGCGAAACCGTCAGCCTCAGTGAAACTTCTTCAGACTTGTTCACCACTGGCGCCGACATTGCGTCACCTGCCCAAACGGCCACCCCGTCCGCGAATCAGGTCAACGAACCTGAGCGGATGGAGATTGCCCCGTGACTGTTCGTTGGATTTCTGCCGGTTCTCGTCGTCCTTGCTCGCGCTCGGCGTCTGGCTGAGGAGGTCGTAGTCGTGAAGAAGGGCATCTTGCTCGCTCTGCCGCTGGTGCTGATTTGTCCACTGATGCTGCTCGTGCTGGGCATGGGGAACGCGAGCATCGAGGCTGCCCGGGCTGCCTGCGCCACCACTGCGACCCCGAGCGCGGGTGGGTCGTTCGGGATCGGCACGCTCAACTGGCGGGGCGCCTCGCACTACGCGAAGAGCCCCCATCCCGGCGAGCGACCCTACGGCGAGCGGGTGCCGAACATGGTGGCCAAGATCGGCTCCTCGGCGGCCTCGATCATCGGGTTCCAGGAGTTCGAGCCGCCGCAGGCTGAGGCGTTCCTCAAGGCCACCGGCGGCGCGTGGGAGATCGTGGCCGGCAAGCGTCGAGGGAAGTCATCCACGGCCGACGCCATCGCGTATCAGCCCGGGGCGTGGAAGGTCGACGAGGTCCGCTACGTCTCGATCCGGTACGGCGGTCCGATCATTCAGGTCCCGCTGGTGCGGTTCACCTCGACGGGCGGCTTGGGGTCCATCTGGGTGCTCAACACCCACCATCCGGCGGACGCCGTCGGAGGAACCGATGCGATGCGAGACGCCGCCATGCGAACCGAATCGCAGGCCCTGCGGCAGCTGCAAGAAGCCGAGCCGAACACGCCCCTGCTCCTGACGGGCGACATGAACGACAGGGCTCGGTTCAAGCAACTCTTCCTCTCCTCGGCGGATGGCTGGTCGACCGCCAACCCCAGCGACGAGCAGATCGACTGGATCATGGGCAGCCCCGCCGTCACCTTCTCCGGAACAGTCGTCGACCAGAGCACCAACGACAAGGCACACCACTACACCGACCACCCGTTCGTGCACACCACCGCCCAGCTGACGACACCGACGCCTGAGCGCACCGCGGCCACCGCTGAGCTCGGGGTGATGCCGGACAACATCACCGCGACACCCGGTGGGCCGGTCCACGGCGAGGTCGTGATCGCCAACGCGAACATCAAGCTGCGTTCCGGCGCGACCCCCGGGATCCGCGCCCTGGCCTCATCGACCCCCGACTTCATCACACTCAACGAGGTCGGCGACGTTCCCCTGCCTCAGATGGAAGCAGCGGGACCGGGCTACGGGGCATACCGCGAGCCGGCGGTGGACAACACCGAGGGCGGGGCCTCCCAGTCGCTCAACAACGTCATCATGTGGAGAAGCGACACCTGGACCTGGCAAGCCGGTGGCCGGATCAAGATCGTCGACAACGACCAGGGCTACATCCACGGCAAGCAGTTTCTGTGGGATCGCTACGCCACGTGGGCGGTGTTCAGTCGGGGCGACGGCGCAGTCGTGTCGGTCATCGCCACCCATCACATGACGAACGTGTACAAAAGCCCTCAGCAGTGGGGAAACCCGCCGATGAGCCGGGCCGAACAATACGACCTCGGCATGGACTACCTGATCCAGCTCTCCGACATCTTGCGGCCTTACGGCCCGGTGTTCGTGGGCGGCGACATGAACTCTCACCAAGGCGATGGACATGCCGCGGCAGCCACCCGGATGGCAGCCGCCGGCTTCGGGCACACCAAGGACTCCGGAGTCATCTACAACTTCTACGCAGCCCCGGTGGCGGTGGCGAAGACGTGGGAGATCGCCTCGGCCGCGGTGCACTCAGATCACCCGGCCCTGTTCACCCGCATGGCCATGAACGGCGCCGCACCCTCAGCCCCGTCAAGCTCGAGACCCGAGGGGTGCCCGCCGTGCCCGACCACGGTGACCAACGTGTCGATGTTGCTGCCCAACGCGACTGGCCCCGGATCGGTGAGCGATGCAGGCGTCGCGGCCGCGGCCGCGCACCAGGCAGGCTTCCGCGGGGAAGACTTGGTCACCGCGGTAGCCATCGCCCGCGTGGAGTCCACATGGAACCCGCGCGCGAGGAACGGAACCCACTTCGGGCTGTGGCAGATCGCCAAGTCACACAAGGGCAAGGTGCCCGGCTGGAACCAGCCCGGCGACATTTACGACCCCCTCCTAAACGCGCAGTACGCGTTCGCGCTCTACTCCGCACGGCCCGGCGCGGCGGAGGCCAAGTTCGCCGACTGGATCCCCTTCGAGAAGACCGACTACCGCCAATACCTCGACGTCGCCCGCCAAGCGGCTGCCGCCACGAGCGGGGACGACATCACGAACGTGGCCGACACCGGCTGCACCACCTCGACGATTACGTTCGCCACCGAACTCTCAGCCGAGCTCAAGGCCCGCGTCGACGCCATGATGAAGACACCGAACGGCCTGTGTAGCTTGTCGTGGACCTCTGGCGCGCCGTGCACCTACAAGAACCAGTGTCCCAAGGTGGTTGACGCCGTCTACGGAGGACCCGGAGTCGGCCGGGGACACGGTGACGGCGAGGACGTCGCCCAGGGCATCATCGACGCCGGACTGGCGCAGTCCCACGGAACCGGGCTCGACCCCTTGCCGCCCGTGGGGGCCGTGGTGTCCTACAACACCGGCAACGGCGTTGGCCACGTGGCGATCTACGTCGGGGGCGGCACGATCTTCGGCAACGACTACGGTTGTAGCGCGAACGGCGTCTACGGCTGCGTCGGGTTCGCCGACGTCCACACGCCTGGTGGCTCAGTGACCTGGGCCTTGCCCCAAGAGGTGTTCGACCTCGGCGGAATGCCCACCGCGGCGGCCTGACGCGCAGCCGATGAGGCGATCAGCAACAGGGTTCCCGAAATCGGTCGCGCTCGTGTGTCCGATCGCCGCCGCTGTGGGTTGCCTTTCCCAAGCATGGACGTACGCATCGGCACCACACTGGACGGGCAGGCCGCCGGGTTCGACACCCGCAGCGCCTGCCCGCTGCTGTTGGTCGGGGACGTCGGCCGAGGCAAGACAACGACCGCGCGCTACCTGACCCGCTGGTGGCTGGCGAACACCGCCCGGCATGCGCACGTATACGCCGAAGCACCCAGCGAATGGGCAGACCTGCCCGACTTGCCCGAGCACCCAGACCAGCTGGAGCAGGCGATCGGCCGCAGCTGCCGCCCGGGAACTTGCCTGGTCGTGGTCGACGACATGGACTTGATCGGCGACGACCGACTCTCCTGGCTGCCGTTGGGAACGAGCCCAACGATCCTGACCTCGCACGGCGGCAACAGCCTCGCCGGCCGGACGCTGCTCGGCACTGGCCCCCGCTGCCTGGGCCTGGTCCGACCCGCACACGCGGACCCCGCGGACCCCGTCGAGGCCGGCGTGCTCAATGGGCAGGGTCGCCTGGACTGGAGGTACGGCACGATCGCGGTCATTCCCGATCAGCGGGGGCCGATGGACTTCCCGTGTCACCGCTGGGAGGCGCCGGCCGGTCGCTGGACGGCGGTGACGCGATGAGCATGGAGCGTTCTCGGCGCGACCGGTTCACCACCGTCGCCCCGACGGCGGAGGAGTTCAAGGTGGCCGTGCTCCTTGCCGGGCTCTTCATCTTCCTGAGCACTCCGCTGGTCGTCCAGGGCATCGTCGCCTGGACCACCTCAGGCGACTTCGCGTTGCCGAACGGGCACTTCCTGGACGCCTATGGCGGGCTGCTACACGGTCACTTCGGTGCGGGCCTACGACGCGGCGCCGCCGACGCCTTGCCGCAGGACCCGGTGATGTGGGTGCTCACGGTCGTCGGCGAGGTACTGACTCTCGGCGCCTCGGTCGTCGTCGGCATGTGGATGCGCGAGCTGACCGGAGCCAATTCCCGGCACGGCCTGGCCACCCCGACACAGGCAGCGGAGGCGCTCGGCGTGCCGCGACTGCGCAACAGCGCCGAAGTGATCCGGCCGGACCTGTACGCCCGCTCCGGGCGCCGCGGACGCGGCGGCAGCAAATAGCCCTCCACCAACCGACAGCGAAAGGGAAAGGGAAATCACACGATGGTCACTGGCCTCAAGCATGTGAACCCGCAGGAGGTGGGCTGGCGGCTCGGCCGAGCCGGGCGCAGCGGCCCCGAGTTGTGGGTGCCGTTCGACCGGACTACCTGCGTCATCGGCCCCCAGGGCTCGGGCAAGACCCTGGACCTACTGGTGCCCGCCCTTCTCGAGGCCCCCGGTGGAGCGCTGGTGACTCTGACCAAGCCCGAGGACCTGTTCCTCACCCTTGAGGCACGGCAGCGCGGCGACCGGCCGGTCGCTGTCCTCGACCCGTTCAACGCCGCCCCGGGCACCCCGGAACTGGTGTGGGACCCGATCGCGGGCTGCGAGGACGCGATGTTCGCCGAACGGCGGGCGAAGGCGTTTGCGAACGGAACCATCAAAGGGGCCACCGCCCAGTCCTCCGATCAGGCCGCCCGGTTCTACGCCGGAGAGTGCGCGAAGGTCCTGCAGGCCTACTTCCACGCCGCTGCGATCGCCGGCATCGGACTGGAGGAAGTGCTGATGTGGGTCTCCAGCCCGCGGGAGTACCCCCAGGCAGAAGAGATACTGCGTACCCACCCGGACGCGGAGCCGCTGTGGGACGGTCTGCTGCGTGGCGCCCTCTACGGCGACGAACGCACGGCGGGAAACACGATCACGACAGTCCAGCAGTCCATGGCGCTGTTCTTCCAACGCTCGATCAGAGAGCGCTGCGTCCCCTCCGCAACACGGCCGGCCACCGACATCGAGGCCCTGATCAAGGCCGGCGGCACGATCTACCTGCTGGGCCGCGACGACCCGTACGCCAGCGCGTCGCCCCTGATGACGGCAGTCACCGAGCACATCCTGGACACGGCCAAGCAGTTGGGGGAGACCTCCCCCTACGGCCGACTGTGTCCGCCGTTCCTGGCCTGCTTGGACGAGTTGCCCTCGACCGCGCCGATCCCGACCCTGTCGACCCGGATGGCCAACGAGCGTGCGCTGGGCCTCTCCTTCATCCTCGCCGCGCAGACGTGGCGGCAGTTCGTGGTCTGCTATGGCGAGGACGAGGCCCGCACCATCTACGGGCTGTCGAACAACCTGGTGGTCTTCGGTGGTGGCAAGGACATCCGCTTCTACCAAGAGCTCTCCGACCTGATCGGGTCGACCACCCACACCGAGACCCGGTACTCCTCACGTGGCCGCGAATGGTTCGGCGTAATGGACCGCTCCTTCGACCAGCGCAGGGTGCCGATCCTCGAGCCTGCCGAGCTGCGCCGCATCGAGCAGCGCAAGGCCCTGGTGCTGGCCGAGACCTACGACCCAATCATCGCGAGCCTGCACCGGTGCATCGACGGCAAGCGCGGCAAGGAACTCCTGGCCGCACAGAAGCGTGCCCGACTCGCGGCGCGCGGCGACCACGAGGCCCTGAGACCCACCCACCCAATGGATGCCGAAACCACGGCGCCGACCGAGACGATCTCCCGGACCCAGCAGCGGCTCGGGATGCCGAAGTAGAACCAGGAGCAACCGATGACAACCCGTGAGATCACCACACACCCCTCTCAACTCGCCTCCCGCGCAGCGGGCGGGACCGTTGCACCGAACGGCACCCAGATGATGTCGCTGGTCGGGCTGATGGTGCACCCATTCCCCGAGCCCGGGCCGACGATCCGCACCGCAATGGAGCAGCTGCAGCAAGCCACGGTCGAGCCACCGGCCGACGAGGACGAACTGCGCGAGCTCGCGCAGATGCCGCGGCCATGGGACCCCGCCACCTGCACCGGCCAGATGCGTTCCGAGCTATGGGCGTGGCTGGACCTGGTCGCGATGTGGGTCAACGAGCAGCACCTATGGAACGTGACCCGCCCCGGCATCCCGGAGTGTTGGCCAGCGCACCCACACGTGGTGCACGACCTCGCGGTGCTGGCCTGCAGCCGCTACTACACCAGCTTCGCCGTCACCCCCGCGGTGCTGGAGGACTGGCACCGCTACGGGCTGCCGGGCTTCCTCGAGCGGCTGCGCGACCGGCTCGGCGACGGCTGCCAGCCGGGCAAGCACCAGCCCCGGCCCCGCCACGAGCGGGACGAGACCCACGCCTCCACCCGGCTGCGTCGCGGCCGCAAGCAGCGCTACCGCGACGACGTCGACCGTGCCGGAGAACTGGCCGCGGTCACCACCGAGCCCAATGAGAACAATCCCGACCACGACGACCTTCACGAGAGGTGGTAACGACGCATGGCCACTCCAGAGACCAGCAGCCGACGACTCCGGCTCGTCGACGACCAACAGAACCAGACCGAGGCGGCGGTGACGCCGGACAGTGAACTCACCGCAAAACAGGCTGCCGCGTTCGCCGCCCTGGTCGCCAATGGGAACCAGTCCGCCGTCGAGGGCATGCTCAAGCAGATGAGCGCCGAACAGCTGCGAGCGCTCGCACTGGCCACCCAAGTCAACGCCAGCGTCGGCGCCACCGAGAACGCCAACCGCGAGGTGGCCGACATCGGCCCCGACGGCCTTTGCGCGATCGCGATCGCCGCGGCCGCACAGTCGTTCGGCACCACCCGCGACGCTGTCCTGAGCGCCGACCGCCACCGCGCGGTGACCGACGCCCGGGCCGTGGCCATGACCGCGGCACGACGCAGCGGCCTGACCCTGCCGGCGATCGCGTCGGCGTTCGGGAAAGACCACACCAGCGTCATGTACGCCCAGAACAAGGTCGCGAACAACCCACGGCTGAACGCGGTGTCCACCCGCGTAGTCGCCCAGCTCGACGAGCACTTCGCGGAGCCGATCAGCGTCCCGGAAGAGGACCCCACCGCCACGGCGGACGGCCGCAGCACGACGCTTCAACTGGCGGCCCTCGACCGGGCCCGCAACGACACAGCACGTCGCCACCACGACGACGTCAGCCAGCGGGTCGCTATCTCGGCCGCACCCGCCAGGTAGGGCAGGCACGAACGGGATGCGGAACCGGGACCAGCAGCAACTGTTGGGCACGCTGGGCGCCGGGATGGCGGCGGACGCCCTCCTCGATCGCCTCCGTGATCGCGGGACGCTGGAAGGCGGCTGCTCGGCGCCTCAGGAGGGCTGCTGGATCAACTACAACCGCAAGGCCGTCTGGCTCGAAGATCACTCCGAGTTCTCCGCAGCACTACGGGCGGCGGGCGACGACGGCGCCACAAACACCGCGCAGGCGTGGCGTCGGATCAGGCCGAAGGTCGTGTTGAAGGTGACCTGGGCAGAGGCCGCGGCGTACGGCGCGAGCCTGCCGAAGGAGTTGCGCACCGAACTTGACGCACTGCGGCGCACCGAGCGCGACGAGACCCGTAGCTGGAGCGAGTTCAGCGATGAACGCGGCGGCTGGCCGCACCGCCGACGCTTCGACTCCGACGAAGAGCACCAGGTAGTTCAGGCCGAGTGGGACGACACCTACGGCAGGCACCTCGTCGCACTGCGCGACGTATGGGACCGTCAAAAGGCGGCGATCGCCCGTGCTCTTCCACTCACCGTCGATGACGAACCAGTGGACCTCCTCGAACTTCTCGACCACCAACCATCGGCACCTGCCGCGCCGACCCAGGCCGCCGCGATGCAGGCCGGCTCGCTCCGGGCCGCGGCCACTGCGCCCGCGCCATCGACCGCACCGGACGAAGGACTCTTCACGCTCAAAAGCACCGACCCGAGTTTCGGTCGCTGAGCACTCGGCCAAGACCGCACTGAACTGTCGGTGCCGGCATCTACGTTGACCTCATGCACCTGACGGCGGACGAGATCGACCGGTTCTGGTCGCGCGTCGTGAAAGGACCCGGTGAGACCGACTGCTGGTTGTGGGCCCGCGACGGCGCAGCAATCGGTGACGACGGCTACGGGCGCTTCTGGGTCTCGAGGGACGGTCGGCAACGTGTTCTGCGACCCCATCGGGTCGCGTGGGCACTCGCCGAAGGCGCGTCGATCGACCTTCCTCCCGTGGTCGAGCACGTCGTGTGCGACAACCCGATCTGCGTCCGTGCCGATGGAACGCTGCTGGACCACATCGAGGGCTCGACCCAGGCTGCCAACCTGTCGCGGATCGCGCAGCACGGCCGTGGCGGTCCGCGCGCCTACCGGGGTCGGATGTTCGGCCGCGAAGCGATGTACCGGCGATCTCTCGCGCTGCGCGCGGCCGTCGCTGACGGTTGGGGACGACGAGCGGATCGCCCGCGCCCTGGCATCGGTCGACGAGGCGCAGATGGCGTTGTTTTGAACGCACTTACCCCTGGGCACGCTCGGCGCGGGGTTAGCTCAGCATGCTTCCTGACGAACTGCGGTGGCCGGCGGGTTACGTGCTCGCCCGAGCCGTGACCAAGCGTCGGGGCGTACGTGGCGTCCACCCCCTCGGACTGTTCCTGGTCACTGGAGGACTGGCTCGGTCCGATCGTCGCCATGGTCGGGGTGCTGAACTCAGAGACTCATCCGGTCTGTCTGCACCGCGACTGCCGCCACTGCTGCGCCGAAGGCCTCACGCAGGCGCGGGTCGTCGTCCGGGTCGATCTCTTCAAGGTCCTCGTCGTCTCCGCTGTCCTCGACGGAAAGGTCCTCGACCAGGACCTCGGCGCGCCACAGCAGGAAGCAGCCCAGGATCGCCGTGTGCAAGTCGTCGAGTAGCGACGGGGCTGGGCGTAGCGGGTCTAGCGCGCAGACACGGACCTCGTCGAGGATCCTGCTCATCGCCTGCGGGTCGACCCTCTCGGCGAGATCGTCGAGACCGCGGAGCCGGTCTCGCAGGCCGTCGAGGTCCGGCATCTGCCCGGTCGCGACTCGGTGCGCGTTGCCGACGAGACGTTCCACGGTCGCACTTGAACCGAGGCCGTCGGCCAGCGAGCCGAAGACGGCAGCGATGGTGTCGATGGGCATCGCGTCAATGTCGTCGGCTCGCGCGACTGCCCGTGTCCATCGGTCCGGGTTCGCGTCGTCGGGGTCCGTCGCGGTCGCAACGATCGCGGCGGCGCGCAGCCACACGGTCGTCGCGACGCAGGCAGCGGTCGGATCCACGGAGCCTTCCTGGATGTCGTGCGCTCCCAGGAGGTCGCGCTCCAAGATCGCCCAAGCAGCCTGGATCTGGACGGGGGAGGCGGAGAGCCGTGACAGCGTGACGGCTTGTTGTGCCAGTGCGGCGAAGTCGCCCATGTCGGCCGCGAGGACGGCGTCGAGCTCGCGGTCGACGGCACGGGCAATCTGGATGCGCAGTCTGGAGTCGCCGACTTCGTCCAGAACGTGTCCGAGCCGTTTGGCTGCGCTTAGGACCGGAGAGTACGGCCATCTGTCCCGCTCGCCCGGCTCGATCGTTAGTGCGCGGGCCCTGTCGAAGTCATCACGCTCTTCTCTGAGGTGCCACTGCTCGGTATTGGTCTCGTCCGGGTCAGCGGACTCATCGATGTCGGAATAGGTTCTCCAGGCGGCCTCGGACAGGTCGCTGAGCGCTGCGACGATCAGGTCGGCGCCTTCGTCGTCGCAGGAGTCCGGGACGTCCGCGACCGGCTCTGCCCGCCGGGGAGCGCCGATGCGCCACGAGGCAATGATCTGACGGCTTGAGGGCGCGTAGGAGAAGGCGGTCACGGTTGATCACGCTACGGGCAAGCAGATCCCGTGCGCCTCCCACCAAGGCATGAGCCAAGGCGGGTGGTGTCCCGACTCATCCGGATAGGGCCCGTTCCCGGGAATCGTTCCGAACGGCCCATACGGAACGAAGGTCGCTCCGCGGCTGCGAACGTCCTCCCTTGTCTGCGTGTTCGTCGGTTGCGGTTCCCCTCTCGGACAGGTCGACTCACCCGACGTGGACGGTGCGGTTGCTCTTGCCGCGGCATACCGGTGGCAACGGGCTGACATGGATGGTGGCGCCTGACAACATTGGGATGTCATTGAAGAGCCGGTTCTCGACGTCGTGTGCGATGTTGTGCGCCGTGTCGAGGTTGAGGTCA
Organism: Nocardioides sp. CF8; assembly: GCF_000389985.1. NCBI lineage: Bacteria > Bacillati > Actinomycetota > Actinomycetes > Propionibacteriales > Nocardioidaceae > Nocardioides > Nocardioides sp. CF8. The sequence goes on from NZ_CM001852.1 coordinate 3,925,376, forward strand.
GCGTCGACCAGAATGCCGGCCTCGGCGCTGATGCGGTGGCCGATCCAGCGCAGTCGCAAATACTGGGCGTCGAGCACCCCATCAGTGGCCTTGACGACCTCGGTCGCTAGCGTGGTGAGCGCCGGGTCGACGGCGTCCATCAGGCGGCCGTAGATGTCGCATCCCGCGCTGCGCAGCACGAGCAGGATGGCGACCGTGATGGCCAGCCCGACGAGCGGGTCTGCAAGGGGGAAACCAGCCATCACGCCCACGGCGCCAAGCACAACGGCCAGCGAAGTGACCCCGTCGGTGCGGGTGTGAAGACCGTCGGCCACCAACGCGGCCGAGCCGATGCGTCGGCCGATCCGGATCCGGTAGACAGCGACCAGATTCATTGCCCGCAAAACCGACCAGCCCGGCTGCTACGACGACCCAGGGGTAGGTGAGCTCAGCGGGGTCGACCAGGCGACGTACGGACTCATAGCCGGCGACAACGGCGGATATGGCGATCATGAGCACGATGAACACTCCGGCGAGGTCCTCGGCGCGGCCGTAGCCGTAGGTGTAGGTGGCGTTCGGTCGAAGGCTTCCGAGTGCGAAGGCGATCCACAACGGTACGGCAGTCAGGGCGTCGGAGAAGTTGTGGATCGTGTCGGCCAGCAAGGCCACCGAGCCCGTGATGACCACGACCGCCGCCTGGGCAACGGCCGTGACCAGGAGCGCAACCAAGCTGATCTTCACTGCGCGGATGCCCTCGACGCTGGCTTCGAGCGCAGGGTCGACGGAGTCCGCGACGTCGTGGCTGTGAGGCCTGAACAGCTCGGTCAGCACCCCGCGCAGACCACGGTGAGCGTGCTCCTGGCGAGGATCGTCCTCAGAGTGTCCGTGACCGGGGTGTTCGTGGTCTGACTGGCTCATGTCGGCTTCTCTCAAGAGGCAGGGAGAGTGGGTCAGGCGTCGTAGCCGATCGACTCGAGCCATGCCCGGCTGAATATCCGCAGGGCGCCGACATGGACCGTCTCGCAGGTCATCTGCTGGTCTTGGGTCACGACGGACACCTGGGGGTTGTCGTCGTCGCGGGTGCCGGCGAGCAGCGCGGCCGGCTCGGACTCGGTGACGAACTCGCGCAACCGGTCGAGGTCCTGATCGGCGAGGTCATCGGGGTAGAGGACCACGATGTAGCCATCGGCCAGGGAGTGGCCGAAGTTCTCCACCGGGACGGACTCGCCGGGCTCGTAGAAGGTCTTGTCGGTGTGGCCACCACCGGCGGCGGGGAACGTCTGGGTCCGCTCGTCCACGGCGCACCCGCTGTCGTCGGGCAGCGCCACCATGCTTACGTCACCATCGACGGATCGGAACTCGTCAAGGGCGAGGAACGGTGCGACCATCGAGCCGACGGCGAAGAGGGCGACGAACACGACTTTGGTCAGTGCCGCCTCATGCGTCCGCTTGACCGCCAGCGAGACCACGGCGGCAAGTCCGAGGAAGCCGACGATGGCCGTGAGCTGCCCGACCTCGATTCCGATGTTGAACGCGAGGAGCCGCCACACCATGTCCTCGTCGGCGACACCGATGCCCTGGAAGCGGGTGGACAGGCCTAGACCGTGGACGAGGCCGAAGCCGAACACGATGGCGGTGAAGATGTCCCACCGACGCGGCCGGCCGAACATGCCGTACCCGCCGACGAACGCGACCGACAAGACGATGACGACGTCGACCAGGGTGGCGTTGACCTGCCACCCGGCCAGGGTGGCGGTGATGAGGGTCAGGCTATGGCCCACGACGAATGCACTGATGACCTTGGCGCCACGACGCGCGCCGCCGGCCAGCAGCACGATCCCGGCCACGAAGAGCAAATGGTCCCAACCCAACAGCATGTGCTCGATGCCGATCCCGACAAACCCCGGGATGCTGGCGGTGGCCGCGTCGCCACCGATCCCGTGGGCGGCGGCAGGCCCGGCGACCAGCAGGATGAGCGCCACGGTGGTCACCACGACAGTGCCCGCGCGCGGCAGTGACGAGCGTGCGGGAGCGGGACGGCGCTCGGCCTGGAATGTCACGGGAGTCCTCGAGTGGGGTCGTCGGATCGGGGCAGCTATACCCCGATAGCGTAGAACATATGATGATGTTGTCATGTATTCGCGACTAGGCTGCCACGGTGGCCCACCAACCGACGCGTCATCGCCTAGCGCCCGATCTCGATGCCGAGGCTGCCGTGTCAGTCGCGTCGACCCTTCACGCATTGGCCAACCCCGGTCGGTTGCGCATCTTGGCGACCCTGCAGGCAGGCCCCGCCACCGTGGGCCGGCTCACCGAGTCGCTCGCCATGGAACAGTCGGCTGTTTCCCATCAGCTGCGACTACTGCGCGACCTCGGGTTCGTCACCGCCGAGCGTCAGGGGCGAAACATCGAATACCGGCTCTACGACAACCACATCGGCGAGCTCATCGAGCAGGCCCTCTCGCACGCCGAGCACGTTCGGTTGGGCGTGGTGGAGCGGGAGTCGACCACCCACCGAACGTCAGGACCTAGAGCCGCCGTCAGGGCGCCTGTACCCGTTAGGTCCGGCGAGTGAAGGCGGCTGGGGCCGGTCCGCCCAAGGCGTCCATGAGCATGGCGACGCTCGGAGACCCGGTGAGGCCGTCGGCGGTTCGGAACACGCGGCAGGCCAACCCAAATTGTTCGGCACCGGTGGCGAAGGGGTCGCGGCCGTCTAGGAGGACCGTCGGAGATCCGACGAAGCCACGCGCCTCGGCCTGTTCCTGCGTGTCGACCCTGATCAGATCAACCTCCACGTCGTCATGCAGCGTGAGATCCAATGCTTGCTGCAGGACGACTTCCGCCTCTTTCCAGTTGGGACAGCCGTCGAAGTAGAGCAATTCGACCTTCATGGGCATCTCTCCTGTAGCTCGATTGCAGCGGCGAGACCAAGGGGACGTGCGCCCGCAGATTCCACCAGGTAGCGAGTCGGTTCATGCCAGGGAGAGGAAGAGTTTCTCCATCTTCTTGACGTCGACGCTGTCGATGCCGTCGCCGTTGGTGAGGCAGTGCTGGAGACCGGTGGCCACGATTGCGAAGCCGGCCCGGTCCAGGGCCCGGGATACTGCTGCGAGCTGGGTGACGACGTCTTCGCACTCGCGACCCTCCTCGAGCATCCTGAGTACGCCGGCCAGCTGGCCTTGGGCGCGTTTGATGCGGTTGATGACTGGGGTCATCTCGGCGGGGACGAGTTCCATCAGTTCTCCTCGTTCAGGGCGGCGAATGCCGCGTTCAGTCGTTGCTTGGCGTCGGCGGCGATGGTGTGCAGGGCCGTATTGTCCGCGAGTCCCATCATCGCGTCGGGGTCGAAGGCCTCCACCATCGTGGTAGTCGCGTCCACGGACCGGACGACGACGTTGCAGGGCAGCACGGTAGCGATCGACGGTTCGGCCTGGATCGCCTCGTATGCCAGCGGCGGTCGGCAGGCGCCGAGGATGATCTGGGGCTCGATGTCGACGTCGAGTTTTTGCTTCAGCGTCGCTTTGAGGTCGATCTCGGTGAGCACCCCGAAGCCTTGGTCGCCGAGCGCGGCACGGACTGCCTCGACCGCGGCGCCGTAGGGCTGGCTCAGGGTCGTGGTGATGGTGTACGTGCTCATCAGGCGCTCCTCGGGTGGTCGTTGTCGGTGCGGATCTGCTCGATGTCGAACTCGTGCACAGCGGTGATGACCTGCTCCAGCGCGGCGGCCGGCAGCGCGCCCGGCTGCGAGAAGACCAGAGAACCGTCCTTGAAGGCCATCAAGGTCGGGATCGACGTGATCTGAGCGGCGGCGGCGAGGGACTGCTCGGCCTCGGTGTCGACCTTGCCGAAGACCACGTCCAGGTGGTGCATCGACGCCTGCTCGTAGACGGGCGCGAACTGGATGCACGGACCGCACCAGGACGCCCAGAAGTCGACGAGAACGATGTCGTTCTCGGTGATGATGCGTTCGAAGTTCTCCGCATTCAGCTCGATGGTGGCCATGAAGCGGCTCCCTTCCTCGTGAACTTGACGATACCCCAGGGGGTGTTATGGTCTCCATCGTACATACCCCCACCGGTATTGCCAAGCAGTCTGCTAGGCAGCGGAAGGACGCCACTGCATGAGTGAGACCACGACTCCCGAGATCGACGTCGAGGAGCTTGCCGCGACACATGAGCGCGGCCTCCTCGTCGACGTGCGTGAGCCCGACGAGTACGTCGCCGGCCACGTGCCCGGCGCGGTGCCGATCCCGATGGGCCAGCTCGCGAACCGGATGGGCGAGATCGACAAGACCTCCCCCGTGTTCGTCATCTGCGCCTCGGGCAATCGGAGCAGCTCGATGACCGACCTGCTGCGCAGCGCCGGCTTCGACGCCGTCTCCGTGGCTGGCGGCACCGGCGCCTGGGCCCGCTCGGGCCGCCCCCTTGAAGGAGGACTGGCATGACCACGACCGACCTGACCATCATCCCCATCGAGACCCCGACCCTGGGGGATCGCAGCTATGTCGTCCACGACGGCGAGCAAGCCTTCGTGGTCGACCCTCAGCGTGACATCGACCGGGTCCTGGCGATCCTGGACGAGGGCGCGGTCCGGTTGACCGACGTCTTCGAGACCCACCTGCACAACGACTACCTCACCGGCGGACTCGCGCTCGCCCAGCACACCGGCGCGTCCTACCACGTCAACGCCGACGACGAGGTCGCCTTCGAGCGAACCCCGATCCGCGACGGCGACACCGTCGAGATCGGATCTCGGATGCGGATGACCGCGATCTCCACCCCGGGCCACACCTTCACCCACCTCTCCTACGCACTCACCGACACATCCCCCGAACATGTCGCCGCTGGGGTGGATGCCTCGGTGGGGGTGTTCTCCGGCGGCTCGTTGCTGTTCGGGGCCACCGGGCGGCCCGACCTGCTGGGCGAGCAGCACACGCACGATCTGGCCCGCCAGCAGCACGCGTCCGCGCACAAGCTGGCAGGCCTGCTCCCCGATGCCGCAGGCGTCTTCCCGACGCACGGCTTCGGGTCGTTCTGTGCGGCGACGCAGTCGGAGGCGACCGAGTCCACGATCGGCCAGGAGATGGGGTCCAACCCGGTCCTGAGCCAAGACGAGGAGACCTACGTTCGCGAGCTCCTCGAAGGCCTGGGTGCGTGGCCGGCGTACTACGTGCACATGGCCCCCGCCAACGCTGACGGGCCCTCCGAGCCCGACCTGTCCCCGCCGACGACGGCGGACGGACACGAGCTGCGTCGCCGGATCGTGGCCGGTGAATGGGTGGTCGATCTGCGCAACCGGACCGCTTTCGCGGCCGGGCACGCACCGGGCACCCTCAACTTCGGCATCGACGGCAGCTTCGCCACATATCTCGGCTGGCTGATCAGCTGGGGCACCCCGGTGACCCTGCTCGGCGAGACCTCCGACGATGTCGCAGAAGCCCAGCGTGAGCTGGTCCGGATCGGGATCGACCGCCCGGCCGCCCACGCCACCGGCGGACCCAAGGACTGGGCCGACGGTGAACTGGCGAGCTTCCCAACCGCAACGTTCGCCGACCTCGAGCAGGTACGCCACCACCGCGAGGTCGTCATCCTCGACGTGCGCCGCGAGGACGAGTACCGCTCCACCCGCATCAACGGCGCGCACAACATCCCTATCCACGAGCTGCCCGGCCGGGTCGCGGACGTTCCGGCCGGCGAAGTCTGGGTGCACTGCGCCACCGGCTACCGCGCATCGATCGCCGCCTCACTGATCGACGCATCGGGCCGTACTCCTGTGGCCGTCGACGACTCCTTCGAGAACGCCGAGAAGGTCGGCCTGCACCTGGTCGGCCCCGACGCCTGATGCTCGATCTGCTTCTCGCGGTCGCCGCCGGCGGACTGATCGGGCTCAGTATGGGTGCGCTTGGCGGCGGCGGCTCGATCCTGGCGGTCCCGGTGCTGGTCTATGCCCTGGGGCAGAGCCCGGTCCAGGCCACGACGGGGTCGCTGGTGGTCGTGGGTGTCACGGCGCTGATCGGCGCGGTCACCGCACACCGTGCCGGCAACGTCCTGCTCGGGCGCGGGCTCACGTTCGGTCTGGTGGCGATCGGGGGCGCAGCGGTCGGCGCCAAGGCCTCCGTACTGGTCTCGGAGGCGGTGCTGCTCGCCGCGTTCGCGGTGCTGATGCTGGTGGTCGGAGGGATGATGGCCGTGCGCCAGGTCCGCGCCCACCGCCCAGCGGGCGACCAGGGAAGCGATGACGGCAGCGAGTTTCCTCGCGTGCCGCGTCCGACGCTGGACGACCCGATCATCACGTTCAGCCCGACCTTCACATGCCAGTGCCCGCGGGCACTGAAGGTGCTGGTCACCGCCACCGTCGTCGGGCTGCTCACCGGCTTCCTCGGGGTAGGCGGCGGGTTCCTCGTCGTCCCCGCGCTGCTGCTCGCCCTCGCGCTGCCTATGGAGTACGCCACCGGCACCTCGCTGGTGGTCATCGCGCTGACCAGCGCCGCCGCGCTCGCCGTCCGGGCCGGTGTGGGTTCCGCTCCCGACTGGGGTCTGGTGCTGGCGCTCACCGCGGTCTCTGCACTCGGCGGTTTCCTCGGCGCCAGGCTGGCCGACCGGATCGACACCAACCGCCTCTCGGCCGCCTTCACCGTCCTCGTGCTCGCCGTCGCCGTCTACACCGCGGCCCGGGCCCTACCCGCCCTCGTCTGACCCACACCTGCCCGCCTTCGTCTGACCCAATCCGGCCGATCCCGAGATCCCGCCACGGCCCTCCGGCCACGACCCACGGAAGAGAACGCCATGACCCCCACGGCCACCCGTCATCCCGCCCCACCCACCATTGACCCCCAGATCGGCTACCGGCCCGGCCCCCTGGGCCGGCTCGGCGTCGCCGTG
>NZ_CM001852.1:3932316-3988796 GCF_000389985.1 Nocardioides sp. CF8
GGCTGCTCGTCATCGTGGGCCTCGGCGCCTTCGCACCCAAGGTCGAAGCCGAGCTCTCCGGCGCCGGCTGGCAGGCCGACGGCTCGGAGTCCGTGGCGGCCCGCGAGCTCGCCCAGGAGCACTTCGGCGGCAACGCCAGCACCGCCATCCAGGTCGTCGTGCACAGCCCCGACGGGCCGGTGACCGAGGGCGCAGGCAAGGCGGTGCTCGCCTCCGCCACGACGATGCTCGAGCAGGACTCCCGGATCGCCGACGTGGTCCAGCCCCAACCCGGGGCCACCCTGAGCCAGGACGGCCGAACCGCCGTGCTCCTCGCCGGCGCCAACGTCGACCCCAACGAGATGGTCCGCGTCGCCGACGACCTCAAGGCTCCGCTGCAGGACCTGTCCACCGACGCCATCCAGGTGAACCCCACCGGGGCCTCCCTACTGTGGTCGGACTTCAACGAGGCCAACCTGGACGCGATGCTCAAGTCCGAGATGGTCTCCTGGCCGGTGACCCTAGCCATCCTGGTGCTGGCCTTCGGCGCCCTGGTCGCCGCCGGGCTTCCGCTGATCCTCACCCTGTCCGGCCTGGTCGCCTCCGCCGGGTCGCTGGTGCTCATCAACCAGTTCGTCCCGGTCTCGATCTGGGCGATGAACTTCGCGATGATGTTCGCCCTCGCGCTGGGCATCGACTACGCCCTGTTCCTCGTGGTCCGCTTCCGGGCCGCCCGGATGGGCCACCACGAGAACGCCCGACAGGCGATCGCCGAGACCATGGACACCGCCGGCAAGGCCGTGCTCCTGTCGGGCGCCACGGTGCTGATCTCGCTGTCCGCGGTGATGCTGGTGCCGTCCCCGTCGTTCCGGTCGATGGCCGGCGGGATCATGCTCTCGGTCATCTTCGTGCTCGCGGCCACACTCACTCTGCTGCCCCTCGTGCTGTTCAAGCTCGACCACCGGATCAACAAGCTCTCGCTGCCCTGGGTGCACACCGGGGAGCACCGCTCGGCGAAGTTCGCCGCCTGGGGCGAGCGGCTCTGGAAGCGCCCGGTGGTCTTCGGTCTCGCCTCGCTCGTCGTGCTCCTGGCGCTGGCCGCCCCGCTGCTGGGCCTGAAAACGGCGATGCCCTCGATCAAGGTGCTTCCCGAGGAGTCCAGCGCCCGGGTCGGCTACGACCTGGTCCAGGACGCTTTCGGTGAGGGAGCGCCCGGCACGTTGCAGATCGTCGTCGACCGGAGCCAGGCCAAGGCTGCGAGCCAGGTCCTGGCCGACGATCAGGGGATCTCCGGGGCCATGCCGGCCACACCCGCGGCCGACGGCAGCGACCTGGCGCTCATCCAGGCCGTCCCCACCGTCGACCCGTCCGACCCTGCGCTGTCCGACACCGTCGACCGGCTCCGCGCCGACCTGCCGGAAACGGCGGTGCTGGGGGGCGCGGCGGTGGAGAACCTCGACCTGAAGACCCAGCTCGACGACTCGACCCCGCTGGTGATCGGCGTGATCCTCGCGCTGGGCTTCCTGCTGCTCCTGGTCGCCCTGCAGGCGCCGCTGATCGCCCTGCTCGGCACCCTGGCCAGCCTGCTGTCCACGGCCGCTGCCTTCGGCGTGGCCCGGATGGTCTTCCAGGAGGGCTGGGGCGCGAACCTGCTGGGCTTCGAGTCCCAGGGATTCCTGGACGCGTGGGCGCCGGTGTTCTTCTTCGCGATGATCTTCGCGATCGCGATGGATTACACCGTCTTCCTGCTCGCCTCCGCCAAGGAGCACTACGAACACTCCGGCGACCCTAAGGAGGCCATGGTCGGCTCGCTGGCCCACTCCGGCCGGGTGATCTTTGCCGCCGGCGCGGTGATGGTGGCGGTGTTCTTCACCTTCGCCCTGTCCGGCCCGCTGCCGCCCAAGGAGATGGGCATCGTGCTCGGCGTCGCCGTCCTGCTGGACGCGTTCTTGGTGCGGCTCGTGCTGCTGCCAGTTCTGCTGCGGCTCACCGGCCGGGCGGCCTGGTGGACGCCGTCGTGGTTGACCCGCGTCTTGCCGAACATCCGTTTCTCCCACAGCTGATCAACCACCACCACCACCGAAAGGAGAACCACCATGTGCAGACAGGTCACCTGTCGAAAATGTGGCAAGCCCAGCTGGGCCGGCTGCGGCCAGCACGTCGACCAGGTCATGGCCGGCGTCCCGAAGGCGCAACGCTGCCCGGGGCACCCCAAGGAACCCGGCAGCGGCTTCCTCGCCAAGCTCTTCGGGCGCCGTTGACGCCAGCCAACCCGCACTTGCTCGGGAGGCCGCCGGGACAATCCCGGCGGCCTCCGCCGCACTGTTCACGCCGCATTCCCCGACGTCTCGAGGCGTCGACAACCCGATCGGAGATCCATGAACCTCGACCGCGCCGTGCTGTCCCTGGCCGGCACCATCATCTTGATCAGCGTCCTACTGGGCGCGTTCGTCTCCAGCTGGTGGCTGCTGCTCACCGCCTTCGTGGGCCTCAACCTGCTCCAGTCCAGCATCACCGGCTTCTGCCCCGCCGCACTCATCTTCCGACGCCTCGGTATCCCCGGCGGCTGCGCCTTCCGGTGAACCCTCGTTCTCCCGGCGTCGGCTCGATGTACTGGGAGGCGGCGGCTGTGCTGTTGGCGTTACAGCCGGATGTAGGCCAGCCCTGTCACTGACGATGCGCCAGGTGGACCAGGGCGGCGGGCACCACGAGCACGCCTGCCGGGAGTGGGGCTCGTCGAGCCCGAGGCTCACGAGGCTGTTGTGGCACAGCGCCACGTCCGCACGCACCTCCCTCATGGCTCGCAAGACCTCGGCGGACACGTCCTCATCCGTGACAACAAAGACCGGCCGCGCCCCCCTGGACGACTATCTCAAGAGGCGCATCGGCCAGCGCTGTCCGCACGTTGAAGCCGCGAGCAGCGCCGACTGCACCACATCCCGCGGCTCGCCCTGCGCGTGCAACAAAACGCCCCCGGACGACGCAGGGCCCTCGACCGAGCCGGATCGAGCGGCCCCGCCGGGGGTACCCGAGGCGCAGGTCACCGACGCGCCACTTCGTCCTCAGCCCGAGCCTCCGGCCCGAGTGTCAGCCCAGCCTGGTCCACCTTGCGCCGCGCGCGACGCCACGCGACTGTGGCAGCAATGATCGCGACAGTCAGCGGCAGGACCCAGGCCGGGACGGCGGCTCCCCAGGTCGAGACGGCCTCTTGGGCTGCGTACTCGAGGTCGGTGGTGTCGCCCAGACCGAAGCTTCCGGTGAGTCCGGCGGTGCCGTCGTAGCGCAGGAACAATGCTCCCATGGTGATGAACAGCAGCCCTGCTGCCACCGATGTGGTGTGGGTGGTGATGGGGCCGATCGTGAGGGTGCGTCCGCGGAGCCAGCGTCGCCGGCCGAGGTCGAAGCGATCCCAGAGTAGAGCCATGGCGAACATAGGCACGGTCATGCCCAGGGCGTACACGGCGAGCAGCGATCCGCCGGCCAGCGGTGAGTCTTGAGTGGCGGCGACCGTCAGGATCGCGCCCAGCACGGGGCCGGAGCAGAATCCGGCGAGGCCGTAGACGGCTCCCAGCATCAGAGTGGAGACCCACCGGTCGCCGTCTCGGCCCATCACCCACCCGTGCAGACGGCTCACTCCAGGGACGCCGAACCCGCGACCGAGCAGCTGCAGGAGACCCAGTCCGATGATCGACCAGCCCGCGATCGAGATCAGCAGCGACCGTTGCCCGTAGAACAGGGCAGAGGCGAAGTTCGCACCCGCTCCGAGGGGCACCAGTGTGAGGGTGAGCCCGAGGTAGAAGACCCCTGTTCGGGCCAGCAGCGCGCGCGGGCTGGCAAAGGCGTAGGCGAAGAACGAGGGCAGCAACAGCGCGCTGCACGGGGAGAGCAGCGCGAGCACCCCGGCCAACAGCGCGGTCAGGAAGCTGACCTCACTCACTGGGTGGCCTCCTCGGCGGCCTTCTCAATGGTGTCCTGGAAGACCGCGGTGGGCTGGGCGCCGATCACCGGGACACCGTTGATGATGAAGGCGGGTGTGCCGGTCACACCGATCGCCTGGCCTTCGGCGAAGTCGTCCTGCACGGCGTCTTGGGTGGCCTTCGAGTTCATGTCAGTGAGGAACTGGTCGACGTCGAGGCCGAGATCTTCGGCGATGCCGGCGAGGTAGTCCTCGTCCAGCTGCCCGCTGTTGGGCGGGAGCTGATCGGCGTACATGGCGTCGTGGAACTCCCAGAACTTGCCCTGGGCTGCCGCTGCTCGGCCCGCGTGCGCGGCCGTCGTGGACTCCTCGCCGAGGTAGGGGAAGTCGCGCCACTCGATGCGCAGCGTCCCGTCCTCGACATACTCCTCGATGAGTGCGGGTTCGGTGTCCCGGGCGAACTTCCCGCAGAACGGGCACTGGAACTCCGAGTAGTTGACCATCACCACGGGGGCATCGACCTCCCCCATCGCCATCGGGTCATCCGGCGCTCGGCGGGCCAGCTTCTCCCAGGTCTCGTCGGAGGCTCGTCCCTCGGCCGCTGAGTCGGAACTGCCCCTGGTCACGCTGTCGGATTCGTTGTCGTCGCTTCCGAAGCTGGGGAAGATCACGATGGCGAGCACGACGATCGCCGCGAGCGCGGCCACGATGGCCGGCAAAACGGCGTTCTTGCGTTCAGACATGGGAAATTCCTCGATCAGTCGATGCGGTTGGTGTGTGGGTCGAGTTCGGGGTAGACGGAGCCGGGCACGCCACTGCCCCTCTAAGCCGGGCGCGCAGTGCCCAGCCCAAGAGGACGACGGCAGCCAGCTGGAAGACGGGCTGGAGGGGTTCGAACCAGGTCAGCGCACCGGAGGTCCCCAGCAGGACCAGCACGATCTTGTTGCACACCGGGCAGCCCACAGCGAAGAAGGTGAGAGTGCCACCGATCCAGCCTCCGCGGCGCGTGCGACGATCTTCGGGCTGCACGGGGTTCACGTAGGTCGCCACCAGCAGCCCGGTCAAGACAGCCGTCACGACGAGTGCAGGCCAGGACCACCAGGTCGGCGGGATCTCGCGACTGAAAACCGGGGTGTCGATCAGGTCCGTGGGGATCGCGACCAGCAACCCGAAGCCCAGTGCGGAGACCGCAGCGGTCGCCCACTGCCTCGACCCCCAGGCCCGGAGGACCTGCAGGGCTTGCCAATTCATGCGGCACCGACCTCGACGGGATGGCCGTGCGTGCGCCACTCCAGCATGCCGTCCTCCAGGCGACGGGCGGGGATGCCCTCGACGGCCAGGAGTCGGACGGCGTCATGGGCCAGCACACAGAAGGTGCCCCGGCAGTACGCCACAACCCGGGGGCCCTGACGCAGGGTGGCGGACATCGCGCCCAGAGCCTCCAGCGGTGCGCTCGTGGCGCCGGGGATGTGGCCGGCCGCGAACTCCTCCGCCGGGCGGACGTCGAGCAGGACCAGGTCCCCGCCCTGCAGCAGTTCCTCCAGCTCTTGGCGAGAGATCACACCCACCTCGCCGCCGGGCAAGTTCAGGTAGGAGTCCAGCGCTCGGGCCACGTCGGCCGAACGCTCCCGCGCCACTGTCCGCATCGCGGCGTACAACGCGGCCACGTCGTCACCGGCCAGCCGGTAGTAGACCCGGGTACCTTCGCGCCGCGTGGACACCAAGTTGGACGCCTTCAGGACCTGCAGGTGCGCCGAGACCGTGGTTACCCCCATCCCAGCGGCCCGGGCGAGGTCGTCGACCGACCGCTCTCCCTGCGCCAGCAGCTCCACCAGCTCCAGACGTCTGGCGCTACCGAACGCCTTGCCGACCACGGCGAGCTCGTCGAACACTCGACTGCGGTGCTCATCCATATCCTCCACCCTTTCTCCATAGATCTTTGGAATACAGTAGCGACATGCGGCAAGTGGCCGTCGGTGAGGCCACGAGTTCCCAACGCGAAGAGCCCTGGGTGTGCGAAGCAGGATTGCTCGGACGAGGGGCTGACGTTGCTTGCCCGTCAGTCGAGTGGCCCCACACCTCCAGGCCGTCCGTGCCCATCTGCTGGACCCTCGGACGACAGGCCGGGGCAGCCCAGGAGCACAGGACCGCAGCTCAGCGCAGTCCCAGTACCTCAGAACGCCACTGCCTTCTCGCGCCGACCGAGTCTGACCCCGCCCTCGGACACGGCCCGTAAACAGGCTTTCCCACAAGCTGATCCCGTTGCGGACCGCCTGTGCCAGCCGGGTAGGCCGTCTTGGTGGTTGCCGCGTAGCGCTTGCGGGCCGCCTCGCCCGGACGTGCCGAGCATGCCGCCGATCGCGGATCAGGACACGCCTGCTCCGAACGCGGCAACCCTGGGTCTTACCGAGGCCAAGGCACGCGCTCAGGACGCTTCCTGACGAACATTCAGCACTCGATTCGCCCCGGATTCGCGCAGTGACGGTCGGAGATTCGCTCAGAGCGACTCTGAGCGAGGCGGACTCATCGCGGCGGGCCGGCCGGGTCAGGTCCAGCAGGCGGCGGCGCGCCTTGGTCGGGGCGAGTGGCGGCGGCGCTGGTGGCGAGCCGCTGCTCGTCGGCCCGGCGACGGGACTGAGGATCGCGCTTGCTTGTCTGCTTGCGGGCCTCGGCGTTGATCTCGTCGATGCGGACCTGGGCGTAGCCCGGGCGATTGCGGTCGCGCGCCATGCTCTCGGTGACGGTCTGGTGTTCGAGGATGCCGGACGCGAGGTGGAGTCGGTTGCGGAGCCGCGCAGTGGCTTCGAGCCAGACCTCCGAGCCGCGGACACCGAGGATCCGGGCGACCTGGTGGATGAGCTCTTGGCGCACGTCGGTGTCGGACCAGTGGCCGGCCGTGCGGAGCAGGTGGTCAATCATCGCGTCGCCGAGCGGGGCTCGGTTCTCGATGGCCGCTGTGATGGCGTCGGGACCCTGGGTCTCGAACAGGTTGGCCGGGTCCAGTCCGTCGGGCAGTTCAAGGTGGGTCGGGTCGAGGTCGGCAGCGGTCAGGTGCCAGAAGGCCTTCTGTGCCGCCTTCCAACCGGCGGGGTCGGAGTCGGTGGCGACGGCGATGCGCTCGCGACCGTTGACGATGTCGATGTTGGCGCGCAGCAGCTTGATCTGGTTGACGGTGAGCGCGGTTCCCATCGGGGCGATGCCGGCCGCGGTGCCGTTGCTGCCCAGGGTGATGGCCAGGGCGTCCATGGGGCCTTCGACGATGACCGGGAGTGCGCCGCCCGCGAGGAGTTCGCGGGCTTCGCCGTACCCGAAGAGCGCCTCGCCCTTGGTGAAGACCGGCGTGGTGCGGGTGTTGAGGTACTTCGGTCCGGCGTAGTCGTCGTCGGTCCTGGTGGGGTTGCGGCGGCCGAGGAAGCCGAGGATCGCCTGTCCGGCGGGGTCGTGGGGGTCGCGGATGGGCATGATGAGCCGGTCGCGGAAGAAGTCGCGGTAGTACGTCGTGCCGTCGTTGCGTTCCCGCAGGGAGACGAGTCCGGCCTGCTCGAGTTCGTCGATGGTGGCGCCCTGGTCGGTGAGGTGGCGGATCAGGCTGCGACCGCCGCCGGGCGCGTACCCGGCTGAGTAGTTGGGGTGGTCGACGAGGTCGGTTCCCAGGCGCTCGCGCAGGTACTCCGGCGCCCAGGATCGCGGGTAGCAGGACTCGAAGTAGGCCAGCGCCTGCTGGTTGAGCCAGTGGATCCGTTCGGCTGGGATCTGGTTGGGGTCGGGGAAGGCGTTCTCGGCTGTGACCTCGTCGATGTGCTGCCAGAGGAGTGGCGCGTACGGGTCCTCGACGTATAGATAGTCGGCGTCCGCGGTGTCGTCGTACGACGTCGGGTCGTGCTCGTCCAGGGGCGACTCCCGGCCGGCCGCCTCAGTGTTGAGGTCGGCGTGCTCGCCCGGGGTGGGGGAGTGGACGACGGACGCGTCGCCCTCGTCGGTCTGGTCGCGGTAGAACGCTGCCATGAACTCGTCGGCGTCCTCGGGCGGCAGCATTTCCCGTTCCGGGGAAGCGTCGGCGTCTCCGTACGGTGCCACGTCGTAGCCGGGCTGCGCGTACGTGGGCGGGTCGGTGAGCATGGCGATGCGCAGCACGAGCGCGTCAGCTACTTCGACGCCGGTGAGGCTTCCGTCTTGGGGGACGCCGGCGAAGGCGGTGGAGAGGATGTCGTTCGGGCTCCAGCCGTGGTGCTCGCAGGCTTCGTCGACGGCCGCCACGAGCGCGGGCCACGCGGGCCCCTTCTGGAGGTAGACGGTCTTCGCGGTGCCGACAAGCTCGGCCAGCTCGGTGAGCCATGCAGGTTGCAGCAGGTCCGCGGAGTGCTCGTCGGCCCCGAGAGCGACCGGCCCGAGGTGCGGAACGAGACGCCACCACAGCGCCGCGGCCTGCTGCTCATCGGGCAGCGGCCGCGCGGCGGTCTCGGTGTCAGGGTTGGTGCGGGCATGGCTGGGCGGTAAGGACGGGTCGGCGGCGAGGGCCTGCTTGATGTAGTCGGTCACAGGCAGCCCGGCGCGCTCGAGGCGGGCGAGCCGTTGGCACAACGGGGTGATCCACGGGTCGGCGCGAACGGTCTCGGGCAGCACCTGGAACCAGGTGCGCTGCGAGAACGGGTAGCTCGGACGAGCCTGACGCACGGCCCGATTGAGCTTGGCCTGGTAGGCGCCGGGGGCACCGATGGTGCGGTCGCCGGTGGGGCGTAGGTCGTTCTCGTCAGTACCGGCCATCGCCCTCCAAACGGCGAGATCGGCCCGCAGGTCGGTGTCCTCTTCCTCGAGGAAAGGCTGTGCCCACGCGGGGGCGGTGGCGCCGGTCCAGGCGCGGGCCGCTTCGCGGACGGCGTCGATTCGTTCCCGGACAAGCCGGTGGTAGGTCGCCGCGAACGGACCCCAGTCGTGAGCCTCGGCCAGCCGGACCGGGATGCCGGGCAGCCAAGGGAGCGGCCCGGCCGCGGCCGGGGGAGTGTCCGCGTCGTGCGGCCGGGCAGTCGTGAGGTCGGCGACCCCATCATCGAGGAGGTCGTCGACACGGGCGTCGAGCACCGCGGCGGGGTCGCGGGCGTCGGCCAGCGAACCGATCCTCACTGCGGCGCTCAGCACCTTCAGGGGGCTGTGTTCGTCGAGCGCGCTGAGTGCGAGGTGGGAGCGCAGTGTCGGCCAGGCGGGTGCTTCGGTGAGGCCGGTCACGAGTGCTTCGGCGTGGGCGTCGATCTTGTCCATACCGATAGGGCCGATGAGGTTCTCGGCTCCGGCGGTGACGGCGTCGTGGTAGCGGGCAGCCATGTCGCCGAGCAGCTTGTGCGGGTTGGTCTGCTCGCGCAGCGTGGTGGTCGCGGAGACTGGGGAACCATCGCGACGCAGCATGTCGGCGATCCGGTCGAGCGCGGTCGGCGGGATCAGGGCCTCGGGTCGGATCAGGTTGTGCGGGTCGCCGTCGGAGGCGACGTTGAGGTAGAGGTGGTTTGCGAACTTGCCGCGGGACAGCGCGACGTAGAGCAGGTTGCGGTCCTCGTCACCGGTGAGAACGACGTGACAGGTGCCGGTAGTGACGCCTTGGGCGCCGTGAACGGTGGTGGCGTATCCAAGCTGGACCGTCGTGGAGACGTAGTCGGCCGGCAGGGTGATGACCTTGCCGAGCTTGCCGTGGACCACAGTCAGGGACCCGTCGTCGTTGACGGATCTGACGTGCCAGCGGTCGCCGTTCTTGACCCAGTTGGTGCGGCTGATGGCCAGGCGGCGGTCGTTCTCGCGGGTGATGACCCGGTCACCTGCGGAGACCAACGTGTGATCGGCCAGCGTCAGCACTCGCCCGATCTGCTCCTCGGAGAGTCCGGCGACGCGGTCGTTGCGGGCACGGGTGTTGAGTTCGGCGACCAGGTCGCGGGTGGGCGCAATCAAGATCGAGTCGGAGACTCCATCGCTACTGGCCCGATCGGCTGCCACATCGGCTGCCCACGCGGCGTAGGCCTGGTCGGCGCAGGCACCGAGGTCGCCGACGTGGATGCGGCCTCGGTCGGCGTAGAACGCGATCGCCGACGGGTCGCCTTCGCGCAGCGCGAGGGTGGCGGCTGCTTCGGCGTGGTTGAGGCTGCCGTCAGGGTTGCGGAAGCGGTGCACCTCGCTGAGGGTGACGGCGCCGATCTGGTGGGCGATGTCGCGCAGAACGCCGCCGGCGGCGACTGAGGCGAGCTGTCGGTCGTCGCCGACGAGCCGGACCTGGCCGCCGCGGGAGGTGACGTAGTCGATCGCGGCCGCGAGATCGGTGGTGGCGGCCATACCTGCCTCATCGATCAGGACGAGGGTCTTGGCGTTGATCTTCTCCATCCACTCGGGTGGGTTGCCGTTCTGGGCGTGCCACACGAGCTTGGCCAGGCTGTCTGCACGGACCTTCTTTCGACCCGGGCGCCACCCCGATGAATGTGGTCCGCGGAGCAGGGCCTTGGCCCGCTCTCCGGCGCCGGCATCACCGTTCTCCGGGTTGATGGAGGCGCCGAGTTCTTGGGCCGCGACCGCGGACGGTGCGAGGCCGATGACGGTGCCGCCGGAGTCCTGCCAGGCGCGGGTGAGGACCTGCATGGCAGTGGTCTTGCCGGTTCCCGCGGGCGCGAGGGCGAGCTGGACGGCGCGGCCGCTGGTGGCCATCTCGCGGACCAGGGACTGCTGCGCGGCGTTGAGGTGGAGCTCGTTGGCGGCGGCCTCGGCGACCGCGATACCGACACGGACCTCACTGATAGTGCGGCCTCCCGTGCGGCGGGCGGACTCAACGACCCTGCGTTCCGCGTCGATCACGGCATGGGAGGTGTACTGGCGGGCCCCGGCCAGGCTGTAGACGCTGACGATCTCCTCACTCTTGGAACCGCACTCGACCCTGTGCTCGCTGCGCTGCAGCGGAGCGGGGATCGTCACCCCCTGCACGGCCGCCGTGGTCTGTCGGGTGAGCGGATCAGGGTCGTTGAAGGCGATGGAATGATCGCCGATCGCGGTGACCACGACCCGGTCGACGGCGGCATCGAGGTCAGCTCGCCGCACGCCGTGGGCGCGGGCCTGGCGCTGCACCTCGGCGCGCAGGTGCCAGACCTGCCACGTCGCACGGTCCTCGGCGACCCGCGTGACAACACGCTGCGCGGTCTCGGCGACCCACTCATCAGTGACATCCTGGGCGTCCGACGGGTGCCCGAGGCAGTCCTCGACCATGTCCCGGACGGCCTGCTCGCTGCCGATGATGGCGGTGGCCTCGGCCAGCCAGGCTGCCCGCTGGTCGACCTCAGCGCGGGGTGCGTGCTTGGCCTGGCGGGTCTGGTCCCAAGCCTTCTCGGCGAGGGTGACGGCCTCGCCCTCGGTCGGCGGGCGACCGTGCTCGGCCTGGAAGGCGGCCGCCAGTTCGCGACGTCGGACCTCGATCGCGCGGTGCCGCTTGGACCAGGTCTGGGCCAGACGCTCGTCGACGCCGACGATCTCGCGCACGGGCCGCTTGTCCCCAACCGGTCCATGGCCCTTGCCCAGACCGCTGCGGCGGTTCTCGAAACGCACCCCCAGCCGAGCGATGAGCTCGGTCTCGACGAGGGTGTTGTACATCTCCGCGAGGCTGACGTTGGCCTTGAAGAGAACCCGTCCGTCGACGGCGAGCCAGCGCCCGGTCTCGTCCTGGACCTTGTTGCTGACCGCGACGTGGGTGTGCAGATGCGGGTCAGAAGAACGTGCGTCGCGGTGAGTGAACATGCCCGCGATCAGGCCCATTGCCTTGACCTGCTGGAGGCCGCCGCGGCCACGTCGCGTGAACAGCACCTCCTGCTCCAGCCACGACAGCGTGGCTTCGACAGCCGAGTGGTGGGCGTCCTCGATCTGCTTGGCGACATCGCGATCGGCCAGTGCCCACAGCGTCGAGACGGACTTCACCGGAGCGAAGGTGAGGTCGTACCCGGCCACCGCGGTGGTCTGCTGGCGGGTGGCCTTGGCCATGAAGGAGCCACGCTCGCGGTCGTCGATCGGGGCGCGACCGTGCTCGCGGAGGAAGTGCTCGTTGCCCAGTTCGGTGCGGATCCGGGCGCGTTCCTCGGCCGGGACAGGCGTCTTCCAGTGGAGCCCGTGGGCCAGGTTGAAGGCGATGTAGCGCTTCGCGGTCTCCTGGATGAACTCCGGCTGGTTGCCCAGGTACCTGGCGAAGACCCGGCCGAGCTGGGAGGCCTTCTTGGCCTGCTCAACGCTCTTCCCGGCATCCAGAGCGGCGTTCTCCAGCCGCTCAGCGTCCGGGTGACGGCCCTCACCGAACAGGTTCCGCATGTGGGTCTCGGTGACCTGAGAGCCCACCTCGAGGTCGAGCGCGCCGAGCCCGACGCCGAACCAACGCCCCGGTGACTCGCCCTTCTCGGCGTAGTAGTCGGCCAGCCCCTGGTGGCCGCGATCGGTGGCATCGTGCACGGCCACTTGGCGCGTCAGGTACGTGTACCCGTCTCCCGCGGTCAGCTTGTGCACACCCATCACGTCACGGAGAAGCAACCGCGGCGACCCGGTTTCGGACACCTGCCCGACAGCGATTTCCGACAGTGGGCCTCTATGTTGCAAGCCCTTTCGGGCACGAGTTTCAGGCGTAGTCTGACGGTGGTGGGTGCGGCGATCGCTTGAGTGAAGAGCAGGTTCGAGGTTGCAATGCCTGTCACGCGCTGGCCTTCAGGCCGTGAGTCGTACCTCGTGTGCGTCGCTCGCACCCACCGCCAGCATCGTTGCCAGTCGCTCACCAGATGGCTCACCAACGCTTGCACCGACCGGCTGACCTGCGCTTTCGGTGTCGCGGAGCATGGTTCGGTACACGCGGTCTGAGATGCGTCGTTTGAGGCAGCGCAGTGCTTCGCGGCCGGTCTTTCCTTCAGCTCGTTTGCGGCGGTAGTAGGCGCGGCCTTCGGTGTCGGAGGCGATCTGTGTGAGCGCGATCGTGTACAGCGCGCGGTTGAGCTGACGGTTGCCGCCGGGGTTGTAGCGGTGCCTGACGGTGCGGCCCGAGGAGGCTGGGATGGGTGCGGTGCCGTTCGCGGCGGCGAAGGTGTTGGTGGTGGGGTAGCGGCGTGCGTCGACGATCTCGGCCAGGAACCGGGCCGCGACCAGCGGGCCGACGCCGTGGATGTCGGTGAGGGTGCTGCCGGCGTCGACGACCAGGGCAGCGATCTGACGCTTGAGCTTGGCTGCTTCAGCGTCGATGACCATGATCCGCTCGAGTCGGCGTCTGGTCAGGTCGGCACGGACGCTGTGATCGTCGGCGATCAGTTGCAGGACCTGACGGACCCGGGCGCGGGTGGTGAGGCTGCGGACCTGGTGTTGGTAGCCGGGGGAGAGGCCGGTCAGCTCGGCGTGGGCGCGGTTGGCGAGCGCGGTGCGTTCGAGCAACAGGTCGCCGCGGTAGTCCAGCAGCGCACGCAGGTCTGCGGCCGGTCCCACGACGAGGCGTACCGGCGCCAGCTTGGACTCCCCGGCCGCGTCGCGGGCGGTGATGCGGGCGATCGCCAGCGCGTCGACCGGGTCAGTCTTGCCCTGCCCGACCTGGGCGCGGCGTTCGCGTGAGGTCATCAGCGTGGGGACCTCGACTACGGACCATGATGCGTGGGGGAGCAGCGCGAGGTGGACTGCGACTGCTCGACCGAAGCTGCCGGAGCCTTCGATCCCTACGCGCACGACCCCCAGGCGCTGGAACAGCGCGGCCAGGTCGGCGAACCCGTCGTCGGTGTTGCCTACCTCGCGACTGGCGACTTGCCGTCCTTGTTCGTCCACGACGGCGACTGCCAGCGTGTCCTTGTGCGTGTCGATGCCTGCAAACAAGCCACTCACCTCACTGAGACCCGGTTCTGCAATTGACCGCTGGACCAGCGACGCGCATGCACTCACCGGGACCTTCAAACACCTGGGTGCGAGCTGTAGAGCTTGCGGTTGCTGGGTGTTTGTCCCATGCCTCTATCGAGCGACGACGCCGGCCGCTGACCGCCACCGGGAGGCAGCCATTGGATCAAAGCCACACCACAGACCGCGTGGTGAGCAGCATGGGGTTGAGCCATCCCGGAGGCGGAGCGGGCCCGTCACATTTCGTGCGGACGAAACCATGGTCCGTGAATGCATGGGGTGCGAGGGACTTGGTGAGGCTCAGAGTCTGGTGAGTTGGGCGACTTGGCGTGGTTCAAATTCGGTGGATCGGAGGTGTCCGAGCTCGGTCGGTCGAGGTTGCTTCTTGCTTGTGAAGGGTCGCGGTGGATTTCCGTGATGTGACGATCAAGAGGTGGTTTCCCAGTGGGGAAGGCGGCACAGGCACAGGCGGGTCGGGACCGGGCTCGGGATGCCCGGCTGAAGGCGGCGCGGGAGCGCCGGCTGAAGCTGGACCCGGACCAGCTGGCCCGGGAGCAGCGGATCGACGAGGCGGCGGTAGACGTCGAGGTCGCCTGGGAGGAACGCGCCCAGGCCGAGCAAGCGGTGGCGGACGCCGAGGTCGCGGCCTCGGCCGCGATCGAGCGGATTCTCGCCGAGCGGCTCGCGGTCAAGGACGTCGTGCATCTGACCGGGCTCGACCAGGCGACGGTGCGTCGGCTGCGTCAGCTCGAGACCGACGGCGACGACGACGACGACGACGAGACAGGAGACACCAGCCGGAGTCGGCACCACTGCTGAGGCCGAGGTGGCGTGATGGCGAGCCGGTCGACCGTCGTGACGAGTCGTCGATGTCAGCACGAACTGCTGAGGTCGTGGACGGTCTGGCCGCTGACCGCGGTCCTGATCGACCCGGCCGAGGTCGCCCAGGTCCGTGAGGCGGGTTGGTCGGGCACCCATCACCGCGACCCGGAGACGGGGGCGCGGATCGCGGGTACGGCCGACGGCCTCGGGTTCGGCGTCGACGACTCCTGGCACAACCCGGTTGAGGTAATCCCGTGGTCAGAGCTCGAGGCGATCGCGGGGCGGTCGCATACCTCGTCGTCCAGGACACCCTGTGGGCCAACCAGTCGGGCGGCGCATTCCTTATGTACTTCGGCCTGGCGTTGATGCTTCTCGTGCTCTTCATGCCGGAAGGGGTCGCCGGCACCCTCGAGCGGGGTGAGCGCACGGAGCTCGGCCGCCGGATCATCGCGGTGCGGCGGCGCTGGTTCGGTCTCCCTGATCACCGCGCGTACGACGAACCTGCAACCGATGACCGCCACGTGGAGGCCCCTCGATGAGCGCCGTGCCGGTAGCCGAGGCCTCGAGCGAGAGACTGCTCGACGCGACAGGCGTAATAGAGAGCTTCGGCGGCGTGCACGCCGTTCGCAACGTCGACCTCCACGTAGACCGTGGGGAGATCGTGGGCTTGATCGGACCGAACGGTTCCGGAAAGTCCACCATGCTCGGATGTCTGTCGCGCGACGTCGACGTCGATGAGGGATCGATCAGTTTCGAGGGTCGGGTGATCGATCGCCTGGGGCCCTCGCGCGTCGCACGGAGCGGCATCGGTCGTACGTTCCAGAACGTCCGCGTCTTCAGCGAGCTCACCGTGCGGCAGAACGCGCAGCTCTCCAGGAACTGGTCGGAGGTCGGGCCACTTAGGATGCTGGGCAGGACGGACCAACACTGCTTGTGAGCCAACCCCGGCTAGTCATGCTGGACGAGGCAGCCTCCGGCGTGAACCCGACCCTCGTGGAGAAGTTGAAGTCCTACGTGCTTCGCCTCCGAGAGGAAGAGAACGTGGCCTTCCTCGTCGTTGAGCACAACGTCGAGTTCATCTTCAGCCTTGCGGACAGGATCATCGTCATGGAGAGCGGCCAGATCCTGGCCCAGGGAGACCCGTCCGACATCCGCACGAATCGGGAGGTCATCGATGCCTACCTTGGAGCCTGAGAAGATGACGCTGGACGCCGATGCCCCCACAAGTCCGGCGACTGAGCCGCTGCTGTCGTTGCGGGGGGAGTGGGAGGCTACGGCGATTTCGACATCCTCCACGGCATCGACCTCGAGGTCCGCGAGGGCGAGATCGTCTGCATCGTCGGTCCGAACGGATCCGGAAAGAGCACGGTCTTCAAGGCGACGTACTGACTGATCCAGACGAGGAAGGGCTCGGTGCGCTTCCGGGGCGACGACATCACGGGCGCGCGTCCTGACACCTTGCTGCGCCGCGGCATCGCCATGGTTCCCCAGCGGTCGACGGTGTTTCCTGAGATGTCTGTCTACGACAACCTCGAGCTCGGCATGTTCGTCGAGCGGGACCGCAAGCGCATCGCAAGGCGGATCGACGAGATCTTCGACCTGTTTCCCCGGCTTGCCGAACGGCGCTCGCAACACGCAGGATCCCTGTCGAGGGGCGAGCGACGTGCTTTCGAGATCGGACGCTCGCTCATGCTCAATCCAACCCTCGTCCTCATGGACGAGCCGTCCGTCGGGCTGTCGCCCAAGATCGTGGCGGAGGTCTTCGAGCAGATCCAGGAGCTCCGAGCGAACGCCGGTATCACATTCTTGATGGTCGAGCAGAATGCCCGGTCTGCCCTGTCGATCGCGGACCGCGGCTATGTCATCGAGCGCGGACTCGCGACCTACAAGGGCTCGGGCCAGGAGTTGCTCGCGGACGAAGACGTTCGCCGAGCCTCTCTGGGTGGCTGACATAGGCGGGCTCATCGGTCGCGGGAGCATCCGGCCCGTAGAGTACGAGCAGCGCCAGAGGAGGGTCCATGAGTGAAGCCGCAGCCGCCGCGACATCCGAGCGGGAGGCTCTGTGCTTGCGTAAGGTGAGGCCTGCCTACGAGCAGGTCGCTGAGCAGCTCCGCGAGCAGATCATCGACGGCACCCTACGCGCGGGCGACCGACTTCCCTCCGAGGCCAACCTCCTGCGCAGCTTCGGCGTTTCGCGCAGTACTTTGCGAGAGGCACTGCGCGTGCTGGCCGCTCGGGACCTCGTCCAAACGGTACGCGGCGTCAACGGGGGAACCTTCGTCTCGGAGGTCCATGCCTCCAAGGTCAGCTCCTATCTCGAGACCAGCCTCGGCCTCATGTCCGGCAACGATCGGATATCTGTCCAAGAGATTCTCGAGGCACGCGAGACGGTGGAAGTACCAGCAGCAAGGCTCGCGGCCCAGCGTGCCGATGCCGATCAGGTCACCGCCCTCTTGGCAGCTGGGAAACGTCAGACCGCGCGTAACTTCGAGCGGCAGCGCTTCGAGAAGCACGCCACCTTTCACACCATCGTGGTGGAGGCTTCCGGCAATCGCCTCCTGGCGATGATGAACGAGCCGAACTTCCGAGTGCTGGGCTCGCGTTTTCGGCGCTCGGACATGCCGGAGAGCTGGTGGAGGGACGTCGACTCCGATCACTTGGTGATCGGTGAGCACATCGCGGCTCGCCGCGCCGATGAAGCCGCAGAGGCGATGAAGTCCCACCTCGATCGGCTCAGGGTCCTGTACTTGCCGATGGAGGGACGGGGCTAGACCCGTCTGGCTTGCTCACGCTCCTGCAAGGACGATCGAGGCGAGTGCACCTATCGGCGCCAGCGCCCGGCGCACCCGCGGTCACGCTGGCTGCCCGACATGGCGTTCGCAGCCTCGTACGTGTGGCCGCGGTCGGCATTGCCGCTCAGGTGATCGACCGCAGGCGGGACGCGCCCGCGAAACCCCCGACGTGAACACATGCCATCAATAATCTGATGTTTGCCGACCGGATTCACAGCGCGGGAAAAGGGCCTATATGAGACCATGAAATTCTTGACTCGTATACATCAGATATTTAGAGTGGCGGCGAAACGGGCGCAGGATTCGTCGATCGAGGCAGGGAGCAGTCAATGGGCGTGGAAGCAGGATGGCAGGGACGATTCTTCGAAGACTTCGACATCGGCGCCGTTTATCGCCACCCTCTCGGCCGCACGGTCACCGAGGCGGACAACACCTGGTTCACCTTGCTCACCATGAACACCAACCAGATGCACTTCAACCGGCAGTACGCCGAGCGCTCGGAGTTCTCCCAGCCCCTCGTGGTGTCCACCTTGACCGTCGCCATCGCCGTGGGCCAGAGCGTCACGGACCTCACTCAGAACGCTGTCGCGAATCTCGGGTGGGATGAAATCCGCATGACCCACCCGGTGTTCGCGGGAGACACTCTCTGGAGCGAGTCCGCAGTTCTTGAAAAGCGCGAGAGCAACAGCCGTCCGCACGCCGGCATCGTCACGGTGAAGACCCGGACGCTCAATCAGGACGCCAAGGAAGTCTGCTCGTTCCTGCGCACGTTCCTCGTGCACCGTCGCGGGTCCGAGCAGCTGCAGGGGCTGTTCCCCGAAGCGGACCACCCGATCGCTGACGCCTCCGGCGCCGACGCCCGAGACCGAGCCCGACGGAGATGACGATGAAGCCACTCGAGGACGTCCGCATCATTGCCATCGAGCAGTACGGCGCTGGCCCATGGGGCAGTGTGCACCTTGCCGACCTCGGAGCTGAGGTCATCAAGATCGAGGATCCGTCCTCTGGCGGCGATGTCGGTCGCTATGTGCCGCCCTACGGCGAGGACGAGGACTCTCTGTTCTTCGAGGCCTTCAACCGGAACAAGAGAAGTCTCTCGCTGGACTTGTCCAACCCGCGGGGGCGCGAGGTCTTTGAGAAACTGGTCAAGAAGGCAGACGTCGTGTACTCCAACCTCCGAGGCGACGTGCCCGCGAAGATCAAGATCACCTACGACGACTTGAAGCACCTCAACCCGGCGATCGTCTGCTGCTCGCTCACCGGCTTCGGCATGACGGGGCCTCGGCAGAGCCAGCCCGGGTACGACTATGTCCTGCAGGGATTAGGCGGGTGGATGGACATCACTGGCGAGCCGGGTGGGCCGCCGACCAAGAGCGGGCTGTCCCTGGTCGACTACTCCGGCGGGTTTGTCGCCGCGATCGCGCTGCTGGCGGGCCTTCATGCCGCGCGACGCGACGGCGTCGGCATGGACTGCGACGTATCGCTCTACGACACGGCGATCTCCCTGCTGAACTATCCAGCAGCGTGGCACCTCAACGCAGGATTCCAGCCCGCCCGGACCCGCCACTCGGCGCACCCCTCCTTAGTGCCGTTCCAAGCGTTCCCCGCGAGCGACGGCTGGATGGTGGTGGGCTGCGCCAAGGAAAAGTTCTGGGTGCGGCTGACGGAAGAGCTCGGCCACCCTGAGTGGGCCAAGGACCCCCGTTTCGACAGTTTCGCGACGCGGCAGCGTCACAAGGACGAGCTCATCCCGCTCCTGGAGAAGGAGTTCGTCACCCGGTCGGTGGCCGACTGGATCGAGGCACTCTCGGCGGCGTCGATCCCCTGCGCCCCGATCAACTCGGTGGGCGAGGCGCTCGCAGACGAGCACACCACGGCACGTGGGCTGGTGATCGAGACCGAGCACCCACGCTTCGGCAAGGTCCGACAGGTCGCCTCGCCGGTTCGCGTAGGGAAAGCGACACAGGAGTACCGCCGGGCACCCTTCCGCAACGAGGACTTCGGCTATGTGCTCAGCGAGCTGATCGGCATGGACGCTGCCCAGGTGACAGAGCTGGAGGCGGCCGGAGCGTTCGGCCTTCCTTCGTCCGCTATGGAGGCCACGCGCGAGGGCGCCTCCGCTTCGGGTCCGCTGGAGATTGAGAGCGCCGCCACCTGAGCCGCTCCGACTGCGCTCGTCGCGGAGACACCCAGCACGTTCGACCGGCTGTATCAGCCATCACACGAGGAGAGACATGGACTTCAACTTCACCGAGGAGCAGCAAGACTTCAGAGCGCTGTTGCGCAGCTTCGTCGACAAGGAAATCATCCCGGTCGCCCGCGAGTGGGAGCAGTCCGGCCGTCACCCGACGGAGATCATCGACGGGCTCGCGCAAATGGGTCTCTTCGGGATCACCGTGCCCGAGGAGTACGGCGGCCTCGAGTTGGATCCTGTGTCCTTCGCCATCGTCTTCGAAGAGCTGTCCCGAGGGTGGATGGGTATCGCCGGTGTGCTCGGCAGTCACTCGCTGTCGTGCCGGATGATTGCCATGCACGGAACCGAGGAACAGAAGAAGAAGTTCCTACCCGAGCTGGCCAGCGGCGTTCGCCGCACGGGTCTGGGACTGACGGAGCCGGGCGCGGGCACGGACATGCAGGGCATTAGGACCACTGCCCGTTTGGAGGGAAACGAGTACGTCATCAACGGAACAAAGATGTGGATCACCAGCGCCCGCCACGCCAACCCGTTGCCCGTGATCGTCAAGACGGACCCCAGCGCGACACCTGCGCACCGTGGCATGAGTGTGCTCCTCGTCGAGCAAGGAACACCGGGGTTCGAGGTGCTCAAGGACATCGAGAAGCTCGGATACAAGGGAGTCGAGTCATGCGAGGTGCTTCTCGACAACGTCCGAGTGCCGGTCGACAACCTCGTCGGTGGGGTCGAAGGTCGTGGCATGCAGCAGACGCTCTCCGCGCTCGAGTGGGGTCGGGTCAACATCGCAGCTCGATCGGTCGGTGTAGGACAGCGTGCGTACGACGAGGCACTGGCCTACGCCAAGATGCGAGAGGCGTTCGGTCACCCGATCGCCGACTTCCAGGCCATCCAGCTCCAGCTCGCGAGCATGGCCACCAACCTGCAGGCGGCTCGCCTCATGACGTACTGGGCTGCCACCCAGGTGAGGGACCATCGTGCCGATGGAGAGACCGGCATGGCGAAGATCTTCGCTTCGGACATGGCGCTCCAGGGCGTCATCGACTCAATGAAGGTTCACGGCGGGTACGGCTTCTCCAAGGAGTACGAGATCGAGCGCCTCTACCGTGATGCCCCGCTGATGAGCATCGGCGAAGGCACCAACGACGTCCTGCGTACGGTCGTGGCGAAGTCCTTGCTGTCGGGGCGGACGACCGTCGGATGAATCCGGGCGCTCGGCGGCCGCGGTCCTACCCCTACGTCCCGGCGACAGCCGAGGAGAAGCTGCCGAAGGCGTGGGTGGATGCTGCCGACGCCGTCGTCCTCGACCTCGAGGACGCTGTCCCCGTCGCGGACAAGGAGCGTGCCCGTCGCATCGCACGCGAGTGGTCAAAACCCTCGGGTCGCGGGCGGGTTCGAGCAAGGAGCTGTGGGTCCGGCTCAACCCCGGACGCGAAGGGGCCCTACCCCCGGATCTTGAATCGCCCTGCAGACAGCCCATCCGGTCCGCCAGGACAACCTTGGGCACCCCACCGAGTTCCTCGAAGCACTCGGCGAGCATCCCCAGTGTGGTGGCGGCCTTCTCGTCGCCGGCGAACCGGACGAACCGGAACCGCGACCACGCCAGCACCGCACAGAACACGTGGACGCCGTTCAAGACACCCCAGTCGATGATCAGCGTCTCGCCGGGCGCCCAGACCCCGGGCCGACGACCGCGGTGATTGCCCTGGCGCCACCGTGCCTTCGCGTCGGCAACCAGACGCCGGAAGTTCCGTGCCGATCCGACATAGCCAGCAGCGCGTGCCTCGGGCAGCAGCCGCTTGGCTGAGATCCGACCAGAAGTGGCCTTGACTCGCTTGGCGACCACGTCGACAACGTCGTCGTAGTTCCTGGCCCGCGGCGGCTTCTCGACCCGGGCACTGCCGGCTTCGTGCTGCTCGATGATTCTCTTCACGGTCTTGTGAGTGGTCCCGCAGATCGCGGCAGCACCCCGATAAGTGCCCACGTCTCGGTAGGCGGAAATGACGTCCATACGCTCTCTCGCGTTCTTCAATGGAGACCCCTGCGTGGTGATGTGGCTGGTTGGTACCGCCACCGTCACCACGCAGGGCCTCACGGCTCGCTACGACACGACGAACGAAGAGTGGGGACTTCTACCTGGCCAAAACCGGGGACTAAGACTTGGCCACCAGTGGGGACTTTCTCATGGCCACGGACACGCTGCGCTGGACATCGCCACCGGCCAGGTCACCGGTGCGCTCAAGGCCCGGCACCGCCACCAGGGATTCCTGGCCTTCCCCAAGCAGATCGAACGGACCTACCGACACCACCTCGACGCCGACGGCAACCCGGTCGAGCTGCACCTGGTGATGGACAACTACGCCGCCCACACACACAAACGCCCGGGCGTGGCTGGCGGAGAACCCGAGGGTTCGTCGTGCACTTCACCCCGACTCACGCGTCGTGGATGAACCTCGTGGAGGTCTTCTTCAGCGTTGTCGAACGCCAGGCCATCCGCCGCAGAGTTTTCAAGTCCGTTAAGGACCTGAACTCCAAGATCCGCGCCTTCCTCGACGGATGGAACGACCGCTCCTACCCCTTCGTTTGGACCAAGACCAGCGCCGACATCCTCAAGAAGGCCAACCGTCCAACAACTTCAAATCCGCGGCACTAGTAGCCTGTCGCACCTATTGGTTGGGGTATAGGTGGCGGAGTTTGATCCGCGCGTCGTCGGTGGTGAACTGCCAGTCGACCTGACGTTCCTCGGCGTTCGTCGCCGCCTGCCAGGCGGCGAGTTCAGTGTTGAGGACGTCGAGGTCGCTGATGCGTCGGTCCAGGCATTGGCGGGTCAACGCGGAGAGCTCGATCTCGGCGATGTTGAGCCACGACCCGTGTTTGGGGTGTGATGGATCTCCAGGCGCTGGGCCAACGCGAAGGCCTCCTCGGGCTCGAAGGCCTCATATAGCGAGGCGATCCCGTGCGTGTTGAGGTTGTCCATCACCAACACCACCTTCTCGACGTCGGGGTAGTCCGCGGTGAGCAACTGCTTGACCTGGCCCGGCCCAATCGATGCGGGTACGTCGTTCGAGGGCCTCGACTCGACGCCACCCGGCCAAGGGCTCGACCCAACGAAGATCGAGCACGCCCCGTGCCGCACGTACTCGCTGTCCTCACGCAGGTCACGCCCCGGCACGGCGGGGACCGGATCGCGGGCGTGGTCCAGGAGTTGGTAGGGCTTCTCATCCATACACACCACCGGCCGCATCGGGTCACAGATCCGGGCGTAGACCGACAACACGTCTTCCATCCGGGCCGCGAACTCCGCATTCGCCCGTGGTGGGATCGTCCAGCACTTCTTCAGATGAGGACGAAGTTTCGTTTTTTTAAGACCCGTCCGATGGTCGAGTGGTCCAGATCGGGGATGTCGTCGACGAGCACGACGTGCTTCTCCAGCAGTCGCAGCGACCACCGCGAGTAGCCCTCCGGTGGAGCCGAGCAGGCCAGCTTGATGAGGCGGGCCTCGACCTCGCCGGTGACCGGCGAGGGCACCGGAGGACGTGCTGGCTTCTTCCGCCCAATCGTCGCGCGCGCGTCGCCACCGCTATCGGCGAAACGCTTGGCGACCAGACGCAGCGTTTCACGCGAGACCTCCAGACGAGCCGCGATGACCTCCTCGGGATCGACTACTCCAACCGAGGCGTCCAACGCGAGCAGCACCCGCGCCCGCCTGACCATCGAGACCGGATGAACTCCGGTCGTGGTGAGGCGAACCAACTCTTCACGATCAGCAACGGTCAACGTGACCGGCCGCTTCTTCTGCGAGGGCATGGCAACGTCCTATCCGGCAGATAGGGGAAGGATCTGCCAGCACCAACCTCTCAACGAAACACGCCAGAACTCAGCAGCGACACGCTACTAGATGGCCTCATGACTGACGGCGAGCGTCCGAAGAACCGCGAGGTTCGGTGAGCTGGGTAGCCGATGCCGTCATCATCCCTGCAAGTCCTCCGCGAACTTCGCGCTGTCTTCGCGCGTCGCCAGCTGCATCACCGACTCGTGGATTCGCTCCGCATGACTCCGGCTCGCCGTGAGCGCCATGTTGTCGTAGAACTTGGCCTCGATATCGGCAGCCGCCAGCGGGCGCTCCTCCGAGCCCCGGTTAGCGTCCTCCCGGTGCCGCAGCTCGCTACCGTCCCTCGTCCGGATCACCACCTCACCGTGAAAATACTTCGGGAAGGTACTGTTCGGGTCCACCTGGTAGGTGACCTTCCGGGCGAGCTGGAGGGTGTCAACGTCGTGGAGAGCTGGCGGTTCCAGTTCGGCAAGCGTGAATCGACCTCGCGTCAACACTGTCGCGACGATGTAGGGCAGGCTGAACTTGGCGTCGTAGTCTGAGCGCGGCGCCAGCTTGGCCTCGGCTGGCTCACAGACGACTGGCACGATGGTGGACGGCACGAGGCACGTCACAGACTCGATGTCGCCGGGCTGGAGCTGGTGTTGGGCGAGGAGCTCCAAGGCAGCGTCGGCGAAGGCATGGGTGAAGTGACATACCGGGTAGGGCTTGATCCCCACCTTGAGCATCTCCCACGTGTCCCCGAGGCCAGCGACCGCCTTGTCGAGATCGATCGGGTGTCCGGTCGGAGTGTGCAAGGCATACAACCCGTACCGGCCCTCGTAGATCTCGGGCGGTGTCTCGAAGCCATGGCGGGCGAACTCCGCCGCCGTGATGCCGCAGGTGGCGGCCCACCCCGGATGCATCCGCTTCGTCGACGCCCCGGTGGCCAGGAACTCCATCACTCCGCTCGCGGTGCTGCCGACCAGCCCTTGGGCCCTCGCGATGCCGTCCGCATTGAGTCCGCCCAGCCGGGAGGCGGCGACGGCGGAGCCGAAGGCACCCACCAGGCCGGTGGGGTGAAAGCCCTGCTCGTGGAACCCGCTGTTCGCGGCAGCGCCCACCCGCGCAGCGACCTCGACGCCCAGCAGGTAACCGAGGAGCAGGTCGCTTCCGGGAAGATGGCGATGGCTGGCCACGGCCAGCGCTGTAGGGAACGCGCTCGCCGACGCGTGCACGACGCCGGGGAGGTGAGTGTCGTCGAAGTCGAGTCCGTGCACCAGAATGCCGTTGATCAGTGCAGCGTCCCGTCGGCGGAGGCGCTGGCTGTGCGCCAGGACGACGGAGTCGCCCGGGCCGAACTCAGAGACGGTCGCCAGGGCCCGCTTCGCGAATTCGAAGTTGCGCGATGCGTAGGCAAGGCCGACGCAGTCGAGCACGTGCAGCAGTGCACGGTCGACGACCCGGGTGGGGACGTCTTCCAGGTTGATCTCCGCAGCCCAGCGCCCTAGTTGCATGGCGATGGTGTCAGTGGACGCGGGCGACACTTCGACCGCCGCCCCCTCCTGCGTCGTCGAGATCCCGGTGGCGGACGTCGTCGAGGTCATGGTGACTCCTTCAGTTGGCGATGTCGAGCAGGGGCGGGTGTCGGCTGGAATTCGCTGGGTGCGGTGTCACGGTCGGGCGCGCTGCTGGGTGCGTCTTGGATGCGTCGGCCAAGCGGGGGGTCTCGGCGATGGGTCGGCCGCTGAATCTCGACCGGCTGTGGGGCCGCCGTGTCGCGAGTCCATGCCGGCGGGGATGCGGAGACGAGTGATCCAGAAGGACTGATGGATGTCGTGATCCTGCAGCAGGCGCGTTGCGGGTTGATCTGCAGCGCCCACGCGGTAGAACTTCGGGTCGCCACCTTACGAGCAAACTACGCGGATGCCGTCGCAAGGACGCGGGATCCAGGCACCACAGTCTGCGATCCATCGCCCGCCCGAACTCGAGCAGATCGGGCCTGCCGCTGGTCAGCATACACGCCAGCGATGCCCGCGGGGATGGATTCGTAGCGCACCCCGGCGGCCCACCATCGACCTTGTGGAGTGGGTAGATACCCGCCGGGGTATCAATCTTCTCATCGTTTCCTGGTGCCAGCGCCGGCCGCAGAAGCGGCCACCGAACAGGCATGGCACCTGTCGCAGTGCCGGGCCGGCCCGGCACTGCGATTGGGCGCGCAGCCCTTGACAGCGCCCAAAGGGACGTACATAGTTCCGCCAAAGAGACGAACATTTGGAGCCAAGCACGTGAACCCAAGCAAGAGCCGTCCGATCCTCACCGACGAACATGAAGCCTTCCGGTCCTCCTTCAAGACCTTCCTGGATCGTACGATCGCTCCGCGCTACCAGGAGTTCGAGCGCGAGGGAGTCGTTTCCCGCGACGTCTGGGCCGAGGCTGGACGCATGGGCTTTCTGGCACCGGAAGTGCCGGCCGAGTATGGGGGACCAGGCGCCGACGACTTCAGGTTCAACGCCGTGTTGGGTGAGGAGATCAACGCCCGCATCATGCGAGGCTTCGGCCTTTCGGTCCACAGTGACATTGCAGTGCCGTACTTCCTCCGGTTGGGGACGGAGGAGCAAAAGCAACGTTGGCTGCCTGGAATGGTCACAGGCGAGCTCATCGCTGCCATCGCAATGACCGAGCCCGGCGCGGGCAGCGACCTTTCCGGCATCAGTACCCACGCACGGATCGAGGGTTCCGGGCGGGAGAAGACGTACGTCGTGAATGGGCAGAAGACTTTCATCACCAATGGTCAGAACGCGGACATCGTGATCACCGCGGTACGCACTGGTCCCCACCCCTACCGGGGGCTCTCCCTCTTGGTGATCGAGCGGGGTATGAGTGGGTTCACCCTGGGCCGCAACCTAGAGAAGCTGGGTATCCACGCCCAGGACACCAGCGAGTTGTTCTTCGACAACGTTCGGGTGCCAGTTTCGAACTTGCTAGGGGAACAAGACCATGGGTTTGGTCACCTTGTCGACAACCTTCCTCGAGAGAGGCTGTCGATTGCCGTGGGAGCCGTGGCGGCAGCCGAATGTGCCCTCGACCTGACCATCCGTTACGTCAAGGGCCGCCCAGCTTTCGGGAAGTCCATCGCCGATCTTCAGAACACCCAGTTTGTGCTTGCGGACATGGCCACGGATATCCGCATGGCCCGCGTTTTCATCGATGACTGCCTGATGCGGCACGTAGAGGATGAACTGGACGCAACCGAGGCGGCTATGGCAAAGCTTGCTGCCACCGAACTGCAGGTGCGTGTTGTCGATCGATGCCTACAACTGCACGGCGGCTCCGGCTACATGCTTGAAACGGACATCGCTCGGATGTGGCGTGACAGCCGACCCCAGACGATCTACGGAGGCACGAGCGAGGTCATGAAACACATCATCGGCAAGATGCTCATTAAGTGACCGGCGCCTGCGATCTCCACGGAGTTACCATGTTTCCTGACCTTCAACCATTAGTCGCCCCGCGTTCCGTTGCTGTTGTGGGTGCCTCCACGGACGCATCCAAGGGCCCGGGGCGGATCATTCCGCTCCTTGAGGCTTCCGGCTTCGACGGACGCATCTACCCGGTAAATCCCAAGTATGGCGAGGTCAACGGCCGGACGTGTTATCCCACCGTCTTGGACGTGCCCGAGCAAGTGGATCTGGTGGTGATCATGGTTCCCGCCGCCGCGGCTCTTGAGGCAACTCGCCAGAGCGGTCAGACAGGTGCGAAGTTCGCCGTCATTATGTCGTCCGGTTTCGGCGAGGTGGGCGGCCACGGGCTCGTGATGCAAGAGCAGCTGTCTCAGATAAGCCTCCAAACGGGGATGCGGATCTACGGCCCCAACTGTCCTGGTCTCCTGGTGATCAAGGAGAAGCGCGCCATCTCCTTTTCCCCGCGCCTGGCACTAGAAGATTGGCATCCGGGGCGCGTGGGACTGATCACGCAAGGCGGTGCGATGGGTCGTGCGGTGATCGACGCTATGGAGGCGCACGGCTCACCCGGCTTGAACTACTGGTTCTCACCAGGAAACGAGGCGGACCTCGGAGCGGCCGACTTCCTCGGTTGGCTGGCCCAGGACGAGGGCACAGACATGATCCTGCTCATCCTCGAAAGTTTCCGAGATGGTGATCGCTTCCTGGAGGCAGCACGCATTGCGCGGCGCGCTGGAAAACCGGTGGTCGTCCTCAAGATAGGTCGTTCTGAGGCGGGGGTGCGAGCCACCGCGACGCACACAGCTGCTCTCGCCGGCGCGGACCGCGTAGTTGATGCCGCCCTGGATCAGTGCGGCGCCATCAGGGTCAACGATGTGGACGAGTTGGTGGACTTGGCCCGTATCGTGGAGCGATACGGGGTTCGCGGCGTCGCCAATATCGGTGTGTGCAGTTTGTCGGGCGGCTCGGCGGCCCTATTAGCCGACATGTGCGGCGTCCACGGACTCTCCGTGGCGCCTCCGACGGAGGACACCGTCGAGCAGTTGCGCGCCCTTCTTCCGCCGCTTGCCGCCGTGGGAAACCCGATCGATCTGACCACCGAGATCTTCCGCCAGCCCGAACTCGTCGGTGAGGCCCTCCGCTCATTCCTCGGCGACGCCCAGATAGACGCGGCCCTGATGCCCTTTCCGTACCACCTCGGGGCGATCAACGACGTGATGGCGCAAGAACTCCTGAGTGTCGCCGCGGAGTTTCCTGCGAAGCCTGTAGTTGCCGTCGGGATGTCTGAGCGCGTCCTGCAGAGCGATGCGGCAGCAGTGTTGCGTCAGGCCCGCGTGCCGTTCATACCGTCTCCAAGCAAGGCCGTGCTCGCCCTCGACCGCTACACAGCACTCTCCCGCATCGTGGGCGCCTCCCAATCGACCGTACCGCCTCCAGTGCCTGACGGGGCTCGTGAGCGGTCGACGGTATTAATGACCGAGCTGAGTGGCACTCTGACAGAGCAGCAAAGCGAACAGATCCTTCGTTGCTACGGGATGAGTTTCGCACGAAGTGAAATCGCCCAGACCTTTGAAGCGGCTCTAGAAGCGGCTCGTACGATCGGTTATCCGGTCGTCCTGAAGGCAGCTGGCGCGGGGATCGCTCATAAGAGCGACGCCGGCCTCGTTCGGGTCAACATCACCGATTCGGATGCCTTGATGACGGCTTTTGACGAAGTTTCCAGCCAGTACCGTCGCATCACCGGAAGCGAAGACACGTCCGTGAAGATCGCCGAGTACGTCGTGGACGGTCTGGAAACGCTCTGTGGCGTCACAATCGACCCCTCGTTTGGTCCTGTGGTCACCTTTGGATTGGGAGGTGTCTATGCCGAGATCCTCGACGACGTGGCGATGCGTGTGTGTCCAGTGTCGCAAGAGGAGGCCCGGAAGCTGATATCAGAGTCCAAGGCATCTCCCATACTTCAGGGCGCAAGAGGTGGCCCGGAGTTGGACGTCGAGGGTCTGTCCTCAACCCTGAGCCGACTCAGCCAATTCGCGCACGACTGGGCAGATCGGCTTGTGGGGGTCGACGTGAACCCGCTGAAAGTTCAAGCTGCCCAGGTCGTCGGACTAGATGCCCTGATCGTGTTGCACGACAATGAAAGGAATGACCGACATGGGTAAGTACTACGAGGATCTGTCAGTTGGCGATCGCTTTATCACTCCCGCGCGAACCATCGGCGAATACGATGTGGCGGCGTTTGCGGGATTGTCGGGCGATTTCAATCCTGTCCATACTGATCGGGAGTTTGCCGCCTCCACCACATTCGGAGAGCCCATCGCCCACGGAGCCTTGGGCCTGTCCGTCGCTACGGGCCTCATTTCGCGGACGGGACTTTTCGACGGCACTGCAGTGGCGTTCCTGGGAATCGACGAGTGGCGGTTCTCCGGACCCATCCTGTTTGGCGACACCATCCACGTATCGTTCGAAATCAGCGCGATGCGTGAAACATCCAACCCCGGAACCGGCATCATCACTCGTGCCGTCCAAATCATCAATCAACGTGGGGAGGTCGTCCAGTCCGGTGCTATGACGGTGATGCTGCGGCGACGTCCCGAATCGACTGAGGTCTAGGAGAGACATGGTGCAGCTTACCGACAAGACATGCCTGATCACGGGCGCCGGCAACGGGCTCGGTTTCGAATATGCGAAGTCGATGTCGCGGTTGGGCGCAACGGTCATCGTGAATGATCTGGGCGGCAGCCCAGACGGGACCGGGGCAGACGAGTCCACCGCACAGAGGGCCGTCAGGGAGATCGCCGCGACCGGCGGTTCGGCCCTGGCCAACATGGCCGATGTGACCGACGTCGACCAGGCAGAAGCGATGATCGACGAAGCGTTCGCGCAGACAGGCCACTTGGATGTGCTTGTCTGCAACGCAGGTGTCCTGCGCGACAAGATGCTATTCAACATGTCCGTCGAGGACTGGGACGTGGTGCAGCGAGTGCACCTACGGGGGCACTTTCTCCCGCTGCATTTCGCTGCAAAGCGGTGGCGCGAGAACGCGAAGAAGACCGGCCAGGCCAAGCCCGCGAGCGTCATTCTGACGACGTCCCGCTCCGGTTTGTACTCCAGCGCGGGACAACTGAACTACGCAGCGGCCAAGGCTGGAATCGCTTCGATGGCAATCGTTGCGGCACGTGAACTGGAGCGCTACGGGGTCCGTACGAATGCAATCGCACCAATGGCGGCGACCCGTATGACCGAAGGTTCGTTCGGAGAAATCACGTCGACGCGCTGGAGCCCTGCCAATGTGGCACCGATGGTCTCGTTCCTGGCCAGTGATGACTCCGCCGGCGTCAACGGGCAGGTCTTCATCGTGGGCGGTGGTCGAGTCGAATGGATGCGCACTTGGGCACCTCAGGGGAACCTCGACAGCCAGCACGAGCCACTGACAGTGGACGCCATAGTTGCGGCACGCGACGAACTCTTCGGAGGCCGGTCGACCCAACCGGCCGACTTCCCGACTGCAACCTGGACCTGACCCTATCAAGCCCCCGAAAGGTTTCTCATGGCAAGACCTCGTAAACCCATCGATTCTGCAATGGGGTGGAGCACCAGCGATGCGATCACCGTCCGGGGGAAGGACCTACCGTCCGAACTACTTGGGCACGTGAATTTCGGAGACATGGCGTTCCTCGAAGTGATGGGGCGCCTACCGGACGATCATGAGTCGGCGGTCTTCAACTCTCTCTTGGTGACATTGGTCGAGCATGGCATGACGCCAAGTGCAATCGCGGCCCGGCTCACCTACCTCGGGGCGCCAGAGTCGATCCAAGGGGCAGTCGCGGCCGGCATCCTGGGCGTGGGCAGCGTCTTCGTAGGCACGACCGAAGGTGCTGCCCGCACACTGACGGCACACATCACGAGGGAATCCGATCCAACAGAGGTCCCCGAGATCGCGGCGAAGGTGGTCAGCGAAGCTCGACGGTCAGGCAAGCCAATTGCAGGGATCGGTCATCCAGTGCACAAACCGGTCGACCCGCGCGTACCACGGCTGTTCGCCATTGCCGAGGAGCACGGCTTGCGGGGGAACTACGTCGCTCTCATGGAGGCCATCGGCGTGGAGGCAAGCAACCAGTATGAGCGAGTACTTCCGGTGAATGCGACCGGCGCGATCGGCGCTCTGCTGTGTGAGCTGGGATTCGATATCCGGGTAGCGAGAGGCCTGGGTGCTATGGCCCGGGCGGTAGGACTCGTCGGTCATATCGCGGAGGAGATGGACAAACCAATGGCTCTCGAACTGTGGTATCGAGTCGAGGACGAGGTCGTCGAACGCCACGTGGGGACAGAATCATGACTGTTCCAGGTGAACTCGACCCGCTGCCCGATGATGCCTCCATACTCCAACTCACGGGCGTCAGCAAGCGTTTTGGTGGGCTCAAGGCGCTGGACGACGTGAGTTTCAGCATCAAAAGGGGGGAGATCGCCGCTCTCATCGGTCCCAACGGTGCGGGCAAGACGACCATGTTCAACGTCATCACCGGTTTCACCCGCCCCGAAGCCGGAACCATTGTCTTCGATGGGGACGATGTGACGAGGCTCGCCCCTCATACCTTGGCCGCGCGTGGACTCGCCCGGAGTTTCCAGACCGCGAAGATGTTCCCGAGCATGACGGTTCACGAGATTCTCATGACCGCAGCGATGCTTCGCGAGGGTCGGAAAGAGGCGAGCGCACGAGCAGACGACGTGCTTGATGAACTGGCTATCACGACAAAGGCGCACCGGCGTCCAGACGAACTGTCGCTCCCCGACCGGCAGATGGTGGAGCTCGGAAAATGCCTTGCACTGCAGCCGAAGTTGATTCTCTTGGACGAGATCATGGGCGGGCTGAACCGCATGGAGAGTGATGTTCCGGTAGCAGCCATCCGGAAGCTCGCCGACCGCGGCATCACGTTTCTCATGGTCGAGCATGTGATGCCGATTGTCATGTCGCTGGCCCAGCACATCGTCGTCCTTGACTTCGGTCGGCAGATAGCGGCGGGCACCCCTGCTGAAGTCGCGGCCAACCCAGCCGTCCAGCGGTCCTACCTGGGGGGTGCGGCATGACGATCCTTCAGGTCAACGATGTGGCATGTGGGTACGGCGACCAAGACGTCGTCACGGGCGTGACTCTCAACGTGGATGGGACGGACTTCTCCTGCATTCTTGGATCAAACAACGCCGGAAAGAGCACCCTGATCAACTGCATCAGTGGTTTGGTTCCCGCTCGTGGGGGAGCAATCGTGTTCCAGGATGAAGACATCACCGGCCTTGCGCCGTTCCAACGCGTGCGCCGAGGGCTTGTGCAGGTGCCAGAGGGACGCCAGTTGTTCCCGGAGATGACTGTTCTGGAGAACGTCATCATGGGCGGCAATGGGGACAGCCGCTCCCGCGCCTACGACAGAGCCCTGCTGGACGACGTTTATGATCTGTTTCCTCGCATCAAAGAGCGGTCCCAACAACGTGCGGGTTCGCTTTCCGGCGGCGAGCAGCAGATGGTGGCCATTGCCCGTGCACTGATGAGCCGGCCGACCCTGTTGATGCTTGACGAGCCCTCGCTCGGACTTGCGCCCCTGATGGTTGAGGCGATCTTCAACGCGCTCTCCTCGCTCAATGGCGCCGGCGTTCCCATCCTTCTTGTCGAACAGAATCTGCATATGTCTTTGAAACATGCGAGATATGCGTACGTGCTTGAACGCGGTTCAATCGTCATTCAAGGCACATCGGATGAACTGTCCGACAACGACGACGCTCGTCGCGCCTACCTAGGGCTTTAGAAAGGAAGCACCGTGCAACTCTTCGTCGACGCATGCGTTCAAGGGATCATGATTGGCGCAGTTTTCGCGCTCATCGCTCTCGGTCTGGCCGTGATACAAGCTGTCAGCGGAGTGCTCAACTTCGCGCATGGGCACCTCGTGGTGCTCGCGATGTACCTGGCTGTCATCGCAAAGGATGTCGCAGGGCTTGACCCTTACGTCTCGTTCTTCTTGATCGTCCCGGTGATGTTCGTGGTCGGAATGGCACTCTATCTTCTTATTTTTCGTCGCCTCACCGGCAGCCATGTGTTGACCGCAATCCAAGCAACGTTGGGCTTGGTCTTCCTCATCGAGGGCCTGCTGCTTATCACCCAGGGCGGGCAGTTCAAGCGAATTGAGACTGCTATCGACGCCAAAGCAATGTCCCTCGGACCCGTGCACGTGGAGGCGAAGGAATTCATTGCTTTTGCTGTTGCTCTGGCGGCTAGTGCCGTGCTTTTTTACACGCTCAGCCGCACGGGATATGGTCGTAGCATCAGGGCGGTGCTGCAAAACCCTCGAGGAGCGCAGTTGGTTGCGGTCAACATCAATCGTGTCCGGTTAGTCACCTTCGGTCTTGGCGTCGCCCTCGCTGGTGCCGCAGGGGTGTTGCTTGTTCCGGGCTCGTCGGTTCATCCGTCGCAAGGACTCGGGTATACGGTGTTTGCCATCTTGGCATACTTTATCGGGGGCCCGGGCAATCTTTTGGGCACCTTTTTCGCAGCTCTGCTGTTGGGTCTCTCAGAAAGCCTGGGAGCGATATATCTCCCGGACGCGTATGGTTTTATTCTGCCCTACATCATCGTTGTCGTGGTCATCCTGCTACGACCCCAAGGTCTGTTCGGTCAGAAGGGCATGGCTCGATGAACACAAAATTTCGTGCGATCGGTTTCATCCTCGTCGTGGTCGCGGTGCTTGGCAGCACGCCGGCGTGGCTCGGCCCCTACTATTTGAGCATCGTCACGGCCACGCTGTTCTTTGTCGCGCTCACCTCGGCATGGAACATCGTCGGAGGAATGACCGGGCAATTTTCCCTCGGTCACAGTCTCTTCGTTGCTCTTGGCGGCACCGGCGTTGCCAGTCTCGTTGCCTTGCACGGCTGGAATCCGTGGGCTTCTTTGCTCACGGCGGCGGTAGGTTCTGCCATCGTCGCGATTGGCATCTCGCTTCTGATGTTCCGCACCGTTCTGCCTCACCTTTCTTTCGCGATGGTTACCTTGGCCCTGGCGGAGGTCGGTCTGTTGCTCGTCATCTCAACCGATGCCTTAGGTGCCGCGTCTGGAGTTGTGTGGGCGCGAGATGACGGGTTCGGCCTGGACAGCCCTGAGGCAAGCCTCTGGGCCGCGCTGGGCGCGTCCGTTGTGGTAGTTGCCATCTCGTGGCTTTTGCTCCGGTCGCGTCTTGGTTACTACTTCCGGGCTACGCGTGACGACGAGGATGCGGCCGCGGCCATCGGTGTGAACCTTTTCCGCATCAAGACGATCGCGCTGGTCATCAGCGCAGTCCTCACCTCCCTTGTTGCCTCCCTATACGCCAACTACTTGGTGTTCGTCGACCCTTATCAGTTCGCTTCACCGGTTCTGAGCATCAGCATCATCCTCTATGCCGTCGTGGGAGGGTTGGGAACCGTGCGCGGACCGGTACTTGGTGCAGGTCTGCTGTTCCCCTTGGCGGAAATCCTCCGAGGCGAGTTCGGGGAGCTTGCTGGACTCCACCTCGTCGTTTTCGGGGTGGTCATCGTCGTAGTTGTCTTGTATGCACCTACGGGGCTCTCGGGACTTATTGAACGATTTCAACCAGGAAGGCCCCCATCCCAACCAGTAAACGCGCGCCCTCAGAACGAGTCGTCTCAGCCCACTCACACCCTGGAGAAAGAATGAACAACACTTCGGTAAGCAAAAGGATCGCTCTCCTCGCGTCCCTCAGTGCCATGACTCTCGCTGCTGCGTGCGGTGGGGGAGAGGGCGAAGGAGGAGGCACGGACTCGATCAAGATCGGAGCCATCCAACCTCTCACTGGGGCGTTGGCGGCGTATGGCGAGGAGTCTCAGGCGGGCTTCGAATACATCGTGGACCAGATCAATGAGTCTGGTGGCATTGAGTGCATGGATGGCGCGACGATCGACGTCGAAGTAGCTGATGAAGCCAGTGACCCGGGCAAGGCGGCAACGGAAGCCCGCAGGCTCGCTGGCCAAGAGGGTGTCTCGCTCATTGTGGGTTCGCTACTCAGTTCTCAGATGGCCTCGGTGTCTCCAGTTGCTGACCAGTTCCAGATTCCTGTGCTGTCGCTGTTCGGGGGAGGTACCAACAGCGAGTACCTCTACACGATGGGCCTGCCCTACAAGGAAGGGTACGGCGAAACCATGACGAAGTTCATCGATGAGATCAATCAGAAGTACGACGCGGGCATCCAGACCGCCGCATTGACCAGTTCGAACTATGAAGCCGGGCAACAGGTCGACAACGGTCTCGAGGAGCTCCTGCCCGAGATCGGTGTCGAGGTGGTCGGCAGGGTGCCCGTGGAGACAGGGGGCAAGGACTACAAGCCGGCCGTTACCAAGCTCAACGCATTGAACCCGGACGTCGTCTTGGGA
Source organism: Nocardioides sp. CF8 (assembly GCF_000389985.1). Classification (NCBI taxonomy): domain Bacteria; kingdom Bacillati; phylum Actinomycetota; class Actinomycetes; order Propionibacteriales; family Nocardioidaceae; genus Nocardioides; species Nocardioides sp. CF8. The sequence continues at coordinate 3,967,562 of NZ_CM001852.1, forward strand.
CTGGTGACGACTGAGGACGGTGTGACGCTTCATCAGGCGAGGGGTGCCACGGACTCCCAACTGCTCTTCGTCGGCGGTACGGGCGGCTACGCAGACCCGTATGTCTGGGAGAGCCTCGGGGACGCCACCGCCAAGAAGGTCCTTGCGAACAACACGTTTGCGATGGCCAGCTTCAGCGCCGGCGCGAAGTCTGAGCAGCTCCAGAGTTTCCTGACAGAAGTGGGGGAGGCGGATCTCGACGTCACGATCGGACAGAACTTCGTTCAGGGCGCGCAAGCTGCTTGGGTGGTGAAGAATCTTCTGGAGTCGGCATGTGAGGATGACCCCCAGGCGATCTACGAGGCCTTCCAAGACGTTGAGATCGCTGCTGACTCGGACGAGCTGTACCTCCCGAAGAGCGAGGGCTTGCAGTTCGACGAGGAGACTCGCTTTATGAGGGACACGACGGCACTGATCGTCGAGTGGAACGAGGATGGAACTCAGGACGTCGTCTTCCCCCCCGAATTCGCGACTCGGGAGCCGGGAGTCGACAAGTGAGTAAGCCCCGATGATCGACGCGGGTGGCGACGACACGCAGACCTCCGAGACCTACACCTGTATCAGGGTCGAGGATCATGGCGCCGTTCGCGCCGTGATCCTCGACAGGCCCCACGTTCGGAACAGTCTCGACCTGGTCATCCGAAAAGAGCTTGCCGGTGCGCTTGCAGCGGCGGCCCGGGATCCGGCGGTGAGGGCTATCGTGCTCGCAGGGTCCGGAAAGGTGTTCTGTGCGGGCGGCGATATACCGAGCCTGACGACGGAGCGAGATGACTCCCGCACGCGGTTGCAGCTCATGGGTGACGTGACACGATCGATCCTGGAGTCCGAAACCCCTGTCGTCGCTGCGGTCCAAGGCGGCGCGTGGGGTGCCGGACTGGCGCTGGCATGTGCCTGCGATCTCGTGGTGGCCGGTCAATCGGCACGCTTCGTCGCATCGTTCGGCCGTTATGGGCTCATCGGTGACACGGGGATCTTTTTCACTCTCCAGCGTCGAGTCACGACTGCCCGGGCGCGGGAGATCTTGCTTCTCAACGCAGATCTGTCCGCCGAGCAGGCAGCGCAGGAGGGAATTGCGACCGTCGTGGTTCCAGACAGCGAGGTGTGGGATGAGGCGATCCGGCTGGCACGGCGGCTGGCTGAAGCGGCTCCACACGCGAACGCCTGGACGAAGCGACTTATCGGCCGACGGGACGGCGACTTCGAGTCGGTGCTGGCCGCGGAGATCGATGGCCAGTTGGAGTTGCTCGGTTCGCCTGCCTTCGCGGAAGGTCAGCGGGCGTTCCTGGAGAAGCGGGCGCCGCACTGGTGGGACGACGACCAAGTTGCAGGAGGACGACTATGAGTGGGCCGCTGACGGGGCTTCGGGTGTTGGAGCTGGGCGGTAAAGGGCCGGTTCCATTTTGCGGGATGGTTCTTGGAGACCTTGGCGCCGAGGTCATTCGGATCGACCGGGCCGGTGAGCACGTGAACCCGGTGTTGAACCGAGGTCGGCGCTCGATACAAATTGACTTGAAGTCATCGTCCGGAGTTGACGCCACCTTGCGACTGGCCAGCACGTGCGATGTGGTGCTGGAGGGCTTTCGTCCCGGCGTCATCGAGAGGCTGGGCATCGGGCCCGGAGTCATGCTCGAGCGGCGGCCGCAGCTCGTGGTGGGTCGCATGACCGGCTGGGGCCAGGACGGCCCGTGGGCGGGATCGCCTGGGCACGACATCAACTACATAGCTCAAACGGGCGTGCTCCACTCCATCGGTGAGGCCGGTGGGCCCCCGGTGATACCTCTCAACCTCGTCGCGGACATGGGAGGAGGCGGGATGCTGCTGGTTGCGGGCGTGCTGGCTGGCGTGATCGAGTCTCGGATTAGCGGCAAGGGACAAGTGGTGGACGCGGCCATGGTAGATGGCTCGGCGATCTTGATGGCGATGATGTACGGCTTCCTCGCTGACGGGTCCTGGCAGGACCAGCGCGGCGTCAACCGTCTGGACGGGGGTCGACCCTGGTATGCCGTCTACGCATGCGCCGATGGGTACATCGCCGTAGGTTGTATCGAGACGCAGTTCTGGGTCGACTTCGTTGAGCAGATGGCGCTGTCCGAGGATCCCGATTTCGCCGATCAGCACGACAGTCGGGCCTGGCCTGCCATGCAGCGAAAGCTCAGTGCCCTCTTCGCTGAACACAACCGAGCTGAATGGGAGCGACGTTTCCCGTCCGGGCGTGCCTGTGTCACACCCGTACTCTCGATGGTGGAGGCCACACAAAGTCCGCATAATCTGGCGCGATCGGTTTTTGCTCAGGCGCCCGGGGGAGGAGTCTGGCCGCAGCCAGCACCGCGGTTCTCACGTACCCCTCCAGCATCCCCTACTCAAGCCCGTAAGGCGGGCCAAGACACAATAGAGGTTCTTCTTGAATCAGGTTTCGGTCGCGACGAGATCGACCAACTCATGGGCCATGTCTCCTGAAGCATGGGTGGCCGTCACTGCGAAGCCGTTCGTCTGCGTGGATGACACACATGGACGGACTCTATCGCGATGAGTGAGGTGCAGGGCCGGTTCGGGAGGCCGGGCGAAAGTCGTTACCGGGTGCTTACGCAAATCCTTCGCGAAAGTATCTATTCCGGCGAGTTCGAGGACCAGCCGTTGCCGACGGAGGTGAGTCTTGCCGAGAAGTACGGTCTCAGTCGACAGACGGTCCGCCGAGCCTTTCAAGAGTTGGTAGGGGAGGGTCTGGTCTATCGGGTCCGCGGCAGAGGTACTTTCGTACGACCTCGTACAACGCGCTATAACCGACCGTTTGGGTCGGTCGACGAACTCCTCCTACTGCAAATTGATACCCAATTCGAACTAACCGATCCGCTGAGTCGTATCTATAATACCGAAATCGCCTCCCGGCTGCAGCAAGAGTTTCCCGATGTGTGGACGCTCAGCTTTCGACGTATCCACCAAGGTAAAACCTTCTGTCGGACAACCGTTTATCTCCCCATGCGTATTGGCAGTGCACTCGCGGACGCTCCTGAGCTGACCGATCCGGACTGCAATACCCAGACGACGGTGATCAGCCTGATCCAAACTCACGGTGTCGACATCGCGGAGGCGGACCAACTGATAACAGCGATGGCAGCGAACGAGGCGCTTGGCGCAACTCTAGGATGTCCGCTGGGAGCGCCCCTACTGCACATCGAACGGACCTACTTCGACCTTCGCGGGGGAGCCGTCGAACTCGCCATCAGCGACTTTCTGCCAGCCTACTACCAGCACCGCACTCGGCTTGGAGGTCGGGCAAATCCTGTCCTTGCCGTGGATCCCGATCGCCCGGGCGAATTGATCCGGGACGGAGATACTTCCATTCGTCGAGCGGATGACGCGCGAGACCAAGTTCGGTCAGACCGATAGGAGCACGAACCAGGTCCTGGCGGGGCCGCGGGCCTGGAACTGCTTCACGATCGGGACGATGGGGAGACTCTCTGCCTTGTTTCCCTCATAGCAGCCCATCTCGAGGGGAAGCCGCGCCGGTCGACCAGCAGCCCGACCACGATCTGAGCGTCGACGCGACGCTCGTTGGAGTAGCCGACCTTGCGCAGGTCATCTTCCTTCGCGGCCTCGAAGTAGAGCGTGGTCACGTCGTAGAGGACCAGTCTGACATCTCTGCACTTCCCCCGGTTTGCTTCAGGCCATGGGGACTCACGCCAGTCCACTGCGTTCCTCGGGACTAATCGCCGTTAGGGACAGCGGTCACGCTCGCGCTCCGTCGGACGCCATGCCCCGATGAGGCGCGCCGGACGATTCGAGCCGCGTCCTCAGAGTTGGCCGAGCGAACGACCGCCGTCCATGGTCAGGGATGCACCTGTCACGTAGGACGCGTAGTCACTGAGGAGGAACGTGGCCGCGTGCGCCACCTCCTCGGTGGTGCCCAGGCGCCGCAGCGGGATGGCCGCCGCCGGGTCCCGTCCTTCGCCGGTGGAGGAGGCGTGCAGCGCCTGCATCCCGGCGGTCCCGTCGGTGGTGCCCGGGACGAGCACGTTGATCCGGATGCCGTGGGGACCCCAGGCGGCCGCGAGCGAGCGCGTCATCGTGGCCACGCCCGCCTTGGCGCTCGCCGAGTGGACCGTGTCCGGCCCGCCCCGGCTGGCCATCGTCGACCCCAGGTTCAGGATCGACCCCGGGGAGTCACGCGCGATCAGGTGCTGACCCACGAGCTGGGTGCAGTGCCAAGTCCCGTGCAGGACGATCTGCACGACCGCGTCCCACGCGTTGGGGGACATGTCCTCCGGGGCCACCCGGAAGTTGCCGGCGGCGCTGTTGACGAGGTGGTCAACCCGCCCGTGCTCGGCCACCACCAGCCCCACGGCTCGCGCGACGGCGTCCCGGTCCCGTACGTCAACGGCACAGGCATGCGCCCGCCCACCGCCGGCCCGGATCGCCGCGACCGTCTCGTCGAGCTTGGCCGCCGTGCGGCCGAGCACCACCACCGTCGCCCCGAGCCGGGCCAGCTCCGCTGCGATCGCCCGGCCGATGCCGGAACCACCCCCGGTCACCATCGCCACGCGCCCCTCGAACGTCCCCGCGGGCAGCACGTCAGGCCCCCGGGAAGGCCGGCGACCGCCGCTCGAGGAAGGCCGCACGCCCCTCGGCGAAGTCGGCTCCTGCGAGCAGCTGGACCTGGACTCGCTCTTCCGAGTCGAGCACGGCGTCGAGGGACTGGTCTGTCTGCGCGAGAATCTGCTTCACGCCAGCCGTGGTTGCTGGCGAGCCCGCCGCGAGGTCTGCCGCAAGCGCCAGTGCACGATCCACGGCGTCGCCGTCATCGACGACGACATCGAGGAGCCCTATGCGCTCGCCCTCCTCGGCTGTCACGGCGCGGGCCGTGAGCATGAGCTCACGAGCGCGGCCTGCCCCCACCCGCCTGGGGAGCAGATAGAACAGTCCGCTGTCTGGGACGAGGCCGATCTTCACGAATGAGGCCGCGAACCGCGCCGACCGTCCCGCCACGACCAGGTCGCCGGCGCAAGCGAGGGAGAGACCGCCGCCGAAGGCGCCACCCTCGACAGCCACCACGATTGGCGTACCGCCGGTGACCATAGCGCGCGCAATGTCATTCATCAGCCCCAACCGCCGGTGGGCAACCTCGGGATCAGGTGACATGGAGCGAATGTCGCCCCCCGCGGAGAATATCTCACCGGCGCCGGTCAGAACGACGGCGCGGACGGCAGGGTCGGCCTCTGCGGACGTGAGCTCCTCGAGCAGCAGTTCCCGGTCGGGCAGGTCGAGGGCGTTGCGGCGGTCGGGCCGGTTGAGCCGCAGCAGCCGCACGGTTCCGTGCTCCTCGCGCAGCACAGCTCGTTGGTGCGGGCTCGGCTCGGTCACTTTCCGGCCCCTCGCACCAGCAGCTTGGCGATAATCACCCTTTGCACCTCGCTGGTGCCCTCGTAGAGTCGAAAGAGCCGCGCGTCACGGTAGAAGCGCTCCACCGGGACCGACCGCATGTAGCCGAGACCGCCGTGGACCTGCACCGCTCGGTCGGCGACGCGGTCGACCATCTCGGAACAGAACAACTTGCAGCTTGAGGGCGCCAGACGCTGGTCGGTCCCGTCGTCGTAGGCGCGGGCGGCCTCGAGGACCATCGCGCGGCCGGCGTACATCTCGGTGTGGGAGTCGGCGAGCATCGCCTGCACGAGCTGGAACTCCGCGATGGGGTGGCCCCCCTGCTTGCTTGCGGACGCGTGCGTCACACTCTCGTGCAATAGCCGCTGGGCGAGCCCGACACAGAGCGCCGCGATGTGCAGCCGCCCCTTGGCCAGCGAGCGCATCGCTGCCCCGAAGCCCTCTCCCTCGACGCCGCCGACCAGGTCCTCGGGAGAGACCTTGACGTCGTCGAAGAAGACTTCGGCGGTGACGGCGCCCCTCTGGCCCATCTTGGCGTCCTTGGGCCCGATGGTCACGCCCTCCGACGTGGCGTCCACGGCGAAGACCGAGATGCCCTTCGTGCCCTCGGTGGACTCGTCGGTGCGTGCGAAGACCATGAACAGGTCGGCGTCGGGGGCGTTGGTGATGAACCGCTTCTGCCCGTTGAGCACGTAGTGGTCGCCGGTGCGGATCGCCTTCGTGCGCAGGCCGCTGGGGTCGGACCCGGCCTCTGACTCGGTGAGGGCGAACGAGGCCACCAGCTCACCGGAGGCGAGCCGGGGAAGGAAGCGGTGCTTCTGCTCCTCGGTACCGAAGTTCACCAGCACCTGACCGGCGATTCCGTTGTTGGTGCCGAACATCGAGCGGAACGACGGCGTCGTCCAGCCGAGCTCAATGGCGAGACGCACCTCCTCGGTCATGGTGAAGCCCAGGCCGCCGTACTCCTCAGGGATGGCGTAGCCGAACAGGCCCATCTCGGCGGCCTGCTTCTTGAGCCGCTCCGGGATTCGGTCGGTCTCCTCGATCTCGTCCTCGGCGGGCACCACCTCACGGCGGATGAAGGCGCGGACAGGTTCGAGGATGGCCTCGAAATCTTCGTTCTCCATGCGTCGGTCTCCTGATCTGGGGCTTGGACTGGGCTGGTGGCTATGGAGCGGGGTCGACGGGCTCGGATGGCCGGCCCGATGCTGCCTGGGCAGGCCGTCCTGCGACGCCGTCGAGGCAAAGCCGATCGATGTCGCCGGGCGAGTAACCAAGCTCACCTAAGACACCGTCGGTGTGCTCGCCGAGGTCGGGGACCGCACCCATGGCGAGCTCGACGTCCTGGAAGGTCATCGGCGGCAGGATCGCGCGGACGGGGCCGGCCGGCGTGTCGACCTCGCGCCAGCGGTCACGCGCGCTGAGCTGCGGATGGTCGATGAGCCCCCGCATGTCGTTGAGCTGGGCGGCAGGCACTCCAGCAGCGGCGAGACGGTCGTCGAGCTCAGCGGTGGTCCAGGCGCGGGTCTCGTCGGCCACCAATTGGTCGCAGGCAGCGCGGTTGGCGACCCGGAGCACGTTGGTGCGGAACGACGGATCGTGGACGAGGTCGGGGCGCTTGAGAACCTCACCAATCAAACGCTGCCAGCCGCGGTCGTTCTGGACGCCGATAAGAATTTGCCCGTCCCGGGTCGGGAAAGCGTTGTACGGCGCGATGGAAGCGTGGCTCAGGCCCATGCGCGGAATCTGCCGCCCTGCGTACATCTGCACATACATCGGATGGCCGAGCCATTCTGCGGTGGCGTCGAACATGGAGACGTCGACCGTCGCACCTTCTCCGGTGCGTTCACGGCGGAAAAGCGCGGCGAGCACGGAGTTGGTGGCGTAGAGACCTGCGGCGATGTCGGCGCTGGGCACGCCAGTCTTGGTGGCGGTGTCCGGGGTGCCGGTGACCGAGATGAGGCCAGACTCGGCCTGAATGAGCATGTCGTAGGCCTTGCGATCGCGCCGGGGACCCTCTGTGCCGTAGCCGGAGATGTTGACCATCACCAGGCGCGGGTCGGCCGCTCGAAGGGTCTCAGCATCGAGGCCGAGCCGAGTGGCCGCGCCGGGTGCGGAGTTCTGCACAAAGACGTCCGCCTTGGCGATCAGGGCCCGTGCCGCGGCCCGCCCCTCCTCGCTCTTGAGGTCGAGGGCGATCGACTCCTTGCCGCGGTTGAGCCACACGAAGTGGGAGGCAAGTCCGTGCACCGCGTCGTCGTAGTTGCGCGCAAAGTCGCCCTCGCCGAGCCGCTCGATCTTGATGACGCGAGCACCGAGGTCGGCGAGATGGCGGGTGGCCAGCGGCGCGGCCACCGCCTGCTCGAGCGCGACCACGATGACGTCGGCAAGAGGCAGCGCAGAAGGTGTGCCAGCGGTCATGGCCTCCAAGATGTCCGAAGGATTGTGCGAAGTCCAATACTCAATTGCTAGGCCATTTTTGCAGCTTAGGTACATAATGTGCCATGGATCTCCACCAGCTCGACGCGTTCCTCGCGGTCGCCGAGGAGCTGCACTTCGGTCGCGCTGCCGAGCGTCTCCACATGGCGCAACCGCCGCTGAGTCGCACCATCAAGCAGCTCGAACGGGACCTCGGGTCCCAACTGTTCGAGCGGACTACGCGCAGCGTTCGGTTGACCTCCGCGGGGGAGGCGCTAGTCGGACCGGCTCGCGAGGTGTTCGAGGGATGCCGCACCGCGCGCTCGGCGGTCCGTGCCGCTGGGGTCGGGGAGACCGGACGCGTGCGGCTGGGGTTCGCCGGCCCGTCGTCCTACCTATGGATCGGAAAGCTCGTCCGCTTGATCCGGGAGCGGCAGCCCGGCATTGAACTCAACCTGCAGAGCGTGACATACGCATACGAGGCGCTGCGCTTGGTGTTCGAAGGTTCGATGGACCTCGCGATCGTGCGCTGGGAAGTGGAGCCACCTGGGATCGCCTCCCGGGTGGTTGCTGCCGAGCACTACGTCCTCGTCGTCCAGGAGGGCCACCGGCTCAGCGACCGCGACGAGGTCAGCATGGCCGACTGCCGCGACGAGCAGTTCGTGGCGCTGCCCGCCGATCCTGGCTCGAGTGTGCGCGACGCGTTCATCCGGGCCTGCTACCAAGCGGACTTTGCCCCCAACATCGTGCAGGTGGCTCCCGACTCCTGGACGGTGATGGCGCTCGTGGCGGCCGGCGTCGGCATCACGTTCAGCATCGACACGGCCGTCGCCAACGTGCCAGCGGAGGGCATCGCTGTGGTCCGCCTCGTCGAGGGTCGCGATCCGTCGTACACCCGGCTGGCGTGGCGGGTGCACGACAACAGCCCCGCGTTGCGCGAGGTGCTCCGAGCCTCCGAGTTGGCGCTCCCCCGTCCGGTCATCTAGGCCAACCGTATGAGGCCGAGCTGGCTGGCGGAGACCACGTGACGGCCCTCGCGGTCGAAGATCTCCCCGGTGCCGAGCGTGCGGCCGTGTGAGACCGCCCGGATCCGACAGTCGAACTGGTGCCAGTCCGTGAGGTCTGGGTGGTGGTGCCACGTCAGGGTGTGAGTGAGACTGAGGATCTGGCTGCCCTCGGCGTGCCGACGTGACCCGAGGGCGCGGAACACGCCCTCGAGAAGACTCATGTCAGAGATGTAGGCGACGACAGCGGCGCGAACGACCTCGTCGTCGGGAACGGGGGCGGTGGCGCGCACCCAGACGGTCTGGTGGTCCTGGCGGGGTTCAACAACCTCAAGGTACGGCGGTGCCGTAGTGTGCCGAAACGCGACTGGTCGCTCCATGCGCCACCACGGCGGCACTCTCTCGTCGTCGGCGAAGCGATCGGCGAGTTCAGGGAGCTCTTCGGGCGCGGGTGCCGGGAGTGGCCGGACCGGAAGATGCACGGGCATGTCCTCCCGCACCGTCCCCCATCGCGACACGGCGGTGAACAGCTCGGTCCCGTTGTCGGACACGAGGCTGGTGCGTCGCGTGGACAGGGACCGGGCGTCAGACAGTCGCTCGACCCGCCACCGGAGCGGTGCGCCCGTGGGGACACCGGCCAGGAAGTCGGCCTGAAGACTGAGTGCACGGTGGCTCCTCGGGACCGTCCGCCCGGCCGCGACCACGGCCTGAGCGAGTTGCAAGCCGCCGAATACCCGGTCCTTGGGCTGTGACTGGGACCGACCCACGAAGACGTCCCCAGCGCCGTCGGTCGGCCCCGCCTCAAGCGCGAGTAGATGGAGGAGTTCATGCAGAGTCAAGGCGGCGCGCTTCTCTTGGCGTTGTGACGTCGATCCGCACATGACAGCTCCTTGATGTTGCTTCGCTGGCATCGTAGTCGCGATTCTTCCGTTTGCCCGGGCTCGTGGACCGTATTGATGCGTCTCTGATAACAATCGGGTGAACATAAAGTATTGGATGCGTGCGCCGGTTCTCGACACAATGACGTGCAACGTGAGCCTGGTGCCCGGTCACGAAAGCCACAGGGAGACGCGATGACGAAGGTTGACTCTGTTGGCAGCCGTGGTCACCGCTTCCGATGCGCTCGCTTCGACGAGGGCGCCCGAGTCCGGCCAATCAGTTCAGACACGACCGTCGGCGCACTGGAGCTGTGGCGCGAGGCTCCGGCACAGCACGCGCGAACGAGCCACGGGTCCGTCTTCGCCCCAGAAGACGCTCTCGCCTGCGAGGAGCGGCGCACAGGCCGGTGCGCGCCCGCGCAGCCGTCGGGGCCTCGCTGGTCCGTGGACCAGGCGGCTTCACGGTGAACACGCGGCGTGATGTGTTCCGCCGTTCCAGCAGCGTCCATGAGCTCCAGCTGGCACGGGTCCACCGCGGGGTGGGCATCGAGGACGGTGATGGAGCACACCGGATGGCCCCCAGCAGCCGTCAAACTTTGACCCAGCACCCGCGTCCAGCCCATAAGCACGTACGCCTGCTGCCCGAGAAGATTGACATCGTCCGGCTGCACCGGTGGTGACAGTCTCGAGTCTGGTCGGACCGTGAGGCAACCTGGACAGATCGCCTATGTCGTGCTGCTCGCCAGCACGACGCTGGGCACACTGTCGAGTACGCTCATCATCTCGCCTATCAACATGATCGCCGAAGACCTCGGCGTTTCCGCGCGTCAGATCGTCTTCGCGGTGAGCGCGTTCACCCTCGCGATGGTGATGTTCGCTCCGCTTGCCGGCTGGCTCTCCGAGCGCCTCGGTGCCCGGACCTTTCTGATCTCGTCGCTCGCGCTCATGGTGCTCGCCGGCCTGGGCGCCGCGCTGAGCCCCAACCTGTGGGTGCTCGTCGCTATGCGGGCACTCCAGGGTGTTGCGTGCTCGGCCATCCCACCGGCGGTACAGCAGACGCTGGGCGCGTTCTGGACCGGTCAACGCGCGCGGGTGATGGCCGCTTGGGCATCTGCCATCGGTGTGGGGCAGGCGCTCGGCCCGCCGCTCGGGGGGTTCGTCGCCGACCTGACCGGCTGGCGCGGCGTCTTCGTGACGCATGCCATGCTCAGTGCGCTGCTCGCCACGCTGTTGTACCTCAAGGTGCCGGCCGCTCCGCGTGGACGGCCTCCCATGCACGTCTCGGGCATGCTCACGCTGGTCATCGGCGTGGGCGGCATGGTCGCCGCGCTGACCTGGGCCGGCCAGGGTGGCGCCGCCGCCGTGGCGGGTGCGCTCGGTGGCGCGGGCGCCGGTGCGCTCTTCCTGCACGCGCGGCTGGCCCGACGCAGCCCTCGAGCCCTGGTCGAGCCGCGGCTGCTCATCGAGGCGCGCTACCTGCGGAGCACTGCGGCAGCCACGACCGTGATGGCCTGCCTCGGGGTGATGATGGTGGCAACCCCGCTCCGCCTCGGTCAGGAGTACGCCATGTCCCCGAGTCAGATCGGCCTCGTGACTCTGGCTCTGGCCGCCTCGATGGCGCTGTCGGCGCCGCTGTCCCCCCGGGCTGGTGAGCGGATCACTGCGCGGCGGGTGCTGCACCTTGGCCTCGCCGGACTTTTGATTGGTCCGATCACGATGGCTCTTGTCCTTTCGGCAGCGCCGGGCCAGTCGGAGGCCGTGGCCGGTACGGTCCTGCTGCTGATTTTCATCGGCGCTGCGATCGGGGCGGTGCAGGCTATCGCCGGACTCGGCGTCATGCGTTCGGAAGCCTCCGGGCACGGCAGTGCTCTTGGCATCCACAACATGATGCGGTTCTCAGGCCTCGCGATGGGCTACGCCTGGGTGGCGCTGACCTACCCGAGCGGTCACCTCGTGCTGGTGTACGGCGGCCCCGCCGTGCTCGCGGGCAGCACGCTCGCCCTTGTCATGGCGGGTCCGCCGCCCCCGCCGATGCCTGGGGACGAGGTGAGGCTGGCATGAGCGCCACGATCCTGCCAGGAACGCCCTCAACTGCTCTTGCCGCGTGGGTCTGGCAGGTCGGCGTGGTCGATGAGCAACTCGCCGATGTAGTTGATGTGTTCCTCCATTGCGGTGCGCACAACTTGCGGAGCCCGGTTCCGAAGCCCATCGAGGATCGCGAGGTGGTCGCGCGCGGACGCATCGGGCCAGCCACCGACACAGTGGTATTCGTGGGGCTGGACCAGCTCGGCGCCGAGGTGATCCGCGTGGAGCGACTTGGCGGTGAGGCTGGCCGTGGCCGTTGGCCACTCGCGGCCAACGGCGCGAGCCTCTACTGGACCGGCCTCAACCGGGGCAAGCGCGCCGTCGAGGTCGACGTAGCCCGTCCGGAGGGACGGGCTCTCGTTGCCGACCTCGTGGTGGAGGGAGGTCCCGGAGGCGGCATTCTGGTCAGCAACACCGAGTGCTGGCCAGACCTCGGGTTCGAAGCACTCCGCGCGCGACGAAAGGATCTCGTCCACGTGCAGCTGACTGGCTTGCGCACCGGCGGCACCGCCGTGGACTACACCGTGCAGGCGCGCACCGGCTTCCCGCTCGTCACCGGCCCCGAAGGCTCTGAGGCTCCGGTCAACACCGTGCTCCCAGCTTGGGATGTTGCGGCAGGGCTCTACCTGGCGACCGGTCTGCTCGCCGCCGAGCGGCATCGCACGGCCACCGGGGAGGGTCAACAGGTCCGGGTCGCGCTGGAGGGCGTCGCTCTGGCGCTCGCCGGCAACTTGGGCTACCTCATGGCGTCGGCATCGCTGAGCCCGTTCTCGGCCATGCGGCACGGCGGTGGGGTCGGCCTTCGGACTGGACCCGCGGGTGATGCTCGAGGTCATCAACGGCTCCACCGGGCGCAACCACGCGACCGAGGTCAAGATGGAGAAGTTCGTGCTGTCCCGCGCCTTCGACTCGGGATTCAGCCTCCCGCTCGTGGTCAAGGACCTGCGGACAGCACTGGACCTCGCCCACGCGACCGGCACGCCGATGTCGCGGCGTACGTCGAGAGCCGGTCGCGGACCGAGCAGCTGAGCAGCCCCACCACGAGCACACGGAACCACCCTCATCCCCAACCCCAAACCCAAACCCACAGGAGACCCACATGGCGACGGAAGACGAGAAGCAGGCGTACATCGACGAGATGGCGAGGTTGCGCGGGTACGTCTTCGACTACCACAAGATCATGGCGCGTCACGACTTCGATGTGCTGCAGACGACCAATGGTCTGGTAGGTGCCGCCTACCTCGAGCCGAGGACGCTGGACCGCAGGACGAAGGAGCTGACTTCATCGTGAGCCTGACGGTGATGTGGGCGTCGAAGGGGCACATCCAGAGCCACATCCGGGTGGCGCTCGACCTGGGCGTGAGTGCGAAGGACATCCTGGAGGCGATCGAGATCTCGCTCCCGGAGGCGGGCATCGTCGCGTTCCAGACCGGCTTCGACGCGTGGTGCGAGGTCGTCGGCGCCGAGGGCATCGAGCCGTCGGTGGCCGTGCACGAGGGCGGGTCCGGTGGCGCCTGAGCTGGGTGACCCCGATGACGACGCGCAGCTGCGCGCCGTCGCGGAGGCCCAGCCCCCCTTTGCCCAGTTCGTGGGCATGCGCCTGGTCAGCTTCCGACGCGACGAGGTGGTGGGAGAGCTCCACCTCGCCCCGGAGCTCGGCAACCGCAACGGAGTCCTGCACGGTGGGGTGATCATGGCCTTCGCCGACAACCTCGGCGGGACGGCGGCGAGCCTCAACCTGCCCGCGGGCACCCGCACGACGACCCTGGAGAGCAAGACCAACTTCCTCCGGGCGATCCCGCTGGGTCAGACCCTGCGGGGGGTGTGCGCCCCGTTGCACCGGGGCCGGCGTACGTCGGTGTGGCAGACGACGGTGAGCGACGAGACCGGCCGGACGACCGCCGTCGTCACGCAGACCCAGCTCGTGGTCCAGCCGGACCCGTGAGAAACCCGACCTTGACACTACGTGCGTACTATTTCTAATATGGCCGTACATTTTTGGAGGTACTAACATGCTGACGCTCGAGGGACTCACCGTGGTTTCGCTGGAGCAGGCCGTCGCGGCGCCCTTCGCCACCCGACAGCTCGCCGACCTCGGTGCCCGCGTGATCAAGGTGGAGCGTCCAGGTCCCGGTGACTTCGCGCGCGGCTACGACGAGACCGTGAAGGGCATGTCGAGCCACTTCGTGTGGCTGAACCGCTCGAAGGAGTCGATAGCCCTCGACCTCAAGAGCGAAGCCGGTCGGGCGGCGATGCGCGCCCTGGTGGCCAAGGCCGACGTGTTCGTGCAGAACCTCGCGCCCGGCGCAGCGGAGCGGCTCGACCTCGGCGCCGAAACCCTGCGCGCGCAGCACCCCAGGCTGGTCCACGTGTCGATCTCCGGCTACGGCGACGGCGGGCCCTACACCACCAAAAAGGCTTACGACCTGCTAGTGCAGTGCGAGGCGGGCCTGGTCTCGATCACCGGCACCGCGGAGGAGCCCAGCAAGGTCGGCATCTCCGTGGCCGACATCGCCGCCGGGATGTACGCCTACACCGGCGTGCTCACCGCCCTGCTGCGGCGGTACCGCACCGGCGAGGGCGCAACGATCGAGATCTCGATGCTGGAGGCGCTCGCCGAGTGGATGGGCTTCCCTCTCAACTACTCGATGCACGGCGGCAGCTCGCCGACGCGCTCGGGTGCGTCGCACGCCGCCATCGCTCCCTATGGCCCGTTCCGGTGCGATGGGGGCGAGCAGGCGTTCCTCGGCATCCAGAACGAGCGGGAATGGACCACCTTCTGCGCCACCGTGCTCGAGCAGCCGGAGCTCGCCACCGACGAGCGGTTCCGGACCAACACGCTGCGGGTCACCCACCGCAGCGACCTGACCGACTACATCGAGACGGTCTTCGCCGGGGTGTCGGCCGAGGAGGTCGTGGGGCGTCTGGACCGGGCGGGCATAGCGAACGCCCGGCTCCGTGACCTGGCGGGGCTCGCCGCGCACCCCCAACTCGAGGCCCGGGACCGCTGGCGCGAGGTCGGCTCACCCGTGGGCTCCCTACGCACCCTCCTGCCACCCGCCATGCTCGACGGTGAGGAGCCCGCCCTCGGGCCCATCCCCGCTCCCGGCGAGCACACGACCGCCATCCTCAGCGAGCTCGGCCTGGACCAGCCGTCCGGTCGGGCCGACACACCCCGCCACGACCCGGAGCTGCTGCCATGACCGAGCTCGATACCGCCCCTGCCGTCCCGACTGCGCCCGAGCCCCGCCCGGCGGCCCAGGCCCTGGCCGAGTGGGCCCTCGCGCTGCGTCCCACAGCCGAGGACCAGGCCCTGGCGGACCGGGCACTGCTCGACACCGTCGCGGTCGGCATCGTGGCACGTGAGCACCACATCCTGCGGGTGGGTGCCAGCCTGACGGAGGCCGCCCGGTGGGCAGCGGCCTGCCACGTCATCGACTTCGACGACCTGCACATGCCCTCCACAGGACACCTCAGCACCGTGTGCGTGCCGGTCGCCCTGGCCACCGGCGGCGGAGCCGCGGCGTACCTTGCCGGTGCCGGTGTGATGGCGCGGGTGGGCTCCGCACTGGGCTGGCGGCACTACTCCTCGGGTTGGCACGCGACCACGACCTCGGGAGCGCTGGGCGCGGCGGTGACCGCGGCGGTCGCGCTCGGGCTCGACGCCGACCGGACCGCACGTGCCATCGCCCTCGCGGTCCCTGCTGCCGGAGGAGTGCAGCGGGCGTTCGGCACCGACGCGAAGGCGCTGCAGATCGGCTTCGCCGCCGAGGCCGGCATCCGGGCCGCCACGCTGGCTGCCGCCGGCGCGACCGCCGACCTGAGCGCGGTCGACACCTGGCTGAGGCTGGTCGGGGGCGACCCCGAGGCTCTTGACTTGGACGGCCCGGCGGTCCCGGGCGGCCTCGCGATCAAGATGTACCCCGCCTGTTACGCGCTCCAGCGCCCGATCAGCGCGGTCACGGCCGCGCTGGGCGACGCCCCCGACCACGGGTGGAACCCGGCCACCGTGCATCGAGTCGTGGTGCGGACCCCGCCGGCCACCGTGCAGCCGCTGATCCACCACCGCCCCGAAGACGGGCTGCAGGGCAAGTTCAGCCTGGAGTACGCCGTGGCCACCGCGCTCCTCGACGAGCAGCAGGGTTTCGAGGCGTTCTCCGACGAGGCCGTACGACGGCCCGAGGCCCAGCGGCTACTCCGTCTCGTGGAGGTCACGCTCGAGGGCCCCGGCGACTCTCTGCTGTCCGGGCAGGTCGACATCGAGGTGCACACCGACAACGGCGTCCTGACGGCCACGCTCCAGCACCCGCCGGGATCCCCGCATCGCCCTCCGACCGAGGAGGAGCTGGCGCACAAGGTGTCCACCTGCCTGGCCGGCACCGACGTCGATGCCTCCGCCATCACCTGGGAGGACGGCGCCACGCTGCTCCGCCGCACCCTCACCGGCCCCTGAGCCGGGCCAGCCCCCACACTGCCCCGCACCACCCCACCTGAAGGGAAACCCGTCATGGAAGGCCTGTCCGAGGAAGAGTTGGCGATCGTCGACATCGTCCGAGAGTTCGTTGACCGCGAGGTCAAACCGGTCGTGCAGGAGCTCGAGCACGCCAACACCTACCCCGAGGCGCTCATCGAGTCGATGAAGAAGATGGGCATCTATGGCCTGGCTATCGACGAACCTTGGGGCGAGGCGAAGGTGAGCACGTCCTGCTACGTGCTGGTCACCGAGGAACTCTCCCGGGGCTGGATGAGCCTGGCCGGGGCGATGGGCGGCCACACCGTCGTCGCCAAGCTGATCCAGGACCACGGCACGCAGGCGCAGAAGGACACCTACCTCCCGCGCCTGGCGACCGGAGAGCTGCGCGCCACCATGGCGCTGACCGAGCCCGGCGGCGGCTCCGATCTCCAGGCGATGCGCACCAGCGCGCGGCGCGACGGCGACGAGTACGTCGTCAACGGGTCCAAGACCTGGATCTCCAACGCGCGGCGCGCCGACCTCGTGGCCCTCATGTGCAAGACCGACCCCGCCGCCGATCCCAAGCACAAGGGCGTCTCGATCCTGCTGGTGGACAAGGAGGGCGGCCTCGACGGGCTGACGATCTCCCGCGACCTCCCGAAGCTCGGGTACAAGGGTGTCGAGAGCTGCGAGCTGGTCTTCGAGAACCTCCGGGTCCCGGCCGCCTCTCTGCTCGGCGAGGCCGAGGGTCACGGGTTCCGCCAGATGATGCGTGGCCTCGAGGTGGGTCGTCTCCAGGTCGCCGGCCGGGCCCTAGGCGTCGGGCGGGCAGCCGTGGAGGACTCGCTGCGCTACGCCCAGGAGCGGGAGAGCTTCGGCGTGCCGATCTGGACGCACCAGTCCATCGGCAACTACCTAGCCGAGATGGCCACCAAGCTCACCGCCGCACGACAGCTCACCCTCTACGCCGCCCGCCGCTACGACGCCGGTGAACGGGCGGACATGGAGGCCGGGATGGCCAAGCTGTTCGCCTCCGAGGCCGCGATGCAGATCGCTCTCGACGCCGTCCGGATCCACGGCGGCTACGGCTACTCGACCGAGTTCGACGTGGAGCGGTACTTCCGCGACGCCCCGCTCATGATAGTCGGGGAGGGCACCAACGAGATCCAGCGCAACGTCATCGCCAAGCAGCTCGTGAAGCGGGGCACGGCGTGGTCGCGATGAACCCCCGACCGGCGGGCCCCGCCGCCGTCGCCCGGACCCTGCTGTTCGTGCCGGGCACCCATCCGGCTCGCTTCGACAAGGCGGTCGCCAGCGGGGCCGATCTGGTGGTGATCGACCTGGAGGACGCAGTCCCTGAGGCCGACAAGATCTCCGCCCGCGAGGCGGCCGCTGACTGGCTGCGCGGGGGCGGACGGGCCGCGGTCCGCGTCAACGCAATCGCGAGCGCCCACCACGACGACGACGTCGCGGCGTTGACGGGGCTCCCCGGCCTTCTCGCCGTGGTGGTGCCGATGGCCGACTCACCCGAAGCCCTGGCCGCCCTGCACGAGCGGCTGGGCCCCGACGTCGAGGTCGTGGCGCTGGTCGAGACCGCCGCCGGCCTGCTCCGCGCGGTCGACCTGGCCGGCGCCGCGGGAGTTGCCCGGCTTGCGTTCGGACACCTCGACTTCGCGGTCGACATCGATGCCGACACCGGCGAGGAGACGATGCTGATGGCGAGGTCGACCCTGGTGGTGGCCTCCCGGGCCGCGGGCCTGCCCGGCCCCGTCGACGGCGTGACCACCGTCCTCGACGACCCGGAGGCCGCCCGCGAGGACGCCGTACGCGCACGGAGGCTGGGGCTCACAGGGAAGCTCTGCATCCATCCCCGTCAGGTGGCGCCCGTCAACGCGGCGATGAGCCCGAGTGACGAGGAGGTCGCCTGGGCGCGGCGGGTCGTCGACAGCGGCGAGGAGGGAGCGGCTCGCCTGGACGGTCACATGGTCGATGCTCCGGTCGTGGCGAGAGCCCGCACGATCCTGTCCCGAGCGGGGAGCAACGATGAGTGAGGCGGTGGAGCAGGTCGTGCGGACCGAGGTGATCGCTCACGAGCAGGCCGAGGCGTTGGCGAACCTGCTGAGCACCGAGGTCCCCGAGGGCACCCTGCCCCCGCTGTGGCACTGGACCCACCTGCTCGAGCGGCGCCCGCACGCCGATCTCGGCCCCGACGGCCACCCCACGTTCGGCATCCCGGCGCCGCCCGGCCCGGGCCGCAAGCGCATGTTCGCCGGCGGCAGGGTCTCGACGTACGGCGAGCTGGTCTTCGGCCGCCCTGCCACCCGCACGACCCGGGTCTCCGACACCCGGGAGAAGCAGGGGCGGACGGGCCCGCTGACCTTCGTGACGGTGCGTCACGACTACACGCAGGACGGCCGAACGCTGATCGTGGACGAGAACGACATCGTCTACCGCAGCGCCGACTCCCGGGTCTCGTCGGCGAGCGGGCCGGGGGACGAGGCTCCGGCGCCGGCGCGCGAGCCCAGCCTGACCCTCGCTGTCGACGAGGCGCTGCTCTTCCGTTTCTCGGCCCTGACCTACAACGCGCACCGGATCCACTACGACCACCACTGGGCCCGGCAGGAGGGATACGAAGATCTCGTTGTGCACGGCCCGCTCCAGGCGCTGATGATGGGGGAGCTGGTCCGGCGGTCGGGAGCCGGCCTGGTCGGCCGGACCTTTTCTTACCGCCTGGTCAGCCCGATGGTCGGACCGCAGACGTTCACTGTTGCCGCGACGGAGGCTGGCGTGGCGGCTGGGGTTGAGGTCCACGACGCTCGCGGCACCGTGACCGCAGTGGGCGCCCTCGAGCCGCTCGAGCCCGTAGCGGCTCCAGCACCCCCGATCGGACGTGTGAGCCGGACCGCGGGCATGTGGTCGCAGGAAGCGCTCTGCCTTGAGAGTGGACTCCCGTGAGGCTACGCGCGCGGGCACACTGAGGAGGATGTCGATGTCGTTCCCAGATGAGCGTGAGGACCGGTCCGGGTCGACGGCTCGGCGTGGCGAACTCCCCGTGGGGCGTCGACTACGAGCGGTTCTGGGGGAGCCACCTGCTGGTCGAGGCCGGCGGGCTCGATCTCCTCGATTACCTTCCGTGAGTTCGTCAACGACGCCCTGATGACCCTGTTCTTCTTCATGGTCTCGCTGGAGATCAAGCGGGAGATGGTCTTCGGCGAGCTCAGGGACCCGCGCGCGGCGGCGCTGCCCATCATCGCCGCCGTCGGCGGGATGGTCGCCCCGGCTTTGACCTACGCCGCGTTCAACGCCGGGGGCCCCTACGCCAGCGGATGGGGGATCCCGATGGCCACGGACATCGCGTTCGCCGTGGCCGTCCTCACCTCCTGGGCAGCCGGGTGCCGCTCGGCGCCAGGCTCTTCCTGCTGACCCTCGCGATCGTCGACGATCTGGGGGCCATCCTGGTCATCGCGCTGTTCTACAGTGGCGGCATCGCGCTCGGCTGGCTGCTTGTCGCCGCCGGCACGTTGGCTGCCGCCGTGCTGGTGCAGCACGCGCGGGTGCGTGCACGATCGGTTGGTTCGCCCTGCACGAGTCTGGGGTCCACCCGACGATCATCGGCGTCGCCTTCGGGCTGGTCACGCCGACCTACGCGCTCTTGTCGCCGACGCTCTACCCGGAGGTGGCAATGGCGTTGGTGAACGACGTGATCAGTCGGACCGATGACGGTGTCGTGACCGCCGACGAGCACGAGGCCAATGACCACACCTTTGCGCGAGATCCGGCGGCTCAGCCTGGAGACACAATCGCCGCTGCATCGGGTCGAGTCCCGTCTGGCACCGTATGTCGCGTTCGGCATAGTGCCGCTGTTCGCTTTCGCGAACGCCGGCCTCCCGCTGCCTTCCGTCCCGGTGAGCGAGTGGGCCACCGATCCCGTCGTCCTCGGGGTGTCGCTCGGTCTGGTCCTCGGCAAGACCCTGGGCATCTTCTCGACCACCTGGCTCACGGTCCGCCTGGGACTGGCGAGATACCCGAGCGGGATGACCCGCACTCGCCTCCTGGGAGTCTCCATGACCGCCGGGGTCGGATTCACCGTGGCGATCTTCGTGGCCACGCTGGCCTTCGACGACGGTGCGGTCATCGAGCTGGCCAAGCTCGGATCATGGTCGGAAGCCTCGTCGCCGCGATCGTGGGCTACTTCGTGCACCGTGCCAGCGGCGACCGGAAGGATGAGACCACGGCCTGACCCGGTCGCCGCGACCTCGACAGATCAAGGCACCTGGCGCGGGGCCTGACAGAGTGTATACCGACCGAGGATCCGGACGCCGGATCCGGTTTGGGGACGGGTGGCGGCTGTGGCGCGCATGCGGGCGGAACCCGACCCGGGCCTCATGCCGGGGAGTGGCTGGAACGCGTCAACGCCCTTCGCTCAGACATCACCCCAGCGTGCTCGAGACAGGCCCGTCGGGAACTGACCGACCAGGACCTGGAGCGGATCACCCGCGCTGGTGAGGCCGCCCGTGCGCCCGACACTCACAAGATCTACCAATACGCGCGGGCACCGTGGGCCACGGGGTGCGCCGAGCGCGGATTCGAACCGCCCCCGGCCGACCCTGCCGCGATGTGTGCCTTCACGACCCAGCGCGTCGCGGACGGTCTCGCCGCGATCAGCCTCGGCCACTTCATCAGCGTGATCACCTACGTCCACAGCACCCACGGCCTGACCGACCCCAACGAGAACCGTGCCGTCCGGCAGGTCCGCGACGGGCTCCGGCGCACCTCGATTTGTAGGAGGTGCTCTGCGGTGGGTTGTGACCCATCGGAGCCGATTGTCCGAGGGCGCGGTTTGGGCGCGCTTTGAATCGCGGAGGATCGCAGAGGGGGACCGACCCAACGAGCCTCGAAGACGGCGCCGCGCTGCTGACCTGCGGCGGACCGATTTGGGGTGAAGCTGGCGACCTAGACGGTATGAAGTGACCACTCAGGGC
>NZ_CM001852.1:3988896-4029034 GCF_000389985.1 Nocardioides sp. CF8
CGAGCCTCCACGAAACCCGGGGCGATTCAGTAGTCGCGCCGTGTCGCCGCGCTGGGCTCGATGCCTTGGTCGGAGAGTCGTCGGGACATGGTTTCGATCGACTCGGCGGCAGCCAAGATCCCCGGCCACCGCTCGTCAGGCGCCTGGCAATGGAAGCGGTCCGGGCCTGCCCGTGCGGGAGGTCGAGGACCGCTGGTGCGCCGTGGTGCTCATGGACACGGTCTGTCCTCCTTGTCTGCGATGAGTGACCGGTGTCGACACATGGCCCTCGCTGGCTCACCCCGGTGGGAGATCAGGGGTGTGAAATGCCGCCGCCTTCGCGACGAACGCAGGCCACGGGCAGGAGCGTGAGAGCGGCCTCATGCGAGCGACCCGACCAGTGCCGGGTCGAAGCGGGCGCGGATATGAGCGGAGGCGGCCGCGGCGGCGACGATCATGTCCGCGTCGGCCACTTTGCCCGAGCGGATCTCGACCGCCCCCGAGTCGGGGCCGTCACGGTGGGCCATGATCCAGTCGAAGAGCAGCCAGTCGAGCGCGCCACTCGCCTGCATCGGCTCCGCAGCCGGGTCGGTCACGGCGTCCGTGACCTGAATCAGCGCCTCGCGGTGCTCGGTCAGGGTCGCGTCCTTGTCGACACCGGACGCGTCGAACAGCAGCATCGTCAGCGTTGCCGGGAGTCGCAGACCGTCGTCGGTGACGACCAGCCAGCGGGCTCCCGGCCACGCGGTCTCGGGGGTCACCCAGTGCAGGCCCGCCCGGCCGCCGATGACGCCCAGGCCGGGCTCGTCGAGGTCGCCGGCGAAGGGTGGCGCGCCCATCATCGAGATGGCCTCGCGGGTCCGGATGCTCATCAACGCAGCCGTGCCGATGATCTGCCCCGCGCGCACCGACCCGGGAAGCTCGGTCGCTGCGTGCGCGTCGGCATATTCCCAGCACAGCCGGTCCAGGGTCGCATAGACCTCGACCAGCGCGTCCCGCTCGGTTGTGGTGGGTCGCCGGCCTCCGCCGAGCACCTCGCCGTACGTCCCGGCGACCTCGATCAGTACGTCGTCGAGGGCCTCCAGGTGAGTGGGTAGCCAGCGGTCGGGCTCGGCCCCAGGCAAGGCGATGACCTCGCGGAGGGGAAGCACGCTGCCTTCGGAGGAGAGCCACCTGAAGCCGATCTGGTCATCGGTGGCATCGATCTGGGGGAGCCTCACACCGAGACCATCGCCGTCAGGTGCTCGTGCCACGCGTGGAGGCCGTCGCCGGTGCGGGCGCTGACCTCGAAAACCTCGGCCACGGGATTGATCTGTGCCAAGTTGCGTCGGAACAGCGCGAGGTCGAAGTCGAGGTGGGGGAGCAGGTCCAGTTTGTTGACCAGCACCACGTCGCAGGCGCGGAACATGACGGGATACTTCAGCGGCTTCTCCTCGCCCTCCGTGATGGCGTAGACCATCGCGGACGTGTGGGCCCCGACGTCGAACTCGGCCGGGCAGACCAGATTGCCGACGTTTTCCACGACGAGTAGATCGAGGCTGCCCAGGTCCAGCCCGGCCACGGCCTTGCGCACCATCGGCGCGTCCAGATGGCACTCGCCGCCGAAACCGTCGCCGGTGTTGAGCAGGACCACCTGTGCGCCGTATCCGGCAAGTCGGTCCGCGTCGATCGAGGTCTCGATGTCGCCCTCCACGACCCCTGCGCGAACCCCGCTCGCCTGCAGGTACGCGAGCGTGCGTTCGAGAAGCGTGGTCTTGCCGGCGCCGGGGGACGACATCAGGTTGAGACAGTGCACGCCGTTCTCGGCGAAGGCAGCGCGGTTGGCATCGGCAGCGGCGTCGTTCTCACTGAAGATGCGCTCCAGAACGCTGATCCGCTCCGGCCCTGTCTCGTACGACGTGTGGTCCCCGAGGTCCTCATGCGAGTGGGAATGGGAGTGCTCCGGTCCGTCGTGAGCGTGCTCGGTGCCGTCGTCATGTCGGTGGAATCGGCCCATGGGTTGCCTCCTCGGTCGGTGGACTGGTGACTCGTGCGGGAGCCAGGTCGAGCGAGGTGACCATGAACTCCTCGCCTCGGATGGGCTGGGTGTTGCCACCGCCGCACGCGGAACAGGTCAGCACCAGCGCATGCTCCACAGTGGTCTCCGCCCCACAGGTGTGGCAGGAGAGGACCACCGGGATGTGGTCGATCTCGAGCCTCGCCCCCGCCAGCGGACCGTCGGCGGTGACCAGGTCCCAGCAGTAGACGAGGGTCTCCGGGATCACCTGGCGCAAGTGCCCGACCTGGAGGTGCACGGTGAGGACCCGTCGCTCCTGGCGGGCGCCGTCCACGATCTGGTGAATGCTGCGGCACAGCGAGAGCTCATGCACTGCGCGTCCCTCGCAGCGTTGCCGAGGGCGATTCGCCGAATCGGTTGCGATAGATGCCGGAGAAGCTCCCCAGGTGGTTGAAGCCCCACCGGACGGCGACGTCGGTCACCGTGATGCCCTCACGCGGCATCGCCGAGAGGAGGTCCCGGCGTACGGCGTCGAGCCGCCGATCCCGGATGAACGTAATCGGGGTGGTGCCGAGGTCCTCGCGAAAGCCGGCCTGGATCGAGCGGGGGCTCATCCGGGCGTAGCGGGCGATGTCATTGAGAGTGATGGGCTCGGCCAGGTGCAACTCGATGAACTCGATGGAGCGGGTGACCGCCGGCTTCCCCGACGTGGTCGGGCGCGACTTGAGGGCGTGGCTGTAGTTGTTCTCCTGGACGAGCAGCAGGGTGGAGATCACCATCTCCTCCAGCGGCGCGGCGCCGATGCCCTGCTGGATCAGCGAGCGCGGCGACATCACCTCGTTGGAGAAGATCTGCAGTGCGCCGTGCCAGCGGGCGGCCTCGTCAGTGGTGAGGTCGCCGACCGCATCGAAGACCAGTGGCTCGCGGAGTTGGCGGCCGAGCAGTCGGGAGAGCTGTCGCTCGACGGCCTCGCGCTCGATCCGGATGATGTTCTGGGGGGAGTCGCGGTCCATGCTCAGCGTGTACGTCGTGCGGGGGGAGATGACCAACGCGAAGAATGGTGTGAGGTGGTGTTCTTGGCCTTCGATGTGCGCGGTCCCGTGCCCGGCGCTGGTCATGTGGACCGTGTAGCAGTCGGCGGACTCGGCCACTTTGATGCTGGTTGCGGCGGCGTAGTCGAGGTAGGTCATCGACACGTCGATCAGCTGCACGGCATGCAGCCGGCAATGGAAGTCGTCGAGCTCCGTCCGCGCTGGCGTGACCTGACATTCGCCAAGCAGTTGCCGGGTCATGTCTAGTGCCAGGGCTCGGTCGTCGGTGTCGACGACGGGGTGGTCCTGCAGTGCGTTGGGCACGCCCCGTGGCCGGATCCGGCGTCGGACCGGGTCGCGTGTGCGGTCCACGTTCATGAATCTCAAGCGAGACAGCCGCTCCATGGACACTCCCTCCGACTCCATCGGACGCTGCCCACTATCGATGGTCTGCGTCATTGCATCAAGAATTTTGCGCGATCGTGATAGTGCGTTCGCAAAGTCGATAGTGGCCGAATGTGAGCCCGCTTACATTCGGCACTCCACGGATCAGGGTCGCTAGGAGGTCATGGGATGACGTTGTCACCACCAAGTGAACGCACCACGGACGCAGTTCTGGAGAAGCTCCAGGACCCTCAGGTAGCCGCGGCTGTCGCAAGTCTGCTGGACCACGCTGACTTGGTGGCCGTGCTCCTAGAGGGACTGGATGGGCTGGTCGCGCGCAGCGAGACGGTCGGCGAGAGTCTCTTCGCCAGCGTCGACGAGCTGCGCACCACCGTCAACGGCAACCCTGCACTCGCCTCAACGCTGGGCACCCTTGGCGCGGTGGATGTGGCAGGCCTGGTCGCGAGTGCCAAGCGGCTCGCGGCCTCCGACGTGGTGAGCCCCCAGGCTGTCGACTCAGTGGCCACTGTCGCGCGCGGTCTCGTGGCCGGCGGCCAGCAGTTCAAGGAGTCCCCGGTCGCGATCACCGGGCTGCTGAGCCTGGCGCGGCTGCTCAAGGATCCCGACATCCGACGCGCCCTCAGCTATGGCGCCACCGTCGCGAAGTCCATCGGCCAGGAGCTCGAACCAGCGCCTTCGGCCACCATCACCCACGCAGGGAACTAGGAAGGTCATCAGATGTCGTCAGTGCTGTGGTTTCAAGCGGGCGCGTGTTCGGGCAACACGATGTCCTTTCTCAACGCCGAGGAGCCCAATGTCGTCGACCTGATCGTCGACTTCGGGCTTGAGCTCCTGTGGCACCCCAGCCTCGGGATGGAGCTCGGGGACAACGCCACCAAGATCTTCAACGACTGTGCCTCCGGAGCACGGCCGCTCGACATCTTCGTGCTGGAGGGAACGGTCATCCAGGGCCCGGACGGGTCGGGGCGGATGGACATGTTCGCGGACCGACCCATGATCGAGTGGGTCACCGAGCTGTGCGAGGCCGCGAGCATCGTCGTCGCGATCGGCGACTGCGCCTGCTGGGGCGGCATCCCCGCAATGGAGCCCAACCCCAGCGACTCGACCGGTCTGCAGTTCCACAAGCGTGATCGAGGAGGCTTCCTGGGACCCGACTGGCGCAGCAAGTCCGGTCTCCCCGTCATCAACATTCCGGGTTGCCCTGCCCACCCCGACTGGATCACCCAGATCCTGGTCGCGCTGGCCACCGGTCGCGCCGGCGACATCGCGCTGGATGATCTGCACCGTCCTCAGACGTTCTTCAAGACGTTCACGCAGACGGGGTGTACCCGGGTGCAGTTCTTCGAGTACAAGCAGTCCACGACGAGCTTCGGCGAGGGGACCCGCACAGGTTGTCTGTTCTACGAGTTCGGCTGTCGCGGCCCGATGACGCACAGCCCGTGCAACCGCATCTTGTGGAATCGCCAGAGCTCCAAGACGCGCGCCGGCATGCCATGTCTGGGCTGTACGGAGCCGGAGTTCCCGTTCTTCGACCTGGCGAAGGGAACCGTCTTCAAGACCCAGAAGGTCTCCGGAACCATCCCCAAGGAAGTCCCCGAGGGTGCCGACCACATCACCTACATGGCACACGCCGCCGCCGCTCGGATCGCTGCTCCGCAGTGGTCCAAGGAGGACATGTTCGTCGTCTGACGGACATGTCGGAACAGGAACGAGGAACCCATGACTGCAGTTGACAACCCGGTTGCTGGTGCCGACTCCATCGACCTCTTCGTCAGCCCGATGGGCCGCGTCGAGGGCGACCTGGACGTGCGGGTCACGATCCAGGATGGCGTGGTCACCTCCGCGTGGACCGAGGCCGCCATGTTCCGCGGCTTCGAGATCATCCTGCGCGGCAAGGACCCGCAGGCCGGGCTCATCGTGACGCCCCGCATCTGCGGCATCTGCGGCGGCTCCCATCTGTACAAGGCCTGCTACGCCCTCGACACGGCGTGGGCCACGCACGTCCCGCAGAACGCCACGTTGATCCGCAACATCGCGCAGGCCTGCGAGACGCTCCAGTCGATTCCCCGCTACTTCTACGCGCTCTTCGCAGTCGACCTGGTGAACAAGAACTACGCCAACTCGCCTCTCTACGACGAGGCGGTACGCCGTTTTGCGCCGTACGTCGGAACCGCCTACCAGAAGGGCGTGGTCCTCTCCGGCAAGCCGGTCGAGGTCTACGCGATCTTCGGTGGTCAGTGGCCGCACAGCTCGTTCATGGTTCCGGGCGGTGTGATGAGTGCGCCGAACCTCTCCGACATCACGCGCGCTACCGCGATCCTCCACCACTGGAAGGACAACTGGCTGGAGAAGGAGTGGCTCGGCTGCTCCATCGAACGTTGGATGGAGATCAAGACATGGGACGACATGCAGGCGTGGGTCGAGGAGAACGAGTCGCAGTACAACTCCGACTGTGGCTTCTTCATCCGTTACGCCCTGGACGTCGGCCTGGACAAGTACGGCGCCGGGTGCGGCAACTTCCTCGCCACCGGGACCTACCTCGAGCCGTCGATGTACGAGAACCCCACGGTTGACGCCCGAAACGACGCACTGCGGGGTCGCTCGGGTGTCTATGCGGACGGCCGGTGGCACGACTTCGATCACCTGCGGGTCACCGAGGACGTCACCCACTCCTTCTTCACAGGCGACCGTCCCCTGCACCCGTGGGAGGGCGAGACCAACCCGATCGACCCGCTCCAGGGCCGCAAGGACGGCAAGTACTCCTGGGCCAAGTCGCCGCGCTATGACGTGCCGGACCTCGGCCGGATCCCGCTCGAAGCCGGGCCGCTGGCGCGACGGATCGCGGCTGGTGCTCCGGGCGCGGCCGCGCACCAGGACGACGACCCCTTGTTCGTGGACATGTTGGAGAAGCTCGGCCCGTCGGTGTTCACTCGTCAGATGGCCCGCATGCACGAGGCGCCGAAGTATCTGAGTTGGGTGATGGAGTGGCTCAGCGAGATCGACCTGCACGGGTCGTTCTACACCAAGCCCGAAGAGCCCTCCTCGGGCAAGGGCTTCGGTGCTACCGAGGCGGCCCGCGGCGCATTGGCCGACTGGATCGTGCTCGAGGACGGCAAGATCGCGAACTATCAGGTCGTCACTCCGACGGCATGGAACATCGGGCCGCGAGACTCCGAGGGGACCAACGGACCCATCGAGGCCGCTCTGGTCGGCACGCCGGTCAAGGACATGTCCGACCCCGTGGAGCTCGGGCACGTCGCCCGCTCCTTCGACTCCTGTCTGGTCTGCACCGTGCATGCCTACGACGGCAAGACCGGCAAGGAACTGAACAAGTTCGTGATCAATGGCATGGTCTGAGCCCGGTCCCGGTCTCGGGGCCGGGACGACCCACCCGGCCCCACCTCCGCACGCCCTCCTCGATGACGGGTTCGCGCCGGAGGCCTGCGACCTGCTGGTCATCGGCTGCGGCAACATCCTGCGGGGTGACGACGCCGTCGGGCCCGTCCTGATCCGGACGCTGTTCACCCGGGGGGTGCCCGACGGCGTACGCATCGTGGATGGTGGTACGTCGGGGATGGACGTCGCCTTTGGCATGCGCGGCGCTCGGCGGGTGGTGATCGTCGACGCGGCACACACCGGCGCCGAGGCGGGCACCATCTACCAGGTGCCGGCGGCCGAGCTCGAGGAGCTGCCGCCGATCGACGGGTTGCACACCCACAACTTCAGGTGGGACCACGCGCTGGCGTTCTCCGAGTGGCTGCTCGGTCCGGAGCGACCAACTGACATCACCGTGTTCCTGGTCGAGGTCGCCACCATCGACTTCGGGGCGCCACTTACCCGTGAGGTGGACGAGGCCATGCACCAGGTGATCAGACTGATCGACCGCGACTTCTACCCCCGGTCAGGAACCTCGACCGTCGAGATCACCGACGACGGCTACCTCCACCTGGGAGCCGAGCTCGCGAACGCCCGGTTCCCGGCTGACGTGTGCGTCGCCAGCTTCGACGGTGCGGTCCTCGAGCTGATCCCACTCATCGGCGCCGCCAACGGGGGCCTGGTCCTCCGCCAACGCAACGCCGCAGGCGACCGGACCGTCCTCATCCACGAGGTGCTGGGCTTTCGACCGGTGGCGGGCCGGTTCTCAGCGAGCTGGGATGACGCGAAGGGCGTGCTCTCCGTGCAGCTGGTCGGTGACGACTCCGGAGAGGAGGACCGCCATGGGACTCGAGGTGACGACAGAGGTGATCCAGGAGTCCGGCCAGTGGACGGTCTACCTCTTGGTGATCAGCGACCAGGGAGTCGAGCGACGAGCCGTCTCGACCCACAGGTCGTCGGCGCTCGCGAACCTGGCGGCCGACGTGATTCGCCGAACAGCAACCCGGCGTCGCGCGCCGGTGGAGGACAACGATGACGACCACCGCTGAGACCGGCACGGTCTGGGGGCTGGGCGCCTTTGCCTTCCCCCAGGGCCTGCTGCTCGTCGAGGGGCACGACGACGTGCGGGCAGACCTCGCCGCGGGAATCCTGCCTCTGGTCTGGCCGGAGGGGCTCCGTGCCCACGCCCTGGCCCATGCCGGTGAGCTGCTCGCGGCGTCGGCCGCTTGTGCGGGTGACGACCCCGTCAGCGCCTACAACCGCTGGGTGCTCGACCCCGAGACAGCCGACCCCGCCACCATCCGGGCCGGGCTACCCGCCGAGCTGGCGCCTTTGGTCGACGTGGTGGCCTACTCGACCGGGCAAGGCGTGCTGCCGGCTATGCCGCCTCCGATGGCTGCTAGTGAGGTCACGGCGCTCGTATGGGCGGCTCTGGCAACCGAACGCCTGGAGTCCGGCGATGGTGGCACTGCCATCGACCTGCTCGACCGGGCTGCGCGGGCGGCCGCTCCTGCTGCGGGACTTGCCGGAGTCCTCCGCGGGCACCACGGCACCCTGCTGAGGGAGGCCGGTCAGCGTGACGAGGCCAGAGCCTCGCTGAGCGAGGCCACCGCGCTCCTCGCCGGGAGCAGCGACCTGCGCGAGTCGCGCGCCGAGCTCCTGCACCACCTGGGCAGCCTGTCCCACGAGGACGCCGCCAGCGGCCGGGGCGACGCGCGCGCACTGCTCCACGAGGCGATGCGCTGCTACTACGACGCACTCCAGCTCGTGACCGAGGAGTCCTCACCACAGCTGTGGGCCGGGCTGCAGCTCGACCTGGCCACCGCCCACCTGGCGACCCCGATGACCACGGCCTCGGACCAGCTGCGACTCGGTGTCGCGACCCAGGCCCTGCGCGCCTGTCGGCGGGTCTTCACACCCGAAGCGGCGCCGGAGACCTGGTCGACGGCG
Source organism: Nocardioides sp. CF8 (assembly GCF_000389985.1). Taxonomy (NCBI): domain Bacteria; kingdom Bacillati; phylum Actinomycetota; class Actinomycetes; order Propionibacteriales; family Nocardioidaceae; genus Nocardioides; species Nocardioides sp. CF8. Next base: position 3,997,633 of record NZ_CM001852.1, read on the forward strand.
ACCCTCAACCTCGCCAACGCGCTCGTCTACACCCCCTCGACCCACCAGGGCGACAACCTGGTCGAGGCGGTCGAGCTCTACGAGGAGATCCTGGTCAGCGGTATCCGCCAGTCCGACCCGTCAGCCATGGCCCGGCTGCTCGCCAACCAGGGCAACGTGCTGGCGCATCTGGGCATCCCCGACCAGGCCAAGGCCAAGCTCGTCGAAGCCCGCTACCTCTTCGAGACCCAGCTCGACCACGAGTCGGTGATGGCCGTACGCGGGGTGCTCGACGAGATCGCGAAGGCCGGAGTCGAGGACCCCGACGAGTCGCTGACGGACCTGGTCCGGCAAGCCGATCGGCTGGGCCGGATGCCGCAGCCGGAGACGTTCACCTCCGGCATGGGGGTCCGCACGCAGTCCGCGGCGCTGGGCATCGACGCCGTCACACCGCCGAAGCCCAGGGTCACCGTGCTGCGGCCAGGTCAGGACCGGCCATGAGTACTCAGGCCCAGCCGGTCCACGAGGACACCGACCGGTCCATCGAGCAGCTGGCCGGCGCCCTCGACGAGGCCATGGGCCGGCTGTCCGGCCTCGAGCCAGACTCCCGCGCCGTCATCACCGACGCGCTGGACGCGCTCAACGCGCTGCACAAGCAGGCGCTGACGACCGTCGTCCGGCGACTCCGTGACGACCCGCGCGGGAAGCAGCTCCTCTTCGAGCTGGTCGATGAGCCCGACGTGCTGATGGTCCTCACGATGCACGGCCTCGTGCGGCCGGACCAGCTGACCCTGGCGCGCCGCGTCCTTGACTCGGTGCGCCCCGGGCTCGAGTCCCACGGCGGCGGCGTCGAGCTCGACCGGATCGACGGGAGCACCGCGTTCGTGCGCCTCCAGGGAGCGTGCAACGGCTGCTCGATGGCATCGGTCACGATGCGCAACGGCGTCGAGGCCGCACTGGTCGAGGGCGTGCCCGGGCTGACCTCCGTCGAGGTGCTTCCCAACGACCCCACCCCGACCCTGATCCCCTTGAGCTCGATCACCGTGGGCTCACCGGACGCAGCTGCCGAGGACCTCGCCCGGGCCGAGCGCGAGCTTGAGGAAGCCGGTTGGTCCTCAGCCGTGGCAGCCGAGGCGGTCGGTGTCGGCGAGGTCTGTGCGGTGACGCTCACTCCACGCGACGCACCGTCACTCGAGGTCATCGTGGTCAACGCCGCCGGCCAGATGTCGGCCTTCGTCAACGAGTGCGCCCACCTGGGGCGCCGACTCGACGACGCGCTCATCGATGCAGGCCAGGGCACGATCACCTGCGCGGGCCACGGATTCTGCTACGACTCGACCAACGGCGAGTGCATGTCGATGCCCGGCGCGCAGCTCCAGCAGCTGCCGCTGCGTCTCGAGCACGGCCAGGTCTGGGTTCGCTGCGGCGGAGACCTCGGGGGCTGACCGTGCGGGTTCAGGTGATCGCAACGGGCTCCGTGCACACCGGGGTGCTGCCGGGGCACGGGCTGCGCGGTCTCGACGATGCCGCGCCGGCGTCGTACGCCGGTTGGCGGCCGCGAGCGATCCTGGGCGCCGACTCGCCCGGCGGCCTGCAGCTTCCTGCCGCCGCACCGGCGGCCGGCCAGCTCTACGCGCCCCGGGCGGCCTGGACCGACGGACAGATCGTGGTCGCTGCCGACACCGGCAACCATCGCGTGATGATCTGGCACGGCGTCCCCACCCGCGACGGAATGCCGGCCGATGTGATCCTGGGCCAGGCCGACGAGCACACCGAGGGCCCGGCCGCCGGCGGCCGCGGCCCGGCATTCGGGATGCACCTGCCCACCGGAGTGCTCGTCCACGGTGGCCGCCTAGTCGTCGCCGACGCGTGGCACCACCGCATCCTGGTGTGGAACGCGGTCCCGACGGTGACCGGAACGCCGCCGGACCAGGTGCTGGGGCAGGTCGACCAGCGCCACGTCGACCCCAATCGTGGTGGCGAGGTGGACGCCGGCTCGTTGTACTGGCCGTTCGGGATCGCGGTCATCGGCGGCCGCTTCTACGTCGCCGACACCGGCAACCGCCGCGTGCTCGTGTGGCGTGACGGCATCCCCACCACGGACCGGCCCGCAGACGTCGTCCTGGGACAGCCCGGACCCACCGACCGCGAAGAGAACCGTGGCGGTGATGCGCGCGCCGACTCCTTCCGCTGGCCACACGGCATCGCCGCGGCCGGCGACGGGATCGTCGTCGCCGACGCGGGCAACCACCGCGTGCTCCGCTGGTCCCGGCACCCGGAGACAGACTGCGCGGCCGATGCCGTACTCGGTCAACCCGACATGACCGCCTCGATGGAGTTCCCGTACGTCTCCCAGGCGGGGCGCTTCCGGTTTCCCTACGCTGTCTCCACCGCACCGGATGGCGCCATGGCCGTCGCCGACACGGCCAACAACCGGGTGCTGCTCTACGGCTCGGCCGAGGCCAGACACGACGACCCGCCGGATGCCGTGCTGGGGCAGCCCACGTTTGCCGCCAACGGGGAGAACCGCTGGGAGCAGGTTGCCCCCGACACGCTGTGCTGGCCCTACGGCGTGCACTGGCATCCGGGCGGAGACACTCCGGATCTGCTGCTGGTCGCCGACAGCGGCAACAACCGCATCGCCATCTGGGAGCGGCCATGACGTCGCTGAGGAGCTGGACCGAGACGACGGTCCGGCAACGGGTCGTGGTCCGCGGCGTGGTGCAGGGTGTCGGGTTCCGGCCACACGTCGCCCGGCTCGCGGAGGAGCTCGGGCTGGACGGCCTGTGCCGCAATGACGCGACCAGCGTCCTGATCGAGGTCGAGGGGCAGTCAGACCAGGTCGACGACTTCCTGATCCGGCTCGTCGGCCAGGCGCCGCCGATGGCGCGCATCGTCTCGGTCGACTCCGCCCGTCTGAACCCCACCGGTCAGGCCGGCTTCACCATCGAGACCTCGTCGGTATCGGTCGGCGCCCGCACGCTGGTCGCGCCGGACGCGGCGGTCTGCGACGACTGCCTGACCGAGCTGTACGCCCCCGGCGATCGCCGATACCGGCACCCCTTCATCACCTGCACCAACTGCGGTCCGCGCTTCACGATCACCCGCGACCTGCCCTACGACCGGCCGCAGACCTCGATGGCGCCGTTCCCGCTGTGCGCATCGTGCGAGAGGGAGTACGCCGATCCGCAGGACCGCCGCCACCACGCGCAGCCCATCGGCTGCCACGACTGCGGCCCGCGGGTCGTTCTGCGCTCGCCGGATGGCGTCGAGCTGGCCACCGACACCGAGCAGGTACTGCGCGCCACTGTGGCGGCCCTGCGCGGCGGGGCGATCGTGGCTGTCAAGGGGATCGGCGGCTATCACCTCGCCTGCGATGCGACCTCCTGCACCGCGGTGGAGGTGCTCCGGGGGCGCAAGCGCCGCCCGGACCAGCCGTTCGCACTGATGGCCCGTGACCTCGAGACCGCGGCGACCCTGGTCGACCTCCGTGGCGGCGAGGCCCTGCTGACCTCACCGGCCCGACCGATCGTGCTGCTGCCCTCGCGCCCTGCGGCGCCGGTGGCCGTCTGCGTCGCGCCCGGCTACGACGAGCTCGGCGTGATGCTGCCCTACACCCCGCTGCACCACCTGCTCTTCGCGGACCTGCCTGACGGAGCACCTGGAGCGCCGAGCGTGCTGGTCATGACGTCGGGCAACGCCTCCGGCGAGCCGATCGCCTTCACTGATGCCGACGCGCTCGACCGCCTGGCCGGGATCGCCGACCTGTTCCTCACCCACGACCGCGAGATCGTGGTGCCGTGCGAGGACTCCGTCGTCGCGGTGGGTCCTCGCGGACCGGTGCCGGTCCGACGCTCGCGTGGCTTCGCGCCGTTGCCGGTGGCGTTGGCGGGCGATGCGGTCGTGCTCGCCGCCGGGGCCGAGGTCAAGAACACTTTCGCCCTGACCCGTGACGGCCAGGCCTTCCTCTCCGCACACGTGGGCGACCTCGGGTCGCTCGAGGCCCGGCGCGCCCATGACGCGGCGACGGCAACGATGCTGCGCTTCCACCGGGCCAGTCCCGAGGCCGTGGTCGTCGACCCGCACCCGGCGTACGCCTCGACGGCCTGGGGACTGCGCCTGGCCGACGAGCTCGACGTACCCGTGGTCGAGGTTCAGCACCACCACGCGCATCTCGCTGCCCTGGCTGCCGAGCACGGCCGCCTCGACCAGACCATTCTCGGCGTCGTCTTCGATGGCACCGGCTACGGCTGCGACCGCACGGTGTGGGGTGGCGAGTTTCTCGTCCTCGGTGACCGCGGAACGACCGCCGAGCGGGTGGGCCATCTCGGCGCCGTACGTCTCCCCGGCGGCGACGCGGGTGTGCGCAACCCCGTCCGCACGGCCGCTCTCGCGGTGCTCGCCGCAGGGGGGTCGCTCGAGGCCCTGCCGCTCGAGCTCACGACGGAGGAGCGCCAGGTCCTGCCCGGTCTTCTCGAGCACGGCACCGGCTGGGTCACCACCAGCTCCGTTGGTCGACTCTTCGACGTCGTCTCGGCGCTGCTGGGCATCCGGGGCCGCGTCACCTACGAGGCGCAGGCCGCGATCGAGCTCGAGATGGTCGCCCGGGGTGCGCAGCGATCGTTGTCCCACGACCTGGTGGCTCCAGCGTGGCTGCCGGTGCGTACCCCTGCCGGCGGTGTCCCCTTCCTGGATCCCGAGCCGCTGGTGCTGGCCTTGTGTCGGCCCGAGGCCCGCGCCGACGTGGGCCACTCGGCGCTGCTCTTCCACCACGTGCTCGCGGATGCGACGGCCACCCTTGCCAGCGTCCAGGCGGTGGCCGCGGAGACGCGGACCATCGGGCTCACCGGGGGTGTCTTCTGCAACCGCCTGCTCGCCGACGCCGTCGCGCGACGCCTCGAGGCTTCCGGCTTCGAGGTCCTCATGCACCGTGAGGTGCCACCCAACGACGGTGGCCTGGCGCTCGGTCAGGCCGCGGTGGCGGCCGCGATGCTGGCGGCGACCCCCACCCGGACGATCGTGGAGACCTCGACGAAGGAGCAGACCTGATGTGCCTCGGAGTGCCCGGCCAGATCCGGGAAAGGTGGACCGACGAGGAGGGTGCGTTGCTCGCGCGTACCGACTTCGTCGGAGAGGAGCGCGTGATCCGGCTCAACTACCTGCCCGACCTCGACGTCGGCGACTGGACCATCGTGCACGCCGGCTTCGCACTCACCCGGCTCGATGAGGCCGAGGCCCACAAGACCATCGCGATGATGCGCGATGTCGGACTACTGGAGGAGACGGTATGACGGTTCAGACCGATCACTACCAGATCGCCGACGAGCTGATCGGCACCGACCTCTCCATGGACCTGGCCCAGGCCTCCCTGTCCCTGGCCAGGGCCTTCCATCGAGGTGCCACCTTGTGGGTGGTCAGCCCGCAGTGGGAGCCGCACGCCCACCACGTCGCCGTGGAGTTCGTGCACCCGGTGATCATGGGCAAGCGCGCACTGCCGTCGGTGGCCCTCGTGGGCGCTGACCCGGTGGCACAGACCCGGGTCGCCGTGCGGGCCGGCGACGTCGTGCTCGCGGTGGCGGCTGCCGATGACCCCGCTACCCGCAGCCTGATGCAGCGGGCGCCGGCGTGGGGGGTCTCCACGATCTGGGTCGGCTTCGGCCAGAAACCGCCCGATGGTGCCGCCGACCACGTGCTCTGGGTGGCCTCCGACGACCCGATGGTCCCGGCGACCGGGCGCTTCGTGCTGATGTACCACCTGCTTTGGGAGCTCACCCACGTCTGCTTCGAGCACCCCGGACTGCTCACGGTCGACGACGAGGAGTGCACCGACGAGGTCTGCGTCACCTGCTCCGACGAGGGGCGCCTCGCCGAGGTCGTAGAAGCACCGCTGGAGCTCGCCGGTCCGGCCGCCGTACGCACTGCCACGGGTGAGGAGGACGTCGACGTGACCCTCGTCGGCGAGGTCGCTCCCGGTGACCTGATCCTGATCCATGCCGGTCTGGCCCTGACCAAGGTGGAGCCCTCATGACCGACGACAGCACTGGATTCCTCTATCCCTTCATCGAGGCCGACGAGAAGGATCCGCAGGCCCTGTTGGTCGATCTCGCCTCCTCGGCTCGAGACAAGGCGACCATCTCCCGGGACCTGCAGCGCTCGTCGCTCGCGCGGATGGAGGGCGACATCGTGGCTGCGGGCCGCGCGATGGGCGAGCGGTTCGTGGCCGGCGGCAGGCTCTATACGTTCGGCAACGGTGGCTCCTCCACCGATGCCGCGACCCTGGCCGGCCTCTTCTGCAACCCGCCCGCTGGCCGGCCCGTGGCGGCGTGGTCGCTCACGGACGACCAGGCGGTCGTCACCGCCCTGGGCAACGACGTCGGCTTCGAGCTCATCTTCAGCCGTCAGATCATCGCGCACTCCACACCGGGGGACATCGCGATCGCCCTGTCCACGAGCGGTAACTCGGATGACCTGCTCCGCGGTCTGGGGGAGGCCCGCAAGCGCGGCCTGCTGACCATCGGCTTCGCCGGGTACGACGGCGGTCAGATGCAGGCCAGCGACGAGCTCGACCACTGTTTCACCGTCGACTCCCAGTCCATCCACCGGATTCAGGAGTCGCACGCGATGATCGGCCACCGGCTGTGGGCCGTCGCGCAGGAGACCATGCGGGAGCTGCGCGCCGTCCGCCGCGCGACGCCCCCCGCTACCCAAACACCTACTCGGGAAGAGGTCGGCCGATGACGGTCACACCACGCGCCCAATCGCCGCGCGAGCTGCAAGTGCTCTCGCGGATCGAAGCCTTCCGGCAGCGGCGGCCGCGGTTGCTCGAGGACGTCATCACGCTGGCCCACGGTGCCGGTGGGAAGTCATCGGCAGCGCTGACCGACGCCGTCTTCCTGGAGGCCTTCGGCAACCCGACCCTCGCCGCTCTCGGCGACTCGGCTGGGTTGACCTTGCCGAGTGGCGAACGGGTGGCCTTCTCCACCGACTCCTACGTGGTCCAGCCGATCCAGTTCCCCGGCGGTTCCATCGGCCACCTCGCCGTACACGGCACGGTCAACGACCTAGCCGTCTCCGGTGCGGTCCCGAAGTGGCTCTCGGCCGGATTCGTGATCGAGGAGGGCCTCTCCATCGAGGTGCTGCGCGAGATCGTGGCCGACATGACCGAGGCAGCGGCACTCGCCGGCGTCGAGATCGTGACCGGCGACACCAAGGTGGTGCCCCGAGGTGCCGCCGACCGCCTCTTCATCAACACCGCCGGCATCGGCATCGTCCCGACCGACCGCGTGCTCGGACCGGAGCGGGTCGCACCCACCGACCGCATCCTGGTCTCCGGCACCATGGGCGACCACGGGATGGCGGTGATGCTCGCGCGCGGCGAGCTCAACATCGAGGCCGACATCTCCTCCGACACCGCCGCCCTCGGCGGCATCGTCAGCGAGCTGTTGGCCGCAGCACCGGGCACCCGCTGGATGCGTGACGCCACCCGCGGTGGAGTCGGCACGGTGCTCAACGAGCTGGCCAAGTCCGCAAACGTCGGGGTGATCATCGAGGAGGCGCGGCTGCCGGTCCGACCGATCGTCAACGGCGCGTGTGACCTGCTCGGCATCGACCCGCTGTACGTCGCCAACGAAGGAAAGTTTGTCGCGGTGGTGCCGGTCGAGGAGTCGGAGGCCGCGCTGGCGGCCCTGCGTGCGCACCCGCTGGGCGAGGACGCCGCCATCATCGCGGAGGTGGTCGCAGAACCTCCAGGCATCGTGGCGCTGCGCACCCCGTTCGGCGGAAGCCGGATCGTCGACATGCTCGTCGGTGACCCGTTGCCCCGTATCTGCTGACCCGTTTCTGCTCGCCGAGTTTGTTGATCGAGAGGAAGAGCCATGTGTCTGGGAATACCAGGACAAGTCGTCGAGACGGTCGACGCGGAGAACTATCTGGCAAAGGTCGACGTGTCGGGGGTACGCCGCACCATCAGCGTCCGGCTGCTGGCTGACACCGGTCTCAAAGACGGTGACTGGGTGCTGGTCCACGTCGGGTTCGCCATGGCCAGGATCGACGAGGAAGAGGCGGCGACCACGCTCGCGCAGCTCCAGAAGATGGGCAGTGAGTACGACAACGAGCTGGAGCAGTTCAGCTCCACGAGCCTGTAGGAGACGCGAGATGAAGTTCGTCGACGAGTTCCGCGACCCGGCCGCCGCGCGCGCCCTGGTCAGAACGATCACCGAGCTGGCCACCGAGGATGAGTACAAGTTCATGGAGGTGTGTGGTGGCCACACCCACACCATCTACCGACACGGTCTCGAGCACATCCTCCCCGACAACATCGAGCTGGTGCACGGCCCCGGCTGCCCCGTCTGCGTGATCCCCATGGGACGCATCGACGACGCGATCTGGCTGGCCCAGCAGGAAGGCGTCATCTTCACGACGTTCGGCGACATGATGCGGGTGCCCGGGTCAACGGGCTCCTTGCTGGACGCCAAGGCGCGCGGCGCGGACTGCCGGTTCGTGTACTCACCGCTCGACGCGCTCAAGATCGCGATGGAGAACCCGACCAAGCACGTCGTCTTCTTCGCGGTCGGTTTCGAGACGACTGCTCCGTCCACCGCGGTCACCCTGGTGCGCGCGAAGCAGCTGGGGGTCACCAACTTCAGTGTCTTCGCCAACCACGTGACGATCGTGCCGCCGATCAAGGCGATCCTCGACTCGCCAGACCTGCGGCTCTCCGGCTTCCTGGGTCCCGGCCACGTCTCCACGGTGGTCGGCACCCGGCCTTACCGGTTCGTCCCCGAGGTCTACGGCAAGCCGATGGTGGTGGCCGGCTTCGAACCGCTCGACATCCTCCAGTCGGTGCAGATGCTGCTCAAGCAGATGGCGGAGGACCGCTGTGAGGTCGAGAACCAGTACTCCCGCGTCGTACGTCCCGAGGGCAACCCGCAGGCGCTCCAGTTGCTCAACGAGACCATGGAGCTGCGTCCCCACTTCGAGTGGCGCGGTCTTGGGTTCATCTCGCAGAGCGCACTGAAGGTCCACCGCGACTTCGCCGAATGGGACGCCGAGGAACGGTTCTCGATGCCCGGCATACGGGTCGCCGACCCCAAGGCCTGCCAGTGCGGCGAGGTGCTCAAGGGTGTCATCAAGCCGTGGGAGTGCAAGGTCTTCGGCACTGCCTGCACCCCCGAGACCCCCATCGGCACCTGTATGGTCTCGCCGGAGGGCGCTTGCGCCGCCTACTACAACTTCGGTCGCCTGCACCGCGACACGGCCATCATGGTGGGAGAGCGCGCGGCACTGTGAGGGAGCGGGACCAGTCGGGCGATCCGGGCGAGCGGTTGTTCGCGCGCTACGCGCACGCCCCCAACGCGCTGGGCTACTGCGGACCGACGGCTGCGGCGGTCCTCCAACAGGCGGCCTGTGGGCTGCCGACGGAGGCCGGTGCCGTACGCCGGGTGGCTCGTCAGTTCTCCGGCGTCTGGCCCTACCAGGTCCTGATGGGTGAGCAGCTGGGCCTCGATCCGCTGTCCGAGGGGGTCGGCCGGGCTTACTGGACCGGCTCCGAGGACACCGACCGGGTGGACTCGCGGGTGCTCGGGGAGCGGCTCATCGAGCGCTTCGCCGCACAGGCAGGGCACTACTGGTCGCATCTCGACGCGGAGCTGCTGTCAGAGGTGAGCCCCACCCACGTCTTCCACGTGCTCGGCGTCTATCCATGGACGCGGCTGCTCGCGACAGGACTGCCCGAGCCCCTTCACGTCTTGGACTCGTGTCGGATCCGGGCCGGCCGGGTCCTCGACGTCGATGAAGACTCGGTGCTGGTGGAGGTCGACGTCCTGGCCTACGACCAGCGACTCGTCGTGGATGAGCCTCGACCGGAGCGAGTGACGCGGCGTACCGAGGACGGCGTGATGGCGGACTTCGACGAGGGCGACTGGGCTGCGCTCCACTGGTCCTTCGCCTGTGACCGCCTGACCGCCGCGCAGGCCGCGACCCTGATCGCGTCCTCCGCCGAGCAGGTGACCCTCACCAACGTCCGGTTGACCCTGCCCAAGACGTGACCGATCGACTCAGCTGAATTTCTCGGCTGCTGGAGCGCAACGTCCCTCGAAGGTGTCCCAGAGGGCGTCGGTGCGCGAGACGATCGCGCGGCTGACGGAGCCCAGGCGCCCCCGATGGGGGAGATGCGGGTGCGGGCGGGTAGGTGCGGTCTCCTCTATCCGGTGCAGCCGCAACGCGATGTGGAGCAGCTCGGTGTGGTCGTGGCATTGGTCGAGATCGGCCAGCGCGACGTTCTCGAGGTCGACGATCGCCTTGACCTCCAGCTCCAGCCCGGTCACCAGATCAGCGAAGGAGCAGTGAGCCATCGCCGAGCTGCCGTAGAGCCGAGCCTTGACCCAGACCGCGGTTCGCTCGACCCGATGACAGGCGTCGCGGAGTGCGATCGCGGTGTCACCGTTGTCAACGGCCCGAAGCTCGTCGACAACGACGGCTCGAACCGCGTTGACGTGTCGCGTGAGGTCGGTGAGCATCGCGTCAGCGCGACACTGGAGGTCGCGTGCCTGTCGTGGCCACGCCACGACGTGGAGGTCCTCGAACCGTCTTGCCAGGCGCTGGTGTGCTCGCCGGATGACCTCGTGGATCGGCTGCTCCTGGGTGGACAGATGTGCGGCGGCCAGGGACGACGGGGTGCTGTTGTTTGCGCTTGACGTCATGATCCTTCGGCTCCTTCGAGGACGGGACGTGTCGTTCCTCGACGATCGCTGCGCGCGCCCGCAAGCGGATCGTCACGCGGGACAGCGTCGCTCGTCGATGCGGTCGGCGCGCGGACGTCGTTAAGCGTTCGGCTACCGGTACGCGGTCGCGCGCTGAGGCATGCCGCGAAGGCCCAACTGTGCCCACTAGATTCGTCGGGCGGTCGCTGTACTGCGCGTTCCGCACAACAGCCATCTGTCGCCATCCTGGTCGGACCTGCCCATGACCGCGCCCCCACGACTTGCCTCCCAGCTTCTACCTGAGCACAGCATCCTCGCGAACCAAGTCGCCGCGAACTCTGCGACCACGTCCTAACGCCGCCATAACCCGTTGCCCACGAGGGGGCCCAGGCTGGCGAGGAGTGCCGAGATGACGAGGGTTCGGTTTCGTTTCATGCCTCGACTGTCGTGGTCGACCCCGTCCCGGCGCATGGTCTCGGGGTCCCGTTTTGCCGGGACCCCGGCGCTGGGTCGCGATTGGGTCCCGTCGAGTGGCGCACGTCGGTTCCCTGATCTTGGTGGGCCGGGTCGGTCACCGGTGGGAAGCGGCCACCGCATGATCGCGCGAAGGATCCACACCCCTCCAAGGAACTTACCGGCGAAGGTGCGTCTAACCGGCAATGGACAGCGCTCGCCCACCCGAATAAGGTCGGCGAGTGTCTGGCGCTGACAGGGGTAGGTCTTGACCACCGGCGACTGCCCCGGCCCCGGGCAGGGACCCGGCCCGCACCCTCGGTGCCGGCCTTGATCCCCGTGGCGGCTGGGGCGGGGCCCGGTGGGCGCCGCGCGACCCGGCCCGGGCTCGCCCTCGCCCTGCTCGCCGTGAGCACGCTGCTGGCGATGAGCGTGTGGTTCTCCGCGACGGTCGTGGTCGCCGGACTCGAGGCGGAGTGGTCGCTGGGTAGCGGGGGCGCCGCCCTGCTCACCATCGCTGTGCAGGTCGGGTTCGTCGTCGGGGCACTCGGGTCGGCGGCGCTCGGCCTGGCCGACGCCGTTCCCGCCCGGACCCTGATGCGCCTGGGTGCGCTCGGTGCGGCCGGCAGCAACGCCCTGTTGCTGCTCGCCAACGGCCTGGGCGCCGCTCTTCCCCTGCGGCTACTCACCGGTCTCTTCCTCGCCGCCTACTACCCCGTGGCACTCAAGGAGGTCGCCACCTGGTCGCGGCGCGGGCGAGGCACCGCCCTGGGCCTGATGATCGCCGCACTCACCCTCGGCTCGGCCTTGCCCCACCTGGTGGCCGCGCTCGCCGATACCGGAGCGGGGCCCGGCTGGCGGGGCGTCATCGCCGCCACCAGCGTGCTCGGCGCCGCCGGGGGTCTCCTGCTCCTGGCGGTGCACGGCGAGGGGCCATGCCCGTTCCCCCGCGGACCGGTCAGCCTCGGCGCCGGATTCCGATCGCTGCGCCACCGCGACGTGCTGCTGGCCGACCTGGGCTACGTCGGGCACATGTGGGAGCTCTACGCCATGTGGGCCGGCGTCGGGACATTCCTGCTGACCCTGCCCACGGTGGCCGGGCGCCCGGCCCCCGCCACCCTCGCGGCGTACCTGGCTTTCGGCTGCATCGGGATCGGTGCCGCCGGCTGCCTGGTCGGTGGCCTGGTCGGCGACCGGTGGGGGCGTCCGCGCGCGGCCCTGCTGAGCCTGGTGTGCTCGGGTGGCGCCGCGCTGGTCCTCGCTGCGACGTACGACATGGTGCCGCTCGGAGTAGTCGTCGCGTTGTGCGCGTGGTGGGGATTTTGGGTCATCGCCGACTCCGCGCAGTTCTCCGCGATGGTCACCGAGCACGCACCGGCGGGCAGCGTCGGGGGAGCGTTGTCGGTGCAACTGGCGTTGGGCTTCCTCACCACGACCCTGACGCTGTGGCTGGTGCCGGTGCTGGTGGAGCGCGCCTCGTGGCACGTGGCGCTCGTCGTGCTCGCCGCAGGGCCGGCGGTCGGGGCGGGTGCGATGCTCGCCGCGGAGCGCCGGCGCCGGTCGAGGTTGCTCAGCCCTGATTCGAGGGCGCCTGCCTGAGCGCTGGGTACGACGATTCGGTCTGTGCACTCGTCGATGTCCTCTGCCCTGCCGACGTGCGGTGGTTCTGCTCACGAACCCCGACTGTGATCACACCCGGAGTGTGGTGGTCGCTGCTGGGACGCGGCACCACGGCGGGTCTTCGATCCGCATCATCAAGCCGGCTGGGTGCGGTCCAAGCCGGTGCAGGAGCCGGCAGTGGTCCGGAGCGCGGTGATGAGGGCGCCGTACTGGGCGGCGGTGAAATGCGACCCGACAACAGTGCGTGGATTGCCCGCAACGCGGCGCCCATTGGCTGCGGTCAACACCGCACATAACCCCCTGTGACCCAGTGATTCGTCCCGGCCCTGGGGGTTCGCTCGCCGTCGCGTGGACTCCGTCCACCCCGAGGCCGCGGGTCAGGCGGTGCTCACGACGCAGACGTGGAGATGAGGCTTCTGGTCCCCGAGCGGGTGACGCCCTCTCCTCGGCCGGACCGGCTGTTGCTAGCGTGCGAGGACCGGCGCCGACCGGAGGAGGCCGCCCCCGTGGGAGTCGTCCTGTCCGTGCTCGCGGTCGTCGTCGGCGTCCTCATCGGCATGGTTGGCGTCGGCGGCGTGCTGCTGCCGCCGGGACTCGTCGCCCTCGGCGACCTGACCGCCAACGAGGCGACGGCGACGAGCACGTGGGCCTTCGTGTTCACCGGTGTGGTCGGCACGGTCGCCTATGCGTGGCGGGGGGGGCGTGCCATGGGACATGCTGGCCCGGTTGGCCATCGGGGTCGTACCCGCAGCGTTCCTCGGTGCACTCGTCAACGCGACGTTGCCCGGGTCCGTTGTATTGCTCGCGCTGGCGGCTCTCACGCTGTTCGTCGGCGTGCAGCAGCTGCGGCCGCGGGCCGTCCGAGAGGCGCGGGACGAGCTGGGCACGGCGGCGCTGGTCGCGGTCGGCGCATTCGTCGGGTTCGGATCCGCGCTCACCGGGACCGGAGGGCCGGTACTGCTCGTGCCGGTGTTGCTGACACTGGGGGTAGCGCCGTTGCGGGCGGTCGCGGTGAGCCAGGCGGTGCAGCTGCCCGTCGTCGTGGCCGGCTCGGTCGGTTACCTGCAGACGGGCCTGGTCGACGTACGCCTGGGCACGGCGCTCGGCTGCCTCGCCGCGCTCGGGGTCGCGGCCGGCGCGGTGGTGGCCACGCGCATCCCTGCCGAGGGGCTGAGGCGGATCGTGGCACTGGCGTGCATCGCGGCCGGTGTGTTCCTGGTGGTTCGCGCGGCCGTGTGAAGCGGCGGAGGTCGCTCCGGTCCGTCGACGGCAGATCGGCGACCGCACTCCCGCGGTACCCGTCCTCTGGTACAAGAGCGCACCTACTGCGAGTAGCGCGCCTACGCTCGTCCTCGCGTTGGTGACGCCACGGCGTACGGGAGCCTGCCATTATTCAAGAACCCGGGCCCCGCCCGGCGCTGACCGTGAGCGGAACCTGCTCCGGCAACGTCGCAAGGTCACGCGTCACTACCGACCGCTCGTGTCCCGCAAGACCCGTCCGAAGACCTTCCCGGGAACGGCGCGCTTAACGGACTGGCGCCTCCGCCACGCTTTCCATCAGTCTCACGGAACTCGGGGAGCCACGGCTCCATGTCGCGATCGCGATCCAGGAGTTCTCAGTTCGGACTGTGCTGGCTAATGCTGAACGTCTCGGATTGTCCCTGAACGTCTTGTGCTGTCCCTCGGCCGCCGAACCGGGCCTTGACGAGCACGATTGTCCCGTTCACGCTAGAAGGTCCCTGCTGATCGTCGGGGCAGGGATGTCCCTCGGGAGCACACCATGTCCGTTGCTGGTTGCCTTGGCCTCCTGGACTGCGACGGTGCACTCATGTGCGAGGCACGAGAGGCCTGGCGCCGGTGGGCTCGGGAGAGGCCGGAGATTGCCGTCGTGGAGGACTTGGTCGATATGCCCGAGTGGGCACTGGCGGCGCCGAACGATGCGAATGCCGTCCTCGGCGTTCTGGCATCCATGACTGAGTTCGAGCCGGAGGCGATCACTGCGCTCGTGTGGGCGCTGCTCCCCGGAGCCGAGAAGGTAGCCAGGCAGGCGACCGACCTCTCGGACGACATCGACGGCCTGGTGGCGAGCCAGCTGTGGGTCGAGGCGTCTGCGGCGTACCGACTTGCAACGCCGAACATCGCGGGCGCCATCGTCGGGCAGACCAGGCGCGAGGTTCTGGCGGACCTTGGAGTCGGTAACTTCGCGAGACGTCGCGACCGGGCCATGACATGCGCCACCGGCGATCCGGACCTGCTCAACGAGGTCCCATGCGTCGAGCCTGAGGCCGACCCCGGCCCGGTCCTCACCGAGCTCTTCCAGACCGGCTTGGCGGAAGGGGCGATCAACGGCCTCGACTATTGGCTGCTGTGGGCGCTCGCCGCCGAAGCAGATCGACAGAATGTGCCGGCGCACCGCGGGCGGCTGGGTTTGACCGCGCCGGCCGTCGTGGAGGCGGTCGCGGATGAGGCCAATCTTGCCCCGAGGTCGCTGAGGAAGCGGGCGGCGAGGGCACTGGATCGGCTCATTGAATACGTCGACGCTCGAGACGACTCAAAGCAGTACGCGGAGTGGAAGGCGCAGCATCGTCGTCGCGAGTTGACGGTCTGGGATGAGATGGAGCTCTCGCTCGTCGAGGCCGAACTTGAGCGGTTCCGCTTGGACCATTCGGAGATGACACCGAAGCAACTGCGTGTCGCTTTCAACGTTGTGCTGGGGACCAGGCAGCGGAGTCGTTCGGCGCGGGAATGGCAGGCGCTCCTAGAGTCCGATGCCGGGTGACCGTCGACCCGATTGATGGCGCTCAGGCCGGTGCGCGGCGTCGTTGGCCGCCATGCGCTCGATCCGGTAGGCGAGCGCTTCAACCTTGCGGTCCTCAGGAAGCGGGCGCCGCAGATGGGCCGCCCGGCGGAGGATCTGCGCCGGATTGAGGCCGCTGACCTGCAGCCGGTCGAGTTCGCGGGCCAAGTCGAGGATGTGGCCGTCGCGGTGCTGCGGATCGCCGATCGCCATGGCGATCTCGGACTCCCAGCGGCGTACGGACGCCGGGTAATGGGAGTCGACCTGGCGTTGCAGGTGACGGGCGTAGCGGGCGGCGGCCAGATCATTGGCTTCCGGGACGGAGCCCAGCAGGCTGCGGTCGGCATCGGGGATGCCGTTGGCCGCCCGCCAGGTCAGGATCTCGCTGCGAAGTTCGGCCGTCAGGACGTCATCGAAGCGGCGCAATGCCGGCGGAAGTTCGACATCGTGTCGCATGGCCTCGACGAGATCGGCGACCCGGTCCCCGCGCGCTTTCAGGTAGACGGCCCACTCTCGGTGCTCGTGGAGCTCGCCGGGGATACCGGGCAACCACGGGAGCGGTCCTGGTCCAGCGGTTTCGAGCGCATCATCGGCTTCGCCGCGCAGGAGCTGGTGAGTGGCGGTGGTGACGGAGTCGACATATCTGCCGACCGCTTCGTGGAGGCGGGTCGCGGGGCTGGTGGCGCGCGCGAACTCCGTGGTCGCTGAGACCGCGGCGCCATCGCGGCCAACGATGCGATCGAAGGTATCGACGGCGGTGAGCTGTTCTTCGATGCCGGGCAGGAAGTCCTCCTCGGCGTCGGGCTGTTCGGTGATGAGGTGGAGGTGGTTGGCGGCGCGGCCACGGGTGAGCATCGTGTAGAGCAGCTGTCGGTCTTCGTGACCCGTGACGATGCCGTGCATGACGTCGGCCGTGCTGCCCTGGGCGGCATGGACCGTGGTGGCGTAACCGAGCTCGACGTGCTCGCCGACGTAGGCCGGCGGAAGGGTCGCCTGCAGCCCGGACCGCAGGTGGCGCACACGGATCGCGCCGCTCATGTCGACCGCGGTGACCGTCCAGCGGTCGCCGTTCTTGACCCAGTCAGTGCCGGTGATCCCGAGGCGGCGGTCATTTCGGCGGGTGAGGATGACGTCTCCCGCCGACGCGTTGTTGCCGTCCGCCAGCGCCACCTGGTCCTTCGGTTCGGCTCCGTTGAGGCGGGTGTTGCGCGCCGCCTTGTTCAGGCGGCCAACGAGGTCGCGAGTGGGGGCGAGCATCAGGCACTCGCGTCCAGCCTCCGTCTCGTCCTGCCAGGCAACCAGGACCTCGGTGAGACTGGTGAGTTCGTCGCCCGAATGGATTCGGTCGTGGTCGAGGTAGAACCCAATCGCCGACTTGTCCCCGTCCCGGAGCGCGAGGGACGCGGAGGCTTCGATGGCGTCGTCGAAGCGCACCACCTCACTGAGCCGGACGGCGCCGTGGGTGCTGGCGATGTCCCTGAGGACCCCACCGGCGCCGACAGCAGCGAGTTGTTGGTCGTCCCCGATCAGCCGCACACGTGCGCCCATCCCGGTGCAGGCCGAGATGATCCGGTCCAGCGTCAGGGTGTCGGCCATCCCCGCCTCGTCGATCACGACGATCGTGTGCGGCCCGAATCCGGGATCAAGACCGGCGCCGAAGGTGTGGTCGAGCTTCGCGAGCGTGTCGGCGGGGATACCGGTCGCCTCGGTGAGCACGGCTGCGGCGGCTGCGGACGGCGCGAGACCCACCACCTCGTAGCCGAGGTCGTGGGCTGTGCCGGCGAGGACGCTCATCGCGGTCGTCTTCCCGGCACCTGCCGGAGCCAGCGCGAGGGCGACCTGTCGAGAGTCGGCGACGAGCGCCAAGACGAGTGCGCGTTGCCCCTCGTTCAGCGAGGGTTGCTCCAGGTTGGCGGCCATGAGCGCCAGTTCGACGTCCACTGGGTCCGGAGCCCGCGGGCCGACGGTGCCCGCGGCCTCCACAATGCGCTGTTCGGCGGCGAGCATCGCGTGGCTGGTGAAGTGGTCGGCGCCGGTGTGTCGGTAGACGCTCATCCCGTCCGAGCGCCGCAACGCGGTGGGCTCGGTGATCGGGTCGAGATCCGGTGTCAGGTTGATGAGCCGGGCAGTGACGGCGTCGACGAGATGCTCCACCGCCTCAGCAACCCGATCGGGAGGAACGTCGAGGTCGCGCACCTGGCGTTGCGCTTCGGCGTACATGTGCCAGGACTGCCAGGTCGCACGGTGCGACTCGAGTTGGCCGATGACCTGATCGGCGGCCTGCGCGAGCCAGAGGGAGGTGAACTCTGGTCGTGACCGCTGGTCCGGGGTCAGGGCAGAGTCGAGCATGATTCGGATGCCTCCTTCGCCGAGGAGGTCCGCGGCTTGGTGGTGCCAGCCCTGGCGTTGCTCCGCCTCCGACCGCGGATCGTGCTTCGCCTCGCGGGTTTCGAGGTTCGCCCGCTGCGCCAGTCCGATTGATTCCTTGTCGGTTGGCGAACGGCCGTGGACCTCGGTGAACTCGCGCGTGAGCACGGCGACCCTGTCCTCGATGTCGGCACGACGGCTCGACCACCGCCTCATCAACTCCGGATCCACTCCGGAGATCTCCCGCACCGGCCGCTTCCCACCCGGACGAGCGACGTCCACGAATCGCAACCCCAGCTGACTGTGGAGGTGGGCTTCGAGTGCGGTGTTGTACGCCTCGGACGCGGCGACGACGTGCTCATGAAGGATCGTGCCGTAGATCGACAGCCACTTGCCCTGCCTGGTCTGAACCTTGTTCGCGACCGCGACGTGGGTGTGGAGGTCAGGATCGCCGGCACGCGAGTCGCGATGCAGGAACGCGGCCGCGATCAGCCCACGTGTCTCGACCTGGCGTGCACCGCCGGCGCCCTCGCGGGTGAAGATCGCGTGCGTCTCCAAGAAGTCGAGGGCGTCGAGGACGGCCGCGTTGTGCGCCATCTTGATCTGCCTCGCGACGTCGGGCGACGCGACAGCCCAGAGGGTTGAGACCGACTTCGCGGGACTGAAGGTGAGGTCGAACCCGGCCACCGACCCCTTGCCGAACCTTCTTCCCAAAGCGGTGCCGGTGACCGGATGGCAGCCCTCGCCGAACAAGTGCTGCATCTGCTCTGCCGTCACGATGTCGCCGTAATCGATGCCGCCGACCTCGGCCGGGCCAGAGCCAACCCAGCGACCAGGGGCCTCGCCCTTCGCCTCGTAGTAGTCCGACAGTGGCATTCCTCGGAGCTCGGTCGAGTCCGCCGCTGCAACTTGCCGGGTCAGGTACTCATAGCCCGAGCCAGCGGCGAGCTTCTTCAACGACATCGTCATACCCCTCAAGGCCGGGACCGGGCCCTGAGTGGCCACCCCGAATGGAGTGAAAGAGGTGTGTCCGGGAAGGGATGGGACTGAGAGATGTCGAGGGGAGGCGGAGGAGGCGCTTGCTGGGAGGAGTGGGGGCTGGGAGGTGAGCTGGTGAACGGGCGAGGAGGGGCAGGGCGCAAGCGTCAGGAGGGGCGACGGGAGACGGGGCGAAAATGGGGTGGCCACTGGATGACAGATCCGGGCCTTGTGGGATGAAGGCGGCCAATCGGGTCGCCCCGACACAGGAGTCGTCATGACCACGACCGCCACGACCCACCGCCGCCTGATCTCGCTGACCGAGGCCGCCGACGCGCTCGCTGTCTCGACCAAGACCGTGCGCCGCTACATCGCCGCCGGCGAGCTCGATGCCGTACGCCTCGGTCGGCGAACCATCCGGATCAAGGTCGAGTCACTCGACCGGCTGGTCGACGCGCACCCGGTAAACACGTGGCACAACAGAAGCGCGTGATCGGGTGTGCCCTACCAGCCGGACTCATCAAGCGACGGCGTGGAACTCGAGCTTCAGCCCGAGGGCGCGGCTCACCCTGTAGATCGTGGCAAAGCTGGGGTTGCCCTCATTGGACAACGCCTTGTAGAGGCCCTCGCGGCTCATCCCCACCTTGCGGGCGAGCTCGCTGAAATTCTGGGAGCGGGCGATGACGCCGATCGCGTGGGTGATGAAGGCAGGATCGTCGCCGGCCTCCTCAAGTGCGGCCTCGAGGTAGTAGGCGATGTCCTCAAGCGAGTTGAGGTAATCCGCCGAGTCGTAGGGTGAGAACTTCTCAGCCATGGTCCTTCCACTCCTTCGCTATCTCGTGGGCCTTCTCGATGTCCTTCGTCTGTGTTGACTTGTCGCCACCGCAGAGGAGGACGATGAGCACGTCATCGTGGTGTTGGTAGTACACCCGGTAGCCGGGACCGACATCGATCCGCAGCTCGGAGATTCCGTGGCCAACCGGCTTGGCGTCCCCTGGGTTGCCGTTGGCGAGGCGATCGAGCCGGACTTGGATTCGCGCGGCCCCACGCCTGTCCTTGAGGCTTCTCATCCATCTGTCGAAAGTCTCGCTTCGAACGATCCCTATCGTTGTCAACTGTAGTTCACACTCCCGAGATTGCCAATGGCGTTCTGCCGGAAGGCACCGACAGCTCTGTTCACCGCGTCACCCCGCCGAAGTCGAGACCGTCGAACGCGAGTGCGGTCAGGTCGTCCATGCGGGTTTGGGTGGCGCGCACGTAGCGTTCAGCGGCATCTGAGGAGGAGTCGCCCAGAAACGTCTGGACCTCAGCGACGTGGGCACCACGTTGCGCCAGTCGGGTTGCGCCAGTTGCGCGAAGGTCGTGGAAGTTGATGTTGCGCCCGACCGCCTCGCGCACGTCGGTCCACCCGCCCGACAGATCCCGAAACCGAGTCGGCTGCAGCCAGTTGCCAGATGGCCCCGGGAACGCGAGCCCGTCGCGGCCTGTGACGTAGCTGTTGAGGTGTTCACTCAAGACGGTGACCACGGAGGCGGGGACACGTTGGTCCCTGATGCCAGCCTTTGACTTCGGTTCCTTCTCGTATCGTTTGCCACCCGGCCCGGTGCCGATGGCGCGACGGATGTGCAGCACCGGCACCTTTGCCTTGAGATCGATGTCAGATCGGCGCAGCGCAACGAGTTCACCGAACCGCAGACCGCAGCCCAGCGCCAGGGCGACCATTGCTCTCCACTCGGGGCGGATCGTCGCCATGATGATCGCCAGGTCCTCGTCCTCGATCACTTCGGTTCGCTTGTCGGATTTGCTGCCGATGGTGCCGGCCCCGTCGATGGTGAACGGGTTGACGGCACCCGGCAGGATGCCGTCCGCTGCGGTCGCTGATTTCATGATCCCTTTGGCGAGTGAATAGGCCTCGCGGACCGTCTTGGGCTTGTCGTGGGGGAGTGAGTCGTACCAAGCCAGCACGTGGGTCGCGGTGATCGTGTTCAGCGGCATCTCACCGAACGTCGGCAACAGATACTTTCGCAACCAGATCAGATAGCCGCGCCGGGTCGACTCCTGCAGCGGTTTGCCGCCCTTGACCTTGCGCGCCTGTAGCCAGATCTTCGCGTACTCCTCGAACGTCGCCACGCGCGCGGCCTCAAGTACCGCCCGCTCGGCCTCGGCCTTCTCGGCAATGGTCTTCCATTCGGCGCCCTCGACCTGCAGACGCTTCTCCTCGTCGCGCAGCCAGTCTCCAGCCGCCTCCTTGCCGTAGGCGCCTGGCTCAAACGTGTGGGGCGCCGTCACGATGTGTCCACCGCGGCCGGACTCGTGAGCCAGCGGCACTGCGTAGCGGGCCTGCCAGCGACCCGACCGCATCTTGGTGATCTGACCGAACCGGCGCCGATCTGCCGTGCGTGCCATGCCGTTCTCGCCCTTCGTCGCTACCGATGTGGACGGATTCTGCATCGGCTATGCATCGGAGCGTACGTCATAATTCGTCCAAATGTGGACTGTTGGACCTGCATCGGTTGGACATGTTTCCGCAGGTCAGAGCCTTGTTATGACTCGTTGTGTCCACGGGTGTCCAACAGTCGTCCTTGTTGGTTCGAGTCCAATCGGGGGAGCAAACGAAGGGCCCGACGTCCATGACGTCGGGCCCTTCGCTCTGTCCGGGGAACTCACTCACCGAAGCCCAGGGAGTAGACCTCGAACGACGCGGCGAAGGGGACCCCGAGCCGCTGGCCGCTCTGCCGGGCGAACCCCTCGAGGAACTCTCGCGGGTCCCAGTTCTCCCAGCCGAGCCCGTCGATGTAGGCCCCGTGCGCCTCAAGAGATGCGACCCCGAGGTCGAACGTGTCGGTCGTGTCGACGCCGTGCTTCGCCTCGGGGGAGCCGGAGGCCCAGACGGCGCGGACCCCGCCCCAGGGCTCCAGCGTGGAGGACAGCTGTTCGGGGAAGATCCAGCGGTTGCCGGCGTCGCGTGCCGCGTCCAGCACTGCTCTGCCGACGGCGATGTGGTCGGCCTGGTTGAGCGACGTCCCGCCCCACGAGTCGCGGAAGTTGCCGGTGATGACGATCTCGGGCCGGTGTCGGCGGATCACCTCCGCGAGGACGCGCCTCAGAGCGACGCCGTACTCCACGATGCCGTCCGGCTCCCGCAGGAAGTCGACCTTGTGCACGCCGACGACTCGCGCGGAGGCGATCTGCTCGGCCTCGCGCAGCGGGGCGCACTCGTCGGGGTGCAGGCCGTCGATGCCCGCCTCACCGCTGGTCACCATGCAGTAGGCGACGTCCTTGCCATGCCCGGTCCAGCGGGCGACGGCCGCGGCCGCGCCGAACTCCAGGTCGTCGGGGTGCGCGACGATGCACAGCGCGCGCTCCCAGTCCTCGGGCAGTGCTTCCAGCGGAGGTGGAGTCTGGGTCATGCTCCGAGCATCGCAGGGTTCAAGTCACCAGCACAGGGCCCAGGATCCGCGCAGCAGGTTGTGCGCGATCTTCTCGGTGCGCTGGTAGGCGCGGGTCCGCCGGAACGGGTCGTTGCGATAGACGTACGTGCGCGCCAGTCCGCGACGGATCTGCTCGCGCCCGACGTCGAGCCCCCGACGGGAGACGTAGCGCAGCCAGCGGCCGTAGCGGTCGCGGTCGGCCTGGCTGGGGTCGGACTCCAGTCGCACGCGGGAGCCGACCGGCGCCAGCTGCTCCATGTGGGACGAGGCGGCGCCGCCGCCGCACTCGCGTCCGCCGTACACCTCAGGGGTGTCGATGCCGAGGATGCGCACGGACCGCACGCCGACACCGTTGATGCGGATCTTCAAGGTGTCGCCGTCGGTCACCTTGACGACGTTGCCCGTGTGCCTGCGGACCGGACCGGAGCTGCCCGAGCCGTTCGGGTCGGTGTCGCTGTCCTGCGTCGGCGCCGGCGGCGACGTCTGGGTGACCAGCGGCACGGGCTGCCCGCTGCCGATGCACGGGCAGGGGTTGGACTCGCAGACCACCCGGTCCCCGTCGGCGTCGAGCCGGTGCGGGTCCCCGGCGCCGGCGTTGAGGAAGAAGGTCTGCGCAGCCGCCTGCGTGGGGAAGTCGGCGCAGTCCATGTCGGCCGCCGCTGCGGCCGGCGAGACCGTCGCCAGGCCGGTGACCAGCAGGGCGAGCAGGACGAGTGGTGACAGCAGGCGTCTCATCGGCCCATGCTCGCCCTCGCCGGCCGCGGTGTCCGGCGAATGGAGTGATTGCGTAGGCTGCGGCCCGTTCGGGGGCGGTAGCTCAGTCGGTCAGAGCAGAGGACTCATAATCCTTGGGTCGTGGGTTCGAGCCCCACCCGCCCCACCTGAGGCCAAGCGTCGCTCCGCCCGGCCTGTCTGTGATTGCAGACTCGAGGTGGTCGTGAGGCCTATCTCCTGCCCGGTCGCGCTGCTGTGCTTCACCACACCCCCGCAGACCAACAGGAGACACCATGGCCCAGACCCTCGTCCAAGGCCTTGAGTCCGGGACCGCCAGCCCCCGGCGACGACCCGGAGTCCGGCCAGCCGTGGCGGCCGCGCACAGGTGGACCTCGATCGTCGTCGCCGGGTTCCTGATCGTGATCATGACCTCGGGCGTGCCGCTGCTGTTCGGCTCCGAGATCTTCCGCGTCTCCAACCCGGAGATCTACCAGGCCACCTCCAGTGACAGTCCGCTCACGCCGCAGCAGGCGCTCGAGGTCGTCAACGAGGCACACCCGGAGTTCGTCGCGGGCAACGTCATCGACGACGAGGGCGTCTACCTCGTCACGGACTCGCGGCTCAACCAGGTCTACGGGGTGGATGCCGGCAGCGGCGAGATCACGGGCGAAGGCTCCTACTACGGCGGGTTCCCGGGCCTGATGGAGAACCTGCACGCGTTCGGGCTCTCCAGCCCGAGGTTCCCCGGCTACGTCCCCTGGCTCGGCGAACCGATCCCGACGCTCGGGGTCGACAGCCTCGAGGGCACGACCCGCGGCGTCGCGATCGTCGGCGTTGTCGGCATCCTGGCGGTGCTGCTCGTCATCTCGGGCGTCTACCTGTGGTGGCCGGGGCTGCGGCGCATCGGCAGCGGGTTCCGCATCCGGCGCTCCTCGGCGCGCTACGTGCGTCACCGCGAGGTGCACAAGGTGGTCGGCATCATCTCGGTCCCGTTCATGCTCATGTGGGCCTTCACCGGCGCCGCAGCTCAGTTCCCCCAGCTCCAGCAGGGGTTGATGACGATCACCGGCGGCGAGCCCGACCAGCTGCGGCGGGTCAGCTGGGACTTCGCGAGCGTGCCGGGCGCGGAGACGATCGGCCTGGACGAGGCACGCGCCGCCGCGCTCACGGTCGTCCCGGGCGACATCAGCAACCACACCCTTCCCGATCCCGAGGACCCGGCGGCCGCCTACCTGTTCGAGATCAGCGGAGCCGGTGGCGTCGATCCGTACGACAACGCGATCCTGCACGGCAACGACTGGGTCTACGTCGACAAGTACGACCCCTCCCACACCAAGGTCGTCTACAGCGGTGACGGCGTCCCGGTGCAGAACCGGTTCTACGAGGAGGCCGTCTACCCCAGCCACTTCGGCTGGTACGTCCCGACGTGGGCGCGCGTCCTGTGGGCGGTCTTCGGTCTCGCACCGGCAGTGCTGTTCACCACCGGTCTGATCAGCTGGGGAATCCGCGCGCGCAAGCGTCGTGCCCGCCGGGCGCGGGCGACGGCATGACCGGGGTCGCGGCCGGAGCAGCGACCTTCGCTGTGCTGGTCGCGGGATGGTCGTTGCTGGTCGCGATCCGTGGCACGAGCGGCGGTTCGCTGGGCTGGGGGCTGCTCGCCCTCGAGCTGGCCATGCTGGCGCTGGTCGGGACCCGGCTGCTCGCCCTCGACGGATCACCGACCGCGGTGCAGGTCGGCTACCTCGCGGCCGGGGCCCTGCTCCTGCCAGCGCTGATGCTCGGTGCCGGCGACGACCCGCGGGGCCGTCCCCTGACCGCGGCCGTCGCGAGCGCGGCGCTCGTGGTCCTCGTGCTGCGCATCGAGTCTGTGCTGTGAGGACTGGGACCCGCGCTCAGTCCTGACGTCGACCGATCCGACGGCTGAGCTCGTCCGCAGTCCGGCGGGCCTGCTCCACGAGCACGGGCACCTCGGCCGACTGCTCGGTCGGGAACGTGATCGCCACACTGGCGATCGGGTGCTGCTGATGATCGGTGACCGCCACCGCGACCGACGACAGGTCGGGCGTCACCTCTCCGTCCTCGACGGCATAGCCGTCCTGACGCACCTTGCGCAGCAGCTCGCGCAGCTCCGCCAGACGAGCCCGTCCCTCGCCACGGTCCAGGCCGGGATGGGCCGTGAGCAGTGCCCTGACCTGGGCAGCGGACATCCGTGCCAACATCGATCGCCCGCTGGCAGTGCGCACCGCCGGCAGCCGCACGCCCACGCCCGTCACCAGCGGGCGCTTCTCCGGACCCTGTTCCTCCAGGACGTAGACCACGTCGCGGCCGTGGATCACCGAGAGGTGCACCGTGTGCCCGACGAGGTCGCGCAGCGCCGCCACCGGCAGTCGGGCCACGCGCTGCAGGGGAAGCTGTCGGGTGTAGCCCGCGCCCAGCTCGTAGGCAGCGACTCCCAGGCCGAAGCGGCGTTCCTCGAGATAGTGGACGACGAAGCCCTGAGCCTCCATGGTGGCGAGCAGCTGATAGGTCGTGGACCTGGGCAGCCCCGTCCTCGTGGCGAGCGTCGCCGCCGAGACCGGGCTCGGCTGGGAAGCCAGGTAGCGCAGGATGGCCAGGGTGTGGGCCGCGGCCGGGACCTCTCTCATGTGACCTGAACCTACGGGCGGCTCCCCGTGCGCCAGTGGCCGCCCGACGGGGAAGTGTCTGCCATCCCAGACCCTGACCTGCGCGTGGGCGTGGCGGACCAGGGCGGTGTGGGGTGCCATGGACGAACACCCACTTCACCAACCGGAAGGACGCCCGATGAGGTTCGCCATCGATCTGCGCCAGTGCCAGGACCACGGACACTGCGCCTTCACCTCCTCGGCGTTCGACCTCGACGGTCGAGGACGGTTGGCCGTGCGCAAGCCCGGCCTGCAGCAGTTCGTCTCCGAGCCCCTCCCCGCGTCACTCCGCGACGAGATCGAGGAGGCGGTCTTCGCCTGCCCGGCGCAGGCCATCGACCTGCTCGACGACGATGCCTGACGACCCCGTCGTGGTCGTCGGCGCCGGCCTCGCGGGCCTGCGTGCCGTCGAAGGACTGCTGCGGGAGGACCACCCGGGGCGGGTCCTGGTCTTCGGCGACGAGCCGCACCCGCCGTACAACCGTCCGGCGCTCTCCAAGGACCTCCTCGACGACGGCGATGTCGCGCGGCTGGGCTATCGGGTGGCGGAGGACCCGCGCGTCGTCTGGCGCACCGCGAGCCGCGTCGCTGCCGCCCACCTGACCGACCGGACGCTGCGGCTGGAGGACGGGGACGCCTTCGCCTACACCGGTCTGGTGATCGCGAGCGGCATCCGCCCCCGGCGCCTGCTCGTCCCCGGCCCGACGGCTGGCCGGTTCACGGTCCGGACGATGGACGACGTGCTGGCTGTACGGCGAGCGCTCGGTGCTGCGTCGCGGGTGACCGTGGTGGGCGGCGGTGTCCTCGGCTGCGAGCTGTCCTCGACGCTGTGCCGGCTTGGAGCCCACGTCGACCTGGTGCTCGGACCCGAACCCGTGCCGCTGCGGGCTGTCGCCGGCGAGACCGTCGGCACCGAGCTGATGCGGCGCCATCGCGCCGAGGGCACCCGGGTGCACCCGGACGAGAGCGTGTGCGCCTACACGGGGATCGGTCGGGTCGACGGGCTGCTGCTCAGCTCCGGTCGGCACCTGGCGGCGGACCTGGTGATCGAGGCGGTCGGAAGCGTGCCCGACCTCGGCTGGCTCGTGGGCCACCGTCTCGACGTGGCCGACGGCGTTCCCTGCGAGGCCGACCTGTTCGTCCAGGGTCACCCGGAGGCGGTGGCGTGCGGTGACGTCGCGCGCCTCCCCGACGGACGGGCCGAGCACTGGGCGCGCGCGAGCGAGACCGGCCGGCACGCCGGTCGTGCTCTCGCACGCCGGCTCCGAGGGACCACCCCGCTCCACGCGTTCCGACACGTGCCGACCTGGTGGAGCGACCAGGTCGGCGTCAGGCTGCACGGGCTCGGTCGTCTCTCGCCGACCGCCGACCTGCGCGTCCTCGAAGGTTCGCTCCACGAGTCAGCCGTCGTCGGCTACCACGACGCGGAAGGCCTCAGCGGCGTGCTGCTCATCGATGCGCCCGGACGGCTGCCGCACTATCGTCGGCTGCTCTCGCAACAACCCGAGCGGGTGGCGTCGGCGTCCCCCGCGTCAGCTCTCGCCCGCGATGAGGTAGCCGTCCCCCGAGCGCTGGAGCCGGAGGTTCACCGAATCGTTGGTGTCGTCACCGTCGGTCGTGCGGTAGGCCACGTCGTAGGAGACGGTCAGCGCCTCCGGGTCCACCTCGATGTCGCTCGGGGTGGCCGACTCGATGGTCCGCCAGAAGCCTGAGTACCTCCCGAACCCGCCCGAGTCGGCCTGGAAGCCGGACGTCAGCATCGCGAAGGCAGCCCGTCGGTCGGTGGTCACGGTGGCGAGATAGGTCGTGATGAAGTCCGTGACCTCCGCGCGAGTGTCGACGGTCGGGCTCGTGGTGGTGGGCGAGTCGCTCGTCGGGCGGCTGGATGGCGAGTCGCTCGTCGGCTCGCTGGCGGTCGGCTCCGGCGAGTCGTCCCCGGTCAGCGTCAGCGCCAGGACGACCGCGACCAGGGCCGCACCGAGCCCCGCCAGCCACAGCCAGGGCGCGCCGCGCTTGTCGTCCGTGGGTTCCGCCGGCCCCGCTGGCCCCGCCGGGGCGATGGGCGCCAGCACCTCGGTCGCCGGCGCCTGCTCGCCGGCCAGCACCTGGGTCGATGTCACGCCGACGGCAGCAGGGTCCCTGCGGATCTGGGCCAGCCGGTCCCGGACGCGTTCCATCGGCCAGCGCTGCGCCGGGTCCTTGGCCATCGTCACGCGCAGCAGCTCCTCGAACGCACCTGCGTCGGCCAGCCGCGGCGGCTCCTCGTGCACGATCTTGTAGAGCCCGCCGATCATGTTGGCGCTCACGTCGTACGGCGGCCTGCCGGTCAGCACGTGGAAGAGCGTCGCTCCCAGCGACCAGACGTCGCTGGCCGCGCCGGCGCCGCTGCCCGAGGCGACCTCCGGTGCGAGGTAGGCCGGTGAGCCGGTGACCAGACCGGTCTGGGTGAGGCTGACGTCTGCCTGCGACCGGGCGATGCCGAAGTCGGTCAGCTTCGCCTGCCCGTCGGTGGTGAGGAGGATGTTGGAGGGCTTGACGTCGCGGTGCGTGATGCCCGCCTGGTGCGCGGAGGCGAGGCCGTCGGCCACCTGCCACATGACCTGGGCCGCTTCGGCGTGGTCGAGCCCGCCACCCGTGCGGATCCTCTCGGCGAGCGACTCGCCCTCGACGTACTCCATCACCAGCCACTGGTGGTCCTGGTCCGCGACCACGTCGAAGACCGAGACCACGTGCGGGTGGTTGAGCATGGCCGCCAGTCGGGCCTCGCGTTCGGCGCGGGCGAGGTCGGGACTGCTCTCGCCGGGCAGCATGCCGATGCGCTTGAGAGCGACCTCCCGGCCGAGCACCTCGTCGCGCGCGAGGTAGACGGCGCCCATCCCGCCGCGACCCAGCTCGCGTCCGAGCGTGTACCTGCCTGCGATCAACGTCGTGCCTTTCGGTCGGGTGGATCCCCGCGTCGGGAGATCTCACATGCTAGGCGCGGTGGCCATCTGGCAGGCTTGGGCCGCCAGCGCACTCGGCAGATCCCCACCGGAAGGACCAGCGTGTCAACCCCGAACGTTCTCGACGAACTCGTGTGGCGCGGCCTCGTCGCCCACTCGACCGACCCGGCCGAGCTCCGCGAAGCCCTGGGTGCCGGGAGTGTTCGCTTCTATGTCGGCTTCGACCCGACCGCGCCGAGCCTGCACATGGGCAACCTCGTCCAGCTGATCACCGCCCGCCGCCTGCAGGACGCCGGCCACACGCCGTACATCCTCGTCGGCGGCGCCACCGGGATGATCGGCGATCCGAAGGACTCCGGGGAGCGCTCCCTCAACAGCCTCGACATCGTCAAGGACTGGACCGAGCGCGTACGCCGCCAGGTGTCCGGCTTCGTCGTGTTCGACGGCGCCAACGCGGCCACGGTGGTCAACAACTACGACTGGACCGCGTCCATGTCGGTCATCGACTTCCTGCGCGACATCGGCAAGCACTTCCCGGTCAACCGCATGCTCGCGCGCGACACCGTCAAGCGCCGCCTCGAGTCGGGCATCAGCTACACCGAGTTCTCCTACGTCCTGCTGCAGTCGATGGACTTCCTCTCGCTGCACCGCGAGCACGGCGTGACGCTGCAGTTCGGCGGCTCCGACCAGTGGGGCAACATCACCGGCGGCGCCGAGCTGATCCGGCGCGCGACCAGCGGCCAGGCACACGCGTTCGCGACGCCGCTCGTCACCAAGGCCGACGGCACCAAGTACGGCAAGACCGAGGGCGGGGCCCTGTGGCTCGACCCGGAGATGATGTCGCCCTACGCCTTCCACCAGTTCTGGCTCAACGTCGAGGACGAGAAGGTCGTGGAGATGCTCAAGATCTTCACCTTCCTGACGCGCGACGAGATCGAGGACCTCGAGGCCCAGACAGCGGAGAAGCCGTTCCTGCGGGCCGCCCAGAAGCGGCTGGCCGACGAGGTCACGACGCTGGTGCACGGGGCCGACGAGACCGAGCAGGCCAAGGCCGCGGCCAGCGCGCTGTTCGGGGGCGGCGACCTGCACGCGTTGAGCGCCTCCACGCTCGCCGCAGCCCTCGGCGAGGCCGGCAGCGCGTCGCTCAAGCGTGACGAGCTGCCGTCCGTGGTCGACCTGTTCGTCGAGGCCGGGCTCGCCAAGAGCAAGGGCGAGGCCCGCCGGACCGTCTCGGAGGGCGGCGCCTACCTCAACAACACCCGTATCGAGGACCCCGACCTCGTGCCCACCGAGGGCGACCTGCTCGGCGGGTCGTGGCTCGTGCTGCGCCGAGGCAAGAAGAAGTTCGCGGGCGTCGAGGTCAGCTGACGCCGATGACGCGCTGGTTGGACGGACTCGAGGAGCGAGCGCGGCACCACGTGCCGGCGCACATCCTCGAGTACGTCCTGCAGGGCGCGGGCGCCTCGGTGTCCACCGCGGAGGCGCCGCACGCCTGGGCCGGTGTCCGGCTCGTCCCGCGCGTGCTGCGCGACGTCACGCACATCGACCTGACGACGCGGCTGCTCGACACCACCTACCAGGTGCCGTGGGGAGTGGCGCCGACGACGCTGCAGCGCTCGGTCCATCCCGACGGCGAGGTGGCGATGGCGCGCGCGTGTGCGGAGGCCGGCTCCCTGCTGGTGGTCTCGAGCAATGCCGGCACCAGGTTCGAGGAGATCGGTGCCACCGGGGTCGACTGGTGGCTGCAGGCCTACCTCCCCAGCGACCGTCGTCTCGCGGAACCCCTGCTGGAGCGAGCCGTCGAGGCCGGCGCCAGGGCAGTGGTGCTGACCGTCGACACACCAGTGGTCGGCACCAAGATCACCGAGAGTGGCCGCTCGATCTTCGAGCTGGTGCCGAGCGAGCACCTGCGCGTCAACTTCGATGCGGACTACGCCGACCAGCCGGGTGCGGAGAAGGCGACCGACCTCGGCCCCGCCGACCTCGCCCACCTCGGAGAGCTGACCGGCCTGCCCGTCGTGGTCAAGGGAGTCCTCAGGGGAGCGGACGCGCGGATGTGCGTCGACGCCGGCGCCGCCGCCGTCTGGGTCTCCAACCACGGGGGGCGCCAGCTCGACCGGGTCGTCTCCACGGCGACGGCACTCCCACGGGTGCGAGAGGCAGTGGGGGAGTCGGTCCAGGTCTACGTCGACGGGGGAGTCCGCTCGGGCCTCGACGTGCTGGCCGCCCTGGCCCTGGGTGCCGACGCGGTCCTCCTCGGGCGCCAGCCCCTGCTCGCGCTGGCAGAGGGAGACGGGGGCGTACGCCGCTGGCACGCCGAGCTCCGCACCGAGCTGAGCGAGGCGATGCGCCTGGCCGGCGCCGTGACACCGGGCGACACGCACGGGCTGGCCACGCCCTGAAAGTCGCTCGCAGGCCGCTGACCTGCACAAACAGCGTTTCGCAACCCTCTGTGGCCGCCGTCACACCATTTGGATTTGCAAGATCGCCGGCATCTGCCTAATGTTCTCTTTGTCGCCGGGTGCGGCGGGAAGCAAGGCCAGAAGGCCGGGCTTCCGGCTCCCGAGTCGGCCACTCTCTCTCACCACTTCGAGCCTTGCAGGTTCGAGACGCTGAGAGGGGCGAGGTGCGAAAGGCCCAGGACTTGCTCCTGAGGAAACACGCCTCATACAGTACGACCATCAGCTGCCGCAGCGAAGTCACGAAAGTGAATTAGCGCGGTGTGCGCCTGATGTTTGAGAACTCAACAGTGTGTCAT
>NZ_CM001852.1:4029134-4053072 GCF_000389985.1 Nocardioides sp. CF8
GGGTGTCACCCCAACCCGTGATCCTTAAGCTCTAGGCAGCCGCTCGATCAAGAAGGGGGGTTTGCGCAAGGAGTCCTGACTGGACGCTGACGATCGAGTCGAGCTGTCGCATCGAGACCAGCACCGTCGTTCGGCGTTCCTGTCCGCAACCTGACGTAGACGAGCCACCCATCGAGTTCGGAGTCGCAAGGGGCCCGGCCCTGTAGAAAAACCCGGGTGCAAAGGCCCGGTACACGGGCCCGGTACTGCCGGACAACCACACGATCATTTCCAGCGACGATGGCGAGCGGCCCCGTCCAGCGCAGGCGAGATGCCTCTACGAAACAGACAGGTGGGGCCGGTTGCGTTGAGCAACGAGCCCCACCGATGTGCCGACTGCCGGCGGTTCAGCGACCTGAACGGGGGACAGGTCGCTTACTCGGTCTCCCCGGACTCGTCGGCGTCCTGGTGGCCGGGCTCGTTGGGGTTGGCGTCCGGGCCCTGATTGGGACCGTCGTCGGCCTCCTCGGCGCCTTCAGCGCCCTCGGTTCCCTCAGCCTCGCCGGACTCGTCGGCGTCCTGGTGGCCGGGCTCGTTGGGGTTGGCGTCCGGGCCCTGGTTGGGACCGTCGGCGGCCTCCTCGGCGCCCTCGACCTCGCCGTCGCCTTCGGATTGCTGCACGATCGGGGCCGGGTCGTTGGTCGAGGCCTGGGCGGTGACTGCACCCCCGACGCCGAGTGCCGCCAAGATCGCGGCGGCGCCGGCGATTGCCGCGTTGCGCTTGAGGTTCCTCATGGTGTCTCCTCGGTGGGTGGTCGCCGGTTGCGACCTCGTGCCTTCAGAGTGCCTAGGGGTCGCTGTGAGGACGCTGAGGAATCCTGAGGACCTCCTCATCACCGCCCTCCAACCGGGCCGCTGGGTGGCACGTGTCCGCTCGGAACGGTTCGATGCTTCTTGCATCGCCGGCGGCTGACTAACGCCGGAGGGTGAACATGTCGACGAGCATCCCGTCCTGGTCGATGGCTCGGAGCACGATGCGGTCGCTGTAGACCAGCATGTCCACGAAGTGGAGTGTCGATGCGCTCACGGCGGTGAAGTCCTCGTGCCCTGTTGGTCGCAGCTTCGCACCAGCGCCGGACACGACGTAGGTCACGCCGTTGATGGCCTTCGAACGCTGGTAGTCGTGATCGTGCCCGGCAAGCACCAGAGGCACGTCGTACTTGTCGAAGAGCGGTGCCCAGAG
Source organism: Nocardioides sp. CF8 (assembly GCF_000389985.1). NCBI lineage: Bacteria > Bacillati > Actinomycetota > Actinomycetes > Propionibacteriales > Nocardioidaceae > Nocardioides > Nocardioides sp. CF8. Next base: position 4,030,357 of record NZ_CM001852.1, read on the forward strand.
CCGCTGCACTTCCTCGTCCGATCCGTGGTACCCGGCCGAGTAGGCGGGCTTGTGCATCGCGACGACGGTCCATGTGCCGGGTGGCTGGGGAGTCCCGAGTGTGTCTTCGAGCCATGCGGTCTGGCTGGGGTCATCGGTGTGTTCGGTGTCGAGGACGACCAACCGCAGCTGCCCGATACGCGTGGCATACCAGGTGGTGTCTCGTCCGAGAGTGCCCAGGATCTGCGTCTGTTCACCGCTGATGTAGTCATGGTTGCCCAGTACTGGCACCAGGGTGGTGCCGTTCTCGAGTAGGGCGGCGAACGGATCGGTGACGGCGTCGTCGACGAGGTCAACTTCACCGTCCTCGTAGATGAGGTCGCCCAGGAGCAGCAAGGCGTCGTAGGGTCCACCGTTTGCCTGCGCTTGCTCGGTCATCTGCTCGGCTGTCGCCTCCTCGGCGCTGTCGCCGGTCCCGGTGTCGCCGGCGACTGCGACCCGTACCAGCGGGGGTCGGGTGAGGGCTGGGACCTTGTCGCCGGTGACTGGCGACGGCAGATCCGCGGACCGGTCGAAGCCGATGAGGAGCACCGCCGCCGCGAATGCTGCCAGCGTTGCAATCATGGTGACGCCGATCAGGGTCCTTCGCCGGGTCAGCACACGGTCATGGTCGCCGAGTGGGCCTGAGAGAGCGCTGAGAACCCGTGCTGCCCGGTGGCGGGGGTTGGTCACGGCGGTTTGAGCTGTGTGGGTGGTCAGACCGGCGTGTGCGTGGCGCGGTGGCGCAGCGCGACCGCAAGTAGGGCCGCGGAGAGGACTTGAGCCACGGCCACCAGGGCGATGAGCAGGGGGCGGTGGTCGGTGTAGAGGCCGCCTGCCAGCGTCCCGCCGGCCAGGGCCGCGACGCCTTGGAACGCCGCGAAGACGCCGTAGGCGGTGGCGAGCCGGCGCTGGGGGACCAGGTCGGCCACCAGTGCCTTGACGGTCGAGTCCTGGACGCCGGTCACCGCCCCCCAGATGAGGACGCCCGCGAGGACGAGGGACCAGGTGTCGGAGAGGGCGAGCACCGGGACGGTGACGATGAGCGCCGGGAGCGTGTAGAGGATGGGGGCGCCCCAGCGGTCGTAGGCGAACCCGGTGCCCAGGGCGGCCACCGCCTCGGTCGCCATCGCGGCGGCGTAGAGGAGTGGGACCACGGCCGTCGCGACCAGTCCGGCCTCGACAAGGTGGTAGGAGATGACCCCGAACGTCATCAACCCCAGCGTGCCCAGGGCGCACGAGACGGCGAAGGCGTAGAAGTGCGCCGGCAGCGCCTGCGGCTCGACGACTGAGCTCCCGTGGGTCGACGGGCCACCCGGCCCCTCGTCCTCGTGCGGGGCCTCGAGCTCGGGTCGTGCTTCGTCCGAGTGGTGTTTGAGGGTGAGCAGCAGCAGCATGCACACCGCGCCCGGGACTGCCAGCGCCGCGAACGCGGGCCACTGGACACCGGCGAGGGCGATGACGCCGGCGACCAGGAGGGGACCGGCGAACGCCCCGACCTGGTCCAGTGCCTTGTGCACGGCGAAGCCACGGCCACGACCCACCGAGACCGCCACGCGCGCGAGCAGAGCGGACTTCGACGGGCTCCGGATGGCCTTCCCGGCGCGCTCGAGCAGGATCAGCGTCGCTGCCAGGAACAGGCCCGCACTGCCCACGAACGGCGCCACCGCCAGCAGAGGCACGCAGATCGCGGTCATCGCGTAGCCGAGGATGGTCAGCGACCAGTACCGGCCGCTCCGGTCCGCGAGCGGACCGGAGAACAACCGAAGGATCAGCGCCATCGCCTCGCCGGCGCCGGTGATGAGCCCGACGACGAGTGCGGTGGCGCCCAGGCTCCCGAGGAAGGGCCCCGCGATCGAGCGCATGCCCTCGTAGACCATGTCACCCGCGAGACTGACGGCTCCGAACGCGACGACCGTCCGCCAGGGCGACCACCTGGGCCGCCTGGGTGACTGGGGGCTTGGCGCGGATGCGTTCATCGACCCGTCTATCCCCGGGTGCGGTCGACGAGTAGCCACGCGGCCAAGCCTAGGCAGACTCGGCGCACGGAGCTGGGTTGCCCTCTTCAGTCGGCTTCTTCTGCGCCGCCGGCGTCCTTGGCGACGGTGAGGGTCTGGGGTGCACTGTCGGAGGCACTGACCTCGACGGTCACATCGAGCGGGTTGGTGTCGGTGTAGTAGAGGCCGTACTGGTTGGTGGGGAAGTGGTCGGCCTCACCCGTGTCGTCGAAGTGGATGACCCTGCTGGCTCCCGGTGCGACGGTGAAAGATGGCGGGAGCTTGGTGTAGTAGGACTCGGTGTCGGACGTCTTGGAGTCGGTGATCGTGTAGTACACCTCGAACCCGGACAGGTCGGCGCTGCCGCTGTTGGTGACCGCGATCTCGAGGTGGTCGTCCGCGGTCGCCCCGGAGGCGTCGACGTTGTTCTCGACCAGGACGCTGTCGATGGTCAGTGCCTGGGTCGTCGAAGTGTTCTTGATCGGGTTGGACTGGACCGGCAGGACCGCCGAGCTGTCGGCGGCACTTCCGCCTGCGGATGGGGTCGTGTCGCCGGCGCTGCTGGTGCTGGAGCCTCCGCATGCGGTGGCGAGTGCCAGGACGGCCACGGCCGCTACGGTTGCCAGGGCCGCTCGGGTCGCTCGGCCGGGGTGCCGGCGGGTGTGGTTCTGGTTCTGCTTCGTCATGAGTTTCCTCCGGTTGGGATGGGTTGTTGGCGGGTGAGGGTGCGGCGCAGGCCGAGGAACAGGACGGCGGCGTAGGCGAACAGCCAGCCGATGTCGTGACGGGTCTCGTTGAGGAGCCAGGGGAGGCCGTAGGGCCGGTAGCGTTCCTTGACGTCACTCATCGCGAACGCGAATCGCTCGAAGTGCTTGGCGAGCGAGGCTTCCTCGATGCCGGTCCGCACCTGCTCGTATCCGGTGAAGTGGGTGAGGACGGCGATTTCGCCGTCGTGGTTGAGCCCCAAGGCCTGGAACAGGCCCCCGGGGAGCTGGTTGTCCGCGTCGAGGGTGTCGCCGATTTGGGGGAGGACGAGGACGACCAGGAGCCAGATACCCAGTGCGATGACCAGGCCGTTGGCGGGCATCTTGGCCTTGGCGGTGGCGATGGCGCCCAGGCAGTAGAACGCGCTGAGGTAGAGCAGCGCCGCGACGCAGGCCAGCGTGAGCCGCAGGACTTGTGCGGGGTTGATCCAGTCGTTCCCGATGGTGCCGAGCGCGACGATGCCGACGACCGCGGTTGCTGCGATGAGGGTGGTGAAGATCGCTAGAGCGCCGAGGAAGGTTCCGGCGGCCAGCTCCGTGCCGGTCAACGGGCGGGACCGCAGCAGGGGGAGGGTGCGGCTGACCCGCTCGCGCGACACCGAGAGGTACCCGAGGGTGATCGCGATGATTGCCCCGATGATCTCCAGGTACTCGAATGCGCCGCGGAGCAGGGAGAGGACCGCGAGCGGCGAGGGGGCGATCCGGGTCAACCCCTGCGCTTGTGCGGCCGCACGGTAGGCGTCGTACTCCGCGAGCTGTGCGGCGTAGTCGGTGGCCCCGATGAACACGGAGAAGCCGGTGGCCACGACCAGGATGGCGAGCAGGATGATCAGTGCACGGCTTCGGACGGCGGCTCGATACTCGTGCCGGGCGACCTGCATGATGCGGTTCGTGGACTCACTCATCGGAGGCGCTCCTGGCGTAGTCGTGGCGCTGGATCCGCCAGAGCACCAGCACGAGGAGCCCAAACCCAGCGATGAGAGTGGGCACGATGGTGAGCACCGTCTCGGTGGTGGGGCTGGTGGGTGAGGTGCCGAGGATGTTTCCGGCGGCGGTCTTGTACTGCTCGACGATGGACAGTGGTTGGGCGTGCTGGGTGACTCGGAAGAACGCCTGGGAGGTGCCGGCGGGTTCGGTCAGCGGGTTGAGTGACTGTGTGGGTCGTAGCCCTGAGGTGAACTGGGGGACGACGAAGGTGATGACCAGCCACACGCCGATCGCGGAGAGCAGGGCCAGGGAGCGTCTGCGGGTGAGCAGGGCCGTCAGTATGCCGACCAGGACGAAGACCGCCAGGTAGGACCACGAGAGGACGTAGAACCCGGTGAGCCTGCCCAGGTCCGAGGGACTGAGGGTCCGGTTCACGGCGAGCAGCGCCACGATGCTGACCACGCCGCACCCCACCAGGGTCAGGGCCAGGAACCTGGTCGCAGCCAGAACCTTGCCCAGGGCGTACTGGGTGCGGGTGACCTGCCGGGTGAACAGGAGCCGACCCATCCCTTTGCTCTGGTCATCGACCATGCTCAGGTGCCCCACGACCAGTGCCAGGAGCGCCCCGATGAGCGGGATGTAGACCACCATGTTGGACAGCAGCGACAGGTTCGGCTTGAGCAGGAATGGGTTCGGTGGCGCCGGCTGTCCCGCGGCTGCCTGCAACCGGACCGCCTGGTCGAAGACCCGCACGATCGTGTGGTGGCTGGACCAGCCCAGGACCCCGGCTATGGCCGTGACGGCCAGCATCGTGATCAGCCCGACCAGGGCGACGTGTTGGCGTCGCAGCAGCAGGCTCTGCTGCGAGGCGATGGTGCCGATCATGAGGCAAGGTCCCCGACTCGGACGTAGATGTCCTCCAGCGAGGCCTCGTCGGGGAACCGTCGCATCGTTGCCTCGATGCTGTCGTTGTAGATGAGCTCGCCATGGTTGAGCACCCCGATCGTGGTGCACACCTTGGAGACCTCGTTGAGCTGGTGGGTGTTCATGAACACGGTCATGCCGAGGTCGCGGTTGAGTTGGAGCACGGTCTCGCGCAGCTGTCGCACCCCCATCGGGTCCAGGCCCGAGGTGGGCTCGTCGAGGAACAGGACGTGCGGTCGGTGCACGATGGCCTGGGCGATCCCGATCCGTTGCCGCATGCCTGTGGAGAACGTGCCCACCCGGCGCTTGGCAAGATCGGCACACCCCAGGTATTCGAGGGTTTCCCGTGCAGCGGCCCGGGCGTCGGGGACGCCGGAGAGCTTGGCGAGGAACTCCAGGTTCTCAGCGGCGCTCATGTGCCCGTACATGCGGACATCGGCCGGCAGGTAGCCGATGAGGCGGGTCACCTCGCGCCGGTCGGTGACCACGTCGTACCCGCAGATCGTTGCGGTCCCGCCCGTGGGCTCCAGCAGGGTGGTCAAGATGTTCATCGCGGTGGTCTTGCCGGCGCCGTTGTGCCCCAAGAAGCCGAAGATCTCGCCCTCCCCGATGCTCAGATCCACATCGCGCAACACCAGATCGGTGTCGTAACGGTGCTGGAGGCCCTGCAGCTCGATCACAGGTTCGCTCATGACGTTCTTCCTTACGTGCGAGTGGATGGGTGATGGTGCGTGTCTCGGAGCAAGCCGTCCGGGCGGAGAGGTGGGACCCGCTGCCAGGTGGCAACGGGCCCCACCGATGTACCGACGAACTGGCGACGCAGCGACCTAACGGGGGATCGGTCGGCTACTTGGTCTCGCCGGACTCGTCGGCGTCCTGGTGGCCGGGCTCGTTGGGGTTGACGTCCGGGCCCTGGTTCGGGCCGTCCTCGGCCTCGGCGCCCTCGGCGCCCTCGGCGCCCTCGGCGCCTTCAGCCTCGCCGGACTCGTCGGCGTCCTGGTGGCCGGGCTCGTTGGGGTTGGCGTCCGGGCCCTGGTTGGGACCGTCCTCGGCCTCCTGCGACTCCGTCTCGGTGCCCTCAGTGGCGTCGTTGACCTCGCCGTCACCGTCCGACGTCTGCACGGTCGAGGGGGCAGGGTTGGTGTCGGCCTGGGCCGCTGTGACGGCGCCGCCGAGGCCGAGAGCGGCCAGGACAGCGGCGGTCCCGACGACCGCGGCGGTTCGGTTGAGCTTCTTCATGGGACTTCCTTCCGTAGCGGTCGCGGTTGCGACCTGTAACCCAGAGTGCGCAAGGGCGACTGTGAGGGTGTTGAGGAATCCTGAGGGTGTTCTCAGCGCCGGGGCGAGAGATCGATGGTGATCGGGGACAGCTCGTGGGAGTCGACGTCCCTTCGGAGTGGTGGATCGCGCGGAGCATCGGACAACCGCCCTCACCCAGCGGTGCCTGGGCCTGTGCGCCTGTGCCGTCACTGCGGACCGGTGTGCGCATCGCAACGGGCCGGCGGCATCATCGGCGAGGCGATCGTTTCCCGCTCCAGGTGCGCACGGCTGTCGACCTCCTCGGGGTCAGCAGCAGAAATGGAGCGTTGCCGATCTGGTCGACCGACCAGATGCGCTCGCGTCGGCCTCGTGGAGAGGCGGACTGTACGTGGCTCATGTCCTCGCAGCCGCCCAGCCTCGAATCCAGGGAAGCGCCCAGACGTGTCCAGCGGTTGAAAACATCGCTGATCTTCGCGGCGACCTGATCCGCGTCACCCTGGGAGGGATAACGGCGCCAACCAGGACGGTCCCGTCGTAGCCACACTGCCAGACATGGGCGACCGAGGCGCCCCGGTTGCGTCGACGTCGCTGCTGGATCCCAGTGCCGGTAGCGACGCGGACGGCGTACCCGTCGCCGCTTCTCAGCATGTCCACAGTCGCGACCCGCCAAGATAGGTGCTGACAGGGAACGGAGGTCGGCCGGTGCGGGTACTTATGGTCGAGGACGAGGTTCGTCTCGCCGAGACGGTGCGCCGCGGACTGATCGCTGAAGGCTTCGTCGTCGACATCGTGCACGATGGCGCCGAGGGACTCGCCGAAGCGCAGGCGAGGGACTACGACGTGATCATTCTCGATATCATGCTGCCCTCGTTGAACGGCTACGACGTGTGCCGGGGACTGCGCGAGTCTGGTGTATGGACCCCGGTGCTGATGTTGACGGCCAAGGACGGGGAGTACGACCAGGTCGACGCCTTTGATCTCGGGGCGGACGACTACCTGACCAAACCGTTCTCCTTCGTTGTGCTGGTCGCCCGGCTCAGGGCACTGGTACGACGTGGTGCGCCGGAGCGTCCCACGGTCTTGAGGGTGGCGGACCTGACGCTCGACCCGGCGACGCGGGTGGTTCGGCGCGGCGAAACCGACCTCGACCTGACCCCACGGGAGTTCGGAGTGCTGCACTTCCTGATGCGCCACCCCGGCGAAGTGGTCTCGAAGCTGGAGATACTGCAGGGGGTGTGGGACGTGAACTACGAAGGCGACGAGAACGTCGTTGAGGTCTACGTGGGATACCTGCGCCGCAAGATCGACCAGCCCTTCGACCGCCAGTCGATCCAGACGGTCCGGGGCGTCGGCTACCGTCTGTCCGGCGCGGGGAGCTGAGCGGCCGATGCGAACGAGATTCCGTGGTGTGCGGTGGCGGACCACGGTGGCGGCCACCCTGGCCGTCGCGCTGTTCCTCGCCGTTGCCGCGCTGGCCTTCGCGTTCGCGCAGCGCCAGCAGCTCGAAGGGTCCATCACCGAGGCCGCACGTGGTCAGGCCGCGGATATCGGTGCGCAGGTCGCGGAGGGCGGCGCCGGCGCTGGGCTCACCACCGGTGCAGGGGATCAGTCCCTGGTGCAGATCGTCGACGCCGCTGGCAACGTGCTCGCCGCCAGCCCGTCGGTGGAGGGAGAACCACCGGTGGTGGACGCCCGACCCGAACCGGGAACCACCACCACGGTCCGTTCCCGCGCCCTGCCGATCGGGGAGGGCGAGGAGTTCGTCGTGGTCGCCCAGGGAGTCTCAGGTCCTGACGGGCCCGTGGTGGTCCTGGTCGCGCAAAGCCTCGAGCTGGTGGGACAGTCCACCGCGGTGGTGGTCAACCTGCTGCTGATCGGCTACCCCGTGGTCCTGCTGGGGGTCGCGCTTACCTCGTACTGGCTCGCGGGCAGAGCGCTCGCGCCGGTCGAGGCCATCCGTAGCCGGGTCGCGCAGGTCCAGGGAACCTCGGAGCTGGATGCGCGGGTGCCGGTGCCTGAGGGCGACGACGAGATCGCCCGGCTTGCCGTCACGATGAACGCAATGCTCGCCCGGCTCAAGACCGGCAGCGACCGCCAACGCCGATTCGTCGGAGACGCCTCGCATGAGCTGCGCAGCCCACTGGCCACCATCCGGGCCGCCCACGAGATCGCGGCGCTGCATCCCGAGAGCCGTGACTGGACCGCGACCAGCAGCGACGTGCTTGCCGAGCTCGACCGCCTCGACCGCCTGGTCGCGGACCTTCTCCTGCTGGCCCGCGCTGACGAGCACGGACTGAAGCTTCGATCTGTTGATGTCGACCTCGACGACCTGCTCACCCACGAGGCTGACCGACTCCGCAAGCTCGGACCCCTCAGCGTGACAGTCGCGGCGCCGCCTGTGCGCATCCACGGCGACCCCGTCCAACTGGCCCGGCTCCTGCGCAACCTGGCCGACAACGCCGCACGGCACGGCGAGACTCACGTCGATCTCAGCCTTCAGATCCGCGGCAGCAGTATCGAGGTCGCGGTCGAAGACGACGGACCGGGCATCCCAGAGGCCGACCGCGAACGGGTCTTCGAGCGCTTCGTGCGGCTGGACGAGAGCCGCGCGCGCGTGAGTGGCGGCACCGGCTTGGGGCTGGCGATCGCCCGCGAGATCAGCGTCGCGCATGGCGGCAGCCTCCGCGCCGAGGCCGGAGCGCAAGGTGCTCGCTTCGTCCTAACCCTCCCCTACGAGGAGCACGAGACCGGCGCTGTCGGCAGTCACGCCATCCAGTGATGCAGGGCCCGGTCAAATGGATAGAGGACCGTGTACGAACTCAGGATTGGTGGCACGGCTCCAGGCTCGTAGCAAAGCTCAGTTCCATCACCCGCCAAGCATTGCGTAGATCTCAGCGCCGTACGCGCAGGGTGGGTCACTGGTTATGCAAAGCAAAGCAAGCACGTGGAACCGGCTGGGCCACACCACTCGCTCGCGGATGCGGCACCGGGAGGGGGCGCTCCGGCTACACCCCCCCGGATTCGTCCGGCAGCCTCGATGTCGGTAATGTTCCGGTCTGAAAGGGAGTAGTCCCCAACACCCGTGTCGACATGCTGGCCCTCGGGCCCGGCGCGAGAGGCCACCTCGGTGGCGGACGAGACTTTCGACCAGTTGCAGACCCATTCAATGGACGCGCCTGGTCGAAGGGTCGTCCAGAGTCTGTGACACGCCCTCCGGCCAAGCCCGGAGAGGACTCCCAACCCATGTACGCGTTCCTGCTGAGCACCGCCGTGATCTTCGTGGCCGAACTCGGCGACAAGAGCCAACTGATGGCGATGACCTTCGCCGCCCGATACCGGGTACGTGACGTGCTCATTGGCATCACCGCCGCTACAGCCATCGTTCACCTAGCCTCAGTGGGCATCGGGTACTGGGTCGGCGACGCCTTCGCCGACCAACAGCACTGGATCTCGATAGTGGCTGGCGTCGCGTTCCTTGGCTTCGCCGCGTGGACCCTCCGCGGAGACGAGCTCACCGAGGACGAGGCAGCCAAGGCACGCTCCAGCCAGGGGGCGGCGATCCTTGCCGTCGGTGTCGCTTTCTTCCTCGCCGAACTCGGGGACAAGACGATGTTGGCCACCATCACGCTGGCGACCCAGGAGGGCTGGCTCGGGACCTGGATCGGCAGCACCGTGGGGATGGTCGCCGCCGACGCCCTCGCCATCGTCGTCGGAGCCCTGCTCGGCAAGAACCTCCCCGAACATGTCATCAAATGGGGTGCCGCCGCGCTGTTCGCCCTGTTCGGCCTGTTGCTTATCGCTGACGGTGTACGCATCCTCGTTTAGCTGGGATCCGACGGCCGCCGCGCTCGCCGGTGTCCCGTCATGGTCTCGGTGGGACGACCCCCTGGTCATCGGCGCCGGTGGCGGGCAGCGAGATCCACGGGTCGTGGTCACAGCGCGACCATGCCCAGCATCACCCCGCAACTGGGAGCCGGACCCTGCCTACCGTCGGTCATGTCCCGATTCACGACACGCCATCGGCGAACGTCCGGACAGCCAATCGTCGGGACCACCAGTGCCTCGAGGCGATGCCCCGGATGGCGTCGAGAGGTCCCCTCGGAGCATGACTTGGCGAATCTGTCGCAACTGGCGCTATTATCGCTGCATGGCGATCAAAGTGGTTGGTAGCGACTCCCTCGCTGCGGGCATCGACGAAGCCGCTGCAGGGCGGGCGGCAGCGTGCCTCTTCCGTGGCATGGGCGACGCGTCGCGGGTTGCGATCCTGCGGCACCTATTGCTGGGGGAGCACAAGGTCGCCGACCTGACCGCCCACCTGGGACTGGCTCAGTCGACGGTGTCCAAGCACCTCGCGTGCCTGCGCGACTGCGGACTGGTCGAGTCGCGGCCGGTGGGACGCTCGTCGGTGTTCTCCCTGACCCACCCGGACGCCGTTCTCAAGGTGTTCGCGGCCGCCGAGGAACTGCTTGCTGCCACCGGCGACGCGGTCACGCTCTGCCCGGTCTATGGCGAGGGAGCCGCGCAGTGAGCCCCAATCTCGAGATGCCGACCTTCACCGCCGACCCCGGCCGGCGCATGCAGCTCGGCCGCCGGGCTCAGTTGCTCGCGGCCGCCTCGGTCACCTGGAACGTCGTCGAGGCCGTCATCGCGATCACCGCGGGCCTGGTCGCCGGGTCGATCGCACTGATCGGCTTCGGGCTGGACTCGGTCGTCGAGGTCAGCAGCGGCCTGATCATCCTGTGGCAGTTCCGCCACGCCCTGCCCGAGTCGCGCGAGCGGACCGCGCTGCGGCTGATGGCGGTCTCCTTCTTCGCCCTGGCGGCCTACGTCAGCTTCGAGTCGGTGCGGGCACTGGTGACCGGCGCAGAACCCGACGCCTCGCCCGTCGGCATCGCGCTGGCGTCCCTCTCGCTCGTGGTGATGCCGTTCCTGTCCTGGGCCCAGCGGCGCACCGGACGCGAGCTCGGTTCCAACGCGGTGGTCGCCGACTCCACCCAGACGCTGCTGTGCACCTACCTGTCCGCGGTCCTGCTCGTCGGCCTGGTCCTCAACGCCACGCTCGGCTGGTCCTGGGCCGATCCCATCGCCGGGCTCGTGATCGCCGCGGTCGCGGTGAAGGAGGGCCGCGAGGCGTGGCGCGGCGAGAGCTGCTGCGCCGTACCTCCGGGCGAAGCCGCCGAGGCGGCTGTCTGCAACGACGGCTGCTGCCACGACGAGAAGCGCTGATGGGCGCGGGACACTCGCACGGGTCGCCAGCCGGTCACGCCGGTGGTCGCTACCGGACTCGCCTGGCCGGCGCGTTCGTCCTGGTCGCGGCCTTCTTCGTCATCGAACTCGTCGCCGGTGTCATCTCCGGCTCGCTGGCGCTGATCTCCGATGCCGGTCACATGGCCGCTGACGTCGTTGCGCTCGGCGCCGCGCTGGTGGCCACCAAGATCGCGACCCGGCCCGACTCGACCGGTCGCCGCACCTACGGCTCCTATCGAGCTGAGGTGTTCGCCTCCGGCCTGACCGTGCTGATCATGCTCGGTGTCTCCGTCTATGTCGTGGTGGAGGCGGTCGGTCGCATCAGCGCAGCGCCGGAAGTCACCTCGAGCGCCATGCTCGTCGTCGGCGTCATCGGTCTGGCCATCAATCTCCTCACCATGCTCCTGTTGCGCGCAGGATCGAAGGAGTCGCTCAACGTCAAGGGCGCCTACTTCGAGGTGGTCTCCGATGCGGCGGGCAGCGTCGGAGTCATCATCGCCGGGCTCCTGGTCGCCGCAACCGGCAACGGAGTCTGGGACACCATCGTCGCGCTCGGCATCGGCATCTTCGTCGCCGTCCGCGCCATCATCCTCGGCCGCCAGATCCTGGCGGTTCTTGGCCAACACATCCCGGAAGGTATGCAATTGGACGAAGTCGTGGCGGACCTTGAGGCCGTAGCCGGGGTAGCCGACATCCACGACCTCCACATCTGGACGCTGACGTCGGGGATGAACGTCGCCACCGCTCACCTCGTGGTTGACGAGGGTGTCAACCCGCAGACCGTCCTGGTCGCGGCACAGCACGCCCTGGCCGAGCGGCACCACATCGAGCACGCCACCCTTCAGGTCGAAGCCGTCAAGGGGGTGCAGTGCCATGAGCTCGGCTGGTGAGCTGCGACGGGTTCCGCCGCTCGGATGGATGGCCGTCGGCCTGGTGGTTCAGAGGCTACTTCCCGATCGCCATCGGCCCAGCCGGACGTCATTGGGGCTGGCAGTGGCCGTCCTCTCGGCCAGCCTGGGGCTGCTGGGCTGGGCCGTGACCGCCTTTAGGCGCCGGCAGACGACCGTCGATCCACTCTCACCGGAGCGCGCCAGCCAGCTCGTCAGCGACGGGCCGTTCCGGGCCACCCGGAACCCGATGTACGTGGCCATGGCGGGCGTCCTCGTGGCCAGTGCACTCGCCCGGCGCTCGACCCTCGGCTTTCTCCCCGCAGCCGGGTTCGCCCTCCGCATGACCAAGGCTCAGATCGAAGCAGAGGAGCGCGCGATGGCCGACAACTTCGGCGCGGAATGGGACCGTTACGTTGCCACCACGCCCCGGTGGCTGAGCCTCCGATCGTTCCCCAGCAGGAAGCCGACTGCATGAGAAGCCGCACCTACGTTGCCCTCACACTGACCGCGATCATCGGGCTGAGTGGCTGCGCCAACGACACCGACCGCACCGACCCGGGAAAGGACCTCACGATCGCGACTCCGACGTCCGACGTCACTCCCTCCCCGGACGACGCCGCGATGCCGCCATGGCCGCCCCCGAGCGACGTGGCCGCGCGCGTGGCAGCCGCCGGACTCGACCTGGGTCCCATGGGCACCGCCGAGCACTACCACCCCCAGCTCCGCATCGTCATCGACGGCGGCGAAGTCCCGGTTCCGCCCAACGTCGGTGTTGACCCGAGCACAGGTGCCATGTCTGCACTGCACACTCATGAAGGCGACGGAACCATCCACATCGAGGCCGACTCCGTGGGCGAGGTGTTCACGCTCGGCCAGTTCTTCACCCAGTGGGGCGTCACGCTGACCCCGGAGCAGATCGGCGGCGTCCGGGCGAAGGCGGGGCGACATGTCGTCGTCACCAGCAACGGCACCAAGGTCACCGGAGACCCGGCTGACCTCCGCCTGGAGCCCGACCAGCAGATCGTGCTCACCCTGCGATGACGGACGCCGGGAATCGACCCGTCATCGAATAGTCATCGGAAACGATGGGCAAGCGTTCCGAGACGTTCCGATACTGTTGGAGGCGTCCGATGGGGAACCTCCTCAACAACTCAGCCTTTTCTGACGAACCACCGCGGTGTGCAGCGGTGAGACGTCCGGCCGGTGGGCGGGGCTGGCATGGTCGCCGCTACGACAGGGCCATGACCACGATGATGAGCGCCGCGCTGCCGGCGACCGCCCCTGTCCACCCCGTCGACCCGATCGGCATCATGCCGCGCGGCTTGACCGACACCGATGGGGAGCGAATCGCCACCGCGATCGCTGCGGCCCGCACCGAGTCGACCCGCCGCGTCTACGCCGGCGTCTGGTCGCGATGGGAACGCTGGTGCGCCGGCCGCGGAGTGACGGTCCTGCCGAGCGACCCGCTAGCGGTGTGCGCCTACCTGACCGAGCAGGCCGCCGCCGGCCGTGCCATGGGCACCCTCGACCTCATCTGCACGGTGATCCGCCATGTCCACCTCACGTGCGACCTGCACAACCCCGCAGACGCCCTCGCCGTCCGCCAGGTGCGGCGCGGGCTTCGTCGTACCTACGGCTCAGCCCCCCGGCGTCTCGCCCGACCCCTGTCGGTGGAAGAGATCCGTCAGATCATCCACGGCATCGACCGCAGCACCCCGATCGGTGTCCGCGACGCCGCGATCATCCTGCTCGGCTACGCCTCGGCCCTGCGACGCTCCGAGCTCGTTGCCCTCACCCTGGCCGATGTCGAGGACAAGCCCGCTGGGTTCCTGCTCCACATCCGGCGGTCCAAGACGGACCCCGAAGGCCACGGCGAGGTGGTGGGCGTCGCCCACGGACAGCACGCCGCCACCGACCCCGTCGCCGCCCTCAACGCCTGGCGCGAGATCCGCGGCGCGGCCCCCGGACCGGTCTTCACCCGCATCTGGGGGAGCACCGTCAGTCTCCAGGCGCTCAGCGGACATGTTCCGGCGCGGATGCTCCGCGCTAGGGCCGAAGCCGCCGGACTCGACGGCACCCGGATCACCGCCCACTCGATGCGCGCCGGCCACGCCACCACTGCCGCTCTCGCCGGCGTCCCACTCGACCGAATCGCGGCACAGACCCGACACAAGGACCTCTCCGTCCTCCTCAACCGCTACATCCGCCCCCTCGAGGCGCTCGCGACAACCTCGAGCAAGGACCTCGGGCTGTAGTAGCCGTCGGGGCGATCGCGGCGACGATGCGCCGGGCGTCGATCTGCAGCCCCCGCAGGTTGCCTTGCGGCGCTGCTGTCAAACCTCATCACATGAATGGCCGGGTGCCCGCAGCAACTCATGGCGTGTGGCTGACCTGCAGGGACCGCGCACTCGTGGCGCGCGGCCCGCCGCAGACCCGGGGTCAGTGGCTGTGCGACGTGTGACCGTCGTCGGCGGGCTCGGCCGGAGCCTGGTTGGGCTCGTGGCCCGTGTGGTCCTCGCCTGCCGGTGCCTCGGCCGGGGCTTCAGGCGCGTTGGACGTCGAGTCCCCGCCGTGGCTGTGGCCCTCGGAATCGATGGTCGTACCGATTGCAGTCATGCCCACCCAGGTAAGTCCGGCGACTAGGAGTACGCCGGCGCCAAAAAGGCTGAACGCGTGCCGCCACCGGCCGTCGTTGTCCTTGGCAATGAACGCGGCGAACGACATCACGAGGCCGATCGGCGTCATCATCGCGGAGCGCTCAGGGAACTGGGTGAAGTGCTGGATGCCGCCGCCAACCATGCCAACGCCGAAGGAGAGCAGCAGGGAGAAGGCGACGAGGCCGAGGGCCTGTCGGGCGTTCGGTCGTTCGGTGGCGAGGATGAACTCGTTCACGATCGTGCCGAGCAGGAACACGAACGCGCCGACGATGCAGATGACGGTGTACTGAAGCGGGTCGATCGGGTAGTGGACGACGGCGCCGGCGATGAGGGCGGCGCCCATGAAATAGAGCATCGCGCCGATGTAGCGCGAGTAGAGCCCGGGAGTTCGTTTCGCGAACTCCGCCTCGTAGGCGGTCACGTCTTCGGGGGAGAGGTCATTCTGAACTGTCATGTCTGATGGTGCCTTTCAAATCTGGGTGTGTGAGAGCAGGCGGAAGCGGCGCCGGCACCGAGTGATGGTGCGGCGTGGCGCCGGTCGTCTGCTCAGCAGCGCAGAATCGACAGACGATGCAGACAGGGAGGGTCTGCGGATCGCGAGAGAACAGCGATGCGTGGGCCGATCCACCGGGGTGCGATGTACAGGATTCCCCGCGAGATGCCACGGCTCAGCGCGAGTGCAATGAGCGCGGCCATGAGGCAGAGAAGCGCCATGCACAACTCGGTGACGCTGCCGTTGTCATCGTCGGCGGGCGACTCGGAGTCTGCTGACTGTGGCGCTTTGGTCCCAGCGGGTTCGGTGTGGTGCCCGCGGTCGGCCGCTTCCGCAGCGAGCGGAAGTGCCGCATGGCCGGCATGACCTCGCTCGTGCGATGTGAGCGAGTGCATGGCGAAGACGCCGAAGATAACCGCAAAGAGGGTCGCCAGCACCAGGGCGCTGCGTTGCCTCCTGTGCCCGGTCACGCTTGAAGACCATACGGAGGCCAGGTAGCGAATTACCAAACTGAAGGCGTCAACACGCGGGAATGCGTCGAGAGTCACGGCCCAGAACGGGGGTGCTCGGTCACCGTCCTACGTGCTGGCTAGATCCGTGGGAGGGGGCCGCGCCACGACCTCGAGCCGCGGCCTCGGGCTCTGAGCCCAACCAACTACCCGGGGGGGGGTAGCGGGCTCAATCCAGGCCGTGTTCAGCAGGGGTGGGTTGGGCCCCAACCGTGGCGGCCCTGATGAATTCCGGGGTTGTGGTCGCCACTGAAGCCCATGGTCTGGGCGCAGGTGCTGACGTGGTGGCCGAAGTCGCTTGCGGCCGCCGCCGGGGTGGTCGCACCTACGGTGAGCACCCCGGCCGCCACAGCAGTTCCGATGGCAGCGAACTGAGTCATGTGCTTGAACATTTGTATCGCCTCAATTTCGTTTCATGCGTGCGCCGGGTGCGCCCTACGTGATGGTTTCGGTAGGGGAGTGCCGGCGATGCTGCGTAGCAGCACGGTCGCGGTGAGGAGGAGGACGGCTATCCATCCGAGTCCGAGCGTGAGGGAGGCGGCCTCGTCGAAGCCGCTGGTGAGTGCGCCGTCGATCATCACCCTGGTTCCGCCGTACCCGGGCAGCCAGTGTGCCCAGGACGCGGGTTCGCCGCGCAGCATCGGGCTCTGGCCGATGCCCAGATCGAGAAACGGTATGAGAAAGGCCATGAAGGTGCCGCTGACCCGACCGAAGACCGGGCCGAGCACGACGCCGATCAGGGCGTAGGTGACGGCGAGCAGGGCGACGCCGCCGATGTAGACGCCCCAGTTGCGGGCGTCGAACACAGTGGCGGTGACCGCGAGTGAGACCGCGGTGGCGATGGCGGCGGCGGTGAGCACCATGGTGAGCCGGGTGGCCAGCAGCACGGACGGGCGTTGTCCTGCCAAGGCGAGGCGACGGTCGGCGGCGCGGGCGTCGAGGACGACGAAGACGCCGACCAGGGCGGCCAACGATGCGATGGCCACCGGTGCCATGGTGCCGCCGTGCATCTCGGCCGGGTCGACCATGGACGTGATCTTGGCGCCGGCCTCACGGAGTACGACCGGGGTGTGCCCGTGTGGGGTGACCGCGTCGGACAGGAGGATGAAGACTGCCGGGACGATCGCGAGCAGGAGCCACAGCACCGGGGTACGCCGCCAGTCGTGCCAGCCCATGCGCAGGCTCGTGAGCAGTTGGCCGACCCCCCCCCGTGCGGCTTGCCCGTCGGGTGCGCCCCGTGGTTGTGGTGCTGGCAATGACCCACAGGGCGAGAGCAAGTGCGGTGATCACCCATCCGAGCGACACCGCGAGCTCTTCGGGTCCACCGTGTCCCGAGGGCAGGGCCACCGTCCACAGCGAGATGAAGTGGGTGGGCAGCAGTCGCAGCACAGCGGACTCTGAGCCGCTGAGGGTGGGGCCGAAGAAGGCGTCGAGGATCCAGATGAACATCAGGATCACGGTGCCGTTGACCGCGTTCGGGACGAGCGCACCCACCACCGCCCCGAGTCCGAGGTAGACCACTGCGAACATGACTGTGCCGGTGGCGACCCGCCACGGGTCGTCGACCGGTCCTCGGGCGGTGAGTGCGAGCACCGCTACCAGGGTGGCCATCAGGGCCAGGACGGCGCCGGCCGTCAGCCGAGCGGTCGCCAGCCGCAGCCGTGCCAGTCCGGCGAGCGCGAGCCGGCGGTCGGTGGTGCGAGCGGTCGAGATCTGGAAGTACATCGCGACCGCAGACAGGAAGGCGGCCGCCCATCCTGCGGTGACGGTTTCGACGGCGGGGCCGCCTCCGGTGCCGCCCAGCAGCCGGGCGGCGTCAGCCATGGGCGGGGCCGCGACCACGACGAAGACGACGGGGATGACGGCGAGCAGGACCAGGTTGGGACCGTTCCTGGTGTAGTCGGCCAGGAAGCGTCGGACAAGCAGAGCGGTGGTGGTCATCGCGGCCACGCCTTGCCATCGCGGATCTCGACGATCCGGTCGAACCGCGCCTCGTCGACGACGAAGTGGCTGACGATCAGGACCGTGCGACCGGCGACGCGCCGCTCGTCCACTAGGTCCCAGAACTTCAGGTAGGTGTCCCAGTCGAACCCGGCGTACGGCTCGTCCAGAAGCAGCAGCGCCGGATCGGGCAGCAGCGCCAGACCCAGGTTGAGCTTGGCCAGAGTGCCGCCCGAGAGTCGCTCCGCCCGGGTCTCTGCGAAGCGCTCGAAACCCAGCGAGTCGTAGATGGCCGCCCTGCTCTCCCGCTCATGTTGAGTGGTCATACCGTAGGCGTGGCCGAACAGCTCGAAGTGCTCGTCGCAGGTCAGTCGCGGGTAGACCAACGGCTCCTGGGGGCAGTAGCCGACCAGGCCGCTCCTGGTGAGGGTGCCTGCGTCGGCCCGCAGGTCTCCCACCAGGATCCTCATCAGTGTTGACTTCCCGGACCCGTTCTCACCGACGAGGCCGACGACCTCGCCTTGCCCGAGGGTGATGTCGGCCCCGGTAAGAACCTGAACGCGGTTTCGGGGTGACCATAGGTTGCGTCGGTAGGACTTCTCGATCCCTCGTGCGGTGAGAACTGACCCCTCGTGAGTGGCACCCTTCGGCTCGGCTGCCAGGGTTTCGGCTTGGTCGGGCGCCGCTACCTTGATGCTGAACAGACGTTGCATCGTCATCACTTCTTCGAGGGGCCATCTCGCCGGGACTGAGGAGCCCGTTGAGTACCTACTTGTGGTTGTGGCCGCCGGGCATCATGAACATCATCGCGGCCATCATCGCCACGCAACCCAGAGCCCACAGCACTGCACCGGAGCCCGCTGCTCCTGTGGCCAGCAACAGCACCACGATCACCACCATCGGGATGCAGCAGATCATCATCATCCATCGGTGTGCCCCGTGTGCTCCTTGACTGGATTCGGGTGAGTGGGTGTGTCCGGTCTCCGGGGTAGCTGTCGGTGACGGGTCGTGGAACGGACGGCGGGGGCCGGGGGTCGGGGTGGTCATGATGTCCTCTCCTTCAGTGATGTCGGCACGTGGCCGAGCCGGGCGTAGAGCGGGCAGTGCCCGAGCGCGCCGGTGACGACCAGGTCGAGGCCGGCGAGCACGAGGAGCAACTCGAGGACGACCACGAGCGCACCCGAGGCTGACGTGAGCAGGGCGACTCCGGCAACCGCGGCGAAACCTCCGACCACGATTCGTGCGATTCTCTCGGCCGGCGTGATGTTGACCTTCCAACTCCTTGCCATGACTCTCAGCTCCTTCCCCGACCCGGCGTGTCCGGGTCCTTGCACTTCTGAGCGTCGTCCCTGGGGGTCAAGATCGCTCTGGCTGTTCCGTGAAGGTTCTTTGAAGATCCCGCCGGGGTGTTGGGGTACGCGGCGCGTCGTTTCGGGAGGTGGGGGTTGGCCTGAGCTGTCAGTCGTGGTGTTCGTCGTGGTCGGGATCGACCTGCTCGGTGGGTACGGGTGCTGGCTGTGGGTCGGCGTCACTGATGGCGGGACCGATGACGAGGGCCGAGAGCGAGAACATCAGCGCGAACACGGCCAGCGCGAGGGCGGGTGCTTTCCACGTGCCGAATCGTCGGTACAGGCGCCGGAGCAGGGGGAGGGAGAAGACCAGGCCCAGCACGGCAAACGCCACGTTGCCGGTGACGCCGGTCACCAGCACCGCACCTCCGAGCAGTCCCACGTGGTGCAGTAGGTGGGGGAGCAGGCCCATGATGCCGCCGACGAGCGCGGTCACCGCGCTCCAGGCGGCGGCCAGGACACCACGGTGTGGGGGCTGCTCGCCGACGGCGGGCTCTTCGTGACGAAGGCCCTTGACCGCGTCGGCCGATGTCGCAGGGTGATGGTCGGACACGGTCACTCCCGGGCCTGGTAGGAAAGCGTGGTCATCATGCCGGTCTCCGCGTGGTAGATGTTGTGGCAGTGGGCCGCCCACTGGCCGGGATTGTCGGCCTGCAGGTCCACGTCCAGGGTCTCCATGGGGCGGACGATGACCGTGTCCTTGCGAGCCCCTCCCTTGGCCAAGGCGAAGGTGTGCCCGTGTACGTGCATGGGGTGGAACATCATCGACTGGTTGACGAATCGCAGCCGGACCCGCTCCCCCTGGACCAGCGGCAGGGGTTCGGCGTCGGGGAACGTCTTGCCGTTGATGGTCCACCGGTACGGCGCCATGGTCCCCGCAAGGACGAGGTTGTGACGTCGGTCGATCGACCGCCGGTCCAAGCGGGCGGACTCCGCCGCCGACAGGCCGGTGCCGAGCAGCACCTGGCCCGACAGCTCGCGAACCTTCACGCCCGCGACAGGGGGGCGCCCAGTCCCGGTGCGGATCACCGCGAGCCCCTGGCCCTGTTTTCCCTCCGCCGAGGCGACCAGGGGAAACACTCCCTCGCCCAGCGTGAGGGTCACGTCGAAACGCTCGCCCATCCCGATCAGCAGCGCGTCGGTGAGCACCGGCGCGACCGGGAAGCCGTCGCTGTGCGTGACGGTCATCCGGTGTCCACCAACGGCGACCCGGAACGCGGTGTCTGAGCCGGCGTTGACGAACCGGATCCGGACCCGTTGACCCGGCTTCGCCGACAGTGTGACTGGATCAGTGGGGGTCCGTCCGTTGAGAAGGTAGTGCGGGTAGACGATGTCACCCGCACTACCCAGCAGCGGGGACTGCATGCCGCCCATCTCGCCCATCATCGACCCGCCCATCATCGAGCCGTGGTCCATCCCCTCCATGTCGCCCATGGATCCGTCGCTGCCACTGACCTGCTGCAGTTTGGTGAGGATCTGGTCGGGGGTGCGGCCGGTGCCATCGACCCAGTCGTCGAGGACGACGATCCACTCGTCGTCGTAGCCGCCGGGCTCTGCGGGGTCGTCGACGATCAGGACGCCGTACAGGCCCCGGTCCAGCTGGACGCCGGAGTGCGGGTGGTAGAAGTACGTGCCTGGGTGCGGGGCGGTGAACTCGTAGTCGAACGATTTGCCGGCTGGGATGGGGTCCTGGGTCAGGTGCGGGACGCCGTCCATGTCGTTGCGCAACGCGAGGCCGTGCCAGTGCACGCTCGTCTCGACCGGAAGCTGGTTGTCGACCGTGACGCGCAGCAGGTCGCCGGCGCGCGCTCGAAGCATCGGCCCTGGGACCTGCTCGCCGTAGGCCCAGGTGTCGACGGTCCGGGCCCCGAGGTCGACCGTGACCGGCCGGGGGGTCAGTCGCGCCGAGACGACCCGACGACCCGGGACGCGGCGGGATAGTTCGGCGGCCGCCACGGCGGGGGAGCCGGGCCGGACCAGCGTGAGCGTTCTGGCTCTGTCGCTGCAGGCGGACAGGCTGCCCACGGCAGCGACGCTGGCCAGGCCGGCGGCGGCCTGGACGAGCGTGCGGCGCGAGACGGATGGCAAGGTGGAGCCCTTCATAGAAATGGTGCCTGGCGGAAAGTCAGTGGCGCAAGGGTGAGCGGTGGGCTGCGCGGAGCACCTCGGCGCGGGCCAGGTACTCGGTCTCGTCGATCTCGCCGCGGGCGAACCGCTCCCCGAGGGTGTCCAGGGGGTCGCGGTGTGCTGGCCGGGTGTCGCCTGAGCGGGTGTCGCGGAAGAGCACCACGACCGCCCACACCACCAAGCCCCAGAATGCGACCATGCCGAGCAGCATCACCAGCCAACCGCCCCAGCCCAGCCCGTCGTGGTTCCAGCCCATCATGGTCCTCAGCTCCTTCGTGTCTTTGGCCTTCACTGTCGGTGCCGCACCCGCGCCCTCCGGTCACCATTCGATGAAGGTTCACTGAAGATCGGCGCTCGGCACCGTCCGCTCGCACAGCTCGAGGCATGAGGGCTGTCACGATGGGCGGCATGGACAATGACGCCGGCCCCACCGCCCCCGGTCCGGCTGCGGGCACACCCAAGTCGCCCTCCGGGCTGCGGGCGCTCGTGGTCGAGGACGAGACCAGCCTCGCCGGAGTCCTGGGCAGCTATTTGGAGCGCGACGGATTCGAGACCACTCTCATCCACGACGGGCTGCAGGCGGTCCTCATTGCCCGTGACGTCGACCCCGACGTAATCGTCCTGGACCTGGGGCTGCCGACGCTGGACGGGATCGAGGTCTGCCGGCAGATCCGCACGTTCAGTGACGCGTACGTCGTGGTGCTGACTGCCCGCAGCGAAGAGGTGGACACCCTCATCGGCCTGTCGGTCGGCGCCGACGACTACATGACAAAGCCGTTCAGTCCCCGCGAGCTGATGGCCCGCATCCAGGCGATGCTGCGCCGGCCCCGGACACCGAGGGAGGCGGAGGATCAGCACCATGATCTGAGGTTCGCAGAGCTGAAGGTGGACGTGCAGGGCCGCGACGTGTGGCTCGGCGGTGAGCCGGTCGCGCTCACCCGCACCGAGTTCGACCTGCTCGCGGCACTGGCGCAGCGTCCCCGGATGGCTTTCAGCCGGCGTCAACTCATCGACCACGTGTGGGGTCAGACGTGGGTGGGGGATGAGCATCTCGTCGATGTCCACATCGGCCACCTGCGTCGTAAGCTCGGCGACGATGCTGCTGTGGGCCGGTTCGTGCGCACGGTCCGAGGTATCGGCTACCGGATGGGCTCCGGCGCATGACCCGGGGTCCGGCGGGGCGGGGCCCGCGGTTCTCCACCCGGCTGCTCCTCGCACAATCCCTTGTCCTGGTCGCCGGAGCTCTGACCATCTGGCTGGTCGCCTCCGCGGTCGGGCCCAGCATCTTTCACGAGCACCTCGATCGCGCCGGCGACACGCACAGCACGGAGGAAACCCAACACCTCGAGGAGGCCTTCGCCTCGGCCATGCTGGTGTCGGTGGGCGTCGCGCTGGTCGCCGCGGTCGCTGCGGCACTCGCGGTGTCGTGGTACTTCAGCCGCCGCATCCAACGCTCGATCGGCAACGTCGCCGCGGCTTCGTCCCAGATCGCCGCGGGCCGCTATGACACGTACGTCGACGACCCGGGTCTGGGCGCCGAGTTCGCTACCCTCGCGGCCACGTACAACCGTCTGGCCGGTCGACTAGAGCTTGCGGCTCACGGGTCGGGGTGA
>NZ_CM001852.1:4053172-4055800 GCF_000389985.1 Nocardioides sp. CF8
AACAGTCTCCGGAAACTCCGGGGCGGTTCAGACCGTCGCGACGTCGGTCGTGCGGGCGAACGTGGGGTCGTGGATCACGATGGGTGCCCGTCGGCGGTGCGTTGGATATCGAACTCGACAAGGTCGGCGCCCGCGGTGGCGGCCGCGCGCATGGCCGGCACGGTGTTCTCGGGCGCGATGTCGGAGAATCCGCGGTGCGCGATGACCATCACGTTCGCGGGCCGCGATGATCGCGCGGTGACGACCGCGTTGCTGGGCGCCGTCTTGACGGTTCGTGTGGTCGGCTCTGGGTTAAGCAGTGCCGACAGCGGGAGGGCGAGCAGTCCAGCGAAAAGTCCGGCGAGCGACACCGCGACGGCGGTCCGCCGGGGCATCATGCCGCGACCTTGGGGCTGGCGTGCTCCAGCGTCGGCGACGTCTGCTGGGCCCGGGTCCTGCGGCTCCGGGCGAGCCCCATGGCCGCGGGAATCAGGGACAGGGCGACCATGCCGATCGCGAACAGCTCCACGTGCGCCGCGATCAGTGGGACCCCGCCGAGGTAGAACCCCACAGTCAACAAGCCGGTGGTCCAGGCGATGGCGCCGAGGAGGTTGTAGGCGGTGAACTGGCGCCGGGGCATGCGGGCGACGCCGGCGACCACCGGGGTGAAGGTTCGGACCACGGGTACGAACCGGGCCAGCACCACCGCCTTGGGCCCGTGCTTGGCGAAGAACGCCTGGGCTCGTTCGGCATGGGACCGGGAGAAGAACCGCGACTCGGTGCGGGAGAACACCCGGGGACCGAACCGGCGCCCGAGGAGGTATCCGACCTGGTCGCCGGCCACCGCGGCCAGCAGCAGGCTCGCCGCGACCAGCCAGAACGGGAGGTGCAGTAGCCCCCCGGCGGCCAGGACGCCGAGGGTGAACAGCAGCGAGTCACCCGGCAGGAAGAACCCGACCAACAGCCCGGTCTCGGCGAACACGATGCCCATCGCGACCAGCAGTGCGACCGGACCGAGGACGAGCAGGAAGGGTGTCAGGGCGGCGATCATGACTCGGACGGTAGGCGCGGTCACCTGCCGATCACCTGACTGAAGCATCCAGCCCGAGCGTCCAACCCGGGCGGGCACCACACGGGACACCACGGAGTGCGTCGCGCCGCACACGTCGCCGCACACCTCGGCGCATTTGCAGCGCGGCGCACATCGCGACCCATCAGCGGCACCACCCGGTATCGCGGGGGCACCGACCCGGAGCCGGGGGCTCGTTGGATCGGAGCGGAGGTGGGTTGCTCCCGGCTGGGGTCGCTCCGTGGGCCAGCCCTCGGCCAGCGGTCGAAACTGAACGCTTGGATGGCTGCCTGCCGCGGCGCTGGATGGCGACGGCACCACGACCGCCTCAGGGTCGTGAGGGCAGGTCAAAGGCGCCGTGTCGAGTCTGGGAGCGGGCACCGAAGCTGCGGCTCGGTCGTCAGAGGCGCAGTCCTGCCCGGGTCTTGTCAGTCGTCGGCCGGGTCCTCGGAACCTTCGTTCTTCGAGTCGACGACCTGGAAGGCCTTGTCGAGTTGGACATCGACCTGGTCGCCGTTGCCCAGGGTGACCTCGACCTCGTAGTAGCTCTCCTCATCGCCGACCTCGGTGTCGGTGACCTTGCCGCCGCCGGTGAACTCGAGGGCTGCGTCGCTGGCCTGCTTCAGGGCGTCACCAGTGATCGGGCCTTCGGTGTCGTCGCCGCCCGTGGCGACGGCGACCCCCGTGGTTGCGCCGGTCGCGACCACGAGCACTCCTGCCGCGATTGCTGTCTTGGTCTTCCGGTTCATGTCGGCTCCTGGTGATCGATGGTGCGTCCAGAGTGTCAGCCGATGGCTGAAGTCACGCTGAACTCCCCTCACCCTGGTTCGCAAGTCCCTGGCCTCAACTCGTCGAGGAGCCCGGGGCCACGCTGACCATGTCGTCGATCCACGACCTCAGCGCTCACGGGGACGACCGGAGTCGGGGCAGTCGGGGGCGAGGTCGCGCACCGATGGGTGCGGTGGGTGGTGATCCGGGGCCGCCGGGTTTCCACCAGCACGGGCTCGGATGGCGACCCGCGCCCCTCAGCGACCGAGAGGGTCGGTCAGGATCTGTGCCAGGGCCTCGAACCCGTCGGTGCACCAGTACTCGCCGTCTGGGGTGACTGCGTAGGCATCGACGCCGTCGAGCCCGTCCAGCCATGGCCGGGAGTCGTGCCCCATGGCGAAGGCGGCGGTGGCGGCCCAGTCGACGAGGGTGAGGTCGGTCCCGACGACGGTGATGCAGGCGAGCTCGCTGGCGGCCGTGCCGGCGACGGGGTCGATGATGTGCGGGCCGCGTTCGGATGTCCCCGAGGTGGCCACGGCCAGGCGAGCGTGTTGCGCCGATGGGCTGATCACGGCGAGCAGCCGGTGCCGGTCGGAGGGGTCGACGATGCCGATCCGCCAGGCATCACCGGGTCCGGGGACCCCAACGCACTGCACATCACCGCCGGCGGTGATGCAGTGGTGCTCGGAACCGACACGAAGCAGCAGGTTGCTGGCCACCTCGACACTCCACCCCTTGACCATGCCGGAGGGGTCGAGCCGTCCTTCGGGGTGGTCGGTGAAGTAGCCGCCGCTGGCTGTGGCGGGTTTTTT
>NZ_CM001852.1:4055850-4064896 GCF_000389985.1 Nocardioides sp. CF8
GCACAGGCCGAGCACGTGCCGCACTTCCGGTGCGCACTCGTCCAGGGCCAGTGATCCGTTGGCCAGCCGGGTGATCTGGCTGTCGGGTCGGTAGGTGCTGAAGGTGTCGTCCACCCACTGCCACCAGGCCACCACCTCATCGACCGCGGCCGCGGCGGGGTCGAGGTCGCGCACATCGAGGGTGAACACGGTGCCCATCACCTCGACGATCCGACGGGTGCCCTGGATGCGGTCGACAGCCGGCCCAGAGGCTCTTGCCGGTGCCGGGGGTGAGGCCGGTGGTGAGGTCGTCGGGGGGATCATGCGCCCTGGCCCGTCTGCGCGGCAGGGGCCACTTGATCGGCTGGCTGGTTGGTGATCTGGTCCAGAGCCGCTTGCAGCGAGCTCGCGTAGCCCTCGCTGGTGTAGGTGGCACCGGATACGGCGTGGATGCCGGCCCCTTGGGCGGCCAGCGCGTCGCGGCGCAAGATGGGGGCGGAGTAGTCGGCGATGCTGCCGGACTTCCCACCGGTGGGCAGAGCGACGGCCTGGACGTCGGTCAGCTTCCCACCCCTCACTGTGACGCGGACTTGGACCGGTCCGTAGCGGGTGGTGATCAGCGGTCCGGTCATGGTGCCCTGTGCGGTCGGGGCCAGCGCGACGTTGGACTGGCCGCCGAACGCGAGCGGGTCGGCCGAGGTGGCGGCCTTCCCGCCGATCAGCAGCAGCAGTCCGAGGACGGTGCCGGCGGTGGCCAGTGCGGGACGGTTCATGGCTCTTCCGCCTTCTTAGAACGTGAACTGTTCGGTGTGGATGTGTCGGGCTGGGACGCCGCAGCGCAGCAGGCTGTCGCGGGCGGCGTCCATGAATCGGGGTGGGCCGCAGACGAAGGCGTCGCGGTCCTCCAGGTCGGGGATCAGGTGGCGCAGGCGGTGGTCGACGAGGACGTCGGTGTCGCTGCCGGGTGCACCGAGGACGTAGTGCACCTCGATGTGCTCGGCTCGGGCGAGGGTGTTGAGCTCATGGGCGAGGATGATCTCCTCGGCGTGGTTGGCGCGGTAGAGCAACGTCACTGGACCAGCATCGAGCTCGGTGTCAGCGCCCGTGTCGTGGGCGTGGTGCTCGAGCATGGTGCGCAGCGGGGTGATCCCGATGCCGCCGGCCAGCAGGAGCACGCCGTGGCCGCGTCGGCGTGCCGGGGTGAAGGCCCCGTAGGGTCCTTCGGCGATCACTTTGGTGCCGGGACGCAGGCGCTGCAGGTCGCGGCTGTGGTCGCCGAGGTCCTTGACGGTGATCCGCAGCTCGGTGTCGGTCGGTGTCGCGGACAGGGAGAAGGGGTGGGACTGCCACCAGCCGGACGGGGTGAGGAACCGCCACCGGAAGAACTGTCCGGGTTGGGCGCCGAGCCGGTCCAGGCCCTCACCGGCGACGGTGATCGAGACCACGCCGGGTGCCTCGGTGGTCACCGAGGCGACCCGCAGCCGGTGCCGCAGGGCGTCGCGGACCGGGACCAGCCACCGGTACCACAACAGGGCGGCGCCGACCGCGGCGTACAGGGCGATCCAGGCGGCCTTGGCCCAGCCGGTCTGGAAGTCAGCGCCGGCGGAGAGCACGTGCAGGAAGCTCAACGCCACGGCGATATAGGTGAGCAAATGGATCAGGTACCAGGTCTCGTAGCTGACCCGGCGGCGCACCGTGCGGGCCGAGATGGCCCCGACCACGACGAGCAGGCCGAGCCCGATGGTGGCGATCAAGACGTTGGGGACCGCGACCAACAGGGTCGAGGCCTCCGCAAGGAACCCGGTCTGGGCGGTGATGGCGTAGCCCCAGGTGATCAACACGGCGTGCGCGATCAGCAGGCTGAGCAGGTAGCGGCCGCCCATGGCGTGCCAGCGGGCCAGCCGGTCCGAGCCAAGGCCGTGCTCGATCCAGGGTGCACGGCTCATCAACAGCAGGATGACTGCGACGGCGTAGCCGCCGAGCAGACCGGTGAGCCGCCCGGCCGAGGTGAGCCACTCCCCCAGGCCGGCCAGGATCGTGGTGTCGTGCCACCACAGTCCCAGGACGGCCGCAGTGCCAGCGAGGACCACGGTGAGCAGTCCGCGTTCACTCACCGTGCGGCGGGCGGGGCGACTCCCCCTGGCCCGCGCGGACTCGGGGGTGGGTATCGGGTGGGCCAGGGTCGTCGTCACCTCACTGTCTCCTCTCTCTCAGCTCACTGTCGGGGTCACTGTCGGGTCACTGCGGGGTGGTGGCGGGTGATGCGGTGGGGTGGGACGGGCCGGTCGGGGGATCTCGACCCGCCCCACCGTCGGGGGTGCCTCAGGCCGCGGCAGCCTGGGCGTCGGTGTCGGATTCGGCCAGCTGACGGTGCTTCTCGCTCCGGGAGAACCCGATGACGACCGCGAGGATGGTGGTCAGGAAGAGGCCGCTGGTGACCGTGGTCCCTAGGCCCAGGCCACCGGCGCTGGTCGGCTGGGAGAGCAGGTCGCCGATCGAGGCACCCAGGGGCCGGGTCAGGATGTAGGCGATCCAGAAGGCCAGCACGGCGTTGGTGCCGAACTTGTAGTAGGACAGGGTGATCACGCCGATCAGGGCGCCGAACATCAGTGCCGAGACGCCGAACCCGAGGGCGAATCCTTCGGCGACCAGGTCGCCGGCGGCGGTGCCGAGGGCGAAGGTGAACAGGATCGCCAGCCAGTAGAAGCCCTCACGGCGTGAGGTGACGATGGTGTGGATCGACAGCGTCCGCTCCTTGGCGTACCAGGCGGCGAAGGTGGCGGCCAGGGCGGCGGCGAACACCACGGTGGTGGTGACCAGGCTGACGCCGAAGTTGTCGACCAGGTTGTCGGTGATCAGGGTGCCGACGATGCTGATCAGGACCACCGCCAGCCAGTACACCGAGGGCACGTAGCGGCGGGTGCGGAACTGGACGGTCAGGACCACGGCGAGCAGGCCGGCCATGATCAGGCTGGTGGTGGTGAGGCCGAGGTTGAGGTTGGTGGCCAAAAAGTCCGCGGCGGTCTCGCCCACGGTGGTGGCCAGGATCTTGACGATCCAAAAGAACAAGGTGACCTCGGGGACCTTGTTGAGCATCGCCTTGGCGATATCTCGACGGTCCCCCGTCATCCCTCGGGTGATGGCGCTCATCTGATGTGTCCCTTCAAGTCGTGTGCGTCGATTGAAGGGATCGTGACTCAGGCGGCCTGCCGACAACCTGACTACCGAAGGGCTACTCCGGTTGCTCGGATGACCGGGCCGGTCCTTTCGGGACCGAAGGCAGGGTCAGCACGAAGTGCCCGCCACCCGGCCGACTGTCGAGGCGCGCCACGGCCTCCACGTCGCCACCCAGGGAGCGCGCCACCCGACGCGCCAGCGGCAGACCCAGGCCGGCGCCGTCACTGGTCGCGCCCCGGTGGCCGGGTACGAAGAGTCGTTCGACCTCGCCGGGCTCGACACCCGGGCCGTCGTCCTCGACGTGGAACTCGACCAGCGCACCGCGTGCCACCACGCGCAGCGTGACTCGGGAAGCAGCGTGGCGGACCGCGTTGTCCAGCAACGGGGACAGGGCGCGCTGCACGAGGTCCAAGGGCCCGGCGATCAGCACCCCGTCGGGCACCGAGGTCACCGTGACTCGCACACCGGGGCGCAGCTGCGACTCTTCGAGCAGGGGCGCGAGCACGTCACCCGGCGTGCTGCGACCGAACACGCCACCGGCGCGAGCCAGGTCCATCAGCGCCGTGATCGCATCCGACATGGTGTCGCAGGCCGCGACGATCCGACTCAGGGCCGCTCGTGGCTCCTCGGGGAGCTCCGGATGCAGGGCCGCGATCTCGGCCTCGGCGCGCACGGTGGTCAGCGGCGTGCGCAGCTCGTGCGCCATCTCCTGGGACAACCGCTGCTCGGAGCGGATCACCTCCGCGACCCGGCCCAGCAGGGTGTCGAAGGTGGTGGCCAGGCTGGAGATCTCATCGTTTGGCTCGCCCAGGGCGAAACGCCGGTCCAGGTCCTGCTCGCTCCACTCCCGGGCCCGGGCCGCCATCACCGAGACCGGTTTCAGGGCGCGGTGCAGGCTCCACGCCGCCACGCCCGCGCTCCCGAGTACGACGACGAACCCGAGGGCCAGGGTCACCAACAGCGCATAGTGCTCGGTCCGCTCATACGGCGCCAGGTTGACCGCGACCACCACCACCGCCGACACCTCGCCAGCAGCCCCCAGCTGCACCGGCACCGCGAGCAACCGATACTCATCATCGACGCTCGCGGTGGACCGCTGCTGGCTGGTCGACAGCTCCTCGACCGTGCGGCGCAGCGCGCCCTCAGCCGGCGCCCCCTCGACCAGACGCCCGGTGTCGTCGTAGACCCAGGTGGACCGGTCGAGGGTCTCGGTGGGGGTTTCCTGGGCCACCACCTGTCCGTCCCGCACGATCAGGGTCGAGGTCACCGCGTCCGCCCG
Organism: Nocardioides sp. CF8; assembly: GCF_000389985.1. Classification (NCBI taxonomy): domain Bacteria; kingdom Bacillati; phylum Actinomycetota; class Actinomycetes; order Propionibacteriales; family Nocardioidaceae; genus Nocardioides; species Nocardioides sp. CF8. The sequence continues at coordinate 4,060,286 of NZ_CM001852.1, forward strand.
ATCCTGCAGCAGCCCGCTGACATCGCCCTCGACCGTGGAGGCCAGGACCTCGTGGACCAACAACGTCAACGCCGCCATCGCGATCAGGGTGAGCGCCACCGTCGTCCCCACCACCTGCTGCCGCAGCCGGGACCCTAGGATCAGCCCAACCCCTGATGATGTCTCAGGCGCCTCGGATGATGCGTGGTCTGGTGCCGCCTGCGGTGCCCCGCCCGGGTGCGAGTCGGTGGTCATCGCAGCGTGTACCCGACGCCACGGACCGTCTCGATCCCGACCGGGGCCTCGATGCCCTCCAGCTTGGTCCGCAGCCGTCGGATGTAGGAGTCCAGGGTGTTGTCGCTGACCATCGCCCCGTCCGGCCAACCGGCCGCCACCAACGTGCCCCGCCGCACCACCTCGCCGTCGCGACCAGCAATCGTCGCGAACAACCGGAACTCCGTCGGCGAGAGCCGCACCTCCTGGGCACCGAACGTGATCGCGTGCTTGCCGGCATCGAGCCGCAGTCCCGTCTCCGACGCCACCGGGGTCGTTCCCCGTCGGGCCAGAGCATCGAGGCGGACCAGCAGCTCGCTCACCGCGAACGGTTTGGTCAGGTAGTCGTCGCCACCGGCGTGGAACCCGGCCAAACGCTCGTGCACCGCACCCAGTGCCGTCAGGAACAGCACCGGCGCCGGCTGGCCCGCCGCCCGCAACGCCAAGCACACATCCCGGCCGTCCGCATCGGGCAGCCCGATGTCGAGCACGCACACCTGCACACCCGAGTCCTTGCCCAGCTGGCGAACCGCCTGCTCTCCAGTGCTCGTCGAGATCACCTCGTGCCCGGCACCCTTCAACGCCGCAACCAGCACCCCCCGCAGCGCCACGTCGTCCTCGCAAACCCCGACGACGGCCATCAGTGCTCCCCTCGGTCAAGGCCCGGGTGGTGTCCGTCCACCGACATGGCGGCCCGGTTCAGAGCCGGGGCGAGTGCCGAGCCATCCTCGTTTCTCACCGCGCTCTGCCTCTCGTCGCCGGCCCGTCGTTTCGCAGTAGGCCACCATGTCGAGTGGCCCGGCCTGGACGCCTCACGGTAGCCCGCACGAGTCCTGATTTGCCTGCCTGGGCGATCGCTCGACTCACTGGTCGGCAGCCTCGCGCTCGTTTCGTTGATAGGGAAGCACCAGCACGAAACGGGCCCCCAACGTGCCGACCTCGACGTTGAGGTTCCCGTCGTGCGCGGTGCTGATCTCCCGGGCGATCGCCAACCCCAGACCAGTGCCACCACTGGCGCGGGTGCGGCTCTCATCCAGACGCACGAAGCGTTCGAAGACCCGTTCGCGGTCGGCCTCAGGGATGCCCGGTCCGTCGTCCTCGACCACGACCTCGACGTTGTCGCCGCGGATCTGCAGGGTGAGGTCGACGTGACCCTCGGCGTGCCGTGCGGCGTTGTCAGCCAGGTTGCGCAACGCCCGGGCGAGCTGGACGGGGTCACCGTGGATACGCGCTGGCGGCGCCGTCACGGTCACCGTCACGGTGCCGAGCTTGCGGAGTCGCTCCGCCTCCTGGTTGACCAGGTCGTCGACGTCGACGTCGACAGATCGGACCCTGAGTCCGTGTTCGTCGACGCGCGCGAGCAGGAGCAGGTCCGCGACCAGGTGGTCGAGGCGGTCGAGCTCGTCGAGCACGTCGCGGCTCGTCGCAGTGAAGTCGCGGGTCTCAGGGTGCAGGGCGGCGATCTCATGGGCGGCGCGGATGGTGGCCAGTGGGCTGCGCAGCTCGTGCGAGGCGTCCCCGACGAATCGACGTTGTCGGTCACTGCCGGTCTCCAGCCGCTCCAGCATCGCGTTCATCGTGACCGCCAGCCGGGAGATCTCGTCGTCGCCATCGGGCACGGGCACCCGCGCATCCAGCTCCGTGGTTCCCTGGACCGTGGCGACCCGGGTCCGGATGGCCTCCACCGGGGCAAGGGCTCGACCCGCCAGCCAGTAGGAGGTCAGGGCGACCCCTAGCAGCACCACGGGATAGCCGATGAGCAACAGGGTGACGACCACCGCAGTGGACTGCCCGACCAGCTCGAGGCTTTGCGCGACCAGGACCACCACCGGGCCGTCAGGCCCTCTGACTCCCAAGGCGACCACGACGAAGTCCTCACCCTCACCGATGGGCAGCGCCGCTGAGCGGATGGTGCTGGTCGATCCCGGGTCTGGTCGGGCGTCGACCACTGCCGGTTCGCCGTCTACGGAGGGACTCGCGGCGAGGACGTTCCCGTCTGCGTCGACGATCTGTACCAGCGACTGGTCCCCGGCGCCGGCGGCAAGATCCGCGCCGGCCCCGTCCTGGACGACTTGCGCGGCGATGTCGGTGGCCTGCTGTTGGGCGGCCTCGGTGATGGAGGCTTCCAGTTGCTGGCGCTGCGCGAACGCGAACGCCAGCGCTGCGACAGCCAGGAAGACCGCGACGGCGAGGGTGGCCGCCGCGGTGGTCCGCCAGCGCACCCCACGAAATCTCCTCATCGCTGACTAGCCCCCTGCCCGGACAGGCGGTAGCCCACGCCACGAACCGTCTGGATCGACTGCCGACCGAAGGGCTGATCGATCTTGCGGCGGAGGTAGCCGACGTACACCTCGACGACGTTCTCGTCGCCTTCGTAGTTCAGGTCCCACACGGCCTGGAGAATCTCCAGCTTGGAGACCACGTCCCCGGGGTGGCGCATCAGGAAGTGCAGCAATCCGAACTCCCGCGGGGTCAGGTCGATCTCGGTTACGCCGCTGCGCACCATTCTGGTCGCCGGGTCCAGCGTCAGGTCCCCCACCTTCAAGACCGTGGGACGCTCGGGCGCACCACGTCGCACCAGTGCCCGCAACCGTGCCACGAGTACCACGAATGAGAACGGCTTGGTCAGGTAGTCGTCGGCCCCGAGATCGAAGGCATCGACCTGGTCGTACTCGCCGTCCTTGGCTGTCAACATCAGCACCGGCGTCCAGACACCGGCCTCCCGGAGACTCCGACAGACGTCGTAGCCGTTCAACGACGGCAGCATGATGTCGAGGACGAGTACGTCGTAGTCGCGCGACCGCGCGTGTTCGAGCCCCTCGGCCCCGTCGTGAACGAGGTCGACGACGAAGCCCTCGGCGACCAGACCCCGTCTCACGGTCTCCGCGAGACGGACCTCGTCCTCAACCATCAGTACCCGCACCGGTCGACCTGCCTTCCCTGTCAGACCCCATCTTGGCGGGCCGCGGCTGAGGACACGCTGTGAAGACACTTCGGGCGAGGGCCTTCTCAGGTTCCTCACAGCCGACGAGGCGCACGCTGAAGGGCTGCTACGTCCCCATGAAGGAGGCCTGCGCAGTCAGTCTGGACCTGGAGGAGCCGACGCCGTCCAATGAAAGGCCCGCGCGCGTGAACAGACGAACCATCATCGGTCTGACCGGAGCATTGACCGCGGCAGGCTGTGGTGTGACCGCCTTGCTCGCATTGGGGATCGTGGGCGGCACAACGCGACCCGACGAGGTTGCGAGAACCCCTGCCCCTGCGGTTTCGATAGCGACGCTCACCCGCATCGCCGTGGCGGGCGATACCGGTACCGGGCCAGGCAGCGCCATCGACGAGACCGTCCGGGCCATGGTCGACCAGGCAAAGCAGCGGGACTACGACGGGCTCGTCCTGCTGGGCGACCTGATCTACCCCGAGGGCGACGCCGACCAGGCCCGCAGCAGGATCACCGACGTCTTCGAGCCGATCCTCAGCCGGGGTGCACGCCTGGTGGCGGTGCTCGGCAACCACGACTACCTGAGCGACGAACAATCCGCCATCCTCACCGAGGTCGGTCGCGAGCAGACCTGGTACGTCGACCAGGTCGGCATCGTCCGCATCCTCGTCCTCGACACCGAGCAGGTCGACAATCCCGCCCAGACCACCTGGTTACAGGAAACGCTCGCCTCGCCGACCGAGGCTGCCTGGACGATCGTCGCGATGCACAAGCCGGCCTACTCCGCCGGCGTACACGGCTCAGACGAGGAGATCCAGCAACAGTGGGTGCCGCTCTTCGAGCAGTACGACGTCCCACTGGTGCTCGCCGGGCACGACCACGACTACCAACGGTCCAAACCGATCGATGGTGTCACCTACGTGGTCTCCGGCGGCGCGGCCACGCTCCGCCCCACCGGGCGTGAGGACTTCACCGAAGTCAGCACCTCGACCCGCCACTACGTCGACCTCCTCGCCGAGGACGACCGCCTGACGCTCCGCGCGATCGACCAGACCGGCATGCTCTTCGACTCCGTCGAGCTGTCCCATTAGCCATGCAGCAGCCGCGACCTCGCTGGTGCTGAGGGAGTCCTCAGGATTCCTCAGCCTCCTCACAGTGGCCCCCCGGCACTCTCTAGTTACGAGGTCGCAACCGGCGACCACCCACCGAGGAGACACAGCATGAGGAACCTCAAGCGCAACGCCGCGATCACCGGCGCCGCCGCGATCCTGGCCGCACTCGGCATCGGCGGCGCAGTCACCGCCCAGGCCACTACCAATGACCCGGCCCCGATCGTGCAGCAGTCCGATGGCGACGGCGAGGTCGACGACGCCACCGAGGTCGAAGGTGCCGAGGAGGCCAACGACGGTCCCGACCAGGGC
>NZ_CM001852.1:4065017-4080535 GCF_000389985.1 Nocardioides sp. CF8
GGCTCTGAAGGTGCCGAGGGCGCGGAGGAGGCCAACGACGGTCCCGACCAGGGCCCGGACGCCAACCCCAACGAGCCCGGCCACCAGGACGCCGACGAGTCCGGCGAGACCGAGTAAGCGACTCGTCCCCCGTTCAGGTCGCTGAACTCGCCGGCAGCTGTCGGCACCACGGTGGGGCCTGTTGCAACCCGCAACAGGCCCCACCTCTCTGCCCGGAGCACCCAGGGCGCCCATGGGGCCAGTCCCCACCACCCCGAGCATTGCGAGGACCCATGTCATGAACGAACCCGCGATCGAGCTACGCGGACTTCAGCACCGCTACGACACCGACCTCGTCCTGCGTGGCGTGGACCTGCGGATCGAGCACGGGGAGATCTTCGGGTTCCTCGGCCACAACGGTGCCGGCAAGACCACCGCCATGAACATCCTGACCACCCTGATCACCCCCACCGCCGGCACAGCCGCGGTCTGCGGGTACGACGTGGTCACCGAACGCAGCGAGGTGACCCGCCGCATCGGCTACCTCCCCGCCGACGTGCGCATGTACGGCCACATGAGCGCCCTGGAGAACCTTGAGTTCCTCGCCAAGCTCTCCGGGCTACCCGATGCGCGCGCCGCGGCCATGGAGGCACTCGAGTTCCTGGGGTGCGCCGACCTCGCCAAGCGCCGAGTCGGCACCTTCTCCACCGGCATGCGGCAACGCATCGGCATCGCACAGGCGATCGTGCACCGACCCCAGGTGCTGCTGCTCGACGAACCCACCTCGGGCCTGGATCCCATGGGCGTCCGCCAGCTCCGCGACACCATCACCCAGCTCAACGCCGAGCTCGGCATGACGGTCTTCATGAACACCCACCTGCTCAGCGAGGTCTCCAAGGTGTGCACCACCATCGGCGTCCTCAACCACGGCCAGCTCATCTACAACGACAGCATCGAAAACACCACGCTCCGATTCCCCGACGAATCCTCCCTGGAAGACATCTACGTCCGAGTCGGCGGCCCAACACCATGACCGCCACCTCCACCACCACCGCCACCAGCGCCCGGGCCGTGATCGGCACGGTCTCGGCCCAGCAGGCCCTGACCTTCCGGCGTCAGCGAGTCCGCCTGATCGGGGTGGCGACCCTGCTCATGGTCACCGCCATGGCCGGCATCCTCGGCTGGTCAAGCCACCACACGATCGTGCGGGTCTTCGACCAAGCCGTCCAGCTGCAAGCCGCAGCCGGGAATCCCGTACCGGCCAACCCGTTCCTGCTCAAACCGAGCCTGTCGCTGCTGTCCAACATGGTGGTCTACATCCCCCTGATCGGGGCCCTGATCGCCCTCATGGTCGGCCACCTGGCCCTGGCCGAGGACCAGACCAACGGGATGGGGCGCCTCATCTTCACCCGGCCGATCGCCCGCACCCAGTACGCCCTGGGCAAGATCCTCAGTGCGGTCCGGTTATTGGCTACTGCCCTCGCAGGATGCTGGGTACTCAGCCTGGTCGCGCTACTGATCGTGAATCGCACGCTCAACGGACCCGACCTGGCCAGACTCACCGGCTTCTATGCCCTGTCCTGGGCCTACTTGGTGGTCTTCGCCCTTATCGGCATGCTCACTGCGTTGCTCATCCGACGCAGGTCCCTGGCCCTGCTCTCGGCGATCGCGGTCTGGATCGTCGTCACCTTCGTGCTGCCGCAGTTCGTCTCCGGGCTCCGCCCGACCCAGTCCCTGAACCCTCTCAGCGAACCCGCCGGCCTGTCCCAGGGCTTCTTCCGCATCACCCACCTCGCCCAACCGATCTCGCTCGTCGAGGGCTACAAGGACGCCGCCTCAAGCATCCTGCGTACGACACCCGCCACCACCGCCGCCGAGACGGCCCTGAGCGTGCTGCCCATCCTCATCGCCGCCGCCGCCCTCGCGCTGCTCGTGCTCTGGCGGATCCAGCGACACGACTACTCCAGGAGCGCCAGCGATGAGTGAGTCCACCCGCCGGATCACCCAGGTGGCGCGCCACGAGTACCGTGCTGCCCTGCGAAGCCGCGTTCTGGTCATCCTGATCGCCATCTTGGTCGCCTCCACCATCGGCTCGGTGCTGATCGGCGCCAGCGACTATGCCGCCCAGCTCGCCGACTACAACACCTACCGTGCGGCCGCCGAGGCCCAAGGGCTCACCCGTATCGCCCCCTCTCCGCTGGCCGTACTCGCACTGCTTCGCGGTGCTTTGGAGTACATCGAGATCCTTGGCGCGATCATCGCGATCACCCTCGGCTACCTCTCGGTCTCCCGCGAACGCGTCAACCGGACCCTGCCCCTGCTGCGGTCCCGGCCGCTGACCGGCGCCGAGCTCGCCACCGGCAGCTATCTGGGCGCGCTCGGCATCTTCGCCACCCTGATCCTCGCCACTGCGCTCGTCGGCGTTGTCTCCCTCGGTGTGATCGGCCACGACTGGATCAGCCCGATCCAAGTGTTGCGTGTGACCCTGGCCTGCCTCGCCGCACTGCTCTACCTCAGCGCCTTCTACTGCCTGGGCGCCATCGCAACCGCCAGGGCCAAAGTCCCGGTGAACGGACTGACCATCGCGCTGGGCATCTGGCTCGTGGTCGTCCTCGTCCTGCCTCAAATCGGCGACACCCTCGACGCCGACAACCAGCTCCCCGGAGGGCTGTTCCAAGCCCTGGGCCTCGACCACGACGGAGAGCTGGCCGTCCTCACCCACTTCACCGGCTACGAACGTGTCCGCACCGGCATTGAGGAGGCCTCTCTCGCCAAGCACTTCGAGCGCTTCGCCTTCGCCATGACCGACGTCAAGGAGCGCTACCGCCCCTACGGCCTGTCCTGGCTCCTCAACGAGACCCTCAACAACATCGCCTGGCTCCTCGCCTACGCAGCGGTGCTCTTCGCTGCCTTGCGCCGCACTCTGAGCCGTCAACAGCCCATCGAAACCGGAGGAAACTCATGAACATCCCGACACCCCGCCGCGGCCGCACCAGCAGGGCCGCTCTCACCACAGTCGGCCTCGCCGCCGTCTTGGCCCTCGCCACCGGTTGCGGCGGCTCCACCACCGCCGGGACCGGCGGCAGTCCCTCCGGCACACGGGCAGCCTCGACGGGTCAGTCGGCTGGCGCGGTCCTGCCCGTCACCGACAACCCGATCGCGAACACCTCGACCACCCAGTCCCTGACCATCGACAGCGTCTTGGTCGAGAACAACGAGGACCCCTCCGGCAAGGCCGTCGACGACCACCTCGAGATCGCCGTCACCAACACCGGAACCACCGAGCTCTCCGGGTTCGAGGTCTACTACACGATCACCGACCCCAAGACCTCCGACACCGAGAGCTACTACTCCCAGCTCCCGGCCGACTTCGTGATCGCGGGCGGCGACAACCGGGTCATCCACTTCGACAACACCGGCGCTGCCGGCCACTTCCCGGTCAACCAGTACAGCCTCTACTACACCGACCCGAACGCCCTCGACCTCACAGTCGAGGTCAGTGCGGCCGACAGCGCTCCCCAGACCGCAACCGTCGCCAAGGACGCGGGCGGCGCCGAGGAAGCCGACTGAGAGGGCACCCCTGCTCCGCGACGCGATGCTGCCTAGGCTTGGCCGTGTGGCCATCCGACGACCGCCCTCGGAGCTCGCTGGGTCGATGAGCGCCTCCGCGCCGGACCCGGCGCCACCCAGGCAGCCCGCGTGGTCGCCCTGGCGGACGGTGGTCGCGTTCGGAGCTGTCAGCCTCGCCGGCGACATGGTCTACGAAGGCATGCGCTCGATCGCTGGGCCGTTCCTGGGCAGCCTGGGCGCCTCAGCACTGCTGGTCGGGCTCATCACCGGCGCCGGCGAGGCGATGGCGCTGATCCTGCGGTTGTTCTCCGGTCCGCTCGCGGACCGCAGCGGCCGCTACTGGTCGCTGACAATCCTCGGATACGCGATGACCGCCGTCTGCGTCCCCCTGCTCGCGGTAGCACCGTTCGTGGGCAGCGTCGGGCTCGCCCTAGCCGCCACGCTCATCCTGCTCGAGCGCGCCGGGAAGGCCATACGGAGCCCGTCGAAGTCTGCCCTGCTCGCGCGCGTCGCCGTCTCGGTGGGCCGCGGCCGCGGATTCGCCGTACACAAGGCCCTGGACCAGGTCGGTGCGTTCGCCGGACCCCTCGTGGTCGCCGGGGTCATCGCCCTCGCCGGCGTCCAGTGGCCAGCCTTTGCTGTGCTGGCCATCCCGGGCGCCGTGTGCATGATGCTGCTGCTCACCCTCAAACGCCACGCGGACGATGCGCGACCCGAGTCCGACGCCCCTCACGACAACGACAAGACGGGCGACACGTCGGCCCATGTGAGCACCATCGTCGAGCCGAGTGCCCTGCCAGCGCACTTCTACGCATTCGCCGCCTCGTGCGCACTCGGCACGCTGGGGTTGATGACGTTCGGGGTCATCGCCTACCACCTCGTCGACGCCGGACTGGTCACGACTGCTGTGGTGCCTCTCCTGTACGCCGCGGCGATGGCGACCGAGGCGGTGGCAGCCCTGGCCACCGGGTTCGCCTACGACCGCTGGGGCGCCCCCATCCTGTACACACTGCCGGCCCTCATCGTCGCAGTCCCGGCTCTGGCCCTCTCCGGCACCTTGTCCTTCGTGCTGGCGGGTGTCCTCATCTGGGGTGCCGTGACCGGTGTCCAGGACTCGACTGTCAAAGCACTTGTGGCCGACCTGGTCCCCCAACGCCGACTCGCCACCGCCTACGGCGTCTTCGCGGCGTTCCAAGGTGTCGCGGCACTAGCCGGCGGGACGCTGGCCGGAGGCCTCTACACCAACCACCGCACCCTTCTCATCGCCCTGGTGGCCGTGGCGCAGATCCTCTCCGCCGGCCTCCTCTTGGTCGCGTTGCGGCGTCGCGACGCGCACACGCCCGGCTGACCACGACCGCACCACATCGCGCACCGCGCACTCCCCCCGTATGAGGCGAAGTCGGCCCGGTCGCGTCACCCGCACTGGCGTCCGGCGACCGGACTCCCGAGGACTGGAACGGGACCCGCAGGCAGGGCTGGAGTCTGCGGTCATGTTTCCTTCATGTTGGGCTCATAGCGTCCGAGACATGAACGAATTATTGGCCGTGGACGCACAGGGCGTGACCAAGACCTACGGGTCCCTACGTGCGGTCGATGACATCTCGGTGCGTGTGGCGGCGGGCGAGGTCTACGGCGTCCTCGGCCCCAACGGTGCCGGGAAGACGACGTTCCTGCGGATGCTCTTCGGGCTGATCCGTCCCGACGCGGGCACCATTCGGGTCTTCGGCAAGACGTGGGAGGACTCCGGTGTCGGGGTGCTGGATAGGGTCGCGGGCTTCATCGAGAGCCCGCGGTTCTACCCCTACCTCACCGGTCGAGCGAACCTGGAGGGCCTCGCGCTGCTGGACGGCGGCACGCCGACCGGTCTGCTCGAGGAGGTGCTGGACGTCGTGGAGATGTCCGATCGCGCCGACCAGAAGGTGGGCGGCTACTCCTACGGCATGCGCCAACGCCTCGGCGTCGCTGCGAGCCTGCTTCGCGAACCGCGGCTGCTCGTCCTCGACGAGCCCGCCAACGGACTCGACCCCGCGGGCATCCGAGACATGCGCGCCTTGGTGAAGCGGCTCGCCGCCCGCGGTCTGACGGTGCTCCTCAGCTCCCACGACATGGAGGAGGTCGAAGAGATCTGCGACAACGTCACGATCATGACGCGCGGCACCGTCGCCTTCCACGGCACCATCGCCCAGCTCCGGACCATGGCCCCCGATCCCGGCCACGTGCTTGCCACAACCGACGACGTTCGCGCGCTGAAGCTCGCCGAGGACCGGTTCGCGATCACAGTGGCGCGCGACCCCGGTGCGGCACTCATCGTGACCGGCCCGCCACCCGAGGTGTCGTCCTATGTCGGATCCCTGGTGGCCGCTGACATCGGATTGCTCGCCTTCACCCCCACCCGGACCCCGCTGGAGGCCCTGTTCTTTATGCTCACCGACGACCCCACTCACCAGTCCCTGGACCGGCCCGTACAGCTGCAGGACGCAGCCCGATGACGACGACCGAGGCGGCGCCCGCGCAGATCGCCGCCGGACATCACCTCGCACGACGTCGCCCCGGCCGCTTCGCGGCGCTGCGATGGGAGGTCCGCAAGCTCCGGGCGCAGTACCGCGCCCGCGCTGTCCTGCTCGTCGCCATCCTGGCCCCCGTCGCGATCGTGGTGGTCATCCACGGGCAGTCCCGCCCGCCGAAGGACACCCTGTTCGGACGCTTCGCCATCGACAACGGGTTCGCACTGTCGCTGCTCGTGCTCGGCTTCGCCGCGCAGTGGGTCCTGCCCCTGCTCACCGCCGTCGTCGCCGGCGACGTCTTCGCCAGCGAGGACCAGCACGGCACCTGGAAGACCGTGCTCACCCGGTCGACGAGCCGGAGCCGCCTCTTCTGGGCCAAGACCATCACCGCCGCCGGATTCGCCACGCTCGTGCTCGTCCTGCTCGCGGTATCTACGATCGCCTCGAGCTGGCTGATCGTCGGGCACCAGCCGCTGATCGGGCTCTCCGGCCAGTCGATCCCCGCGGGCCATGCGTTGCAGCTGGTCGCCACGAGCTGGGCGGCGATGCTGCCGCCGGTGTTGGGATTCACCTGCCTGGCGATCCTGCTCTCGGTGTGGTCGCGTAACCCCGCCGTCGGCATTGCGGCCCCCGTCGTGCTTGGGATGATCATGCAGCTGGTCGGCGCCCTGGGAGGGGTTGAGGCGATCCGCCCGTTCCTGGTGACGACGTCCTTCGAGACCTGGCACGGCCTCCTTACCGAACCACGGTTCTCCGGGCCCCTCGTCGAGGGCCTCCTCGTTAGCGGGGCCTGGTGCGCCATCACGCTCGCCGTCGCCTTCGTCCTGCTCCGCCGTCGCGACATCACTGGAGGCTGAACACCATGCGCCGCATCATTCTCACCATCTTCATCGCCCTGATCGCAGCCGTCGCCTTAGGCTCGGCCGTCGCCGCCATGAGTCCTGGCAGCAGCGTCACCCGCGCCCGTCTCGAGCGCTCCCTCCCAGCCACCTTCGCCAACCTCTACGTCGAGAAGGCCCGCATCCTGGGACGCGACGACCTCACCCCTGAGTCGCTGCACGCCGAGGCCATGTGCGACAAGCACGGGCCAGACGTAGCCGACATCGGACCGGGCGGCGACTGGGTCTGCCTCATCGGGTGGACCGACCCGAAGATGCCCCTACCCGCTGAGGGCTACGGCAAGTTCGAGCTCAACGTGCACAGCAACGACTGCTACACCGTTACCGGGCCCAGCAAGATCATCGGCTTCCTCACCATGACCGACCCACGTGGCGGTGAGGTCCCCAACCCCGTCTTCGAGTTCGACGGGTGCTTCGACCCCAACGGCGACAACACCGCCACGGGCGTTTCCTTCCCCTCACTTCTCACCGTCACGAGCACGTCGGTGACCTCCGACGACCAAGGCCGGGTCGGGTTGCAGGTCAGCTGCGGGGCCGGCAGCGACGGCTGCTCGGGCACGTTGACCGCGAAGGCCGGAGGTCGAGACCTCGGCTCATTGCGATACAGCCTGCAGGAGCAGTCCACCGGCACGCTGACCATGCCCACATCGGTGCGTGACAGTGCCGACGAGGTGTCGTTCCAGCTTCATTCTGCGACCGGCGTCGGACCGACCTCACCTACCTCCTTGCCGGTGCAACGCTCGTAGAGAGAGCAGTGGTGTCCCCACCGCAGTCGGCAGACGTCCTGCTGTCTGCCGGGTTCGTCCGTCAAACCAACGCGTGGCTGACAGCGCCGACCGCCGTCAGCGCCGTGCAGGCCGTGTCAAAGACCCGAGACGCGCAGGTGTCGCGGGGCTTCGCTGGCCAGACGACGGCTCCTTGTAAGGATGGTCAAGAGAGACGGCGGTCGGCTCGCCGGTCCGTCGCACCCGTATCGCCGGGCCGTTCGACGGCGGCTGCCTCTCAGCGTTTGACCGTTCGCCTCGGCCTCGACCAGTTCTCTACCAGCACCGCAGCCCGACCGGTTGTCCCGTCTTATCTTGTGTCGTCCCACTTCGTGCTGACCAGCCGGGCGCCCTGGATAGCCGCCACCTTCAGGCGTCCCAGCGCCCTTCATGCTGCCGTCATGTGTGCTCCCTAGCGTCGATGACGTGAGCGTGCAACCGAACCTCGACCGCGCAGACCTGGCCCGTGGTATCGCCCCTGAGTCGGTTGCTGGTGCACGCCGCCTCCTTGGAGCTACCCGGACGGTGCCCTCCCTTCGGCCGATTCGCCCGACCCGCGACTGGGCGACGATCCGGACGTTCACTCGCCGGCATTCGGTGATGCTCGCGTGCTTCGCCACGCTGTCGGTCCACCTGCTCTCGCTGACCCGCCAGCTCGGTTCCGACGAAGGTGGCTTCGCGATGGTCGCCCGGCACTCGCGCGATGGCGGACCGTTTTTGTACGGCCCCCAGTGGGTCGACCGGCCACCGGGTCTCATCGCCTTGTTCGACGTTGCCCAACGACTCGGCCCCGACGGTGTGCGGCTCACCGCCGCCCTGCTGGCCGTTGTTCTCGTCGCGGCGCTGGCCTCCGCCGCGGAGGCGGTCGGAGGTCGTCCCGCCGCCAGGTGGGCGGCCTGGACCGGGTTCGCGTTCGGGTCATCGGTCCTGTTGCAGGCACAACGGCTCAACGGAGAGCTCGCCGCCGCGGTCTTCGTGGCCGTGTCCATCGCCGCACTCCTACGCGCCGTACGCGTCTCGACCAACAGGACCCAGACGGTGCTGCTCGCCATCCTGGCCGGCGCATCCGCAGTTACCGCGATGTTGATGAAGCAGAACTTCGTCGACGCATTCGTGTTCGCCGCGGTCCTCCTCGTCGTGGGTGTAGCGACCCGGACCAACCGACTCACCTATCGGCCCATGAAGGTTCTGATGATCGCGGCAGCGTTCACATCCGGTGTCGCCGTCACTGGCGCCATGACCCTGACCTGGGCCACTGGCCATGGTGGCGTGGGCGCGCTCGCCTATGCAATGTTCGGCTTCCGGGCAGACGCCTCAACGGTGATGGCGAGTTGGTCGTGGAACGCGCCCCTGCACCGACTCGGCTTCCTCGCCCTCCTCGCCGGCCTGTCCGGACTGCTCGCCCTCCTGGTGCACCTGTGCTGGAGCCACCGGCGACGACTTAGTCGCCTGGACCCGCTTGCGTGGGCGGTCGCCGCGACCGCGGCGGTCGAGGCATTCGGGGTGCTGGCCGGAGAGAACTTCTGGCCGCACTACCTGATCGCGCTGATCCCGATGGTGGCACTGGCCGCAGGGCTCAGCGTGCACCGCAGGGTGCCGGGCTGGCGGTGGACCCGTCGTCTGATCGTCGTGGCCGCTACCACGACAGCGTTGGTTTCCCCGGTTGCCGCCGTCATCGCCGCCACCGGGTCAAGTGAGGCGTACACGACCGGACGATGGGTCGCCGCGTCCGCGCAGACGGGCGACACCCTGGTGGTGCCGTTCACGCACGCCAACGTCATCAACGCCTCCGGGCTCGCCCCCGGCTACCCGTACGCGTGGAGCCTGCCCGCACGGACGCTCGACCCTGACCTATCCCTGCTCACGAGCATCTTGAACGGTCCGGCCGCACCAACCTGGGTGGTGCGGTGGGACCCGGAGCACACCTGGGGCCTCGACCCGGACAACCGCGTCGACGCTTCACTGGACGCCCACTACCGGGCCGTGTCCGTGGTGTGTGGGCACACCGTCTGGCTGCACGACGGCGTGGACCGTCCTCTCGCGACGATTCCGCCGCCGTCGACGTGCGGAGTGGGTGCTCAGTGATGTGGCAGAGCACGCAAGGCGGCTGGTTCCTGGCCGTCAACCAGTTCGCCCAGAGCACCCCGGTGCTGCACACGCCGATGAGGCTCTACGCCGAGTACGGCGTCGTGTTGTTCGCCGCCGTCCTGTTGGCGGCGTGGTGGTGGGCACGCCGCGACCGGAACCCGACGAGCATGGCCGCGGCCCTGTGGGCGCCGGCGGGGGCGCTGCTCGCGATCGGTCTCAACCAGCCGCTGGTCAACCTCGTCCACGCGCCACGGCCCTACACGGTCTCCCCGCATGCTCTCGTCCTGGTCGCCCGCAGCGGGGACTACTCGTTCCCCAGCGACCACGCGGTCATGGCGGGCGCCGTCGCCGCCGGCGTGCTGCTCACCCACCGACGCCTCGGGGCCGCGACCGCATTGGCTGCGGTGGTGATGGCGTTCGCCCGCGTCTACGTCGGCGCGCACTTCCCCCTCGACGTCATCGTCGGGCTGTTGCTCGGCGCGGCCGTCACCTGCTCGGGCTACCTGGCGGTCCGCCGCCTCCTCATCTGGGGCGTGACCAGGTTGACCCGCACACCGCTGCGGCCGCTCTTCACTACTGCCGAAGCGAGCCTGTCCCGATGATGAGCGCCATCGCTTCCCACATGCTCGCGCTACCGCCCTGGGTCGCCCTGCTTGTCGTGTTCGCGCTCCCCGCGCTCGAGTCCTCCGCGTTCATCGGTTTCATCTTCCCCGGCGAGATAGCGCTCATTCTCGGCGGCGTCATGGCCTACGAGGGCAACGTCTCCCTCGGTGCCGTACTCGCGGCCGGAATCACGGGTGCCATCGTCGGCGACAGCGTCGGCTACGCAGTCGGCCGCCGATACGGAAGACGCCTGCTGGACGGCACCGTGGGCCGGTTCGTGAAGAGCAGCCACCTCGACCGCGCGGAGACCTACCTGGCCGAACGCGGTGGCAGGGCAGTGTTCTTCGGCCGTTTCACCGCCGCGCTGCGGGTCATGATCCCCGGCCTGGCCGGCATGTCCGGACTGCGCTACCGCACCTTCTTGACCTTCAACGTCGCCAGCGGCGTCGCGTGGGGAACGATGTCGGTGCTGCTGGGCTACCTGGGCGGCAGCAGTTGGCGGCACGTCGAGCACGTCGCGTCCCGCATCGGGCTCGCCGCCCTTGGAGTGGTCGTGGTCGCGGTGCTGGCCGGGTTCCTGCTCCGTCGTACCGGCGCAGGACGGTTCAGCCGACTCGCATCCCAGATCGCCTCCAGCGCTGTGGTGCAGGGAACCCGGGAACGGTTCCCACGCTCAACCCGCTGGATCGGCGCACGCCTCGACCCGACCAACCCCACCGGACTCGCGGTGACCGCCGCGCTCACGGTGGCCGTCGCGGCCACCTGGACGTTCCTCGGTATCACCCAGGACGTTCTCGCTCGCGAAGAGCTGGCGCTGCTGGACCCCCGCATCCACGGCTGGGTCCTCGATCACCGGGTCCCGAGTCTCGACGTGTTCTTCACGACGGTCACCTGGCTCGGCGCCACCGCGGTCACCGTGCCCCTGCTGGCCATCGGAGGAGGACTCCTCGCCCGACGCCGCAGGTCCTGGGCTCCGGTGCTCGACATCGCCGTCGTCTACGGGACCGCGGTTCTCCTGCACGCCGTCGTCGGTCAGCTGGTCCATCGGCACCGGCCGCCGGCCACCGACTGGCTCGCGTCCGCCGGTGGATGGGCCTACCCGTCCGGGCACACCACCCAAGCCGTCGCCGCGTGGGGCATCCTCGCGGCCATCGTCTGCGCCGGCGCCTCGCGTCGCGCCCGGGTTCTCGCCGTCTCGATAGCCGTGAGCGTCGCCGGGCTGGTCGCGGTCAGCCGCGTCTACCTCGGCATGCACTGGGCCACCGATGTTCTGGGAGCGGCCGCGATGTCGGTGGCGGTACTCGCGACCTGGAGCGTCGCCCGCCGGTCCTTGTTCACCCCGGTAGGGACTGCCCGACGACCTCTCCCAACCCCCTCAACCGCGACGACGACAGCCGCCGCGCTCACGCCCTGGAGTCAGACCATGCACAACCCAAGCCCGTTCGCCGCCTTCGACCCCAGCCGCGCGGTGGTGATCATCCCGACGTACAACGAGGCAGGCAACGTCACCACGGTCATCGACCAAGTCCGAGGCGCCGCCCCCAACGTCGACATCCTGGTGGTCGATGACAACAGCCCCGACGGCACCGCGTCACTCGTCATGCATCACCCCGGCTACCTCGCAGACCACGACGACCACCGCGAAGGACCGGGCCACGTCTACCTGCTCTCCCGGACGGCGAAGGACGGCCTCGGTGCCGCCTACCGCGCCGGATTCACCTGGGCACTCACCCACGACTACGACGCCGTAGTGCAGATGGACGCCGACCTCTCCCACCCGCCCGAGCGCATCCCCGCGCTAGTGCGCGCTCTCGAAGCTGCAGACGTCGCGGTCGGGTCCCGCTACGTCCCCGGGGGAGCCGTGAGCAACTGGTCGCTGAGCCGACGGCTCATCTCCAGGGCCGGCAACCTCTACGTCCGCCTCGTCCTCGGGCTCCCCGTGCACGACACGACCGCGGGCTTCAAGGCCTTCCGTCGCGACGCGCTCGAGCGGATCGGCGGCGTCGAGTCCGAGTCGAACGGGTACTGCTTCCAGGTCGAGAACACCTGGCGTGCGGTCCGGCTCGGACTTCGGGTCACCGAGCTGCCCATCACATTCACCGACCGGACAGTCGGCACTTCGAAGATGTCGGGCTCCATCGTCGCCGAAGCGCTGACCCGGGTGCTGCTCTGGCGCCGGGACGAACTCGTCCACCGCACCGGACCGGGGCTTCGGCACGACGATTCCGGCAGCGATGCACCAGGAACGCCCGTCACCCACAAGGTGCCTGCGCGCCACAAGCCGGCCGAGCGTCATGCGGTTACGTGAGCTGCTCGACCGCCTGCTGACCCACGAGGTGCTGACCTTCCTCGCGGTGGGTGGCACCGGGTACGTCGTCGACGTCGTTGCGTTCAACCTGCTGCGCTCGATGCACCCGTTCGCGAGCCTGGACCCCTCGCTGGCCCGCACCCTCGCGGTCGCCGTCGCGATGTGCGTCACCTACGCCGGGAACCGCAGCCTGACCTGGGGGCACCACACCTCGGGGAACCGGCGACGCGAAGTGAGTCTCTTCGTCCTGTTCAACATCATCGGGTTCGGGTTCTCCATCCTCACCCTGGTCCTCTCCCACGACGTCCTTGGGCTCACCAGCCGCCTCGCGGACAACATCTCCGCGAACGTCGTCGGGCTCGCGCTCGGCACCGTCTTCCGGTACGTCACCTACAAACGGTTCGTGTTCGCGACGCCCCCCAGCACAACCCCCTCGTCCGCCCAGCAGAGCACGGACCTGTCGGCCCGCGAGGTGCCCGTTGCCTCGTGACCTCACCGCAGGCGCACCGCCGCTCACCTACGCTGATCGAATGCATGTGGTGGTGGTCGACGACGAGCATCGGATGGTCGAGCTCATCGCGAGCTACCTTGAGGACCAGCGCGTGAGCACCGTCGGATGCTTCGACGGGCCCAGTGGTCTCGCCGCAGCCCGCGGGCTCGACGTCGACGCCGTGGTGCTCGACCTGATGCTGCCGGGCCTGAGCGGAATCGAGGTCTGCAAGCAGCTGCGCCGTGAAGGCAACGATGTCCCCATCCTGATGCTGACTGCCCGCGGCGCCGTCCCCGAACGGGTCGCCGGTCTCGAGGCCGGGGCGGACGACTACCTGGTCAAACCGTTCGCCCTCGAAGAGCTCCACGCACGCCTACGCGCCATCCGCCGCCGCCTCGATCCCGGCGCCGATCATCGACTCGTCGTCGGCGACATCACCCTGGACCCGCTCGAGCAACGTGTCTGGGTCGCCGACACCGAGGTCACCCTGTCTCGGCGCGAGTTCGCGATGCTCACCTCGCTGATGGAGAGCCGCGGCCACGTCGTGAGCCGCGCCCGGCTCTTCGACGACGTCTGGGACGGCGAGGTCGACATCAACAGCAACGCCCTCGACGTCCACATGTCCCGCCTCCGTAACCAGCTCGCAGCGTCCGATCTGGTCACGATCCGCACCCTGCGAGGCGTCGGATACCGACTCGAGAAGACCAAAAGATGACCCTGTGGCGCCGCCTCGTCGGTGACCGACCCATCGTCACCCGACTCGTGCTGGCCGTCGCCCTCACCATGACCGCCGTGCTCCTGATCGCCGGAGCATTCGTGTTCTGGCGCGTCGGATACGCCCTGAACCGGCAGCTCGACCAAGACCTCGACGCCTACCAACAAGTCGTGCAACGCGCCATCGCCACCGGTGCCACACCACCGACCGACACACCCGGCCAGAGCTACCAGGTCTACGACCCGCAAGGACGCGTCATCGCCGGCAACGCCAAGGCTCGGCTCGCCGACCAGGACGCCCTCGTTCAGGCAGCAGCCGGCACCGAGGTTCGCGAGGACGTCGGCAACCTCCTGCCCACCACCGACCACCCCTACAAGGTCGTCGTGGCACCAGTCGACGCCCCGCGCGGCACCGTAGTGGTCGCATCAGCCATCAGCAAGAACAAGCACGACGAGGCACTGCGTGAACTCCTCCTCCAGCTCGCCATCGCGGACCTCGCCACCCTGATCGCCGCCTCGCTCGTCGGCTACGGAACCGCCCGGGCAGCCCTCAACCCGGTCGAGAGATACCGCCTCGCCGCCGAGAACGCTGACGGGGCACCGCTGCTCCCGGTCGCCACAGGCAAGGACGACGAGGTCACTCGCCTGGGACACACCTTCAATGCGCTGCTCGAACGGATCCGGCAGGCCAACGAACGCGAACGACAGTTCCTTGCGGACGCCTCTCACGAACTGCGTTCACCGCTCGCGCTGATGCGCACCGAGCTTGAGGTGGCCCTGCTGCGGCCCCGCGGTGACGCCGAGACCACGACCGCGTTCGAGTCCCTGCGCAGCCAGGTCGAGCGACTGATCACCCTCTCCAACGCCCTCCTCGACCTCGAGGAGCTGCGTGCCTCCGGCGAGGCGCCGCACGACCCCGTCGACGTCGACCAGCTCCTTATCGACGTCACCAGGCGCTTCGACGCGCAGGCAAACGCGGAAGGACGACGCCTCGAAACGCTTACCCCTACCGGCCTGAGCATCGGCGGGAACCAGCACTGGCTCGATCTCGCCCTGGCGAACCTCGTCTCCAACGCGCTGCGCTATGGCGAGGGCACCATCTGCGTCACCGCCACCGGAACCCACGGACGGATCCGGCTCGCTGTCAGCGACGACGGCCCTGGGTTCCCCGCCGAGTTCGTCGACCAGGCGTTCGACCGATTCACCCGCGCCGATAGCAGCCGCACCACCCGCGGCACAGGGCTGGGCCTCGCCCTGGTCCAGGCCGTAGCCGAGGCCCACGGCGGCACAGCCACCATCACCGGACCGCAGGTTGCCCTCGATCTTCCGACTCCCGCACCCTCCTCGACATGACCCCTCCCGCCATGAAGTCGGTTGGATCTTGCTTACCCCAGTCGATGAGCTAACGGACATGCTCCTGCCCCCGGGCAGATAACCACTTTGCAAACGACCCAGAGGTCGTGCCACAACGACCGCGGAACGACCTTCATATCGAGAATTGCCCGGCGTTGTCCCGGCGGGGGTTGATGACAAATTGCGGACGAGCAACGACCGATCGGTGCAGCCATTGGTCAAGTCCCAGGTAGTGGTGTAGCGCTG
>NZ_CM001852.1:4080635-4096014 GCF_000389985.1 Nocardioides sp. CF8
GCTGCTACACCGTCCCGGATAGCGATCCGCGACCGGAACGGATGCGACTCATGGAACGGAGGCGGCCGCGGACCGTCACGCGACGTGCCTACGGGCCGTGTTGGGCAGTCCGCTCAGCACCAGACTCCCGCGAACGCGACGACTTGATCGGGCACGCGGGTCACGAATCGGGGAGACGAAGGTCCTGCTTCACGGAGTGCGTCGTCAGGGGAGGTCAACGAAGGCGCAGGAGGCTGGGGCTGGGCGGCACCGCACCAGCGCCTCGTCACCGCCGTTCTGGGTCACCACCAAGGCGAGCAGACGGTCGTCGTTTTCCCAGCTGAACCCGGGAGCCATGAACAGCCAGCCTTCGGGTGGCGACAGCACGTCCGACTCGGAGCCGTCGATCCGTTGCACGCGCAGCTCGGTGGTCCCTGAGGCTTCGCCGCCGACCGTGCCGGGCGGCACGTAGCCCAGCCACTCGCGGCTGGCCTCAAGGACGTCATGGGTCGGGACCGCGCCCACTCGGATGAGGGCGCCGTCCTCAGACAGCTGGGCGAGGTAAGGAGCGCCTTGGGTGCCGTCGGCCGACGAGTAGGCGCCCCCGTTGACCAACAGCCCCGCGGTAGTATTGCCGATGACGACTTGGCCGGGCGCGGTTTCGGCCAAGTCGATGACCTCGCCGTCCACGAGCGGGCGCCACAGCTGCTGGAAGTCGAAGCCGCGGGCCACGACGAGTCCGTCGTCGGTGACCGCGACGGCGCGGGGGGCCGGGTCCGGGTCGCCGTCGGGCAGGTCCACTCCGCCGAACCCCTCGCCGCCTTCCTCGGTGTCCGCGCCGACCAGCAGCGCCCCGCCGCCCTGGCTAACCACCTGGGCCAGGTAGCCGCCGCTAGGGGAAATGGCCGGGGGCTGGTCCAGTGCCCGGTCGAGTTCTTGCGGTTCGGTGTCGTAACCCCACCACCAGCTGCCTGCGCCGTCCGAACCCACAAAGTCAGGTCCGCTACCGGCGGCGCGCTGGCCCACCCAGTGCGTGCCGCTGCCTTCGACCCTGGACCAGCGGCCGGGCACCTCTTCGCCGCCCACGAACAGGCTGCCCGTCACCACGACCGGTGAGGCCGGTGCCGCAGTGCTGAGAGGGCCAGTGTCCACGACCCGAGTGGGACTCGGCGCCGGCGCCGGGTCACGGCTCTGGGGGCTGCCGAGCATGACGGCCACGGCAAGGACGACCACGACCACCGCGGCGGCGACAAGGAGCGGCGCGACAATCTGCCAGCGCCGTCGACCAGAGGAAGTCACCGGTAGGTGGGGAAGCGGAGGGACGACGAGCTTGCTGGCCACGTCGTCCAGCTCGCGGATGAGGGTGTGCTCGAGGTCGGAGTACATCAGCCTTCCTCCTGTCCAAGAGCGGTTCGCAGGTTCTGTAGGGCGCGGTGGGCGGTGGACTTCACGTTGCCGCGCGAGCAGTCAAGGACGTCGGCGATCTCTGCCTCGCTGAGCTGTTCGTAGTAGCGCAGCACGATGACGGCACGCTGGCGCGGCGGCAACCCGCATACGTGAGGCCACAGGGCCATTCGGTCCTCGGGTCCGGCGATGAGGGGGGAGGCTGGTTCGGGTGCGTTATCGCCGACGAGCAACTCCAGCAGTCGTCTCTTGGGGCGTTTGGAGGAGAGGAACGTGTTGGCAAGGATGCGCATGACGTAGGCGTCGGGGACATCCGACCGGTTCACCCGCGCCCAGGAGCCGTGGACCTTTATCAGGGTCTGCTGAGCGAGGTCCTCGGCATCTGCGCCGTTGCCGGCGAGGAGGTAGGCGCGGCGGAACAGACGCGGCCACGCCGCGGCCGCATACTCCTCGAACGTCAGCGTGTCGGTATCGGCGAACGTCGGCATCTGGCACCACCTCCTCGAACTACCTAACTCCTCTGCGGGACGAGAGGTTGCGTCCGCCGGGCGCCACTTCGAGGCGAACGGACGAATCGAGTCGTCGGGACACGCATCACGCGCCGGCTTCCTGGCGACGTCGATCACAAGACGTTGACGGTTCGGCAGGTCAGACACGGACGGGTGCTCGTGGCCGCTGTCGTGCTCGCGCGCCGGCAAACCCGACAAGCAGCTGCGTCGCCCCCTCGAACGTCCCTACCTCGCGAACGTCGATCACGCGGCCGCCGATTGCTGACTCGAATCACCTGGGCGTCTGGCGATGGCCTTGCAACTGATCTTGCAGCGCTGAGTCCCCGGCGGCCCTGACGGCCAAGAGGAGCATCAGTTCTCGGCCCGACGCACAGTTGACCGCCCCGGTCGGCAAGGGCGTGCGGAGTCGTGTCGGTGCGGGATCGTCACCTGGGAGCGTAGCCAGTACGGGATCCCCGGGTTCGTGCGGTGGTCGCAACACCTGATCGATCCTGTGAGGGTGTTCATGACCGTGCGTTTCTCCAATCAGTTGGTTGCCGAGCTGTATCAGCCGTTCTGGGCGGCGTGGCAAGCCGGTGAGTTCTTGACCGATGCGGCCGCGGTGGCCGGCACCCATCGCCATCGAGGGCTCGCTTGGCTGCGCCAGGCCGGCGGGGTGCGTCCACGTCGTGGCCGCAACCTGCAGGGGCGCTACTTGTCCTTCGCCGAGCGGGAGGAGATCGCGTTGGCCCGGGCGGCGGGTGAGTCGATCCGTCAGGTAGCGGCGCGGCTCGGTCGCAGTCCCTCGACGATCTCGCGGGAGTTGGCCCGCAACGCCGACCGAACCGGGCGGTACCGGGCGGGCTCGGCGCATGTGCTGGCCCATCAGCGGGCCTCCCGCCCGAAGTCGGCGAAGCTGGTGACCAACCAGGTGCTGCGGGAGCGGGTTCAGACCGAGCTGACCAAGCGGTACTCCCCGGAGCAGATCGCCGGCCGGTTGCGCGAGGATTACCCCGACCAGCCGGAGATGTGGGTGTCGACCGAGACGATCTACCAGTCGCTGTACGTGCAGTCGCGCGGTGCGTTGCGCCGCGACCTGACGCGCTGTCTGCGCACGGGGCGGGAGATGCGGGTCCCGAACCGGCAAGGTGCGAGGCGCAAGAACCGGGTGCTGCCCGACATGGTCAACATCAGTGAGCGGCCGGCCGAAGCGGACGACCGGGCCGTACCCGGGCACTGGGAGGGTGACCTCATCATCGGCAAGGCCAACGCCTCGGCGATCGGCACTCTGGTCGAGCGCTCCACCGGCTACACGCTGCTGGTGCCGCTCGCCGAGGGGTCCAAGGCCGAACAGGTCGCACCCGCCCTGGCCGCGAAGATCAGCACCCTGCCCGATCAGCTGCGCCGGACGCTGACCTGGGACCAGGGGGTAGAGATGCGGGACTGGAAACAGGTCCAGATCGCTGCCGACATCGCCATCTACTTCTGCGACCCAAAGTCGCCCTGGCAGCGGGCGACCAACGAGAACACCAACGGGCTGCTCCGGCAGTACTTTCCGAAAGGGACCGACCTGTCGGTACACACCGAAGCCCACCTCGACGTCGTCGCCGCTGAGCTCAACGACCGACCCCGCAAACGTCTACAGTTCAAGAAGCCGATCGAGATGATCGGACCACTGCTGTTGCGATGACCGCGAGAATCCGCCGATCCCTCTGTGGCACGCCCTGGACTCGATGGAGGATGCCCGCGGCCTCCTGCGCGGTCACGACATGTCGAGCAGGGTAGGACGGTCGCCGGCCCGGCCGCTGGAATCATCCACAGGGATGGGCCGTGCCACTCTGGGGACGTGGATTGGTCAACGCTCATTGCCAGCCGGGGTGAGCGCCGTTGTCGGCGCCGTGGTGTCACTTGTGGCCGTATCCCAGGTCACGGTGCGTCGAGCACGCGCTGAACGACGCGAAGCCGCTCGCCTCGCCGTCGCCGCTGCGGGCAAGCCGCTGCAACTCGAGTTGGCCCGATACACCTATGCCGCCGGTCAGAGAACCTCATCCAAGCGCGACAACGAGGCGGCGCACATGGACGACCATCAACACGTGGTGGTTGGAGTCAGGGTCTCGTGTCGAAGTCGACGTCGATCCGGAACACGTCGGCACGGAGCCAGGAAAGCGTGAGCTCGACCGGCCGATGGTCACGGGCGGCCGCGTCGGTGCGGCTGCGGATCGCGATCACCAGCGGTCGGCCGCTAAGCCCGAGATGCTGGGCCACCTCGGACGGCGCGGGGTCGATCGCGACGCCGAACCAGCCGCGCACCGGCTGGATGCCGTAGTGGCCTGCCAGGGTGTCGTGCAGAGACGCTCCGGGCTCGAGGACCTGTGTGAGGTTGGGGACGAGATCCGGGTCGAGCCAGGTTTCGGCGAAGCCAACTAGGTCGTTGTCGACGTACCTGTCGCGGGAGATTGCGAGGAGTTGTCGTCGAGCACCCACCCGCATCCGGCTCCGCACCTCCGCCGGTGGCTGGTCGAGGCGCCAGCCCGTGGTGCGAATGTGCGGGGTCAGACCGGCTTGGCGCACGCTCGCGCTCCAGCTCGGTGGGCTGTGCCGGCTGATGGTGTAGTCGATGCGCCGCGAGACGTACGTTCCGCTGCCCTGCCTGCGCCGGACGAGGTAGCGGGATTCGAGCGCGGACAGGGCGGCCCGTGCGGTGAGGCGGCTGACGCCCAGGTCCCGGGCGAGTTCGTCTTCCGATGGGAGCCGCGTGCCGACGGGTTGCTCTGCGATCCGCTCGGCCAAGGCGTCGGCTGTGGCTAGGTAGACCGGTATCCGGGCGGAGGGCCTTCGGCGCGGGACGTCGTTGATGGGTAGGATCATAGCGGCGGGCGGGACGTCGTCAGCGACTCTCGGTTCGGGTTGTTGACGGCTCCCTCGGGCTCCTCTCCGGCCAGCACCTTCAGAATGGCGTTTGCCGCGTGCTCCTCGATCGCGAGCCGGGCAGTTGCGACCGCCGAGCCCAGGTGTGGAGTGAAGAGCGTCTGCTCGTTCAGTTCGAGCAGGTCGGGGTGCGGGCCGTCCGGTCGGTCGTGGCGTGACAGGTCCTCGAACTCGAAGACGTCGGCGGCGTACCCGCCGAGGTGGCCACCGCGCAGCAGCTCGGTGACGGCGTCCTCGCTCACCACCGAGCCTCGTCCGACGTTGACCAGCAGTGTGCCCGCCCGCATCGATGCGAGTGCTTCGCGGTTCAACAGGTGCAGGCTGTCGGGCACCAGGGGTGCACAAACCACCACGGCATCGCTCTGTGTGAGCAACTCGGTGAGCTCCACGCGCTCCAACCCGAGTGCGCTGGCCTTCGATGGCGTCACTGGCTGGGGGTCCCAGTAGAGCAGGCGGGCGTCGAAGCCCCCGAGCAGCCGCGCCACCGCCTGTCCGAGCACGCCGGCCCCGACGATCCCGATCGTGGAGCCGATGAGCGTGCGGCCGTAGAGCACCGGCCGCCACCCCGGGAAGCCATCGCGCACTCGGCGGTCACCGCTCGTCACATGACGCGCGAGCCCGATAAGCAGCCCGAGGGCGAGCTCGGCGGTGGGTTCGGTGAGCAGGTCATCGACCCGGGTGAGCCAGATCCCGCGCTCGGTGCAGGCGTCGACGTCGATGTTGTCGTAGCCCTTGAGGGCTCCTGCAACGACCTGCAGCCGCGGGCAGCCATCGAGGAAGGCCGCGTCGATCTGGTCGGGCATGAACGCCATCAATGCGTCGGCGTCTGCGGCCCGTCGCCGCAGTTCGGAGGGTGGGAGGCTGTCGTTGTCCTGGTTCGGCACGACCTCGCAGACGCGGCCGAGGAGATCGAGGATCTCGGGGTGCACCCGGTGGGTCAGGACGACCACCGGTCGCGCGAAGGTGTCGGTCATGCGAACCTCTTCCTGAGTAGGCCACCGAGGGCGTCGACCACGGTGACGGTGGCGAGAATGACGAGCAGGATGGCGGAGACTTCTTCGTATTTGAGTGTGCGCAGCGCGGCGATCAGCTCGAACCCGATCCCGCCGGCGCCGACCACACCGACCACCACCGAGGCCCGGAAGTTGAACTCCCAGCGGTAGATGGTGACGTCAGCCATCTGCGGCAGAACCTGGGGCAGGACGCCGTGCATGATCACCTGCGCCGGAGTCGACCCGACGGCGCGGGCGGCCTCCACTGGGGCCTGGTCGGCGTGCTCGATCGCCTCGGCGAAGAACTTGCCGACCATGCCGGCCGAGTGGATGCCGAGGGCGAGCGCGCCGGGCAGGGCGCCGAAGCCCACTGCGGCGACGAAGACGATTGCCATGATCAGCTCCGGCACTGAGCGCAGGACGTTGAGCATCATCCGCGCCGACCAGTAGACGGCGGGGTGGGGTGAGGTGTTACGTGCGCCGAGGAGCGCCAGGGGCACCGAGAGCAGCACCGCGAGCGCGGTCGCGGCCAGACTCATCGCCAAGGAATCCCAGAGCGGACCCCACCAGGCGTTCAGGTTGGTGAAGTCGGGCGGCCACATCTCGCTGAGCAGGTCTACGATGTCGACCAGCCCGGCGCCCATCCGGGCACTGTCGAGCAGGCCGACGAAGTAGGCGCAGAAGAGCACCAACGCCGTCACCACGGCGAGCTCTGCTGCCCGACGGCGCCAGTCAGCGCGCACCTGCTGGGCGACCGCCCGGAAACTTGCCTCCTGGGCATCTTCCTGATCGGGAGAGAGCAGCCCGGTGCTCACTGGAAGTCCGCCAGGTCGATGTCGAGCAGCGGCGCGAGCTCGCGTACGACGTCGTAGTCCTCATCGGTGATGGGCTCGAACCCGGTAGCGCCGAACGGCTCCAGCACCTCAGGGGCGTCAAGTTCGAGGAAGGCGTTGCGCACCTGCTCCTTGAAGTCTTCGGGCAAGCTCGCCTGCATGGTCCAGGGGTAGTTGGGATAGGGCTCCGACTCCGCGATCACCGCCACCTTAGCCGGGTCGATGATGCCCTCCTCGACGAGCCGCTCGTAGATCGGCTTGCTGAGGCCGCCTGCCTCGGCGTTGCCGTTCTGCACCGCGAGCGCGACGGCGTCGTGGGCGCCGACGTGTTGCTCCTGGTAGTCCCCGTCGTCGACGTTCAGATCCGCCTGCTCGACGAGCATCGCCTTCGGGATCAGGTGGCTGGAGGTGCTGGCCGGATCGCCCCAGGCGACGGTCTTGCCGGCGATGTCCTCAAGGCTCTTGATGACGGCGGGGTTGCCAACGATTACTGATCGGTACGTCGGCGCCTCGCCCTCTACGTCTTGCATCGCTGCGAATGCCTCGATGTCGGACTTTTCCTGAGCAAGGACGTAGGAGAGGGGGCCGAAGTAGCCGAGCTCGAGGCGCCCGCGGGCCATGGCCTCGATCATCGAGGAGTAGTCGGTGGTGACGATGAGCTCCACCTCGACGCCGAGCTCATCCTCGAGGTACTGCCGCAGCGGTTCGTTGTTCTTGATCACGTCTGAGGCGTTCTCGTCGGGCAGCAAGGCCACCCGCAGGGTTTCGGGAACCGCGCCGGCCTCGGCCTTGGCCCCGCTCCCTGAGCCGGACCCGCAACCGGCGAGCACGAGCATCAAGGAGATCAGGGTCGCGACGACGAGGGTGGGATGACGGTGAACGGGCATGGATGTTCCTCTGGGATGTGGTTGGGAAAAAGGGGGTGAGTCGTACTACCTGGCGGCGGCAACGGCTGCCTGTTTGACCGTGGGGTCGGTCGGGGCTGGCTCGACGGCGTTGTCGGTGACGCCCTCGTAGATCAGCTGCAGGTCGGCGTCGGTGACCTTCTCGGCCGGGCCGTCGTACACGACCTCACCGTGCGCGAGGCCGATGATGCGGTCCGCGTGCCCGAGGGCTAGGTCGACCTGGTGAAGGCTGGCGACCAGAGTGATGCCGTTGTGCTCGCAGACTCGATGCAGCAGCGACATGACGCGCTGGGAGGTTGCCGGGTCCAGGCTGGCAACCGGTTCGTCGGCGAGGATGAGGCGCGGCCTTTGCGCGAGGGCTCGAGCAATGCCGACCCGCTGTTGCATGCCGCCGCTCAGGCTGTCGGCACGCTCCAGGGCCTTGTCGAGCAGCCCGACCTGATCGAGCGCATCGAGCGCGATGCGCTCGTCCTCGCGGGTGGAGGGCAACAACCCGCGCCACAGGGACTGGTACCCGACCCGCCCCAACAACACGTTGCGCAGGGCGGTGTAGCGCGGAATCAGCTGGTGGTGCTGGAAGACCATGCCGGTTCGGCGGCGGTGGTCTCGTAGCGCGCGGCGGGACTCAAGGGGCGGCAGGTCCTCGGCTCGGACGGTGCCGGTCGAGGGAGTGACAAGCAGGTTCATGCAGCGCAGAAGCGTCGACTTGCCCGCCCCTGAGGGCCCCAGTAGCACCGTCACCTGCCCGGGTTCGATCTTGAGATCAGTGCGTTCCAGAGCTCGCACGCCACCCTTGTAGGTCTTGCTCACCTCGGAAAGTTCGAGCACGAACACTCCTCTATAGGTCTGTGGGTGAATGACCAAACCATATAGAGGTATTGTGAAGCGGGACGGGGCCGCGCCTTAACGCCGGGTGAACGCGTGCCGGCCATCCGCTGCGATCTACCCGGGCGGCCGGGCGCGGGTATGAGGTGGGCTTAGGCTGATCGATCGTGGCCCCTTGGACATCGCGCGACTACGTGTTTGGTCACGTAGTCGCGGTGCTCGGCGACCGGATGATCGATAACGCCCGCGTCGTGGTGCGCGAGGGTCACGTCGTAGAGGTGGGAGCGCATCCACCGGGTGCCAGCTGCGACTTGGACGGGCGGGGCGCCCACCTCCTGCCAGGTCTCGTTGATGTTCACAGCGACATGCTCACCAAGGAGCTGTGCCCGCGGCCGGACGTAACGCTCGACCCCTCGTTCGCCCTCGGGTCGGCCGGCGCCCGCCTTCGCGCTGCGGGTATCACGACCGCCTTCCACGGCCTAGCTTTTCAGCAGCGATCCATCCTGGGCATGCCGATCGGCTCCCCCGACGCAGTCGACCTGTCACACGTGCTGCGTAATCCCCCTGACACCCAGGCGGACCACCGAATCCTGCACCGGCTCGACGTCCGCTGCGCCTACGGCCGAACGACGCTGGACGACCACCTAGCTCGGCTCCCCCCTGAGGGGGGCCTCCCGGTCGTGTCCTATGAGGACCACACCCCGGGGATTGGTCAGTTCCACGACGAGGCGACGATGCGACGCTGGCTCGTGCTGGGGGAGGGAATGACCGAGCAGCAGGCCGCGGACCACGTCGCTGGTTTGCGCCGCGACCGGAACCTCCGCCTCGATATCCGAGACAGCGCGCTTGCGTGGCTGGGCCACCTGACACACGCTGGCCGGATCCGGCTCTGGGGCCACGATCTCGCCACCTCCGCGGAGGTCAACGCGCTCGTAGCGCACGGCGGGACCGTAGCGGAGTTCCCCACCACGCTCACGGCCGCACGCGCCGCCCGTGAGCGCAACATGCTTATCGTCGCGGGCGCCCCCAACGTAATCCGCGGCCGTTCCCATACCGGAAACGTCTCGGCCACCGAACTCGCAAGAGCCGGACTGGTCGACGCCCTGGCCAGCGACTACCTGCCCACCGCGATGCTGCCCGCCGCGCTGAAGCTAGCGCGGGACGGGGTGATGACCCTGCCGCGCGCGATCGCGCTCGTGACGGCAGGACCCGCCGCGTGCGTGGGCCTCCACGACCGCGGTTCTCTGCGGGAAGGCGCTCGCGCCGATCTGGTGCTGGCCGACCTCAGCTCCACCTGGCCCGTCGTGCACCCGCTTTGCCCACCCGCCGCGTCCGCGAGGGTAGCCGACGCTACGGAGTCGTGAGCCTCGGCCTCGATCCGCAAGTTGTTCAGCGGCCCGGGAGGGTCGGGTGTGGCTGAGCCTTGATCGCCCTTGAGGTCGCTCCGGTGAAATGGCCGCCCGGCTCCTCCGGGCGCCTTGGTTGCTGATTGAGAATGTGCGTTCTGGTCGCTGTTTACGGATCGGCAACCAGGACGCGCGCCAACCGAGATCGACCGTTGGCGGTTGGGTGCAACGGCGAGCACCCTTCTCCGCATACCGGCGGCCGGACCTACATGCTTCGTCCGACATCGGGGCCTGTAGGCCTGATCCGGCGATCCGTCGGCACGCCAAGCCTGGCGCGGTGATTGGCAACTGTCCGATCGACCTCCACCTGGAGGGCTTGAGCGCGGGCTGATTCGATGAGCTGCACGGCCCGTACGATCGGGAGGGATTCGATGCGGGTGAGATCGGCGCGCACCGCGTCGGCGTACTGCCGCCAACGTTCTGCACGAGCTTGGGCGCCGTGTACACCGCTGACTGTTCGGACGTAGGCGGCATCAGGTCGACCGTAGATCCGTTGGGTGAGATCTTCGGTCTCGGCTCGGTGTCGCCACCGGGTCTGCTTGAGCGCTTCATCGGCGCGCGCGACATCCGTACTAGCACTGGCCACGACGGGCTGGGCTTCGGCGCGTTGATGCGCAACACGAGCGGCCCAGGCTTCGAGCCCGTCGCGATTCGTGGCAACCCATCTGCCGGTAGCGGGCACACTGCCCCACCGGTTCAGTACGGTCACCTGAGCATCGTGGGTCCCCACTTGTGCGGTGTCGAGCCGCCGCTGCGCGGCCCTCCTGCCCAGTCGCCCCGTCGAGCGGTTGGCGTTCGACGCGGCGTCTTGCCGGATCTGTGCATCGAGGTAGGCCTGTCCGTCGACGATGGCTTGGGCTCGTAGTGGTTGCACGGCGTCGTCGAGGACCGCCGTCGAGTGGGCTTCGGCCATGAGCAGAGCGTCTCGGCCGGATGCTTCCTCGTGGGCGTGGATCTCCGCTTGGGTGGCCAGCAGCCCGGCGGCGTGCTCCCACCGTGCCGTTTCCCGATCTGCGTTGGCGATGGCCTCGACCAGCCGTGTTCGTTCGTCGTTGACCAGCTTCACCGGTCCCTTCGCCGCCAACGCTGCGACGGCGACCTGGGCTAGTGAGGTTGCTGCCTGGAGGCCGCGGTCGGCGCGATCGGTCTGGAGCGCGTCGATGAAGTGCTCCCGTGCCTCGTCGAGGTTGTCGGCGACGATGTGCAGCACGTTCGCGTCGCGTCCACGAGTCATGCCGACGTACACCCCGGATGCGTCCAACGCCTCCGACAGCAGGGTGTGCGCGCTTGTGGTGGTGATTCCTTGAACGCCGTACGCGGTCGCGGCGTAGGCGAGGTGGACGTGGTCGGTCACGTACGAGCTGGGCAGCGCGACAGCCCGTGGGTGCTTGCGCAGGTTAGCTGCGTCGAGCGCCCACACGGTGCCGTCGTCACCGATGCCCTGGACTGTCCAGGTCTGCCGGTTGGCGACTCCCAGGGTGCTGTCGTTCTTGCGCGTAGTGATCACGTCGCCCGCGCCAATGGGCAGTTCGTCATTCCCGGACACGGTCGCCGTGTCGTCGACTTCGCCTCGTGCGACGCGCTGGGTGCGGATGCGGTCGTTGAGGGAGCGGGCCTCGTCGTTGGTCGCGACTGTTGCGGCGATCGTCCTCGTGGACTCGACCGCCGCCGTCGCGGCGGCGATGGCCTCGTGAGCGTCGTCGGCATTCGTGTGCAGTCGGACATGCCCGCGCGAGTAGAGCCGGTCGAACAGGTGCGCCGGGTTGTCGCCGGCACGGAGCCGGAGGGTGAGGTCGGCGTAGATCGGGTCGGTGAACCGGTGGACCGAGTCCATGTCGAAGACGGTTCGTCCGCTTCCGGCGGCCAGCGCTGCGGCCACGTCGAGCACGCCACCGCGTCCCACGGCCGGCAGCTGCGCCCGGTCCCCCACCAGCGCGACCGTGGCCGCGGCGTCGCCTGCCAGGGTGAAGAGCGCGATCGCACCGTCCTGGTCGAGCATCCCGGCCTCGTCCACCACGATCCGCTCACCGCGCGCCAGCCGCGCCCACACGGGAGGCCCGCCGTACGTCTTGCCGGTCTCGGGATCCCGATCCCCAACGGCGAGGCGGGTCCACACGCCGTCGCTGTTCCAACGCCAGCCGTGGGCGTGAAGCAACTTGGCGACCGATTCGGCGGGTACCCCAAGCTCACGGACGACCACGTCTGCGGCCTTCTTCGTCGGCGTCACGACCCTCGTGGCGCGACCCTCCGTAGCAGCGGCACCGATCGCGACGGCGAGCATCGTCGTCTTTCCCGAGCCGGCTGCGCCCTCGACCACCACCAGCTGGTCGGTCGATGCGATGGCTGCGGCGGCACGAGCCTGCTCGCTGTCGAGACCCCGTTCCGCGGCCAACGCCGTGACGTTTGGGCCGTCGCATCTCGCGGCAGTGCCTGCGCGCGCGGTGAGCAGGTCGCGCAGTCGCATCTCTGCGGCGATGACCTGGACGCTGGTCAGGTGCGCGACATGCTCTGGCTGGGCGGTCCCGGGCGGCAGCACCGACAGGCAGTCGCCAACGGCAAGGTCCGTCGCGAGCGTGACCAGGTTGCGAAGTTCAGCGGGGGTGGCGCGAACGCCGTGTTCGGTGACGATCCGAATTGCCTGCTCCTGCACGGTGTGGCGGGTCCAGGTCGACGCGGCTGCGGCGCATCGGTCCAGCGACCGGGAGGCGATCGTCTGGATCCTCAGGCCGTCCACGTCGATCGGCGCATGTGCTGGTAGCCGACGCTGCATGAACAGCTCAGGGTCGTAACCGGCCTCGGCGAGTTCGTCTCGCCAGCCGTCCTCGTGGGCAAGAGTCGTCGGGCGCTTCTGCGGGCGTCCCTTGGCCCACGCCGCTGCGGTCATCCGGGCGTGGACGACGGGACCGGGCTCCTGGCCTGGATGCGCCTCGTCCCAGGAGGCCTCGATCTCGGCGAGGTTCCTCTCGACCTGGGCGCTCCGCTTCGACATCAGTGCGTTGAAAGGCTCGAGTTCGGCGACCTCGCCGGTCACGGGGTCTAGCGTCAGGGCGTGACGGTCAAGCGTGTCGGCAAGTCTCGGGTGGGCGGCGAGGACAGCAGTCCCGAGGGCGCGGATGGCGCCTTGCTGCTTGAACAAGGCCGCAGTGTCGAGCCCGCGCCACCTCCCTGCCGCCCAGACGCGGGTGCCGATCTGGAAGTGCACGTGCCGGTGCGGGTCGCCTGCCCTGCTGGTCTTGTGGACCACCGCGACGGTCTGGAGCCGCTCGACCGGCACCACCTCCTGGCGCCCGCGCGGCCCGACTCGGGTGACCGAGTGCAGCGCGAGGAACCGGCGGATCTCGGTGACCGCGTCCGCCTGGGCCGCGTCCAGCGCGTCGGACACGTCAGGGTGCAGGGCGGCTGCTACCGACAGCGACTTCGGGGTGTTGACCACCATCTCGGCAAACCGTGGCGAACCGCGCTTGGCCGTGCCCTCCTCGCCGGGCATCCGCGGCTTGCCCATCGAGGTCGCGGTCAGGGGGTCTATCCAGTCCACCCAACCGGCATACGCCTCGGCGTCCAGTTCGGAGGTGGCCAGCACCTCGCCGTTGCCGTCCGTCACGGTGAAGGCGGCCAGCGCCGTCCCGCCCTCCAGGTAGTAGTCGTCCGCTCGTGCGCGATCCGACTCCAGGTACCGGCACGCCGCTGCGCCCGTTCCCCGGAAGAGAATTCGAAGGCGGAAAGGATGAGAAAGGAGGGACCTGGGAGGCAGAGAGGGATGAAGGCGTGACCGGTCGGGGAGGGGCGGTGTGGCTGGGCGGTAGCAAAGTGCTGGATATGGAGGGCGCAGATCGGGGCAGAGCGGTGAAGTCGGGCATGGAAGGGAGTGAAACTCGTGAATGCCGATCTGACCGGGATCCTTCGGCCGGCTGATCCTCTATGCCGACGATTGCAGGACTGCTAGGCGGATGATTGCAGCCTCGGCCGGCCGCGGCCGACGCCCAGGAGTCAGCTGGGGTCGTGGATGATGACGCCAAGCCGATTGATCTCCAAGTAGGCGTAGGCAGTGATTGCCACCTCGAACTCAGGCAAGTGTTGATCGAAAAGCGCGAGCAAGTCGCGGGTAGAGATGTTTCCGCACGTGACGTGGAGGAGCTTCGCCGGTGGCTTCCCCAACAGGTGCGAGATCCTGAAGTCCTCGTCCTTGGTCACCACGAAGCGACCCTCGGCGTCGGACAGGAGCGCGATCTGCGCGTCCGACATGGTCGGGCCGCCCGGGTAGTCCTTAATGTGCCGCGCGTCGTGACCGTGCTCAGTCAAGTAGTTGGCGAGGACCTTCGGCAACTGCTGGTCGACGAGGAACGCGGTCACGCCACGACGCGTTGGAGACGTCCGGCGGAGTCGAGAGCGGCGAACTCCAGGACGGCGAGGATGTCGTCTCGTTCAAGCTCGTCGTAGTCGGTGAGGATCTCGTCGTAGGTCATGCCGGAGGCCAGCAGTTCGAGGACGTCTTGCACCCGCAGGCGCATGCCGCGGATTGCAGGGGCGCCGTGACAGATCGATGGGTCGACCGTGATCCGGTCGAGACGGCTGACGGCTTCACTCATGGTCGGAGTCTACGCATCGCTGCCGCCGTCGGGCGGGACCGTCGACGGCGCCTCATGTGCTAACTCATGTGCTACCGACCCTGTAGATCCCTGTACTACAACGATGTCATTCGATGTACAGGCATGGGATTTCACGCCTGATTTGAGCGTAAAACGGGGTGCCGGGGCTCGGGTGCGTCCGGGGAAGATCGCCAGTTCGAATCCCCTATCCTCCGCCAGTGGTAAACCGCGTCTGACCTGGGCCTTCTTGGTCCAGGTCAGCAATTCGGCGCCGGCGTTCCTTGGCGCACCCTGGGGCGCGAAGATTCGGTGCCGTCGGCGGGTTGCGGGCCGCGGTGGGTAGGGCGGATGCTGGTGGGGTTCGTCGTGGTCGACCCCGAATACTCTGTGGTGCCTGTGAGCCTGTAGGTCAGCATGGTGGTGGAGGGCTTCCACGGGAACCGTGGACTGGTGCCATCGAGCCCGAGTGTCAGACTTCCGATTTCTCCCTGCCCTCCCCGCGACGGACACCCTGTGTTCGATGCTGAGGAGGTAAATCTGATGGAAGTG
Source organism: Nocardioides sp. CF8 (assembly GCF_000389985.1). NCBI lineage: Bacteria > Bacillati > Actinomycetota > Actinomycetes > Propionibacteriales > Nocardioidaceae > Nocardioides > Nocardioides sp. CF8. The sequence goes on from NZ_CM001852.1 coordinate 4,095,531, forward strand.
GTGCACACCCGCTGTGCGGGGATGGATGTGTCGAAGAAGGACGCGAAGGTCTGCGTCCGCCATGCCGGCGCGGGTCGCCGTAAGACGGTCGAGACGGTCACGACGTGGTCCTCGATGACCAGTCAGATCCTCGCTCTTCGTGAGCACCTGGCCGAGCAGCAGGTCACCTGCGTGGTGATGGAAGCGACCGGGGACTACTGGAAACCGTTCTACTACCTCCTCGAAGACCTCCCCGGCGTGGAGGTGATGCTGGTCAACGCCCGCCACGTCAAGACCCTGCCGGGCCGCAAGACCGACGTCGCTGACGCGACCTGGCTCGCCCAGCTCGGCGCACACGGCCTGGTCCGTGGCTCGTTCGTGCCACCCGAGCCGATCCGGCAGTTGCGGGACCTGACCAGGGCACGGACCGCGATCACCCGCGAACGCGGACGTGAGGTCCAGCGGCTGGAGAAGCTTGAATCGCCCCGGGTCTGATGGAGGCTCT
>NZ_CM001852.1:4096114-4096965 GCF_000389985.1 Nocardioides sp. CF8
AAGACGATGGGCAAGCCGGTATCGCCAAGAGGGCGAAGCAGGCATGGTCGATCGCTCCTCGCGCCCACGCTCTTGTCCGCGCCAGCTGAGCCAGCGCCGGGAACGGCGCATCCTGGGGTTACGGGTCGCCCGGCGGTGGGGACCGGCCCGGATCGCCTACCACCTCGGGCTGAACCCCTCGACGGTGCACAAGGTGCTGCAGCGCTATCGCTGCCCGCGGCTGAAGTGGACCGACCCGGCCACCGGGATCCGGACCAAGACCTCGCGGGCCGACAAGCACAGCTACGAACACGCGGCCCCGGGCGACCTGGTCCACATCGATGTCAAGAAACTCGGCCGGATCCCCGACGGTGGCGGCTGGCGGTTCCGTGGCCGCGTAGAAGGCTCGGCGAACAAGAAGCGGAAGCCAGCCGGGTACGCCTTCTTGCACCACGCGGTCGATGACCACTCCCGACTGGTCTACTCCGAGATCCACGCCGATGAGAAGAAGGAGACCGCGGTCGCATTCTGGCGCCGTGCCAGGGTCTGGTTCGCCCGTCGCGGGATCACGATCCGCGCCGTGCTGACCGACAACGGCAACGCCTACCGATCCAAGTTGTGGGCCAAAGCCTTGGGCAAGCGCGTCAAGCACCGCCGCACCCGCCCCTACCGCCCCCAGACCAACGGCAAGGTCGAACGCTTCAACCGGACCCTGCTCGAGGAATGGGCCTACGCCCGCGAGTACCGATCAGAAGCCGAACGCGCAGCCGCCTACCCCGACTGGCTCCATCACTACAATCACCACCGCGGCCACACCGCACTCAAAGGCAAGTCACCCGCCGACCGCGTGCCCAACCTGTCCGGACAGAACA
>NZ_CM001852.1:4097065-4097962 GCF_000389985.1 Nocardioides sp. CF8
TGGACTCGGCAGCGTTGCCACGCGGCACCCTGCAGGACGGTCGCGACTGCGGCGACGAGGCCGGCGTGGGCATCGGAGATGACCAGCTGGACACCGCCCAGGCCACGGGCACGGAGGTCGCGGAGGAACTCGGTCCAGAACTCCTCGGTCTCGCTGTCACCGACCTGGCAGCCCAGCACTTCACGGTGCCCGTCGGCGGACACGCCGGTGGCGATCACCACGGCTTGGGACACGACGCGGCCGTTGATCCGGGCCTTGCAGTAGGTCGCGTCGAGGAACACGTAGGGGAACGGCTGCTCGTCCAACGGCCGGGTCCGCCAGGTCGCGACCTCAGCATCGAGTTGGGCGCAGATCCGCGAGACCTCGGACTTGGAGACCCCGGTGCCGCCCATCGCGATCACCAGATCATCGACGCGACGGGTGGAGACGCCCTCGATGTAGGCCTGCATGATCACCGCGTGCAGGGCGACGTCGATCCGACGTCGTGGGGCCAGCAGGGCGGGGAAGAACGACCCGGTGCGGGTCTTGGGGATCTTGAGGTTCACGTCCCCGATACCGGTCGTGACGATCTTCTCGCGGGTGCCGTTCCGCTGGGTGGTTCTGGCATCGGTGCGCTCATGCGGGAGCGCACCGTTGAACGCGGATGCTTCGGCATCGACGAGCTCTTGGAGCATCGTGGCAAGCATCTGACGCATCAGTTCGCTGGCATCGGTGGTCTTGAGCACCTCGACGAGCTCGAGCAGGGCAGACTGGGACAGGGCCATCGTGTTGAAGCCTTTCGTGAGTTCCTTGGTCGGTTCTCACAAAGCCTCACGCGGTGGCCCACCTACATCCGGGACCGACACGAGCCGGCCGCCGTCAGCGGGCCCGAGTTACACCACTCCAGGGGACTCTCCC
>NZ_CM001852.1:4098062-4099499 GCF_000389985.1 Nocardioides sp. CF8
CCTAGACGGTATGAAGTGACCACTCAGGGCGACTGAGGGTTGCGGGCCGGGGCCTCACTCACACATGTTCGTGGGTTACCGAGCAGGGGCCACCTGCTCGGCCTATCCGACAGTTGTGGGAGGCCCCGGTGTTTACCGAGCGTACGAGTGTTGGGCTCGACGTGCACGCACGATCGGTCGCGGCAGCAGCGATCGATAGCGTCACGGGCGAGCTCGTGCAAACCAAGCTGACCCCGTCGTATGAGCACATCAAGTCCTGGATCCAGGACCTGCCAGGCCCGGTCGCGGTGACGTATGAGGCCGGCCCGACCGGCTTCGGGCTGCACCGCGCATTGACCGCGGCAGGGATCCGGTGCGCGGTTGCAGCGCCATCGAAGCTGCAGAAGCCGTCGGGTGATCGGGTCAAGACCGACGCGAAGGACGCGATCCACCTGGCCCGGCTGCTCCGGCTCGACGAGATCACGCCGGTAGCGATCCCGTCCGTTGACCAGGAGGCTGCCCGCGATCTGGTCCGGGCACGGGAGGACTGCCGCGGCGACTTGATGCGGGCCCGGCACCGAGTGTCCAAGCTGTTGTTACGTCACGGGATCGTCTACTACGGCGGACAGGCTTGGACAGGCAAGCACGACCTCTGGCTGCGACATGAGGCGCTGCCGCAGTTGACCAGCAAGGCGACGCGGCTGGCGTTCGATTCCGACTACGAGACCGTGCTGGCCGTGAAGGTCCGCCGGGACCGGCTCGATGCCGCGATCGGTGAGATGGCCGCCGACAGTGAGTTCACCCCGCTCGTGCACCGGTTGGGCTGTCTGCGTGGGGTCAGCACCTTGACCGGGTTCGCTCTGGCAGTTGAGATCGGCAATTGGGACCGCTTCACCGGAAACAGCATCGGCTCGTTCGTTGGGCTGGTGCCGAGTGAGTACTCCTCGGGGTCCTCGAGGGTTCAAGGCTCGATCACCAAGGCCGGCAATACCCACGTGCGCCGGCTCCTGGTTGAAGCCGCCTGGCACCACCGAGCCAGATACGTCGTCGGCAAGACCATGCGCGATCGTTGGGAGCTGGCCCCAGCTGCAGCACGTGCGCGTGGCGATGAGGGCAACCGCCGACTCCACCAACGCTGGGCAAAGTTCGTCGACCGCCGAAAGAAGAACACGATTGCCAACGTCGCCATTGCGCGCGAGCTGGCCGGCTGGTGCTGGTCCCTGGCCGTGATGGAGGAGTAGCAGCCCAAGGTCTGCTTCGTCGTCCAACGGGCTGGTGGCAGCGCTTGGAGCGACCCGCGCAACACCTATGAGCAACGGGTATCCCCGTGACGCTCGATGCTAGACACGCGGTCCCGCTCTTGCCGAAAGCACCGTCCTGCGGTAACCAACCCGCGCATATCAGTCTGACCGCGCGTCGCCAACGACACGCTCACCAGCACCCACGACGACGAAGCAC
>NZ_CM001852.1:4099599-4100836 GCF_000389985.1 Nocardioides sp. CF8
GGCAATGTCAATCGGTCGAAGCAATTTGGGTCAGGCTGCTGCCTGTCGCAGCAGCTCGTTCAGTCTCTGGGCCGGCGTGTGCAGGTCCAGGGTGGGACGGGGTCGTGCGTTGAGGGTGGCCGCGATCCGGGCCAGGTCCTCGGCAGTGTGGATCGAGAGATCGCTGCCCTTCTCGAACCAGTGCCGCAACAGCCGGTTGGTGTTCTCGTTCGTGCCGCGCTGCCACGGTGAGTGCGGGTCGCAGAAGTAGAGCTGCAGATCGAGCGCGGTCTGGATGTCGGCGTACTTGGCGAGCTCGACACCGCGGTCCCAGGTGACCGAGCGGCGCAGGTGCTCAGGCAGTTTGCCCATCTCGCGGATCATCGCCTCGGCCACCGAGTTCGAGTCGTGCCGACCGGGTAGGTGCAACAAGATCGTGAACCGGGTCGAGCGCTCGACCAGCGTCCCGATCGCCGAGCCCGACGCCGTGCCGCCCATGATCAGGTCACCCTCCCAATGGCCCGGCACCGCCCGGTCAGCCACCTCGGCCGGCCGTTCGCTGATCTTGAAGGCCTCCTTGTACGGACTGGCCGGGTTCCGGGTGCTGCCGTGTGCCTTGCGTCGACTTCGTTTCAGGCTCAGACAGCGGTGCAGATCAGCGCGCAGCGACCCACGGGTCTGCACGTAGAGGGCCTGATAGATCGTTTCGTGGCTCACCCGGTCAGTGTCGCTGGCTGCATCGCGCGCGAGCATCTGGCTGATCAATCTGGGCGACCAGCCGTCGTCCATCCACGCCTCGATCCGCCGACACAGGCCAGGGTTGGCGGCTAACTTGCTCGTCTTGGGGCGGGGACGACGCACCGCGGCGGCGCAGTGCGCCACGCTCGCCCGATACACCCCGTCCGGGCTGCGATTGCGACTGAGCTCGCGGCACACCACCGACTTGTCACGACCGATCGCGTCGGCGATGCATTGCAGCGTCCACTCCTTGTGGACCCCGGCCGCGATCTCTACACGGTCATCGATCGACAACGCCCGCCGTACCCCTCCCACGACGGAGCCCAACGATTGAACAGACCCGAGGCCACCATGAGGACCCAACACGAGACGAAGGTTCATGTGGCCAGACTGGCTCCACCACGCCACGGCCTGAGTGCTCGACACCCCAGTTCGCTCAGCGGCCTGGCGAAGGGAAACCCCACCGCAGATCAACTCCACAAACGCCTCACGCACTTCAACCGGGAATCTCTTCGGCATA
>NZ_CM001852.1:4100936-4102095 GCF_000389985.1 Nocardioides sp. CF8
CTTAAGGATCACGGGTTGGGGTGACACCCGGTGTGCCTGCGTGTAGGGGTGGGCCACGGAAGACAGTCTCTGGATTGCTGAGATCTAGAGAACAGGAAGCCATTCCGTGACCCACGACGACATTGTCTATGACAGGCGTGTGCGAGTGATCGAGCACGCCGCCCGGATCAACAACGTGAGCGAGGCGTGCCGGGTGTTCGGCATCTCGCGCAAGACCTACTACGAGTGGGTCAACAAGGCCGAGCAGTACGGTCTCTCGGCGTTGCTGCCGCGTGAGCGACGTCGTCCTCACATGCCGAACGCGATGACCTCCGAAGAGGTCGCGGTGATCTTGTCGGAGGCGATCGCCAGGCCGACGCTGGGGCCGAAGTCGTTGCTGCGCCACCTGAAGAAGCGTGGTGTCGATCGGTCGGCCTCGGGGGTCGCGAAAGTCCTGCGACGCCACAACCTCGGCACCGCGAAGCAGCGGGTCATCGCGTTGGCCAGCCTGACTGCCACCGAGACGGGGCAACTCACCGAGGCCGCGATGGAGGGCCCGTTCGGGTTCTGCCAGTACGCCTCCCGCCCGGGCCAGGTCGTGGCCCTGGACGCGTTCTACGTCGGGCGTCTCAAGGGTGTGGGCGCGGTGTGGCAACTGACCGCGGTCGACATCGCGACCCGGATCGCGGTCGTCCAGCTCGTTGTCGGGGACAAGACCGCCGCCGTCACGGCGTTGCTGCTCGACCATCTGAAGAAGGCGCTACGCAAGCACAGCATCACCCTCGAAGGAGTCCTGACCGACAACGGCCCAGAGTTCGTCGGCAAGGCATTCCAGGCCCGCGTGGGCGAGCTCGGGTTGCACCATCACCGGATCCCGCCAAGGTCACCGAACCACAACGCGGTGTGCGAGAGATTCCACGGAACCGTGCTGCACGAGTTCTACCGGCCCCACTTCCACCGAGGCCGGGTCGAGGACGTCGCACTGCTCGACAGGGCCTTGCAGGCCTGGGTCACCGACTACAACAACGAGCGTCCCAACCACGGTGACTACATGGCCGGTCGCACCCCGCTGCAAGTCAAAAGAGAACTCAAGCGCCGCATCCGGCAGACTGCTGCCTGACCATCAAAAGTCAGCATCCCCAGAGACGCTGACCTGTCACCCCGACCCGTGAGCCGCAAG
>NZ_CM001852.1:4102195-4105790 GCF_000389985.1 Nocardioides sp. CF8
GTGCCCAACCTGTCCGGACAGAACACCTAGCGTGCCCATGATGAACCTTGAATGGAGAACTTGATGATGAGGAAGACGCTGGCTGCGATCGCCCTACTGGCCACCGCTGGCCTGACGCTGACTGCTTGCGCAGACGACCCGGACGGCGACGCGACGAGCAGCACCGGTAGCGACAGCACCGCCGCGTTCAACGACGCCGACGTCAACTTCGCCCAACTGATGATCCCTCACCACGAGCAGGCGATCGAGATGGCGCAGATGGCGCAGGGTCGGGCGAGCAACGGTGAGGTGCTAGAGCTCGCCGAGAGCATTGAGGCGGCTCAAGGTCCCGAGATCGAGACCCTGGAGGGCTGGCTCGAGGCGTGGGGTGAGGAAGTGACCTCCGGCGGAATGGGTGGGATGGATCACGGCGATATGGGTGACGACTCTGGTGGCGCAATGTCGGGCATGATGGACGAGGAAGAGATGAACGGCCTCATGGAGGCTTCGGGCGCCGACTGGGACCGCATGTTCCTCGAGATGATGATCGAGCACCACGAAGGCGCCGTCGAGATGGCCCAGGTGGAGGTCGATCAGGGCGAGAACCCGGACGCGGTAGCCCTGGCGGAGAAGATCATCAGTGATCAGCAGGCCGAGATCGCCCAGATGCAGCAGCTCCTCGAGTCCTAGACCACGTTCAGAGCACGAGCGCTCATCCCCTGAAGCCGGCGTCGTCGTATCGGTAGCAGGGGCAGACGGTGTCGGTCGTCGGGTAGCGCCTCCCCCCAAACCGGCGTGCCGCCGGACTGCACCGCCTTCCCCCGAGGCGAGTTCGGCGGCATGCCCCCATCCGGCGCCTGTCGGTGTCCTCGCGAACTGAACGGAAGGAAGTTCGACTGTGCCGGTCATGTCAGCCGTCGAAGTAGCGTTCTGCCGGAGCGCGCCTTGGCGGGTGCTCGCGCGCCGAGTTGTCCTGCCCTGGGCCCTTGGCGGTGAGGAGCTGACCGGTGACGTCCTGGAGATCGGCGGCGGCAGCGGCGCCATGGCCGACGGCATCGCCCAGTTGTTTCCCGACGTCCGCCTCACGGTCACCGACATCGACGACGCCATGGTGACATCTGCTCGGCACCGCCTGGCCCATCGCGGAAATGTGACCGTGCGACAGGCCGACGTCACTGCTCTGCCGTTCGGTGATGCCAGCTTCGACGCCGTCACGTCGTACCTGATGCTCCATCACGTCACCGCGTGGCGGGAGGCGCTCGGTGAGGCAGCGCGAGTGCTACGCCCGGGCGGCGCGTTCCTCGGCTACGACCTCACCGACACTCGAGCGGCGCGCCTGACCCATCGCCTTGACAGATCCCCCCATCTCCTCCTGTCCGCCGACGGGCTCCGCATCGGCCTCGCTGAGGCGGGGTTCGACGATGTCGAAGTTCGTCCTTCCGCTTCCGGCCACCTCATGCGTTTCGGAGCCAAGCGGAGTGTGGGCTAGGTGTATCCGCGCGAATGACCCTTCTCCACTTCGGGTCAATGACACCCTGACGTTTGCTTGGGAGTGCACTAAGCGGAAACGGGTGGATGCCTGGTTGACCTGCTGCGCTCTCGCGAGTGCAGAGCGGCACGTTGCCCATGTTCGAGCGACCGGCGACGTGTTCTCGGCAGATGATGTGGCCACCAACCTGCCCGCTAGGGTCGTCGATCGGGCTCCTCCTTGGCGGCCCCGTTGGGTCTTTCGGTTCGCCCAGCCGTCGGGCGCAGCATGGTGAGGGCGATGCCGGCGGCGATGAGCGCGATGACGGCGTTGACGGTGAGAGCCGTCGAGAAGCCGCGCACGAACGCCGCGTGATGCTCGTCGCTGATCGTGCGAGCGAAGGCTGCGCCGGGTCCGAACGAAGCGAGGATTGCTCCCATGATCGCGATCCCGAGGGTGAGCCCGGTGGTTTGGAACGTACTGAACACGGCGGCCGCGGAACCGTGGCCGTCAGCGTCGGTTGATCCCATGGCGGTCGCGGTGGTCGGCGCCGTGACCAGTCCGATCGCGAAGCCGGCCAGGGTCAGCCAGGGCACCAGGCTGCCGATACTCGAGTCCATGCGCAGCCCCGACAGCCCCAGGAGCGCCCCGGCGAGAAGCAGCATTCCGAGGGCGACCGGGATGCGGGGCCCGATGCGATCTGCGAGCCGGCCGGCGTACGGCCCGACGACGACAATCGTGATAGTCAGAGGCAGCAGGCCGGTGCCCGCCTCGAGTGCCGAGTAGCTGAGCACGGTTTGCAGGTACAAGGCCAGGAAGAAGAAGAGGCTGCACATCACCGAGGTGGCGAGCAGGATTTGGATGTTCGCTCCGGCGAAGGCGCGATCTTTGAACAGTGACAGTTGAAGCAGGGGCTCCGCTGTCAGCCGTTCGTGCCTTATGAAGAGCGCGAGGCAAAGGCCAGCGCCGAGAAAGAGAGCAATGCTGCGCACCGAGAGCCATCCGGCGCCGTTGGCCTGGGTGAGCCGGAGGACCAATGCGAGCAGACCCGCGCCCGAGATCACGGCACCGAGGGCGTCGAGGCGCAGGGACGGCCGCGGCGCGTGATCGTCACGCAGGACGGCGCGCGCCAGCAGCCACACACCCACGCCGACGGGAGCGTTGATCAGGAAGATCCAGCGCCAACCAAGGGAGTCGTTGATGACTGCGCCAACCAGCGGACCAAGGCCGAGCGCGCTGGCTGAGAGTCCGGCCCAGATACCTAGCGCCGTGGCGCGCTGGCTGCGCGGGAACACGTCCGCGATGATCGCCAGAGCGGTCGGAGTCACAAGCGCGGCGCCAAAGCCTTGGACGGCACGCATGACGATCAGTGACGCTCCGGAAGACGCGAGTCCAGCACCCAGCGAAGCGAGCGTGAAGATCGCAAGACCCGTCAGGTACATCCGCCGCCGACCGAAGCGATCGGCAAGCTGCCCGGCGAGGAGGATGAAGGCGGCAATCGTCAACGTGTAGACGTTGACCAGCCACTGCAGCCCCTCGAGGTTCAGGCCGAGCTGACGCTGGATCGCGGGTTGGGCAACCGCGACGGCCGTGTCGTCCAGCAGCAACAGAAAAGTCACGGCTGTCAGCCCCGTCAGCGCGAGCCAGCGCCGGCTTGTGTGCTCCTCCCTCTCGACGCTGGCGCAGTCGGGGGGTCGCTCAAGAGGCTCGTACGGTGCCGATGCCGGGGTGCCCTTGTCCTCAGTCCTTCCCCGGACCCGCCACCCGATCATGCCGACAAGGCGACCGAGCGCTCCCGAGTGCCGGTTGCCGCGGAGTCGCGGGCCGTCGGCCGCGGGAGGCGCGTCGCTTGAGCATCAGCGCCGGGGCGCCGTGTTCGGGCGTCATCGGGTGGTCGTCTACGGGCCATGGCGGGGGCTGCAGCAGATCAGTGGCAATGCCGCTGCTGGCGGGCCGGCTCGATGGATTCGTCGGGTTCGTCACTGCGACGCGACGTGTGGTCGTGTTCGGCACCAGCGTGACCGCCGTGCCCTCCCATGGCGAGCATCATCAGCGGGCAAGCCAGCAAGACGGCGTATAGCAGGGCGCTAGTCAGCGGTACGCCGACAAGCAGCAGGATGAACCGCCCCGGAGTTTCCGGAGACTGTT
>NZ_CM001852.1:4105890-4108540 GCF_000389985.1 Nocardioides sp. CF8
TGTCGGCGGCCACGAGAAACTGCCCGGAGACGGCCACGAAGCTGCCCGCTGGTGGACATGAGAATTGCCCACTGATGGTCATGGGATCTGCCCGACACGACGTCGTCTGCCTCACCGGTTCCCACGGTTGAGGCCCCTCCTCAGGTGCGGTTGGCGGTGCTGATGCGCCGTTTGGCCCCTGAGGAGGGACATATGAAGTCTGCCGAGGAGATCATGAAAATCTTGGATGCCTACGACCTGACTGGGTCGTTGCGTGATGCTGGTGAGCTGGCCGGCTGCTCGCACCACACGGTGAAGCACTTCGTGGACCGCCGCGCTGCCGGTGGGGAGCTGGATCGGGCGGCCGCTCGGCCGCAGCTGATCGATGAGTACTTGCCCAAGGTCGAGGAGTGGGTCGAGCGGTCGGTCGGGAAGGTCCGTGCCGATGTCGCCCACGACAAGCTCGTCGCGTTGGGCTACAAGGGTTCGGAACGCACCACCCGCCGCGCGGTCGCGAAGGTCAAGGCGTCCTACCGCGCTGGTCGGGTGCGGGTCCACCGGCCATGGGTCACCGAGCCGGGGATGTGGCTGCAGTACGACTACGGCGACGGCCCGGTCGTCGACGGCGTCAAGACGGTGCTGTTCGTGGCGTGGCTGGCGTGGTCGCGGTTCCGGGTCGTGATCGCGCTGCGGGACAAGACGATGCCGAGCGTGTTCGCCGCGCTGGACCAGACGTTCCGCCGCCTGGGTGGGGTGCCGACCTATGTGCTGACCGACAACGAGAAGACCGTCACGGTCGAGCACATCGCCGGGATCGCGGTCCGTAACTCCCAGCTGGTTGGGTTCGCCGAGCATTACTCGGTGGTGGTGCACACCTGTGTGCCTGCGGATCCGGCGTCCAAGGGTGGCACGGAGTCGTCGGTGAAGATCAGCAAGGCCGACCTCGTGCCGAAGGACACCAACTTGCTTGAGGAGTACGGCGGCTTCGCTGAGCTCGAGGCGGCGTGTGAGGCGTTCTGTCAGAAGGTCAACACCCGTGTCCACCGGACGACGAAGCGGCCGCCGGTCGAGATGCTCGCCGAGGAACGCGCCCGGTTGCACCCGGTGCCGTCAACGGCGCACACGGTCGCGTTCGGGGTCACTCGAGTGGTGCCGGCGAACACGCCGATGGTGATGTTCGAGTCCGGCCAGTACTCGGTCCCGCACCAACTGCTCGGTGCCACGGTGTGGGTCCGGGTCCACGGTGTCGGCGACGGCGAGCAGGTCGTCATCGTCCACGTCGGTGACGACGGTCCGGTCGAGGTCGCCCGCCACACCCGGGCCATGCCCGGGACACCGCGGATCGATGACGAGCACTTCCCGCCACGACCTGAAGGCCCGCTGGAGCGTCGCCCCCGAGCCAAGAACGCCGCTGAGTCGGAGTTCCTCGACCTGGGCGAGGGCGCGCGGTTGTGGCTGATCGAGGCCGCCGCGGCGGGCACACCGCGGATGCGGGTCAAGATGAGCGAAGCACTTGCCTTGGCGAAGCTGTTCGACCCCGTCGAGGTCGACTGGGCGCTCGGGCATGCTGCGGTCCATGGCCGGTTCGCCGAGGCCGACCTGTCCTCGATCCTGGACCACCATCACGGCCGGGGAGCCCGCCAGCCCGGCACCGGTGAGCACCGTGCCAGCGAGGACTCCTCGCTGACCCAGGGCACCGCCGCGTGGGCACGGCTCGGCCAGCGGTCCACCGCGGACAGCGACGACGAGGCGACCCGATGACGACGAGGAGCCCCATCAGCACCGCACCGCCGTTGCCGGTCGAGTTGGAGGAGCTGCTGCGCAGGCTGCGGCTGCCGCACATCCGTCGCCACGCCCCCGAGGTCGTCGCGACCGCGAAGGCCCAACGCTGGGAACCCGCCGAGGTCCTCAAGGCCCTGTTCGCCGAAGAGGTCGCCGGCCGGGAACGCTCCGCACTCGCCACCAGGCGGGCGGCCGCAGGGTTCCCGACCGGGAAGACCTTCGATGCCTGGCAGCCTGAGATCTCCTCGATCCCGGCCCCGACCCAGCAGGCGTTGCGGACCTTGGAGTGGGTCCACCGGCGAGAGAACCTCGTGGTGTGCGGACCGTCAGGGACCGGGAAGACGTTCCTGCTGGAAGCGCTCGGGCAACAAGCCGTCGAGCAGGGCCTGAAGGTCGCCTGGTTCACCCTGGAAGACCTCGGAGTCCTGCTACGCCGGCACCGTGCCGACGACACCGTGTCCAAGGCCATCGCCCGGATCCTGCGCGCCGACCTGGTCATCGTCGATGACATCGGACTCCTGGCCGTCGCAGCCGACGCCGCCGAGGGCCTCTACCGGCTCGTCGACGCCGCCTATGAGAAACGCTCGGTCGCGATCAGCTCGAACCTGCACCCCTCCGGATTCGACGAACTCATGCCCAAAACGCTGGCCACCGCCACCGTCGACAGGCTCTTGCATCACGCCCACGTCTGCCAGACCAGCGGCGACAGCGTTCGCCTCACCCAGGCACTCGCAGGCCAGGGGGTGAGCCCGTTGAGCTGAGCGTTCCTAGTCGGTGGTGGCCACAGCCCCACTTGGGCAGATCCCATGGCCACCACCGGGCACATCTCGTGACCGTCAGCGGGCAGGTTTCATGTCCGCCCCCGGGCAGTTTCTACTGGCCCTTGACA
>NZ_CM001852.1:4108640-4109727 GCF_000389985.1 Nocardioides sp. CF8
TGTACTCGGCAGGGACGTTCGTGACAGTGGGGGTCTTGTGAAACGGGAGAACCTCCCGGCTTAGTGGAGATGTCTAAGTCACCCACTCGCCCAGGAGGTCCTCGTGGCCCACGCTAACGCTCGCTTGAATCTGCACGGTCGTCGTTTGCTCGTCTCACGCGTGATCAACGACTGCAGACCGGTCGCCCACGTCGCGAAGGAACTCGGCGTCTCGCGCCAGTGTGCCCACCGTTGGGTTGCCCGGTTCCGGATCGAAGGCGACGCCGGCCTCCACGACCGACCCTCGCGACCACGCAACTGTCCACGCAGAACCCCGCTCGACGTCGAAGAACGGGTGCTCGAGCTCCGGCGCGAGGAACGTCGCGGTCAGGACTGGATCGGTCCCGAACTCGGTCTCGCTCCGCGAACCGTCTCAGCGATCCTGCGCCGCCACCACGTGCCCTACCTGCGCGAGTGCGACCCGCTGACCGGAGAAGTCATCCGGGCCAGCAAGACCACCGCGCTTCGTTACGAGCGCGACCATCCCGGCGATCTGATCCACGTCGATGTGAAGAAGATCGGCAAGATCCCCGACGGCGGCGGCTGGCGAGCCTTGGGCCGCGCCGCCACCGCCGCGCAACGTCACAAGCACGAGAAGATCGGCTACGACTACGTCCACGCCGCCGTCGATGACCACTCACGGCTGGCCTACGCCGAGATCCTCGACGACGAAACCGGACCAACCTGCGCCTCGTTCATGCTCCGGGCCGCACTGTTCTTCCTCAGCCACAGCATCAGCGTGCGCGAAGTCATCACCGACAACGCCCGCAACTACACCGTCTCCTACGACTTCCAAGCAGCGCTCAACGCCATCGGCGCTCGCCACCTGACCATCCGCCCCCACTGCCCGTGGCAGAACGGGAAGGTCGAGAGATTCAACCGCACCATCCAGACCGAATGGGCCTACCACCAGATCTTCGAGACCAACACCGAACGAGCCGACGCGCTTGATCCCTGGCTCGATCACTACAACACTCAACGACGCCACTCAGCCCTCGGAGGACTACCCCCGATCAGCCGGCTGTCATGAACCTGTCAGCCGAGTACA
>NZ_CM001852.1:4109827-4110339 GCF_000389985.1 Nocardioides sp. CF8
TCGGCGGGGTTGTTGGACCAGATCTGGGTCCATACGTCCTTGGGGAAAGCGGTGAAGGCGAGGATGTCTTCCCGGGCGCCGGCGAGGTGCTCGTAGACGTCGGGGAGCTTCTCTTCCACGTAGTCCAGCAGCCGGTCGAACTGGGCGTTCACGGCCGGTGCGTCGGGCTGGTCGTAGACCGAGTGCAGCATCGCCTTGACCGCGGGCCACATCGATTTCGGGGTCACCGACATCAGGTTCGCGGCGTAGTGGGTACGGCAGGGTTGCCAGGAGGATCCGGCCAGGTTCGCGGCGATCGCGTCCTTGAGTCCGGCGTGGGCATCTGAGGTGACGAGCCGGACGCCGCTCAGGCCACGGGCTACGAGGTCGGCGAAGAACTCGTTCCACGCCGGCCCGGTTTCCGAGGTGGCCACGCGCATCCCGAGGACTTCGCGGTGCCCGTCGCCGTTGACGCCGGTCGCGAGCAGCACCACGGCGTTGATCACGCGGCCGCCTTCGCGGACCTTCATCGT
>NZ_CM001852.1:4110439-4120741 GCF_000389985.1 Nocardioides sp. CF8
GGTCGACGAACTGCTGAAGCCGTTCCCCATTAAGGAGTAACAGTGAGCACACGAGCCGAAACGAAGAGAACCGCCGAGAAGACCGCCACCGGATGGCGACACGATGTCACCGCCACCGGAGGAGGAAGTTACAAGTCGATCCTGTATCCGCTCGTCGCGGTGACAGTCCTGATGCTGTTGTGGCGCTGGTACCAGCAGGCCTTCGCTTTCACCAAGGGCCTCGACAGGACGCTACCGGAGTTCAACCAGTTCTGGGGGACGATGTTCTTGGTGAACATGACGGTGCTGCCGCTTCTGGCGGGTGCTTGGTACGTCTACCTGTGGAGTTCCTCCCGCAAGCTGGCACCTCCGGCGAACGGCGCTGAGGAGGCGGGCCGGATCTGGCGCCTGTGGCTGCTGGTGGCGGGCTTCACTGCCGCGGTCTACTGGGGTGGCAGCTACTTCGCCGAGCAGGATGCATCCTGGCATCAGGTCACGATGCGCGACTCTGCCTTCACCCCCAGCCACGCCATTCTTTTCTACGGCGTGTTCCCGCTGATGATCTACATGGCCACGGGCACCTACCTCTACGCGCGTACCCGCCTCCCCCACCTGTACGGCGGCAAGGCGATCCCAGTCTCGTTCGCGCTGATGATCGGCGGCAGCAGCCTTCTGGTGTTCCAGGTTGCTATGAACGAGTTCGGGCACTCCTTCTGGGAGGCCGAAGAACTCTTCTCGGCATCGCTGCACTGGCCATTCGTGATCTTCGGCTATCTGCTTGCAGCGACGTTCTCGGTGTGGTTCGAGACCACGCCCCGGCTGTTCGCGATCGCTCGCCAGGAGCGCGATGCCCTCGTGGCGGCCGAGCAGCAGATGACTCCTGCAGCTCCGGCGGGCGAGTCGAACACGGCCACGACTCAACCGACCAGTATCTGAATCAGCCCTGACCTTCCATCCGGCGTCATAGACGGCCTTCAAGGAGAACCAACACCATGACAGTGGCAACCGAAAGCGTCGAGACACCTCAGCATCCGCCCCCGACTCGAATGATCGGCCGGCGGTGGGACATCCTGCTCGTGGCGAGCGCCTTGCTGCTCGTCGCGGGAGCGGCCCATCTGAACAACATGCTGTTCGTCGGCGACTGGTCGTTCTGGGTGGACTGGAAGGACCGGCAGTGGTGGCCGTTGCTCACCCCGGCGCTGAGCATCATCGTGCCGGCGGCGTTGCAGTACATCACCTGGACCCAACTGCGGCTGCCGTTCGGTGCCACGCTCGGCGCGGTCGCGCTGGTCCTGGCAGAGTGGGTTTCTCGGTATTTCTCCTTCGAGTGGTGGGCCAACATCCCGCTGAACTTCACCTGGCCCGAGACCTTGGTGCTGGCCGCGGTGGTGCTGGACGTGATCTTGTTGATCACCCGAAGCTTCTTCCTGACCTCGCTGTTCGGGGGGTTGATGTGGGGGTTCGTGTTCTGGTTCTTCAACTGGCCGGCGCTGGCGCCGTTCATGCAGCCGGTGGAGTTCCACGGGTACATCGTGACGGTGGCCGACGTGATGAGCTTCAACATCGTGCGTACCCAGACACCGGAGTACCTGCGGATCATCGAGGAGGGCCGGCTGCGGGCGCTGGTGGAGAACATCACCATGGTGGTGTCCTTCTTCGCCGGGATGTTGTCGGCCGCGGTGTACTGGTTCGGGCTGGCGATCGGGAAGTTCCTGGCGGTCGCTCCCGCCGGACGGTTCTTCCGACTTGGGTCGGACTGATGAGACTGATGAGGATATCGATGAATCCCGAAAGCACTGGTCACCTCCTGCGGCGCCTGTTTAGGCTGGCCGTAGGCGTCCTTGCCCTGCTCGTCCTACCTGTATCGCCAGCCTCGGCGCACGGTGAGGAGTCCCAGCAGGCGTTCCAGCGCACGTCGACGGTCGTCTTCTACGACGTGAAGTTCTCCGACGACACGGTCGACGTCGGAGAGAGCGTGACCATCACCGGGATGGTGCGGGTCATGAAGTCGTGGCCGGACCACACACTTGAGCCCCCGGAGATGGGCTATCTCACCGTGTCGACGCCCGGACCGGTGTTCTACGTCCAGGAACGGGAGATGTCGGGGGAGTTCACCCCCCAGTCGGTGCGCATCGAGAAGGGCGCGACGTACCCCTTCAAGCTGGTGATCAAGGCTCGGCAGCCGGGAACGTGGCACGTCCACCCCGGATTCGGGGTCGAGGGGGCCGGAACCCTGGTGGGCGCCGGGAAGGACATCACGGTCAATGACACCGGCGTCTTCGAGAACACCGTGACACTGGCCAACGGCACCACGGTCGACCTCGAGACCTTCGGCTTGGGACGGGTGGTGACCTGGCACCTGATCAGCTTGGTCGTCGGCTTGGCGTGGCTGCTCTTCTGGCTGCGCCGACCGATCCTCGACCGGGCGATGGCGATCAGCGAGGGGCGTGGGGCCACGCTGATCACGCGGTCCGACCGTCGGATTGGGATCGGCTTCGCAGTCGTGGCGCTGGTGGTCGGAACTGGAGGGTACGCCTACGCGGAGATGACCCAGAGCTCCTCCGTACCCCTCCAGGTCGTGCGCACCACCCCGGTGCCGTTGGCCGAGGAAGAGGTGTCCGGAGCCGTGGCCCCGGAGATCGAGAGCATCAGGTTCAACGCGGAAGCAGACACGCTCACGATGAAGCTGAGGGTCGAGAACACAGGAGCCGCGGCGGTTCGCCTACAACGGGTGCAGTTCGGTGACGTCGAGTTCGTCAGCCCGAGCTTCGCTTCGGCAGCCGATCCCGACGCGCAGGCCATGACCGTGACTCCGGATCAGGCGATCGAGCCCGGCGGGTCGGCCACGTTCACCGTGGAGATCCAGAGCGAGGACCTGATCGTCCGCTCGCTGGTGCCTGTGAACGAGGCAGAGTTGCGGGTAACCGGTCTGCTGTTCTTCGAGGATGAGACCGGTGAACAAGTGGTTAGTGAGGTCAACGAGCTCACCTCCGCGATTCTCCAGGACTTCCACTGAGCCGACCGCGACAACCGAAAGCTCCGCACGGGCGGGGGAGCCTCCAGGTCTGCAGACCTGCCGGGCTCCTCCGCTTCGCGGGCACCAGTCATCTTGCCGAGAAAGGGGAACCGATATGACGCACATGTACGCCTTGACCATTCTTGCCGGAGGGGGTCACGGGGACGAAGGGGGGATGACGTTCGCGCTGATCTGGTACGCCCTCGCCGCCATGGCGATCCTGCCCACGATCGTGCTGCTCGGGGTCTTCTACTCCGCCCGGCATGACAAGACGACCGCCACCGAAGCCACGGACGCGTCGTCATGATGAAGGTCGCCGACACCCTCCTCGCGACCATGGATTCAGCTGGCTATCCGGGGCCCGCTCTCGGCTGGGTTCCCATCCTGGCCATGGCCGCGGTTCTGGTGGTGCCCGCGATCGCTCTCATCGCGACCATCGTGTACACCAACCGGTGCATCAACCAGGCGAACCGAGAGGTGCCAGGGGGGCTTGGTGAGACGACCCTCCAAGAAGAGTTGTGGCGCTTCCTCGACGAACTCGAGCGCGGCGATCTCGCGCTCATCGCCGCGCCCTCAGACCATCGTGGCAGACCGAAACCCGACCGGCAGCGCGCCGCCGAGTCGGACGGATGAGCACCTCCCGGTCGACGCACGCTCTTTTCCCCCGAGACCTGCAAAAGGATTGACCATGTTCTTCGATCTCAATGTCCTTGACTTCCTGGAGCGGGCAGAAACGGTCTATCCCGAACGGATCGCCGTGGTCGATGAGCCCGACCAACCCGGGCCCTCCTGGGGATCACTGACCTACGCCGAAGTGGCCCGGCTGGCCAGGGCGCAGGCCGCCTCGCTCGACGCGTTGGGAGTTCCGGTGGGCGGCCGGGTGGCGATCGTGTCGCACAACGCCGCGCGGCTGCTCGTCTCCTTCTTCGGGGTCTCGGGCTGGGGACGGGTCCTGGTTCCGGTGAACTTCCGTCTTGCGCCAGCAGAGGTGAGGTACATCATCGAGCACTCCGGGGCCGAGGTCGTGATCATCGACCCCGAACTCAAGCATCTCCTCGACACCGTCAGCGCGCCACACGTCTACGTCATCGGGGAGAACGACGCGGAGCTGTTCGACACCGACGCCGCCCCCCGACCCTGGTCCGGTGACGAGGCCGCCACCGCGACGATCAACTACACCTCGGGCACGACGGCACGACCCAAGGGAGTGCAGCTGACTCACCGCAACCTGTGGCTCAACGCGGTCGTGTTCGGCCTCCACGCCACGCTGACCGCCGAGGACGTCCTGCTGCATACGTTGCCGATGTTCCACGCCAACGGTTGGGGCATGCCCTACGCAGTGACGGGGATGGGTGGCAAGCACATCGTGCTCCGCAAGGTCGACGGTGGCGAGATCCTTCGCCGTATCGAGGCGCACGGAGTGACCCTGCTGTGTGCTGCACCTGCCGTGGTCACCGCGGCGCTCGACGCCACGGCCGCGTGGGACGGCGAGATCCCTGGGCGCGGGCGGGTGCGCATCGTGGTCGCTGGAGCACCGCCGCCGACGCGTACCATCCAGCGCGTGCGTGAAGAGCTCGGCTGGGAGTTCATCCAGATCTACGGCCTCACCGAGACCGCACCCTTGCTCACTGTCAACCGAATGCGCCCGGAGTGGGCCGAGCTCGACGACTACCAGCAGGCACGCTTGCTGGGTAGAGCCGGTGCACCGGCCATCGGGGTCCGCCTCAAGTTGGACGAGACCGGAGAGGTGCTCGCACAATCCAACCACGTCCTGGACGGATACTGGGAGAACCCGGAGGAGACCGCGCGGGTTCAGGCCGGAGGCTGGTTCCACACCGGCGACGGCGGGTCGATCAGCGAAGGCTACCTGACCATCGCCGATCGTAAGAAGGACGTGATCATCACCGGTGGTGAGAACGTGTCTTCGATCGAAGTCGAGGACGCGTTGGCCTCCCACCCCGCGGTCCGCGAGGTCGCGGTGATCGGTATCCCGGACGACAAGTGGGGCGAGTCAGTCACGGCCCTGGTCGTCACCGAGCAGGGCGCCGAAGTGAGCCAGGAGGAGTTGCTCGATCACTGTCGCCACCACCTGGCCGGCTACAAGTGCCCCAAGCGCGTGGACTTCCTCGATGCCCTGCCGCGCACCGCTACCGGCAAGATCCAGAAGTTCAAGCTCCGGCAGCCCTACTGGGAGGCTCGCGAGCGGCAGGTGAACTGATCTGGCATGGGGCTTACTCGGATCCACCGGCCTCTCCGCGGCCGATGGAGTTCTACTCCGAGAATGGCGGTGACCAGGCAGGCGACAGCTCCCGGCGGAGCGCAGCGGAGACGGAGAAGTCGTTGCGGGTCAGTCGGCGGGTTCGAGTGTGACGTGCTACCCGAGTGCTTCGAGCTCACGGACATGGCTGCGGCGTTCGGCCGGGGTTTTGACGTGGCAGTCGTAGTGGTCGGCGCCGAGGTCCTTGAACCGGGCCTCGGGGTCGCAGAGCAGGTGCCATATGGTCACCAGCAGTGAGCGCCCGACGGCGACGATGGTCTTTTTCTTCCCGCACCGGCGGACGAGGCGGCAGTAGCGAGCAATCATCGACGTCCCCGCCCGCATCGCCTCGACCAGCCGCCGACTCGACCTCCACATGCCCCGTGACTGGCCCTGGGCCACCGGCTGGGAGTCACTCTGGACGACCGCGACCGGCCTACCCACCCTGGCAACGACCTGACCATCCAGCCCCAGTAGGGCGCGACCCGAGGACCTGAAGTGGAAGAGCCGGTACAGGCCGGCAGACCAACCACGCCCCACCACACGAACCGAATCATCACGCCACCGAAATCGCCGCAACCGGTTCAGCCCGGTGGATCAGGGCTGAACCGGAGTACGCGCGCGGGTCCCGCCCACGGTCAGAATGTGACGAGAGGCTTGATGATGCCGTCCTGTTTGGTGCGCATTAGTTCGAACGCTTCGGCCACCTGATCGAAGGCGAAGGAGTGGGTGGTCATCAGGGTCGGGTCGAAGCGCCCGGTAGCGATCAGTGCAAAGATTCGCTGCATACGGTCGTTGCCACCGGGGCAGAGACCGGTGTGGATCGACTTGTCGGCCATGCCCAGCCCGAAGGCGTCGAGGGGTATCTGCAGCGGGTTCGGGTTTTCTCCGTGGTAACCGATGTTGGAGACCCGGCCGCCGGCCTTGGTCACCCGAAGGCACGATTCCCAGGTCTGGGGGAAACCGAACGCTTCAATGGCCGCATCGACGCCCTCGCCGCCGGTGGCGTCCATGATCTGTTCGACGGCGTCGCCCTGGGTAAAGTCGATGATGTCGGTCGCGCCGTAGGTACGTGCCAGCTCCTGGCGATTCGGGATGGACTCGACCGCGAAGATCCGAGCGGCGCCGAGAAGCGTGGCGCCGATGGTCGCCGATAGCCCGACAGCACCCTGAGCGAAGATGGCAACGGTGTCACCCAGACGCAGGTAGCTGTGCTCCGCCCCCATGAACCCGGTCGAAAGCATGTCACAGGCGTAGACGGCCTGTGCGTCGGTCACCTCGTCGGGGATCGGCGCAAGGTTTGCCCTGGCCTTGGGTACGACGAAGTACTCCGCCATGTTGCCGTCACGCTGGGCGGTGTACTGGTATCCCCCAAGCGGTCCTCCACATTGGCTGCTGTATCCGCTCTGGCAGTAGCGGCACTCCCAGCAGGGGGTGATCGCGTTGACGGCTACCCGCTGACCTTCTGTGAATCCGGAGACGTTGCTTCCGATGGCGGCTACGACTCCGACGGCTTCGTGACCGAGTGTCCTTCCGGGTTCGACGGGAAGAGCGCCAGCCACGGTGTGGATGTCGGAGGTACAGACGAGCGCCGCGCTAGTCGCGACGATCACGTCGTCAGGGCCGGGGGAAGGGATCGGCTTGTCAACGACCTCTACCTGTCCGACGCCGGGGGTCGTGAATGCTTTCATGGTGGCCACAGGCCGATCTCCTCTATTCCTCGGGTTTTGGTGAGATGGGTCTCGGCGACCGGTGGTCGCCGAGACCGATTGAGTGCCGGGATGGGCCTACTTGTAGACCGTGGTGGGACCGTGGAGGAGGGTCACGCCGGCGCCGGCAAAGTTGGCCAGGTCCGCCACAGCGGCCTCGCCCGCGGGGCTGGCGAGCGCCGCACTGAGCGCGTCCTCATCGTCAAAGGTGAGGATCGCGACGAAGTAGTAGGGCGCCGGAGAGCCGTCTGCGCCCAGGTCAGGGTGCGTACCGGAGAACGACTGGAGCCCGGGGAAGGCCAGGCCCAGCTCGCTGTGGGTCTCCTCGTAATGGCGGTCGAAGGCAGCGGGGTCCTTGGGCTGGTTGTAGAGGGCCAGGAGTGTGTTGGTCATGTGGGTCTCACTTCGTTGGGAGGGCGGGTCAGACGGGTGGGAGCGGAAGGTACGTTCCGCGCCAGTGGGGCGCATTGACCGCGCGCTCCCACTGGCTCCGGGACGGTCCCGGCTGTTCAGGCGGGGATGGCCATGAGCTCGCGGAGGTTCTGGTCGATCTGCTGCATGTACGTCGGTGCGACGCCGAAGAGTGCGAGATGGCCGAGGATGTCGTCAATCACGCGCAGCTCGCTGTTGGGGATGTGCTTTGCCTCGGCTTCGGCATCGCGGACCGGGAAGAACATGTCCTCGCTGATCGGCATGACGAAGGTCTTGGCTGTGATCCGACCCAACGCGGCCACCAGATCGCCCCCGGTATGCCGGGCGACGTCACCACGCTGCCACTTCCAAGCCTGGGCGAGGAGGTCGTTGGGGTCCATCGCGGTGAAGTAGGGCTCGAGGAAGCCGGCGAGGAATGCCTCCTTGGAGTCGAACTCGAGGGCTCGCCAGACCTCCTGCTTCCAGAACTCGGTGGAGAAGCCCATGACCGCCCAAATGCCGGCGTGCCGGGTCAGTCCGGCTACGACGTCGGTGTTGGACTTGTACTCGCCCTCGGCGTAGCCCGGGTCGGAGGTGATGGCCTCGATCAGCGACTTGGTGAACAAGAAGTCGTGAGGCGTGTTCTGGGCGGTGCCGGCGATCATCGCGGCGCGGAGGACCTTGTTGGGGAATCGGACCGCCCACTCGTAGGTCTGCTGGGCCCCCATCGAGCCGCCGACGACCAACGCCAGAGTCTGGATGCCGAAGTGCTTGCGCAGGAGTCGCTCCTGGGCGACGACATCGTCACCGATACGAACCTTGGGGAACCTCGACATTGCGATGTCGGCGTTGGGTCCGGCGGCGTTGTGGGGTGAGGTCGACAGGCCTGAGCCAATCTGGTCGACCACGACGATGAAGTATTCCTCGGGGTTCAGAGCGTGGTCGGGCCCGATGTAGACATCACGCCAGATCTGGTGGGTCCCCGAGAACCAGGTGGGGATGAGGATTGCGTTGTCCTTGGCGTCGTTGAGGGTTCCGAAGGTGGCGAAGGCGAGGTGGCAGTCCGGGATCGATCCGCCTTCCTCGAGGTCGAGGCGGCCGATCGAGACGACGTCATAGTCGCCGTGGAACTCGGGGGTGTAGTAGGGGTTGTCGATCATCTAGTGCTCCTCGAAGATTCTGGGTAGGCGGTCTTGGCCGGTCAGCGGGCGGTGTAGCCGCCGTCGATCACCAGCTCGCTGCCGGTGATCCATCGGGCCTCGTCGGAGGCCAGGAAGATGGCGCCCCAGGCAATGTCGTCGGGGGTGCCAGTGCCGCCGAGTGGGTGCAGCGCATCGAGCGCGACGCGGGCCTCGGCGCGGTCCATCCCGGCTTCGTCGACGTAGCGGTTGACCATCTCGGTGAAGATGAAGCCCGGGTGGATGCTGTTGACCCGGATGCCGTCAGGGGCGTAGGTCAGGGCATCGTTCTTGCTCATCACCCGCACAGCGCCCTTCGACGCGTGGTAGGGCGGAATGTCGCCGCCACCGACGAGGCCATAGATCGAGGAGATGTTGATGATCGAGCCTCCTCCGCTGTTGCGCAGGTGCGGGATCGCATGCTTGGTGCAGAGAAACACGGCCGTGCAGTTGACGGCCATGACCCGTTCCCACTCGACAAGCTCTAGCTCGTCGGTGGGCTTGTTGGCTCCCTCGATGCCGGCGTTGTTGACGAGGGCGTCCACGCGGCCGAACCGCCGTGCGATGTCGGTGAAAGCGTCACGGACGTCGTCCTCGTCGGTGACGTCGGTCCGGTAGAACCGTGCCTGAACGCCCTGGGCGGCGAGCTTCTCCACGACCTCGGCGCCGCGCGGGTCACGGTCCAGGACCGCGACCGAGGCGCCCTGCTCGCACATGCGCCGTGTGATTGCTTCACCGAGACCGTTGGCGCCACCGGTGACGACGGCGACCTTGCCTTCGAGTCGGGACATCGCTTCTCTGCCTCCTCTGAGCGTCGACGTTCGCCGCCAGTGGGCGGCGAGCCCACTCTAGGGTGTGGCCCACGCCGCACCATGTCCTGAAATGGGACACGGTGCGGTGTTGACCGATGCCCCACCCGCTGCGCGAGCTGGTTCGGCACCGGGCCAAGCTGGTCGCGCTGCGTTCGGGCTGCAAGGCCGAGGTCCACGCGGTGTTGGCCAAGTGCGGGATCCAGGTGCTGATGAGCGACCTGTTCGGCCTCGAGGGGCACCGCGCTCCGGCCCGGACCTGACCCAGGAACTTTGTTTGGACTTCGACGCCACGATCATTATCGCGCACAGCGAGAAGGAGAACGCTGCGGCAACCTGGAAGAAGACCTTCGGGTTCTACCCGTTGCTGTGCTTCCTGGACCGTCGGAGGTGGCTGGTGGGAAGCGTTGGCCGGCCTGCTCCGCAAGGGCAAGGCCGGCTCCAACACTGCCGCCGACCACATCGCGGTCCTGGACATGGCGTTGGCCGCGCTGCCCGAACACGCTCGCCCCCGGGGAGCTCCGTGAGGGCGCCTGGGTGGCTGAGCTCAGTGCACGGAGCCGTGCTATTCGCCATGGCGGACACCGCGATGGGCGCAGCCACAATGAGTGTCTTGGACGAGAACCAGTTGTGCGCCTCCATCGATGTGCAGGTGCGTTTCTGCAAGGCAGCGTTCGATGGAGAGCTGGTAGCGACGGCAACAGTCATGCAGGCCGGCAAGCGGGTCGTCCAGCTCCAGGCAGAGGTTCGCGATCAGAATGAGGCGTTGGTGGGGCTCGCCAGCGGTTCGTTCGCCGTCATTGGTCGGGAGGTCGGCAGGTAGCTGGGTTGTGGTGGGCGTCCTGCGTCTGCGGTGACGCGGGTGTTCTTCCTGAGCCTGGCACCACAAGCGGAACCTTCTGCGGCGACGCTTGTGTCAAGGGCCAGTAGAAACTGCCCGGGG
>NZ_CM001852.1:4120841-4121093 GCF_000389985.1 Nocardioides sp. CF8
AGTTGAGTCCCCGATAGTGGTGTAGCGCGGTCGCTGAGTTCGTCACCGGCGTGTACGCCAAACGCAGACGCGGCCACCGCGCGATCCTTCGAGTCAACCTTCTACCGAATCCTCGAGGACCACACGATGACCGCTCCACACATTGTCGACCCTGCCGGCCTGCTTGGCGAAGCCCTCGCCGAAGCGAGCCCCGATCTGATGCGCTCGCTGCTGCAATCGATCATCAACGCCCTGCTCTGCGCGGACGCCGAC
>NZ_CM001852.1:4121193-4123857 GCF_000389985.1 Nocardioides sp. CF8
GGAACGGCTTCAGCAGTTCGTCGACCTGCATGGATGACCTCCTGGGGACGGGATTGTCTGACGTGATCGAACGTTAGGTGCGGCATCCGAGGTTGGCCAGACGAGGATCCGCTAACGGTCCGAGCGGCGGGGGTCCTACCTGCCCGATCCGACGGGTAATGAAGCCCTCATGCGGGAGCTGGGCCGAGGCTTAGAGGCGGGCGGCGCCAGCGGCGAGCAGCTCGCGGGACACAGCGGCGTGCGGTTGGGAGGACAACGGCAGCCGGGAAAAGTGTTGCTTGACGCAACAGTGCATCGACATTATGGTCACGTTCACCTTGCTCCCTTCACGAAGCAATTGAACCGAAGCGCATTCGCGCTCGGACCCATCGCCGCACACGCACGGCCTCGAAATGAAGGTCGGAGCACCCCTCTGTCTCCGGTCAGCCCACGAGACAGGCAAATGCCATCGCAAAGGTTCCGAAAGTGGTCTCATGCCATGATCTCGTTCACGTATGCCGCACTTATGACCTTGTTCCTAATCGCGCTCGCACTTCCTCTTGTGGGAATGCGCTTCGCCGCCCGATACTTCGGCTAATCCTCACTATCTCCGGCAAAGCCCAGAATCAATCGGCGACTCGGCCTCGGTGGGCTCGGTGAAGTCTCGAGCAGGACACCGAATGCAATCGGCGTAGGGCGAACACGACGACCCTGCATCCGCCACGCTGTCACGAAAGCGCGCGCGAGGAGATAGTGCGCAGTCACTAATCGCTAAGCCTCGATCCACCGATTGCCCGGGTCGTGGTGAGTTGATCGTGGTCGTGGTTTACGTGGCTCGACGCATCGGCCGAGCTCGTTCAACAGGCTCGGATCGACCTTTTGGTCGCCGCCCGCCCGCTTTAGCGATCTCGAGGGAATGCGGGCAACGAGCTTTCGCGGCTCTTCCCAGTTGAGGGTGTAGGAGCTGGGGTCTGAATGGACCCGCTGGTCTCGATCAGCGATCGAGTGGTCTCGTTGGCTGGGGGCGTCCCGAAGAAGAAGCGGAGGAGGAAGAGCGGCGTGTCCAGTGTCAACGACGGTCGAAAACTGACCCCCTTTCGTCGGTTGAAAATTGACCCCCTCGGTCTCTAGTTCTCTTCGTTCACGGCCGCGGGAACGCGGCCGAGCTCTCGGTTCCTCAGCCGGTAGGAGTCGCCCTTGAGTGCGATGATCTCGGCGTGGTGGACGAGCCGGTCGATCATCGCGGCGGCGACGGTGTCATCGCCGAAGACCTCGCCCCAGCGGGCGAAGTTCTTGTTGGACGTGACGATGAGGCTGGCGCGTTCGTAGCGCGATGAGACGAGTTGGAAGAACAGGTTGGCTGCCTCGGGTTCGAAGGGGATGTAGCCGACCTCGTCGATGACCAGGACCGGGTAGCGGACCAGGCGGCGGAGCTCGTCTTGCAGGCGGCCGGCGTGGTGGGCCTCGGCGAGCCGGTCGACCCACTGGCTGGCGGTGGCGAACTGGACCCGGTGGCCGGCTTGGCAGGCGCGGATCGCCAGACCTGTGGCCAGATGGGTCTTGCCGGTGCCGGGCGGGCCGAGGAGGATCACGTTCTCCTTGGCGGCGACGAAGTCCAGGGTGCCCAGGTGCGCGATGGTGTCGCGTTTCAGGCCACGGGCATGGTCGTAGTCGAAGTCCTCCAGCGACTTCCTCCCGGGGAACCGGGCGGCGCGGATGCGACCCTCACCGCCGTGGGACTCACGGGCCGATACCTCGCGTTGCAGGCAGGCGGCGAGGAACTCCTCATGGGTCCACGAGTCCTCACGTGCCCGCTCGGCCAACCGCGCGACGGACTCGCGCAGCGTGGGTGCCTTCAACGCCCGAGTCAGGAACTCCAGTTTGCTCGACACGTCGCGGCCGGTCCTCGCGGTGCTCTTCGCCGTGGTCCGCGCAGTCATCACGACACCTCCTCATCGGCGAGCTCATCGGCAAGGCCATCGACGAGCCCGAGGACCTGGTCGTAGACGCCGAGCGATCGGATCTCGACTTCCTCGCCGGTGACCGCGTCCGCGACCGGGCGGAGCAGGTCGCCACGGCTCTGTCGAAGCAGCTTCGCGGCAACGGTGTGCTCGAACTCGGTGATCGTCTGGTGCTGGGCCCACACGCGGGCGTGGTCGGCGACGATCGCGCCCTGGCAGGTCACCCACACCCGGCCCAGGTCGGCGTGGACCTCGATCCGGCGCCCGACGACGGCGGGGTGGACGGAGTAGTCGTTGGAATCGAGGCGGATGTAGTGATCGCGCGGCAGCCTCATCGACTTGCGCCACCCGGCCTCCAGGGCAACTGGTGGCAGCGCGATCATCGCTTCCCGGTCTGCTGCGATCCGGTCGTTGGGCGCACATCCCAGTGCTCGCATCTTGCGGGCGTTGGCCTTGGTCACGAACCCGGCCAGCTGGGTGTTGAAGTCCTCGGGTCCGGTGAACGTCCGGCCGGGCAGGAAGGACCGTTCGAGGTAGTCGCGGAACCGCTCGAGCATGCCCTTGGCCTCAGGATCGGCCGGTTTGCACACGTAGACCTTGGTGCCGAGCACACCGCGGAACGCCTGGCACTCCAAGGTGAGCGCGGACTCCTTGGGACGCCACCGTCCGACTGCACCCTCGCCGTCCCAGACCAGTGTCGGCGGCCACGAGAAACTGCCCGGAG
>NZ_CM001852.1:4123957-4127060 GCF_000389985.1 Nocardioides sp. CF8
CCGAGTTACACCACTCCAGGGGACTCTCCCACGGGCGAGCAGAGCACTGGAGTCGCGCATAGTTGCTGAACGCTGATCCTCGCATTGGAGAGGTAGTTTGGCTTTGACTCTGCACGCCCTCAGGCTGTGTCTGCGTCGGCGGCGCGGACCCGCCGAACCAGTCACGCCCGACCCGCTGGGTATGGTCGCGGAGTGCAAGTTCGAGACCTGGCGTGGTTCATCGCAGTCGCTGAGCAGGGCCACGTGACGGAAAGCGCTGCCGCTCTCGGTACGAGCCAGCCGACTCTTTCCCGCGCCATGGCGAAGATGGAGGACGAGCTCGGTGTCGGCCTGCTGAGACGGACGCCGCGTGGCGTTCAGCTGACACCGGCTGGCGAGCTTGTGGTCGCGGCAGCACGTGAGATCACGACCCGTTTCGACCTGCTTCGTGCGGAGCTCGACACGATGCTCGATCCGGAGTCAGGGACCATACGACTCGCGTTCTTGGACTCGATCGCCACGTCGATCGTGCCGCGTGCCCTAGCGGCCGTCCATCGGGACGCGCCGGGCCTCCGCGTCGTCCTTCGTCAGGAGCCGGCACACGCCATCGTTGAAGATCTGGCATCGGGTGTCGTCGACTTGGGGATCACATCGCCGCGACCGCGAGGTCGTGTTGGCTGGCACCCTCTGCAACAGGAGCGCCTCGTCCTGGTTGTGCCGCCCGGACATCGGTTGCGGAATCGTCGCCGAGTCCGGCTCACGGAGCTGGCGGGCGAGGACCTCGTCACCGCGCCTCCGAGCTTCGGCTACCAAGCTCTGGTGGATGGGCTGCTGCGCGAGTCTGGTGTGTCGCCCGCTGTTGCCTTCGAGAGCCAGGACGTCGGTGCCATCGAAGGGCTGGTCTCGGCTGGTCTCGGCGTGGCGATCCTTCCGGAGCCCTTTGCTGGCCTCACCGGTACGAAGGCTATCGCCATCGCCTCGGACGGGGCGCAACGCACCATCGGTCTGGTGTGGCCCACGGATCGTCCGCTCACGTCTCCCGCCGGGCGGTTCCGCGACATCCTCCGCGCCCCCGTGGACCGAGACCTCAACTGACGGGCTAGTCACCTCGGGTTAGCTGCTCGGCGGCAGGACGGTCGGCGGCAGCCCTGGGTGACGGCTTCGAGCATCGAGCGTCGACCGCTTCATCGTGTCGGCCACCAACACGGTGGCGATCACGGTGAGGCCAACGCAGCCGACGATGCATCAGAAGAACACCGATTACATGCCCTCGTACTTGAGGCCCAGGGCAGGGACTCCGTGGTCCCCCGAACACCGCAGCGACCAAGGCATGAGGCATCCCGACTTCAGCGCCCTCATCTTGGTGGGGAACAGCTCGGCATTCACGATCGCGGCGAGGGCCGTGTAGCCGCCAAGGGGATACCAGACCGAGCATCCTCGACGACGACCTGGTGGAGGGTGTCCCACCCCTTGCCCAACTGATCGGCGCAGTTTCGCCCTTTCAAGCAGTTGCAGGTCGACGAGGCTCGGGCCCGTTCACTGCCTTTCCCCAAGACTGGGTCCAAACCGAGTTAAGCTCATCTGTCGACGCTCCTCGAAAACTAGGCCAGTAGCGCTCTCTTGGTTCCCAGCAGTCATTGCAACGCCTGGACGGTTGCGGACGTTAGCAGTGCGCTGAAGAGCTCGGTTGGCGGTCGGTCGCCGAGGATGTGTCTCGGGCGGCCGTTGAGTTCGTGCTCGACCCTGGCGAGGTCGTGTGGTGTGTGGACCGTGAGGTCGGTCGACTTCGGGAAGTACTGGCGCAGCAGGCCGTTGGTGTTCTCGTTCGAGCCGCGCTGCCAGGGACTGGCGGCATCGCAGAAGTAGACCTTCGTGCCGAGTGTGGCGGTGATTTCGAGGTGGCGGGCCATCTCGGTGCCTTGGTCCCACGTCAAGGTCTGACGCAACGAAGCGGGTAGCCCGTCGAGCGCCGTCACCAGCCGGGATCGCAGCGTCGCGGAATCCTGCGCGGGCAGGTGCACCAGCTTCACGTAGCGGGTCTGGCGCTCGACCAGGGTCGCGATGGCCGATCGGTGATGTGGACCGACGATGAGGTCTCCTTCCCAGTGCCCGGCCGCTGACCTGTCGGTGGGCTCGAAGCCACGGTCGTGGATCGACAGCATCGGCTGCGCGAACCTCCGGCCGGCGCGGACGACGCGTGTGTGCCCGCGCCGGTGGTCGCGTGCGGTCCGCAACGGCGACACCGCGTCAACGGTCTTCACGCGGCGCAGGAGCCCGGTCTGGTGGCGGTAGAGCGCTTGGTAGATGCTCTCGGTCGCCAGCCACATGCTCGGGTCCGCAGGGAACTCCCGGCGCAGCGCTCGGCTGATCTGCTGAGGACTCCACCGCACCTTGAGCTTGTCAACGACGAACTCGAACAGCTCCGCCTTCTCCATGATCTTCGTCGGCCGCTCCCGGCGCCGTCGAACCGCGGCCGCACTATGGGCGTGGAAGGGGCGGTACTGCCCCGTCGGATGCAGGTTGCGCCGCAGCTCCCGACTGATCGTCGACGCTGAACGTCCCAGCTCGCGCCCGATCGCCGTAGGCCCAAGGCCGCGGCTGGCCAGGTCAGCGATCCTGACCCGTTCCTCCTCGGACAAGAAGCGCGGGGAGATCTGACGCACGGCGAGGGGTTCGAGCGGTGGCACGAAGGTCACCGTGCCATCCGCGTGCCGCACCCGTGCGCCGTTCTTCCACCGTTGGCCGGCGGACCTCGACACCCCCACCTCCCGGCACGCGGCCCGTAGCGACGAACCCTGCGCCATCAACTCCACGAATCTGCGCCGAGCCTCTGACTTCGGCCGCCTACCCGGCCCCTTCCGAACACGACGCGTTGACAACGATGCCTCCTACGGAATCGGCGTTCGTTGCGATGGTCGCTGGAAACCACCTCTTCGAAAAGTAGGCCACCCGAGCACGATGCATTGGACGATGACATTAGAGGACCGGGCTGAGATCCGGCGGCTGCATGCGCAGGAGCAGTTGTCGATCAGGGCGATCGGGAAGCATGCTGGTGATCGCGCGCGACACCGTTGCTAGGGCGGTGGTCGCGCAGGGGAGAGTCCCCTGGAGTGGTGTAACTCGG
>NZ_CM001852.1:4127160-4136167 GCF_000389985.1 Nocardioides sp. CF8
GGTCGACGAACTGCTGAAGCCGTTCCCCATCAAGGAGTTCCATCCGTTCCCCAGGGCGCTGATGGGACCCGGCGCGCACGAGATGATCGGGCCCGAGGCGCTCAAGCTCGGCTTCCGCAAGACGCTGGTCATGACGTCGGGACTGCGCGGCACCGACATCGTGCACAAGATCGTGGAGTCGATGAAGTACCACGGTCTCGAGGTCGTGGTGTACGACAAGGTCGAGTCCAACCCGAAGGACTACAACGTCATGGACTCCGTGGCGATGTACCAGGAGAACGAGTGCGACTCGTTCGTCTCCATCGGTGGCGGTTCGTCCCACGACGCCTGCAAGGGCGCGCGTGTCTCGGTGGCCCATGACGGTCGCAACGTCAACGAGTTCGAGGGCTTCAACATGTCCGAGAACCCGAAGAACCCGCCGCACATCGCGGTCTCCACCACGGCCGGCACCGGCTCGGAGACCTCGTGGGCCTATGTCATCACCGACACCACGACCGACCCCGACAACCCGCACAAGTACGTCGCCTTCGACGACGCGTCGATCACCTCCCTGGCGATCGACGACCCGGTGCTCTACTTCGACTGCCCGGTCGACTACACCGCCCAGTGCGGCTTCGACGTGCTCGCCCACGCCAGTGAGCCCTACGTCTCCCGGATCAACTTCCAACCGTGCCTCGGCAACGCGCTGCACGCCATCAAGCTGACGTCGGAGCACCTCCGGGCGGCGGTCTGGAACGGTCAGGACCTCGCCGGACGCGAAGGCATGATGTACGCGCAGTACATCGCCGCCCAGGCGTTCAACTCCGGCGGGCTCGGCATCATCCACTCGACGTCGCACGCGGTCAGCGCGTTCTACGACACCCACCACGGCCTGAACAACGCCATCGCGCTCCCCCGCGTGTGGGCGTTCAACATGTCAGCGGCGTACGGCCGCTTCGCCGACATCGCCGAGGCGATGGGCATCGACACCCGCGGCATGACCAAGCCGCAGGCTGCGGACGCGGCGCTCGCTGCGTCGATCCGGTTGCTGCGCGACGTGGGCATCCCGGAGAAGTTCACCGACATCACCGCCGACAGCTACTCGAAGAACCGGCTGGGCCAGGGCCCGACGAAGTTCTACGAGAACGCCAAGGTGATCACCGGCGACAAGGAAGACGTGGACCGCATCACCAACCACGTCCTCGGCGACGCCTGCACCCCGGGCAACGCCAAGGAGTGCACCTTCGAGACGGTTCGCCCCGTCATCGAGCACTGCATGAACGGTGACCTGGACGACCTCCTTTCCTGAGGCCGGGTTTCACCCCTGTACGCCGGACCGGGCAGCGATCGCCGTGCTGCCCGGGTCCGGACCCCATCCCTACCACGTTCGAGGGAGCGCCAGTGAACACGGATCCGCGCAATGCCGCCGGCGAAGGCGAGTTCGACGACGTCGCCCACGCTCTCGAGCGCTTCCGCGAAGCTGGCTACCTGGCCGACGATCGGCTCGCGACGACGGTGTTCCTCCAGACCCGCCTGGGCAAACCGGTCCTCCTCGAAGGACCGGCCGGCGTCGGCAAGACCCAGTTCGCGACCAGTCTCGCCGCCGTCACCGGCCGGCGACTGATCCGGCTGCAGTGCTACGAGGGCCAGGACGAGACCAAGGCCCTCTACGAGTGGGACTACGGCAAGCAGATGCTCTACACCCAGATCCTGCGCGAGAAGATCGGCCAGGTTGTTGAGGACGCCGCCGACCTCAACGAGGCGGTCGAGAGGATAGCCAAGCAGGACAGCGTCTTTTTCTCGGAGCGCTTCCTCGCGCCCCGACCGTTGCTGGAGGCGATCGACTCCGACGAGCCGGTCGTGCTGCTGATCGACGAGGTCGACCGCGCCGACGAGGCCCTCGAGGCCGTGCTGCTCGAGCTGTTGTCGGAGTTCCAGATCTCCATCCCCGAAGTCGGCACGGTGAAGGCCAAGCAGCTGCCCTACGTCGTGCTCACCTCCAACAACACCCGCGACCTGTCCGCCGCGCTCAAGCGCCGCTGCCTGCACCTGTTCCTCGACTACCCCGAGGCGCAGCGCGAGCTGGAGATCATCAACTCCAAGGACACCGGGCTCAGCGAGGCCCTCGCCGTCCGCCTCATCGAGATTGTCCGCGGCCTGCGCGAGCTCGAGCTACGCAAGGCACCGAGCATCTCCGAGACCATCGACTGGGCCCGCACGCTCGCCGTGCTCGGGGTCAGCGAGCTGAGTGCCGACGTGCTGTCACAGACCCTCAACGTGGTCGTGAAGTACGAACGCGACCTGAAGAAGGCGCTGGCCGCGATCCCCAACCTAGTCGACCCTAACGCGAAGGTCCCGAGCAAGCACGACCACGGGCACGGGCACGGTCACGGGCACGGGCACGGCACGGACGGCGAACACAGCCATTCCGACCGTGACGCCGACGTGGACGGCAAGGAGGTCCGCGCCGCCAAGGACAAGCCCGGTCGCCACGGCGACACCTACGGCGGTCCGGCCAAGCCAGACGAATCGCCGCCGGCAAAGACCGTGACGGCCGGCCAGGGTGAACGCTCGTTCGCTGCCCGCTCCGCGCGCAAGCGTCCGGTCTGATCCGATGGAGGGGGCAGTCCACCGCTTCATCAGGTTCCTTCGCCTCAACGGGGTTCGGGTCAGTACGGCGGAAGCGATCGACGCCATGCACGCGGTCGCGCAGGCCGGCGTGCTCGGTGAGCGCGAGCTGCTCCGCTCGGCGCTCATGGTCAGCCTGATCAAGGACCGCCGCGACCTGGCCGCCTTCGACCGTGTCTTCGACCTGTTCTTCGGGCTGCGGGCAGTCTTCGAGGACGAGGTCGGCCACGGCCACAGCCACGACGACCTGACCGACGAGGGCGAGCTCGAGCAGTTCACGCTTTCCGACGAGCCCGGCGACATCCCCGAGGACGGTCACTCGCACGGCAAGCCCGACGACATCAAGGAGTTCTTCAAGCCGGAGGACATGGCGCAGCAGTACAACCTCCATCAGGAGGCGAACAAGATCGACATCGCTGCGCTGACCGACGAGATCGTGCTCTCCAACGACACCGAAGGCAGTGCCGGCGAGGCCGCGCGGGTGCAGATCTCCACACACCGGATGCACAACCCGGGTTCCCCCGGCGACCTGATCCGCAGCCCCGGCATGGAGATCGACGTCGAGCTCACCGTTGCCCAGGAGATGGCGCTGCTCAGCTGGCTCGAGGATGCGCTGCCCGACGTCGACGAGGACCGAGGCGCCACGCTCGAAGCCCTGCGGGTCGCACTCGCCCCCTTCCTGGCGGGCCTGCCGGAGCGTCTCAAGCAGCACCTCGAGAAGTTGATGGCGGTCGAGCATGAGATCGAGAAGCGCGAGATCCAGGCCGCCCAGAGCGAGCGGATCCACGAGCACGAGCGGGCCGAGCTCGAGGAAGCCCTGCGCCGCCTCTTGCGCTCGCTGCGCGGCGCTCCGCGTCCCCGACGCAAGGCCGCCGCGCGGGGCGTCGTCGACGGCGCGCGCACGATGCGCGTGAACATGAAGTACGACGGCGTCCCGTTCCGCCCGGTCACCGTCAGCAAGGTGGAGGACCGCCCCAAGCTGCTGGTGCTCTGCGACGTCTCGCTCTCGGTGCGCTCGGCGGCGCGGTTCACTCTCCAGCTCGTGCACAGCCTGCAGTCGCTGGCCTCCTCGGTGCGCACCTTCGCCTTCGTCAAGGACCTAGTGGAGATCACCGACCTCTTCGCCGAGCACCATCCGGAAGAGGCGCTCTCACTCGTGATGTCCGGGCTGCCGGCCGGTGGGGTGCTCGACGTCGATGCCGACTCCGACTACGGCTCGGCGTTCGAGGATTTTCTGGAACAGTTCGGCTCCGCCGTCACGCGTCGCACGACAGTCATCGTGCTCGGGGACGGCCGGGGCAACGGCAACGATCCACGGCTGTCGGTCTTCGAGGAGATCACCCGACGCGCCCGCGAGACGGCCTGGCTCACGCCGGAACCACGCTATTCCTGGGGACTGGGTCGCTGCGACCTGCCGGCCTACGCGGAGTACTGCAGCCGCGTCCAGGTGGTGCGCAACCTCACCGGCCTCGACCGGGTCACCACGTCGATGTCAGAGGTCGGGTGATGACCGAGGTCGCGTCCTCGGCCCCCATCGACCCGTTCCGGGCGTGCCTCGACGGGGCCTACGTGGACGAGGTCGTGGAGGTCCGCGCGCAGGGACCGGTGCCACCACGCCGCGCACTGCACACGGTCCGCACGGAACACTTCGACGTACACAACGGCGGCGACCTGCTCCACGTCGGCCATCGCGTCCCGCCCGAGCTCGTCGATGACGACCTCGCCGGCCTGCTCGCCGACGAGCTCTTCGGACCGGGCTGGCTGCGCGGACCTGAGCTCTTCGAGCGGATCTTCACCGGCACCGTGCGCACCTCCCGGGCCGGAGCGCTGGACAGCTGGGAGCTCTTCTACCGCAACACGCTGGCGCGCATCGAGCAGCACATCGACGGCCACGCCGAGGCCGAGCCCGGGACCGGCCGCCACGGCACCATCGCCGACTACGCGCCCGTCTACGCTCGGGCCGAGCAGTTGCTGGCTGCGGGCTCGGTGCTCGAGCTCGGATGCTGCTTCGGATTCTTGTCGCTGCGCATCGCGGCGAGCGGCCGGCGGACGACCGCAAGCGACCTGTCTCCCGGCACCAGCCAGCTGCTCGCTGCGGTGACTCCGCTGCTCGACATCTCCCTGACGGCTGTCGCGGCCGACGCCGGGCACTTCCCGGGCCCGGACGCCCATGCCGACACGGTGCTGGCCATCCACCTGCTCGAGCATCTCGACGCCGAGCACGGCGCCCGCGTGATCGCGGAGGCGGTGCGCCTGGCCGCACGCCGGGTCGTCATCGCCGTACCCCTCGAGGACGAAGCCGACGAGACGTGGGGCCATGTCCGCACGATCAGCCTGGACGACCTGGCCGTGTGGGGCCGGGCGACGGGGCTGGCGTTCGAGGTGAGCGAGCACCACGGCGGGTGGCTGGTGATCGACCGACAAGAATTCAGATGAGTCCGAGCTTGGTCGCTTCGTAGACGGCCTCGGCGCGCCGGGACACCCCCAGCTTGCGCAGGATGTTGCCGACGTGGAACTTCGCGGTCGTCTCGGAGATGTGGAGCTTGACGCCGATGGCGCGGTTGGAGAGCCCGCGAGCCAGCAGTTGCAGCACCTCGCGCTCGCGGGCGGTGAGCTGCTGCGACTCCTCGGGATCCGGGGTGTTGAGACCGCGAACCATCGCGGCCGCCGAGCGCGCATCGAACGCGCTTTCGCCACGACTGAGGTCGCGGATCGCCCGGACGAGG
This sequence comes from Nocardioides sp. CF8, assembly GCF_000389985.1. Classification (NCBI taxonomy): domain Bacteria; kingdom Bacillati; phylum Actinomycetota; class Actinomycetes; order Propionibacteriales; family Nocardioidaceae; genus Nocardioides; species Nocardioides sp. CF8. Next base: position 4,132,494 of record NZ_CM001852.1, read on the forward strand.
CCCGACGTGTCGACGTCTTTGAGGACGTAGCCGCGCGCGCCGGCCCGGATGGCCTTGAGCACCAGCTGCTCGTCGAGGAAGGTGGTCAGCACCAGCACCCCCACAGCGGGATGGCGATTCGTGAGCTCGGCGCACAGGTCGAGGCCCTCGGTGTCCGAGGCCGTCGACAACTTGAGGTCGAGCAGCACGATGTGCGGCTCGGAGCGGCCGATCACGGTGAGCGCCTCGTCGGGGGTGGATGCCTCGGCGACCACGATCAGGTCGCGCTCCCGCTCCAGGATCGAGCGCAGGCCCTGGCGGACGATGGCGTGGTCGTCGACGAGCATGATCCGCACCGTTTGCAGGTCACTGCCGTGCTGGGGTGGTGTCAGCGTTGTCACGAGCCGTCCTTGGTTCGGTTGTCTGTCAGGCGCCCGGCGGCCGGGCCCCAGGTCGCGACCAGATGGTCGATGATGTCCGGCCGGTCGAGCGGCGTGAGTGGGAGCGGGATGCGCATCTCGACGCGGACTCCGCCGATACGCGCCCGGCGGAAGGCGAGGCTGCCGCCCAGCTCGACCAGACGGCTCTCGATGTTGGCGAGGCCGCGGTGGAAGCCGTCGCTCGGCCGACCGCGCTCCAGGCGCAGGAGCCGACTCAACTCCCTCGGGTCGCCATGACCGTCGTCGGCCACGGTGACCAACAACAGGTCGGGCCGGTAGCGCAGGCGCACCACCGCACGCTCGGCGCGGGCGTGCGCGGCGACGTTGAACATCGCCTCGCCCACCGCACGGGTGATCTCGTGGCCGGCGTCGACCGGGAGCGGCGTCGCCTCGCCCTCGATCCTGACCTGGACCACGAGCTGGGGACGGTGGTGGGCCGCGACCTCGCGCAACAGTTCCGGGAGGGAGACCACCGTGTCGCTGGGGGTGCGGTGCAGGGCGTAGATCGCGCGCCGCAGCTGGTCGACCGCCTGCTGCGACAGGTCCTTGGCCGTGCCGAGCCGGCTGGAGATCCCGGCGCCCTCCTGGCCCAGTTGCTCGGCCTCCTCCCGAGCCACTTCCACGGCCATGCCGGCCGAGAGGACGTACTGCGCGACCGAGTCGTGGAGTTCGCGGGCGATCCGGTGCCGCTCGGTGTCGATGAGCTCGCGCTGGCGCGCGAGCACCAGGCGGTCCTCGACACGGCGCAGCTCGGAGGTGCGCACCTCGAGGTCGCGTTCGTGCGCGCGAGCCTCGTCGCGCAGGAGCTGGCCCCGCCGGTGCAGGGCCATGCCGGCTTGGTACTGCTCGGAGGTGTGGAGCAAGACTGCGGCCTGGTTGGCGAGGATGCGCAGCACCGACAGGTCGCCGGGTACGGGGTCGATCTCGAGCTGGTGGAGGCCGACGAGGCAGCCGATGGGCCGCCCCTCGAGCGTCATCGGCACACGCACCCACGGGTTGTCGTCGTTGCTGCGCAGCGCGTGTCCGGCACGGATGGCGCCCAACTCACGTCGGACGGTCGCCGGCAGATCGTCGTCGTCCGCGGTCGGCTGACAATGGGCGCCGTCCGCGGGTCCCAGCACGAGGAACCGGGGCCGGGCCCCTCGCAGGTGTCCGTCGGACAGCGCCAGAATCGTCCACTCCGCCTCGAGGTGCGCGGCGGCAGCGCGCACCACCTCCTCCAACAGCCCGCGCGGTCCCTCGAGCGTGCGCACGACCGCGTGCGAGATGGAGTCCATCGCGCGTACGGCGCGTTGCATGCGCTCGTCGGAGCGCACGTAGGCCCGGTAGTAAGAGTCCTTGCCGGACCTGACACCGGTGAGGGTGGCCAGGTCCGGTGGGGGCGACTGTGGTCGCGTCGTCATAACGCGTCCTTGAAGAGCTGGCGGATCTCGCCCTCGGTGGCCTCGCGAGGGTTGGTGGTCAGGCAGGCGTCGTCGAGCGTGGTGTGCGCCATGGTGTCGATGTCGGCGTCGGTCACCCCGAGCTCGCGTAGCCCGCGCGGGACGCCCACGTCGTCGGCCAGGCGGCGGACGTGCTGGGCGAGGAGCTCGGCGGCCTCCTCGCCCGGCATGCCGTCGATCGCGATGCCGGCCGACTGGGCCAGGTCGACGAAGCGGTCCGGCGCGGCCCGGGCGTTGTAACGGATCACGTGAGGAAGCAGGACCCCGTTGACCACGCCGTGCGGCGCGTCCAGCAGGCCTCCGACCTGGTGGCTCATGGCGTGCGTGGCGCCGAGGATCGCGTTGGTGAACGCCAGGCCCGCCTGGAGGCTGGCCTGCGCCATCTTGGCGCGAGCCGTCAGCTCGGCCGGCTCGGTGATCGTGGTGCGCAGGTTGCGGCAGACCAGTCCCACGGCGTTCAGCGCATGGGTATCGGCGAGCGGGTTGTGCGCCAGCGACACGAAGGCCTCGATGCCGTGGGTGAGTGCGTCGAGGCCGGTCGCGGCGTTGAGGTCATCGGGCATCGTCGTGAGCAGGCGGGGATCGGTGATCGAGACGTCCGGCACCAGGGCGCGGCCCATGATGGTGAGCTTCACGTGACGGTCGGTGTCGGTGACGATGCAGAACTGGGACACGTCCGCCCCGGTCCCGGACGTCGTGGGGATCATCAGCAGTGGCGGGATGGGCCGCGTGACCTTGTCGACCCCGGCGTAGTCGCGGATGTTGCCGCCGTTGCCAGACAGGATCGCGGCACCCTTGGCGGCGTCGATGACCGAGCCGCCGCCGAGCGCGATGATGACGTCGCACTCCTGCTCGGCGTACAGCTCGTAGGCGCCTCGGACCTCGTGGTCCTTGGGGTTGGGGGTGACGCCCGTCCACAGCACGGGCGTCAGGCCCTCGGCCCCCAGCAGGGTGAGCAGCATGGCCACCCACCCCGCATCGACGATCCCGGGGTCGGTCACCAGGAACGGTCGTCGCGCGCCGAGCCGGATCGCCGCGAAGCCCGCTTCTCCCAGCGAGTCGGCGCCGAAGACAACCTCGGGCGCGTGGAACTTCGCGAGGGCGGGCGGGACTGGGGGTGCCGGGCGCGAGGGGATCAGTGCGGACACCACACGACCTCCTCACCCGGTTCGGTTCCACGATAGCCCCACGGAAGTGAGCCGTGAACACGTGCTAGTGGACGACCTGACCCTAGGCGCCGACCGGGTGGGTTCCGCCGGCCAGTGTGCGGGGGCCGACCTGCCCGATCGGGCAGGCGCAACCAGTCGGTCGAGCTCAGCCGGTGCCGCCGCCCACGTCGACGACAGACCCGTTGAGCAGTCCTCCCGCCACGGAGCAGCAGTGCGCGATCGTCGCGGCAACCTCCGCCGGCTCGTGCAGCCGGCGAGTGAGTTGCTGGTCAGCCAGCTCGGCCGGGTCGTCGAGGCCGTAGAGCCGCGCCGTCGCGTCGAGCATGGCCGTGCGGGTGGCTCCGGGCGACACGGCCACCGCAGTGACGCCCGTCCCGACCAGATCTGCGGCCAGGCCGCGCACCAGTCCGACCACTGCGTGCTTGGCCGCGGTGTAGCCGGCCAGGTGGAACAGCCCCCGACTGCCCGCGGCCGAGGCGATGGCGACGAACCGGCAACCGGTCGGGTCGGGACCGGCGAGCATGTGGGGTACGGCGGCCGTGGCGGTATGCCACACGCCGAGCACGTCGACGGTCCACAAGGTCTCGAGCTCGGGGAGCGTGGTCTCCCACGCGGAGCGGCCGCCCATCATCACGGCGGCGCCC
>NZ_CM001852.1:4136267-4136476 GCF_000389985.1 Nocardioides sp. CF8
GCGGCGTAGTCGGTCTCGCGGGCGAGCTGCTGGTCGGTGTCGTAGACCCGTGCTGCGCCGGAGGCCAGGAGCTCGCGGGCTGCGTCGGTGCCGGCGTGGCCGACGTAGCGCAGCATCCGGCCGTAGCGGTCTCGGTCGGGAGTCGAGCTCGCGGTTCCCTGGGACACCGCAACTGCGCTGGTGCATCTGCTCAGCGCACTCTTGGTTGC
>NZ_CM001852.1:4136576-4155183 GCF_000389985.1 Nocardioides sp. CF8
CCCCCGGGCAGTTTCTACTGGCCCTTGACAGACCAGCAGCTTCGGGACCGCGCCCAATTGCTGGATCAGGTGCCACCAGCCGGGGAACAGGTCCTCGGTCTCTCGGCGCGGGATCAGGACCGCGCTGGTCCAGTGCGAGTAGCCCGACACCATCGTCATCACCGGCAGCCGTTTCGCGGTACGGGTCTGGCCGAAGCCGACCGGCAACTCGATGTCGGGGAACCAGAAGTCGAACTGCGCCAGCGAACCGGCCTCATAGATCGTGCGCGACGACGGATCCGGCGGCAGATACACCGGTCGAAGCTCGCGGACCCGCTCCTTGAAGACCGTCAGCCCGCGGTCCCAGCCGACCCGCTCGGCGATTACCGTGGCCGGCATCGTCGGCACCGCCCGCAGCTGCTCACGGATCCGCGGCTCGAACGTGTCGACCGCCGAACCAGCAGGCTTGCGCGAATACCGCGGCGGACCCTGAGCAGCCACAGCTCTGTGCTTGTCCGCCAGCGCCCTGATCGACATCTCGTCGTCGCGGGCATCGCGTCGGATACGTTCGAACTGCTCCACTCTCGATCTCACTCTCACCCCAACATCTCTCAACGTTCGCCTTGGCAGACGGACATGAAAGTACGGGGACCAGTAGGTCGAGGTGGGGCCACTTCAAGCCAGGCTGGCACACTCAGCCGGGGGCAGAGCCGGACAAGGCCCGCCGACGACACCAGATTCGGATCATCGAAGACAGGTCGGATCTTGTGAGAGGGTTTCACTTACGAGGTGCTCCTCTTGAGCGGTTGGGTGTGGACGTCGCAATCGACATCCTCCCTGCTCAGGAGGGCATTCTCGTTCTACGCCACGCTCACTCCGCCGCACCCGGTCGGTGGATCAGGGTTCAGAGTTCGGTGATGCCGTAGTACTTCAATTTCCGGTAGAGCGAGCTGCGGGCCATGCCCAGGGTCGACGCCGCCTGGACGCGGTTTCCTCCCACGTTGGTGAGCGTGGCAAGGATCGTGTCGCGCTCGGCGAACTCGAGGGCGGTGAGCTGTCGCTGCGAGGTGGTGTGGCAGTAGCCGGGTAGGTCCTCGGCCTGGATCTCCCCGACCGGACGTCGGAGCAGGGCCTTGCCGAGGGCGCTTCGGAGCTGCGGCACGTTCTCCGGCCAGGAGTACGCTGCGAGCACACGTTGTGCGTGAGGTGAGATTTGAACCCTGCGGCCCGGGGCAAGCTCTGTCAAGACATCAGCCGCCAGGCGTGGGACGTCTGCGGCACGGTGGCGGAGGGGCGGCACGGTGATGCTGCACCGGAGGTGGTCCATCAACCCGCTGGCGGCGTGGCTGCTGGCGATCGGCCCAACCGCGGTGGCGGCGAGGAGGTAGGAGTCCGCCAGCGAGGGCAGTGCGGCGGCCAGGTCTCGGACGGCCGCGCTGTCCATGACGTCGATGTCGCGGAGTACGAGCAGGCCGCGCCCCTCGGGCAGCGTGGTTACGTCGTCGACGTGGTCCACGACGACCACGTGACCACCCGGAGAACACTTCGAGAAGACATCGGTCAGCAGCCGAAGCCGGCCAGAACCTGCCTCGCCGGTCAGCAGGATCGGGTTCGCCTCCTGCATCGCCTCCCAGATCGATCTCAAGGCTCGGTTCCACGCCGCGCTCTTGCTGGTGGACATCCAGGGTTCTTCGAAGGCAGCCGCACGGTGTTCAGGGAGGTCGTCGGTCAGTGACCCCAGCGCGTCAGGGCCCTGCCGGCCGCTCTGGCTTTGCCGGTGATGCGGGTGTCGGACGTCAGAGACGAGGAGCACTACCCCTGACGTGTCGTCACCCACCTCGACCCGAGCGACCCGCAGGTGCAAGGTGCGCCCGCCGGGAAGGTTGACGAGGTCGGTTCGCACGGACGCCCGCGCCATCAGGAACCGGGCGTGTTCTTGCACCACGAGCTGGTCCTCGGGGGAGAGGAGGTGCTGGGCGCGCTGGTTGAGGATGACCGTGTCACCGACGGCGACCACTGCGTGGTGGGTGCGGGCGTCAGCCTTGACGTACGCCTCGAAGAGAGCCTGCAGGGCTCGGCTCCTGTCGAGCATCAGGTTGCTGCCGATGTCGCCGGCGGCGGTCTTAACCAGGACGTGGATCAGCGGGTTCCAGGTCTCGGCGAGAAGGCTGACGTCGAGGACTCCTTCGAGTCGGCCGGTCAGGGGGTCCAGAACGGGGGCCCCGGTGCACGCGAAAGGTGTGAGGGCCTCGTTGAAGTGTGCCGAGCCCACGACGCTGACTGCGAGCCCGGCTTCGAACACCGTGCCGATCCCGTTGGTGCCGACACCATCCTCCTCGAAGCTGAAGCCCGGGTTGAAGTCGACGCGGTCTAGTACACGTCCGACGGCCGTGGAGCAGTCCCGACGTTCGATGATGCGTGCCTTTGCGTCGGCCAGGGCGATGCTCACCGGGACGTCGGACATGTCGGCGGTGAGCCGATCCAGCACTGGCGAGGCACACCGGCTCAGCCGTGTGTCGAAGTCGATGTCTTGGTGGAACGGGACGGTGTAGGTGTCAGCCTGCACCCCGGCGGAGCGGCTTCGACGCCAGGACGCCGCGACGAAGTCGGGCACCCCTGCGGTCTCTATATCCGGGCGCTCGAGGAAGTCGGCTCGTGCTGCAGCGATCCGCAACCGCTCTCCTGAATCGTCCATGCCTTCCCTTCGCGGTGATCGACGCCAGCCGTCGGCGAGTTGTGACGTCCATCACGGTACGCCAGTTCCTTCGCGTACGGCCATCGCTGGCCGTGGGTAGGGGTGTCCCACGTTGGGACACCTGAGCGCCCGTGGCGGCGTGGATCGATCAGTGTCCGATCTTGGGACGGCGCGGCGGCACCGGGACGGGCCCAATATCGGCAGCAACCCAGCACCTGAGCCGAGAGGTAGTCCCGTGACCCAGACCCTTGAACCCGCGACCGAAGCCGCGACCCGTCGTCTTGACGCTGTGATCATCGGAGCCGGCGTCGCCGGGCTCTACCAGCTGCACCAGCTACGTGGGCTCGGCCTCGACGTGCTTGCCATCGACGCCGCCGGCGACGTCGGTGGTACCTGGTGGTGGAACACATATCCCGGCGCGCGTTTCGACTCCGAGGCGTACATCTACCAGTACCTCTTCGACGAGGATCTCTACAAGGACTGGAGCTGGAGCCAGCGCTTCCCGGGCCAGGAGGAGATCCACCGCTGGATGGTCTACGTCGCCGATCGCCTCGACCTTCGCAGGGACATCTCCTTCTCCACCTACGTGACTGGCGCGGAGTGGAACGACGACACCCAGCGCTGGACAGTGCGGACGGACACCGGCGAGGTCTTCGACACCCAGTACTTCATCACCTGCGCCGGCATGCTCTCGGCTCCGCTGGAGAACGTGTTCGAGGGGCAAGACACCTTCGAGGGCCCGATCTTCCACACGTCGCGCTGGCCGCGGGAGCAGGTCGACCTGGACGGCAAGCGTGTGGGAGTCGTGGGCATCGGTGCCACCGGCATCCAGGTGATCCAGACCATCGTCGATCGCGTGGCCGACCTGACGGTCTTCGTGCGGACTCCCCAGTACGTCCTGCCGATGCACAACCCGGCATACGACGAGACGGACGTCACGGCGTACAAGGACCGGTTCGAAGAGTTGTGCGAGAAGCTGCCCAACACGTTCACAGGATTCGAGTACGACTTTGAGCACGCGTGGGCTGACCTCACCCCCGACGAGCGGCTAGCCCGGCTCGAGGACATCTACGCCAACGGGTCCTTGAAGCTGTGGCTTGCCTCCTTCGCGGAGATCTTCTTCGATGTCGACGTCAGCGAGGAGGTCTCGGAGTTCGTCCGCCAGAAGATGCGGGATCGCCTGCAGGACCCCGAACTGATCGACCTCCTCGTCCCCACGGACTACGGCTTCGGCACCCACCGCGTCCCACTGGAAACCAACTACCTCGAGGTCTACCGCCGCGAGCACGTCCACGCCGTTGGGGTGCGCGACAACCCGGTCGCCAGGATCCGCCCTGAGGGGATCGAGCTCGCCGACGGCACTGTGCACGAGCTCGACGTAATTATCCTCGCCACCGGCTTCGACGCTGGCACGGGATCCCTGACGAGGATGGACATCCGGGGACGCGGAGGCCGTTCGCTCACCGAGGACTGGGGGCGAGACATCCGCTCCATGATGGGGCTCGCCGTCCACGGCTACCCCAACCTGCTCACCACCGCCATCCCGTTAGCACCCTCGGCTGCCTTGTGCAACATGACCACCTGCCTGCAGCAGCAGACCGAGTGGATCACCGGCGCGATCAAGCACCTGCAAGCCCAGGGAAAGCAGGTCATCGAGGCGACCGCGGAAGGCGAGGAGGAATGGGTCCTTCACCACGACGAGACGGCGAACGCCACCCTCATCTCCAAGACCGACTCGTGGTACCTGGGCTCCAACATCGAGGGTAAGCCCCGTCGAGTGCTGTCCTACACTGGCGGCGTCGGCGAGTACCGACGCCGCACTCTTGCCGTCGCCGCCGATGGTTACCCCGGCTTCGACATCCGCTGACCCCGCCCACAACCAGTCGAGAGGGAGCACTGATGAATGAGAACTTCCGGCATGCAGCCGACGAGGTCCTGCGCACCGCCGTCTCAGGCGACGAGCGAGTCCCCGGCGTCGTGGCGGGGCTCACCGACCGCACCGGTACCGTCTACCTGGAGGCCGCCGGAGTCCGTCGTGTCGACGGGGACATCGCGATGACCCACGACGACGTGTTCGCCCTCTTCTCCACGACGAAGGCGATCACCGCGACCGCAGCCCTCCAGCAGGTCGAGCGAGGCAGTCTCGACCTGGACGCCCCGGCCAAGGAGTACGCACCGTACCTCGGTGAGGTGCAGGTCATCGAAGGCTTCGACGCCGCGGGAGAGCCCCAGCTGCGGGCACCCAAGACCGACGTCACCACACGGCAGCTGCTCACGCACTCGGGCGGCTTCGGCTACGACTTCTTCAACGAGCACTACAAGCGGCTCGCAGAGGAAACGGGCCAGCCCAGCGTCATCACCGCGACCAGAGCCGCTTTGACGACGCCGCTGCTGTTCGATCCCGGAACGAAGTGGGAGTACGGCACCAACCTCGACTGGGTCGGCCAGGTGGTGGAAGGCGTCACCGGCAAGCGGCTCGGCGAGGTCTTCGCAGCCGACATCTTCGCACCGCTAGGCATGGACTCCATGACCTTCGCGCTCGACGATGCGCGGCGTACGACGTTGGCCGGTGTGCACGCGCGCAACGAGGACGGCTCGCTCACGCCGATGGACTTCGAGCTCCCCTCGCCCCCTGAGGTGGACTTCGGAGGCCACGGCCTCTACGGCACCGTCGGTGACTACCTTAAGTTCATCCGCATGTGGCTCAACGACGGGGAGGGCGACCACGGTCGGGTCCTCGAACCCGCCACCGTCGAGGATGCCTGTCGCCGGCACCTCGCCGAGGGGCTCTCCGTGACGATGCTCCCGGGCGTGATCCCGAGCCTTTCCAACGACGCCGAGTTCTTTCCGGGCGTCCCGAAGTCATGGTCCCTGCCGTTCATGATCAACGAGAAGGAGGCCCCCACCGGGCGGCCCGCGGGTGGGCAGGGTTGGGCCGGGTTGGCCAACCTCTTCTACTGGGTTGACCGGGAGAACGGGATCGGAGGCTTCTGGGCCACCCAGATCCTCCCGTTCGGCGATCCCACGTCCTTCGTCCAGTACCTCGGGTTCGAGTCCGCCGCCTACGCCGCGCTCCAGGCGTAGGCCCGCCGGGCTAGACGAATCAAGGGAGGCCGCATATCCGCCTACGCTGAGCCGTACGAACGGAGCTTGAAGGACCCCGAAGGCTTCTGGCTCGAAGCTGCCGCGGCGCTCAAGTGTGAGGTCGCGCCGAGGAAGGCTCTGGACGACTCGAACACACCGTTCTACCGGTGGTTTCCCGACGCCTCGCTCAGAGCCGTGCGGGTTGAGATGCTCGGCCGTGACCTTCACCCGCGCGACCGCCGAGCCCCTTTGCGCACGCTCGGTCACCATGCCCAAGAAATCAGCAAGGGGGAACCTCGGCGTCGTTCGGTCAGTCATCCGCACTCCATCGTCGGCTCGGATCGCGCAGTCGACGCTATCGACCGCGGTCGACCTGGCCGTCACCGCCCCGACTCGGTCACCGAAAGGGATCGGCTACCGCGATAGCGCACGCTGTGCGGCAGCAGCGCGTACTACGGACTGGGATGGTGGTGGCGAAGGAAGTCGACGACGGGCGGCCAGACCTGATCGGGGTCGGTCATGGGCGCGGCGTGGGCGAGGCCCGGCAACTCGACGTACTTCGCGTCAGGCAGCGCCCTCGCGGGCGCGGGCGACCAAAGCGTCTGTGTCGAGTTCGAAGCCGACTACCAGGCAGGGATTCCGCAGACCGGCGAGATCGGGTAGGCGGTCCTGATACGTCGAGATGAAGGCTGCCGAGCGCCGTCTTGCTTCCCGGTCTGGTCGTCCTGCCCACTGGCGTTGGACCGTGCGCATGTTCCGCACAAACTCGTCGTCAGCGAGGCGCGTGGGCGGGAACGCGGTCAACAGACCCATCGCGAAACGGAGGCAGTCCAAGTCATCACTACCGTCCGCGAGGAGGTCCCAGCACTGCTGCAGCGTCTTGTCGACTTCGTTCTGTCGGCCGTCGGTAGCCAGGAGAGCAGCACAAGTCACCCTGCCTTCGACTGCAAGCGCGGCCTCTTGGGCGATCGCTGCTCCTTGGGACCATCCGACGAGAGCTACCGGCTCCCCTCTGCGCAGGATGAACTCGGAAACGCACTTCACGACGCTGCGCCAGTCCAGACCGGTGGGGCGGTGCTCGAATGTCGTGACCTGGTAGCCAAGAGCGAGCAGGCGGTCCCGCGCGTTTGACGACCAGTCCACGGGATCAGCGAGCGGATTGCTCAGAAAGATCACTTCGGGGCCTACGCCCCAGGAGGAGCCACACCGAGGCCGTCGTTCGTGGCTCGCGCATCCATGGCCGAACTGTTCCACACTGGTCGGTTCGCCCGACGGGCTTGGCAACGTGACCGCGCATCAACGTCCGATCGTCCCGCAAGCCTCTGGCGACGTCCGCGGTTGCTCCGGCGGTCGGATCGCGTCGTCCCACAAGCGATGATCCTCTTGCGGCATGTGGCGGCCTTGGTGCGACCGAGGCCGGTGCGCGCGCGTTTGTCCTGATTGTGGCGGTCCGGCCGGTGCGCGCGTTCACGTCCCGCCAGGTCTCGGTTCATGGGCCTCTGTCCTCACGCGGTGCCAGCACGACCTACTCGACCAACACCTGCCATCATCGACCAACCGGGCCTGAACCCGGGAGAACCAAGCCCCATCAATCCCGGGACGGTTCAGATCCCTTGAAGAGAGCAGGCGACGGTGGGTGTCGGATTCGAACTCCGCAGATCTCAGGACAAGGGTGAGGGTGTGTTCGCCATCAGGTCCTTCCAAGTGGGTGAGACGGTGATGGTGGGCGTCGTCGACCATGAGGCCGAACGCAACCATTCCCACGCCTCACAGGTCAGCCAGCAGCGTTTTGTGGTGCACGGCGGGCTGGTCCCCAAGGTGAACCACTCGTGTGAGCCGAACTGTGGGATCCGCCTCAACTCCAGCGGTGCCCACGACTTCGTGGCCCGTACACCCATCGCCTCCGGCCAAGAGATCACCTTTGACTATGCCATGCGGAACTACTCGGTCGAGTACTTCGCCGCCCATTGCCGGTGCGGCTCGCCCCGCTGCCGTGACCGCATCACCGGTTGGAAGGATCTACCCGCTCAACGCAAAGCGGACTACGACGGCTTGGTCGCTCCCTACCTCACGGAGATCGACGACACGCGCGCCGCCGCCGACAGGTGCTGACGCCCACTCAACAGTTATTGGATCAGCTGAACCCGCCGCGGAGCCGCGAGTAGAAAGATCCGCCGGACGTGGGCCGGTCCGGAAGACGGACCTGCTGCGGGGGCTCGGACACGGCCAGGTCCGCTCGTCTTGCTCGTCCCGCAACCAGATCCCGACTTGGCGAGGCGCTCCTCGGATCAGGTACGTGACCTGGTCCAATGAGCGCCTCGATGGTCACAAGTCCCGCAGTTCCTTCGGCTTGCGGCACGACTCAAGAGCGCGGCTGATAAATAGGATGCGCCCGGGCCTTGAGCTGAGGAGCGCGCATGCCTGACCCCGACGGTCGGGAAGTAGGCGTCGCGCGGGGTCGAGTCCACGGTCGTGGTGGATGAAGGGGCCACCGCGTGACCCGGTGGCAGCACTCTAGGCAGTGAGTGCGGCGGGTGTCAGGTCCTCCTTTTGGTCGGTGGTGTCGTCGGTGTTGATCAGGGCGATGCGGGAGCGGGCCAGGACGTCGAGTCCGAGGTAGCGGCGTCCTTCGGCCCAGTCGTCGTGCTGCTCGGCCAGCACGGCGCCGATGAGCCGGATGGCGGAGTTGCGGTCGGGGAAGATCCCGACGACGTCGGTACGGCGGCGGATCTCGCGGTTGAGCCGTTCGTTCGGGTTGTTGGACCAGATCTGGCGCCAGATCTCCTTCGGGAACGCGGTGAAGGCCAGGATGTCGGCGCGAGCTTCCTCGAGGTGCTCAGCCACCGCGGGGAGCTTCTCGTACAGGGTCTCGATGACGCGGTCGAACTGGGCGTGCACGGCCTTGGCGTCGGGCTGGTCGTAGATCGAGTGCAGCATCGCTTTGACCCAGCCCCACGACGACTTGGGCGTCGCGGACATCAGGTTCGCGGCGTAGTGGGTCCGGCAGCGTTGCCAGGCGGCACCGTCCAGGGTCGAGGTCATCGCGGCGACCAGACCGCTGTGGGCGTCCGAGGTGACGAGCTTGACCCCGATCAGGCCGCGGGCGTTCAGGCCACGGAACAGGGTCAGCCAGCCGGCCTCGGACTCGGCTGAGCAGATGTCCACGCCGAGGATCTCGCGGTGGCCGTCGGCGTTGATGCCGGTGGCGACCAGCACGTGGGTGTTGACCACCCGGCCGCCTTCGCGGACCTTCATCGTCAACGCGTCCGCGGCCACGAACGTGTACGGCCCGGCATCGAGTGGCCGGGTCCGGAAGTCCTCGACGTGCGCGTCGAGCTCCTTGGCCATCACGCTGACCTGCGACTTGGACAGCCGGGTGATGCCGAGCGTTTCGACGAGCTTCTCCATCCGCCGGGTAGAGACCCCGAGGAGGTAGCAGGTCGCCACCACGGTGGTCAGTGCTCGCTCCGCACGACGGCGTCGCTCGAGGAGCCAGTCGGGGAAGTAGGACCCCTCGCGCAGCTTGGGGATCGCGACCTGCATCGTCCCGGTGCGGGTGTCGAAGTCCCGGGTCCGGTAGCCGTTGCGGGAGTTGGTCCGATCCGGGCTGCGTTCGCCATACGGGGCGCCGCAGATCGCGTCGGCCTCGGCCGACATCAACGCCTGAACGAACGTGGACAGCATCGATCGGAGCAGGTCGGGTTCGGCGCGCTGGAGGTGCTCGGCCATGAACGCGGGCAGGTCAATAGAGTTGGGGTCGACGGTCATCGTTTGGTTCTCCTTCAGTTGTGCTTTCGCAGGTCTTCTGAAGGATCACGCGGTGGCCGTCGCTATGTCAGGACGCCACGCTCACGACGGGCCCGTCGTACACCACACCCGTGGACTCAACTTCGCGCGGCTGTCGGGTCACCTGCACAAGTGACATGTCGGCCAACAGTGGCGAACTGCGGGCGAGCTCGACGCCAACTCGTGCGCGGGGAGTTCTCCTGCCGTATCGACAGGAAGCGCATCATCTCCCGACTCTGCCCTCGCTGCGCGTTCTGAGGTGTCGGGGGCCGGGCATAGCCTGCCAAGCATGAAACGGTACGTGGACGAGGACCTGGAGGGCGCGGAGTTCCGCGAGTGCAACCTGAACAACACCCGTCTGACCGGCGTGATCATGCAGGGCGCCGTGATCGACGGGCTGGTGACCAACCTCGTTGTGAACGGCGTCGAAGTCATGGAGTACGTCGAGGCCGAGCTCGACCGTCGTCACCCGGTCCGCCGGCTCATCCGCTCGGACGACTTGGCCGACGTGCGCCGAGGGTGGCGGCAGCTGCGCACCGACTGGGCGGCGACCGTGGCGCGCATGGGGCAATCGCTCGGCATCGAGTACGAGAGCGTGAACGACGAGTGGTCGGCTGTGCAGACGCTGCGCCACCTGGTCTTCGTCCACGACTCTTGGTTTCGGCGATGCTGCCTCGGGTCGACCGATCTGTTCACTCCGATGGGGCTGGGCATCGAGTCTGTGCCCGGCCGCGAGGAGCAGGGTCTCGACCCGTCGGCGGACCCGACGCTCGAGGAGGTGTTGGCGATCCGGGATGAACAGGCGGCCGAGCTCGCGCGCTGGCTGCATGCGGTCACCTCCGAGCAGCTCCAGTAGCCGGCACCGATCCCCGACAACGACATGTGGCCGCCGTACGCACGCGGACGATCGCTGCGGCAATGCCTAGGCACGGTGCTCGGCGAGGAGTTCGAGCACCATCAGTTCTGTGTGCGCGACCTCGACCTCATCGAGAGATCAACGCTGGTTGATGCCCCTCCCGCACTGAACACGCACCGCGCGACGATCCCCGAATGGGCCTCGGTTGCGAGCGCGCTTGCCTGCCGAGGGCCTCAGTCTGGGATGGGTGCGGCGGTGCCGGTGACCTGTACGCGGCTGTCGTCGCCGGCGACGTGGACGAGCAATCGGCTGGGGCTGCCCATGTCCTGGCCTTGCAGCACGGTGACCTCTGCTGGGAGGTCGATGAGCCCGAGGGCGCGCAGGTAGCCGCCGAATGCAGCAGCGGCCGCACCGGTGGCCGGGTCCTCCACCACTCCGCCTGGAGGGAACGGGTCACGGGCGGAGAACATCAGCGGGGAGTGGGCGTAGACGAGGTGCACCGTGGTCCAGCCGCGCTTGTCCATGAGGACGTCGAGTGCCTCGTAGTCGTAGTCCAGCTCCGCCAGGCGGACCCGGTCAGAGACGACGAGGATCAGGTGGTCGTTTCCGGCGTAGGTAACGTGGGCGGGGTATCGGGGATCCAGGTCCGCGTGTTGCCAGCGCAGCGCCGCCAGCGCGGCGTCGAGCTCCCCGGCCTCGGCCGCGCGGGTGCGTGTTGGGACGCTCGTGAGTGTTGCGGTGTAGCCGGCGGGGGTCGCTTCGGTGCGGACGGGGATCGGGCCGGCGAGGGTGTCGAAGATCAGATCCCCCGGTCCTCGGCGCTCGGCGAGGGCAACAGCGGTGGCGATAGTGGCGTGGCCGCAGAACGCGACCTCGGCTCGGGGGCTGAAGTACCGCACCCGGTACTTCCCCTGCTGGGGTCCGGCTTCGATGAACGCGGTCTCGGAGTAGCCTATCTGGGCGGCGACGGCGAGACGGCCGGCATCGTCGAGGCTGTCTGCGTTGAGCACCACGCCCGCAGGGTTCCCCCCGGTGCCGTCCTGGGTGAACGCGGCGTAGCGCAGCACGTTGCCGGCCCGCGGGTTGTCGGGAGTCGAGTTGTCGGTCGTGGTCATGTGCACCTCCGCCGTCTAGCCTCGACGACGAGATGCATCACGGCAAACGATGATCTGCGATGAGGCGCATCGGGGAAAGGAATAGCGGGTGGAGACTGATTTGCTGCGTACCTTCACCGCGGTGGTGCGCTCGGGCAGCTTCACTGCGGCCGCCCGGGAGCTGGGTTACGTGCAGTCCACCGTGACCGGGCACCTGCAGGTCCTCGAGCGGCGCCTCGGCACGCGGCTGCTCGACCGGCTCCCCACCGGGGCAATCCCGACCGAGGCGGGCGACCGTCTCCTGCCGTTCGCGGAACGGCTGCTCGAGCTGGAAAGCCGTATGGAGGCCGAGGTCCCCGGCGGCGATGGCCTCCCGGCCGGGCGGGTGCGGCTGGTGGCGCCGGAGTCGTTGTGCGCCTACCGGCTGCCCGCTCTACTCCCGGAGTTGCGGGCGACCGCGCCGGCGGTGCGACTGGGCTTGGCGCCGGCGGGCACCGCTGCGGCGCTGGCAGCCGTACGGATCGGCAGCGCCGAGGCCGCCCTCATTCTCGAGCCCAAGCTGGCCGCAGCGGACCTTCTCCTGGAGCCCCTCGGCGTCGAGAAGCTCGCCCTGCTCGGCGCCCCCACGTTTGGACCCAGCGGGGATACGGACGGGCAGGCGCTGACGTGGGCGCAGTTGGCCAACCACGACGTCGTGCTCCTCGAGGACGGTTGCAGCTACAGCGACGACGTCGCCCACCGCCTGCTGGTCGCCGGACAACCCGACTCCCGTCGCACCCGCTTCGGCAGCATCGAAGCCGTCAAACGCTGCGTCGTCGCCGGTCTCGGCTGGACCGTCCTGCCCGCCGCAACCGCCGCCAGCGAAGTGAGCGCCGGCGCCCTCACGGTCCTCCCCGGGCCCCTGCCACCAGCGCCCACCGTCCACCTCGCCACACACCCCAACCGCACCCCCAGCACCGCCACCCGGCTCGTACTCGAACACCTCCGCACCCTGTGGCTTCCCGCCTCGTAGAGCGATCCTCACGCGGAGCGTGACCAGTATGGGATACGCATCCGGGCCGGCCTGATCATCGGTAAAGACGCCCGCGATCGGGCGACGAACCGTCTCGCGGCGGGTTGCTCTACTGGGCGCCTTCCACCACCGCACGCAGTCGATCCGCGCGCCGAAAGTGGAAGCGCCCACATTGAGATTGAATACAACGTGTGAGCCTCACCGACTGGCTATGCGTCTGACTTAGATCGGTATCTGACCGGAAGTTCAGTCCACAGCTTGGCGGCGTGCCTGAGCGGCTGGGAGGGCGTTGCAGGTGTCGAATTCGAAGGTGAGCAGCACTGGTGCGGGGCAGGGTCCCCGGAAGTCGAAGCGGCACCTGCCGCCGAGCGAGAAGTACGAGTTGTGGGTCTCGGTGTTGACCGGGCAGGCCACGCAAGGCGAGGCGGCAACGAAGTACAAGGTCGACCGGTCCACGGTCGTCACGGTGTGCCGGACTGCGAAGCAGGGGGCGTTGGACGCGCTGGCTGCGTCTCGTCCAGGCAGACGAGGGATGAGCCTCGAGCAGGTGCGCCTCGAGGAGCTCGAGGCCGAGGTCGAGCGGCTGCGCTCGACAGTGACCGAGCAGGCGGTGGCCCTGCATCTGCACGAGGGAAAAGCGCGTTGGGACTGAGCGCCGGCGCGGTCCCTGGTCGTGTGGACGCGGCAACGAAGGCCGGCTTGCTCGATCTGGTCGACCATGCGCTCAGCGCCGGCGGTTGGTCACGTCGTCGAGCGTGCCGGCTGCTTGACCTCGACGAGGACCGGGCCGCAGCTTGGCAGCGGCGCCGCGACCAGGACGGCGATGTGGGTCTGGTGGACCAGGCGCCCGGTGGTGGCGCGATCCACGGGCTCCTCGACTACGAGGTCGAGGCGATCTGTGAGTTGTTCGAGGCATGGGGCGGCCTCGATCGTTCGCACAGAAAGCTGGCCCACCGCGGCTCACGCCTGGGCGTGGTGCACGTCAGCGAGTCCACCGTCCGTCGTGTTCTCGCAGGTCAGGGGTTCATCCTGCCCGGCCCAGCACCGCGGGAGCCAGCTGAGAAGAAGCCGTGGCCGGACTGGCTGGAGTGGAAGCCACTGAGAATTTGGGCCTACGACTTCACGCACTTCACCCGGGCGAAACGGTGCGCGGTTGCGGTCCTCGACATGGTCTCGCGCAAGTGGGTCGCGACCCTCCTCAGCGCCGAGGAGACCTCCACCCAGGTCGAGGTCTGCTTCCTGGCCGCGTTGGAAGCCGAGGGGCTGCTCGAGGTCATCGACCAACGAGACACCGAGAACCTGCGCCAGGCGCTGCTGTCCGGGCAGCCCGATGAGATCGAGAAGGCCGTCGGTGACGGGCAGGTCCCGCTGTTGCTCGCAATCAGTGACAACGGCCCCCAGATGCGGTCGCACTCGACGCGGGAGTTCCTGGCCGGGGTCCACATCGCCCAGCACTTCGGACGCCCGCACACCCCGACCGACCAGGCTTGGATCGAGACCCTGTTCGGCCACGTCAAGGGCCAGTGGCCCCACTTGGAGAAGATCGTCGATCCCGGCGACCTTGAAGCCGAACTCGACCGTGTCCGCGCCGAGTACAACGGTGTGCGGTTGCACGCCTCGATCGGCTACGTGACCCCAGACGACGAACACGAGGGCCGCGGTGACGCGATCAGAAAGGCCCGACGAGACGGCCTCGACCGAGCCCGTCTGCAACGCCTCGACTACCACCGACGGAGTCGAGGACAATGAGAAACACAACCATGAGCACGACGCCCGAGCTGATGGCTATTGATCTAGCCGGATGCCGATTTAACTCAGACACACCTCAGACTGGATCCCCGTCATCGCAACCACTGTGCCCACCGTCGGAGTTCTCGTCGGCGGCTGGGCGACTTTGCGAGAGTTCCAACTGCGACAGGAGGATGCTGACCTTCAGCAATTCGGCAAGATCGTCGCTGCCGCACATGGACGCCCCTCTGATGGAAGAGAGTCCTTGGGTGTTCACGAGCAGCGCGGCTACGTCGTCATGCTCGGAGTCCTGGCCAGCCGTCGCAGCGATCTAAAGCCGGTGGCAAAGGTCGTTCTCGAAGGTTTGGCCGAACTGGGCGACGACGAGGGAGGAGCGTCTCTTCGCTCATCTGCAGAGGCGGCACTCAAAATCATTCGTTAGCGGTTCGGCCTGCGGGACGATCGGATGTGCTGTCAATTGAGGCGCGTCTTCGCGGCGACCGCTCCGCTGCTGGGAATGTGTGCCGGGGCATGTGGACCCTGCATCTCAGATCACCGCTGCGATGGTCGCGGTGGCCGCTGCGACGGCCAGGAGTCCGAGCGTCGCGCGCTGGTAGGA
The DNA here is from genome assembly GCF_000389985.1 of Nocardioides sp. CF8. Lineage (NCBI taxonomy): Bacteria > Bacillati > Actinomycetota > Actinomycetes > Propionibacteriales > Nocardioidaceae > Nocardioides > Nocardioides sp. CF8. Next base: position 4,151,430 of record NZ_CM001852.1, read on the forward strand.
CCGGTGGTCCAGGCGCGCGTGCACGCCCTGTCCGACGACGCAGCCAACGACCCCGGCAGCCAGGATGACGAACAGCCCCGAGGTCGGCGGAGCCCAGGCTCCGGCTCTGGTGAGGACGAGGATCGCCAGTGGGAGCCGTACCAGGGACAGCGCGACCAGGGTGTCCCGCGTTGTTAGCGGGTCTGCGAGACGTCGGGTGAGATACATGACCACGGGCGGTCCGGCCAAGGTGGTCGACGTGCCGAGGGCCCCCGAGGTGAGGCCGGCGACAGGAGCGTGCCACCCACGCCCTCGGACCCGCGTGGCCTGTGGTGATCCCTCTAGGTCACAGCGATCGGCATGCACCCGGTGCGCGACTGCCAGGAGCACGGCGGCCGCCACCAGTAGCTGCAGCCCGGACTGGGGCATCCGGGCCAGCGCCAGAGCTCCGAGAACCATGCCGGGCACCGACCAAAGCGCCAGCAGGACGACGATGCGCCAGTCGGGCCGCGGAAGGGTGCGCCTTCCCCCCAGGATCAGGGCGTCGACGGTCGCCCCCGTGATCGTGATGGTGGTGACCGCCATCGGGCCGCCCACGAGTGCGGTCAGCAGTGGGGCGCTGAGAATCGCGAACCCGAACCCCGTACTCGTTTGGAGCACGGCACTGACGCCAATGATGGCGGCGATGACGAGGGTGAGCTCGGCGGGACCATCAGGCACGAGTCTCACGGTAGGGGCGGCAGCGCCGGGTCTCCGTATCGCGCGATACGTCCGGCGCATACTTGTGGTCATGGACTTCGACGCCCTGCGGAAGATCCCCCTGTTCAGTGGCCTCGACGACGCCGCGTGCGATCGCGTCACCTCCCAGAGCTCGACCCGGATGGTCCCCGCCGACACCGTGCTCGCACTTGAGGGTCAGCCCTGCGACTCGCTGCTGATCATCGAGGTCGGAAAGGCCGTCGCCCTGCGCACCTCCGCAAGCGGGCGTGTGGCCCGGATCCGGGTCGACGACGCCCCCGTCGCCATCGACAAGGCCACTGCGCTCACCGGGCAGAACCACCTGTTCACGTGGATGACGCTCACCCGCTGCCGCGTCCGCACCATCCCCCGAGCACTGTTCCTGGACTTGGTCGAGTCCGACCGTTCGGTGCTCCTGCAGACCGCCCACCACCTCGCCACTCAGGCCAACCGCTCGCGTGCAGACTTCCTCGACGCAGCGATCCAAGATCCCGCTACCCGGGTGCTGAATCGCCTGCGCGAGAGGGCCGACTCCCACGGCGCAATCGCGCTCGACGACGGGCAGGATGGCCTCGCCGCCGAGCTCGGGCTGTCTCGGGTCACCGTCACCCGCGCTCTCGGCGCGCTCACGGACCATGGCGTGGTGCGGGTCCGCCGAAACCACGTCCAACTACAGCCGTGACGGCACCGTCCACCCGAACGGCACACCGGTGTCCGTCCTACATGCGCGCCGCCCGGTTCTTCCGACACCTCGCACTCCCTCATCGGAGGGTCCTGGCACTGGGGTGCTCCGCCCAAGGCATACGCCATCACCTTCCTCCGCCCGGGTCTCGCTAGAAGAGCCCGTACGTCGACCCCAACCCGGTGACTGATCCTGCACTGGTCACGCTCCGCGTGACGATCGGTATGCGAACGCGCCGAGTCCGGCCTTGCGTGGGGACGTCGAAGCCGGCGCCGGCGCCGGCGCCCAGTATTCAGGCGGCGCCGATACCAGTGGAGAATGAGTCCATGACCGCATCCCGGGTTGTCGCCTTCAGCAGAGACGAATTCCATCGATTCAGCAAGAGGCCCGCGGAGTCGATCACTCTTGTGGCCGGAATCGGTGTGCTCGGGGATGCCCACGCCGGGACGCTGGTACAGCATCGGTCGCGCGTGCGTCGCGACCCCAACCAGCCGAACTTGCGCCAAGTGCACCTGCTTCACCGCGAGGTGTTCGACGAGGCCCGAAGCATGGGCTACGAGTTGGCCCCGGGCGATCTCGGCGAGAACGTCCTAACGGAGGATCTTGACCTGCTTGGACTGCCGACCGGAACTCTGCTCGATCTCGGCGGTCCGGTGGTGCGACTGAGGGGCGAGGGGCCTGCGCAATCCCTGCGCGCAGATCGACGACTTTCGGACCGGTCTGCTCAAGGTGGTGCTGTCCCGCGCAGACGGTACGCCGACCGACGAGCTGGCCCCGTCGACCGCCTCGCTGGCGTCCGCGACCGCCCCGGTCATTCGCAAGGCGGGGGTCATGGCGGTCGTTGAACGAGACGGGACGGTCTGGCCGGGGGCTCCGATCACGGTGACTCTGCCTGACGCAGCCCACGTTGCCCTCGCCCCTGTCTAGGACGACCGCTCCTCAAGCACATCACGACACCCCGCAATAGGGATGATCTTGGGGTCCCGCAAAGGCTGTCCGCGCGGACGGATGTGGTCCCGCAGGTTAATCCCTCACCGGGCGGCCCTGCCTACGACGCGTGTTCGATGGTGGCGACGTGATGGATCGGCGTCTGGACGGAACGCGCGATGAAGCAGTAGTCCGCGACGCGGTGGTGAAGCTCCTCCGCCGTCTGGGCGTCACTGTCGGCTGCGATGGTGACGACCGGGTGCAGGGTCACGCTGTCGAACTGGCCGGCGCCGTCCGCCTCTTCGATCATCAGACCGGTCGGACGGTCCTCGTAGCCGAGTACGGTCACGCCGGCCTGCGCGGCCAAGCCGAGATGCCAGAGCATGTGGCACTGTGCGATCGAGGCGAGATAGAGCTGCTCGGGGTTCCACCGGGAGGGGTCCCCGCGGAAGGCTGGATCGGAGGATGCGGCGATGGTCGGGAGGCCATCGGCGGCGACGTCGTGGTTGCGTGAGTAGGACCGAAGATTCTTGGTTCCCCGGCCCGTGTTGCCGGTCCAGGAGAGGGCAATCGCGTAGGTGTGGTCGGTCATGGCCGGTTCCCTTCATCAAGTTTGAGGAGCGTGTCTCGGGTCGCGAGTATGTGAGCCTGGGTCGCATCACGAGCGGCGATCGAATCGCCTCGGTTGAGCGCGTCGAGGATGGTGCGGTGCTCCCGGTCGACTTCTTCGACTCGATCGGGTGTCCGGATGGCGTGCCGGGTACTGACGGTGATGCGGTCCCACCACTGGCCAAGGATCGCGCTGATCACGCCGTTGTTCGACAGGGTGGCAGTGCGTTCGTGGAACGCCCTGTTGAAGTCGGCGCCGCGCGCGAGGTCGCCGGCGCGAGTGTGCGCTGCGGCGGAGTCCGCCAGGCGTTCAAGCTCCGCGAGATGAGCGGGAGGGACGTCGCCGGCGCCGACCCGCTGTGCCGCCTGGAAGAGCGCCCATCCTTCGAGTCCCGCCCGAGCTGAAAACAGCTCGGCCAACTCGTCGAGGGCCATCACCCGCACTTGCACCCCGCGACCCTGAGCGAAGACCAATCCGTCTCCCTCAAGGCGTTGTAGCGCTTCACGCACCGGCGTACGGCTGACGCCGAGGCGGGACGCCAGCTCGGCCTCCGCGATCCGCACTCGCGGATCCAGCTCTCCAGAGACGACCATGCGGTGGAGGTCGGCGTAGGTGTTCACGACGGCAATCATTGCATGCAGTAGACGTTATTGCATACATAGTCATGGCGGGTACTGGCGTCGCCATCTGGCTCGGTGTGCTCGGTATCCCGCATGGGGATCCCCTATCGGAATCACGGCCGCGCGCTGGGCGGCCACCGGTCGGGCGTGCGTCTGTTATATTTAGCTCATGAATGCGGTCAGTTTGGCGGAGGCGGT
>NZ_CM001852.1:4155283-4156607 GCF_000389985.1 Nocardioides sp. CF8
CGCTCACCAGCACCCACGACGACGAAGCACGAGGCGCCCGTTTGGTGGACACGGGGTTATGCGGCTTGAAGTGCTGCCGCGGTGTCGTTGCAGTGTTGCAGTTCGAATCTGACGGGGCTGATCTGGCCGAGCGCTGAATGCCTGCGGCGGCGGTTGTACCGGTCTTCGATCCAGGCCCCGACAGCCTTGCTTGCGCCGGCCTTGGTGGGCCAGACACGGCGGTAGTAGAACTCGGTCTTCAAGGTCGCGAAGAACGACTCAGCCATCGCGTTGTCCCAACAGACTCCGGTCCGTCCCATCGATCTGGTGATGCCGTTCTGCGCGGCAAACCGGGTGATCTGGTCGGAGGCATATTGCGTTCCTCGATCGGCATGAAAGATCACCTTGTCTGGTCGTTCACCCCGCAGTGCGATGGCCATCTTGAGTGCGCCCTCGACGAGGTCGGTGCGCATGTGATCAGCGATCGCCCACCCGATGACCCGACGAGAGTGCGCGTCGATCACCGTGGCGAGGTAGAGCCACCCTTCCCATGTCCTCAGGTAAGTGATGTCACCGATCCAAACGGCGTTCAGGACGCCGGTGTCCCACTGCCGCTTCACCGCATCCGGCGGGTAGGTGTCGTTGCTGTCGCTGATCGTCGTGGTCTTCCACCGCTTGGGGCACACACCACGCAGGCCGAGCTTGCGCATCGTCTTCGCGACCGTCTTGCGCGAGATGATCTCGCCGTCCTCGCGGAGGTCGGCCAAGATCCGGGGTGTCCCGGAGACCTCGTCGGACTCGCCGTGGAACCAGCTGACCTTCTGCTCGATCCGCATCGCGCGGATCGCCCGCGGCGAGGGCCCTCGCGTGGTCCAGGCGTAGTACCCCGACCTCGAAACACCGAGCAGCCGTGACATCCGAACGATCGTGAAGTCGCTCTTCTCCGCGTGCATCAGCTCGAACGCTTCACGTTCGTATCCGAGGCTTCCTGGGCGAAGAAGAGTGACGCTTTTTTCAGGAACGCCCGGTCCAGCTTCAACTCAGCGACCTCCTTGCGCAGCCTGGCCAGCTCGACCCGCTCGGACTCGCTCAGCGGGGCGTCACCGGCACCCTGGCGGTCCTTCTGGACGTTCACCCACCGACCGAGCGTGGCCTCGTTGATGCCGAGCTCGCGGGCGACCACAGCAACCGTCCGGCCGGTGTTGACCACCAACCCCACGGCCTCGTCCTTGTACTCCGGGCTGAACTCCCGACGCTGTCTTCCCATGATGCAGATCCTCTCTTACGAGGTGTCCACCGTCAGGGGTCAAGGCCAGTGCTTCGTCGTCGTGGGTGCTGGTGAGCG
>NZ_CM001852.1:4156707-4159827 GCF_000389985.1 Nocardioides sp. CF8
CCGCGCTACACCACTATCGGGGACTCAACTGGATCCTGCTGCGGGACGGCGCGAATCCGTCCGGCTCCCCGAGGTGGACGTCGCCGTGCGTCGTTCGGCCTACGGGACGTCCGGACATGTCGAATTGCGGCGAAGCCCAGAGCAGGCGCTGAGAGACTTAGCCATGTTCCGGAGAACAGGCCCCGAGCCGCCGACCGAGCCAACGGTCACCCCGGCCGCACGTGACGTGCTCGGGTATGCAACAACGGAGGCCGTGGCGCTGAACCATCACTACGTCGGCACCGAACACGTCCTCCTAGGGTTGCTGCGGGAGACCAATAGCGACGCGGCGCAGATCCTGGCGTCCCACACCGACCTCAAGACTGTCCGTGCCCACGTCCGGCAGATTGTCGGTGTCGGAGCCGAATCCCCGCACGAAGAGTTGCCGCTCACCCCGCGCGCGGCCCAAGTACTCGTCTTTGCCAGGCGAGAGGCCGACATGTACCGCGAGTCGCTCATCGCACCCGAGCACCTCCTGCTTGGGATTCTGCGCGAGGGAGAGGGCATCGCCACCCAGGTGCTCCTGGAGCTCCGAGTCGATTTCGGCATGGTCCGAGCGGCGACCTCTCGGTCCTTGCGGCAGGCTCAAGCCCCGGGGACCCTCCCGCCAGATGAGCCGCAGAACGGCTGAGCGGCCGAGAGAGCGCTTGACGCCTTGAACCGGACACGGTCATCCGCGTGGACCGCCATCCGCGCTCCTGGGATGACCGGACACGGTCATCCGCGTGGACCGCCATCCGCGCTCCTGGGATACGACGGAGAAGCAACATGTTGGTGTGGCGTGTCGTGGAACGTTCGGCTCACGGGACATCCGCTCATGCCGATGTGCGGTAGCAACTGCCGGGTGTCGTCCAGCGAGCGAGCCTGTGCCAGGCGTGCAGCCGAGTTGGCGGCAACACTCGCGGACCCATCGAGTCAACCGTCGCCTTAGGCGAGTGTCGTGATCTTGTCGGGTGCCAAGGAAGGCGCCGGTAGGTCGAGAACCTTTGAGCGGCGCAGTCGGTGGCCCAGGTAGGCCAAGCCGAGGCGGGCGCGACCGAATCCGTCGAGTGGGTCGAAGCCCAACGTCGCAGAGATGACTTCTATCCGGGTGCTCATGGTGCTGTGGTGGACGCCGGACTGACGCGCGGCCTCCCGCACAGACTGGGTGGTCACGATGGCGCCCACCGTCGCCAAGCCCCAGGCGTACGTGGCAATCTCGTCCATCCGCTCCACGTCAGGCTGGTGCCTGCCCTCGGGGGTGTCCGCCAACATATCGACCAGTCCGCCGTAGACGTCGGCACAGACCAGGCCGTCTTCGGGTGGCGAACAGAGTCGCAACGCGACCATCGCGGTCCGAAATGAGTGGTGGAGATCGTCGACCGAGGTGGCGACCCCGACCCCACAGGGAGTCGCGTCGAAAGCGTCGTACGACTCAGCTAGGACAATGGCGTGGATGGGACCGTGCCGTGTCGGGATAACGTCCTCCGGGCCGTCCGGATGACGCAGCCAGACAGCGAACAGCGGGGCTGCGGCGACTCGATAGCGGCCGGTGGTCGTAAGACCGAGCGCAGCCCCGGCGGCGATCCGGTCGTCCGCTGCGACGTCGAGGTCCGTGAGCAGTCCGAGGTGGCGCCGGTTGTCGTGGTCTCGGCGACCTCGTCCATGTCGGATCCGGACTGCCAGCGCGAGCCGTTCAAGGGTGATCGCGTCGTTGGGAAATGCTGGCCCCTCGCGCTCCAGCCAGACGGCGAGTCCGTCGGAGGCGGGGGCGACGAAGACAGAGTCGAGTTCGGGTGGTTCGCCGTCCACCACGGTGCCGCGGGGGCTCACCCGGAGCAGTCGCCGCGGGTGCTCTTGCTGGAAGCCGGCCGGGCACCCGGCCAGCGACGCGGCGGCCGCAAGCAGAGCGCGTGTGTTGACGTTGCCGACAACCAACTCGTCAAAGCAAGCGATCACGCGCAGCCCCAGGCTCGCGCTGGGGTCCAGACGGGCAATCCTGCCCAACAACTCCTGCACTTTTAGGGCTCCTGCCTCTCAGTCGCCAAGGATTTTCTCCACCCATGTGTCGCGCGCGTGAATCATCGAGCGCCCGACGGCGGTGTGCGGAGCGAAGATGTCGCAGGCGTGGAACGCCCCCGACCACACATGCAGTTCGGCATCGCCGCCTGCTCTCCAGATCGCGTCTGCATAGGCGATTGCCTCGTCCCGGAAAATCTCGGCGGCCCCGACGTCGATGAACGCTGGAGGCAGTCCAGACAGGTCCGCGGCCCGCGATGGCGCGGCGTACGGCGATACTGACCCGGCTCCGCGCTCCGTCCCGAGCAGGGCGTCCCAGCCGGTCTCGTTGCTGACCCGGTCCCAGACTCCGACGCCGTCAAACTGCGACGTGGACGCGGTGGTTCCGCGGTCGTCGAGCATCGGATAGTCGAGCACCTGCCCGCAGAGCCGTGGTCCACCGCGGTCGCGGGCGGCTAGGGCAAGACCGGCGGCCAGCCCGCCACCGGCGCTCGCCCCAGCCACCATAAGCCGGTCGGGCCGGATCCCGAGGGCCTCGCAGTGGGCTGCAGTCCACTCCAGGGCGGCGTACATGTCCTCGCGCGGGTAGGGGTCGGGGTACTCCGGCGCGAGACGGTAGTCGACGGTCACCATCACTGCACCCAGACGGTCGACCCAGTCGAGAACCAGGTCGATGCCACTGAACCGGTCGCCGAACATCAGCCCACCCGAGTGCGCGTAGAGCACCCCGGGCCGGTCCGACTCGGCGCCTGATGCTCGGAGGACCGAGACGGTCAGGCTTGCGCCTTCGTGGCCGGGCACCTCCGTGTCGACGCGTTCGATCCCGCGCTCGGCGAAGAGGTCGTCGAGCGGGGCCGAGGCGTAGGACACCCGCATGAAGTCGATGAGGTCTGGCGTGATGGTCGGCGGGAACATCCCACCCACCACGGCCAGCCCGGCCTTCAACTCGGGGTCGAACTCAGGGCGCACGACGCTCGTCACCCGCGTCACGCTAGACCCGGGGGCCCGGTGACGACAGGCCCTTACCCGACAAATGTGGTGGTCCCAGCGATCTACCCGCCATATGGCGGGGCGGGCCTGTCG
>NZ_CM001852.1:4159865-4171353 GCF_000389985.1 Nocardioides sp. CF8
TGTCGAACTGCGTCGCGGCGTCGGTTCCCGCAATCCTCACGCGGGGAGCACGGTGGTCGGCAACAGCCGGAGCCCCGGCACATCATCAGGAGGCGCACCATGACCAGGTCAATCGAAGGCACTGCGATCGACGCCGTGCTCCAGCAGGGTGTCGACAGCGGCGCAGTGCCGCACGTCGCGGCCATCGCCGCAGACGCCGACGGCGTGTTCTACGAAGGCGGTGCCGGGGTGCGGATCACAGGTGAGTCCGACGACCCGGTCGGCACGTCCACGCACTTCCGCATCATGTCGATGACGAAGATGGTGTGCACGGCGGCCGCGCTGCAAGCAAAGGAACGCGGCGAACTGGACTTCGGCGCGCCCATCGAGGAATACCTTCCGGAGTTCGCCGACGTGAAGGTCCTGGAGGGTTTTGACGGCGACGAGCCCATTCTGGTCGAGCCCCGCACGAAGGCCACCGTGCACCAATTGGTGACCCACACCAGCGGCTTGGGCTACTGGTTCTGGAACGACCAGTTGGTGAAGTACGAGTCAGCCACCGGCATCCCCAACGTGGTCCCCGGCTCGATGGACGCGTTCAAGGCGCCGATGACTGCGCACCCGGGCGAAGCGTTCGTTTACGGCATCAACACTGATTGGCTCGGCCGTGTGGTCGAGGCCGTGGCTGGCAAGAAACTCGATGCCGTAATCGAGGAAGGCATCGCCGGACCGTTGGGCATGAGCAACACCACCTTCCACCCCAGCGACGCACAGCGGGACAACGCCGTCATGGTCCACGTCAAGGGTGAGGACGGCTCGTGGGGATCGGCTGGCAGCATCCTCAATCCCGAACCCGACTGGTGGGCCGGTGGGCACGGCCTTTACTCCACCCCGCGGGACTACATCCGCTTTGAACGCGCACTGCTGCGCGGCGGCGAACTGGACGGCACACGCATCCTTCAAGAGTCCACCGTGGACGCGGCGTTCTCGAACCAGATCGGCGACATCGACTTTCCCGCCGAGATCACGACGGCCGACCCTCCCATTACGGACACCCTGCGCGCCGGTCCCGGCTGGAAGTGGGGCTACGGACTTATGCTCAACAGCACCGACTCACCTGGTGGCCGCAAGGCGGGAACCGGTGCATGGGCCGGATTGTTCAACACGCACTTCTTCGTCGACCGGACCACCGGGATCTGCGCCTCGATCTACACCAACTCGCTGCCCTTCATCACCGAGCATGAGGCGTGGAAGTTGTACGGCGACTTCGAAAAGGCGTTGTACGCGGCACTCTGATCACCGGACGGGGACGCCACCGCCGGGGTCGTGAGCCAAGCGCGTCCGACTGAGCGTCGTCGCTCCGGGCCCGCGGTGTCGTTCCGTGCATGAACGTAATGCGCGGTCGAACATCCGGATCTGGCTCCCCTCTGTGTCAAGGAGCGCTTGGGGCGAGGCTCTTCCGGGTGGCTGTTGGTCGGCGTAGCGTCGGTGCCGCGGATCCGGGAAGTGGCTGATCCGAAGTGTCGATGAGCGGGTGTGAGTCGGCCGCGCTGGATTGAAGTGTCGCCCCGCAGTGCCCTCCCGGATCCGCTCCATCCTGCCTTGCGCTGTCGCTCCATGGCGTGGCGACGTGACCCAGAACTCGCCCGGGGTCGCGCCTCAGGCCGCCCTGAGGACGTCGACCAGCGTTGTGGTGGGCCGGCCGATGAGCTGGCCCAGAATCGGGTCGACCAGGTCGAGCGTGCCTTCGGCGATACTGGTGTCGATCGCCGCGACGAAGCCCGCGGTCTCCTCGTCGAGGCCGGCTTGCACCATCGCGGCAACCACGTCGGCCGCCGCAACCGGCTGGGAGACGACCTCGCTGCCAGTGACCTGCCCGAACGCGTCGGCGATGTCGGCGTAGGACAACGCAGTGTCGCCGGTGAACTCGTAGACCTTGCCCTCGTGGCCGTCGGTGGTGAGCACCTTGGCGGTGCCATCGGCGAAGTCCTTGCGAGAGGCGGCGGCGACCTTACCGTCGCCGACAGCAGCAGCGAGTGCGCCGGACTCGGCGATCGCCGGCAGCTGGGCCTGGTAGTTCTCGTGGTACCAGTTGTTGCGGAGCACGGTGTGGGCGAGGCCACTGGCTGCGAGGTACTCCTCGGTCTGCTGGTGCTCCGGGGCGAGCGGATTGCTGCTCTCGGTGGCCTTGGTCAGGCTGGTGTAGGCAAGGTAGGGAACCCCGGCGGAGGTGGCGGCGTCGATGACGTTGCGGTGCTGGGCGAACCGTTGGCCGACCTCGTTGGACGAGATCAGCAGCACCTTGTCGACGCCGACGAGGGCCTTGCCGAGCGCGTCGGTGTCGGCGTAGTCGGCCACCCGGACCTCGACACCCTTGGCAGCGAGATCGGCGGCCTTGTCGGCGTCGCGGACGACAGCGACGACGTCACTGGGTGCTTGCGTGGTGAGCAGAGAGTCGACGACGAGGCGTCCGAGGGCGCCGGTAGCGCCGGTCACGGCAATGGTCATGAGAGTTCCTTCCACGGGTTCGGTGAGCATGGTCTTTAGGCTTCGTATGTACTTGAACCGTCAACCATCAACGTCTATTCCGGCGGACCGAAAAGGCGCGCCCGTCACTGACCAGTCAGCAACTGCATGCGCGACTCATCGATGCCGACGTCGCGTGCGGCCTTGAGAGGTGGTTCCAACCGGGCGCTAGGACACCGGCTACAGGCATGGCGATAGGTCAGGAACGGCGTCGCTCCCTGCGCAGGAGGGAGCGCAGAGTCTCGGCGTTCGCGTAGCCGACCCGTAGCGCGATCTCGGCGGAGGTGAGGTCCGTGGTTGCTGAGAGGTGCCGAGCTCGTTCGATGCGAAGCCGTTGGACGAAGCCGAGCGGAGTGAGGTTGAGCGCCGCACGGACTCGTCGTTCGAGGGTGCGCCGGCTGGTGCCGAGCGACTGCGCGACGAAGGCGACGTTGAACGGTTCGTCCAGGCGGGCGCGCACGAAGCGTTCGAACTCGACGACGATCGGGTCCTCGTGCCGGAGATGTTCGTAGGCGACGAAGGCCGCCTGCGACGGACGCTCGTCGATGATGAGGAGCTTGGCGACATGTTGGGCCAGGTCGGGGCTGATCGATCGCACGAGTGAGAGCGCGAGGTCGATGTGGGCGAACGCGGCGCCGGCGGTGACGAGGTTCCCGTCCACGACGACCATGGTGTCGAGATCGAGGGCGACGGTCGGATAGCGCTTCAGGAACTCCGGCCCCAGGAACCAGCTGGTCGTCGCCCGCCGATGATGCATCCGTCCGGTCTCGGCGACGGCGAACACGCCGGTGCACGCCGCGGCGATCCGGGTGGTCGCGTCGTCGAGGCGCCCGAGCGAGGCGATGACCGAACGAGCATCTCGGCTCTGGAGGGCGTCGTTGGTAGCGGCGGCCGTGAGGGTTCCAAGCGCAGGGACGACGACCACGTCGAACTCTCCGGACTCCGACAGCGGGTGGTCAACCGACAGGGTCATCGATGCCGTCGTGGTCACTCGCCGTTTCGGTCCGAGGATGGCGAGTTCGATCGGGTCGATCCGCGGGTCGATATCGCCGCGGGCTCCGTCGGCCACCCGCACGATGTCGATGACCGACGCGACAGCCGAACCGAAGCAGCCGTCGATCGCGATCAGTCCGATACGCATGGCGCGAACAATAGCAATACTGTCGTATACGCCACTCCCCATCGGCCCTCGCTCGTCATACGCTGAACTCGCCCCACGAAGAACCCCGACTTCAAGGAGAACCCCTCATGTCCACACCCGCATCACTTCCGTATGCCTTCGTCGCCAAGATCGTCGCGGCCGATGGACAGCACGACGCGCTCGCCGATCTGCTCGCCGGCGCTGTCGCACTCGCCAACGAAGAAGTGGGAACGATTGTCTGGTTCGCGGCTAGAACCCACGCCGACACCTTTTGGATCTTCGATGCATTCCCCGACGAGGCCGCTCGCGACGCCCACGCCAACGGCGCCATCGTCGCAGCCCTGATGGCCAACCAGCACCTCCTCGGCGCAGCACCCGAGATCCTGGCGGCCGACGTCCTCGCGTCCAAGCTCCCGTAGTCCGCCAACGCACGAGACGATCGCGCCCCGCCGAGCCGTCGGACCCGACCGCCTCGACACCCGCACCACGTTGACGATCCCCGACGGGCCGATCACGAGGGGGGCCAGGCAACACCAGGCGCAAGCCTGGAGCGGCACTGGTTCACCGGTGGTCATCGAGAGAGCCAGCGCGGTTCCATGGCAGCGCAACTGTGTCAACTTGCCCTCCGTCCCGCTAGGCGCCGTGGGCGGGTCTTGGTTGCGATCCGTTGCCGGGACGGGAGACGCGTTGCGCGTCGCAGCGATGACGGGTCGTTGGCGTTCCGGGGCGTTGCGTTCGTGCGCGTCGCCCGTGCGGCATGGAACATCTCGCTGCGCACACAACGATCGCTGCGCCGACGCACCGTTGACACCTCGCACGTCCAGGTCGCGACACAACGCCACGCCGCCTTGCCGAGCGGAGCGAGGCCTATCGGCACACGGACAGGATGCCGGCCGCGAGCGCTCAGCCGGCGAGGGGTCCGTCGCAGAGGAGAGCGACGTCGGTGTCGGGCAGAGCCGTGAGGCCAGCGCATCGCGCGACCACCAGAACCGAACCGCCCCTGCCCTGCGTTTCCGCAGGTCAGGGGCTGTTCGCCAGAGCCGCCTGTCGGAATCGAACCGACGACCTAATCACGTCGGCTTTGCGTCTATCGCTTGATGCGCCCACTGGGCGAACGAGCCGCTGACCTGCGCAAACGCCGAGAGTGGGGGGCGCCGCCATCCGGTGGTGACCGACGACGACCGACCAGTACCGACCGTTTCACCGGAGCTTGCGGCGGCGGCGAAGCCGAGCAAGCTCCATTCTTTTAGCTCACCGCGCCCTCCTCCTAGTCGGTCCCGTCGTCGTCGAAGACGTTTCAGGGGTCTTCCCAGATGACGGTGTAGGTCGGCCGGGCGCGTCGGTCCGCAGATAGACGTCGAGGTCTCCCGACGACGGAGGTTCCTACGCCATCCATCCGAAAGACCTCGACGTGACCGACGCTACCCCGCCGGCCGGCCTCGGCCGCCCTGACCTGACCGCCTTCGCTCGACTCGACGGCCTCGGTCTGAGCGTGACCGGGCAACGACTTGAACCGGATCGTGCGGTCCTCGCGTGCCGCGTGGTGGAACCAGATCAGTGGTGCCGACGGTGCGGCAGCGAAGGCGCTGCTCGTGACACCGTGATCCGGCGGTTGGCCCACGAGCCGCTGGGCTGGCGACCGACCGTGCTGGAAGTTGTAGTGCGCCGCTACCGCTGTGCCGACTGCGGACACGTGTGGCGCCAAGACACCAGCGCCGCGGCGGAGCCACGCGCGAAGCTCTCGCGCACCGGGCTGCGGTGGGCGCTGGAAGGGATCGTGGTCGCACACCTCACCGTCGCCCGTGTCGCCGAGGGACTCGGGGTCGCGTGGGACACCGCCAACAACGCGGTCCTGGCCGAAGGCAAGCGGCTGCTGATCAACGACCCCACGCGGTTCGAGGGCGTGAAGGTCATTGGCGTCGATGAGCACGTCTGGCGCCACACCAGGCGTGGCGACAAGTACGTCACCGTGATCATCGACCTCACCCCCGCGATGGCGCCGGCCCAGCAAGGCTGCTGGACATGGTCGAGGGCCGGTCGAAGGCGGCGTTCAAGACCTGGTTCGCCGACCGCGACGACGCCTTCCGTGACGCGGTCGAGGTGGTCGCGATGGACGGCTTCACCGGGTTCAAGACCGCCGCTGCAGAGGAGATCCCGGACGCGGTCACGGTGATGGATCCCTTCCACGTCGTGCGCTTGGCCGGTGACGCCCTCGACAGGTGCCGGCGCCGGGTCCAACTCGCGATCCACGGGCACCGTGGGTTCAGGGACGACCCGCTCTACAAGTCGCGGCGCACGCTGCACACCGGCGCGGACCTGCTCACCGACAAGCAGAGCGACAGGCTACGCGCGCTGTTCGTTGATGACGCTCACGTCGAGGTCGAGGCGACCTGGGGTGTCTACCAGCGCATGATCGCCGCCTATCGCCACGAGGACCGGCAACGTGGCCGCGAGCTCATGGAGAAGCTGATCACCGACCTCAGCGCCGGCGTCCCCAAGGTGCTCACCGAGCTCACCACCCTGGGCCGGACCCTGAAGAAGCGAGCCGCTGACGTGCTCGCCTACTTCGAACGACCCGGCACCAGCAACGGGCCGACCGAGGCGCTCAACGGACGGCTCGAACACCTGCGCGGCTCCGCACTCGGGTTCCGCAACCTGACCAACTACATCGCCCGAAGCCTGCTCGAGACCGGCGGCTTCAGACCCCAACTTCTACACCCCCGATTGGGATGAGCCTCTTTGGTGGCGATGTCGAATGCTCGCGCCGTGAAGGCCTTGTTGATCGAGATGTCGACGCTGCCCAGCCACGCGTTGTCCATGCGAATGTGGGAGACGAGGTTGCCGGCCGCGTCGACCACGGCGATGTTGCTCGGCGACTCGATGTCGGCCGCCTTGTCCTGACCGGCGGCCATCACGCGCTGCGCGTCCTCGAGCGATACGGATGTGAGTGTGATGGGCATGTGCGCTTCTCCGTTGCGTCGTGATGGTGGTTCCGGCTTCTGACCATCGCAACGGGTCGCCGGGAAGTCACGGGCACAGCAGGTCGAAGTCACAGGGCGCGACTTGGGTGCAGAGCACAACTCCCGCCCGCATGGGCCCCCGCTGTTCAACGGGGTACCGGCGGTTGTAACACTGGCCGCCTGCACAGTTGGCGAGGTCCGTTGAACTTCCAGGCATTCGAACTCGCGCCCGGCACACACCTGTGCGCCATGTGCCGAGGCGTCGCTCAGCGCGACGAAGTGCTCGGCCCCTACGTCTCGGAGGGCCTGTCGGACATGTCGCCGAGTGCACCCCGACGAGCTCGACAAGGCCTCGAGAAGACGTGCGAGCAGGTTCGCCGAGGCATTCCTTGATGTGGCGAGATCGCTGGTGACGCATGTTCGACCGAGACCCGATCATGAGCCCTCCCCGATGGGAGGCGACGCGTTGACCGATCCGGCGCGGACATCCCCGACTGCGAAGACGCCGGGGATGGAGGTCTCCAAGGGCCCCGCGTTGCTGTCGGTCAACACCGACGCGGCCGGCGTCGGCGAGGCGGTCCGGGCCGCGGCGAACACACGTCGCGCACCACGCCACGGCGTACCCTCCCGCCAGTCGTGGATCTCGTCGCGTCCCTCGCTCGCGTCCCTCGTCGATGACTGCGGCGCGGATCGAGCAGCAGGCGATGAGGCAGGCGACGTCGCCGGCGTCGGACGCTGCGTAATTAGTCGCTGATGATGCTCGGGATCTGGCTCATGAGTCTGCTCGTGGTCGATGAGTCAGCCGGCGCGCAAGGTACGGCGCCGTGGCACTGCCCTCGGCCGAGGCGACGTCGGTCGGGGTGCCGGTAGCGACCACCCTTCCACCCGCGTCGCCACCGCCCGGACCGAGGTCGATGACCCAGTCTGCGGTGGCGATCGTGTCGAGGTCGTGCTCGACGAGGACGACGGTGTTGCCGGCCTCGACGAGCAGGTGCAGCTGTCGCAGCAGCAGGGCGATGTCGGCAGGGTGGAGGCCCGCCGTCGGTTCGTCGAGCAGGTACAGCGCGTGGCCGCGGCGAGCGCGCTGCAGCTCGGTGGCCAGCTTGATGCGCTGCGCCTCACCGCCGCTGAGCTCCGTCGCGGGTTGGCCCAGCCGCAAGTACCCCAGCCCCACCTCGCGCAGCGTCTCGAGGCTCCGGGAGGCCGCGGGGATGTCCGCAAGGAACCTCGCCGCGTCGTCGACCGTCATCGCCAGCACGTCGGCGATGGTCTTGCCCTCGTAGGTCACCTCCAGCGTCTCGGCGTTGTAGCGGGAGCCATGACAGGTCGGGCACGCCGCGTAGGTGCCTGGCAGGAACAACAGCTCGACAGCAACGAAGCCCTCGCCCTGACAGGTCTCGCACCGGCCCTCGGTGACGTTGAACGAGAACCGGCCGGCGCCATAGCCGCGGGCCTTCGCCTCGTCCGTCGCTGCATACAGCTTGCGCACCGCGTCGAACATCCCCGTGTACGTCGCCAGGTTGGACCGCGGCGTACGCCCGATGGGGCGCTGGTCGACCAGGACGAGACGGTCGAACGACTCGAGTCCCGACGCGTCCTCCACGTCGACCTCGAGGTCGGCCTGGTCAGGGTCCTCGGGCGCCAGGCCCAGATGGCAGCGCACGAGCTCGGCGAGCACCTGCGTGACCAGCGTCGACTTCCCCGACCCGGAGACGCCGGTGACCGCCGTCAGCACGCGGAGCGGGATGTCGACCGAGACGTCGGTGAGGTTGTGGCGGGAGACGCCGCGCAGGTGCAGGTGGCCGTGCGGGGACCGCGGGGTGTGGTCGAGGGGCTCGGCGCGCCCGAACAGGTACTTGCTCGTGGCGGACTCCTCGACGTCCTCCAGGCCGGCCACCGGGCCGCTGTAGAGCACCCGACCACCGCCCTCCCCGGCGCCCGGCCCGATGTCGATGACCCAGTCCGCGCGGCGTACGACGTCCATGTCGTGCTCGACCACGAAGAGTGAGTTGCCCGACGCCTTGAGCCGGGCCAGCACGTCGAGCAGGGGCTCGGCATCGGCCGGGTGCAGGCCGGCCGAGGGCTCGTCCAGCACGTAGATGACCCCGAACAGGCCGGACCGCAGCTGGGTCGCGATGCGCAGGCGCTGGGCCTCGCCGGGCGAGAGGGTCGTGGAGGAGCGCCCGAGGCTGAGGTAGCCCAGGCCGAGGTCGAGCAGCACCTCGACGCGCGCGACCAGGTCGGCGCAGATCCGTACCGCCACCTCGTTGGTCTCCTCGGGCAGCTCGGCGACGGGCCGCAGGACAGCGACCACGTCGGCGAACGACATCGCGTTGACCTCGGCGATGGAGCACCCGGCAACGGTGACCGCGAGCGCCTCCGGCCGCAGCCCGCTGCCGTGACACTCAGGACAGGCCACGCTGCGCACGAACCGCAGCGCCCGTTCGCGCATCCGCTCGCTCGTGGAGTCGGAGAGCACGTGCATGACGTGCTTGCGGGCGCTCCAGAACTTCCCGTAGTAGCCGTGGTCGATGCGGTCCCGTTGCGGTTTGATCAGCACCGATGGCTGCTCGTCGGTGAAGAGCAGCCAGTCCCGGTCCTGCTTCCTCAGCCTGCTCCAGGGCTTCTCGATGTCGATGTCGAGACCACTCACGATGCTGCGGAGGTTGGCACCCTGCCAGGCACCGGGCCAGGCCGCGATCGCGCCGTCGCGGATGCTCAGCGACGGGTCCGGGACGAGGAGCTCCTCGGCCACGTCGTGCACGACGCCCAGCCCGTGGCAGCGCAGGCAGGCACCGGCGGCGGTGTTCGGCGAGAAGGCTTCGGCGGCCAGGTGCGCGGCACCCGACGGGTAGGTCCCCGCTCGTGAGTAGAGCATCCGGAGCAGGTTCGACAGCGTCGTGATCGTGCCGACCGTCGACCGCGAGCTGGGCGCACCACGCCGCTGCTGGAGGGCCACGGCCGGCGGGAGTCCGGTGATCTCCTGCACATGCGGCGCACCGACCTGCTGCAGCAGCCGACGGGCGTACGGCGCAACCGACTCGAAGTAGCGGCGCTGCGCCTCGGCGTACAGCGTGCCGAAAGCAAGCGACGACTTGCCGGATCCGGAGACCCCGGTGAAGGCGACCATGGCGTCGCGCGGGATGTCGACGTCGACGTCGCGCAGGTTGTGCTCGCTGGCGCCACGCACGTGCACGAAGGTGTCGCTCGGGTCGTAGGTCACGATCCATCTTGACCCGCGGCGCGCGGGGAGGAAAATCCCGGGACATGACCTTCTACCGGTTCCTGGACGCCATGGGTGACGTCGTCGAGGAGGGCGACTTCGAGGACCACGCCGCCGCGCTCGCCTGGGCGAGGGACGGCGACCACGACGAGGACGTGCAACGGGTCGAGTACCTCGGGCCGCAGGACGACTGGCGCTTGGCGGGTCCGCTGCTCGACTGACAACGTTCGCCATCGAGGGCGCCGAGGGAATGTACGCGCACGGCGACGCGCTACGCCGCATCTCTTGACCGAGTCGAGAAAGGATCGGTGGGCAAGACTGCGTGGGTCACTGGCCGAGATGCGCTGGCTCCCGGCGCGCTTGCCTTGCGGTTGGAGCAGCATGGTGATCGTCTGCGGGCAACGACGCCGCTGCGCCGTCCAATCCGTCGGGAGGGCATCAATGGATGTCAATGCCTCTGAGCCACACACCGAGACCGACGACCGGACCACAGACACCCTCGAGCTGTTCTTCGACCTGGTCTTCGTGTTCGCGATGTCCCAGGTGACCCACTTGATGCTCACCGAGGGCTCGTGGCTGGGACTCGGTCGAGGCGCGTTGGCGTTGACCGCGGTGTGGTGGGCCTGGGTCTGCTTTGCCTGGTTGACCAACACCACCGCCGATGCCGGAGTGGCGGCACGGATTCTGACTATTGCCGCGATGGCAGCGATGCTGGTCGCCGCTATCGCGTTACCCGACGCGTTCGCCGATCGGGCTCTGGTTTTCGCAGTGGCCTACTTGTGTGTGCGGCTCGTGCATCTGGTGCTCCTGGTTCTCGAGACAGGGCAGAGCCGCGAGCAGCGGTCAGCGGCCATGCATCTGGTGCCCAGTCTGTTGGCCGGACCCTGCCTCGTCCTGATCGCCGCGTTCCTCGACGCGCCGTACCGGGAGTTGGTGTGGATCCTCGCCGCGCTGATCGACCTCGGCGGCCCGCTCGTTGTCGGAGTCGGGGGACTTCGCGTGCTGCCCCGCTACTTCGTCGACCGGCATGGGTTGATCATCATCATCGCCCTTGGCGAGAGCATCGCCTTGGTCGGGACCGGTGCCGAGGGAGACCTGAGCCAACCGGGTGTACTTGCAGCGGTGGTCCTGGCGGTGCTCATCGCCGGTCAGCTCTGGTGGTCCTATTTCGGCCTCGCCGACGCTGCCCAGGCACGACTGCTGTCCACCCCCGCCGAAGAGCGGACCCGGCTGGCCCGCGACGCCTACAGCTACCTGCACCTGCTCATCGTGGCCGGCATCGTCTTCTTCGCACTCGGTGTTCACGTGGCAATCGACAACGTTGTCGACCCGCTCCACCTGCTGCCCGCCGTCGCCCTGACCGGTGGAGTGGCCCTGGCCTACGCCGGCGACGTCGCCTACCGCTGGCGCGACCACCACCGGCTAGCCACCGATCGACTCGCCGCCGCCGCAGCCTCGGCGCCCTCGTCATTCCCGCGCTGTTCGCACCGGCTCTGCTCACCCTCGCCGTATTGGTGGGCATCGGTGCGACGCACATCGTATGGGAGACCCGACACGACCCCACGGGCGCAGCCGAACCCCAAGCGAAGTGAATACACGCCGCTGCTGAGTCGCGAAACCGTCCCAGTAGCGGATCGCTATCCGGGACGGTGTAGCAGC
>NZ_CM001852.1:4171453-4172066 GCF_000389985.1 Nocardioides sp. CF8
AGCACCGCAGCCTCCAGCCGCGGCCGGATCACCCGGCGCCGACCGACAGCATGCGCAAGCACCGCCACAGCCTCCGCGCCGGTCACGCCGCCACGGTAAGTCCCCTCCACCAGGCCCGGTGTGATGACCACCGCCCGGTGCCCAATCGCCAACGCCACCGGCGTCTGCGGACGCTTCACACGACGCACGCACAGGGAACCGACGTCGACGCCACGACCACCCAGCTCAGCCAGGACCGGCGCCATCACCCGGAACTCGGCCTCCGTCGCCGGCCGCGACCGAGTCAGCAACCCGATCGCCACCACCTCGAGCTGACCCAGCGCCAACGCGCCCAGCACGGCCGCCGAGGCCAGGAACAGCACCAGGCCCAGCGCCGGCGGAAGCAGCGCGAACACCACCACGGCGAGGACGAAGCTCACCAGCAGCGCAGGCCCGAGGGTCACGACCCTCAGCACCGTCATCGGGACCTTCATCTCGACCACCTCCATCGGTCAGCACCAGTGCGAATCTCTCGACTTTGCCGCGGGGTGATCGTCCGACGACCTCCGCGCGACCTAGGCGAACGTGACCAGTCTGTGCCCAACCGCCGACACCAACGGAGTTATCCACAGCC
>NZ_CM001852.1:4172166-4174453 GCF_000389985.1 Nocardioides sp. CF8
GCGGATCGCTATCCGGGACGGTGTAGCAGCCGACGGTGGCGGTCGGCCGCGAGGCCACGACGGCGTCGGGCAGCTGGTTCACGGCACGAGCATCGCCGACGCCGCCATACGAATCTGCCCGACCGGGCAGGGGGCAGCGGCTCAGGAGATCCGTCGACGGCCCCGGTGCTGGGTCGTCCCCGACGCACAAAGCGCGTCCGCGCCCGAAGACGACCCACGCACAGTGCGCAACCGCACTGCGGCTCCGTGGTGGTTCAGCGCTCGCCTGGCTCTGCGACTAGAGCTACGGCTCGCGTCCACGCTCCGCTGCCGCACTCAACCTTGATCGGGAACGCGAGGATGGTGGCCCCGATCGCAGGCACCGCCGTGAGGTTGGCCAGCTTCTCGATCTGCAGATAAGGCTGCTCGATGCCAGCGAAGTGCGCGGGCCACAGCGCCGCCGGATCGCGCCGCTGCTGCCACTCCGCGCCGATCAGCGGATATGGCCGGTCCAAGCTCCAGGCGTCGGTACCGATGGTCCGCACGCCACGCTCGAGCAGCGCCAGCACCGCTTCACGTCCCAGACCACACCCGGTCTCCCAGAACTTCTCATCACCCCAGAGCCGCTCCGCGCCCGTGTAGAACGCCACCACAGCGCCCGCCTGCAGATCGGGTGCGATGCCCGCAAGGCGCTCGACCACTTCGTCTCGGCCGATCAGGTGCCCGGTGGGCAGGTCCGACACGTCCACCACCACCAGGTCACCGACGCACCACGAGAGCGGCACACGGTCGATGGTGGCGGCAGGTGCACCGCCTGCTGTCGGCGCGTAGTGCCACGGCGCGTCCACATGGGTACCCGCGTGCGTGGACAGCCGGTGCAGCATCTCACCGGCGAAACCCCGTCCGCCTGGCAGAGCCCCACGTGGGATGCCGAACATGCCCTCCCACACCTCGGCGCCTTCCTCATGCGTCTGTGCCTCCAGCCACGGGGGTACCGGCTCGCTCGGCGACGGTCCGAGACGGTGTGTCAGGTCGACGAGGCGAACACGGTGGCCCAACAGAGAAATCAGCTCTTCCACCGGATCATCGTCCCAGCCCTACGCTCGCCTCGGGCTGCGCACCTGCTCGAGATCCTGGTTGCGCCACCTGCCCCGGCCGAGTCGCGTCACCAAGCGTTCGCGAAGAAGCACACTCACATGGCCGCGATCCGTGCATCTGGCGACGTGCGTCTTTATAGCCGCCATCGACGCGGTTGCCCGCCCTGTCAAAGTGGCCGCCATGGACGACGACCTCGATGAGCGACAAACCGTCGACGGCGTGGCTGTCCTCCCCACCACTGCCGATGCGGTGTCGGCATCCGTCGCCTGTGCTCGGGCATTGGGGCTGCCAGCCGACGATCCCGAGGTCATCGCCGAGGGCTACAGCGTTCGCGTACGACTCAGGCCCGCACCAGTAGTCACCCGCGTCGTGACCGTCGGGCGCGCACTGCGCCCACACCCCCTGCCCTGGCTCGAACGTGAAGTGCTCGTCGCCCAGTTCCTCGCCGCCTCGGGCGTACCTATCGTCGCCCCGTGGGAGGACCCGGGGCCCCACATCGCAGAGGGACTGGAAGTGTGCCTGTGGCACTGGACCGAACACGACTCCCGCGAAGTATCAGCCGCCGGCTTCGGCGCGATGCTGGGACCGTTGCACGACGCACTGGCCCGCTACCCCGGTGACCTGCCCACCCTGATCGGCCCTCTCACCGACATCTCCCCGGCGCTGGCGATCTCATCAGATCCGACCCTCCATCGCGCTGCCGCCGAGTTGGTCCCCTTGACCCGGTCCTGGCCGGCCCGTCCCCTGCATGGAGACGCCCACACAGGAAACGTGCTCATGACGCCGGACGGACCACTCTGGACCGACTTCGAGGACGTGTGTGTCGGGCCCGTGGAGTGGGACATGGCCTCGATGACGATCACAGACGACGCATTGGCCGCCTACCCCGGCCCATCGACCGGACCCGACTCTCCGACTGCCGTGACCTGCGCCGTCTGCAGGTCCTCGCCGGCCTCCTGGTCGGGAACCACGACGACCCTTCGCTCTACGAGACGCTGGTCGCGCACCTCGACCGACGCCTCCACGACTGATCCGGCCTGCGAGGGAGGGCCGACTGGTCGAAGCCTTCGCGGTACGACGGCCAGGCCGGGCTGCCGCTGCCGCGTGCCGAAGCGGCCGAGCCCTGCGACGACCGCAGGTACGAAGACGCGGGAGGCCGCCGCGCCCAGCTCATGTCAGCCGGGTGACGACCGGTTGCCGGTGAGGGATC
>NZ_CM001852.1:4174553-4174843 GCF_000389985.1 Nocardioides sp. CF8
CCGCCGACCACCGAGTGGATCCGCCGCATGGCCGTCTCCGAAGCGGCCGCGGGCAGGTACCTCGACGGACGGTTCACCCAGGCGCTCCGGGGCGAAGCCAACCGACCGATCGAGGACGACACCCGGATCTCCCGGGCCCTCGCCGGGTGGGACATGCAGGCCCACCGCACCCTCGCCTCCGACGCATGGCCGACCAACATGGTCCTCATCACCCGCACCCAGGGCCTCATCGCCGGCGCCGCCATGGTGCTCGTCGACGCCGCACAGCACGCCGGCCACCTCGAGCCCAC
>NZ_CM001852.1:4174943-4176322 GCF_000389985.1 Nocardioides sp. CF8
TGAATCGCCCCGGGTTTCGTGGAGGCTCGGTTACTTGGAACCTGCCCCGATCGGGACTGGTGTCTGAGGGTAGTGCTCGGGCGTGATCTGGGCCCAGTGGTTGGTCTCGAACTCGGCGGGCGGGACGAGTCCGATCTCGCCGTGCAGGCGTCTGTGGTTGAACCAGTCGACGTACTCGGCGACGGCGATCTCGACGTCGCTCACGTTCTTCCAGCCGCCGTTGGGGCGCATGACCGGGTTGCGGATGCACTCGGCCTTGAACAGCGAGTTCAGCGCCTCGGCCATCGCGTTGTCGTACGAATCGCCCTTGGACCCGACCGATGCAACGGCCTCGGCTTCGGCAAGCCGCTCGGTGTAGCGAATCGCTCGGTACTGAACTCCGCGGTCGCTGTGGTGGACCAGGCCGGTGACGTCGTGGCCGGCCCGTTGCCGGTTCCACAGGCCCATGTCGAGGGCGTCCAGGGCCAGGTCGGTGCGCAGCGAGGTCGACACCTGCCAGCCGACGATCATCCTGCTGAAGACGTCGAGGACGAACGCGACGTAAGTCCACCCAGCGTGCGTGCGGACGTAGGTCAGGTCAGCTACCCAGAGCTGGTTCGGTCCGGTGGCGACGAACTTCCGCTTGACCAGGTCCTCGGGACGCTCGGTCTCAGCACCGTCACCGATGGTGGTCTTGCGGGTCTTCTCCCGCGGAATGCCCCGCAGGCCCTCGGAACGCATGAGGCGCTCTACGGTGCAGCGGGCGACCCGGACGCCTTCGCGGTTGAGCTCGGCGTGGACCTTCCGCGCACCGTAGACACCCAGGTTCGCCTTGTGGGCGACCTGGATGTCGTCGATCAGTTGCACGTCGCGCACCGACCGCGCGGACGGCGGCCGCTGCTTGGCGGCGTAGTACGTGCTCGGGGCGATCTGGACACCAGCGTCCTTCAACACGGTGCAGATCGGCTCGACCCCGAGCCTGTCGCGGTGCTGATCGATGTAGTCGACCAGCACCGCAGTCGGAACAGCTACTTGATCTTGCGGTCGAGCTCCGCTGCGGCGAAAAAAGCCGCGCTCGTCTTGAGGATCTCGTTGGCCCGCCGCAACTCACGGACCTCCCGCTCGAGCTCGGCCAACCGCTGTCCGTCGCTGGTCGTCGTGCCCGGCCGGACCCCACCATCGACCTCTGCTTGTCGGACCCAGTTCCGCAACGTCTCGGGATGCATACCGAGCTGGCCGGCCACACGCGTGATCGCGCCAGACCTCGTCGCGGGGTCCTGCCTCAACTCGACGGCCATCCGGGTCGCGCGCTCACGCAACTCGTCGCCGTACTTCTTGGGTGCAGCCATGACTCTCATCCTCCATGGATTGAGAGCCTCCATCAGACCCGGGGCGATTCA
>NZ_CM001852.1:4176422-4182106 GCF_000389985.1 Nocardioides sp. CF8
TGTCCGGCGGCGTCCTACTCTCCCACAACCTCTCGGTTGCAGTACCATCGGCGCTGAAAGGCTTAACTTCCGGGTTCGGTATGGGACCGGGTGTTTCCCTTTCGCTATGGCCGCCGTAACTCTGGCGGAACACACACACCCAGACACAAACCCAGAGGTTTGTTGGGGGTGTTCCAAGCATGATGTGGTGCATATTCAGTTGTTCACCGTGACCCACACACCGGGGTGTGTTGGTTGGGAACTGCATGTGGACGCGGGCACGTACTCTCACGAGTGTTGCTTTGTAGCGCAGGTCTTGTCGTGTTTCTACCGTACGTGGTGATTGGTTTTGTACGGTGTTGGGACAAGCCCTCGGCCTATTAGTACCGGTCGGCTGGGCATTGCTGCTGTACACCTCCGGCCTATCAACCCCATGTTCTGTGGGGGGCCTTACCCAGTTAACCTGGTGGGAAACCTCATCTTGAAACGTGCTTCCCGCTTAGATGCATTCAGCGGTTATCACTTCCGAACGTAGCCAACCAGCCGTGCTCCTGGCGGAACAACTGGCACACCAGAGGTTCGTCCATCCCGGTCCTCTCGTACTAGGGACAGCCTTTCTCAAGTTTCCTGCGCGCGCGGCGGATAGGGACCGAACTGTCTCACGACGTTCTAAACCCAGCTCGCGTGCCGCTTTAATGGGCGAACAGCCCAACCCTTGGGACCTACTCCAGCCCCAGGATGCGACGAGCCGACATCGAGGTGCCAAACCATCCCGTCGATATGGACTCTTGGGGAAGATCAGCCTGTTATCCCCGGGGTACCTTTTATCCGTTGAGCGACGCCGCTTCCACCTGCTGGCGCCGGATCACTAGTTCCGACTTTCGTCCCTGCTCGACATGTCTGTCTCACAGTCAAGCTCCCTTGTGCACTTACACTCAACACCTGATTGCCAACCAGGCTGAGGGAACCTTTGAGCGCCTCCGTTACTTTTTAGGAGGCAACCGCCCCAGTTAAACTACCCATCAGGCACTGTCCCTGATCCGGATTACGGACCTAGGTTAGACATCTAATACTACTAGAGTGGTATTTCAACGATGACTCCAACCAAACTGGCGTCTGGCCTTCACAGTCTCCCACCTATCCTACACAAGCAGTACCAAACACCAATACCAAACTATAGTAAAGGTCCCGGGGTCTTTCCGTCCTGCCGCGCGTAACGAGCATCTTTACTCGTAGTGCAATTTCGCCGAGTCCATGGTTGAGACAGCGCCCAAGTCGTTACTCCATTCGTGCAGGTCGGAACTTACCCGACAAGGAATTTCGCTACCTTAGGATGGTTATAGTTACCACCGCCGTTTACTGGGGCTTAAATTCTCCGCTTCGACTTGCGTCTAACAGGTCCTCTTAACCTTCCAGCACCGGGCAGGAGTCAGTCCGTATACATCGTCTTACAACTTCGCACGGACCTGTGTTTTTAGTAAACAGTCGCTTGGGCCTGGTCTCTGCGGCCCTTCACGCTTCCCCAGCAAGTGGGTACACGATCCGGGCCCCCCTTCTCCCGAAGTTACGGGGGCATTTTGCCGAGTTCCTTAACCATGGTTATCTCGATCGCCTTAGTATTCTCTACCTGATCACCTGAGTCGGTTTGGGGTACGGGCGGCGCATAGCTCGCTAGAGGTTTTTCTCGACAGCATAGGATCACCCACTTCACCTAACGGCTCCGTGTCACATCTCAGACTCCACATCAAAGTGAGCGGCCCGGATTTACCTGGACCCCGTCCTACATGCTTACCCGTGGACTACCATCGCCACGGCTGGGCTACCTTCCTGCGTCACCCCATCGCTTGACTACTACCAGTTCGGGTCCCACGCTCCGCCCAGACGTCTCGCCCCGAAGGGTCCGATCATCTGGGTTTCGGATGGTTAGCATCACCAGGTTCGTCATGGGCGCTACTTTGCCGGTACGGGAATATCAACCCGTTGTCCATCGACTACGCCTGTCGGCCTCGCCTTAGGTCCCGACTTACCCAGGGCAGATTAGCTTGACCCTGGAACCCTTGATCATTCGGCGGAAGAGTTTCTCGCTCTTCATTCGCTACTCATGCCTGCATTCTCACTCGTGTGGCCTCCACACCTGGATCACTCCGGCGCTTCACTGCCCACACGACGCTCCCCTACCCATCCACACACCTGAACCAACCTCAAGGGCGGCTTAGCTATTGTGTGAATGCCATAGCTTCGGCGGATGACTTGAGCCCCGCTACATTGTCGGCGCGGAATCACTTGACCAGTGAGCTATTACGCACTCTTTCAAGGGTGGCTGCTTCCAAGCCAACCTCCTGGTTGTCACTGCGACTCCACATCCTTTTCCACTTAGTCACCGCTTAGGGGCCTTAGCTGATGGTCTGGGCTGTTTCCCTCTCGACAATGGAGCTTATCCCCCACTGTCTCACTGCCACGCTCTCACTTACCGGCATTCGGAGTTTGGCTAACGTCAGTAACCTGGTCGGGCCCATCGGCTATCCAGTGCTCTACCTCCGGCAAGAAACACGTGACGCTGCACCTAAATGCATTTCGGGGAGAACCAGCTATCACGAAGTTTGATTGGCCTTTCACCCCTATCCACAGGTCATCCCCTCAGTTTTCAACCTAAGTGGGTTCGGTCCTCCACGTCGTCTTACCGACGCTTCAACCTGCCCATGGATAGATCACTTCGCTTCGGGTCTTGAGCGCGCTACTGAATCGCCCTATTCGGACTCGCTTTCGCTACGGCTTCCCCACACGGGTTAACCTCGCAACACACCGCAAACTCGCAGGCTCATTCTTCAAAAGGCACGCCGTCACAAGCCACAAGGACTCGCTCCGACGGATTGTAGGCACACGGTTTCAGGTACTATTTCACTCCCCGCCAGGGGTACTTTTCACCTTTCCCTCACGGTACTTGTCCGCTATCGGTCATCAAGGAGTATTTAGGCTTAACGGGTGGTCCCGCCAGATTCACACGGAATTTCAGGGGTTCCGTGTTACTTGGGGTACTGCTCCAGAGCTCAGAACATACGTCTACGGGGCTATCACCCGCTACGGCGCCACTTTCCAATGGACTTCGACTTCGTATCTGAGTTTCTTACTCTGCACCAGGCCGGCAGACCTGATAGAACAACCCCACAACCCCACACCTGCAACCCCTGCCGGGTATCACACAGACATGGTTTGGCCTCTTCCGATTTCGCTCGCCACTACTCTCGGAATCACTTTTGTTTTCTCTTCCTGAGGGTACTGAGATGTTTCACTTCCCCTCGTTCCCTCCACACACCCTATGTGTTCAGATGTGGGTAACTGGACATGACTCCAGCTGGGTTTCCCCATTCGGACACCCCCGGATCACAGCTCGGTTGCCAACTCCCCAGGGCTTATCGCAGGCTCCTACGTCCTTCATCGGCTCTTGATGCCAAGGCATCCACCATGTGCCCTTCATAGCTTGTCTCAACAACGTCAAAACAAATCACTACAAAAGAAACACCATGCACCCACCACAATCAATGAGGGCACACGTTTTTGCAAAACTTACACTACAAAGCATTAATTAATGCTCGCGTCCACTATGCAGATCTCAAACAACAACCCCACCAACCCCCCACCACCCCCACACAGGGAACAGCAGAGCAAAGGAGGGACAACCAGAAACACAAACCCACACAACCCCCACCCCCACCCACACAACCCCAAAAGGCTGCACAGACAGACGAGAGAACATGTGGCCCTGATGCTTCAGGACCCAACAGTGTGCCAACCATCACCCGACCAACCAAACCCAACGTTCCACACCCGTACGAACCCAAAGATCCGCACAAGTAGTACTAGCCAAGCCCGATCACCCAGGATCAAGCATCATCGACGATTCCACTAGTGAACACCACCATGCGCCCACCCACGAACGGGGTGAGTCGGGGCGTGTGCTCCTTAGAAAGGAGGTGATCCAGCCGCACCTTCCGGTACGGCTACCTTGTTACGACTTCGTCCCAATCGCCAGCCCCACCTTCGACAGCTCCCTCCCTTACGGGTTGGGCCACCGGCTTCGGGTGTTGCCGACTTTCGTGACGTGACGGGCGGTGTGTACAAGGCCCGGGAACGTATTCACCGCAGCGTTGCTGATCTGCGATTACTAGCGACTCCGACTTCATGGGGTCGAGTTGCAGACCCCAATCCGAACTGAGACCGGCTTTTTGGGATTCGCTCCCCCTTACGGGATCGCAGCCCTTTGTACCGGCCATTGTAGCATGCGTGAAGCCCTGGACATAAGGGGCATGATGACTTGACGTCATCCCCACCTTCCTCCGAGTTGACCCCGGCAGTCTCCTATGAGTCCCCACCATTACGTGCTGGCAACATAGAACGAGGGTTGCGCTCGTTGCGGGACTTAACCCAACATCTCACGACACGAGCTGACGACAGCCATGCACCACCTGTACACCGACAAAAGGGGCCTTATCTCTAAGGCTTTCCGGTGTATGTCAAACCCAGGTAAGGTTCTTCGCGTTGCATCGAATTAATCCGCATGCTCCGCCGCTTGTGCGGGCCCCCGTCAATTCCTTTGAGTTTTAGCCTTGCGGCCGTACTCCCCAGGCGGGGCGCTTAATGCGTTAGCTGCGGCACGGAACCCATGGAATAGGCCCCACACCTAGCGCCCAACGTTTACGGTGTGGACTACCAGGGTATCTAATCCTGTTCGCTCCCCACACTTTCGCTCCTCAGCGTCAGGTAATGCCCAGAGAACCGCCTTCGCCACCGGTGTTCCTCCTGATATCTGCGCATTTCACCGCTACACCAGGAATTCCGTTCTCCCCTGCATACCTCTAGTCTGCCCGTATCGGAAGCCAGCACACAGTTAAGCTGTGTGTTTTCACTCCCGACGCGACAAACCGCCTACGAGCCCTTTACGCCCAATAATTCCGGACAACGCTCGCACCCTACGTATTACCGCGGCTGCTGGCACGTAGTTGGCCGGTGCTTCTTCTGCACATACCGTCACTTTCGCTTCGTCTGTGCTGAAAGAGGTTTACAACCCGAAGGCCGTCATCCCTCACGCGGCGTTGCTGGATCAGGCTTCCGCCCATTGTCCAATATTCCCCACTGCTGCCTCCCGTAGGAGTCTGGGCCGTGTCTCAGTCCCAGTGTGGCCGGTCACCCTCTCAGGCCGGCTACCCGTCGAAGCCATGGTAGGCCATTACCCCACCATCAAGCTGATAGGCCGCGAGCACATCCCCCACCGAAAAACTTTCCACCACACACCATGCGGTGCGAGGTCATATCCGGTATTAATCACCGTTTCCGGTGGCTATCCCAAAGTGGGGGGCAGATTACTCACGTGTTACTCACCCGTTCGCCGCTCGAGTACCACCGAAGTGGCCTTTCCGCTCGACTTGCATGTGTTAAGCACGCCGCCAGCGTTCGTCCTGAGCCAGGATCAAACTCTCCATCGAAACCTACTACCCACACCAACAATCGCCAGTGCAGGAAAAAGAGAGCCACATCCCCTGACAAAAGACACAACACTGACAAAAAATATTGTCAGAAATTATTGTCTTCAACCAAAGAAACCACCACCGAACACAACCCCAACCAAAAGGCCAGAATCAAGTCACGGTGACGGGGCAAAACAAACTAATTCGTCGACTATGACACACTGTTGAGTTCTCAAACATCAG
>NZ_CM001852.1:4182206-4182547 GCF_000389985.1 Nocardioides sp. CF8
CCGAAGGCGAGCTGTTGGCGGGCGAGGTCGCCGAGCGCGGTGGCTCGGCGTCCTTCGAGGGTGTCGGTCGACCCGAGCGCGAGCTGGTGGGCGGCACCTGCGGCGACGGCTTCGGCGAGGCCGAGGGCGTCAGGGATGTCGAGGTCGGCCTCGAGGTGCATGGTGCCGTCGAAGGAGACCTGGTCGGTGTCGAAGGTGACGTGGCGCCGATCAGCGGCGTCGGCGACTTCCTGGGCGAGCTCGTCGGGCATGAACCGGGCCCGGGCGTGGTCGACCAACCTGACGAGTTCGGAGGGGGTGAGGCGGTTGGCGCACCATGCGGTTTGCTGGTCCACGAACGT
>NZ_CM001852.1:4182647-4184898 GCF_000389985.1 Nocardioides sp. CF8
CGGGTGACGACCGGTTGCCGGTGAGGGATCGCTAAAAGAAACCTTGGATGTCAGGGCTCGTGGTCAGTCGTCGGGCATCAGTGTGTCCCACGGATCGAGGACTGGCACTCCGAGTGGCTCGAAGTGTCGGACGTTGCGTGAACGGCCGTAAATCCAGTCGGTGAACGATTAGTCCGGGTCCCACGCCGCGAGGTACGGCGTTGCGCTGCTCGCGGGCCAGTCCGTCGAGATGCCACAGCCGTCAGGACTACGCGGGACAGTGCTCGGGAACTACGTGCTCGGTGAGCACCGCGCCAGCTCGGAGCCGAGGCTCAAGCCGTCTGGCCGTCCTGCGTCGTCCCGTCCGCCTTGAAGTCCTTCGGCTCGATCGCAAGCGAAATGAGCACGCCGCCCACCAGCGCCCAGAACGGGCTTGAGATGTTGAGCACCGTGACACCACTCATGGCGATTACCAAGGCGGCAAGCGCGCCGACCTGGAAGCGGCTACCCGCGAAGGCTCCGCTGAACGCCGACAGAAGTACGCCGATCATGGCCAGACCGGCGACCGCGGCGATCAGCTCGCCGGGGAGCATGGTCACCGCAGCAACGGCCGCGCCTGCGGCAATTCCGAAGGCGATGAAGAGGATGCCGTTGACGACGGTTGCGGCGTACCGTCCTGACCGATCCTCTCCGGCCTGCTCCGAGGAGCAGATCGCGGTCATCGGTCCGGCGATGTTGGCGTTGTGGCCGCCGAACACACTGGCCAGGATGCCCCCCACGCCGCTGATGAGGGTCATCGAGTTCACCGGCGGTCGATACTTCTCCGCCATGAGCACACCGGTGGCCTGTGCGTTCTCGGCCCCGATCACCAGCACGGCAAGGGGCACCGAGACCGCCAGGATCGCGTTGAGGTCGAAGGTGGGTGCCATGAGCGTGGGCGCGGTCATCCCGAGACCCGCAGCCGAGTCGTTGAAGGCGCCGGTGACCGCAGCAGCGGCGGTTCCCAGCAGCAGTGCACCGACGGCACCCGGCACCGACTTGACGAATCGCGAGAGCAGGAGGAACCCGATCACGGCGGCCCCGACGATGGCGGGAGCGCTGAGCCCGGCATCCACCACGCCGATGCCGAACCGGATGAGGGCACCGGCGATCATCGCCATCACGATGGGAACCGGAAGCCACGAAGCCACCCGGCGCATCAAGCCCGTCACCCCCAGCAGGAAGACCATGACTCCGGCGACGAGGAAAGCACCCACCATGTCACTGAACTCGAACGTCGCGAGGGCACCCACGACCAGCACTGCACCCGGGATACTCCACGCACCGGTGACTGGAATCTTGTAGTACAGGGCGAGCACCAAGGAGATGACCCCACCGAACACGTAGATGCCGAAGATCCATGAGGTGATGAGGTCCGCCGACAGTCCGGCTTCGCTGCCACCGTTAATGATGATGAGGGCCGGACCGGTGCAGCCGAAGATGGCGGCCACCAGACCAGCTCCGACAGTGGCGACATTGAGGTGTCTGGGCAGATCCCTGAGTCCGCTGGCGAACCCTGGACCGCTCTCGATCAGACGGCCTTTACCTTCGGGTCTTGGCGTGGTGTCGTCGGTGGGGGGTGAGGTGCTGGACATGTTGCCTCAATTCGGGATGGATGGACAGGGCTAGTTTCCGGACCGGCGTCGGCGGCGGTTCTCCCGAGCCCGGCGGTGACGATCGCGAACGGTGTCGAGCAGGAGGCGGAAGAGGCTGGGGGCCTTGGCCTCGACTGGGACCTCGCCCCGGGCGGCCTGGTCGAGCGCCGTCGCGAAGTCTTCGAACATGCGACGGCTCACGTCGCCGGCGAGCGAGCGGCCGAAGCCGGCGATGCGCCCCACCAGGAAGACGCGTGCCCGCGCCTCCAGGCGGGTCCCGTCTCCGTCCGGGTACGCGGACAGCTGGATCTCAGCCTGTGCCCGCCCTCCGCTGGCGTCGCTGCCCTGGGCAAGCACGTGCATCCGGTCGGACTCGTGCACAAGCAGGTGGGCGATGCTGGTGAACGACAGCCGGATTGGGCCCAGCGCCACCCGTGCCCGGCCGCGGTACCACCCCTGCCCGAGCTCGTCGGTGAGCTCGGCTCCGGGAAGGCAGCGGGCCAGCAGACGTACGTCGTCGAAAACCTTGCCCACGTCGGACAGGGACGACTCCAAGGAACTGGTGAGGTCGATGGCGATGGTGGGTTCCCCGCTGGGCAGGGTGATCTCCTGCGGCTGGTCCTGCTCGGGAGCGGCGG
>NZ_CM001852.1:4184948-4195850 GCF_000389985.1 Nocardioides sp. CF8
TCCGGCTCGCTCGCGGGTGCGGTGGAGCCGGCGCCGCCTCGCCCGACCAGCGTGCGGTGCCCGCAGTTGGTCGGCTGCGGCAGACCGTCGCGGTGACTGCTGGCCACGTCATCGACGGCGTCGATGATGTTGCGGTAGCCCGTGCACCTGCAGATCACGCCCGACAACTCCTCAGGAAGGTCCTTGCGGTCGACGTTCGGCTCGTGGCTGAGCAGGTCGTAGGAGCTCATAAGGAAACCTGGCGTGCAGAAGCCGCACTGCAGGCCGTGGTGCCGGCCGAAGGACTCCTGCAGCGGGTGCAGGTCGTCGGGTCGGCCGAGTCCTTCAACCGTCGTGAGGTCCGAGCCGTCGATCTGGACGGCGAACAGCAGGCAGGCTCGAGCGGCGTCGCCGTCCACGAGAATCGTGCACATGCCGCAGACGCCGTGCTCGCATCCGAGGTGCGTGCCGGTGAGGCCGAGCTTCTCGCGCAAGGCGTCGGCCAAGGTCATCCGAGCCGGCACCCGCAGCGACACGGGGGTGCCGTTGACACTGAACGCGACCGGGATCTCGCCCTCGGCCGGGGTGTGCTCGACTGTACGCAGCGTGCTCATGCGGGCCCCTCCGCGGTGCTGGAAGCGGTCGCCCGGACGTAGGCACGCGCGATCTCACGGCTGGCCAGCGCGGCGATGAGCTGGCGGCGATAGGCGGTGCTGCCGTGCGCGTCGCCGCCGGTGTCGACGACGTCTTCAGCGAGGGCTGCGGCACCGTCGACGAGCGCGGCGCGGAGGGCAGCCTCCGGCGTCCGTGAGCCATCAGCAGCGACGGCCTCGCGCACCAGAGTGGAGACGTCGCGCACGATCGGTCTGTCGGAGATGCCAAAGGCAGTCAAGCGGGCGGTCGGGCGGGCGGGGTCGCCGGCGCCGACTCGGACCGCGACGCCCGCGAGGGCGAAGTCGCCGTGCCGGCGGCCGATCTCGGCGAAGCCGAAGCCCTCGTGTGGCTTCGCATGCGGGAAATGCACCGAGGTGACTAGCTCCTCGGGCTGGGTCGCCGTCGTCATGGCGGCGGTGAAGAAGTCCGAGGCAGCCACGGTCCGTTCGCCGTCGCGGTTGCGGATGGTGAGGGTGGCGTCAAGGCAGGCGGCGACGGCGGGCAGTTCTGCGGCGGGGTCGGCGTGGGCCAGGCTGCCACACACTGTGCCGCGGCTACGCAGCTCGCGGTGTCCGACCCAGGGCAGCGCGAGCCGCAGCAGGGGGACGGCGGCCCCTTTCGCGTCGCGCTGGATTGTGCGCTGTCGGACGCAGGCGCCGACGCGGAGCGTGTCACCGTCGGTGTCAAGGACGTAAAGCTCGTCGATGGCGTTGATGTCGACCAGGGTGGTGGGCCGGGCGAGTCGCATGGCCAGGACGGGCACCAGTGACTGGCCACCGGCGATGACCTTGGCGCCGTCGCGGCCCAGCTCGGTCAACGCGTCGTCGACCGTGCCGGGGCGCACGTAGGCGAAGGGAGCTGCCTTCATGGATCTGCTACCTCAACGTCCGGTGAACTTGGGAGCACGCTTCTCGCCGAACGCGGCAACGCCCTCGGCGAAGTCGGAGCTGGCGCGCAGCATCGAGTACGCCTTGCGCTCGAGCTCGATGCCCGAGTAGAGGGGCGCGTCGATGCCCTTGTCGAGAACCTCCTTGGCTGTGCGCATCGCCAGCGGGGAGTAGCCGAGCATCTTGTCAACTAGCGCCAGCGTCTCCTGCTCCAGTGCCTCCCCGTCGGGGGCAAGCACCGAGACCATGCCCCAGTCGAGGGCCTGGTCGCCGGTGATCCGCTCGCCGGTGAGCACGTGGTACTTCGCCCGGGAAAGGCCGATCAGACGGGCGAGGCGCTGGGTGCCGCCGCTGCCGGGGATCATCCCCAGCTTCATCTCCGGCAGGGCGAAGCGGCTGCGCGGCGTGGCGAGCCGGATGTCAGTAGCGAGCACGAGCTCGAGGCCTACCCCGAAGCAGTAGCCGTCGATGGCCGCGATGACCGGCTTGGGACTGCGGGCCGCAGCTGTGACGTTATGGCCGAGGTCGGTCAGGTCGATCGGATCGACCTCCATGAAGCCGGCGATGTCGCCGCCGGAGGAGAAGTGCTCGCCCTCCGCGCGGATGACGACGAGCTTGACGTCGGGGTCCCGGTCGATCTCGGCGAACCGGTCGGCCATCACCTGGCGGGTCTCCCACGTGATGATGTTGTACCGCCCGTGATTGAGCGTGAGGTTTGCGACGCGGCCGTCGTGGCTGCGCTCCAGGCGGATCTCGCCTCCGGTCAGTGGCATTGGGTCAGTTCCTTTCGGTGGGGTTGCTCGCGGCGAGCAGCTTGTGGAGAACATTGGGATGGAGAGGCAGCGAGGTGATGCGTACTCCGTGCGGCGACAGTGCGTCGGCGACGGCGTTGGCGATGGCGACCGGGAAGCTCATTGAGCTGCCCTCACCACATCCCTTGGCACCGAGCGTGGTCAGCGGAGAAGGCGTCTCGAGGTGGTTGCTGGTCAAGGGGAACGACGACTCTGCCGATGTGGGGCACAGGTAGTCCATGAACGTGGTCGCTGTGGGCTGGCCCGAGTCGGAATACGCGATCTCCTCGTACAGGGCGCCTCCGAGGGACTGCACCATCGCCCCGTGGATCTGGCCGTCCATCAAGGTCTGGTTGAGGATCGTGCCCGCGTCGTGGACGGTCGAGATCGTCTCGAAACTGATCTGCAGCGTCTCAGGGTCAATTCGGCAAGCGACCACGTCGGCTACGAAGCCGTAGCAGAGGCTGGAGTTGACCTGGTCTGTCTTCGACGGTGCCTTCGATTGGGGAGGCGTGAAGGCCGCCTCCTCGTAGGTACGCGCGTCGACGCCGTCGGGCAGCGAGCCCGGGTCCCAGTGGAGCAGGCCGGCCGCGTGCCGGAAGGCCACGGCGCGCTCGGGTTCGCCGGCAACACGGACCTGCCCGTCGGCCAGCTCCAACTCGTCGGGGTCAGCCTGCAGCAGCACCGAGGCGGCGGTGCGGACGGTGGCGGCGATCCGGTCGGCGGCCTCGATCAGCGCGCTGGTGAGCAGAGGGGCGAACCGGGAGGAGTAGCTGCCGGAGCTGATCGTCCACGGCGTCGATGTCGTGTCCATCTCGACCCGGGGCCGGACCTGCTCCAGCGGTAGGCCCAGTCGCTGAGCGACCAGCTGGCGTGCGACCGTGGCGTGGCTCTGCCCCTGAGGGACGGTGCCGAGCAGGACGGTGACGACGCCCTGCGGGTCGATGCTCACGCGTACGTGCTCGGTCGACCCCGACTTGCCGCGCCCGCGGTTGTGGACGGGGGTGGCCAAGCCGACGTAGCCGATGTTGGTGGCCGACGGGTCGACGATCGTTGCGAGGCCGATCCCGAACAGCTCGCCGCGCTCACGTGCTATGCGCTGCTCTTCACGCAACGTGTCGTAGCCGGCGGCGTCGAGCGCCAACTCGAAAGCCTTCTCGTAGTCCCCGGAGTCGTAGATGCCCCCACTGGGGGTGGCGTAGGGAAACGAGTCGCTGCGGATCAGGTTGCGTCGACGTACGTCGGCAGGGTCGAGGCCCCGCTCGGCGGCGATGTCATCTACTAGCCGCTCGAGACCGAAGTAGAGCTGCTGACCGCCGAAGCCGCGATTGAGGCCGGTGGGCGCCTTGTTGGTCACGACCGCCCGGGCGCGGATCTGCACGTGCTCGATCTGGTAGGCACCGGTGATGTTGCCGAAGCAGCGGTACAGCGTGCTGGGCTCGGGCGGACGGAGATATGCGCCGACGTTGTCGATCAGGTCGACCTTGAGCGCGGAGATCACGCCGTCGTCGCTGACGGCTGCCTCGAAGGTCATCTCGCGGTCTGAGCCCGACGAGCTCGCGAGCATGTGCTCGAGCCGGTCCTCGGTCCATCGCACCGGGGTGCCGGCGTACTTGCTGGCCAGCGCCATCAGCGCCACGTACGGGTAGACGGCAGCCTTGATGCCGAAGCTGCCGCCGATGTCGGCGGGCACGATCAAGCGCACCCGCGAGGTGGGGAGGCCCAGCGCGCCGGCCAGCACCTGCACCATTGAGAAGGGGCCGTGGAAGTTGGCCCACGTGGTCACCTCGGGACCGTCGTCGGTGTGCCGCCAGTCCGCGATGACGCTGTAGCACTCCATTGGTGTGGAGGAGTAGCGCGGGAAGGAGTATTGGCCGGTGATCGTGTGCGGGGCGGCGGCGAAAGCACCGTCGACCTCGCCGAACGTGAACGTCCGGTCGGTGGCGACGTTGTTGTCCGCGGTGTCGTGGACGCGGGGAGCCTCGGGCTCGAGAGCGGCGTAGGTCCCGACCACCGCGTCAAACGGTTCATAGTCGATGTCGACCAGGTCGGCGGCGTCCTCGGCGGTGTAACGGTCACTGGCCACGACCACCGCGACGGGCTCGCCAACGAAGCGCACCTTGTCGGTCCCGGTGGGGTAGTAGGGCATCGGCGTCTTCACGGAGAGTGGGAACGGGTTGAGGGTCGCCAGCACCTCCTCGGGGCCGATGACCGCGGCCACGCCGGGGTGTCGGCGCGCTCTTTCGAGGTCCACCCCGCGGATGCGGGCATGCGGGTGAGGGCTGCGCACGATCGCGGCGACAAGCGTGCCGGGAAGCGGGTCCATGTCGTCGAGGAAGCGGCCCTGCCCGGTCAGCAGGGCGGCGTCCTCGATGCGTGCCAAGCCGGTCACGGTGTCATCGCCTCGGTGTCGGCGAGGACCTCGTAGTCGCCCTCGATGAGTCGCCGGCGCAGGATCTTGCCGACTGCGGACGTGGGGATCTCGTCTACGACGACGACCCGCTTCGGCCGTTTGAGCGAGGGCAGCCCGGACTCGGCTCGGACCCACGTCTGGATGTCATCGAGCGCGCGCCGGGGCTCGGTGCCGGGCCGCGCCACCACGAAAGCGGTGACGGCGGAGCCCCACTTGTCGTGCGGCGTGCCGGCCACGATGACCTGGTCCAGGTGCGGACATCGCGCGAGGGCGTTCTCGATCTCCTCGGGGTAGAGGTTCTCGCCGCCGGAGTTGATCATGTCGTCGACGCGGCCGGAGATCCACAGGTCGCCGTCCTCGTCCGCGGTGGCCAGGTCGCCGGGGAAGTACCAGCCGTCGCGGATCGACTTGGCGTCGGCGTCAGGGCGGTTCCAGTAGCCGGCGAAGGCTTCGGGGCTCTCCATGCTGGCCGCGATCTGTCCCTGTTCGCCCGGTCCTACAATCTGGTCGGGCGACGCCTGCGGGTCCGGGTCGACGAGCCGGATCCGGGTGAAGACTCCGGCCCGCCCGGCGCAGCCGGGCTTGCGGGCCCCGTCGGGGCCAATCGTGAACGTGTAGATCTCAGTGCTGCCAAAGTGGTTGACGAACTGATCCGGCTGTACGGCGGCGACCAACTGTTCGGCGAGCGTGGGCGTCATCGGTGCGCCCGCGTAGGCAAGGCGTCGCACAGACCGCGCCTGGTCGAGCTGGCCGGTCTGTAGCAGCGACCAGAAGATGGTCGGGACCAAGTACAGCGTGTCGACCTGGTGGTCGAGGATCAGTTGCATCGATTCGTCGGCGTCGAACTTCGCCTGTGGTACCCAGGTGCCGGCACCTACGATGCTGGCCAGCAGGCTACGGATGCCCATCGTGTGGAACAGCGGCATCGCGCCGAGACTGACCGCGCCGGTGGGTGCACCAGTCTGGATCAGGTGGGCGACGGCAGCGCTGTGCTCGGCGCGGTGACTGCGCGGGACGCCTTTGGGGGTACCGGTGGTGCCGGAGGTGTAGAGCATGAGCCCGATGTCGGCCTCCCTTGGGGCAGCCGGCAGCCGACCCATGGCGTCGCCTCCTCCGACGAGATCGTCGACATGGACGACGGGCGGGGCCCCGGGGACTGTGGCCACGGCGTCAGAGACGGCGGTCGCCGTGGTGTTGTCTACGACAACCAACACGGGTGAGCAGTCGGCGATGCAGTACGCGAGCTCCCCCGAGCCGAACCGGGTCGACAGCGGAACGGAAGTCACGGCCGCCTTCTGCGCGGCCAGGTGCAACGACGCGAGCGGCTCGCCGCCCTGCAGCATCAACACGACGCGCGAACCCGGGATGGCACCACGGGCGATAAGTGCCCGGGCCAGATCATCGGTGCGGGAGTCCCACTCGGCGTACGTGAGCGGGGCAGAACCACCCACAGCTGGCCGGTGCGGATAACGCTCCGCGGTCCACCTCATCGCAGTGGCAATGTCCATTCGAACCTCCAGAAGCATGCGAGACAGACCGTACGGAACGGACTATTGACTGCGACGCTACGGTACGCTTCGGACCATGTCAATGGCCGCCAAGCTGACACCGACGTCGTACGTGGTGCTCGGAATGGTCGCTATGCGCGGCGCGACGACCTCCTACGACCTCAAGCGCGCGATTGGTCACTCCGTTGGCTACTTCTGGCCGTTTCCGCATGCGCAGCTGTACTCCGAGCCCAAACGGCTCGTCGAACTGGGGCTGCTGAGCGTCTCGTCGGAACAGGACGGTCGGCGCCGGCAGACCTACACCGTCACCGACGTAGGCATGAAAGAGCTCAGGAGTTGGCTGGCCGAGCCGACCAAGGAACAGATGCAGGTGCGCGACATCGCCGAGATGAAGCTTTTCTTCGGTGAGTTCGCCGAGCCGGACGACCTGCTCGCTCTTGCGCGTGCGCAGATCGGGCAGCACCGCGAGCGGATCGCGACCTACGAGGATATCCGGCAGCGCTTCGCTGACCGCGAGGACATCGCCGCCCGGATGGTGCCGCTGCGGCTCGGCCTTGAGATGGAGCTTGCGGCCCTGCGGTTCTGGGAGGAATACGAACGTGAGCAGACGCAAACTCGGTCCTGCCACTGACGTGCAGTTCCACCGTCGACGCCTCAGCGCGCAGGCCGTCTTCCTATGCCGCGATTCGCCTGCACCACGTGCGACCCTTCGCCACCTGTGACTTCTCAAGAACTCACTGCCGCTACACAAGGCAGCGCGGCTTCGGAACAGGCGCACCGGACATCGTCTTGTCCTGCTGCTCGCCAAACGACCACTGCTTGCTCGGCGCTGTACCGAGCAGCGTCCCAGTTTCCAACCGCTATCGGACGAGGTCCTCGGTGGTTGGCTTCTGGGGTGCGTCGCTCGCCAGCGTCCCGCGTGGGTGTCGGTTGCGGGACGCCAGCGAGATGCTGTCAGCGTCTTGTGGAGGCGTCGACGAGTTCTGCCTTCGCCGCCAGGCGTTGGCGCTGGATGGCGCGATAGACGGTGGAGCGGCCGACACCGAATAGTTCGGCGACCTCAAGGGTGCTGTATTCGCCGCTGTGGACCAGGGAAACCAGGTGTGCCTCTTGCTTCCGGCTGAGTTTGGGCTGCTTGCCCTTCAGCCGACCTTTGGCCTTGGCGACCTTCATGCCCTCGACGGTGCGGAGCCGGATCAGGTCGGACTCGAACTCCGCAACCATGGCCAGGACGTTGAAGAGCAGCCGTCCGACGGCATCGGTGGGGTCGTAGACCGACCCGCCCAGGCTCAGGCTGATCTGTCGAGAGGTGAGTTCGTCCGCGATCGCTCGGGCGTCTGGAAGCGACCGGGCAAGGCGGTCAAGCTTGGTCACCACAAGGGTGTCACCGGCACGGCAGGCCGCGAGTGCCTCGCGGAGCCCGGGCCGTTCTCGGTTGGTGCCCGTCAGGCCGTGGTCGACATAGATGCGCTCGGCCTCAACACCGAGGCCGAGCAGAGCGTCGCGTTGGGCAGTGAGGTCTTGTGCATCGGTGGAGCATCGGGCGTACCCGACAAGTAGTGCGCTCATGGCGCACCTCCCAAAGGTTTGGCCCGGCCACGCCACGGGATGTGGTCGGCTCGGGCATCAGGCTGAACCCGATACCACCAGCGACTGCCTTTCTTTCCCGATCCGCAAGTACCGTCACTTACCGCCGCTTCCCCCGATCCGTTTTTCGTAATACGATTTTGGCCATGGTCAGCGAAGAGCAGATCCAACAATGGGCGGACGAGGCCGAAGCTGGCTACGGCGTCGACGAGATGAAGCGCCGCGGACGCGGTCGGCCCGGGCGTGGCTCCGAGCCGATGCAGGTCGTTGCAGTACGCCTCACAGCGGACGAGCTCGCTGCGGTCGACGCAATTGCCGAGCGAGAGCACATCACGAGATCCGAAGCGATCCGCAGGGCGCTGGCCGGCTCTGCGGCGTGAGGATCCACGACAGCGCACTCAGACACGGGGTACTCCCAGAGGACGCAGTTCAGGCAGCCGACTGGCCGCTCTGGGTCGAACCGATTGATGACGAGGACTGGCCGCACCGCGAACTACGACTCGGCTTCGACACTCAAGCCCGCCTGCTCGAGACCGTCGTCCTCCTCTTCGAGAGCGGCGACGAGATGGTCATCCACGCCATGCCGGCCCGCAAGCAGTACTGGGATCTCCTGCCCTGAACCGGACGACTCACGCCTCGTAAGCGGGCTGGATACGCGGAACGTGACCAGTACGGGATCGCCGAACGGGACGTCCTGACATGCTGATGTGTGGAACCGACGTCGCACGTACCTGTCGGATAAGTCAGTGGAGCAGACGCAAGTACTTCGGGCGGCACTTCATTGCATGGATGACTTCTTCGGTGCCGTCGTCCCAGACCAGCACGACAACCTCGAGGATCCGTGCATGGGTGTCGAATCCGATGCGCAATTGGCGCTGCGGCATCTCGTCGTCCAACGGTCCTGAGACCAACGGCAAACTCGCGACGGAGACGATGTCTTTGTCGTCAATCCCATGTTTGCGTGCCGACGGGCGAATGATCACGCGACGTGCGACCACGCTTCAAGCGCAGCTCGTATCGCTTCAGAGCGATTCAGACCCTCGCGTTCCGCCCGCGCCATCACGGCTGCAAGTTCTTCGGCAGTGAGTCGAACGGGAACTACCTGTGCGGCTGCGGTCCCCCTCGGCGCCCGGCCCCAACGAGCCCGCAACTCATCGACGTCGTAGCCCACCTCGGCTTCGTCGACCCATTCGTCCACCTGAGCTTCGTCGATCTCCTGACCTTGGACCGTGCGCTTCATGGACTCATCGTAATACGAAGAGAGCAGAGCGCCAAGGTCAACGACATCCAGATCTGCCGAAGAGAGGGCGCTGCGCACGTGAGTCCGCGCTGCCTGAACGTTCAGGTATCGCCCGAACAGGATCAGTCCGAGCCCGAGGATCGTGGTGGCTGGCAGGTCGGCCCGTTGCGGAGCCTTGAGGGGGCGTCAGCGATGTACTCGCCGACATGGCCGAGCAGGGTGAGACGATCCCCGTGCCGTTCTCTGAGCGGACCTAATCCGGCACTTCAACGTCCGCATCGGCGAAGGCCTCCATCGAGACCTCGTCGCACACGCGGCTGAGGACGGCCTGAGCCCCAACCAGTACGTCCTGAAGAAGCTCGCCTCCGCTTGAAAGTTGCAAGCCACGTCATTTCGAGACTGACGACAGCTCCGACTCCAAGACGCGCGGATCTGCCGCATTGAGTGCGTTCCGGTGGCGGATCGGTCACTGGCACGCTCCGCGAGCCGATGGGCTTGTGGCCACGTTCCGTCCGGATCGTCGGGCGCACCGGAGTCGCGCCAAGTTTGGGGAACCCGGTGGGTGCCGCCGCCGCGTGCCGTCCCGGATGCGCGGCGATGACAGAGGCATGGTGCTCGCGCCATCGAGGACCCTGCCGGTTCGGCCCGCATCTCGCGTGGCGTCGCGACCCGGAACCCACGTAATGATGAGCCCAGATTCGACCGGTATCAGGGGTGAGTCGCCCCGCATTGCCTGCTGCCTCGGAATGGCGCCGCCCGGGTGCGTGTTTCACCCCCCGTCGGGCAATCCCCGGCGGACGACGACGAAGGAGAGACACATGAGCAACATCCTGTTTGTGGTAACCGGATCGGACCACTGGACGCTCAAGGACGGCACGAAGCACCCCACGGGCTACTGGGCCGAGGAGCTCGTCGTCCCATTCCGCACCTTCACCGGTGAGGGACACGAGGTCAGCATCGCGACCCCAGGTGGGGTGCAGCCGGTAGTCGACGCAGGCAGCCTCGCCGCCGAGATGAACGGGGGGCAGGAGCGCGCCGACGAGCTCGAGGCCGAGATCGGACGCATCGCTCAGCTCGCGCAGCCGCTCCGGCTCGAGGACGTGGACCCCGACGCCTACGACGCGGTCTTCTACCCCGGCGGCCACGGGCCCATGGAGGACCTCAGCTCTGATGAGACGTCCGCGCGCGTGCTGACCAGCACGCTGGCGTCGGGCAAGCCGCTGGGCATCGTCTGTCACGCGCCCGCCGCACTGTTGGCCACCGAAGACTCCGAGGGCGGGTCCCCCTTCGCCGGCTACCGCCTGACCGGGTTCACCAACACCGAGGAGTCCCAGGCCGGCCTGGCCGATGGCGCACCCTGGCTTCTTCAGGACCGCCTGATCGCGCTCGGCGCCGACTTCCAGGAGGGCGAGGCCTGGGCCCCGCACGTGGTGACCGACCGCAACCTCTACACCGGCCAGAACCCGGCGTCGTCCGGGCCGCTGGCCGAGCAGATCCTGACGGCCCTCCGCTGAGCGGGACCTGCAGCGAGCGAATGGCAGGCCGCCACCCCACCCGGGGCGGCAGCCGGTCATCGCTGCACGCCAACGCCCCCGAGGTCTCGCGCGTCGGTTTCGACCCGCAAGGCCGACTCATCCGAGGATGTTGGTGCTCCCTGCTCCCTGGAGCCTGGGCAGTTCCGAAGACTCGGGCTGCACTGGGCTCCACCTTCATGGGCGCCGGAGCGCGGCAGCAGCGCTTCTGCGGCGCACTGGGGACGCCGCCCTCATGACGTCCCGATCGGCCCCTGGGCATGGGGAGCGTGCCGGTAGCCGATGGGCTCGCGGAGCGACCCGATGCGGGA
>NZ_CM001852.1:4195979-4201504 GCF_000389985.1 Nocardioides sp. CF8
GAGCCCAAACGCCACGAGGGCCGTGCCGCTCGGTGCCACCCTCCTCGGTTTGAAGATTCCGGACCAAGGACGAGTCACGTGGCGCTGACCAGGCCTGTCAGCAGTCCCCCGACGAGCACCGCTGCCAATCCCAACCGGTAGGGGACGAAGACGGTGATCGGGTGTCCGGCCACGAGGCGGAGTAGCCACGCAATTGATACGTAGGCCACGACGAAGCTCACCGCCGTCGCCACCACGGTGGGCCACCAGCCGACGGTGGTGGAGATCTGCGAGGCCGTGATTAGCCCCTCGTAGGCGCCGGCCGCGACCAGCGCTGGAATGGACAAGAAAAACGACACCCGGGTGGCAGTGACCCTGTCCAGTCCAAGAAAGAGCCCTGCGCTGATGGTGGCTCCGGAACGAGAAACCCCCGGCACCAGCGCCACGCACTGGACAATCCCGATCACCACCGCATCGCGCACGGTGAGGTCGCGGCCCGCTTGCCCGCGCCGCGGGGAAGACCGCTCCGCCAAGACCATGACGAAGCTCCACGCCACGAGTGCGACGGCCACGACCCACAGGGAGCGTAGGGGGCCGGCGACCAGGTCCTTGGCGAGCAAGCCCACGACACCGATCGGGACGGACCCCGCAATGACGCACCAGGCCATCCGGTACTCGGGTCGGTGCCGCTCCCCGGGCACGACAAGTCCCCGACACCACGCCACCGCCAGTGTGCGGATGTCGGTGCGAAAGTAGACGAGAACCGCAGCGATTGCCCCGACCTGAATGAGAGCGGTGAAGGCGGTGACGCCGGGGTCATCAACCGGCAACCCGAGCAGCTCCTCGGCGATCGTGAGATGGCCGGTGCTCGAGATCGGCAGGAACTCCGTGACCCCCTCGACGATGCCCAGCAGCACCGCCTCCCACAAGTTCACCACCCGCTCCCGGAGGACGTGACCCGGAGGAGCAGCAGCCACCCCGCCAGAGCGATGCACAGCCCCAGCAGGTTTCCGGCGACGACATCGCTGAGGTAGTGGACACCCAAGAAGATCCGGTCCACCGAGATCACAAGGTAGACCAGCAGAGCGAGCAGCACGACCAGCTGCCGACTCCATCCCGGACCCATCATCGCCAGCGCCACGAGGATCACCGCGGCCGCGAAGGTCCCTGCCATCGCGGCATGCCCCGAGGGGTAGGACAAACTGTGCTCGACCGCGATCGGCTCGAGCCACTCCGGGCGCGGGCGGCTGAGCAGGAG
The DNA here is from genome assembly GCF_000389985.1 of Nocardioides sp. CF8. Taxonomy (NCBI): domain Bacteria; kingdom Bacillati; phylum Actinomycetota; class Actinomycetes; order Propionibacteriales; family Nocardioidaceae; genus Nocardioides; species Nocardioides sp. CF8. Next base: position 4,197,217 of record NZ_CM001852.1, read on the forward strand.
CTTGGTCGAGGGGGCGATGACGTTCTCGGTCACGGTGACGGCGACGAGCCACGCCGCCAAGCACCAGTTGCGCTTCCGGGCCAGCAGCAGCGGGAGAAGCACCAGCGCGAGAAGCACCAGCACCGCACGCAGGACCATCGGCTGCCCGTAGGTCGCCACCGCGACCCAGAACGAGCTTCGACCGGCGTGGCCCCAGGTGGAGTGGTAGCCCCAGTCAGCGACCGTCTGGTCGAGCCGCGCGAGCTGCTCCGAGCCCACGGCCAACGCGATGGTCAGCACGCACAGCAGGACGGCCGCGACAGCCAGCAGCCATCTCACCCAGCGCGGCCGCGGTCCTCGGACCGGCGTCACCTCGCTCACAGGAGCGCGGCCGTCATGGCGTACCCGCCGGCGCACGCGCCCAGACCGATCGCCAGGCTCGCGAGGCAGTTCAACCCCGCGGCGAGGACCGAGCCTTCCTCGAGCAACCGGACGGTCTCGAACCCGAAGGTGGAGAACGTGGTGAGGGCACCGCAGAACCCGGTGCCGACCAAGGCCAACACCCACGACGGCACCCCAGCGCCGGTCACCGCAGCCGCCGTGACGCCCAAGACCAGCGAGCCGGTCATGTTGACGGTGAAGGTTCCCCACGGGAAGACGCTGTCGTGGCGGGACTGGACGACCAGGTCGGTGAGGTAGCGCAACGGAGCGCCGATAGCGCCACCCAGCAGCACCATCGCAACTGTCATCGCCGGTCCTCCCCCGGGCCGGCCGGGCCGGCTGGTCCTCTGCCCGCGTAGCGGATGACCTCGACCGGCTCCACGATCACCATGCCCTCGAGCTCCAGCCGCTCCAGCTCGGGGAAGCCACGAATCTGCTCGTCGGTGTCCACGATGACCACCGCGACAGGCGGGTCCTTGCGGAGCGACCACACCTGGGGGTGTGGATGTGGTTCGACTTGCCGAACCCCTCGATGCCACGAAAGGCGCTGGCCCCGTCCAGCCCGGCCCGGTGCGCCAAATGCACGATCTCGGTGTAAACGGGATGGTGGTGCACCTGGTCGGACTCCCCCACCATGATCGTCAGCCTGCTCGCTGGACCCCGCAGCGTCATCGGTTCCTCACCTCGTCATCGTCGTGCGCGAACATGGAAGACTCGGGAGGTGCTGGATGTCGGGGTCGTGACCGTCTCGGCCTGAGTGCGATCAACCGTGCGGAGGCGATCCCGGCCCAGACGGCGAGCAGGCCGGCCAGGAGGGACCCTCCTAGATATGCGAACGCGGTGAGGACCTGTCCTTCGCCGAGCAGGAGGCGTGCGTCGAGCATGTAGGTCGAAAAGGTGGTGTAGCCACCGAGGAGGCCGACGCCCAGGAACGGGCGCACGTACCGCTGCGACGGCCACACGTCCAGCACGAACACCATCAGCACGCCGAGCGCGAACCCACCAGAGACGTTCTCAACGAAGGTCCCCCACGCGAACTCGGTCCCGGACCATGGGAGGAGCTCACCGACACCCCAACGTGCCAGGCTCCCCAGTGCACCGCCGGCGCTGATGGCGAGCAGCACGTCCCACTGCGACGTGAATAAGGAAGGCAACCGGTGGACCGTGCCGGTGAGCCTGTCACCGGACGTATCGGGATCGATCGGCAGATCGCCGACGTCGGGGTCACTATTTTCGGGCACACGAACTCCTACCTGTCTCAGGTAGGGACTGTTGGTGGCCTGCCGCCACGGTTGTCGGCGAGCCCCACCGCCATCGTGTGCGCTCATGCTAACCAACTGCGACACTCACCGGCGAACCCGGACACCCCGAACACATCAGCGCGGACCGCCCAGCGTTTGGGATCCCCGACGATCACGCCGAAGGGTCGGGCCATGTTGGGCCAGGTTGGGCGCAGGAGTGCCCGAACCACACGACCCACCCACCGCGGGGTTGGTCGAACCGACCACCACCCCTTGCCCGTCATGCGCCGGTGAGCTGTACGCCGGCGTAGGCGACCCCCGCGACGAGGACCCATGACATGAGGCCGAGCACCAGCGCGCGGCCTCCGGTGCGCCGCAGCACCGGGAGGTGGATCCCGGTGCCCAGACCGACCAGGGCTGCGGCGAGCAAGACCTCCTGGAGGACCTTCGCGCCGTGCAGGACCGGGTCGGGCAGGAGCCCGGTGCTCGCGACGGCGATCGCTGCCAGGAAGCCGGCGACGAACAGGGGAAGCAGCGGTGGGCGGCGCCCCGTCGCCGCCGCGGGAGTGCGACGCCGCAGCGCAACGGCGGTCCCGGCGACCAGCGGGGCGAGGAGCACGACGCGGCTGAGCTTGACGACGACCGCGGTCGTCAGGGCTCCCGGTACGCGGTCGGCTGTCGCGACGGTCTGGCCCACGTCGTGCACGCTTGCGCCGACCCAGCTGCCGAACGCAGCAGGGTCGAGCCCGAGGGGCTCACGAAGCAGCGGGAGCAGCACGATGGCCAGGCTCCCGCACAACGTGACGAGCGCGATTGCGACCGCCGTGTCGTCCTCGTCCCCGCCGGCGACCTCCTCCATCGCGGCGACGGCGGAGGCGCCGCAGATCGAGAAGCCGGTGGCGACGAGCAGGGACCGGGCCGGCGGCACACCCAGCAGCCGCCCAAGCAGGCGCGTTCCGGTGAACGTGACCGTGACGGTGGTGACCACGACGAGGGCACCGCGCGGCCCCAGGTCGAGCAGCTGTTGCAGCCCCAGCTGCAGGCCAAGCAGCACGACGGCCAGGCGCAGGAACCGGTGTGAGGCGACGTGGGTGCCGACGTGCAGGGAGGGGTGGTGCAGCCCGATGTTGACCGCGAGCGCGCCGATGACCACAGCGACGGTGGAGGGGTTCACCGCTGGGACCAAGGCATGCACGCCGAACGCGACGCCGGTGGCGGTTGCGACGGCGAGCAACCCAGGTACCGGACTGCGGTGCCCGGGCTCGGGAGTGGGCGGGCAGGACGGGCGGCAGCGGCTGCCGGTGCGGTGTCGGTGGACAGGGGCTTCGTGGGCCGTGGTCACAGGCATTCTCCTTCGTCGGTACTTCCAGCCTGCGCCGGCAGACGGGCGCTCGGTAGACATCCTGGATCGATGACGTCATCCACCGGACTGATGGCGGGCTCTAGAGTGGGTCGATGACTCTCACCCGGGTGCCCGACCTCGACACCCTGTCGCTGCTCCTCGAGATCGTTGCCAGCGGCAGCCTGAGCAAGGCCGGTGCCTCCCGCGGGCTAAGCCAGCCTGCCGTGAGCGCACGGGTGCGCGGACTCGAACGGCTGGTCGGGTTCGCGGTCCTCACTCGCTCGGCCCGTGGCTCGAACCTCACCCCAAACGGTGCACTGCTGGCCGAGTGGGCACGTGGGGTCCTCGCTGCTGCGGACGTCCTCGAGGCGGGCATCGCGTCCCTGCGCGGCGACCGCATCGCGCGGCTGCGGGTCGCGGCGAGCTTGACCGTGGCCGAGCATCTACTGCCGGGCTGGCTCGTCGTGCTGGCCGCAACGCATCCGGACACCGCCGTCAGCCTGACCGCAGGCAACAGCGACACCACGGCGGCCGCGGTTCTCGCGGGCGACGCCGACCTCGGCTTCATCGAGGGCCCCGACCTTCCCTCCGGCCTGTCCGCTCAGGTCGTGGCGACCGACCGGCTCGTGGTCGTCGTCGCGCCCGCTCACCCGTGGGCCCACCGCCGTAGATCGGTAGAGGCTGAGGAGCTGGCCGGAACGCGGCTGGTGCACCGCGAAGCCGGGTCGGGGACCCGCACCGCGCTGGACCGAGCCCTGACCCCGTTCGGTACCCCCACCCAACCCCTGCTCGAGGTGTCGACCAGCAGCGGCGTCCGCTCCGCAGTCATCGCCGGAGCCGGCCCGGCCGTGCTCTCCGACCTGGCAGTGCACGACGACGTCGCAGCCGGCCGCCTAGTCCAGGTCCCCATTCACGGAGTCGACCTCGACCGCTCGCTACGTGCCGTCTGGCTCACCGGCCAGCGACCGGTCGGCCCGGCAGAGGACCTGCTTCGGCTTGCAGTCCCCGAGAGGCCACGAGCCCGGCGTCTACCCCGGAGCAGAGCGCGAGTTCGTTGAGGATCGCTGGCGCTACCGTGACTCGCGCGAGCTGGTCAACGCGCCACAAACTACTGGTCACACAGAGCGCCACCGCAGCAGGATTGGCTCGCGGAGCGCGCCAGCGCAGGATCGTCACGCGGAGCGTGACCGCAGCGGGAACGACGTGCGGCGCTCCGCAGTGCTGACGGCGCGGCGCACGTCGATCGCCGCAAGCGGATCCCTCACCGGCAACCGGTCGTCACCCG
>NZ_CM001852.1:4201604-4205238 GCF_000389985.1 Nocardioides sp. CF8
GGGTGCCGCGTGGCAACGCTGCCGAGTCCACTTCATGCGCAACGTGCTGACCAAGGTCCCCAAGGCCGACGCCGACATGGTCGCCACCTGGATCCGCACGATCTTCACGATGGGCACACCAAAGGCGGTCCGTGCTCAGCTCGACCACGTCGCCGACACCCTGGCTGCGAGTCACCCGCGGGTGGCCGAGATGCTGCGCGACGCGAAGGCCGACATCACCGCGTTCTCCGACTTCCCGCTCGCGCACTGGCGCAAGATCTGGTCGACCAACCCGCTGGAGCGGCTCAACAAAGAGGTCAAGCGCCGCACCGACGTCGTGGGGATCTTCCCCAACACCGAGGCCCTGCTGCGGCTCTCGGCCTGCGTCCTGATCGAGGCCCACGACGAGTGGCAAGACACCTGTCAACGGCCAGTTTCTGGTCCCCGCTGGTGGCCATCTGAAAGTCCCCACTCTTCGTGGTTGATCAGCTGGTCTTGATGTTGGTTCCTCCTCGTCCTCTGGCTTGTTTCATTCGGTAGCTCTCGCCGTCGGTGACCACGGTGTGGCAGTGGTGCAGGAGCCGGTCGAGCATGCTGACGGCGGTGGTGTGTTCGGGCAGGAACCGTCCCCAGGACTCGAAGGGCCAGTGCGATCCGATGCCGAGCGAGCGACGTTCGTAGGCGGCGGCGACGAACCGGAACAGCAGTTGGGCGCCGGTGTCGTCCAGCGGTGCGAACCCGAGTTCGTCGACCAGGACGAGGTCGTTGCGGAGCAGGGTGTCGATGACACGTCCGACGGAGTTGTCGGCGAGTCCTCGGTAGAGGGTCTCGACGAGTTCGGCGGCGGTGAAGTACCGGACTCGGTGTCCGTGCTCGACCGCAGCGATGCCGATCGCGACGAGCATGTGGCTCTTCCCGGTCCCGGCGGGCCCGATCATGCAGACGTTCTCCGCGGCCCGGATCCACTCCAGGCTGGCGAGGTAGTCGAAGGTCGCGACCGGGATCGAGGAGCCGGCGACGTCGAAGTCCTCGAGCCTCTTCGTGACCGGGAACGTGGCCTGGCGTAGCCGGGTTCGGGCGTTCGACTCATCGCGGGAGGTGATCTCGGCCTCGATGAGGGTGCGGAGGAATTCCTCGGGGTTCCAGCGTAGGGTCTTCGCGGTCACGAGCAGTTCGGGTGCCAGCCGGCGCATCGCGGCCATCTTCAACCGCTTCAGCCCCTCGGTCAGGTCGGCGGCCAACGGGGGTGGCGTTGTCGCGGTCACGACGGGTCACCCCCGTCGATCCGGTAGGCATCCAGCGACCGGGTCGGCACCCTCGGCAACGTCAGGACCAGCGCCTGCCCGGCAGGGCGTGGGACGGGTGCCTGGCCGTTGGTGGCCAGGATCGAGCGGACGTCGGCGGCCCGCCACCGGCTGAACTTCACTGCCCGTTCCAACGCGGCCAGCACGGGATCGGTGCCGTGGGCTGCCTGCAGGGTCAAGATCTCGCCGATCTCGCTGGTCAGCTTGGTCACTCCGGCTGCGGCGGCGCCGACCAGGAACGCCTCCGCGATCGGGCCCAGATCCAAGAACTCCTTCTCTGCCTTCGTTCTGGGTCGTGCAGCGCGGCGGGGTTTGTCGGGCCTGGGGCCGCCGTAGTGGTCGTCCACGATGCTGGTTTCGCCGGGCGCGACCAGGACATGGTCGGCGTGGACCTCGCCGGTTACTGGCTCGATGACCCGCAGGGTTCGGTCCTCGACCAGCACCGTGACAGTTCGCCCGATCAGCTTGTTCGGGACCGAGTAGCGCGCTGAGGCGAACCGGATGCAGGAGAGCTTGTCGACCTTCCTGGTCGTCGGTCTTGCGCCGAACTCGCCTCGCAGCGACGGCAACGCAGCGAGCAGGTCACGCTCACTCACGAGCCGCTCGGCCGGGACGGCGCAGATCTCCGAATGGGTGTTGGCGTTGACCTCGGCGCACCACAGGACCGCAGCAGCGTTGGCGGCACCCAACTCACTCAACGGTGCTTGCGGGACCATCAAGTCGACCTTGGCGTAGCCGACCAGGTTCTCCACCATCCCCTTGGACTCCGGATCGGCGGCCTCGCAGAAGTCCGGGCGGAACCGATAGTGCGTGGCGAACCTGACGTAATCGGGGGTGGGCACCACCACGTTGGCGACCACGGCACCCTTCAGACAGCCCATCCGGTCGGCGAGGACGACCTTCGGCACGCCACCGAGTTCCTCGAAGCACTCGGCCAGCATCGCCATCGTGGTGGCGGCCTTCTCGTCGGCGGCGAACCGGATGAACCGGAACCGCGACCAGGCCAGCACCGCACAGAACACGTGCACGCCGTCCAGGACACCCCAGTCGATGATCAACGTCTCTCCCGGCGCCCACACGCCGGGCCGACGGCCGCGATGGTTGCCTTGGCGCCACTGCTGCTTGGCGTCGGCGACGAGTCTTCGGAAGTTGCGGGCCGAGCCGACATAGCCCGCCGCCCGGGCTGCGGGCAGCAGCCGCTTGGCCGAGATCCGACCCGAGGTGTCCTTGACCCGCTTGGCGACCAGGTCGGCGACCTCGTCGAAGTTCCGGGCCCGCGGCGGCTTCTCGACCGCTACGCCGCCGGCCTCGTGGGCCTCGATGATTCTCTTCACGGTCTTGTGAGTGGTGCCGCAGATCGCGGCCGCACCCCGATAAGTGCCTACGTCTCGGTAGGCGGAAATCACGTCCATCCGTTCCCTCGCGTTCTTCAATGGAGTCCCCTGCGTGGTGATGTGACTGGTTGGCACCGTCACCGTCACCACGCAGGGCCTCACGGCGCATGCGACACGACGAACGAAGAGTGGGGACTTCTATCCGGCCAAAACCGGGGACTCAGACTTGGCCACCAGTGGGGACTTTTTCATGGCCACGGACAACACCGACCGCCGCTACCTCTCAGAGTCATCCATGGCCCTGCTCTACCCGACCGAACCCACCGTCCTGATCACGACCGTGACCACTGTCGAGGAGGTGCCCGAACTCGCTACTGCATGATTGACCTGACTCGCGAAGTCACACGCGACGAGTTACACCACTCCACGGGACGCGACCCTCGCGCTGGATCCCATCCGCACAAACCGAGTCGATCCTGTGGAGGGCTGATGACACGCTCGTGCGTGGCAAATGCGTGGCAGGAGACTCAACGAGCGCCGTTCGCGGCCAACGCCCTCCGACGCGTTTCCGCAGGTCAGAACCGCGATGTCGACGATGACCAACCATTGCCGCTGAGCGTGCCGCGCTTCCCCTGGTACTACGGATCTGGCCAGATTCCCCCACCTGCGCCCGACGGATCCACCTCGCCGCCAAGCCAGTGCATGCCAAGGTCGTCGAGCAAGCCCCCGTCTCATCTGCACCCGTGGACGAGGTCCGCAAGCCACACACCTCCTGCAGTTGAGGAAGCTCGCAGCAACTGAGGCTGCGAGCCAAGCGGGTCACCAGCCGTAACGACAGCGACCGAGAGCCAGGGCCTCGGCCCGTCATCCTCTGCCCTCTGCCCCTTGGGTCCGGCAACGCCGGGGCATCCCTCATGCTGGCCTTAGCCTTCCGCGTTGTAGCACGGTCCGCTGGTTCAGTCCGGTTAGCTTCAAAGGTCGCCTACCCCTAGACGGTATGAAGTGACCACTCAGGGC
>NZ_CM001852.1:4205338-4205951 GCF_000389985.1 Nocardioides sp. CF8
AGCACCGCAGCCTCCAGCCGCGGCCGGATCGCCCGGCGCCGGCCGACAGCATGCGCAAGCACCGCTACAGCCTCCGCGCCGGTCACGCCGCCGCGGTAGGTCCCCTCCACCAGGCCCGGCGTGATGACCACCGCCCGGCGCCCGATCGCCAACGCCACCGGCGTCTGCGGACGCTTCACACGACGCACGCACAGGGAACCGACGTCGACGCCACGACCACCCAGCTCAGCCAGGACCGGCGCCATCACCCGGAACTCGGCCTCCGTCGCCGGCCGCGACCGAGTCAGCAACCCGATCGCCACCTCCTCGAGCTGGCCCAGCGCCAACGCCCCCAGCACGGCCGCCGAGGCCAGGAACAGGACCAGGCCCAGCGCCGGCGGGAGCAGCGCGAACACCACCACGGCGAGGACGAAGCTCACCAGCAGCGCAGGCCCGAGGGTCACGACCCTCAGCACCGTCATCGGGACCTTCATCTCGACCACCTCCATCGGTCAGCACCAGTGCGAATCTCTCGACTTTGCCGCGGGGTGATCGTCCGACGATCTCCGCGCGACCTAGGCGAACGAGACCAGTTTGTGCCCAGCCGCCGACACCAACGGAGTTATCCACAGCC
>NZ_CM001852.1:4206051-4206340 GCF_000389985.1 Nocardioides sp. CF8
TCGCCGCGAGGGACGCGGCCCTGGGCCTGCCGGCGGAGTCCCTCGACGTACGCCGATCGCGTGCCATCGGGATCCTCGCGGACCCGGCCGCCGCGCTGGCCCTGCTGTCTGGCGACGACGCCCCCGCCCCGGGCAAGCGGGCCGAGCTGGTGCTGCACATCACCGACACCAACCTCGTCGGCCTGGACCCGGTGGCCCGCAATCTCACCCGCGACCGCGCGGTCCTGGACCAGCTCGTGCGTGACTGGTGCAGCCGGACCGACACCCACCTGGTCGTCCAGCCCGTGCT
>NZ_CM001852.1:4206440-4206788 GCF_000389985.1 Nocardioides sp. CF8
GATCCTCCTCGACCCGGTCCCCGGGCGGTACGGGCCGATGATCGATCCCGTCGAGCTAGGTGCACAGAAGCTGACGGTCATCTACGAGGACGCCCGTCCCCGTGACTACGACGACCTCGCCCGGATCGCCACCCACTACCGCCTTGACCGAATCATCGAGATCGCCGACGAGCGACACTTCCAGCCACTGGACCGGCCGACGATCGCCACGACACTGCGGCAGGTCGCGCGCATGCGAGCTGCAGACATCCCCGAAGGATGCGACCTCCAGGCGTTGGTCATCTACTACGACTCCGTCGCCGACCCCATCGCCACCGGCGACCTGGGCCACGCCAGCAGCCTGCCGAC
>NZ_CM001852.1:4206888-4208367 GCF_000389985.1 Nocardioides sp. CF8
GAGCCTCCACGAAACCCGGGGCGATTCAAGTCGCGTAGGTGGTCTTGGTGTGGATTGGACTTGCTGCACCGCTCTTGAAGATCTCCACCTTGTACTTTTCAGCCGCGACCCCAGGCGTCCAGCTGAACGTCGGCACAGCCACCGTCACTCCGCCCATGGGACTCAAGCCGGAGAAGTACACCGGATCCCAAGTGAATCTTTGGGTCGGCGAGTAAATGCCCTGGATCCCGTCGAAGAAGCCGATGTCATTGAATGGTGCGTCCATGGGGCGCACTCGCCAGAACATCTGGCTGCCTTCCTGGACGAGACAATCCTCTTCCGAACCACGGCTCATGCTGGTGTCGGAATAGACGGCGTTGCCCGGGGTGTACGTGGTTCCGGCAATCCGGCACGACGCGAAGGTCGAGAAGTTCGCGTCGGTGCTCACGTCGAGCTGGTAGTGGCTCGCGTGTTGGACCGGAGTCCACTGGAAGTAAGGCGCCGGCGTGGTGATGATCTTGTTCGGCAGTGCAAAGGGATCGTGGTTGACAGTGTCGGGTGTCGTGGTGAACCCGTCCTGCATCGGAAACACGGGCCACGGCCGGTCCGGCCATTGTCGCTTGAAATTGAACTGCGATTCGGCCCACGGCGTTGCCGTACCGCCCAGATCGATGGCGCGCACGCGCCAGTAGTACTGGTCGTTGTTGTAGCCCTTCGCTGGGGAATACTTGGTTCCGAGGATCCCGATTCGCGTCTCGGTGATGTTGGTAAAGGTCTCGTTGTTTGCGACCTGAACCTCGTAGGACTTCGCTCCGGGCACCGGCTTCCAGTCCAGCACCACATCTTCGATCTGGGTGTTGGCGTCGTTCGCGGGGGAGATGAGCGTGGGGACATCAATCGGCAGGATCTGAAACGTGCGCGCACTCGAGGGCTCGGACACCAGTCCAGTGCCGCGGGAGGCCTTGACGCGCCAATGCCAGGTGCCTGCGCCGAGAGGGTCGGGAACGACGAGCGACGTCGTCTTGGTGGTGTAGGAGCCGGCCCCGATGAAGTCCACGTCGCGGTCCACCTCGACGATGTATTCGGTGGCGCCGTGCACAGCACCCCACGTCAGCAGGGGAGGGTCTTCTGGTTGCTTGAGCGGTTCACCGTTTGCAGGAGAGACCGCTTGCGGTACGCCTACCGGCCCTGGGTCGAAGGTGCTGGTGGACCAGTCGGATGCCTCCGAGCCAGCGAAGGCACGCACACGCCAATGGTTGGTTCCGGTGCGGAGATTGGTGGTTGGCACCACCGTGTTGTTCGCGGTGCGGGACGTGAACTCGGGTGAGGAGAAATCGCCGTTGTTGTCGATCACGACCTCATAGGTGAGGGCGCTCGGCACTCGCGTCCAGGTCATGACCGTGGTCGTGCCGTTGGGTTGTGAGGCTGCCAGGTCCGTCGGAGCTGAAGGGGCGGCGGACGCCATCGGGACTAGCTGTGATGTCCAGGCACGTTGGTCAG
>NZ_CM001852.1:4208467-4208881 GCF_000389985.1 Nocardioides sp. CF8
CATGCGGCGGATCCACTCGGTGGTCGGCGGGACGGCGTAGGGGGAGTGACGCCGGTTGAGCTCGATGGGCCGGTGAGTGCCGAGCGCGGCCTGGTACCGGCTGTGGCCGTGCTGGTGCAGGGAGACACCAACGGCGTGGGCGCTGACGTACAGGGCGTGCATGATCCGGGCGCGAGCGGCCTCGAGGTCGCGGAAGCTCTCGGCGCGCTGGACCGGGATGTCGGCGCCGTAGCGGTGCACCAGGTCGCTGGCGTGACCGAGGGTCCTGGTCATCTGAGTCATGCGCCGATCGGGCCGGCTCGCCTGTGGCCAGCTGCTGCTGCCCAAACTCCTGCCGATCGCGTCCCCGACCGAGACCAGGCGGGTGATGGATTCATCGCGGGTGTGCGCGCCTGCCCCGAATCCCTGCCCGGG
>NZ_CM001852.1:4208981-4209372 GCF_000389985.1 Nocardioides sp. CF8
GTGCGCGCCTGCCCCGAATCCCTGCCCGGGCAGGCTGCTCCACAGCGACGACGCGGCCGTGACCAGGTCGGGCCAGCCGTGGAGGAGCCGGCCGGCGTCGTCGCCGGCGACGTCCATCAGCAGGTGGCGCGCGGTGTGGTCGACGTCGTGCAGCAGCTCGCCGACGGTGCGGATGTCCCGAGAGGTGAGCGGGATCTGCGTGGTGTCGAAGAGCGCGTCGTCGACGTCGGCGAAGCCGCGTCGGCGGTCAGCATCCAAGGTCGCGTGCCTCCCGGATCAGGTCGCACAGGTCGACCACCAGCTGGGAGCTGTTGACCAGGTCGGGGCGGTGGGCTGGGAGCGGCCGGGTGAGCTCCTCCGCGGCCGTGAGCAGCTGCAGCGCGCTCTGCCC
>NZ_CM001852.1:4209472-4210553 GCF_000389985.1 Nocardioides sp. CF8
TGTACCCGGCCATCAGGTTGGTAGCAGCCGGCTGATCGGCGGAAGCCCTCCGAGTGCGCTGTGGCGTCGTTGAGTGTTGTAGTGCTCGAGCCAGGGCGCAAGAGCGGCGGCGCGGTCGTCGTTGCTGATGAAGACCTGGCGGTAGGCCCACTCGGTGGCCAGGGTCCGGTTGAGGCGCTCAACTTTCCCGTTCTGCCAGGGGCAGTGGGGCTTGATGAACTTCTGCTTGATGTCGTGGTCGGCGCAGACTTTGCGCAGCGACCACCGATACGCCCACGCGTTGTCGGTCATCAGTCGTTCGATCTGGGTGATGCCGTGGGTAGCGAAGTAGGCGATGGCGCGTTCGAGGAAGTCGGCGCAGGTCGGGCCTTTCTCGTCGAGCAGGACCTCGGAGTAGGCCAGTCGGGAGTGGTCGTCGACGAGTGAGTGGACGTAGTCGTAGCCGACCTTTGCGGACCGGTCGCGTTGGATCGAGTCGGCTCCACGGCCGTGGGCTCGCCAACCACCACCGTCGGGGATCTTGCCGAGCTTCTTGACGTCCATGTGCACCAGCTCGCCGGGTCGCTCGCGTTCGTAACGCACAGCAGTCTGTTTCGAAGACCGGATCACCTCACCAGTGATCGGGTCACACTCGCGCAGATAGGGCACGTCATGGCGCCGCAGGATTCGTGACACCGTCCGGGCCGAGACCCCGACCTTCGGACCGAGGACGTCGGGCCCGTCACGATGCTCGACACGGGCAGCGAGGACCTTCTGTTCGACCTCGTCGCTGGTCTTGGCCGGCATCGAGTGCGGTCGAGACGAGCGCGTGATCAAACCGGCTTCGCCTTCGTCGGCGTAGCGGTCGATCCAGGTCTTCACGCACTTGCGAGACACCCCCATCGCGGCGGCGATGTGGGCCTTGGGCCAGCCAGCCTGATACCGCTGGACGATCAGTCGACGACCGTGAACGGTCAACCGAGCACTACCGTGGGACACGAGAACCTCCGGGTTGGAGTGGGCCTTAGACAAGCCACATCCCACTCGGGGGTTCTCGTTCGTTCAACCAGGCACGCTGCTACCAACGTCCTGGCCGGGTACA
>NZ_CM001852.1:4210653-4211394 GCF_000389985.1 Nocardioides sp. CF8
GAGCGGTAGCACGAGCCGTTGTCGGACAGGACTCGTTCGACGGTGACTCCGTGCTCGGCGAACCAGGCCACCGCGCGTTCCAAGACTCCGATCGCGGTGGCGGCCGTCTCGTCGGTGCAGATCTCGGCGTAGGCCACTCTTGAGTGGTCGTCGATGACGGTGTGAACGAACGCGGTTCCGATCCGCGGCTCGGAATTCTTGCCGCGTTCTCCCGTGCGGCGCGCGGTGGCCCGGGCGTTGAGCTTGCTCTGCTGTCGGGTGAGGAACTTGTGCCCGCCACCATCGGGGATGTTGCCGAACTTGGTGACGTCGACATGGATCAGCGAGCCGGGGTGGGGATGTTCGTAGCGGCGCAGCGGTTCGCCGGTGACTCGGTCGATGTGGGAGAGCCGGTTGATTCGGCATCGCACCAGCACGACGTGAACGGTCGAGGCCTGCATCCCGAGGCGGCCGGCGATCTGGACGGGACCGAGTCGTTGGCGCCAACGGAGCCGCACGATCCGTCGAACGAGCGCAGGTCTTGTCTTGTTCGGGCTGGCGTGGGGTCGAGAGCTTCGGTCGGCCATCCCGGCCTGCCCTTCGGTGCGGTAGCGGTCGGCCCACTTCTTGGCAGTCCGCGGAGCAACCATGAACATCTTCGCCGCTGAGGCGTAGGTCCAGCCGCGGTCGACGACCAACCGTGCCATGCGCAGACGGGTGATCGGGGTGAGGGTGGCGTTAGCGTGGGACATGAAGGCCTCC
>NZ_CM001852.1:4211494-4212275 GCF_000389985.1 Nocardioides sp. CF8
ATCTGGCTCGGGTCGCCCAGGCTGTCGTTGTCGCTGATCTCGTAGTTGGCGCCCTGAAAGGCGGCCCGGACCCGGTTCGCGACAGTCCGGAAGTCTTCGCGGGAGTCGATGAACGCGTCAAGGTCCTCGGAGTCGCGATCGACCAGGCCGTGGGCGATCAACGCGCCCCCTCCTCCCAGGGCCATGCGGCTTCCAGAGGCCGACAGCAGGATCGCTGCGGCGCGCTCCTGGCCGCTAGACAACGGCACGAGGTACCTCGACCGCATCGTCGACGGTGTAGCCGAGCGACTTCAGGTGTGTGGCCCAGGAGGTGCGCCGCTGGTTGCTGATTCGGAACAGCGGCAGGAACCGGGCTAGGAGCTCAGGCTCGATCCAGGTGTGCGCGTCGGCCGCGGTGCCGTTGGTCAGGACCAGGCTGTAGGACTCGATCACGTCGCCGGCGTCTTCGGCGTCGAACCACCGTGCACTCGCGCTTCCTGACCAGTTCAGGTGGATGCCGAGCCGGAACCGACCGCGTGGCCTGAACACCGGGGTCCAGCGCTCGACCGGCGCGGTGATGTAGCGCCCCAGTGGGTCGGTCCCGAGACGAACCGCCTCCCCGCTCCAGGCATGGCCGAGCTGCCGCAGGACCTCCTCGACATCAGTCGGGGTCGAGCGGCGACCCGAAAGCCACTGGCTGACGGCCGCCTGGGTGACGTTCACGGCCGCAGCGAAGGCGGTCTGGTCAAGATGGGCAGGGCCCATCACATCCACCGCCTCCGCCAAACTGACCGCATTCATG
>NZ_CM001852.1:4212375-4212789 GCF_000389985.1 Nocardioides sp. CF8
CATGCGGCGGATCCACTCGGTGGTCGGCGGTACTGCGTGGGGGGAGTGACGCTGGTTGAGCTCGATGGGCCGGTTAGTGCCGAGGGCGTCCTGGTACCGGTTGTGGCCGTGCTGGTGCAGGGAGACACCGACGGCGTGGGCGCTGACGTACAGGGCGTGCATGATCCGGGCGCGAGCGGCCTCGAGGTCGCGGAAGCTCTCGGCGCGCTGGACCGGGATGTCGGCGCCGTAGCGGTGCACCAGGTCGCTGGCGTGACCGAGGGTCCTGGTCATCTGGGTCATGCGCCGATCGGGCCGGCTCGCCGGTGGCCAGCTGGTGTTGCGCAGGCTCCTGCCGATCGCGTCTGCGACCGAGACCAGGCGGGTGATGGGTTCATCGCGGGGGTGCGCGCCTGCCCCGAATCCCTGCCCGGG
>NZ_CM001852.1:4212889-4213145 GCF_000389985.1 Nocardioides sp. CF8
TGTGATGTCCAGGCACGTTGGTCAGTCGGGTGATCGGTGGCTTGGCTCCGATAGCGGAGTGGGCTCGGTGGTGATTGTAGAAATGAAGCCACCCGGGTAGGGCGATGTTGCGTTGCTCGGTTGAGTCGTAGAACCGTGCGTAGGCCCAGCCGTCGCCCAGGGTGCGGTGAAATCGCTCGATCTTCCCGTTGGTCTGGGGCCGGTAGGGCCGGGTCCGTTTGTGGACGATGTCGAGCTCCGCACAGGCGTCGCGCCA
>NZ_CM001852.1:4213245-4213519 GCF_000389985.1 Nocardioides sp. CF8
TTCTCCTTCGTTGGTGGTTCAGGCGGTGAGTGCGGGCAGGTCGTGGGCTCCGATCTCGGGTTCGGTGTTGGGGACGAGGTTCATGCGGCATCGGGCGAGGACGTCGAGTCCGAGGTAGCGGCGGCCCTCGGCCCATTCGTCGGTCTGCTCGGCCCGGACGGCGCCGACGAGTCGGACGATCGCGGTGCGGTTGGGGAAGATCCCGACGCTGTCGGTGCGGCGTCGGATCTCGCGGTTCAACCGCTCGGCGGGGTTGTTGGACCAGATCTGGGTC
>NZ_CM001852.1:4213619-4213930 GCF_000389985.1 Nocardioides sp. CF8
AGGCCGGCCTCGATGTCGTTGTGCGCCCGGATGGACAGCGCTCGAGCTGGTCCGGTCAGGTTGGGTGCCTCGGCCTTCTCCGCGACGACATACGCCAACTCCGAGCTTGACTCGAGTGTGTGGAGGGTCGCGTCGATGCCGGGCAGAAGGCCGGGCCCGGCGGCAATGACATCGAGGCTGGCCATGGTGGTGGAGGCGTGGGTCAGCTCGCGGTAGGCGGCACGAACTTCGGCGGCCGTGCGCATCAGGTCGGGGTCAAGACGATCATCTGGGGCAGTGAGGTCGCCCCAGCGGCTGGCGAGGTTGCTCCA
>NZ_CM001852.1:4214030-4217237 GCF_000389985.1 Nocardioides sp. CF8
GCACTACACCACTATCGGGGACTCAACTCAGCCATTGGCATGGAACGTTGGGGGCGCGGAAGGCCTTCACAGGCTGCTAACACGACTCTGGATCTCGCGAGCGGTGTCGTTCTCGAGCCGACGCGCTGCGGTCGAGTCGAAAAGCAGGAGCTCTTCGCGACTCCGGGCACGACGCGACCCGCGGCGATATCAGTGCAACGACCTTTCGACCACGAGTGCCCAGAACGTCAGCGCCAGCGATCCAGGGAGATTGACTTCTCTTCGCGACTGCCCGGACCCTCATCTCGGATAGCTGTCGGCCCACGTCTGGCCCGTCGCCGAGAGCGGGATCGACT
Organism: Nocardioides sp. CF8; assembly: GCF_000389985.1. Lineage (NCBI taxonomy): Bacteria > Bacillati > Actinomycetota > Actinomycetes > Propionibacteriales > Nocardioidaceae > Nocardioides > Nocardioides sp. CF8. Next base: position 4,214,366 of record NZ_CM001852.1, read on the forward strand.
TCCAGGCGTGAGTCCATGCGCTTGCGACACAGAGACTCGTCTGGTTCCTCGCGGGCGGTGCGACGTGAGGTCCGTCATGGACGGCATGGGCACGCCCAGACACAGACGATGCACAAGAGCCGAGGTTTCCCGTCAGGACTCAGCCAGGGGTCGTCTCTTCATATATCGCGGAGCACGTCCAGAGATTGGTTGGCCCCGCATGATCGGCCCCGCTGCTCGATCTTCCTTAGGTGACTGTCAGAACCACAATGTCCACGGAGGAACACCATGCCGGACAAACTGCTCTACCGAGTCCCAGAGGTTGCCGAGTACCTCAGCATCAGCCGATCCAAGGTCTATGAACTCTTCAAGTCCGGCGAGTTGCGATCGGTTCACATCGATCGCACCCGTCTTGTCCGAAAGGCGGATCTAGAGCGCTACATCGACTCTCTTGCGTCCGCGTCCTGAAGATGCGGCGCTTCGTCGCCGCCCGGGGCGGTGGAGCGGAGTGTGTCCTGTTGACTCGTCTAGTTCATGCGGCACCCTAGGGGTTGACACAACCGATGCTATCGGTGATGTGATTTAGGGTGTGATGAAATACGGGATTAGGCATTGGATCGGGGTGCGGCACGTGGCACACTGCAGGTATGAGCACTCAGTCGACCATCGCCCGCGGCGACCTGCGCGCCTACGAAGAGTCGGTGCGGCTGGCCACGCCGGAACTCGTCGAGCGGCTGCGCGACCTGCTCGGCGCCAAACTGGTCGCCTACCTGGGTTCGGTCCAGGAGACCCGAGCGGTCCGACAGTGGGCCGACGTCGATGACGCGCGCACGCCGTCGACCGACGTGGTCAACCGGCTGCGGATGGCTTACCGGATCGCGGCGCTGCTGCGCGGCAAGGACTCCGCGGCGGTCGTCCAGGCGTGGTTCCAGGGCATGAATCCGCGGCTCGACGACGTCGCGCCGGCGCGGCTTCTGCGTGAAGGCGACCTCGAGCAGGTCGGCCCCAGCATCCTGGCGGCCGCGCGCGCGTTCGCCGCTGCCGGATGACGTCGCCGGTGGCTGAGGCATCCCAACTGGTCGTCGTTGACGCGGCCGAGGAGGTCTGGCGGGTCGGCTTCAAGCCGGAGCCCTGGGTCTGGTCGGGTTGGGAGTGGGCCGGCACCGATGGACGGTTTCACGGTCGATGGGACGACCGGCAGGGCAACTTCCGCACCATCTACGCCGGCTCCACCCTGCTAGCCTGCCTGCTCGAGGTCCTCGCCGGCTTCCGGCCGGACCCGACGCTCGCGCTCGAGCTCGATGACATCGTGGAGGACGCCGAGGACGCCGCCGCGCATCCGACCGCCCGGGCCGGCGAGATCTCCTTCTCGTGGCTGGAGCCCAGGTCAGCTGCCAGCGCCACGCTGACCGGCCGCTTCTGCGCCGTCACGGCGGCCGAGTCCATCGCGGCACTGCGGCCGCAGTTCGTCGCCCTCGCTCACCTGCTGAACCTGCACGACTTCGACGCGGCCGCACTCAAGGACGGACGCCCGAGGGCACTCACCCAGTCCGTGGCCACCTACCTGCACGCCAGCACCGAACTCGACGGCGTCACCTTCGCCTCCAGACACGGCGACGACCTCGCCCTGTGGGCCGTGTTCGAGCGCGCCGAGGACCCCGCGGTCAGCTCTACCCTCGACGCGATCGAGCACCACGCGCTCTCCCCTGAGCACCCCGACGTCCAGGAGGCTCTCCGGATCCTCGGCCTCACCTGGTCAACCCACTGAGCTCGCCAGCCATTCCACCCCTGCGCCGGGGGCCGGCGTGCCACGATTCAACCGTGGGATTCTTCAAGCGCAGCGAGGCCGTCAGTGCCAAGAAGATCGGGGCTCATGCCCGCTACGTCGATGAGGACGTCCAGCGCGTCGACCTCAAAGTGACCAGCACCGACGGCGAGACGGCGACCATCGACCTCAGCCTCGACCAGACCCGACAGCTCGTCATCGACCTGACCAACGCCTACGGGGCCTGTCGGCCGGCGCTGCTGGACCAGAAGCAGGTCGACCGGATCACCTCGTTCTTCGGGATGCGCTGATGACCCGCTACGAGTACGACGAGGAGGCCAGCGCGGCATGGCGCATGGACGTCGTGCACGAGGTCGACGACTCCCCCACACCAGTCTCTCGGTGGGTGGACGCGATGCGTCGTCTCAACACGATCAACGACCCGCTCGCCCGCAAGCTCCTGGCACTACACCGCGACTGCGGGGCCGGCACGGGCGTGTGCGACTCGCTCGATGACGACCCGGATCCCATGGATCGCCGCTCGAGCTGGGGCTGTGAGACGACCGCTCTCATCGCGGACCACTTCGGCGTCGAGTACCCGCGAGGCTCGTCGAGCGATAGCGCGTGAGCTCGCTGAAGGCGCGCGTGGTCGCAGTCGACGTCGGCTCAGTCCGCTCCAACTTCGCCTGGGCCGGCCTGGATCTCCCGGGTCGTCGTCCAGTCGGGGAAGGTGGGCGGAACCCCGAGGGCTCGGCGGTGGCCGTACTGGATGCACTGTGCTCCGGCGTGCCAGTAGCCCTCGGGTTCGAGGCTCCCCTGATGGTTCCCGTCAGCCCTGTCGGGCTGGACGGGTGGATGACCCTGGGGCGCGCCCGCCAGGGTGAGACCGTCGATGGTCACTCGAGGCCCTGGTCGGCTGGCGCCGGCAGCGGTGCCCTGGCTACGGGCCTGGTGCAGATGGCGTGGTTGCTCGAGCGCATCGGTTCCGGTATCCCCACGCTGCGGTGCACGACCCGTCCCGAATTGTGGCTGGCAGGGGATGCGGATCTGTTCGTGTGGGAGGCCTTCGTATCGGGGACTGGCAAGCCGGTGCCGGCGGGGATCACCCAGCACGCGGCAGACGCGGCC
>NZ_CM001852.1:4217319-4219146 GCF_000389985.1 Nocardioides sp. CF8
CAGGACTCACTGGGCGCCTCGGACGTCGTATGCACGCCGGCGTCGTCGTTCAACCTGGCGGCTGCGGCCGCGGCGTACGCCGGACTGGCGATTGCAAGCAACGAGCTGCGCGACCAGGTGCAGGTCTACCGCACCCGCCCTGCTCTCCTGTAGGTCACCGCGGGCGGTCGCGGAGCCGCGGGGATCTCGACCTTGAAGAGGACGATCCGCTGTTCAGGCACGCACGCTCGTCGGATTGCACTCAGCTCGCTCTCCGTGGCCACGAAGAGCGTGAGCTCGCGGAACCTCTCTCGAACCTCACCCTTTATGCGGCTGACAACCGGGCTGACGACGCCCCGCGGCATGTCGTGCACGAACAGGGGCACTCCCATCGCCCACTCGGGCGTCGCGTCACGCACCCCGACGTAGCCCCGCGCTTCGGTGCCCACCAGCGCGACCGCGGGTGGGGTGAGCGCCTGTTGGCGGGCGAGCTTGGCCGCGATCGCGGCCAAGTGACGTTCACGCTCTGCGTTCGCGAGTTCGTCGTGCTCACACCGGCGCTCGATTGCTTCCAGTTGGGTGCGTTCGGTGATGACGTGCGGCCGGGTGGTCCACACGATCCGCGCTGAGTCCAGGGATCTGCTGAGTGCGATGGCCTGGTGCGCTCTGATCGTGCCGCACAGGACACCGCCGACGAACACCCTGAGGTCAACGGCGGGCACGACCGGGCGCCACCAGCCGTGGCCAGGGCAAGGGCCTGGGGTACCGCCATCGTTTTCGCAGCGCCGGCGCGGACACCACGACTCGAGGAATACGCCGGTCCCGTCTACGACCTTCGCATCGGTGGCCGCGGACGGCGCTGGCTCGGCGGGCAGTGCGATCCGGATGGCGGGGACTTCTCCGATCCACGGCCGTTCGTGGTCGGTGACCCAGCACACCGGTACCCCGGAAGCCTCCATTCGGGCGGTGCGCTCACGCAGCTCGGCGCCGGTGATCTGGGCCAGCTGGGCCTCCCAGGCCATCCGCCTGGTGCCGTCGGGACTGGTGGCCAGCACGTCGGCCCGCCAGCCCTCGCCAGCGACCTCGAGTTCGGCGTACCAGCCGGCATCGCGGATGGCTGAGGCCAGCTGCAGTTTGAGCAATCGGTGGGCCATCGTCTCGCCGACCAGCGAGCAGGTGGGCGCTGCGCGGTCGTGGGCGAAGAACCGCAGCCCCTTTGGGGAGAGCTTGGCGTGGAGACCATGCCCGCATTCCCTGCAGGTCAAGGGCGCGCGGGGTCGCGCTCGGTGGATCGCCTCCCAGGGCGCACCTTCACCGAGCGGGTCAACGGTTGCGTCGAGCACGCCCGCGTCGGCGTGCTGCGCCGTCAATGGCACGAGGGAACTCTGCCCGGTGAGCCGAGCAACCAAGAGTGCGCTGAGCAGATGCACCAGCGCAGTTGCGGTGTCCCAGGGAACCGCGAGCTCGACTCCCGACCGAGACCGCTACGGCCGGATGCTGCGCTACGTCGGCCACGCCGGCACCGACGCAGCCCGCGAGCTCCTGGCCTCCGGCGCAGCACGGGTCTACGACACCGACCAGCAGCTCGCCCGCGAGACCGACTACGCCGCGGCCGCACAGGACGCCCACAGCGCCGCGACCGGCCTGTGGGGCAACTGCCTGACCACGAAATGATCGCCCCCACCCCTGGGCCGTACTTAGGAGACCAGGAGGACTGGCGCAGCCGGTGCCGGTCCGTGGGATCCACTGGGAGTGACCATGAGCGACTACGCCGCTCGCGAAGAAGCAGCACTTGAGGAAGAGGCCCGCCAGCGCGCCGAGGAGATCCGGGCCACCGAGGAAGCCGCC